>NZ_RKLR01000030.1 GCF_019599465.1 Haloarcula rubra
GTTGTGTCGGCTTGTTTCCGTCCACGTTGTCGAGAGCGTCTTGAAGTTCCTTGACGGATATCTCGTCAAGATGATCCATTATACTACTCAACGTACTACGGGCGGAAAGTTCTAACGATTGCTATAGAAGTATCGGGCTACGTCGGCCGATACCCCGACGGCGACCTCGGACTCGTCGTCTACAAGAGCGACCCGTGGGGCGGATACGAGCGTAGCGATGTTGACGGTCGAGTGAACGGCGTCTGGCGGTTTTACAGCGCTCGGAACCCTGCGTGGGACACACTCGAACGACGGACCAGTGATGAGACAGAGCGTGTCCATTCGCCAGTTCACCCACTGCAGGTCCATGCGTTTCCCATCGACGTCGGGCCGACGGCTGCTCCGCAGTCCGAGGTGACGATTCTCGATACCTTCGGCGAAGAGCTTACGCCCCCTTCGCTCCCTCGGAACGTCTCACTCGACGTCGTCGACGAACCGTACACGGCGAGCTATGGACTGGCGACGCGATGGGAAGAGGCAGAAGTAGACCAAGGCGAGGAGGCTGGCGCTGTCACAGCACGGGGACTCGTCCGTGGTGTCGAAACGACGCGTCCACTCGACAGCTTCGCCGAGGTTCCGATTCGCGAGAGTAACGTCACTCTCTCAGTCCAGAATCGCTCGAACGAGACAGTCCATCTTCGTGTGATGCTTCGCGATACCGAAACTGGCGAACCAATCGATACGCGGGACCGCGATGGGTATCTCCTCGTCGCCGGCGAACGCGTCGACACGAACGCAACGGGCGTCGTCATCTACACTATCCCTGCCAATAGCGCTGGGGTGAGTGTACGCTATGTCCCCGGTCAGTGGTGGCTGAACATCCCGGGTTATACTGGCGACAGTGACAGCATCTACGTTCACAGTCCCACGCTGGACCTGCTCTCGACGCTGTTCATCTTCTCCGTTCCAGTCTCGCTGTTCTTACTCGCAGTCTTGCTCATCGACCGCATCACTGGCTGGCGTATCTGGCCACCATGGAGAGCACTATGACAAACGAAATCACAGATTCAACGACTCCGAATTCGCAATCGACTGCAGTGAAGCCCTCACGGCGACAGTTCCTTCGTACCGCCGCTATCGGTGCTGTACTCGGGCTCGCTGGCTGTCTCTCAGCAGGCAGTGAGACCGGAGAAGCGACACCCACGGCCGAAAGGGAAGCTATCGAAGACATCTCGTTCGAGGGGGAGCACCTCGTTCTTACCGCGACCGAGGAATTCCGCGGGACGGAACTCCACGTCGTCGACCCAACGGAGACGGTCTGGGCAAAGACCGAGACGGAGCCGACGACCGGGAAGGCACGGATTCGGTTGTTGGATGTCGACGGCGTCGGCGAGGACAACCATTACTCGCCCGGGATGTTCCGGTTCGTCTTCGAACCGAGAGGAGAGGATCCGCACACTGAACGCGTAGATTTGGTTCCGGACATCTCGGTTGTTGGGGTTGAACAGTTCCAGGAAGAGATACCGCTCGGGTTTGGTCGGATTGCGATTGAGTTTCAAAACAGTGGAACTGGTCCAACCTGGGTATCTGACATCACCTATGAAGAAGCCCCGAACTATGCAGCGAATGATGATCTCTCAGAGAATACATATCCAGCACTGTACGGCATAGAAGACGTCACTGAGGCAATTATCTATCCCGAATCGACCGAGATATTCCTTTCACGGAGAGTTCCACTTCGGTTTCTAACCGAATCGGATCACGATTGTTCTCCGAGTGAATTCTCAATGACTCTCATTGCAAGCACCCCGAACGCTAATCCACTTCGTTACAGGATAGAAGGTTCAAAAGGTGGGAAACCAGAGTCAGTGAGTCTCATTGATGCATATGTGTGTTCTGATGTCCAGGTAAAGCTGGCTCATAACGGATCACAATGACGAACTGTAATCCTGTTTACTCACAGCGAGGATACTAATGCAGGCACTTGGCGATGTTATTTCTGGCTCTCTTTCTGACTGGCTTAATTCACTTCTCAAACCAGTTGAAAAGACCATTGAGGGTGGGACAGAAGCGGTGGTCGAAGCTATTGTTACTACACCGGCACCAAACAGAGTCTTCGGACCACCAACAAACAACGCCTGGCCACAGATTTACGAGTACTACTGGGAAGAGCTGATGCCCATAGTGCTCTTTCTCTACGGCATATCGATTGGGCTCGTCATCTTCCTCGAATCGACCAGCCATCTGTTCTCCAGTTACCACAGGACGAAGCTCAAGAAACGCGCGTTCTCCGGCCTTCTAGGCATCCTCGCCTGGTGGTGGATTGCTGCACTCTCTCTGCAATTAGTAGACGGCTTCGCAGCTTTCCTCGTTCCGGACCTCTCAGACGTTTCGCTCTTTGAATCCCTATCGTTCGGGGCGATGGGACTGCTTGGACTTCTAGTCTCCTACACGGTAGACCTCATCCTGTTCGTTCTTATCGGCCTCATCTACTTCACGCGGCAGGTGATGCTCTATCTCTTCGTCCTGTTGATGCCGATACTCATCGTCTTCTGGATACCCGGCGTCGGCCCATTTTCGCTCGTCTCGCGATTCATGGCTCGATTGGCCGGATTCTACGCCCCATTCCTGTTCATGACTATTCCCGTTGCGCTCCTCTTCAGACTGGGACAGCTACTGGGTAGCAGCTTCCAGTTCACTGTGGATGGCATCGCAGTGTGGTTTGTCGCCTTGATTATCCCGTTCGTCGCCGTCGTCGCACCGCTGCTGATGTTCTGGCAGGCCGGTGCGATCTTCGTCTTCGGTGAGCGAGCGAGTCGTCACGCCTCAACCCAGCGAGCACAGCAGCGCTTTGCGACAACGACCGAGGGCGCACAAACAACGGTCCAAGGCACGCAAAACTTCACTCGTGGCGTCCGCGGCGAACCCGCAATCAGACGAAACGGGCAGACCGTACTCGGCTCTGGGAACTCTCGTGCGCACGTAGGCGGACAGCGAGTGAGAGAGACGACAGTCTCCCTTCGAGACCGAGTCAGAGCCGACAGCAGTGA
The DNA here is from genome assembly GCF_019599465.1 of Haloarcula rubra. GTDB lineage: Archaea > Halobacteriota > Halobacteria > Halobacteriales > Haloarculaceae > Haloarcula > Haloarcula rubra. Next base: position 3,030 of record NZ_RKLR01000030.1, read on the forward strand.
TTCGACGGCGTCTCAGGGCAGTTCGGAGGGCGGCGGAGGGTCTCGGAACCAGCGTGAGGAAAGCGACAGTCGGGCAACCGACTTCTCGGCGATGCGTGACCGCGATACTGGTTCATCATCGAATTCGACGGACTCCAACACCTCACGAGATTCTGAGACAGCAAACGAAACGGACCGATCGGACGACGAGCGGCCGTGGTACATCAACTGAAACTGACCACACACTACCGACGATACTCACAGATCATATGTCACATCGAGACCCCGCAAAACGAATCCCGAAATTCCTCGGGACCGAGGCAACGCTCTTTGGAACCTATACCCTATCGGATGCTGCTGTCGGGCTGTTTCCCGGCGTCGTAGTCATCTTGCTCTTGCAGGTCGTCCTACCCGAGTCGCTCACTATTGGTGGATACGCCATCCAGACACTAACGCTTCCACTGGCCGGTATCGCGATTCTCGTCGGCGCGGTGTTCGTCTACCTCACGCCATCCTACACCACGAGCATCGACTGGATCGCGACGTATCTCGGCTCGCTCAAGACACCGGATGAGTACGACATCGAGGCGGCGAAAGAGCACACGCAACTCGAACGTATCCACCCCGAACACGACGCTATCGAACGGACCGATGGCGCGTTCGTCGGTCTGGTGCAGGTCGACCCTGCGAACATGGCGCTCGCGACGAGCGAGGAGTGGGCAGAGCAAGCGGATGCCTTTTCGGACTTCCTCAACACGACCGTCGAGTTCCCTATCCAACTGTACTCGACGACGCAGGAGTTTCCCGTTGAAGAGTATCTCGCCCACTACGAGGACCGTCTAGACGATCCAGACGTGAAAGCGAATCCACGGTTGGCAGCACTCATTGAGGCGTACACCGAGTGGTACGAAAACGAAGTCGAATCACGCCAGATGACGATCCGAGATCACTACGTCGTCGTCCCGGTGACGCCCATGGAAGTCCAATTCGACAGTGAAAGCCTCTTACAGCAGTTGGCCACGCTCCCGGTACTGGGTTTAGTCGTTATGTCGTGGTTCGCCCCGCGCGTCGCTGACGAGCGACAGGCAATGTTCGACGAACTCGATAGCCGACTGCGTCGCGTCGAGAGTGGCATTCGTGAGATCGAGGGATGTGGTGCGAGGAGGCTTGACGCCCACGAAGCGCTCGGCGTCGTCGGGAACTTCTGGACACAAGAGGAATATGCGACAGAGACGCTCGAACAGCTCGCCCGACGCCGGCCCGTCATCAGTGGGGCAGGTCGATGATCGGGCGGTTGTTGGCGTCGTTCGGTGCGGTCACTTCGGAGAGTGATGGGGAGGACGGGGCTGAGTCCGAGTCTGCACCCGACGAGAAATCCTCGACAAATCGGTCGACCGACGATATCCATGTCTCTTACAGTGCTCCTGAAAGGGAGCTTCCCGACCTCTCCGATGTTCACTCCGGACTCGTCACGCCATCGGGCATCGAGACGACGCCGAATAGCGTCCGCGTCGGCGAGACATGGTCGCGATCGCGCTGGATAGCCGAGTATCCAGAGACGCCGATGGACGGTTTTCTCGAACGGTTGTATGCGTCACCGGAGACACGCAAGACGGACATCTCGATTCACGTCGACCCACGAGATACCGAACGGACACTCGATTCGCTGGAGAACCACATCGAAGGGCTGGAAGCCGACGTCGAGTACTTACAGGAGAAGCGACGGGCCAGTGCCCGCGGTCTCCGGAAAGATTTGGAGGACTACCGGGACCTCTACGACACGCTTCGGAACAGTTCGATGCAGGCGTTCGACGTCGCGACGTACCTCACCAGTCGGGCTGCGGATGCTGAAGCACTCTCTGGGAGTGCCGTCCGGAAGACCGCCAGACAACCACCGGCCAATCTCACGCCGGTAACGCCGCGCTGGCAGCAACTCCAGACGCTCATCTCGACGAGTCCGGTTGGCGACAATAGATTGGAGCATTCGCTGTCGACGCGAACGCCGATGCTCGCTGGTGCTGTCGGTGCGATGTTCCCCTTCGTCTCCGGGGCGTTCGCCGAACCGGGTATCGAGTACGGCACCTACGCGCTGAACGAGAGTCCACTGATTCTGGACCGCTTCGCTCGCGAAACCGGATACTGTACGATGGTTATCGGCAAGCTCGGCGCCGGGAAATCCTTCTCGACGAAACTCCAGTTAGTTCGGCGTGGGATGTACGACCCCGAGACGGTGATCATCATGCTCGATCCGCTTCGTGGTTTCGCCGGTGTGAACGATGCGCTGGGCGGCGAGCGTGTGACCGTCGGTGGGACGCGTGGGTTCAATCCACTCGAACTGAAGGCCACGCCCGAGGAGGTGCTTGTGTCTGTTCCGGATCTCGACCCCTGGGCCGAGCAGATCTCGTGGGTGATGTCCTTCTTCGAGACGTTCTTCGCTCACGTCGCGAACAATCCCCTTGCAGATCGGAAGCAGACGCTCCGTCGGGCCGTGCAGGAAGCTTACGAACGGCAGGGGATTACGCGTGATCCGAGTACGCACTCGAGGCCGTCGCCGACAGTGCGTGACGTCATCGGTATTCTGGAAGCGTTACTTGCAGACCCCGCGTCCTTTGGCTACGCGACGGACGGTGAACAGGCAAGTGTGCAAGACGATGCCCAATCGCTCCTGAAGGACTTGCGGCCCTCCTTCCGCGAGAGAGGAGATCTAGCGAATCTTGCACGACCGACGGAGTTCGACCTCGACTCGAACGTAATCTATCTCGACTTGCATCAGGAAGAGGGCGCACGCGGTCGCAGCGAGACGAGCCTCATGATGCAGGTGCTGTTCAACGCTGTGTACGAGCGAGCGAAGCAAACCGAGAAGCGCGTCATCTTCGCTATCGACGAAGCGCACTACCTGATGGCCGACGCCGAGTCGCTGGACTTTCTCGAGACAGCCGTTCGGCACTCTCGACACTATCACCTCTCGCTCCACTTCATCACACAGACCGGCGGCGAGTTTGCGCTGACACCCGAGGCTCGAACGATTGCCAGTCTCTGTTCGATGACGCTGATTCATCGGGTGAACGAGGAGGCCGAGAAGCTGGCCGAGTGGTTTGACCTGAGTGAACGAGAGGTGAACTGGGTCCGGACAGCGAAGGCCGGGAACGATGAAGACGGATATTCAGAGGCGTTACTGGGTATCGACGAAGAGGGATGGTTCCCGTTGCGGGTTCGGGCGAGTGGATTCGAGGCCGACGCTATCGGGGGAAAGTCTGTGTGAGTGTTCGGCCAGACACACCGGGCACCGAGTGAAAGCACACGAGATGTACCCCACTCTTCACCGTATTCGTCTGTAGCAGCTACGAGGCGGTAGTTGGCTGGAACCGGAGAAAGAGTACAGTTCGTGTGCTTTTCTGAGTGTTAACAATCGATAGTAGCGGTAGTAGCTAACAGAGAATACTTCGCACAGACACACCACACACCGAGTGAATTGATCCAGCGAGAAGGATTGGACAGACACACCCCACACCGAGTGAAGAAATGAGATTACTGGTGGCGAAGATGGCTTTGAGGAAAGAACGTCTAGCCGGTCAGATCAAATAACAGATTGCGAACCTTCACTCGGTGCATGGTGTGTGCCTAGAATAAATGGAGTATATGAATACCTTTGAAAGTAGTCTAAAAATGGATATTGAGCCCTCATGCGGTATTCACTCGTTACTAGGTAGATAGATTTATACCACAGCTCTGTGTCCGTTAGAGTATCTGATGTCCGAGCCAGAACAGACGGACAATATCTTCAAAACGGGAGGTGTATTTGCCAATCGAGAACTGCTCCGCGTTGGCCACGTGCCCGAGTTAGATCGTGTTGTCGGCAGAGACGGTGAGGTGAATGCAATCGGACAAGCACTCGGACCAGCAACAATCGGTGGTCCACCTGAAACCACGATCATCTACGGGAAAACGGGAACGGGAAAGTCACTCGTGTCGAGATGTGTGGCTCGGAAGGCTCACGGAGAAGCCGAGACGAACAACGTCGTGTTCCAGCATGCATACGTCGACTGTTCAGACTACCAAACCGAAGCAAAAGCCAGCCGGGAGATGGCACGTCAGCTCGCGACTAATCTCGACGCCGACGTGGATATCCCGCGGGTCGGAATTGCTGCTTCGGACTATCGAGATATCACGTGGAATCTTCTCGAGGAGTTTGCCGTTGACTCGTTCGTGGTCATTCTTGACGAAATCGATAAACTCGACGACGATGAACTTCTCCGAAGTCTCTCTCGAGCGCGTGAAAGCGGCAAGTCAGAAACACACGTCGGTGCGATCTGTATCAGTAACAAGATAGAGTACAGGGAACGACTGAACGAGCGTATCGACTCCAGCTTACAGGACAACGAGATAGTGTTCGATCCGTACGACGCTGGCCAACTTCGTGCGATTCTCGAAAATCGGACAGATGCCTTCGAAGACAGTATGCTCGAAACAGACGTTATTCCGAAGGTAGCAGCTCTTTCAGCGAAGGAACACGGCGACGCACGGAAAGCAATCGATACCCTATACGAGGCTGGACGTCTTGCAGAGAAGCAAGGAACAGAGACGGTCACAGTGGCTCACGTCGACGACGCGGTGAAACAAGCGGAAGTGAACCGCTTCGAGAAACTGGTGAGTGGGACGACTCCGCACGTGAAATATATCCTCCACGCTCTGGCGTTGCTAACCGCGGATAATCCAGAACAGGAAGCGTTCCGTACCCACCGGATATACAACCTCTACGAAACTCTTGCAGAACAGGAGGGATCTGAACCACTCTCTGAAGACCGCGTCTACCGACTGCTCAAAGAGCAGTCGTTCCTTGGAGTGACAGAGTCGAATCACACCGGTGGCGGCCAAAGTGAAGGCAGTTATCTCGAACATCGTCTTCTGCGGGATCCGAAGATCGTCGTCGAAGCACTGGATGCATCGGGAATAAGCTGATTGGCTCGAACGATTTTCACTCGGTGCGAGGTGTGTGGGTGGTTTGTATATCGGCCAGGAGTGTGAGACTGTCTCTGAGGGTTCTGTGTCTCCCATAGGAGCAAGATACGAAATCTATCCCTCCCTCTCTATCTGTATTTGACGTCTCCAGACCATCTACCGACATTCATGAGGACTTCTTCACTCGGTGTGAGGTGTGTCTATCCGAAGGAGTGGCCCGTCTCTGTGCCAAGAAGTGGAGTCGCTATCTTTACGAAATCTACTATGGTCTGTGTATGTCCTCGTCGGTTAGAATACCTTCTAGAATCGTACTTTGGAGTATGATACTTTGGAGTATTTTCTCTGCTCATGACTCTCGAACCCTCGGCGTATTCCCGTTGGTGAGTCCATGACGCTCATGGCGACCGCCCCGCGTTGAGAGGGTCCTCCCTATGGTCGTCCCGTGCGGCCGCTCCGCTCGGTCGCGGCCTTGTGGCGGCTATGCAGGCAGCCGACTGGTGTCGGACGACAGTCCTACTCCGTCGACGGAGCAGGTCCAATCCAGCCCGAGAAGGCTTCGCGGGTGGGACACGTCTCCCAATCGTGCTTTCAGCTGCTCTGTTGAATAGCGATCTATTCAGCCGATATCACGGGTTTAGAAGGATGAAGCCGAGGAATTCGATTCTTGCCTATGGAAGTCGACCTCCTCGACTTCGTTGAGCAGTGTCGTGACCTAGCTA
>NZ_RKLR01000031.1 GCF_019599465.1 Haloarcula rubra
GCGACGCCGTGCGAGCGCTCGGCTGGTATCGACAGTTCCGTGAAATTGTCCTGATGTTCGCCATCATCAACATAGAATCGCTGTGTGAGCCGCTCTAACCATGTCTCAGCATCTATTCAACAGAGCAGTAGAATCTGGTCCTTAGCGAGAAACCGGCGACAAAAAGATAGTAGTTGTGGCTGGGGCTACTCTTACGGCCACCATAGTGCGGAATCGTATGCATTGAGAGCACCGGTCTCATCATCCCATCGATCGGCTCTGGTGAATCGCTGGACAGCGTCGGTTTCGACCGTCAGAACTAGGAAGTTGAAGCGGGAAACCGTGGATGATTCATGTCTAAGATCTCCCGCCTCACGAGCAAAGTCGTTCAGTTAGCTAAAATGCTGTTGGTGAGCGAGGCGAAGTCGCCGAGTATGCGGTGGTATCGCTGCACTGTCTGCGGGTTTACCTGGAAAATCCTATCCGGAAGCACTTGATTTGCTGAGTGAGATGCCACAAATACTCGGGGAGATTGGCCTCGACGCGGCCGATCTCCCCGACCACTCCACGCTAGTCAAGTGGTTTGACAGAATCAAGACAGCACTCTGGCGAGTGCTGCTGCGCCTCTCGGTGCAGGAGCACGAGCCGAGCGGTCACGCTGCCATTGACGCGACGTTTTTCGACCGCGAAAACGCTAGCAAACACTACTGCCGCCGAACGGATTATCGGGTTCAGACGCTCAAAGCGACGGCTCTCGTCGATATAAAAAGCCAAGCCATTCTGGACGTTCACTGTACCACCGAGAAACGCCACGACACACAGCTCGCCAGCCTCGCTGCAGACAAAGGCTACGATTGGATGGATTTACGCGACAAACTCCGCGAAGAGGGCGTGAGACCGCTGATCAAACACCGCGAGTTCCGGCCCATCGATCACGCGCATAACGCGCGGATCGATGGGCCTCGATACCGCCAGAGAGCGAAGTGTGAGACCGCCTTCTCCACGATCAAGCGCACGCTCGGCGACGCCGTGCGTGCGCGAACCTGGTACAGTGAATTTCGTGAACTCGTCCTGATGTGTGTCGTTCACAACATCAAGCAGTCGCTGAACCCGTGAAATCAAGCTACGTCTGGCGATTCACCACGGCCGACTCAAGGATTAAACACTAATCACTAGATTTCCATTCTCCTTGTCAGTCAACTAAAACAGAACCGGTTTTTGTTTGGGCTCTCAATTGTGGATATCCTGATCAAGCACAGCCAGTCGTTGACCAGTCCGGTCTCTTCGCAGCAGACGACATGAGTTGCGTAGTTCGTATTATCGGTGGCGGACAAGTGGGCCAGCAGATCGCCGACCGGCTCGAACATCGTGGTGACGATGTCTGTATCGTCGAAGAAGGCGAACAACGAGTCGCATTACTCAACGCGGAAGGCTATCAAGTCAGGCATGGGGACGGGACAGATCTCAGCGTTCTCCGGGCGAGTGACATAGATCGGGCCGATATCGTCATCGCTGCAACAGGCGACGACGACACGAACCTACTCACGACGCAGTTAGTGAAGACGAAGTTCGACGTCGAGACGATCCTGGCGCGAGTGAACGACCCATCGAACGAAGAGCCCTTCGAGGAGCTTGGTATACAGACGATTTCCCGGTCGATTGCGACAGCGCGGCTCATTGATGGATATATCGAATCACCCGCATTGACACGCTGGACGGAGGGCCTCGGACGCGAGGGTGATCTCCAGGAAGTCCCGGTGACGAACGACGCGCTCGTCGGGAATACGATCGCAGAAATCGATTCGGAGCTGCCCGAGCGGTGTTTCGTGATAGTGGTCGGTGCGGAAGGGGGTGCACACTTCCCAGATCTCGACGAAGTCGTCGACGCAGGCCAACACCTGACATTGCTAGGAGACCGCGATGGCGTCCGTAAGGGAATGGAACTCCTCGACCCAGAGCCAGGTAGAACAACCGTCTGATCACTCTTTCAACCAGAGCGTACGCTGGTTATCAGGTACTGTCGCCGCTATTTTGTCTAGCTGAATGCCTCTCCGACCATCAGATACGTAGACCATCCAGCCAGTCCAGTTTTTTTGGATCGGTTTCATCTTGTTGTCCTACATTACCTATATTCCAAGATTATCCAGATAATTTGCGTCATTGCTAAGCCGACCAGCAGGCTGTTCACCCCTCCTTATTCTGCTTCTCTTCGCTCTTATTGGTCATACTATTTCACATCAGTCTCGATCGAACAGGAGCCAACTGTCGGTTCCCAACTCCGATCTTTTATCAAGGGCTGTCAGCAGCGGCTTTGAGCAAGTATTTCAGCACTGCCCGTACAATTCGAGAGCTTCTTATTCGATGTGTATCGGTTTCCAGCGTTAGTCAGCGCTGTGGGTCGGGAGGAAACCGCAACTTGGGCATCCTGTGTGTTTCGTGGTCTGATAGCTTAATTTCCTGCTACAACTTGCACAATCGTATTGTACTCGTTCCATTAGGAAACAGTCATTTTCATAGACATATATGGCTTGCGTGAGTTGAGTTCACGCAGCACTGTGTACTGATACGGGACTCCCAGTACGAAAGCACCCAACAGAGACGGCCCGATAACGAATCCCGCGAGCAGTTCATCGAGCACGGGGGCGACACCTACACTCCGCGCAACTCTACCCAGCACTCGTGCGACACCTAACACGAGTACCAGCTGGACGAACAGTAGTACCGCCTCGGAATCGGCCATCGTTGCAGGTCCAGTACTGAGACCTGTGTTCACTCGGGAGCACGAGTCAGTAACCTGAGTTCCACACTCCGGCCGCCCACGGTGGGTGCGGCTACCAGTGACAATAAACGATAGTGGCGCGACCTCTCTCAGGTCGCGTTCAAGCCGCGATAGGCCATCACGACGCCGACGACGAAGACGATCGTCGCAAGGTAGATGGGGCCGAGATGAGTCACCCAATCGTGAGTGAACGTCTCCGCGGTGTAGTGCATCGGCAACGCGAGCGCTAGACCGACGACAGCAGCGACAACCGCCGTCGCCCACGCCCACGTGAGCCGCTGACGGATACCGTACCACGAGAGGGCGGTGACCGCGACTCCCGTCGAGATGATGAACGCAGCGGTGGCGACGTGCAGGTGGCTGATGTAGTACGCGACTGCCGGGTTCAGGTCGGCTTTCGTCATTCCGTCGAGTGTACTGACACCGAGTTCGAAGCCGCTTCCCACGAAGTTCAACACGAGGAAGACGACTCCATATGCGATGAACGCGACGCCCGCAAGCGCCATCAGCAGGGAGCCGCTCCGGAGCGTTGTCTCGAGTTCGGGCTGTTCTTGCCGTTCGTCTGCGATGGATTGTTCTGTTGCCATAGTGATCAGGTCCGGGCCCTAAGCGAGATGCTTTTCACGCCGTACTTTTGACACGCGTTCACCGCTTGCTCCGAGATGAACTCGTATTGGGTGTTGTCCCGAACGTCGTTTACTTCGAAGCCGGCGTCTTCGATGAGTGCCGTGTAGCGGTCGATCTGTTCGGCCCCACCGATACAGGCCGCCCAGAGATCCTCGTTGTTCTTGATGCTCTCGGGCATCAACTCCTCGCTGATGATGTCCGAAATGGCGAGGCGTCCCCCAGCGATAAGCGCGCGATTTGCCTCCGCGAACACCTGTCGTTTGTCCGGCGAGAGGTTGATGACCCCGTTCGAAATCACGACGTCGAACGTCGCGTCATCGAACGGGAGATCTTCGATGTACCCTTTCTCGAACGAGACGGTATCCATCCCCGTTACGTCACGGAGCTGTCTGGCCTTCGCCAGCTGCTGGTCGGTCATGTCCAACCCGGTCACGCTTCCCGAGGTCCCGACGTGTAACGCCGCGACGAAGACGTCCGTTCCGGAACCACTCCCGAGGTCGAGGACGACGTCCCCCTCTCGGAGGTCGGCAAAATCGAAGTGGTACCCCACGCCCGCGAAGGACGCCAGTGCGTCTTCGGGGATCGTGTCGAGATCTCGTTTCGGGTAACCGAGCCGTTCCGCCAGGGGACGGCCCATCTCGAAGTGATACTCTTCGGTCGGCGCCTCGGCCACGTCTCGATAGACGCTCTTGACGGCCCGTTCGAGGCGGTCGACGTCGAATGACTCTGGCATTCGTCGACACCTCGTTAGTCGTCGGCCGCCGCTTCGGCCGGGGTATTTACCGTGAGGTGAACGTCCTGATCGAGCGAGACGAGCGTGTAGACGGGCGCCCGTCGGGCCCACTCGTCGATCTGATCTTTATCGAGGTCGGGACTCTCGATTTCGACGTCAGCGGTCAGGTTCTCGAAGACGGTGTCTGCTTCTCCGAGGTCCTCGAGGCTGAAGAGGATGCGCGGATCGAACTCGGTGCGAACTCGGGTCTGGAGAGACTCGATATCGACACCGTTGGCGACAGCGTTGATGGTGATACCGACGTTGATGCAGGAGGCCAGCGCGGAGAGTGCGGCCTCGATAGGTTCTAGCCGGTCGGTTCCGCCGATCCAGCCGCCCGCGTCCAACACTTCCTTCCACGCGCCATAGGGAATCGTGTACTCGCGGGTCTCGCGCGCGATCGTCTCACCGCCGAGTTCGTAGCTGTCGACCTTCGCGAGGCTGTGCGCGCACGTCCCTTCGTAGGTCGAGCGCGCCCCGAGCCCGAGCTGCACGTCGTCGGGGTTCTCGGCCGCGAATTCAGCGAACTCTTCGAGTGTCTCGAGGTCCACCCCATGGTGGCTCTGCTGGTCAGTAGCCATGGTTACACGACCTGGAGATGTTCCGTCCGGAGTTCGTCGTCCGTGTAGTCTTTCCCGTGCACCTCCTTCATGTGGTTCTTGGCCAGTTCGATTGCTTCCGCTTCGTTCTCTGACTGGATGATGAATCGGCAATCGGCCGCTGCAGATTCGCAGTCGAGTTTGTGTGCTTGTGCCATGGTGGTTCAGTTTCCTTACAGCGACGGACGATACGACCTCAAATGTAAGGTAGCTAACTGCTGACACACCGGCACTCACTGACGGCGTGTTCACGTCGTGACGATCCAGCAGCGACTGCCGCCCGTGCAGACGATGCCCGGTCGTCACCGGTTGGACAAAGAGACTCCCCGCAGAGCGATTCGATTCCTCATCGTCTTTCTCGAACACGCGGGCAGTCGTTGGCCACCAGAGTGGAACTGTTGGATGTAGTTGGTCAGCTGCCACAGAGTCGTCTCGTCAATTCTCGACCGTTTCGAGTGGGATCGTTGGGGTCTGGCGTCGATAGAAGTCGAACTTCGACTCTGCCCATTCGCGGGCTTTTTCCGAGTCGGTGTCAAGCAACACGCGGACTGTGGCGCTATCGGAATCGTGGCCGCAGATCGCGACTCGGTTGTCGAAGATCGCGATTCCATATGGCGGGAGGTCATCGTGTAGCCACATGGTGAGATTGCCGCTCGCCAAGGTCTCCGCAAACAAGTCCGGGTAGGTCGACCGATAGTACGTCACGACGCTTGGCGGGTCGATAATCTCCGTTTGCATGCCATCGATGACTCGCTGGCAGAGTTCGTCCCGATAGGGCTCGAAGATAGCGATATCGGTCCCGACGAACCGGATTCGGTCGGTGTCTTCGATAAGTGTGAGGAACCGGTTGACGGGCGCGTACGGGTTGTCGGCTTCAGCGACGGTCACGATCGCATCGGCACACATCTCGATCGTGAACCCGCTCTCCTCGTCAGGAAGCCACGGCCAGATATCGCGGACTTTCCGCTCGATTTCGACCCGCTCTATGAGTTCAGCGACGGCGGATGCGATGTACGCGCCCAGCGGTGTCACCTCGTACTGGTACTCGTTCCTACGAACCCAGTTGCGGTCTTCGAACTCGCTCAGCGTTCGTCGAATCGTCGACGATGAGACGCCAGTCATCTCCCAGAGTTCGGATCGACTCCGTGAACGGACGGTCAGCGCCACGAGCGTCGGGGCGCGGTGTTCGGATCGCGCGAGATACGCAATGTCGTCGATCGGCGATCCTTTGCTATATTTTGCCATGGTAAAGATATGCATGGATTTACAATAACTATTCGTTCTGTGGTGGGTCGACTACACTCCCCCCAAGAGAATCGCGGGTTCCGGGTTGTCCGAGGACGGCAAAGCGCGTCCCAGATGACATAGCTCTCGATAATTTCCGTGGTCGAAGCGACGAATTCTATCCCGTTTTATCGACTCTCTTCCGGGTCCGGACTGACGTTCCGGTTCGTCCGGAAGAGATTGCCTGAGTCGTACCTGGTCTTGATATCGATCAATCGGTCGTAGTTGTCGCGGTACGCGGCCCGGACGCGATCAGCGGGCTCGTCGGCAGTCTCGAAATTGACGTAGTGACCACCTGTCGAGAAGGGCCGACACCGCTCCCACGCCTCGCGGACCCAGGCTCGGTGCGCATCGCCGTCGGGGTCATCAGGATTCCACATGCCGAGGATGCCGAGGCCGTACCGGAAGTCACGGTTGCCGACGACGCCGTCGTCCCAGTCCCGTTCGTTGAGCGCCCCACCGACGTGGACGAATCCAAGCTTCGTCATCGGCGAGGGGAGGTTCAGGGAGAGGTCGCCGACCGCCTTGAGAAGGTCGTCGTCAAGGCTGTCGGTCCAGACGGCCTTCCAGTAGTAGTGCATCCCCTTGGGCTGGGTTTCGTCGGTCAGCTGCTGCTGCTCGACGTAGGGCAGCCGGCCGATGAGATCAACCACGGGCTCGCCTAGAGGTTCTTGCAGCGGCGCCAAGTCCTCCTCGGCCCGCTCGGGCGGCCCGGTGTGGCAGACGAGGAAGCCGACGATCCGTCGGCCGTGCCACTCCTCCGGCACGAACGGTGCCGGCGGCGCACGCTGGAACTGGTTGAACACGGTCAGTTCACGCGGCGCCGCCTCGGTCACAGCCCGATACGCGTCCAGCGCGGCGTTGGCCTGTTCGGGCGTCTCGGCTGGGAAAGCCAGCAGGCCACCCGTGATCTCCGGGCCGACCTCGTGGAGGCGAAGGGTGAACTCGGTCACGACGCCCATGTTGTGGCCGGCACCGCGGACGGCCCAGAATAGGTCGTCGTGCTCGTCGATGTTGGCGCGACGCACCGTACCGTCGGCGGTGACGATCTCGACTTCCACGAGGTTGTCCACGGCCCAACCGAAGCGCCGCGAGAGATAGCCGAAGCCGCCGCCGAGCACCAGGCCGGCGAGGCCCGTCTCGGAGACGAACCCGAGCACCGTGGCCAGACCGTACTCTTGGGTGGCTGCGTCCACGTCACCCAGCAGACAGCCCGGGCCCGCCGTCACCGTCCGTGTATCCGGGTCTACCTCGACAGTGTTCATCCGGGACATGTCTAGCGTCAGGCCACCGTCGGCCAGCGCCGTCCCGGCGATGTTGTGGCCGCCGCCGCGGATGCCGAGGAGCAGGTCGTGTTCGCGGGCGAGGTCGACGCAGGTGACGACATCGTCGGTGGTCGCCGGCTGGACGACGAGCGCCGGCGTCTTCTCGATCGTCCCGTTCCAGAGGCGAGTTGCCTCCTCGAAACCGTCGTCATCCGGAACGAGCAGCGGGCCGTGGAGGCGATGTCGAAACGCCTCGATGGTGTCTCCGGTCAGCGTGGTCGGTGAGCCGTCACGCGTGGTGATGGTGGTCTGGGCCATGACTCATCGATGACTGCTACGCCGCGGAGGGCACTGTCTAGTTGAGCGAGTTTGAGAAGCGAGGAGGCCGTAGCGAGAAGTGCTCATGCAACTCGCAGACCTCCTCAGCGAGACGTTGAACGAGGACAATGAAGACGTTTGGGAGAATGAGCGCA
>NZ_RKLR01000032.1 GCF_019599465.1 Haloarcula rubra
GCGACGCCGTGCGAGCGCTCGGCTGGTATCGACAGTTCCGTGAAATTGTCCTGATGTTCGCCATCATCAACATAGAATCGCTGTGTGAGCCGCTCTAACCATGTCTCAGCATCTATTCAACAGAGCACTTTCAGCAGGGCTGTTAGCTCTCAAGCCGTTCAGAGACAGATATTTCAGAGGGGCTACGAGTCTTTGCGCGGCATACCGCGGCGAGTTCTTCGATTGCAATCTGTCACACCCGTTGTGACACGGGAATCACTCCATCGTTCGCTGTGTTCGTTACATTCGTTGTACGTACTCTGTTCCACGGGACTTCCTCCCTAGTCCTGCAGATAGTGAATGTCCGTATTCGTGCGGACGAGGGCTGTCTACGGTGTCGTCGACGGCTTATTTGTGGGCTTGGTGGTCGAGTGTACTCCTCGTCACAGGGCTTGGGCGGGTTCTCCTGTCACAACGGGCGTGACGCCTCCAGTTGCTGCTTTCCGGTCGGTTCCATTCAGTAGGTCAAGGCCGACGTAGCGCTTTTCGAGGAGCCCCTCAGCCGTGTCTCTGTCCATCTCGATGATTTGGGTTGGTTCTTGGGTGCGACCCACTTGGCGGGTCTTTTCGCGGAGGTCATTTCCGCCGAGTTCGAGGAGTTTCTCCCACACACGGGCAACAGTCTGGCGGTGGGGTGTTCGCCCTAACTGGGCAGTCAACGCAGTCGTCAGTGTGTCCTTGGTCGTCAATCGCCTCGGGGTCAAGCCCCGAGGCTTGTCAGTTGACTCCCGCTCTAACCGAGCAACTCGGTAGGTCGGAATCGACCATTCGCGTTCAGCGTCCCTGACTTGAGGGCCAATTGACTTGTGGCCCGTTCAGCACCAGACTTGAGCCAGTGCTGAACAAGACGCCACCCGACGTTCCGAGCGGCGTTATAATCGCTATGCAACTCCTTTCCGCACTTCAGACACTCGAACTCGTCACCGTCACGGTTGTCCTCGTGGGTGAACCCACACTCACCGTGACTGCACCGCTGACTCGTGTAAGCCGGATTCACGTCGTCCACGTCGATGCCGTATTCTTCGGCTTTGTATTCGACGTGGCGTTGAAGTTCCCTGAACGCCCACTGCTGGAACTTTGAAGCGCTCGAGATGCGCTTGCGGATATGCTTCAAGTTCTCGAACGCGATAGCCGCACAGTCGTTCTCTACGGCCTCACGAACGAGTGCTTTTGACACTCTATGGAGGTAGTCGGCGCTCCACCGGGCGAAGCGGTCGCTAATCGACTGTATCGTGAGGTGAGCCGAGCGAGTGCCTGTCTGTTGCAGGCTTCCACGCTGACGTTCGTGTTCGTTTCGTCGGTGATTGAGGTAGTCTGCATTACCAAGGAACTCTCCGGTACTGGTGACGGCGACGTATCCATCCACGTTCAAATCGACACCGAGAACCACTCCGTTCTCGGATTCTTCGTCGCAAGAGGGATCTACGTCTTTCTTCACGGCGACGTGGAGGTAGTACGTGCCATCGCGTTTGTGGAGCGTTGCTTCGGCTTTCTCCCACTCGTCAGTCCAGTAGTCCTCGAACGGCGTCCCCTCATCGTTGACTGGTGTGACGTATTCGGCGGTCACACGCTTGTCGGTGGTGGCGAGGGAAACGTGGTCATCGTTGTACGTAATGGTTCGACCGTTGTACACGACGACCGTGCCTTTGAATTCGGGTTTGCTGGCTTTTTCACCATCGTCGAGGATGCGGTCTTTGCAGTTCCCGAGTGCAGTTGAAGCAAGGTTGCGTGCTGATTGAACGAGACTGGATTGCAGGGAGAGTTCTTCACGTACGTCAAAATACGTTTCCTCGTGGAGAGTATTCTTGGTGTCCGTGATGTTGTAGGGGTTGTCGTCCCATCCGTAGTCTGCGACGTGTTGGGCCGCTTTTCGGAACTGCTCGAACGTCTCATCGAGGACTTCGTGGTCGTCCTCGGAAACGGCGAGTTTGACTTGGATGTTCCGAACAACCTCCATGCTTCATTAGTACGAGTAGAAATACTTATAGGTATATATTGTAGTGTGGAGTCAGGCTTGTTATCGAACGTGGTTTGTTGAATGGAGTGTCGGCTTCCTCCCCGACCTCAAGGGTCGGGGTATCCGCCTCGACAGCCGATGAACATGCCGCTGCAATCGGTTCGTTTGGTGGCGAATTCCGGCCAGCGTTTGGCGACGGCGATTGCCCGGTAGGTGTTCTGGCGGTTTGACTGTTCGACGAACATCGTCTTGAGTTTCGATTGGCGACAGTTCGCGAAGAAATCCAGCGGGGAGGAACTTGGTTCGACGCCATGGGGGAGCGATTCGGCGTCTTCCTGGTGGTCGGTGTCAGCTTCGAGTTGGTGGGCCTTGGCGATGGCGGTCTTTGCGACGTCGTGGGTGCGTTCGTGTTGGGTTTCGAGTTCGTCAAGGTTGGAAGCGGTGGTTTCTGCTTTCGCGCTGGCTGTGGTGGCGATGTCGTGGGTCCGTTTGTGCTGGGCTTCGAGCTCGTCGAGGCGGGTTTGGAGTCGGGCGTTTTCTTCGAGGAGGCGTTCGAAGAGTGTGAGCAGTAGTGGGTCAGTGTCTCGGTTAGCGAGGGTCGAGAGGCAGTCCTCAAGATCTTCGGGGGTGTCCTGGCCGATATCCAGACCGAGTTCGGTGGCAAGCGCTGCATCGCGTTCGTCGGGGCTGTCGGCCGTTGGGTTGTGAGTGGTCACAGATCCGTGCTTGGAATCGAACCAAGCGAACCGACCACGGCACGGACGTTGATTGGGAAAGCTGTAGCTCACTGGACGAACAGCAGCGCTCCTCGGGGTGGGCCGATTAGCTTACGGGGTTACTGCGGGCCTCCAAGTGGCGTCCGCGTCTTCGTAGGAACTGACGCTTGAGATGTGGACGGGTGTCCGTATCCTGCGATTGGCAGTGGCTCGTTGTCGGTACGCTGTGCGCTGGTCGTGGGGAGGTTTCAAGACTCCCCGGAGCATTTGCTTGCATGCGGCTGTGAGGCCAACGCGACGCCCGTGTTAGTGGCACGGCGTCGCACTCGGTTTTCAGAGCGATACCCGAGGAGCGGCGCGTCGACTTGCTCTGATAGTCAATGGCGGAACTACTTAATAGTTTGCAGAGTATTAGGCAAATATGTGCAATACGGACCAAACCAGTGATTCGTCCAACAGCTTCATCGACTCCGGAGATAATTTGCCTATCCGTGGTAACGGTTCTAATATGGGCAAAGAGGAGCGGAAACGGATGGTTCTAGGGCTCCTCGTAGAGTCGGGTCTGGAACTCCCGCCTGCTGTAATATTCGACAACCTCAAACGACGCGGTGCAACCTTCGAGCGGCGTAGTGTAGACAATTATCTGCAGGAACTACGCGAAGAGGGACTGGTCGAGCGAACTGACGAGAGTAAAGGATACAACATAGCGACTGAGAAAGGCCGGGACAGGTACTACGGAACGAACTGACTTCTGTTTTTGCAACGTATCCCGCAAACTCTAAGTACCCACAGGTAGTGAATATTACATAGGAACACACGCGCCGCTGGTCGATTTTTTACGAAATCGCCCCGGTGCTAGAACACCGAGGCGCGTGGTTCCGAGAGAGAACCAATGGTAACTAGGAAAGCAACCCCACAAGAACGTATCGCACGCGATTTACTCACCCAGCGGCCGCTCTTTCTCGGCGTTGACGGTGCTGATGCAATCCACTACTGGGATGGCTACGAGCAGGCAGTGGTCGTTATCCAAGATAACGACGTCGCGAAAGTGGAACTTTCGGAAACTCCCTTCCAGACGCTTTCTCAGTGGACGGAGTATACGCAGGAAGAACGAGGCTGGACGGTTGGTCCACACGTAGGCGGTTCGATCGTCGACGACTTGGTGAACGCACTGGAGACGAGCGCATGAGTGGGCTCTCCGTCGCCGACGCGAACGGCTTCGTCTACGAGCCTGTCCGTGGTCCCAAGCGGAAAGTCGAGTTCAGGGAGCGGTCGGACGAGGGATTTGAGCGAATCGAGGCAGTGTGGACAGGCTGTAACTGGCGGGTGACCGGCCGAGAGGTCGTGCTTACGATGCGTCGAATCTGACTTGGTAGCGGCGTCTCGACTTCTTGACTCGAGAAGACCCGCGAGCCTAAGTTGGTCCCAACAACTCTCCGCCGGCCACTCATCGATTAGCTCGCGAGCAGACTGGCGAACGGCATCGTCGCTAGAGTGAGTTGGCTCCCAGCTTAGCGCCGCTATCTTATCGATCGAGAGGCGCATCCGTGTGACGTCGCCCGTCCAGCCACGGTCACCGCCATTCGTACGCGAGACCGAGTTCGTCGACGACGATGTCGGCACTCAGTCGTGTTGTAGCTCGTACCAACACTTAATGCGTTGGGCCTTGTAACAACGCCTGTGACAGGGGATGATGCACAGCAAATTATCAGCGTCACGCGGGACTTCGGTGACCGCTACGCTGAGATCACTGCCTATCAAGTCCCCACGTCTGACCGCTATCCGGAGGGCATCAAATACTCGATGCAGTACGGGAATGCAGCCGGCGAAACCATCATCCGGTACGATAACTTTCCCGACCACCCCGACACAGCACACCACCACAAACATCGTGCTGATGGAACCGTCGTCGATGTCGACTTCGATGGACTCCAACCCCTCTTCGAGCGGTTCAAATCAGAGGTGATTGACCATGGCCACGACTGGTAACTCCGATACGACTGACCGCACGCTCCATATCCAATTCCAGGAGGGTAGTGACGATGACCTCGAAGAGGCCCTCGCTGCACTCGATCGGGGCGAAACGCCAGAGCCGCATCTCGAAGTCGTGTATCACGATCCAGCCGATGTCCATCGGGTCACTCGACCGAAGTCACTTGAGCTCTTGCGGGCGATCGTCCAGCACGACCCTGACAGCATCCGCGAGACAGCTCGTCTTGTCAAGCGAGATGTGAGTCAAGTTCACCGTAACTTGACCGAACTCGAGAAACTCCATCTGGTCGAGCTCATCGATGATGGCCAGTCGAAACGACCATCGGTTTGGTACGAGGCAATCGATATCGAGCTGCCCCTCGTGACACCTGATGTCGGGTCTGACGAAGTGACGGCTTGACATCCTCCCCCGCGCTAAACAGTAGTTGCCGAAGTAGCTGAGGCGTCGTTTTCGTTGTCGCTGATAGTAGCATGTTCCGTGCAACTGAGGCGGAACAGCTGTCTCGTACTGGTTCTTCACTGCTGTTCACGGGACTTGATTTCGGAACGAAACTGAGCGGGCAGTATCCGAGCAAGGTTTTTTTCCGAAATCGTCGCTCGGAGTGGTTTCGACGACGAATTCACCCAGACGACCGCGAAAGAGCTGCAGCTTGCTCGCGGAGACGTGAGTGACCCTCAGCAGCGAAGTACGCTCGCGAAATCACGTCTCTCTCATCGTCGGAACCGAAGCCCAGACGCCATCGACGCTCAGTTCGATAGCGTACGGGCGGCCACGTTCGTTCAAACCCGCCATCAGCGGGCGTTCGCTCGGCCAGTCGACGTTGCATTGGACATTCACGAATGGCTCGACGACGGTTCGTCCGAGACACCGCATATCTGCGCGATCAATCCAGTATCCGAAAGGGCAGTCGGTGAACGCACAGCTGCGAAAGGGTGCCGACGTGCCGACCGCTCGAAGCGAACCAAAGGATAGCCCGAGTCCGCTGACGCCTGTCGGCGTCCTGTGGGAAAGATAGCACTGGGACGGCGCACGCGGTCGATGATAGGGGTAACTTGGCATGGCCAGCACGCCACCAGTCCGAAACTGCGGGACTACCCGTCCCGAACGGTCTGGGAGTCGGTCGATTGGGCTGCAAAACCAGAAACTCCCACCGCTCGGGATATCTCCGCGTAAATGCGGAGGAAAAATATCAATAGACTGGTTGTCGAATACCTCGGCTGGGTCCCCGATGGCCCTGATTCGCCAATGGAACTAGACGATTTCGTCTCACAGAACGCGCCCGACGAGAGTCGGGATCGCTTCGAACTGGAGAACAGCAAGCTGCTAGATATCGACGTCGACGGCACAGTCCTGACGAAGGCCGGCTCGATGGTTGCCTATCAGGGTGAGCTCACCTTCACCGGAAAGTCCTCCGCCGAAGGCGGGCTGACTGGGTTCATCAAGAACCAGGTGTCCAGTGAGGGCACGCCCGTCATGGAAGTCGAAGGGCAGGGTCACGTCTATGTGGCCGATCAGGAGAAAAAAATTCAGCTCCTCGGCCTTGCGGATGGAGAGTCAATCTCGGTCAACGGCAACGACGTCCTCGCGTTCGAGGACAGTGTCGACTACGAAATCGGCACGATCGGCAGTATCGGTGGGGCATCGGCTGCCGGTCTGACGAACGTCTTCCTGTCTGGTCCGGGGATGGTCGCCATCACGACGCATGGTGACCCGCTGGTACTCGATCCGCCGGTGCGGACCGATCCCGATGCGACGGTCGCCTGGTCCAGTGAGCTCTCACCCAGTATCAACACCGACCGCAGTCTGGGTGACGCTATCGGCCAGTCGTCCGGCGAGACCTATCAGATGGCCTTCGACGGGTCGAGTGGGTTCGTCGTCGTCCAGCCCTTCGAGGAGACCGCACAGCGAGCCTAAAGCGACGCCGCCCTCCGCGCTGGTCGCTCGTGGCCAGCCTTCTTTTTGTTGACTTTTTGTAGATGCTGTCCTGCACGCCAAATCTGACGAGGATGTCGCTTCGTCCGGAGTGGTCTGTAAGACGGTAATTGGTGTGACATTACCGTGGTCTGCTACCGCGATCCCGTACAAAAGTCAGTATCAGTCAGTGGGCGTTGTAGTGGTGTATCGCCAGTGCTGACGATCAAAAGTGGTCGCTGGGAAGTCGACTGTCGCACGTCGCTCGTAAGTTGGAGACAGGTATCTGTCCAAGCGGGATGCCGAAGTCGTCCTATCTCGTGGCCCGCGTATCATCGTGACATGTAGCGTTCTCGTGGTTCAACGGTCCGTCACACCCGTTGTGTGGGCCGAGACAGCCAAGCCCGGGCTCCTGTCGTTATTGGACTCGTTTCAAGACTATAGCAATCGTTAGAACTTTCCGCCCGTAGTACGTTGAGTAGTATAATGGATCATCTTGACGAGATATCCGTCAAGGAACTTCAAGACGCTCTCGACAACGTGGACGGAAACAAGCCGACACA
>NZ_RKLR01000033.1 GCF_019599465.1 Haloarcula rubra
CTAACGCCGTATCTCAGAGCCTTTCAGCTCCGCTGCGAACTCTACAGAAAACCAGGCGATGACGCGCTCAAACATGCTATCGACGCCGCCCTCTGAAAATCAACAACGTGCTTCACAAGAGCGATCCCGGAGATAACCAGACATTCACGGCAGTCGAACTACCCGACTCGGCCCGTCTCCATGGACGGTACACGCTTGCTGCTGGCGAAACAAGTCAGACTTCCATTGAAGATTTCCCTCGCCGCTTTGCCGTGGTTGTTGTCGTCTCTCGGGATGTGGGGGAAATCGTGTGGTACGTCACGGTCAATTGTCATGAGCAGGCTCTTGCAGGGTTCGAAGTCATCCGTTTCTCCGATTCGGTGGGCGTCTCATACGGGTGCGTTTGAGACTCGTGTAGTCCGTGGCGGTAGTTCCCTCCCTGCATTGACCGGTTCCTGCAGATAACTGTTGGAACGGCGGTGCAGAATAGAGAAGATGGATTCAACAGGCTCGTAGCTGAAAATTCTGATAAATGGTTGTTATGTATTGAACACGAAGGGTATGAGAGCAGTCACCAGCTGAGGGTTTCAACAAAGCCTGACCAACGCAACCCAGTTGAGGGGCGTGTTACAGTGTTCTCACACCAACAGTAGAGGCATTTCCTGACGATATTGTTCATCGAGCGAGGGGTTGTTCGCTACTGTTGTCGTTCCCCTCTTAGCTTTAACTACGAACAATCAGTTGTTCGGACTACAGAATCAGCCTGCGATAACGCTCCCTCGATGTGTTTGGACGTCAGCTCATTCCCGGTGACGAAAGAACAGAGTTCAGACCGTGAGTGGAAAGGGAACGCCTCGGTGTGGCGGTCTGAGATAGTCCTCCTGACATTCACTGGGTGCTATGACAAAATCGACCAGCGTGTAGAGGGCACCCGTTCGGAGTTATATCCGATTTAGAGTATACATGTATATAATATACTTCCCCTCCAGAGGGACGATTGTGAGTAGTAGTCACATGGATAGGTGATCGAGCGCGCCTCACGCGTGCGCGCTTGAGCGGTCGGGCGGCCGCCCTACAGCAACGCATACAGCACAGCATACAGCTACAACTACAGCACCACACAGCACCGTACAGCACCGCACAGCACAGTTCCCCTTCCCTCTATGTATAATTACACGGTATAATTAACCGTATAATATACGTGCCAGTACAGTAACTCTCTATTTAGCTACTGCACAGAAAAACAAGTCGCTCTATGAAGTAATACTCACTGTATTTATGTATGTAAATCCATTAATTTTGATACCTTCAGTATTTCCTATAGATTGGTGATTGATACCCCATACTGAGACGTGGCTTGAGACTATACTGCCAGCGCGATTCTAAGGCACCTCACAAGGCGGTGAGACGATTTCTTGGTATTCTATGTGTGTCGGGGCATGTTGGACGAAGAATCTCACAGAGACCGACTGAAGAGGGATTCCTGTTTGGTGACTGTGTGAGTACCATAAGAATTGTTATGCATACCAACTAATATCAGATACTTTAGTTAGATGTAGGTGGGTTGGAACATTCATCCCGGCGCACAGCGCTCACTTAGGTAGCTTCGTCTCCGAAATTTCTGATCTGAGGTCAGGTTATTCCGTGTTATTTCCCACTCTCAGGGATAATGAACCAGAGTGTATGAACGGTAGTAATAAGACATTCCTCTTGAACGAGTCATACACCGGCAGTAGTTAGAGGTCATCCAAAGAGAGGTGGATTCCAATACTGTTCCACTGGGGTATCATATGCTCTGCGGTAGACAGCGTTCGTATCAACAAAAGCGGGCCGACCAAAGCCCGCGATGTAATCCCAACCGAAGTGGCGGGACACAACCTTAGGGGCTATTGCCCCGTTGAGAATACAAGCACCACTCGGGTGAAGACGTTTCGTTTCAGCTGACTCCCCGAACAAACTCCCGGCGCTTAACGAGTACATCCCTGACTTGCCGTCCATGAGTTTTTGACCTGTCCCGAGGAAGGTCAGATATGTCGTTCAGCGCGACGTGGAACAACCTTCTTGACAACGTAGAGGAATTGCCCTCCGACGCGACACTCGTCACACCGCTGTCTCGGAAGCCCTTCCGTGTGAAAGACTTACAACAGCATCGCCTCCTCATCTCCTTCCGCGATGACGACGGAACAATCCCGCTTCAGCGCGATCAGTTCGAGACGCTGTTCCAGCGGGTCGAAGACAGTCGTCAAGGGTTCGACCTCGACCGCCTCCCTCCTGATGCAGAACCATACGCGACAGTAATTAGTCTCCACCCACGGTTCGAGTTGGACGACCGAGAAGGAACGCTGAGTGAGACTGAAACGCCGACGAGTTCCCCGTTGGTTGACGCCCACGAGGTAGACAGCGAGAAGGGCGAGCGAGAAGAGCCGAACATCCCCGTCTATGCTGACACGCTCCTATTGATTGACGCGCTGGAACGTCACGATCCGACTGACCTCGAAGCGGTAGAGACGCCCGCGTTGGTGAACCTGTACACGCTCCTCTCCGACGTGCAACGGAACGCCAATGACCTGCGGCAGGACGTACGGAGTGTTCTGCTTGACCGACTCCACCATGACCAACCTGTCAGAGGCCAGTACGGGTCAGTTCAGCGTACTTCTCGGCGCAACCGTTCACTGAGAGATGAGGAGGAAGTACTGGATATACTGGGGGATGCAGGTATCGACCGCGAGCGCGTGACAAGTGTTGACTCCAGCAAAGTCGACGAAGCCCTGGAGGTAACAGAAGTCGCTGAATCGGACGTATATGAGATAGACGAGAGTGAGTACGTTCGTAAGGCCGAGGTCAATGAGGATGAGAAGGAGTCTCGTCTTCAGGGACTCAAAGACAGACTCGCCGCGACGGATGAAGATACCGAGGAGCTACAACAGGAAATCGAAGAACTGGAACAGCGGATAGACGACCTGACCAGCTTTGAATCCGGATCATCCTTCCACACGAAATCTGGAAGTATGTGACTGTGTTCACACACTGATTCTCTTGATGCTCAAATGCATGGAGCGGGAGAGAAAATTCGTTTACCCATTCTTGCACACAGAATGAAACTCGTGGACAACAAGGACCGTGAGTAGTTTCGAAGGGAACGGTCCATCGAGGCAGGGGTGAGAACAAACTGTGTCGATGACGTTGAACACAAAGGAAAACAGATGACCAGTACACCAGTGCCTGACCCTCGCTCGATGTGTTCAATCACTTCTTTCGGAACACTGGGTTTAACACACTATAGCCCGGCTTCGGAAACTACTCGGGGAACTCGACGTGGCCGTACTCGGGGGCTTCCTCGACACATACGTTCGAGAAGTGGAGAGCATTTCCACGATCGAGAGAGCAACTATGTAGTCATCGCTGATTTGATGAAGTGAATCCACGGAGTGTTCCCAGTCGCCTGAGCCGCCGAAATTCAGGAGGTAGGGTAAACAGAGAACTGGATGGTTGGATGGTCCAGGTTCGATACATAGACGGCGTTCTCAATCCACAGTTTGCTTGCTGTTGCTCTTCTTGATCATCAACCAGGAGTTCATCACAGAACGAATAGACCGCGTGAGTGCCTTGTTACTCACACAACGAAGCTCTTCATCGAGGAGTGGGGAAATCAAGCCTCCTCTATGCAGAGGAACATTCGGAGAACAACTTCCGCAGGTCATGGGGTAATCCACATAAGAACCCTAATGTGGGAAACCCAACGACCTCACGAATCGAACATCACAAACATCTCGAAGTCACCGCCACTCCATCTCCATTCATCTGCCCCCTGATACCCTGTTCCCTTTGACTTCGTGACTCTGTCCTGCTGTTCCATTTCATCGAGCCAGTTGATGACATAGGACTTGTCGCTACCAGTTTCTTCAGAGATTGTTCTGGCGGTACAACCGGATAGATTCTTATTCAGCACTTCCACGAACTGCTCCCGCTTCTCAGTAGTCGAGCGATATCCCGTCTCGATCTTTTCGTCAACCAACATCCGTGGAATCGCATCAGACCAAACGTACACAGTAGCCCCGGAGTTGGCGTCGTCAGGACTACGTGCATATCTTCCTACGGCTTGAGCCAGATTGTTCTCCCGTACTGACGCCAGCAGTTCCGCCGCAACATTAGCATCAGGCCCGGAGAACACACGGCCGGGTTTCCGCTTCTCGTTCCCTGCCTTCGTCCTCATCACTACCCGTTCAGCGACCATATCGCAGAGAACCAGAAGGTCGAGGATGTTCTCATCACCGGGGTCGATACACCCGATGAGCAAGCCGGTGCATTCCTCTTCGAAGTCGTTACGGCTTTTCTGCTCCCCGTAGTGCATCATCTTCGGCTCCTCGATTCCCGCTTCGGCCATCATCTGCTGAACATCCGGCTCGATACTCCCCGGGCTGATGCACGATTGGAACGCTTCACCGTGCAACCCCCGAACCTTCTGGATAATTGCCTTTGCACGCGATTCGCCAGCTCCCTTCCAATCCCTCGTGTAAGAACGGGTCGCATCGCCTATCTGCTTGACCACCAATCCACGTTCGTTTCGCCGCCACCATTTCCGTTCAGCAGGGGACAACACCTCTACAGGCTCAAGATCGTCAACGGTGTTGATTCTCCATCGAGTCTCTGATGGGAACGCATCAAGACCAATCACACAGCGGGCTTTCGAGAGGTCAGGAGTATGCTGAACATGTCTGATTTCCCCATCCTGACCCGCCATTACGACCTCAACACGTCCATCCTTTCCATGGTAACGTCCTGCGCAGATTTCCTCCGAGTCGAGGATAGCACGTCCGATAGCCGGCGCAAGTCGATGTGTTTCTTCTCGTCTGAATAGCCACTCCTCTGTGACCTCGTCCTCGAAGTATTCCCTGAGTTCTGCTTGCAACTCCGGCTTGTCGCGAATCACGGCATACTTGAGATCGACCATCGCACGGGTTTCGTCCGAGCGGTGACAGAGGAGATTAGTCGTTGCATCCTGAAACTGTTCTCTCTCCGTGGTATCGAACGCGAATCCATACTCGGGGCGCTCGTCGAAAATGACATTCGCCCCCTCAATGAGTTCGTCTACGTGTGCGAAATTCGCGGTGGTATGAAGCACATCATACTCCGGCTCGTCCTCGTCATACTCAATGTTCCACCATTGCGTGACACCGTCACAATACTCTCCACACGGAAGGTCGAGATGTTGATCCAACTTCTTGTGAGCTTTCAGGAACGTATTGTTACGCACGTTGCACATCCAGTCGAACCATTTTGACGGAGCGAGGCCGAGCGGTGCGGTGAACTCCTCGTCATAGTCGCCAGCCGCTACCGGACACGAATCACTCCGGCCGCGAAGCACGCGACAATCTACACCCGGTTCGTTACGACTTTTCTTGACAGCGTCCTTCCGGGCCTTCTTCGTTTGATGGATATGGATGACCTGTTTTCCACCGGTAATCTCTGGATAGTCACGCCATCGAGTCGTTGCAACACGGTGGGATTTCCCGAGTGAAGTCGGCGCGTCTATGAGCGTATTCTCACCTGATTCAAGAGCCGAGAATAGCGTATCTTTGAGCCGCCCACGTGCTTGGTCGGTAGTTACCCTGTTTGGAGAGTTCGTCGGTTCGTCATAGCCGTCGCTGTTCGAGATCAAGTCTGTTGTCATAGGTGGTATCTCGGTAGAAGTTTCTCAGCGGTTCGTTCTACTCTCCCCTCAATGCGTCAAGCCAACCGAACGAAACACGACAGTTACGACTGTTGGGTCGAGAGTCCCGCGAGAATCTGCCTCTACTCTACTAACAACGTCCATCGGTATAGTGCTACCGAAAGTCGCACGAAAGCGTAGATTTCTTCCAAAATCCGCAAGGTATTCTTCGGAGTCCAAACCCCGGGGTCAGGTGGCGAACCCCGTTTGCAAAAACAGGCTAACAGTCCGGCATCGTCTGACGGATCTGCTCCGATTTCTCCGTCTTCGAGCGCTTGTCGTAGTACTGCCTGACGTGTCGTAGCCACTGTTCACGAGGTCGGAAACGTCCTCGATGCAAAGGTCTCGAAAGAATGACTGGGTTGATGTGCGCCTTCTCTACGCGACAGCGATGGTTCCTCACTTGGCTCTGTTGAGGCCCTCCACAACTGATAGGACTCGCGTGCTGAATACAGACCGGTGAATCGCCCCATGTCATATGAAAGTCAGGTGCGAGTGGTTTCTACTACCGAAGTACACCGAGAATCGATGCAATACCGAAGATGACGAGGACTCCGCCGACTAACAGTTTGGTGTTGAACGATAGTGTATCCATCGTGAACAGGTATCCCGCGCCTATCCACGCGACAAGTGCAGCTCCAACCGGGCCGAGTTCCCCACCTGTGTTCGCACTCATCGTTAGAACCCGAGGAGGTCTCCCAGTCCACCGCCACCTCCGAAGTCGTGTGGGTCGCCGAAGTTGTCTCGGTCCTTGATGATGAACGTAAACTCGGTCTGGTCCATTCCCATCCCCATCCCGCCCCTGTTAGAGAATTTGTTCTCCAGTTCGCGCCAGCCGTCCATATCGTCAATTCCGCAGGCGAGGGCAATCACGTAAGGGTAGTTATCAGCGTAGTCTTCCAACTGCCCCCGGAGTTTCTTCTTTTGATCGTTGGAGAAGTGGCGCTTCATTTCGATACCGACCGTATCGTCTATGACCACATCACCGCGAGAGTTTCCCCGTTCACGACTGACGACGTATCCACCGCTTCCGCCGCCACCCATGAAGTCACCCATCCCACCATCCGTCTTTAGCTAAGAGAAGAATCGCGTGACAGCGGCGGCTTATCGAGGCTACTTTTCGAGAGGAATGAGGAGGAGAAGTCTGTGCACAACCCTCGCTCCTCATCGAGAATTATGCGTCGACTC
>NZ_RKLR01000034.1 GCF_019599465.1 Haloarcula rubra
CGACGCCGTGCGAGCGCTCGGCTGGTATCGACAGTTCCGTGAAATTGTCCTGATGTTCGCCATCATCAACATAGAATCGCTGTGTGAGCCGCTCTAACCATGTCTCAGCATCTATTCAACAGAGCAGATGATTCCTTCCTCCTCCCGCGAATTCTCGGCCAGTTCTCGGATTAATTCAGTCGCCCTATCGTGATGCTCCGCTGCGATCGGAAACGTTGCGTGGACTACTAACATGCCATCTGTACCGATGACGGGCAGGTGATTATGCTTTTAGCAACTGTGTAACGACACCACACTCCTGTGAGGGATTTAGTATACCTTCCGCAAAGGGCATCTCGCCAGGTTACTCCTCGGATTATTGATATCTGTGCTTACAAATACCTGCAAATGAAAGCAGGTCTGAAATCAGTGCGAGTGGCCGCCTCGGGAGAACTGCCCCGAGAATGCTCGCTGAATTACTTCCGAGAGTGCAGGATGGATGTGAATGGATTCGCGAATATCCGCGACTGTCCCCGACCCGGCTTTCATCGCGACGACGACCTCCTGGATGAGATCGGAGGCTTCGGGTCCGATGATATGGCAGCCGATGATTTCGCCCTCTAAGTCGATGATGACCTTGACGAAGCCGTCAGCTTTCATTGCACTTCCACGTGCTGTCTGGTCATACCGATAGGTCCGCGTCGCATACTCCGTGCCGGCTTCCTGAAGTTCAGATTCGTGTGCGCCTACCCCCGCGACTTCTGGTGACGCGAACACAGCGAAGGGCATCGCAGTGTAGTCGACTGGCTGGAGGTCGTCGCCGAAGAGATTTCGAGCGACGGCCTGGGCTTCGTGGTTCGCGCTGTGCTTCAGAAGATACTCGCCGACGATGTCGCCCAGTGCCCAGACTCCCTCAGCGGTCGTCCGAAGATATTCGTCGGTTTCGACGAAGCCTCGCTCGTCGGTTTCGACCCCTGTTGCGTCGAGATTGAGTAGATCGGTGTTCGGCGTGCGGCCAGCGGCCACGAGTAGCGCGTCCCCGGTTACGGTCACCGACTCATCCTCGCGTATTCCGCCATCGTCTCCGTACTCGTACGGGTGGGCTTCGACAGCCACTGAACCATCACTCTCCGAGGCAGCTGTCGCTGCATAGCCGGTGTGGACAGTGAATCGATCTGCGTACCGGTCGGTGAACGCCTCGGCGATCTCCTCGTCGGCTTCCGGGAGGAGATTCGGTCGTCGCCCGATAATCGTCACGTCGCTTCCGAACGTGCCGAAGAAGTGACCGAGCTCGGCGGCGATGTAGCCCCCACCGACGATCACGAGGTGGTCCGGTGGGGTTTCCAACTGCAATGCTTCGGTGCTGGTGAGGTAGTCCACGTCGTCGATCCCGTCGATATCGGGGATTGCCGGCCGCGTGCCTGCAGCGATCAGCACTGTCTCGGCTCGAATTCGGGCTCCTTCGTCCTCTCCGCTGACGAGTTCGACCGTTCGTTCGTCCACGAATCGACCCTCACCTTCGTAGAGATCGTGTTGCGAGGAGGAACGGAGCCCGTTCCGGATAGAGTCGGCGTCGCCACTCACGTCCTCGTTGACCTCGCGAACCATCTCCGCGAAGTCCACATCAGTTATCTCTGCGTCAATGTGGAACGCGCCGGCAGTCTCGATTGTCTCGAATACGTCAGCGTGATAGAGCAGCATCTTGGACGGGATGCATCCACGGTTGAGACACGTCCCGCCGAGCGGGCCTTTTTCAACGACTGCAACGGATTGCCCTCGGTTGGCTGCGGCGTTCGCGACATCCAAACCGGAGCCGGACCCGATGACCAGAAAATCGACTTCGTTCATACATCCGCTATTCGTCCCCGTGAGTAATAATCATCTGCGCTGCCGTTCGGTTCTTTCCCACACTCGCATCAGTGAACGGCCTCGGGGTCGAGTGTTTCGAGAGACCGAAAGTCTCTCGTCATCATGAGACGGCTTTTTAGTCTCGGACGATCCGGAGGCTTCCCGTGGATGAGTCGGACACTCCCACCCGATCATCGGCCTGATAGCCTCGAACAGTCGGTCGGGTCACGGTCGGGGCGTCCACGGCCCCCGATGCCTGCCGTCGCACCTTCCTCACTGCGGGAAGGCTGTTGAGAGCAGGCACATTCCAATCCTGGTGCTTCTCGATTCCTTTTACGGCTATGTTAACACTTGCACCACGGTCGCTGTGGTCTTGATGGGAACACGACCGGCACTTGAACCGCTTCTTATTGCGGTTCGCACGCTCCGTATGTCCGCACATCGGACACCGTTGACTCGTGTACTCGGGGTTAATCCACGCGGCCGGGAGTCCCTCGAACGACGCCTTGTATGACGTATAGAACTGAAGGGCGCGAAACGGGAGGTGGTGCAAGCGTCAGTTCATCCGGGTGCCATAGTCGATGCTGCCGCGCATCTCTTTGAGGTCTTCAAAGACGATACACGGCTTCTCGAACTGCTGGCCCCACTCCACAATGTGACGGCTCACCTTGTGGAGTCGGTCACGAACGAATCGTTCCTCGCGTCCCTCCAGCGTGTCGTGGATGCTGTCCTTCCCCGCGTTCTGGACGCGCTTTCGCATCGTGAAGTAGCGATGGCGCTCGAACTTGATTTCGGGGAAGTCGATAACCAACGAGTCTTCGACGCCACTCTCGGACAGCGCAGTGAGGGCCACGTTATCCTCGTTAACGTCCACACCAATGACCGTCCGTGAGTCCTGCTTGTCTCGAACGGTTGTCTCGGTATTAGTGACATTGACGTGTAACTCGGCGTTCTCGTTGCGGAACAGGGCTTCTGCCGTCCCAATCTTCCACTCGTCGTTTCCGAGTGCGGTCTTGAGAATATCGAGGTGGGCGTCGTCTCCTTCGAGGACCCCCTTGACGTGTTTGTAAGGTTTCGCGCTGATGCGAAACGCCACGTCACCACTATCGGTGAGCGACAGGTTGTACCCTTCTTCGTAGTTCGTACGAAGCGGGTACGTGCCGTCCTTGGTGTGACTGGGTTGACCGAAGTCGTCGTACTCGTAGTAATTCTCCATCGCGCCGAGTGCCTTCGCAACGACGCGCTGAGTCGTGTTTTTCACGAGGCCGGCGTCGTCGGCCACACGGTTGGGAATCGCGTCCCAGTCCACGCCTTCTTTGGCGAGTCGGATGGTTTTGTTGTACACCGACCGTGATTCGAGGGTAGCGTCATACAGCAGGCGCTCGTTGTCACTCTGAACATCGAGTTGGAAGTCCAGCGTCTTGACGAGCGCCTCGGTGCCGGCCATATTCTTTGCACATTGTAGTATTTTTACTACGGACAAAAGTCTATCCGAAGCAGGGTGAAAGTGGAGATGTGTGTCGGCTTCACCCGGGGGCAAGCCCCGAGGCACTCGTCTTATTTATCTGGCAGAACACGGGACAGATGGTACCGCTACCGTGGAGCGATTACCGCTGTACACGAGGGGCACTCGGCGAACACCCCGATTGAGTTGTCTGACCGTTCGTACGTGATCAACTCGTCTATCAGCCGGATATCGTGACCGCAGTTCGGGCACACGCCGAGGTGTGAATCGTCGCTCATCATTCAAGGGGGCGGGAGCGTGTGACGGGGTGCCCCGTTCAGTACTCAGGTGAAAAAGCGCATAAGCATTGGCCGGGTCTGCAATCTCGTTCCACAACAGCACTGGGGAATGACTGACGTCTGTACTCAGTAGTTCTTCTGTCGGCTGCTTCTCACGTGAGTCCGTAGAAGCTCTTCGGGCCGTGGTCGTCCTGCCAAGCGAAGGCGTAGAGCCGTCGACTCGGTACTCGTGCCAGCGTACGACCGTCGTCACTTCGGCCTGTTGTAGTGTCCCATTTTGCTCCGTCGCCGTACAGCATTCCGTCCCGCAATTCGAACTCGTAGCCGGGATCTTCGAACGCGTGAATATCATCGTCCGAACTGACGATAAGTACATCGAGCTCACCGACGCTATCAGAGACGACACCGCCTGCGCTCTGGACCTGCTCCACTGGATACCCGACGGCACCTCCCTCATGTGTGAGACCTAATACCACTGCCTTGGCGTCGATGTCCTCCCTGTCCCACGACCGTTTCCTCCCTTCACCACGCATCTCTCTGAGACCGAACCCTTCCGCTGCGTCGTATCGCTCGTACGGGGTCATCTCGTACACCGTTCGCGGTGATTCTCCTTGGGGACCCCCCTCGTCTCCGTGAACCGGCTGGAGGACGATTCCATCGGGGTAGTCCGACCGAAATTGCTCCCACGATATGACAGACGCGGGCAAAACGGAGAGTTCGTGCCCGTCGAGGGGGCCATTGATCGCCTTTCCACGCGGCTGTTTCCACTCCGATTCAGTTTCGCGGTCGTACATCACCAGCGCGTCGTCAGCAAGTTTACCCGAGGTTCCAAACGTCAACACACGACCGTTGACCTCTCGGTCGTAAACGACCGCACTCGCACAGATCGGACACCACGTGACTGCGACCGGGCGCGAAACATCGATCGAGTCACCAGGCGAGCATCTCCCTGATTCTATGCGGTCGCTATCTCCGAGCACGTCGTTGACAATCTCGTGATAACTGAGAATCCGTACCGGATACGCCCGCGCAGGCGTGGTTTCGACGACGATTACATCGTCTTCATCGTGTCCAATGTATTCCGTGCCGAAGGTTGGATCGTCGATACTTGGAATCGCGTCCCGGGGGAGGACGTCCTGAATATGCATACACCAAGGAGGGTAGCCCAATCAATAACACCTGTGAACAGTCGCATCGGAGGCAGGACGCGTTTCGACCGCTGCGGATGCCACTGGCGAGGTATTTGTCCCTGCTCCACCATGACTGAGACATGTCCCGAAACTCGTTTCGCACGTCGACTGGGCGGTCGGTCACCGCGGTCACCGCCGACGAGATGCGAGACGTCGACCGTGTCGTCGTCGAGGATGTCGGGTTACAGTTACTCCAGATGATGGAGAATGCGGGTCGTATACTTGCCTGGCACGTACGTGACGTTCGAGAGAGCGACGTGGTGGTTGTCGCTGGAAACGGTGGGAACGGCGGTGGTGGACTCACCTGTGCACGACACCTCGCTAATCGAGATGTCCCCGTTCGGGTGGTTCTGGACAGACCACCAGAGGAACTGAGCGGCGCGGCGGCTCACCAGAGACGAATTCTCGACGAAATGAACGTACCGGTCACCTCTGGTGTCGAATCACTCGCCGACGCCGACGGACGGACGACCATCGTCGACGCGCTGATCGGGTACGGACTTAGTGGAAACCTCCGGCCACCGGCAGACAAGTACATCAGCAGGATGAGTGACCTATTTGGACCGACAGTCTCACTTGACGTCCCATCCGGCATCGATGCCACGACCGGCGAACCACTAGGCGAGGTAGTAGCGCCGGATCGTACGGTGACCCTCGCCCTCCCGAAAACGGGGCTCGATGTTCACACAGGCAAGCTGTATCTAGCAGATATCAGTATTCCCCGAACCGTGTATGACCGACTTAACCTCGAATATGAACCGCCATTCGGAGATGACGACTGGGTCCGACTTGAGCAATAGTTCGTCGTTCGCTTCTGTGTGACTCCATTGCACTCCCCCCGCTGCTTGAAGTCTGTGGCTGTGTTACATCCTCGCATGATTCGTATCGGACAGGAAGCACCGGATTTCACGCTCCCCGGAGCTGCCGCTGGGACGATTGAAACGCACGGACTTTCCGAATACACGGATCGTGGCTGGGCGGTTATTCTCGTCTTCCATCCGTCTTTAGCTAAGACGAGAACCACGTGACAGCGGTGGCTTATCGAGGCTACTTTTCGAGAGGAATGAGGAAGCCGAGTCTGTGCACAACTCCGGCTCCTCATCTCGAATTATGCGTCGGCTCACTACACTGTTTCCCTCTGAGTATCTCGAAGAGCACGCCGAGGAACTCGGCGTGGTCGAGCGTGAGGGCAAGCTTCAGGTTCCAGTCCTCGTGTGGGCGCTCGTGTTCGGCTTCGCCGCAGGCGAGAGCCGAACACTCGCTGGCTTCAGACGTAGTTACAACTCGACAGCTGATGAGACGCTCTCTCCCGGTGGCTTCTATCACCGGTTGACGCCGTCACTTGCAGAGTACCTCCGCGACCTCGTCGAGCGCGGCCTCGACGAGGTCGCTGTCCCTGATGCTGTTGACGCTGATATCGACCGATTCAAAGACGTGATGATCGCTGATGGAACCGTCCTGCGGCTGCACGAGTTTCTGTCCGATGAGTTCCAAGCCCGCCGCGAGGAGCAGGCTGGAGCGAAGCTCCACCTGCTCCACAATGCCACCGACAAGACGATTGAACGACTCGATGTGACTGACGAGAAAACGCACGATAGCACGCTGTTCAAGACAGGTTCGTGGCTGCAAGGACGGCTCGTTCT
Source organism: Haloarcula rubra (assembly GCF_019599465.1). Taxonomy (GTDB): domain Archaea; phylum Halobacteriota; class Halobacteria; order Halobacteriales; family Haloarculaceae; genus Haloarcula; species Haloarcula rubra. The sequence goes on from NZ_RKLR01000034.1 coordinate 6,404, forward strand.
GCTCGACCTAGCGTATTTCAAGTACCGCCGCTTCGCGTTGATCGACGAGAACGACGGCTACTTCGTAAGTCGGCTGAAAGAGAGTGCAAATCCCGTGATTA
>NZ_RKLR01000035.1 GCF_019599465.1 Haloarcula rubra
GTATGAATGGTGGCGGCGAACCAGCTTTCCCAGAGGCTCGCGCACTCCAGTACTCCCTGGAACGCTGGCGGGCTTATCTTCCGTGTTCGGGATGGGTACGGGAGGCAACCCCGCCGCTATGGCCGCCTAACGCCGAGTCACGGAGTCGAACCGTGATACTCCAACTCGGTCAGTCGATGCGTGTACGTGCGATCCAGTTTGCGCCTGGACTCGTTCGAGCGACGAGTAATCGTCGGTGAATCGAGTCACAGTGCGTATGAATGATGGCTTCAGGTTGTTAGTTCTCGTGGGCTCAACACTTCGTTACCTCAGTGCGTACACCCCGAGTCTATCGACCCTGTCTTGTACAGGGACCTTCGGCGGTGTCTCTTTTCCAGGTGGGTTTCGAGCTTAGATGCGTTCAGCTCTTACCCCGTGCCGCGTGGCTACCCGGCGACTGCCCTCTCGGACAACCGGTACACCAGTGGCGGCCAATCGTAGTTCCTCTCGTACTATACGATCGTTCCCGTCAGACACCATGACACACCCAGTAGATAGCAGCCGACCTGTCTCACGACGGTCTAAACCCAGCTCACGACCTCCTTTAATAGGCGAACAACCTCACCCTTGCCCGCTTCTGCACGGGCAGGATGGAGGGAACCGACATCGAGGTAGCAAGCCACTCGGTCGATATGTGCTCTTGCGAGTGACGACTCTGTTATCCCTAGGGTAGCTTTTCTGTCATCAATTGCCCGCATCAAGCAGGCTAATTGGTTCGCTAGACCACGCTTTCGCGTCAGCGTTCCTCGTTGGGAAGAACACTGTCAAGCTATCTTTTGCTCTTGCACTCTTCGCCGGGTCTCTGTCCCGGCTGAGATAGCCTTAGGGCGCGCTCGATATCTTTTCGAGCGCGTACCGCCCCAGTCAAACTGCCCGGCTACCGGTGTCCTCCTCCCGGAGTGAGAGTCGCAGTCACCGACGGGTAGTATTTCACTGATGGCTGGGTGACCCGCTAGCGCGGGTACCTCTGTAACGCCTCCTACCTATGCTGCACATCGGCGACCACGTCTCAGCGACAGCCTGCAGTAAAGCTCCATAGGGTCTTCGCTTCCCCCTGGGTGTCTCCAGACTCCGCACTGGAATGTACAGTTCACCGGGCCCAACGTTGGGACAGTGATGCTCTGGTTAATCCATTCATGCAAGCCGCTACTGATGCGGCAAGGTACTACGCTACCTTAAGAGGGTCATAGTTACCCCCGCCGTTGACAGGTCCTTCGTCCTCTTGTACGAGGTGTTCAGATACCTGCACTGGGCAGGATTCAGTGACTGTACGAGTCCTTGCGGATTTGCAGTCACCTATGTTGTTACTAGACAGTCCGAGCATCCGAGTCACTGCGACCTGCTCCGTTCCGGAGCAGGCATCCCTTATCGCGAACTTACGGGACTAACTTGCCGAATTCCCTAACGTCGGTTGCTCCCGACAGGCCTTGGCTTTCGCCGCCATGGACACCTGTGTCGGTTCTCGGTACGGACACTACGCTCGTCTTTTCACGGGCCCCAGGTTGAATCACGTTTCCCTATCCCGCCGTTCGTCCGCTTCCTGCCGTTACGGCTTCCACGGAGTTTGACGGTTCGACCGGGCGAAAGCCCGGTGTGATCGACCCCAGGGCGTCGACTTTCACTGCATAGTGGCACGGGAATATTAACCCGTTTCCCATTTTGTCTCAGTCGAGTTGCGGTGAGACTTAGGACCGGCTAACCCTCAGCTGATCAGCAGTGCTGAGGAACCCTTATCCATTAGGCCGTCGGGGTTCTCACCCGACTATCGCTGCTACTATGGCCAGGATTTTCGTCACTCATCGGTCCACAGGAGTTCTCACCCCTGCTTCCACCCAATGAGAGCGCCAACCTACTCGATTGCCCGGTCAAGGGCACGGATAGGTCTCGGTGGTGGATTTGAGTCCCGATCATTTTGGGCGCCTCAAACCTCGGCCGGTAAGCTGTTACGCTTTTCTTAGAGGGTAGCTGCTTCTAAGCTCACCTCCCGGCTGTCTAGGGCTCGAGACCACCTTCAGAGGATTACACTTAATCCACACTTGGGGACCTTAACCTATCTCTGGGTTGTTCCCCTCCTGGTGCACAGGCTTACCCCGCACACCGGAATCCCCGCGTCGAACGGCGTTCGTAGGTTCGGAGTTTGACAGGTGTGCCGACTCCTCTCGGAGGCGGTCACACCAATCGGTCGCTCTACCCCACGAACTACCTCGGCGGAGGTCATGCTTCGACATGTTTCGGTTGGAACCAGCTGTTGCCGGACTCGATGGGCCTTTCACCCCTACACGTAGATCACGAGAGGGTATTGTAGGACACCAACTCTAACAGGCTTCCACGTGCCTTTCGGCACGCTTCACCTTGTCCACGCGTAGATCGTCCGGATTCGGGTCGTGTCCACGTGGCTCCCCGCCCTTGAAGACGGCGGCCCTCGTCGGAAGACTGCGGCCATGTCGGTTTCCCTGTGCCTCCCCGGATACTCCGGTTAGACTTGCCATGTAGACACACTCCCTGGCTCGTTTTTCAAAACGTACGACGGAACATCGGCTTCCCGTGAGTCTTACTGGAGACTCGCGTCTCGGTCATTCGTCACGGGACCTTGTATGCCCCGTCGCTCCATCGCCAACTGAGTTCAAGCTCTATTTCGCCTCCCTTCTGAGGGTACTTTGCAGCGTTCGTTCACACTACTTGTGCACTATCGGTCTCGAGGAGTGTTTAGCCTTCGCAGTCGATGCCTGCGTTGTTCGCGAGGGATATCCAACCCCCGCTACTCCGGAACTGACGCACAGCGTACTGATTTCGAGTACGGGGTTGTCACCCTGTGTCACGCCCTGTTCCAAGGGACTTCGTCGAAATGGTCTGCTGATGAGAGTCAGTCCAAACACCACATTGGTCGTAGGACCTTCGGTTTGGGCTGTATCGCGTTCACTCGCGGTTACTGACGACATCACGTTGCGTTTTCTTTTCCTCCCGATACTGAGATGTTTCAGTTCTCGGGGTTCCTCATTGCGCGAAGCAATTGCTGAGGAGATTCTCATTCGGA
>NZ_RKLR01000036.1 GCF_019599465.1 Haloarcula rubra
CAACTGCAAAAGGCTCTTAGCAACCGTTTCTTTGACTCGCTCGACGAGCTAACAGCAGCGATCGACGCCGCTCTCGACAAACTCTCTGTTCCTAAAGTGAGTAATTACTTCTAGTGTCTACTATAGTACCGGCAGGGCGCTGCCGACTGCTGTAGCTGACAGAACGTGTCGTCGGCGACGGCAGGGCACGCCCCGTCGCGTTCACGGCAGGCCGTCTGTGGCGTTCGTGCTGGTATCGCCCGTCGTCACAGCAGTCAGGCTTCACCCCCGGTCACAACGGGCGTGACACCGCCTGTGGTCGCTTTCAGCGCCGTGCCATCCAACAAGTCGAGGCCGACGTACCGCTGGTCGAGCAAGCCCTCGGCGGTATCGATGTCCAGTTCGAGAATCTCGGTGGGTGTCTGCTGTCTGCCCACCTGTCGCGTCGACTCGGTGACGTCGTCGCCGCCGAGGTCGAGTAGTGTTTCCCAGACACGGTGGACCGTCTGGCGGTGTGGTTTGTGGCCGAGTTCGGCCGTGAGGGCCGTCGTCAGATCGTCCCTGGTCAGGAAGACGCTGCTGCCGTCGTGGCGCGTCGTGGCGAACTCCGGCCAGCGTTTGGCGACGCGGATCGCTCGGTAGGTGTTCTGGCGGTTGGCCTCTGCGACGAACGCGTTTTTGATGGCGGCGTCGCGACAGTTCGCGAAGAAGTCCAGCGGTGAGCTACTCGGTTCGACGCCGGCCGGGAGAGAGTCGTGGTCGTCGTCGGCCTCGAGTTGCTGGGCTTTCGCGACGGCCGTCGTCGCGATATCGTGAGTCTTCGTCTGGTCGGCTTCGAGGTCCTCGAGGTGGCTCGCCTGCTGTTCGGTCTTGGCGCTGGCCGTCGTGGCGACGTCGTGTGTGCGTTCGATGTGGGTTTCCAGGTCCTCAAGTTTGGACTGCAGGTGGTCGGTCAGGTCCAGGAGCGTATCCAGCAGTGTTTCGAGGAGTGGGTCGACGTCGTCGGATATGTATTGGTCGAGGAGGGTGCGGATGTCCTCTGTGGTTGGTGTGTCAAGGTCGATGTCGATATCGAGGTGTTCGGCGTCGTGGTCGTCGACGAGACTGTCAGTCTGGTCGGCAGTGGGTTGGGTCGTCATCTGCAGGCCCGCGCTCGGAATCGAACCGAAGCGTGTCGACCACGACGCGGGCGAGTGCTGTTGCTCACTGGTGGGTGCTGGCGCTCTCGAGGGTGGTTTCGAGCGAGGTTGGCTAGCGGTGGTTACCCGGGTGGGTCAGGGTGTGCAGGCATCACCACCAGAGGTCGTGTTGGGTTGATGATCCTGGGGTGGCTGGATGTAGCTCATCGGTTACACTCCCGCGTGTTGGTGGCGCCTTCATGGAAGATATCGGTGAGGTCGCCGACGTGGCGATGCAAGAGACTCCAGCCGTCTTCGGTCAGTCGGTAGGCGTTGGTGCGGTCGTTGAGTGGCTCACGCGTGATGAGGCCGGCCTCGACCAGTTTGTCGAGGTTCTGGTACATCCGGCTGTGGTTGATGGGGTCGTCGTAGTGGTCTTCGAGGTACGTCTTCAGCCCGAGTCCGTACGGGGCTTCGTCTCGGGTCGTGAGGGCCGCGATGGCCTGCAGGAGGTCACGCTGGAAGCCCGAGCACTCGTGCCACGTGGTCATGGGTGTGCTCCGAGGGTGGTGTAGGGTGGTCGGTGGGTTTCGGCGCGTGGTGTGTGTGGTGCTGGTTGACCACAGTAATTGGGAGCTGGGTCATCTTGCCGGTGGTTGGGCATGTGTGGATCTGGGTTGTAGCGATGCCTCTGGTCGAGGTGAGGTGGGTTTGTTATCATGATTTGTCGGTGGCCTGTCTCTCGTGGCTGGTGTGGCCTCTACATGGACCTGTTATACGCTGCCCATTTATTCTTTCCGGGCAAAATAATTTCCAGAGCTGCTTTTACTAGGTGTTATCATTCGGCCTCCAGAACACACTGACAATGGCTGGCCGTCCTCCTACGGTAGAAGCTGCCGAGGTAATGAGGGCAATTGCACTGCATCCTGAACCGGTTGTCACAGCAAGAGACATTAATGAAGAACTTGGGCTCGAACCGGATAGTGCTCGAGAGAGGTTAAAATCATTAGCAGAAGAGGGATACCTTAAAATGAAGCAACCCGGTAGCTCTGCCCTAGTATTCTGGATGACTGATAAGGGCCGAGAACTCCTCTCGGACTCGGAATGAGCTCAACAGCTATTCTATAATATACCATACTTTGGCGGAGGAACCAACTCGTTTCTCAGCAATTTCCTCACGGTCGCAAAGCTTCATTAGACGGTAATTCGCTGCTTCATTCGTGATATTGAATTCTTCAGCAACCTCACCAGCAGTCACGCAGGGATCATCATGAGTACGAACAAACTGTAAAATAGTCTCATCGCTCACCACCGGTCTATCCGAGTTTGAGTTGGTGGTCATCAGTTACCAATTATTTATCCCGGGACAAAGAATTTATGGTGATGGCATAACATAATCAAACTGGAACACGCGCACAGCTGGCACTGTCTAGTTCTGGATGACCTCACCTGGCGTTTTGCCGTCGAGTGCCTGGTTCGGTCGTTCGTGGTTGTAGTGGTGTCTGAAGCGTCGTAGCCACTGTTTCGCGCTGGATTGACTGCCCCTC
>NZ_RKLR01000037.1 GCF_019599465.1 Haloarcula rubra
CCACCACGCACTGTCTCCTTCCCAGATAAGGGGAACGGGTTAGAAAATCAATTTAGCAAGGGTGGTATTTCAAGGTTGACTCCACTAGAACTAGCGTCCCAGCTTCAAAGTCTCCCACCTATCCTACACATGCTAAACCAATTTTCAATACGAAGTTATAGTAAAGCTCCACGGGGTCTTGTCGTCTTGATGCGGGTAACCAGCGTTTTCACTGGTACCATAATTTCACCGAGTCCAATGTTGAGACAGTAGGGAGATCATTGCGCCTTTCGTGCAGGTCAATAATTAGTTGACAAGGAATTTCGCTACCTTAGGACCGTTATTGTTACGGCCGCCGTTCACCCGGGCTTCACTTTAATGCTTTGCGTAAGCTAACATCTCCGTTTAACCTTCGGGCACTGGGCAGGCTTCACCCTCTATACGTCGTTTTACAACTTAGCAGAGAGCTGTGTTTTTAATAAACAGTTGCCCCCCCTATTTTCTGTGGCCTATTAAAAATAGGCGCCCCTTCTCGCGAACTTACGGGGTTATTTTGCAGAGTTCCTTAACATTGGTTTTCTCGCTCGCCTTAGAATACTCATCTTGGGAACGTGTGTTCGTTCTCGGTACAGGTTGATAAAAAATTAACACTAGAAGCTTTTCTTGGAAACATGAAATCATTCAATTCGTTACTCGACCGAAGTCTTCACTATGCATCACAACTCAAGATTATGCTATACGGATTTGCCTATATAACTCTCTTGTTGCTTACCCCACAATCCAGTAAGTGGTAGAACTATCCTTTTTCGTCACTCCATCATTCTTTTACCAAGTACAGGAATATTAACCTGTTGTCCATCGACTATGCATTTCTGCCTCATCTTAGGCCCTGACTAACCCTGGGTGGACGAACCTTGCCCAGGAAACCTTTCCCAATAGGCGTCGAAGATTCTCACTTCGAATCGTTACTCATGCCGGCATTCTCACTTTTAATCTCTCCACCAGTCCTCACGGTCTGACTTCAACGAAATTAAAACGCTCTCCTAACGCACATAATGTGCCCGTAGCTTCGGTATTGTGTTTGAGTCCCGTTACATTATTGGCGCAAGATCTCTTGACTAGTGAGCAATTACGCACTCTTTAAAAGGTGGCTGCTTCTAAGCCAACTTCCTAGTTGTTTATGAAATCTCACAACCTTTCTCACTTAACACAATTTTGGGACCTTAGCTGACGATCTGGGTTGTTTCCCTCGCGAGCGTGGACGTTATCACCCACGTTCCGACTGCATAGCTTAATTTTAATGGTATTCGGAGTTTGATTATAGTCAGTACAGCTAGATGCCGCCATTCCACATTCAGTGCTCTACCCCCATTAAACAATACTATACGCTAGCCCTAAAGCTATTTCGAAGAGAACCAGCTATCTCCAGGTTCGATTGGAATTTCACCGCTATCCACAAGTCATCCGGGCACTTTTTAGCGTACTACGGTTCGGTCCTCCACTTAGTTTTACCTAAGCTTCAACCTGCTCATGGATAGATCACCTGGTTTCGGGTATATGCCAATATACTAAAGTCGCCCTATTCAGACTCGGTTTCCCTACGGCTCCGCTTTTTTCTGCTTAACCTTGCATATTAACATAACTCGCCGGCCCATACTGCAAGATGTACGCCATCACACTTTAACGTGCTCTGACTACTTGTAAGTAAATGGTTTCAGAATCTATTTCACTCCCCTCTCGGGGTTCTTTTCACCTTTCCCTCACGGTACTAGTTCACTATCGGTGTCTGATTAGTATTTAGCCTTACCGGGTGGTCCCGGCAGATTCAGACAGGGTTTCACGTGCCCCGCCCTACTCAGGATACATCTATGAGATTTTATGATTTCGTATACAGGAATATCACCTTCTATGTTGAAGCTTTCCAACTTCTTCTACTATCATAAAATTTTGTAACTCAATGTAAGATGTCCTACAACCCCTTTTTACAGGTTTGGGCTCTTTCGCTTTCGCTCGCCACTACTGACGAAATCATTATTTATTTTCTTTTCCTGTTGCTACTAAGATGTTTCAATTCGCAACGTGTCTCGCTAATTTGACTATGGATTCATCAAAATGCAACTGAGGTTTGCTCAGTTAGGTTACCCCATTCGGAAATCTCCGTATCATAGTTTATTTCCAACTCCACGAAGCTTATCGCAGGTAATCGCGTCCTTCATCGACTTTCAGACCCAAGGCATCCACCAAATACTCTTACTTAATTTAAAAGTTAATACAACTTTAATATTGCCTATTATTGCTAAAGATAAATATCTTAAGGTATTTTAATATTGGTAATCTATTTTAGAAATTTAATTTAAAAATTAAACTCGGTTATAAAAAAGATCGTTGAAATAATAAATATGAAGTTAATCAT
>NZ_RKLR01000003.1 GCF_019599465.1 Haloarcula rubra
TCACCACCGCCGCTGTTGGAGCGGTTGATCGAAGATGCACAGAAGATCCATCAACAGCGACCGATCTTACAGGAGACGCTCGCTACCGCTACGCAACCGAGGTGTGAGTCTTAGCTAAAGACGAATGCCCATCCCACTGTCATTCTGTTTGTTCAGTTCCTCGTCAAGGAAGTCGGACAGGTCGTTCTGGAACTTGCTCTCGTGCCCGTAGTTCTTTGCAGGCCGCCACGCTTCAACCAGTTCAATAACAGTTTGATACGTTTGGTTTCCGTTTCCAATCACAGCTACGTGTGTAGTGTGAGAGATAATAAACATGGGGTGCGGGGCCGCAAATAACAGTTTCCAGCAGATAGTTTTAGGTAGGACACCGGAGGCGAGATCAGATATGGTAGACCGCTTAATCAAGATTTTAGTATTCACGACAGTCACCGCAATTCTTTACCCCGGGATGATTTGGTTTTCAAATAACTTCCCGACAGCCTAATCGAGACCTTCGCTGTGATTCCCTTGGGTGCCGCCTGCGTGACGGAGTAGTCGTCGTAGTGTTGATAGACTTCGGGTTCAGGGCGATGGAAGCACGATACCTGAAAAGTTCGATATTGACCTTGCTGAAACCCTCAAGTGATGATACGTATTATGAACTTCCCTGAATACACAGCACGTAGTCAGCAAGGTCTCATATTCTCGGAACCGGTTGATATATCAAGGCGGAAAGAAGATGGGGAATCGTTTTTATCAATTTGGGACAAATGTGGTGGACAGAGAGCCTATGGAGGGCCAGCCCTATCGCCACATCCTGTATTATTCGCCGTCACACATTAAGCAACTCTTCGTCGACCGGATTGGGGAGGCAACTCAGGTGACGAAGGAAGAAGAAACCCAGAGGAGTCAGAAGTTGATGGCTGGATTGAAAGTGTTCCTCAAGAGTGGAGTTGAAGGGCAAAAGCAGGAGCGCAAGAACGTCATGAAATCAGTCAACCAAAGTGAGGAACACATACAGTCGAAAAAGGTGGTGAACGATTTGCTTCAGGATGACAGTATTCCACGTATCAAGGACTTAGATTTGGATAACATCTCTCCCCTTTACCGTTTTTCATGTGAATGCCAGTTTTTGTCAACGGAAACCGAGATGGGAGACTCGAAGATGGTTGAGGTCGTCGGGAAGGAAGGTGATTTTAAGTTCCGAGGTATTACATCACTGGAAAATTGGAGTTCGCTAAGTGACACGCTCTACGCGGTAAAAAATGAGATTCCATATCCGCTTGATGGAATCGTCCAACTCAAAAATATCAACAATCAAATGATACGCGAAGATGAAGACGGTGGGAGGGCGCTTGAGCGTGCAGACTGTGATGTGAACTTTGTCTTCATCTCCCAGTCAGACCCAGACGAAGTTCAGAAATGGTGGAATCGGCGTGACCTGTTGGGTGAGTACTACGAAAAGCAAGCCCACAGTAAATCGTGATAAGGCGGACGCTCCCGAGTCTCACTCGTTCTCGGGTACATCGGCTCCAACATCGTTCATTCCTGTTACTGTGATGAACACCACGCTGTATGCGCTCTCTGTATTCGGCACACGATTCCTATCACACTCTGAGGATTTCAGCAGAGCCGTAGAAGTCAATTAGGAGAACAGCTCGGTCGCGTCCACGTCGCCGTTGTATGCTTGTTCTTCTTCCCATTCAATCTCTCCTTCAACGCGCCCGAGGATAGTGGAGGCGTGCGCTCGATCTTCATCATCGCGGTCGGGGTCGTCCATGATGTTCTGCATTTCGTGTTCGAGGAAGGCGAGAAGGCGTGGGTTTAGTTCCATATTTACACATGGCGTAATGGACTTATATTACTATCGAAACAAATCGAATAGAAATACTTGGGCATGGAGATTTCCCCGATTTTTGCACTTAGGACTGGATTTGCATGAGGTCAAGCCCCCGGATCGACCAAAGCTTTATTACAGCTGTTTGGTGTAGATGTGGGTATTGCTGGAGAGTTAGGACGAAGGAGGAAGGCGTTGCCGCTAAAGCCGGTGAAAACCGGCTTTGTAGGACCTGAGCCTTCCAAGCTCATGGCCCGGGTTCAAATCCCGGCCGCCGCATCGTGCGAGGAACGAACGTGACGAGCGGATGCGAAACCCGGCGGTTTGAACCCTACGAGTCGCAGTGTGCGCAGCGAACGAAGTGAGCGAGCACGACCGTCTCGGTCCGGTTCAAATCCCGGCCGCCGCATTTCTTTCGCTGAGTGAACTCGACAGGGCAGCTCGAAGCACGCCAGAGGAACGAGTCTCGCTACCGCGAACACGTCCCGACCAGCGCAGTCTCCCCACGTGCTCGCGGTGTCGACGTCGAACTTTCTCGACGCCGCTGCCTATCGCAGATGGTGACGTGGGTGTACCCCGGGAAAGCTTTATTACCCCGCCAGACAAATTTTTACGTGAAGACAGAAGGCGCAATTAAATCGCCAACTTCTTCTATCAGTTCCTCGTTCGGACAGTAGCGGGTGTCGTCAGTCGTCTCTCCGGCGACGTCGAACGCTGTCGCCGGCCCGCACCACGCCACCTGTCAGTGTCCATTCATGACTGCATCCGACTCACGACCCGCGTCCGGTCCCGGCCCGATTTACGACCCAGAATCGTTGCGTGACAGCGACGACGTGCCGTTCCACGAGGACACGGAGACCGTCGACGAGACTACACTCGACCGACTCGAAGCGATGGACGACATGGCACCGGTCGGTGTCACCGACGAGGACGACGAGACGCTGGTGATGCAGGTCACCGAGACCTGCGACTGGAAGATTCCGGCCGCGAGCGTCGGCCCCGACGACGACTTCGCGGCGACCGCGCGGCGGTGGGTCGAGACGAACGCCGGCGTCGCCGTCGAACTCACCGCCGTCGAGGGCGTCTGGCGCTTCGAAGCGCGGAGCGCCGACAGCGACCGGACGGCGGAGCGCTACTTCGTCGTCTTCGCGGCGTCGCCGGCCGAGTCACGAAACGCGGACGGTGAGGCGGTGGATATTGGATGGTTCACCGACCTGCCGGCCGACGCCGTCGCGGTGCCGGGCACCGACCTGTTCTTCGACTGAGCGGCCGCTGTTCGTCGTTTCCGTCGCGACACGCCCGTAGAAACGCCAGCGTCGGTCAGGGTTCGACGCGCTCCCAGGTGTCGGAGGTGAGGGTCGCGTCGGGATTCTCCGGGAGGGAGACGGTCAGTCTGTCGCCCGTCTCGACGCAGACGAGGTCGACCTGATTCCGCTCGCTGTGGTTGCGGGTGGGGTACGTAAACGGGCGGTCGCGTTCGGGGAAATCGCCGACACGAGGACACTCGGGCGGTTCGACGGCGCGGTCGGCGAGGCCGTCGATGTGGACTCGGGACTGCGGCCGGTCGCCCCCGCGGTCGTCACCCACCGAGAGCAGTCGGTCCGCACCCGGGAGACGCCGGATGAACTCACGGGCCCGAACGCGAAACCGCTGGACGAGGCCGGGAGCGTCCTGCACCGCTGGGGACGCTCCGGGGTCGTCACCCCGTGGCTCGTCCATGGGTGTGAGACTCATACGCAGGGGTAGGGTGGCGGGCTACAAAACGGTTGTGTCAGGGACAGGTTCCGAGTCTCAGAGTTCGATTCGCTCGACGATTTGGTTCCCCTCCTCGCGGGAGTTGAGCGCGACGATGCGGATGTGTTCTTCGAGACCGGAGTCGTTCAACTTCGCCTTCAACAGGTTGTCGACCTGATAGACGCCGGCGGCGTTGTTCATCTCGATTTCGACGAGCACGGGGTAGTCCTCGCCACTGCTGAGTGTCACCGTCTCGATGGCCTGACTGGAGACGGTGTTGATGCCCCGGCCGCCCCGTTCGTAGGGGATGCGCGAGCGGCCACGCTCCATGTCCAGTGCGTCGGCGACCCTGACGACGCCGGCCTCCAGCGTCAGCGGACTCTCCTCGGTGTGGTGACAGAGGATGGCGTGGAGCACCTCGCCTTTCATCCGGACCTGTTCGTTCACGTCGTAGAACTCCGCGAGGAGTCTGTCCAGCAGGTCGGCCGCGAGCGGGATGGAGTAGTAGGGGTGTTCGTCCCGGTGGACGACGTGCCCGATGTCGTGGAGCGTCGCCGCGAGGGCGACGATGACGGCCTCGTCCGCCTCTTCGAGGCCGTCGTGGTCGGCGGCGCCGTTGAACTCGACGCCGCCCCGCTTCAGGAGGTCGTACAGACACAGCGCCCGGTTGCGGACGATGTCGATGTGTTTCTTCCCGTGGTCGTTGTACCGCTTGCGCGTGACCGGGTTCACGTTCTGCGCGTCGAGATACGCCTGCACCTCGTCGTCGGTCGCCAACTGGTCGAGGACGGCGTTGACCCGTTCGTCCGGAAACGCGTGGTCCCGGTCGGGGTCGTAGATACGGCCGGCCTCTGGAGTCTCCTGTTCACTCATGCGTAGACCAACTAGCGCCAGCGAGAAAAAGCCCGCCCTCCGGTCTCTCAGGCCGCCCGAACCGCATCGAGGACGTCGTCGTAGTTCGGTTCGACGCCGGGGTCGTCGGTCGCCCACGCGTACGTCACTTGCCGGTCGGCGTCGACGACGAACACGGACCGTTTCGCCAGGTCGTAGACGCCCAGTCCATCGAAGTCCATCGAGACGCCGTACGCGTCGATTATCGTCCGTCTGGTGTCGCTGAGGAGGGCGAAATCGAGGCCGATTTGGTCGCGGAAGGCGTTCTGGGCGAACGGCGTGTCGATGCTGACACCGTAGACCGTCGCGTCCGCCGCACCCAGTTCGGGCTGGCGTTCGTCGAACGCCTCCAGTTCGTCACTGCAGACGCTCGTGAACGCGCCGGGGAAGAACGCGAGGACGACCGGGCCGTCGGCGACTGCGTCCGAGAGCGAGAGTTCGCCGATGCCACCGTCGGCGAGCGGCGCGGTGAACTCGGGTGCAACCTCACCCACTGTAATCATGGCCGTGGCTTTCGGCTCCTGTCTGAAATCCCTTGTGACAGTTCTCCCGGTCTCGGTGTCGCTACGAACGATTCTCCGACGTCTATCCTCTCTGGCGGAGGGGTCGTTTTAACATCTGGGGGTCCCTCGACTCGGACATGCCCGACACGATGGAGGTCTACACCGGCATCGAAGTGACGGTCGAACACGTCGACTCGCTCCCTTCCGGCGGCGCTCGCTTCGACATCACCGCCGAGGACGGGCGGAAGTGGCGTATCGACCTGACCCGCGACGGCGAGACGGAGGTCGTGACGACGTGGCGCGACGGCACTCTCGCCGACCTCTCCGTCCCCGAGTGGTTAGACGACGTTACGGCACGCTTAGCCCAACAGTAGGTTCTCACTCGTCGGCCACCTGTTGTCCAGTCGGTGTCGGCGTCGGAGCGAATTCCGTGCTCGAAGCGTGAAAAGGCCTATACCGCGGTATCACGCGACGACGACGAGCAAAAAGACTATAATAGCAACCACGTAAACTTCGGTTACAATGTCAGGGACATTCGTACCACTGTTCCCGGGGATGCCGGGCACGACGGAGATGATGGTCATCCTCCTCATCGCCGTCCTCCTCTTCGGGGCGAACAAGATTCCGAAACTCGCACGCTCGACCGGCGAGGCGATGGGTGAGTTCCAGAAGGGCCGTACAGAAGTCGAGCAGGAACTCGAGGAGATGAAAGAGGGCGGTAGCGACACGGCTACCGAGGAGACGGCCGACACCACCACGGAGACGTCGACCACCGAGGAGACGTCGAGCGAATCGAGCAAGTCGAGCAACTAAGCCCCGGATTTTCCTCTCTCGTCCGAACGAAACCGTTTTCCAGCAGTCTCGCCACCCTCCCGGCAGGGCGTGTGGCCTAGTGGACGAGGGCGAGGGGTTCCTAACCCCTAGAGCGCGGGTTCGAATCCCGCCACGCCCGTGCAGGGAGACGGTGAGCGACGCGAACCGGTAAACGGAATTCGAATCAGAGAGGGCGCGCACAGCGGAGCGAGCGCGTCCGACCGTGGTTCGAATCCCGCCACGCCCGCTCACTCGCTGCGCTCGGTCGCGGTCGTGGCGAACATCGCGGAACCTTCGGTTCCGCTCAATCCCGCCACGCCCGTGCTCGGGCGACCGAACGAGGAGCACGCATGGCCGGCGGGGCGACGCGGTCGGGAGCGCCGTCGGCGACGGTTACTCGACGACGACGGCGCCGCGCATCCCGAGTGCCTCGTGGGGTAGACAGGCGTAGCGGTACTGTCCCGGGTCGTCGAACGTGTGCTCGAAGGTCGTGCCGGCGTCGCTCGCCACGTCGCCCGAACTGACGTCGGCCTCCTCGAACACCACGTTGTGAGCGCCGCCGTCCCCGGTCCACTCCCAGCGGACGGTCGACCCGCGGGCGATCTTCACGAGGGGCGGGTCGAAGGCGAAGGCGCCGCCGTTGCCCTCGGCGCCGACGGTGACCACCGCGGTATCACTGCCGGTCCGGTCGACCACGGTGCCGTCGAAGTTGCTGGCGTGGGACAGCCACTGGTCGACCTTCGGGTAGCCCGTCGACGGCGGCTCCCGGACGACAACGGCCCCTTTCATCCCGTCGTCGCGGCGCGGTTCCGAGACGTAGGGGTAGGTCCCGGGCTCCTCGAAGAGGTACTGGTAGCAGGTCCCGGACTGGGCGTTGGTGCGGCCGCTGTCGAAGGTGCCGTCGAGGGCGACGACGTTGTGCTGGCCGCCGTGGCCGGTCCAGTCCCACCGGACCTTCGTCATCGGGACGACCTCGACGACCGGCGGGGCGAACGCGAGGCCGTCGTCGGTCGGCTCACCGACCCAGACGGACGGTCGGGAGCCGGCGCCGTACCGGTGGGGCTCACCGTCGTAGCCGTTGGCGTCTACGAGCCACTCCCCGAGCGAGTCCGGGGGCGTCAGTTCGGCCGTCTCGGTCGACTCTGTGGATCCTCCGTCGGACGCGTCGCCGACGGCCTGTGACGTCTCGCCGGTCGAGAGACACCCGGCCGTGGCGGCGAGTCCTGTCAGTGCTGTGCTCGCGAGGAACTGTCTACGGGTGGAGGGCGGTTCCATTGCATCTCCCGCTACGCGGAGACGGCCCGAAAACCGTGCACGTGCTTTCCAGAATCTGGAAATCAGCGGACGCCCTTTATCTGACGGTCGTTTATCAACGCCCGGAGAGCTGCCACCGACCCGACCGTCACGTTGAAAGCCGCTCCGTGGGAAATCCACCGAGAGTCGCCGTCCAGACACCGAACGTGTCACCCTACCCGCCGTCGCCCACAGGAGGTCCCCCGTGTCAGGAGACGACCCGCCCGACCAGCAGGCCATGTTCGAGGCGCTGGCCGATTCGGACTGTCGCAGCATCCTCGCGACGCTCGACGACCCGCTCCCGGCGAAACGAGTGGCCGACGTCTGCGAGCTCCCACTGACGAGTACGTACCGCAAACTCGAGCAGTTGAGCGACGCCGCGCTCGTCGCCGAGGGAACGGAGGTCAGGGCCGACGGCCACCACGAGACGACGTACGTCAGGGACTGTACGGGTGTGTTCGTAGCCCTCGACGGGGACGACTCGTTCGACGTCGACGTCTTGCGGGACCGCGAGACGCCGGACGAACGGCTCGCGCGACTCTGGTCCCGCGTCAGTGAGGAACTATGACCGGAGAGATACCACTCGTCGTCGTCGCGTTCAAGACAGTCACGCTGGTACTGGGTGGCCTCATCACCTACTTCGCCGCCAAAGCGGCGCTGAAGTCCCGTTCGCGGGAGCTGGCGTACCTCGCCATCGGCTTCGGAACGGTCACGTCCGGGTCGCTACTGGCCGGCGTGGCCGACCAGTTGCTCGGTCTCGACGCCCGGGCGGCGCTGGCGTTCGAGAACGCCGTGACGATGGTCGGGTTCGCCGTCGTCGCGTACTCGCTGTACGTCGCGAGCCAGTCGTCACTGGTCGGTCGGTGAACGCGGAGAACCGGAAGACCGCTGTTACTCGACGACGACGGCGCCCTTCATGCCGAGGCCCTTGTGTGGTTCACAGTAGTAGAGGTAGACCCCGGAGGACTCGAAGGTGTGCTGGAAGTCGTTCCCCGAGTCGGAGACGAGGCTGCTCTCGAACTCGCCATCTTCGTGGACGACGTTGTGCGAGCCACCCTCGCCGGTCCAGGACCAGTTGACGTCGGTGCCGGCGTCGATGCGGACCGCCGCCGGCGCGAAGGCGTAGGCACCGCCGTTGCCCTCGGCGCCGACCTCGACGTTGACGTTCCCCGTGCCGGTCTGGTCGGCGACGGTGCCGTCGAAGTTCCCGACGTCCGAGAGGTACTCGCTCACTTCAGACGGGACGTCACCGCTGCCGCCGCTCTCGGTGTCCGTCGGCGTGCTCTCCGCCGTCTCGGTGCCACCGTCGTCGCCGCCGGAGTCGCCGTCGGACCCGCCGCTTCCACCGTCGCCGCCGTCGCCGCCGGACCCGCCACAGCCAGCGAGCAGTCCGGCAACCGAGACGGCCGCAGTACTACGGACGAACGTCCGCCGATCGAGGTGGTCTGTCATGCACTCGTATTTCGGTATCCAGACACTAAAGGTAGTCGCTTCGCCGCTACCGGAATAAACAATTATGGAGGTCTGAGGTGGTTAATATCCGCGGTTTCGACAGTAAAGAACCCAGAGACGAACACGTTCGTAACAGGATTCTGTCAACCGAAACCTAGCGCTCAGAACGCAAGTAGTACGTACCAACACAGTTTGGAAGGGGGTTCATGTCCGTCGCCGACGTTGCCACCTCCAATGACACCGAGGTGTCCGTCGTGACGGTGTGGCTACGGGGTGACCACCTCGTCCGACACCGGGGTCCACTGGCCCGGCGACCGGACGAACGAGTTCTCCTCGTGGAGGCGACGTCGTTCGCTCGGAGACGCCCGTATCACCCCCACAAGCTGACGCTGGTGTTCAGTGCGATGCGACACTTCGGGGACGACCTCCGGGCGGACGGGCGGACGGTCGATTACCGGCAGGTCGACACCTTCGAGGAGGGCATCGAGGCACACTTCGGCGCCCACCCGGAGGACACGCTGGTGACGACACGCCCGCAGACCGACGGCGCACGCGAGCGAATAGAGACCCTCGTCGACGATGCGGGCGGCACCGTCGAGTTCGTCCCGGACGAGCGGTTCCTCTGTTCGCCCGAGCAGTTCGACGAGTGGGCCACCGACGGCCGCTACCGCCACGAGGAGTTCTATCGGTTCGTCCGTCGTGAGACGGGGTACTTGATGGACGACGGCGACCCGGTCGGCGGCGAGTGGAACTACGACGACCAGAACCGGGAGACGCCGCCCGAGGAGTGGGAACCGGCCGACCCACCCACGTTCGAACCCGACGAGACGACCGAGGCCGTCGCCGAGTGGGTCCACGAGACGTTCGACGGCGGGTACGACGAACCGCCGTACGGCGGCGACTGGGCCGACCCGGACCCGTTCCACTGGCCGGTGACCCGTCGGCAGGCCGTGCGGGCGCTGGAGCACTTCGTCACCCACCGTCTCGACGACTTCGGGCCGTATCAGGACGCGATGCGCGGCGACGAGTGGGCGATGAGTCACAGCCTCCTCTCGACGGCGCTGAACCTCGGCCTCCTCCTGCCCGACGAGGTCGTCGAGCGCGCTATCGCGGCCTACGACGACGGCGACGCCCCCCTCAACAGCGTCGAGGGGTTCGTCCGGCAGGTCCTGGGCTGGCGGGAGTTCCTCCGCCACGTCTACCGCCGTGAGATGCCCGCGCTGGCAGAAGCGAACCAACTCGACGCCGACGAGGACTTGCCGGCGTTCTACTGGACGGGCGAGACGGACATGGCTTGTCTCTCGGACGTGGTCGACGGCGTGCGAGCGCGGGGCTACTCCCACCACATCGAGCGCCTGATGGTGCTCGCGAACTTCGGCCTGATATACGGCGTCGAACCGGCCCAGGTGAACCGCTGGTTCCACGCCGGGTACGTCGACGCCTTCCACTGGGTGACGACACCCAACGTCGTGGAGATGGGGCTGTTCGGCGCGGGCGTCTTCGCCACGAAACCGTACGCGTCCTCGGCGAACTACGTCGACAAGATGAGCGACTACTGCTCGGGGTGCCCGTACTACAAGACGAAGACGACCGGCGAGGGGGCGTGTCCGTTCAACGCGCTGTACTGGGACTTTCTGGACCGCAACGAGGACGCCCTCCGGTCGAACCACCGGATGGGGCTGATGTACAGTCACGTCGACAAGAAGGACGACGAGGAGTGGGCCGAGATACGGGCCCGGGCCGACGAGATACGGGCGATGGCTCGGTCCGGCGACCTCTGAGCCTACGTCTCGCGCCAGTCGTCGACCTCACACCGCCGGAGCTCCGATCGGGAGTGCCACGCTCTGGGTCGGACGGCGACGACGACGGCGGCGAGGTACGCGAGGCCGACGACGGCCGTGACGACGACGCCCGGTACCATCCCGATGGCCGCACTCTCGGGCCACGACCCCTCCTGTGCGAAGGCGGTCACGCGGATGACCCACGCGCCCGTGACGATGCTGAACAGGGCGAGATACACCCGCCGGAGTCGGTGAGCGAGCGCCTCCTCGAACGGCACCTTCAGCGTCGGTTCCCGGTAGTCCTCGCTCAACTTCCGGCGCCACGACTCGTCGTCGACGGCCGTACTCGGGTCGAGTCCGTGGGCCCAGACGTTCTGCTGGACGAGGCGGACCCGCGACCGCCAGACGTCGAATCCCCGGTAGCGATGGGCCTCGATGCCGAGGAAGACGGCCAGCGTCACGAGTCCCACGAGGACGAGGTAGTGGGGGTTCGTCGGGTCCGAGAAGGCCCACGTCAGGATGGCAGCGATGACGGTGACCGCCCAGTTCGTCGTTCGGTCCAGTCGCTCGCGCCACCGGGTCATCCGGTGGACCTCGCCACGGTAGAGGTGGGCCATCGACGAACTCGGGCCCATGTCGCGCTCGAAGAGGCCCGCACCGAGGCCGCGTTCGCGTTCGCCGCTCGGGTCGAACTCTTCGTCGCTCATCCCTGTTTCTCGCCGAACTTCTCGCGGAACTCGGCGATGAGTTGGCCCATCTTCGCGTAGTAGTCGTTCAGCTCCCGTTGCATCTGGTCGGCGATCTCGTCCGGGTCCCGCGGTTCGTACACGTGGTAGTAGCTACTCCCCTCGCCGCTGACCTTCTCCTGTGCGACGAGGTCAGCGTCCAGCAGACGCTGGACCGACCGGTACGCCGTCGTCCGGTCGCGCTCGACTCGCTCGGCCAGTTCGTCGACGGTCAGTGGACCGTCCGTCTCGACGAGCGTGGCGAAACACTGCCGGTCGAGGTCGGTGAGGCCGTGGAAGCAGTCCAGCAGGAAGTCACACTCCACGTCTTCCTCCAGCAGGGTGCGGATGGCTTCGGGCATTATCGAACCCTCCGGTCCGGGGCCGTGGTAACGCTCACGGTCACGCCGGTTCCTCCGTGGCCCCTTCGGTCGCGCCGACGTTCGAACGGACGTATCCCTGCACGTACGCACCGACGAACATCCCGGCGACGGCGTAGAGGATGGTGACGTTGCCGACGCCGAGGCTGGCGTAGGCCGCGCCCGGACAGATGCCCGAGAGGCCCCAGCCGACGCCGAAGATACCGCCGCCCAGCAGGACGTTCCTGTCCATCGACTTCACCCGCTTGCCGAACTGCGTGCCGGTCAGCGGGGCACTTCCGCCGGTCTTCGACATCACGGCGAAGGCGACGCCGGCGACGACGCTGGCCCCGCCCATCACGAGGAGGAGGCCGAGGTCCGTCAACTGGAGGAACCGCAGGACGACCTCCGGGCGGTACATCTGGCTCAGGCCGAGGCCGAACCCGAAGACGACACCGCCCACGAGGATGGCGGGCAGGAACAGCGGGTGCCGTTCGGCGTCGTTTCGAGACCCTCGCTGCTCACGGCTCACGGGCTCACCCCCAGCGCGGCGACTATCTGTGCGGTGCCGATGGCGATACCGACGAACGTCGCGACGTTCAGCAGGGACGTCTCCGAGAGCGACCCGACGCCACAGACGCCGTGGCCGGAGGTACACCCTTTACCGAGGCGGGTGCCCACGCCGACGAGGACGCCGCCGACGAGCAGTCGCCACCACTGGACGTCGGTCGTCCAGCCGAACTCGCCGAACGCGAGGCCGTAGACGGCCCCGCCCAGCACGATGCCCAGCGTGAACACGACGCGCCAGTCCCGCGAGGCCCGGAAGCGGTACTGCTGGAACCGGGACTGGCCGGAGACGTACGACAGCGTGGATTCGAGGAACGTGCTCGCGCCGGCGGTGATGCCCGTCGTGAGGTAGATTATCACGGTGCCCCCGCCGATGAGCAGGCCCCCCAGCAGGTAGTGGACCCAGCCGTTCGGGAGCAGTGTCTCGGCGAGCATCTCAGTTCCCCGTCATCGCGTCCGTCGTGGCGGCGCAGTTGTTCGGGCCGCGTTCGAGTTCGGCGGCGGACTCGTCGTCGACGGTCCGCTCGCCCAGGTTCGTGGCGATGATGTCCTCGTAGTTGTCTGGCCGGGGTGGCATATCCGAGAGGACGAACTCCACGAACGAGGCTCTGTCGTAGTCGAGCGCGTCCATCGCCTCGGCGACGTCACCCAGCGCGTCGGTGTAACTCCCGTCGTCGGCCCGTTCGGCCGCGTCGCTGACGTGGCCGGGCGCGACCAGCGTCTCGTCGGGGAGCGAGAGGACTCGGTCGTGAAGCGTGTCGTACAGCCGTCCGGCCGCCTCGGGCGCGCCCTCGTCGCCGCCCTCTAAGTCCGGGCGGGCGACGCTCTCGACGAACAGGCCGTCGCCGGTCAGCAGGACGGCGTCGTCGACGAGGTAGGAGGTCATCCCGCTAGTGTGCCCGGGCGTGTGGACGGCCTCGACGCCGACGTCGCCGACGGTGAGGGTCTCGCCGTCCGCGACGGTGTCGTAGGACAGGTCGTAGTCGATACCGCGCGCTTCGGCCGGTTCGGGGACCAGCGCCTGCACGCCGTGTTCGCGGGCGAGGTCGCGGACGCCGCTGACGTGGTCGGCGTGGACGTGCGTGTCGACGGCGGCGACGAGTTCGGCGCCGTACGACTCCGCCGCCTCGAGGTATTCCTCGGTGAAGGCGTGGAGCGGGTCCACGACGAGCGCCTCGTCGCCGTCGACGACGAGATAGGAGAGACAGCCCGAGGATGGGCGGTGGAACTGGACGACGGTGGCGTCGGTGTCGGCCGAGAGTTCGGTGGCGGAAAGCACCGTCTCCCAGCCCTCCATGCCGTCCTCGACGGCCACCACGTCGTCGACGCCTGCCTCGTCGAGGACGTCGGCGACGAACTTGCTCGACTCGCCTTTGGCACAGACTGTGTACATCGGACGCGCGTCCGGCAGCGATTCGAGCGTGCTGTCTGTGACGCCGTCGAGGAACTCGTAGTACGGGACGTTCGCGAACGCGACGCTGTCGCCGTCGATGCGCCAGTCGTCGACTTCGGCGGGCGCCCGCGTGTCGAGGACGCTCATGCTCTCGCCCGCCTCGAGTCGGTCGTAGAGGTCGCTCGGTGCTATCGTCGCAACGTCGTCGGGGATGGTGAACGGTTTGTCGCTCATTCTGTGTCCAAACCTAACCGGGCGTCCGTACAAAAGAGTTGTGGGTATTGTACAATCTATGTTCTCGGAGGTGTGGTCACGCTGAACTCCATTAGTGTGGGAAAAAGCGCATAAGCGCCCTGATAGTTCGTCCGAGCTCCTCGTCGACAGATTTATACGAATCTCCCTATATTGCACAACTAGCGAAATACAATGACGACCGAAATCCCATCCGACGACGTGACGACCACGATAGACGTGACCGGCGAGTCCTGCCCGATGCCGGTCGTGCGCACCAAACAGGCGGTCGACGACCTCGCAGTCGGCGACGTGCTGGAGGTGCTCGCCACCGACTCCGGTAGCGTCAGTGACATCGACGGCTGGGCGGCGTCGGTCGACGACGTGGCACTGCTGGCGCAGTCCGAGACGACAGCGGACGGGCGCACGGTGTACCACCACTACGTCGAACGGGTGGACGCATGAGTAGTGAGACGACCGCGCCCGAGTCGGGTAGCGAGCGAGTCGGAGCGGACACGCCGGACGTCGAGGCGCTCTACGAGCGCATCGAGGACCTCGAATCGACGGTCGACTCGCTCCGCGACGACGGGCCGAAGAAGATGACCATCATCGCGACGAAGGGGTCGCTCGACATGGCGTACCCGCCGCTCATCCTCGCCAGTACGGCCGCCGCCTTCGGCTGGGACGTCACGGTCTTCCACACGTTCTGGGGCCTCGACATCCTCCACGAGGAGCGCTCGGCGGAGTTGCAGGTCAGCGCCGTCGGCAACCCGAGCATGCCGATGCCGAACGTACTGGGGGCGCTCCCCGGCGGCGACTCGCTGGCGACGTGGTACATGAACCGCGAGATAGCCGACAACGGCACCGCGACCATCGAGGAACTCGTCGAGACGAGTCTGGAGATGGGCGCCGACCTGCAGGCCTGCGAGATGACCACCGAACTGTTCGACTACGACCACGACGACTTCTACGACGGCGTGACGACGGACGTGGGGGCGGCCACGGCGCTCCAGCACATGGCCGACGCCGACGTCCAGTTGCTCGTCTGAATCACCCTTCGTCTTCGCGCCGCCGCATCTCGTGGCGCGTGAACTGTGGCGTCGTCAGCGCCGCCCGCCGCTGACGCCGGAACGACCACAACAGCAGTCCGAGCGTCGTGACCGTCCCGCCCACCGCCAGCAGCGTCGACGGGAGCGACGCGTCGACGTAGAAGAACGCCGCCACCGGGATGCCGGCGGCGGCGACCATCCCGAGGAAGAGTCGTCTGGCCATCTGTCGGGCGAGGCCGTCACTGTCCTTCAGCATCGTCTCCAGCACCAACTCCCCTCGACCGGCGGTGTCGAGGGCGGCCTCCGCCTTCGGCGCCGTCGTCACGAGCGAGCGTGCGGTCCGGGTCACCGTCTCCTGGACTTCCTCGCGGACTGCCTCGCCAGCGTCGGCCGCACCCTGTTCCATCACGTACTCCGTGATTATCTCGATGAAGTCGAAGTCCGGGTCGAGCGTCCGACAGACTCCTTCGAGCACCGTCGTCACGCGCACGACCAGCGCGAGGTCCTGCGGGAGGCGCATCGGGAACTCGTACAACTGGGTCTCGAACTGGCCGACCAACTGCTCGACGCGGTACTCGCTGATGTCCTCGCCGCGGAACTGCTCGATGACGATCTCGAACGCCTCCCGCATCACCTCGCGGTCGGCCGCCGGGTCGAGGGCGCCCATCGCGACGAATGCGTCCATCACCCGGTCGACGTCGTCCGTCGCCAACCCGACGTAGAACTCCATCAACTGCTCGCGCGTCCGCGGCCCGAGACGGCCCGTCATCCCGAAGTCGTAGAACACGAGCGTCCCGTCGGGTTGGACTGCCAGGTTACCTGGGTGGGGGTCTGCGTGGAACCGGCCGTCCTCCACGATCATCTGGATGTACACCTCTTCGAGGCGCTGGACGAGAGCCGCGCGGTCGATGCCCATCTCGTCGAGTCGCGCCACGTCGTCTATCTTGACGCCGTCGACGTACTCCATCGTCACCACGCGGTCCGTCGTGTGACTCTCGACGACGTCCGGGATAGCGACGCCGTCGTCGTCGGCGAAACTGTCGCCGATTTCACGGAGCATCCGCGCCTCGTGGGCGTAGTCCATCTCGCGGCGGATAGTCGCCGAGAACTCCTCGGTGAGGTTCTCCAGCGTGAACGCCTGTCCCGGTTCGGCCCCCGACGCCAGAATCGGCGTCAACGTCGCCAGCACGCGCAGGTCCGACTCGACGCGCTCCCGGATGCCGGGCCGCAACACCTTCACGGCGACGCGCCGGCCGTCGAGTTCGGCCTCGTACACCTGCCCGAGGGACGCGCCGCTGATGGGCGACGTGTCGAACGCCGCGAACCGCTCCTCGACGGAGCCGTCGAGTTCCCGTTCGAGCAAGGGTTCGATGTCGGCCCACGGGTCCGGCGGGACCTTGTCCTGCAGTTCGGAGAGCACCTCGATGTACTCGGCCGGCAACGCGTCGGGCCGCGTCGAGAGCATCTGCCCGAGTTTGATGAACGCAGGGCCGAGGTCCAGAAACGTCTCTTTGAGGCGTCGAGCGCGTCGGGTTCGGTCCTCGCTCGAGACGGAGCGCGACCGACCGAAAACGAGGAACCGCTTCCGGTCGCGGGCCCACGCGAGGACGAAGGGGACGAACTGCCAGACGATGACGAGAGCACGCCACAGCGCCCGGAGTTTGACACCTAACCCCGTCGGCTGCCTGCCCGCTGTCGAGGCCGACCGGTCGTCTGCGCGCTGCGAGTCGCTCACTGCCACCGACTCGGGCCTCGCGGCAAATGAGTGTACTGGAACCCCCCGGTCAGGGTCGGAGGAACCCCAGCAGTTCGTAGTCCTCGTCGGGAGTGTAGCGCTTGAACGCGAGGCTGTTGGCCAGCACGGACACCGAGGAGGCGGCCATCGCCGCCGCCGCCAGCGCCGGTTGGAGCAGACCCAGCGAAGCCAGCGGAATCATCACGGTGTTGTACCCCAGCGCCCAGAAGAGGTTCTGCTTGATCTTCTGGAGGGTCGCCGACGAGATGCGGATGGCCTTCAGCACGTCCGCCGGGTCGTCGCGCAGGAGCGTCACGTCGGCCGCCTCGATCGCGACGTCCGTGCCGGACCCGATGGCACACCCGACGGCGGCCGTCGCCAGCGCCGGGGCGTCGTTGACGCCGTCGCCGACCATCATCGCCCGGCGGCCGTCCGACTGGATGTCCTCGACGGCCGCGGCCTTGTCCTCGGGCAGGACCCCGGCACGGACGTTCTCGGGGTCGATACCGACCTGTTCGGCGACGGCGCGGGCCGTGCGTTCGTTGTCCCCGGTGATCATCCAGACCTCGGTCCCGCGTTCGTGGAGGCCGCTGACGGCCGCGGCGGCGCTCTCCTTGACCGTGTCCGCGTCGGCGACGACGCCGACGAGGCGGAACCCCGAGTCCGTGTCGTCGACGGCGACCAACATCGCCGTCTTCCCCTCCCGTTCGAGGGCGTCCATCTGCTCCTCGGCGGGCGAGGTGTCGACGCCCTCGTCTTCGAGCAGTTTGCGGTTGCCGACCAGCACCTCGCCGTGGGGCGTCGTCGCCCGCACGCCGTGGCCCGGGACGTTCTCGAAGTCCTCGGCGTCCGGCACCTCGATGCCGCGTTCGCGGGCACCCTCGACGATGGCCTGTGCGAGGGGGTGTTCGCTCCCGCTCTCGGCACTCGCGGCCAGTTCGAGGACGTACGCCTCGGTGAGTTCGGGGGCTTCCTGCAACTCGCCGCCGTCGGCCGCCGCTCCGACGACTTCCACGTCGGTCAGTTCCATCTCGCCCTCGGTGAGCGTCCCCGTCTTGTCGAAGACGACGGTGTCGACGTCCCGGACCTGTTCCAACACGTCGCCGCCCTTGAACAGGACGCCGTTGCGGGCACCGATTGCGGTGCCGACCATCGTCGCCGCGGGCGTCGCCAGTCCCAGCGCGCAGGGACAGGCGATGAGCACCGCCGAGGCGAAGACGACGACGGCGAACTCGGTGACGCCGACGGTCGCGGGACCGCCGGCCGCCAGCCCCCACACGGGAAGACTGCTCACGAAACTCGCCAGCGCGTCGGGCGCGACGGTCCAGACGGCGCCCCACAGGAGGGCGTTCGCGATGACCGCCGGGACGAAGTACGCGGAGATGCGGTCGGCGAGGTTCTGAATCTCCGGCTGACGTGACTGGGCCTGCTTGACGCGCTCGACGATCTGCTGGAGCGCCGTCTCGGACCCGACCTTCGTCGCCTCGACTTCGAGGACGCCGTTCTGGTTCACCGTCGCGCCGATGACCTCGTCGCCCTCGCCCTTCTCGACGGGAACGGACTCGCCGGTGACCATCGACTCGTCGACGGCCGAATCGCCGTCGACGACGACGCCGTCCGTCGGAATCTTCTCGCCGGGCCGGACTTTCAGGCGGTCACCGACCTCGACCTCGTCCAGCGGAATCTCTTCCTCGGTGCCGTCCTCGTTGACCACCGTCGCCGTGTCCGCCTCCATCTCCAGCAGTTCGCGGATAGCCGCGCCGGCCTGACTCTTCGACCGGGCTTCGAGGTAGTTCCCCAGCGTGATGAACACGAGGATGAACGCCGCCGTGTCGAAGTACAGCCCCGTGCTGGCGATGAGGTCCAGCAGCGCGACGAGCGAGTAGCCGTACGCCGTCGACGACCCCAGCGCGATGAGCACGTCCATGTTGGCCCGCTTGTTCCGGACGAGCGCCTTGTACGCGTTCTCGTAGAAGGGCTTCCCGAGCGCTATCTGGACTGGCGTCGCGAGCGCGAACTGCACCCAGCCGAGCGGAACCCCGAACAGCGTCGACTCGAACAGCCCCAGCGAGAGGAGGTGGTCCGTCATGAAGACGAGGAGGGGGAGCGACAGCGCCGCACCGAACAGCGTCAGTCGCAGTTGCTTCTTCACCTCGGCGTTCCGGGCGGCGTCGCGGCGGTCCGACGAGGACTGTTTGTCCTCGCCGCCGTCGCCGCCCTCGCCGCTCTCGTCCTCGCGCACCGGCGCGTAGCCCGCCGCCTCGATGGCGTCGTAGAGGTCCGACAGCGACGCCGCCGACGGGAGGTAGGTCACCTGCGCCTCGTCGGTGGCGTAGTTCACGTCGGCCGAGACGACGCCCTCGGTGCGTTCCAGCGCCTCGGCGTTCGTCTCGGCGCAGTTCGCACACGACATGTCGGTGATGCCTATCGTCGCCGTCTCCGTCACGACGCCGTAGCCCGCGTCCTCGACGGCCGCCACGACGTCGCCGAGCGACACCGTCTCGGGGTCGTAGGTGACGCTCCCCTCGTCGGTGGCGTAGTTCGCGTCGACGGACTCGACGCCGTCTAGCTCGGCGACGCGCTCCTCGATGGTCGCCGAGCAGTTCGCACAACTCATCCCCGTCAGTTCGAGGCGGACTGTCCGTTCGGTCATCTTACGTACTAGTACGGGATGCTCTTTGATGCGGTTTGTCCTTGTAAAACAAATGCGGAACGGCAGGTGAACCTTCGATTCGAAACTCTACGCCCCTCCGAGTTTTGCTGTCGATTCCGTAGTTTCACTCCGGCTTACGCGCCCTCCTTGAGCGATTCGTACCGCTCGACGAACCGCGACTCGCAGGACCCACAGCAGAAGTAGTAGGTGTCACCGTCGAGGACCGTCCGCTCGCCCTCCTCGTCGACGGTGTTGCCACACTCGGCACACTCGGGCGCGAACTCGGCCGTGCCGAGGCCGGGCGACCACTCGCTGTCGGCGACGAGTCGCACCTCGTAGCCGTCCACGTCGGCCAAGTCGACGTGGGTGTCGAGCAGTTCGGTGACCTCCGTCTGCGGGACTGTCGCCGTCGCCGTCACCCGTCCGTCGGCCGTCCGAAACACGTGTTCGACGGCGTCTGCGCCGGCGAGTGCGTCTCGAACCGCGGTCGCACGGCCCGGTTCGGCGTCGATTTCGAGGAGGACGGGGACCCCCGAGCGGAGCAACGAGCGGTCGAGGTCCAGCGTGAACCCGCGGACGACGCCCATCTCACGGAGGCGGTCGACCCGGTCGGAGACGGCCGGGGCCGAGAGACCGACCTCCTCGGCGATGTCGCTGAACGGACGTCGCGAGTCCGCGAGCAGGAGTCTGACTATCTCACGGTCGGTGTCGTCGAGGCCGCGCATACCCGAACTCGTCGGGCCTGCCTAATGAGTCTCCCCGTCGGTCAGAACGGGAGCGCCCCGGCCATCGCACCCACGGCCGTCTCCCAGACGGAGACCCCGAAGAGGACGTTCACGGCGAAGTCGGCGGCGAAGAAGAGGAACAGCGCCGCCCCGGCGAAGTGCGCCTTCCGAACGTCGAAGGAGTGCGAGAAGCGGTAGAAGAACAGTGCGTTGAGCATACTCACGGGGATGATTGCGAGCATCTCGCCGGTCCAGATAGCGGTCGGGAAGGCGGCGTACTGGGCGGCCAGCGAGATGGTGACCAGTTGCGTCTTGTCGCCGAACTCGCCGAAGGCCATCATCGCGAAGATGGGGAGGAACCCACCCATCTTGTTCGGGACCTTCCAGTCGGCGACCGGCACGCGCACGTCGAGTTCACCGCCGTCGGTCAGGACGCCGCTGGCCGGTTCTCGTTCGGGGGCGTCCGACGCCGGTGCGGTCCGGACCAACAGGACGGCGAAGACGAGGAACAGGCCCGCCGTCATGGCGTCGAGGTAGATTCCGGGGAGTAGCGTCGTCACCGTCTGGCCGAGCCATATCTCGACGGCGGTCCAGCCAGCGAAGGCTGTCCCGGCCGCCGCGACGACCATGTAGGGGCTGAAGCGGGTCGACAGGCCGGCGATGATGAACTGCACTTTCTCGCCGGGGAGGACGGCCAACTGTGCGCCGGCGGCGACGACGACGACGGTGAGCCACGTCGCCTCGCTCACACCTCGCTCACCCCATCGGCGACGGCGTCTTCGGGCGTCCGAACCTGAATCGCGTCGGCGATGTGGTCTGGGAGTGACACGGTCTCACCGCCGTCGAGGCGCACCGTCACCATCCCGATGGGTGCGACCTCTTCGACGACGAGTTTCGTACCCGGTGTGATGCCGGCGTCGTCGAGATAGGTGAGTTCCTCGGAGTCGCGGTCACGCACGCGGGCGACCTCCAACCGAGCGCCCTCGCCGTGGTCTGCCAGTGCCGACGCCGAGTGGTCGTCGATGGGTTCGAGTTCGTCGTTGGGTATCGGGTCGCCGTGGGGGTCGACGGCCGGTTCGTCCAGCGCGGCGGCCACCCGGCGCTCGAACTCCTCGCTGATGTGGTGTTCCAGAATCTCGGCTTCCTCGTGGACCTCCGACCAGTCGTAGCCCAGTTCCTCGGTGAGGAACGTCTCCAGCAGCCGATGGTGGCGGATGACCTCCAGCGCGACCGTCTCCCCCTCGGGAGTGAGCGTGACGCCCTTGTACTTCTCCCGCTCGACGAGGTCTCGGTCTTCGAGCTTCTCGACCATGCTCGTCGCCGTCGGCGGCGTCACCTCCAGTGTCTCCGCGATAGTCGACGTGGCGACCGGCGGTTCCCCCTCCCGTTCGAGCCGATAGATCGCCTTCAGGTAGTCCTCCATCTTCGCGCTCAACATAGAGAGAATTAGACGAGTCTAATGCAAAAGCGTGGCGGTACTAAACTACCGAGTTCGGTGCGCTCACTCGTCGTCGGCCGTGTACGTCTCGCGCTGGGACCGAGTCAGGAACCACAGGAACAGGTAGCCGATAGCGCCGAGGACGAACAGCGTCGCCGGGATGAGGAAGGGGCCGAACGTCTCCACGAGGAGGTTTATCCCCGGCGTCACGAACATACAGAGCCTTTGGAAGCACCCTACATAAACCGCAAGGGTACTCGGACACGCCAGCTACAAGCCACTGGAGCGCAAGCGTGCGCCCATGTACCGACCGGGTCACTACGGGGCCGCGCTGCTCGCGTACGCGCCGCTAGGCCTCGGACTCATCCTCCTCGACGCACCGGGCCTCGCCGTGGCGGGCGGGGCGCTCTCGCTCGTGCTGGCGCCGGTTCCGGACTACGACCAGCGCGTCCCTTTCGTCAGTCATCGCGGCGTCACCCACACGTTGTTGTTCGCGGTCGTCGTGGGCCTCCTCCTCGGTGGCGCCGGGTGGCTGGTCGGGTCCGCGAGCGGCGTCGCCACGGCGACGCGACTGGCGGCGTTCGGCCTCGTCGTCGGTCTGACCGGTATCGTCTCACACCTGCTCGCGGACGTGGTCACGCCCGCCGGTATCGCGCCGTTCTGGCCGCTCTCGGGGAAGAACTACACCTTGGGGCTGACGCGGGCGGACAACACCGTGGCGAACTACCTCGTCCTCGCGCTTGGCGTGTTCGCCGTCGCGTTCGTCGTCGCCGTCGCTCGCCCGTCCGTACTGACGGCTTAGATGAGGTCCTGATTCTCCAGCGACTCCATCACGTCGTCGACGAAGTCGTCCACGCTCTCGTAGGGGAACTCCCCGTCGAGTTTGGTGTTGAGTTCCATCGCAGTCATCGAGAAGTCCCCGGACTCGAACTTCGTGGACGGCCCGCTGGGCAGGGCTGGGACGAGGTCCATCGGACTGGAAATCGGGTAGTCTGCGTCTTCGAACGCCTCGGTGAACTGTTCGCGAAGGTCCGCTTTGTCGACCATGACTCGTTGTGTCCATTGCGCCAGCCGTTTCATAAAGGGTTCGACATCGGTACACTTTCCCGTTGTTCTGAGTTTATTGGCGGCCGGCGAATACTCTTGCGTCTGGCCCCCCTGCCTCCGCTATGGACGCTACGACGCGACGCCGATTCCTCGAAGCGAGCGGGCTGGCGTTGACGGCACTCGCCGGGTGCGTCGACGGCGGAGCGGGGAGCGGACAGTCGACGGCGACGACTGAGAACGGCACGAGCGACCCGTCGCTCGACTCGCTCGAACTCCTGGCCGACCCCGTAGCCACGGGGTTCACCTCCCCGCTGGACGTGGTCGTGCCACGGAGCGAGGAGTACTGGGTCGTCGACCAGGCGGGACAGGTGGCCGTCGTCGACGGGGCCGACGCCGATCCACAGGTCGCACTCGACGTCACCGACCGGATGGTGGACGTGGGCGGGTACGACGAACGCGGGTTGCTGGGACTGGCCTTCCACCCCGAGTACGACGGGGCCGGCCGGGCGTACGTCAGATACAGCGCTCCGCGGCGGGAGGGGACGCCCGACGACTACTCGCACACGTTCGTCCTCTCGGAGTTCGAGGTGTCCGACCGGACGATAGACCCCGACAGCGAGCGGACGGTGCTGGAGATTCCGGAACCGCAGGGCAACCACAACGCCGGTGCCGTCACGTTCGGCCCGGACGGCTACCTCTACGTCGGCGTCGGTGACGGCGGGGCGGGCAACGACCAGGGCCGGGGTCACGTCGAGGACTGGTACGACGCGGTCGACGGCGGTAACGGACAGGACGTCACCGAGAACCTGCTGGGCAGTATCCTCCGCATCGACGTCGACGGCGACGGGACGGACGGGCGACCGTACGCCGTCCCCGACGACAACCCGCTGGTCGGTAAGGAGGGGTTACCGGAGCAGTTCGCGTGGGGGTTCCGGAACCCGTGGCGGTTCTCGTTCGGCCCCGACGGACGGTTCTTCGTCGCCGACGTGGGCCAGTCGAAGTGGGAGGAGGTCAGCGTGGTCGAACGCGGCGGCAACTACGGCTGGAACGTCAGAGAGGGCGCCAACTGCTTCCGCGCGGCCGACTGCCCGACGGAGACACCCGACGGCGCGCCCCTCCGGGACCCCATCGTCCAGTATCCACACGACGGGGGCGAGGTCTCGGGTATCTCCGTCATCGGGGGGTACCTCTACGACGGCGAGAACGTCCCGCCCTTGCGGGGCCGCTACGTCTTCGCCGACTGGCGGGCCCGGGGGACCCTCTTCGTCGCCACGGACCGCGGCGACCAGCGCTGGCCGGTGACGGCCGTCCCGGTCGACGGCGACGGACTCGGGTCGAACGTGCTCTCGTTCGGGGAGACCCCGGCCGGCGAACTGCTCGTCTGTACCACGAACGAACAGGGCGTCACGGGCGAGACGGGGGCCGTCCACCTGCTCCGGTCGGCCTGACACCGGAGCGACGTCGACCGCTCTCGGTCACTCGACCACCCGGTCCGAGCGGACCGTTCCTCAGCGGTTCGCCTCGATTCGACGGCTTCGCCCACCTTTGAGCAGGAGATAGAGCATCGCTGGGAGGGCAATCCCGGCCAGCGCGAACAGGCCGAGAAGTGCGGTGCTTGCGACCATTACACCCCAGTGTTGGGGAGCGTGCTATACAAATATTATCCTGCTAACCATTTCTCGCGCTCAGTCGTCGGCGGCTACCGCCGCGTCCCCGTGACTGACCTCGTCGCCGAGCAGGGTCATGAACTCGCTGAGCCACTCGGGGTGGTCCGGCCACGCCTGCCCGGTGACGAGGTTCCGGTCGCGGGTGACGCCGTCGACCCACGAACAGCCGGCGGCCTCACACTCGGCCCGGCAGGCCGGATACGCGGTCATCTCGTAGCCGTCGAGGACGCCGGCGGCCGCGAGAATCTGCGGGCCGTGGCAGAGCGCCGCCACCGGTTTGTCGGCCTCGAAGAAGTGCTGAACGGCGTCGGTGACCTCGTCGTGGGTCCGGAGGTACTCCGGCGCCCGTCCGCCGGGGACGACGAGGGCGTCGTAGTCGCTCGGGTCGACGTCGGCCATCGTCGCGTTCAGTTCGAAGTTGTGGCCGCGCGACTCCATGTACGTCTGGTCGCCCCGGAAGTCGTGGACGGCCGTCTTGATAGTGTCGCCCGCCTCTTTGTCCGGACAGACCGCGTCGACGCTGTGCCCGACGGTCTGGAGCGTCTGGTACGGGACCATTATCTCGTAGTCTTCGCCGAAGTCACCGACTATCATCAGGATGTCTTTGGGCATCGGTATCACCAATCAGCGTTACGACTCCACGGGCCATAAATTCGTAGGTGAGATTACACGACGGACTCAGCGACGGCCGTCGAGCAGGGCCGTGACGTCCGCCAGCGAGTCGACGACGTGGTCCGGCGTCACCTCGCTCCGTTCGACGTCGTCGTCGTCGCTCACGCCCGTCCTGACGAGGACCGTCTCCATCCCCGCGCGTTCGCCCATGGCGACGTCAGTGTCCAGTCTGTCGCCGACGACCAGACACTCTTCGGGGGCACACCCGACCCGTTCGAGGGCCGCCTCGACGGCCACGTCGGAGGGCTTCCCGAGGACGAGGTCCGGG
Source organism: Haloarcula rubra (assembly GCF_019599465.1). Lineage (GTDB taxonomy): Archaea > Halobacteriota > Halobacteria > Halobacteriales > Haloarculaceae > Haloarcula > Haloarcula rubra. The sequence goes on from NZ_RKLR01000003.1 coordinate 24,813, forward strand.
TCCCGTTCGACGACGCCGCCGATGGCCCGGATTATCGCGCCCGACCCCGGCGTCGGGTTGCCGTCCTCGTCGGGGAAGGTCCGGTCCGGGTCGGTGCCGAGGAACGCCGTCTCCTCGTCTATCGCCCGGAGAGCGTCGACCATGTCGCGGTAGTGGAACTCGTCGGTCCACGAGGCGAGCAATACGTCGGCGGCCCGTGGGTCCGAGACGAGTTCCGCGGCGGTCGCTCGAACCCGGTCACGGAGCGAGGGCGTCCCGACGACGAAGACGGCGTCGCCGGCGTGGTTCGCGTCGAGGTACTCTCGCGTGACCACGGCCGACGAGCAGGCCTCGCCCGGCCGGGCGTCGACGCCCATCTCGGTCAGCCGGTCGACGTACTCCGCGCCGTCGTGTAACGGGTTGTTCGAGAAGAAGCACAGCGACGTGCCACGCTCGCGCAACCGGTCGACTGCGGCGGCGGCGCCGGGCAACAGGCGGTCGCCGTGGTAGACGGTCCCGTCCAAATCTACGATAACGCCCCGAACTGTCATCGACTCCGCTAGGGAGTCCGGCGTCAAAAACCCCTCTCAGGTCGTCGTCTCGACGCCACGCACTCGGACCGTACGCCGCCGTCGCCGTTTGGCCGACGAGGTCCGTGCGATAGCGGCGCTACCCCGGTGCGGCGACGCGGCCGTCAGTCGGTGCCCGCTCGCCGGCCAGATGCCAGTGAGCGGTCCAGACGACCCACGCGCTGAACAGGGCCGCACCGACGATTTCGGGTATCGCGAGCCCCCCGCGGGTCAGCGACCCACCGCTCGCCCACCACCACCAGACGCCGACGTGGGCGAGGACCAGTCCCAGCGTCACGGCACCACGCCCCCGTGCTCCGGCGAGGACGTTCCCGAGCGCGTACACCGCCATCGCGACCATCGAACCGAGGTACAGCGTCAGGGCGGCGGGGGCGTGGAGGGGCCGACTCGACGGGAAGACGCCGACGCCGGCCATCCCGACCAGCGCCACGGCGAAGGGGAGGACCGCAAGCCGTTCGACGGCGTTCTCTCCGGCCATCCAGAGCGTGTACGTGAAGGCGAGGCCGACGACGCCGCCGAGGACGAGGCCACCGTCGAACAGCAGCGTCGTCACCGGCGTCGCCACCGCCGTCCCGGGTTGCCCGAGATCCGACAGCGCGTTGCCGGTCCACGCGAACGACGGCGACGCGAGCGTGGCGCCCACCGTCGCCACGTTCGTCAGGAGTACCGATGCGACACCCGCCCACCCGCTGACTCTGTCGACGTCTGTCACGATATACAACTGTCCACTCGCGGCGAGTTCTAAAGTGTCGGGGTCAGTCCAGCCACAGGGGCCGTGGCGGCGAGAGGCCGAGTTCCGTGCCGGGACTGTAGTGGACGAGCGGTGGTCCCGCTGGGTCCGGCAGTCCGAGCGCCGACAGGAGCGACCCAGAGACGTCGGCGTCGACGCTCCCGAGAGGCCACGGGTCGTGGCCGACGCTCCCGACGAGACGCGTCCCGAAGCCGTCCGTCGTGAAGTAGCGGTGGCGCTCGACGAGGAAGGCGGCTACCGAGTCCGGCGGGGCCGTCGTCGTCTCGCCGTCGCCCGGGGTGTACCGAACGTCGAGGACACGGCGTCCGTCCACGTCGAGCGTTCGCCGGGTACGGTACTCGCCGTCGTCGTCTCGTCTGTCGAGTCGCCCCTCGCGGTACGGCAGGCGGAGCGCGGGTTTCGAGAACGTCGCCGCCAGCGGGTCGTCGGTGAAGACGGCGAGGAAGCGGACGCCCCGCTGTCCGTCCGGGCCGCGGACGTAGGTCCGCACGTTGACGGCTTCGGCCGGACGCGTCAGGTCGACGCCGAACGAGGCGACGCCGGTCACGGTGTGGGCGACGGCCGATACCCACGCGTCGCCGTCGGCCGTCTCGACGGTCAGCCAGTCGGGGACTGACCGCGAGAGGACGTCCGCGTCGACCGGCCAGTGGCAGAAGCAGACGTCGTCGACTGTCACCGCGAGCGGTCGGGTCGAGAACACGTGACACGATGGGGTGGGCAGGACAATCAGTGTAGCGGCGCGCCGCGGCCGGGTCAGTCCCGGTGCAGACGGCCGGCGGTGACGGCGATACCGGGGCTGTAGTGGACCACGGGGTCGCCGGTCGGGTCGGCGAACCCGTTGGCCGAGAACAGGTCGTTGTGACGCAGTTCGACAGTGCCCTCCTGCAGGGGCCACGGGTCGTGGTCGATGTCGGCGTAGTAGATGCGCCCGTCTTCGTCGGCCACGTAGAACCGATAGCGGGAGACGAGGAACGCCTCCAGACTCCCCGGTTCCGGCCGGTGGAGGTCGCCGTCCGCCGCCGGGCCGTACGTGGCGTCGAAGTTCGCCGCGGGTGCGCGGGCGTCGGTCCGCCGACTCCGGAACCGCACCTCGTCGTCGCGGCGGGCTATCTCCATCGACGCGCGGTAGTACGGCAACTCGAAGAAGCGCCGGGCGATGCCGACGCTCAGGCGGTCGTCGGCATCTAAGTTGTAGAAGTACACCCCCGGCGTCTCGCCGTCGGTGACGTACGTCCGGAGGTTCAACTCGCCGAACGAGCGGCCGACGGGACTGCCTCGCGGGCGGATGTCGGCCATCTCGAAGGGCACGACGCCCAGCCACGCGCGTCCGTCGTAGGTGTCGACGGTGAGGCCCTCCGGGAGGGTGGCCGTCACCGTCTCCGGGTCGACCGGCCAGTGGACGAACCCCACGTCACGCCACTCCATCCTGAGCAGGTCCATGCGTGTAGTATGGACTGGACGGGTTTCGGGCTGGCGTGAGACGGTATCGCACGGCCCCGTAGTTCTTTGAGGGAGACGGTCCCACCGTCTGCCATGGAGTTCGAGGTCATCCAGGGCGACATCGCCGCCCAGTCCGCGGACGCACTGGTCAACGCCGCGAACACGAGTCTCCGGATGGGGTCCGGCGTCGCCGGGGCGCTCAAACGTGCCGCCGGGTCCGGCATCGACGACGAGGCCGTCGCGAAGGGGCCCGTGGAACTCGGCGGCGTCGCCACGACGGACGCCTACGACCTGGACGCCGACTATGTCGTCCACGCCGCGGCGATGCCGCCCGGCGGCCAGTCGACGGCCGAGAGCATCCGCGACGCCACCCGCAACGCGCTGGCGGAGGCCGACGCGCTGAACTGCGAGTCGGTGGTCCTGCCGGCCATCGGGTGTGGCATCGCGGGCTTCGACTTCGAGGATGGCGTCAGAATCATCTGCGAGGAACTGGCGGCGTTCGAACCGGCGTCGCTGACCGACGTGCGGCTCGTCGCCTACGACGACGCCGAGTTCGAGACGATGCGGCGGGTCGCCGACGAGGTGCGGGCGTGACGAACGAGGCCGAGGGCGAGGACGGCCCTGTAGTCTGTCCGGTCTGTGGCGCGGACTTCGAGTCGGTGTCGCTCCACGACGAGGGCCTGATGGTGAACCTGCTCGACAACGACCGGTACCGGCGGGTCTGTTTCCAACCGGTCAGCGACGACGACGGGACGCCGCTGATTCGCTTCTTCCACCACACCCACGAGCAGTCGGGGACCGACCAGCCCGGGACCGCCGGCGGGCGGGTCCCGTAATCGCCCCGCTCACTCGTCGAGGAGCGACGTGATAGCGGTCGCCGCGTCCTCGAACGCGTCCACGTCTATCCCGTCGGTCGTCAGCAGCACGCCGGCGTCGGCGCCGAGAACGCGGACCACGAACCCGTCCTCGTGGATGCGGACGGTGAACTCGTAGGCCCCGATGCTCTCCGCCTCGGCGGGGACGGCGAGGGCCGTCCGGACCGGCGCCTCGGCGAAGCCGACGCGCTCGAACTCGACGAGACGGGACTTCGCCTCGAGGGCGCTCTCCCGCGACTCGTAGAGGTCCCGCCTGACGTAGAGGAGGTCCATCGCCGACGGCGTGAAGTAGATGACGCTCCGGAGGGAGTCTCCGATGCTCGTCCGGGCGGTGCTCACGACGCTGTCGGCGAACGGCGTTTCGATGTCACTCTGGAACGGGACGTCGTACATGCTACTCGGAGGACGGCCGACGTATTTAAACTGACCGACACTTCAGACAGCCTGCCGACAGCATCCGGCGGTAGGGACCCTCACTCGTGCCCCGACACCCGAACCGGTTCGTAGGGCGCCTCCAGATACTCGACGTCGCTCGCCGAGAGGTCGATGTCGAGCGCTTCGACCGCCTGTTCGAGGTGCTCGATGCTGGTGGTCCCCACGATGGGGGCGTCGACCCACTCCTTGTCCAACAGCCACGCCAGCCCGATTTGAGCCATCGTGGCGTCGTACTCAGCGGCGAGTTCCTCGACGCGCTCGTTGACCTCGCGGCCGCCGCCCTCGAAGTACGGGTGTTCGCGGGCGTAGTCGTCCGTCTGGCCGCGCGTCGTCGCCTCGAACTCCTCGTGGGGGCGCGTGAGGTAGCCGCGCGCCAGCGGACTCCACGGGAGCACGCCGACGTCCTTCTCGTCACAGAGCGGGAGCATCTCCCGTTCTTCCTCCCGGTAGAGCAGATTGTAGTGGTTCTGCATCGTCTCGAACCGTTCGAGGTCCTCGCGCTCGCTGACCCGGAGCGAGTCGGCGAACTGGTAGGCCCACATCGACGACGCGCCGGCGTACCGAATCTGGCCGCGCCGGACCGCGTCGTCGAGCGTCCAGAGGGTCTCCTCGATGGGCGTGTCGTAGTCCCAGCGGTGAATCTGGTAGAGGTCGACGGTGTCCATCCCCAACCGGTCGAGCGAGTTCGACAGTTCCTGTTCGAGCGCCTTCCGCGAGAGACCGCCGGAGTTGGGGTTGCGGTCGTCCATCTGGAAGTACCCCTTCGTGGCGACGACCTGCCCGTCGCGTTCGTAGTCCGCGAGGACGTTGCCGAGGACGCGTTCGGACTCGCCCATCGAGTACATGTTGGCCGTGTCGAAGAAGTTGATGCCGAGGTCGATGGCCCGCTCGATTATCTCGCGACCCTCGTCCTCGTCGAGGACCCAGTCGCGCCACTCCGACGTCCCGAAGCTCATACAGCCCAGACAGAGGCGGCTGACTTCCATGCCGGTCGAACCGAGTGTGGTGTACTCCATACCGGACCGGCGGGCGGCGAGGACAAAAACCTCCGTGCCGGTCAGAGCGCGTCGGCGTCCACGTCGGCGACGTACCGCCGGGCGACCGCGTAGGCGGCTACCGCCAGCAGCGTGCCCCCGGCGACGTGCCCGTAGGTCAGGAGCGTCGGGCTGTCGACGGCGAGTTTCGCCACCGTCGTCGCCGGGTGCTCCGGGAGCAGCACCGCGGCCCCGAAGACGACGAGCGTCAGGACGGAGTACAGCAACTGCGCCGGCCGACGGCGCCGCATCGCCACGCCGAGGACGACGCCGATAGTGACGACCAGCGCGGCGACAGCCGTGACGAACAGCAGGATAGCGGGGACGTTCGACACCGGGATGCCGTTGACCAACAGCAGGAGGACCCACAGGAGCGCCTGCGCGGGCGCGAGCAGGACCATCCCCAGCGCCTTCCCGTCGACGACGTCGAGGAGCGACACCGGGGCCACCCGAAGGAGTTCCAGCGTCCCGCGCTCTATCTCCTCCGTGATGGTGTCGACGACCACCGACCCGCTGATGAACGCGGGGAGGAACAGTAGCAACGGGACGAGGACGGTGTAGGTGAAGCCGAAGTACGGACTCGCGCTGGCTTCGGGCGGCAGCGGCACGGGGTCGGTGTCGAGCGAGTCGGCGCGCTCGAAGCGTTCCTGTCGCTCCAGCGCGTTCAGCACCCGCCGCACCTCCACGACGACGAGCGTCGAGCGCACGCTCCCCTCGGGGACGCGAGCGGTCACCGCTATCCGGTTTCCGTCACCGGACGCCGCCTCGACGTAGCGGGCGTTCAACACCGCGTCGACGCGGCGCTCCTGGAACGCGAGTATCGCGGCGTCGGGGTTCCGGTAGGCGACGGCGTCGGCCCCCTCCTGTTCGGCGGCCGCGTCGAGGAGCGCGTCCCGCGCGTCGCCCGTGACGGCCATCTCCACCTCGCCCGCCGAGACGGACCCGGGGTCGTACAGCGAGGTGAGGCCGACGACGAGGAACGAGGAGAACCCCGCCACGAACAACTGGATGAGCAGGGCCAGCACGATGGTCTTCTCCCGCGAGAGCGAGGCCACGTCGCGGCGCGCGACGACGACTCGGGGGTCGCGGTACCACGGCCGGTCCTCAGGCAAGGCTGACCACCACCGTGAGGTTGTACGCGATGTGGACGAGGACGGCCACGCCCACACCGGCGGCGTAGGCGCCGCGCCCCCGCTGGGCGCCGACCGAGGAGATGGCGGCGGTCACCGAGTGTAGCGCCAGCGGCGCGAACAGGAACAGGAGCGCGACGACCCACAGCGGAACCCCGGACGGCGGCGTCGCCCCCTGCAAGGCCGCGTTCCCGACCGGCAGACTCTCCAGATTGGAGAGGCGGGCGATGAGCAGGCCCTTCTCGGCGACGAAGAAGCCGAGTCCGGAGAGCACCCCGAGGCCGATAGCCGACCGGAGCGTGCGCTCGTAGCGAGCGTGGGCGTACCCGGCGTAGAGGTGGAGGCTCTTGGCCAGTTCCTCGACGACGGCGACGACGCCGAGGACGATGACGACGGCCAGCGTCTGGTTCGTCCCGAAGACGTTCAGCGATACCGAGTCCAGCACGAACAGGAACGCGACGGCGACCAGTTCCGCGACGACGACCAGCGGCAGGAGGATGGCGCTCATCTTCAGGGCGCTCTTCCGGGACTTGATGCGGCCCGCCAGCGCGTCCAGCACCTTCAGCGGGATGGCCCGCTGGGTGAACATGTCCTCCTCGCGGTAGAGGCCGGCACCGAGGCCGAACAACACCAGCGCCGTCACCAGCGGCGGGACCGTCGAGAACGCGAACTCCGAGAGCGAGACGGACTGGCCGGTGAGGTCCATCACGACCAGCGTCAGCGGCGAGATGAGCGCGATGGGGGTCACGTCGGTGAAGATGGCCGGGATGAACGCGTAGGAGGTCAGCGAGACGGTGATGGTGACGGTGACGAAGGTCAGTTCCTTGAACGACCGCGCGAACATCGCGCCGCAGAACGTCGCCGCGAGGAAGAGCATCGCGATGGGGACGATTGCGAGCACTGCAATCGCGCTCCCGGAGGGCGCGACGCCGCTGAACCGGAGCGCCGCCGTGATGGCCGCCGCGACGCCGACGGCCCCGAGGAAGTACGGGAGCGTCTTCCCGCCGACGATGTCACCCCGCGAGGCTGGCGTCACGAGCAGCAGTTCGCCGCGGCGGTTCAACCGTTCGGACAGCATCGAGGACCCGTAGGCCTGGATGACGAAGTTCATCGGGACGATGTAGAGGAACGCCAGCACCAGCGACTCGAACGGGAACGGGGGCGCGATGTCCGAGGGCGTGCCGCCCTGTACGTCGCCGGTCAGTCGCGCGCCGATGTTGCCGAGGTTCGCACCGCCACCGCCGCCGGCCGCGCCGTCACCACTGGCGCTCGAGCCTCCACCGCCGTCACCGGCGCCCGTCCCGCCGTCGCCGTCGGTCGTCGTGCCCTCACCGCTCCCGTCCGTGGCACCGCCGCCCCCACTGCTCCCGTCTGTCCCCCCGTCGTCGCCCGTCGCCTCCCCACGCGGGTCCAGCGGGTTCGGGCCGCCCTGCTCCTGATACACGACGGTCACCGACACCGGGAACGCGGCGGTCTGGTTGTCCTCGCGGGCCAGCGTCCGGTCGTTGTAGCTCTCGGTGCTGTCCCGGAGGGCCGACAGCGCGGCCGCTTGCTTGCCCGACTGCGGGGGCACCAGCAGCCTGTCACCGTCGAACGCCAGTTCCTGTTCCCCGCGGCGGACGGCCTTCGGGTTCGGGTCCTGTATCCTGAAGCTCCCGTCGGCCGCCGCGACGCCGTAGTACGGACTCGACTCCTCGACGCCGACGCGGTAGATGTCGGCGTTCAGGCCGGGACTCGCGCCCGCGACGGCGATAGCCGCGACGCCGCCCATCGCCACGACGGCGACGGCCGTGATGGCGAGCGTCCGTCTGTCGATACCGCCCGCGTTCTTGGTCACCTCCCACTTCGCGACCCGGCGGAGTTTGTCCCACTGCATCTACTCCGCGTCCTCCCCGACGTAGCGGGTCCCGCGGGTGCCTGCCTCGGCGACGTTGAGGAACACCTCTTCGAGGCTCGACTCCTCGGTCCGGATGTCGACCACCGTGCCGCCGGCGGATTCGGCGGCCGCCCGCGTCTCCTCGACGGCGTCCATGCTGCCGACGACCCGTACGAAGTGGCCGTTCTCCTTCGCGGCCTCCGGGACGTCGACGGTGGTGTAGACGTGATAGCGCGTCTCGCCGTACTCGTCCTGTAACTGTTCGAGGTCACCACGGGCGACGATTTGCCCTTCGTTCATGATGACGACGCGGTCGCAGATAGACTCGACGTGGAAGAGGTTGTGCGCCGAGAAGACGATGGTCTTGCCCTGCTCGGCGAGTTGCTCGGTGAACTCGATGACGTAGTTCGTCGTCAGCGGGTCCAGCCCCGACGCCGGTTCGTCGTAGACGAGTACGTCGGGGTCGTTGATGAGCGACCGGGCGATGGCGACCTTCCGCTTCATCCCCTTCGACATGTCGCCGAGTTTCCGGTCGCGGTGTTCCAGGTCCAGTTCGTCCAGCGTGTCGTGCATCCGCTGGTGGGCTACGTCGCTCGGGACGTCGTAGAGGTCCGCGAAGAACTCCAGATAGGAGACGGGCGTCATCTCCTCGTACAGCGGCGACTCCTCCGGGAGAAAGCCCAGTCGTTCCCGCATCTCGGTCGTCTGCGTGTCGAGGTCCGCAATCTCGGCTTCGCCGGCGGTCGGTTCCAGCAGGCCCGCGAGCATCTTCAGCGTCGTCGTCTTGCCGGCCCCGTTCGGGCCGATGATGCCGAAGACTTCCCCGCTCTCGACCGAGAAGGTGCTGCCCTCTACGGCGACGAAATCGCCGTACTCCTTGCGAAGGTCCCGGGCGTCTATCATCTGGCGCTTCGTAATGACCGGACCAACCTATACTTTGGCTCCGGCCTATTGGAACTGATAATGGTGGTCTCAGTCGGCGGTATCGACGTCGAACTGGCACAGACGCCCGACGGCCGCCGTCTCGTCGTCCGCCGAGCAGTCGACGCGCCGGTCGAGGCTGTCTGGGACGTCCTGACCGACACCGAACGGTGGCCCGAGTGGGGCCCGTCGATTAGCGCCGTCGACTGTGATACCCGCTACGTCGAGGCGGGGACGACCGGCCGCGTGAGAACCGTCGGCGGCCTCTGGGTGCGGTTTCGCGTGACGACGTGTGTGAACCACCGCTGGACGTGGTCGGTGGCGGGCGTCCCGGCGACCGGCCACTTCGTCGAGGCTCACCCCGCCGGAGCCGTCGTCGGCTTCGAGATACCCGTCCTCGCGACGGGCTACGCGCCGGTGTGTGCGCGTGCCTGCGGCCGAATCGCGGCCATCGCGACGGCCGACGCTCGCGAGGAGGAGTGAGCGAGACGGCGGCGTCCAGAATTACTGTTTGGCGACGCGAGCGTCGGATACGCGGTGGATGTCCTCGTCGATTCCCTTCCCGTCGCAGTCGTCGTTCGGACAGCGATAGTGCCAGCCGTCCTCCGTGGCCGCTCGCTCCGTGAACCGGTCGCCACACTCGTCACAGTACAACTGGCCCGCCGAGCAGGTGTCGAGGTGGAGTTCGAGCTCGAGTTCTGTCCCGAAGGTCCGCTTGCAGTTCCGGCAGGTGTGGGGCATACCCGAACGTTGATATTCGTGCCTTATAGCTACACCGGAACGTTCACGTCTCCGCGTCCGTGGTATTGATTCACACTATCTGTCCGCAGTACGGTGGTCATCTGTCCAGTCTCGGTACCACACCCCGTACAGTCGGTGGACACACGGTCAGACGATTCAGACGGCCCTACCTCGGCACGGGTCAGCGGACTGCCACGTCGAACCGGGCGCCGCCGCTCTCGCTCTCCCCCACGTCGACGGTCCACCCGTGTGCCGCCGCGGCCCGTGCGACGACGAACAGGCCGTACCCCTCTCCGGACCGGACGGTCCCGTATCCCTGTTCGAACACCTGCTCGCGGTCGTCTTCGGGGATTCCCGGACCGTCGTCGGCGACGTAGAACCCCTCGTCCGTCGCGCCGACGGTGACGGACACGTCGTCGCCGCCGTGGAGGACCGCGTTCTCGAAGAGGCGTTCGAGGACCACGTCCAGACGGTCGGGGTCGACGGTGAGTGTCCCGTCGGCGACGACGGTGAGCGTCGCGTCGAGGGCGTCGAGTCGACCCCAGACCTCGTTAGCGACGTCCCCGAGCGAGACCGTCTCCGTGGCGCCGACGGGTCCCGAGACGGTGGCGACCGTCGACAGTTCGTCGAGCATCGCCTCGACGCGAGCGATGGAGCGGTTCATCGCCTCGCTGTGGGTGGCCTCGACGTCCAACAGTTCGAGTCGCCCGGTGACGACGTTGAGCGGATTCTTCGCGTCGTGTGCGAGCGACCCGAGGACGGCGTCCCAGCGGGCGGCCTGCGTGGTCCCGTCGCGGCACGGTTGCCGGAGCAGGGCACGGAGGCGACCGGCCAGTTCGGCCCCGCTGTCGTCGCTCTGCCAGCGGACGTAGTCGCTCACGCCCGCCACCAGCGCCGCCTCGACGCGGTCGGCGTCGACGGCGGTCCCGACGGCGAGGACGGGGAGCGTGACGCCGGCCGCTCGAATCTCGTCGAGCACCGCCACGGCGTCCTGTTCCGGTGGCCGGTCCCCGACGACCACGGCGTCGAACTCGCCGCCGTTCAGGCGGTCCAGCAGGTCCGACTGGCCGACCGCCGCTGTTTCGAACCCGTCGGTATCTGCCAGCACACTGGCCAATCCGTCGAGAGCCTCAGAACCGTGCCCCGTCAGTGCGACGTGTCTTGGGTGTCCCCACTCACTCATTCACCCGACGTACGAAAAGCGAGAATAAGAAAGGGCGGGTTACAGCAGGTCTTCGATGTGGTCGGCGACTTCCTCGGGCGTGTCGCCCACCGGGACGCCGTTGTCTTCGAGCGCCGAAATCTTCGACTCGGCGGTGCCCGTACCGCTCCCGGAGACGATGGCGCCGGCGTGGCCCATGCGCTTGCCCGGCGGGGCCGTGCGGCCGGCGATGAACCCGGCGACGGGTGTGTCCATGTGTTCACCGATGTAGCGGGCGGCCTCCTCCTCGTCCTCGCCGCCGATTTCGCCACACATGGCGACGGCGTGCGTGTCGGGGTCCGCCTCGAACAGTTCCAGCGCGTCGATGAAGTCCGTCCCGATGATGGGGTCGCCGCCGATGCCGATAGCGGTGGACTGGCCCAGACCACGTTCGGTCAGGTTGTCGACGACCTGATAGGTGAGAGTTCCAGAACGAGAGACGAGGCCGACGTTCCCCGACGAGAAGATGTTGCCCGGCAGGATGCCGAGTTTGGCGACGCCGGGGGTGATGAGACCGGGGCAGTTCGGGCCGACGAGGTAGGTGTCGGTCTCTTGCAGTTTGCGGTAGACGCGGGCCATGTCCTGCGTCGGGACGCCCTCCGTGATGGCGACGACGAGGTCGATGCCCTTCGCGTCCATCGCCTCGAAACAGGCGTCCGCGGCGAACGCGGGCGGGACGAACACGACGGAGGCGTTGGCGTCCTCCTCGCGGGCGGCCTGCTGGACGGTGTCGTAGACCGGGACGCCGGCCACCTCTTGACCGCCGCGGCCGGGGACGGCGCCGGCGACCACGTTGGTCCCGTACTCCAGCATCTGCTCGGTGTGGAACTTGCCCTCACCGCCGGTGATACCCTGCACGACGACGCGCGTGTCTTCGTCGACTAGAACACTCATGCTTCCACCTCCTGTGCGAACTCGACGGCACGTTGGACAGCGTCCTCCAGCGTATACTCGACCGTGACGAGTTCTTCGTTCAGAATCTCCATCCCTTCTTCGGCGTTGGTCCCGGCCAGTCGGACGACGACGGGCTTGGGAATCTCGTCGAACTGTTCGAGGGCCTGATTGATACCCTGTGCCACCTCGTCGCCGCGCGTGATGCCGCCGAAGATGTTGAACACGACGGAGTCGACGTTGTCGTCGGAGAACACCATGTCGAGGGCGTTGGCGATGCGGTCCGCTTTCGCGCCGCCACCGACGTCGAGGAAGTTGGCGGGTTTCCCGCCGTAGTAGTCCACGAGGTCCAGCGTCGTCATCACGAGGCCCGCGCCGTTGCCGATGATGCCGACGTTGCCCGACAGGCGGACGTAGTCGAAGCCGTACTCGTCGGCCTTCTGTTCGAGTTCGTCGCCCTCCGCGGCCTCCTCGCCCATCTCGGCGAGTTCCGGCTGGCGGAACAGCGCGTCGCCGTCGATGTTCATCACGGCGTCGGCGGCGATTACCTCGTCGTCGCTCGTGATCATCAGCGGGTTGACCTCGACGTCTGCGCCGTCGCGGTCGTCCCATAGCTGGTAGAGCGTCGTCAGGACCGAGGCCACGTCGTTGGCCACGTCACGGTCGACGCCGGCCTCGTAGACGACCTTTCGGGCTTGGAAGGGGTGCATCCCGAAGGCGGGGTCGATGTGCTCGCGAGCGATGGCGTCTGGGTCTTCCTCGGCCACTTCCTCGATGTTGACGCCGCCTTTCGTCGACACCATGGCGACGGGCTTGCCCTCGCCGCGATCCATCGTCACGCCGACGTACAGTTCGTTGACGAAGTCGACGGCCTCCTCTACGAGCACCTTCGAGACGTGGTACCCCTTGAGGTCCATCCCGAGGATGGCGTCGGCGGCCTCGCGGGCCTCCTCCTTGGACTCGACGAGTTTGATGCCCCCGGCCTTCCCGCGTCCACCGACGTGGACCTGTGCCTTGATGGCGACGGGATAGCCGATGTCCTCGGCCGCGTCGACGGCCTCGTCAACTGTCTCGGCCAACTGCGAAGCGGGTGTCGGAACGCCCGCGTCGGCGAAGACTTGCTTCGCCTGGTATTCGTGCAATCGCATGTCATACTATGAGGCGCGCGGCGACGGTTTAAATCCGTCTTTCTCGGTCGCAGTGGCCGGAGAGTTCGACCCGACAGAAGTGGCGAACCGTCCGGAAATACGACCCGTCAGCGACCGAGTCCACACAATCGCCGTCGGTTATGTCGATTCGGTGGGCGTCGCCGCGTCGCCGTCGCGCAAACGCGTTCGGGCCCTGAGGACGCCCGCACCGAGGAGCAACAGCACTTGGTGGAGTGCCGTTCCGAGCGCGACGGCGCCGGCGACGCTCGCGATTACGAGCCACGCCGGTGCGCCCTCGAACAGCAACACCGCGAGGACGACGACGCCGGCCATCGCGCCGTTGCGGAGCGCACAGACCGTCTCCGTCCGAAGGAGGTCGACGGCGCTCGTCTCGGCCACGTCGTCGTCGTTCACGAGTCGGTCGTAACACATGCGGCCGACTGAGGACTGCGTTGACTTAAATCGACGTGTCGGAAAATATCACCTCGAACGTGTGTAGATTATTCAGAGGGAGCCGCTGTAACTACGATGCATTCGCGTACCGTGGTGGTACGGCGTCGTCCTCTCGACGGCGGTGTGGGTGGTCGGGTCGCTGTTCCTTGGCGGGGTTCCGGACTCGTCGCCGGTGGACCAGCAACTCGGGGCACCGGTCGTCCTCGCGATGCTCGTCGCGTGGCTGGCGATGTCGCTGTCGATAGCACTCGACCAGCGGGCCGCCGGAGACGACCTCGCGTGGGACCCGACGAGGGCGGGCCCGCGAGAAGCGGGGGCCGCCACCGAGTGACCGACAGAGACACGGTCGACGCCCCGTAATGGCCGTCCATGAGCGAGGCCTACGACGACGCAGTCTCGGCCGTGGTCGACGCGCTCCGAGTCGCCGACGACGCGGTGGCGCTGACCGGCGCCGGCGTCTCGACGGCCTCTGGTATCCCGTCGTTCCGCGGCGAGGACGGCCTCTGGGAGCGACGCGACCCGACGGACTTCCACCGGCGCCGTCTCGACGCCGACCCCGCGGGGTTCTGGCAGGACCGCCTCGAGTTACGCGAGGAGTTCTTCGGCGACGTGGACCCGACGCCCAACGCCGCGCATCTGGCGCTCGCCGAGCTAGAGTCGGCGGGCCACCTCGACGCCGTCGTGACCCAGAACGTCGACGGCCTCCACGACGAGGCGGGGTCCGAGCGCGTCGTCGAACTGCACGGGACGAACCGTCGGGTGCGCTGTGACGACTGTGGCGACCGCCTGCCGGTTGAGGCGGCGTTCGACCGTGCGGCCGACGGGGACCTGCCCCCGCGCTGTGACTGCGGCGGCGTCTACCGGCCCGACGTGGTGCTGTTCGGCGAGGCACTGCCCGACGCGGCGATGAGCGAGGCCCAGCGACTCGCCCGCGAGAGCGACGTGTTCCTCGCCGTCGGGTCGTCGCTGTCTGTCAGGCCAGCGTCGCTGCTGCCGAAGATAGCGGTCGACGCGGGCGCGACGCTCGTCGTCGTGAACTTCGAGGAGACGCCGCGGGATTCGGCGGCCGACCACGTGATACGGGCGGACGTGACCGACGTGTTGCCGGCGCTCGTCGACGCCCTCTAGAGTTCGACGCCGCCGGGGATGAGACTCCGCTGTCGGAGGAGACTGCCGTCGTGGTCGTAGACGAGGAGCGTCCGCTTCTCGTAGACGAGTGACTTCCCGCCGCTGTCGGTCAGTCGAACCTCGAACTCGCCGTCGTCGTCGTGGCGCTCTGCGGCGCTGACGAGCGCCTGCATCGCCTCGGTGTCTGCGACCACTTCGAGGATGAACTCGCCAGTCAGGCGGTTCGTCAGCGAGAGGACGCCGCTGTCCGCGCCGGCCTGTCGACGGAACGTGACGTCTATCTCGTCCGCGTCGAGTGTCCCGTCCGTGGTCGTCGTGAGGCGCTCGCGCAGTGTCCCCGACGGGCCGTCGTAGTCGATACTGATGGTGGGAGTGCCGTCGTCGTCGGGTTCGCTGTCGATATCGACGGTGAAGTTGTCGCGCCTCATTCGGGTGGTTAGAGGTTGGGGACCGCCCGCCATGAACGTAACGGCGGTGGCACCACCGCAAGGGTCTTGCCGTCGCCCTTTCGGTAGCTTTTACCCACTCCCCGAAGCCCGTCCAGTCAGGATGGCGTGGGTCAAGTCTGAGTACGCCGGAGAACTGGCCGTGCTGTCGACGTGGCTGGTCGCGCTCGCGCCGTGGTCCGCCTCGATATTCGAGGTGTCGGGCCTCACGGTCGTCGCGCTCCGCTTCCTCCCGTTCCGGTTCCAGTTCATCTTCGGTGCGACGCTGGACGACGAACGCCCGTTCCTCTGGGCGTGGGAGGTGGCGGGCTTCCAGTCGTCGCCGGAACTCACGCTGGCCGGCTACCTCGGCTTCGCCGCTTTCGTCGTGTTCTCGGTCCCGTTCGCGTTGAGCCTGTTCTACTACTTCGAAGAGGACCGCCTCGCGGCGGCGCTCCCGACGGACCCCGTCCGCCTGTTCGGCGGTCTACTGGGGACCGTCGCACTCCTGACCGTCGGGGCGACGGCGCTGTTCCTCCGGTACTTCCCGGGGCTGACGCTCCCGGTCGGCGCCCTCGTCGCGGCCGTCCTCGCGTCCCTCCTGCTCACGGTCGACCGGACGTAACGAGCGGCGAGCCGGCGAGCGAATTTAAGTAGATGGCCACACTATGGCACGTAAATCGCGACCGCGGACGGCTCTCACTACAGATGTCTAATCCCGAGACACCCGACCCCGGCGACGTCGTCAAGGACCCTCTGGGTCACGTCCAGTCGTGGCTCTCTCGAACCGCGACGATTCTCTCCGGCTCTGCCGTCCCGGAGTCGAACTACGACCCCGGCCGCCACGGTTCGCTCGTCAGCTACGACGGCCTCGACGGGTTCGAGGAGATAGAACGCTACTGGCTCAACGCACCGTTCGCGTTCGTCTCCATCAACCGGGACCCGGAGAACGACGAGTACCGCTACCACGTCGTCGAGCCCTCGTTGACCGACGTCGAGCGAGAACTGCTAGACCGGTTGTTCGAGGACATCAGGGGCCCGCTCATCTACCGGAGCGACGTCGACGACGACCCGGAACGGGCCCTCCGCGAGGCGTTGCGTAACCGCCTCGAAGAGTACGGCGTCGTCGTCGAATCCGAGACGTTCTACCGCCTGTTCTACTACCTCTACCGCTCGTTTCAGGGGTACGGCCTCATCGACCCGCTGATGCACGACCCCAACATCGAGGACATATCGTGTGACGGGCCGAACCTACCCATCTTCGTCTACCACGACGGCTACACCGACGTCGAGACGAACGTCGTCTTCGACGAGGGTGAACTGGACGACTTCGTCATCCAACTGGCACAGCGCTCGGGCCAGCACGTCTCCGTCTCCGACCCCGTCGTCTCGACGACGCTGCCCGACGGGTCGCGCATCGAACTCGCTCTCGGTCAGGAGGTGACCCCGCGCGGGTCCGCGTTCACCATCCGGAAGTACGCCGACGAACCGTTCACGCCCATCGACTTACTGGAGTACGGCACGTTCTCGCTGGAGATGCTGGCGTACCTCTGGCTGGCCATCGAGTCCAACAAGTCGCTCATCTTCGCCGGGGGGACGGCGGCCGGCAAGACCACGTCGATGAACGCGCTGGCGATGTTCATCCCGCCCCGCTCGAAGGTGCTGACCATCGAGGACACCCGAGAACTGTCGCTGTACCACGACAACTGGCTCTCGTCGGTGACCCGGGAGCGCCTCGACGACTCCGACATCACGATGTACGACCTCCTGCGCTCCGCACTCCGGCATCGCCCGGAGTACATCATCGTCGGCGAGGTGCGCGGGGAGGAGGCCATCACGCTGTTCCAGGCGATGAACACCGGCCACACGACGTTCTCGACGATGCACGCCGACTCCGTCCAGACCGTCATCAACAGGCTGGAGAACGAACCCATCAACGTCCCGCGGCCGATGGTCCAGAGCCTCGACATCCTCTGTGTGCAGGTGCTGGCCCGGTCCGGCGACGAACGGGTCCGCCGCGCGAAGACCCTCGCCGAGATAGAGGGTATCGACCAGCGGACCGGCGAACTGGACTACTCGACGAGTTACTCGTGGCAGGCCACCGAGGACCGCTTCGCCGAGCGCAACAGCGAACTCGTCGACGAGATTCGACAGGAGCGGGGGTGGAGCCAGTCCGAACTGCTCCGGGAGATGAACCACCGGAAGCGCTTCCTCCGGTACCTCCACGACGAGGGCGTCTCCGACTACCGCCGGTTCACGGCGATGGTCAACAAGTACTACGCAGACAAGGACGCGGTGCTGGCCCGAATCGGGGCCGACGTGACGGTCTGACATGGCGCTGAGCCCGCTGGGACTGGCACCACTCGCCGTCGTCGCCGCCATCCTCGGCGTCGTCGCGTTCGCGTCGGTACACGAGGGGTTCGACCGTCGGCTGACGCGCCTCTCCCGCCGACTGTTCGGCCGCTACGTGCGAGTGTCGCCCGAGCGGGAACGCCAGCTAGAGGCGGCGTATATCGGGCAGACCTACCGGGGGTACGCCGCTCGCACGTACCTCTACACCGGTCTGGCCGCCGTCGGTGGGGCCATCGCCGGGGCCTACACCGTCGGCGGGTTCCTGCTCGCCGTCCCGGCCATCGTCGACCTGCTGATGGGCCTGCCACCGACGATGGTGGCCGCGCTGGGCATCCGCGGGTTCGAACTCGTCCTCACCTCCACGGAGACGTTGCTCGTGCTCGTCGGGAGCGGCGTCGCCGGCGGCGTCCTGATTGCTGCGCTGACCTACGCTCTCCGGTGGGAGCTCCCGAAGAACACCGCCGAGGTCCGGCGGCGGAACATCGACGAGGGGATGACCCGAACCATCGCGTTCATGTACGCCCTCTCCCGCGGTGGCATCGCGTTCCCGGACGTGATTGCGTTGTTGGCTCGGAACGACGAGATATACGGCGACACGGCACGGGAGATGGCCGTCGCCTACCGGGAGATGAACGTCTTCGGTCGGGACATGATTTCGGCCATCGAGCGGATGTCCTCGCGGACGCCCAGCGACCGGTTCGAGACGTTCGCGGAGAACCTCTCCAGCGTCCTCCAGAGCGGCCAGTCGCTCTCGACGTTCCTCCGCAACCAGTACGAGCGCCACCACGAGGAGGCCGCCGAACGGCAGGCCGACCTCCTGGAGTCGCTCGCCACTATCGCCGAAGCCTACGTCACCATCTTCGTCGCGGGCGTGCTGTTTCTCATCACGATACTGCTCGTCTTCGGCCTGACGACCACCGACACGCTCGGGTTCCTCCAGATGCTCGCGTATCTCGCCATCCCGCTCGCGAACCTCGGGTTCATGGTGTACCTGAGCCAGACCCTCGACGCCCTCGGTATCGGCGACGACGGGACCACGAGCGTCCTCGACCGGGTGGAGACGGCGACGCTCGGCCGCCCGTCGACCGCGCGAGGTCGGACGGGGCTGACCGACGGCGGCGTCGTCCCCGGGATGGACGCCAACTGGGCCCGCCTCCGGTTCTACGACCGGGTCCAGTCGGTGCGACGGACGCTCCGCTCCCCGGTTCAGACCCTCCTCTGGAACCCGACCAACGTGCTCTACTTCGCCGTGCCCGTCGCGCTCGTTCTGTTCGCCGTCCGTGCCCCCGCGGCCCTCCAGACCAGCGTCGTCAACGTCAGGTTGCTGGACGACCTCGTGGTGCAATCGGTACTGCTCGTCCTCGGCTCGTTCGCCGTCGTTCGGACGCTGTACTCCCAGCGGATTCGGCGCATCGAGGACGCGACGCCCGAACTCCTCGAACGGCTCGCCAGCCTCAACGAGGCCGGGATGACGTTCGTCGAGAGCGTCCGCAGAGTCCGGGGCAGTGACGTCGGCGTCCTCTCCCCGGAGGTCGACCGAATCTGGGCGGACGTACAGATGGGGGCGAACGTCGACGACGCACTCGTCCGGTTCGGCCGCCGCATCCGGACGGTGTCTGTCACCCGCGTCGTGACGCTGTTGACGAACGCGATGCGCGCGTCGGGTCAGCTCGGGCCCGTCCTGCGTATCGCGGCGACGCAGGCCAGAGCGGACCGGCGGCTTCGCAAGCGCCGACGCCAGCAGATGCTCACCTATCTGGTCGTCATCTACGTCTCCTTCTTCGTCTTCCTCGTCATCATCGTCGCGGTGCAGGAGGTGCTGGTCCCGGCGCTCCCGTCGTCGGTGCCGACGCCGCCCTCCGGCAACCGACTGGGCGTGGGGACCGACCAGTTCGCCCGCCTCGGGAGCATCGACAAGGCCGCCTACACGCTCGTGTTCTTCCACACGGCACTGATTCAGGCCGTCCTGACGGGGTTCATCGGCGGGCAGTTGGGCGAGGGGACGCTCAAGGACGGCGCGAAACACGCCGCGGCCCTGCTGGGTATCGCCTACCTCGCCTTCGTCCTGCTCTCCTCGCCCGTCGCGTCGCTGACGGTGGACCAGCCGACGGTACAGGACGGCGAACTGACGGTCGACTCCGCCTCGCTCTCCTCCGGCGGGTTCGTCGTCGTCCACGCCTACGACGCCGACGGCGAGGTCGTCGGCGTCTCCCCGTACCTCGAACCCGGGACGCACCGTGACGTGGCGATACAGCTAGAGAACGCACCGTCCAGTGGCCGCTCCGTCGTCCTCGTCGTCCACCAGGACACGAACGGCAACGGATTGTTCGACTACGACTTCGGTGTCTCCGGCGGACCCGACGCTCCCTATCCGGCCCCCGGACAACAAGACGCCGTCGCCATCGAAGTCGAACTCCGGTGACGCTGGGTTTACGGTCGCCTGTCGGGTAGGGGTGGCTGATGGAGTTCGCCGCCTTCGCCGACCGCGCCGCCACTATCGAAGCCGAGAGTGCCGACACCGCCATCACCGAGTCCGTCACCGACCTGCTGGCCGACGCCGGAGACGACCTCGCGACGCTCGCCCGGTTCGTACAGGGCCGCGTGTTCCCGGCCCACGAGTCGACCACGCTCGACGTCGGACCACGCCTCTGTTACGAGGCCATCGCCCGCGCCGCCGGGCAGAACGTGAGCGCCGACGACGTGGAGGCACGACTCGCGGAGACGGGCGAAATCGGCGAGGTGGCCGCGAGCTACGACTTCGGCGGCCAGCGAGGGCTGGCGGCGTTCGGCGGTGGCGGGGCGGACGCGCTCACCGTCGCCGAAGTCGAGAGGGAACTGACCGACCTCGCTGCCGTCGCCGGCGACGGCAGTCAGGAGACGAAGGTCGACGTCCTCTTCGGCCTGTTCAACCGCTGTGACCCCGACGAAGCACGCTATCTCGCTCGACTCGTCCTCTCGGAGATGCGCATCGGCGTGGGCGACGGGACGGTCCGGGACGCCGTGGCCGCGGCGTTCGACGTCCCGGTCGACGCCGTCGAACGTGCGTTGCAGGTGTCGAACGACTACGGTTACGTCGCCGAGGTGGCCCGCGACGAGGGCGAGACGGGCCTCGACGCGATAGACCTCGAAGTCGGCCGCCCGGTACAGGCGATGCTCGCACAGGCCGGCACCGTCACCGGTGCGCTGGAGGACTGGAACGAGGTGGCCGTCGAGTGGAAGTACGACGGCGCCCGCGTACAGGTCCACTACGACGGCGAGGCCGCCCGCCTGTTCTCGCGGAACATGGAGGACGTGACCGACCCGCTCCCCGAAGTCGTCGCCACGGTCGAGGCGTCGCTCGACGCGCCCGCCATCCTCGACGGCGAGGTGGTCGCGGTGGCCGACGACGGCGCGCCGCTCCCGTTCCAGGAGGTGCTCCGTCGGTTCCGGCGGAAACACGACGTCGCCGCCGCCCGCGAGGACGTCACCGTCCGCCTCCACCTGTTCGACTGTCTGCACGTCGACGGCGAGGACTTACTCGACGCGTCGCTCCGCGAGCGACACGACCGCCTGGCCGCCCTGTTTGACGACGACGTGGTCTCGGACCTCTGGCTCTCGGCCGACGCCGACGAAATCGGCGACGTGGAGGCCGAGGCACTCGACGCGGGCCACGAGGGCATCATGCTGAAAGACCCCGAGGCGGCCTACACCCCGGGCAAACGCGGGAAGCACTGGCGCAAGCGGAAACCGGACGTCGAGACGCTCGACTGCGTCGTGACGGGTGCGGAGTGGGGCGAGGGTCGCCGGGCGAACGTCCTCGGGACGTTCGAACTGTCGGTCCGGACCGACGACGGATACGCGCAAGTCGGCAACGTCGCCACCGGTATCACCGACGCGGAACTCGACGCGGTGACCGACCGCCTCGAACCGCACGTCACCGCCGAGGAGGGGCGGAGCGTCGCCATCGCTCCCGAAGTCGTCTTCGAAGTGGGGTACGAGGAGATACAGACGTCGACGACGTACGACTCGGGCTACGCCCTCCGATTCCCGCGCTTTCTGGCGGTTCGTGAGGACAAGACGCCGGCCGACGCCGACTCGCTCTCTCGGGTCGAACGCCTCGCCGAGAACGCGTGACGGCGCGCCGACCGGCGCTGACCGACAGTCGTATCCCGTCGGTGACGCTATCCCGCCACATGACCATCCGACACGACGGCATCACGGCCGAATGGCTCGGTTACGCCACGCTCAGACTCGAAGGCGACGACACCGTCGTCTACCTCGACCCCGGCCGGTACGGCGTGCTGACCGGCGAATGGGAACCCGATACTCCGGGCGTCGGACACCCCGAGACGAGAGACTACGCCCCGAAGGACGGCGACGTCGTCTGTGTCACCCACGTCCACCACTACGATCCGGACGGCATCCGTCGGGTCGCGGCCGACGACGCCACCGTCGTCGCGTTCGATGGCATCGACGTCCACGCCAGCGACCGCGACCTCGACCGACTCTCGGACCTCGACTACGAGGTTCGGAAGGTCGGTATGGAGGACGAACTGCTGGTCGACGGCGTCCCTATCTGGACGGTCCCGGCGTACAACCACGAGGACGGGCCGAACGTCGGCGCCGACGGCGAACCCATCCATCCGAGGGGCATCGGCTGTGGCTTCCTGCTCGCAATCGACGACACCCGGGTGTTCTGGACGGGCGATACGGACGTTCTCGAAGGCCACGCCGAACTGGACGTCTCGCTGTTCGTCCCATCTATCTCCCAGAATTTTACGATGGACCGACACGAGGCGGCCGAACTGGCCGAGGCGATGGACCCGGACCTCGTCCTCCCGATGCACTACAACACGTTCGAGGCACTGGAAGCCGACGACGAAGCGTTCGCGGCCGACGTCGCGAGCAGGCGTGTGCCAGTCGTCCTCGACCGATAGCGACCCCGGAGCCGGTTACAGGTACCGGGCGAGCGCCTCGAAGGACTCCCGGGCGGCCCGGTCGGGTTCGTCGGGATACGTGTACAGTTCCAGCGTGGCGTAGCCGTCGTACCCGACGTCGTCGAACGCGTCGAATATCGCCCTGAAATCTAGGTCGCCTTCGCCCGGGATTCGGTGGTAGTGCGTCCCACCACGGCCGCCGACGATGTCTTCGAGGTGAACGCCGGTGATGTGACCCGCCGCTCGGCGAATCGCCGTGTGGACGTCTTCGCCACTGACGGCGGCGTGGCCGACGTCGAGATTGACGCCCAGTCGGTCGTGCCCGACCGCCTCGACGAGTTCGAGTACGTCGTCGGTTTCGCCTACGAGGAGGTCCGGTTCGTACTCGATGCCGACGTCGACGCCCTTCTCGTCGGCGTACTCGAGTATCTCCCGTAGCGATTCGTGGAGGAGTCGCTCGGCTTCCGCCGGTTCTGTCCCGGGTACCGGTTGGCCGCTCGTGAGACTGATAGCCGGTGCCCCCGTCGCCGCGGCGAGGTCTATCGCGCGCTTCGTGTACTCGATGCGCCACCGACGGGCGGAATCGTCGGCGCGAATCACGCTCGGTTCGAAGAACGGGGTCGGTGGTGCGTCGTCGTAGTACCCCATCGCCGTGTTCGCGTTGACGTTCGCGACTGCGACGTCGACGTCGGCGAGCGCCGTCGCGAGTCGGTCGATTTCCTGCTCGTCGAACGACGGGAAGTATGCGTGTGGTTCGTCACCCAGTATCTCGACCCCAGCGTATCCGTGGCCTGCGATACGTTCGACGGCCTCCAGCAGCGAGTAGTCGGTGTAAGCGTTCGTCGAGAACGCGAGGCTGACCATACCTCCCGTCACGCCTACCTCCGGATAGTTACCAATCACGTACCACACGTTAGTGCCGGTCTACAGGTGGCTACGAGACGTCGAACGTCCCGGACAACCACCGGGCGACGGCGAAACACGAGAGCGCGGCCCCCGTCCACACGAGACCGGCGACTGTCGCGGCGGCGGCCTGCACGACGGCGAGACCGAGGACTGACCGTCCGACCGCGGGCCCGACGACGGACGGCGACGGGTCGTGGTACGCGGCCACCAGCGGTCGCCCGACGACGGCGAGGAAGGCGACGCCAAGACATCCAGCGATTGCCGACAGGAGTAAATCTGCACCCGCCGCGAACGTTACGGCCGGCGGGACGACCGCCAGCATCGTGGCTGCTGCTCCGACGGACGCGATGGCGGTTCGGTTCGCGCCGTGGGCCTCGTCGTCTGCCATCCACGTTACGGCGATGACGTACCCCGTGACGACGAGGGGGAGCACGACTTGCCACCACCGTCCCGTGAGCAGTCCACCGCCGACCGTCGTCCCCAGCACCACGTTCGCGCCGCGAGTCGTCCCCATGACGCTCCACCCGAGTGGTGTCCCCTTCGCCACCCCGTCGTAGAGGACGACGAGGGTCGCCAGCGCCGCCGTCACGACGCCCGACAGGAAGCCACCGGCCGCGAGTGCGACGGCGACACCACCGACGAGGAGTGCCACACCGAGCACCACCGCTCGACGTCGAGAGACCCGCCCCGCGGGAATCGGTCGTTCCGGTCGTTCGACGGCGTCGACGTCGGCGTCGAAGTAGTCGTTCAACGTGGTTCCGCCGGCGTACACGAAGGCCGAGGCCAGCGCCAGTCCCCCGACTTCGACGGGGCCGAACCGCGCTCCCGATGCGACCGCGAGTGCTGCGCCTGCCAACACGTCGGGTGGGGCCGTGAACACGTTCGGCAGGCGCACGAGCGCCGCGTACACCAGAATCCGGTCCCTGACGCTGTCACTAGCCGCCCCGGTGGTCAGGCCCATCCGTGGGCTTCGAGGTAGGCCATGGCCTCCTCGGCCGTCGCGACCGGCGTCTCGCCGTAGGGGTACAGTTCCACGGTCACGAAGCCGTCGTACCCGCTCGCTTCGAGGGCTTCGAGGAACCCGTCGACGTCCATCGCCCCCTCGCCCAGTTGCGTGTGTTCGTGACTGCGGTCGGCCGGTATGTCCTCGAGGTGGACGTGTTCGACGTAGGGAAGCAGGTCTTCCAGCGCCGTCGCCGGGTCCTCTCCCACGCAGAAGAGATGTCCGGCGTCGAAGTTACAGCCGACCCTGTCCGAGTCGACCCGGTCCAGCAGGTCGAGGAACTGCGCACTCGTCTCGACGAGCAGGTCCGGTTCGGGTTCGACCAACACGTCGACGCCGACGTCTTCCGCCCGGTCGGCCAGTTCCCTGAGGCCCTCGACGAACCGGTCTTCGGCCCACTCGCGTGACTTGCCGTCGGGAATCGGGCCACCCGGTTCGATGGACGCAGTCTCCACGTCGAGGGCCGCCGCGAGCTCCAGTGCGTCGTGCGTGTAGTCGACGCGGCGTCGTCGGTACGCCTCGTCGGGTTCGACGAACGACGGGTGGTGAAACCCCTCGATAGCCGTCAGCATGAACGCGTTCGCGTTACTGACGGCGATATCTGCGTCGGCGAGCGTCTCGCGAACCTCGTCGAGGTCCGCCTCAGTCGCCGTCTCGGGGTAGAGGTGTGGCTCGTCGAACAGTAACTCGACGCCGTCGTAGCCGGCGGCCGCGACGTGGTCGATGGCGTCGGGCAGACTGTACTCGCGGAACGCGTTGGTAGAGAATCCGAACTGCATGTTAGCGGGAGTACTCGAAGTTCGGCGATTGGTCGAAGAACTCGTAGGGGTTCTCGAAGACGACCTGCCGGACCGTCTCGCGGTCCCAACCCCGGTCTAGCATCTCGTCGCGCGCCCTCGGGACGGCGAGCGGGTCGGACGGATCCCAGTCGGCCGCGCTGTTGAGTATCATCTTCTCCGTCCCGTAGGCTTCGAGCAGGTCGATAGCATCGTCGACCGCTATCTTCCCGGGATAGAGCGTGAAACCGAGCCAACAGTCCGTCTCGAGCGCGGTGTCGATGGTTCGCTCGGTGTTGTGGTCGATGATGATTCGTTCCTGTGTGACGCCTTCGTCTTCGATCATATCGACGATTCGGCGCGTCCCTTCGGGCTTGTTCTCGTGGGGGGTGTGGACGATGACTGGCAGTTCCCGCTCGTCGGCGATTCGGAGTTGTTTGCGGAAGGCCCACTCCTCGTCCTCGGTGTCCTGGTCGAGGCCGATTTCGCCGACGCCGACCACCGGGTCCCGGTCGAGGTACTCCGGGAGGCGTTCGAGCACCGTCTCGGCCATCTCCCGGTAGTTCGCTTCCTTCGGTTCGAGGCCGATAGTGACGTAGTGGTCCATACCCGCCACGCGCTCCGCGCGCCGTGTCTCGTGGCCGATTATCTGCTCGAAGTAGTCGAAGAACGCGCCGGCGTTGTGCTTGTCCTGCCCGCTCCAGAAGGCCGGTTCGATACAGCACTCGATGCCCGCACGTCTGGCGCGCTCGTAGTCGTCGGTCGAGCGCGACACCATGTGCATGTGTGGGTCGATGATTCGCATCGCTGGAGCCGACGGCACACCCGCATGAAGTTATTCTCCGTGTACGTCCTAGTTACTTACAGAATAGACACACTAACTAAACACCGGTCGCCCGACGATACCGACGTTCCGGGGGTTAGACAGTATGTACGAACCCGTCGCCAGGCCCGTCTCCGGCCACCGTCCCGTCGAATCGACCGAACCGACTCACGTTCGTCTCCGCACTCCGTCGGCGCCGAACAGTTCGACAGTCGAGGGGTCACTCTCTCTGCGGGGGCGACCGTGACCGTCTCGACGCCGGCCGGTCGGGTTATCGTACTGGACGTGGTTGGCCTCCAGCCGTCCCACCTCGACGCTGCACCGAACATCAGCCGTCTCGTCGGCGGCCCGGAGGCACCCTCGACTGCTCGGCTCCGTCCGCCGTTCCCGGCCGTCACCGTCACGAGTCAGACGACGCTCGCGACTGGACAGTCCCCCGCCGACCACGGCGACGTGGCGAACGGCCACTACGACCGCGAGAGCGACACGGTGACGTTCTGGGGTCGAGAGCGGGGTGACCGGACTCGGCTCTGGGAGTCGGCCAGCGACGCCGGCGCGACGACCGGCGTCCTGTTCTTCCAGCATCTCGTCGGCACGAACGCCGACGTCGCGGTGACGCCCTCGCCTATCGAGGACGAGAACAACGACATGCTAGAGATGAACTGCTGGACGAATCCCGACGGCTTCTACGACGCCCTCGAAGCGGAACACGGTCACTTCCCCCTGCATCGCTACTGGGGACCCGGGGCGAACGCGGAGAGTAGCGAGTGGATTCTGACGGCCGCCACCGAGGCCGTCGACCGGTACGACCCGGACTTGCTCTGGGTGTACCTCCCACATCTCGACTACGACGCCCAGCGTTACGGGCCGTCTTCCGACGAGGTGACTGTTGCCGTCGAAACGGTGGACGAGATGGTCGGGTCGTTCCTCACACACCTCCGAGCGACCGATAGATGGGGCGAGACGGCGGTCGCAGTCCTGAGCGAGTACGGTTTCCACGACGTCGACAGCCCTGTGTTCCCGAACAGAGTACTGGCCCGTGAGGGCTATCTGACCGTCGGCGCGGACGGAGACGTCGACCTCCCGGACTCGGACGCGTTCGCCGTCGTGGACCATCAGGTCGGCCACGTGTACGCCGACCGGCGGGTACGGGGCGCGGTCAGAGACGAACTCGCGGGACTCGACGGCGTCGATACCGTCCTCGGAGACGCGGAGAAACGCGCCTTGGGAATCGACCACCCCGACGCCGGCGACTTCGTCCTCGTCGCGGACGAATCGGCGTGGTTCCAGTACTACTGGTGGGAGCGAGACGGCCGAACCCCTCCGTACGCGACCGACGTCGACATCCACGACAAGCCGGGGTTCGACCCCTGTGAATTGTTCCTCGGCGACGAGGGGATGGTCTCGATGGACCCCTCGCTCGTCGGCGGGTCCCACGGGCGCGTCGACCCGGAGACGATGGGCATCTTCGCACTCGGTGGTCCCGCCACGCCGACGCCGTCGGTCGGAGACCCGGTGGACGCGCGCGCCGTCGCCCCGTCCCTCGCGGACCTAGTCGACGTACGAGCCCACTTGCCGAGCCATCTGACCGGACGGTCGGTGTTCGACGACGAGCGGGACGGCTCCAAAACCGACTGACGCTTCCGTGGCGGAGGCTGTCGACACTCGCTCGGACCCGCGTATCGAGCAGCACTTCGCTCTCAGTCTCGGCCGCACACCGGATGGGCACCCGGTCTCCGGTCGTCACGTCGGTGAGGCGTACCAGCTCACCCGCCGTCACCGTCGCCACTCATCAGCTCGCCGTACTCGCATCAAAAGATAGCCCTTCGGATGTCGAGAGAACGTCGGTGCCCTCAGAGGACGCCCATCTCCGTCAACCGTTCGGGCAGGTAGGTGTCGGTGACGAAGTCGAGGCCCCGCGAGGCGAGCGCCTGCTGTTCGGCCTTCTTCCCGATGTCGAGCTGGAGTTCTATCTGCTCTCTCCAGAAGTCCGTCTGGAAGCGCGGGTCCTCCAGTTCGGACTCCAGCGCGTTGACGTCCGAGTCGGACAGGGGGTCCGTCGGCAGGTCGTACTCCACGATGTCGGCCGGCCGGATGCCGACGAACTGCGCCGCCGGCGTCGCCAGATACTCCGAGAGGTGGGCCGACTTGATAGAACCGTACGCGACGGAACCGTAGATGCGGTACGACCACGGGTCACCGTCGGTGAACACCACGACCGGCAGGTCGAGTTCGTCGTGGAGTCGCTTGGTGATGCGCCGGGTCGCCCGTGCGGGCTGGCCCTTGAGGTGGACGACGATGACGTTGTACTCCTCGTCGAAGCCGTTCTCGACCAGTCGGTCGCGCATGCCACCGGTCTCCACGCAGAGGACGAAGTCGGCGTCGTTCTCTAAGAACTCGATGGTGTCGGGGTTGTTCGGAATCTGGTAGCCGCCCTCGCCGACGTCTTTCTGACAGTGGATCTCGCGTTCGCCCCGGCGGGTCTGCTCGCGGAGTTTCAGGGGCCCCATGATGGTCGCCCCGGACTCCTCTGGGCGCATGTGGAAGTCCTCGCGGGTGACTTCCGAGACGATCTCCAGGTCCTCGACGAGGTCGTTTGACTCGTCCTGACTGTTGAACTGCGCCGCTTCGAGGTCCCACGACTCCGAGAGGTAGTACAGTTCACGCAGGGTCGACGAGCGGTCCTCTTCGAGTTGCTGGGCGAGGAAGTCGATGGTGTAGGTCGCCTTCAGGAGCTTCTCGGCCCCGGAGACGGTCTTGGCCGACCGCGTGGAGGTGCGGTCGCCGTACACCCAGACGTCCTTGTCCTCGTCGTACTCGATGTTGGACTTCGTCCGGGTGGGAATCGTCATCGTCGGGACGTCCCCGTCGGCGAACTGGTCGTAGAACTCGGCCGCGAGGTCGATGAGTTTCTCGCGGGCCTCCTCGCTGTCTGGTGTGGTACTCTCTGAACTCATGTTAGGCGTCCACCGTCAGTTTCTCGTCCTC
Source organism: Haloarcula rubra (assembly GCF_019599465.1). Lineage (GTDB taxonomy): Archaea > Halobacteriota > Halobacteria > Halobacteriales > Haloarculaceae > Haloarcula > Haloarcula rubra. The sequence continues at coordinate 53,595 of NZ_RKLR01000003.1, forward strand.
GACACCGTCGACGGAGACGGTGAACTCGGCGTCGTCTGCCACGCTGTACTCCAGTACCGCCCGCTCGTCGGCCGCCACGGTCGGCGACCACTTCACGAACCACTCGCCGTCCATCTCGACGACCGTCGCGCCGTTGGTGTCCTGCGGTTCGGCGGTGACGATGTCGGTCAGGTCGACGTCGGCGTTCGTGTCGTCGTTGTTCTCGACCACGAGACGGACGGTCCCGTCCTCGACCTCTCGCTCGACGAGGACGTTGTTCATGATGCGGGCCAGCGAGTCGTCGATGTGTAACTCGTCGCTCCCGGTGACCTCGGTCAACTTCTCGGCCATCTCCGGCAGGATGGTCGCGAGTTTGTCCTGTTTCTCTCGGCGCTGCTGGAGCGACCGGCGCTTGTTGAGGTAGCTCTTGAGTTCGCGGGCGGCCTCCCGGATGGCGAGTTCTATCTCGTCTTCCATCTCGGGGACGTTCGCGATGGCGTCTTTGGACTCGCTCGTGAAGGGGACGTTCGTCGAGGCGACGTGGACCATGATGACCGCCGGGCCGTTCGGGATACCGGACCCGCCCGGTTGGTCGAGGTTGTAGTTACGCCAGTTGATGTTCTTGACTACGTCCGTCGTGGCACAGGCACCCCGCTGGTAGACAAGGGGGACGCGGTTCGCAAAGCGCATCACGTCGACGCTCCCTTCGGCGGGCAGGTCACCGCCGTAGGCGATGCCGGCCTCGACGATGAACGGGTCGCCGCCGTGGACCGAGGCGTCCCGCGTCGAGGCAGCATAGAAGTCCGCCTCGAACTCTTTCCGCAGGCCTTCCTCGACGAGTTCGGCGCCGATGGGTGCCAGACAGTCCGTCGGCGGGGCGATGATGTCCGTCTCCCGCATCGCGTCCAGCAGTCGGCTGGCGGTGTCCCGGTCGTCGGCCACCGCCGAGACGTTGGGCGGGTCGTCCGGAACCGGGACGGCCGCGCCCCACAGTTCGTCGACGACGTTCTCGCGGGCCGTCTCGCCGAAGGTGGCGTCGTCGTGCTCTTCGGTCATGTCGGCCGCTCGGTCGACGTACTTCCGGAACTCGTCCCGTGTCAGTCGGTGGGGGCCGTCGCCGTCGAACTTCTCGGCCAGTCTGCTCGCGAGGCCCTCGACGGCCGCGTCGTCCTTCCGGACCGTCGTCGCCGCGTCGACCAGTTCGTAGAGGTCGCTGGACCGCTCGGCGGTGACGCAGTGCCACGCGGCCTCCACGGCGTTCTCCCGGACCGTCGACCCGAACGTCGTGTCGTGGTCGGCTTCGACCGTCTCGGCGGCGTCGGCGACGATGGCCTCGATTTCGTGGTGGGCGACCCGGTCCCGGTCGTGGACGGCGTCGCTCACGGCGGCGGCGAACTCGGCCGTCGCGGTAGCGTCCTTGTTGGCGACGGCGTCCTCGACGGCCGTCTCGATATCCGCGTCCTCGTGGGTCTGGGGCGGTTTCCACGCCATCCCGCGGCCGAAGTGCCGGTCGTTGAAGTTCGCGACGATGCTGTCGGCCGTCTTCCCGCCGACGCGCGTGAACTCCCCCTGGACGAATCCGGAGATAGAGTACGAGTCGGTGGCTTCGAGCATCTTCAGGAGCGTCCCGAGTTCGACGCCGTGGGGGTGTGGGCGAATCTCCTCCGTCTCGTCGGGGAGTTGTGCGCCCTCGACACGTTCGAACTTCAGCGGTTCGTCGAGACCGGGTTCGTCGAACTCGATGCGGGCGTGGGGGTTGACGACGGCCGTGTCCTGTATGTAGTCGTGGAGGCTGTTGCGTGCGCGCATGTTGGCCTCCATCTCCAGTTCGATTCGGGTCCCGTGGGGCCGCTCCCAAGAGGTAGACTCGTCGACGCTGATCTCGGGTTCGTTGGTGTCGGTGTCGACGATGAGTTCGAAGTACTGGGCGTCGGCCTGACCCTTCGGTCGAGAGGTAATCTTCGCGGGCTTGCCGGAGGTGAGCTGAGAGTAGAGAACGGCGGCGGAGATACCGATACCCTGCTGGCCGCGGTTCTGCTCGCGCGCGTGGAACCGTGACCCGTAGAGGAGTTTCCCGAAGATTTTCGGCAACTGCTCTTTCGTGATGCCGGGGCCGTTGTCCTCGACGACCAGTCTGTAGTAGTCACCGGCCTCCTGTATCTCGACGTAGATGTCGGGCTTGATGCCGGCCTCCTCGCAGGCGTCGAGCGCGTTGTCCACCGCCTCCTTGACGGCGGTGACGAGCGCTCGGGCCTCCGAGTCGAACCCCAGCATGTGCTTGTTCTTCTCGAAGAACTCGGCGATGGAGATGGCCCGCTGTGATTCGGCCAACTCCTCGGCGATGCCCTCGCCTTCCCCGAGTCGCGACTGATACGAGGTCATGTCGTGCGATAGGTACCGCCGTCGGGGTTAAAAGGTAATCGCCACCACAGTGAAAGTGAACGGGGCACCGACGCGGCGACGGGCGGGGCGGTAGGCCCCGATTAAATAGCTTTTGGCCGGCGCGCACACGCGCGTGCGGGAGTTTTATGAAGGGTGCACTGCTAGGGAGAATCAATTCCTATGTCAGGAGAGTCTGATGAGTACGGCGCAAAGTCTATCCAGACCTTAGAAGGGCTGGAGGCCGTGCGGAAACGGCCTGCGATGTACATCGGGTCCACGGACGCCCGTGGTCTCCACCATCTCGTCTACGAAGTCGTCGACAACGCCATCGACGAGGCCCTCGCGGGCTACTGTGACAACATCGAAGTGACGATACACGACGACGGCTCCGTCTCCGTCAGCGACGACGGGCGCGGTATCCCCGTCGACGAACACGAGGAACACGGCCGCCCCGCCGTCGAAGTCGTCATGACCATCCTCCACGCCGGCGGGAAGTTCGACAACAAGTCCTATCAGGTCTCCGGCGGCCTCCACGGCGTCGGTGTGAGCGTGGTCAACGCCCTCTCGAAGTGGCTGGAGGTCGACGTCAAGCGCGACGGGGCGCTGTGGCGACAGCGCTTCGACCACGGCGAACCCGAGTACGAACTCGAGCGGATTCGCGACCTCGAACCCGACGAGGAGACGGGCACCACGGTTCGGTTCTGGCCCGACGACGAAATCTTCGAGACGGGCGAGTTCGCCTACTCGACGCTCGAATCCCGACTGCGCGAACTCGCCTTCCTCAACTCCGGCGTCGCCATCACCATCGCCGACGAACGCGACGGCAAGACGGAGACGTTCGAGTACGAGGGCGGTATCAAGGAGTTCGTCGAGTTCCTCAACGAGACGAAAGACCCCCTCCACGACGACGTCGTCTACTTCGAGGACGAGGAGGAGATAGCCGACGGCGTCGTGCAGGTCGAAATCGCCATGCAGGGGACCGCAGACCTGCAGGGGTCGATTCACGCCTTCGCGAACAACATCAACACGCGCGAGGGCGGGAGCCACCTCACCGGGTTCAAGACGTCGCTGACGCGCGTCGTCAACGACTACGCGACCGACAACAACCTGCTGAAGGACTTAGACGACACGCTGAAAGGCGACGACATCCGGGAGGGACTGACGGCAGTCATCTCCGTCAAGCACCCCGACCCGCAGTTCGAGGGCCAGACGAAGACGAAACTCGGCAACAGCGAGGTCCGGGGCATCGTCGAGTCGGCCATGCACGACGGCCTCGCGACCTTCTTCGAGGAGAACCCCGACACCGCCGAGGCCATCATCGGCAAGGCCGTCGAGGCGGCGAAGGCCCGCAAGGCCGCGAAGAAGGCCGAGGAACTCACGCGCCGGAAGTCCGCGCTGGACTCGACGGCGCTCCCCGGCAAACTCGCCGACTGTCAGACCCGTGACCCGGAGAAAGCCGAACTGTTCGTCGTGGAGGGCGACTCCGCCGGCGGCAGCGCGAAACAGGGCCGGAACCCCGAGTTTCAGGCCATCCTCCCTATCAAGGGGAAGATTCTGAACGTCGAGAAACACCGACTGGACCGGATTCTGGAGAACGACGAGATTCGAAACCTCATCACCGCGCTCGGGACGGGCATCGGCGACGAGTTCGACATCGAGGACCTCCGCTACGAGAAGATAATCATGATGACGGACGCCGACGTCGACGGTGCGCACATCCGCACCCTCTTGCTGACGCTCCTCTACCGGCACATGAAGCCCCTCATCGAAGCGGGCTACGTCTACGCCTCCCAGCCCCCGCTGTACCGCATCCGCTACCGGGGTGAGACGTACGACGCGATGACCGAGGAGGAACGGGACCGTATCGTCGAAGAGAAGTGCGACGGCAACCCGACGCAGGTCCAGCGGTTCAAGGGCCTCGGGGAGATGAACCCCGAACAGCTGTGGGAGACGACGATGGACCCGGGGAACCGTATCCTGAAGCAGATTACCATCGAGGACGCGGCGGCCGCCGACCGGATGTTCAACATCCTGATGGGCGACGCCGTCGAGCCACGGAAGGAGTTCATCAAGGAGCACTCGCCTGAAGCGGAGTGGGTCGACATATGAGTTCGGACGTATCCGACGACACCAACGCGCCTGCAGAGCAGATCAAACACGTCCGCATCGAGGACGAGATGGAGCAGTCCTACATCGACTACGCGATGTCGGTCATCGCGGGTCGGGCGCTCCCGGACGTCCGCGACGGTCTGAAACCGGTCCATCGCCGCATCCTCTACGCGATGCACGAGATGGGCGTCTCCTCCGGCTCTAGCCACCGGAAGTCCTCCTCCATCGTCGGCGAGACGATGGGTGACTACCACCCACACGGCGACAGCGCCATCTACGACACGCTCGTCCGGATGGCACAGGACTTCTCGATGCGGTACCCGCTCGTCGACGGGCAGGGGAACTTCGGGTCGATGGACGGCGACCCACCCGCGGCGATGCGGTACACGGAGGCCCGGATGGCCCCCATCGCGGAGGAACTCCTCGAGGACATCGAGAAGGACACCGTCGACTTCTCCAGCAACTACGACGACCGACTGCAGGAACCGGACGTCCTCCCGTCGAAGGTGCCGAGCCTCCTGCTCAACGGGTCGTCGGGCATCGCCGTCGGGATGTCGACCAACATCCCGCCGCACAACCTCGGCGAACTCGTCGACGCCACGATACACCTCATCGACAACCCGGACTGCACCGTCGAGGACCTGATGGAACACGTCAAGGGACCGGACTTCCCGACCGGTGGCAACATCGTCGGCCGCGACGCCATCTACTCGGCGTACACGACCGGTCGCGGTCGCCTGCGCGTGCGGGCCGAGTACGAGGTCGACCGCGAGGAGGGCCGCATCGTCATCAGCGAACTCCCGTATCAGGAGAACAAGGCCCGCGTCGTCGAACGCATCGCCGACGACGTCAACGAGGGGAAGATAGAGGGCATCTCGGACCTGCGCGACGAGTCCGACCGCAACGGCGTCCGCATCGTGGTCGAACTCAAACGCGGCGCGAACGTCGACGTGGTCGAGAACCGGCTACTCGACCACCACCTCGAATCCACCTTCGGCGTCATCAACCTCTCGCTGGTCGACGGCCAACCGAAGGTCCTCTCGCTGAAGGAGGCCCTCGAGTACTACGTCGAACACCGCCGCGAGGTCGTCCGCCGCCGCTCCGAACACGACCTCGCCGAGGCCGAGGACCGCGCACACATCCTCGAAGGCCGACTGAAGGCTCTAGAGAACGTCGAAGACGTGGTCGACCTCATCCGCAACAGCGAGGACCGTGACGCCGCCCGCGCTGGCTTGCAGACGTCGTTCGACTTCTCGGAGGAGCAGGCCGCCCACATCGTCCGGATGCAACTCGGCTCGCTCACCTCGATGGAGTCGGCGGAAATCGAAGCGGAGTACGCCGAAGTGCAGGACACCATCGAGTACCTCGAAGCCGTCCTCGACAGTCAGGCGAAACTCGACGGCGTCATCAAGGACGAACTCCGCGAGGTCACAGACGAGTACGACGACGACCGGCGGACCAGCATCATCGAGGACGAGGGGCAGGTCACCCACGAGGACCTCATCCCCGAGGAAGACTGTATCGTCGTCGTCACCGAGGACGACTACATCAAACGGATGCCCGTCGAGCAGTTCGACCCGCAGAACCGAGGCGGGAAGGGTATCATCGGCGCCGACCCCAAAGAGGGTGACCGCGTCTCGAAGGTGTTCCGGGCCAACAGCCACGACTACCTGCTCTGTTTCACCAACCAGGGGCAGGTCTACCGGCTGAAGACCTACGAGGTGCCGGAGATGTCCCGCACCGCCCGCGGGAAGTCGGCCATCAACCTCCTCTCGCTGGACGACGGCGAGGAGATAACCGCCGTCGTCTCCACCGACGAGTTCGAGGCCGACGAGTGCATCACGATGGTCACCCGGCAGGGGTACGTCAAGCGGACCGGCTGTGACAACTTCCAGAACATCCTCTCGACGGGTATCCGGGCGGCCAAACTGGAAGACGGCGACGAACTCGTCGACGTCGACGTCACCGACGGCACCGGTGACCTCGTCATCGCCACCGAACAGGGGATGACCATCCGCTTCGACGAGGACGAGGTCAGCGAGATGGGGCGCTCGGCCCGCGGCGTCCACGGTATCAAACTGCAGGACGACGACCGGGTCGCCGCGATGGTCGCGACCACCGACGACGACGACCGGTCGCTCCTGACCGTCACGAAGAACGGCTACGGGAAACGCACCGCGCTCTCGGAGTACCGCCCGCAGTCCCGCTACGGACAGGGCCTCATCGACATCAAGACCGACGACCGCAACGGCCCGGTGTCGACTGCCAAGGCGGTCCGCGACGACGACCACCTCGTCATCATGTCCGAGGACGGCCAGATCATGCGTATCCGCGCCGGCGACGTCTCGCAGGTCGGCCGGAACACGAAGGGTGTCACCATCATGGACGTGGAGGGAGACGACCGGGTCGCGAGTGTGACCGTCGTGCCGGCGGCGACCGACGAGACGTAACTCGCGAGCGGACGGCCTCTTTCGCACGGTTTCGACCCCCACACTGACGGCGAGCGCCCGCGAACGAGGCCTATGAGACACCGGTCGACCCGGAATCCGGGGGGACAACCGTGACGACGCCCACCGTCGTCGCGCACCGCGGGTTCGCGGGTCAGTACCCCGAGAACACCGTCGCCGCCGTACAGGCGGCCGCGGCCGACGGCGCCGACGCCGTCGAGATAGACGTACAGGCCACCGCCGACGGCGACGTGGTGGTGTTCCACGACAGACGACTCGACGGTCGGGGGGAGAGTCGCGGTATCACCGACGGCACCGGCGTCGTCTGGAGACAGTCGACGGCGACCGTGACCGGAGCACGAGTTCTCGGGACGGACGAGCGAGTCCCGACGCTGGAGGCCGTGTTGAGCGCTGTTCCAGCGCACGTCACCGTCAACGTGGAGTTGAAGAACCCCGGGAGCGACGCCACTCGGCCGGCGACAGCGCTCGACGCCGACGCGAGAGAACGAGCGACCGAGCGGTGGGCGCCGTTCGTCGAGTCCGTCGTCGGCGTCGTCGACCAGTTCGGGGCCGACGTCGTCTACTCGTCGTTCTACGAGGGGGCTATCTCCGCACTGCGAACACGGGCACCCGACGCGCCCGTCGCCGTCCTCGTCGCCCCGGATAGCGTCACTGCTGGATGCGCGGTCGCTCGACGGTACGACGTCGACGCGGTCAACCTCCCGCTCTCGGCCGTCGACGGTGCGAGCGGCGACCGACTGGCGGGCGTCGCCGCCGACCTCGATGCGTCCCGAAACGTCTGGACCGTCGAGGACTGGCAAGACGCTCGACGAGCGGTCGACAGCGGCGCCGGCGGCATCATCGCGGACTACGCCGGTCTCGACAGCTACGTCCGTCCCTAGAGGACGACCTTTCCGAAGGCGCTCGCGGCCAGTTCGCAGGCGAGTTCCGCCGTCCGGTTGTGGTCGTCGAGAATGGGGTTCACCTCGACCAGTTCCATCGAGCGAATCGCCTCGCGCCGTTCGGCGACGTACTCCATCGCGACGTGGGCTTCCCGGTAGGAGACGCCGCCACGGACCGGCGTCCCGACGCCGGGCGCCTCCGTCGGGTCAAGCCAGTCGAGGTCCAGCGAGACGTGGATGGCGTCGGTACCGTCGGTGGCGATGTCCAGCGCTTCCTCCACCACCGAGGGGACGCTCCGGGCGTCGATGTCCGACATCGTGTAGGCCGTCACGTCGCTCTCGTTGAGGAGGTCGCGTTCCCGGTCGTCGACGTCCCGTAGCCCGACCAACACGACGTTCTCCTCGCTGACTGCGGGGGTGTGTGCCCACGCCTCGTCGGCGAACGACCCCTTGCCGAGGATAGCGGCCAGCGACATCCCGTGGATGTTCCCGCTGGGCGTCGTCTGCGGGGTGTTGAAGTCGCCGTGCGCGTCGAACCAGACGATGCCCAGCGACTCGTCGGGGTCGGCGGCGCCGGCGACGGTCCCGATGGCGATGGAGTGGTCACCCCCGAGGACCAGCGGAAACTCACCGTCGTCGATGGTGGCCCGAACCGCGGTCCTGACGTCCTGACACACTTCGCCCGTCTCCCGACGGAACTTCGCCCGCCCCCCGCTCGGTTGGTCGGCGTCGGGGTCCCGCTCCTCCGGCCGGGGCACCGCGAGGTCGCCGCCGTCGACGCAGGCCATCCCGAGGGCCTCCAACTGGTCTGCGAGCCCGCCGTATCGTATCGCCGAGGGCCCCATGTCGACGCCCCGGCGGTCTGCGCCGAGGTCCATCGGAACACCGAGCACGCGAACTGTCCTGTCCATATCGACGGTTGTCGGTCCAGCGGATAAAGGACGGGGGCACCAGTTAAGTTGCCGCCACGGTAAGCATCGTCATCGATGGGGCACGACGAGAGCGCCGCCGCTGATCACGTCCTCTACCTCGACACCGTCGAGTCACGCGTTACGACCGTCACACGGGAACTCGAGTCCCGGGCGGACGTGACTGTCTACGCCGCCACGTCGGTAGAGGACGCGCTCGATCGGTTGGCGTGGCCCGACATCGACTGTCTGGTCGTCGCGCATCGCGCCGAACAGTTCGACGGTATCGAGGCCGCAGAACGGATCTGTGAGACCCACCCCTGTCTCCCCGTGATTCTGTTCGTGAGTCCGGACAGCGAGTCGGCAGCCTCGCGCGCGGTCGGTACCGCCGTCGACGAGTTCGTCGTCCACGAGGGTCCGGCGGCGTTCGACACGCTGGCGACCGCGATAGCGGACGAGCGCATCGACGACGACATCGGCGACGAACACACGACCGCCGACCCAGCGGGGGCGTTCGTCCCGAACGTCGACGACGAGACGGTCGACCGGTTGCTTCGAGACGGCATCGACCGCGCCCACCTCGCCGAACTCCTCCACAAGAGCAGGTTGTTCGACACAATCTTCGAATCGATTCCGGTCCACCTCTTCGTCAAAGACGAACAGGGTCGTCACCGGTACGTGAGTGCCGGCTACTTCGAAGACGAACTGGACGAGTTTCTGGGGAAGACCGACCCCGAAATCGGTCTCGTAGCCAACCGCCACGCCCGGCGAGCCTATCTCGAGGACATGCACGTCATGGAGGCGGACACGTCGGTCCTCGACAAGGTCGAGTACCTCCCGATGCTCGACCAGTGGAACCTCACCTCGAAGGTGCCGTGGCGCGACCCGAACGGTGACGTCGTCGGCCTCATCGGCGTCACGCGTGACATCTCCGAACGAAAGGAACGCCAGGAACAGGTCAAACGGCAGAACGAGCGGTTGAATCGCTTCGCCGACATGGTGAGTCACGACCTGCGCAACCCACTGCAGTTGGCGATGTTGCGACTCGAACTCGCTCGGGATGCCGAGGACGACGAGGAGTTGGTCGAGAACCTCGACGGCGTCGAGAGCGCGCTCGAACGAATCGACGAACTCGTCGAAGACGTGTTGGCCCTCGCCAGACAGGGGACGCAGGTCGTGACGCCGTCACCCGTGGATCTGGACGACGTCGTCGACGTGACGTGGTCGTCGGTCGACGCCCCCGACGCGACGGTCGAACGCGCCGGCAGCCTCGGGACGATACTCGGCGACGAGAGTCGCCTCAGACAGATGCTGGCGAACGTCTTCAGAAACGCCATCGAACACGGCGGGCCGTCGGTCACGATTCGGGTCGGCCCGCTCGACACCGGCCCCGGCTTCTACGTCGAGGACGACGGCTCCGGATTTCCCGACGCGGACGTCGACGACCTGTTCGACGCCGGGTACACCACGTCCGCCGACGGGACGGGGTTCGGCCTCTCCATCGTCCAGGAGATCGCGGCGGCACACGGCTGGGACATCTCGGCGACGAACGGAGCGAACGGCGGCGCCAGGCTCGAGTTCTCGGGCATCGAGCGCCCGGAGGCGTAGGTCGGGAGCCTACTCGTACTGATCACAGACGCTTTCGACGCCCGCCTCCAGCGGCGTCTCCGCTGTTCCCCACAACCGTCGTCTAGTGCAACGACGTCGCCGTCCGCCGCCACTACTCCGGCCCGATACGACCCCACAACCTGACGCCAGCGGTCACCGGAACCGCTGTCCGCTCGTAGGTGTGGCAGGCCGACCAACCAGTAGGCGGGTGTCGTTTTATTCTTTCCAGTCGGAACGCAAAACTCGGTGACGAGAGCCCCGAACGACGTGGAGCACCGTCGCTTTTAAGAACGGCTGTACCGAACGACATACTATGTCTTCAATCGAGCTGACACCCAGTCAGAAAAATATTCTGCAGGAACTCGTGAACCTGTACAGGGAGAGCGAGAGTGCAGTGAAAGGCGAAGATATCGCAGAGAAGGTCGACCGCAACCCCGGCACCATCCGCAACCAGATGCAGAGCCTGAAGGCCCTGCAACTGGTCGAGGGCGTCCCCGGCCCGAAGGGCGGCTACAAGCCGACCGCGACGGCCTACGACGCGCTCCAGATTCAGGACATGGATCAGGCCGCCGAAGTACCCCTCCGACACAACGGCGATCTCGTCGAACACGCGAACGTCGAGGAGATCGATCTCACGAGCGTCCACCACCCCGAGGAGTGCCGCGCCGAGATTCAGCTTCAGGGGTCGCTCTCGGAGTTCCACGAAGGCGACTCGGTCACCGTCGGGCCGACGCCGCTCTCGAAGCTCCAGATTATCGGGACGCTCGAGGGGAAAGACGACACGAACAACAAACTCATCCTCGCTATCGACGACATGCGCGCCCCCGCCGGCGAGCCCGAACACTGATTCGGTCGTCGGTTCTTCTCTCTGTCTCCTCTGTCCGTTCGCGGCGCTCGAACGTCCGGTAGCGGTCCCACCCCACAGCTATGTCGTCGACGATTAATTACTGAGGTGGAGCGTTCTCTGACGGCGATTTCGTAGCCTTTGTATCACCCGCTCCCGGAGTCGCCAGTATGAGCGACAAGGTCGTCGTACTCGGTGCGGGGTATGCCGGTGCAGGCGCCATCAAGAGCCTCGAAGACGAACTGAACGGTGAAGCCGACGTCACGTGGATCTCCGACACGGACTACCACCTCGTCCTCCACGAGTCCCACCGGTGCATCCGGGACCCATCTGTCCAGGATAAGGTCGCCATCCCCGTCCACGAGATAAAACAGCCGACGACGAACTTCGTCCAGGATACGGTCGTCGACATCGACACCGAGGACCGACTCGTCGAACTCGAATCCGGCGACGACGTCGAGTACGATTACCTCCTCGTCGGACTCGGTTCCCAGACGGCCTTCTTCGGCATCGACGGCCTCAGAGAGTACGCCCACACGCTGAAGAGCCTCGACGATGCGCTGGGCATCCACGACGCGATTCAGACGGCGGCCCGCGAAGCCTCCCAGAGCGACCCGGCACAGGTCATCGTCGGCGGTGCCGGCCTCTCGGGCATCCAGACGGCCGGCGAAATCGCCGAGTTCCGTGACAACCACCGCGCACCCATCGACATCCACCTCGTCGAAGGTCTCGACGAGATATTCCCGGGCAACGACCCCGAACTGCAGGGTGCCCTGCGCAAGCGGCTGGAAGCGGCCGACGTGAACATCCTCACCGGCGACTTCATCGGCGAAGTCGACGAGGAGACGGTGTACATCGGCGACGACGAGGAACTCGACTACGACACCCTCATCTGGACCGGCGGAATCACCGGCCGCGACTGCGTGCGCGACGTCGACCTGGAGAAAGACGAGCGCAACCACCGCATCCACTCCGAGGGCGACTTCCAGACCGAGAACGAGCGCGTGTTCGCCATCGGCGACTGCGCCCTCATCGACCAGCCCGGCGAACAGCCGGCCCCGCCGACGGCACAGGCCGCGTGGCAGGCCGCCGAAGTCGCCGGCGAGAACCTCGCCCGCTCGGTCCGCGGCCAGCCCCTGAAGACCTGGACCCACAAGGACAAGGGGACGGTCATCTCCGTCGGCGAGGAGGCCGTCGCCCACGACGTGATGGGCATGCCCATCGACACGTTCGGCGGCCTCCCGGCGAAGGTGTTGAAGAAGGGCATCGCCGCCCGCTGGATAGCCGACGTCACCGGCATCGGTCGCGCCGCGAAGGCGTGGCCGGACATGTAGCGACCACTTTTTGCAACTCCCTCGGGCGCCTGCGGCGCCCTCAGTCGTGCAAAAACGTGGGGAAAATCGCGGCGTGCTCCTGTCGCGCCTTCGGCACGGTAGTCCGCGCGCCACGTCTGAACCGGCGGCGTAGCCGCCGGATGCTGGCCGCCCCGTATTCTGCTCGCTATCTGCTCGGGGCCTGCCCTCCCCCGTCGTCGCGGCACGGAGGCCGCTCTCGGCCACCGCCGGGCCACTCAGTCCGCGACGGCCCAGAACCCGAGCGTGCGCGGCACCTTCGCTCGTAGCTCCGGCGACGAACTGCCGCCGGGGTCCTCGTCGTAGTCGTCCGGGTCGTCGCTCTGCGGGACTTCGTACACTTCCTTCACGGTGAATCCCGCGTCGACTAGTGCCGCGTGGAGGTCACCCACAGTTCGGTCGAAGACGACGATGTCCTCGTGTAATACCTCGTCGTGCTTGTCGCGGCGAGGCCCGGTGGCGTGGTAACTCCGTTCGAGGGCCAGCGTCTCCGGGTCGAACAGTTCGTGGAAGGGGTGGGGTACGTCGAAGGTGAGTACGCCCCCATCCCGGAGCAGGCGGTGGGCCTCCCCGAGTGCCGCCGCGATGTCCTCGACCATGAAGTAGACGAACCCAGAGTACGCCACGTCGAACGCGTCGTCGGCGAGTGGCACGTCCGTCACGTCGCCCGTGACGAACCGGGCGTCGACGCCGTACAGGTTTCGGAGGCGAACCGCGTGGCGGAGTTGCTCGATAGAGAAGTCGACACCGACGGCCCTCTCGACGCCGTCGCGAGCGGCACCGACCGTTCCCTGCCCGCCGCCACAGCCCAGTTCGACGAACGCCGTGTCTTCGCGGGCCGGCAACCGGTCGGCCTGCCAGTCCGCCATCGACTCGGGGTCGGGCAACGGCGAGTACACCGGTGGAAGCCCACCCTCGGCAGTCGCCGCGTTCCACAGCGCCTGATGGTCGTCGCTCCACGCGTCCCACAGTCTCCGGTTCTCCCGATTCGCATCCCCCATACGGGTCGTTCCAGCAGGCCGAAAGATGAGTTTTCTGGTGGTTTGCGAACGCGTGACAGCGAGGCTATCGCTCGATGGAGAGCCCGGCGTGCCACCCGTCGGCGTCCGCCTCTTCGACGGCCTCGTCCATCCGTTGGAGGTAGGTGACGGCGAGGCTGGCGCACTTCGTCGCCTTGCGCTCGCCTTCGGTCCGGAACTCGCCCGTCTCGCGGTTGGCGTAGACGGTACAGACCGCGCCGGCCCGGAGGCCGTAGATGCTGGCGAGCGTGAGGATGCTCGCCGCCTCCATCTCGAAGTTGACGACGCCGGCCTGTCGGAGTTCGTCGATTTTGGCGTCGCTGTCGCGGGCCTCGAACCCGTCGAACCCGGGGCGTGACTGCCCGGCGTAGAAGCTATCGGTCGAGCAGGTGACGCCGAGGTGGTAGTCGTAGCCCAGTTCCTCGGCGGCGGCGACGAGCGCCGAGACGACGCGGTGGTCGGCGGTCGCCGGGTAGTCCTCGCGGACGTACTCCTTGCTCGTCCCCTCCTGCCGGACCGCACCGGTCGTGATGACCAAATCCCCGACGCTTGCCTCCGGTTGGATGCTCCCGCAGGACCCCACTCGTAGCAGGGTGTCGACGCCGACACGGGCCAGTTCCTCGACGGCGATGGCCGCCGACGGCGACCCGATACCGGTCGATGTCACGGAGATGGGCGTCCCGTCGTGCGTTCCGGTCGCGGTCCGGTACTCGCGGTGCTGGCCGGTCACCTCGTAGTCGTCCCAGTCGGCGACCACCTTCTCGACCCGTTCGGGGTTCCCGGGCAGGAGGACGCTGTCGGCCACGTCGTCGGGCCCGACGGCGAGGTGGTACTGTTCCTCGTCGTTCGGGTCCTCGCTGTCGCCCGTCATCTGTCGAGGTGGCCGGGCGTGATGGTCGTCGGGAGCAGTTCGCCGAGGGTGTACTCCGCGGCGTCTTCGCCGTCGGTGTAGATGGGGAAGTCGTCGTCACAGAACTCCGCCAGCGTCTGTCGGCACATCCCGCAGGGGGTCACACCGTCGCGCTTGTCAGAGGAGACGGCGAGACGGACGAACTCGCGGTGGCCGTCCCTGACCGCCGACCCGATAGCCACCTCCTCGGCGTGGAGGCTGTTGCTGTAGTTCGCGTTCTCGATGTTGCACCCGGTGTAGACGGTGCCGTCCGCCGTCTCGATGGCGGCGCCGACGCGGTACTCCGAGTACGGGGCGTAGGAGGCTTCTACGGCCTCCCGTGCTGCGTCCATCAGGTCGTCCATACCGACGGATCGGGCGGCCGCGGCAAATAGGCACCGACGACGGCGTCACTCGTCGCCGGCGGAATCGATAGCGGACGCGACGACGGCCCGCACCTCCTCGACGAGTGCGTCGACGTCGTCGCTCTCGGCGTACACCCGCACGTACGGCTCGGTGCCGCTCGGACGGACGAGCGTCCACGAGTCGTCGGGGAACGAGAGGCGCACGCCGTACTCCGTCGACACCTCGGCGGCCGGGAAGGCCTCGGGGAGCGTCTCGCCGACCGTCGCCATCGCATCGGCCTTGCGGTCGTCGGGACACTCGACGCTGACCTTCCGGTACGGGCGTTCGGTGACGACCGCTCGGCGCTCCGCGAGGCTCTCGGCGGCGAACAGGCGCGTGAGGACGGCCGCGCTCGCGACGCCGTCTATCCACCCACTGAACGCCGTGTGGACGTGCTTCCACGGTTCCGCGGCGAACACTATCGCCGTCTCGTCGCCGCCGGCCGCCCGCTCGCGGGCGATACCCTCGTGGAGCGCGCCGAGGTGGACTCGTTCGACGCGGCCGCCCGCCGCTGTGACGCGTTCGTCGATGCGACCCGACGCGTTCGGCGTGGTGACCACGACGGGGTCGCCGGCGTCCGCGGCGCGCGTGTAGTGCTCGGCCAGCATCGCGAGTACGGTGTCCTCGTGGATCACCTCGCCGTCGCCGTCGACGACGACGATGCGGTCCGCGTCGCCGTCGTGCCCGAACCCGAACGCGGCGTCCGACGCGGCGACGAACGACCGGAACTTCGCGAGCGACTCCGGCGTCGGTTTGCTCTCCCGACTCGGGAAGTAGCCGTCGACGTTGGCCTCGGTGGCGACGACGCCGGCCCCGAGGGCACGGAGTACCTGTGGCGTCGCGACGCCGGCCATCCCGTTACCACAGTCCACCGCGACGGTCAGGTCGTCGGGGTCTGCCCCGAACCCGCGGGCGTACTCGGCGACGGCGGCCCGATACTCCGGCAGTACGTCGGCCCCTGCCGACCGTCCCCACTCGCCCCACTGGGTGGCGGCCGCGTCCGCCTCGACTCGCCGCTCGACGGTCGCCTCCGCCTCACCGTCGTACTCCTCGCCGTCGTCGAACAGTTTGATGCCGTTGTCGGCCGGCGGGTTGTGACTCGCGGTCACCATCGCGCCCCGTCGGTTCCGCGATGCGTATGCCAGCGCCGGCGTCGGGACTGCTCCGATGCGGACCACGTCCGTACCAGCACTCTCCAGACCGGCGGCGAGCGCGTCGGCCAGCGCCGGCGAACTCACCCGTCCGTCGTGACCGAGCGCGAACTCGTCGCCGTCTCGGCCCGCCGCTCGGCCCACGGCGAGGGCGAGTTCGGGCGTCACTCGCTCGACGACGTCCCCTCGGATTCCGGCGGTCCCGAACAGTTCCATACCCGTCTCTGCGTCCGGTCCGTGTATAGTTCTCCCGCTCTGTCCCGTCGCGTCGGGTAGAGCGACCCTACAGCAGTTCGTCGAAGTCGTACCCCTGGATGTCGACGCCCTCGCTGGTCACGTCCGCGAGGTAGATGCCGTTCCCGGAGCCAGTGTCACGCTCGGCGGCGGCCTTGATGGAGGCGGCGGCGACTTCGCGCGCTTTCTCGTTGGTCATGTCGTCCTCGTAGCGGTCCTCCAGCGTCCCGTAGGCGACGGTGAGTCCCGAGCCAGTGACGGTGTAGTCGTCTTTCATGACGCCGCCGGCGGGGTCGATAGAGTAGACGTGGTGGCCGTCGTCGTCGACGCCGCCGAGGATGGGGTTGATAGCGAAGAACGGGCCGCCGCGAGCGAAGTTGCCGGCGAGCGTCGAGAGCGCCTGCATGCTCATGTCCTCGCCACGTCGGGCCTCGTAGAGGTCGACCTCGGCACGGAGCGACCGGATGAACGACTGGGCGCCGCCGACGCTGCCGACCAGCGTGAGCGCGGCGTTCGGGTGAATCTGTTCGACCTTCTGGACGTTCTTGTTCGAGACGAACCGGCCGCCGAGCGAGGCGCGCATGTCCGTCGCGATGACGACGCCTTCGGTCGTCGAGATACCGATAGTGGTCGTCCCGGTCTTGTTGACCTTCTCCTCGTCCTGCCCGGACTGCTGGGGCAGGGACCCGACCTCGGGTTCGTAGGGGTCGGTCTGGAACTCGTCTGCGGTCGGGGGGCGTGAGAAGTCGGGAGTCGTGTCTCTCATTACCGCCCGGTACCACTCCGCCGCTGATAAAACCTCTTCTTGTGGTGAGGCTGACCGCCTCCACCGCCGACGCCGCTTACGCGCTCGCCCGTTCGTAGGCGTCTCCGAGTCCCTCCACGGCCCGGTTGATGGGGAGGCTGAGGCCGAACCGTTCGGTGACCATCGCCACCGGCAGCAGCAGGATGCCGGCTATCAGCGCGAGTTGATACAGTGCGAGCAGCGTTGCGGTGTACAGTCGGGCTTCCATCGTCCCTCGGCAGAGTGCAGGGAGTAGCCCATATATAATTCTTCGGACCGGCTCACGTGTTCGTCGTATCGTTCGTGACAGACTGATGGGCCGCCGTACAGCGATTAAACCGGACTTGTACGAGACGCAACTACATGTGTGTGATTCGACCGGTCGACCGTAACTGGCGCGTTGGAACGCGTCGACGTTCGCATAAGTTATGGCGATAGTTACGGTGAGGTGCGCGCCGGGCGCGAACCAAAACTACCGAATAGTCGGGTCACCAGAGTACGTGTATGAACTACCTCGTTGCGATGGAAGCAGCCTGGCTGGTCCGTGACGTAGACGACATCGACGACGCCATCGGCGTCGCGGTGAGCGAAGCAGGGAAACGCCTCAACGAGGCCGAGATGGACTACGTCGAGGTCGAGGTCGGTGCGACCGGATGTCCGGCGTGTGGGGAACCGTTCGACTCGGCGTTCATCGCCGCCGACACCGCGCTCGTCGGGCTGGTGCTGGAGATGGACGTGTTCAACGCCGAGTCCATGGAGCACGCCCAGCGCATCGCGAAGAGCGAAATCGGTGGCGCGCTCCGCGACGTCCCGCTGAAGGTCATCGAAGTGTTCGAGACCGAGGAAGACGAGGAGAGCGGCGCCGAGGCCTGAGCGGCTCCGAGAGGCGGTGGCTTTTTGTATAACCTCTAGTTATAGAGGGGCATGGAACTACCGACGCCCGAGGACCTGCGGGAGCGGCGAAACGAACTGGAGTTGACCCAGAGCGAACTCGCCGAGCGAGCGGACGTCTCACAACCGCTCATCGCCCGCATCGAAGGGGAAGACGTCGACCCGCGACTGTCGACGCTCCGCCGCATCGTCAACGCCCTCGACGAGGCCGAGGGCGGTATCGTCCGGGCGCGTGACGTGATGAACTCCCCGGTGGTCAGCGTCGAACCGGACGACTCCGTCCACGAGAGCAAGGCACTGATGGACGAGAAAGGGTACTCGCAGGTGCCCGTCATCCGCGACGGGTCGCCACAGGGCCTCATCGGCAACTCCGACATCCGCCAGCGACCCGAGGAGAACGTCGGCGACCTGCCGGTCGCAGAGGTGATGCACGAGTCTATCGCGACGGTCGAACCCGACGCCACCATCGACGAGGTGGACGCCTACCTCAACCACAACGCCGCCGTGATGGTCGTCGAAGACGGCCAGACGGTCGGCGTTATCACCGAGGCCGACATGGCCCGGACGGTTAGCTGACGACTATTGCGTCGCTGGGGAGCGGGGGTCTCCGTATCAGCGCTGAAACCCCGCCTGTAAACATTATACGGGTCCTAAGAACGGTTAGCGCCGACAAAACGGTCGTATCGTTATATAGGCTCGCTCGCTGGACTCACGAGCGTCACACCTATGCAACCCACCCAGACGTCCCTCGATTCTCACCTCGAAGCCGCGCTGGAGGAGGCCGACGACGACACCACACGCTACCATCTGCGGCAGGCACTTCAGTTGCGCATCGCAGAGAAAGAGACGGAGTCAGACCGCGTCTCTGTCTAAGTAGTCACTCTCGCAGTTCCAGTCCGCGCACGCCGACGACGCCGTCACCTTCTTCGACGTGCCCGATGACTCGTGCGTCTTCGGAGGCCCCGACTACGGCTTCGGCGTCCGTCTCGGGGAGTGCCGCGACGAACCCGGTACCCATGTTGAACGTCCGGTGCATCTCCTCGTCGTCGACGTTGCCCTCGGACTGGACGAACCCGAAGACCGCCTGCGGGTCGAACGGGTCCGTAATCTCGTAGCGGTGGTCGCCCATCCGCGTGAGGTTCGTCCACCCGCCACCGGTGACGTGGGCCGCCGCGTGGGTCTCTACGTCGCGGAGCGGCTCCAGTACCTCGCTGTAGATGCGCGTCGGCGTGAGCAGTTCCTCGGCGATGGTCACGTCCGGGTTCGGGGGGAAGGGGTCGGTGTACTCGTGATTCCGCGTCACGGCCTCGCGAGCGAGCGTGAGGCCGTTGGAGTGGATGCCGGAGGATGGCCACCCGACCAGGACGTCGCCGGTCTCCGCTTCGCCGGGGAACACCGCGTCCTTCGGCGCGAGACCGGCACAGGTGCCGGCGATGTCCAGCCCTTTGATGACGTCCGGCATCACCGCCGTCTCGCCGCCGACGAGGGCGACACCCGCCCGCTTCGCCCCCGCACGGAGGCCGGCCCCGATCTCCTCGCTGGTCTCCTCGTCGGGTGTCTCGACGGCGAGGTAGTCGACGAACGCCACGGGTTCGACGCCGGCCGCGAGCAGGTCGTTGACGTTCATCGCCATGCAGTCGATGCCGATAGTGGAGTAGTCGCCGATGGCCTCGGCGACGAGGAGTTTCGTCCCGACGCCGTCCGTAGCGAGCGCGAGGTACTGGTCGCCGATGTCGACGAGGCCCGCGTAATCACCTTCGAACTCACCGGCGGCGCCGATGAGCGCTTTCGTCGCGGCCTCGCTCGCGTCGATGTCGACGCCCGTCTCGGCGTAGGTCAGTCCCTCCGCTTCCTCCGAGGCGTCGGCCTCGCTCGTGTCGTCGGTCATACCCGAGACGGTGCGTGGGTCGGGCAAAAGGCCATCGTTCGCGCCCGCTCAGAACGGAATCAGGAACAGCGCGCCGACGGCCAGCAGAATCGACGGGACGGCGACGGCGAGGAAGACGAGCGTACTCCACGCACGCACCTTCCGGCCGTCGAGCGGCCCGAACGGGAGCATGTTGAACCCCGCCAGAAAGAGGTTTATCTGGAGGCCACGGCGGGCGAGGTCCCAGAGGATGCCGGAGGTGCCCGCGAGGAGGGCGACGACGAACGGGACGAAGAAGACGACGGCCAGCAGGATGTTCGTCACCGGACCGGCCAGCGCGATGAGGCCGTTCTCCCGCGCGGTGATGCGCCCGCGGTGGACGACGGCACCGGGCGCGGCGAAGAGGAAGCCGATCAGCGCACCGACGATGGCGAACCCGAGCATCCGATAGTCGGCTTTGAACGCCGCGACCTGCCCGAATCTGACCGCCACCACCTTGTGGGCGAGTTCGTGGAGGAGGAAGCCGACGCCGACGGTCAACAGTGAGACGACGAGCGTCTGGACGACGGCCGAGAGGGTCAGGCCGCCAACCTGCCCGAGCAGTGCTGACCGTAGCTCACGCTCTAGGAGGAGCGTGAAGGCCACGCCGAGCGCGAGCCACGCTATCAGCAGGTCCTGCACCTCGTCCCGACTGAAGGTGAGATTCATGCTACGAGCCCCCATACGAGGTCGGCGCTGTTCTGTGCACCCTCTATCATCTTCGAGACGACCCACGCCACGTCACGGTCCTGCGTGGCGAGATACGGTAACACCACGACAGGGAACGCGAAACTCGCGAGCATGCTCCCGACGTTGGTCATCGCGACGATGAGGATGAGTCGGAACAGCGGGACGGCCCGCAGGCGCTTGACGAGGTCCAGAATCGGGGCCTCCTCGTCGGCCAGAATCTCGTTGAGCTTGCCGATATCGCCGACGTTGACCGAGATGTACCGCAGCTCGACGTAGCCGGCGAACCACCCCGGGGCCAGCAGGGGGTTGACGCTCGTCATCCACGCGATGCCGCCGCCGACGAGCGAACTGCTCCAGTGAGCGCCGGCGAGGCGAGCGAGGCCCGCGGCGGCGATACCGTTCATGAAGAACCACGCGGCGAACACCTGCAGGAGGAAGGTGTCGCGGACGCCCGCCATCGCGAGCAACACGAAGAAGGCCAGGAAGCCCAGCGTGATGAGGTAGCCGACCACCTTGTAGAGCGAGAACCGGCTCCCGGTCTCTCTCCCGGTGAGTGAGTCGATTGGTGGCAGTTCTTCGGGGTGTGCGAGATAGTGCTCGATGCCCTCGCGGTGGCCCGCACCGACGACGGCCACCACGTCGTAGCCGGCCTCACGGAGGCCGACCAGTCGGTGGGCGATATAGGCGTCTCGCTCGTCGATGAGCGCCTCGGCGCCGCCGGGCGAGAACCGGCGGAACTCCTCCATCATCGCGCCGACGACGTCGGTGTCGGTCAGTTCTTCGAGGTCGAACTCCTCGACGTCCTCGCCGCCGGCCCGCACTCGGGTCAGCAGCGCCGCGATGGGCACTCCGACCAGTGTCGTGACGACGACGCCAACCAGCACCGCGTCCAGTATGCCGACGACGGTGCCGCCGATGGTTCCAGAGAGGACACCGGCGGGGAGGAGCAACGGCCCGCCGAGCGTCGTCGCGAGGACGGCACCCAGCAAGCCGAAGACAGAGCCGACGGTGAAGCCGACGGTCAGCGGCGGCCCGAGTTCGGCCATGAGACTGCCGACGAGCGTGAGTTTCTCGCGGAGCGTCAGCCTCGCCCAGAACCGCTGGACGGTGGTCTGGATGTCCCGGTCGACCAGCGCGACTCCCAGTCCCAGTTCCTCGGCGGTGTCGATGGCCGCCTTCATGTCCGCGCCGGGTTCGATGTCGAAGCGCTCGCCGAGCCGCGTCTGCACGTACGACAGCATCCAGTAGGCGAGGAACTGGAAGACGGTGTTCCCACGGAGGAGGTCGCTCGCGTCCAAGTCGTCGGGCGTCTCGCCCTTCATCTGCTGGTAGCGACCTTCGTCCAGTTCGACGGCCACCATGTCGGGTCGTCGTTCCGCTATCGTCGACTGGACCTCTTCGACGCTGTGTTCGGAGACGTGCGCCGTCCCGACGACGGTGACGGACCCGTCGCCGGACGGGGCTGGAGGGTCGTCGCCCGCCGACGCCGCGTGTTCGGTCATCACCCGCGTTACACAGTCGCTTCCTTTACCCTTGTCGGGTCGGCGAGGATGCCGTACGACGGACGAATGCAGATTGTAGGTGTAGCGACAGATACGTGAACGATGTATCTCAAATATCTGTTGTTTCGACGTTAATTTTCGCTTTCATGAATGGCGTAAATGCACGACAGCGGCGACTTACTATATCGTAATCTACTCACCTTTTACTCAGCAATAATCATACGTCTCGGGTTCGACTGACCTATCGGGAAACATGCACGACTTGACTGGGTTTCAACGCGACTTGCTGTACGTGATTGCCGGACTGGACGAACCGCACGGGCTCGCTATCAAGGACGAACTCGAGGACTACTACGAGAGCGAGGTCAACCACGGTCGACTCTATCCCAACCTCGACACGCTCGTCGAGAAGGGACTCGTCGAGAAGGGCGAACGTGACCGTCGGACGAACTTCTACACACTGACACGCCGTGGCCAGCGCGAACTCGACGCCCGACAGGACTGGGAGTCGCAGTACGTCACGGCCTGACAATCGGTTGGCGTCGGTACACTGAACTGAGTGGGTCGGTGAGTAGCCCGTATGGTCGACCTCTTAGAGACGCGTCTGGAGAACCGGTGGATGGTCCAGCCGAACCACGCCAACCACCTCGGTACCACGCACGGTGGGAACGTGCTGAAGTGGATGGACGAACTGGGGGCGATGGCCGCGATGCGCTTCGCCGGCGAGAGCTGTGTCACCGCCCGCATGGACCAGGTGAACTTCAAGCGACCCGTTCCGGTCGGGGACACGGCCGTCGTCGAGGCGTACGTCTACGACGCCGGGACGACGAGCATCAAGGTCCGCCTGAAGGCGGCCCGCGAGGACCCACGGACCGGCGAGCGCGAACCGACGACCGAGTCGTACTCGGTCTACGTCGCCGTCGACGACGAGGGCGACCCGCTCCCCGTTCCCGACCTCACGGTAGACTCGGAGCGAGGGCGGGACCTCCGGGCGGCGGCCCTCGACGGCGAGCGTTGACGTTTATGCCGCTCGGTGTCGAACACGGCCTATGGCACTCGACGTACCCGTCCCGGACCGCCCCGCGCTCTCCAGTTCGATGGACGCCGAGGACTACGAGGACGTGGAGGTACAGGGCGACGAGTATCGACGTGACGAACTGGCCGACGTACTGGACGAGGGTGCGTGGGCCGACGCGTTCGAACGCTGGGCGGCCGACACGTCGCTCGAGGAGGACGCGTGGGCCGTCGTCACCGACCTCGACCTGATAGCGGAGTTCGACTTCTTCTGGGACTCGTTCGCCGGCCGCGTCGGCTACCACGCTCCGGGCCTCCCCGAGGACTGGCGCGAACGCGACATCCACCCGGACGTCGACTCGTGGGAGACGGTGTCGTCTATCAACGCGGGACTCACCGAACTCGGGCAGGTCGTCTGTGACGTGATCAAGGACGAGTACGTCGACTGGGAACCCGACGAGGTCGACGCCGGCGACCTCCCGGACTTCTAGAGGGACCCTTCGAGGACGAACGTCTCGCGTCGGTCCTCGGCGCGGTGGACCTCGATACCGACCGCCTCGCACATCTCCACGGCGTCGGCCGCGGCGTACCGTTCGTCGACCGGTGGACCGTCGTCGCCGCTACCGGCCCGCGTCCAGTCGGCGAACCCGACGCGTCCACCCGGTGCCAGCACGTCCGCGACGGCTTCCATCGCGGCCGGCGTGGCGAACTCGTGGAACGTCATCGTCGAGACGACGGCGTCGACCGGTTCCTCGACCGGCATCGACTCGACGTCCGCGGTCACTGGCACCACGTTCTCGGGCATCCCCTTCTCTCGGTACAGGTCGTGCATCTCCGACTGGATGTCCAGCGCGTACACGGTGCCCGCGGCGGCGGCGACGTCGTCCGTGTAGAACCCGGTCCCGCTCCCGAGGTCGACGACCACGTCGTCGGGTCCCGGGTCGAACAGTGCGAGCAACTCGTCGACGGAGACGTACTCGTAGCGACTCTGGTCTTCGAGTTCCTCGGCCCGGTCGACGTCGAAGGTGTGGAATCCCATCCCTTCGAGGTAGTTCGCCTACGAACAAAACCCTCACCCCCGTACGGGACCGGCACGCTGATAACTGCTCATGTACTCCGTTCGAGTATGGTAGCTATCGTCTCGCCCAGCGAACGGGAGTGTGAACGCTGTGGCCGACGTGACGTATGGGACGAGGACGCGAACACCTGGCGCATCGTCGTCGAAGACGGCGAGAAACGCTCGGGTAATCCCCACTGCCTCCACGAGTGGGACATCAACGGGTCGTTCAACCCGCTGGCAGAGTAACTGGCCGAACGTTCTTCTTCACCGCGGCTGTCTGCGTGGACATGCCGACTGCCTTCGTCACTGCACCGCGGGACGCCGCGACCGACATCGCCCGGACGCTCGTCGACGACCGCCTCGCTGCCTGTGTGAATCTGGTCGACTGTACCTCCGTCTACCGATGGGACGGGGCGGTCCACGAGGACGACGAGGTGATACTGCTCGCGAAGACGACCGACGACCGGTACGGAACGCTCGTCGACCGCGTCGAGGAACGCCACCCGTACGACGTGCCGTGTATCGAACGATTCGACGAGGACGACGTTCTCGACCGGTTCCGTGACTGGCGCGAGGGTGCCGTCGAGTCGGACGAGACTGCGTAGAAGAGGGGTGTCGTCAGTCGCTCAGGGCCGTGCCTGAATCGTCGCCGGTTCGGCCAACGCGCCGGGCGTACTCGTCGCCGTCGCCGTCTCGGTCGGGGTGGCCGTCTCCGTCGTCGAGTCCCCGCTCGACGTCTCGTTTGTCGACGTCTCGTTCGTCGATGTCTCGTTGCTCAGCGCCTCGTCCGTCGAGTTGGTGCTGCTCTCGTTGTCCGGTTGGCGCTCGAAGAGCGGTTCCAGTTCTACCGTCGCGGCCGTCTCGTTCTCGCCGATGACCTGCCCTTCGGAGACGTCGGTCGTCCCGGCGAACGCCATCGGACTGCCGTTCTGTGTCCCCCTCGCGGTGAACTGATACTGCGTCTCGGCACGCACGCTGACGTTCGTGTACCCCTCCTCGGTCCCCCACTGGTCGTAGCCGGTCGTGGAGTACGGGAGGGTCATCTCGAAGTTCCCGTTCGCGTCCGTCTGTGCCTGCTGGCGGTAGACGAACGTCTCGTTGGTCTGGTGGTTCCGCATCCGGACGGACGCGGTCACCGTCGTGTTCGCGGGGCCGGTGCCCTCGACGGTCGCACCGGGCACTCGCTCGAACACCTTCGTCCACGCGGGGTTGTTCTGACTCATCAGGTTCGTCGACGCTTCGGGCATACAGAACGTGCGCCCGTTGAGCGGCATCGCCGTCGCGTTGGGCGAACAGGTCCCGTTCGTCGCGGGCCGGAACCGGACGCCGATACTCTGTGACTCGACGAGCATCCCTCTGTTGTGGGAACTCGACTCGTAGGCGTTGCGCTCGCTGGACCCGACGTAGCGGTAGTGCTCCATCGCCGGGACTCGCTCGCTCGGGACGGACCCGAAGCCACCCACCTGTGCGGTGGAGTCGTTCTGCACGTAGGCACGCGCCTGTTCCATCGTGTTGAACGTCTTGATGGTACGGCCGTCGGACGGCGGCGCACGGTACTGTCGTCCGTTCTGCTGTGCGAGTCGCCAGTCGAGCACGACCGGCTGTGGCTGGACGGCGCTCCCGTGGAACTCGTAGAGCCTGACGACCGTCGTGTCGTAGTAGGCCTGCGTGCGGTACTTGAACCGCTGTCCCGTCTGTGGGTTCGTGAAGATAGAGCGGTAGTAGTCGCTCGCAGAGACGTTCGAGACGTCGTAGAACCGAGGCGGGGCGAAGAACTTCCCGCCGCTCATTCCCCCGTAGACGTTCGTCATCTTCCAGTCGACGGCGACGTAGCGGGTCTTCGCGTCGTCCTCGTCGACCTGGTTCAGCACGTCGTTGGCCTGGCTCTCGTTGGGTGCCAACAGGAAGTTGGCGGCCACGTCGGTCCCCTGTTGGAACGGGTTCGCGTTCGGTATGCGTTCGCCTTCGACGGTTATGAGGTGGCCGTAGTCCCACCACGACATCACCCCGTACTCGCCGGACTGGTAGTCGTAGTCGTCGGTGTTCTGGTAGGTCCCGTAGTACTCCAGCGTCCCGTCACCGCCGGTGCCGTACGCGCCCTCGGCAGGGGTGTTCTCTTCCATCCAGTCCAGCCCGTCGTTCCAGCCCTGTGCCTCGTTGCCCGGCGCGGCGCTCGCCCCCACGGCGGCGGCGGACGGCGCGACGAAGACGAGCGGACCGACGATGGTGAACACGAGTGCGATGGCCGTGAGGACCTGATAGAACTCCACACCCTCGTCGGCCGAGAAGTCTATCCACTCGACGACCCGACCGACGACGAAGGCGGTCAGTGCGGCGACCGGGAACACCAGATAGACGCCGAATCGAATCTGGGTGAACGACGCCGCGAGGATGAACGCGCCCCAGACGACCACGAGGAACTGCTCCGCGGGGGCGTCTCGGTCGAGCAGTTGCTTGCCGGCGATGTACAGCGCGCCGGTGATAGCCACGAACAGCGCCAGCCCGTAGTACCGGTAGAGGACGCCGGGGTCCCGGAGCGGCGTCGCCTCACCGACGGAGGTCTGGGTCGCGGACGGACTGGACGTGAACCCGACGACACGCAGGACCTGGTCGACGAAGTAACTCAGGAGGTCCGGCGTCAGAATCGCCATCAGCACCGCGACGACGGCGATGATGCCGCCGACCGTGACCGGGTAGAGGTTCCGGTCGTAGTCTTCGGCCTCCATGAACCGGGCCAGCCACGCCATGAAGACCGTTCCACCGGCGATGGCGAACGCGAGCAGTGGCTGGAGCAGCGAGTGCTCGGTCGCCGTGATAGAGAGCGTGTTGATGACGGCGAGTTCGAAGACGGCCACAGAACCCATCATCACGGCGCCAGCGATGCCGACGTGCTCGGGGCTCTTCCCGCGGACGAACTCGATAGTGAGCCAGAGGAGGAAGAAGACACCGAGGATGCCGAGGAGGAGGACGGCGGGCGGCCACGTCCAGAGGTACAGCGCCATGGCGACGCCAGCGAGCAGCGAGTAGCCGACGGTGTCCCGGAGTGCGTCGACGTCGCGTTCGAGGAACTGCTCGTAGACGGGTTTGTCCCGTTCGGCGACGCTGATGGCGACCATCACGGCGAAGACGGCCGTCACCTGCAGGAGCCCTTCGGCGACCTGGTGGTCGTACGTTCCGACGAGGCCTCGCTGGAGGAACGTCCCGGCGGACAGCGCGAGGACGACGACGGCCGTGACGCCGCCGAGTCGACCGCTGAGGCGACGCCCCATGTAGTAGGTCGGAATCGCGGCGGCGGTGCCCATCACTGCCGGGGCGACGATGGCGACCATCCCGACGGTCTGTTCGGAGGGCGACCCCAGACCGACGACGAGCGCTATCGTCGCGAAGACCTGGTCCATGAGCGTCCCGAACTGCCCCGAAGCGTTGCCGTACGGGAAGTACGTCCACGGGTCGAACGGCATCGTCGCCGGCCAGTTTTCGACCACGTACATCGTCGAGCGGAAGTGGTACCACGGGTCCTGCCCGCTGAACAGCACCTCTCCGTCGACGACGAAGTTCGAGACGTTTCTGGCTCTGTTCCACAGCATGAACCCGAGCAGTACCAGGAGTGTGGGGACGTGGTACCACTCCTGTACCCAGTCCAGGGCGGACTCGAGTTCGGGGTAGTCGTCGAGATAGCCCCGCGATTGACTCATTGGTCCGAATCACTGCTAACGCGCGCATAAGCCTTTTGACCTCTCCCCGACAGCGGGATGGAAACGCCTAACAGCACCCGGGATGCACCAGCGTGCATGCGCGTCTCGGTCGTCCTGTGTACACATACGATGGAGCGGTACGACGACTGTCGGGCGGCGGCCGAGAGCGTCCTCCGCCAGTCGTACGACAGCGTGGAACTCGTCCTCGTCTCCGACGGCGACGAGGCGGTCTACGAACGGTACGAGGCGGACTTCGGTGACCGCGACGACGTGCTCACCTACTGCAACGACGAGAACGTCGGCCTACTGGAGAGTCGGAACAACGGCGCGGAACTGGCGACTGGCGACGTCGTGGCGTTCGTCGACGACGACGCCGTCGCCGACGAGCAGTGGATCGCGAAACTCGTCGCGGCTTACGAAGCGGACGAGGACCGCCTCGCCGTCGGCGGCCGTATGGTCCCGGCATGGGTCGCCGGCAAGCCCGCTTTCCTCCCCGAGGAGTTCTACTGGCTCGTCGGCGTCACCAACCGCGGGTTCGGCCCCGACGGCGACCCCGACGAGGCTGGCGAGGTCCGCAACACGTTCGGGTCGAACATCTCGTTCCGCCGCGACGTGTTCCTCGAACTGGGCGGGTTCGAGGACGACATCGGCGGCCGACAGGGCGAGAAGAACCTGCAGGGCGGCGAGACGGAACTGTGTGCCCGGTTGCAGAGCGAGTACGGGACCGGGGTCTACTACGTCCCCGACGCGCTCGTCGCACACAAGATATTCGACTACCGGACGGACCCGGGGTGGCTCGTCGACCGGGCGTTCTGGCAGGGGTACTCGAAACGCGGCATGGAGGTGTTCGTCCCCGAGTCGACCGGCGCTGAATCCGACTTCCTTCGGGACCTGCTGTTCTCGTTCGTGCCCGACAGGGTGGGTAGGCTCGTCCGGTCGCCGTCGGTCGCTGGCCTCCTCCAGTTGGTCTTCCTGTTCGTCCTGACCGGGGCCGTTGCCGCGGGCTACGGATACGGAGTGGTCGTATGGCGCTAGCAGACCTCGACGTCGCCGTCGCCCACTGGCACGTCCGTTCGTGGGGCGGCGCCGAGTACCTCGTGACGCGACTCGCCGAAGCCCTCGACATCGACCGGGTATTCACGCTCGGCGAGCCTGACCCGGAGTCGGGAAACCCGTACGGTGCTGTCAGCTTCGAAGACGTGACGCCTTCGCTTTCCACACCTCGCGTGCGCAGGGTACAGCGTCGTGCCGGTCGCGTCTTCGAGTACGCCCAGTGGGAGGATGTCGATTGGCGATCATTCGGTGACCCGGACGTCCTCGTCACGTCCGGTGCGACGACACGATCGGTCATCACGCCCGACGACACACTCCACATCAACTACTGCCACTCGCCGCCTCGCTGGTACTACGATCTCTATCACGACCGGAAAGACTCACTTACCGGGGTTCTCACGCGACCACTGTTGCGGTATCTGCGCCAGCGAGACATGACCATCGACCCTCGTGTAGACCGCTACTTCGCGAACTCCCCGATTATCGAGCGGCGGCTGTGGAAGTACTACAAGCGCGAGGCGACGGTACTGTATCCACCGATCGACTTGGACGCCTACCAGAACAACGGCGACGACGGTTTCTACCTCCATCTCGGGAGACTTGATCAAGAGAAAGGTGTCCCCGCTGTCGTCGACGCGTTCGCCGGGACAGACCACGAACTCGTGTTCGCCGGCGGGATGGGCGACGTTGGGTCCGCGGTCACAGAACGTCTCGAACAGGCACCGAACATCGACTACCGCGGCTTCGTCACCGAAGATGAAAAATACGACTTGCTCTCTCGCTGTCGCGCCGTCGTGTTCAACGGTCGGAACGAGGACTTCGGCATCGTCCCTATCGAGGCCAACGCCAGCGGTAAAGCGGTTCTAGCCCGGGACGACGGGTTTCCCGGACTCTACGTTACTGACGGGGTGAACGGGCTTACCCACGACGGGTCGGCCGACGGCATCGGTCGCGTGGTGGAACGATTCGCGAACGACTCATTCACTGTGAACCCTGCCAGGACTGCCGAAAAGTTCAGCGCCGAAGCATTCGAGTCACAACTTCGGGATGACATCCAAACGTACTGGTGTGACTTTTCAGCGAGCAAAATCTAACCCACCACGTTCTGCCAGCTCCTCTCTAGCCTCCGAAACGACAAAATTAATCACCGTATCCACTGAGGGTATCAGCAAGCAACTCTCATGCGCGTCGGAATCGTCACACCGCGATACCCACCCAACGTCGAGGGCGGTGGTGAACGGAGCGCCCAACTGCTCGCCGAACAGTTGGCCGTTCACGCCGCGGTAGACGCAGTCACGGTGTTTAGTTTCGACGGCGAGACGGTCGAACGTCGGAACGGCATCGAGATCCAGCGCCTCTGTCGCGCCTCATCGATAGTGACCGAATGGCAGAATCTCAAAGCTGGCTATCATCTCAAAGACCAACTATCTGAGGTCGACGTCCTGCACGCATACAATATGGAGTTACACCCTATCGTTGGGCTGTTAGGGCTAGGAAACGTTGACGCCACAGTCGCGACGTTGAACTCCTATCACTTCCTTCCGAAATCTGTCTCGAATACCGACCCAGGTCCGTTAGAACGTCTCTACGAACTGATCGGCCACCCCACGACGGGACGTCTGATGCTGCAGGCGATGAGCAGAATCGACGCGTTCGTCGCGATAAGCACTGCTGTTCGCGATATCTACGCAGCACACGGCGTTCCGCCAGACCGAATCCGTGTCGTTCCGAACATGCTGGATCCTGAGTTCACCGTTCCCGACCGGGAGTCTGGAGCTGGCAAGAGTCTCCTCTACGTCGGCGAGATATCTCATCGGAAGGGCGTCGGGGACCTCGTCCGGGCGCTGGCGGAGCTACCTGCAGACTACTCGCTCCGTATCGTCGGTGACGGGCCGGCCATGGACGAGGTTAGAGAGCTAACGGAGAGCCTTGGTCTCACAGACCGGACGATGTTGACCGGCCACGTCGACTACGACGAACTGACGACGGAATACGCGACGGCGGACGTATTTGTTCATCCGGGGGTCTGGCCTGAGCCGTTCGGTCGAACTGTCCTCGAAGCCATGCAGGCGGGCTTACCGGTCGTCTGCACCGACGTCGGGGGACCGAGCGATATCGTCCAAGACGAGGCGCTCAAATGTCCACCTGGTGAACCTGATGCACTTGCCAACGCAATATCGACTGCTGTTGAGATGGAAGGCGTCGGTGAGCGCAACCGTACGTTCGCCAACGAGACGTACGCACCTGCCAAAGTGACAGCAAACATCGTCGCTCTGTACGAGGAGTTGCTCGCAGGGACCACCAAGCAGACAGTCATGAAACCGAAATCGTGAACTGACCGTGTCACACTATTCCGATGGATGACTGACGTGAATGTCCTGTTGATAGTCCTCGATAGCGTCCGCGCGCAAAACGTCAGTCTGTACGACTACCACCGTGAGACGACCCCGTTTCTCGAAGCGTACAGCGACCGTGCTACCGTCTACACGCAGGCCCGAGCGCCCGGTATCCACAGTGTCGCGAGTCATGCCAGTCTTTGGACCGGTGCCCACGTCGAGCAGCACCAAGTGAAACGACACGAGGACGAGCTCAAACCCGAGACGACCATTTGGGAGACGCTCAACAAGCGTGACTACCGGACCAGCATATTCACCACTAATCCCGTGGTCGCACACTCGTCGAACCTCGCGGACGTTTTCGACGATCGATTCACCGACGAATTCGTCGATAACAAATCGAAGCTCTTTCCCGTGGCACACAGTCCCGCCGACGTAGTCAAACACGAGGGCATAGCCGGAAATCTCCGACGGTGTTTCCAGGACGATTCCACAGTCAAAGCAATCTTGAACAGCGCACATCACTTTTATAAAAAAGAGCGGGGGGAAGCCACAGACACTGTCACATCTAGTGACCTCGTTGATGAGTTCCTCTCTTGGTCAGATGATTTAACCGACCCATGGGCCGCTTGCATCAACCTGATGGATGCTCATTTCCCGTACGAACCGTCACCAGAACACGACCTCTGGGGCGGTGAGAAACTGCAGGCGCTGCACTCCGAATTCCAAAAACCGCCTGCCAACGAGTTTATTCAGGGCCGACACTGGTGGCAACTGGAAGCTTTCGAACACCTCTACGACGGGACAATACGGCAACTCGACGGGTTCGTCGAACAAATCATTACAGGCCTGAAACGCAACGACGTGCATGACGACACCATCATCATCGTGACGAGTGACCACGGAGAAGGATTCGGAGAAATAAGTCGGCTGACTGGACGGACCCGACTAGTAGACCACAGTTGGGGTATCGACGAAGTCCTCACACACGTTCCACTTCTGGTGAAGTACCCCGATCAGACGGACCCCGCGATTGTCGACCGGCTGGCCTCACTAACCGAGTTCCCTTCCACAGTCGAGGCGGTCCTAGACGGGACTGCTGGAACCGATTCATTCGTCCCAGAGGGGCCAGTCGTCTCGTCGACGGACAGACTCCTCGAAGCGGACGACGGGATCTTCGATGGAAGCAGTGAGGCACGAGAAGACTACTATGGACCGTGGCGTGCCGTGTACGAACAGACCGACGAAGGCGTCAAAAAGTACGCCCAGCGAGGAACAGACTCGATTACCGAAGTCATCGATGGAACAAGGGTATCAGAACATATCGAGAGCGGTGGCGAAAAAATGGTTGAACTGACTTTTGCCGATTTGACACCACTTGATCTCAAAAGATCAACGCAAGGTGAAGTGACGAGCGAGGTAGAGGACAGGCTCTCAGAACTCGGCTACCTCAGGTAAGACGACAGAGGTCCCCCCTCTCACGGACGAATGAGGACGTATTTATATCTGAAGCGAGGGTTTGTCTGATATGGTACTCGTGGTGTTGGCCCTAGATGCTGCCGATATCCGACACGCGGAGGAGTTCTCCTGCGACAATATATTGCTTGACAACCACACCAAGATGGAGTCGGTCGCCCACCGTCTGGACCACCCACACACGGGCGAAGCTTGGCCGTCGATCGCGACGGGTCTGCACCCGACCGAACACGGTGTAACCGGCCACGGCTCCTGGGATAGCGCAGCGCTGACCGGACTCTCCCGCGTCGCACATAAATTGAACATTAGTGGATCTATTCGGAGCGCCGTCGGCGACCTCATCAAGAGTAGCACCGATCAGGAGTGGACCCTACTGACTGTTGACGACCCGACGTTCCTCGATGGAGAGTACAGAGCGGTGCACAACTGGCCGGGTGTCTACCGAAACGAAGCCCTGCAGTACATTTGGCGGTTGTTCGCGCAGGCGAAAGACGACGAGATTTCGAAGGAGACGTTCATCCGAGAGGCGTACACCGAGGCCGCCAGCAAGTTCGGTTGGATCCACGAAGCAATGTCCAAGGACGTAGAAATCGCCGCGACTCACATCCACATCTTGGACGTACTCGGCCATCTCTACCCCGAAGACAGGGAGAGCTACCGTGAAGTGTACGAGGACGTAGACGAACGTGTCGGCGAAGTCCGTGACACACTTGGGGAGGACGACGAACTGTTGATTCTGAGTGACCATGGGATGGAGGTTTCGTGGGTTGAAGAAGACGACGACTACGGCACGCACTCTTGGCGTGCTATCGCGAGCACCACGCTTGACTCACCGCCAGAACACGCCTTAGATGTCAAAAGTTGGGTCGAAAACAATATCCAAGCAGTTGATACCAAGCGGACGGCCACGGACCTCCCGGAGGAACAACTTCGCGAATTGGGGTACATCGAATGAATTGTCGTGCCGGACTGGTTGGTGGGACGGCGCTACCGCTCGTCGGATCCATAGACAGCTGAATACGGTTATGGATATCCGGATAATCGCCGACCTGCTGTCGGCAGCGCTCGGTCAACAAATTGTCTTCGCGCCAGTACCGTCCACCTGAGATGAGTATCGGCGACACTGATTTCGGCGTGCAGGTTGGCATCGGCTTCATCGGCCGAGTCGTGACGATGCTCGTCGCATTCCTCGGTGCCATCGTGCTCGCCCGGGTACTCGGCCCCGACGGCTACGGTTCGTTCTACATTTTGATGGCCACCGTGTCGGTACTTGATAACCCAGTCACGGGGTGGGCGAACGCGTGTCGGAAACGGCTCACAGAGGAGGGGTTCCCGGCAGGCGAAGCAGTCGGATCCACGTTGCTCGGGGTGTTAGTCGCTGCAATCGCCGTCACACTGGGGTCGTGGCTGGCCGCGCCGTACATTGCTCAGTTCACTGGCCAACCAGACGGCTGGGCGCTCCTTTCCCTGCTCTTTCTCGGGATGGTTACCTACGTCGGAACCCTGGAGATACTCAAAGCAAGTGCCCAGTTCGGCATGAGCCAGTGGATGATCGCCGGCCGGGACGTGGTTCGGGTGCTCGCACAGGGGGCTCTCGTCCTCGCCGGCCTCGGTGTCGTCGGGATGGTCGGCGGGATGGTCATCGCTAACTTGCTCGCGGCCCCAGTTGTAATATATCTGCTCGGCATCCGTCCCGAATTCCCTAGCCGTGAGACTGTACGCAGCGTATCTAGGTTCGCAAGATCGAGTATCCCGAACGGATTTTTCAGCACCGCCCAAAACCGGATGGACACCTTGCTACTGGCGTTCCTCGCCACCCCCGGTATCGTTGGGAACTACGAGGTTGCACTCCGGTTGACGACGCCGGCGATGTTCGTCGCCGGCGTCGCTGGAAGTGGCCTGATGGGGCGCATCAGCAATCGTCGGAGTAAACAACAGGACGTCGAGAACGACATCCAGAACAACCTCTCGTACGTCAGTATCATCGCGCTCCCACTGTTCGTCGGCGCGCTTACCGTCGGGACGCCGGTTATCGTGACGCTCTTCAGTAACCAGTATTCTGGGGCTGGTGCGTTCGTGGCGGGCTTAGCGCTGTTTCATTTGTTCCGGTCCCAGAAGACCGTGCTGGGATCGACGCTGGACGGGTTCGACCGGCCCGACCTCAACCTCCGTATCTCTGGACTTGTGTTCGGCTTGAACCTGTTACTGGGCGTTGCATTGTTCTTTGCCATCGGTCCTATCGGTGTGGTGGTCGCAACGATCATCAGCGAGGCTGTCGGGTACGTGACGACGGCGTATCTCGTGCGCTCGCTCGTCCCCTCTCTGACCCTCATCCCTCAACCCGTGATTCACCAGGCCGTCAGTGGCCTCGTGATGGGTACCGTCGTCTACACGGCGCGAGAACTGCTCCCACTCCGGTGGTGGGGGTACGTGATATTCGTCGTGGCGCTGGGTGGTGGAACCTACTTCGCGACGCTGTTGGTCATCAGTGAACCGTTCCGGGGAACGGTTCGAGCGATTACCCGCGACGCCGGCCTAATCTGACTGTCAGTCTGGCGTCGCCGTACTCTCGTACTCCCACACCAGATCGAAGTACCGCTTCATCCCCGCGACGAACGATCCGTTCTCCGTCAACGCGGCCTGTCGCATGTGGTTCGGTACGTCGGGTTCCTCCACCAGTAGAATCGCCTCACCACCCTCGTAGTCCATGCTCGGGTCCACCAACGTCCCGCGCCACGGCAGTTTCTCCGTGCTGAACCGGACGCCAACCTCGGGGAACTCTTCGGCCAACCGCTCCACCACTTCCGCCTGCACCGCGGCTTTCTCCGCCGGTAACTTCTCGGGGTGCAGGAAGAGGACGGCGACGTCGACGCCCCGGTCGACGGCTTCTGCCAGCGCCCGAGACACGCTGTCGAGGTAGGCGAAACTGTTGGTAATGACCCGGAGCGTGTCCGCGGCATCGTCGTAGAGGCGGCGCGTCTCCCGTTCGCTCGGTGCGCCGACGTCGACGACGTGGAACAGTTCGGCGGTCGGCGAGATGTCCTCGCTCGCACGCTCGTACCGCGGGCGATACTTCGCGAGGAAGGCGTCGCGATGGGCGTCGATGTCGCTGGCGAACCCCTCGAACTCCTGCCGTCGGTTCTCGACGGCGCGGTCGAGAATCTCCTCGGGGGATTTCGGCTGGTACTCCTTCGGGCGACCGGGAATCACTTTGATGAACCCGCGGTCGGCCAGCGAGTCGAGGACGCCGTAGATGCGCGCCTTCGGGATGCCGGTCGCTTCGGCGAGGTTCGGGGCGGTGGTCCGTCCGAGCGACAGCAACTCCTCTAGCGCCGTCGTCTCGTACTCGGTCAGCCCAACGCTGTCGAACACGTCGGACGCGTCGGTCATAGCCCTTCGTTCGCCCCCGGGAAGGTAAAACGCGCGGGAGTAGCGCCGGAAAGTATATGCCGACCGAACACTACAGTTACTCGCAACGTGAGTAACCAAGAGCCGGTACCGACCGAACGGGACGACGAGCACCTCGCCGACGTCGACGACGGGTGTGGGTGCACCGAGATCTGGGAACACATCAGCGAACAGCGCGAGGAGTGAGGACGGGTCCGGTCGGATTCGGCACGAGCGAACGCCGACAGAGACGCCCCTTCGGGCGACGCTATATATGTAACGAATATTGGTAAATAATCTCCCTTCGACAGTCCTGCCGGAGCTGTCAACTGTATGTCCATGAACGCTGTCGTGTATCAGGGACCACACGACGTCGCCATCGAAGAAGTAGACGAACCGGAGATAGAACACCCGAACGACGTACTCATCGACATCACGACGAGTTGCATCTGCGGGTCCGACCTCCACATGTACGAGGGGCGGACTGCGGCAGAGCCGGGAATCGTGTTCGGACACGAGAACATGGGAATCGTCAGCGAGGTGGGCGAGGCGGTCAGCACGCTGGAGGAAGGCGACCGCGTCGTCGCGCCGTTCAACGTCGCTTGCGGCCACTGTGAGAACTGCGAGAACGGCTACACGGGGTTCTGTACGAACGTCAACCCCGGGTTCGCCGGCGGCGCCTACGGCTACGTCGCCATGGGGCCGTACAAGGGCGGTCAGGCGGAGAAACTGCGCATCCCGTACGCGGACTTCAACGCCCTGAAACTCCCGGAGGGCGACCAGCACGAGGACGCGTTCTCGCTCCTCGCGGACATCTTCCCGACGGGGTGGCACGGCACGGAACTCGCCAACCTCGAACCGGGCGACTCCGTCGCCATCTACGGCGCGGGGCCGGTCGGACTGATGGCCGCGTACAGCGCGAAGATCAAGGGTGCAGCGGAGATCTACTCCATCGACCGCGTCCCGAGTCGCCTCGAACTCGCCGAGCAACACTGCGACGCGACGGCCATCAACTTCGAGGAGGGCGACCCGGTCGAACAGATAAAGGACGAACACGGCGGCGAGGTCGACAAAGGCGTCGACGCCGTCGGCTATCAGGCCATCGATCCCGAGAAGGAGGCCGACGACGCCTACGACCCCGCCCGCGAGAACCCGGCGGTGGTCCTCAACAACCTCATCCGGACGGTGAAACCGACCGGGGAACTCGGGATTCCGGGCCTGTACGTCCCGGAAGACCCCGGTGCACCCGACGAGATGGCCGCGCAGGGTCGTCTCGGCATCGACTTCGGCCTCCTCTTCGAGAAGGGCCAGAAACTCGGCACCGGCCAGTGTAACGTGAAGTCCTACAACCGGGAACTGCGCGACCTCATCATCGAGGGCCGTGCCGACCCCAGTTGGGTCGTCTCCCACCGGGTCTCGCTCGAACAGGCCCCGGAGATGTACGAGAAGTTCGACGACCGGGAAGAGGGCGTCACGAAGGTCTTGCTCGAACCGTAGCCCGGCCCCCACCAGTCGTTTTTTCGACCGATACCGCTAAGCAGGACAGTCCACTACGGTGACACATGTGTCAGTACTGTAGCTACCGGTTCCACGACGGCTGGACGCAGTTACTGGAGTACGACGAGACGTACCAGAACGCCGTCGCCGGGGAGTCACAGTCGACGTACGGCTTCCACGAGGAGTGGGACGACCTGAAAGACGAGGTCGGCTACGGGACGTAGTCAGGCCTCCCGCGGGAACGGGTCCGAATCGTACGTCGCCTCGCGTTCTTTTGCCGTCGCCAGACAGTCGTCGAGGCGAGCCGTCAGCGCCGTCTCGTCGACGTCGCGACCGATGAAGACGAGTCGCGTCGCCGGGTCGTCGTCGCCCCACTCGCCGATGGGGCCGGCCTGCACGGACGGCCCGGCCTGACTGACGCCCAGCACCGCCTCGGGCCTGCTCGCGACCCACGCGAACCCCTTCGCGCGGACGATACTGCCGTCCCACTCGTCGAGGAAGGCGTCGAACC
Organism: Haloarcula rubra; assembly: GCF_019599465.1. GTDB lineage: Archaea > Halobacteriota > Halobacteria > Halobacteriales > Haloarculaceae > Haloarcula > Haloarcula rubra. The sequence continues at coordinate 91,626 of NZ_RKLR01000003.1, forward strand.
GACCCGGGTGGAACGGCCGCTCACGTCGGTAGACGAACGAGTCGACCCCGTGGGCCGCGGCCGCCGACCGGTCGCCGTGGTCGTGCCCGTCCCCGTGGTCAGACTCTGCCTCTGCCAGCGCTCGCTTCCACCCCTGCTGTCGTTTCGTCGCCTCGAAGTCGAACAGGCCCGTGCCGAGGACGGCGTCCGGGGGCACGTCGCTGTACGTCGTTCGGTGGACGGTCGCCCGTGGCTGGAGCTCTCGAATCGCCGCCTCGACGTCTTCCAGCGCGTCGTCGGGGACCATGTCACACTTGTTCACCAACAGCACGTCACAGAACTCTATCTGGTCGACGAGCACGTCGGTCAGCGGTCGCTCGGGGTCTGGTGCGGCGTCGGGGAGCGACGCCTCGGGGTCGAACGCCTTCCAGAAGCCGTACGCGTCGACGACGGAGACGGTCGTGTCGAGCTGGAACTGCTCGGGTAGGCTCCCCGCCTCCGTGCCGACGGTGAGCGTGCGCGCGATGGGGAGTGGTTCGCTGATGCCCGACGCTTCGACGACGAGGTAGTCGAACGACCGAGACTCGGCCAGTCGTGTCACCTCGGTCACGAGGTCGTCCTGCAACCGACAACAGATACAGCCGTTCGAGAGGTCGACGATGCCCTCTTCGGCGTCCTCGGCCAACAGCTCGGCGTCGACGTTCACCTCGCCCATGTCGTTGACGACGACGGCGATGCGCCGCCCGCCGGGGTCGTCGAGCAAGCGGTTGACGAGCGTCGTCTTGCCGGCCCCGAGCGGTCCGCTGACGAGGGTGATGGGTATCGTGTCAGCGTTCGTGACTGAGCTCATACTGTGTCACCTCGTCCCACGGCGTTATCAACCTCCCGTCCACGCTCGAAAGCCGCCGACCGTGGACCCGTATTTATTTGGGCGAGCGTGGTAGACTTCGGGTAATGGCCGACCGTGACGACGTCTGCGTGTTGCTCCCCGCCTACGACGAGGCCGAGACTATCGAGCGCGTCGTCAGCGGGTTCCGTGACCAGGGGTTCGGCAACGTACTGGTGATAGACGGTGGGTCGACCGACGGGACGCCCGACATCGCCCGCGAGGCCGGCGCTCGGGTGGTCGAACAGCAGGGCAGCGGCAAGGGGCAGGCCGTCCGAGAGGCCGTCGCCCGTCACGTCGACGCCGAGTTCGTGTTGATGGCCGACGCCGACGAGACGTACCGAGCGGACGAGGCCGACCGGATGCTCGAACCGCTGTTCGAGGGGCGGGCCGACCACGTCATCGGCAACCGCTTCGCCGACATGCGACCGGGCGCCATGACGCGACTCAATCAGGTGGGTAACAAGGTAATCAACTGGGCGTTCTCGGTCATCCACGGCCACTACCTCACCGACATCCTCTCGGGATACCGGGCGTTCACTCGCGAGTCCTTCCAGCGCCTCTCGCTCTCCTCGGAGGGGTTCGGCATCGAGACGGAGATGGCCGTCGAGTGCGTCAAACACGGCCTGCGGACGGAAGTCGTCCCCATCACCTACGAGCCTCGACCCGACGAGTCCGAGACGAACCTCCGGCCGTTCCGGGACGGCGGGACCATCATCGTCACGCTCTACCGGATGGCCAAGACCAACAACCCGCTCTTCTACTTCGGGAGCGTCGGGTTCGGTTCCATCGGCCTCGGCGTCGCGCTGGGCGCGTTCGTCGTCTACGACTGGGTGGTCAACAGTATCTCACACGAGGTCGTCGCGATGGTCGGCGGCATCGCCATCGTTCTGGGCATCCAGTTGCTGATGTTCGGCGTCCTCTCGGACATGATCGTCACCGTCAACCGGGAACAGACCCGACGGCTGGAGGACATCGCCCACCGACTCGGCGGCCAGCAACCGCCGTCGGCGGCCGTCGAGTTCGGCGACAGCGACGAGGACGGGACCGGGGGGGACGGCGACACCGAGACGGCCGTCTCCGCGGGGGACCGGCAGGGTTAGAAGGGGACCAGCGAGCGTAGTTGCGAGAGGAGACTCGTGCCCGTGGCTTCGCGCTTGCGCTCGAACACGGGGTGGAGCGCGTTGAGCAGTTCCTGTTCGTTCTCGAACTCGCGGACGTCCGCTTCGTCCAGTGCGTCCGCCACCGTCACTGAGTGGCCGGTGGCGTCGTACGGCACCTCGACGTGGCCGGCACGCTCACGGACCGTCCGAGCGTCCGCGGGGTACTCGATGGCTATCTCGCTCAGTCTGGCGTCGAGTGCCGCGATACCGAACTCGATGACGTCCGGTTCGTCGCTGTCGTCGGCAGGTGGCCGTACTCCCATTAGTTGGTGTCACGGCCTAGGGGATGGAAAATCCTGTGTTCTGCTCGGCTCAGTCGTCGCAGGCGGCGAGCCACTCGTCGGCCCAGCACGCTATCTCGTCGAACACCGGGCAGAGCGACTCCCCCTTGTCCGTGAGTTGGTAGTACGTCGCGACGGGGGCGTCCTCCTCTAGCCGTCGTTCGACGAACCCCATCTCCTGCAAGTCGTCGAGGACGCGCGAGAGGGTCCGCGAACTGGCGTCCGTGGCGCGTTTGAGTTCGTTGAACCGGCGCTCCCCGTTCTGGAGTTCGTGGAGGACGACGAGTCGCCACTTCGACCCGATCTGTTCGAGCGACTCGACGATAGCGCACGGCCCCTCTTCCTCGGCCCCGGCGGATTCAGTGAACACTTCTGATGACATCGGTGATACCTGGTATCTTCTATGTCCGGGAAGCGATATATAGGTTCGCATTCGAACCAAGTAACGTAATGAAACCACCATTCGCAGCACGACCCGACCGCTCGACCACCACCGCCGCGACGGAGGTGTCCGCCTGATGGTGTTCGACACCGCTGGCGGCGCGCTCGTCTTCCTGTTCGCCCGAGTCCTGTTCGGCGGCGTCCTCGCATTCATGGGCGTGAACCACTTCCTGAACGCCGAGCAGATGACTCCCTACGCCGAGGCGAAGGGCCTGCCCGCGCCGGGCCTGACCGTCTACGGGAGCGGCGGTCTGCTCGTCTTCAGCGGCCTCGGCATCATCCTCGGCGTCTTCCCGGTGCTGGCCGCCGGCGCGCTGGCGACGTTCCTGCTCGTCTCGGCCGTCACGATGCACGACTTCTGGGCCGTCCCCGAGGACCAGCAGCAAGACGAGATGACCGGCTTCCTGAAGAACGTCGCGATGGCCGGGGGCGCACTCGTCCTGCTGGCCGCCGCTGGCACCGCGTGGCCGTACAGCGTCGGCGTCGGCCTCGTCTGAGGACGGCCGCGTACCTCGCTCTCCGTACCGAAGCGCTTTATCGAACCGTCCACACGCTGGAGCGACGGGTTTCGAGCCCCGACCGTCGACCGACCCACGCCTCGCGGCGCCAGTCATAAGCCGCCACCGTCCAGAGGTAGGGGTGAATGATGCAGTCGTTGCCGGGCGCTTTGGACGCGGTGCCGGTCCGCTCGCTCGCCGTCGTCGTCACCGTCGCTCTCGTCCTCGTCGGCCTGCGCCGCCTCGCAGGTGCGCGACTCAGCACTCCACTCCGCCGTCGCCTCCTCTTCGGGGTGCCGTGGGGGACGGTGCTGACGATGGCCGGTATCCTCGCCGTCTACCTGTTCGTGCAGGGAACGTGGTGGCACTCGCGCCCCCTCGTCACGCCGTTTCGGACGTGGTCGTACTTCTACCCGCTCGGGATGCTGACCGGGCCGTTCACCCACGGCAGCGACGCACACGTCACCGGCAACCTCGTCGGCACCTTCGCCTACGGCGCCGTCGTCGAGTACGCGTGGGGCCACTACCCCCAGCGCCGCGGTCGACAGACGTTCTCGTCCCTGTCGACGAACCCCTTCGCCCGCATCCTCGCCGTCCCCGTCGCGATGGCGGGCGTCGGCGTCTTCAGCGGCGTGTTCGCCGTCGGTCCCGTCGTCGGGTTCTCCGGCGTCGTCTTCGCGCTGGCCGGGTTCGCGCTGGTGACCCGTCCGTTCCTCTTCCTCGGCGCGTTGCTCGGCAGTCGCGTCCTCGACCAGGTGTACACGGCGCTGCTGTTCCCCGAACCGACCGTCGGCGGGAGTACGCGCTTCGTCACGCCGTGGTGGGCCAACATCGCGATTCAGGGCCACGCTATCGGCCTCCTCGCCGGCGTCGTCCTCGGCGCCGTCTTCCTCTGGGCGCGGAGCGAGCGTCCGGCGACGACGCGCGTGTTCTTCGCGACGCTCGTGTACGCCGTCTCGAACGGCCTCTGGGCCGTCTACGTTCCGGTCGGTGGCGGTCGGTTCACCCTTTTCCGGTGGCTGGGGACGGGGCTGGTGTTCGTCCTCGCACTCCTCGTGGCGGCCGCCACCGCGCGACTGGACCGGGGCCTCCGCCCGCGGTTCGAACGCGACTGGCACTCACTGGCCGGCCTCGTCCTCGTCGTCTCTCTCGCGGCGCTCTGTCTGGCCTCGGTGCCCGCCAACACGGCGACCATCGGCCCGGAGGACGTGCCGGCCGACGGCGTCGAGGTGCGGGACTACGTCGTCACGTACGACGAGAACGTCCGCAACGAGTACATCGCGAGCATCTCTCTCCCGTTCGGCCTCGGGGCCGACCAGACGAACGTCACGGAGAGCGGCGTCATCGTCGCCAGCGACCGCCGCGAGATATGGATAGCGCAGGTCCAGAAGGGGCGACTGGCACTGAACCAGCGTGCGGCCGTCGTCGTGGGCGGGCCGGGGTGGCGCGAGACGGTGTACGCCAACCGGACCGGGTGGAACGTACTGGGCAACGAGTCCGTCTACCGGGTCCAACTCCGACGTGCGGGCGGTGACCGTCGGACGGTCTTCACGTCGTCGCCCTCGACGGCCGACACCACCATCGACGGGCGCAACGTCACGTTCAGACCCGCCGACGACGGCTTCCTGGTCGCCGTCCGGCGCGGGAACACGACGATAGACGTCGACCGACTGCCGCCGAACGCGACCACGCGGACTATCGGCGGCCTCGCGTTCGAGCGAAACCGGACCCGACTGTACGCCGGCGTCAACGACACGCGCGTGAAAATCGCGGAACGGCGTCGGCCGCCGAAGTGAGCCCCGCTCCTCAGTCCCAGCGGATGCGGAAGACTTCCGCGGTGATGGTCCGAGTGTCCTCGTCGTGGAAGTCGAACTGCTTCGGGAGGGCGAACTCCGTCTCGAAGGCGTGGGTCACGTCCCCGCCGTTGTCGGCGGCGAACGACTCGACGAACTCCCTGCTCCCCTCGTTGTGGACGGAGTAGGAGACGGCGGCTACCTCGGCGGCCGTCGCGAGGAACTCCCGGTCGGCGTGTTCGTTGCCGGACTGCGCGCCGAACGGCGGGTTCATCACGACGGTGGTATCCTCGGGGGGACAGAGCGGGGCCTGCGTCGCGTCAGCGCGCACCCACGAGACGGACGTCGTCGACCCGACTTTCCGCTCGTTCTTCCGTGCCGTCGCCAGCGGTGCGGGGTCGATGTCGAGGCCGACGACGGTGTCGGGCCCACGGAGTGCCGCCCCCAGCGCGAGCATCCCGGTCCCGCACCCGAGGTCGACGACCGTCCGGTCCTGGATGTCGCCCTGCAGGTCGGCCGTGTGGACGAGGTGGGCCGCCAAATCCGGCGGCGTGCGGTACTGTTCGAGACTGGCCTGTGGATCGTCGAACCCCGCGACGACACCGAGTTGCTGGGCGAGCGCGCTCTTTGTCGGCATCAGCGGCAATACGCCAGAATCATGCAAAAATGTTTGCAAATGTCTGGTGGTAATCCACACTCGCGTCACCGACCGATTGGGCCGGTCACCACGTACCGTGGAAGGTGTCGAACTCTAAGTCCTCGAGGTCACGCTCCCCGATGGCTATCTCGTACTCGCCGGGCGTGAGCATCGGCCGCTTGAACTGCGGGCCGTCGTCGGTCGTGATGCGCGGACACCCGGTGTTGACGTAGGCGTCCATCCCGAAGTTCGTCAGTCGATCCGGCGTCACCTCGTCCATCGTGATGAGGTAGGCGTCGTCGTTGTTCTCGACTATCTCCTGTGCCTTCTCCCAGCGACCCTGCCCGATCTTCGTACAGAAGATGACGCCCCACGTCTCGGCGTCCATCGCCTTGTGGACCGACGCGTAGCGCTGTTTCATGAACTTCTCGGTGTCGGCGACGGTCAGCGCGTTGTTGACCGGGTCCGCGATGACGACCTTCTTGTCCGGGTGTTCCATCGCCAGTCCGAGCGGGTGGAACTTGCCGCCGCCGACGTAGAGAATCGTGTCGGCGTCGACGTCGGCCGAGGCGTAGTTACAACCCAGCACCTGCCCCTCGTTGGTCAGTCGGTCGTCGCCCTTGCGGACGTGGACCTCGTAGCCGCGTGCTTCGAGCCACGACCGCATCTCGTCGAACTTGTTCATGTGCTGGGCCGTCGTCACGAGGCCGACGTCGGGGTCCTCGTCCGGGTCCGGGAGTTCCTCGGCTTCGGCCTGCTCCATCATCGGGAAGACGTCGACGTTAGAGAAGAGGGGGACGTAGATTATCTTGTCCGACTCCTTCATCGGGGAGTGACCGAAGTGGACGAACACGTCGGTCCGACGCATCAGGTAGGTGTCGAGGTCGCAGGCGCCGTAGCAGGGTTGGCCGGATATCATCACGGAGACGTCGTCGGGGAGTTCCGCGCGCAGGTCGTCGGCGACGGCGGGGCCGCGTCGTTTCAGCCCCTCGGGGAACTGCAGTCCGACAGTGTCGGCGTCGCGTTCGTCGACAGCCTCGACGATACGGTCGAGTTCGTAGTCCCACTCGCGGTCGTGCTTGAGCGAGAGGCCTGTGTTTCGGAGGTCACCCTCGGTACGCTCTTGGCTCATTGGGACCGCATACTCCCTCGCGGGGTAAAACCTCCGCGCTTCGACCCGAGGTTTCGGCAAGCCTATACCGCGCGAGTCCTAATCTGACGGCGATGAGCATCGACAGCGACACCGCCGCCGACCCGACCGGCGACCGAGTCGACGAACTCGCGACGGAGTTCGGCGAAGCCATCGCCGAACTGCCCGTCTACCAGCGCTTCGTCGAGGCGAAGGAGGCCGTCGAGAACGACGACGAGGCCCAGGAGGCCATCCAGGAGTTCGAACAGATTCGTGAGGAGTTCCAACTCGCCCGCCAGACCGGCCGTGCGAGTCAGGAGGACCTGCGCGAACTCCAGAACGCACAGGAGGACCTCCACGACATCCCCGTCATGAGCGACTACCTCGAAGTCCAGAACGAACTCGAACTCCGCTTACAGGAGCTCAACGAAATCGTCTCGGAGCAACTCGCCGTCGACTTCGGCCAGAAGGCCGGCGGTTGCTGTGAAGACTGACTCGGGGACGTAGGTTCGACACTCGAAGTCCATTTTCACGTTCATCCTCGCGACATCGACAGCGATATCGCACGTCGATAGTCGTCGGACGTACCGTCACTCTGTGTAAAATCCCGACGGGCCGGCACAGTGCATATCCAAACGGTCGGAGACGTTCTCGCCACGGCGTATGTCGCACGCTCCCCGTCGCTCCGCTCGCCGCCCGCCGTCGCCGACGTCGAGTACGACGACTGGCGTATCGAGCGGTCCCGCGACGGTCCGTAACGACTTAGCCACGCCCACCCGCAGTCGGGACTATGACGGTCGACTCAGACTGGGACGATTGGCTCCTGCGTGCTGTCGAAGACGCCGACCCGGACGGACTGGCTATCTGGTATCTCGGCTGTAACGGTTTCGTCGTCAAGACGAGCGGCGACACAACGGTGTTCGTCGACCCGTACCTCGGCATCGGCGACCCGCCGCGGACCGTGCGGATGGTCCCGGTGCCGTTCGACCCCTCGGAGGTCACCGAGGCCGACGCCGTCCTCGGGACCCACGAACACACGGACCACGTCCACGGGCCCTCGCAGGCCCCAATCCTCGCGAGCACCGGCGCGGACTACTACACGACTGACAGCGGCCACGACGTCGTCAAGGAGGAGGCGTGGGTTGACAACTGGTCGGTCACCGACGACCAACTCCACGAAGTCACGGAGGGCGACAGCCTCGAAATCGGCGATCTGACCGTCCACGTCGAACCGGCCAACGACCCGGACGCCGAACACCCCGTCTCGTACGTCTTCGAACACGAGTCTGGGACGTTCTTCCACGGCGGCGACGCCCGCCCCGGCGACTTCGAGGCGGTCGGCGATGCCTACGACATCGACCTCGGCGTCCTCGCGTTCGGGACCGTCGGGATGATTCCCGACAGCGACACTGGCGAACCCAAGCGGACCAAGTGGTACAACGACGAGAACATGATCATCGAGGCCGCCAACGAACTCCAGCTAGACACCCTGCTGCCGAGCCACTGGGACATGTGGAAGGGGATGACTACCGAACCGACCGTCCTCCACAATCACGCCAACAGTTTCGACTATCCGGCGTCGCTAGAGATAGCCGAAATCGGTGACCGCGTCGACCTCTGAACACTCTCGGTAAGTTGTTGGTTTATCGTCAGGTGAGGCAGGCGAAGTACCTTTAATAGTGGCGGGGTATGCAGTGACATACATGAGTGATTCGCAAGCGTACGAGGAGATTACCGTCGCCTCGGATGGAGTGACCGTCACCAAGCGGTTCGAGGCCGACGAGTTCCCGGTGCCAGCCATAGCGTTCAACGTCCGCTCACGGCGCTCGGAGCCAGTCACGCTCAGACTGGTCGACACCGTCCCCGAAGACGTCGCCGTCGAGGACCTCGGGTTCCACCCCGAGTACGGGTCCGAGTACTGGGACATCAACGACGACCGCATCGCCTTCGAGAAGGAGATAGAACCCGACGCGGACTACACGACGGTCTACGGTATCCGTGCGACCGGGACCGACGACGTCGAGAAGTTCCTCACGGAACCGGCGATAGAGAACGTCGACCCGCCGCTGGACGACGACACCGACATCGTCGGCAGCGGCGACGACGCCGTGAAGGACGTCATCGCGGGCGAGAGTGACAGCGTGCCGGGGCTGGAGGACGACGCCGACGAGGACATCGAGACTCTCGACCTCAAAGACCCCAACGGGAAGAGCACTGCCGGCGGCAACGCGGGCGCGGCGGGCGACGACGACGTGGAACAGGCGGACGTCGACGTCGAGACGGGCAACGTCGTCGCGGCGATGGCGAACGAGATTCGCCAGAACAACGTCTCTGCCGACGACGTGAAACTGCTCAAGCGCGCCCTCGACGCCGTCTCCGAAGACGACGAGGACGAGTCGGCGGGAGGCGTCAACGAGGCCCGCATCAAGCGTATCCAGTCGGACGTCTCCGACCTGCGCGCCTACACCGACGCACTGGAGGAGTTCCTCGAAGAGAACGGGACGGGCGAGGAGATGATAGCGGAGTTCAGCGAGCGTCTCGACGCCTTCGAGACCGAACTGGCGACCTTCGAGGACGACATCCAGAGCGCCAAGTCCGCGGCGGAGTCGGCGACGGAGGACGTCGAAGCCGTCGAGTCGACCGTCGACTCGATGGACGACGAACTGGACGAGATGGAGTCCCACCTCGGCGACCTCGAAGCCGAAATCGACGAGGTCCGCGAGGAGATCGGTGACGGCGAAATCGACGAGCGACTGACGGACCTCGAAGAGGAGATAGACGACCTCAAGGAGTGGCGCGAACAGCTCTCGTCCGTCATCGGTGGCGGCGGCGACTAATCGAACTGGTTTTATTCGTCCCGCCAGTGGACACCGCTAATGACGACGACCAGAGTGGCCGTTCCCCGGAAGGGGCGGCCCCTCGAGGCGGTGCTGGAACGCCTCGCCGCCCGAACCGGGACGACCGAACTGGCGGACGACATCATCTCGACTCTGCGTTACGAGAAAGCGATTACCAAAGGCAACCAGACCGCCGAGGCCGACGTCTACCATCGCCTCGCCGAGTACTCCAGTCTCGACGACCCACACCGGCCGGAGTACACCCTCCTCCGCGACGACAGGGACGGGATGCCCCGTCGCGTCGTCTTCGACAGCGTCACCGTGCCGACCGACCACGGCGACGTCCAGTTGATAGGGCGAGAGGAACCGTTCCGCGCGCTCCGTACCCACGAGTTCGCCCTCGGGTTCGACAGCGCCGACCTCGTACTGGAGGAAGTCGTGCAGCTCCGTGACGACGCGCTGACGAGCATCGCGGAGATAAACGACCGTATCGACCCGCTCGACACCGACGTTCGGGTCGTCACGGGTCTCGGCGACACGGTGTATCACACCCTGCTGGCGACGCCGGACGTCGTCGACTCACAGGACCGCACGCTGGACCGGGAGTTCGTCCGCAACTACGACGGCGAGCTCTGCATCTCGCCACGGTACGAACGCCTCGTAGAGGCCGTCCTCGGGACGGCGGCGCTCGACGGCATCACGTTCACGTATCCCGAGAACGGCAACGAGGAGGAGGCCGACATCGCGGCCACCGGCATCGGCGTCTACCTGACGGTGACGGGGTCGACCGCACGGGACCACGACCTCGAACTGGGCGAGCAGTTGTTCCCCAGCGAGACTGTGCTGTTAGAGAACGCGCGCGAACGCGACGCGACGACCGAAGACGTCGGCGAACTGTTCGCCGAACCCGAGGAGACGGCGCTCCAGTCCGTCTGAGTCACTCCCCTGCTATCGCTCGCAGACCCAGTGGAGAGCCGAACAGGCGCCGACGGCCAGCAGCACGACGACGGCGACCGGCGTGGTCGACGCGGCCGGTAGTAGCGCCGTCTGTGCGAGGAGCAGCCCCAGTCCCGCGAGCGCGATGGCGGCGTAGTACCGGTACCACGCTCTCGACGTCGCCACACCGTCTACGTACCTGCCGACGTCGTCGCCGGCCGGGCCGAGCGAGACGGTCGCCGCCTCGCGGTCGAACGCCACGATACCGAGGTCGTCCATCTTCGGCAGGTGGCTCTGGTGGAGCGAGACGTACACCCGCTTTCGCTGTCGCTCTGTCAGCGACTCCGGCGTCGTATCGTTCTCGATAGCAGCGACCTGTTCGGCGAGTGAACTAACCGAGACCGACTCGTCCGGCGGGAGGACGCTGAGGGTCGCGCGGCGTCGCTCGTTCCGGAGGACGTCGAATATTGCACCGTCGTCTAGTGCGTCCTCCCCTCTCGAACCGGCGGGGTCGCCACAGAGCGTCCGAACGACCCCAGTATCGACTGTATCTGCGTCCTTCGAGTCGGCGTCGTGGTGGCCGTTCTGTTTGTCTCTCACGCGTACGGTCGGGTCGCAGTCTCTCACGGGGCGGTCGACGACGGTGCTGTCGTATTCACAACCTGACAGTCGACGTATATAGTTCTTTCTCGTATGCTTACTGTTTCGGACGGCGTGACTCGCCGGTTCGTGGCGACCGGTCCCCGCCGCCGACGGGTTTCGTTCAATGCTACGCCGAAGGCAGTAATCTCCCATGTCTCGGGGGTAACGACGCTGTAACAAATGTGTACCCGACGTTCGGTACGGCCGTGTCGTCTCTGACGACAGCTAGATGAACCGTCTACTCACCAACCGCGGCGACGGATGCGATGGAACAAAACAACACAGAACTCTCACGCGACCGCGTCTTCGACATCCTCAGTAGCCCTCGCCGTAGATACGTGCTCTACTTTCTCAGGACCGAACCGAACCCGATTCAGTTGACCGACCTCGCCGAACACGTCGCTGCCTGGGAGAACGATACGACGGTCGAGGACCTCTCGACACAGCAGCGCAAGCGCGTGTACGTGTCTCTGTACCAGACACACCTTCCCAAACTCGCCGAGGCGGGACTCGTCAACTACGACGAGGAGTCGGGAGAGGTGTCGATCGCCCGCAAGGCGTCCGAGATAGACCCGTACCTCGGCGACCAGCAGGAGGAGCCGACGTGGTACCTGTACTACCTCGGCCTCGCCGTCGTGAGTACGCTCCTCATCGTCGCCTCTGCGCTCGGTTTGGGAATCGGTCAAGGAGTAGTCGCGGTGGTCGTCGTCGGCGCCTTCGTCGCGTTGACCGCGGTGCACGCCGTGTACCGATGGCGTCAGCGACCCCCACCGTCGGAGTTCAGCGAGTGAGCGGCACGCCGCGACTACTCTTCGTCCTGGGGGAGTAGTTGCTCGGGCTTCCGTAGATACGTCGGTGTGTTCGCGAACTCCACCATCCGTTCCAACTCCTGGTCAGTGATATGTCGAGGCATCACACACCCGACCACCCCCTGTTCGGGGTTAGTAATTGTGCCCATAGCTCAGAGAATGAACTCTATACTCTCCCGGACGACGGCGCCGCCGGCGACCCGAGCACCGACGTCGAACCGCACGACGGTGGCCGTCCGTGTCGGTATACGACCAGCATAACAATAGGGGGTACGGTCCGACCCCCGGCCGTGAGACAGACCAGTGACGTCGTCGGGTGGGGTGCATAGTTCGATGTGGCCGTGGGAACATCTCGCCGTCGGCTACCTCCTCTACTCGCTGGTAGTACGGGCGACCGGTCGGTCCCGACCGCGGGGCCCCGACGTCCTCGCCGTCGGTCTCGGGTCGCAGTTCCCCGACCTCGTCGACAAGCCGCTCGGGTGGGGGACGACGCTGTTGCCCTCCGGAACGTCGCTCGCCCACTCGTTGCTGTTCGCTGTCCCCGTCGCGACGCTCGTCGTCCTCGTCGCCGCCCGGTACCGCCGGTCCTCGATAGGTATCGCCTTCGCAGTCGCGTACCTCGCACACATCCCCAGCGACGTGGTGTACCCACTCGTGCTGGGCGACGAACTCCGGTTGGGGTTCGTACTCTGGCCGCTGATTCCGGCCGACCCGATGCCGCCGACGAACGTCTTCGCCCGCGTGGGTCACCTGTTCACCGACTTCCTCGCCGTCGTCTCGACGCAGGCGGGACTCAGGTTCCTCTTCCTCGAAGCGTTCCTGCTCGGTGTGACCCTCCTCGTCTGGCACGCCGACGGCCTCCCGGGACTGGAACTGGTCAGGCCGACACCCACCGACCGATAGCGGGGGGTCGACCGAGCGCGTGCGGCGTCGTGAGATGTCTGACGGTGGTTTTAATTAGTGTCGTTCTGTTCATTGTGTTAGCAGATGTCACGTAAGAGTGGGGAGCTTTCGGCCGGGGGCAGACGGGGGAACAGCGAATCGGGGGACGCGGGCGTCGTGGACCGGCAGCCCACGTACGACCCGACCACCGACACGTACCTGACGACGTTCTCGCCGACGGACACCGCGGCGAGCATCGCCGTCGTGGCGGCGCTGACCGACGTCCGGCACTGTTCGACGACCGACCTCGAACCGCTCTACGACGGGCTGGACACGGACGCGCTCGACGCGCTCGTCGACGGTGCCGGGCCGTCGCTCGAGGTGCGTTTCTCGGTGGACGGGTTCGGGGTACTCGTCACCAGTACGGGGCGTATCGAAGTGACGCCGCCGGAGTGAGCGTCGGGTCGCTAGAAGGGTCGGGCGAGACGGGGTGTCCGGAACGCGGGCCGCTCAGTCTCGCCGTCCGAGGACCGTCAGGAGCGTGAGCGCCACGGCCAGTAGCGCGAGGACGACGCCGAACCCGGCGCCGCTCCCGCCGGTGGTCGTGGCCTCCGTCGTCACCGCGTCTCGGGTCTGCTCTTCGTCCGTCGAGACGGCCTCGACGGTGAGCGTTCCGACCGACACGTCGCCGACCCCGACATCGTGCGTCCCGGCCGGCGGCGAGATGGACGCACTGACGGTCCGCTCGCCACCCGCCGGGACCGACACCGACCGCTCGGTCACGGTCTCGCCGTCGACGGTTATCGGCACCGTCCGCTCGATTTCGGCGGAGCCGTCGTTTCGGACGGTCGCACGCACCGTCACCGTCTCGTCGGCACCGATACTCGTCTTCGAGAGGGAGCCGGTCGTACTGACCGGGTCGACCGTCCCCACGGCCACCGCCGAGAACCGCGTCATCTGCGCCCGGTAGGTGACGGTATCGGCGTTCGACCCCACGCGCGTCGTCCGCAGCGGCATCCATTCGCCAGATGCCTCGTCGTACCGGTAGAGGACGACGTTCGCCTCGGCCGAGTCACCGAGTGACGCGCGGTCGACGGCCATCGTCACCGTCCCGTTCTGGACCGGTGACTCGGTGGTGTTCCCGCCGGACTGGAGCGACGGCCGCAGCACGTAGCCGTTGGCAACCGACAGGCCCTCCGCTGGCGGGCCGCCGTCGGTCAGGTTCCGCGTGCGAACGGCTTCGAGCCAGAGGGTCCCGGCCTCGGCCGACTCGACGGACACGGATTGCAGCGTCGCGTCGCTCCTCGGCATGTCGAAGACGAACTGCACCGTGTCGCCGGCGGTGGCGTTCGCCTCGTACCCGACCTGCGTGTCGTTGCCGACCGCGACGGTGTTGCCCGCCGCCGTGGTCGGTGGCACGACGGTCAGCGTCTCGGGTGACGCGTCGCCGAGCGACACCTCGAACTGGCCGGTCCGGTTCGGCGTCATGCTGACCGTGACCGTCCGAATCCGGTACGACTCGACCGTCTCGTTGACTCGCGTCGCCGTCCGTCCGTCGACGAGGACGGGCCGGTCGAAGGCTCCCGTCTTGTCGCCGTAGTTCGCGAGCGTGACCGTGTACTCGACCGAGGAGCCCAGCGTCGCGGATGTCTGGTTGAGCCCGGCATTGAGGACACGGAGGTTGGACTCCACCGGGCCGTCCGACCCGTGGCCGCTTCCGGCGTGGTGGCCGCTCCCGTCGTCGGAGCTGGAATCGGTCGAGTTATCGCTCTTGATCTCCGTCTCGTTCTCGGTGACGTTCGTGACGTCCGTGGCGGTCAGTTCGTAGGAGAACTGGCCGCTGAAGTCACCGCTCGCGACGACGACAGTGTGGGGCAAGTCGTTGCCGATCGTGTACTCGATAGTCACGTCCCGGCCGGAGTACGGGGCGACCTCTTGGGCGACGATCCGATTGTTCGGCGCGATGAGGTACAGCGCCGAATCCTCGGACGAGGACAGCGTCAACTCGATTTCCTGTCCGACGTTCCCACTGAGTTGGACTTCCTCGTATCGACCGTTGTACTGGGTTCGCTCGTCGTTCGTCTCGTCGACCGTGCCGACGATGGTGTCGCCAACGCTCATCTCCAGGTCCTCATTCTCGTCGAGTCGTTCCAAGGAGAGCAGATACTCGAACGTATCCTCGGGGAAGTGACTGGTCACCTGTATCGTGTAGGTGCCGTCCTCCGGGAGCCGGTGGAGTATCTCCGAGTTGTTGCCTTCGCCGCCGTCCTCGTTCTGGGCGACTCGCTGGCCGTCCGGGCCCACGAGGACGAGCGAGGTGTCCGTCGGCGCGTACACCTCGATGTCGACGACGTCTCCGGCCTCGCCTTCGAACGAGACTGGCTCGTAGTACCAGTCCCCGCTGTGGCTGTTCTCCGTGGGGTTCGACCGTATCGGGTCGACGCTGTCGACTGCTCCGGACACCGTCTCGCCGTACGCGATTTCTCGGGTGTCGTCCGTCGCTGGTGCCGAGGCGACGACACCCACCCCTGCAATCGGACCGACGACGGCGACGAGGGCGACCACCACCACGGCGACCAGACGGACGCCCCGCCGTCGACGGACCGCGTTCCGCTGTGTCTGTTCGGACATCACTGCGAGAGTGAGTAGACTACAGTATAGTTACCCACTCCGTACGAGAGGGCTGCGGTCCGAACACCAGGCAGACCCGAATTTTGCACCGATTCGTCTCATAGGAGGGCGTTTCTGGCGGTAAGTGTGTCCTTCTCACGGGTCGCTGGTCGGTTATTCGGTTAGTTACCATACACTGTGGAGCGCTGGTGTCACGAGTGGCGTCCGATTTCACGACAGAGGTCGCGTTCGTCGAGGAGCGCGGCACGAACGTCGAACGTCTGCTCTGGGGCGTGGTGATCGTCGCCTCCGCGGCCGACGTCGTCCTGACGCTCGTCGGCGTGTCGATGTGTTTCAGCGAGGCCAACCCGGTGGCGCGCGCGGCGTTAGACACGGCGGGTGGCGCCGGACTCATGGGGCTGAAACTCCTCGCACTGGGGGCGCTGTTCGTCGTCTACCGACGGGTCAGACCCGCGTACCGACGGGCGGCACTGACGGCGTTCTCGCTCCCGCAACTGTTCGCAGTCGGGCACAACAGCCTGTTGCTCGTCCAGTACGGGCCGGGCTGTCTCTGAGTCAGGAGGACTCGTCCGCCATCGCTCGCGAGGACACCGACGCACTGCGCGTCCGTTCGAGGACCGAGATAGCGTCTTCCGGCGTGTACGCGACGCCGTCGACGACACAGGGGAAGACGGCGACGAGCTTCTGCTCCGCGTAGAGTGCCAGACACCGACACGGCGGGACGATACGCCGGAACGATTCGTCGGCGAAGCTGGAGGTGACCTTCGTGATGCGGAAGAACGGCGAGATGGAGATACCGCGTTTGGCCGCGAGTGCGTAGAACTCGCCGATGGTCGAGACGATGCGCTCTCCGCTGCCGACGTTCGCGAGCACGCTCCCCGTACAGATGCTATCGCCCCAGACCAGCAGGTCGACGCCGTCCACAACCCCCTCGTCGGCGAGTCCCGACAGTCGCTCGACGAGGGCGTCCTGCTGTCGCTTGCTGCCCACGGGTGCCAACGAGTGGACGAACACCTCGGCGGTGAGTGACGTCTCCGTGGAAGGCAACAGTTCTTCGAGGGGGGTCGCTGACTCACCTGAACTCATGTCTCTCACGTAGCGATGCCCCCAGTGACCTATTAAAGACATAGGACGCTTCGGGACATAAGACCGACTTACAGCGCCTGTATCACGTAATAGCGACGAATAAGGCTGCGTTGGGGGAGAGCGGACAGCGCAGCCGGGACGACGGCGCCGCCGTCTCGTGTGGCCTGAGTGGGGGTGGGGTGGGTGAGTTGGCAAGGGATGGACCGGTGTGGGCCAGTACGCGCAGGTGTTCGCTCTCCCCGCGTCGGAGTCGACGGGGTGGCCGTGTATTGTTATTCCGTGGTTAGTGGCGGTAGGGAGTGTGACTGCCGGTCGGCGTCCGCGAGCCACGTCCGTCGTATTCGAGCCCATCGCCCGCGTGTCGGCGTGAAGGAAGTTCATAACTACCTGAAAGACAGCGAGTTGACTGGTGTGATGTTCGCACTGAAACGGGTCCTCCTGATTGGCATCGGTCTCCTCACCGTCGGACTTGCTTACCGGACGATACGGTCGGGTCACGGCGGGCAATGAGCGGCAGCGTGCCGCGTCCCTCGACCACGCCCTCCGCACGCAGCTATGACGAGTGAGGACGAGACCTCGCCGTTAGCCGACGCGGACAGCGACACCGGCCTGTTACCGGACGCAGAGTGTATCGACCTGCTCTCGTCGAACCGGCGGCGAATCCTGCTCCGCGCGCTCGTCGACGCCGACGAGCGCGAGCACTCACTGGAGTCGCTGGCCGCGACGGTCGCACAGACGGAACAGGGCACGGACCTCGCCGACGTCGCGACGCACCGCGTCGGCGTCTCACTCCACCACGTCCACCTCCCGAAACTGGACGACGCCGGCGTCCTCGACTACGACAGGGAGACCAACACCGTCCGGTTCTACGGCAACGACCGTATCGAGACGTGGTTAGAGACCATGCGCGACGACTAGCCGGTGGCTCACTTGAGCCGTCGGTAGAGCCGAGCCATCGCGCCGAACCCGGGCGCGCTCCGCTCGAGCGAGTGGTAGCGGGTCAGCGTCGGGGCGAACTTCGACTTGTACCGCGAGAGCCGCGGGTTGTTCGCTCCGACGAGGTCGTACGCTCCGACGCCCCGTGCGGACGCGTCACGGATGACGTACCAGTGCAGCAGATCGTTGATGTCGTATTCGAGGTCGGTCTTGACCGTCCCCTGCCAGCCGTACGCGCGGCGGCCGTCGTCGAGGACGAGACTACCCCCCGCGAACACGCCGTCGATGGTACAGACGTACGGGCGGAGGTACCCCTCGGGCAACGCCTCGTAGAGGTCCTCGACGAGTTCGATAGTCACGGGGAACTGGAGGTCCTGTTCCGCGTGCCGGTTGCGGACCTGTGTGATGATGCTCCGGGCGGCCGCGTGTCCGGATTCGGTCACCGTACAGTCGTCCTCTGCCTCCCTCACGTTCGACCGGGCGTCGCGACTGAAGCGGTCGAACAGCGCGTCCGGGCCGGCCTCGAGGTCGACGACGTAGGTGAACCGCGGCGTCTCTTCGAACATCTCCCAGTCGAACGGGCGCGTGTCGGGGGTCGTGATAGACGTTCGGACGTGGACGTATCGAGGGGCGTGTGTCCGGTCCAGCCAGTCCAGACAGCGCTCGACGAACCGGCGTCGACGGCGCTCGACCGAGTTGGACTTCATCCCGGGACTGGTCAGGATGACGGGCCCGAGGTAGCTCACTTTGAGGTCCGGTGGTGGCGAGAACGCCGTCGTTATCGGCCCCTTCTCGATGGTGAACAGCGGGAACAGACCGACGGGTTCCTGACCCTTGTACCCTATCAGCGGGTGAAACGCCGCGTCGGCGTGGTCGGCGAACACCGAGAGCGCCTCGAAGCGATGGAACGGTGTCCGTTCGTCCGTCCGTTCTAACGTGTCGTTCCAGACGTCGCTGTCGCTCGCGTCGAGCGCGGTTATTTCCAGGCTCATGGGTCCATCCCTCTTCGTATCCCCCAGTTCCGGAGACCGGTAAGCGCCAACATCGCTCGCTTCGTACTGACGACCACGGGGGGTAAGTTATAGCCAGCCTACCTCCGGACGCAGTCACGGCACCTGCGGGCCGTCGAGACGGGCGTTCCGGCGGTACGGACGCCATAACAAAGCGACGTTCCCGGATAGCCCGTATCGAACAATGTCTGGGGCTAGCGTTCGGGCGACCCGTGAGTCGACGACGGACCGGTGGAGGTCTAGGGCGTGAGCGTCACCGAGACCGCTCGCCGGCTGGCGGCGTCCACGTTAGACGTCGTACCGATAGACCTCGTGGCACTCCTCGTCTACGTCGTCTTCGCCAGCGCGGCAGTGACCGTCGGCGTCGGCGGGACGGTGGTCGGCTTCGTGGTCGGCTCCCTCCTCGTGTTCTTCGTCCCGGGGTACGCGGTCATCGCTGCCCTCTTTCCCCGCCGACCACAGAACAGGGACGCCGGTGAGGGCGCTATCGGCCTGTCGCTGACGGCCGCCCACGACGGCGTCCTCGCACGGGAGCGACTGGCGCTGTCGTTCGGTCTCAGCGTGACGCTGATTCCGCTCGCCGCGGTCACGCTCGGAGCGCTGGGTATCAGACTGACCACGGAGTCCGTGCTCGCATCGGTGTGGGTCGTCGTCGTATTCGGCGTGGTCGTCGGCACTGCTCGACGGCTCGCCGTCCCGTCCCACGAGCGGTTCGACCCGCTGGCGGTCGCCCGGCAGACCGGGACGGAGCGCTTCTTCGGCGGCGACGCCGTGACTCGCGCGCTCACCGTCTGTCTCTGTATCGCCGTCGTGGCCGCGCTCGGGTCGCTCACCGTCGCCCTCGCGGGGCCGACCCAGTCGATGTCCTACACCAGTGCCTCGCTGCTGACCGAGTCGCCCTCTGGTGAGAACGTCGCCGGTGGGTACCCGACGAACGGGACGGTCGGCGAGTCGACTTCGCTCGTCGTCGAAGTGACGAACCACCACGACAGCGCCGCCACCTACACCGTCGTCGCGAGGCTCCAGCGCGTCGACGGCGGGACGGTCCTCGCCAGCGAGACGCTCCGCCGTCAGTCACAGCGGGTCGCCGTGAACGAGACGTGGACGTACGACCACACGGTCACGCCGACGATGGCCGGACAGGACCTCCGATTGGCGTACTACGTCGTCCGCGGACCGATGCCGGACACCGTCGACGACGGGACTGCGGACAAGGTCCTCTACCTGCGAATCGACGTCGCGCCGCGGTGACCGGGCTGGCCGACGGTCGCATCGGTCGGTAGCCGCCGTCACCGTCCTTGCTCTGTCACCGGGGAACCGCTTCTCTCGACGACGCTCGTCACGTCCGCGACATTTTTGACTATCGACGGTCGCGCCCGTCGCGCATCGTCGTGTGCAACAGCAGGCGACGTTGACGCCGTCAGACTCCGCCGCCGAGACTGCTCGTCCGGTTCGAATGGCGGTTCGACCCGACGGCATCGCTGTCGGCGGCTGTCAGTATCTTCCTCGCCTCGAAATCCACCGTCCACCCGAGAGAAGGACCGGAAACCGAACGTGAGGGTCTCAGAGCTGTCGACTGAGGACGGCGATACTGCCCGCGACGAGTCCGATGCTGCCGAGCGCGAGGAGGCCCAGCAGGAGCGGGGACATCGAACCGCCGTCGCCGCCGGACTGGACCCACGACTCGGTCTGGACGGTCTTGGCCTCGCCGCCGACGGTCACCGACGCGTTCTGTCCGTTGACGCCCACAGTGTACTGGCCGGGGTGTTCGATTCGCTGGTCGAAAGTGACCGTCTTCGTCTCGCCGGGTGCGACGGTCACGGACTGGCGCTCGACCACCTCACCGAAGACGACGAAGGAGGCGTTCTCGGTGCCGGTGACGGTCCCGTCGTTGCGGAACGTCGCGCGCACCTGCACGGACTCCCCGGCGTCGACCGTCTCGCGTTCCACGTCGACCGACGGGGGGCCGATGTCGGCTCTCGCTGGCGCGACGTCGACGGTCGTCTGGAGGCCGGCGACGGTGAGGCGCTGTTGCCCGGCCGCCGTCGGGACGACGGTAAACTGGAGACGCTCGGTCTCGCCCGCCCGAATCGTCACGCGTTCGGAGGCGACGACGCGACCGCCGAGGACCGTCGTCACCGTCTCAGACCCGTCCCGGTGCCCGGTGTTGGCGAGCGTCACCGAGACGTTCGTCGACCGGTTCGCCACCGGCGACCCGGCGACTGCGAGGTCGGTCCCGACGACCTGTGCCGTCGGGAGGCCGACGACCAGCGGTTCCTCCGGGCCGGCCGTCGCGTTGAGGACGACGGTCGAGTCGTTGCGGACCAGCGTCGTCTCGACGGGCTCCCACCCGGACCCGTTCCACGTCGCGACGACGAGCGAGTCGACCGAGCCACCACGGTCACGGACTGCCGCTCGGTCGACGGCTAGCTGGTAGGTGACCGAGGCGGGGGCGGGACCGGACGAGACGGTCGGGCCGAGTGCCAACAGCGTCTCGTCGGTGCCGGTGGGTGGCCCGTCGCTCCCGTTCCACTCGTCGGTCACGGTCACTGCGGTGTCGGGTTCGACGTCGGCGAGCGCGATACGCCGGACCGTCACCGGACCGCTTCCGAGCGCTCCGTCCTCGATTTCGGCACCGACGAGGTTCGACTCGACGTTGCTCTCGACGACGACGGCGTTCCCCTCGCGCGTCGCCGTCCCGGGGGGTTCGACGTCGTCTGGTTCGGGCGCCGGGGCGGGGGCCGCACCGCCTCCGCCACCGCCGCCACCGCCTCCGCCGCTGTCGCTTCCGCCGCCTCCACCGCCCCCACCGCCACCGCTGGACGACTGTGCGACGGTCACCGTGACGGCGGCGCTCGCCGTCTGGCCGTACCGGCCGGTCACCTCGTACGTCGCCGTGTACTGGCCGCTCGTCTCGAAGACGTGGCTGGTCTGTGAGGCGACAGACGTGGTCGTGGTCCCGTCGCCGAAGTCGAGACGCTGGCTCTCGACGCGGTCCGCCGGGGTCGCCTCGGCGGTGAACACCACTGTCTCGCCCGGCTGCACCTGCTGGCTGTCCGCCGACAGCGTGGCCGTCAGGTCCGTCGCGGCCTCGACGCTGACCGTCGCTGTCGCCGTCGACGACACGTTCTCGGCGTCCGTGACGGTCACGCTCACCGTCCGGTTGCCGACGGTGTCGAACGCCGTGGTCAGCGTGGCGTTCGCCGTCACGTTCTCGGCGGTGCCGTCGCCGTCGGTGTCCCACTCGTAGGTGGCGCCACCGCGGGGGACCGTCGAGTTGCTGGCGTCCAGCGTGACGTTCGCCGCCGGACGTGCAGTCGCGGGTGCGTCGAGTCTGGCGACCGGGTCCTCGGTCGCGTTACGCTGGACGGCGACTGTCGCGTTCGCGCTGTCCGTCTGTCCGCTGGCGTCGGCGACGGTGACGGCCACCGTCCGATTCCCCGTGGTGGCGAACGTCGTCTGAATCTGCGACGCCGTGGTTCGCCGGTCGACCGTCCCGTCGCCGTCCACGTCCCAGCGGTACTCGGTGATACCGAAGTCGTCCGTCGAGTTGCCCGCGTCCAGCACGATGCTCTCGTTCCGGAGCGCCGTCTCCGGCGCCGACAGGGCCGCGCTGGGCGGTTGGTCGACGACGACGTCGATACTGGTGTTCGCCGTGTCGGTGTCGCCCTGGCCGTCGCTGACGGTCAGCGAGACGTTGTACGAGCCAGCCTGCGTGTAGGTGTGCTGCACGGTGGGGCCGGTCGCGCTGGTGCCGTCACCGAGCGTCCACGCGTACGTGGCCGACTCGCCGACGGTCGAGTTACGCCCGTCGAAGGTGACCGTCTCGCCCACGTTGGCTTCTGTCGGCCCCTCGATAACCGCCTCGACGGACTGGTTGGACGTGACTGTCACCGAGGCCGTGGCCTCGCCGCGCCGCCGCTCCATGTCGTCGACGAACACGGTGACCGTCTTCTCGCCGGTCGTGTCGTACGTCCGGTTCAGCGTCGGCCCGTCCGTCTCGACATCGACGGTGCCGTCGCCGTCCGTGTCCCAGAAGTAGCCGTAGATGTCCCCGTCGTCCGTCGAGTTGCTGGCGTCGTAGGTGACCGTCTGGCCGACGGTGGCGTTCGACGGCGACGCCGTCAGCGACGCGTCAGGTGCGCTCCCGGCCGCACACGCCCCCTGCTGGACCGACACCGAGGCGTTCTTCGAGAGCGGGGCGAGGCGCTCCTCCGGCCCTCTGGCACTCCAGTTCAGTGGGTCGTCGGCGTACGCCCAGTCCTTGCTCTCTTTTGCGTAGGTGTCGTTCCCCCACTCGGCGTCGACGACGATGGCGGAGTCGTTGGCGTGCGCGAGCCCGCGCAGCGCGCCCCCGTCGTTCCGGTCCGGTTCCCACATCCAGTCCATCTGGCTGGACGTGTCGTTGTGGACGAATCGGTCGTCCTGGTTGGGGTAATTGTCGTCTTCGACGGCCCACTCCGCCTCTGTCGGGATGTTCGTGATGTCCATCGAGACGGCGCCGGCGGTGTCGCCCCCGTCGTTGCGCTTGTCGTGGAGGAAGACGAGACTGTCGCCCTGAGACCCGCGATAGACGTAGAACTGGCTTACCTGCGACACCTGCCGCTCGTCGGTCCCGTGAGAGCTGAAGTCCGTGTCGTTCTGGTAGTCGTAGTACGTGACGACGTCCTGTGACCCGTCCCCGACGATGGTAAGCGGAACACACCGCTCGCCCTGCACCACGCTGTAGGCGGCCGGTCTGTTCTCGACGTTCTCGACGTTCCCCGCGGCCGTGCCGACCGGTCCTAAGGGGCCGATACTTGCGCCGACGACGAGCAGTACCAAAGCGATGCTCCTGATTGCGAGTGTCTCCCGTTCCATGATGGTCCGACGGGCTGGTGCCCGACTGAGTATGGCCGGGTTTCAGAAGAGTACGGCTTTGTTATAGAGCGCCGTCTCTCGGTAACGGCCACTTACACCGAGTCGGTGTTCAGTTGAATCTGCTCGCCGGCGGCCGGTCGTGCCGCGGCCCGCCGCACCTCTTCCATGATGCGAAGCGTCCACGTCCCCTCGGCGACGGGGACCGGCATCGGGTCGCCGTTGAGAATCGCTCTGGCCTCGGCGTCGAACTGGTAGTAGTGGGAGTCGAGGTCGCGTTCGGCCGCCCAGTCGTCGGTGAAGCTCCGGCGGGCGACGGCGACGACGTTCTCCAGCGTCCCCTCGATGCGGCCGAGGACGTGGTCGACGTTCGTGAGCGCGCGGGCCTTCGCGGAGGCCTCGTAGTCCCGGTCGAGGACCGTCACCGTCTGGGAGACGACGTCGACGAGCAGACTGCCCCGCTCGCCGTGGATTCGGATGGACTTGTGCGGGACGTCGCTGGCCAGTATCGTGGCGTTACACAGGACGTCCGTCTCGCTCGTGTACTGGAACTGGACGCTGTCGTAGTCGAACCCTTGCTCGTACTCTCTGGTGAGAGTGGTCTGGGCCTGAATCGCGTCGTCGTCGACCGGGTAGCCGCCGAGTTTCAGCACGATGTAGATGGGGTGTGGGAGTCCCTCCTCGAACTCGCCGCCGGGGAGGTCGAACGCCCACGCGCCCCGGCGCACGTCGTCGGGGTACGTCTCGCCGGTGTAGAGGATGTTCACGGAGCGGACGTCGCCGATGGCGCCGCGGTCGACGAGCCGGGTCGCCTTGCGAACGGCCGGGTCGAAGTTGTGGTTGTGGACGACCGACACCGGCACGTCGTGGTCGGCGGCGAGCGATTCCAGTTCCTCCGCTTCGACTACCGACGTCGTCACGGGCTTCTCTATCTGGACGGCGATATCGTCCTCGATGGCCATCCGCGCCAGGTCGAGGTGTGTCTGGACGGGCGTACAGAGGTGAATCCAGTCGAGGTCTTCACGGGCGAGCATCCCCTCGAAGTCGGCGAAGGCACCGATGTCGTACTCGGTCGCTTTCGCTCGCGCTCGTGACTCGTCGAGGTCACATATCGCGACGAGGTTCGTCAGCGGACACTTCTGGAGGCCGGAGAGGTGGACGTCGGACACCGTGCCGCCGCCGACGACTGCGCTGTTCAGCGTCATCGTCACATCACCTCGGTGCTGTCGGTATTGTTATAGGCGCTGTGTGCGGCGGTAAGGCCCTTCTACTGGCGTCGTCACGACGCCGTTACCGGTGGCCGACGCCGTCGTCCCGTCGATAGCCGCCGAATCGACCGGACGCACGGCACAAGCCGACCATAACAATGCCCGAGACAACACCAGTTTCCGGCGAGAATGGGCCCTGAAACTCCCCGGCGCGTCGGAGCGTGGTGACGATGTACCGTGACGCAACCGTCGCCGTCGTCGTGCCAGCGTACAACGAGGAGGGACTGGTAGGCGAGACTATCGAGACGATTCCCGGCTACGTCGACCGGATATACGCCGTCGAGGACGGGTCGACCGACGGGACGTGGGCGGAGATACGCCAGACCGCCGAGCGCGTCAACGCCGCCTCGACGTCCAGAAACGGCTTCTCGCGTCGTGTCGTTCCCATCAAGCACGACGCGAACCGCGGCGTCGGGGGTGCGATAAAGACCGGCTACCTCGCCGCCCGCGAGGACGGCATCGACGTGACCGCGGTCATGGGCGGGGACGCCCAGATGCAACCGGAACTGCTCGAAGGCGTCGTCCGCCCGATCGTTGAGGGCGAGGCCGACTACGTCAAAGGGAATCGGCTCATGAACGAGGCCCACCGGAGCGGGATGCCCCGGTTCCGCTACGTCGGCAATCGCATCCTCACGTGGCTGACCCGCATCGCGAGCGGCTACTGGACCATCGGCGACCCGCAGAACGGGTACACCGCCATCTCGCTGCACGCACTGGAGGAGGCTGGCATCGAGGACATGTACGAGTACTACGGCTACTGCAACGACCTCCTCGTCAGGTTGAACGTCGCGGGTCTCCGGGTCGTCGACGTGCCGCGGCCGGCGAACTACGGCGACGAGGAGAGCCACATCGCCTATCGCTCGTACATCCCGAAGGTGTCGGGGATGCTCCTGCGGAACTTCCTCTGGCGCCTGCGGACCAAACACGTCGAGGAGGGGCCGTACTCGATGCTCGCGCTGTTCGTCGGCGCGGCGATGACTGTCCTCGCCGGTGTCGTCGACGCCGTGCGGAGCGATGGGTCCCTCCTCGAATCCCTCCCCCGCCTGCTCGGGTCGCTCCTCCTCGGCACCGCCTTCCTCGCCGGGGCGTTACTGGTCGACCGGAACTACGAACAGCATCTCGACGACCGTATCGACCCGCCCGTGGCCGACGCGGAGTCCGAGGGTAGCGAAGAGTCCTCGGCCTCCGTCTCGCCCGCCGTCGGCGACGACTGACGGCAGCAAGGTCTTACTCGGTGTAAAGCCACCATAACAATTCGATTCTCGTCGTCAGGGACGGTATGTCACGGGAGTGGACGCGTCGTCGGTTGCTCGCCAGACTCGGCGCCGCTGGTCTGCTCGGCTCACTCGCCGGGTGTCCACGCGAGGACGGCGCGCCGAGGACCACGACGCCCACGGAACGGACGACGCGGCCGACCACCGTCGACACCGCCGTCTCCAGAGAGACGCCGACGGCCACCGAGTCAGCGACCGCCACGCCGGCCCCCGAGGACTACGACAAGGTCGTCGACGTCGTCGAGGAAGGCGCCGACCCGACCGGGTCCGTCTCCATCCACTCGACGCTCCAGTCGCTGGACACCGACCACACGCTGGTCCGGTTCCCGCCCGGCGAGTACCTGCTCGACGAACACTGGTACGTCGACGAGTTCACTCGGCTGGGCATCGTCGGCCCGGAGGCGACCATCACCACCGTCCCGAACTTCGGTGGGCCGCTGTTCGGGCTGGGTCGCAGCGAGGACGCAACCGACCTCGCCGTCGAGGGGCTGACGTTCGACTTTCGGCGGGAGAACACCGGACCACGGCCGCTCCACCTGACCGTCGCCGACGACCTGCACGTCTCGGACGTCACCGTGCGCGGCGAGTTCGACGTGGACCAGGACGGGATGCGGTTCGGCGTCACCGACCCCGACGGGACGGGAGTCGTCCGACGCCTCCGCATGCCGGACGGTGGCGCCCCTCAGTTCACGAACACCGGCTGTTACGTCGGCGACGACCACCGCGGCCACGTCCGGTTCGAGGACTGTCTCGTGGGTGGATTCCCGGACAACGGCCTCTACGCCTCCCCCGCGCCGGGTCGCGTCGACGTCGTCGGCGGTCGGTACGAGAACAACGGCGTCTCGAACGTGCGGGTGAGCGGGCCAGCGACCGTCGAGGGCGTGACGGTCCGCTGTGACACGGCCCGGCCGGGCGTCCCGAACATGCGCGGCATCCGCCTCCGCGAGGGTTCGAACGTCCTCGTCGACGGCTGTCGCGTCGTGATGGACCGCGTGACGGAGAGCGACGGCGCCATCACCTGCGCCAACTGGCTCGAGTCGGCCACGATTCGGAACACCCACGTCACCGTCCGGGCCGACGGGGTCCGGGCGCTCTGGGCGAAAGACCCGAAGAACGGCTCCAGCGCGGAACGCCGCTACCCGCTGCAGATTCGGAACCTCACCGTCGACGGGTCCGCCGCCGGGAACACGGCGATAATGATAAGCGGGCGGAACGGGACGCTCCTCGACGGCCTCTGTGTCTGCCAGACCGGCCGGGGGCGGAACGGCGTCACTGTCGTCCAGTCGGCCGACTCCGCCCTCCGCCAGTCGTCCATCACCGTCACCGGGACACCGCTGGTGACCGAACAAGCGGCGCTCGACAGGCGTGACCTCAGCCTCCAGTCGCTCGGGAGTCCCGGCCGCGTGAGCAACGGCGTGTGTGACTGCTCGTGACCGCGCCGGTGCTCACTCGCCGTCCGCGAGGTAGCCGAGGTTGGCGAGTCGGTCGGCCACGTCGTGGTCCTCCCGAACCCGCCGCTCCGTGGTCTCGTAGTCGGGGTACGACTCGACCGGTGACGGGTCGACTATCGGGAGCGGGGTCCCGTCCATCCGCTCGGCACGCGGAACGCCGAGCGTACTCAGGACCGTCGGTGCCACGTCGAACAGGTGCGCGTCCGCGAGCGACGCCGACCCGTCGACGGCCGGCCCCGTCGCGGCGACGACGCCGTCGCGCTTGTGGTTCCACGGCTCACGGGGCGTCCCGAACCACTCGCCGAGCAGGGAGCCGTTGAGGAAGTTGTCGAACGCTCGGGGGACGACGACCACGTCCGGCGCGTCCTCGACGTAGGGGCCGTCGAAGACGGCCTCCCGCGGGCGGACCGCCTCGAAGACCCGTTCCCCGTCCGGGTCTTCGAGGGCCGCCAGCCGGTCGATAACCTCCCGGCGCGTCGACTCGTACGCGTCCGGGTCGACGACGCCCTCGGGTTCGCGGCCCGCGAGGTTGAGACGGACGCCCAGTTCGATGCGGTCGCGCATGTACGCTCGCGAAGCACGGAAGTCGACCTGCTCCGTGCCCGCCCGGACGGCGTCGGTCGGCACGATTCGAGCGACGGTGTCTGCCAGCCCGAGCGGCTCGAGGACGGCCTCGACGCGCTGACTCGTCACACCGGCGCGGGCGAGGAGGCCGACGCCCCGTTCCAACGGGCCGGGGTCGGGCGTCCCGCCGCTCTCGCCCTGCTGGAGGCGACGGCGAGCGATGGCGTCCCACGACGGCATCCCCTCCCCGCCGGTCGTCGTCGCAAGCAGGTTCCAGTCCCGTAAGCACTCGTTAACGCGGATTTCGTGCCCCTCGTAGGGGCCGATGCCGTGGTCGCTGACCACGACGACGTTCTCCGGGGCCGCGGCGTCGAGGGCCATCGCTACGGCGTCGTCGACGGCCTCGAACACACACTCGACGGCCTCGGTGTCTTCCGGTCGCCGGTGGAACACCGTGTCGGTCTGCTGGAACTCCAGAAAGCCGAAGTCCGGGTCGAACCGGTCGACGAGGTAGGCGAACGCGTCGCCTCTGGACCTCGCGTGTGCCGCTACGTCGTCGAGTGCCGCCTCGCCCGGTGTGTCCATCGGCCCGTAGACCGAGTAGGACCCGATGGCCGAACGCACGTCGTCGAGGATACCCTCGGGGTGGCCCGGCGGGTCCTCCGGAGAGACGTAACCCGGGATTACCGCGCCGTCGACGTCGCTCGCGGGGCCGGTCACCGGGACGTTCACCACGACGCTGCTGTGGCCGTGGTGATCCATCAACTCCCACAGTGCGTGGGCGCGAACGTCCGTCGCGTCCACGACGTCGTGGTCGTAGCCGTCGAAGCGGAGGAACCCGTAGACGCCGTGTTTCCCGGGGTTGACGCCGGTGTACAGCGACGGCCACGCGCTCGGTGTCCACGGCGGGAGTTGCGAGGTCAGCGGCCCGCTGACGCCCTCCTCGAAGAGTCCCGACAGCGTCGGCGTCACCCCGGCGTCGAACAGCGGTTCGAGGACCGAGCGACAGACCCCGTCCAACCCCAACAGCAGTGTCTGCATCGTAGCCGTCTCCCGCGGCTGTTGGCTTCGTTATACGAGTCTTACTGCCGACAGCAGTGTGGTATGCAACTCCTAGACACACGTTACTGAGGAGTAGATTCAGCTTAGGGAACTATTTCTTCGCGTGTCTATAGAAAACCTGAATTAAGTTCCTGCTACGAGGAACCAACTACGGGTGGTAAGAAGACCGTACGTAGTCGGTGACTAATCTCGCCTAAGTAGGATAACCCTACGCAGCAGCTGGTCAGAACACCTTTTCAGGTAGGTTGAGCCTGCCCGGATATGGCAGGAAGCCATGACGACGACTCCGCCGAGAAAGGACATCGTACTAACCGCCGCACGTTCATGAAGACCGTCGGCGTCGCGGCGACGGCCGCTGTCGGGAGTACGGCCGTCACCGGGGCGTTCGCGGCCGATACGACCGTCGACCTCGCCGACGAGGGCCTCCAGAATGGAGAGCTTATCGACCCCTATCTGGAGGAGTTCTTCGTCGACGGGAACGAAGTGCTGATTCCGGCCGGCGAGTACGAGTACACGGGCGACGGCCTCGGCGGCGACGTCGCCAACGCCGCGCTCGTCGGGTCCGCCGACGGCGTCACGTTCAACCGCCCTGACGACCCCGAGACGACGGTTAGGCCGAGCATACGGGCGACGAGCGGGACCGTCCGCATCGAGAACATCACCGTCCGCGGCAAGCGCGGCGAGGAGCAGTCCCGCTGGCGCGTCGGCGCCGACGAGGGTGCGACCATGGAAGTCGTCAACGTGAACGTCCCCGACGGCACCGTCGAGAACTCGGACTCGACGGGGGTCTACGCCGGCTCCGACCACGCCGGGACACTCCTGATTAAGGCGTGCTACTTCGCGCAACTCGGCAACGTCGCCTGCTACGTCTCGGACCCCTACACGGGTGAGAACGGACAGGTCGTCGTCGAAGACTGCGTCTTCCGGAACACCAACGCGGCCGGCGTCCGCTTCGCGCCGGGCGACAGCGTCGTCCGTGGCTGCTACTTCGAAGCGACGGAGGAGGCGCCCTCCGAGACCGGTGGCGGCGTCGCCCAGCGTGGCATCAAAATCGACGACGCGGGCCAGAGCGTCGTCATCGAGGACTGCGACTTCAACTGGACCGACGTCGGCGGTCCCTGCGTCGACTTCCACGAGCGCGGGGAGGGTGGCTCCGGCGTCGTCCGGAACTGCCGCATCACGAACGACGGCGACAGCGAACCGTTCGACACAGACTGGGACGTCACGGGCAACTGGACCGGCGAGAACATCCAACTCACGGGCAGCGGTCCGACGGACGTACCCGACGGGTTCGAAGCCGTCACCGGGAGCGAGGCCACGCCCGCGGACACGGACTACGCTATCTGGACGCCGGTCGGGAGCGAGTCCACGAGTTCGTCTGAGACCGAGACAGAGACGAGCACCGAGACCACGACCGAGGAGAGTACCGAGACGGCGACCCCCGAACCCACCGAGACGGCCACGCCGGAGCCGACCGAAACCGCGACGCCGGAGCCGACTGACACGGCCACGCCCGAACCGACGGAGACGGCTACACCAGAGCCCACGGACACGGCCACGCCGGAGCCGACGGCGACCGCGACCCCCGAGCCGACCGACACGGCAACGCCAGAACCGACGGCGACGGCCACGCCGGAACCCACCGAAACCGCGACGCCCGAACCGACGGCGACGGCCACACCAGAGCCCACGGAGACGGCCACGCCGGAGCCGACCGAAACCGCGACGGCCGAACCCACCGAAGCCGCTCCCTCGGATAGCTCCGAGGCACCCGCCCAGCAGAATCAGGGCGGTGGGTCGTCCGACGCGGGCGACTCGCGGAGCGAGACCGGCGCGGAGAAGTCGTCGGCGCCGAAGGGGTACCCCAACCGCATCGAGATAGACGGGACCGGCGACGCCGAGGAGGACGCCACCTACACCTTCTCGGTCACCGGCGACGTCGTCGTCGACGAGGAGCGGACGAAAGTCGTCAACAGCGGGACGGCGGCCGACGAGAAGACGGACCACGTCGGGTGTAAAGTCGTCAGCGGACACGTCGGGAACGGCGTCGACGCCTACTACTACAGTGGGCGTCTCCGCGACGTGGACGTGCAGGGCGACGGTGAACTCTACATCTACCACGGCTGAAGATGTTCTCGAACAACGAGTGGGACGACGTCCCGGACGACCCCGACCCGCACGAGAACCTCGACTACGAGATGGAGGAACTCACCGTCATCCAGTCGGAGACGGACGACAAGTACGTCTTCCTCCCGGCAGAGGAGGACCACCTGCTAGAGGACGCCTTCATCGTCGCCGGCGCCGACGCCCTCGTGGAACTGCGCGAGTGAGGGCGGCTTAAGGGCCTCTATAACTATCCGCCGATGCGTGGTGTGGTCGCACACACCACTACACTCGGTGTGGGTGACGATGACTTACGACGACTACATTCGCGGCGACGAGGCGATACTCGGCGTCGCACCGACGGGCTACCGCTATTCGACGGACGTGAACGAATCGCTGCCTGTGGCTCCCGACGAGGTCGCAGAGCAGGTGTACGAATCGGCGTCGTTCGGCGCGACGCTGGCCCACCTCCACGGCCGCGACGCCGACGGCGAGCCGGCCCCGTCACGCCTGTCGGCGTTCGGGTCGGCAGTCAGGGACCTCTGTCAGGACGACGTGCTCGTCGAGTACGCCGTCGAACCGCGGTGTTCGCCGGGCGACTTCCTCGCTATCCTCGACGAGGGCCCCGCGCCTGACCTGGCGTCGGTCCGGGTCGGCCCCGCCCAGTACGGCTACCGCGAGGCGTCCGACACGAGTCGTCGAGACGTCGACAGGTTCGTCGAGGAACTGGTGACGCGCGGTATAAAACCCAACCTGTTGGTCACCAGCGGTCGTGACTTGCAGGAGGTCTACCGACTGCGCGAGCAGTCGGTGCTCGAGGACCCGCCGGTGCTGACGCTCCTGTTCGGGGCCGCCGACGGGACCGTCGCGACGCCGACGAACGTCCTCTCGCTACTCGACGCCGTCCCCGACGAGGCGGCCTGCTTCGTGCGTGCGACCGGCCCGAACCAGTACCCGCTGACCGCCGTGGCCTTCTTCCTCGGGGCCCACCCCGTCGTCGGGATGGAGGACAACCTCTTCGTCGGCCCCGAGACGCCCGTCGAGCGCAACGCCCAACTCGTCCGGCAGGCCGCAGAGCGGACGCGCTACTCGCTCCGAGAGGTCGCCTCCCCGACGGTCACGCGGCGACTGCTGGGCCTGCCCAGCGTCGAGACCGAGGACAACGACATCGAGGTGTGAAACCGTCGCCTACCGAGCGAAGGCGGACCATACCTTTCTCTCGGGACGCCGCCTCGTCGGTACGATGGACGCTGTGATACTGGCGGCCGGTCAGGGCACCCGACTCCGTCCGCTCACGGACGACAAACCGAAGGGCATGGTCGAAGTCGCGGGCAAGCCTATCCTCACGCACTGTTTCGAACAGGTCATAGAGCTCGGTGCCGAGGAACTGTACGTCGTCGTCGGCTACAAGAAACAGGTCATCATCGACTACTACGAGGACGAGTTCGAGGGCGTCCCCATCACGTACACCCACCAGCGCGAACAGAACGGCCTCGCGTCGGCCCTCCTCACCGTCGAAGAGCACGTCGACGACGAGTTCATGTTGCTACTCGGCGACAACATCTTCGACGCCAACCTCGGCGACGTGATAACGCGCCAGCGCGAGGAGCGGGCCGACGCCGCCTTCCTCGTCGAGGAAGTGCCGTGGGAGGAGGCCAGTAGGTACGGCGTCTGTGACACCAACAAGTACGGCGAGATAACCGATGTCGTCGAGAAACCCGACGACCCGCCGTCGAACCTGGTGATGACCGGCTTCTACACGTTCACCCCGGCCATCTTCCACGCCTGTCACCTCGTCCAGCCCTCCGACCGGGGCGAGTACGAACTGAGCGACGCCGTGGACCTGCTCATCGACTCGGGGCGAACCATCGACGCCATCCGCATGGACGGATGGCGCGTGGACGTGGGCTATCCCGAGGACCGCGACGCGGCCGAACAGCGGCTACAGGACGACGCCGTCACCGTCGCGGACGGGGTCGACGAGGAGACCACGTCTGCCGCCCAGTCCGGCAGCGAGTGACCGGGAACAGTCGCACCCACGACGTATTCTCTGTGTCACGACGTATTACCGTCGGCGACGGGCGTCGACTCCGCCCGTAGCGTCTGCCGTGCGACGTCGTACATCGTCTCGACCGTCAGGTCGCCGTCTTCGCGGCGTCGGTCGACGTGTTCCAGAATCGCGCGGAGGCGGTCCACGTCGCGGCGCTCGGTGACGTTGTTCGGGTGCAACCAGAGGTGGCAGACGCCGTCCTCGCTGGCCGCGGCGTCGACACCGAGACGGGCCTGTCTCACCACCGGGTCGCCGACCGTCGCCGAGAACACCTGCCGGGCGACGCCCTCGAACTCGAAGAGGTACATCGACGCGGGGACGTTCACGAGGCCGTACTCGTCGACGGTGGGGGTCACGAGCGGCGGCGGCCGTTCGACCACCGTCGCCCGTGCGACCTTCCGGGCCGCGCCGAGGACGGGACCGTCGACCCCGGGCGACGGCGCGGTGCCCCGGTAGGAGGTGAACCCGGCGTTCGCGAGGGCCTCTCGGTGGCCGACGCGGTTGCGTGGGAAGACGAAGGAGTGTAGCGAGACGCCGGCGGCCTCGGCCGCTTCGACCGCTCGACGGCACTCCGCGTCGGCGAGTTCGGGCGTCGCGTAGTCGGCCCCGAACAGTACGTGCGAGTAGGTGTGACAGCCGACGTCGTGTGGCACCGGGCCGTCGACGAGCGAGCGAATCAGGTCCGGCGCGAAGCGGAACCGCTCGGGCATCGGGTCCGGCTCCCGCTCGTGGGCGAACCACCCCGGCGGCGACGGGTGGCCGACGTGTGCCCCGTTGCAGGAGTCCTCGAACAGGTGGCCGACGACGGCCCACGTCGCCGGGACCGCGAACTCCTCGAACAGGTCGACGAGGCGCTCCCACCCCCAGCGTGCCCGCTCGATGCGCTCGGTCGGGCGGTCCTCGGGCGGATAGTCGTGAAAGCCCCAGCCGAGTTCCGCGTCGACGGAGACGACGACAGTTCCCATTTGTTTCCGAGTCGGGGTCGCTCGTATTGGTTATGCGACGGTGACGGGTCGGTAAGCCGACTGTAGCATCAGGTTACGACCCGCCGACGGCGACCGGTAGCGGCCGCCGATTTCACAGGACGCCCATAACAAAGCCCGGAACTTGCTGAAATCTCCGACAGAGCACCGATGAACGGGACCCGCTGTGTCGACCGGTCCGAGACGTACCGTTCCCCTCCGCGGAGGCCGGGCGCATGAGTAAGTGTCAACTTGGGAGTGGATGTCGCATCGCCGAGTCGGCACAGATTCTCCCACCGGAGGGCGAGCAGACGCCTGCGAGCATCGGCGACGACGGCGTCGTCCGCTCCGGGACGGTGATATACCCCGACGTCGTCGTCGGCGACGGGTTACAGACGGGGCACAACGCGGTGATTCGGGAGGAGACGACGGTCGGACACGACGTGGTCGTCGGAACGCAGTCGGTCATCGACGGACAGACCGATGTCGGCGACGACGTGAGCATGCAGACCGGGGTGTACGTCCCGCCGAAGACAGTCGTCGGCGACCGAGTGTTCCTCGGCCCGCGGGCGACGCTGACGAACGACCCGTACCCCCTCCGCATGGACGTCGATCTCGTCGGCCCGACGCTCGAAGACGACGTCTCGATCGGCGCGAACGCGACGCTCCTGCCGGGCGTCACCGTGGGCGAGCGCTCGTTCGTCGCGGCCGGTGCCGTCGTCACCGACGACGTGCCGCCCCGGACGCTGGCGGTCGGGACGCCCGCGAAACACCGCCCACTGCCGGAGCACCTCGACGCCGCCAACGCCTACCGATGACGCGTGACTTCACCGACGACGCCTACGCAGCGTTACTGGACACCGCGCTCGACGCGGGCTACGACTTTCTGACGGTCCGTGAGTACGTCCGGCGCGAGTCCCTGCCCGACCGGTTCCTGATTCTCCGCCACGACGTGGACCGCAAGCCCGAGAACTCGGTCCGGTTCGCGCGTATCGAAGCCGAACGCGACGTCTCCAGCACGTACTACGTCCGCACCATCGAGAAAGTGTTCGACCCCGAGAAGATCGAACGTCTCGAAGCGCTCGGTCACGAGGTCGGCTACCACTACGAGGACCTGGACCGCGCCGACGGCGACGTCGAGGCTGCCAGAGCGTCGTTCGCCGACCACCTCGCCCGTCTGCGCGAGTACGCCACCGTCGACACCGTCTGCATGCACGGGAACCCGTTGACGCCCCACGACAACCGCGACATGTGGGCCGACCCCACCGACCTCGAACCGTACGGCCTCGTCGGCGAGGCGTACCTCTCGATGGACTTCACGGACGTGACCTACTTCTCCGACACCGGGCGGACGTGGCGCGACGGCGCGCTCAAGATCAAGGACCACACGATGGGCGAGGGCGAGAAACGGGTCGGTGCCGACTCGACGGCGGACCTCCGGGCGCTCCTGCGGAGCCACCGGGTCGACCGGGCCTGCCTGCTGACACACCCCAACCGGTGGGCGGACTCGACGCCGGAACTGGTCGCCGAGGCGGCGAAAGACGCCATCACGAACGTCGGGAAACGGGGGCTGACACTCCTGCGATGAACGTCCACTTCGAGGTAGGGCACCCGGCCCACGTCCACCTGTTCAAACACGCCATCTGGGAGTTTCAGGACCGCGGCCACGAGACGCTCGTCACCGCCCGCGAGAAGGAGGTGACGACGGACCTGCTGGACGCCTACGACATCGACTACGAGGTGTTGTCGACGCAGGCGGACTCGACGCCGCGGCTGATTCTCGAGTGGGCGTTGCGGGAACTGAAACTCATCCGAGCCATCCGCGCGTTCGATTCGGACGTCGTCGTGAGCCACCTCAGCCCCGTCGCCGCGCAGGCGGCCCGCCTGACCGGGACGCCCAGCGTCACGTTCACCGACGACGAGGTGGAGACGCGCTCGCTCCGGCGGTTCACCCTCCCGTTCACCTCCCGCATCTGTACGCCGGCGGGGTTCGAGTTGGACCTCGGCGAGAAACACCGCCGCTACGACGGCTATCACGAACTCGCCTACCTCCACCCGGAGCGCTTCGACCCCGACCCGTCGAGCCTTCGCGACCACGGCGTCGCCGTGGACGAACCGTACTACGTCCTGCGGTTCGTCTCGTGGGCGGCCCACCACGACGTCGGCCGTTCGGGGTTCAGTCGCGACGCCAAGCGGACCCTCGTCGACTACCTCTCGGAGCGGGGCACGGTGTACATCACCAGCGAGTCCGAACTCCCGCCCGAGTTCGAGCGCCATCGGCTCCCTATCCCGCCGGAGGACATCCACGACCTGTTGTACTACGCCGACGGCTACGTCGGCGACTCCCAGACCATGGCGCTGGAGGCCGCATTCCTCGGGACGCCGTCGGTCCGGTCGAACTCCTTCGTCGGCGACGACGACATCTCGATGTTCCGCGAACTGGACGACCGGGGCCTCATCGTCAACGTTGCCGACGAGGAGGAGGCGATAGCCCGGGTGAGAGACATCGTCGAGAGCCCAGAGTCGGCCGCCCAGTGGGACCACCGCCGGGAGCGACTGCTGGCCGAACGCGTCGACGTCACCGACGTCGTCGTCGAAGAGACGCTGGACGTGGGCCGATGAGTGACCGTCTCACCGGGACAGAGTGGGTGCCGGACGGACACGAGTTCGCACTCTGTCTCACCCACGACGTCGACCGGCCGTACAAGACCTACCAGTCGTTGTTCTACGCGCTCACTCGCCGGGACCCGAGTCACCTGCTGGACCTCGCGCCGAGTCGGACGCCGTACTGGACCTTCGACGACCTCCTCGACTTCGAGCGAGGGGAGGGGGTCCGCTCGGCGTTCTACGTCCTCGACGAGCAATCGCTGTTCACCGACCGGTCGCCGAGCGAGTGGCTGACGATGGAGGGCTGGCAACTGTACGCCGGCCGGTACGACATCGAGGACGAGCGGATACGGGACCTCCTCCAGACGCTCCGGTCCGGTGGGTGGGAGGTCGGTCTGCACGGCTCCTACGAGTCCGTCGACGACCGGGAACGCCTCCGCTCGGAGAAGGAACACCTCGAATCGGTGCTGGGCGAACCGGTGCTCGGCGGGCGACAGCACTACCTCCGGCTGGAGCGCCCGGAGACGTGGGAACACTACCGGGCCATCGGCCTGCAGTACGACACGACGCTCGGCAGTCCGACCGAGTACGGGTTCACCGACGGCTACCACCCGTTCCGACCGTTCGACGACGAGTTCGTCGTCTTCCCGCTGACGGCGATGGAGGCCGCACTCCCCGACCCGGCGGACTCGTTCGACCGGGCGTGGGCCGCGTGCCAGTCGCTCCTCGACGAGGCCGAGGCGAACGACGCCGTCATGACGGTGCTGTGGCACCCGCGGTACTTCAGCCGCGACCACCCGGGGTACGACCGTCTCTACCGGCGGGTCGTCCGGGCCGCGCTCGACCGGGGCGCGTGGGTCGGTCCACCCGGCGACCTCTACACCGAGCGCGTAGGAACCAGATAACCAATACCGTCGACAGGTGACTCGGGACCGCAAGATGCGAGTCGAACGACTGACACTCCCAGAGTGGGGGGACGCACTGCCGTCGAGCGGGTACGAGGTCTTCCATCTCCCAGCGGCGCTGTCGGCTATCGAGACGCACGTCGACGGCGACCTCGTCCTCTTCGGCGGGTTCAAGGGACAGGAACCCGTCGGCCTGCTCCCCATCGTCGAGACGCGTCGGACCGTGGGCCGGACGCTCATGTCCCCGCCGCCCGGTATGAACATCCCCCGACTCGGTCCCATCGTGATGCCGACCAGCCCCAAACAGCGCAAGCGCGAGCGCGTGAACAAACAGTTCGTCGAGGCCGTCCTCGACGACCTCGGGGCGACGAGGGCGCTGTCCCTCGTCCGCCTCCTGACACCACGCCACTACGGCGACCCTCGCCCCTTCCAGTGGGCCGACTTCGACCTCTCGACGCAGTTCACGTACGTCGTCGACCTCGCCGACACGGACCCGGACAGCGTCCTCCGGTCGTTCAGCAAGAGCCTCCGCCGGGACATCCGCCGGGGACGGGAGAGCGACGTGACCGTCTCCGTCGAAGGCCTCGACGCCATCAGGGAGGTGTACGAGACGACTCGCGAGCGGTACGTCGACCAGGACCGCGGCTTCCCGCTCACGTGGGCCTACGTCCGCGACCTCGTCACGGGCCTCGGCGACCGGGCCAGAGCGTACGTCGCGCGAGACGGCGGCGGGGAGTTCGTCTCGGGAGTGACGGTCCTGTACGGCCCGGACACCGCGTACTTCTGGCAGGGGGGTGCGCGCACCGAACACGACGGCGTCAGCGTCAACAGCCTCGTCCACTGGCGGGTCATCGAGGACGTCCTCACCGACCCGGCCTTCGAGGCCATCACCGAGTACGACCTGATGGGCGCGAACACGAGACGCCTCTGTGACTACAAGGGCAAGTTCGCCGGCGAACTGGTCCCCTACTACGCTATCGAGACGGACAGCGCGGCGATGAACATCGCGAAATCGGCCTTCACGGCGGTGACACGGTGACCACGATTCGGGTCCTCAACCTCGTCACGAACAAGGACGCCCAGTTCTTCCGGGCGCAGGTACAGGAGCTAGAGCGCCGCGGCGTCGACCTGACCACCCTGTCGGTCCCCGGTCGGAACCGCTCTGAGTCTATCGACGCCGACGAGGACGGCAAGCGCTCCATCCTCGACTACGCGAAGTTCTACCCGTCGGTGCT
The DNA here is from genome assembly GCF_019599465.1 of Haloarcula rubra. Lineage (GTDB taxonomy): Archaea > Halobacteriota > Halobacteria > Halobacteriales > Haloarculaceae > Haloarcula > Haloarcula rubra. Next base: position 130,539 of record NZ_RKLR01000003.1, read on the forward strand.
GGCGAACTCGCTCGACGACTACGACCTCATCCACGCGAACTACGGCCTGACCGCGCCCATGGCCGTCGCGCAACCGACTCTCCCGGTCGTCCTCTCGCTGTGGGGGTCGGACCTCATGGGGAGGTACGGGCCGGTCACACAGCAGTTCGCCCGCTTCTGTGACGAGGTCATCGTCATGTCCGAGGGGATGGCGGAGATATACGACGGCGAGTGTCTGGTCATCCCACACGGCGTCGACCTCTCCGTCTTCCGACCCATGGACCAGTCGACGGCCCGCGAGGAGTTGGGCTGGCCGGACGAGGAACGCATCGTCCTCTTCCCGTACCCGCCGAAACGAGACGTGAAGAACTATCCACGCGCCGAACGCGTCGTCGACAGTGCCCGGGACCGCGTCGACGCCGACGTGTCGCTCCGCACGGCGACCGGCGTCCCGCACCACCGGATGCCGTACTACCTGAACGCCGCGGACGCGATGCTGATGACCTCGCGCCGCGAAGGGTCGCCGAACACGGTGAAGGAGGCGATGGCCTGTAATCTGCCCGTCGTCTCGACGGACGTCGGCGACGTCCGCACGCGGTTGTCCCCGGTCGAACCGAGTGCCGTCAGCGACGACGACGCCGCGTTGGCCGACGCACTGGCCGAGATTCTGGGCGAGAGCGAACGGTCGGACGGCCGCGAGTACGCCGACGCCATCGCGCTTGAGCGGATGGGCGAACGCATCGTCGGTGTCTACGAAGACGTGATAGACGAATGACCAGAAACCCGGACATACCGTTCACAGACAGACCATAACAATGGCTGAACACCCCCCAGCAGGTTCCAGATAGCCGTCATGTCCTCGAAACGTCGCCGTCACGTCGCCGCCCTCCTCGTCGGCTATATCGCCTTCACCGTCGGAGTCACCGTGGCCGCGAGCCACGTCCCGACCGGCTACGAGATATCCATCTACAGCGCGACGCCGACGCCGTTCTGGGTGGGGGTAGCCCTCGCCTTCGTCACCGCCATCCTCGTCAGTCTGAACGCACCGGTCGCGACGGCGCGCCACCGGCTCGCGCTCCTCCTCGGGACGCTCGTCGGCCTCTCCGTGACGCTCCTGCCGATGATTCGCGACTACTACTACTACGGCGTCGGGGACGCGCTCAGCTACCTCGGCTGGACGCGGATGATAGCCGAGGGGTCGCTCAACCCTGTCAACTTCCTCTATCCGGGCATCCACAGCACGGCCGTCACCCTGACGAGCGTCTCGGGGCTGCCGCCGCGCCGCTCGCTCCAGTTGATCGTCCTCTTCTTCGTCGGCCTCTACGTCCTCTTCACCGCACTCTGTGTCGCCCGCATCGCCGCTCGCTCGAACGCCGTCGCCGTCGGGACGTTCTTCGCCCTGCTCTTTCTGCCCATCAACAACATCCACACCTTCATCTTCCCGTACCCGACGAGCGAGGCCATCTTCTTCACGCCGTTCGCGCTGTACGTCCTCCTCCGGTACCTCGGCGATAGGGAGTCGCTGCTGACCGCTCAGGGGGTCCGTATCGTCACGCCGCTGGGTGTCGTGCTGACGCTGGTCGGCGTTTCGGCCATCCTGATCCACCCACAGGCCGGGTCGAACGTCCTGCTCGTCATCGTCGCCGGGCTGGGACTGCAGGTGCTCGCGCAACTGTACGGCCACGTCCAGTTCGAGGACCGCATCACTGGCCACCGGTCGCTCGCCCCGCAGGCGGTCGTCGTCGGCCTGTTCTTCGCGCTGTGGACGCCCCGGTTCGAACGTGCGACGGGGACGATGGGGGCCGTCGTCAGCGGCCTGTTGTACGGTGCGAACCCTGCCGACGAGATATCTCAGTCCAGCAGTTCTCTGTCGGCCATCGGGAGCGGAATCGGCATCCTGTTCGCCAAGGTGTTCCTCGTCAGCACCGTCCTCTCGATAGTCGCCGGCCTCGTGATGCTCGCCGCGATGTCCGACCGACTCGACGACCGGTACCCCGACCGGAACGCGATGCTGCGCTACCTCACCTTCGGGTTCGTGCCGGTGTTCATGCTGTTCGGCATCTTCTTCGTCACGAGCGTCACCCGTCAGCCGTTCCGCTACCTCGGCTTCATGATGGTGTTCGTCACCATCCTCGCCGCGGTGGCCGTCGCCGACGGCATCCCGTTCGGACTGGACTTCTCGACGGAGAACTGGCGGGCCGCCGTCGCCGTCGTCCTCGTCCTCCTCGTGGTGCCACAGGCCATGATTCTCCACCAGTCCCCGCACATCTACAAGGACTCCGACCACGTCCCGGAGACGTACTACGAGGGACACGTCACCACCTTCGAGAACCGCGACCCGTCGGTGTGGTTCGCGGGGCCGCGCGGTGGCCCGCGCCGGTTCGTCGACGCCTACTACGGGACGACCTACTCCGACTACACGCCGACCGGCGAGCACTTCCCCGGGAAGGAGGATAAGATACCGTTCGCGGTGTTCGGCAACAACGAGTCGACCCACTACTCCCACTGTCGGTACGTCCCGCTGACCTCCAAGGACTACCAGAAGGAGATCGGCCTGTACGAGGGCTTCCGCTACTCCGCCGAGGCGTTCCGCTCCTTCCGGCAGAACCCCGACGTCTACCGAGTCCAGTCGAACGGCGACTACCGACTCTACTTCGTCAGGGGTGAGGACTGCCTCCGATGACGCTCCGGGAGCGCATCGCCAAGGGGTTCAAAGCGACGCTGTTCTCTCGGGTCGTCCACGCCGTCGCCAACGGGGCGCTCCTCCTCGTCTTCACGCGGTACCTCCTCGCCCCCGAGCAGTACGGACTGCTCTACTTCGCCGTCTCGGTGGTCGGCGTGGCCGAACTGTTCGGCACGCTCGGGCTGACGAAGGCGACGGCCCGATACGTCAACGAGTACCTCGAGAAGGACGAGACGCAGGTCCGCCACATCATGCGGTGGTCGTTCTACGGCGTCCTCGCGATGGCCGTCGGCGTCTCGGCGGCAATCTCGCTCGCCAGCGCACCGCTCGCGGCCCTGCTCAACCGGCCCGAGGTGGCACCCGTCCTGACCGTCGGCGGCTTCTACGTCGCCGGCCGCTCGTTCATCAGCTACGAGCGGTCCGTGTTCCAAGCGTTCAACGCAGTCACGTACAGTGCCGTCCTCACCGCGACGAACAGCGTCGTCAGACTGTGTGCGGCCGTGGCGCTGGTCGTCCTCGGCTACGGCGTCGTCGGCGCGATGGCGGGCTACGTCCTCGGGTTCGGTCTGACCGCGATGCTGGGGTTCGTGCTCCTGTACACGCGATTCTACCGGGGACTCCCGAGGACCGAGGACGCCGAAACCGGTCTCCGGCGCCGACTGCTCCGGTACAGCGTCCCGACGGCGGCCACGCGGGCGAGCGTCGTCCTCGACAGCAAGATAGACACCGTCCTCGTCGGGATGCTGTCGACGCCGGTGGCCGTGGCGTTCTACACGCTCGCCCGACAGGTCGCCGACCTCTGCATCGTCCCCGCCCAGTCGCTGGGGTACGCCGTCACGCCGACGCTCGGGGAGCAGTCAGCCGCGGAGAACCGCGACCGGGCGGCGAACATCTACGAGCAGTCGCTCCGGAACATCCTCCTGCTGTACGTCCCGGCCGCCGCCGGCCTCCTCGTCGTCGCCGAACCGATGGTCCGGTTCGTCGTCGGGCCCGACTACCTCGGCGCAGTTCCGCTGATTCAACTGTACGGCGTCTTCGTCATCATGCGCGCGATAGAGAAGATAACCGCGAACACGCTCGACTACCTCGGCCTCGCCCGCGTGCGGGCCGTGGCCCGCGGGACCAGCGCCGTCGGCAACGTCGGCCTGAACCTCGTGCTCATCCCACCACTCGGAGCGCTCGGCGCGGGCATCGCGACAGTCCTCACGTACTCCGGGTACGGCCTCGTCAACATGTACTACCTCCACCGGGAACTCCCGTTCGACGCGGCGGCCGTCGGGAACCACCTCGCTCGCGTCACCGCCATCGCCGTCGTGATGGGCGGCGTCGTCTACACCGTGATGCCGTACGTCACGGGCCTGTTCACGCTCGCGGGCGCCATCCTGCTCGGCGGGGCCATCTGGGCGGCGCTCTCGGTCGCCAGCGGCCTGCTCGAACCCCGCGCCGTCTTGTCCTTCATCACCTGACAGGCACTCCATAACTACGGCTCCCGTTGGGCTAGGACGGCCCATGCCTTCGGTCGCGTTCATGGGGAGCCACCCCCTCGGCGAACGATGCCTCGAACTACTCACCGGCGACGACGACTTCCGCGTGAAACTGGTGGTCACCTACGGCCCCGACGAGGACACGTGGTGGGACGGGTGTCTGTACGACCGGGCCGAACGCCTCGGTCACACGGTCGTCACGCGCGCGGACGAGCGCGACGTCCTCGATTACGACGTCGACTACCTCCTCAGCGTCTACTACCCGAACATCCTCGGCGAGGAACTCCTCGACCACCCGAACGTCGCACCGCTGAACCTCCACCAGGCCGAACTCCCCCGCTACCGGGGGAGCAACGTCTTCAGCCACGCCATCATGAACGCCCGGGAGGACGACCACTGGAAGTACGGCACGACGTTCCACGTCATGGCACCGGACGTCGACGCCGGCGACGTCCTCGCCCGCGACTTCGTCCCCATCCGTGAGACGGACACCGCCCGCACGCTGTACGACCGCGTCACCGAGGCGTCGGTCGCCATGTTCCGCGAACACCTCCAGACGCTGAAAGACGGGCAGGTCCACCAGCTCGCGACGCCGCAGGCGGCCTACGAGGGCGAGCGCTACTTCTACACCAAAGAGAGTCTCGACGGCGAGAAGCTGATTCCGCCGGAGCGACTGGCGGCCGACGACGAGGCGACGCAACTGGCGGTGTACGACAAGATTCGCGCACTCGACTTCCCGCCGTTCCAGCCGGCTTATACCGAACTGGGCGGCCACCGCGTCCAGTTGACGGCCGCCTCGTACACGGACATCTTCGACGACGCATCCGTCCCGGAGTTCGACGTCGAGCGGGAAGCGACGTCGACGGCCCTCGCACAGGACTAGGGGAGGCTCTCGGACGGCTTCGAGTAGCGTACGGTCTGGCCCACTACTCCCAGCCGCTGGGACCGATACCGAGTCGCACGACGACCGGACGGTACGCGAAGACGATGACGACGATGACGGCCAACTCGGTCCAGAAACCGATTTCGCCCACCAACGCGCGAACGACTGCGAGTACCAGAAACACCAGCACGAACATCGCGACGTAGTGGGGCGCGAGTTCCTTCAGCCGATTCGTATCCATACGTCCCTCTATGGGCAGACGTACTCAAACCCTTCCCCTCGTGGCTCGCTCGACCCGCTCTACCGACCGAGGCCGAAGGTGCCAGCCCCCGATGGCGTCTCCGGGGCCACTCAGAACTGGGTCGCGAGTCCGGGCCGGTCGACGGTGACGACCTCGTTCTTCGCCGCGGAGCGCTCGGCGTGTTCCAGCGTCTCGACGGCGCGGGCTCCGACCGCGCCGCTCGCGGGCGGGTGCTCGCCGGACTCGCAGGCGTCGACGAACGCCTCGACTTCGGTCTTCAGCGGTTCCTCGTCGTCCGTCGTGTGGACGATAGCGCCGTCGTTGCGCGACTTCAGGCCGTCCTCGGGGTCGGAGAACACTTCGGCGTCGAACAGTTCCAGTTTCGTGTTCTCGAGATAGTCGATGTACGCCGACCGGTTCGACCCGACGACGACGAGGTCACGCGTCTTGTCGAAGACGGGAATCTGCCACGACGAGTTGATGACGCCGGTGACGTTACCGTACCCGAGCGTGAGCGTCGACGTCTCGACGATGCCCTCGCGGACGAACGAGTCGAACCGGCCGTGGACCGTGTCCGGGCGCGCGTCCAGCAGGTAGTCGTAGACGTCGACGTCGTGGACGGCCAGCGAGTACAGCACGCCGGTCGTCCGGCGGGGCACGCGGAAGGAGAACCGCCGCGTCTGGAGGTACTTGATGCGGCCGAGTTCGCCGCGGTCGACGCGGCGTTTCAGCGCCCGGAGCGCCGGGTGGTAGCGGAAGATGTGCCCGACGCCCAGCGAACAGCCGTTGTCCTCGGCCGTCTCGACGAGATGCCAGGCGTCCTCGGCGTTCAGTGCGAGCGGTTTCTCGACGAGGAGGTCGATGCCGCGTTCCAGCATGTCCGTCCCGATGGCGCGGTGGGTCGTCGAGGGGGTCGCCACCGTCGCGGCGTCGACGTCCATCTCCGCGACGTCGGTGACGTAGGGGAGGTCGTAGGAGTCGGCCAGCGACTCGACGCGGCGCTCGTCCGTGTCGCAGATGACCACCTCGTCCAGTCGGCCCTCGTCCAGTAGCTCTCGGGCCACGCGGACGTGGTTCTTCCCCCAGTAGCCCGTGCCGACCACGCCGTACCTCATCCGTAGTACCCCCGGATGGCCTCGCAGACGCGGTCTATCTCCTCGTCCGTGATGCGGGGGTGCATCGGGAGGGAGACGATTCGCTCACAGACCCGTTCCGTCTCGGGGAGGGAGGGAACCTCGGCGAGGTGGTCCCGCATCGCCGGCGTCAGGTGGACCGGCGGGTCGTAGTGGATGCCGGTCTGGATGCCCTCGTCGTCCAGATAGGCCCGGAGCCCGTCCCGGTCGGGCACCTGCACGACGAACAGGTGATAGACGTGTGTGACATCTTCGCGTTCGACCGGGAGTTCGACGGCGTCGACGTCGGCCAGTCGCTCGCGGTAGCGGTCCGCGGCGGCGGCCCGGTCGGCGTTCCAGTCGGCCAGATGGGAGAGTTGCTCCAGACCTGCGGCCGCACTGACCTCGTCGAGACGGTGGTTCAGGCCGAGTCGGACGTGGTTGCCGTCGCCGTCGCGGCCGTGGTTGCGCAACTCGCGGGCCGTCCGTGCGATGTCCGCGTCGTCGGTGACGAGGATGCCGCCGTCGCCCGCGACGGTCATGTTCTTCGACGGGTAGAAACTGAAGCAGGCGACGTCGCCGAGGCTCCCGACGGGGTCGCCCCGGTACGTCGCGCCGTGAGCCTGACAGGCGTCCTCTACGATGGTCAGGTCGTGTGCGTCGGCGACGCTCTTGACCGTCTCCATCTCGACCGGGTGGCCGTAGAGATGGACCGGGACCACGGCCGACGCGTCGTCGGCGTCGGACGCCTTACGCGCGAGGTCCGTCCCGCTCATCGTGTACGTCTGCGGGTCGACGTCGACGAAGACCGGGTCGGCACCGAGTTCGAGGACGGGGCTGACCGTCGCGAAGAAGGTGTGGCCGGGGACCAGCACCTCGTCGCCCTCGCCGATGCCGGCGCTCTTCATCGCCAGATACAGTGCGGCCGTCCCGCTACTGACGCCGACGGCGTGGTCGACGCCGCACGTCTCGGCGAACTGTGCTTCGAGTTCCTCGACTCGCGGGCCCTTGACGTAGCGCCGCGATTCGAGCGTCTCGACGACGCTGTCGACGATGTCGTCGTCGACGTAGACGTCCGTGAACGGGACCTGTTCCGTCATCAGCGACGACTTTCAGAGTGACAGTCATTGTTATACTCTCCGTTCGCGCGAACGCGTGCGCAGACCGTCGGTTGCCGGCGCCGAACACACCGGGGGGCGACCCGTAGGCACACCCAACACACCGTTCGTCACCGCATAACTTACGCCGAGTCCACGCACGCACCGGTCGAGATGGCAGTGGACTCGCTCAGCGAACGGGAGGTCCTAGTCACGGGCGGCGCGGGGTTCGTCGGGAGCCACCTCGTCGCCGCGCTCGCGCCGACGAACGACGTGACCGTCCTCGACGACTTCTCGACGGGGTCACGCGACTACCTCCCCGACGACGTCACCGTCGTCGAGGGTGACGTCCGAGACGAATCGACCGTCGACGAGGCGATGGCCGGGGCCGACGTGGTGTTCCACGAAGCCGCGATGGTCAGCGTCCCCGAGTCCGTCGAGCGACCGGTCGCCTGTCACGACCTGAACGGGTCGGCGACCCTCGGCGTCCTCGACTGCGCGCGCCGCCACGACGCCCGTGTCGTACTGGCCTCCAGCGCCGCCGTCTACGGGGACCCGGAGTCGGTCCCCGTCTCGGAAGACGCCCCGGTCGACCCCGCCTCGCCCTACGGCTTCGAGAAGCGCCTCAACGAGCAGTACGCCGCGTTCTACTCCGAGACGTACGGCTTGCCGACGGTCCCGCTCCGGTACTTCAACGTCTACGGGCCGCGGGGCCTCGACGGGGAGTACGCGGGCGTCATCGGCACGTTCGTCAGGCAGGCACAGGCCGGTGACCCGCTGACCGTCGAGGGCGACGGCGACCAGACGCGCGACTTCGTCTACGTCGGCGATGTCGTCCGGGCGAACCTGCGGGCGGCGACGACAGACACCGTCGGCCGCCCGTTCAACGTCGGTACGGGCGAGAGCGTCACCATCAACCGCCTCGCAGAGACGGTCCGGGCGGTGGTCGGTGCCGACGTCCCCGTCGAACACGTCCCGCCGCGGGAGGGCGATATCGACAGGAGCGAGGCCGACGTGGATGCCGCTCGTGACCACCTCGACTTCGAGGCGTCGGTGACGCTCCGGGACGGCCTCGCACTCACGCTCGCGTCCGACGAGTGACCGAGACGGCCGGAACGTGGCGCTTACGGCCGATACGGTACTGTTTACTTTCGATAGTCGCACCGATGACGCGGTATGGAGGACTCTGGGATGCGAGGCAGTGCTGTCGTCGTCTCGAACACTTCGGCCGCACCGCTGAGTATCGTTCGAGCGCTCGGCCGCCGTGGCATCAGGACGATAGCCGCCTCGGAGCAGGCGCATCCACCGGTCTACGCCTCGAAGTACGTCGACGAGCGCGTCTCGCTGCCCGACCCGCAAACCGACCTGCACGGCTACCGCGATACGTTACTCGACCTGGTGGCCCGGCCGTCGGTCGAGACCGTCGCACCCGTGCGAGAGGAGGACGTCTTCGTCCTCTCGAAGTACCGGGACGCGTTCGCCGAGCACCTCCGGCCGGTCTGGCCGGACATAGAGACGCTGGGCGTCGCACACGACAGGGTCGAACTCGTGGCGGCGGCTGAACGGGCCGGCGTCGACGTCCCCGAGACGTGGCTCCTCGACGACGTGCCGGAGTGGGACCGCCCGCTCATCGCGAAGGCACGGTACGGGCTGGTTACCGGCCACTACGTCGAGGGGATGGAACCCGGTGCGGTCCACCCGACGCCGAACACCCAGTACATCGAACCCGGTGACCGGCCGGACGTCGAGGACCTGACCGAACGCATGGGCCACGTCCCGATAGTCCAGGAGTACGTGCCCGGAACCGAGTACACCGTCCGTGCGCTCTACGACGAGGGTGAACCGGTCCTGACGACACAGAAGGCGCTCCGGCGCGGCTACAAGTACCCGCGCGGGCCGAGCATCTACCACGAGGCCGTCGACATCCCCGACCTTCGGGCGGCCGCGCTGGCCTTGCTCGACGAACTGGAGTGGCACGGCCCGGCCTCGGTCGGGTTCATCCGCGACGAGGAGACGGGCGCGTTCAAGATGCTCGAGATAAACCCCCGGTTCTGGTCGTCGATGCCCTGTGACCACCACGCCGGCGTCGACTACCCGCTCTACTACTGGCACCTCGCCAACGGGGTGACCGGTCCGTTCGACCCGGAGTACACTCCGGGGACGGCGTCGCACCTCCTGCGTGGGGAAGCGGTCCACCTCCTCAGCGTCGCCACCGAGTCGTACCCGTTCGTCCCCAAACCGTCGCTGACGCGGACGGCCGTGGACGTACTCTCGTCGCTGGCCACCCAGCCTCGCTTCGACGTACTCAGCAGCGACGACCCCGGCCCGTTCGCTCGGGACCTGTGGAACACGGTACGCTCGGCTTTCCCGATTCCCACCGATCGGTGAACAGTTCGAACACTTACAGATACAGCAAAAAACATATATATCAATACTGTGTGCCGTTTCGTATGGAGATGTGTGACACTGAGGGGGTCGGTGACACGTTCGAGTTTCGGCCACAAGAGGCCGTCAGCACCACAGTTGCGCGACGGCTCGCGTCGACTATCGGAAAAAGTCCAGTGGAGATGACACCACTGGCGGAGTCTATCGATCCGGACGCACTCGACAAGTTGTTCCAGAACGGTGACACGGACGTCGAGTTCCGGTTCGAACACGAGGGGGCCACCGTCCGCGTCTCCGAAGCGGGCATCACCGTCCAGCAGAACTGACGCGTCACCGGTGGCGGAAAGCACCACTTTCTCGCCCTAACCGACGAATTACGAAGTCGGCGTGGTGGTCACTAACACACTGCATGAGTGGTCATCTGACGTCGGACGAGTGGCAACGCATCACGGAGTTCGCGCGGACGCCCAAGCATCGGCGGCGCCCGGAACAGTTACTCCCGGACGAAGCGATGACGGACCCCGAGGGAGACGCGAATTCGGCGACCGACTGAATCGCTCACAGCATGTTCTCTGTCTCGATGGTGTTCCAGACGTCGAGGCCCGGGTCCGTGATTCCGTAGACCCGTCCCTTCCGGCGGTCTTCGGAGACGAGCAGCGTCACGAGGTCGGCGTCCCGTAGCTCCTGCAGCGCCCGCGAGACGTGGGCGATACTCAGGTCAGTCTCGTCGGCGATGAGCGACGGCGTCGCCGGCCCCTCCGCCAACCGGCGGAGGGTCTCGACGCGATACCGGGAGCTGATGACGTAGCTGACCTCGTCCCACGGGTCCGAGTCAGCCATCGGTTCGCACCTCGTGGGTCCACACGGACGCCCCGGTCGGACGCCTCCCGGTGTGTCGTCGGTCGTCGCGCGGTGCCGTTCGCCTGCGTCGCCCGGGCGCGGACGGTCGTTCGTCGGTGTCGACTCTCCTGTGTGACCCGGTCCGGTGCGTGTTGTGTCGTGACATTAGTGTTCTCTGAGTTCGGGGGGACGGGCGCTGCTGCGCCGTCTGTGGTCGGCGTACTGTGCGACTGTGACCGAGAGCAAGACGAGGACTACGGCACCGCCGACGGTGTACGGCGACAGCGCCGTCAGGACGCCGACGTCGGCGGCCGACGCGAGGAACGTCGTTCCAGCGGCGAGGGAGACGATACCGTTGAGTCGCGGCCAGTGTACCGCGGGCGGGACGGGGCCGAGATAGCGGTCTATCTCGGCCGTCGCCGGCGTCTCCATCACCGAGCGCGCCTCCTCGTCGTACTCGACGAACCCGGCGGCCTCCAGTTTCGGGATGTGTGACTGGTAGAGGGAGACGTAGACGCGCTTCTCCTCGCTCGCGCTTATCTCCGAGGGCGAGACGTCGTCTTCGTGCGCCCCGATGAGTCTGGCGAGACGGCTCACCGATATCGGTGACCCGCGCCGTCTGAGCGTCGCCAGGATGAATCGCCGACGGCTGTTGCTCAGCACCTCGAACACGGTATCGCGAGAGAGCCGCTGGTGCTGTCCCGTCATCACTCCCTCCGGGTATGACTACGTCGGGGGCGCGAGCGTCTGGGTCGTGAGGCCACTGTTGGGTGACCATCACAGGCACCGGCCTTTGTTACGTATCACATATCATACGGAGGTCGGTCGGTATCCCGGGCGAAACGACTGGGTAGCCACGTGGTATCCACGCTGCAGAATCGGCGGAGACGGCCACACCCGGGTGTCTGTGAAGTCTGCGCCTTCGTGACACAGGGCGCGCATAACAATGGCTTCACTTTGCTTGCCGCAAACCGTGATAGCTGTACAACCGAAGCCGACCGAGCGGCGTCGGCACCCGTCCCTCGACGGCGGTGAGCGGACGTGACCGACGCCCACTCTATCGACGTCTCGATGTCGATAGCGGCACCGGACGTCGGTGAGGCCGAGTTGCGACGCATCAGGGCCGTCCTCGACTCCGGTCGGTTGAGTGGCGGCGACGAGGTCGAAGCCTTCGGCGAGGAGTTCGCGACGTACTGTACAGTTTCCCACGGCGTGCCGACGAGCAACGGCACCACGGCGCTCCACGCCGCCCTCGAGGCGCTGGACGTCGGCGACGGCGACACCGTCCTCACCACGCCCTTCTCCTTCGTGGCGACGGCCAACGCCGTCAGGCACGCCGGCGCGACGCCGGTGTTCGCCGACATCGACCCGGCGACGTACAACCTGGACCCCGCGAGCGTCGCGGCGACGGCCGACGCGGTCGGTGGCGTCGACGCCATCCTCGCCGTCCACCTCTACGGCTGTCCCGCCCCGATGGACGAGTTGCGAGCCATCGCCGACCGGCACGACGCCGCACTCGTCGAGGACGCGGCACAGGCCCACGGGGCGACGTACCACGGCGACCCCGTCGGCAGCCTCGGCGACGCCGCCTGCTTCAGTTTCTACCCGACGAAGAACATGACGACCGGGGAAGGTGGCATCGTCGTCACCGACGACGACGACGTCGCCGACCGTCTCTGGCAGTTCATCGACCACGGCCGCGACGGCGAGGGGAACCACGCGACCGTCGGGCACAACTTCCGGATGACCGACGTCTGCGCGGCCATCGGCCGCGCCCAGCTAGCGAAACTCGACGAGTACGTCGCGGCGCGACGCGACCACGCTAGAGCCCTCGACGACGCCGTCGCGGACACCGACCTCGTCGCGCCCGTCGAACCCGACGGCTGTCGCCACTCCTACCACCAGTACACGGTCCGCTGTCCCGACCGCGACGCCCTTCGGGCACACCTCGACGACTACGGCGTGCCCTCGGCCGTGTACTACCCGACGCCGATTCACGAGGAACCGGCCTACGACGACGTGGACGCGTCCCTCCCCGAAGCGGAACGGGCCGCCGAGGAGGTCCTGTCGCTCCCGGTCCATCCGGGCCTGTCCCCGCGGGACGTTCGCGCCGTCACCCTCGCTCTCACCGAATTCAGACAATGACTATCGCCCTCAGAGAGGTCCCACGATGAACAGCACAGAACCGCTCGCCGCCGGCGTCGTCGGCGTCGGCAGTATGGGCACGCACCACGCCCGCGTGTACAACGAGATACCGGGCGTCGACCTCGTCGGCGTCGCGGACGCCGACCCCGTCTCCGCCGCCGAGACGGCCGCGGAGTACGGCACCTCGGTCGCCGACCCGTCGGACTTACTCGAGGTCGTCGACCTCGTCTCCGTCGCCGTCCCGACGCGGTTCCACTACGACGTCGCAATGGAGGCCATCGAGGCTGGCGTCTCGGTCCTCATCGAGAAGCCGTTCGTCCGCGACCCGGTGAAGGGTCAGGAACTCATCGACCGCGCCGCCGAGATGGGCGTCCAGTTACAGGTCGGCCACATCGAGCGGTTCAACCCCGTCGTCGACGTGTTGCAGGACGTGTTGGCGGACCTCGACCCGATAGCCGCCTCCGCGCGTCGCCTCGGTCCGCCAGTCTCGCGGGACGTCGACGACGACGTGGTGATGGACTTGATGATACACGACATCGACGTGGTCTGCTCGCTGTTCGACGACGAAGTGGACGGCGTCACCGCCGTCGGTGCCTGCGACGGGGACTACGCGGACGCCCAGATGAAGTTCGCCGGGGGCACCGTCTGCTCGCTGACCGCCAGCAGAATCACGCAGGAACGCATCAGGGACCTCTCCGTGACCACCCGCGAGTGCCACGTCGCCGTCGACTTCATGGACCAGTCGATGCGCATCTACCGCCACACGGACCCGTCCTACCACACCGAGAACGGCGACGTCCGGTACACACAGGAGAGCATCATCGAGCGGCCGGCCGTCGAGAGTGACGAGCCGCTCAAACGCGAGCTCCGGTCGTTCGTCGAGTGCGTCACCGCCGGGTCGACGCCACGCGTCACCGGCGAGGAGGGGCTCCGGGCGCTGTCGATAGCCCGCGACATCAGCGACCTCGCCACCTCCCGGGACCTCGGTCTAGCGGAGGTGAGCGTCAGTGACGGCAGTACGACCTGAGAGCGCGGTCTACGCCGCCGACAGCGGTGGCCCGGCGCTCCGCGAGGCGTTCGTCACCGGCGACGTTCCGGTCGCCGTGTACGGCCTCGGGAAGATGGGACTGCCGTTGGCGGCCGTCCTCGCCGACGTCACCGGGAACGTCGTCGGTGCGGACATCGACCCGGAGGTGGTCGCCGCCGTCGAACGGGGCGAGTCCCCCGTCGAGGGCGAACCGGGACTCGCCGAGTTGGTCGCCGAGACGACCGCCGCCGGCTCGCTCCGGGTGACGGGTGACCCGGTGGACGCGGCCGCCGACGGGCGGTTCCACGTCGTCATCGTTCCGACGCTGTTGGACGACCGGAACGACCCGGACCTCTCCGCGTTGCTCGCGGCCGTCGACGCCATCGCCGAGGGCCTCTCGCCGGGCGACCTCGTGGTCGTCGAGTCGACGGTCCCCCCCGGGACGACGCGCGACGTGGTCGCGCCGCGACTCGCCGAGCGCAGCGGACTGGATCCCGAGGAGTTCGGCGTCGCGTTCTGCCCGGAGCGGACGGCCAGCGGCCGAGCACTGCGAGACATCCGCGGAGCCTACCCGAAGGTCGTCGGCGGCGTGGACGCGGAGAGCGAGCGCGTCGCGAGCCTGCTCTACGACGAGGTGACGAGCAACGAGGTCGTCCGGGCCGGCGACGCCACGAGCGCCGAGTGCGTGAAAGTGTTCGAGGGCGTCTACCGCGACGTCAACGTCGCGCTGGCGAACGAACTCGCGCGCGTGGCGGACCCCCTCGACGTCGACGTCCGGCGGGCCATCGAGGTGGCGAACACCCAGCCGTTCTGTCACATCCACGACCCCGGACCCGGCGTCGGCGGGCACTGTATCCCGCTGTACCCGCACTTCCTCACCTCGCAGGTCGAGACGGACCTCCCGCTGATAGAGACGAGTCGGTCGGTCAACGACGCGATGCCGGCCTTCGTCACGAGTTCGGTGGTCAAGTTGCTCGGCGACGAGGGCACCGACGTCGCGGACGCCGACGTGTTGTTGCTCGGCGTCGCCTACCGCGCGGGCGTCGACGAGACGCGCAAGGCACCGGCCCGGCCCATCGCGCGCGCTCTCTCCAAACTCGGTGCCGACGTGTACGCGACGGACCCGGTGGTCGACGTCGGCGAGGTCCCCGACCTCGAAGCGACGCCGCTCGACCACGACGACATCGAGTCGGCCGCGTCGCAGTTCGACGCGGTGGTCCTCGTCACGGCCCACGAGGACTACGAGACGGTGGCGTTCGACGCGTTCGAGAACGGCGTGGTGGTCGATACGCGCGACGTCGTCGAGGACGATTCGCCCGCCGTCTACACTATCGGAAGTGGGCGTTCGTAGCGTGAGTGAGCGATAACTCAACAATCGTTCGCTACCGCGGTTAAGGAGAGCATCCAGAACCTGTGCCGCTCCTAACAAGTATCAGATTCAATAAGTAACAAAGTATTAAGTGCCAAAAGCGTGTCTGATTTGACACGCTCTTGGGTTCGGACGGGCGCACCTGTCGCGGCTGCATCTGGGGGTGCGGCCATCGCGCTGCCGTCGTCGCGGTCGACACCGCCGCCCGAATGCCGGGCCGAGGAGGGCTTGAACATGAGCACGCAGGACCAACCCACCACCGGTGCTGGAATAGAGGATCCGACTCCCACGGACTCGGAGTCGGTGGAGACAGCGGCGAGCGACGCCGAGACAGAACAGAGTGAACCAGAGGACTTGTCGTTAGACCTGATATTCGAGATACTGAAGAACAGTCGCCGACGAGAGGTACTCCACTATCTCCGCGACCTAGAGGACGACGAGCGAGTCTCGCTCGGGGAACTGGCCGAACACGTCGCCGCGATAGAGAACGACACGACGACCGACGCCCTGACGTCGAGTCAGCGCAAGCGCGTCTACGTCGGCCTCTACCAGTGTCACCTCCCGAAGATGGACGACATGGGTGTCGTCGACTTCAATCAGGACCGCGGGCACGTCCGTCTGGCACCGGCCGCGGAGCACCTGATGGAGTATCTGGACCGGCCGAGCGACGAGGCCGTCGTCGACTGGCACCACTACTACGCCGTCGTGTCGGGCATCGG
Organism: Haloarcula rubra; assembly: GCF_019599465.1. Lineage (GTDB taxonomy): Archaea > Halobacteriota > Halobacteria > Halobacteriales > Haloarculaceae > Haloarcula > Haloarcula rubra. Next base: position 146,503 of record NZ_RKLR01000003.1, read on the forward strand.
CGTCGCCATCCTCGGCCTGTCGGCCGTCATGGGTTTCAGCGGCGGCGTACTGCTGACGCTGTTGGGGCTGGTGGTCGCGACGTTCGCGTTCTGTTCTGGCGTGCACTGGCTGGTCGACGCCCGAGCCGAGGCCTGAGACGAAAGTGTTCGGCACCGGACCGGCGTCCGACCAGCTCTCCCGTCCATCTACAATCGAACATTCCGTGCGTAGCGGCGGGGAAGGCGTCGTCGACGGGCACGCTGGTCAGTGGTCCACGAGACAGTACGGCCCTCTGGTCGTGGGGGTACGGTGCGGTGAAAATGGGGGTGGCCAGCACGTTCGGTACGAGTCGGATGGGGTACACGGGCTGGCTGGCCGCCCCTCAGTGGTCTGCGTCGGACACAAGTGGATGGTGTACCGTTCGGGTGGTGTTCTCAGGTTGGCCGACCGATAGCGCACCGGCGAACCGGTGCGAAACCGTGCCGGCATCACAGCCGATGAGAGCTATCGGTATTGTAAAAAACTGCTTACAGATATCAAGCCGACCCCTGTGACGGCGCCACAGACCGGGACCGGAACCGGCGAGCGACCGACTGGAACCCGGCGCTGTCTTGCAGTAGGATAGTCTTACGCCGCCCGTGAACGGTCCGCCGAGTCCGTCGACCAGTCAGACATCGGGAACGACGACGACCACGACGTCGTTGACGTTCGTTCCGGTCGGGCCGGTGTGGAGCGTCGCACCGACGGCGTCGAGGTAGCCCCCGGCGTCGTGTGTATCCAGCGCGTCGGTCGCGCGTCGGCGCTCTTCCTCGGGCACCGTCTCCCGGTCGACGAGAGCGCCCGCGGCGTCGGAACTGCCGTCCTCGCCGTCCGTGTCGACGGCGGCGAGCACCGACGGGCCGGTCAGTTCCACAGCGGCGGCCAGCGCGAGTTCCTGATTCGGGCCGCCGCGACCGCCCTCGCCGTCGACGGTGACCGTCGTCTCACCGCCGGCGACGACGACGGCGGGCGGCGACACCGGGTGCCCCGTCGCCGCTATCTCCTCGGCGATCGAGTGGACCACGGGCCCGACGTGTCGGGCCGGCCCGCGGAGCCGCGACGTCAGTCGGAGGGGGGTGTAGCCGGCGTCCGCGGCCGACTGTTCGGCCGCGTCTAACGCCACTGCGTTCGTACCGACGAGGTGGGTCGTCGCCCGGTCGAAGGCGGGGTCGTCGGGGCCGGGCGTCTCCCGAATCTCGCCCGCCGCGCCGGCTTCGAGGTGCGTCTCGACGGCGTCGGGGACGGTGACGTTGTAGCGGTCGAGCACGTCCAGCGCGTCCGCGTAGGTCGTCTCGTCCGGGACGGTCGGCCCGCTCCCGACGACCGAGAGGTCGTCGCCGACGACGTCGCTGAGCGCCAGCGTCGCGACGGTCGCCGGCGTTGCGAGGCGAGCGAGTTGGCCGCCCTTGCTGGCCGAGAGGTGCTTGCGGACGGCGTTGATGGCCGCTATCGGCGCGCCGCTCTCGAGTAGTCCCGTCGTCGTCTCGCGGAGGGCCGCGAGCGGGAGGTCGCCCGCCGGCGCCGTCAACAGGGCGCTCGCCCCGCCGGTCACGACGAACAGGACGAGCGTCGACTCGTCGGCGGCCCGGACCGTCTCTAGCACTGTCGCCGTCGCCTCGACGGTGCGCTCGGACGGGACCGGGTGGTCGCCGACGCGCACCGAGACGGTGTCGAGCGTCTCCGCGTGTTCGGCCACGACGACGCCGTCCGTGAGTCGGTCACCGATGACGTCTTCGAGCGCCCGTGCGACGCCGACGCTCGCCTTCCCGCCGCCGACCACGACCACTTCGCGATACTCGGTGAGGTCGTACTCGGACTCACCGACACGAAGCGTGTCGCCGTCCCGCGTGACTGCCGCTCGAACCGCCCTGTCCGGCGCGGCCGCCTCGATGGCCGCTTCGAGGCAGTCCAGCGCGACGGCGTGGTGTGCAGTCCGTGCCAGCGACGACCGGTCGGCGAACATACCCGGACGTCGAGCGCCACCGGCAAAAACCTGTGTCGAGTCCGTGCTCGACGTTCTGGTTCGGGAAGAACAGAGCCTCGCAGACGTGGGTGGTCTCCACCTGACGTGTCGGCCCGACAGTGTAGCGGTGCCGCCGTGTGTCACTGTGTCGCCGCCGCTCGGTGGAAAACGGTGTGGTCACCGACGGTCCGTGAGGGCTACGCCGCCGGAAAAGCGGTGGTACGTTCGGACCGGAGACTCCCAGGTTCCCGGCCCCGACTTGGGTTCGGACGTGCACCACGCGCTCCGCTTCGGCCGTCGAGACTCCGACCCGCCGAGGGTCGGGAGTATCGCTCTCGTCGCGACGCGGGCGAGGGACAGGACCAGTGGAGGCCTCGACCCTGGCCGCGACGCCCCTACCTTGTTCGTACACCAATATCACCATACGCGGGTTACTGCCTTCGACGGCACGGTAAGGGGGCGGCAGTCGGGACGGCCGGCGGCGGATGCTCCGGTAAGATGCCGTTTGTCCCGATACTGGCGCTTCAGGCGGTACGTCGCCCCTATACGGGTGAAGACGGCCGCTACTCGGCACCTCGGCGCCCGACTCGGACCCGTTCGAACCAGACCCGTCGAACGGACTGTACCGACAGATTCTCTGTATCGGATACGAGCGGTCGGTAACTGGCGCTGTACTGGCGGCTCTGTGGAGAGCTAGACCCTGTCGCCGACTGAATGTAGCTGATCAGTACTGTCGGTCGCCGTTCTATGCTCGACTGACCCGCGTTCGTACTCGGACGAAGCCGTGAGGACCGTCACCACACTTTGCATCTCGACAGCGCCCGGCAAAGCGCGCTCGAACTGCGTCGCGTGCGTGTGCGACTGAGAGAGAGACAGCGGTTCCTGTCGGTCGTTACGACGAGGTCACGGTGACGTCCACAGCGCGCGTGCGCGGACCGTCACACTCCACGAACAGGACCGACTGCCACGTTCCCAGTGCGAGGTCGCCGTCGCGAACCGGCACGGAGACGCTCGACCCGAGGAGCATCGCCCGTAGATGGGCGTCGGCGTTGCCGTCGAGTCTGTCGTGGTCGTACCCGCCGTCGGTCGGCACGAGACGTTCGAGCGCGTTCTCGACGTCGGTGAGCAACCGCTGTTCGGCTTCGTTGACACAGACGCCGGCGGTGGTGTGGCGAACGAACACCGTACAGACGCCAGCCTCGACGTCTTCCGGGACGGCTTCGGCCACGTCGTCGGTGACATCCACGACCGTCACGCGTTCGTCGGTGTCTATCTGGAGACGCATAGCCCTCGATACACCAGCCCCGGTGATGAAGCTATCCGCCGAGCCTACAGACGAGGGCCTCGCCCTCACGGTCGAACGTGGTGCCGAACGGGGCAGACAGCTCGCACATCCTGTCGCGACTCCACGAGGCCGCCTCGTCGCCGGCCGCGTGGACGGCGAAGTCGGCTATCTCGGTCGGGGAGAGGCGCAGTTCGACGGGCGTCCCCGAGGGCGTCAGCGTCACCTCGAACAGGAAACTCCGGTCGTTCCGCAGCGACGGGTCGACGGCGTAATCGTCGACGAAGTCGCCGGTGTCGTAGAGAATCGGACACCCGTCGTACACCTCGACCCCCTGAAAGACGTGGGCGCTGTGGCCGTGGACGACTTCGACGCCCTCGTCGACGAGCCAGTGGGCGAACCGCCGGAACGCCTCGGGTGGCTCCGTCTCCATGTTCGGCCCCCAGTGGAGCGAGGCAATCACGAGGTCCGGGTCCCGGGCGAGCGCCTGCCCGAGCGCCGTCTCTACGGTCCGGCGCGTCCCGGCGTCCTCGACGTCTATCTCGACGTACGCCGTCCCGGGCGTGGTCGCAGTCGCGGCGTACTCGGGCGTGTTGTCGGTCAGGGCGACCACGGCGACGGAACAGTCACCGACGGCGACGGAGGCGGGGGTCAGCGCAGCACTCTCGGTCGCTCCCGCGCCGGCGTGGGCGATGCCCGCGCCGTCTAGTTCGTCGAGCGTGTCCCGGAGCGCCGGTTCCTCGTAGTCGAGGACGTGGTTGTTCGCCAGCGCACAGCAGTCCACGCCGGCGGCCTCCAGCGCGGGTATCGCCCACTCCGGTGCCGCCCGGAAGTGGAACGGCCGCCGGGTGCGTCGCCACTGCCGGCCCCGCGTGGAGAGACAGCATTCGAGGTTGATGCAGAGGCCGTCGAGCGACCGAAGCCTCTCCAGTAGGTCACCCCACACCGCCGTCACCGACCGGTGCAGCTGCTGTTCGTCGACGAGACGACCGAGCATCACGTCGCCGGTCAGACCGAGTCGGAGCGTCATAGACCCGTCCCGTCGGTCCGGTCACTCCTGTGGGCCGCCTCCGGTCTGGGCCTCCCGTGCCTCGCTCCACCCGCCGGCGTCGACGAGTTCGAATCGAGGGTACGAGAGATAGTCAATGGCGTGGGTCACCTGACTCAGGGTTGGGGTGCCGCTTCGACGATGAGGACCTCGCGGTCTGCTTGCTCGGTGACTCTCCGGCCGACGCCCGAGAAGTGTGCCTCGTGTGAGCCGTGTTCGCCGATGACGATAGTGCTCGCGTCCACCTCGTCGGCGTAGTCGAGGATGACCTCCTGGGGCAGGCCGTGCCGGGTGACGCCTTCGACCTCCACGCCGGAGTCTTCGGCCATCTCGCGCACGTCGGCCACACACATGTGCGCGTGGTCCTCGGCGAAGATGGTGGCCAGTTCGGCGGAACTGAGCGCCGGTTCGTTGAACCGCCGTTCGTCGACGACGCAGATGACGTGCAACCGCGCTCCCTCCTCGGCCGCGACGTCGATGGCGCGTTCGGCGGCCGCACGCGCGTACTCGCTCCCGTCCGTGGCTAACAGGATGCTCTCCATAGTCGGAGTTCGCGCCGACGATAGTTATAATTTTGTCACTTTCTCGCGGTCGCCCGAGTCCGGACCCCGCGGTGTCGGCGGGAGCCCCGCAGTTATACCACGGTGGCGGTCGAACGGCCGTCTATGCCCGACACAGACCGCATCGCCATCCTCGGTGGGACGTTCACCCCGTTGCACAACGGCCACCGTGCGCTCCTCCACAGCGCCTTCCAGACGGCGAGTCACGACGGCGAGGGCGACGGCCACGTCCTCGTCGGCCTCACCTCCACCGACCTCGCGAGCGAGACGCGGAGCGACCCCGCACACGCCGACCTCCTCGGGTCGTTCGGCGAGCGACGGGACGCCCTCGCGGAGACGCTGGACCGGGTCGCTGGCGCCTACACCGCGAGCCACGAGATAGTGAAGATTACCGACACCTTCGGCCCCGCGGCGACGCGGGAGGACGCCGACGCACTCGTCGTCGCACCGGAGGGCAAGGCCCAGCAACGGGCTCACGAACTCAACAACGCTCGAATCGAGCGCGGGTATCGACCGCTCGAAATTCACACTTCCCCGTTCGTCGTCGCCGAGGACGGCAAGCGAATCAGTAGCACCCGGATTCGAAACGGCGAGATAGACGTCCACGGCCGGTTGCTCGACGGCGACTGAGAGAGACCGCTGGCGGTCTCCCCGGTTCCATCTCGTACTCAGTAGGGCGGCGACTCCGCCTCGATGACGCCGGCGAGGTTGTCCAGTTCGTCGGTGAGCAACACGACGATGTCGTCCAGCGTCACGATTCCCGTGAGGTTGCCCTCACCGTCGACGACCGGCAGTCTGCGAACGACGTGTTCGAACATCGCCGCCGTCGCCTCGAAGACCCCGGCGTCGGTGTGTACCGTCACCGGCGTCTCGGTCATCACCTCCTCGGCAGTGACGTCGGCGGGGTCGGCCCGCGGTTCGACGACGTGCAGTGTCAGGTCCCGGTCGGTGACGATACCGACCGGCTGGCGGTCCTCGACGACGACGACGCTCCCGACGTCTTCTTCCTTCATCACCGTGGCCAGATTCCCGGTCGTCTGGTCGCGCTGTGCAGTCATTACCGCCGTCCGTGCGATGTCCTGAACGGTCATGATGCAACAGTAACACGTTGGCCGGGCCAGCTAATAAGCCTACGTCCCCACCGAGGCGTCCGTCACTCCGGGGTCGGCCCGGTGTCGGGTTCGGCGAACGTCTCCGTGAGGCCGTCGTCCCTGACCATCGTCGAGACGTACTCCGAGAGCGTCTGTGACCGGCCCTCGCCGTCGACGCCGATTTCTCGGGAGACCGAGGCGTCCTGTGTCTGTTCTTCGACCAGTTTCTCGGTCCCGGTCACGTTCACGAAGATGGCTTCGAGGTGGTCGTGACGGGTCGCGTCCTCGCGCTCCGGCGCCGACTGCCTCCCCGTCATCGGTCACCACCCGAACGTCGCCACCACGGTCGTTCCACGGTATCACACACCATGACACGCCGCACACGGGACCAAGTATTTAGTATGCACACCCGACGACCGGATAGGCCGGCCTTACGTGTCGTTCTCGAATCGACCGTTCGACGTAGCGAACGTATACTCGGCCTTCCGCCAACCGACCATCGGTCCCCGTCGCTGTCGACCCCGTCTAGGCCTCGCTTTGTTCCGCAGGCGCCCGCGACGGCGGTCGGCCGGCGGCCCGCCCCGTCGACTCGGGGTCACTCTCGACGTTCGTACGGACGCCGTATGGAACCGGCCGGTCGCTCACTCGTCGTCCCGGAGACAGTCACAGCCACCGTTGTCGATGAACTCCGTGACGGCGTACTGCGTGCCACAGCGCTGACAGAGGACTTGCGCGTCGACGAACACCTCGAACTCCTCGACGTCGATGCGGTCCGTGTCACGAAGCTTCTCGATGCGGTCTTCGGTCACCGAGAGTGTGCGCGTGAGTAGCCGCTGGATGCTCTCGCGGTCGTTCGCTCGCTTCTCCTCGTCAGACGGTTGCTGGTACTCCGCGCCGCGCCACTCCTTGAGGTACGACCGTATCGCCTGATAGGTGACGAAGTCCCGTTCGAGCGACTCGACGTCGAGTCCCTCCCGTTCCAGTCGCGTTCGCGTGTCGGTCCGGACCCCGGTGCTGACGTCGTCGTCCGTGAGGTTCCGATACGTCGTCTCCACGTCGCTGTCGAGGGCGGCCTGCCCCGCGTCCCGGAGCGCCTGTTCGAGGAGTCGCTTGTTGAAGTAGTCGGCGAGGTCTCTGAGACTCATCCGCTCGTAGCCGTCGCCGGTCCACCGTCGCTCTAACTCCCTGCCGAACTCCTCGAGGCCGTACTCGTCGAGGAGGCGCGCCACCTTGCTCGACGGACGGTCGTCGGTGTCTGAACTCATTCTCTACCGTCTCTTCGCAACTCGGCCTCAAAAGGCTACTGGGCTCAGATGGTCGTGACGCGGGTGTAGTCGTCGTCGAGGGCCTGCGCGTCCTCTTCGAGCAACGCGATGACGAGGAACTCTGCGGCGTCGGCGAAGTAGTCGACGAGCGCGGCGATGCGGTCGGCGTCGATGGCCTCCAGCGAGTCCAGCAGCATGAACGGGACCGTCTCGTGCAGGTCGTGGACGAGGTAGCCGGCCAGCGCGAAGATGAGGCCGACGACCTCGCGTTCGCTCTCGCTGAGGTGGTCGATGGTGTCCTCGTAGGCAGCCCCGTTCTCCGTGCTGCGGACGATGTGGAGTTCGAAGGCGCTCTTGTCGACCTTGCGCCGCCCCTCCCGGACCGTGCGCTCGATGCGCTCTATCCAGATGCGGTCGAGGTTCTCGTATCCGAGGATGTCGAGGACGGCGTCCATGTGCTCGTTGAACGCCTCGACGGCCTCGGTCTCTATCTGGCCGACCTTCGTTCGCTTGTCGGTGAGTTCGTCGACGAGTTCGTCGCGTTCCTCGCGGAGGTCGTCGGCGCGTTCGACCATCTCCTCTATCTCCTCTATCTCCTCACTGACGTCGTCGAGGTCGGACTCGAGCCGGTCGATGTCGAACTCTAGCTGGTTGGCCTCGCGGTGGAGTTCGAGGATGTCCTCGAAGTCCTCCGACTCCAGTTCCTCGACGGCCGACTCCAGTTCCTCGACCTCTTCGGTGAGCTCTTCGCGCTGGTCTTTCAGCGAGTCGACCTGTTCGGTCCGCTGTTCGAGTTCGCTCTCGACGTCGGCGAGTTTCCGTTCGACCTCCTCGCGTCGGCGCTGTTTCTGCTCTGCCTCGCGCTTGTCGCTCTTGAGGTCCTCGAGGTCGTCCTTTATTTCGGAGAGTTCGTTCAGTTTCTCCTCGCGGAGGCGCTGGAGGCGGTCGACAGTCTCCTCTATCTGATCGCGCTCTACCGAGGAGCCACAGGTCCAGCAGACGACCGTCTCGTCGTCGCCGTCGAGGAGTTGCTCCGTGACCGACCCGTTGGCGTCCTCTGCCTCGGCCTCGCCCTCGATGGAGCCGAGTACCTCGTAGTCCTCGGATTCGAGCCGTTCCTCGTTGTACTGAATCAGGCTCTGGAGGTCCGAGATGTCGTTGTTGATGCTCTGGCGCTGCTCCCGGAGCCGCTCGATTTCGCTCTCGAGGTGGTCCATGTCCCCCATCGGGGTCTCGGGGAGCTCCTCCAGTTCGTCCTCCAGTTCGCTTCGCTCCTGTTTGAGCGAGCGGATACTCTCCTCTCTGGACTCGATTCGCTGTCGGAGCGATTCGAGGTCCGACCGGGTACTCCGCAGGTCGTCGAGGCGCTCTTCGAGTTTCTCCTGTTCCCGACGGCTCTCCTGGATATCGTGACTGCTCTCGTCTATCTCCTCCTCCTTCGCTGCGAGTTCGTCACGCTTCTCCGCTATCTGCTCGCGCAGGGAGTTGCGCTCCTGTTCGAGGTCTGGGAGGTCCCGCTTCCGGGACTCGATGTTGGCGAGTTCGTCGTTGATGTCGTCTTTCTCCTGTTCGAGGCGTCGTATCTCCTCTTTGATAGCCTCCGTGTCGACCGGGCGCATGATGACGTCGCGGAGGTCGTCGCCGCGGGCGACGGACTGTCTCGCTTCGTTGGTCTCTAGGAGGAAGGCGAAGAGGTCGGCGACTTCGGAGTCGTCGAGGTAGCCCTCGCCCGAGAACTGGATGCTGTCGCCGGTACGCTTCAGCGTCCGTTCGTACACCTCGTCTTCGTACTCGAAGGTGACGCTCCCCTCGTCGGCGTCGCCCTTGAGTGTCGCCTGTCGGCTGCCCATCGCGGCCATGATGGACTGCAGGAACGACGTCCTGTTGGTCGCGTTCTTGCCCGAGAGGATGGTGACTCCGGGAGAGATGTCGAGTTCGGCCTCGTCTATACCGCCGATATTCTCGACGGAGAACCGAGCCGTATTAGTAATTTCTTCTGGCGTCGCCATACCGAAACTCTGCCTCCGTAGTGTAATAAATCTTCTCTGTTCGAACAACCGTCCGTCGCTCGCCGGTTGTCGCCGTCGAACGAATTGGATAACACGCGTACTATTGTGATTGTTTACGTACGGTCACAGCGACGCTCTGACGACCGCCACGAGCGACCACCCGGCCGGACCCGCTTCGTCGAGTAATCACCGACCCGCCACAGTAGTCGCGACGCTCGGCGTCGTCCACCGCGGGTACTTGCGCCCGTCGACTCCACGGCGGTATTCGGGGGCGGTCCCATCGTCTCAGGGCGACCACCGCTCGCCTGTCGCCCGACAGAGAGGCACGGTCTGTTCGAAATCACGAACGACGTTGTTGGGAACTCCGAGGGTTATTTCTAACAGAAGTATCGCTGTTACGAAGTTTCGAACCGCCGACACGCTGCCTGCCCGTCACGAGGCCGGTGGCGCGTGGGCGACAAGACGTGGGCGGACTGGCCGGCCGATTCGATATAGCGACATATGATTTACGAGTCGGACGTCGGCCAGTATCTCGTCGTTCTAGCAACAACAGAATACGGCGGCCAACTACAACAGACCGTAGATGTTGGCCGTGTAGACGTCTCTGACGCGGTCGCCCCACTCGTGCGTGTAGGTGTCGATGACGTCCTGTGCGACGTCGCCGCGGAGGTACTTCACGACGCCACGGTCCCCGGTTCGGTCCCGGAGGTGCGTGGTGAAGAAGTGCCGGAAGTAGTGGGGCGTGACGTTCTCCTCGGCGCCGCCGCCGTCGCGGTACCACCCGTGGGCTCGAGCGTGTGTCTCGACGACGTGGTGGACCATGTCCGGCGTCAAGCGCTGGCCCCAGTCCCCGCTGGTCGAGACGAACAGCGGCGTGGCCGGCGATCGCGTGTCCGGCCGTATCGCGAGCCACCGCCGCAGGACGGCGGCCAACTCGTCGTCGACGGGGACGGTCGTGTCTCGCTTTCGTTTGTTCGAGGCCGTCCGCTCCTCGCCGTTGACGACGTCCCCGCGGGTCGGCGCCGCCGACACGTACAGTGAATCGGGCCGGCCGTCCAATCCCGCACGGATGGGCACGTCGGGTCGTAGACCGGCGTCTGCGAGGTTCAGGTCCCGCACGTCGAGGTTGCAGAGTTCGCCGACACGCATTCCGGTCTTGAGTAGCGTGACGACGACGGCCCGTTCGAGGGGGTGGGTGACGTCGGCGACGAACGACCGCATCGCCGGGAGGCCTATCTCGCGCCGTGTCGGATCGGTGTTGATGGACTCGTCCATCTCCTCCATCACCAGCGTCATCGGATTCGAGTCGAAGGTTCCGACCTGCGTCATGTACGCGTAGAACCGGTGGAGGTAGGAGGCGTACGTGGCGACCGTGCTCTCGCTCTTCCCCCCGCGGAGTCCGTGGACGTACGCCATGCAGTCGCGGTGTGACGCCTCCGCGACGGGAATCGGTCGCCCACCCTCGGAGAGGAAGGACTCGAAGTCACGGAGGACGCGCTCGTAGAACGACCGCGTCCGGTCGCTCTTGCCGTGATACGTGATGTCGTCGAGGAAGTACCCGACCGGGTCCTCGCTCGCGTCGGGCGCGGCGGCGTCGGAACTCATTCGTCCAGCACGTACCCCCCGTGCCGACCGCTGTATCGAACCCGGCCCGACGACTGGAGTTCCTGTAACGTCTCGTCCAGTCGCTGTTCGATGTCGTCGGTGAGCTCCGCGAGCAACTCGTCCCAGTCGTAGTGGTCGCCGTCGGAGAGAACCTCCTGCACCCGGGTCTTCAGGCCGTCGACCCCAGGGGTTGCGTCCGAGGAAGTGGGTTCCGACTGGCCGCCGCCGTTCGGGGCGTCGCCCGTCGACGTCGGTTCGGCGGGTTCGAACCCGCTCCGGCCCGCCTGTACCATCGTACGGACGAATTCGCTCTGACTCATGTCGAGTTCCGACGCGTGTTCGCGCCACTGCTCTTTCTGATAGGCCGGCACGTACGTCCGGACCGACGTCCGTTCGGTCCCATCACTGTCCGCTGTCATATCTACTGCCACTCACCCCGGCCACTTCAAAGTAGTCCTACCTTACCGGATAAAGACATTTATCTGTGTGCTTGGCTCCGTAAAAGAGCCGATACTAGTCATAGATATACGCATCTGTTGGATATGCGCCCCGGATTCGGTAACAGTGGCTGGATAGATTCACGGATAAAAAATATCGCCGCTCCACTCGACTTGGTCTTCCCGACACCATCCCGTTCGGCTATCACGCTCCTTCGTCCCGAGTCCTTTCCAGATTCACCTGCCGGTACTCGTCGGCGAGAAACCGAGGCTATCGCGTCGAGGAAATTGGGGCCATCCCGGTGGTGCCTCCTTCGCCGTATCCCGACAGTAGTATGGGTGCCCGTTCATCGACGACCGAAGACGTGGCTGTTCCTCACCGGATGTCTCGGTCCCGACAGGCCGGCAGTGGCTCGAGTCCTCGACGTTCCAGCCCCAGGAACCGACCAGTCGTCCGAACACGAGCAGCGTTTCGACAGATGGAGACACCTCTGGCCGACCGACTAGTGACGTGCTCGGTCGGTCACCTGTCCCGAACGCCGGCATTCGACGTACGGAGCACACCGTGTGCTTCGACGACTGCGAGGCGGTGACACTGGTCTCCTGGAGACGCTGTCGACCCGCGCACCACCACGGTCGAGTACGGAGCCGTCGCCACCGAGGCTGCCGCAAACGTGCTCAATCCGGTGTCTCGGACCCTTCCTGTCCCGGTCGTCCCACTCCGGTTCGCGCGCCTGACGGAGGCCTCTGCGGCGCCGTGTCCGGTGCTGTCTCCTCGACAGGGGGCCGCAGTTCCGTGAAGATGGAAGTCGGCCCCGGCTGCGCCTCGTGCTTCGCGACAGCGATGGTAGCTCGACTCGGTCCGCCGCGGTCGACTGTCACGTCGTCGCCGTCGTCGACGGTATCCTCACATGTGCGGGGGTCCTCGTCGTCGGTAGCAGTACCGTCGAGGCCCGATAGGCGTGTGTGCAGGGACACCACCGTAGACGCTCTTCCTGACGGTTTGCACGCTCTGGGCCCGTTAGATAGCGTCTGCGTCACGGTCACGAGGAATCTCGTCGATCGAATCAGTTGTCATCAGCGCGCTCTACGCCCGACTCGTCGCCATGCCTGCTGGTCGAAGAAGGTGAATCAGGGCTGCGTCTCTTGGGGTTCCGCTCCGGGCGCGGCATCTATCACGGCTACACTTCCGAGAGTCGATCGCGGATGGTCTCCGTAAGTCGAAACGATGTCTCGCCTCAAGACCCGATAGAGTCCACTCTCGTGACCAGTGCCCTGTGACGAGAAGTGCCGGTGTACTGCCGGCCAGCGAAGAGACCGACGCCGGGACGAACACGAAGTCCCAATCCAAAACGGCTTGACGCTGGGTTGGCTTGTGGCGAGTATGAACCGGGCTCCGAAGGACCACCTGCTACACAGAGGGCGCCCGTAGGATGGCAGACCCCGGTCTCGTCCGCCTGTTCATGGCCCTCATCGTCGTCGCGGTGATGCTCGTGAGTCTCGTCGTCTCGATGTACCTCGTGAAGTACCTCGTCGAGTACACCTTCGAATCCTGAATCCGCACCTATCTGCGACGATAGATGTACCCGATACTGTCAAAAATATCATAATTGGGGTTGCTCGAAATCCCACCCGTAAACCGCATGTCGCTATACACAATTTCCCGCTGTCCGCACTCATCGGCCAACCACCGGGTTCGGGATAGCACCCCTGTGAGAGACGCTGTGTGTCGGTTCGGGCGACGTCTCCCCTCCGCTCGAAACTTTATACCCGTGTGTTCCGTGTGTCCAGACATCGATGCCCACGGACACGCTGGCTACCTTCGAGTCATCGCTCGCCGAGTACGACGTGCCGGTGACACGCACCGACCGAGCGGCAGTCGCGACGACGGTGGCCGAAGTCGCCGACCCACCGGCCGTCGGCGTCGCACTCGACGAGACGTTCGGTGACGACGCCTTCTCGCTCACCGACACCGACGTTACCGTCGACCCCACGCCTGCGGAACTGCAGGCGGCGCTGACGGGCGTGACTGGCGCGCGTCTCGGCGTGGGCGACTACGGGACGGTCGCGCTCGACCAGACCGAGCGCGGGAGCGAACTGGTGAGTCTCTTCGTCGACACCCACGTCGTGGTCGTGCGGGAGGCCGACCTCGTCGCTGAGATGGAGACAGCTATCGAGTCGCTGGGGGACGCTGTGGAGGAATCGCGGGGGAGCACGATACTCGCGACCGGCCCGAGCGCGACGGCTGACATGGGTGCGCTCGTCCGCGGGGCCCACGGGCCGAAAGACGTCCACGTCGTCGTCACGGAGGACGGGTGATGTCGCGGGCCGACGACATCCGCGACCTGATGCGGACGGAGGGGGCCGCCATCGCCGAGAACACGCAGGGGTTCAACGAGGGCCGCTACGCGTCGGTCGCGGACTTAGCGGACTACGAAGAGCTCAAGAGCGAGGCCAGAGCCATCAAGGAGGACGCTATCGAGCGCTTGCCCGAACTCGTCGACCAGTTGGAGACGGCGGTCACGGAGAACGGCGGCACGGTGTACCTCGCCGAGGACGCCGCCGACGCCAACGAGTACATCCGGTCGGTCGTAGCCGAACGCGACGCCGACCGCGTCGTCAAGAGCAAGTCGATGACGACCGAGGAACTGGAAGTCAACGAGGCGCTGGAAGCCGACGGCGTGGACGTGCTGGAGACCGACCTCGGGGAGTGGGTCCTCCAGTTGGCCGAGGAAGCGCCCTCACACATCGTCGCGCCGGCCATCCACAAGTCCCGCGAGTCCATCGCGGACCTGTTCGAGGAACTGTTCGACCCCGAGGAACCGCTGGAGACGGCCGAGGAGCTGACACGGTTCGCGCGGGCGGAACTGGGCGAGCGCATCGTCGACAGCGAGGTCGGCATCACGGGGGCGAACTTCCTCGCCGCCGAGTCGGGGACGATGGCGCTCGTGACGAGCGAGGGCAACGCCCGGAAGACGGTGGCGGCGACGGACACCCACGTCGCCGTGGCCGGCGTCGAGAAGGTCGTCCCGAGCGTCGCCGACTTCCAGCCGTTCGTCGAACTCATCGGTCGGTCGGGTACCGGTCAGGACATCACCTCGTACGTCTCACTGTTGACGCCGCCCGTCGAGACGCCCGTGGTCGACTTCGCCGACGACGAGACGCCCCTCTCCGAGTTCGAACACGACCGGGACTTCCACCTGGTGCTGGTCGACAACGGCCGGATGGCGATGCGGGACGACGACCAGTTGCGCGAGACGCTGTACTGCATCCGCTGCTCGGCGTGTGCGAACTCGTGTGCCAACTTCCAGAGCGTCGGCGGGCACGCCTTCGGCGGCGAGACGTACTCGGGCGGCATCGCCACGGGGTGGGAAGCCGGCATCGAGGGCCTCGACACCGCCGCCGAGTTCAACGACCTCTGTACGGGGTGCACCCGGTGTGTCGACGCCTGTCCGGTCGGAATCGACATCCCGTGGATAAACACAGTCGTCCGGGACCGCATCAACCGCGAGGGAGAGCGACCCGCGGACTGGCTGGTCGACGGCTTGACACCCGACGAGGAAGACGAGGGGGCACCCCTCCAGAAGCGTTTCTTCGGTAACTTTGCCACCGTCGCGAGACTCGGCAGTGCGACGGCACCCGTCTCGAACTGGCTGGCCGACACGCAGACCGCGCGGTGGCTACTGGACTGGGTACTGGGTGTTGACCCGCGCCGGGACCTCCCGCAGTTCCAGCGCGAGACGTTCGTCGAGTGGTTCGCGGACCGGGAATCGACCGTCGAGAACCCCCGCCGGCGGGCCGTCGTGTATCCGGACCTCTACACCGACCACGTGCAGGTCGACCGCGGGCGGGCGACCGTCGAAGTCCTCGAAGCCCTCGGCGTCGACGTCGTGGTCCCGTCCGTTCCCTCCAGCGGTCGCGCGCCGTTCTCGCAGGGGATGGTCACGACGGCGACGGACCACGCCGAACGCGTCCACGAGACGCTGGAACCCTACATTCGAGACGGGCGAGACGTCGTCGTCATCGAACCGAGCGACCACGCGATGTTCGTCTCGGAGTACGAGAAACTGGTCGACGAGTCCTCCTTCGAGACGCTCGCGGAGCACAGCTACGAGGTCATGGAGTACGTCTACGGACTGCTCGAAGGCGGTGCGGACGAGGGCGCGTTGGCCGGCGTCGACACCGGGGAGATCGCCTACCACGCCCACTGCCAACAGCGGACGCTCGGTCTCGAAGCCCACACCGTCGCCGTCCTCGAACGACTGGGCTACGACGTGGCCGTCTCCGACGTCGAGTGCTGTGGGATGGCGGGGAGTTTCGGCTACAAGAGCGACTACTACGAACTCAGCGTGGACGTGGGCGAACGGTTGGCCGACCAGCTAGAGACCGAGGACGTCGCAGAGCGGCCGGTGGTCGCCAGCGGTACCTCCTGTCTCGAACAGATAGACGCGCTCCTGGAGCGCAAGCCGCGCCATCCCGTCGAACTGCTGGCACCGGATACGGACGGTGAACCCGGCGAGCGGCCTCAGTAGTTCAGGTACACCGTCTTCGAGAGGGTGTAGAAGTCGAGGCCGGCGTCGCCCTGTTCGCGGTACGTCTCGCTGGAGGAGTCCTTCATGCCGCCGAAGGGAACGTGGAGTTCGAGTCCGGTCGTCTTCTCGTTGACCTTCACGACGCCGGACTCGGACTCGTCGACGAAGTCGTGGGCCTCCGAGAGGTCCTGCGTGACGATACTCGCGGAGAGGCCGTAGCGTACGTCGTTGGCCACCTGGAGACCTTCCTCGTAGCTACCGACCGGGATGACTGCGAGGACCGGGCCGAATATCTCTTCCTGTGCGATACGCATGTCCGGGTCTACGTCGGAGAACACCGCCGGTTCGACGAAGAACCCGTCGCCGGCGTCGACTTCACCGCCGCCGGTTGCGAGCGTCGCACCCTCGGACTCCCCGATGTCGACGTACTCCAGCGTGCTGTCGAGTTCGCTCTGGTTGACCTGCGGGCCCATGTCCGCACCCGCCAGACCGGGACCGACCTCGATGGCCTCTGCGGCCGCCACGACGCCCTCGACGAACTCGTCGTAGACGTCCTCGTGGACGATGGCTCGCGAGGTGGCCGTACAGGCCTGCCCGGTGACGCCGAACGCGCCGCTGGCAGCGATGTCGACGGCCTCGTCGACGTCGGCGCTGTCCATCACGACCACGGGGTTCTTTCCGCCCATCTCCAACTGGACGCGCTTGCCCGTCTCGTTGGCCTGTTCGCCGACGGTGTTCCCGACGGCCGAACTCCCGGTGAAGGAGACGGCGTCGATGGCCTCGTGCGTCGAGAACGTCTTGCCGACGGCGCTCCCCGGCCCGGTCACGTAGTTGAGGGCGCCGTCCGGGAGACCCGCCTCGTCGAGACACTCGACGAGTTTCCGGGCGACGTTCGGCGCGGCGGAGGCGGGCTTGAACGCGACGGTCGTCCCCGTCGCCAGCGCCGGCGCTATCTTCCACGCCGGGATGGCGATGGGGTAGTTCCACGGCGTGATGAGGCCGGCGACGCCGACGGGTTCGTTCACCGTGTACAGCGTCGTGTCGCGACTGCTCGAGGACTTGACCGTCCCGCCGATGTCGCTGGCCTTCGCCCCGTAGTACGAGAAGATGTCGATGGCTCGCTGAACCTCGCCGGCGGCCTCGGGCCGGGCCTTCCCTTCCTCGCGGACGAGCGTCTCTGTCAGTTCGTCCTTGCGCGCTTCGAGGGCCTGTGACGAAGCCCGCAGAATCGCCCCGCGCTCTGGGCCCGGTGTGTCGGCCCACTCGTCGCTCGCGGCGGCCGCGGCCTCGACGGCGCGTTCGGCGTCCTCCACGCCGGACTGCTGGAACGCGCCGACGACGTCGCTCCGGTCGGCGGGGTTGCGGTTCTCGAACGTCTCGCCCGTCTCGGCGGCTACCCACTCGCCGTCGACGTAGTTGTGGTACGTATCGACCATCGAATCAACCGACACGCCCGGGCTACGATAAAGTTTTGGTGGGTCACCGGAACCGACAAGAGCCCCCGGCGTGCAGTAGACACGTATGCGCTACTACCGCACAGTCGCGGGCGGAGAGCCACGACTCGTCGCGCGGGACGGCGACGACGCCTACGACCTCACCGCCGCCCGGTCCAGCGTGACGGCGTTCACCGACCTCGCGCACGTCGCGGACGTCGCCGGCGAATCTCCCGACGCCGTGGCACGTGGGTTGTTCGAGGACGCCGTCGCAGTCGACCGACCCGACGCCGCCGACTGCGCCGCCCCGCGGGTCGACGAGGTGTGGGCCGCCGGCGTCACCTACGAGATAAGCGAGCAGGCCCGCGAGGCCGAGAGCGGGATGCCCGAGATGTACCTCGACGTGTACGAGGCCGAGCGGCCGGAGATTTTCTTCAAGGCGACGCCGAGCCGGACGGTCGGCCCCGACGAGGCGGTCGGTATCCGCGGCGACTCCGAGTGGGACGTCCCGGAACCGGAACTCGGTATCGTCCTCCACGAGGGCGACATCGTGGGATACACCGTCGGCAACGACGTGAGCAGTCGCTCTATCGAAGGCGAGAACCCGCTGTATCTCCCGCAGGCGAAGATCTACGACCGCGCCTGCTCGCTCGGGCCCTGCGTCGCGACGCCGGCGGCCGTCGGCGACCCCCACGACCTGGAGATGACGATGACCGTCGACCGCGACGACGAGCGCGTGTACCAGGGCGTCACGTCGACGGGAGAGATGGTCCGGACGTGCGAGGAACTCGTCTCGTTTCTCACCCGCCACAACAGGATTCCGGAGACGACGGTGTTGCTGACCGGGACGTCGCTGGTCCCCGAAGAGGGGTTCACGCTCCAGCAGGGCGACCGCATCGACGTCCACATCGAGAGTATCGGTCGCCTCTCGAACTCGGTGACGGTGGTCTGAGTCGGTGCCGACACGACCGCCAGCGTCCGTCGTCGGTCTCCCAGCAGCCCTCTCACTGTCCGCAGAGCCCGTCCGGACGGGCGAGACAACTGTTCGGTCCTGCGGAACGCAGTGGCGGGCGTGGAAAACGCTCACGACCACGTATCCTAACGAACGTACGTATGTTACACTCACGAGAATCCGGCGGGAGCGGTGACGCTACGTGTCGTTCACTCTAGCTGAACGACTGGACGGGTGGGTCGGTCAGGACACCACCGGTGGCGAGAACGAGAACCGGGTCGTCTCGCCGACAGTCTCGCCCCCGCGCACCGCCGTCACGGTGAGCGTCACGGCCGTCGTCGTCCCGCACCCGTCGTTGACGACTTCGTCCCACTCGTCACCGACGGCAACCGTACCCGACTTCGACCGCCGGAGGTACTGCTGAAAGGTCTCGTTACGTAGTGACGCCGCGACGCCGGCCGAATCGCTCGCTCTGTACGTCAGCGTGACCACGTCGGCGTCGTCGTCCATACCGGCCGTTCGCATTCAGGGCAGAAAAACGACGCGACTGGACAGAGAGAAACGCTGTTCACTTCTGCGGAACAGGTTTTCCCACGGACTCGGTCACCACGACGTGATGGTCACGTCCCTGAGCGGCCGGTCCAGCGGGATAGACACCTGTCCACCGGTGTAGTGCGAGATGTAGAACCCGGCGATTATCTCCAGCGACCGGGTGGCTTCTTCGCCCGTCGACGGGTTCGAGCGGTCGCCGTCGAGGACGCGGACGACGTCGCCGGCCGCGTTCGCGAACGCGTCCCGGTAGTCCTCGTCCCACGTCCACGCGCCCTCGATGCCCGGCAGCGACGCCTCGACGTGGTCGCCGTCCTCCAGGCGCCAGTAGCGCCACTCGCCGTCGTCGTTGTTGAGGTAGAGCTTGCCCTCGCTGCCGACGAACTGGAGCGTCATCGACGACTCCGCCCGGGGGATGGTGCAGTCGATAGTGACGAAGGTGCCGTCGTCCATCACGACGAACCCGCCGCCGCCGGCGTCGTCGACCCGTTCGGCCGCTTCCAGCGAGTCGACGGCCTCGTTCTCGCCGGTGATGTACCCGGAGACGGTGTCGGCCCGGTCGTCCAACAGGTAGACGAGCGTATCCAGCAGGTGTGTGGAGTTGCGGAGCAGTTCCATCCGGAACTGGGTCGCGACCGAGTGCACGTCGCCGATGATGTCCTCGTCCTGCACGAGGTCGCGGAGTCGCTGGAGTTTGGTCGTGAAGCGAAAGGAGTGGTTCACGAGCAGTTCGGTGTCCGTCTCCGCACAGACGTCGACCATCTCCTCGGCGTCGGTCACCGAGGAGGCGATGGGTTTCTCGCACCAGACGAGCGACGGGTCGGCCGCCGACCGGGCCGCGTCGACGACGTGGTCGGCGTGGAGATACGACGGCGTGCACACCGAGACGACGTCTAGATCCTCGGCGTCGAGCATCGCCTCGTGGCCGACGTACCGCCGGTCCGCGGGGACGTCCCAGGCCTCGCCGAACCGGGTCAGTTTCTCCTCGTCGACGTCGGCCACGGCGACGAGTTCGATGCCCTCCGTGGCGTCGTAGCCGCCCGCGTGACTGGCTCTGACCTTCTTCTGCCCGATGTCTTCCTCGTCGTGCATCCCGAGGATGCCCATCCCTGCGATACCGCCCGTTCCGATGATACCGGCTCTGTACGTCATCTCACTCGTAGGTGTGCCGACTTCCGGTCTGGTTGTCCTCGATGTAGTCCCAGTCGTAGTCGACGCCCAGTCCCGGCCCGTCCGGGACTTCGACCATGCCGTTCTCGTCGACGGTGTCTATCATGTCGGAGTAGTCGCCCTCGTACACCGGCGGTTGCGTGTTGGGACAGTCCGGGTGGACCAGCGCGAGTTCGTAGTAGTTCGTGTTGCGGATGGCCGCGATGCAGTGGCGCTGGGCGGGGCCGGGCGCGTGGAACTCCACGTCGAGGCCGAACCCCTCTGCGACGCTGGCCCGCTTCATCGCCCCGGTGATGCCGGCGTCGTACTCCGGGTCCGCACGCAGGAAGTCCGTCGCCTCGTTGGCGACGAAGTCCGTCGCCGGTTCGAGGCCGCGGACGTGTTCGGTCTGGAGGATGGGCGTGTCCAGCGCCTGCCGGAGTTTGCGGTGGCCGTGCTGTGAGATGCCGCCGTCCCGGTACGGGTCCTCGTACCAGAAGAAGCCCACCTCGTCCAGCGCACGGCCGAGTTTCAGCGCGTCGGCGAACGTCTCCAGTTCGCAGGCCGGGTCGTGCATCAGATCCATCTCGTCGCCGACCCGGTCCCCGACGGCGTGGACCGCCGCTATCTCTCTGTCGAGGTCACGCGCGCCCTCGCTCCCGCCCCAGCCGTGAATCTTGAACGCGCCGTAGCCCAGTTCCAGACACTCCTCGGCGAAGTCCGCGAAGGCTTCGGGCGTGTCGAGGCCGCCGTTCTCGTCGCCGTGATACGTCGACGCGTAGGCGGGGAACTTCTCTCGGTAGGTGCCCAGCAGTTCGTGGATGGGTGCGTCGTGGTACTTCCCGGCGAAGTCCCAGAGGGCGATGTCGATGGGCCCCATCCCCATCCGGTCGTACTTCCGGAGCGCTCGCTTCACTTCGCTCCAGTGTTTCTCCCGTTCCAGCGGGTTCTTCCCCACGAGGTAGTTCGCGAACGTGTTTATCTGGGCCGCGCCCGGCGAGTTACCGCCGACGTACTCGCCCGTGATGCCCTCGTCCGTGTGAATCTTGAGACCGAACAGCTTTCGTTCGGTCACCGACCCGGGTTCGTAGACGAGGTTGAACCCGTGTTGGTCTGTGCCCACGTCCTCGATAGGATAGGAGAACTCCACTGACTCGATGCTGGTAATCTCCGGCGCCATACAGGTACCATCAGATACCATCACAATAAACGTGCGTGCTCCCCCGGGCGATTGCCGCCACGCGGTGGCCGGCCGCGGCCGTCACAGACGACCGTGCAGCCAGTCTGGCCGCTCTCACCGGTGGATTCATGCCGTCGTGGTGAGACGATTACTGTGTCATGGTAGGGCACACCGAGTACGACTACACCGGCGAGTCCGCTATCGTCACCGGGTCGACGAAGGGCATCGGCCGGGGCATCGCCGAGGGACTCGCCGACGCCGGGGCGAACGTCGTCGTCAACGCCCGGGACGAGAACGAGGTGACCGACGCCGCCGACGAACTGGCCGACCGCGGGCCGGGCGACGCTGTCGGCGTCGCGGCGGACGTCGGCGACCCGGCGGCCATCGAGCGACTCGTCGAGACGGCCGTCGACGCCTTCGGGGAGATAGACCTCCTCGTCAACAACGCGGCGACGTGGCCCCGCGAGGACTCGCTCGTCGAGTCGACGCTGGACCAGTGGAACCGGACGATGGACGTCAACGTCCGGTCGCAGTACTACGCGGCGAAACTCGTCGCCGAGCACATGATAGCCGAGGGTGTCGAGGGGTGTATCGTCAACCACACGAGTCAGGCGGGCGACCGGCGCACCGGCCCGTTCGGCCTGTACGGCATCTCGAAGACGTCGATAAACGGGCTGACGTGGCGGATGGCACAAGAACTGGCCGAGCACGGTATCAGGATGAACGCCGTCTCGACGGACGTCACGGAGACGGCCCAGACCCGCTACGAGGCCGAGGTGGAAGCGAGGGACGACCCGGACCGGACGGCCGAGGAGATACTCCGGGAGCGCGGCGAGAAACGGCCGCTCGGCCGACTCGGCCAACCCGAGGACCTCGCGGACGCGGTGCTGTGGCTGGCCAGCGACCGGGCCGACTACGTGGTCGGCGACGTCGTCAGAGTGAGCGGCGGGGGGAATCTGGAGTGATTCGATGCGATTCGTAGACACGCACACGCATACGTGGGGCCCCGACACCGAGGAACTGCCGTGGCCGGTCGACATCCTGCCGCCGGGCTGGGAGGGCGCGTACACCGCTCACGACCTGATAGCCGACATGGACGCCGCCGGCGTCGAGGAGAGCGTCGTGGTCACGACGCCGCTGTACGGCCGCGGCGTGCGTGCCAACGAGTACACGATGCGGTCCATCGAGGCCTATCCCGACCGGCTGTGGGGCGTCGGCCTGATGGACTTCTACGGTGACCCCGAACAGGTCCGGGCGGACCTCCGGCGCGTCGTCGGCCACGACCGGATGCTCGGCGTCAGGATGCACGCCTGTCTGGCCTACGAGGAACACTCGACGGAACTGGACCGGACCGCCGACTGGATACTCGACGACGCCCTCGAACCCGTCTGGGACGAGGCCGCCGCGCAGGATACCGCGGTGTTCGTCTTCCCGAAGGCCGACCAGATTTCGATGCTCGCGACGCTGGCAGAGCGGTACCCGGACGTTCAGATAGTCGTCGACCACATGGCCTACCCCGACGAGACGACCGACCCGGACGAGGCACCGTGGACCGACTTCGAATCGCTGGCCGACCACGACAACGTCGCCGTCAAGGTGAGTTCGCTCCCCCGGTCGAGCGACGAGTCGTGGCCCTACGAGGACCTCTGGGACTACGTCCGACACCTCGCGGACTGGTTCGGGACCGAGCGGCTGATGCTCGGGTCGGACTACCCGTGGATGGACGACTGGGCCGACTACGAGGCCTGTCTCTCGTGGGTAGAGGAGGCCCCGTTCCTCTCGGCCCGGGACTACTCGTACATGGCCCACCGGACGTTCGAGGCCGTTCACGAGCGGTAGACTAGTTACTCACCCTAGATGTTTATCCTGCCACTGCGTCTTACGTCGGTATGGCCGCGACGATAGAGCGCATCGAGACCGTCGAGTTCAGCTACGACTTGCCGGACGTGGGGACGCCGCCGGGCGGGTTCGACGTCGTCTACGACCCCGGCAACGTGATGCAGCGCCGTCTGTTCGCCGTGAGAATCACGGTTAGCGACGGACTAACCGGGGAGTACGTCGGTAGCAACTCGCCGGGTGCGGCCCAGATAAACACCGTCGCCGACTATCTCCTCGGCCGCGACCCGACGCGGCGCGAACACCACTGGTCGGAACTGAAACGGGCGCTCCGGAAGTACGACCGGATGGGCATCGGCCCGCTGGACATCGCCCTCTGGGACTACGCGGGCCAGAAGCACGGCGCGCCGATTCACGAGTTGCTGGGGAGCTATCGCGAGCGACTGCCGGCCTACGCGTCGACGTATCAGGGCGACCGGAGCGGGGGGCTGGACTCGCCGGCGGCCTACGCCGACTTCGCCGAGGCGTGTCTGGAGATGGGGTACCCGGGGTACAAGGTCCACGGCTGGGACGGCGACTGGCGCGACCCGGACCTGTTGGAAGCCACGGTGCGCGCCGTCGGGGACCGGGTCGGCGACGAGATGGACCTGATGGTCGACCCGGCGTGTGACCTCGACACCTTCGCCGAGGCCCTGCAGGTCGGCCGGGCCTGTGACGACCACGGCTACCTCTGGTACGAGGACCCGTACCGGGACGGCGGCATCTCACAGCACGGCCACCGGAAGCTACGCCAACAAATAGACACGCCGCTCCTCCAGACCGAGCACGTTCGTGGACTGGAACCCCACACCGACTTCGTGGCGACGGAGGCGACGGATTTCGTCCGGGCGGACCCGGAGTACGACGCCGGCATCACCGGGGCGACGAAGATTGCGAACGTCGCAGAGGGGTTCGGGCTGGACGTGGAGTTCCACGCGCCTGGCCCGGCACAGCGTCACTGCATGGCTGCGACGCGGAACGCGAACTACTACGAGATGGCGCTGGTCCACCCCGACGCACCGAACACGACGCCGCCGGTGTATCGGGGCGACTACCGCGACGAGATAGACGCCGTCGACGACGCGGGTACCGTGCCCGTCCCGGACGGCCCGGGGCTGGGCGTCGACTACGACTGGGACTACATCGAGGCCAACGAGACGGGACGGCGAGTGTACGAGTGAGCGCCGTCCACGGGGTCAGAGGTCGGCCGTCTGTTCGCCACGCTCCGCGTCGGGCTGCCCGGCGACCATGCGCTTGACGATTTCGTCCTGGTCGAACTCGTCGGCGTCGATGATGCCGGCACTGCGACCCTGATGGAGGACGTGGACGCGGTCCGCGGCCCGCCTGATGTAGTCGAGGTTGTGGGAGATGAGGACGATGGAGATGCCCTGACTCTGCATCCGGTCGATAAGTTGGAGGACCCTGTCGGCACCCTCGACCGAGAGGGCGCTCGTCGGTTCGTCCATGATGACGATTTTCGGGTCCGAGAGGAGCGTCCGCGAGATGCTGACGAGTTGCCGTTCGCCGCCCGAGAGGTTCGACACTTTCTCGGCGACGTCGACGTGTATCTCGAGGTCGTCGAGCAGTTCCTGTGCGCGCTCGCGCATCGCCGACTTGTCGAGCACGCCGAAGAGGCTGTCGGGCCCGCTGACCGACTCGCGGCCGAGAAAGATGTTCTGTGTGACAGTGAGGTTGCCGGCGACGGCGAGGTCCTGAAACGTCGTCTCGATGCCCAAATCCTTCGCGACGCGTGGGTTCGGAATCTCGACGCGCTCCCCGTCGACGTGAATCGTCCCCGAATCCGGCTGGAGCGCCCCGGCCAGACACTTGATGAGGGTCGACTTCCCGGCGCCGTTGTCGCCCGCCAGCGCGAGAATCTCGTTGCGTCGGAGGCGGAACGTGACGTCTTCCAGCGCTACCACCTCGCCGAACGTCTTCGTTATCCCCTCCATCTCGACGATGTGGTCGACGTCGCGCTGAGTCGCCTCGGCCATGGCTGTGAAATGTCGGTGGGACAATAAAAGCGTTCGCCCCGACGGGGCCGGGAGTGAGCGGCGGCAGACCTGTCAACTGTGCCAAAGTTATAATACCGCGACGGCAGAACCGATACGGCATGGCGCGCACGGCCGTCGACTTCGGCGCTGCCCGGGAGCAGGTGACGCTCGAACAGCTAGGCCAGTACGGGCCGATACTCGGTCTCGTCGGCCTCTACGTCGCGTTCACCGTCCTGAACGACCGGTTCCTCACCGTGGGCAATCAGGTGAACGTCCTCCAACAGGTGTCGATTATCGGCATCATGGCCATCGGCGTCACCTTCCCGATTCTCTGTGCGGAGATCGACCTGAGCATCGCACAGGTGATGGAGATATCGGGGCTCACCATCGCGACGCTCGCCGTCGGCGCTCGCCTGTTCGAGGGCTTCGCAATCCCCGTCGTAGCGGCCATCGTCGTCGGCCTGTCGCTGGGCGGGACGTTCGGCGCCGTCTCGGGGTTCGTCACCGCCCGGTTCGGCGTCCCCTCCTTCATGACGACGTTGGCGATGCTGTTCCTCGCCGACGGGCTCGGCCTCATCGTCTCGGGGAACCGCCCCATCATCGGACTACCGCCGTCGCTGACCGCACTGGGCGGGTCGCGAGTGTTCGGCTTCCCCAGCATCGTCGTCGTCTTCCTCACGTTACTCGTCGTCTCCCAGTTGCTCCTCTCGTACACCAAGTTCGGCCTCTACATCTACGCTATCGGGGGCGACAGGCAGGCCGCAGAACGCATGGGTATCAACGTCCCGGTGGTGCGCCTCGGGACGCTGGTCATCTCCGGCGTGTTCGCGGGCATCGCTGGCCTCGTCACCCTCGGCCGTCTCGGGAGCGCCATCCCGACGATGGGGTCCGGACTCCTCCTCCCGCCCATCGCAGCCGTCATCCTCGGGGGCGCGAACCTCTTCGGCGGGTCCGGGAACATGGTCGGAACGCTCGTCGGGGTCCTCATCCTCGGCGTCCTCCAGAACGGCCTGAACCTCATGGGCGTCGGACCCTCGGGCCAACTCGTCGCGCAGGGCATCGTCCTGATGCTGGCCGTCCTCGCGAACGTCGTCGGACAGGACTGATTCCTGATAACTGAAATAACCTTCATTTCCACCGATACTTCTTTCACACCGCGTGTCGAACTGTGGTAGTGTATGTCACGCGACATTCCCAGACGGCGGTTTATCCGTACCGGAGCGATTGTAGGGACGGCGCTCGTCGCTGGCTGTGGTGGTGACGGCGGCGACGGCGGCGGTGACGGTGGCGGAACGACCGAGACGACCGCTAGCGACGGTGGCGACGGTGGTGACGGTGGCGGTGACGGCGATGACGGCGAGCAGACGACGACCGAGAGCGGACCGCCCTCCGTCGCGCTCTCGGTCCCGTCGCTGGAGTTCACGTTCTTCGCCCGGATGCAGAACGCGTTCGACGCCGCCAAGAGCGAAGGGACCGTCGCCTCGGACTCCACGTTCTACGACGCCGGGAACTCACAGAGCACGCAGGTCTCCGACGTCGAGACGGCCATCTCGAACGAGGTAGACCTCCTGCTCATCTCGGCCATCACGGCCGAGGGCGTCATCAGCGCTATCCGACAGGCCAACGACGCCGGCATCCCCGTCGTCGCCATCGACCGGAACGTCGCCGAGGGGGATACCGTGAGTTACGTCGCCTCCGACAACGTCCAACTCGGCCGCCGGTCGACGGAGCTCTGTCTCTCCTTCATGCAGGAGATGGGCCAGCAGGACACCTACAACGTCGTCCAGCTGGAGGGCACCCCCGGCGCGAGCGTGACCAACGACCGGGGCGAAGGGTTCAGCAACGCCGTCAGCGAGAACGACAGTCTGAACCGCCTCGCGAGCCAGACTGGCGAGTTCTCCACCCAGAACGCCCTGAGCGTCATGGAGGACTTCATCACCCAGTACGGCGACGAGATAGACGGCGTGTTCTGCCAGAACGACCTGATGGCGCTCGGCGCCCATCGGGCGCTCCAGAACGCGAACATGTCGGTGCCAGTCACCGGCATCGACGGTACGGAGGCGTGGGTGCAGTTGTTCTCGGACAACCAGTTCTACGGGACCATCGCACAGTTGCCCGAGGAGATGGTCGACACCGCCATCGAGACGGGGAAGGCCCACCTCGCCGGGGACGACGTCGAGGACACCATCGTCATCGAAGGGCTCGAAGTCACTCAAGCGAACGCCTCCGACTACCTCGGCCAGTACTTCGGCTGAACGCGGCCGTCGGCGGCGTTCGACTGTTCCCGGACAGTCCGGCCCGCCGCGGTAGTCGGTCACTACTGCGAACGGACAGCCGACCGAACACGACCACCACACATGACACAGGACACGATTCACGCGACGTGGGGGGATTGGCTCGCCGAGGAGATAGCGCAGGCCACGCCCGACGGGGTCGCCGTCTGGTACCTCGGCTGTAACGGCTTCGTCCTGAAGTCGGCGACGACGACGCTGTACGTCGACCCGTACTTCGGTGACGGCGACCCGCCGAAACTCGTCCGGATGATTCCGGTCCCGATGGACTCCGCAGACGGGACGGCCGACGCCGTCCTCGTCACGCACGAACACATCGACCACATGCACCCGCCGTCGTACGGACCGCTCCTCGACGACGGCGGGACGCTCCACGCTCCGCAAGCGTCGTACGACGCGCCCGACTACGACGGCCACCTGCGAGTCGACGAGGACCAGCGCTCGGTCGTCGACGAGGGCGACTCGTTCACCGTCGGGGACTTCACGGTCCACGTCAGAGGCGCCGACGACGGCGACGCCATCGAACCGGTCTCCTACGTCGTCGAACACGACGCGGGGACGTTCTTCCATCCGGGGGACAGCAAACCGGCCGACGCCTTCGCAGGAATCGGCGAGGCGTTCGACGTCGACCTCGGCGTCCTCGCGTTCGGCACCGTCGGCCGCATCCACCACACCGAGGACGGCGAGACGCGACCGACGAAGTGGTACATGTCCGAGAACGAGGTGGTCGAGGCCGCGAACGACCTGCAACTGGACCGCCTCCTGCCGTCGCACTTCGACATGTGGAAGGGCGTCGCCGGTGACCCGAAGGTCCTGCACGAACACGTCGCGTCCTACGAGTATCCCCGCACGCTGGAGGTGGTCCGCGTCGGCGACCGGGTCGACGTCGGGTCCTCGGGCGTCGTCCCGCCGTCGACGCACCGCTGAGACCTAGCCGAGTTCGACGACGCGCCCGTCCTCGGCGGCCTCGTAGACGCCCTTGAGCGCCCGGATGTCGACCAGTCCGTGTTCCCCGTCGGCGTACGGGTCCTCGCCGGTCAGCAGGCAGTGCGAGAAGTACTCGAACTCCTCTTCCATCTGGTCTATCTGCTCGAAGGAGACGTCGATGTCCGACCCGCCGTGGGAGACGTGGAGTCGCCGCTCGTCCCACGGGTAGAAGGCCGGTTCGACGCGGACTTCCCCCTCCGTGCCGGTCACTCTGATGTGACTCGCCATCGCGGCGTTCTGACTGGCCGTGCAGACGGCGAACGTGTGGTCCGGGAAGTCGACCTGGAAGGCGGCGTGTTCGTCCGGGACGTCGTCGAACTCCGGTCGTACGGACGCGACCGACCCCTGCACGCGCACCGGGTCGGCGTCTAACAGGAACCGAGCGGTGTTGAGCGAGTAGATGCCGATGTCCATCGTCGCACACCCGCCGGACAACTCCCAGTCGAGCCGCCACTGGTCCGGGTCCGGGACGAGTTCGAGGATGGGTTCGCTCATGTTGCCGTGGACGAACACCGGGTCGCCGACGTACCCCGCGTCGACGACGTCCTTGGCCCGCCGGACGGCCGGTTCGGTGTGCATCCGGTAGGCGACCATCAGCGTCACGTCGTGTTCGTTACACGCCGCGACCATCTGCTCGGCACGGTCGACGGTCGCCTCCATCGGCTTCTCGCAGAGGACGTCCTTCCCGAGTTCGGCAGCCGTCTCGACGAACGGCAGGTGCCGGGCGTTCGGCGTGACGACGTAGACGGCGTCGTAGGCCTCGCTGGCGGCGCCGTCGTGGAACTCCTCGTAGGTGACGGCGTGGTCGACCGTCGCCGAGTCGGCGGCGACGGACTCGGCTTTCTCCCGGTCGCCGCTGACCAGCACCGTCGTCTCACAGAGGTCACCCGACGCGACGGCCGGCATCGCCTGCTCCCGGGTCCACCAGCCGAGCCCCACCATCGCGAACCTGACGGGGTCGTCCGTCTCGGTCACGTGCTGCCAGTCGCGTCGGTCGAACTCGTCTGTCAGCGCGGTCAGTTCCATACCGGTCGTTCAGTCCCGGTGACAAAAGAGCTACCGCCGGCGTCGGGACTAGCCGGTCACCGCCTCAACGACGTCTTCGAAGGCGCGGGTGAGGACGGCCCCGTCGACGCCGATGGCGACGTACTGTGCGCCCGCGGCTATCCACTGCCGGGCCATCTCGGGGTCGTCGGCGTACGTCCCGACGACCGTCCCCGCGTCCGCCGCCCGGTCGCACACCTCCTGCATCAGGGCTTCGACGCGGTCGTCCCGCACCTGCCCCGGGATGCCGAGCGACTGTGACATGTCGTACGGGCCGAGGAACAACACGTCGATGCCGTCGACGGCGACGATGTCGTCGAGGTTCTCCACGCCTCGCTCGCCCTCGATGTGGACGACGACAGCCGTCGTCTCGTTCTGCCGGTCGGTGTAGTCGTCGCCCCCGGTGTACCCTCCGGCGCGGACGTACGGGGAGAACCCGCGGGACCCGAGCGGGTCGAAGCGTGCGTGGTCGACGGCCGCCCGGGCGTCCGCGCCCGTCTCGACCTGTGGAATCTCGACGCCCGCCGCGCCGATGTCGAGCGCTCGCTGTATCTCGGCTTCAGAGTTGTTCCGGACTCGAACGACGGGGGCGGCACCGGCGCGCTCCGCGGCCGCACACATGCCGACGCAGGACTCGGCGGTCAGCGGCCCGTGTTCCTGGTCGAGGATGGTGAAGTCGAACCCGGCGACGCCGGCTATCTCGGCGGCCATCGGCGAGTCGATGAGTTGGAACGTCCCGAGGAGCGTCTCGCCGTCCAGTAACCGCGCTCTCAGCGACGGTGAGGCCATACCGTACGTCGGTCGTCGTGTCACTTGAAACTAACTTCTGCTCCAAGGTCCGACAGTCCTCGTCACGGGAATCAGATTGAGAGTGTCCGCCCTCCCGAACGGCCGGTCGCCCGTCCAGTGGCCCGTCTACGAGTACGCCATGTTGATTTCGATGACGTTGGCCGAGGAGCGGAGCAGTTCCGGAATCTCCTCGTGGAACAGGTCGCCTTTGATGCGGGTCGTCGGGCCGGAGACGCTGAGGGCCGCGACGACGCGCCCGTCCTCGGAGACGACCGGTGCGGCCACACACCGGAGGCCCGGGAGCCGTTCCTCGCGGTCGTACGCGTACCCCCGGTCACGGATGGCGTCGAGTTCCGCCTTCAGTTCGTCCGGGTCGGTGATGGTGTTCTCCGTCCGTTCCGGGAGGCCGTGGGTCTCGATGATTTCGTCGACGCGGTCCTCGGGGAGTTCGGCGAGAATCGTCTTCCCGAGGGCGGTGCAGTGGAGTTTCACGCGCTTGCCGGCGTAGGTGTCGACGCTGACGGCTTCCGTCCCTTCGGCCCGCGTGATGTAGACGCCCGTCCCGTGTTCCTCGACGGCGGCGTTGGCCATCTCGCCCGTCTCCTCGGCCAGTGCGAGCACCTCTGGACGAGCCTTCTCGTAGATGTCCATCCTGTTTCGCGTGTACTCCCCGAGTTCCAGAAAGCGCAGGCCGACACGGTAGACACCGTCCTCGCAGTTGATGTACTCCTCTTCCGTGAGCGTCTGGAGGTGGTTGTGGACGGTACTCTTCGCGATACCGAGTTCGTCCGCGACGGTCGTGACCCCCGCCCCGTCGAGGCGTTTCAGTTCCTCGATGATTCGCAACGACGTCTTGGTCGCGTCGATGGTGTTGTTCTGACCGGCCATATGGCCGGTACGGAACCCTCGCATATAGATGTGTTCACCACGGCGGAACAGGTGTGCGCCTATCCGGGACGACTAGGCGGCCCACGGAATCTCGTCGTGGAACCGCCGTATCTGTTCGAACCCGGTCAGCGCCGACACGGCACCCGCTTGCGTCGTGGCGACGGCCCCCGCCGCGTTCGCCAGCGAGAGGGCGTCGTCGGCGTCTCGGACCCCGTTGGTCAGCGCGGCGATGAACGCCGCGAGGAACGCGTCCCCGGCCCCCGTCGTGTCGACGACGTCGACGTCGTAGCCGGGGTGGCGAGCAACGCCCTGCACGGGGCTCGCGTCGGTTCCGTAGCACAGCGCCCCCGCGTCCCCCATCGTCAACACGACGGTGTGCGGGCCGTAGTCGGTGACGGCCCGGGCGAGGCGTTCGGGGTCGTCGTGCTCGAATCCGGCCGCGGCGAGGTCCTCTGGCGTGGCTTTGACCACGTCGACGGCCTCCAGCGACCCGCGAACGACCGCGCGGAACTCGTGGTGACTCTCCCACATCTCCGGTCGCCAGTTCGGGTCGAGCGAGACGGTACAGTGCTCGCTCGCTCGCTGTTGGAGTTCCAGCGTCGCTGACCGACTGGGTTCGACGCTCTCGGTGACGCCCGTCGTGTGGACCCACGACACTGCGTCCAGCGTCTCGTCGGGGACGGTACCGGTCTGGAAGCGCGTGTCCGCACCGCCCTCGCGGTAGAAGGTGAACGACCGGTCGCCGTCGGCGTCGTGGGTGACGACGGCCAGCGTGGTCCGGGCCTCGGGGTCCGTGACGACGAACGAGTCGGGAATCGCCGAGTCGTCGAGGTGCGAGCGCAGGAAGGCACCGAAGTCGTCCGTCGCCAGTCGCGTCCAGAACAACGGCGGGACGCCGATGCGGTCGAGGGCGAGGGCGACGTTCGCCCCCGACCCGCCGAACTTCGGCCGATAGCCCCCGGCGTCTCCCGGCGGACCCGGCCGCTCGGGGACGAAGTCGACGAGCGTATCGCCTGCCACCAGCACTGTCGGGTCGGACGTCATAGCACAGGATTCACCGGCCCGCTACTTAGCTACTGCTCCGCTCACTCCTCCAGCGGACTCCCTCTGTCGCCCCACGCCGCCGCGAACCCAGCGACGCCCTCGTCGGTCTTCGGGTGCGGGACGTGGTCGTAGAGGACGTCGGGCGACAGCGTCACCGCGTCGACGCCGGCCTCGTACAGCGCGACGGCCTGCGTGGTGTTGCGGATGCTCGCGGCCAACACGTCTGTCTCGAAGCCGTAGGTGTCGTACATCGACTGGATTCGACGGACCGTCTCGACGCCGTCCTCGCCGGCGTCGTCGAGTCGGCCCACGTACGGCGCGACGAACGAGGCGTCGTTCTTCGCCGCCAAGACGGCCTGTTCGACGGAGAACACGACTGTCGTGCCGGCGGGCACGCCCGCCTCGCGGAGGCGGGCGAGCGCTTCGAACCCCTGACGGGTCGCCGGAATCTTCGCGACGACGTCGTCGGCCCACTCCTGATAGCCGCGCGCCTCGCGGACCATCCCGTCCACGTCGTCGGCGACGACCTGTGCGAACACCGGCCCCTCGACGAGGTCGGCGATAGCGGTGACCGCCTCACGGTACTCCAGTCCGGCCTCCGCCACGATGGACGGGTTGGTGGTGACACCGTCTACGACGCCGAGTGCGACGGCGTCGGCGATACGGTCGCGGTCCGCCGTGTCGATGTACAGGTTCACGACTCCCACGTCCGCGACGTGACGAAAAGAAGCTACCGCCGCCGAGGGACCGCGTCGTCGTCCCGTGCAGAAGCGTGCAGGCCTGGCCCGAAACAATCCCGAATAATCGTTATTTACAATCTCGTCACAGATCGTCCGCCATGTTCGGACTGCTCTCTGTGACTTCGTTCCGACCGTTACTGGCTGGGTACGCACCCAGTTTTTGTTTAGTCCCCGAACGTGCAGAACGAACGACAATTCGATCACACTGGTCCGCCACAGCGTCGGTCGTTCCGTCGAGTCGCCGCCACGCCATCGGTCAGCCATTTGGCGAAACGCGGTCCTGATTGGCTTCGCACGGCCACGCGGCCGTGTTTATCATGGTTTTTCGACAAGCTTTATGTAGGTTCACTCTCAATCTCAGCCCTGTATGGCAGATAATACCAGACGCAGATTTATCAAGGCGACCGGTGCTGCGATTACCACAGTCTCTATCGCCGGCTGTGGCGGAAACGGCGGCGACGGCGGCGACGGCGGCGGCGACGGTGGTGACGGCGGCAGCGACGGCGGCGACGGAGGCAACGGCGGCACCACCACCGGCGGAAACGGCGGCAGTGGCGGAAACACGCTGGAGAAAGTCGGGATGTCTGCGTACGTCCGCGGGGGATCGTGGATTACGGCGTACATCGAGGCCGCCGAGTTCTACGCCGAGGACCTCGGCATCGAACTCGACGTCCGACCGAACCAGCAGAGCGCCCAGAAACAGGTACAGGACATCCGCGACTTCACGAACGGGGACCACGACGCCATCCTCGTCGGCGTCTGGTCGACCGGTGCCGCGGAGGGCGCTATCAACGAGGCGATGAACGCCGGGAAGCCGGTGTTCGCGACCAACGCGGACACCTCCAGTTCGGAGATTCCGCTGTACGTCGGATTCAGCAACTACGACGGCGGCGCGAGTTCGGCCGAGCAGATGGTCTCGGCACTCGACGAACAGTACCCGAACAAGGACAGCTACCGCGTCCTCAACGTCCGCGGGATTCAGGGCAACCAGTCGGCCAACCAGCGCTCGCAGGGCTTCCTCGACGTGATGGCCGAACAGGACAACATCGAAGTCGTCCAGACGCTCAACGGCGAGTACGCTCGTGACGTGGCCCAGTCCACGGTACAGGAGTGGGTCAACGCGAACGGCCGCGTCGACGGCATCTACTCCGGGAACCTCTCGATGGGGCTCGGCGTGGTGCAGGCACTCCGTAACCTCGACATGCTGGTGTCGAAAGGCGAGGAAGGACACATCGTCCTCACCCAGATGGACGGCAGTCCGGAGGTCAACCCGCTCGTCGGGGACGGCACCATCGACGCCGCCGTCGACCAGCCCAACTACTTCTACAACCCCATCGCCATGCAGTACATGAAACAGTACGTGGAGTCGGGGATGGACGACAGCGTCATCCCCGAAGTCGGGTCGGAGGTCACCTCGGACCAGCTCACCATCGAACCGGGTCAACACAAGGGCGTGGAGATGTGGTCCGAACCCATCTGGGAACCGGGCATCATGCGCGAGCAGAACGGCCACCCGTGGTTCCGGACCAACAGCATCGTCATCACCCAAGAGAACTACGACCAGCCGTTCCTCTGGGGTAACGTCTGGGGCTGAGCGCGGCATCTAACGACACTCCACTCCCCCTACACTATGTCTACGGAACAAGGCTTCATCGGGCGAACGTTCGGCGACAGAGACGACGTGATACTGACCCTGTTGGACAACATGATCTGGCCGATACTGGCCGTCGTCATCCTCGGCGTCCTCGTGTTCGTCCCGCAGACGCTCAGAAACGTCCAGGCGATTCGCCTGGTCCTCTGGGCGGCCGTCCCAATCGGGTTGCTGGTCCTCGCGGAGAGCCTGTGTCTGCTGTCCGGGCACTTCGACCTCTCCATCGGGTCGATAGCGGGCTTCTCGGCGATGTTCACCGGCATGATTCTGGGCACCTGCCCGAGTTGCTGGGGCGTCACCACCAGTCCGTGGGCCGGGTTCGGCATCATCCTCGTGACGGGGGCGCTCATCGGCCTCGTCAACGGCATCATGATAGCGAAGGTCGGGCTCAACCCGTTCCTGCAGACGCTGGCCTTCCTCATCATCTTCGAGGGTGGCAAGACGGCGATGCAGACGCAACCGGTGACGGGACTGCCGAGGCTCTACGTCGACGTCGGCGGCACCCCGGAGTTCGCCATCGCCGTGCTCCTGTTCGCCTTCCTCGTGTTCGGCCTGCTCATGCGCTTTACCACGTTCGGGCAGGCGGTGTACGCGCTGGGGAGTTCGGAGAAGTCGGCCCGGGAGGTCGGTATCGACACCGAACGGCTCATCATCGTCGTCTACACCATCAGCGGGCTGTTGGCGGCCATCGCGGGTCTGATGCTGACCGGGTTCGTCGGCGTCGTCCCCCCGCTCATCGGTGAAGGGCTGGTGTTCCAGGCCTTCGCCGGTGCGGTCATCGGCGGCATCAGCCTGTTCGGCGGGCGCGGGAAGATTACCGGCGCGCTCGGCGGCGTCGTCCTCATCCAGTTGGTGCAGTCGGCGCTGAACAACAGCCCCGCGGTCGGAGCGACCCAGATACAGATGGTCAACGGATTCGTGTTACTGGCGGCGATACTGCTGTACAGCACGCAGGCCAAACTTCGGGCTCGCATCCTCGCGAGTGGTGCGGTATGAGCGTCGAGGACAGCGGGACGGCCGAGCAGGAGGCCGCCGGCAGTCCGGCCACCGACGAGGCCGGCGAGCCGAAACTCCGCGTCGAGAACATCACCAAACAGTTCGGGCGTATCGTCGCCGTCGACGACGTGACGCTCGACATCCAGGAGTCCGAAATATTCGCCCTCGTGGGCGACAACGGCGCCGGGAAGTCGACGCTGATGAACGTCCTCAGCGGCGTCCACGCGCCCACGAAAGGGACCATCTACAAGGACGGCCGCGAGGTTCAGTTCTCGAACCCCTCGGACGCTCGCGACAACGGCATCGAGACGGTGTATCAGGACCTCGCGCTGATGGACGACCTCGACATCGCGACGAACATCTTCATGGGGCAGTTCCCCCGCCGGGGTTTCGGGCCCCTCTCCTTCATCGACTGGGAGACCACGTACGAGCGGTCCCGCCAGATAATGATGGACCAACTCGGCCGGGACGTCGACATCAAGACCGAAGTGGAGTTCCTCTCCGGCGGGCAGCGCCAACTCGTGGCCATCGGCCGCGCCCTCGCGTTCGACCCGGACGTCATCATCCTGGACGAACCGACGAGCGCGCTCTCCGTCGACGCGACCCGTCTCGTGCAGGACACCCTCGACAGACTGGCCGAAGAGGGAATCACCATCGTCATCGTCAGCCACAACATCGAGTCCGTCCTCGCACACGCCGACCGCATCGGCGTCCTCTATCAGGGCAGTCTCGTCGACATCAAGCAACCCGGGGAGACCGACCTCGAGGAGTTGAACGAACTGATGACGACGGGGACGCTGGACGCCGGCCTGCTGGACGACGACTGAGACGCGGGCCGTTTCGGCGCATAATTTTACGGGACACGGGGTCGGAGGGTAGTGTATGCCGACACCCGAACTCGTCGTCGACGTCGCCTGTGAGACCGGAGAGGGACCGCTCTGGCATCCGGGCGACGAACTGCTGTACTGGGTCGACATCCCGCGGGGTCGCCTGTACAGCTACGACCCGGCGGCCGACGACCACGAACTGGTCTACGAGGACACCGACGAGCGTATCGGGGGGTTCACCATCCAGACCGACGGGACGTTGCTCCTGTTTCAGGAGGCCGGCGCGGTCCGCCGACTCGACCAGCACTCGGGGACCGTCGACGCCGTCACGGACCCGGACCCAGACAGGTTCCACGAGCGGTTCAACGACGTCGTCGCCGACCCCGAGGGGCGCGTCTTCGCTGGCGTGATGCCCGACACGGACCGGGACCTGCCCGGACAACTGTACCGACTGGACACCGACGGGACCTTCGAACTCGTCCGCGAGGAGTGCGTCCTCCCCAACGGCATGGGGTTCACGCTCGACCAGTCCGGGTTCTACTTCACCGACACTGGCGAAGTCGACCCCGAGTGTCCGGGATACATCTACCGCTACGACTACGACCGCGCCACGGGCGCCATCTCGAACCCCCAGACGGTCGTCGACGCCAGCGGCATCGAGGGACTGCCCGACGGGATGACCGTCGACGGCGAGGGCTACCTCTGGTCGGCGTTCTGGGACGGCCACAAACTGATTCGGTTCAGCCCCGAGGGCACCCGTGTGGAGACGGTCCGGTTCGACCCCCGCAAGGTGTCGTCGGTGACCTTCGCCGGAGACGACTACGGGACGGCCTACGTGACGACGGCCTGCGTCGAGACGCGCGCCGTGGAGGGCGAGGGGGCCGGGAGCCTCTACCGCGTCGACCTCGGCGTGACCGGCCGCGAGGAGTTCCGGTCCGACGTCGAGGTGTGAGTCAGCGGTCCGCGCGCACTTGCTCGCGTAGTCCGCGCATGTAGCCGATGGCGAACAGCCGACCCTTCGTGTGGTAGCCCGGGTTCGAGTTGTCCTCGCCGGCCATCGTCGGGACGTGGTCGGGCCGCATCGGCACGTCGTCGCCGACGTGGTCCTCGTAGGCACGCATCGCGGCCAGCATGTCCGTCGGGCCGGCGTCGTGCCACGTCTCGACGAACCGGTCGGCGTCGCCCTCCACGTCGCGGAAGTGGACGAAGTTGATGCGGTCGCCGAAGTGTTCGATGGCCGCTGGGATGTCGGCCCCCATCGCCGCGAAGTTCCCCTGACAGAAGGTCACGCCGTTGTGCTCGCTGTCGTAGGCCTCTAGCACCCGGTCGTAGGCCTCGACGCTGTCGACGATTCGCGGGGTGCCACGCAGGGACTCCCGGGGCGGGTCGTCCGGGTGGAGACCGAGTTTGACGCCCGCTTCCTCCGCGACGGGCGTCACCTCCCGCAGGAAGTACTCGATAGCCTCCCAGACGTCCTCGTGGGTCACGTCGTCGAACTGGGCGGGACCGCCCTGCACCTTCTCGACGTCGAACTCGGTGACGTAAGAGCCACCGCGGGACTGGACGTGGGCGGCGGTCCGCGCCCACCGCACGCCGGCCATCCAGTCGTAACAGACCACCGGGATACCGACCTCGCCGCAGTTCCTCAGGAACTGTTTGAACTCCTCGATGTCCTCGTCGCGGCCCTCACGTCCGAGTCTGATGCGGTCGGAGATAGGGACCGACCCTTCGAGCACGGCGAACTCGAGGCCGGCGTCGGTCAGCCAGTTGGCCAGTCCCTGCAGATCGTCGTAGGTCCAGTGGGTCCGACCGTCCCCGATTTCGAGCGGGTGGACGACCGCTTTCTCGACGCCCATCTGTCTGGCTAGCTGCCAGCGTTCGTCCGGCTCGTGCGGCAGGATGAGTGCAGGCGAGACCATAGCCCATCTCCCGTCGGCCCGGTACAAATACTCTCGGGGTCGTGCGGGTAGCGGCCGGCACAACACTCATTGAGACTGCCCGAGAGGTGTCGAACATGCCCGAGGATACCGAGCGAGCGGTGTACGTCCAGCGACTCGACCCCGACCAGCGGGAGGCGTACGTCGAGGCTCACGACGACGTGCCCGAAGCGGTAACCGACGCGATGGACCGGGGCGGCGTCGAGGAGTTCGAACTGTACGTCCGGGACGACGTCGCCGTCTGCATTCTGGAGTGTGCGGACCTAGACGCCTATCTCGACGCCGTCGACGGCGACGAGGCGGTCGCAGAGTGGGAACGGTACACGGGCCAGTTCAAGCAGTCGGGCGTCGACGCCGACGCGGACCCGGAGTCGGGCATCCCGTTCATGGAGTGCATCTGGCGGTTCGAACCGGAGGAGTCCTGAGCGCGCCGGTTCCGCCGACCGATGGTGTTTTTTCACACGCCGTCGAAGATGGCGGCGATGGACCTCTCGTTCGACACCATCGTACTCGCTATCGGCCCGGAAGATGACGACCGACTCGACCAACTCGCACGCGTCTCGATGCAGGTCGCGAAGCCGACCGGCGCGACGGTCGTCCTCACGCACGTGTTCACCAGAGAGGAGTTCGACGAGGTGGCCGCGGAACTCGACTACCCGAGCGCGACTGCCGAGGACGTCGACGTCGTCCTCGAACGCCACCAGTCGGTCCAGTACCTCGGGGACGTCTTCGACGACCACGGCGTCGACTACGACGTCGACGGCGTCGTCGGGAACGTCAGCGAGGGAATCGTCGAGACCGCCGAGAAGGCGGACGCCGACCGCGTCGTCATCTCCGGCGGGTCGCGGTCGCCCGTCGGTAAGGCCGTCTTCGGGAGCAACGCCCAGAACGTCCTCATCAACTCGCCGTGCCCGGTGACCTACGTCCGACCGCAGTCCGAGTGACGGGTCGAATCGGCGCAGGACCGCGCGATACTTCCGCCCGTGCGCCGTTCGGTACCCCGATTCGGTCGTAGTTACTCTGCCCCGTGCGTCCGTAGCCGTACCGTCGACGCCTGCGTCTCGCCCGGGCCCAGCGTCTCGGCCGTGCCGTTCTCGACGGCCTCCGCGAGGCCCGCGTTCGGAATCGACGTGCACGGTTCGAGGCCGACGTTGTAGTTCCGCCCGAAGAACGGGGCCGACTCGAACCCGCCGAAGGCCTGCCAGTACCACAGGTACTCGTACAGGGACTCGGGGAACTCGACGGTCACGCCGAGGTCCAGTTCGGGGTTCGAGACGGTGTACCGGCCGTCGGAGAGGTCGGCGAGGGCCACGAGGTCGTGGACGCGGTCGCGTTTCGGCGGGAACTCCCGGAGGTCGACCGGCCCGTCGTCGGTCTCGCAGACCGGCCACTCGTACGTCTCGCCGGGCGGGAGTCGAGCGGTCGCCGCGGTCTGGTCTGGGTCGACGTGGACCGTCTCGCAGGGCACGGAGAGCGACGCCTCGGGGCCGACGAGCGGTTCGCCGAGCGCGACGTGTTGTAACCACGAGTAGTCGACCGGCACCTCGCCGGTGTTGGTGACGCGCTCCGAGATTTCGACGGCCGACTCGTCCGCCGAGAGCGTCACGTCACGCTCCACGTCGAAGGGGTATCTGGTGAGCGAGGCGGTCAATCGGACCGACGCTCGCTCGTCGGTGTCCGCGAGTATCTCCGTCTCGAAGGGGACGAGCGTCGACTCGCCGTGGAGTCCCAGCGGAGCGCCGTGGGCCTCCGAGGGGCCACCCGCACCCGGCAGGACGCTCTGCCACCCGCCCGGGTAGTGGTCGAGGAACGAGAACGCACCGTCGGGAGCGCCGACGGGCCCGGCGGCCGGGGACCGCCACTCGTGTGGCGCCTCGAACAGCACGTTCGTGTCCGTCCGCTTGTCGACGATGCGGGTGACGTCGCCGCCCTTGCCGGGGAGCAACTCCACACGGAGGTGGTCGTTCTCCAGAAACAGCGCGTCGATGCCGCGCCGTTCGTACTCGTCGGTGACGGTGCAGGCCATGCCGCCGGTTCGGCGCTCCGACACATAAGCCTCGGTGCCCCGTCGGGCTGCCGGTCACTGGAACTGTGGCGCCACTTCGTCGCCGAACAGTTCCATCCCGTGCGTGTCGGGGAAGTCCAGAAACATCAACTGGAGTTTCTCGAATCCGAGGTCGCGGATACCCTCGATTTGGCTCGCCACCTGCGAGGGCGTCCCGATGAGCATACTCCCCTTCTGACGGGCGTCCTCGGCGTCGTCCAGCGTCTCGTCCATGTCGGACTCCTCGCCCCACGGGAGCGGGAAGATGTCGTCGACGGCCGCCTCGACGGCGGCCTCGTCCTCGCGGACGAGGACGTGGGCGAGCCACGACCGCTCGACGTCGTCCGGGTCACGTCCCTCGTTCTCGAGGTACTCGTCGAACTTCCTAACCTTGAACTCGATTGGTTTGCCACGCGCCCGGGCGCTGATTTCGACGTTCCACTCGTCGGCGTGGCGGGCGACGAGTCTGAGCATCTTCGGGCCGGCGCCGCCGACGACGATGGGCGGGTGCGGGTCGCTGACGGGTTTGGGGTTGTTCAGCGCCTCGTCGATGGTGAAGTGCTCGCCCTCGAAGGACGGCACGTCCTCGGTGAACATCGCCTTCACGACCTGTATGCCCTCCTCCAACATCTCGATGCGGGTCCCGATGTCGGGGAAGTCGTAGCCGTAAGCCCGGTGCTCGGCTTCGTGCCACCCGGCACCGAGGCCGAGGCGGAGGCGACCCTCCGAGAGGACGTCCACCGTCGTCGCCATCTTCGCGAGCAAGGCCGGGTTCCGGTACGTGACGGCACCGACGAGCGGACCGAGGTCAACGTCGTCGGTCCGTTCGGCCAGCGCGGAGAGGAGCGTCCACACCTCGTACTCCTCGGCTTTCGGACCCAGCATGAAGTGGTCGGGTGCCCAGAGCCCGTCCAGCCCCGTATCCACCGCGGTGTCGACGCCCTGCAGTACCGTCTCGCGGTCGACAGTGTCGAGCATCGGCGTGTCCCGGTGGACGCCGGCACCCGCGTAACACTGCACCATCCAGTCGAACTGCATAGGCTCACTGCGGTGGCGAGTCGAATAATTGTTTGGGCGCGACGGTCGGCGCCGCCCTCACTCACAGGCCGCTGTGTGCCAGCCAGCCACCGTCGACCGGGAGGTTCGCGCCGGTGATGAACCCTGCCTCCTCGCTCGCGAGGAACACGGCCGCGTCGCCAACGTCCTCCGGCGTACCGAAGCGGGGGAGCAGGGTCTGCTCGCGTGACTTGGCCATGTCCTCCTCGGTGAGGATGTCCTGCAGCGGCGTCTCGACGTACCCGGGGTTGATGCAGTTGACGCGCACGTTCTCCTCGCCCAGTTCCATCGCCAGGTCCCGAGTCATGTTGACGACGCCGCCCTTCGCGGCGGCGTACGGCGGGCCGCCGCCACCCTCGAACCCGCGGACGGACCCGACGTTGATTATCTGGCCCTCGCGTTCGACGATGTGCGGTATCGCGAACTTCGCGCAGTAGAACGCGCCGCTCAGGTCGACGTCGATGGATTGCTGCCACTCCTCGACGCTGGTCGTCTGTGAATCGCCGACGATTTGGATGCCCGCGTTGTTCACGAGTACGTCGATGCCGTCGTAGGTATCGACGACGCGTTCGACCATCGCCTCGACGCTCTCGGGGTCGCCGACGTCCGTCTCGACGTACGTCGCGTCGCCGGCCGTCTCCTCGCGGACGAGTTCGTCCGTCGGCGTGGTCACGTCGGTGTCGTACTTCTCGCCCTGTTTCGGGTCGCGGCGCAGGTCCGCGACGACGACGTTTGCGCCCTCCTCACCGAATCGTCTCGCGATGCCGCGGCCGATACCGCTCGCCGCACCTGTCACTATCACGGTTCGGTCGGCGTGTCTGTCAGCCGCCATGTGTGCCACTCACCGGCGTCCGACTTAACAGTACGTCCCGCAGGGTTCTGTCGTATCCCGGTACGGGTCCCGACGGAGTAGGGGTCACGGTCTGTACGTCACTCGCCCGACCACACACCGACTGGGTCACTCGGTGGTGACGCCAGTCGTCATCCAGCATCCGCCGTACGGTTCGGTGGTCTGGACGGTCTGCAGTTCGAGGTGCCAGCGGTACGTCGCCGACGTCTCGCCGGTGAACACCGTCACCCGCTGGTGGGCCCGGGCGCCGTCGCGTTCGAGCGGTTCGTACGTCACCGTCGACGCGTTCAACAGGGGGCGGAACTGCGTCGTGACGACGTCGACGAACGTCTCGTAGGACCCCACCGCTCGTCGGTTCGTCGGGGCGGCGAACTGCCACGTCGTGTTGATGCCCTCGTTGGTCGCCGGGTCGTTGTTGCGGAGGGCGTTGACCTGGATGTGGACGACCAGTCCCGGCGGCCGCTGACACGTCGGCCGCAGCGAGAGATACCGGGGTTGGGCCGCGCCAGTTCGGTTGTCCGGCGCGGTGATGCCACCCCAGTACTCGCGCCGGTCGGGGTCACCGGCCAGCGACCGGCCGTTCGGCTCCGGCGTCGGCGACGCCGTAGATACCTCGGGTCGAGGGGCCGGTGTGAGGGGGTCGCCGCCCTCAGATTGCCCGCCGCCGGACCCGAAGAACGTGCCACACCCTGCCAGCGCCACGAGCGCAACACAGGCGACGAGGAAGAGGGGCGAGTCGGCACGTGTCATGGCCACCCACAGGGGCGCCAGCGTCTTCGGTCTTGCCATCAAGTCGCTACGAGCTGATAGTGCGTTTGAACGGTGATTTCGATTGTGATACACAAGTAATCTCCAAAAATGAAAATATAGTATTGGTATACAACGACGTAGCTCAAGTTTCAGACGATATGGTCGCTCACGACACGGTGCAATCCTTGTATGTGAAACAAACATTTTAGTTATCGGGACGCGAAGCCGTGGTAATGATTGACACAAACGTCCCTGCGACCCACTACCTCCAGTCCTTCAGACAGCACGTCCTGTCTCCGGTGACGACGGCCGTGGAGGTGGTCGAACGCGAGACGGCCGAGGTGGAAGCGGAGGCCGAGGCCTTCGACGCATTCGCCGACGCCGTCGAGGACGTGCCGACCGCGGGGCCACAGGCGTGGCAACCGGTGGCGTTTCACACGTCCCGACAGGAGTGTAAGCAACTCGAACGCGTCTGTGACGCGTACCGGGAGACGGTGATGAGCGTACCCCACTACGACGAGGTGTACGGGGAGTCGCTCGTCGAGAACGTGATGCTGGAACTCGGCGAGGAGATGGCCGAGGGCCTCCGGACCAAACAGGGCGGGTTCACGGCGCCGTACAAACAGGCGCTCGTCAGCACCGCCCGGGACGCCGCCGCCGAGCGCCGGCGCTTCCTCGATACGCTGGCGGGCGAGGCGGAGTCGCTCTCGGACGCCCGGCAGTCGCTGTCCGACCTCGTCGTCGAACTCGACGGCATGTCGGTCCCACAGTGGTACGAGTCGACGTTCACCGAGACGCTCGACGGCGTCGTCACGACCAGACAGGAACACCTCGACAGACAGGTGTCTCTCCCGGGCGAGAACCGGACCAGCCTCTGTTCGCTGCTCTACGACGACGAACCGTGGACGTTTCCGGTGTTGACCGCCGCGACGCGGGTCCGCGACATCATCAGCACGTCCGACTCCTGAGTCGGGACCCCACGGTCCATCCCGCTGGTTCGAAAGAAAAACGAACCGTCGAGAGCCGTCGGCGGGCAGCGATTACTCGTCGTCGTTCTCGGCCAGCCCCTGCGACGGACCGCCGGAGAAGACGAACTCGTGCTCGGCCTCCGTCTCGAAGCGGTTCAGGATGTCACCCAGCGGTTGGGCGTACCGCTTGAGTCGTTCCGCGCGAGTGGAGACTTCGTTGAGTTCGGCGGCCTGTTCCTCCGCGGCGCCGGCGACGGTCTCGGACTCCGCCATCATGGCTTCGCTGGTGTCGGCGGCCTCCTGCAGCGTCGTCGCCGTGGTCCGGAACTCGGCGAGCGAGTCGCCCATGTCGACCTCGGGGTTCTCGGCTTCGAGTCGTTCGAGCGTCTCGACGAGGTGGTCTAAGTCCTCTGAGAGCGTCTGGAGGCGTTCTTTCTGGTCGTAGGCGTCGTCGGATATCTTCTGCACGGATTCGGCGACCTGTTCGGACGCGTCACGCACCGACTCGGCGCTCGTGAGGACGACGTCACCGGAGTCGGCCACGTCGTCGGCGAAGCTCCGCAACTGACCGACGGTCTTCTCGAGTTCGTTTATCATGCCGTTGAACTCGCTGGCGATACGGTCCATCGACTCGTTCTCGCCGTCCGTCTCCATGCGCTCTGTCAGGTTGCCGGCGGCGGCCGCCTCCATCACCTCGGAGAACTCGTCGGCCTTCTCTTGCAGGTAGTTGTTGACCTCCATCGCCTCGGCGCGAGACACCTCCGCCTCCTTGCGGGCACGCTCGGCCTCGTCTATCTGCTGTTTGAGCGCGTTCCGCATGTCGCCGAACCCGTCGTAGAGACGGCCGATGTTGTCGATGCGGGCCGTCGAGATGTCGACGTCGAGGTTCCCCTGTCGCATCTGGTCGGTCTTGCGGGTGAGGCGGTCGATAGCCGTCGCCGTGTTGTACCCCAGCGCCGCACCGACGCCACCGATGAGGAGGACCATCAGTGCCGTTCCGACGAGTCCGTAGAGTTGGACGTTCTCGACGAATCCGAACACTGCCGAATAGGGGGCGTGGACCAGCACGACCCAGTCGGTCCCCGCTATCGGGGAGTAGCCGACGGTGTACTTCTCGTCGAGGACACTGCTCGCCG
Organism: Haloarcula rubra; assembly: GCF_019599465.1. GTDB lineage: Archaea > Halobacteriota > Halobacteria > Halobacteriales > Haloarculaceae > Haloarcula > Haloarcula rubra. Next base: position 191,444 of record NZ_RKLR01000003.1, read on the forward strand.
GCATGGTCGCGACGACGCCCGCCTCCTGGTCTCGACCCCGGAGGTCGTTGGCCGCGCTGATGGGCGCTGTCGCCTCGCTACCGGACGCGTACGGCTGGAGGAGGGCGTCACCGACGCCGCCGTCCGGCCCTTCGTCTAGCATCACGACGTTGGATGCGTTGACGACCTGTGTGAACCCGCCGGCGGACCGTTCGGAGCCTTGCAGTGACTCGGTGATTCCCCCCACCGCGTACTCGATGACGATGTAGCGGTTCTGGCTCGCGTCGACGGGGCTCATGAACCCGACGACTGGGCCGGTCTGTGTCTGGTAGACGCTAGAGTGGACGACTTCCCCGGCACGGTCGAACTGCGTCTCCGTCGTCCAGCCACGGTTGATCGTCGAGACGTTGGTCCCCGCCGACAGCGACGTGCTCGCGACGATGCTGGTCCCGGTTATCTCCCGCTCGACGAGGTGGACGTTCGACACGTCGGCCGAGAGTCCTGCTTCCCGGTTCCGGAGTTCCGCACGGAGGTCCTCGGCGTCGTCGGAGGTCCAGACGTCGCTCGACGAGACGAACTGGACGGAGAGCCGGTTCCGCTCGAACCACTGTTCGATGATGTTCCCCTCCTGTGCGGCGACACCTCGGTACTCGTCGGTCACCTGCGTCTCGGTGTAGGTCCGGACCTGGTCGGTCGCCAGCAGACCGATGGCACCGACGGACAGCGCCATCACTACGAGGACGATACCGAACTTCAGCGCGAAGTTGCGCCGAATCGCGTCCGGAACGATAGTCGCGAGGAGACCACCGCTCGCGTCGTCTGTGCCCGATGCCCCTGCCGAAGATGAATCCTGTCCACTCATTGTTAGTTACCGCCCAGCGAACACGCTGCCGCTGGTCCTTCAGAACACTCGTAGGTCGCCTCCCGCGTCGTGTCGATGAGGTCGTAGTACCGGCCGAAGTCCTGCTGGGACCCCGGTCGCCCCCTGACGATGGGTACCGGACGCATCGACTGGTGGTCACACGCCCGCATGGTCTGTGCCCCGATGCCGGCCCCGTACTCCCAGTCTTCGAGGGCGGGGATGACTTCCTCGGGGTCGAACGTCCCCGCCCGCGCCACGGCGTGTGCGTACTGGAGCGTCTGGGTGTACGCGACGTGGGCCGGACCCGAGGGTATCGACGACGACGCCGACCCGGTCCCGCCCTCGTACTCCTTGCTGAACGCCGACTGGAACTGCTCGGAGAGCGGCGTGTCGATGGACGGGTCCCACGCGATAGTCCCGATGACGTCCTCTATGGCACCCCCCGCTGTCTGTGCCACGGCCCGAGTGTACAGCGGGATGACCACGTTCTCGTCGGGGAAGTTCTCCCGGACGGCCCGGACGGCGTTCGCGGCGTCCAGGCCACGGAGGTTCAGGACCAGCACGTCCTCGTCGGCGCTCTCGATATCGGGCATGTACTGGTCGAAGTCGCGCGTCCCGAGTTGCGCACTCAGGCTCCCCACGGGCTGCCAGCCGGCCTCGGTGAGGTGGCGCTTCATCAGTGTTCGCTGCCCCGCACCCCACTCGTCCTGCGAGAACATCTGGAAGAAGTTGACGTCCTCCCCGTACTCCTCTACGAGGACCGGTTCGAGCGCTCGCGCAGTCATGTGCGAGTTGAAAAGCTCCCGGAACGTCCAGCGGTTGCAGTCCGACCCCGTGAGCGTGTTGAGGTGGGTCATCGTCGCCATGTAGATAGTCTCCATCTCGGCGGCCACGTCCTGCATCACGAGGCCGGTGTCGCTCGTCGACCCACCGGAGACCACGACGGCGCCGTCGCTCTCGATCATCGCCTCGGCCGAACTGCGTGCAACCTCCGGGTCGCTCTCGGTGTCGCTCACCGTCGCTTCGACAGTCTTACCCAGTAACCCGTCCCCACCGAGTCGCGGGAAGTACCGGTTCGACACCCATCCCCCGCCTTCGTTGATGTGTTTGACGGCGAGACGGTGTCCGCGGAGTTCCTCTTCTCCCGTCGTCGAGAACGGCCCCGATCGTGCCACGTTGAATCCGAACGTGACCGTGTCACCGGTGACTGACGAATTACCGGTCGGTGTGCCACCCCCACCGCCCCCACCACATCCAGCGAGTCCGGCGACTCCCGACACCCCTACCGCCCCGAGGAAGGAACGTCGAGAAACCGACGGCTCGTTTCTCGCTTGCCTGCGATTCATAGCATGATGTGTATAAGATGGGTACAAAAGCCTTTGGAGGCTATTAATGAATATATACCAATTCGAAAACAAATGTGTGGAATCGGTACACGGTCCGACCCTAAGCTACTGCACAGCGACGACTCTCAGGGATTTATACCTAACGGGCGACGAGGGGGCCATATGACCGACCTGATTACGTTCGGAGAAACCATGCTCCGGTTGTCGCCGCCGGACGAGGAACGCCTCGAGACAGCGGACCAGTACCGGGTCCGGGCTGCCGGTGCCGAGTCGAACGTCGCCGTCGCCGCGCAGCGACTCGGACTCGACGCCGTCTGGACCTCGAAACTCCCCGAGTCCTCGGTCGGCCGGCGCGTCGTCGGCGAACTCCGGAACCACGGCGTAACCGTCGACGTAGTGTGGGACGACAGTGAGGCGGCCAGACAGGGCACCTACTACCTCGAACAGGGCCAGCCACCGCGCGGGAACGAGGTCATCTACGACCGAGCGGGAGCGAGCGTGACCACGGCGACGACGGCCGAACTACCCGTCGAAACCGTCAAGGACGCGACCGGGTTGCACACGACCGGTATCACGCCAGCCCTCTCCGAGACGCTGGAGGCGACGACGGCCGACCTGCTCGCTCGGGCGCAGGACGCCGACACCGTGACGAGTTTCGACCTCAACTACCGGTCGAAGCTCTGGGACCCGGACGAGGCGAGAGCGGTGCTGACGGACCTGTTCCCCGACGTGGACGTCCTCGTCGCCGCCCGGCGGGACGCCGAGACGGTGCTCGGTCGGACTGGCGACGCCGAGTCGGTGGCTCGGGGACTGGCCGACGACTACGGGTTCGACGTGACGATAGTGACACGCGGGGCCGACGGTGCGCTCGCGCTCTCGAACGGCGAGGTGTACGAACAGCCGACCTACGAGGCGCCCAGCGCCCACCCGGTCGGGACCGGCGATTCCTTCGTCGGCGGCTTCCTCTCGCAGTACCTCGCCGGCGAGTCCGTCCCCGACGGGCTCGCGTGGGGTGCGGCTACCGCCGCCCTCAAGCGTTCTGTCCCCGGTGACATCGCCGTCGTCTCCCCGGACGAGGTCCGTGAAGTCATCGCCGGCGACACGGAAGCGATTTCGCGCTGAAGTCGCGTGAGGGCGGCGATACTGGCGGCGTCCGGCAAGCTTCTTATCCCTTGACTCGGTACGGTCGAGTATGATTCATCGAACGGTGCGTTCACGAGAGTTGTCGGGAGTATCGACCGATGCGTAGCGCGAAAATCGTCTGTACGCTCGGCCCGGCCAGCGAGTCGGTCGACCAGATTGCGTCGCTAGCGGAGGCGGGGATGTCCGTCGCCCGACTCAACGCCAGTCACGGGTCGCCGGAACACCGGCGCACGATGATAGAGCGCATCCGGGAGGTCGACGACATCGTCGACTCCCCGGTGGCCTCGATGCTCGACATGCCCGGCCCGGAGGTCCGGACGGCGCCCGTCCGCGAGCCTATCGACCTCGTCGAGGGGTCGACCATCCGTTTCGTGGTGGGCGACGAAGCGACTCCCGAAGAAGTCGGGCTCTCCCAGTCTATCACTAGCGTCGAGCCGGGGGACCGCGTCCTGCTGGACGACGGCCGCATCGAGACCACGGTGGACCGCGTCGAGGGCGACGTGGTGTACGCCAACGTCGAGAACGGCGGCGAACTCGGCGCTCGCAAGGGCGTCAACGTCCCCGGCGTCGAACTCGGCCTGCCGACCATCACCGAGAACGACGAGCAGGAACTCGACGTCGCCGCGGAGATGGAACCGGACTTCGTGGCCGCCTCCTTCGTCCGCGACGGCGAGGCCATCTACGAGATAAATCAGGCGCTCGAAGACCGCGGCGTCGACATCCCCATCATCGCGAAAATCGAGCGGGCCGGGGCCGTCGAGAACCTCGACTCCATCATCGACGCCGCCTACGGTATCATGGTCGCTCGCGGTGACCTCGGCGTCGAGTGTCCGCTCGAAGACGTGCCCATCGTCCAGAAGCGCATCATCCGGAAGTGCCACCAGGCGGGCGTCCCGGTCATCACCGCGACGGAGATGCTCGACTCGATGGTCCACTCCCGCCGGCCGACGCGAGCGGAGGCGTCGGACGTGGCCAACGCCGTCCTGGACGGTACCGACGCCGTGATGCTGTCGGGCGAGACGGCCATCGGCGACCACCCGACTCGCGTCGTCGAGACGATGGACCGCATCGTCCGGGACGTCGAGTCCAGCGAGGAGTACGCCGAGTCCCGGGAACAGCGCGTCCCGACGGCCGGCAACACGCGGACCGACGCGCTCGCCCGGTCTGCCCGGTTCCTCGCTCGGGACATCGGGGCGTCGGCCGTCGTCGCCGCTTCGGAGTCCGGGTACACCGCACTGAAGGCCGCGAAGTTCCGGCCGTCGATTCCCATCGTGGCGTCGACACCAAGTGAGGACGTCCGTCGACGTCTCGCGCTCTCGTGGGGCATCACGCCGGTCACGACGCAGTACACCACCGACGGCGCCGACGCCATCATCCAGAACGCGGTCCAGTCGGCCCTCGACACCGAGGCGGCCGAGGGCGGTGACACCGTCGTCGTCCTCTCCGGGATGATGACGGAACTCGAAGGGATGAACACGGCCAACATGCTGAAGGTCCACGTCGCCGCCGAGACGATAGCCAACGGCCGCTCCGTCGTCGACGGACTGGTCACCGGACAGGTGTACCACGTCGACGACGGCGACATCGCCGACGTGCCCGACGGGGCCATCGTCGCCGTCTCGGAGGACTTCGACGGCGAGTTCACCGGCGACACCACACGCCTCGGGGGCATCGTCGATGCCCACGAAGGTATCACGAGTTACGCCGCCATCGTCGCCCGCGAACTCTCCATCCCCATGGTCTCGGACGCCAAACTGCCTGCGCACGTGGAGAACGGGACAGTAGTGACGTTAGACGCCGAACGCGGCGTCGTCTACGAGGAGGCCGTCGGACGCGAGCGACTGGACGACGACGCACGGTAACACGGGCGTACTCGAATCTGTGTTATTAAGTAGCGGAAGGGCGACCTACCCACCAACATGGCCGTATACGCAGGGGTCGACCTCGGCGCGACACACATCCGTGCGGTCCTCGGTGACGCGTCCGGAACGCCGATAGCGTCGTTCAAGCGCGAGACGCCGCGCGGGCCGAACGGCATCGCGGTCACCGAAGCGGTGCTGGACGCGCTCCGCGAGGCGTGTGCCGCCGCCGACGTGGCACCCACGGACGTGACGGCGGCCGGTATCGGCTCGTTCGGGCCGCTGGACCTCGCGGAGGGCGTCGTCGAGAACCCGGCGAACCTCCCCGACACTATCGACCGTATCCCGCTGACCGGTCCGGTCGAGAACCTGCTGGGCACGTCGCAGGTGTACCTCCACAACGACGCCAACGCGGGCGTCATCGGCGAGCGCTACAACTCCGACCGGAACCCCGACGACATGGTGTACCTGACCATCTCCTCGGGTATCGGCGCTGGCGTCGCCGTCGACGGGAACATCCTCAGTGGCTGGGACGGCAACGCGGGCGAGGTCGGCCACCTGACCATCGACCCCCACGGGTTCATGACGTGTGGCTGTGGCCACGACGGCCACTGGGAAGCGTACTGTTCCGGCGAGAACATCCCACGGTACGCCACGCAACTCCACCGCGAGGACCCCGTCGAGACGGCCCTCCCCATCGAAACCGAAGGGTTCGACGCCGCCGACGTCTTCGAGTACGCCGGCGAGGACGACTTCGCCTCGCACGTGCTGGACCAAATCTGTCACTGGAACGCCATCGGCGTCGCCAACATCGTCCACTCCTACGCTCCGCTCGTCATCTACGTCGGTGGGGCCGTCGCCATCAACAACCCCGAACAGATTCTCGACCCGATTCGCGACCGCCTCGACCAGATGGTCATGTCGAACATCCCCGACATCCAGTTGACGACGCTCGGGGACGACGTGGTCGTCCGCGGCGCACTCGCCTCGGCGCTGACAGAGGGGACCGGCGACCCGGCCAGAGGGGTCTGAAGAGCGCTCTTCCGTTCGTCTCGTGACGGTGAGCGACGGCACCGCTCGACGGTAGTGTCGACACGAAAACGGGCGGCCGCTCGGCGTCGGGGGTCGCGCCTCGCTACTGTCGTAAGTCGTAGAGCCGACGGAACACCGTCGGGGGGAACCGCGGGTCGACCCTGCTGGGTGGTCGTCCCTGCCCGCTCTGTGCCTCGGACTGGACGCGTTCGACGACGCCGGCCTCGGCCATCTCGTAGAGGAACCGTTTGACGGTCCCCGCCGAGAGGTCGACGGCGGTCGACCCGCTGATGGCTTCCGTCGTCGCCGTGACGGACGACCGGTCCTTGGGTCCAAGGTCGACCAGTTCCCTGAGGACCGCCTGCCGGTTGGGTGGCAAGGAGAGGACGATCCCCAGCGAGACGCAGGGGTCGGGCATCTCCTCGAACGCCGACTCGATGTCGGCTGGCGTCAACTGGGCCCGCCCGGCCTCGCTCGCCCGGTCGGTCGCGATGAACAGCGCCGCCAGTGCGTCGTGGGAGTCGCCGTTGGCCCACTCGGCGATGTCGCGGGCGAGGCCGTGGTCCAGCGCTTGCTGGGCGAGACCGACCGACGCCCGAGTCATCAGGACGTCGACCAGCATCTGTCGCTGGTAGTGGTCGACGTGGATGGACTCAGCGGTGTACTCCGTGAGTACCGTCTCCGTCGGGTTCAGCCGGCCGATTGCCAGCCAGCTGACGTTGCTCGGCAGGCCGGCGAAGAGGTCGACGAGGTCGCTCTCGCTGGTGCTTCGAGGTTCGCCGACGTGGTCGACGGTGACGACGACGCCGGTTCGCGTGCCGCCGAGCACCTCGTGGAGACGCGAGCGGAGCGTCTCCGTCCCGATGCCGTGTTCCGGAACCGACTCCTCGACGAGCGCGTCCAGCACCGCGTGGTAGAACGCGAACTCGCTCGTGGTCTGGCGCGCGTCGACGTAGACGAACGCCGGCGAGGTCGGTGACTGGGCACGCGTGCTGGTGTGAATGACCGCTCGGTTCTCGGTCGGGAGTTGTTCGAGCTGTGTGAAGAGTGCCGTCACGACCGCCGACTTCCCCGACCCTTTCGGTCCGTAGACGTACGCGTTCGGCGGCAGTTTGCCGTCGAAGACGGGGTCGAGATGGTCGAGCAGGCGCTCGAGAACCGGGCCCCGGTCCGCCGGTTCCTCGATGTGTGTGACCGGCGAGAGCGACTCGTAGTCTTGGATCAGCCGCGGCTCGCCGTCACGGCGCTGCCGACGTTTGATTCGCGCTTCGATATCCATGCTTAGATTCGGGTGTTTCGGTATGTACCGCTCGTTTTGAGAAACAAAAAGGCGTGTGAATTACGGCAGCGGGATCCAGACGGACGTCGGGAAGACGCCGACCAGAGCGAGGACGGCGATGATGAACGTCGAGACGACGATGGCCGCGGCCGGCGGGTCGAAGTGGGTGTCCGAGTGGGCGTAGAAGATACGCTGGATGGTCTCACCGGCGAGAGCGCCGATGAGTCCGAACACCCCGGCGGTGATTATCTGGATCGGTTCGCCGCCGAGCGGTGCGACCGCGAGCGCCGCCGTGCTGGCGGGCAGGGTCATGTGGTGCGTGACCGGAATCTTCTCGACGCCGAGGTTCAGGAACGTCAGCGACGCCGCGGAGATACCGAACCCGAGGAACGCGCTCCCGGTGACGATGGCTATCCAGCCGCCGAGCAGACCGGCGACGATGCCGATCATAGCGACGTTGCTCCACTTGTACTGGTGGGGGAGCCACGGTTCGACGGCCAGCCGAGTGGCACCGGCCGTACCGCCGTCGGTGGCGACGCGTTCTTCACCCTTCTCGAAGGGGGACATGTCGAGGACGCTGCGGTCGCCGGCACCCACGATGGGGTAGCCGAAGGCGAGTCGGTGAGCGACGGCCGAGAGGACCACAGCGATGGCGATGGGGTCCCACGGCGCGCCGATGCCGGCCGAGACGCGAGTGATGACCAGACCGAGGATACCGAAGAGACCACCGACGGCGAGGATGTCCGGGCGGGTGCCCAGCGCGTACGCGATGTCCTTCGCCGGGTGGTAGTCACCGTCCGCCGGTTCCGGCATGCCGTCGTTCTTCGCGGCGTAGGCGGCCGCTGCCGCGCCGGCCGCGAACGAGACGTGCGGCCCGAACACCGGACCGAAGGCGATAGAGCCGGTCACACCGACCCCGATTTCGCCGCCGGCGATGTCGAGCACCGAGCCGAGTTCGGCGACGAGGATGTTGACGGCCTCGCCGGCGATGACCATGAACCCGGTGAAACAGAACGCCGGGAGCGCGCCGAGAGCGGCCCCGAACGCGCCGCCCGCGAAGGCGGCCAGCAGGAGCGCGATGAAGCGCGGCACCTCGACGCCGAACAGCGGAATCTGGAGGAGCAGGTCTGCCACCATACGTTATTCCTCCTGTGCCCAGTCCAGTGACTTCTCGACGGCGTCGTCCCAGCGACTGTACAGTTTGTCGACTTCCTCGGCGTCCTTCTCGGGGCTGAACTCGCGGTCGATCTGCCAGTTGTCGCGGAGTTCGTCTACGGTGTCCCAGTAGCCGACGGCCAGACCCGCGGCGTACGCGGACCCGAGCGCGGTCGTCTCGTCGACTTCCGGACGGGCGATGTCCGTCTGGATGATGTCGGACTGCAGTTGACAGAGGAAGTTGTTCTTGACCGCACCGCCGTCGACGCGCAGCGACGTCGTCTCGACGCCGGAGTCGGCCTCCATGGCCTCGGCAACGTCGCGCGTCTGGTACGCGATAGATTCGAGGGTGGCACGCACGATGTGTTCCTTCCGGGTCCCACGCGTCATGCCGACGATGGTCCCTCGGGCACGGCCGTCCCAGTGGGGGGCACCGAGGCCCGTGAAGGCCGGCACCATGTAGACGCCGTCGGTCGAGTCGACCGAGCGGGCCAGTTCCGCCGTCTGGGCGGCGTTGTTGATGAGGTCGACGTCTTCGAGCCACTCGATCGCGGCACCGGTGATGAAGATAGCGCCCTCCAGTGCGTACTGGACGGGTTCGCCGGACATCTGGAAGCCGATGGTCGTCAGGAGCCCGTGGTCGGACTTGACGGCCTCGGTCCCGGTGTTCATCAGGTAGAACGACCCGGTGCCGTACGTGTTCTTCGCGTCACCCTCGTCGAAACAGGTCTGACCGAACAGCGCGGCCTGCTGGTCACCCAGTGCGCCGGCGACGGGAATCTCCTCGCCGAGGAAGCCGTCGGCGTCGGTCGTCCCGTAGAAGTCCTCGTCGGAGGACGGGCGGACCTCCGGCACCATCGACTCGGGCACGCCGAACTCGTCTAGGAGTTCGTCGTCCCACTCTAGGTCCCGGATGTTGTACAGCATCGTCCGCGACGCGTTGGTGACGTCCGTGATGTGGTTCCCGGTGAGATTGTAGATGAGCCACGTGTCGATGGTCCCCATCATGAGCTCGCCGGCCTCGGCGCGGTCTTGCAGGTCCTCCCCACGGGAACTCTGCATCTTGAGCGGTTCGGCGTTCTCGAGGATCCACTCGGTCTTCGTCGCGGAGAAGTACGCGTCACACTCGAGCCCCGTCTTCTCTCGAATCTCTTCGACCTTGCCGGCTTCCTGAATCTCCTCGACGCGGTCGGTCGTCCGACGGTCCTGCCAGACGAGCGCGTTGTGGACCGGCTTGCCGGTCTTCTTGTCCCACACGACCGTCGTCTCGCGCTGGTTCGTGATGCCCAGCGCCTCTATCTGACTGGCGTCGAGGTCGGCCTCGTCGAGGCCGCGCGTGACGACTTCCTGCGTGTTCTCCCAGATTTCGAGCGGGTCGTGTTCGACCCAGCCGGGTTCCGGGTAGATCTGTTCGTGCTTCTCGTACGCGTTGGCGACGACCTGTCCGCTGTGGTCGAATACCATGAACCGCGTACCGGTCGTACCTTGGTCGATCGAGCCGACGTATGTGTCTGCCATTGGTGTGTTCTCCGTTCGGGCGAGTCTTGTTTACCCAAGACCCCGCCTTGTGAGTAAACAATATAGTGAATCATTATAAAGATTACTCACGACGGCCGACCGGAGATAAAAAATACGAAACGATTGTTCTTTCAGTTTCTAGCGTACGTTCGGAGTCGTTTCTCCACCTGTTCGTTGACGCGTGCCAACTCCTCGTCAACTTGCTCGACGTTCGTAATGTGTTCGATACCCTCCTCTATCACCGTTCGTACGGTGTCGAACGGCCCGATCTGGGCTCCCCGGGTCGCCGTCGTGTCGGTCGTGGCGACCAACTGGTCGAACGCGGTGGCGTAGTGCGGGTTCCGTTCGAACCACCCGTCCGACCGTAGCTTCGGAATCGCCGCCTCGTGGACCGGGAAGTACCCCGTCTCGCGGTGCCACCGCATCTGCTGGTCCTGTTCGGTGAGCCACGTGAGGAACTGCCCGACCGCGTCCCGCGTCGCACGGGGTAACCCGTCACTGACCCACAGCGACGCGCCACCGACGAGGACGCCGGTCCGTTCGTCTTCGACCGGGAGCATCCCCGTGCCGACGTCGAAGTCGGCACCGGATTCGATGGCTTGCAACGACGACGAGGACCCGACGAGCATCGCCGCGTCGCCCGCGTGGAACGCGGTTCGCGCCTCCCCACGAGCCTCGATACCGGGGTTCAGATAGAGGCCGTCGGCCTCCATGGCGACCCACCACTCGACGAGCGACCGGGCGAACTCGTCGTCGAGATGCGCCGACTGGGGGACCCCAGCACGGCCGTTCTCCGCGTCGACTAGCAGTTCGTCGGCCTCGGCGAACCACTGCTCGACGAACCACGAGTAGTTCGCGAACGTGATGCCGTAGTCCGCACCGCTCCGTGAGACGAGTCGCTCGGCGGCGCTCCGGACCGCGTCGAACGTCCGCGGCGGTGATTCGGGGTCTAGCCCCGCCGCACGGAACGCGTCACGGTTGTACGCGAGGACGGGGTTCGAGGCGTTGAATGGGAGCGACTGCAACTGCCCGTCCATGCGGTAGTAGTTCGACACCGGGTCTATGAGCGAGTCGACGTGGTCGGCGGGGAGCAACCGTTCGACCGGCACGAAGTGGCCACTCTCGCGTGCGCGCGTACTGCCTATCTCGAACACCTGCGCGACGGTGGGGCCGTCCCCGGTGGCCGCTGCCTCGAGCGTCGCGTCGAGCGTCCCGCGATAGCTCCCCTTCGAGGTCAGCGAGACGCTGATGCCCTCGGTCTGGGACTCGAACTCGTCGGCGAGGGATTCGAGCAACAACGCCTTCTCTCCGCCCATCGCGTGCCAGAACTCCACTACCGTCTCGTCGGCGCTCGCCGACGTCCCCGCCCCGGCGAGCTCGAACCGATCGAGCGTGGCCTCCAGCGAATCGGCCCGTTCGGTGAGCGTCGACACACGGGTCGAGACTTCCGCCAGTTCCGTCGTCTGTTCCTGTGCGGCGTCGGCCGCGGTGTCGGCCTCCGCCGTGGTCCGGTCGCTTATCTCGCCCACTTCGTCGACCATCGAGACGACCTCCTGCGTGGACTGGGCCTGCGAGTCGGTCGCGTCGTCGATCTCCTGTACGCTCGCGTCCACCTCGTCCACACGCTCGACCACGGCGTCGAGTTCGTCGAGGGCCCGCTCGACGGCCTCGTGCGTGCTCTCGACGGTGGTCCGGGTGTGGTGCATCTCCTCGGCCGTCGCGTCGGCGTGGTCGTGCACCCTGTCGATGGAGGACGCTATCTCGTCGGTCGCCCGCTTCGTCTCGCTGGCGAGGTTCTTCACCTCGTCGGCGACGACGGTGAACCCGTCCCCCTCCGACCCGGCGCGTGCGGCCTCGATGTTGGCGTTGAGGGCCAGAATGTTGGTCTGGTCCGCCACGTCGGTGACGAACTCGACTATGTCCTCGATGTCGGTCATGCGGTCGTTCAGCCGTTCGACCTTCTGGGCCGTCTCCTCGGCGTGCCTCGTCAGTTGGTCGAGTTCCGCCATCGCGTCGCCGGCGGCCGCCTGTGCCGTCGACCCCCGACTGCTCGCCGCCTCCGAGGTGTCTGCTACCTCGTTGGCGGACGCGGCGATTTCCTCGATAGTGGCCGAGAGGCTCCGCATCTCGTCCGAGATGTCCTGAATGCGGTCACGCTGGGTCCGTGACCCCGCCGATATCTCGTCGACGGCCTCGCTGACGTCCCTGCTGGAGCCTTTCACGCTATCGATTCGGTCGTCGACGCGTTCGGTCGCCGACGACACCTGTTCACTGAACGAGGCCATGCGGTCGACGGTCTCGCGCCACTCCGAGACGAGGTCGTCGTACGCGTCGTAGAGGTCCGCCGCACGCTCGGTCGGCGGTTCCCCGGGCGTCGCGGTCAGGTCGCCCTCCGCGTTGGCCGCCGCGACGTCGGCCAGTCGGTCGACGGCCGACTCGAGGTCGCTCCGTCTGGCGCGCTCGGCGGCGAGTTCGTCTTCGAGACGTGCTATCTCTGCGGCTGCGCCGTCCTCCTCGTCAGGTGTGTCGGGCGTCGCCGTCGGTTTGCTCGTGTCCGTCTTCGCGCCCTGTGTGTCTGTGTCGGGAGTACGGTCCGCCGCTCCGCCGTCGGTCTCGACGGCGTCGTCTCCGAACGGGTTCCAGCCAGTCATGTCGGCCCCTCACTCCGTAGCTCGTGTGCTATCATGCTAATTCGTGTCCCACTAATCGCACATAATTGTACATAGTAGTTACTGAAGCCCCCCGTGCCGACAGTAACTGAGAAGTACTCCTCGTTCGCCCCTTCGAACACTGGCCAGTGACCGGATATTGGTGGTCTCAGCGGGGGGATCGGTCCAAACAGGACAAATCGTCAGAGAATTTTTACGTGCGTGGTCATCGTTCACACGATAGTCGAGACAATCATGATTACTAATAAAATTTACTGGCGAACCCCGGTTCAACGGTAAAATAAAGTGGATGGGCTCCAAAGCGCACGTATAACAGATGGCATCGACACCACACATCGCCGTCATCGGCGGCGGTTCGACCGGCGTTGGCATCGCCCGTGACCTCGCGATGCGAGGGCTCGACGTGACACTCGTCGAGCAGGGGAATCTCACACACGGGACGACCGGCCGGATGCACGGCCTGCTCCACAGCGGCGGGCGATACGCCGTCTCCGACCAGGCCAGCGCCACGGAGTGTATCGAAGAGAACCGCGTCCTGCGAGACATCGCCAGCCACTGCGTCGAGATGACCGGCGGGATGTTCGTCAAGCGCCCCGAGGACTCCGAGGAGTACTTTCAGGAGAAGTTACAGGGGTGTAAGGAGTGCGGCATCCCCGCGGACGTCGTCTCCGGTGCGGAAGCCCGCCAGATGGAGCCACACCTCGCGAAAGACGTCGAGAAGGCCATCACCGTCCCTGACGGCGCAATCGACCCCTTCCGTCTCGTCGTCGCGAACGCCGCCAGCGCCCAGGAACACGGCGCGCGCATCGAGACGCACTCGAAGGTGACGGACCTCCTCGTCGAGGACGACGAAGTGGTCGGTCTGGAAGTCGAACACGCCTCCGGGCCGGGCAAGCGAGTCCACGGGACCGAAGGCGGCACCGAGGAGATTCGCGCGGACTACGTCGTCAACGCGACGGGGGCGTGGGCCGGTCGCATCGGCGACATGGCCGACCTCGACATCGCCGTCAGGCCCTCGAAGGGCGTCATGACTATCATGAACATCCGACAGGTGGACACGGTCATCAACCGCTGCCGGCCGAAGGGCGACGCCGACATCGTGGTCCCCCACGAGACGACGGCCATCCTCGGGACCACGGACGAGGAAGTAGAAGACCCCGAAGACTACCCAGAGGAGCAGTGGGAAGTGGACCTGATGATAGAGACGCTGTCGGAACTGATTCCGATGCTCGAAGAGGCGCGGACGATTCGCTCGTTCTGGGGCGTCCGACCGCTGTACGAACCGCCGGACGTCGGCAGCGAGGACCCGACCGACATCACGCGGGATTTCTTCCTGTTGGACCACGACGAGCGTGACGACTTGCCGGGCATGACCAGCATCGTCGGCGGGAAGTTCACCACCTACCGGATGATGGGCGAGCAGATATCCGACCACGTCTGCGGCAAGTTCGGTATCGACGCCGAGTGTCGAACCGCCGACGAACCGCTGCCCGGCAGCGAGGACTTCTCCGTCCTCCGGGACTACATGGACGAGTTCGGTCTCCGGTCGCCAATCGGTCGCCGGAGCGTCGAACGCCTCGGCTCCCGGGCCGACGAGGTGCTCAAGACAGAGGGCCCGAACCCCACTGTCTGTGAGTGTGAGGGCGTCACCCGCGCCGAGATTCAGGACGCTATCAGCCAGTCCGGCTCCGACCTCAACGCCGTCCGCATCCGCACTCGCGCTTCGATGGGGAACTGTCAGGGCGGTATCTGCACGCATCGGATGGCCAGCGAACTCCACGGCGAGTACGACGAGGGAATCGTCCGCGAGGCGTGGGACGAACTCTTACAGGAGCGCTGGAAGGGCCAGCGACACGCCCTCTGGGGCGAACAACTCTCACAGGCGGCGCTGAACTACGCGCTGCACGCGACGACGCAGAACCGCGACAACGACCCCGCCGGTGGGGACCCGGTCGACTTCGCAGCCTTCGACTCCGGCGTCGACCACACCGACGACTCGGGGACGGCCGACGTCGCCGCCGACGGAGGGAAACCAGATGGCGATTGAGTCCGAAATCCTCGTCGTCGGCGGCGGTCTCGCGGGCCTCTCCAGTGCCCTCGCGGCCGCCCGCGACGGCGCCGACGTCCGCCTCGTCTCCTACAAGCAGAGCACGCTCCGGCAGGCGTCCGGGTTGGTCGACCTCCTCGGATACACGCCCGACGGGGAGGGCCCACTGACCGACCCCTACGCCGCGATGCCCGACCTGCCCGCTTCCCACCCGTACCGGACCGTCGGTGTCGAGACGGTCAGAGAGGCGATGGCGATGTTCGACGAGGTCAGCGGCTACGAAGGGGGCCACACCGACACCAACGCCCTCCTGCCCACCCACGGCGGGACCATCAAACCCACCGCCCGCTACCCACGCGGTGCGGCGGCAGGACTGGCGAGCGACGACCGGGACACCCTGTTTGTCGGCATCGAGTCGATGACGGACTTCGACGCGCCCCACGTGGCCGACCACTTAGACGCCGCCGGCGTCCCGTTCGACGTGCGCGGCGAGACCATCCGGTTCCCGGGCGACCTGCGAGCGGACGCGAAGGTGACACGGTACGCGAAACTCCTCGACACCAACGGCGAGGTGGCGGTGCGGGGCCGAAAGGTGCCGGCACGCGAGGCGCTCGCCCAGCGAGTGAACCCACTCGTCGAGGACGCGGAGCGCGTCGGCTTCCCCGCGATTCTGGGCGACGACAACCCCGGTGCCATCCGCGACGCCCTCGGCGACCAGATGGGCGTCGACGTGTTCGAGGTCCCGATGGGCCCGCCATCCCTGCCGGGCCTCCGACTCGAAGACAAGTTGTTCGAGGCGTTGGACGAGAGCGGTGCGAGTTTCGAGACCGGCAACCCCATCGTCGACTTCGACGGCGAGGGCCACGTAGAGCGCGTCTTCATGGAGAAGAACGGCGCACGCATCCCGCTCTCGGCCGACCAGTACGTCCTCGCGACTGGTGGCCTCGTCGGGAAAGGCGTCGAGTCCGACCGCGACGGGGTCAGCGAACCCGTCTTCGACTGTCACGTCCCCCACAGCGACGACCGGTACGACTGGTTCGACACCGACGTCTTCGGCGACCACCCGTTCGCCGGGTTCGGCGTCGAGACGGACGACGACCTGCGACCGCTGTCTGCGGATGGCGACGTGGAGTTCGACAACCTGCGGGCCGCGGGCAGTGTGCTCGGCGGCTACGACTTCGCGGCGGAGAAATCGGGTAGCGGCGTCTCGATTGCGACAGGCTACGCGGCGGGCACGAGCGCCGCAGCGGAGGTACGATGAGCGACGCACAACCTACAGACTTCGACCCAGTTGAACCGAACACGGGCGAGGGCTTCGAACCGGTCGAAGTGTTCCCCGAGAGCGACGACTTCGACCTGCGACCGGGCGCGGACTCCTGCTACAAGTGCTCGGTCTGTGATACGAACTGTCCGGTGGCGGAAGTCGACGACGACTTCCCCGGACCGAAGTTCCAGGGGCCCGAGCAGTGGCGCCTGAAACAGACCGACGACGACTACGAGATAGACGACTCGGTCATGTCGTGTTCGAACTGCATGCGCTGTGACTCGGCGTGTCCCTCGGGCGTGCCGCTGAGTCAGATGCACAACACCGCCCGCGGGGAGTACGTCGAGGAGCAGATGGACAAACTGTCCGTCGAGTACGTCCGCAACCGCATCCTCTCGAACTACCGCCTGTCGGCGAGTATCGCCAGCAAGGTACCACGACTCGCGAACTTCGCCATGAACTTCGGACCCGCCCGGTGGGTGATGGAGAAGACGATGGGCGTCACGAGCGAGCGTGACTTCCCCGAGTTCGCCCAGCAGACGTTCCGCGAGTGGTGGGCCGCCCGCGGCGGTGCCGACGCCTCCAGAGCGAACGCCGTCGAGAGCCGCGAACGCCGCGGCGAACCCGCCGACGCCGACAAGAAAGTCGCCTACTTCCACGGCTGTTACTCCAACTACAACACGCCGGACGTCGGCAAGGCGATGGTCCACGTCTTCGAACACTTCGGCTACGAAGTCGTCGCGCCCGAACAGAAGTGCTCGGGGACGCCGATGTTCGCAAACGGGATGCTCGACGACGCTCGCCGGCACGCCGAGGTCAACGTCTCGTCGATGTCGGACCTCGTCGACCAGGGATACGACGCCATCGCGTCCTGTACCTCCTGTTCGATGGCGCTCCGACAGGAGTACCCCGAACTGTTCGACATCGACGGCATCGAGAAAGTGGCTTCGAACACGTTCGAGGCCATCGAGTACCTCCGCATCCACGAGGACGTGAAAGGCGAGATAGAGTCCGCCGAAGTGTCGGGCGAACTGGCACAGGAGTTCGCCTACCACGCGCCGTGTCACGCCCGGAATCAGGGGCTCGAACGGCAGGCCGTCGAACTGTTTCGGGACCTCGACGGCGTCGGCGTCGAGGACGTCGGTGACTCCTGTTCGGGCATCTCGGGCACCTACGGCTGGAAGGAGGAGAAGTACGAGAAGTCCATGGAGATAGGTGACGAGATGTTCGAGCACATGGAACACGCCGAGGGCGAGACGGGCATGACCGAGTGCCCCACCTGTGCGATGCAGATGGAACACGGCACCGGCTACGAGATTCGCCACCCCCTCGAACTCGTCGAGGCCGCAGTGGTGGAGTGACGAGACGGAGATAGTTCGGTCGGCCTCGAATTCCGATATCGGCGTCTGTCCCAGTCTCGGTTTTCACGCTGATTTTACCGGGTGTGCCGCCGACTCGCCTGGTCGTCGATAGTGCCGCTCTTAGCGGCGAGAACCGCGAAAGAACAGGTGGTGAGCGCTTATTCGCCGCGGACGAAGGTGACCGGACACGGCGCGTTGAGCATGACCTCCTGTGCCGTGGACCCGAAGACCGCTTTCCCGGTCGGGGAGCGCTTGCGGCCACCGACGACGACGAGGTCCGCACCGGTCTCCTCGGCGAGGTCGACTATCTGTTCGCCGTGGTTCCCGACAGCGCCTCGAACGCTGGTGGTGATATCGGCGTCGCCGAGTCGCTTCTCCAGTTCCCGGACCGTCGTGTGCCGGTCGGCTACCTCGTCGACGTCGGCCTCTGCGGCGGAGGCGAACTCCAGTCGGTCGACGACGTTGTCGTACTCGTCCTCGGTGAACACGTGGCCGATGACGACTTCGGCCCCGGTCGGCCCGGCGATGTCGCCCACGGTCTCGGCGAGTTCGTCGATTCGGTCTTTGTCGTTCGGCCCGACTGCGAGGAGAATCTTCTGGATTGCCATAGCGAGTGTCCAAGTGGGACCACAGTAAAGGCTTCGGTGGATACAACAGGTGTTGTTACTGAGCTCCAACCGTCGACCGGGGTGACCGGGCGGGTTATCCGGTGTTCTTCATCCCGGCCGCGATACCTTG
Organism: Haloarcula rubra; assembly: GCF_019599465.1. Classification (GTDB taxonomy): domain Archaea; phylum Halobacteriota; class Halobacteria; order Halobacteriales; family Haloarculaceae; genus Haloarcula; species Haloarcula rubra. The sequence continues at coordinate 209,696 of NZ_RKLR01000003.1, forward strand.
CACCGTCAGGCGAAGGGTGCGTTTCTCCGTCTCGGTCAGGTGCGACTGGGCGAGCAGGCGGACCTGCAGGAGGTTGAGCGGGTCGACGTAGGGGTTCCGGCGCTCGAGGTTCTGTTCGAGCCAGTCGCGGGCGAGGAGGCCGTCACGGTCGGTAATTTCGAGGACGAGGTCGACCGTCTCCTCGTACTCGGACTCGATGCGCGGGAAGATGCGCTCGCGCAGGTCGTCGTCGGCGAGGTCGGCGTACTGCTCGGCGATGTCCATCTCCGTCCGGGCGAGCGCGAGCGACGCGTTGTCTATCTTCGTGCGGAAGAACGGCCACTCCTCGTACATCTGCTGGAGCGTCTCGACGTCGCCACCCTCGTCCAGGTACGCGTTCAGCCCCGTCGCGATGGAGTACCAGCCGGGGATGATACAGCGCGCCTGCGTCCACGAGAACACCCACGGGATGGCCCGCAGGTCGTCGACGCTCCGGTCCTCGCTCCGGGAGGCCGGGCGCGACCCCATGTTGAGGTTCTCGATGACCGTAATCGGCGTCGCTTGCTCGAAGTAGTCGACGAAGCCGTCCGTCTCCAGCAGATCCTGATACTCGTCGCGAGCGGCGGGGGCGGCCGTCTCCATGGCCTCCATCCACTCGTCGGGAATCTCCTCGACGGGTTCGTGCATGGCGGTGTGACGGGCGCGAACCTGCGCGTTGAGCATCTGTTCGAGGTTCCGCTCCGCGATGTCGTGGTTGGCGTACTTCTCGGCGATGGCCTCGCCCTGCTCGGTGAACTTTATCTGGCCGGTCACTGTCTCGTTGGGCAGCGCCAGCATCGCGTCGTTCATCGGGCCGCCACCGCGGGAGATAGAGCCACCGCGGCCGTGGAACAGGCGCATTTCCACGTCGTAGTCGTCGGTTATCTCCGCCAGTCGCTTCTGGTTGTTGTACAGGGACCAGTTGGCGGCGAGGAACCCGTTCTCCTTGTTGGAGTCCGAGTAGCCGAGCATTATCTCCTGCACGCCGTTGCGGGCGTCCAGCGCCATCTGGTAGGCGTCGTTCTCGAACAGCGTCCCCATGATGCGACGGGCGCCGGAGAGCGCGTACTCCGATTCGAGTAGCGGAACGATGTCGAGGCCACAGTAGCCCGGCAGGTCGACGATACCGACCTGGTCGGCGAGGAAGAGGACCTCCAGCACGTGGCTGGACTCCTCACACCAGCTGATCGCGTAGGTGTCGATGGCGTCGACGCCGAACTCGTTCTGCCAGTCGGCCGTCTCGCGGAAGCGCCGGAGGACGCGGGTCGAGTCGTCCGAGAGGCCCTCGGTGTCTTCCATGTCGACGACGGTGCCCTCCTGCAGGATGGCCTCGGTGAGGAACTCCACGCGCTCGTCCTCGTCCATGCCGGCGTAGTCGATGCCCTGCCGGTCGACGGCCTCCGCGATGGCGTCGGTGTGCATCTTGCGGTGGTCCCGGAGGTCCAGACTGGCCAGCGAGAAGCCGAACGTGTCGACCTTCCGAATCAGGGGGTCGACCTGCGACTCGGCGATGACGCCGGCGTCGTTCTGGCGGAGGCTGTCGGCGATGGCCCGCAGGTCCTTCAGGAGCTCCTCGGGGCCGTCGTAACCGCCCTGTCGCACGTCGCTGACCCGCAGCACCGACTCGCGCATCAGTTTGAGCTTCTGGCGGTACGGCTCGTCGGGATAGCGCTCCTCGGCCTCGGTCGCGACGCCGGGCAGGCGGTCCTTGTGGTCGCTGAGTCGCTCGTCGAAGGTAGCGTCGGTCGAGATGTTCGACGCGTCCTGACTGAGGACGCCCGAGAGGGACTTCAGACGGTCGCGGTAGAGCGGGAGAATCGTGTCGCGCTGTCGTTCGAGCGTCTCTTCGGTGACCTCGGGCGTGACGAACGGGTTGCCGTCGCGGTCCGACCCGGCCCACGAGCGGAACTCGTACAGTCGCGGCACGTCGATGTCTTCGGCGTACTCCTCGTCGATAGCGCGTTCGAGTTCGTCGTACACCTCGTCGATGACGTCGAACAGGACGTTCTCCAGGTACCACTGGACGTTCAGCGCCTCGTCGGTGACCTCCGGGCGGCGGTCACGGACCTGTGGGGTCTGCCAGAGGCTGGTGACCTCGGCGTCGAGGTCGCGTTCGATGCGTGCCTCTTCGCGGTCGGTCAGGCGGACCTCGTCGAGCGCTTCGAGGTCGTTGGCGACCGAGCGGAGTTTGGCTTTGACCGTCTTCCGTCGGGCCTCGGTCGGGTGGGCCGTGAACGTCGGCTGGATGAGGACGTCGTCTAAGACGTCGGCGACTTCCTCGGCGTCGGCCCCCTGGTCCGAGAGCTTCTTGACGGCGTCGAGGACGCTGTCTTCGAGGACGCCTTCCTGACTCCCTTCTCGAATCTCGCGCACGCGCTGTCGCTCCTCTGCGAGGTTGATGAGTTCGAAGTAGGTCGTGAACGCGCGAGCGACGATGTCCTGCATCTCCGGGTTGAGACGGTCGAGCGTCTCGCCGACCTCCGTACGGGTCTCGGCGTCGCCACGCCGGTACTCGATTGAGGCATTACGGATTCGTTCGACTATCTCGAACGCCTCGGTCGACGATTGCGCCTCGAGGACGTCACCCAGGAGTTCGCCCAACTCACGGACGTCCTGGTTTATCTCTCTGGCGTGCAAAGTCATACCAGTCCCTCCCGAGTGGAGGCCTAAAACACTATTGAAACGGGGTGACACGGCACCGCCGTCCTCTGTGTTCGTTCGTGATAGAATCCCAGAACGTGTCCGTTCGACCCTTCTTTCCGACGTTCCGGTAGGAGAGCGTGCGTTTTATTCCCGCATCGTGCCGCCCGACTTCTATCACACACAAAGGAAGAATCGTTTATACGTGTGGGGAGTGGGATACGTGATAACGTGGCTAACACATGATAGATATCGCCATGGACATGGAGCAGTACGACTGCCCGTTCATCGACACGACGGCAGACCATGGTGTCGCCTTCGCGGCGGTCCACTGGGAGTTCGACAGTGCGAACCGCGAACTCGAGACGCGGATGGTCGTGGAAGCGGACGACAGAGACGTACTGGACGTCGGCCTCGACACGCTCCGGGACCACGGCAACATGAACGACGTCGCACTGCTCCGTCGGCAGGGTGAGGTGGCACAGATTCGGACGGTCATCGACGAGACGGCGGCGATGGCGACGATTCGGGACAACGGGGGGTACATCACCGGGCCGTTCCACATCGAGGCTGGTAGCGAGGTGTGGCACGTCGGCTTCGACAGGGGCCGAGACGCCGACGACACGCTCTCGGAACTCGACCGCGACAACGAGTTCGACGTCATCGAACGATCCGCCGAGAGCCTCCCCCGATTACAGGATGTGGTACAGAACGCGGGCGCGGCGATGACGCTCGTCGAGGGCTGTCGTGACCTCTCGGAGACGGAGCGCGAGACGCTGGAGGAAGCCGTCTCCTCGGGCTACTTCGAGAGCCCTCGGGACACGACGCTGGGGTCGCTGGCCGACGAGTTCGGCGTCTCCAAGCCGGCGGTGTCGAAGAACCTCCGGCGAGGGGAGCGCAAGATGATAGAGCGCGCCGTCGAGGCGCTCGACGACATCGACTCCTGAACGGCGCTCGGCGCCGTTAACATGTTAACGTCGGACACTATGGTCGTCGTTCGTGTAGGTATCCGTGTATGAGAGACCATGTGACACGGCGCCGTGTACTCGGGTCGCTCGGGGTCGGCATCGCCGGCCTCAGTGGCTGTGTGAGCGAAGACGGCGGCGACGGCGGCAGCGACGGTGGAAGCGACGGCGGCGACGGCAACTCCAACATGACAGACGACGGTACTGCGACGGGCGACGGGTCGGACAGTACGCAATCGGTCAGCATCGGGATGCTCCAGCCACTCTCGGGTGACCTCTCGTACTACGGCAAGCAGTCGCTCTGGGGGTTCCTCTCGGGACTCGCCTACAAGGCCGGCGAGGACCCACCCACCGACGTCAGTACGGGGCAACTGTCGATGACCGTCGGCGACGTAGAGTACACCATCTACGTCCGGGACTCGGAGTTCGCCGCCGATACGGCCCAGACGGCGGCGACGAACCTCGTCGAGAATCAGGACGTGGACCTGCTGGCCGGGTGTTCGTCGTCGGGGTCGGCGCGTCGGGTCATCAGTAACGTCGTCAACCAGGCCAGCGTCCCGATGATGGTCGGACCGGCCGCGTCGGCCGGCATCACGGCGAACACCGACACGTGTAGCGACCTCGTGTTCCGCGCGAGCGAGAACACGGCGATGGACGCTCGTTCGGGCGGGAAGTACGTCGCCAACGAGACGGACGTCTCAAAGGTGTACCTGTTCGGTGCCGACTACTCCTTCGGTCGTGCCGTCGTGAACAACTACCAGAACGTCCTCGAATCGGAAGGGGTCGACATCGTCGGCAAGCGGTTCGTCGAGAGCGGCTACGCCGAGTGGGAGGGCCTACTCGACAACGCCGAGGAGGCGGGCGCCGAGGGCGTCGTCGGCGGGTTCACCGTCGCGACGCTCCCGAGCATGTTCAACGCCTTCCTCTCGGGCGACTACTCCTACCGCGTCTTCGGCGGGTTCGCGACGCGTATCACCAACAGTGTCGTCGGCGGCACGATGCAGAGCGTGCTGGGGGAACCGCTGACGCAGCAGAAGATACAGAACTCCCAACTCGGTCCGTTCACGACCCGCTACCACTGGAACCAGTACGACAACGAGATAAACAACGCCTTCGTCGACAGTTACACCAGCGCCTACGGCGTCGTCCCCGACCTCTTCACGTCCGGGACGTTCACCGGTGCCTCGGCCATCCATCAGGCCATCACCGAGGGCGGGTCGACGGCCGGTGCCGACGTCGCCAGCGCCCTGAAAGGGATGACCGTCACCGACACGCCGAAAGGCGAGAACGGCTACACCTTCCAGGAGTACAACAATCAGGCCCGCTCGGCGATGACCGTCGCGAACCCCATCCCGACCACCGACGAGTGGGCCGATAGCTGGGGTGCGGCCATCATGCCCGGCCAGCCGCTCGCCCGCATCGACGGGAGCGAGGCGACGATTCCCGCGGACAGCGACCAGATGGGTTGCTCGCTGTAACATGCTCCGCACGCGGGGACTGACCAAGGAGTTCGGCGGCCTCGTCGCCGTCGACGACGTCGACTTCGAACTCGGCTCGGAACTGTGTTCGCTCATCGGCCCCAACGGCGCCGGTAAGACCACGTTCTTCAACCTCTTGACGGGGGTGCTCGAACCGACGACGGGGACCGTCGAACTCCGTCGTGGCGACACGTGGGCGGACATCACCGACGCCTCGCCCCACGAGACGGCCCAGCGGGGCATCCACCGGTCGTATCAGGTGACGAACGTCTTCCCGAACTCCACGGTGCTAGAGAACGTGCGTATCGCCGAGCAAGCGGCCGGCGACGACTCGACGGCGCTCTGGCGCAACGTCGACCACTTCGAGGCCTACACCGAGCGAGCGTACGCGAAACTCGACCGCGTCGGGTTGTCCGACCGGGTCGACGAACCGGCGAGTACGCTGAGCCACGGCGCGAAGCGGAAACTGGAGGTGGCCGTCGCGCTGGCCGGCGACCCGTCGGTCCTCCTGCTGGACGAACCGAACGCCGGCGTCTCCTCCGAGAGCGTCGACGAGGTCCGTGACCTCATCGAGGACGTGGCCGAGGACCACGCGGTCCTGCTGGTCGAACACAACATGGACATCGTGATGGACGTCTCCGAACGCGTCGTCGTCCTCCACCAGGGCGCCGTCATCGCCGACGGCCCCCCCGAAGCGGTCCGGGCCGACCCGGAGGTACAGTCGGCGTATCTCGGCGGCTACGAACCGGGGAGCCTCGACGACGGGGCCGAGACGGACGACCAGGAGGGCGGTGTCGCGTGAGTCTCCTCGAACTCGACGGGGTCCACGCCTACTACGGCGACAGCCACATCCTGGAGGGCGTCGACCTCTCGGTCGAGGCCGGCGAAGTCGTCGCGCTCGTCGGCCGTAACGGCGTTGGCAAGACGACGACGCTGCGCTCCATTCTCCAGTTGACGCCGCCCAGAGCCGGCGAGGTTCGCTTCAGAGAGGAGTCGCTGGTCGGCCTCGAAACCCACGAGGTCGCCCAGCGCGGCGTCGGGTGGATTCCAGAGGACCGCCGTATCTTCTCGCAGTTGACCGTCGAGGAGAACCTCCGCGCGGCGATTCCCGACGCCGACGGCGTCTCGTCGGGGCTGTCGCTCGCGTTCGACGCCTTCCCTATTCTCGAGGAGCGACGGGGACAGGACGCCGGGACGCTATCAGGCGGCCAACAGCAGATGCTCGCCATCGCCCGCGGCCTCGTCGGCGAGAACGACCTGCTCTTAGTGGACGAACCGAGCGAGGGCCTCGCCCCGCAAATCGTCGCCGACGTGGCCGAGGCGCTGTCGGCCGCCAGCGAGGACGCGACGATGCTCCTCGTCGAGCAGAACCTCCCGCTGGCGCTGGACCTCGCAGACCGGTTCTACATCGTCGACAACGGCCGCGTGGTCGACGACGGCGACGCCGACGCGGTCAGTGCCGACGACGAGCGGTTCAGGAGGTATCTCTCGGCATGATAGTCGAAGCACTCGCGGACTTCCTCACGCTCTCGGAACTCGGGCGTGTCGTCGTGCAGGGCCTCGCGAAGTCAGCCCTGTACGTGATGATAGCGAGCGGGTTGACCCTCATCTTCGGCCTGATGGGCGTGCTGAACTTCGCCCACGGGTCGCTGACGATGGTCGGCGCGTACCTCGGTGGCCTCGTCATGGTCCTCACCGTGAGTCAGTCGACGGGGGTGGTCGGCCGACTCGGCCTCTTCTTCGTCGCCATCGTCGTCGTCTTCGGCGCGCTGACCATACTGGGCGGGGCCATCGAGACGACGGTCATCCGGCCGCTGTACGACCGCCCGCCCATCTACCAGATTCTCCTGACGTTCGGGCTCACCCTCGTCGTCGACGAAATCGTCCGCATCGTCCTCGGGCTGTACGGGATGCAACCGCTCTCGGACTGGCAGGCGGCGCTGGCGACGAAACCGCAGTTGCTCCGCGAACCGGCGGCGCTCGGTCCCGTCGAGGTGCGCTGGCTATCGGTCTTCGAGATTCTGCTCGGCGTGCTCACCGTCGCCGCCATCTGGGCGTTCCTCACGCGCACGCGGTACGGACTGTACATCCGTGCCGGCAGCGAGGACTCGGAGATGGCGTCGGCGCTGGGCATCGACGTCCGACAGGTGTTCACCGTCGTCTTCGCGCTGGGTATCGGACTGGCCGGGGCGGCGGGCACGCTCCTGATGTGGGACGTGGCGTGGGGTGCGAGCGTCCCCCTCGCCGCCGAGACGCTGTTGCCGGCGTTCATCGTCGTCATCGTCGGCGGCCTCGGCACCTTCCGTGGCACCGTCGTCGCCTCGCTCGTCGTCGGGATGACCGATTCGACGATGACGTGGTGGTTCCAGAACTACATCAGGTTCACCGGCCTGCCGGAACTGACCCTGTTCCTCGTCCTCGTGGTGACGCTCGTCGTGCGACCACAGGGGCTGTTCGGCGTCGAGGAGGTGGGTGGCCATTAGCACAGACACCGATACCCAGTCCGCCGCCGTGACTGGGCTCGACTGGCCGACCGAGTACCTCCGTGCCCACCTGCCACACCTCGCCCTCGTCGGCCTGCTGGCGCTATACCCCTCCATCTACCACCTGCTGGCGGAGTCGCTGAGCCTCTACGAGGCCGAAATCCTCCTGCCCGGCGTCGAGACGATGACGGCCGTGCTGTACTTCGGCCTGTTCGCGATGTCGTTCGACTTCGTCAGCGGCTACACCGGCTACCTCTCCTTCGGCCACGCGGCGTTCTACGGTACCGGCGCGTACACGGTCATCCTCGTGGCGAACGGGGCCGTGCCGCTGCTCGGCCCGGGGACGCCGTTCGTCGTGTCGCTCCTGGTCGCCGGCGTGCTCGCGGTCCTCCTGGCACTCGTCGTCGGCCTCGTCTCGTTCCGTCTCTCGGGCGTCTACTTCGCGATGATTACGCTGGGCTTCGCGCAGGTGCTGTACGTGTTCATCCGCGGGTGGGACTACGTGGCGTCGAACCCCCGGGACGGCCCGTCGGTCGGGCCGACCCACCCCGAGGGGTTCCAAATCGGCGTCCCCGGCGTCGACCAGTTGAACGTCGCCATCGGCGTCCTCGCCGGCGAGGAGGTGACCGTACTGGGGCACACGCTCTCGGGCACCGCCGTCTCCTACTACGCCATCGGCGCGGTGGTGCTGCTCTGTTACTTCGCCATGCAACGCATCATCCACTCGCCGTTCGGCCGCGTGATGGTCGCTATCCGCGAGAACGAGGAGCGCGCCGTCGCCATCGGCTACGACACCTACCGCTACAAACTCGCGGCGTTCGCCGTCAGCGGTTTCTTCGCCGCCATCGCCGGCGGCCTGTTCGCCGGGTTCCGCCGCTCTGCCAGCCCGGAGAACTCCTTCTACTTCCTGACGACCGGCGACGCCCTGCTGGCGAGCATCATCGGCGGGTTCGGGACGCTGGCCGGCCCGCTGTTCGGTCGTCTGTTCGACGAGACGGTCCGGGAGTTCCTCTCGAAGTCCGGGCAGGGCGGCGGCCTCCTTCCCTACCTCCGGGCCGGCCTCGGCGAGGAGACGCTAGCGACCCCCGTCGTCGGCGACACGAGCCTCGGTGTGCTCATCGACACGCTCCTCAACGGCCACGCGAGCCTGTACGTCGGCATCGTGTTCGTCCTGTTCGTCCTCTACGTCCCCGACGGACTGCTCGGGACCGTCCGTCAGCGCGTCGGCGGGACGTTGGCCGAGGTGTCGGCCGCCCGGTTCCGCGACGCGGCCAGCGAGAGCGAGACCTCAGACGACGCGACCGGGGGTGACGAGCAGTGACCGTCCACGTCACGGGCATGGGTACCTACGTCCCCGACGTGGTGCTCACGGGTGCGGACGTCGCCTCTCGGACCGGCATCCCCGAAGACGTGGTCGTCGAGAAGATGGGCGTCAGGCAGAAACACGTCTGTCCCCCGGACGAGGACCACCCCGCGGAGATGTGCGTCGCCGCCGCCGAGGAGGCACTCGAAGGCGCGGCCATAGACCCCGCCGACCTCGACGCTGTCCGGTACCACGGCAGCGAGTTCAAGGACTACGTCGTCTGGAACGCCGCCGCGGCCGTCGCCAACACACTCGGCGCGGACCGGGCCTCGGCCACCGAGAGCTACGCCCTCTGTGCCGGTCTGCCCGTCGCTCTACGGGAGGCCCGGGCACTGCTCGACGCCGACGCCGGGATGGACCGCATCCTCCTCGTCGCCGCCAGCCGCGAGGAAGACCTCGTCGACTACGACGACCCCGACACGTCGTTCATGTTCAACTTCGGGAGCGGTGCCACGGCGCTGGTGCTGGAAGCGGACACATCCGACCGCGCGCTCGCTCGCGTCCGAGAGAGTGCCTCGCTGACGGACGGGAGTTTCAGCGAGGACGTGGTGATGCCGGCCGGTGGGACCCGTAGACCACCGAGCGAGGACTCGGTCGCGAAGGGCGACCACGCGCTCCGCGTTCCGGACCACGAACGGATGAAACGCCGCCTCGGCGACGTGAGTCTGCCGAACTTCAGGCAGGTGGCCGACGAGGCGCTCGGCCGCTCGGGGTACGACCGCGCCGACGTCGACTTCGCCGCCATCACCCACATGAAGCGGTCCTTCCACGAGACGCTGTGCGAGGACTTCGGACTCGGCCCGGACGACCACCTGTATCTCGACCAGTACGGCCACGTCCAGAGCTGTGACCAAGCGCTGGCCCTCGACGAGGTCCGTGGCGACCTCACCGCCGGCGACGTCGTCCTCTGTCTCGCCGCCGGGACCGGGTACACGTGGGCGGCGTCGGTACTGGAGTGGTGTGACTGACGACGTTCACATGGTAACGTCCCCCTTGAAAGGGGTTCCATGACTATCCAAACGTATGCCAGACGCGTACAACGACGGGGTCCGCCTCGCCTACGAGCGGGCGGGGCCCCTCGACGCCGAGACGGTGGTGTTCGTCGAGGGACTGGGCTACGGCCGGTGGATGTGGCGCTGGACCCGCCGTGCCGTCGTCGACGACTACGACACGATTCTGTGGGACAACCGCGGCACCGGTGCGTCCAGCGAACCCGAAGGGCCTTACACCGTCGAACAGATGGCAAGCGACCTCGCGGCAGTGCTGGACGACGCCGGCGTCGACGCGGCACACGTCGTCGGGGCGAGCATGGGCGGGATGATAGCCCAGCAGTTCGCGCTGGACGACGACCGGGCCGAGTCGCTCACGCTCCTGTGTACGTCGCCGGGCGGTCCTGACGCCGTCCCGGTGCCCGAGGAGACCCAAGAGCGGATGTACGACGTTCCCGAGGAGTACGACGACCGGGAGGCGATTCGCCACAAGATGGCCCCCGCCCTGACGGACGCGTTCGTCGACGAGAACCCGGACCTCGTGGCGCGAATCGTCGACTGGCGACTCGACAGCGACGCCAGCGACCGGGCCAGAGAGTGGCAGGGCGCGGCCGTGGCCGAGTTCGACCTCTCGGACCGACTGGACGAGATACGGGTGCCGGCGCTGGTTCTCCACGGGACCGCCGACCGGGTCGTCCCCGTCGAGAACGGCGAACTGCTGGCAGAGCGACTGCCCGACGCGGAGTTCCACCGCCTCGACGGCGCACCGCACCTCCTCTTTCTCGAACGCGCCGAGACGGTGAACGACTACCTGACGGAGTTCCTCGACGATGTCTGAGTTCGCCAGCGGCCCGCAGGACTGGGTGGGTGCGTGGAGCGAGAAGCGCGCCGCCCTGACACCGGACCGCGACGGCCTCGTCGACGCGACGACTGGCGAGCGGTACACGTACGCCGACCTCGACCGGCGGGCCAACCGGACGGCGAGACTCCTCCGCGAGTACGGCGTCGAAGACGGCGGCCGCGTCGCCGTCGTCTCGCGGAACCGCCCCGAAGTCGTCGACCTGTTCTTCGCGACGGGGAAGACCGGCGGCGTCCTCGCGCCGCTCTCACACCGCCTCGCACCGCCGGAGTTGGGCGAACTGCTCGCACGCGTCGACCCGGGACTGCTCGTCGTCGAGACGCCGTTCCTCGGCGACGTACGGGAGGCGACGGCCGAGGCTGAGGGCCTCGAAACGGCGGTGCTCGCCGTCGAGGCAGGGGACGACGATTCAGTTGCCGAGAGCAGTCAGACCTACGCCGACGAACTCCCGGCGGACGACTCGTCGGTCGAGACGGCGACGCTCTCGCCGGAGGACCCGCACCTCCTGCTCCACACCGGCGGGTCGACGGGCACGCCGAAGGAGACGGTCGTCACCCACCGGGGCGTCGTCTGGAACTCGCTGAACACCATCACGGCGTGGGGCCTGCGCGACGACGACGTGACGCCGATGGTGTTCCCGATGTTCCACACCGGCGGGTGGAACGTCGTCACGGTCCCCCTCTGGCACATGGGCGGCACCGTGGTCGTCGCCCGCGAGTTCGACCCCGGCGAGTTGCTCCGCGTGATAGACGACGAGGGCGGGTCCGTGCTGGTGGCGGTGCCGGCCGTTCTGCGGATGATGACCGACCACGAGGACTGGGACGAGACGGACCTCTCGACGCTGCGGTTCGTCAAGTCCGGCGGCGGCCCTTGCCGCCAGTCGGTGATGGAGACGTGGTGGGACCGGGGCGTCGACCTCTCGCAGGGGTACGGCCTCACCGAGTGTGGTCCCAACAACTTCGCGATGCCCGAGGGGTGGCCCCGCGAGAAGGCCGACGCCGTCGGGACGCCGGCGATGCACGTAGACGCCAGAATCGTCGAGGGCGGAGAACCGGTCGAACCGGGCGATATCGGCGAACTCCAGTTGCGCTCGCCCCACGCCGCCGACGGCTACCTCGACAATCCCGAGGAGACCGAGGCGACGTTCGGGTCCGGGTGGGTCGCGACCGGTGACCTCGCTCGCGTCGACGAGGACGGCTACTACTACGTCGAGGGTCGGAAGAAGGACATGTTCGTCAGCGGCGGCGAGAACGTCTACCCGGCGGAGGTAGAGGACGCTATCGCCGACCACGACGCCGTCGCCGAGTGCGTGGTCGTCCCCGTCCCCGACGACCAGTGGGGACAGGTCGGGAAGGCCGTCGTCGAACTGACCGCGGGTGCGGAGGCGTTCTCGCTGGACGCCCTGCGTTCGTTCCTCGACGGCCGTCTCGCCCGGTTCAAGCACCCCCAGCACCTCGCGTTCGTCGACGAGATGCCGACGAGCGGTCCCGAGAAGATAGACCGGCAGGCCGTCACCGAACGGTTCGGCGAGTGACGAGACGCCACCTAGTTACACCGGTGCAACCGGGTGACAGCGGTTACGCCAAACGCTGATACCGACTCCCGTCGAAGTGTACGGTAGCCATGACGACAGTATCCAGCGTTCTCGTGACAGGTGCGACGGGGAATCAGGGCGGGGCCGTCGTAGACCACCTTCTCGCGTCGGACGACGACTTCGACGTGTACGGACTGACCAGAGACGCGACCAGTGAGACGGCACAGTCACTCGCCGACCGTGGCGTCACGATGGTGGAGGGTGACCTCTACGACCCGGAGAGCTTCCGGGACCACGTCGCGGCCGTCGACGCCGTCTTCGCGGTGACCAACTTCTGGACGGAAGGGTACGACAGACAGGTCGAACAGGGCCAGAACCTAGCCGACGTGGCCGCCGAAGAGGGCGTCGACCAGTTCGTGTTCAGCGGCGTCGGCGGCCACGAGCGAGACACGGGCATCCCGCACTTCGACTCGGCGTGGGAGATAGAACAGTACGCACGGGACCTCGACCTCCCGATGACGGTCCTCCAGCCGGTGTTCTTCTACCAGAACCTCGAGGGCTTCGTCGAGAGTATCGTCGAGGACGGCACGCTCGCCTTCCCGCTGGCCGAGGGCGTCTCGCTACAGATGGTCGACGTGGCCGACGTCGGGCACGCCGCCGCCGTCGCCTTCGAGCGACCCGACGAGTTCGTCGGCGAGCGGTACGAACTGGCCGGTGACGAGAAGACGCTCTCGGAGACGGCCGCCATCATCTCCGAGGTGTCGGGACAGGAGGTCGAACCGTATCACGTCCCCATCGAGGACGCCTACGACGACTTCGGCGAGGAGTTCACCGTGATGTGTGAGTGGTTCAACGAGGTCGGATACGACGCCGACATCGAGGCACTCGAGTCGACGTTCGGGTTCGAGTTCACCGACCTCGAGAGTTACCTGCGGGCCCACGGCTGGGAGGACAAGACGGAGATGGCGTCGGTCCCCGGCTGGGTCAAGGCGTTCTCGTAAGTTCGGCTGTCCGCTGACCGGCGAACGGGGGTCACTCCGGCCGTTCGACGCCGGTGACCTCGAACCGAGCGCCGCCGGCGTCGCTCTCGGAGATGTGGACGTCCCAGCCGTGGGCGTCGACGATTCGACCCACGATGGCGAGTCCGAAGCCGGTCCCGTCGGGGCTGTTCGAGTACCCACTCTCGAAGACGGCCTCGCGCTCGGACGGTGGCACGCCCGACCCGTCGTCCTCGACGTAGAACCCCGATCCGTCCGGTAAGGGGCCGATACGGATGGTCACTGGCTCACCGTCAGTGCCGGCCTCGTCGTCGTCCGAGTGGCCGTGACCCCCGCCGTCGACCGACTGCGATCGACTGCTCGTGGAGGCGTGCTCGACGCTGTTCCGTACGAGGTTCTCGAGCAGTTGCTTGAACCGACTCTCGTCGGCGTAGATACGGCCGGTCGCTTCGGTCTGGAGCGAGGCCGTCCCGGTGGCGACGTTCTGCCAGCAGTCGGCGACGACGCTGTCGACGTCGACCGGTTCCATCCCGTCGATGCTCTCGCCTTCGCGGGCCAGCGTGAGGAGTTCCTCGATGAGTTGGTCCATCCGGTCGAGCGCCCGTTCGGCACGCTCGAGGTGGCCCGTCTCACCAGTGTCTCGGGCCAGCTCGAGCGAGCCTTCGAGGACGCTGAGCGGGTTCCGCAGGTCGTGGCTGACCACGCTCGCGAACTCCTCTAGCCGCTCGTTCTGCCGCGTGAGTTCCACCTCGCGCTCGCGAAGCAGGGACTCGCGCTCGACCCGCTGGAGCGCGACGGTGAACGTCGAGGTCAGGATGTCGAGTAGCGTTCTGTCCGTCTCGTCGAAGGCGTCGGCCGCCTTGGCAGAGACGATGAACACGCCGTGGTCGGCGACCGGATACACGATGGCGCTCCCGGCCGGCGTGTGTCCCGCCAACCGGTCGTGGTCGGCCGTGTCCTCGATACAGAGCGGCTCCGACCGCTCGAACACCTCCCAGATTACCGACGCCACGGGGTCCTCGCTGTCACGCTCGTACTCCGGCAACGTCTCGAACGCGGACTCCATCCCCCCGTTCTCAGTGAGCAGTCGCAGTCGCTGTCCGTCCTCACTGAGCGCGTGATAGCCGCTTATCTCGGCCTCGATGACCTCCTGAGCCGTGTCGACGGCGACCTGTGCGCTGTCCTCGACGGTCTGTGTCGTCATCAGCGTGCGCGTTCGCTGCTGGACCAACTCGAGTTTCCGGCGGTGTTCTTTCCGCTCGGTTACGTCCCGGACGACGCAGATGAGTCCGCCGTCGTCGAGTCGCGTCAGCGACACCTCCTGCGGGAACGTCTCGCCGTCTGCCCGTACCCCGGTAGCCCCACCCAGCCACTCGCCCCGCGCTTCGAGTTCGGGGAACACCTCGCGTTTGAACCGGTCGATTTCGCTCTCCGCGTAGCACATTCGCCAGCTCTCGCCGACGAACGCGTCCGGGTCGTCGTAGCCGTACACCTCTGCGTGGGCCTGATTGACGAAGACGTACTCGTCGTTCTCGTCCAGTATCGCCATGCCGTCGGTCGCCGAAGCGATGGCCGCCGAACGGGCTTCGAGTTGTTGCTGGCGCGCCTCGCGGCCGGAGATGTCCCGGCTACTCACGACGAACTGCTCCTCGCCGTCGATACAGATACGCCGGATGTGGACTTCCACGGGGACCGTCGAGCCGTCGCGCCGCCGGAACACCGTCTCCAGTTCGTGGCGGTCACCGTTCCCGAGGCTCTCCCAGAACCGCCGCGCCGCCTCCGGTTCGATGTTCGGGTCGACCTCCCAGACGGCCATCCCGACCAGTTCCGACTTCTCGTAGTCCAGGGCTTCGCAGAGTGCCGGGTTCGCGTCGATTATCCGCCCGTCGCCGTCGTGGACGTTTATCATGTCCGGGGAGTTCTCGAACAGGCTTTCGAGACGCGTACTCGTCCGTCTGAGTGCCGCCTCCGCGTCACGCGCCTGCATCGCGTGTGCGACGTCGTCGCCGAGTTCCGCCAGCAGGGACCGTTCGGACTCGTCGAAGACCCTCGGCCGGTCGGCGTACACCACGAGGAGACCGTACCAGTCCCCGTCGTACGAGAGTGGGACGGCCGCCGCGGCGCGGAACCCGTGCGCCAGTGCCTGTTCGCGCCACGGTTCGAACGACGGGTCCTCACTGACGTTCTGCGAGACCACGATCTCGCCCGTCCTGAACGCTCGGCCGGCCGGTCCCTGTCCGGTCGCCGTCTCGTCGGCGCTGATAGTCACGTCGTCCAGATACGAGCTCTCGCCGCCCGCCCAGTTGGTCGGTTCGATGGACGCCGAGGCCGAATCGTACCGGCCGACCCAGGCGAACGTGTACGGCTCCGCGTCGCTGAGCAACTCACAGACGCGGCGCTCTATCGCCGCCCGTGAGTCGGCCCGAACCAGCGCCTGATTGACCTCGCGCACCACGCTGTCGACGCGCTCTTGCGCTGCCGCCTGTCGAACGACGCGATACTGCTCGACGGCGCTCCGAATCCGTGCTGCGAGTACACCGTACTGTTCGGTGTCGTCTCGTCCGGGCAGGTAGGCCGTCGCGCCCCGTGCCACCGCCTCGCTCGCCACCCGGTCGGACCCCTCGGCGGCGAACAGGACGAACGGCAGGTCCGGATACTCCGCGCGGACGGCGTCGAGGAGGGCCAGTCCGTCACGGTCGGTCAGTTCGAACGCCGAGACGACACAGTCGACACTGCTCCCGTCCAGCACACTCAGTGCGTCGGACGTGCTGGTGGCCGTCCGGACGGAGAACCGGTCGTCCATCCGTTCGAGTCGGTCGCCCGTCGACTCTGCGGCCCCCCGGTCGTCCACGCAGAGGACGGTGACCTCGTCTACCATGCCCGATAATCCATTTGTACCGACAAGTAACTTCCGTCACATTATGAAACGTGATAATCCGTCGTAACGACAGTAGCCCTAGCGGTGGTCCTGTCCTCCGCTCCACGGGCCTCGAAAAGTCGGTCCGGGACGGCGCTTCACCGGAACGGTGGACGGGTGCTGTCGTCCTCTCCCTCGCCGAACGGCGCTGAACGTTCCTCGGCGAGTCCGGCGCGTCGCCTCACTCCTCGTCGAACAGCGTGTCGCCCTCGACCATGTGTTCCTCGACGGCGTCCATGTCGAGGGTGAGGCCGAGACCCGGTTCTTCCGGAATCTCGATGTAGCCGTCCTCGATGACGTCCTCCTCGACGAGGTCCTCCCACCAGCCGAGTTCGTAGGAGTGGTACTCGACGGCCAGCGAGTTCGGCACGGCGGCCCCGACGTGGGCGCTCGCCATCGTCGCGATGGGCGAGGAGACGTTGTGCATCGCCACCGGGATGTAGTACTGGTTGGCGACGTCTGCGACCTTCCGTGTCTCGCGCATGCCACCGACCTTCGGCATGTCGGGCGCTATCATGTCGACCGCCTGATTCTCGATGAGGCGGCGCTCCTCGGTCACGCGGTAGCGGTTCTCGCCCACCGTGATGGGCGTCGTCGTGGACTTCGTGACCTCCTCCTGCACTTCGAGGTTCTCCGGCGGGACGGGGTCCTCGAGCCACCAGACGTCGTACTCCTCGATGGCGTCGGCGAGGCGCTTGCCGGAGCCACCGGAGAACGTCCAGTGGCAGTCGAACGCCACGTCGGCGCGGTCCTTCACGCGCTCGGTGACCTTCTCGACGATTTCGGCCTTGTGTCGAATCTCGCCCGGACGGAGGTGCCGGTTCGCGCGGTCCTTCTCCAGTCCGCTCGGCACGTCGAGGTCGAACTTCAGGGCGTCGTAGCCCAGTTCCTCGACGACGCGCTCTGCCTCGTCGGCGCAGGCTTCGGCGTCGGCCTCCTCCTCCGTGTGGCAGTCACAGTAGACGCGCATCTCGTCGCGGTACTTGCCGCCGAGGAGCTGGTAGGCCGGGACCTCCAGAATCTTACCCGCGAGGTCGTGGAGTGCGACCTCGATGCCTGCGATAGCGGTGACGGTGACGCCTTCGACGGAGCCCTCGCCGGACATCTTCTGGATGAGGTGCTCGTAGAGGCGGTCGATGTCCAGCGGGTTCTCGCCCACCACGAACGGCTTCATTCGCTCGATGAGTTCCGGCACACCGGCCCCCCAGTAGGCCTCACCGGTCCCCACGATACCGGCGTCGGTGTAGATGCGGACGAGCGTCCACGGGAAGTTCCCGTCGACCATCGTCGTCTGGACGTCGGTAATCTCGACGTCGCGGCCACCACCGCGCTTCGCCGTGACGCCCATCGTCTCGGACGAGAGCTCTCGCATCGTGTACTCAGCGTTGGGGTCGTGCAGGTCAGCGTAGTCTACGTCGTTCGCCAATCCCATGGAGGTGGCTTGCTAGCCCCGTTACAAAAGTGTAGAGGAATCGACTCGGCCTACGCCGACCGGTCCAGCGCGGCGACGACGTCGTCGGCCACGGCCTCGGAGTCCCACGAGGAGACGAACGTCGACATGGCTGTCTTCAGTTCGATGAGTTGGTCCGGTCGGACACCCAGCCCGTGGGTTATCGACAGCGGTTGGCTCGCCGACTGCTGGAACGCGCTCTGTTGTTCCTGCAGGAACGGCGTGAACGCGGACGTGTCGACGTCGGTCCGGGGCGGGATGGACCCCTTCTTCTGGTTGAACCGCCGCTGACCGTCCGCAGAGCCGACGTACGAGAGGAACGTCGAGACGGCCTCCGAGTCGTCGGTCACGCTCGCGGCGATGACCGCGTCCATGTTCATCGCGTAGAGCCCGTCGGTACCGGGGAACGGCACGTGGTCCCAGTCGGTCCCGTAGTCGAACTCCGGGGACTCGGTGTAGGCGCCTGCCGCCCAGTCGCCCTGATGGAAGAAGACGGACTCGCCGTCGACGAACCGCTCGTTGGCGTCGGTCAGCGACGTGTAGAGTCTGTCCTCCGTGGCCACCTCGGCGTACTGCCCGACGATGTCGAGCGCGTCGACGATGGCCCGGCGGTGGGCCGCCGCGGCGTCGTCCGTGACGCGCCTGTACGTGTCGTGGCCGTGTTCGCCCAGTAGCACCGTCTCCCACATCTGGAGGACCGTCCACGGGTTCTTCATCGGGAACAGCATCCCCGTCTGGTCGGTCTCGGCGTCGATACGCTGGAGTTCCTCGGCGAACGCCCGCGGACTGTCGATAGCGGCGGGGTCGACGCCCAGCGCCTCCGCCTGCTCGACGTCGTAGAAGAGGTTGTTGATGCGGTGGATGTTGAGCGGTACAGCGCGATAGACCCCGTCGAACTTCGCGGCGTTCCGTGGCCCGTCGAGATAGTACCGCTCCATGTCGGTGTCCTCCCAGACGGACGTGACGTCGCCGAGTACGGCGGCGTCGTCGTACGGTTGGAGGTTCTTCCCCGGCCACTCTATCCAGACGTCCGGCGGACTCTCCTTGAGGATGCGGCTCTTGACCTCGAGGCTCAGGTTCTCGTCGGCGACGTCCCGCATCGAAACCTCCGGGTGTCGCTGGCCGAAGCCGTCGAGCAACGCGTCTAACGCCGCGCCGCCGTCGCCACCGACCAACCGGTGTAGCAACTCCCCACTCTCGCCCCCACCCACAGAGGTAGACCGTGACATGTCGTGCAGTCGCTATCGAGTCGTTATGAAATTTCCCCGCCCGTTCTCAGTCGTGATTTTCCGGGCATGACGATTTATATCCCCCCTCTCAAATGGGCCCGTATGGTTGACTGGCAACAACGAGGCGTGGGACTGGCCGTGGTGGGACAGTTCGGCCACGCGATATTTCAGGGGCTCGTGTTCGGGTTCGCGCCCGGGGGACTGGTACCGGTTCTCTCGGTCGTGGGGTTCGTCGTCGCTGCTACGGCGGCGGTCTACTCTGTTCGGCGCGTACGCGCCCGACACGACCGTCTCGCGACCGAGCGGGACGCACTGGAACGCGACCGCGACCGTCTCGAAGACGAACTGGGGCGGACACGGCTGACGCGGGACGAACTCGTCGCCGACCTCGCCGCGGCGCGGGCCGAACTCCGCGACCGGGGGCCGAACTCGGTAGACACACAGCAGGCGACTCTGGCCGACGGTGGCGTCACCGAGACGAGCGGCGTGACCGTCGACGACCTGAACGGGTATCTGGACGCCTGCTGTCGGACGCTCGACGTCGCCAGCGAGGGAGACCTGCGGCAACGGATGGACGCCGAGACGCCCTCGGCCTCGCTCAACCAACTCGCGACGGAGTTCAACGAGATGGCCGACGCCTTCGAACAGACCATCGACACGGCGAGCGAGTTCTCCGACGACGTCGCCGAATCCTCCGAGCAAGTCTCGGCCGCGACGGACGCGGTCAAAGAGGCCGCCGAGAGCGTCGCCGGGACGGTGCAGGAGATCGCGGACGTGTTCCACGAACAGCACCAGCAGATATCGACCATCAGCGAGGAGATGTCCGATATGTCCGCGACTATCGAGGAGATAGCCGCGTCCTCGAACGAGGTCACCGAGATGGCAAAGAAGACGGAGAAACGGACCGTCGACGGCATCGAGGCGGGCCGCGAGGCCCACGAGACGATGGCGACGACGGTGGACCAGACCGACGACGTCGTCGAGACGGTCCAGACGCTCGACGACCAGATGGAGGAGGTCGGGGAGATCGTCGACCTCATCGACGACATCGCCGAGCAGACGAACATCCTCGCGCTGAACGCCTCTATCGAGGCGGCACACGCATCGTCGGGGGCAGAGAACAACGGCTTCGGCGTCGTGGCCGACGAGGTCAAGTCACTCGCCGAGGAGACGAAAGACGCGACGAACCAGATAGAGAACCGAATCGCGGACATCCAGAACCAGACCGAGGACGCCGTCGAAGAGATAACCGAGATGCAGACCTCCGTCGAGGAGGGACAGGAAGCCGTCGACGAGGGGCTGGAGGCGCTCGAATCCATCATGGAACACGTCCAGGAGACCAGTTCCGGCGTCAAGGAGATTAGCAACGCCACCGACGACCAGGCGGCCACCTCCGAGGAAGTCGCCTCCATCGCCGACGACGTAGCGAAGACGTCCCAGCAGAACGTCGAAGAGGCCGAACACGTCGCCGCTATCGCCGAGGAACAGACCCTCGCGCTCGGCGAGATGTACGTCAACGTCCGCATGCTCACCATGCGCGCGCAGCAACTCAGCACGCTGTTCGACCGCTACGAGACCGCGGACTGACGTCCCCGAATTTTTATCGCAACACCTGTTGTAAATCGCCGTATGCAAATCGGTGTGCTGACTGTCCCGCTCGGCGGCCAATCGCTCGAGGACGCGCTGTCGTATCTGGACGGCATCGGCGTCGACGCCGTGGAGTTGGGCTGTGGCGGCTATCCGGGCGACGACCACCTCCCGCGCGAGGAGTATCTGGACGACGATGCGGCACAGGCCGCGCTCCACGACTTGTTGGACGAGTACGGGATGGAGGTGAGCGCGCTGGCGACCCACAACAACCCGCTCCACCCCGACGAGGAGCGAGCGAGCGAGGCGGACACGGAACTCCGCGAGGCCATCACGTTGGCCGACCAACTCGGCGTCGACGCGGTCACCTGTTTCTCCGGGCTCCCGGCCGGCGGGCCCAACGACGAAGTCCCGAATTGGGTGACCGCGCCGTGGCCCAGCGAACACGCCGACGCC
Organism: Haloarcula rubra; assembly: GCF_019599465.1. Lineage (GTDB taxonomy): Archaea > Halobacteriota > Halobacteria > Halobacteriales > Haloarculaceae > Haloarcula > Haloarcula rubra. The sequence continues at coordinate 230,662 of NZ_RKLR01000003.1, forward strand.
CACGACTACCAGTGGGACGTCGCCGTCGAGTACTGGGCCGATCTCGCCGACCACGCCGCCGCCCACGACGTCGACGTCGCCATCGAGATGCACCCGAACATGCTCGTCTACGAGCCACACGGGCTGTTGAAACTCCGCGAGGCCACGAACGGCCGCATCGGCGCGAACTTCGACCCCTCGCACCTCTACTGGCAGGGCATCGACGTGACCGCGGCCATCCGCCTGCTGGGCGACCACGACGCCATCCACCACTTCCACGCCAAAGACACCAAAGTCTACGAGGAGAACGCTCGGGAGAAGGGCGTCCTCGACACGACCGGATATACGGAGGAAGCGGACCGCTCGTGGCTGTTCCGCTCCATCGGTTACGGCCACGGCGAACAGCACTGGAAGGACGTCGTCTCCACGCTGCGGATGGTCGGCTACGACGGCGCCCTCTCTATCGAACACGAGGACTCGCTCACCAGCGCCCGCGAGGGACTGGAGAAGGCCGTCGACGTCCTCGACCGCACCGTCTTCGAAACCCAACCCGGCGACGCCTACTGGGCCGAATAACCACACCACACGATGACCACAGAACCACTCGACATCGGCGTACTGGGGTATCGCTCCACGGCCACCTTTTTCCGCCTCGGGTCGCCTGCGGCGACCACTCGGCGCAAAAACGTGGGCGAAAAAGGCCGCTCGCTCACGCTGTTCGCTCGCGGCACGGGAGAGACGAGCGCATGACCACGGAACCACTCGACATCGGCGTACTGGGGTATCGCTTCATGGGGAAGGCACACGCGAACGCGTTCGCTCGCCTCCCGATGTTCTTCGAGGACGCACCCGAGCTCAACCGGGACGTGTTGGTCGGGCGCGACGAAGACGCGCTGGCAGACGCCGCCGACAGACTCGGGTTCGCGCGGACGGCGACCGACTGGCGCGACGTGGTAGACGACGTGGACGTGTTCTACAACCTCGGGCCGAACCACATCCACGCCGAGCCGTCCATCGCGGCGCTGGAAGCCGGCACCCCGGTCTTCTGCGAAAAACCACTGGCGCCGACGCTGGAGACGGCCGAACAGATGGCCGAAGCCGCCGCCGACGCGGCAGTGCCGGCGGGCATCGCGTTCAACTACCGGTTCATCCCGGCCATCCAGTACGCGAAGAACCTCATCGACGCCGGGGAGTTGGGAGAGATTCGCCACTTCCGCGGGCGGTACTTACAGGACTGGCTGACCGACCCGGCGGCGCCGTGGTCGTGGCGCAACGACGCGGAGATGGCCGGGAGCGGCGCGCTCGGGGATCTGGGTGCGCACACGGTCGACCTCGCGCGGTTCCTCGTCGGGGACATCGCGGAACTGAGCGGCCACCTGCGGACGTTCGTCGACGAGCGACCGATCGAAGACGGAAGCGCGACACGGCCGGTTACGGTCGACGACGCGTACTCGGCACAGGTCGCCTTCGAGAACGGCGTGATGGGAACCTTGGAGGCCTCGCGGTTCGCCAACGGCCACAAGAACGACCACACGATAGAGATAGAGGGGACGAAGGGAAGCCTGCGGTTCTCGCTGGAGAGACTGAACGAACTGGAACTGCTACGCGAGGACGGGCGGGGCTTCGAGACGATACTGATGACAGAGGCCGAGGACCCGTACGTCGAGCACTGGTGGCCGCCGGGCCACGTCATCGGGTGGGAACACACGTTCGTCCACGAGAACTACGAGTTCCTCTCGGCCGTCGCCGACGACGCCGCCTACGAACCCAGTTTCGCCGACGGACTGGCCGTCCAGCGGGTACTGGACGCCGTCGAACGGAGCGATGCCAGCGGCGAGTGGGTCGACGTGACCTGATTCCGTCACGCCGGGCTACGGGGCCGGGCCGACGGTCCGCTCCCGAGTGGCCCCCCCATTTTTACTCTCCGCCCTCGGTTTGAGCGGTATGTCCGAGCACTCACGTCTCGACGCGTATCTGGCCGACGAAGGACTCGACGCCGTGTGGTTCGCGCGACCGAACAGTTTCGCGTGGCTCACCGGCGGCGACAACGTCGTCGACAGGGCGGGCGACGTCGGCGTCGCGGCCGCGGGGTACGACGGCGACGGCGTGACCGTCGTCACGGACAACATCGAGGCGCCGCGACTGCGCGACGAGGAACTCGACGCGGCCGTCGACGTCGAGACGTTCCAGTGGTACGAGGGTGGCCTCGCCGACGCCGTGCAGTCGGTGAGTCCGGCGCCCGCGGCCGCCGACTTCGACGTGCCGGGGTTCGAGCGGGTCGACGCGTCGGCGCTCCGACAACCCCTGACCGACGCGCAGGTCGACCTGTACCGCGACCTGAGCGAGGACACCGCCGCTGTCGTCGAGTCCGTCGCTCGCGACGTTGAAGCGACCGACACGGAACGGGCCGTCGCCGCCGAGTTGCGCGGCGAACTCTCGGCCCGGAACGTCGATTCGCCGGTCGCCCTCGTCGGCGGCGGTGAGCGCGCTCAGCGGTACCGCCACTACACGCCGAAAGACGAGGAACTCGGGTCGTACGCGCTCCTCTCCGTGACGGCCGAGCGCGACGGCCTGCACACGAGTTGTACCCGGGCCGTGGCGTTCGACCCGCCGGCGTGGCTCGAAGACCGGACGCAGGCGGCGATGCGCGTCGAGACGACGGCACTGGCCGCGACACGGGCCGTCGGGTCGGTCGGTGGCACGGCAGGCGACGTGTTCGAGGCCGTCCAGACGGCCTACGACGCCGTCGGGTGGGACGGCGAGTGGCGCAACCACCACCAGGGCGGCGCCACCGGGTTCGCCGGCCGCGAGTGGATAGCGACGCCGGACAGCGAGGCCCCGGTGGTCCTGCCGCAAGCCTACGCGTGGAACCCGACGGTACAGGGAGCGAAGAGCGAAGACACGCACCTCGTCAGTAGCGACGGCGTCGAGACGCTCTCGACTACCGGTGACTGGCCGACGGTCACCGTCGAGGCAACGGCGTACGACCTCGAACTCGAACGGCACGCCGTCCTCGAACGGTAATCGGCAAGGTGCCCTCTGTGCGCGGTAGAGAGCGATTCGAGCTAGAATCCACGGACGAAGAATTGTTTACAACACCCGTTGTTGTACAAAGCATAGATTTAAGTGTCGGATTAGACTACCGTGGAACTGTATGGACGAGCAACGCACGTGGTGGAAGGAGGCGGTCGTCTACCAGATCTATCCCCGGAGTTTCAACGATAGCGACGGCGACGGCGTCGGTGACCTGCAAGGCATCATCGACCGACTGGACCACGTCGCGTCGCTCGGCGCCGACGTCATCTGGCTCAACCCCGTCTACGAGTCCCCACAGGAGGACAACGGCTACGACATCAGCGACTACCGAGCCATCCACGAGGAGTACGGCTCCATGGCCGACTGGGAACGACTCCTCGAGGAGGTCCACGACCGGGACATGCGCCTCATCATGGACCTCGCGGTGAACCACTCCTCGACCGAACACGAGTGGTTCAAAAAGTCTCGCCGGGACGAGGACGGCTACCGCGAGTACTACTACTGGCGGGACGGCGACGTCCCCGCGAACAACTGGAAGAGCGGGTTCGGCGGGTCCGCGTGGGAGTACGACGAGGAGGTCGGGATGCAGTACCTCCACCTCTTCGACGACTCGCAGGCCGACCTGAACTGGGACAACCCCGACGTGCGCGAGGACGTCCACGACCTGATGAACTTCTGGCTGGAGAAGGGCATCGACGGCTTCCGCCTCGACGTCATCAATCTGGTCTCCAAACCCGAGGGGCTCCCGGACGGCGACCCCTCGCAGGACTGGGTCGGCATCGAACACTTCGCCGACGGGCCGCGCGCCCAGGAGTACCTCGAAGAGATGGCCGAGGCGACCTACGACGACTACGACACGATGACCGTCGGCGAGTGTATCGACATCGACGTCGAGACGGCCAGCGACTACGTCTCCCCGGACGGCCCGATGGACATGGTGTTCCACTTCGAACACATGCTCGTCGACATGGGCGACCGGTGGCTCACACCGTCGGAGTGGAACCTCACCGACCTGAAAGCCATCGTGTCCCACTGGCAGACCGAACTCGACGGCTGGAACTCGCTGTACCTCACGAACCACGACCAACCGCGCATCGTCTCGCGGTTCGCCGACGACGGCGAGTACCGCCGCGAGTCCGGCAAACTCCTCGGGACGCTCCTCTTTACGCTCTCCGGGACGCCCTACGTGTATCAGGGCCAGGAGATAGGGATGACCAACTACCCGTGGAGCAGTCTCGACGAACTCGACGACCTCCAGTCCATCGGCAAGGTCGAGGAGGCCATCGAGGCCGGCGAGATAGACAGTTTCGAAGAGGTCCAGCAAATCGTCCGGGACCGCTCGCGGGACAACGCCCGGACGCCGATGCAGTGGGACGACTCCGAGAACGCCGGGTTCACCGACGGCGACCCGTGGCTCTCGGTCAACCCGAACCACGACGAGGTGAACGTAAAGCAAGCCGAGGCCGACGAGGACTCCATCCTCCACTACTACCGTGACCTCGTCGACCTGCGCGAGGACCACGAGGTGTTCGTCTACGGCGACTACACCCACCTCCTCCCCGACCACGAATCCGTCTGGGCCTACCGGATGGAACTGGACGGCGAGGCCGTCCTCGTCACGCTGAACTTCTCCGACACCGAGACGAGCGTGACCGTCGACGACGCGGCCCGGACCAACGACCTCCTCGTCGCGAACTACGACGACGCCCCGACCGTGACCGACGCGAACCTGACGCTGCGGCCGTACGAGGCCCGCGTCCACTCCCTGAACTGACCCATGCCTATCCAACGGACGAAACCCGAAGACACAGTATCGGACGACGAACGAGCGTGGTGGAAAGAATCCGTCGTGTATCAGGTGTATCCGCGCAGTTTCAACGACAGCGACGGCGACGGCGTCGGCGACCTGCGAGGGCTGGCCGACCGACTCGACTACATCGCCTCGCTCGGCGTCGACGTCATCTGGCTCAACCCCGTCTACGACTCCCCGCAGGAGGACAACGGCTACGACATCAGCGACTATCGGGCCATCTACGAGGAGTTCGGGACGATGGCCGACTGGGAACGACTCCTCGAGGAGGTCCACGACCGGGACATGCGTCTCATCATGGACCTCGTCGTCAACCACACCTCCCGGGACCACGAGTGGTTCGTCGAATCCCGGCAGGGCAACCCCGAGTACGAGGACTACTACATCTGGCGCGAGGGCGACGGCGAGGACCCGCCGAACAACTGGGAGTCTTTCTTCGGTGGCTCCGCGTGGGAGTACGACGAGGAGCGCGAGGCGTACTACCTCCACCTCTACGACACCTCACAGCCAGACCTCGACTGGGCGAACGAAGACGTGCGACAGGACGTCTTCGACACCATCGAGTGGTGGCTGGAGAAGGGCATCGACGGCTTCCGGATGGACGTCATCAACCTCCTCTCGAAGGCCGACGGGCTCCCGGACGGCGACCCCGACAGCGAGTGGGTCGGCTCGGAGCACTTCATCGACGGTCCCGAGATGACCGCGTATCTGGAGGCGATGGACGAGCAGGTCCTCTCGAACTACGACATCATGACCGTCGGCGAGATGCCCCAGTTGACGGTCGACGAGGCCAGCACGTACGTCAGCGCCGACGGACCGCTGGACATGGCCTTCCACTTCCAGCACACCAAACTCGACTACGACGGCGACGAGCGCTGGGCCGTCGGCGACTGGGACCTGACCGAACTCAAGGAGATCGTCGGCCGCTGGCAGACCGGCCTCGAAGGCGAGGGGTGGAACGCCCTGTACTGGGAGAACCACGACCAGCCACGCGTCGTCTCGCGGTACGGTGACCCCGTGAACTACCGCCGCGAGTCGGCGAAACTCCTCGGGACGTTCATGCTCACCCTGCGCGGGACGCCCTACATCTATCAGGGGCAGGAACTGGGTATGACCAACGCGCCGTGGGAGTCGATGGACGACCTGCGCGACGTCGACGCCATCAACCACGCCGAGGAACTCCTCGAATCCGAGGACCACGAGGGCTACGACGACGTGCGAGACGTCGTCGCCTACCGCTCGCGTGACAACGCTCGGACGCCGATGCAGTGGGACGACTCCGAGCACGCCGGCTTCACCGACGCCGACCCGTGGATTCAGGTCAACCCGAACCACGACGAGGTGAACGTCGAGGCGGCAGAGGCAGACGAGGACTCGGTGCTGAACTACTACCGCGACCTCGTCGACCTGCGCGAGCGAAAGGACACCCTCGTCTACGGGGAGTACGACGACCTCCTCCCGGACCACGAGTCCGTGTACGCGTACACGCGCACGATGACCGAGGACGGGGAGACCGAACAGGTCCTCGTCGTCCTGAACTTCTTCGGCGACCGGCCGACCGTCGACCTGCCCGTGCAGTACGACGAGGCCACGCTGCTCCTGTCGAACTACGACCGGAGCGACGACGCTCCCGAGTCGGTCACGCTCGCGCCGTACGAGGCGCGAATCTATCAACTCGACTGAGTGCAGTTTTTTCGGTTAGCCACTCCAGGTTCAGTACAGACACCGAATATGACACACGCTCACATCCACACTGACAATGAGTAACGAACCCGACCGCGCGTGGTGGAAGGAGGCGTCCGTCTATCAGGTGTACCCGCGGAGCTTCAACGACAGCGACGGCGACGGTATCGGTGACCTGCAGGGTATCCGGAACCGCGTCGACTACTTCGACGAACTCGGCGTCGACGTCGTCTGGCTCTGTCCCGTCTACGACTCCCCGAACGTCGACATGGGGTACGACATCCGTGACTACCGCTCCGTCATGGACGAGATGGGGACGATGGGCGACTGGGAGGGCCTCCTCGACGACGTCCACGACCGGGGCATGAAACTGGTGATGGACCTCGTCGTCAACCACACCTCCGACGAACACGAGTGGTTCCAGCAGTCCCGCGACCCAGACGGCGAGAAGGACGACTGGTACATCTGGCGCGAGGGCGACCCGGACGAACCCCCGAACAACTGGATATCGCTGTTCGGCGGTCCGGCGTGGACGTACGACGAGGGTCGCGAAGCGTGGTACCTCCACCTCTTCGACGAGAAGCAACCCGACCTCAACTGGGAGAACCCCGACGTCCGCGAGGCCATCTACGACATGATGAACTTCTGGCTGGAGAAGGGCATCGACGGCTTCCGGATGGATGCCATCTCCTGTATCTCGAAGCCACACGGCCTGCCGGACGCCGACACCGGCGAGGACTGGTTCGACATGGACCTGTACTTCAACGGGCCGCGAATCCACGAGTTCATGCAGGAGATGGCCGCCGAGACGTACGAGAACTACGACGTCATGCTCATCGGCGAGACGCCCGGCGCCGACCCCGAGGAGGCGAAGAAGTACTACGACGACGGCGTCGACATGGTGGTCCACTTCGACCACATGGACGTCACGTACGGACCCGGCGGGAAGTGGAGTCCCGACTACGTCGGGATGGAGACGCTCGCCAGCGCCGGCGACGACGCACTCGACGAGATGCTGAACACGATGGACCTCGCCGACCTGCAGGAGGCCATCCGCTACTGGGACGAGGGCGTCGGCGACGAGTGGAACTGCCTCTACATGGGGAGTCACGACCAGACCCGGGCCGTCTCCCGGTTCGGCGACGCGCACGACTACCACCGCGAGTCGGCGACACTCGTCGCCACCTTCCTCCTGACCCAGCGAGCGACCCCGTTCCTCTATCAAGGCGACGAGATAGGGATGACCAACGCCGACTGGGACAGAGAGGATATACGAGACGTCGAGGCCCGGGGACAGGTCGACATCCTGATGGAAGAGCACGACGTGCCGTACGAGACCATCGCCCCGTTCGTCCGGAACCGGTCTCGGGACAACGCCCGGACGCCGATGCAGTGGGACGACTCCGAGCACGCCGGCTTCACCGACGGCGACCCGTGGATTCAGGTCAACGACGACTACGAGCGAATCAACGCCGAGCGAGCGATGGCGGACCCGGACTCAATCTTCCACTACTACCGGCGACTGCTCGACCTCCGGTCCGAATCTGAGGTGCTGGTCTACGGCGACACGGAGTACGTCCTGCCCGACGAGACGTACCCGAACGTCTGGGCCCACCGGCGGACGCTGGGGGACGAGGCGGTGTTGGTGGTGTTGAACTGGCAGGACGAACCGCGAGACGTGTCGGGCGTCGAGGGCGTCGAGAGTCCGGTCCTGTTCGGCAACTACGAACAGCGAGACGGGACGACGCTCCAGCCCTACGAGGCGCGAATCTGCGACCTCGGATAGTTACTCTTCGACTTCTTCGTCGTCGCTCCCGACGCGGATGACCTGCAGGAGCGAGTACACCGGGACGCCGCGGATGTCCTCCAGACCGCGCTTGTCCGCGAGGACGACGCAGGCGACGGGGTTGCCGCCCTGTTCGCGAATCGCGTCCACCGTCTCTGTCATGGTGTTGCCGCTCGTTATCGTGTCGTCGACGACGTAGCAGTCGCGGTCGCGAATCTGAGCGAAGTTCCGGGAGAACGTCCCGTCGCTGGTGCCGCTATCGTCGTCGTCCCACTGGTGTTTGGTCGGCGCGTAGGTGCCGAGGTCGGTGTCGAGTTGTCGTGCCACCGTCGTCGCCAGCGGTGCGCCCGCCTTCTCGATGCCGATTGTCAGGTCGACGTCCTCGCCCTGCTTCGAGAGCAGGTCGGCCATCGCACACCCGACGTGGTGCAGTCGGTTGCTGTCGCGGCCGACGGCCGACCAGTCGACGTGGATGTCGTGGGGGCCGCTGGTGGTCGTGCTCTTCGGCGTCGCTCCGGTACCGCTCCGCTCGACCAACCAACTGGCAGTCTCCCGGGAGACGTTCAGTTCGTCGGCGATTTCGCCCTTCGACAGGCCGCGCTCGGCGAGGTCGGCGGCGCTGTCGACGAGGTCGTCGATGTTCTTCATACTGGTCACTCCGGGTGGCACGACTTAATAGGCAATGCTACCGGCCCGTTTGCCCGCCGAAAACTTTTTACAACGGGCGTTGTTACCCATTGCTGGCTGGGTCGTATCCGTCGTTCGTGGCCGAACGGCGCAGACGGCACCACTGAGGGCGACTGCGAACGCCATCGCACCCCCACACGCCCTCACTTCCCACCACCGTCGTACGCCCGGCCAACCCCCCACCACCCACCTTCGCCCGGTTGTCAGACCGGCGAGCATGGTTGTCACCAGTCGACGTATGGCGGGACACCTTCCCGCCGATTTTGAACCGACCGCTCACTCGCTCGGGAACGTGAAGAGTCGCTGCTCACACGCCGGACAGACGAGGATGTCGTCCGGCGACTGGTTCGGTTTGGTGTAGCCACCACAGCACGAGACTTCGGACGACTCCGCTAAGGGGGTCTCACACACCGGACACTCGTCGAGGAACATCCGGAACGACGCTGCACCGGCCAGTCTGACCGACTCGTCGTCGACGTACTCGTCGAGGACGCGATAGGCCGCCAGTTCGGCGACGACGACCGGGCGACCCACCAGTTCACCGTCTATGACGACCCACTCGGCCCCGTCGGTGAACGTGTCTGTCTCCGAGACGGTGTCCAGCGTCCGCCGCGTCTCGTCGGCGAGGGCCGACAGCGAGAGGGTCGACAGGTGGGCCATCTCCTCGTGCCACGCGTCGTCGACGTCCTCTGTCAGCAGGAGCATCTCGCCGTCGGCCTCGACGACGCCGGCCGCCGCGAGTTCCGACAGCACCGTCTCGCCGTCGAGGTCCGTCTCGGCGAGCGACTCGCGCTCTGACTCGGGGTCCCGAACGTCGGCGTCGTGGAACAGTTCGTTCGGGAGGGGCGACGCCGCGACGAGTCGTGGCGCGAACTGCGGCGTGTACGGCACGACGTAGCCACGGAGGTATATCGCCGCGACACCCACTGTCGCGACGGCGAGACTCGCCAGCCGCCTGTTCCGGACGCGCAACCAGAGGACGAAGAGCACGACGAGGCAGGCGTTCACGAGCGTACACGGCCAGCATCTGTTCGACCCGGTGTGGTCGGGTTCGCGGAGCGAGTCCAGTTCGGCCATCAGGAGGTCGTATCGCTCCCACAGTATTAGCCTTCCCTTCAGGCGGAGAGTCTTGTTACTACCCAACAAACTTTTTAACAACAGGTGTTGTTAGATACCCTCATGAACGACGGGGAGATGTCGTACACGACGCTGGGTTCGACGGGACTGGAGGTTTCCGAACTCTGTCTCGGGACGATGAACTTCGGCAGTAGTGAACCGTGGATGCTGAACGACGTCGAACGGAGTCGAGACATCGTCGAACGGGCCCTGGACCTCGGTATCAACTTCCTCGATACGGCCAACGCCTACTCCGCTGGCGAGAGCGAGGAGATAGTCGGGAGCGTCGTCGACTCGCACCGACGGTCGGAACTCGTCCTCGCGACGAAGGTGTACTTCGACATGTTCGACGGCCCGAACGGCGGTGGCCTCTCGAAGAAGCACGTCATCGACCAGTGTCACGCGAGCATGGACCGACTCGGCGTCGACCACATCGACCTCTATCAGATACACCGCTGGGACGACGACACGCCCATCGAGGAGACGCTCGACGCGCTCTCGTACCTCGTCGACGAGGGGTACGTCCGGTACATCGGCGCGAGCACGATGGCCAACTGGCAGTTCCAGAGAGCGCTCTACACCGCCGACATCGAGGACTACGAGCGGTTCGCCTGTATGCAACCGGAGTACAACGCCGTCGACAGGCACGAGGAGGCGAACCTGTTGCCCGTGTGTGCCGAGGAGGGTATCGGCGTCATCCCGTGGTCGCCGCTGGCGGGCGGATTCCTCGCCGGCAAGTACGACCGTGAGAGCGCGCCAGCGTCCGGGCGCGCGAGCGAGGACGAGTACACTGCGAACCGCTTCACCGAGGAGAACTGGGCGGTGCTGGACGAGATACGGGCTATCGCGGCGGACAGAGACGCGACGGCCGCACAGGTCAGTCTGGCGTGGCTCCTCCACAAGGAGGTCGTCGACGCGCCGATAATCGGCCCGCGGACTATGGACCACCTCGAAGAGAACGTCGCCGCGGTCGACCTCGACCTCGCCGCCGACGAACTCGACCGTATCGAAGCGCCGAAGTACCCCCAATGGCCTGTGAAAGGCAAGGACTGACAGGCTTCGACCGATGGACACACAACCCGAACCCAGACGCTCCCCACACCCATGGACGACGACGAACTGACGACGATACTAGAGGACGCCGGCCTCTCCCCCTATCAGGCCGAGGCGTACGTGGCCTTGCTCGAACTCGGCACGGCGTCGGCCACCGACGTCGCCGAGTCGTGCGACGTGCCGGACCCTCGAATCTACGACGTTCTCCGCGACCTCGAATCGAAAGACTACATCGAGACGTTCCAACAGGACAGCCTCACGGCCCGCGCTCGCAACCCCGACGGCGTCCTCGAAGACCTACGCTCCCGGTCGAACAAGTACCTCGACGCCGCGGAGACGATAGAGGACCGGTGGAACCAACCGGAGATTTCCGACCACGAGGTGAGCATCGTCAAGCGGTTCGATACGGTCCTCAACCGCGCCCGCGAACTCATCGAGTCGGCGGAGAACCAGATACAACTGGGCGTCGACCCGACGCAGTTCTACGAACTGCGGCCCGAACTCGAGGCCGCCTACGAACGCGGCGTCAACATCAAACTGAGCATCTGTACGGAACCCGGCGAGGATGCGCCGAACGTGGCCGACCTCGAGGGGACGTGTACGGAGGTGCGCCACCGTGACATCCCCGCACCCTTCCTCGTGCTCGTCGACCGCACGTGGACCTGTTTCGCACCGCACCGGCACTCCGTCAACGAGTACGGCGTCCTCGTGAACGACCGGACCCACACCTACCTCTTCCACTGGTTCTTCCTCACCTGCCTCTGGGAGATATGGGACACCCTCCACACCGAGCGGAGCCCCGAGACGCCGACGACGTACGTCGACCTCCGGCACGCGGTCAGAGACATCGAACCGCTCCTGCAGGAGGGGGCGTCGATAGAAGCGACGGTCAGAGGCCGCGAGACCGACACGAAGGCCGAGGTGGAGTTGACCGGCTACATCACCGACGTCGACTACACCGGCAGTTCCCTCGGCCGGACCGAACCCGTTCCGCTGGCCCAACTCGCCGGCCGAATCAGCGCCACGCTCGACGTCGACGGCGAGACGTACGACATCGGTGGCTGGGGAGCGGTCCTCGAGCAGATCGAAGTCACCGAGATTACGATAGAGAGCGTCGAGTACGAGTAGGGACTCACTGCCGGTCGATCCACGGCCGAATAAACAGTACCTCAGTTTGCGCGTTTAAGACGGCTGCAGTCACAAATAACCGTTTGTCATTACCAAAAAGTTAAGTTGAACCTCTTCGCCGAGCACGGTATCTGTCAGGAATTTTTGTGTTTGACGGCGGGTTCACAGGCTATTAACAACACCTGTGGTTAATTATGGATAACCTTTAAGTGCTGCCCCTGCAACCACAGATTAGACATGTCGGACAATGGCACGAGAGACGGCGACAGCTCATCAGGCGTTTCCCGGCGACGGTTCGTTCGGGCAGCAGGTGCGACAGGTGTCGCAGCAGGGATAGCGGGGTGTGCAGACTTCGTCGGCGGCGGCGGTGGCGGCGACGGTGGCTCGACCGGCGACGGCGGCGGCGGTGGCGGCGATACGACGACGGTCCGCTGGGGCTTCGACCCGGTCGCAGTCCAGAACAACGGTCCAGCTATCAAGGAAGCCCTCCGTGAGAACGGGCTTCCCGAGGACATCGAAGTCGAGTTCGTCCCGCGTAACCAGGACACCGGGCAGGCCCGGGCCAACTACAACCGGCTCCTGAACGCCGGCGAGACGGACCCGGACATGTTCCTGATGGACAACGGCTGGACGAACATCTTCATCCAGCGCGGTCAGCTCCAGAACCTCTCGGAGTCGCTCCCGGAGGAACTCCTCTCGGACGTCTCCGATAACTACTTCACTGCGTTCACCGACACCGCACGAGACCCCGGCAGCGGGGACCTCTACGGTGTCCCGGTGTTCCCGGACTTCCCGACGATGCAGTACCGCAAGGACCTCGTCGAGGAAGCCGGCTACAGTCCCGAGTCCGAGAACTGGGCCACGGAACCGATGACGTGGGAGAAGTGGTCGAACATCGCCGCCGACGTCCACGACAACTCCGACACGGACTTCGGCTTCACCACCCAGTGGGACATCTACGAGGGGACCTCCTGCTGTACGTTCAACGAGGTCATGTCCTCGTGGGGCGGCGCCTACTTCGGCGGCCGCGACAACCTCTTCGGGCCGGTCGGCGAGCGACCTATCACGGTCAACCGCCCGGAGGTCATCAACTCGCTGAACATGATGCGGAAGTTCGTCCACGACGAAGACTTCGGCGGGCAGTTCAGCAGCTACGGCGGCGGCTTCACGCCGACCAACATCCTCGGCTGGACCGAGGAATCCGCCCGTGCGCCGTTTGCAGAGGGCAACGCGGTCTTCCACCGCAACTGGCCCTACTCGCTCGCGCTCACCGGTCGGAACCCGGAGGAGACCGAAGACCCCGCCCTCGGCGAGAACCTCGGCGCGATGCCCATCCCGTACGCCGTGCCCGAGAGCGAGGCCGCACAGCCCGGCACCGGCGGTACGACGGCCGCACTCGGTGGCTGGCACATGACGGTCAACCCGAACAGCGGCCAGAAGGACGCCGTCACCGAGGTCATCCGCGCCGCGATGCAGCCGGACTTCCAGCTCAGGCTGCTGTCCATCCAGGGCTGGCTGCCGCCGCGGCCCGAACTGTTCAACTCCGACGAGGCGCGGAACGTGCCCGTCGTCGGCCGCTACATGGACACGCTGCAGGTCGCCGGTAACAACACGATGCCGCGCCCGGTGACCGCCGTCTGGAGCGACCAGTCGAGCAAGATCGCCCAGCAGGCCAACCGGGCGGTCGGGCAGGAGACGTCCTCCGAGAGCGCGATGCAGACGCTCGAGTCGGACCTCCAGGCCACCGAGTCCTCGTAAGACTCACAGCCTAGTTTTACAACAGACCTAAGTTATTATTGATTATGGAGCGGACCCCAGCCAGGAGGGAGATGCATAGATGAGTACAGAAACAGGGAGGGAGTCACAACGTTCGGGTGCGCTCGTCGATCTGATGCGGTGGATGGAGAACCTGAGCGACACGCAGTACGCGTACCTGTTGCTGATACCCGTATTCGTACTGCTCGGCGTCGTCGCCCTCTATCCGCTGTTGCGGACGTTCGAACTGTCGCTGTACGCCGTCTCGACGGACCTGACCAGCACCAGTTTCGTCGGCATCGACAACTACGTCGGGCTGTTCACGGGAGAGAAGAACCGCTACCTCCCGGGTGGGACGACGTTCCTGCCGAGTAGTTTCGAGTTCACGAGCCTGCTCAACAGCGCGCTGGTCATCACGATAATCTTCGCCGTCGTGAGTGTCCTGTTCGAGACCCTCATCGGCCTCGGACAGGCGCTCATCCTCGACCAGGACTTCTACGGGCGACGGTGGGTCCGTGCGGCAATCATCATCCCGTGGGCGGTGCCAATCGTCATTCAGGGGATGATATTCTTCCTGATGTTCAACTCGAACGTCGGGTTCGCGACGCCGCCGCTGGCCGACCTCGGCCTGCTGGCACCCACCAACACGCTGAACGACACAGCGAGTGCGACGTTCATCATCATCGTCGCGGACATCTGGAAGACGTCGGCGTTCATGGCCCTGCTGATACTGGCGGGCCTCCAGAGCATCGACCGCGGCCTCTACGACGTCGCGAAGGTCGCGGGCGCGACGAAGTGGCAACAGTTCAAACTCATCACGTTCCCGCTCATCCTGCCGACCATCGGCGTCGCGGTGCTGTTCCGCTCCGTGCAGGCGATGCGGGTGTACGGTATCATCGACACGGTGTCGAGTTGTGCCGTGGTCCCGTCACTGTCCTGCATGGTCGTCGCGACGTTCAACACCCGTGAGGGCACCTCGGCGGCCATCGCGTTCGTGACGGCCGCCATCATCGGTCTCGTCGTGATGGGCATCATCGTGTGGCAGGGGGAGGACGCGATATAACATGGCTACGACGACCCAAGAACCGGAAGACAGCGACGGACCGCTCGCACGGTGGACGCAGGGAGCCATCCAGAACCCGGAGAGAGTGTACCGGGCGCTGTTCTACGCAGCGATGGTGTTCTTCCTCGTCACGACGCTGTTCCCGTTCTACTGGCTCGCCGTTCTCGCGGTGACGCCCGAAGGGAACCTGCTGGCCGGGAGTTTCCTCCCGACCGTCAACCTGTTCGGCGTCAGCGGGACCTTCCCGCTGCCGGTCCCGAAAGGGTTCAACCCCGCGGCGTTCGTCACGGTGTTCGAACAGGTGCCGTTCCACCTCTACATGCTGAACAGTTTCGCGCTGGCCGTCACGACGACGGTCATCGTCCTGTTCGTCGCGAGTCTGGCTGGCTACGTGTTCGGTCGACTCCGCTTCCCCGGCCGCGCACTGCTGATGCTGGGCATCCTCGCGATCAGCTACTTCCCGCCCGCCGCGTTCGTCATCCCGCTGTTCCAGGCGTTCGCCGGGAACGAGGCCATCACCATCCCGTTCACGAGCATCCCGCTGTTCACGCCGCCGCGCCTGCTGAACACGCCGGGGTCGATGGTGCTGCCGTTCAGCGCGCTGTTCATGCCGCTGTCCATCTTCATCCTGACGACGTTCTACGGGCAGATTCCGGACGGTCTGGAGGACGCCGCCCGTGTCGAAGGGACCACGCGACTGGGTGCGCTGTTCCGGGTCATCATGCCGCTGTCGGCACCCGGTGTGGCGACGGCATCCGTGCTAACCTTTATCGCGGTGTACAACGAGTACTTCTTCAGTTCCATCATGGCGACGTCGCCTGAGGCGGCGAAGTGGTCGCCCATCGTCGGTGGGATTCTGAGCTACCAGACCCAGTACACCACGCAGTTCAACCTCATGGCGGCGGCGAGCATCGTCGGGGTGCTCCCCGTCGTCATCCTCGTCATCGTCGCACAGGAACGCATCGTCAGCGGACTGACCTCAGGCGCACTCAAGGAGTAATACAACAATGGCAGGAGTCAAACTCGAACACGTCACGAAACGCTACGACGACCAGGGTGAAATCGTCACCGCGGTCGACGACATGAACCTCGACATCGACCACGGTGAGTTCATCTGCTTCGTCGGTCCCTCCGGGTGTGGGAAGTCGACGACGATGGAGACCATCGCCGGCCTCACCATCCCCAGCGAGGGCGAAGTGTACATCGGCGACCGCGAGGTGACGAACCTCCCACCGAAAGACCGGGGTATCGCGATGGTGTTCCAGAACATCGCGCTGTTCCCCCACATGGACGTCTACGACAACATCTCCTTCGGCCTGCGCCTGCGGGACTACCCGCAGGACGAAATCGACCGGCGGGTCGAACGGGCTTCGGAAATCGTCCAGCTAGAGGGGATGTTGGACCGGATGCCCGACGAGATGTCCGGCGGTCAGCGTCAGCGTGTCGCCATCGCCCGTGCAATCGTCCGTGAACCGGACGTGTTCCTCATGGACGAGCCGCTGGCGAACCTGGACGCGAAGCTCAAGGTCCACATGCGGACCGAACTCCAGCGCCTGCACAAGGAACTGGACACCACCATCATCTACGTCACCCACGACCAGGAGGAGGCGATGACGCTCTCTGACCGCATCGCCGTCCTCAACAGCGGGAGTCTCCAGCAGATAGACCCGCCGCTGACCTGTTACAACGAGCCAGACAACCTGTTCGTCGCGGGCTTCATCGGGTCGCCGTCGATGAACTTCGTCTCCGGGACCGTCTCGGAGAACACCATCGAGACGCCGAACTTCTCGCTGGCGTTCGACCCCGCGACGGTCGAGGGACTCGGCGTCGGCGACGAGGTGACCATCGGCATTCGCCCGGAAGACATCTACCCCGGCGAACTCCGGAGCGAAATCAGAGACCCGTCCTCGCTCATCTCCGCGCGGGTCGACATCCTCGAACCGATGGGCGACGAGATATTCGCCTACATGCTGTTGGACGAGAGCGAGACGTCGATGGACCAGGAACAGACGACGAACAACCAACTCCTGATGAGCATCGAACCGGATTCGGATATTCGGGAGGAAGAGGACATCGAGGTGGCAATCGACCGCCGCAACGTCCACATCTTCGACAGCGCGACGGGTGAGGCGCTCGTCCACAAACTCGAGCCTGTCGACACCGGTGCCGGGGCGGCGGGCAGCGAGGCCGAATCCGACGACTGAGTCCCACGATGTTAGACCAGCTACCCGGACTCGTCTGGTTCAGCCTCATGCTGGTCCTGTTCTTCTTCTGGGCGTACGGCATCGGGTCGTTCGTACTGGACCTGAAGAACAAGATAATCCCGGGCATCGTCGAGTACCGGCGCGGCAGGCGTGCACAGAAGGCCAAGCAGGAACGCGAAGAAGAGCGCGAAGAACGCGAGAAGCAGTTGTACTGACCCGGGACCCTTTTCTCGTCTCGTCCGCTGTCATCCATCAGTGACAGCAGATATATGACCGACATCTCGACAGTCCGTCTCGGTTTCGTCGGACTCGGCAACATCGCCCACCTCCACTGCGACCGACTCCAGCAAGCGGGTCTCGGCGACATCGTCACTGCGGGTATGGACGTCGACCCTGACGCCCGACAGTCGTTCGCCGAGGCGTACGACGCGACGGTGTACGAGGACCCCGCCGAGCTGTACGCGAACGTCGACGCCGTCCTCGTGACCACGCCGAACAAGTTCCACGAGGAGTACGTCGTCGGTGCGCTCGAATCGGGACTCGACGTGTTCGTCGAGAAACCGCTCGCACACTCGCTCGCGAGCGCCGAACGTATCGCCGCGGCTGCCGCCGACGCACCGGGGTTCTGTATGGTCGGGTTCCACAATCGGTTCGCGAACCCCGTACAGGCCCTCGTCGGGTACGCCGAGGACGGGACGCTGGGCGAGGTGACACACGTCGAAGCCGACTACATCCGCCGCCGCGGCGTCCCGGGACGGGGGTCGTGGTTCACACAGCAACCCATCGCTGGCGGTGGCTCGCTCATCGACATCGGCGCACACGCCATCGACCTCTCGCTGTATCTGCTCGGCTACCCAGACGTGGTCGAAGTCTCGGGCGAGACGCGGGCCCAGTTCGGGACCGACGACGACTACGCGTACGTGACGATGTGGGGCGAAGACCAGGGGGCAGACGAGTTCAGCGTCGACGACTCGGCGAGCGCGTTCATCCGCTGTGCCGACGGGTCGACGGTCACCCTCGAAGTGGCGTGGGCGACCAACCGACCGGACAGCCAGCAGTACTACGTCCGGGGCGACGAGGCCGGCGCGGGGTTGGACCTCGCCGACAGCTCGCTGGAACTGTACGAGACGGCGTCGACCGGTGTGATGCACCACCGGACCAGCGAGATAGAGACTCGTGACGAGGAAGCGCACGCCATCGAACAGCAGCGGTTCGTCGAGGCTGTCGCGGCCGGCGAGCCACCGGAGACGAACACCGTCGAACAGGCGCTGACCGTCCAGCGAGTGATGGACGCCATCTACCGGTCCAGCGAGCAGGGCCGTGCGATATCGCTCGACTAGTCGCCGAATAATGGTGAAGAAAGACTTAATCCCGAGTACTCTCACAGTCCGGTAGGTTATGAAAGCGATTGGTGTGACACGGGACGGTGACGAACCCGAGTTACTCGATATAGAGCGGCCCGAACCGGCCCACGGGGAGGCTCTCGTCAAGACTCTTCGCGTGGGCGTCGACGGCACAGACCACGAAGTTATCGCCGGGGCACATGGTGGGTACCCCGAGGGCGAGGACTACATGATTCTGGGTCACGAGGCGGTTGGTGTCGTCGAGGACCCGAACGGGACCGGACTGGAGGAGGGGCAGGTCGTCGTCCCGACGGTCCGTCGGAAACCCGACGGCGAGACGAACGAGTACTTCCGCCGCGGCGAACCGGACATGGCACCCGACGGCGAGTACTTCGAGCGCGGTATCGTGGGCGCACACGGCTACATGGCCGAGTACTTCACTTCGCCGGCCGATTTCCTCGTCCCCATCGCTGCCGACCTCGCCGAGTACGGCCTGTTCGTCGAACCCGTCTCCATCACCGAGAAGGCGAACGAGCACGCGTTCGCGACGCGCGAGCCGTTCGAGTGGCGGCCCGAGGCGGCCTGCGTGCTGGGTAACGGCTCGCTCGGCCTGCTGACGCTGTGGATGCTGGGTCAGACGTTCGACCGAACGTACTGCGTCGGGCGCCGCGACCGACCGGACCCGACCGTCGACATCATCGAGGAACTCGGCGCGACGTACGTCGACTCCCGGCAGACGTCCGTCGACCAGATTCCCGAAGCCCACGAGTCTATCGACTACATGTACGAGGCCACGGGTTTCGCGCCGCACGTCGTCGAGACGGTCCACGCCCTCGCACCCAACGGCGTCGGTGCCCTGCTGGGTATCCCGGAACCGTGGGACTTCGAAGTCGACGGCGGGTCGCTGCACAACGAACTCGTCCTCCACAACAAGTGCCTCGTCGGGACCGTCAACTCCCACGTCAAGCACTTCGAGTACGCCATCGACACGCTGGAGGACATGCCCGAGTGGTTGCTGGACGACCTCATCACGACGGTCGCCGACCCGGAGAACGTCGCACCGGCCTTCGTCGACGACGACGAACAGATAAAGGCGGTCGTCGAGTTCGACACGCTCTAGTCCCGGCCACTCCCGAACTCCGGCGCGGCCGAGTTTTCACTTGCGATATCATGGTAGGCCAATCCAAATTCCAAGACTTGAGACGCGTAAAGAGCGGAAAATAATTTTACATTTTTCGCTCGGTCGAATTATTCATCCGTATCCGAATTAAGTACTAACCGACAGACTGCGAAGGTACAATTCGCGTTTTCCGGTTGGTGAAATGGGCGCTGTTGTCATACAGAAGTATTAAGTGCGAATCCTCAATAAGGAATGATGAGGTATTGGTGCAACCATGACTGACGACAACTCTGACAAGCGGCTGACAAGGCGTAACGCTCTCCGGATTGCTGGTGCGGCAGGTGCCGCATCGCTCGCTGGCTGTGGTGGCGACGGCGGCAGCGGTGGCGACGGCGGCAGCAGTGACGGCAGCAGCGGCGACGGCAGCAGCAGCGACGGTGGCAGCGACACGACCACGCAGACCAACACCCTCGAAGTCGCCCACTGGTGGGGCGAGGGTGACGGGAACGCGGCCATCAACGCGCTGTTCGAGGGCTTCAAGGAGGCCTACCCGAACGTCGCGACGGACGACAACCTCGTCGCCGGTGGGGCAGGGAGCAACCTGCAGACCAACATCCGGACACGTGTCCAGAACGGGAGCCACCCGAGTACGTGGCAGCAGTGGCCCGGCAAGGCGCTCATCCCGTTCACCGACGCGAACCTCCTCGAGGACATCGAGGAGTCCGTCTGGAGCCAGAACGGCATGAAAGACGCCTACCTCGGTGGCGTCAAAGAGGCGGCACAGCCGGCCGGTAACTACGTCACCGTCCCGCTGAACATCCACCGTATCAACAACCTGTTCTACAACGTCAGCGTCATCGAGGACGCCGGTGTCGACCCGTCTTCGCTCGAGACGCCGTCGGACGTGACGGACGCCCTCGCGGCCGTCTCCGACGCGGGCTACACCGGGATGGCCCACCAGACCGGTTCCGCGTGGTCGACGGTCCAGATGTTCGCGACCATCTTCCTCGGCCTCACCGACGCCGACACCTACAACGCGACGTGGGTCGAAGGCAACATCGAGGCCAACCGCGACGCTATCGCGAACGCCCTCGACATCGTCCGCGAGTACAGCGAGTACTACCCGAGCGACGCCGGGTCCATCTCCTGGACCGAGGCCAACTCGGGCGTCATCAACGGCGAGACCGGCTTCATCCACCAAGGTGACTGGGCCGCTGGCACCTACGTCGGCACGGACGGCTTCGAGTACGGCGAAGACTGGGACCAAATCACCTTCCCCGGCACCGAGGGGAACTACATGCTGAACATGGACTCGTTCCCGTACCCGACGGCCAACCCGTCGCCGGACGCGACGACGAAGTGGTGCCGCTACTGTGGGACCACCGAGGGCCAAGAGCTGTTCAACCCCAAGAAGGGGTCCATCCCACCGCGCACGGACGCGAACACGGAGCCGTTCAACGCGTTCTCGCAGGACCAGATCGAGGACTTCGGCAACTCCGACGCACAGCCCCCGTCCCTCCAGCACGGGCTGGCTGTCAAGCCGTCGGTCAAGTCCGGCGTCGGCTCCGCGATAAGCGCACTCATCACTGGCTCCTCGAACGACGAGGTCATCAGCCAGATTGTGGACGCCTACAGCAACCTGTAAGGCCGTCTCGAACCGCGATTCTTTCGGCGCAGCCCGGATAGCGATAGGTATATACGTTATCCTGCGGGGGCTTCAGACGGTACAGGTCTGGGAGTGCCCAGCCAGCATCGAAAGATTACAAACAGCAGTA
The DNA here is from genome assembly GCF_019599465.1 of Haloarcula rubra. Classification (GTDB taxonomy): domain Archaea; phylum Halobacteriota; class Halobacteria; order Halobacteriales; family Haloarculaceae; genus Haloarcula; species Haloarcula rubra. Next base: position 252,200 of record NZ_RKLR01000003.1, read on the forward strand.
ACTCAATGGGGAAGTAAGCGATGGCAGGTCTGACACTCGACAACGTAACGAAGATATTCGACGACGACGGCGAGGAAATCGTCGCTGTCGACGATGTCTCGATAGATATCGCCGACGGCGAGTTTCTGGTACTGGTGGGCCCGTCCGGGTGTGGGAAGTCCACGACGCTCCGGATGATAGCGGGCCTCGAACAGATATCGGAGGGCGAAATCCGACTTGGTGAGTCGGTGATGAACGACGTCCCGCCGACCAAACGGGACGTGGCGATGGTGTTCCAGTCCTACGCCCTCTACCCGCACATGACCGTGCGTGAGAACATGGCCTTCGGGCTGGAGGAGTCGACGGACATGCCCGACGACGAAATCGACGTGCGGGTCGAAGAGGCCGCGGAGCTACTCGGCATTCCCGAGCTTCTGGAGCGACCGCCCAGTGACCTTTCTGGTGGGCAGCAACAGCGCGTCGCACTGGGCCGGGCAATCGTCCGGGACCCGGCGGTGTTCCTGATGGACGAACCGCTGGCGAACTTAGACGCCAAACTGCGGGCGGAGATGCGTACCGAACTCCAGCAACTGCAGGAGGACCTCGGCGTGACGACGGTGTACGTCACCCACAATCAGGTCGAGGCGATGACGATGTCCGACCGGGTGGCGATTCTCAACGACGGCGTCCTCCAGCAGTGTGCGACGCCGCTGGAGTGTTACCACCAGCCGAACAACCTGTTCGTCGGTGGCTTCATCGGTGAGCCGTCGATGAACTTCTTCGACGTGGAACTGCGAGGGTCGACGCTCGTGGCCGACGAGTTCGAGTACGAACTCTCCGAGGCGACAGTTGCGTCTCTCGGTGGGGAGACGGACCTCGTCCTCGGTATCCGGCCGGAGGACGTGTCGCTGAAGTCCGCTGTCGAGTCGAACCACGACTACCGTACCGTGGTCGACGTCGTCGAACCGATGGGCGACGAGAACGTCGTCCACCTCGTCTTCGAGGGGAGCGAAGTGGACGAGGACAACCTCTTCACCGCCGTGTTGGACGGGATGAAGAGCGTCGACTCGAAGCAGACCCTCGTCGCTGAGTTCCCCGAGGAGGCCATCCACCTGTTCGACAGGCACTCCGGAGAGGCGCTCCGAAACCGCGAACTCGAAGCCGCCGAGTCGCCGCCCATGCGGTAGCGCGGCGATAGCCGAACTTCTTTGTAGTCGAGCGGAGAACGCCGTCGTATGTCCAGTGACGACCTGGAGGCGTCACTCGAGCAGGTCATTGCACGCTTCAATCTCGGCGAGTACGAGATTGCGGCGTATCTGGCCGTCCTCCAACACGGCGAACTGACAGCCTCTGAGATATCGGAGAACACCGATATCCCGCAGCCTCGAGTGTACGACACCGTCCGAAGTCTGAGCGACGTCGGCCTCGTCGAACTGAAGGAGTCCCGGCCGATGAAGGTCCTCGCCATCGACCCCAGGGAGGCGTTCGGCGACATCCAGGACTCGCTCGACGACCTCGTCGACGACCTCTCGACGCGCTACACCGCGCCGGCCCGTGAACCCGAAGCCGTCTCGCTCGTGAAGTCCCGGCCGACCATCCTCCGGTATCTCGACGACATCATCGAGACGGCGGAGTACGAACTGACGCTCTCGTTGACGCCGTCGCTACTGGACCGGTTCGAGTCACAGCTCGCCGACCGGCGCGATTCCGGCATCGCCATCGAGATTCTCCTCTCGCCGTCCTCGGAGGCCCCCGACCCGGAGACGTTCGACTACCACTCCGTGGCGACGACGGTCAAGGGACGCCGCGGCATCACGACGCCGGTGGTCGCCGTCGCCGACGGGAACTACTCCATGTACGCGACCCGGGAGTCCATCCGTGGCGACACCGACCGCTACGGCGTCATCTTCAACCGCTCGGAACTGGGCTTCCTCGTCTCCGGGTTCCTCAACACGGTCCTCTGGACCACCGCGGAGGTCATCGCCTCGGACGGCATGGAACTCCCGTTCCCGCGTCGGTACGGAACGATTCGCCGGTGTATCTCCGACCTGACGACACTCGACGGCGAGTTCTACGCCACCATCGAGGGTCGTGACGTGATGACCGGTGACCACTGGGTCGCTCAGGGGAAGGTAGCGGAGGCCTCGTTCGGCCCCAACCGGGAGATAGCGACGCTGGTCGTCGAAACCGCGGACGGCCCCGTCGACGTGGGCGGACAGGTGGCGGCCTACGAGGACATCGAAGCCTACGAGATACAGATCGGTCGGGACGAGCCACCGACTGCCTGACGGGTGAAAGGACAATGAGTGCGTGGGCGCGTGCCCACGACGGGACGGAGCGGCGACCCGCTGGTCGCCGCGTGTCGGTCGCGTAGATGCCGCGTGGCGGCGGCATCGTCAGCGGGGACGCTGTTTCGGGCAGACAGCATGTGTACTCCTCGCCAGTACAACAAAAAGGTGCGAGTATCTCCGAGCGGAACTCTCCACAGGGCGTTCGTCGACTCACGTTGCGCGGAACGGTCCGACGGTAATGGAAACCGATATGTGTTTTCGATTTCACTACTGAGTCGTACGAATAATGGCCTCGGACTCGCTCGTTCGGTACGTCGGTTCGTCCACGGTTCGGTCCGACGTCGTCGACGCACTCTGTGAGCGGCCGGGGCCGACGGACGTACTGCTGGCCGCAGTGGACGCGAGTGAGTCGGCAGTCTACGAGGCGCTGTCGAACCTCGACGACAGAGGGGTAGTGACCGAGACGCCGGACGGGTGGCGGCTGACCGGGGCCGGACGTCTCGTCGGCGATACGCTGGAACGACAGCGAGCGACGGACAGACTCATCGCGGCGAACGAGACGTACTGGGAACGCCACGACACCAGCGTCCTGCCGCAGTCTTTCCGATGCCGCCTCCCCGAACTGGGAGCCTACGATGTGAAAGAGCGTGCAGAACACGACCTCATGGGTCTCGTCCCGTGGGTGGTCTCGAAAGTCGAGGCCGTCGAGAGTTGCGAGATAGTGTCCCCGATGTATCACCGGGAGTATCAGGAGGTGATGCCCGACAACGCCGACTCGCGACTCGTCGTCGGGCGGCAGGTCGTCGACGACGTGTTGCTGGAGATGGACGACGGGCCGTACTCGCGGAGCTACGAGGAGACGCCGGTCCGCGTCTCGTCGGTGCCGTTCGCCCTCGGCGTCTCCGAGGAGTGGGTCATCCTCACGCTCCCGGACCACGACGGCGACTGGCCGGACGCGAAAGTGTTCTCGACGGCGGAGACGGCCGTCCAGTGGGGTCGGGAACTGTTCGACGCCGTCTGGCAGGACGGGACGCCGATGGCGACCTACCTGTCGGAGTAGGAGATTTTGGCGAACCTAAAAATTCAAGAGGCGTGAGCAGAGAGTGGTCTGTAATGAGTACACAGCAACCCGCCGCGGAGCGCTCGTCCGAGTATACGTTCGACGATTTGGCGGTCGTGATGGGCACGTACAACGAGGCCGAAGCTATCGGGACGGTGCTCTCGGACATCGACGAGGTGACCGACGGCCGGGCGGAGGTCGTCTGCGTCGACGGGTCGAGCGACCGCACGCCGGAGATAGCCCGCGACCACGGTGCCACCGTCGTCGAACAGGAACCACAGGGGTACGGCGTCGCCGTCCGCGAAGCCGTGCTGACCCCGGACCGGCCGGTCGTCGTCACGACCGACTGTGACGACACCTACCCGATGGAGCGACTCCCCGACTTCCTCGCCGAGATAAACGACGGGGCGGACGTCGTCAGCGGCGACCGCCTCTACTACGGCGCCGACGAGATGCCCGGGATGAACAAACTCGGCAACGAACTGTTCGCACTCCTCGCGAGCGTCCTCATGGGCGAACGCGTCCACGACACGACGACCGGGATGCGTGCCTATCGGCGTGACGTCGTCCAGAAGATTCGGTGGACGGAGAACACGGGCCTGTCGGCGGAACTGCTGATGCGGCCGCTGATGCGTGGGTACGACGTGCGTGAGCGCCCCATCGAGTACGACGAGCGGAAGGGCGAGACGAAACTCGACCCGTTCTCGGGCGGCCTCGAAATCGCGGGCTCCATCGTCCGCGTCGCTCTCGAAGAGCGGTTCCGGTAGCTCTCCCGGCGGACGAGTCGCCTACTCGCGGCGACGATACGGCCGCCCCGACCCTTCCCGTCAGTCCCGACTCGGGTCAGCCGTCGCGCTCACCGTCACGTTCAGGTCGATGTCGTACTGGTAGCTGTCCGGGACGTGCGCCGCCCGTCCCTCGCACCGCTGTTCCGTCCAGCATACTTCCAGCCGTGGCGTGAGCGTTCGCACCTCGTCGGTCTCCCGGTCGACGGGGAGTTCCACCCGGTACTCGTACCCTGCACCGGTGCCGTAGTCCACGAACGCGACGAGTGTCACGGTTCCGCGGTCGGGCGTGGGAACGGCGACGGTTTCGTTCAACTCGGCCCCTCGAACTCGCGTGCTCTGGGCATCGGTCACCAGACGGAGGGAGAGTGGGTCCGTGCCGTCGACCGCGGCCGTAACGGACCAGTCCCCGTTCGTGAGACGGACCGACGCGAGGCGCGCCGGGGCGGGGGCCGCTGCGTCGACGGTCGTGACTACCGTCCCGGCCTCGACGAGGCGGACCCGCTGGATTTTCGGTTCGACTGCCTGTCCGCGGTAGGGTTCCCACTCGCCTCGGTAGTCGTAGCGGTAGTACCGACGGTCGGGGTAGCTGTCGACGACCGCGAACTGCCGGTTTTGCATCGCGTACACCGTCTCGCCGTCGAACTCGGGGCCGTTGCGGAGGTACTGGAACGGGTGGTTCAGCCAGTCGCCGTGTGGCGTCGGGAGGAAGACGACGCCGTTCGACAGGTCGCGGTCCTCGAAGGGCGCGTAGGCCCGTTCGTACTGCTGTGTGACGGTGTGGTTGTCCCGGAGCGGTTCCGCGGCGGTCGTCACGGCCGCGGCACCGCCGACCGTCGCACAGACGAGCGCGACCGCGAGGAGTACTGGACGGACGTGCTGTGACGGGACACGGACTTCGACCAGCGTCCGGAGCCTATCGGCGGCCCACAGCACGCCGACGGCACCGAACGCGACGGCGGGGACGAGCAGGTCGACGTGGTAGAACGGGCCGAGAAAGCGGACTAGCCCGTCCGTCGGGTCCGACAGCGAGCCGAGCATGTTGACCGTCCCCCAGAAGTAGAGGTTCCCGAGCGGGACGGTCAGGAAGACGCCGCCGAGCGCCAGTTGCCGAGCGTCGAACCCGCGTCTACTGACGGCGACGACGCCGACGGCGGCCGCCAGCGTCCCGAGCGGTCCGGCGACCAGCCACCGCGTCGCGAACGTCCAGAGGAGTTCGCCGTTGGCCGCGAGCGAGAGTGCCGGCGTGAACTCCCGGGAGTACCCCAGAATCGACCGCTCGCCGAACCCGAGTCCGTCGTTCGGGGCGAACGCCTGATACGGGAACACGAACGGGTCCCCGGTGGTGAGCGTGTTGTAGGTCACCGCCAGCATGACGCCGCCGAGACCGAAGGCGGCGGTGAGGCCCACCCGTTCGACGACTGGCCGTCGGAGCGTTCGACACGACCAGAGCGCGTGGCAGACGAACGGCGTCGCGAACAGCACTGCGGTGTACGGTCGCGTGAAGAAGGCGACGCCGACACAGGCACCCGCTATGGCGGCGGTGGGCCGGTTCCCGGTCCTGTCCGCGTGGAGGTAGCTCGCGGCGAACCCGAGGTTCCAGAACGTCGCCGGAACGTACGAGAGGAACACCGAGGCGTCGACGAGGAACAGCGGTGAGGCGAGCGTGAGGACGGTCGCGACGACGCCGGTCCGCGCGTCGAAGGTCTCGCGAACGGTGTGGTAGGTCCCGACGAGGACGCCGGCGGCGACGACCCCCAGCGTGATACGGTAGCCGCCGAGCAGTTTCCCGGCGGCGAACATCGCGGCCGGGACCGGCGTGTACTTCGGATAGAGGCCCCGCTCGCTCTCGACGAAGAACCAGGGACGGAAGACGTCCTCGACCGGCGGGCGGAGGAATAGCTGCCCCTCCAGCAACATCGCGGCCTGCTGGAGATAGACGGCCTCGTCGTGGTTGCTCGTGTGGTACGGGAAGACGAGATGCGAGAGCGCGAAGACGACGAGTCCGCCAAGCAGCGCGACGACGGCGGCCTGGACCCGCGGCCGTCGCAGCAGGTTCATTCAGCTGGATACCACGCCAGCTGATGGTCGGCGACGAGGTCGACTTCGACCGGTTCGCCCGCGTCGAACGTCTCGACGTGGTTGTGCATACAGTGAACCACGTCGCCGCTGTGGAGCTCCACCCGATAGACGAACGACGGGCCGTTGTACTGCCGGTGGACGACGTATCCGTCGGCGGTCGATTCGTTGGTCGGCGTCGCGCGCAGGTCGTCGGGCCGGACGAGCACGCCCACCGTCGCACCGTCGTAGGCCTCGACGGAGCCGTTCAGACGCTCCAGCGGGAACGTCCCCAGGGCCGTCTCGACGCCGTCCTCGGTGACGCGCCCCGAGAGGAAGCTCGCCTGCCCGAGGAAACTCGCCACGAAGCGGCTCTCCGGGTTCTGGAACACCGTGGCCGGGTCGCCGACCTGTTCGACGGTCCCGTCGTTCATTATCGCCACCCGGTCGCTGATGGAGAGGGCCTCCTCCTGGTCGTGGGTGACGGAGATGGCGGTGACGCCGGCACGTTTCAGTATCTTCCGGACCTCCTCACGCATCTCGACGCGCAGGCGGACGTCGAGGTTCGAGAACGGCTCGTCCAGCAGGAGGACGTCCGGCTCGGGTGCCAGCGAGCGGGCCAGCGCCACCCGCTGTTGCTGCCCCCCCGAGAGGTTGCTCGGCATCTTGTCGTGGTGGTCGGTGAGGTCGACTAAGTCGAGCAGTTCGTCCACACGCTGTTCGGTCCCGGCCTCGTCGTGGTCGGTCAGTCCGAAGGCGACGTTCTCGGCCACCGAGAGGTGGGGGAAGAGGGCGTAGTCCTGAAAGACGATTCCCACGTCCCGCTGGTCGGGCTGTCGGAATGCGTCCCCGCCCTCGCCGGTGACCGTCTCGCCGGCGATCGAAATCGACCCGTCGGTGGGCCGTTCGAGCCCCGCGAGCAGGCGGAGCGTCGTCGTCTTCCCGCACCCGGAGGGACCGAGCAGCGTGAGGAGTTCGCCGTCTTTGACCGACAGCGAGAGGTCCTCGACGGCAACCTCCTGACCGTAGTCCTTCGTGACGCCGTCCATCTCCAGGACGATCCGTTCGGGGTCCTCGACGGCCGCTTCGACCGTATCGAAGTCCGAGACGTACTGTTCTGGTTGTTGGTGTGCCATCTTATCGACGCTCCTGTGGTCGGCCAGTGGACCCAGCCGGGCGAGCCTGCCGTCGTCGCTCGTCTCCGACTGTGGCCACCAGCCGGATGTACGTAACGGAATCGGGGCGCCGGTGACCGCTGTCGGCGAGACGGCGGGCGGCGGTCACGCGTCCGGCCCCCGCTGGTAGCTCTGTGTCCCGCCGGGGTGGCCCTGCGGGTTCTCGATGCCGACGAGTTTCCCGCCGGTCGGGGAGGCGTACAGCGCGAACAGCAGTTCGTTGACGACGAAGTACCGCACCCGCTGTGTGTCAGACCCATCGGGGTCCGGCTCCACTGTGTCGGCGTTCATCCGTCGCAGTGCCTGTTCCCGCGTCGCGGGGGCCAGCGTCGCGAACCTGTCGTCGAACCACGCCCGCGCGTACTCGTCGAGATACGCGGCCGCGTCGGCGATGCCGGCCGCGTGGTCCGGCCGGTCGCGCGCTCGCCCCCTGACGAAGCGGCGGACGAACTCGCCGACACCGGACACCTCGTCGGGGTAGAGCACCTCGGCCGCCGCAGCGAGCGTCTCGAACTCGCTCTCGTCGAGTGAGTCCGACGACGCTGACTCCTCGGTGGTGTCACCGCTCTCGTCGTCGGTGGCGAGGAGAACGGCACCGCCCCCGCCCACTGCCACGCCGGCCGCCGACAGGGCCGCGAGCGCGTCCCGACGACTCAGTTCCATATCGGATCTCTTAGGTGAGCCTAAACTTATGGATTGCGCTCGATGGCAGTCAGGTTCGTCTCGACGAAGACGCCGTCGGGACCAGTCCCGGGCACGTACGCGGCCGCACCGCCGCAGGCACGGGCGCTCCGGCACCGCTCGATACGGGGAGTGAGCGCCCGCACCCGGTCGTCCTCGGCGTCCACAGGGAGGTCGAACCGGTAGGCGAAGCCGCTCCCGCCCCCGTAGTCGACGAAGACGGTCGTCCGGACCGTCTCCCTGCCGTCGACGTCCAGCGTCTCGTTCTGGAGGGGGCGCACCTCGCCACGGAGCCTCGCCCCGTCGTCGTCGACGAGGAGCGCGAGCGAGACGTTTTCGCTGGGGTCGGGCACCACGTAGTACGCGCTCCTGCCGTCGACGCCGACCCGCACCGTGACGCCGACGGCGCCGTCGGGGATGCCCACGGTCGTCCGCAGTTCGACCCGCTCCCCGTCGACGTCGCGGACCCGCTGGAGGTAGGCGTCGCTCGGCGACCCGGCGTAGGGTGCCCAGGCCCCGCGGTAGACGTATCGGTAGAAGCGACGGTCGGGGAACGCGTCGTGGACCGCGAACGGTTCGTCGTCGATTGCGTAGACTGTGTCGCCGTCGTACCCCGGGTCGTTGCGGAGGTACTGGAACGGGTGGTTCAGCCAGTCCCCGTATGGGTCCGGCAGGAGGACGACCGCGTCGTCGGGTGGGCCGTCCTCGAACGGTTCGTACGCGTCCTCGTAGGTCCGGGTCACCTCCATGTTCTCGGAGAGCGGGGCGTCGATGTTCTGGGCGGTAACTCCGCCCAGCACGCCGGTGCTCAGGAGGACGAGCGCGGCCAGAACCACGCGTGCCGACCGTCGACTGTTCCGGGCTTCGACGGCCCGGAGGCCGCCGAGCGCGCCGCGAGCGGCGAAGGCCGCGGTCGGGACGAGCAGGTCGAAGTGGTAGTACGGGCCGAGCGCGGAGACGAGTCCGTCGCCCGCTCGTTCGAGGTCGCCGAGGATGTTGAAGTTCCCCCAGAAGTAGACGTTCCCCGCCGCGACGCTGAGGGCGATGCCCGCGACGACCGCCTGACGGGCGGTGAGCCCGGCCCGCACGGCGAGGGCGACACCGAGGGCAGCGAGGCCAGCGCCCAGTAGCCCGCCGGTGACCCACTCGGTGAAGAACAGTTCGAGGACCAGTCGGTTCGCCCGAAGGGCCAGTTCCGGGGTGTAGACGACCTCGTGTGCGAGAATCTCCCGGTGACCGAAGCCGAGGCCGTCCTCGGGCGCGAACGCCTGGTACGGGAACAGGAACGGCGAACCGGTCACGACGGCGTTGTACCCGAGCGTGAGCAGGACGCCGGTCGACCCCAGCACCGCCGTCGTCGCCTGCCGGGGGAGTGAACCCCAGAGGTCCCGCCAGAGCGTCCAGCAGGCGTGGACGATGAACGGCGCCGCGAACAACACCGCGGTGTAGGGTCGCGAGAAGAAGGCGAGACCTATCGCCGCACCCGCCACGCCGGCGAAGCGCCGGTCGCCGGTCCGGTCGGCGACGAGGTAGGCGTAACCGAACGCGAGGTTCAGCAACGTCGTCGGTGCGTACGGGAGGAACACCGAGGAGTCGACGAGGAACAGCGGCGACGCGAGGACGAACGCGCCCGCGAGGAGACCGGTCCGGCGGTCGAAGACCTCCCGGACGAGGCCGACGACGCCGAGGACGTTCCCCGCGGCGATGGCGACCAGCGCCACGCGGTACCCGCCGAACAGTTTCCCGACGGCGAACATCGTCGCCGCCACGGGCGCGTACTTCGGATACATCCCGTTCTCGCTCTCGACGAAGAACCACGGCCGGAACGCACCCTCCACGGGCGGCCGGAGGAACAGTTGCCCCTCCAGGAGCATCGCGGCCTGCTGGAGGTACACCCCCTCGTCGTGGTTCAGCGAGTGGTAGGGGAACACCTCCGTCGTGAGGAACGCGACGGCGACGGCGGCCAGCACGCCGAGTGCGGCCGTCGCCAGCCGACCCCATTCGAGTTCAGTGAAGCGGGCCATCGGTGGTCGTCAGTCCGTCCGCTGTTCCTGTGCGAGGATGACTGCCATCGAGAGACCAGAGACGACGACGAGGACGAGCGCCGGCACGGCGGCAGCGCCGTACAGCCCGGCCTCCTGGACCCGCCAGATGTACGTCACGAGGGTGTCGAAGCGGAGTGGCCGCAGAATCAGCGTCGCCGGGAGTTCCTTCATCGTCGTGAGGAAGACCAGCGCCGCGCCCGTCGCGATACCCGGGAGTACCAGCGGCAGCGTCACCGACCGGAACGTGCTCGCCCGGGACCGACCCAGGACGCGGGCCGCCTCGACGAGGCCCGTGTCGACCTGAAGCCGGGAGGTCCGAATCGAGCCGATGGCCTGTGGCATGAACCGGACCACGTAGGCGAACACCAGTAGCGGGAGCGTCTTGTACAGCGCCGGGAGGACGTCGAGACTGAAGCTCACCAGCGCGATGGCCAGTACGATGCCCGGTGCGGCGTAGCCGACGTAGGGCGCACGGTCCGCCAGCGACGCCAGTCGGGAGTCGGACGTGGCCGACCGCAGTCCGATCGGGACTGCCACGAGGACGGCACCGGCGGCGGCCAGCAGCGCCACGTAGACGGAGTTCAGCCCGTACGACCACGAGAAGGCCATCGACCCGCTCGCGTAGCCCGGCCCGCTGCGGAGGAACCATATCCCGAAGATGGCGATTGGCAGCAGGATGGCCACCAACCCGACGAGCGCGGGCAGCAGCGCCGCCGGATAGCGCCACAGGCCGAGGTCGAGATCGAACGCGCCGCGGTTCCCGCTGCTACCGTAGGCCCCGGAGTCGTCGGCGCCGACCCGGGACTCCAGCGCGAGAACGACGGCCGTCACCGCGAACAGCTCTAACGACAGCAGGGCGGCGTAGTCTCGCATGAACGCGTTGTAACGGGCGTAGATGAACTGCGTGAACACTTCGACGCGCATGATGTTCGGCGTCCCGAAGTCCGAGAGCGTGTACAGCGCGACCAGCAGCGCCCCGGCGGTGATGCCCGGCAGTATCTGTGGCAGCGTGACGCGCCGGAACGCTTCCCACCGACTCGCGTTGAGCGTGCGCGCGGCCTCGACGAGCGAACCGTCCAGCGACAGCAGCGACGCCCGCGTCGTCAGGAAGACGTACGGATAGGTGTACAGCGTGAGGACGACGGTGGCACCGACGAACCCGTAGATGGTCGGAATCTGCTCGACGCCCAGTGGCGAGAGCACGTCGGCCAGCGCTCCCCGGGGACCGAACGCCGAGACGGCGGCGAAGGCACCGAGGTAGCTCGGAATCGCGAGAGGGAGGGCTGCGACGACCGTCCAGAAGCGACCGAACGGGAGGTCGCCCTGGACCGTCAGGACCGCCAGCGGGACGCCGACGACGACGCTTCCGGTGGTGACGGCACCGACGAGGGCGACGCTCCGGACGAGCACCTGGAGCGTCTGCGGGGCCACGGTGAGCGAGAGCGCACGCGAGCCGAGCCCGAACACGTCGACGACGAGCCAGCCCAGCGGGACGACGAGGGCGGCCGCGACGGCCGCCGAGAGCAGCGTCAGTCCGCGACCGACCGCCGTCGACTCGTCGTCGAGGGCACGCGTTCTGACCGCCGCGACACGCTCCCTGACCTTCATCCGAGGACGTTCGCCTCGCGCATCAGTTCGAGGGTCGGTTCGAGGTCCGAGAGCTCCGAGAGGTCGATGTCCGGCGGGCTCAGTTGGTCGATGGACGGGAGGCCGCCGACCGGCTGGACGCCCGGAATCATCGGGTACGCGAAGCTGACGGTCGTGAAGAACTCCTGGGCCTCCGCCGAGAGCAGATGTCGGACGAAGTTGTTGACGAGTTCGGCCTTCTCGGTACCGTCGATGCGGAGCGCGCCGGCGACGTTGACGAGCGCGCCCGCGTCACCCTCCGTGAACGCGAGGTCGATGGGGGCGTTCGGCCGCTGGTCCTGGACCCGCAGCGCGTAGTAGTGGTTCGCGAAGCCGGCGTTGAGCGCGCCGTCGGCGACCTGATTCGAGACGACGAACTCGTTGGGGTACTGCTCGGTCCCGGCCTCGCGCATCGAGACGAGCCACTCTCTGGTCGCCTCGGGGCCCCGAAGCAGGCGCATCGCCGTCACGAAGGACTTGAACGCGCCGTAGGTCGGGGCCCAGCCCATCGTCCCACTAAGCGCGTCCGTGTTCGGGAACTGGGCGACCTTGTTCGGGATGTCGCTCTCACTGAGTTCGTCCGTGTTGTAGGGGACGCTGCGGGCACGACCGGCGACGCCGACCCAGGCGTTGTCCGAACCCCGGAAGCCGGACGGGACGGGACTGACGACGTCGTCCGGAAGCGGTTCGTAGGCGTCGTTGTCGGCGACGAACCCGAGTGAACTGGCGTCGATGGACCAGAACACGTCGGCCTGGGGCGAACCGGCCTCGACCTCTTCGACGACTGTCTGTGCCAGCGACGAGGAGGACGCACTGCTGGCGAACACCTGAAACTCGGGATATATCTCCTGGAGCATCTCCACGAACTGGAAGTAGATGCCCCCTTCGCCGCCACCGATGTAGAGGTTCAGCGACCCCGAGAGGTCCGGTAGTTCCTCGATGGAGGTGCCGCCCGGTGCGGGGCGCCCCTCGACGAGGGTCCCGGACCCGCGGAAGGCGGACAGCGACGGAATCTCGACGTCGGCACCCTGCTGAGCGGCGCCGCCGTCGCCCCCGCCGTCTCCACCGCCGAAAAGCGAGTTACAGCCCGCGAGCGCCGTCGCGGCCGTGGCCCCGCCGAGTGCGAGGAACCGACGTCGGGACGACTTCGACCCGGTACGAGCGGAAGTGTCGTTGGCGTCATTCATTGTTTTGGTGTAGGTTTAGGCATACCTAAATGGTTTGTGCTTTAGTCGTCGGCAGCCGCCGGTACGGGCTCTGTCTCGGCCGTCGCCAGTGCGTCGAGGCAGTCCAGCCAGTCGAGCATGAACTCCCCGCAGTAGTTGAGGAACGCGCCGTTCTCCCAGTCCTCGTAGTCGCCGTCTGCGAGGCGTTCGCCCATCGCCTCGAACACCTCGGCGTAGGAGTCGGCGTCGTCGCCGACGGCGTCTATCTCCTCGTAGACGTGCTCGTTGAGTTCGAGGCCGTGGACCTCGTTGGTCAGGTCGGAGAACGTCGAGCGCGGTGCCTTGTTGTGCTCACAGAGCGGGTCGCCGTTGTAAATCTGCTTGCCCAGCACGTCGCAGGCTCGCTTGAGGAACAGGCCCGACCAGATGTCGTCGAACCGACCGACGTCCCACTCGTTGTCGTCCATCGGCAGCTGGTAGAACGCCGGGACGACCTCCCGCCGGAAGGCGAGGTTCATGGAGCAGACGGTGAGGTAGTTCCCCTCGGCGGCGACGAAGTCGCCGTCGAAGTCCGCCGCCTCGGTCCGGGTCTGGGCCTGTCCCTGCAGGTCGCCGTCCATCAGGATTCGCACGGCATCGAGGTCGGGGACGTTCGTCCACAGGCCCTGCGAGGCCACCACGTCGTCGACGTGGGTGGTCGCCGTCTCGACGGACTCGTCCATCGCCGCGTAGGGGTAGCCGCGGGGGTAGAGGCCGTGGTCGTCCTCGTTCTGGTAGAGGACGTTCACCCAGTCCTCGTCGGAACTGACGGTCTCTATCTCGCCCTCGAAGGCGAGGTTCTCCATGTGCGTGCCGAAGAAGTCGACGTCCTCGTGGGGCAGCGTGTCGTCGTCGATGAACACGCCGTACTCGAAGTCGTTGGCCCAGAGGTACAGCAGGCCGAAGGAGGTCTGTGCGTGACTGGCCGCGGGAATCAGGTGGTCGTACTCCGCGACGTCCTGCTTCTCGAACCACGCCTCGCGTGCCTCCCCGTCGAAGACGGCCCCGGAGACACCCTCCTCGTCGAGCATCTCGGCCATCGCGTCCGTGTCACAGAAGTCCTCTGTGACGAGGACGACGAACAGGCGGTCTAAATCGAACCCGTGGGCGCGGGCGTTCTCGAAGTACTGTCGCATGCACTCGTGGTTCCGTATCGTCGGCACCACGACACAGATGTCTTCGCTCATCGTACCAGACGTTCTTTAGGGCGGCCTAAAGAAACTGGCGTTATCGGCCGGTGTCGACTGAGACCCGCTTAGGCCCGATTTACTTCCCACGTGAGTCTGTAACTGGGGCGTCACGATGGCAACGCCACCCAAGGTGATTATATTCACGCGACGGCGATTAAAGGCGTCTAAGGCGAACTATTATTTGGCTGTGCTTTGGCCTCCTAGTGAGAGATGAGTGCATCAAGCAACGGGGGTCACGTCGCAGAACCATGAACCTCGACAACCAGACCTGCGTGGTCACAGGGTCGTCACGCGGCATCGGACGCGGCATCGCGAAGGACCTCGGTCGACAGGGAGCGAACGTCGTGGTCAACTACCGCTCTTCCGAGGCCGAAGCACGGGCCGTCGTCGAGAGCATCCGTGAGGAGGGTGGCGAGGCCATCGCCGCACAGGCCGACGTCGCGAAACCCGACGAGGTGCGGGCCATGCGCGAGAAGGTGGCCGACGAGTTCGGGCCAGCGGACGTCCTCGTCAACAACGCGGGCATCACCATCGACAAGAAGTTCGAGAACATGACCCGCGAGGACTGGGACACGGTCATCGAAGTCAACCTCGGCGGTGTGTTCAACTGCACCGACGCGTTCTACGACGACATCAAGGGGGCCGAACACGGCCGTCTCATCAACATCTCCAGCGTCGTCGGTCAGCAGGGGAACATCGGGCAGGCCAACTACGCGACGACGAAGTCGGGCCTGTTCGGCTTCACGCGGACGCTCGCACTCGAACTCGCACACACGGGGTCGACGGCCAACTGCGTCGCCCCGGGGTTCGTCAAGACGGACATGCTGGAGGAAGTCCCGGAGCGTGTACAGGAGAAGATTCTCCGCGAGATTCCGCTGGACCGCTTCGCCACCGTCGAAGACATCGCGGGCATCGTGCGGTTCGTCGCCAGCGAGGAGTCCAGTTACATGACCGGACAGGTACTCGGCGTCAACGGCGGGATGGAGTGGTAATATGAGTCAACAGGAAGAACCAGACGAGGACGAGACGGCGTCCGACCCGGTCGAGGAACTGCGCGAGAAACGGCGGCAGGCCGAACTCGGCGGCGGCGAGGCGCGCATCGAGGCCCAACACGAGAAGGGCAAGATGACCGCTCGCGAGCGCATCGACTTCCTCGTCGACGACGGGTCGTTCAACGAAGTCGACCCGTTCGTCGAGCACCGCTCGACCAACTTCGGGATGGAGGAGAAGCGCTACGCCGGCGACGCCGTCGTCACGGGGTACGGCGAAGTCGACGGCCGGAAGGTGTTCCTCTTCGCGCACGACTTCACCGTCCTCGGGGGCTCTGTCGGTGAAGTCGTCGCCGACAAGATCTGCAAGGTGATGGACAAAGCCATCGAGAACGGCGTCCCCGTCATCGGCCTGAACGACTCCGGTGGCGCACGGATTCAGGAAGGCGTCGACTCGCTGGTCGGCTTCGCGAAGATCTTCGAGCGCAACACGAAGGCGAGCGGTCTCATCCCGCAGATTTCGGCCATCATGGGACCGTGTGCCGGCGGCGCGACGTACTCGCCGGCGTTGACGGACTTCACGTTCATGGTGCAGGACACCAGCCACATGTTCATCACCGGGCCGGACGTCATCGAGACGGTCACCGGCGAACAGGTGTCGAAGGAGGAACTCGGCGGTGCCAGTTCCCACTCCACGAAGTCCGGGGTCGCCCACTTCTCGTACCCCTCCGAAGAGGAGGTACTGGAGAACATCCGCCGCCTCCTCTCGTACCTCCCGCAGAACAACATGGAGGACCCGCCGCGGGTCAAACCGTGGGACGAACCGGACCGCGAGGTGCCGGAGGTCACCGACATCGTCCCGTCGGCCCCGCGCAAGCCGTACGACATGTCGAAAGTCGTCGGGCGCATCGTCGACGAGGAGTCGTTCTTCGAGGTCCACGGCAACTGGGCGCGCAACGTCATCACCGGCTTCGCGCGGATGGACGGCCAGTCGGTCGGCGTCGTCGCGAACCAACCGCGAGTGAGCGCCGGGACGCTCGACATCGACGCCGCCGAGAAGGGCGCGCGCTTCGTCCGGTTCTGTGACTCGTTCAACATCCCCATCCTCACCTTCGTGGACGTCCCCGGGTTCATGCCCGGCACCGACCAGGAGCACAACGGCATCATCCGCCGCGGTGCGAAACTCATCTACGCCTACGCCGAGGCGACGGTGCCGCTGCTCTCGGTGGTCGTCCGGAAGGCCTACGGTGGCGCCTACATCGTCATGTCCTCGAAGTTCCTCGGGAGCGACGTCAACTACGCGTGGCCGGGGTCGGAGATGGCCGTCCTCGGGCCGCGCGGGGCCGTCAACATCCTCTACCGCAAGGAGATAGCCAACGCGGACGACCCCGACGCCAAGCGACAGGAACTGATGGACGACTTCCGCGAGGAGTTCGCCCACCCCTACGGCCCGGCCAAGCGCGGCTACCTGGACGACGTCATCGAACCGAAGGACACGCGTAAGCGCCTCATCGACGACTTGGACCTCCTCCAGCGCAAACGCGAGGACACGCCACCAAAAGACCACGGTAACATCCCACTCTGATGTCGTCCCTCGAATCGTCCGAAGCTACTGAACCGTCCGCCGACGAGGACCCCGAGACGGTGGCGGTCACCGTCGAAGAGGGTGAACTGACCGTCTCGATACCCGACGACGCGACGGCCTCGGAGGCGGCGGCCGTCACCGCCGCCGTCGGCGCGCACATCACGGACCGACAGCGTGCGGCCGCCGCGGCCGCCGCAAGCGAGCAGCCAACCGAGTACGTCGACGCGTGGAAACTGGCCGGTCGGCTGGAGCGGTTCGGAAGACGGCGTCGCCCGGCGGACGTCGAACGGGGCGACGAGTGGAGCGCGGCGGCGCGGGCACGCTACTGATTACGCGAACTGTTCTAGGACTTCGAGGTCGCGAGCGGTCTTCATGAACTCCGCGAGGCGCCGTTCTTGGCCGCAGTCTTTGCACGAGAACGTCGAGTCGGGGGCCGAGAGGTCGGCGACGTTTGCTTCCCAGTTCGCCTCACACTCGGGGCACTGCAGTTGGATCCAGGCCTCCTGCATAGAGGAGTCTGGACAGGGCGACGTGATATACTTTGTGCGGATTGCCACCGCCCGACAACGTACCCGGTCGATGATTTAGGCCCTCCTAAAGATAGGAACCTTTATCACAATTAGGCTGGCCTAAACCAATATATGGACCGTCGTGACTTCGTGAAGACGGGCGGTATCGCACTCACAGGACTCCTCGCTGGCTGTTCCTCTGGCGGCAGCGAGTCGAACGAATCGACCACGGAGAGCGGAACGACCGAGTCGTCGACGGAGACGACGACCGAGAGCAGTTCCTACTCGGTCTCGATGGAACCGATGGGCGAGGTGACGTTCGAGTCCGTCCCGGAGAAGTGGATCGCCTACGACGGCGCCTACGCCGACATGGCCGTCGCGCTCGGACAGGCCGACGGCATCACGGGCATCGGGTACGCCGCCCGATACTACACCTACGTCTACGACGAACTCGACGGCGTCAGCGTCTCACGGTCGACGCTGAAAGAGAACGAGCTGCTGGGCGACACCATCCCGAAAGAGCCGTTCTACGCGCTCGACAACGACGTCCATCTGATGGACCCGAACATGCTCGTCAACTGGTTCGGCTGGTCCGAGAGCGACGTCGAGGAGATTCGCGAGAACGTCGCGCCGTTCTTCGGGAACCTCAACTTCCGCCGCGAGGACGAGTGGCACGACTACCGGTACTACACGATGTACGAGGCCTTCGAGAAACTGGCCCACCTGTTCCAGGAGACCGAGCGCTACGAGCAGTTCTCGTCGTTCCACGACGAGTTCATCACGGAGGTCCAGACACAGCTCCCGTCGGCCGGCGAGCGACCGAACGTCCTGCTGACGTACGCGGGTGCGAACGAACCCGAGCAGTTCTCGCCCTACCGCATCACCGACAAGGGGACCAGCAAGAAGCAGTGGCACGACCTCGGCGTCGGCGACGCGCTCGCCGGGACCGGTATCGACGGGCTGAGCACCTCGGACCGCGGCAAAATCGACTACGAGGCGATGCTGGAAATCGACCCCGACGTGCTGATGGTCAGAGGGCACGAGCGCAAGTCCGCGGAGGAGTTCCGCGACACCGTGCTGGCCCACATGAAAGACCACGACGTGGCGAGCGAACTCACCTGCGTCCAGAACGGTCGCGTCTACCGCGGTGGGTTCATCCATCAGGGACCGATACAGAACCTCTTCCTCACCGAACGCGCCGCCCAGCAACTGTTCCCCGATACGTTCGGCGAGGTGACGAGCGACGAGACGCTGTTCGACCGCGGTCGCGTGTCCGATATCGTAAACGGGAACTTCTGAAACCGAGACTCACTACCAGATGACCCACGAGTCCCACGGCGACGGCGGGGCCGGCCGCGACAGCCTGAGCGGCGTCGCAGACGGCTGGCGCACCCTGCTCGACCGCCAACTCGGACTCCTCGCTCTCGGGAGTGCCGTCGTGTTCGTCGTCGCGTCGTTCCTCCAGCTACGGTACGGGTCGTACCCGATGACGCCGGCGGAGGTGTTCGCCGGGCTGACCGACCCCGCTATCGTCACGGACCCGCGGGTGCTGGCCGGCCTCTTGCTCGGTGGCGAGTTCCCGGACGTCGCCAACACGACGCTCATCATCTGGAAGATACGGCTCCCGCGCGTCCTCGTGGGCGTCATGGTCGGTGCCAACCTCGCCGTGGCCGGTGCCATCTTTCAGGCGGTCACCCGGAACGAACTCGCCAGCCCGTACGTGCTCGGCGTCTCGGCCGGGGCGGGGCTGGCGGTCCTCGTCGTCCTCATACTCGTGCCGGTCCTCTCGTCGTACCTCCCGTTCGTCGCCGCGGCCGGCGGCACGGCGGCGTTCCTGCTCGTCTACGCCATCGCGTGGCAGAACGGGACGAGTCCGGTCCGGCTCATCCTCGCCGGCATCGTCGTCGCGACCATCGGCCAGTCGCTCCAGACCGGCCTGTTCTTCTTCGCGGGCAACACCGGCGTCGTCCAGACCGCGCTGTCGTGGCTGACGGGGTCGCTGACGGGGACGAGTTGGAGCGAGGTGCGACTCGCGCTCCCGTGGACGGTCCTCGCGCTCGCGCTCGCACTGGCGGGGTCGCGGCAACTGAACGTCCTCCTGCTCGGCGAACAGGCCGCGAGTTCGCTCGGGATGCGCGTCGAACGGGTCCGGTTCGGACTCTCGGCGCTGGCCATCGCCGCGACGGCCATCTCCGTCGCCGTGGCCGGCCTCGTCGGCTTCGTCGGCCTCGTCGTCCCCCACCTCGTGCGTAACATCGTCGGCACCGATTACCGCCGACTCGTCGTCGGATGTGTCTTCGCCGGGCCGGCGCTGGTGACCGCCGCCGACGTGGGTGCGCGCCTCGCGCTCTCGCCCATCCAGCTTCCGGTCGGTATCGTGACCGGGTTGCTCGGTGGGCCGTACTTCCTCTACCTGATGCGTAAACAACGACAACTCGGTGAGCTCTGATGCAGACGCCCGACACGAACGACGCGACGACGGACTCGGACGAACAGCCAGCCGAGAGCGCCGTGGTCGGGTCCGACCTCGAAATCGGCTACGCGAGTACCGACGAACCGGTCGTCACCGTGGACCGCATCGACGTGCCACGGGGCGAGATAACGGCACTGGTCGGGCCCAACGGCAGCGGGAAGAGCACGCTGTTGAAGACGCTCGCCCGGCAACTGGGCCCCGACGAGGGAGAGGTGTTGCTGGAGGGCGAGGACATCCAATCCTACGACCAGAAGGCGCTGGCCCGCGAACTGGGCCACCTCTCACAGGAGAACGACGCGCCCGAGACGGTCACGGTGGAGAACCTCGTCGCCCACGGTCGCTACCCGTACCGGGGGTTCTTCGAGTCCCTGGGGGCGTCCGACGCCGAGGCTATCGACCGTGCCATCGACCTCGCGGGCGTCGAGGACCTCCGGGGAGAGCCGGTCGGAAACCTCTCCGGCGGGCAGAAGCAGTTGGTGTTCATCGCGATGGTGCTGGCCCAGGACACCGACGTCCTCCTGCTCGACGAACCGACGACGTTCCTCGACTTGCACCACCAGCTGCGGGTCATGGAGACGGTGACGCGGCTCAACGAGGAACGAGACGTGACCGTCGTCGTCGTCCTGCACGACATCGCGCAGGCGGCGCGGTTCGCCGACTACCTCATCGCGCTCGACGACGGGAGCGTGTACGACTGGGGGCCGCCGACCGACGTCGTGACCGAGGGACTTCTCTGTGACGTGTTCGACGTCGAGGCGGCGGTGCGGTACACGCCCGACCCCGAGATAGTGCCGAAGCGGTCACTGTGACATGGTGGGGCGCACGCTCGCGGACATTCGGGCGCGCATCGAGGAGTTGAGCGTCGCCGTCGGCCCCTATCGCGTCCGCAGCGCTCGGACCGGGGACTCGCCGGTCCCGGTGACCGGCACGCAGTTCCCCGACAGAGAGACTGCGGCGGAGGCCGCGAGCGTCGCGACCGCCTACCGCACCGCGCTCCGGCGGTACGACCCGCA
This sequence comes from Haloarcula rubra, assembly GCF_019599465.1. Lineage (GTDB taxonomy): Archaea > Halobacteriota > Halobacteria > Halobacteriales > Haloarculaceae > Haloarcula > Haloarcula rubra. The sequence continues at coordinate 272,864 of NZ_RKLR01000003.1, forward strand.
CGTCGCCGTCCACGGCCTCGTCGTCTCCCAGACGACCGCGGCGTCGACGGACACGGTCACCGTGTCGCAGTCGCTGCCGGCGTACTGTCACCGGGTCGCCGCCGCGCTGTTCGAGACGCTCTCGACCCGGTACGGGCGCGTCGAACGCCGAGTCATGGACACGTACCTCGACGCCGCGGAGACGACCGAGGACAGGAGTCGGCTCTGCCTGTCCATGCTCGAGAGTACCGCGACGGCAATCGACGAGTTGTTGACGCCGGACGAGCAGGCGACCGTCCTCGCTGCCGCCGCCGGCAGGCTCCCCCGGCAGTCGACCGACGACCGGCCGCTTCGGGGGACGCTCACCACACTCCGGTCCTGTGACCTCGTCCGGTCGTTCAGCGTCGACCCGACGCCGGCCCACCGAGCGGGCCAGTACCGGGTCACGCTCACGGGCTATCGGCCGTCGCTCGACGGCGGGCGCTGTCCGGTCCTGCCCGTCGCCGTGGAACTGCTCCGGCGGACCGGCGTGCCGCCGGCTATCGTCGCCGCCGAACGGTTCGACGACGGGTGGCGACTCGACGTGTCGACGGTCGGGACGCCAACGAGTACCGGCCTCGCCGTCGCACCCGTCGCGTAGTATCGTCTCAGTCAGTTGGTGGGACCGTAACGAATACACTACCCCCCCGAGTGTGGCCACACATGGGAGTCGCAGTAATCGGTGCGTCGATGACGAAGTTCGGGCAGCGTGACGCCTGGATTCAGGACCTCCTCGCGCAAGCGGGCGAGGAGTGTCTCGACGACGCCGGTGTCACACCGACGGATGTAGAGCACCTGTACGTCTCGAACATGGCGAGCGGCGAGTTCGAGGGCCAGACGGGCGTGATGAACGCGCTGGCCCACGACCTCGGCGTCCTGCCGGCGTACAGCGAACGAGTCGACCAGACCTCTTCCTCGGGCGGCGCGGGCATCTACGAGGCGTGGCAGTCCGTCGCCTCCGGGGCCAGCGAGATGACGCTCCTCGTCGGCGGGGAGAAGATGACCCACAAGACCACGGGCGAAGCGACGGACATCATCGCCTCTATCACGCATCCCGCGGAGTACAAACACGGCGTGACGCTGCCGTCGTTCGCCGGGATGACGGCGCGCCACTATCTCGAACGGTTCGACGCCCCGCGAGAGGCGCTCGCGCGCGTGGCCGTGAAGAACCACAGGAACGGCGTCGACAACCCGAACGCGCAGTTCCAGAAGGAGATTACCGTCGAACAGGCACTCGACTCGCCCATCATCGCCGACCCGCTCCGACTCTACGACTTCTGCCCTATCACGGACGGGAGCGCCGCCATGATGTTCACGACCGAGGAGCGAGCGGCGGAGATAGCCGACGAGTACGCCGTCGTCTCCGGTATCGGCGGTGCGACCGACACCCACGTCGTCCACGAGCGCGAGGACCCGACGGTCATGGGCGGCGTCGTCGAGTCCAGCAAGGAGGCCTACGAGATGTCCGGTCTGAGCCCCGAGGACCTCGACGTGGCCGAACTCCACGACATGTTCACCATCCTCGAGTTCCTCCAACTGGAGGGTATCGGCGTCGCCGACCAGGGGACCGCGTGGGAGATGGCGATGGACGGCGCCACGGCGAAGGACGGCGAACTGCCCATCAACACCTCCGGCGGCCTGAAGTCGAAGGGCCACCCGCTGGGTGCCAGCGGCGTCGCACAGGGCGTAGAGATTTACGAACAACTCGTCGGCGAGGCCGGGCCGCGACAGATCGACGCGGAGACGGCGCTCGCGTGTAACGTCGGCGGGTTCGGTAACTGTGTCATCACCACCATCATGGAGGCCGCAGAATGACGCTCGAAGGAGGCAAGTGCCCGAACGGTCACGTCTCGTACCCCACGCACCCGCGCTGTCCGGAGTGTGGCGAACCGCAGGAGGAGACGTTCGACTTCTCCGACGAACGCGGCGAAGTCGTCACGTGGACGACGTCGACGGCGACGCCGCCGGGCGTCCGCCAACCGAACACGCTCGCCATCGTCGAGTTCGACGTCGACGGCGACGCGGTGCGTGCGCTCGGACAGGTGACGACGGACGACGTCGAGACGGGCGACGAGGTCGAACCGGTGTACGTCGAGGAACTGCGTGACCCCGACGTGGGCCTCAAACGCGAGAACCCGGAGAGTCAGGAGTGGGGCGGTTACCGCTGGGACCCGGTGTGAGCTAAGCCTTCGCCGCTTCTCAGCGCCGATTCGATTCTGTCGAGGCCGTCGGCCACCGTACAGTGGCCACACGGTCCCACGTGTGGGTAGACGCCGGCGAGTTCGTCGTCCTCCCAGTACGCGAGACAGACGACCGGCAGCGTGACGACCGAGTCGTCCCCGGTGAACGCGCTGTGTCGCTCGTGCCGGTCGAAGGTCGGGGCGAGCGAGCAGTCGTTCGCCGCCGCCCAGGCCTCCATCGCGGCGATGTCGTCGGCCTCTCTCGCGTCGCCGCCGGTCGAGAGGCGGTGCCAGTACTCGACGGCGACGTCGTCGAGGAGGCCTTGCTGTCGTAACGAGTCGGTTCGTCCGAGGACGCTCGCCTGTCGCCGTTCGGTTTCGTCAGGGACGGGCGACCGAAGGTACACGGTCACCCGACGAGTGTGGTTCATGGTATCGTACACCAGATGAGTGTCCTACGTCGGTTGCGGAGATAGCCGTATCGGTGTACGTACCCGGCATCGTCAGTCGGCCGTCGACGCGGTGGTCTGGCCGGTACTGGCCGGCGTCTCGTCGGTCCCCAGTGCCACGAGACAGTCACCGATAGACGTCGGCGTGCCGCCCTCGCTGCGGGGTGCGACCCGCGTCAGTTCGCCGTCCTCGTAGACGGCGAGACACATAGCGGGGAGGACCAGTTCTCTCCGTCGCTCGCCCGTCTCGGTGCTGTAACACAGGCGAACGTCGAAGAACGGGCTGAGACAGGCGCCCGTCTCGCTGGCCCAGTCCGCGAACTCGTTGTACCGGGCCCGTTCGAGACACGCACCGGCCCCGCGGAGGGGGATGCGTTTCTCCCACGTCGCCGCCTCGAACTCGTCGACGACGCCGTTGCACTGGAGTTCCTGTAACCTCGTCTCGACGGCAGTTCGACGCCGCTGGGTGGGGGCAGGTAGCTCGGTCCTGACGAACAGTTCAACCCGACGCGTCGGTGGACACTCTGTTTTCTGCATCGGTACCGTTAGGTACAACTGTGCAATAATAAAACATTATGTTTATTTTCTTACTTTTCTGTCTCGACTCACACGCCTCCGTTTTCGTCGTCGTCGCCCTCGGAACTCCCGTCCTCGGCGTCCTCTAGGTCGTCCTTGATGGATTCGAGTTCGGCGTCGACGTCGACGGGGACCTCGGAACCGCCGAACTCACCTTCGAGAGAGTCGTCGGCCCCTGCCTCGGCCAGCTGTTCGGCGAGGTCCGACCGTAGCTCGCGCGCCTCTTCGAGGAGACGACGGGCGTCTTCGTCCTGTGGCCGGCCCTCGACGGCGTCCTGCAGGTCGGTGAGTGCGTCGTCCAGACGGGCGAGTGTCGCTCTGCTCAGCGTCGTCGCGCGACGTCGCACCTCGCTCGCACCGGACCCTGTCGACGTCGGGCGGCCTTCGGCCATCCGGAGGGCACGTCGGAGGAGTTTCAGCGCCTCGATGTTCGTCTTCAGGACGAGGATGGCCGCCGGGATGGTCACGTCACTCGTGAACCGGAGCAACTCTTTCGGCGTGGGTGGGCGGGGCCGGCCGCTCTCGGTCGTCGGTTCCACTTCCGTCTCTAGGTCTCGTAGCGTCCGAACGAGGTCCGTGAGGAGGGCAGTGATGTCGTCCCCGGAACTGGCGCTCATGTCCGCACCTTGCAGGGAGAGGTACAAAAGTTCGCCGCGACGACTAGGCCAACCAAAACCCTTTTTGCTTTAGGGGGGCCTAATCTCTATCAATGCCATCGCAGACGGACGACGGCGAGGTCACGGACGGCGAGGCGGACCGCCCGAACGTCACCACCCACGAGAGCGTCAAGGACAGGACAGTGTTCACCGAAGACGGCAATCAAGAAGGGTGGATAGCCACCGACCTCACCGTCGACCTACGTCGGTAGTTCTCCAGCGAAAATCAGTTCTCGACGCGTTCTGTGTCGTTTCGAAGCCGGGAGCGACCGCTACGCAAAGAACCGCCCGTCTCAGTCCATCGCGCCCTCGACGACGAGGGTGTCGTCTTCGAGGTAGTGTTCGATGTGGTGGGCGTCTTCCTCCGTCTCGACCAGAATCTCGCGGAGAATCTGGGCCGTCGCGTGGTCCCCGAGGTTCTCGGCGAGTTCGATGTGGTCGCGGAGCGACTCGATGACGTCGCCGTACATCTGGAGGTCGTTGTGCAGCGACGTGCGGATGTCGTAGACGTCCTGCCCCTCGTACTCGACGCTCGCGTGTTCGGCTTGCTCTGCCCCACCGGCGATAGGCGCGCCACCGAGTGCCTGTGCCCGTTCGGCGATCTCGTCGGCGGCGGCCTCGACGTTGCCCGCGGCCTCGCCGAGGAAGACGTGCAGGTCACGGAACTCCGCACCTTCGACGTTCCAGTGGTGCTTCTTCAACTGATGGTACAGCGTGTACGCGTCTGCGAGGTCCTGGTTAAGCGCGTCGATAATCTGTTCGGACTTCTCTTTCTCGAGTCGGAGTTCGTTCTCTTCGACGTCACCGAACTGCTTCCGGACGTGTTCTTGCGTAGCCATAAGCAACTACGTATAGTCCCGCGACCCACTTAATACTTACTTCTTAGAAAACCAATTTTAGGAAAACCGAAAAAGAATTTCTTTATACGGCACAATCAACAGTGGTCCGCCGAGATTTCTGACCCCGCCTCTGTGGCGTGACCACCGCTCGTCGGGGTGGCGACGGCCGTCTCACGCTCCCGGCACTGTGGACTGTGCACGGTGACGGCTCCGAGCGTCGGACCGACCGGTCCTACACCGTCCGCGCCCACATGCTCGTCAGTGTTCGGAACGCCCTGGACGCTGGTTAGAGAGCCGAAAACGTTCGACGACGGTCACGCGTGCCGATGGCTCGGTCTGGTGGCGACGTGACACGTCGGTCGAACCCGCGATACGTCGGCGTCAGTCCGTCGACCCGGCGCTTCGAGCGACGACGAGCGCTACGTGTTCGGGCGGTATCGATTCTGCCGCTATGGCGCCGGTCTGTAACGTCTGTTCCTGATGGACCGCGGTCAGGGCGGTGAAGACGTCCGCTTCGAGGTCCATGTAGTCGCGAAACTCCTCCCAGACAGACGGTGGGACGCCGACGACGTACGAATCCGGCGTCCGGTGGAGTACCGGGTCGTCGAACCGCTTGCGCCACTCGTACACGAGGTCTTCGACGCCGGGATTCTCGGCCATCGTCCGCTGGTGGGCGGCGAGCGCCTCGCGCAGTTCGGCCTCGGGCACGTCGTTCTCGTCGGCGACGGTCCGAACCACCGCCTCGTCGAACACGGCAAGCGACTCCGAATCGGTCATCGACGGTGCTTCGCCGCCGACGGGCAAAAATACCCCGCTGTGGCACGCCCACGGTGCCACTCGTGTCAGTTCGAAAACCGCAGAATCACCCGATTAAACACTCATATTCCCGGTCTCTGAGATTACCTCGGCAGTTATTTGGCCGAGTGTCCGTTACCCACGACTAGAGGAATGGGACGACTATCGACGCTGTTTGCGCCGGAACGGGTCGCCGTGATAGGTGCGACCGACTCCGAGGGTTCGGTCGGTCGCGCCATCACGTCGAACCTGCTCGAATCGTTCGACGGGGAGGTCGTAGCGGTCAACCCGTACAAAGAGGAGGTGTTGGGACTCCGGTGTTACGACGAGGTGGGTGACGTCGACGCGCCAGAGCGAATCGACGTCGCCGTCGTCGTCGTGCCACCGAACGTCGCCGTCGACGCCATCCGCGAGGCCGGTGCGGCCGGCATCGACAACGTCGTCGTCATCACCGCCGGGTTCGGCGAGACCGGGAGCGAGGGTGCGGCCCGGGAACGCGACCTCCGGGCCGCGGCCGAGGAGTACGACCTCAACCTCGTCGGCCCCAACAGTCTCGGCGTCATGTCGACGCCGAAGGGGCTGAACGCCACCTTCGGCAACGAGATGGCCACCGAAGGGGACATCTCCTTCATGAGCCAGTCCGGGGCGTTCGTCACCGCCGTCCTCGACTGGGCCGCCGAACGCGACGTCGGGTTCAAGGACATCGTCTCGCTGGGGAACAAGGCCATCCTCGACGAGGGCGACTTCGTCGCCGAATGGGGCGAGGACCCGGATACCGACGTCATCCTCGGCTATCTGGAGGACATCGAGGACGGCGAGAAGTTCATCCGGACGGCCCGTGAGGTCACGCAGGACACTCCCATCGTCCTCGTGAAGTCCGGGCGAACCGACGCGGGAGCGTCGGCCGCCGCCTCCCACACCGGGGCGATGGCCGGGTCCGAGCGGGCCTACGAAGCCGGCCTCGAACAGGCCGGCACCCTCCGCGTCGAGTCCGTACAGGAACTGTTCGACTTCGCACAGATTCTCTCGGGTCAGCCGCTTCCGGAGGGCGAGGAGATAGCCATCGTCACGAACGCCGGCGGCCCCGGCGTGATGACGACCGACGCCGTCGGCGACTCGGACCTCTCGCTGGCGGAGTTCGAGGACGAGACGCTCGACCGACTCGGCGAGACGATGCCCGACGAGGCCAACATCTACAACCCCGTCGACATCATCGGCGACGCCCCGGCGAAGCGCTTCGAGATAGCGCTGGAGACGGTGCTCGAAGACGACAACGTCTCGATGGCCGTCGTGGTCGCCTGCCCGACTGCCGTCCTCTCGTTCGAGGAACTCGCCGAAGTCGTCGTCGAGAAACAGCAGGCGGCGGAGACGCCCATCGCGACCACGCTGATGGGCGGGAAGTCCGTCGGCGAGGGACAGGCGGTCCTCAGCGAGGCCGGCATCCCGAACTACTTCGACCCGGCGCGTGCGGTGGACAGTCTGGACGCACTGCGCGACTACGGGGCGATACAGGCCCGCGAGTACGAGGACCCGGCGACCTTCGACGTGGACCGCGAGCGCGCCCGCGAGATTCTGGAGTCGGCGGCCCGTCGGGACACGAACCGCCTCGGCGTCGAGGCGATGGACCTGCTCGACGCCTACGGCATCCCGACGCCGCGGGGCGGCGTCGTCGACTCGCCGAGCGAGGCACAGGCGCTCGCCGAAGACATCGGCGACGACGTGGTGATGAAGATAGTCAGCCCGGACATCCTCCACAAGTCCGACATCGGCGGCGTGGAGGTCGGCGTCCCGCCCGAGGAGGTCCGGGACACCTACGAAGACCTCGTCGTCCGCGCGCGCAACTACCAGCGGGACGCCACCGTCCTCGGCGTGCAGGTACAGGAGATGGTCGACCTCGACTCGGGCACCGAGACCATCCTCGGGATGAACCGGGACCCGCAGTTCGGGCCGCTGCTGTTGTTCGGCCTCGGTGGTATTTTCGTGGAGGTGCTCGAAGACAACACCGTCAGAGTCGCTCCCGTGAGCGAACCCGAGGCCAGAGAGATGCTGGACGACATCGACTCCGCGCCGCTCCTGCGCGGCGCCCGCGGCCGCGACCCCGTCGACGAGGACGCCCTCGTGGAGACGGTCCAGCGGCTCTCACAGCTCGTCACGGACTTCCCGGCCATCGTCGAACTGGACATCAACCCGCTCGTCGCGACCCCGGACGGGGTGCAGGCGGTCGACCTGCGACTCACCCTCGACCAGGAGGAACTATGACCGACTCGAACACGCTACTCGTCACGTCCACGGAGGAAGGTATCGGCAAGACGGCAATCACGCTCGCGCTCGCCAAGTCGGCCCAGGAGGCCGGCAACGAGGTCGGCTACATGAAGCCGAAGGGCACGCGACTCCAGAGCGCGGTCGGCAAGACCCGCGACGAGGACCCGATGCTGGCCCGGGAACTGCTCGGACTGGACGCCGAGGTCCACGAGATGGAGCCCATCGTCTACTCGCCGACGTTCGTGCAGGAGGCCATCCGCGGCCGCGAGGACCCCGACGAACTCCGAGGACGCGTCGTCGACAACTTCCAGGCCATCTCGGAGGGCACGGACCTGATGGTCGTCGAGGGGAGCGACCGCCTCGAGACTGGTGGTATCGTCGACCTGACCGACGCCGACATCGCGGAAGCGCTCGACGCGCGCGTCCTCCTCGTCTGTGGGTACGCGACCGTCGGTGACGCCGACGAGGTGCTCGCCGCGGCCCGGTCGCTCGGTGACCGCCTCGGCGGCGTCCTGTTCAACGGCGTCACCGACGCCGCGATGGACGAACTCACCGACGACGTCCTGCCCTTCCTCGAAGGGCGTGGGGTCCCGGTGTTCGGGTCGCTCCCGCGCGTGCAGGAACTCGCAGGCATCACGGTCGAAGACCTCGCTCGCAGCCTCGGCGCCGACGTCCTCACCAACGAGGCGTCGACGGGCGTCCACGTCGAGCGATTCACCGTCGGTGCGATGGGCGGCAACAGCGCACTCGACCAGTTCCGGCGCACCCGCGACGCGGTGATGGTCACCGGCGGCGACCGCTCGGAGGTCCAGACGGCGGCGCTCGAAGCCTCGGGGATCAAAGCGCTCCTGTTGACCGGTGGGTTGCGCCCGGCGAGCGCCGTCCTCGGTCGGGCCGAAGACGAGAACGTCCCCATCTTGCTCGTTCAGTCCGACACGCGGACGACTATCGACCGGGTCGAGGACGTGCTTCGGTCCGGCCGAACGCGGGACGAGAGCACCGTCGAACGGATGCAGGCGCTACTGGACGACGGCGTCGACGTCCACTCGCTCCTCCAGTTAGAGGAGTAAGGGGTCTCTTTCGCCTGCGGTTCCAAACCTCGATACCCGGGCCTTTGGATGCTCAGTTTGCATATCTCCAGTCGAAACGCACCTCGGGATTTTTCAATGTCTGACGCCATAGTGAAAGTGGAGCCGAGAGGCTCCGTAGTGTCACACGCTCGGGGACCCCCTTTCCCCGATTCGACGCCTTTGTGCGAGCGTCGGCGTCAGAACTCCCCTACTGCCGAGAGCGCCGTGGGCGGGAGGTGCTCGCGGACGCCGCTCACTGCCTCTGACGGCGCCGCGAGGTCGAGCGGCGGGAGCGTCCACACCGGGGCGTCCGTCATCCCTTCCAACACGTCGGGGTTCGTCCGCTCGGCGACGGTCGCGCCCTGGTACTCGTTGAGGACGATGCCGTGGACCGGAACCCCGTTCGCGCGCAACGCGTCGACGGTCAACCCGGTGTGGTTCAGCGTGCCCAGACCCGACCGGGCGACGACGAGGGCCGGCAGGCCGAGGTCCGCGACGAGGTCCAGTACCTCCTCGCCGTCGGCCAACGGGACTCGCAGGCCGCCGATACCCTCGACGACCCCGACGTCGTGGGCCGCGACCGCCGCTCGAACGCCGGAGCGAATCTCGTCGTACGAGAGGTCGGCGTCGGCCACGTCCGCGGCGACCTCTGGTGCCAGAGCCGGTTCGAGTCGGCGGAGACAGGTGGCCGCCGCGTCCGTGCCACACGCGTCGGCGACGAAGGCGGCGTCGTCGTCCGGCGGATAGCCCGTCTGACACGGCTTGACCGCGACGGCGTCCCGGCCGCGGGCACGGAGCCAGCCGGTCAGGCCAGCGGTGACGACAGTCTTGCCGACGCCGGTGCCAGTGCCGACGACGAACAGCCCTCGTGAGTCCGCGTCCGTCACAGCAGACCGACCTCCTCGCCGGCCGTCTCGAAGGCGTCGAGACACTGCCTGAGGTCGGCGTCCGTGTGTGTCGCCATCGGCGCGACGCGGAGACGGGAGGTACCCTCCGGTACCGTCGGCGGGCGGATGGCCGGAGCGACCACCCCGTGGTCGCGGAGTCGCTCGTCGAGTTCGAGTGCGTCCGCCCGGTCGCCCACCAGCACCGGCAGGATGTGCGTCTCGCCCAACACCTCGTAGCCCATCCCCTCGAGGCCGTCTCTGAGCGTCGCGACGTTCGCCCACAGTCTGTCGGGGTGGTCGGTCTCGCGGGCGATTCGGAGTGCCTCGCGGGCCGCGGCGGCCGCCGGCGGTGCCAGTCCCGTCGAGAAGACGAACGAGCGGGCGGCGTTCGACAGGTACTCGACCAGCGTCTCGTCGCCGGCGACGTAGCCGCCCTGACTCGCCAGCGCCTTCGAGAGCGTTCCGAGTTGGACGTCGACGCGGTCGCTGAGGGCCTCGCGCTGGACGACGCCGCCGCCGTCGCCGAACAGGCCGGTGGCGTGGGCCTCGTCGACCATCAGCCACGCGCCGTACTCCTCGGTGGCGTCACAGAGCGCCGCGAGTGGCGCGACGTCCCCGTCCATCGAGAACACGGAGTCGGTGACCACCAGCCACTGTTCGCCGTCGCCGGTCGTCGACGCTCGCTCGGCCATCTTCGCTCGCAGGTCGTCCGGGTCACAGTGGTCGTAGACGACCGTCTCGCTCGCGCCGACCCGACAGCCGTCGATGATGGAGGCGTGGTTGAGTTCGTCGGAGAAGACGACGTCTGGGGAGAGGGCGTCGATGGTCCCGACGTTGGCGGCGTAGCCCGACGAGAAGACGAGTGCTCGCTCGGCCTCCTTGCAGTCCGCGAGGTCACGTTCGAGGGCACGGTGGAGGCGCGTGTCCCCAGTGACCAGTCGGGACGCCCCCGCACCGGTGCCGACCGTTCGGGCACCCTGCTCGGCGGCGCGCTGGACTCGTCCGTCGTCGGCCAGTCCGAGGTAGTTGTTCGCCGCGAAGACGACCATCTCCTCGCCGAAGTCGGCCGCGCCGCCCTTCGGGTCATCGGCGAAGCGCGTGCGTCTGGCGACTCGTTCCGTCACGTCGAGGTGGCGGCGCAGGTCCCGACGTTCCCGTTCACGGAGGCGGTCGTCGAGGTCGAACCCGTGGGTCATCGTTCGGTGGGTGGTGCCAGCGGCCCTTAGCGGTTGGTGATGGGCGTGGCCTCGGTGCCGTGTACCGGTCAGCGGACTTACCTTTACTACCTCACCACGTGTATAGTCAACATGGACCGGGACAGCGCCGAACCGAGCGTGGACCAGTTCCCCGGCACGCGGGCCCGAGAACGCGTCGCCCACCACCACGAGGTGGCCGCGCCGGCCACGCACGTCTACGACTTCGTCTGGGACGTCACCGCCGACGCTCGCGGGCCGTACTGCCGGGACGTCGACGGGAACGTACTGCTCGACTTCACCTCGCACGTCGCCGGCGCACCGCTGGGCTACAACAACCCCCACCTACTGGACCGCCTCGACGAGTTCGACGTCGTCGACCCGACGAAGTTCGCGGGACAGGACTTCTACGCGAGTACGGGGGACCTGCCCGGCCCGACCGAACTGATGCACCGCCTCGTCGACGTGAGCCCCGACGGACTGGATACGGTCTTCCTCTCGAACTCGGGGGCCGAGGCCGTCGAGAACGCCATCAAGGTCTGCTACGACTACCGCGACGGCGCGAAGTACGGCCTCACCTTCGAGGGCGCGTTCCACGGTCGGACGCTGGGTGCGCTCTCGCTCAACCGCTCGAAGGCAGTCCACCGACGGGACTTCCCCGAGATAGCCGGGGTCACCTCCCTCCCGTACTGTGACGACCGGACCTGCGACCCGTCGTCCTGTCGGTGTGGGTACTTTCCGGACGGTGAACCGTCGCAACTCCAGCGCAAACTCGACGACGGCGGGAACGTCGACCCCGACGAGGTGGCCTACGTCATCCTCGAACCGGTGCAGGGCGAGGGCGGGTACCGGATTCCGAGCGAGGCGTTCGTGGACGACGTGGCCGCCGTCTGCTCGGAGTACGATGTCCCGCTGATTGCCGACGAGATTCAGTCCGGCGTCGGCCGAACGGGGGAGTGGTGGGGTTCGGACCACTACAGCATCGAACCGGACGTCCTCGCCGTCGGGAAGGGGCTCCGAGTGGGTGCCACGGTGGGCCGAGCAGAGTTGTTCCCCGACGAGGAGGGTCGACTCTCCTCGACGTGGGGGTCCGGCGACCTGCTGTCCTCGCTTGTGGGGACGCTCACAATCGACGTCGTCGAAGACCGGGACTTGCGCGACAACGCCGTCCAGCGAGGGGACGAGTTGGCGGACCAGCTGGCGGAGATACCGCTGGACGGGCGGACGGACGTGCGGAATCTCGGTCTGATGGTCGCCGTCGAGTTCGAGACGAAGGCCAGACGGGACGAGATGGTCGACCAGTGTCTACAGGAGGGGTTACTGACACTCGCCTGCGGGCACCGGACCGTCAGGCTACTGCCACCGCTGGACGTCCGAGAACGGGAGATTCGACAGGCCGTCGACGCCGTTCGACTGGCCGGCAGTCGATAGGTCGAGACGGGCGAGAGTGGGCGTCAGAACCCGGGCATCAGGTCCGCGGGGCCGAAGACGCCGTAGTGGCCCGCCCGGTTGTTCCGGACGCCGGCTTTCAGGTAGCCTAGCGCCGGGCCGTTGACGTTCGCCTCCATACTCGTCACGTCGTCTAGCTGGAAGGTGTTCGTGCCCGTCTCGCCGTCGAAGGTCGTGCCCGTCACCGAGACGGTCGTCGTCGTCGGCTTCTCGTCCGAGCGGACGTCCAGCACGCCGCCGACGTGGACGTCCTCGGCGTCACAGATGCCCGCTCGTTCGAGGAGGACGTCGTCGGCGTGTTCCATGTCGTTGAACTCCAGCACGCCGTCGTGGTCGTCGATGAGTTCCTCTATCTCTGCCTCGCTCATCTCGCGGGCCGTCTCGATGTCGTAGCCGTCGAGGTGGGCGATGTCCTCGCGGACGGTGCCGCGGTTGTCCTCGTACCCGCTCTTGAGGCCGACGCCCCACCAGATTTCGACCTCCTCGACCTCGACGAACGACTGGGCGGCCAGCGCGGCCGCGCCGGTCAGGAACCCGGGCGTCGCGCCGGCGCCGCAGACGAACGTGATACCCGACTCCTTCAGAGTCTCCTCCCGGTCGTCCAGCATCCCGATGACCCGCGAGCGCTTGAGCACGTCGACGAGGACGCCCTCGTAGTCGGCCTCGGCGAACCGCTCGGCGACCCGCGGGATGAAGTCGTGTTCGAGGTTCGGGAGCGCGACGAGGACGGCGTCGATGGCGTCGCTCTCCGCGATGACGTCGTCGATGGGCGTCTCCGTCGGTCGGCCCTGGTCGCTGGCGACGACGCCGGCCTGTTCGCCGTGCTGTTTGACGCCCTCGGGTGCGGCGGCCGCCCCACCGTCGGTCGCAACGTCGTCCGCTGGGCCACTGGCAATATTCCCTTCAGTGGCGTCCAGCAGTTCCTCGACGTCGAGACCGCCGTGGTCGACGGCGACGCCGTTGCGGTCACACGCCGCGACGGCGGTCAGACCGTCCTTGTGCTGGGAGACTTCGAGTGTTCGTCGACCGATACCGCCCGTGCCAAGTACTGCGAAACGTACGTCGTCCATGGTCAGTCGTCTGATTGAAGTTCCGATTTGCTCTGTGCGGTGCCTGCCGCCGTCTCGGGGTCGGTCGCGTCGTCGGCGCGTGTCTTGACCTCCTCCGGGTCGAACGTGTTGGCCTCGGTATTCGGTTCGAGACCCGCCTCTTCGACGATTTCGAGGTCGTCGGCCGCCGACTGGCCCTCGGTGGTGAGGTAGTCGCCCGTGAGGATGCCGTCCGCGCCAGCCTCCAGTGCGGCCACCTGTCCGTCCGTGTCGAGGTTCACCTCGCGTCCGCCGGTCAGGCGCACGCGGGCCTCCGGGTGGAGCAGGCGGTACACCGCGATGGTCTTGACGACCTCCTCAGTGGTGATGTCGGGGAGGCCGCGCTCGGCCATCGGCGTCCCTTCGACCGGGTTGAGGATGTTGACCGGGAGCGAGGAGATACCGATGTCCTGCAGGGCCATCGCCGCGTCGACGCGGTCGGTGGGCGTCTCGCCCATGCCGAGGATGACGCCGGCACAGAGGTCCATACCGGCCTCCTTCGCTACCTCCAGCGTCTCGACGCGGTCCTCGAAGGAGTGCGTCTGGACGATTTCGGGGAAGTAGCGCGGCGACGTCTCGATGTTGTGGTTGTAGTGGTTCAGCCCCTCCTCGGCGAGGATGGCAGCCTCCTCGTCCGTGAGGATGCCGAGGCTGGCGTCCACTTCCACGTCCGTCTCGTCGCGTACGAGACGGATGGCTTCCAGTACCTCCGCCCACTCGTCGGGTCGCTGTTCCTTCGAGACGCCCTTCTCGGCGACGACGATGCCGAAGCGCTGGGCACCGTCTCGCTCGGCGCGCTTCGCGGCCTCCAGAATCTTTTCCGGACCGAGGAAGCCGTAGTTGTCGATGCCGGTGTCGAAGTGGACCGACTGGGCACAGAACCCACAGTCCTCCGCGCAGTTACCGGCCTTGGCGTTCACGATGGAACACGCGTCGACGGTGCCGTCCCCGAGTTGCGTGCGGACGTAGTCGGCCCCGGCCGCCAGAGCGTCGACTGGCTGTGCGACGAGCGCCAGTCCGTCCCTGCGGTCGAGGCGTTCGCCGTCCAACACGCGTGCGACGGCGTCGTCTACCGTGCGGTTGCCCGTCTCGTAAACCACACGCCCAACGACAGTTGACGAGTGAATAAAACTTCGGGTGGCCGCGACTGCTCGCGTCGGCGCTGGTCACTCCCGACGCACTTCGGTGTGTGATGGGCCACTACGGACGACGTGGCCGTACTTCAGGAGCGCGACGAACACGACGCCGCCGATGATGTTGCCGACAGTCGAGAACGCGAGGAACTCGGCGTAGTCTGCGACTCCGATACCGGGGGAGACGACGACGCCCGCGACGACCTCGACGGTGCCGGCGATGCAGTGTGGCAGGTGGGCGAAGCCGATGGCCGCGGTGATGAGCCAGACGACTGCCATCCGCGAGAGCGTGCTGTCGGCCGCGGCGACGAGCCACGAGAGCAGGCCCATCAGCCATCCGGCCATGATTCCGGCGCCGACCAACGCCGCCGGCGACTGCTCGGTGTACGTCGTCGCCAGTTCGACGAAGGTGGAGGGTTCGACGACCCCCACCGCCGGGGCGACGACGACGGCGAACCACGCGAAGAACACGGCCCCGACGACGTTCGACACGTAGACGGTGCCCCAGAGTCGTCCGAGTCGAGCGACCCCGGCCTGATTGTCCAGCACCGGGAGCACCGCGAGCGTCGTGTGCTCGGTGAACAGTTCCGAGCGGCCGAGGACCACGAGGATGAATCCGACGCCGTACGCGATGCCGAGCAGGATTTCTTTGGGGAGGTGTGCGGTACCCGAGACGCCGGCGGACGTGAGGACGACGGCCATCAACAGGGGTCCGAACCCGATGTCGAGACCCGCAGACAGCGCCGAGAGCGAGAGGCCGGTGAGCGGGCGGCGGAGTTCGCTCAATCCCCGCTCTATCTGGATGTCGAGGATGTTCTCCGTCGGCATCTGCTCCTCGTCGCCCGTCTCGGCGCTCTCCCCGGACATGTACGCCGTCGTTCGGCCGACGCACTCTTCATTGGTCACACGCTAACCGCCGATAATTCCCGATTATCCGGCGACCCGGTGCGCTCTCGGCCCCAGAGTCCGGTCAGTACAGGTCGTCCAGTTCCTCGCTACTGCTCGCGTGCTCCTCGGCCGGGAACGCACCCGACTCCACGGCGTCGACGTAGTCGCTGATGGCGTCGTGCATCTCGGTGCGAACGTCACCGAACTGGTCGGCGAACGGCGGACTCGACTCGGCCAGTCCGACGACGTCGGTGAACACGAGCACCTGCCCGTCGCACTCGCCGCCGGCGCCGATGCCGATGGTCGGGATATCGATGGCCTCGGTGACCTGCGCGGCGAGGTTCGACGGGACGTGTTCGAGGACGAGGGCGAACGCGCCGGCGTCCTCGTGTGCCCGTGCGAGTTCGAGAATCTCCGCGGCCTCCTCGCGGTCGGACGCCTGCTGGGTGTACCCCGTCTGGTTGACGCTCTGGGGTGTCAGGCCGAGGTGAGCCATCACCGGGATACCGAGGTCCGAGAGCCGTTCGGTCAGGTCAAGCGTGTGGGGCCCGGATTCGAGTTTGACGGCGTTTGCTCCGGCCTCCTTGAGCATCCGACCGCAGTTCTGCACACTCTCTCCCTCGTCGGCGCCGAACGAGAGGAACGGCATGTCGGCGACGACCAGCGTCTCGTCGGTGCCACGGGCGACGGCCGCGACCCGTGAGGCCATCTCGTCGAGCGTGACCGGGAGCGTGTCGTCGTGGCCGAGGACGGCGTTGCCCATGCTGTCGCCGACGAGGAGGACGTCGACGCCCGCGTCCTCCGCGATACCCGCCGTCACGGCGTCGTAGGCGGTCAGCATCGTTATCTGTTCGTCCCCTGCCATCGCTTGCAGGTCCCGGACGGTAGTCATGTCCGAGGGCGGGCGCGCCGCGCTATTACGTGTTCGGGTCTCACAGCGGGCGGGCGACCATCTCGCCCCACGGTTCGAACCCCCAGCGGTCGTAGAACGCTCTCGCTCGCTCGTTGGACGGGTCGACGTCGAGGACCAGACGGTCCAGTGGGAGCGACTGGTCGCGGGCCACCCGCAGGGCCGCCTCCAGCAGGTCGTCGGCCACGTCGGTCCCGCGGTGGGACTCGGCGACGAACAGTTCGTTGAGGACGGCGGCGTCCCAGACGTGGGCCATCGACTCGGGGAGGACGAAGACGTAACCGACCACCTCGTCGTCGTCCGTAGCCACCTGTACGGTCCGCTCGTCCTCGCCGACACAGCGGTCGACCCACTGCAGGTACGACTCGCGGTAGTCCGCGTCGAGTTTCTCTCGGTACCGGTGGGCCTTCTCGTCGTCCCCGGTTCCGGTCCCCAGTTCGAGTTCGAACGCCTGCTTGCACTCCCACAGGGCCGCCGCGTCGCCCGCCTCGTACGGCCGTATCATTCCCCGTCGAAGAGGCCGAGGTCACGCCCGACCCGGTCGACCAGTTGGTCGAGAACCTCCGGGTCGACCTCCGCGACGGGGTCGCCGTCGTGGAGTTGCTCGTTGTGGCGGTCGACGGCCGACTCGACGTCCTCGAACGGGACCCGCGTTCGGGTGTCACAGGCCGTACAGACGACCGGAATCTCCGGCAGTTCGTCGTCCTCTGTCATCGACTGCCGGTTTGCACTGGGGGTGGAAATATCGTCTGGTCGCCGCCGAAACCGGAAGCGGCTTGCCGATGCTCTCGGAAACTCAGACCGTGCCAGCAGTCGAACAGACCGACCCGGACGGCGTCGACTTCGGATGGGTGATGCAGATTACGTTCGTGACGACCATCCTCGTCGGGTCGCCCCTCGTCGTCCTCGCGTCGTTCGGGACGACGCTGCCGACGTGGACGAGTCGGGCCCTCTTCGCTGTTCGCGTCGGTGCAGTCGTGTGGTTCCTGACCGCTGTCGGCGTCTATCTCTACGCCCGGTATCGGCGCTGATCGAACTCGCTCGCCCACTCGAAGGCGGTCCCGGCACGGCGGGCGGTCTCCGCGTCTCGCTCCGAGTCGCCGACGAACACGGTCGATTCGCGGTCTGCGTCTAGGTCGTCGACGACCCGCAACAGGCCCTCCGGGTCGGGTTTCGACGACCCGACCGAGTCGCGGCCGACGACCGGGCCGATAGACGACGTGAGGTCGTGGGTGTCGAGCGCCAGTCGACACGCCTCCTCCGCGTTCAGCGAACAGACGCCGACCGGCACGTCGTGGGGTAACCCGTCGGCGAGCGTGAGCCGGTCGGAGTTCCGTGCTCCGTCACGCTCGTAGTCGGTTATCGTCGCCTCGACGGCGTCTCTGTGGCCGGTCTCGTCGGACAGTTCCAGCATCCCCCAGAGACCGGCAGTCCCCGGGTCCACGTCGCGCGCTCGGAGGACGTTCGCGACGTCGCTCGCGACGGCGCCCCAGTCGACAGCCAACCGCACGAGCGTCCCGTCCAAGTCGTAGACGACAGCGTCGTAGGTCACGGGGGACCGTACGCCAGCGGGGCTGAAGGGTGTGTCGCCCTCAGAGACCGTCCAGCAGCGACCGCGCGACGACGTTCTTCTGAATCTCGCTGGTCCCCTCGTAGATGGTCGTCACCTTCGCGTCGCGGTAGAGTCGTTCGACGGGGAAGTCGGTCGTGTAGCCGTAGCCGCCGTGAATCTGGACCGCCTCGTTGGCGACGTCAACGGCCCCCTCGCTCGCGAAGTACTTCGCCATACTCGCGGCTTGCCGGGCGTCATCGCCGCGGTCCATCCGACTCGCCGCGTCCCACGTGAGTAGCCGTCCGGCCTGTACCGTGGTCGCCATGTCCGCGAGTTTGTGGCGAATCGTCTGGAACTCGCTTATCGGCTGGTCGAACTGCTCGCGGTCCTGTGCGTACGCCATAGCCTCGTCGAGCGCCGACTGTGCCAGTCCGACGGCCTGTGCGGCGATGGCGACGCGGCCCCCGTTCAGGATCGACAGCGCGGCGGCCAGTCCCTCGCCTTCCTCGGTGAGTCGATAGCGGTCGGGAATCCGGACGCCGTCGAAGGTGAGCGACGTGGTATCGCTGGCCCGCAGACCGAGTTTGTCCTCCTTCTCGCCGACGGCGAGTCCGTCCGTGTCTTTGGGGACCAGAAACTGCGTGACAGAGTCCGGGTCCTCGCGGTCCGTCTTCGCGAACACGACCACCACGCCCGAGCGCTCGCCGTTCGTTATCCACTGTTTCTCCCCGTCTATGACGTACTCGTCCCCGTCCCGGCGCGCGACGGTGTTCATGCCCCGCGGGTTCGACCCCGCCTGTGGTTCCGAGAGCGCGAACGCGCCGACCGGCCGGCCGTCGACCATCTCCGGGAGCCACTCCTCACAGACGGACTCGTCGCCGAACTCGGCGATACAGGAGGTGGCCAGACAGTGGACCGACAGCGCCGTGGCGACGGCCAGCGACCCGTAGGCCAGTTCCTCGTTGACGAGGGCGTAGGTCCGCCGGTCGGCGTCGAAGCCGCCGTACTCGGCCGGCGTCGTCAATCCGGTGAGGTCGACGTCGGCGAGGCGGTCCCAGACGTCTTCGGGGAACTCTTCAGTCTCGTCGGCCTCGCTCGCGGTCGGACGGACCTGTTCGGTGGCGAACTCCCTGACGGTCGCTCTGATGGCCTCCTGTTCCGGCGAGAGCTCCATACCGTCGGTATGGATGGCACTACCAAAGGTCTGCTGACGCGAAAAGCGACCGACTCAGCGTTCGTCGACGAGGTCGACGTCGAGGAACTCTTCGAGGACCGCGATCGTCGACCCGCCGACGTTGGCCTGCGTCGCACGGCCCTGTTCGACGGCCAGCACGTCGCTCTCGTCGATGTCGAGTTCGTCGGCGAGTTCGCTCGTCTGGAGCCCCCGCTCCTGCCGGGCCTCTGTCACCGTACTCCCGTAGTCGCTGACGAGGTAGGGCAGTTGGTCGCTGTCGTAATCGGCGCCCTCCTCCCAGTGTGACGCGTCGGGTTTCTGCGAGTCCTGTAACTTCGCGGTGTTCTGGGCCGCGCGCTTTCGCCGGTCGACCTCGTCGCGCGAGTCCCCGCTCGAAGACGTCGTCCGGTCGTTCTCGCCGTGGTTCTTCGCGCAGTCGGAACAGACCTGGAGGGTCGCGCCCGCGACGTTGGCGGTCTGCAAGTCGCCACCGTCGGCACCGCAGAGTTCGCAGCTCCCGCCGGCGCTGGCGCCTCCGTCGCCGGTCGAGTATTTGGCCATGCCCCCGGTAGCGGTTTCGTCGTATTTGAAACGTCCGGTTCCGTCGAATGGCACACTGTCCCGCGGCCCGTCGCAAACGAAAGCCCTTTTATTGGACCGCGGGATACGATTGATTGCAGTAAGACAGTGCGAGCGTGGGTAGCCAAGCCAGGCCAACGGCGCAGCGTTGAGGGCGCTGTCCCGTAGGGGTCCGCCGGTTCAAATCCGGTCCCACGCATCGCAAGCGAGGGCCGAGCCCTCGATATCACGGCGGCGTCGCCGCCGAGGACGATGCAGGTGCACTCCCTTGGGACTGCACCCACGCACATTCCTTCCGACGCGACATTCCGTAGCGACTGCTCCGGCCCGGGTCCGACGGGGATTCCCCTGAACCGGCACCAGTCGCCAGCCGTCGTCTCGGTGCCGGCGCTACGACTCGCGTGTTCGAGTCCCGCGGACGCCACGTACGACTACCGGCCGATGAGGACAGAGTGGAAGGGGCGGGATTCGAACCACGCGGAGCCCTGCATGGGAAACTGCCAGGCCGAATTCTGGCACGTTGGCTGGCAGCGCTCTACCACTGAGCCACCCTTCCGGACGGGGAAACGTTGGTTCCCTACCCCCAAATATGTGACGGGAGTGGCACTCACTCGCCGGAAACGGACTCGGGCGTCCGAGGCCGCGGGCGCGCGAGTCCGACCGACGACGCCCTCTGGACCGTCTCGCTGTCACGTCCTTGAGCATGCCGGCCGTGCTTATTCAAGCGAGCGCCACGAACCGTGTCGCGTGAGTTACACCAAAGTCGACTACACCGACACTGAACCGGTCGCCGACGCGATGCACTTCCTACGGGACCCGCTGGAGTGTGAGCAAGTGGGCGTCACCGTCGTCGACTGCGACCCCGGGTGGACGGGCAAGCCCCACAACCACGCCGACCAGGACCACGAAGAAGTGTACGTGCTCGTCGAGGGCGAGGCCACCGTGACCGTCGACGGCGAAGACGTGTCGATGACGGCCGGCGACGCGCTCAGAATCGACCCCGATTCGGAACGGCAGATACAGAACGGTGAGCGTCAGAGCCAGTTCGTCCTCGTCGGAGCGCCGTAACGAGAGGCCACCGGTCATCGGGATCCCTCCGGTGACTCCCCGTCCCCCGCAACGGTTTTGTGACAACGACCTGTAACTTCGCCATGGCCTTCAGACGACAGGTGCTGGCAGGTCTGGGAATCGCGGTGGTCGGCGTCGTCGGTGGCTGTTCAGGCGTAGCCGGGACATCCGGGACCGTCGCGCGAAAGCAGATTACCGTCGAGGTACCCCAGTCCACCGGTGACCCCGTCGACGTTCGGCTCGCACACGTGAGTTTCGAGACCGAGCGACGACTCGTCACGGGGTCGTACGCAGACGTTGCCGCTTCGGTCGTCGATGGCCCGGAGCTCTCGGTTTCCGACGACGTTCACGAGCGCCTCTCGGACCGGTTCTCGACGGTCACGTACAGCACCAACGTCGTACCCGAAGACGGCGCGACTCCGGCGAACGGTCTCGTCTCCCGAGCGGCGTTCAACAGGCTGTCCATCGGAGGGTCTGGGACGGTCGAGCGAGACGGTGGCGACGGCGATACCGGCAGGCTTCGAGTCCTGGAGGCGACGCCACCCGAGCGTGAGCCCGTCGAGGTGACCGTCGACTCGTACGATTTCGAGACGCGTGTCGACGACCGCTAACTCTGCGGGTCAGGTATCTGCGTCGGCAGTCGTCGGAAAATCCCGCGAACCGTCCGCCGGCGAAACAGAAGTGGTCAGTAACTGCGTTCTTTCGGTTCGTACGTCTCCTCGTCGCCCTCTAGGATGACCGGCTTGTAGTACAGTTCCGGGGTGCCGTCGTTCCACGCGAGCATCGTGTGCTTGATCCACTCGTCGTCCTTGCGCTCCTGGTGCTCCGCGCGCCAGTGGGCGCCGCGGAACTCCTCGCGGGCCAGCGCACCGAGCGTGATGGCTTCGGCCACGTCGAGGATGTTGCGCGTCTCGATGGTGTGGATGAGGTCCGTGTTGTACGTGCGCGACGGGTCCGAGACGGCGACGTCCTCGTACGCCTCGCGTGCCCGTCGGAGGTCGCGGAGTGCCGTCTTCAGGCCCTCCTCCTCGCGGAAGACGTTGACGTTCTGGGTCATCGTCTCCTGCACGTCGGCACGCACTTCGGCGTGGTTGACGCCGTCCTCTTCCAGCAGCGTCTCGACGCGGTCGCGCTCTCGCTCCACTGCGTTCTCGATGACGCCGGTCGGTTCGATGGCCGCCCCGTCGGCGGCGACGTCCTCGCTCCCGGTGTCGACGGCCCCGGGTGCGACCGGTGGCTGGACGTCCCCGTCTTCGCTCTTGGCGGAGGGGCCCGTCTCTATCTCGGCGGTCTTCATGTCCTTGCCGGCGGCGTGGTAGCCGGCGCGGGCGCCGAAGACGAGCAGTTCGGGGAGCGCGTTCCCGCCGAGGCGGTTGGCGCCGTGCAGCGAGACACACGCGGTCTCGCCGGCGGCGTACAGCCCCTCGATACACGTCTCGCCGTTCTCGTCCGTCTCGACGCCGCCCATCGCGTAGTGCTGGCCGGGCTTGACCGGCATCGGCTCGTCGAGGCCGTCGACGCCCTCGAAGTCCTCCGCGAGGTGGAGGATGTTCTCCAGCCGGTCGAGGATGCGCTCCTCGCCGAGGTGGCGCATGTCGAGGTCGACGTACTCGTCCTCGATACCGCGGCCCTCGTTGACCTCCGTGAGTTCGGCCCGCGAGACGACGTCACGCGAGGCGAGTTCGCCGTCGTTGTTCGCGTAGCCGTACTCGAACATGAACCGCTCCTCGTCGTCGTTGTAGAGGATGCCGCCCTCGCCGCGGACCCCCTCGGAGATGAGCACGCCCGTCGACGGGAGCGTCGTCGGGTGGAACTGGATCATCTCCATGTCCTCCATCGGGACCCCGGCCCGGTAGGCCATCGCACAGCCGTCGCCGGTGTTGGCGACGGCGTTGGTGGTGTGGTCGAAGGCCTGTCCGAGACCGCCGGTCGCGAGGACGACGCCGCCCGTGGCGCGGAACCCCTCTATCTTCCCGGACTTGATGTCGTAGGCGACACAGCCGTGACACTTCCGGTCTTCGGGGTCGTCGTGGTCGGTCACCGCGAGGTTGGTGACGTACCACTCGTCGTACACCTCGATGCCGCGCTTGACCGCCTGCTCGTACATCGTGTGCAGGAGGTGGTGGCCAGTCTCGGCGCCAGCGTAGGTGGTCCGGGGGAACGACATCCCGCCGAACGGGCGCTGGGAGACGCGGCCGTCGTCCTCGCGGGAGAACGGCATCCCCCAGTGTTCCAGTTGGATGACCTCTTCGGGCGCCGTCTTGGCGAACGTGTCGATGGCCGGCGCGTCTCCGAGGTAGTCGGAGCCTTTCATCGTGTCGTAGGCGTGCAGGTCCCAGGAGTCGCCGTCCCGGAGCGAGGCGTTGATGCCTCCCTCTGCCGCGCCCGTGTGACTGCGGACAGGGTGGAGCTTCGTGACGAGGGCGACGTCTGCACCCTCTTCGTCCGCTGCGATAGCCGCTCGGAGGCCGGCGCCACCCGCGCCGACCACGATAACGTCGTGTTCGTACATAGTGGGAAGTAGTAACGTGTGTCTGGCTTCGCTTAGGACTACCAGAACTTGAGGTTGTTCTTCACTGCTTCGCGCTTGAGTTCCTGGATGTGCTCGGTCAGGGGGATGTCCTTCGGGCACACCTCGGTACAGGAGAACTGGGTCTGGCACCGCCAGACGCCGTGTTCCTGTTCGATGATGCGGAGGCGCTCCTGCTTGCGGTTCTCACCCTCGCGTTCGTCCATCGCGAAGCGGTAAGCCTTGTTGATGGCCGCAGGGCCGAGGTACTCGTTGTCCCCGGCGGCGATGTTACAGGAGGACATACAGGCGCCACACCAGATACACCGCGTCGACATCTTCACCTTCTCGCGGTTCTCTCGGGTCTGTCGCTGCTCTTCGAGGCTGTCCTCCGGCAGTTCGTCGGCGTCGAAGTACGGCTCGACGGCCTCCATCTGGTCGTAGAAGTGCTCCATGTCCACGACGAGGTCTTTCACGACCTCCTGGTGAGGGAGCGGTTCGATGCGGATGGGGTCGTCGAGGTCCGACAACTGGGTCTTACAGCCGAGTCGCTGGCGGCCGTTGACGAACAGCGCGTCCGACCCACACACCGCCTGCCGGCAGGAGTGCCGGAAGGTCAGCGAGGAGTCGTACCGGTCCCGCGCGTAGATGAGCGCGTCGAGGACGGTCATCCCCTTGTGGAACGGGACGGTGAAGTCGTCGAACCGGGGTTCCTGCTTGCCCTCGACTTCGGGGTCGTAGCGGAACACCTTCAGTTCGACCGTCTCCTCGTCGTCCAGCGACGCCTCCTCGGCCTCGCGTTGGACGTCTCGTTCGGCCTGCCGCTGGCGTTTGGCCGCTCGGCGCTGGTCGCCGGGGGATTCGACGGCCTGTTCGGACTCCGCTTCGTCGGCTTCTGTCTCCGTCTCCTGTTGTTCTATCTGTGTACTCATGGTTAGATCAGCCCGTTCATCGCGAGTGCCACTCGGGTGCCCTGTGCGACGAGTAGCAGTCCCGCGACGACGAGGACGTATTTGACTGCGGTCTTCTGCGAGCCGCTGATACCCTGATTGACGAGGGCGTTGTAGACGCCGTTGACGCCGTGGAACGTCGCCGTCACGAGGAAGAGCCACATCGTCGCGAAGTAGCTCCACTGCCCCATGCGGGCCTGCGTCCCGGCGAACGTGATGTCGGCGGCGTGGTTGACGAAGTGCAGCAGCATGAAGTGGAACGCGAGGACGCCGATGAGGAACACGGCCGTCAGCCGCTGGAACAGCCAGCGGCGGCCGCCCCGCTCGAAGGAGGAGTAGTGTTCGGCCATTACGCGAGCGGCCCCCCGAGGAACGTCGGAATGCTTGCGACGACGATAGCGCCCGTCAGGACGAGCGACGCGTAGAAGCTCTTGTCCTGCGCTTCGAGGCCCACGCCGAGGTCGACCATCAGCAGTCGGATGCCGTTGAGGATGTGGAACACGGCGACGGCGAGCAGGCCGACTTCGAGGAAGCGAACCACGAGCAGGGCTTCGAGTCCCTGCAGTGTGTTCGTATAGAGTTCGGCGCCACCGAGAGAGGTACTGAGGACGGCGATGTGGGTGAACAGATACCCCACGAGCACCCAGCCGGTGAACTTGTGGAATATCCAGGCCCACATCCCGGCCGAGAACTCCCGCCACCGTCCGAAGTCCTCGACGGTGCCACGGTTGTAAGACTGGCTCATACACTCGGGGGTTAGTCCGGGAACAGATAGTAGTTACTACAACGTGCGCGTATCGCCGCAACTGTCGAATATCTTCGCCATCGAACTAGTCGATTGAGGTGCAGTAGCGGGTCACGTTTCGCCGCGGACCTCTTGCGTCCGCTCCAGTGCCCGGCGGGTCCGTTCGTCGAGTCGAACGAGGTGACAGAGCGGGTTGCCGGGGTAGACCAGCGGGTTCTCGAGGATGCCGACGAGGAGGCCGGTGAACGGTGCCCGAACCGTCGTGTCCTCGGTCTTGAACGGGTTCGCGATGGTACAGATGACGTCGTCTTCGTACACGAGGTCGCCGCGTTGGTGGTGCATGTCGACCAGTCCGCCGGCGTCGGCGCGTATCCACGTCTTCTCGTCGCCGTTCTCGATGACGGTGCGCCACCCCGGCCACTGGACGACTTCGGTCGGGAGCATCCCGAACTCCGCCAACACGGAGCGGACGCTCTCCAGCGCGGAGTCGATGAGCGGGCGCTGGAACCGGTGTGCTTCGCCCATCTCGATGGTGATTGCGGCGGCACCGACGGCGCTGGCTTCCCGCCGGAGCGACCCGGAGGGCCCCTCCGAGGAGATGATGACGTTCGACGCGAAGGCGTTGGCCACCCGTGCGACGGCCGGGTCGTCCATGTCGGCCCGGACGTGGAGCATGTTGGTCCGGCCACGCGTCGACGTGTGGAAGTCCAGTCCGAAGTCACAGGGCTCGAGGAAGTTCCGGAAGATGCGGTCGGCCATCCGCTTGGCGCTCGTCGAGTCGGGATTGCCCGGGAACGAGCGGTTGAGGTCCCGGTCGTAGATAGGGAGGTACCGCTCCTGTGCGAGGAACGCCGGGACGTTCAACACCGGGAGACACACCAGCGTCCCCGCCAGCGTCTCGTGGTCCCACTCGTGTGCGACCTCTCTGACGACTTCGATGCCGTTCAGTTCGTCGCCGTGGGCCGCCGCCGAGAGGAACCCCGTCGGACCCGGGCGCTCGCCGTTCACGATGGTTACCGGAATCCGGACCGGGTCGCCCATGTACGTCTCGCTGACCGTGTACCGGACGTTCTGCGTCTCGCCGGGGTCTACCCGTCCACCGTCGTACGTGAACGGTTCGGCCTCGTCCATGCCCGTACAAGCACGACGGCCGGTAAAAGGGTGTCTGGCGAGCGATTGCCACGTCGGCGCTCGGGAGAGACAGCCACGCGTGGCGGCGACCCATCAGGGTTTTGCTGACGCCCCTAGAACGACGCGGTATGCGTACCGAAGACATCACGGTCGGCGTGCTGAGTCTCCACTCCAGCAAGGAGACGAAGGCGATTCTGAACGCCGCCGAGGAGATGGGCTGTGACACGGAGTGGCTCCGCGAGGAGAACACGACGGTCACGACGAGCGATAGTGAACTGAGCCTCGACCCAGAGGTGGACGTCATCGCCAACCGACTGCTGCTCTCCAGCGACGAGCACCCGATGGAGGGCGCGGGCCTCGCGCTGACCCTCGAGAAGGCGGCACCGATGCTGAACGAACCGACGCCGGCCATGACGGCGCTCCACAAGTTCGCCACCGCCGCAGCCCTCGCCGACGCCGGCGTCAACATCCCCGACGCCGTCCTCGCTCTGTCCACCCAGCGACTCAACAAGGAGCGCGGCCGCTTCGGCGAGCGAGCGGTCTACAAGACGGCCATCGGGACCCACGGCGGCGGGACGTGGATGGTCGAACTCGACGAACCGGTCAACGCACAGGTCGGCGAGCGTCACGCATTCCTGCAGGAGTTCCTCGAACACGACGACCAGCGCCACCACGACCTACGGGTGTACGTCGTCGGCGACCAGATAGTCGGCGCGATGAACCGGTACGCCCCGGAGGGCGAGTGGCGGACGAACGTCGCCCTCGGCGGCGAAGTCGAGGACATGACCGGCGACCTGCCACAGGAGGTCCGCGAGATGGCGCTCGACTCCGTGGCGGCCGTCGGCCTCGACTACGCCGGCGTCGACATCGTGCAGGGCGAGGACGGCTACTACGTCCTCGAGGTCAACCCGACCGCCGGGTTCCGCGGCCTGTTCAAGGCCACCGGCATCAGCCCGGCCCCCTACATCGCCCGGCGGGCTATCGAGAAGGCCGGCGGCGAGGTCGACGACGCGGAAGTCGAACGGCTCTCGGACCGACTGGACGACTCCCGGCCGACGGCGATGCCCCGGAAACCCACCACGTCGACGCCCGAGAACGTCACCATCGGCTACATCGAGGAAGTCGTCGTCTCGGGGACCCGCGGCCACAAGACCGTCCTCGCGAAGTCGGACACGGGCGCAACCCGGACGAGTATCGACGCCGAACTGGCCGCCGAAATCGGGACCGGCCCGATTCTCGACATCGTGAAGATAAAGTCCGGTAGCGTCAAGTCCGGCCGCTCGCGTCCCGTCGTGGACCTCGTCGTCGGTATCGGCGGCACACAGCACACCGTCACCGCCAGCGTCGAGGACCGGTCGCACATGGACTACCCACTCTTGCTCGGCCGGGACATCCTCAAACACTATCAGGTGAACGTCAACCGTCGCGCCGACGACGAGTACGAGTCGGACTCCGAGGAAGAGGAAGAACAGACGCTGGAGTGAGCGGGCGGTCGCCTACTCGTCTGCGACTTCGTCGACGCTGTCGGCGATATCTTCTTGCGCCCGCCAGAGGTACAGCGTCGCGTAGCTCCGATACGGGGCCCACCCCTCGGCGTACGCGACCATCTCTGGCCGGTCGTACCCGTCGCCGACGACGTTCGAGAAGCCCTTTCGCACGCCGAGGTCGCCGACCGGGAACACGTCCTCGCGGCCCAGCGAGAACAGGAGTTGCATGTTCGCCGTCCAGTCGCCGACGCCGGTGATGGCCGTCAGTTCCTCGCGGACGGCCTCGTCAGAGTGGTCCGCGAAGTAGTCGACGGTGTACCCCTCCTCCTCGAACGCCGCGGCCACCTCGTCGACGTAGCGGGTCTTCTGTCGGGAGAGGCCGGCGTCGCGCAACACGTCGTCGTCGGCCGCGAGGATGCCGGTCGGGGTCACCTCGACGGCGTCGAACAGGCGTTCGCGCGTGGCCGCCGCCGACGCCATCGACACCTGCTGGCGGAGGATAGAGACGACCAACCGCTCGAACAGGTCGTCGGCCGGGTCCAGCGTGAGTTCGCCGTGAGCGTCGACGAGCGGTCCGATGTCTGAGTCCTCGCGGAGCGTCTCGTGTGGCGAGTCCGTCATCGACCCACGGTAGTGACGCCGGGCGAAAGAACCTGTCTGTCGGACCGGGACCGACGGTCGGACGGGCACTACTCGATGTCGATCTGGTGACCCCCGCTGATGGCGTCGGCCTTCCCGATGCGAACCGTCAGGACGCCGTCGTCCATCGACGCCGAGACGTCGTCTTCGTCGACGCTGCCCGGCAGTCGAACTCGTCGTGAGAGCGAGCGGTGGGACCGCTCCCGCCGGACGTAGTTCACCTCGGTCTCCTCGGCCTCGTGGCTATGGTCGGCTTCGATGGCCAGCGTCTGGTCGCTGATGTACACGTCGAGGTCGTCCTTGCCGAACCCCGGCAGGTCGGCGGTGACGACGTACGCGTCGTTCTCGTCGACCACGTCGACGCGGGGGGACTCCATCTCCGGCGTCCACGGTTCGAAGCCCGTCCCCCACCGCTCGGCGGCCGCCTCGAACTGCCGGCTCATCTGCTCGAACCACGATTCCATGTTGTCGAGTGGTAGCTTCCGCGCCATACGTGGGAGCGTCTCGTGACCGCCGCTTAGTTAGCCAGCCAGTACAGCGAGAAAGGTCGCTGTGTCGGCGTTTCGGGTCGGCTTCGGGGCCGGTAAGCCGGGCTTTGTCTGCCGCGCTCAGACCATCCCCTTCCCGAGCAGTTCGCGCGCGATGATGTTCTTCTGAATCTCGGTCGTCCCCTCGTAAATCTGGGTTATCTTCGCGTCGCGGTAGAACCGCTCGACGTCGAAGTCGTCGACGTAGCCGGCGCCGCCGTGAATCTGGACCGCCTCGTCGGCCACCTCGACGGCGACGCGCGAGGCCTTCTCTTTGGCCATCGACGCCAGTTGGGTCAACTGGTCGTCTCCGTTGTCGACGCTCCACGCGGACTTGTAGGTCAACTGGCGGGCGGCCTCGATTTCGGTGAACATCTCCGCGAGTTTGTGCTGGATGGCCTGAAACTCCGAGATGGGTTGGCCGAACTGCTCGCGCTCCTGCGCGTAGTCGAGTGCACGTTCGGCCGCGCCGCGAGCGATGCCGACCCCCTGTGCGGCGACGCCAGTTCGGGTCTCGTCGAAGAACTGCATTATCTGGAGGAACCCCGCACCCCGCGTCCCGACGAGGTTCGACTCGGGAACGCGGACGTCGTTCAAGACGAGTTCGGCCGTGTCCGAGGCACGGATGCCCAGTTTCCCGGTTATCTTCTCCGCTTCGAAACCGTCGCGGTCGGCCTCGACGAGAATCTGTGAGAACCCGTTGTACCGACCGTCTGCCTCGGGGTCGGTCTCACAGAGCACGACGAAGTAGTCGCCGACGGAGCCGTTGGTAATCCACATCTTGGTCCCGTCGATGACCCACTCGTCGCCCTCCTTGCGGGCCCGTGTCGACACCGACGAGACATCCGAACCGGTGTCCGGTTCGGAGATGGCCGTCCCCATGATGGCGTCGCCCGACGCCACTGGTTCCAGATACGCCGTTTTCTGTTCTTCCGTCCCGAAGCCGACCAGCGCGTCGGCGCCGAAGGCCGCCGACTGGATGGAGAGGCCGATGCCGGGGTCGGCCGCGAACAGTTCCTCCGCGATGATGGCGTTCGTCAGCGTATCGTAGCCGACGCCACCGTACTCCAGCGGGATGTTCGCCCCCGTCAGCCCCATCTCGGCGGCCTTCTCGACCACCTCGTGTGGGAACTCTTCCGCGCGGTCGTACTCCGTGGCGACTGGCCGTATCTCGTTCTCGGCGAAGCGCTGGACCTCGTCTCGTATCTGGCGCTGCTCGTCGGACAGTTCGAAGTCCATGTGTGGTGTGTTCACGAGACCACCAATTAATGGTTTGTAATCCGAAATAAACGGCAGAGAGGTTGTTCGGCGAGAGAAACGTTGAAACGTGGTCCGGCAGTGGGGGTATATGTCATGGATTTCGAGGACATCGAGACGGTGGCAGTGCTCGGCGCGGGCAACATGGGCCACGGTATCGCGGAGGTGGCCGCCCTCGCGGGCTACGAGGTTCGGATGCGCGACATCAAAGAGGAGTTCGTCCAGAACGGGTACGACAACATCGAGTGGTCGCTGAACAAACTGGCCGAGAAAGACCAGTTGTCCGACGAGGAGGCCGAGGAAGCGCTCGAACGCGTCACGGCACTCGTCGACGTCGAGGCGGCCGTCGGCGACGCCGACGTGGTCATCGAAGCCGTCCCCGAGAAGATGGAGATAAAGAAGGACGTCTACACAGACGTCGAGGAACACGCGCCCGAAGACGCCATCTTCGCGACGAACACCTCCAGTCTCTCCATCACGGAACTATCGGAGGTCACGGAGCGACCGGAGCAGTTCTGCGGCATGCACTTCTTCAACCCGCCGGTCCGGATGCAACTCGTCGAAGTCATCTCCGGGGAACATACCAGCGAGGAGACCCTCGAGACTATCGAACAGCTCGCCGAAGACTTCGACAAGACGCCGGTCCGGGTCCGTAAGGACTCGCCCGGGTTCATCGTCAACCGCATCCTCGTTCCGCTGATGAACGAAGCCTGTTGGCTGGTCCACGACGGTGTGGCCACCATCGCCGAAGTCGACTCGACGACGAAGTTCGACATGGGCCTCCCGATGGGGTCGTTCGAACTCTCAGACCAGGTGGGCAACGACGTCGGCCTCCACGTCCTCGAGTACATGCACGAGGTGCTGGGCGAGCCCTACGCCCCGTGTCCACTCCTAGAGGAGAAAGTCGAGAAGGAGCAACTCGGGAAGAAGACCGGCGAGGGCTTCTACGACTACGAGGACGGCGGCGTCGACATCCCGACCGACGCCGGTCGCGAGGACGTCGAACACCGACTGCTGGCCGTGATGGCCAACGAAGTCGGGAAACTGGTCGAGAACGACGTGGCGCCCGTCGCCGACATCGACGAGGCCGTGATGCTCGGCGGTGGCTTCCCCGAGGGGCCGGCGAAACTGGCAGACAAGGCCGGTCTGGAGACGCTGGTCGACACGCTGGAGGACGTCCACGAGGAGACCGGCGAGGCCCGCTACGCCGTCTCCGATGGCCTCCGTGCCGCCGCCGAGGAAGGCGGCTTCTACGGTGCCGACGAGGAGGCAGACGCCGAGTTCGAGACCATCACCGTCGAGTACCCGGGCGAGATGGTCGGCCACATCGTCCTCGACCGACCCCACCGGATGAACACGGTCAGTCCCGACCTGATGGACGAACTGAGCGAGGCCGTCGACCTCCTCGAAGACGACGACGAAGTTCGGTCCGTCCTGCTGACCGGCGCCGGCGACAAGGCGTTCTCCGCCGGGGCCGACGTCCAATCGATGGCGTCGAACGCGACGCCGCTGGAGGCCGTCGAACTCTCGAAGAAGGGTCAGGAAATCTTCGGGAAACTGGAGTCGTGTTCGATGCCCGTCGTCGCCGGCATCGACGGCTACGCGCTCGGCGGCGGGATGGAACTGGCGACGTGTGCCGACCTCCGAATCGCCTCGGAGCGGTCCGAACTCGGGCAGCCAGAACACAACCTCGGCCTCATCCCTGGGTGGGGCGGCACCGTCCGCCTCGCAAACATCGTGGGCGAGGGCCGCGCGAAAGAGATAATCTTCACTGCGGAGCGCTACGACGCCGCGGAGATGGCCGACTACGGATTCGTCAACGAAGTCGTCGAGAACGACCAACTGGACGAGCGAGCCTTCGAACTGGCGCGTGACCTCGCGGCCGGGCCGCCGGTCGCACAGAAGTTCACGAAGCGTGCGATGCACGCCGGCCG
Source organism: Haloarcula rubra (assembly GCF_019599465.1). GTDB lineage: Archaea > Halobacteriota > Halobacteria > Halobacteriales > Haloarculaceae > Haloarcula > Haloarcula rubra. Next base: position 304,809 of record NZ_RKLR01000003.1, read on the forward strand.
CGACGACAAAGACGCCGGCCTCGAAGTCGAGTCCCAGGCCTTCGGGCACCTCTTCGGCACCGAAGACTTGATGGAGGGTATCACGGCGTTCATGGGTGACGGGGAACCGGATTTCGAAGGCAAGTAACCCCACAGATTCTCACCGACGGTTCTACCTCCGGTTCAATGCTCGTGCGTACGTGAGCAGTCACGCGGCCCGGGCGGACCGTGTGACCGCGCCACAGATAGCCCCTATTTCGATGGGGTTAAATTGGAGCACCCGAAACGCAGGAATGCGCTCGGTTGGTGTAGTCCGGCCAATCATCTTGGCCTTTCGAGCCGAGGACATGGGTTCAAATCCCATACCGAGCACATTCCTGCCGCGAACGAGTCCCCGAGTGACGACGCTGGCGACCTTCGACGGCGACTGTCCCCGTGCAGGCGTAGCGGCGTCTCCACGAGTGATTCTGGCGCTTGTAGTGGCTGGTGTAGCGCGATTAACGCCGTCTTAGACGTGTGATAACGTCCCGAGAGTGGCAGTGACACGACCGGGTTAGGATGCCAGTAGCTATTTTTCAGGGCGCCGCCAGCGCTAAACCATGCAAGCAATCGTACTCGCCGCCGGTGAAGGGACGCGGATGCGTCCGTTGACCGAGAACACGCCGAAACCGATGCTCCCCGTCGCCGACCGACCGCTCGTCGCCCACACCGCGGACACCGCCATCGAGGCCGGTGCGGACGAACTGATATTCGTCGTCGGTTACGAGGCCGACGCCGTCAGAGAGTACTTCGGCGACTCGTATCGCGGCCACCCCGTCTCGTTCGCCGTCCAGGAGGAGCAACTCGGAACGGCCCACGCCGTCGACGCGGCGAGCGAGTACATCGACGGCCCATTCGCCGTGCTGAACGGCGACAACCTCTACGACGAGGCGAGCCTCACGGACCTCTTCGACGCGGCGCCGTCCATCGCCGCGTACCGCGTGCCCGACCCCTCGAACTACGGCGTCCTCTCGACCGACGGCGACCGTGTCACCGGCATCGTCGAGAAACCGGCGGACCCGCCGACGGAACTGGCCAACGCCGGCGCGTACGTCTTCCCGGCCGAGGCGCGGGACTGGCTCGACGTCCCGCTCAGCGACCGCGGTGAACACGAGATTACCGACGTGCTCGCCCGCGTCATCGAGGAGCGGACGGTCACCGCCGTCGAGGTGGACCGCTGGCTCGACGTCGGCCGTCCGTGGGAACTGCTGGAGGCCAACGAGTGGAAACTCGACCAGATGAGCCGCCGCGTCGACGGCGAGGTTCGCGGCGACGCCGACCTCCGTGGCACCGTCGTCGTCGAAGAGGGTGCCGTCGTCGAACCCGGCGTCACCATCGAGGGACCGGTCCTCGTCCGGTCGGGGGCCGAGGTCGGGCCGAACGCGTACGTCCGCGGCGCGACGATGCTGGGCGAAGACACGCACGTCGGCCACGGCGTCGAGGTCAAGAACAGCGTCGTCATGGCCGACTCGGCGGTGCCGCACGTCTCCTACCTCGGTGACAGCGTCCTCGGAACCGACGTGAACCTCGGTGCGGGGACGCAGGTAGCGAACCTCAGGCACGACGGCGGCGACGTGAAGATGACGGTCAAGGGCGACCGTGTCTCGACCGGCCGCCGGAAGTTCGGCGTCGTCGCCGGCGACGGCGTCCACACGGGCATCAACACCAGCCTCAACGCGGGTGTCGTCCTCTCTGCCGGCGCGACGACCGGCCCAGGTGAGAGTATCACGCGGGACCGATAGCGGCCCGGCCGGGGCGCGCGTCGATTATGTGGGATTAAGTAGGGTGAAAACGACGCTCAGATAAGATGGTCGACCCGACTTCGGACCACCACGAGGACATCGACGAGGCGGATGCACCGAACTGTGAGGTATGTGGCGACGCGATAGCGAACGAAGCGACACACCGCGTCATCACGTGGATAGAGGACGAGAGCGTCCAGACGGCACACTTCTGCGACGACGAGTGCCGCCAGCAGTGGGACGGCGCGTAGGTAACTTCGATTCCAGCTAGAGTCTACGGAAAGCACTTTGTAGGACGATTCGTTCTGGCGGTTGAACGACACATGAGCCGCCGAAGTGGTACGGTCGCCCGCCTCGCCTTTCTGGCGATACTCCTCTCCGCCACCGTCGCCGTCGGCCACTCCTACGCGACTGCGACGGGAGTGGCCGACGGCGCGAGTGCGGGTGCCGCGAGTCCCTCCACGCCCGAGTCGAGTAGTCCGAGCGACGCGCCGACGGTGTCGACGAGCGGTCGAACGGTAGACGTCGAGTCCCGGTTCGAGCGGGCGAGTGACCGTCCGACCCGCGGTGAGAACTGGTCGACAGCCCGCGTCACCGAGGCCGTCTCGACCTTCGACCGGAACGTCACCGTCGTCGCGACACAGGGGTTCTACGTCAGCGACGAACGGGCCGAACTGGCCGCCTTCCTCCCCAACGGGACGGTCGTCTACTACGACGACCGCTATCGCGTCTACTTCGACGTCGACCCCGTCGAGGACGAGCGGTACACCGTCGAGTACGTCGCCGCCGAGCACCTGACTGGCGACGTCTGTACGCCGGTCGGCGGCGAGCCCTGTACACGGAACGTCGTCGTCCGTGTGAACCTCACGACCGGGGACGAGCGGACGGTGTACAGCGAGGTGACCGAGCGCGTCTACTCCGCGCGCTGGCACGACGTCGACCGCATCAACGAGACGCACCTCCTCGTGGCCGACATCGTCGACGACGGGGTCTACGCCGTCGACACGCGGGACGGGAGCGTCGCGTGGCGCTGGAACGCCACCGCACACTACGACCGAGACCAGGGTGGCTCCGAGGGAGACTGGACACACGTCAACGACGTCGAGTACCTCGCCGACGGGAGCGTGATGGTCAGCCCCCGCAACATGGACGAGGTCATCTTTCTCGAACGCGGCCCCGACGGGTGGGCCGTCGCCGAGCGGCGGACGCTCGGGACGGACGAGAACCACTCTGTCCTCTACGAACAGCACAACCCCGACTACATCCCCGCCGAGCGTGGCGGCCCGGCGGTCCTCGTCGCCGACTCTGAGAACGGCCGGGTCGTCGAGTACCAACGCACGGCCGACGGGTGGACTCGGACGTGGCAGTGGCGGGACGTCCGCCTCCAGTGGCCCCGCGACGCCGACCGCCTCCCCGACGGCGGCACCCTCGTCGTCGACTCCCACGGCGATCGGGTCGCCGAAGTCGGTGTGAACGACACGGTCGTCTGGAGCGCCGACGTCGGGATGCCCTACGACGTCGAACGACTGGGGACCGGCGACGAGAGTGCAGGCGGCCCGGCCGCGCCGTACCGTGCCGTCGTGAGCGACCGGTCCGGAAACGCGACCAGCGTCGTCGCGAACGTCACGGACGAGTCGGCGCGGTCGGGGTCGGGCCAGCACCGCTCGCTCGTCGACCGGTTCTGGCTCGGTCTCAAGGCGCTGGTCCCGAGTCTGGTCGCGAACGGCGCGCTGTACGTCGCGCCGTCGTGGGTCCGGTTCAGCGACCTCGTGTTCGCGACCACCGCCGTCTCGACCGGCGTCGTCTGGAGCATCTCGGAGTTCTACTGGTCGGAGTACTCGCTGGCGGGACTCGCACGCCGAGCGACGGCGGTGGGTCGACGTGCCCTCGCGGCTATCCGTCGTCCGTAGTCTCCGTCGCCGACTCGTCGTCGTACGTGCGCTCGATGGCCTGCTGGCCACCGAGTCCGGCCGACACCGTTCGGGTGAGGACGTCGAAGACGGTGACCACCGGGTACAGGAAGAGTTCGACGTACCGGAGCGGACGCACGACCCGAAGCGCGAACGACTGGGCGTGGCCGAGCCCGTAGGACTTCGGGACTATCTCGCCGGCGACGAGGATGACGCTGCTGGCGACGACTGTCGTGACGACCACGGCGGTCCCCGACTGGAACCGGTCGACGAACAGCGCCGTCAGCAGACTCGACAGGGCGATGTTGACGACGTTGTTCCCGACGAGAATCGTCACGAGCAGTCGGTGTGGGTCGGCGAGTACGTCTTCGACGGCCGCCGCACGCGGGTCAGTAGCCGCCGCCTCGGCGACCCACTCCCGCGAGAGCGAGAACAGCGCGGTCTCGCTACTGGAGAAGAAGGCACTGAACCCGAGGAGTGCGACGACGATTCCGAGCGTCGGGAGGAGATGTGTGGACATACGTGTCCTCCCATCCCCGACGGGAAAGAACCGACGCACTGCTGGTCGAGACGAGCGTCGAAGAATGCTCCGTCAGGGATTTGAACCCTAGTCATCACCGTGAGAGGGTGATATGATTGGCCGGACTACACCAACGGAGCGTACACTGAATCGAAGGGTGGAGGAACGTATAATGATTGCGTTTCGGGAGCGCCCTGTGTGGGTTTCTCACTCCTCGTCGAACGGCGACCCGGCCGCGTCGGGTTCCTCCCCGGCGAGGCTGATGATGTTCTCTCGGCCGACGCGGAGTTTGCTGATGTCGCCGTCCTCTTCCATATCCGAGAGGAGCATACTGACCTTGGACTTCGACCAGTCGGTCGTGTCGACGATGTCGACTTGCTTCATCCGGCCGCCGTTCTCTTCGAGGAGGTTGATGACCCGGTCGCTGTCGCTCAGTAGCTCCTCGTCCGAGACTGCGGGTTCCGGGTCGTGCTGGTCCGGTTCTGCCGGCGAAGGCTCCGGGTCGGGGGTCGGTTCGGCAGACGTCCCACCGCCCTCGTCGGCGCCCAGTGCGGCGGCCGCGGCCCCGGAGCGCCACGCAGCGGCGGCCACGGCACCGAGCGCGATGACCACGGCGACGACGGCCAGCGGCCACATGCCGTCGGCGGACCCGGGACCACCGGCCGTCGTCGCGTCGGTCTGGCCCGGGTTCTCACCGTCGACGACGGCCGACCGCTGGCCGAGTTCGACGTAGGGGCGCCGGTCACCGAAGGACCGCTCGCCAACCCAACTCACGCTCTCGCTGCGGGTCAACGAGTCGGGCTGGCTCCGAGAGTCCGGCGTCGGACGGACCTGTGCGAACGCCAGTGACGGGCCGCGCTCGACGACGAGCGACTGGGACCGAGCGACGTAGAACCCGCCCTCGAAGACGTCCCCGACGAACACGCGACCGTCGGAGACGTTCGCGAAGTTCGTCCACAGGAACGCCATGCGGACGGTTCCGGTGCTCTGGACCGGGTTCGCGGCCGCCGAGCGGTGGAAGTTCCGGGCCTCCATCTGTCGGCCCGTCTCGTTGGTCCCGTACTGCGTGAGTAGCCCCGCCTGCTCGACGAAGTTGACGTACAACTCCGTCTCGTTCTGCTCGAAGTTTCGGGCGAAGTCCTCGAAACGCTGTTCTTCCGTCTCGTTGGTCAGCGGCGTCTGGTGTTCGATGGCCCACGTCGCAGAGCCGTTCTCGTAGACCGTGACGCGGAACGTGGTCTCCTCGAACCCGTCCGGCGTCTGCCCCAGCGAGGCCGACTGTGCCCCGAGTGCGGAACCGGCGCCGAGGCTGGCTGTCAGCAGGAGGGCGACGACGACGGCGACCGCGCGAGACATCTACGTCGTATGACCCGAGGACAGCATAAAAGCGCTATGAATAGTGGTGCTATCGGGACACCGTGGCGACGGCGTCTGCGAGTTTCTCGACCGGATGAGGCGGCTCTTCGCCGGTCGGTCCATCGGCTATCTGCGTCCGACAGGACGCGCCGGGAGCGACGACCTGTTCGCCGTCGCTGTCGGCTATCTGGTCGTAGAGGATGCCCGCGATGGCCTTGCTCATCGAGTAGTGTTCGGCCTCGTAGCCGAAACTGCCGGCCATCCCGCAACACCCCGAGTCCAGCGGGTCGACGGCGTAGCCGGCCCGACGGAGGACGCCGACGGCGTGGTGGTCCTTCTTCGTCGCCTTCTGGTGGCAGTGACCGTGGTAGGTCAGCGACGCCGACGCGCCGTTCCAGTCGACGTTCGCGTCCAGCGCGAAGCGGTCGAGGTACTCACAGACGCCGAAGGCGTTGCGTGCGACCGTCGTCGCGCCGTCGTGGTCGTGGCCGAGCAGGTCCAGATAGTCCGACTGGACCATCACGGCGTCGGACGGTTCCACGACGACCACGTCCCAGCCGTCCTCGACCATCGGTTCGAGGGCCGCGACGTTGGTCGCCGCTCGGTCGCGTGCGGTGTCGACGAACCCTTTCGAGTGGGCCGCCCGTCCCGAGGCAGTCACGTCGTCGGGGACCTGTACGTGGACGTCCGCGGCCTCCAGCACTTCGACGGCCGCTCGCAGGACCTCGGGGTGACTGTAGTTGTTGTAGGTGTCGGGGAACAGCAAGGCCTTGCGTTCGGCGTCCTGTTCGGACACCCGCGGTCCGCGGTCGGCCCACCAGTCCGCGAACGTCTCCCGGCGGAACGTCGGCAGGTCGCGTTCGCGGGCGACGCCGAGCAGTTTCTCGCCGAGGTAGTCGCTCCCTGGAAGGGCCTGAGCCCAGTTCGAGAGCGGCGCGAGCGCGCTCCCGACTTTGCTCACCGTCTCGACGTTCGCGAACACCTTCTCGCGCAGGCTCGCGCCGTGTTTCTGGTGGTGTGCGTGTTCGACCTCCGTCTTGAGTTTCGCCATGTCCACCTCGCTGGGACAGTCCTTCGCACACCCCTTACAGCCGATACAGAGGTCCATGACCTCCGAGACGAACTCGTCGTCGGTCGGGTCGTCCGGCAGGTCGCCGCTCATCGCCTGCCGGAGCATGTTCGCCCGGCCGCGTGTGGCGGTAATCTCCTCGTCGGCCGCCCGGTAGGTCGGACACATCACGCCGCCGGTGGTCTCCTGCGGGCCGCGACAACCACCACAGCCGTGACACAACTCGACCATCCCCTGCATCCCGTTCTCGTTGTCCCACGAGAGTTGGGGCTCGAAGTCGAAGTCGAACTCGTAGTCCGGGGAGAACCGCAGGTTCTCGGTCATGTCGACGGTGCGTGCCCGGGGTGGGGCCTCGCCCGCCTCGACGGCCGCCTCGTCGACGCCGACGACCTGCCCCGGGTTGAGGAGCCAGTCGGGGTCGAACGCCGTCTTCAGGTCCCGAAACACCTCCCAGACGGCGTCGCCGTACAGTTTGTGGTTCCACTGCGTGCGGGCGCGCCCGTCGCCGTGTTCGCCCGAGACCGAACCGCCGTACTCCCGGACGAGGTCCGTCGCACCGTCGGCGATGGCCTCCATCTGTTCGACGCCCTCCAGCGTCTTCGTGTTCACGAGCGGCCGGATGTGGAGACACCCCGGCCCGGCGTGGGCGTAGAACGAGGCGAACGTGCCTTCCCGTTCGAGGACGTCCTGGAAGTCCGCGACGTACTCGGGGAGGTTCTCGGGCGGGACCGCCGTGTCCTCGATGAAACTGATGTGTTTGGCGTCGCTGGTCCGGGAGAGGAGGATGGGGAGGCCGGACTTACGGAGTTTCCAGAACCGCTCCCGCTCGGCGTCGTCGTGGGCCTCGCGGCCGTGGAACGCCCGAAGCGGGGCGGCAGTCAGGGCCTCGGCGTCGGCCTGCGGGACGGCCTCGGTCGAGACGTCGCCGACGCGGTCCGTGAGGAGGTCCGCCACTCTCTGCTTGCCCTGCGGGTCGTTCTCGGCGTAGAACTCCACGAGGAGGACCGCCCCCGTCCCCTCGGGGAGGATTTCGTCGACGAGGTCCCCGAACTCCTCGGTGCCGGCCGCGAGGTCGAGCAACACGTCGTCTAAGACTTCCAGCGCCGCCGGGTCGTGCTCGAGGATGGGCGAGACGTCCTCCATCGCCGAGACGAGGTCCTCGTAGGCCAGCAACGCGAGCGACTTGGTCTCCGGGATGGGTTCGAGCGAGACGGTGGCCTCCGTCACGATACCCAGCGTCCCCTCGCTCCCGGCCAGCAGTCGGGCGAGGTTGACCGTCCCCGCCTCGCCGTACTCGCCGTCGGCTTCGGCGACGAGTCGGTCGAGGTTGTACCCCGAGACGTTCCGCTTGAGGTCGGGGAAGGCGGCGTCCACGTCGTCCCGCTCCTCGTCGAGAATCCGGACGACTGCGGCGTGAATCCGCGCTTCGACGTCGCCGTCGGGGTCGGCGGTCTCCCGGAGCGTCTCCACCTCGACGTAGCCGAACGTCGTCACCGTCCCGTCGGCGAGGACCACTTCACAGGACTCGACGTAGTGGTCGGTCTTGCCGTACTGGAGCGAGTGGGCACCGGTCGAGTTGTTGCCGATGGCACCGCCGAGCGCCGACTTCTCGCCCCACGCGGGGTCGGGCGCGAACTTCAGGTCGTGGGGCGCGAGTTCTGCGTTCAGGTCGCCGAGCGTGGTCCCGACCTGCGCGGTGGCGCGGGCGGCGTCGGGGTCCACGTCCAGCAGTGCGTCCATGTGGCGAGTGAAGTCGAGGACGACGGCCTCGTTGACCGACTGCCCGGCGAGACTGGTGCCGCCGCCCCGGGGTAAGACGGGAATCTCCCGCCGTGCGCAGTAGTCCATCACGGCGGCCACGTCGGCCGTCGATTCGGGGTAGACGACGCCGACCGGCGTCACCTCGTACGCGCTGGCGTCGGTCGCGTAGAGTTGTCGCGAGTACTCGTCGAACCGTACGTCACCGTCGACGCGGTCGGCGATGTCGGCGACCAGACCGGGCCGGTCCACGGCGTCGGTCCGATAGTCGTAGTCCGACCGCGCGTCGGTGGCCGGGTCCTCGCTCGGCCCCTGTTCGGTAGCACCCATGGTCGGACGTTCGAGCGACGTGACGTTAACCTGACGCACACGACGGCATTCCCGCCTCGTCGTTCCAATCGGCCGACGAGAACCACCGGAGCGTTATTTACGCTCCAGTGTCGAACCATTGCTAACCAATGGGTATCGCTGAAACAGTCTCGGATGGCCGACAACTGGCGATAGAGCGGCCGGGTGCTGGTGCCGTCGCCGCCGTCGTCCTCTATCTGGTCGCCGACCTCGCGACGAAACTGCTCGGAACCACGGTGTACGCCCTCGGATTCAGGGTCATGGGTGGGGCACTGACCGTCGGGTCGCTGGCCTCGATGGTGTTAGACGGGTTGCTCGTCGGCCTCGCGGTGGGGCTGGCCGGCATCGGCCTCTCGATGACCTACAGCATCCTCGACTTCGCGAACTTCGCGCACGGTGATACGGTCACCGTGGGCGCCTTCCTCGGCTGGGTCGCCGCGTACGTCACGGCGAATCTGGCCGTCAGCGCACCCCTGACGGACCTCTTCCTGTTCAACGGCGGCGCCCAACTGAGCGCGTCCGCCTCGTGGGTGCTCGTCCTGTTCGGCCTCGTCGTCGCCGCCGTCGGCACCGTCGCCGTCGTCCTCGTCGTCGACCGCATCGTCTACCGCCCCATGCGTGACTCGGGCAACATCGCCCTGCTCATCGCCTCTATCGGGGTAGCACTGGCGCTTCGGTACCTCGTCGCCTTCGTCTTCAGCACGCAGACCAGCGGCGTCGCCACCAGCGGCACGCGTCTCCAGTTGTTCGCCGGGGTCGCCATCACGGACAACGAAATCGCGCTCCTCGTCGTCGCCGTGGTCCTGATGCTCGGCGTCCACCTCCTGCTCCAGCGGACGAAACTCGGGAAGGCGATGCGGGCGATGGCCGACAACGAGGACCTCGCGCGCGTCACCGGCATCCCGACCGAACGGGTCGTCCGCCTGACGTGGGTGCTGGGCGGCGCACTGGCCGGGACGAGCGGCTACCTGCTCGTCCTGGAGAGCGGGACCATCTCGTTCAACTTCGGGTGGATTCTCCTCCTGCTCATCTTCGCGGCCGTCATCGTCGGCGGCATCGGCTCCATCTACGGCGCGATGGCCGGCGGCGTACTCATCGGCCTCGTCGACAGTCTGGCGCTCATCTGGCTCCCGTCGGGACTGACGCGGGCCGCCGCCTTCGCGGTCCTCATCGTCGTCTTGCTCCTGCGCCCGTCTGGCATCTTCGGGGGGGTGAGCACGGCATGAGCGGTTTCGAAGACGTTCGCGACAGACTGGAGGCGCTCCCCGACGCCGCGCTCGTCGTGTCGTTCCTCGTCGGCATCTGGCTGCTACTGACGCTGCTGGCCTTCGCCGTCGGCGGCGCGCAATCGGCCAACCTCGCCGCCGGGTTCGTCGGCAGCGTGACGGTGCTCGTCGGTGCCTACGCCATCCTCACGCTGGCGCTGAACCTCCAGTGGGGGTACACGGGACTGTTCAACATCGGTATCGCGGGCTTCATGGCCGTCGGCGCGTACACGACGGCCATCCTGACGGCGCCGGTAGACCCCGGTGCGGGCGGCGTCCCGGGCTTCGGCCTCCCGCTGTTGGTCGGCCTGCTAGGTGGAATGGTGATGGCCGCCATCGTCGGCGCCATCGCCGCCCTCCCCGCGCTCCGGTTGCGCGCGGACTACCTCGCCATCGTCACCGTCGCGCTCTCGGAGATTATCCGCCTGTTCGTCAACTGGGGCGGCGTCGCGGAAGTCGAAGTGTTCGGCAAGCGGTTCGGGACGGGTGGCGCGACCGGCATCTCGTTCAAGTCGCCCGACGAAGTCGTCGCGACGCTCGTCAACGGTCCCGGGCAACCGCTCGTCGCCGCCGCCGAGAGCGTGGGCATCTCCGGGCCGAACGTCGTCAACATGGCCTACGGTCTGAGTCTGCTGGCCATCGCGGCCGGGAGTTACTGGGTCCTCAGTCGGGTCTCGGACTCACCGTTCGGGCGCGTGTTGAAAGCTATCCGGGAGGACGAGACGGTCACCCAGTCGCTCGGCAAGGACACCCGCCTGTTCAAGATAAAGGCGTTCATGATAGGGTGTGCGCTGATGGGGTTGGCCGGCGCGCTGTTCCGCGGCGGCGCTGGCTACATCAGCCCCGCCCAGTTCCGGCCGGTCATCACGTTCTACGTCTTCGCGGCGCTCATCATCGGTGGCTCCGGGTCGAACACGGGGAGCATCCTCGGCGCGGCGACGTTCTCCGCGTTGCTGTTCTACCTCCCGGCCCGGCTCGGCGAGTACTTCCCGACGTTCGGCCGGAGCGCGCCCGGCAACGTCTTCGAGGCCATCGCCGCCCTCGGGTCGCTCGACCCGACGCCGCTGGTCGCCTACACGGTCGGGAACATCAGTACGCTCCGGTTCGTCCTCATCGGTGCCGTCCTCGTCTACATCATCCAGAACCAGCCAGACGGATTGCTCGGCCACCGCAACGAACCAGCCGCGAGCGTGGACCTGAGACGACCCCGGTCCGCCGACGGAGGTGAGACGGATGAGTGACGCCGAGACGGTCGAGCGAACGATGCCGGAGAGTGACGTTCCCACCACCAGCGACGCCATCGACTCGCCGCTGCTGGAAGTCGACGGACTCCGCAAGCAGTTCGGCGGGGTCACGGCCGTCGACGGCGCGTCGTTCAAGGTCGCCAAAGGGTCCTTCACCGGCCTCATCGGGCCGAACGGCGCCGGGAAGTCGACGACGTTCAACTGCATCACCGGCATCCACGAACCGACCGCCGGGACCGTCACGTTCGACGGTCACGACGTGACAGGGCTGGCGCCGTACACCCTCGCCAAGCGGGGCCTCGTCCGCACGTTCCAGATCGCGCGCGAACTCTCCGAGATGACGGTGCTGGAGAACGTGATGCTGGCGCCGCCGGGCCAGCTAGGTGAATCGGCGTTGCGGTCGGTCGTCCCGGGCCTGCGCGAACGGGTCCAGCGCGACGAGACCGAAGTCGTCGAGGCGGCGTGGGAGACGCTGGAGTTCTTCGAGATAGACCACCTCGCCCACGAGAACGCCGGCAACCTCTCGGGCGGCCAGCGGAAACTGCTGGAGATGGCCCGCGTCCTGATGACCGAACCGGAGATGGTGCTACTGGACGAACCGCTGGCCGGCGTCAACCCCACGCTGGAGGAGAAACTGCTGGACCGAATCGACGAACTGCGACAGGACGGACTGACCTTCCTGCTGGTCGAACACGACATGGACGTCATCATGAACCACTGCGAACACATCATCGTCATGCATCAGGGACAGGTCCTCGCCGAGGGCGACGCCGACACCATCCAGTCGGACGAGCGCGTTCTCGAGGCCTATCTGGGAGGTGACGTATGAGCCAGCAGGCCCAGCGGTCCGCCGACGCGTCGCTACCTGACCCCGCCGAGAGCCTGCTCGCGGTCCGCAATCTGGACGCCGGCTACGGGGACCTGCAGGTGCTCGAAGACGTGCACATGGACGTCGCCGACGGCGAGTACGTCGTCATCGTCGGCCCCAACGGCGCGGGGAAGTCGACGGTGATGAAGTCCGTCTTCGGCCTGACGACCTACATGGGTGGGTCGGTCGTCTTCGACGGCGAGGACATCAGCCAACGCCGCCCGGACGAGATTATCCACGAGGGTATCGGTTACGTCCCGCAGAACGACAACGTGTTCGGGTCGCTCACGGTTCGCGAGAACCTAGAGATGGGCGCGTACATCCTCGACGAAGTCCCCGAGGACCAGATTCGGACGATATACGACCGGTTCCCCATCTTAGAGGAGCGCTCGACCCAGAAAGCCGGGACGCTCTCTGGCGGCCAGCAGCAGATGCTGGCGATGGGGCGGGCGCTGATGCTCGACCCGGACCTGCTCTTGCTGGACGAACCGTCGGCGGGGCTGGCACCGGACCTCGTCGCGGAGATGTTCGACCGCATCGACGGCATCAACGACGACGGCACCGCCGTCCTGATGGTCGAACAGAACGCCAAGGAGGCGCTGCGGCGCTGTGACCGCGGCTACGTCCTCGTGCAGGGCCAGAACCGGTATCAGGACGACGGCGACGTCCTGCTCGCGGACCAGCAGGTCAGGCAGGACTTCCTCGGCGGCTAGAACGTCGAAGGCGGACGCGCCGAGTTACTGGTTCAGCGCGCTGTTTATCTGTGAGGTGTAGGATGACTGCTGAGATTCGAATCCCACCTGCTGGACGACGCTCCCGTCCTGGTTCTCGAACGCGTCGACGAAGGCCTGCTGGAGCGCCTGCCCGTAGCTGTTGTTCAGGTACAGCGTCGAGGCCGTCGACGCGCCGAGTTCCTCGGTCGCCAACTGCGCGAGCACCTGCCCCTGCAGGGCGTCGCTCGGCGGCGTCCGGAAGACGAAGTCGTCGTCTTCGAGAGTGGTGATGGCCGGCGAGGTGGACGCGGGCGAGCACCCGACCACCTGGTTGTCAACGAGGACGTTGTTCGCCACCTGAATCGTCGCTTCGGACGAGGCCGCGCCGGTGATGGACGGGTAGCCGGCGCTGACGAGCGAGTTCGCCGCGTTGACGGCGGCCTGTGCCGTCGACTGGGTGTCACCGACCTGCGTGTCGATGCTCTGGTCGATTTGGTCCCGGAGCTGAATCGCCGGCAACAGCGCGGCGTCACGAATCGCCTGCCCCAGCGGACCGAGGTCACCGGTCTCCGGCTGGAGGACGCCGAGTCGGACCGTCCGGTCGGCCCCGCTACCGCTCCCGGACGGTTCCGGTTGCGCGAGGTCGGCGTTCCCACCGAAGTCGATGGTCTGTTGGGTCTCGACGCCGCTCTGGGTGAAGCCGAACACCTGATACTGCGCGGAGGTGATGTCGCCGGCGTCGTCGAAGTTGACGTTGCTGGACGCCCCCTCGTACTGGATGTTCTCGCCGGCGGCCGCCGCTTCGGCCGCCTCGGGCAGTTCGGACGGCGTGTACGTCGTCCCGCCGGGGTTCGCGACGACCCGCATGTGGTCGCGAATCGCGGTGCCGTCGTTCTCGCCGGCCATCAGGTTGGCCAGAATCTGGACCGCCGAGGCGTCGTACGCCTGCGAGGTGAACACGCCGGCCTCGTCGTAGTCGAACTCCGACGTGAACAGGTTCGTGAACGTGTCGACGCCCGGACCGGCGGCGGACGGCGCCGACCCGGTGACGTTGGACATGTCGTTGCCCACGTCGCCGGGAAGACTGCCGTCCTGTAGCCCGTCGGTCACGAGGATGTCGACGGTGTCGTCGCCGTAGTCCGAGTAGTAGTCCTTGAACAGCTGGACGCCGCTCTGCGGGTAGCCGACCACCATCAGGACGTCGGGCGTGTCGGCACCGCCACCGCCGTCACTCCCGCCGTCGCCGGTGGTCCCGCCGTCGCCGCCGTCTGTACCGCCGTCACCACCGTCGCCGCCACCGCCGTCGCTCGGTTCCGTCGAACACCCGGCGAGGCCGACCAGACTCAGGGTACTGAGCGCACCGGTACGCTTGAGGAACGTTCGTCTACTGCTATCACGACTCATATCTATCGTTGTTTGAACCCACTAGTAGAAATATGTTGCCCGTGCTGGGACGCTGGACGGCGGCGTGATGCGGAGCAACGGCGGGCCCGGTCTGTCGGGTCGCAGACCTGTCAGGGTGCGAGGCGGTTCTTCCGGTTCTTCATCTCGCGTTCGTAGTGGTCGAACGTGATGGGGCACCACTCGCCCGCGATGTCGAGGAGTTCCTCCGTCATCTCGCGAATCTCCCACTGTGCGTCCGCGGCGGCGCGCATGTCGGCGACGTGCATCAGCATCCGCGCGTTCATCGACATCACGATGTTGACCTTCGTCCCGATAGGGAGGACGAACCGGGCGTCCTCCGGTGGCATCCCGAGGTCGAGGAGTTCCTGATAGGACTCGACGGCGTCCTCGATGGTGTCACGGAAAATCTCGGCCCGTCGCTCGACGTCGGCCTCGTCGACGGCCCCTTGCTTCTGGTTGCGGCCGACCCACTCGGGGTCGGTCGCCGACGGCGGGACGACGACCATCTCGCCATCCCGGACGTCGGCCGGGTCGACGTCGTCGAAGGAGACGTACCGCATCGACTGGACGTCGAAGGAGACGTGGCGGTGGCGCGTAATCTGTGCCATACAGGAGCGTGAGACGCCCTCGATGGCGAACGTTATCTGGGGGTGCTCGAAGGGGCCGAAGTGGCCGTGGTCCAGCAGGTGGCCGATGAGCGTCTCCTTCTTCTCTTCGAGCGTGTCGCCCTCGACCGTCTCCATCGTCGCTTCGATGGACTGGCCGCCGACGAACTCCGCGCTGTAGTCGTTGCGGGCGGCCTTACAGACGAGGTCCTCGGGGTCCTCCGTGGCTTCCAGCAGCGTGACTTCCATACCGGGAGGGAACGCCGGAGGGTCAAAATACTTGCTCCCCACCGGTCAGAACGGACGCGACGCGTCGCTCCGACGGGCGCTTCAGATGCGCTTCCAGTCGGTCGGTTCGCCGGCGAGGCCGAGGACGCGCGACTCGCGCCCGCCGCCCTCCGCGTCCCGAACCTCGATGAGGCCGTCGAAGGCCTGCTTGATGACCTGAATCGTCTGCTGGTCGTGGGCCCCCGAGTCGATGGTGAACACGCCGATGTAGTCCGCCGCGTCGAGTCGCGAGGAGAGGACGTGGCAGAACTTGAACACCGTCTTCTTGTCCGTGTAGGTGAGCATCGTCGACAGCGAGATGAGGGCGAGTCGGCCACGGTCACGGCCGGAGTTGTGCAACCCTTCGAGCGTCTTCGTGATGCCGATACCGATGCCCGTCAGGTCGCCCGGCGACGACACCTGATGGACGTACGCACCGTCGACGGAGCTGCTATCGGACCCGCCCTCGCGTCGGCAGTCGACGACGCCGAGTTGTGACTCCTCCAGTTCCGGGACCCGTTCTCGGAAGTCCGCGACGACGTCGGTGGCGTCGTCGCTCGTCGTCACGACGACGGTGCCGTCCCCCTCGCGAGCGCCGTCGGCCAGTATGTCGTAGGCCAGTCGTTGCTTCCCGGTCATCGCGGGGCCAGAGATGAGGATGCTGGACCCGGGTCGGACCTCTGACAGCGCGTCGAAATCGAGTACAGATGAGAGGTCGTACATGTCTTCCGTCACCTCAGTTCTCTTCGCCATTGCTCAGTCCACGCAGTGTCGCGATGAAGTCGTCGTCGTCCTCGATGCCACCGAGGGTGTCGGAGAGGCCCTCCCGCATCTCCGCCACCTCCGCCTTGAGTGCGGCGTACTCCTCGCTGTCGGCCAGTTCCGCGTTCGACTTCGTCGCTTCCAGCGTCGCCTGCTTCTCGACGAGTGCGTAGTAGTCTTGCAGGAGCGAGTCGTACTCGGAGCGTTCTAAGAGATTCGATACCGTGTCGTGGAGTTGTTCGCTCCGAATCGGCTTCGAGAGGTACGCGTCGAACCCCATCTCGAGGATGTCGAAGTCCGGTTCGACGGCCGTCACCATCGCTACGCGACAGCCTAGCTCCCGTTCGCGGATTCGACTGAGCACCTCGTCGCCGGAGAGCCCGGGCATCATCCGGTCCAGGAGGACGACGTCGACTGTCTCGTCCAACAGTTCGAGCCCTTCGTCACCGTTCTGGGCCATCCGGACCTCGTAATCACCTTCCAACCACAGTTTGTACGTCTCGGCGACGTCCGGTTCGTCTTCGACGATGAGCACGACTGGCGGGTCCGAGTTCGACATACTGTTCTTACTGTCCCCGTTTTAGTACCCACATACATAGCCCTGTGGGTGCGGACGCGAGCGTGCGCGTCGAACCGGTGTCGGGTCGGGGTAGCCGCGGAGCGACACCGACATTGCCGACCACCGTCAACGGAGGGCCATGATACGCAATCTGGCCCGTGGCGTCCAGTCGTTCACGAGCAACACCTTCCTCGTCACGGGGGACCGAACGGTCCTCGTCGACGTCGGCAACGAGTTCGACGTCGTCTCGAAGGTCGAAGCCACCGCCGACGATTTAGACGCCGTCGTGCTGACACACACCCACTACGACCACGTCGGCAACCTCGCAGACGTCGTAGAGGCCTACGACGTGGACGTCTGGGGGTTCGACACGGACCAGGAGGGAGTCACCCGGCCCGTCGCCGACGACGAGACGGTGACGCTGGGCGACCACGACTACCGGGCCCTCCACACGCCGGGGCACAAGAACGACCACCTCTGCTTCTACTCGCCGACGGCGAACGTCCTGTTCGCGGGCGACCTCGTCTTCGCCAACGGCAGTTTCGGCCGCACCGACCTCGAAGAGGGCGACCGGGAGTTGCTCGTCGAGAGTATCGACCGTGTACTCGACGTCGTCGACGAGGACCTCGGCGAGATGCACACCGGGCACGGCCCCAGCGTCACCGACGACCCCTACCGCGACGTCGAACTGGCGTGGCAGGCCGCCCGCTTCTGAGGCCGCCGACCAAACCTCTTTGTCCGGACGGTGCGTCGATTCGACACATGACGCTCCCGATAGACCCGACGGCGCTCGACGCGGAAGACATCGGCGAGAAGCGAGCGACGCTGGAGATGGCCCACGAGGACGCGATAGAACACGTCCGCGAAGTGTTCACCGACGCCGGGTTCGGCGTCGCCACGGAGTTCTCGCCCTCTGAGCTGCTCAACGAGAAGATCGACGCGGACCGGGACCCGTACTACGTGCTCGGGGCCTGCAACCCGAACATGGCCGACCGGGCGCTCGACGCCTCGGAGAAGCGTATCGGCGCACTGTTCCCCTGTAACGTCGTCGTCTGGGAGGAGGAACCCGGCGTACAGGCGGTGTACCACATCAGCATCATGCGCGCCGCTCGACTCCTCGGGATGGCACCCGACGACGAGGTGATGGCCGACATCGTCGCCGACACCGGCGAACTCGTCGACGAGGCATTCGGTAACCTCGATAGCGTCGAGTGAGACGGCGGTTCAGTCGAACGCCGTCGCCAGCAGTGCGTCGTAGGCGTGGTCGTACGCGTCGGCGACGGCCTCGGGGTCGGCCCGCGTCTCGCCGTCGAGCGCGGGGAGTCTGACCGCGCCCGTCCGGTCGATGAGGTCGACCACGTTGCCGACCCGTTCCTCCAACTGTCCGTCACCGGGGCTCCCGGTGGCAATCTCGCAGGCCTTCGCGTAGCGCTGGCCGTCGTAGAAGCGGGCCCGGCCGGGTTCGACGACGGCGACGGCGTCCGGTTCGAACCCGTCGAGCGGCCGGGCTACGTCGCCGTAGGACTCGACGACCGCTCTGTCGGCGTCGGCGATATCCCCGGCCACGTCGTCGAGGGCCTCGGCGTGCATCACACCCATGAGGTCGTTGAAGTCGGGAAGCGAGGTGACCCGCGGCGCGTCGGCGACCGGGAGCGAGTCTTCGACGGACTCCGGCAGGTCGACGGTCCCGTTGACGACGAACTCGCCAGCCCCGTCGCGGCCGCCGACGCGGTCGACGACGAACTGCCGACGGTCGCTCCCGAGGATGCCCGTACCGGCGCCCGGCGAGGGGTGCCAGAGTCGGTGAATCGGATTGATGGCCTCGGGACGCACGTCGCCCGGCGACGCGTCGGCTAGTCGCTTGGCGTCCTTGCCGAACAGTCGTCCCTGTTCGGTCGCGTACCGGTAGTCGTCGTGGTCGAACCAGTAGTTGTTGCCGGCCCGCGGCTTGAACCCGCGGGCGCCAGTGTGGGCCAGCAACCCGACTGAGAACGTCGTCTTGCCGGCGTCGACGCGGTCGGCACCGGCCACGAGGAGCTTCATCTGTCGTCGAGACCGTAGAGGCCGACCACGTCTTCGGCGTCCGGTTCGGCGAACACGAGGTCGTCCTGATAGTAGATCATCCACGGGATGGCCCAGTCGATGAAGACCGACTCGTTGAAGTCGCTCAACTCGGCGTCGACCGGGAGCCCCTGCAGGAGGCGTGCGAGTTCGGGAATCGTGTACAGCAGGTCCGGGTCGAGGATGTCTGCGGGTTCGTGCAACTCGAAGGCGCGGACGTCGTCGAATTCGGCCTTGTCGGCTGGCATAGCCGCCGCTACGCCGAGGGGGTGGGTAAATCCCTCGAACCATCCAGAACCACTTTATCGGTAGAGTTCTAGTAGTTGCCAGATGGTCTCGCTGTTCGTCGTCTACGCGTTCGTCCTGCTTGCCACCGCGGTGTTCGTCGCGGCGGTCGGCGGGTACGCGTGGGAACGACGGGACCGGACTGGCGCGACGCCGCTGGCGGTTCTCCTGGCCGGTCAGTCCGTCTGGTGTGTCTGTGCGTTCGCTGCAATCGCCACACGCGGTACTCGCTGGGCGCTCCTCTGGTCACGCCTCTGGTACGTCGGCATCGTCATCGTGGTGGCCGGCCTCTTCGTCTTCGCTCTCGCCTACACTGGAAACGACCAGTACCTCGGTCGATGGACGTACGGAGCGCTCGCCGTAGAGCCAGTCGTCCTGATCGGTGTCGTGGCATTCGACCCGACCCCGCTGCTCTACACGGTCCTCGGTCCGTCCGAGACGGCGATGATAGGGTGGGAAGTGGTGTCTGGCCGCTTATTCTGGGCTCACGCGGCCTACTCGTACGCACTGGTCGGGGTTGCGAGTACACTCATAATCAGATCCGCGCTCTCGAGTGACTCGATGCGGCAGAAACAGGTCGTCGGACTCGTCTTCGGTATCTTCGCGCCGTGGATCGGAAACGGCCTCTACCTCTTCGGTGACCTCGGGTTCGACCCGACCCCGCTCGCGTTCTCCGTCACCGCAATCGCGCTCGCGTGGACTGCCCTTCGGACCGACTTCCTGGATATCTCTCCGGTCGCCCACCGCGAGGTAATCGAATCCCTGAACAGCGCCGTCTTCGTCGTCGGGACAGACGACCGAGTTATCGAGGTGAACGACAGCGGCCGCGCGCTACTGGGCGAGTCCGTCACGGTCGGTGACGACATCCGGACGGTGCTCGACCAGTGGCCGGCCGTCCGTGAGCAATACGAGTCCATCGTCGACAGCGTCGAACGGAGGGAGATGACGATGGAACACAACGACCGCTACTTCACCGTCGAATCGTCGCCTCTGTACGACGACCGTGGCGACCCGCTTGGCCGAGTCTTCCTCGTCCACGAAATCACGGAGCAGAAGGCTCGCCAGCGCGAACTCGAACGCCGGAACCGGCAACTAGACCAGTTCGCGAGCGTCGTCTCACACGACCTCCGTAACCCGCTGAACGTCGCCAGCGGAAGTCTCGCACTCGCGGAACAGACCGGCGACCCGGAGCATTTCGAGCGCGTCGAGCGCGCCCACGACCGGATGCAGCGACTCGTCGACGAAGTGCTCGCACTGGCCCGCGACGAGACGACGCTGGAGGCCGACTCACTCTCCCTCTCGGAGCTCGCGGAGTCGGCGTGGGAACACGTCGACACCGGCGACGCGAATCTGGTGGTCGAACGAGACCGTCCGCTCGTCGGTGACAGGGACCAGTTGTTACGCCTGTTCGAGAACCTGTTTCGAAACAGCGTGGAGCATGGCGGCCCGGCGGTCACCGTCACCGTCATCGGGACGGACGACGGGTTCGCCGTGGAAGACGACGGCCCGGGCGTGCCGGCGGACGAACGAGACGAGGTGTTCGACCACGGATTCAGCACCTCGTCGTCGGGAACCGGTCTCGGACTCGCTATCGTCGACCACGTCGCGGCCAGCCACGGGTGGACGGTACGGGCGACAGAGAGTCCGGCCGGCGGGTTCCGAGTCGCGGTCACAGAACTCGACGGCGCGTTGGTGACGACTCCATCTCGGTGACCGAGTCGACGAGCCGTCGGCTGGTCGGCGTGCGCGCGATAAAAAGTGCGGGTGAGGAGCGTTACTCGAAGTGACCGACCGCGGTCTGGTACTGCGATGCGACCTCGTCCCAGTCGACGACCTCGAAGAAGGCGTCGATGAAGTCGCCGCGGGCCGGACCGTAGTCGTAGTAGTACGAGTGCTCCCAGACGTCGAGCGCGAGGACGGGATGTGCGCCCCAGAGCGCGCCCTGGTCGTGCTTGTCGACCGCGACGTTGCGGAGCTGCTTCGCAACGGGGTCGTAGACCAGCAGCGCCCAGCCACCGGCGGCAGAGGCAGCGGCCTCGAACTCGCCCTTCCAGCCCTCGTAGGAGCCGAAGTCCTCCTCGATACGGGCCAGCAGGTCGCCCTCGGGTTCGCCGCCACCGTTGGGGTCCATGTTCTCCCAGAACAGCGTGTGGAGATAGTGGCCACAGCCGTTGTGGGTCACGTTACCCAGCGCACCGGCGGACGAGGAGAAGTCTCCCGACTCGCGGTTCTCTGCCAGCGTCTCTTCCGCCGACTCCAGCCCGTTTACGTACCCCTGATGGTGGGTGTCGTGGTGCCACGTGAGCACCTGTTCGGAGATGTGTGGCTCCAGGGCGTCGTAGTCGTACGGAAGCGGTGGCAGCTCGGGTTCGGAGTGTTCGGACATATGAAATCGCCTCCACATGAACGGTGGTGCGGCCGACTGTTAAACGTTTAGGAGCCGTATGATACCACACCGCAGGGAGACACCAGCGGCAGCCCGATAGGCCGAGCGACGAGCGGTACTGACAACGGCGCAATTATTCCGCGGCGAGATGTCAGGTGCGCCGAGCGACCCGTCGGCGGCCGTCACGTCACTCGGCCGACGTTCGGGGGAAGGTGAGTTCGAGCACGGTGTGTCGGCCGTCAGTCCCGGCCGACACCGTTCCACCGGCCTGCTCGACGCCCCAGTTGACGAGCCAACGGCCCATGTCGTCGCTGTCTGCTGGCCGTGGTTCGGCGCCGTGGAGCAACACCGTTTGTTCGTGCTCCGTCAGCGGGTCGCCCGTATCGCTGACCGTGACGGTGACCGTCTCGGCCTCGGCGGTGACGGCGATGCCGACCACAGAGTCGGTGTCGGCGGCCAGCGACCGTTCGGCGGCGTGTCGGAGCGACACGCGAAACACCGGTTCGAACAGGCCGCTACAGTAGGCCCACTCGCCCAGACTGGCCTCGAGGACGAACGTCACGTCGGGTCGCCACTCTCGCGCGGCGTCTATCTCCTCGTGGATTATCGGCACGATGTCGGCCGGCGGTTCCGATTCCGGTGAGACCATCGTCGCCAGTTCCCCGGCACGGTCGCTCACGTCCAGTGCGACCGACACTCGTTCGCGGAGGACCGCCACGTCGGAGATCGTGTCCCCGTCGTCGACGACCCGCTGGACGGTGTCCATCTCCTCCTGCAACGTCGCCCGGAGGACCTCGTTGAGGCCGTCGAGACGCTGCTTTCGCTCCCGCCGTTCGGTCACGTCACGGAGCGTCACCACCTCGCCGAAGACGTGGTCGTCGTCGCCGTCTATCGGCGCGGTCTGGACGTCGTAGTGAGCCGTCCCGTCCTCGTCCTCGACGGATACCGTCGTCGCCGTCGCGTCGTCCGCGAGGTCCGCGAGGACGGCCACGTCGTCGGCGTGACGGCCGAGCAGTGACTCCCGGTCGGTCCCGACGAGCGCGCAGGCCGCCGGGTTACAGTCGACGACCACACTGCCGGTGTCGAGGACGAACACCGGGTCGTCGATAGCGTCGACGGCCGTGCCGGACGCGAGGTGCGAGGACACCGGCATCCGGGAGAACATATCGTACTCGACGATGGCGACCACCGCGAGCAGACTCGACAGCGCGAAGGCGATAGGTGTCGGGTCGAAGACAGCCGTCGGGACGAGGTCCGTCGCGAAGACGTAACTCGCGGCGATGGGAACCACCGCAGCACCGACCAGTGCGGCCGCTCGCCCCCGATACAGCGACCGCTGTTCGAGGATGAACTCGACGAGGAGGATGGCCCCGGAGGCGACGACGAGCCACGTGAACAGCGCGAACAGCCACATGCCGGGACCGAAGCCACCGGTGAGCGCCGTCACGCCGCCGTAGGCCGTCGTCTGCACAGGTGTTCGGATAGCCCCCTCGTAGGCGAACAGTGCCGCGACGAGCGTCACGGCCGGGACGATAGCGAGGACAGCCCACCGCGTCCGAGTGAGATACTCCGTGCGGCCAGTGTACTCGAAGACGAAGGCTATCCACGCGAGCGGGAGGACGACGACGCCGACCCACTCGAACCGGGCGAACAGGAACGTCCTCGTCTGCGACTCGGCCAGCAGTTCGCCCGCGTAGAACGCTATCCACCAGAACTCGGCGAGCGAGAGGACGACCAACGGCCGCGCCCCCGGAACCGTCCTGTGACGAACCGCAAGCGCCGCGACGACTGCACAGGAGAGCGCGGACAGCCCCAGCGCCGACAGAAATATGTTGCCCACCATACTCGTAATCCCAACTCACGGGAGAGCGTAAAAAACGTGCGCTTTACTTCCTCATCCCGGATGTTGGCTGTCAGTTCCGCCGAGGGCCGACTCCGTCACTTCGCTCATCCGTCGCCCCTCGCCATCTCGAACATCTCTATCGCCGCCTCCCGTCGCTCGCTGTGGTCCACGATGGGGTCGGGGTAGTCGGGAGCGGCGTTCCGGCGCTGGGTCAGGGACGCCTCGTGCCACTCGTGGATTATCTCGGGGGCGGCGTCTTCGAGTTCCGGCACGTAGTGTTTGATGTACTCGGCGTCGGGGTCGTAGCGCTCGCCCTGCGTCATCGGGTTGAACACCCGGAAGTACGGTTGCGCGTCAGTCCCCGTCGATGCGGCCCACTGCCACCCGCCGTTGTCGTTGGCGGTGTCGTGGTCGACCAGTTTCTCCCGAAACCACTCGTAGCCGTGCCGCCAGTCGAGCAGGAGGTCCTTCGTGAGGAAGGAGGCCACAATCATGCGGACGCGGTTGTGCATGAACGCCTCCTCGCGGAGTTGGCGCATCCCGGCGTCGACGATGGGATAGCCCGTCTCGCCGTCCTTCCACGCCTGCAGGTGGTCCTCGTCGTAGTTCCACTCGATGTCGCGCTCGTAGCTCTTGTAGTTCTCCGTGACGACGCCGGGGTTCGCGAACAGTACCTGCGCGTAGAACTCCCGCCACGCGAGTTGGGAGAGGAACTCCTCGACCGATTCCGCCTCGGCACTGCCGGGTTCGACGGCGTCGCGTGCCTCGGCGGTGGCCTCGTACACCTCCCGGATACCGACGGTGCCGAACTTGAGGTGGGCCGAGAGCCGCGAGGTGCAGTCGTCGGCGGGGTAGTCCCGCCGGTCCTCGTAGCGGTAGACGTTCTCGTCGAGGAACGCGTCGAGCAACTCGCGAGCGTGGTCGGTACCGGCGGGCGGCACGTCGGCCTCAGGGGTATCGAACCCGAGGTCCGAGAGCGTCGGCAGGTCGTCACCGTCGACGTCGGCCAGTGCGTCCGCGGCGGGGGCGTCGTAGGGGTCGGCCTTCTCCCGGTCGTGCCACTTCCGACCGAAGTACGTGAAGACGCTGTAGGGGTCGCCGTCGTTGGTCGTAATCTCGCCGGGTTCGTGGAGGACGGCGTTCTGGACGGCCTCGCGGGCCACGTCGGCGTCGTCCAGTGCCCGGCGGACGGCGGCGTCTCGCTCCCGGGCGAGACCGGAGTAGTCCTTGCCCCACGTCACCGTCTCTGCGCCGTACTCGGCGGCCAGTTCGGGGAGGACCGTCCGTGGGTCCCCGTGGGCGACGACGAGGTCGGAGCCGTGGTCGCGGTACCACGACCGGAGGCTCTCGAGGGCGTCCAGCATGAACGCGACCCGCGGCGGGCCGGCGTGTGTGAGTACGTTCGTATCGAAGACGAACACCGGGACTACGGCGTCATCGGGGCTCGCCCGCGCGAGGCCCACGTTGTCGGCCGCCCGCAGGTCTCGACGGTGCCAGTGAAGGCGCATATCCGGTGGACGCTCGCCGCGGGCAAAAAGCCGTACCCAACAGGGTTTGGCTCCGACCGGCGGCAGAGTTATCTCGGCGGGCCCGGTGGTCGCGGGTATGTCAGACGATGCCGTTCTCCTGACCATCGAAGACGACGTGGCAACGGTGACGTTGAACAGACCTGACGTGCGGAACGCCCTCGCCGAGGAGACGTCCGAGCGACTGATAGAGCGCTTCGACACCATCGCGGACAGCGACGCCCGCTGTGTCGTCCTCGAAGGAGCCGGACCGGCGTTCTGTGCCGGCGGCGACGTGGGCGCGATGGTCGAAGGCGTCGCCGGCGACCAGCCACCCGCCGAGCGCGTCGAACTCGTCGTCTCGGCCATCCACGGCGCTATCGAGGCGGTCCACGACTGCCGACTACCGGTCGTAGCGAAGATAGACGGCGCGACGTTCGGTGCCGGCGCTGGCCTCGCACTGGCGTGTGACGTGCAGTTAGCCAGTCCAGAGGCGAAGATAGGGTTCGGGTTCCGGCGCGTCGGCCTCGCTATCGACTCGGGCGTCTCCTATTTCCTCCCGCGACTCGTCGGCCCGAACAAGGCCAAGGAACTGGTCTTCACCGGGGAACTGCTCGACGCCGACACGGCCCGCGAACTGGGTATCTTCACCCGCTTGTTCGAGGCCGACGAGTTCGAGGACGGCGTCGAAAACATGGTCGAAACCATCGCAGAGGGACCGACCGTCGCGCTGACACAGGCCAAGCGGTTGCTGGACCGCGGGACCGAATCGACGTTCGAGCAAGCGCTCGACGACGAGGCTACGGCTCAGGGCCTCGCGTTCACGACGGCCGACCACGAGGAAGGCGCGACGGCGTTCATGGAACAGCGGTCTCCGGAGTTCGAGGGTCGCTGACCGCAGGCGGGCGAGCGGAAAGTGGCTATCGTCAACCCTTTTCTACCACCCGGTTGACGAAGTGCGTATGACGGACGACAGGTTCCGCCTCGCAGTCGACCGGGACGCACGGTCGTTTCGCTACTACCGCAACGCCGTCGAGCGACACTGGGACCCCGCGGACGTCGACCTCGACGGCGACCGCGACCCGCTAGTCGACGCTCACCCGAAGACCTTCGACAACTTCCGGGCGACCGTCGCGAAGTTCGGGGCCGGTGAACGGGCCGTAACCGAGGACCTCGCACCGCTCACCGTCGTCCTCGACGACGCCGAGGCACAGGCCTACCTCAGCACCCAACTGTACGAGGAGGCGCGACACCTCGACTTCTTCGAGCGGTACTGGCGGGAGGTCGTCAACCCGGTAGAGACGGCCCGCGGCCTCGAGCAGACATCACCGACCGAAGACCGGTGGATAAACGCGGCGTACGACGAACTGCTCGCTCGCACCGGCGAGGCGATGCACCGGATCCTCGACGAAGATACGCCGGAGACCCGCGCGGTGGCCTACTGCCACTACCACCTGACGATAGAGGGGATTCTCGCGCAGACGGCCTACTGGGGCCTCCAGCAGAGTTTCGGCCCGAGTGAACCGGACCTCCCGACGCTCCCGGGATTCACCGAGGGTATCGAGTCTATCCGCAGTGACGAGGGCCGACACGTGGGGTTCGGCATGGCGCAGTTGAAGGGACTGGTCGCCGACGGCATCGACCCACAACTCCTCCACGACACCGTGAACGAACTCCTGCCGCTGGTCCAGCGGACGACGACCGACGGTATCGACGACGGTGGGAGCGAGACGCCGGGGCCGTCGGCGGCGGACCTCCAGACGTACGCCGCCGAGAAGCACACCGAACGGATGCGACAGATTACCGACGCCGACGCGGCGATTCCGGACGTCGACACGCTGGTCGCACTGGAGGAATAACTGTGGGAGGCACAACTGTCAAATCCGTAGCCAATGGAGTGTAAACATGGCTAACGAGACGCCGGACTGGGAGTTCAAAGAGCGGGACGTCCACATCCTCCGTGAACTCGCCGCCGAACCACAGCGGTCCTCGCGGGAACTGGCCGGTATTCTCGAAAGCGAGTACGACATCGACGTCTCGCACGTCACCGTCAGCGAGTCCATCCGGAAGATGCGCGAGGAGGAGGTGTTCCGCGAGGCCATCGTCCCCAACGAGTCGCTGTTCAACTTCGCCCTGTTCGAGTTCAAGTTCAACCCCGAACACTTCGCCGACGAGTGGTACGAGGCGATGGTCTCGATTCGCGACGACGAGCACACGCTGTTCTACTTCCTCTCGGACGGGGAGTACCAGTGGAAGTCCGTGATGATGTTCCAGACGCGCGCCGCCGAGTCACGGTGGATACACGAGTTCTACAAGGACCACGGGCGGGTCGTCCAGAACGTCCGCAACTCAGTCGTCCACAACGTGTTGAAGTTCCAGACGGACCCGGAGATATTCACGGAACTGCACGCAGACGACAGATAGAGAAGAGACCGGTCGCTCGCCCGTCTCAGAGTTTCCGCTCGGCGTCTTCGGCCAGTTCCTTCATGCGCTTGCCGACCCGGCCGGCGTCGGAGAACTCGTCTTCGCTCATGGCCGTCGCCAGCGCGTTCCCGAGGACGAAGACGGCGTGCTTGTGTTCGCTCTTGGACTTGTGGACGTCGGAGGGGCGCACGTCGAGTTCCTGATAGGGGTCGAACAGGGTCGGGTCGACGCTGTCCATCTCGTCGCGGAAGAACTCCATGATGGTCACCATCTGTTCGTGTAGCTCTAACAGCTCGTCTTTGTGCATTGTCGTGTGCTATGTGACGGGACTCGTATAAGAATTGCTTGAGAAGGGGTACCAGACCGTCACTGTTCGATATTCAGAAGACGTACTCGTCGTCGTGTCCCATCATACCGTCGTCCTCGAAGCCTGGCTCTTCGTCCTCGTCCTGCGGGCCGGAGGTTTTGTACGCCTTCAGCCCGGTCGACAGGAGGTCTTCGATGGCTTCTTCGCGGTTGAGGAACTCGCCCTGCTCTACGAGCTGGGCGATCTGCATTTCGAGGTGTTCCGGGATGTTGATCTCTACCTTTGGCATCGCAACGTTGGCCCCTTTGAGTAAGTCATATTTAAACCTGACGGGGGTAGTTGCGTATTTCACAAACCGTTTGTAGATATTACGCAGTATCTACTTCTCGAAATCAGATATTAATTTTCGAAATGGGGAACAGCCACGACCGACGCCGTCTACGCGGAGCCAGTGGTCGTGGGTATAGTCAGGCTCAAAGGGTCGGAATCCTAAGACCGAGGTGATGGAACCACTGCGTGGCGACGAGGCGACGGTGGGTGAGACATCGGTCGTCACACGCGGCTGTCGCGTCGAGAGCGGTGCCCCCAGAACGGTCCTCGACACCGAGACGCGGCCGCGATTCGCGTGGGCGACAGACGCCGAATCGGTGGCGGCCGCCGGTGCCGCCGCTACCGTCACGGCGTCCGGGCCGTCTCGGTTCGCCGACGTACAGGCCGCCGCGAGGGCGGTGTTCGACCGCTGTACCGTTCCGACAGAGCTCCCGAGTGCGGCGCGCCCGCGCCTGTTCGGTGGCTTCGCCTTCCACGACGGCGACACCGAGAGCGAGGACTCGCCGTGGGACGGGTTTCCCGGTGCCGCGTTCTTCCTCCCAGAGGTGCAAGTGACGCGAACGGACGGCGGCACGTGGCTGACGACGACCGGGACCGGGCCGACGGCGACGGCCGACGCCGAGCGACGGCTCGACGAGTGGGCCGACCGGCTGACCGACGCCCCCGACGCCGTCCCGAACGTCCCACCGGGCGTCGAATCGCGGGAGCGAACCCCTTCGCAAGCGACGTGGCGCGACCAGGTGGGTGCCGCGCTCGAGAGCGTCCAGGACGGGAACTTACAGAAGGTGGTCCTCGCGCAGGCACTGCGCGTGCAGTTGCGGGACGACCTCTCGGTCCCGGACGTCCTCGACCGGTTGGCGGCGACGTATCCGGACTGCTATCGCTTCCTGCTCTCACCCGAGGACGGCGGCACGTTCTTCGGTGCGACCCCGGAGCGACTCGTGTCTCTCCGGGGGCGAACCGTCCGAACAGAGGCCCTCGCGGGGTCGACCGGGCGGGGCGATACCCCCGCAGAGGACGAGTGGCTGGCCGCGGAACTGCTCGACAGCGAGAAGGACACGCACGAACACGAACTCGTCGCCGACGCTATCCGCGAGCAGCTGGAACCGTTCGCGAGTTCGGTCCGCATCGGCGACCGCACCGTCAGACGGCTGGCGACGGTCCAGCACCTCCGGACCTCGATAACGGCCGAACTCCGGCGGGACGAACACGTCCTCTCGCTCGTCGAGGCCCTGCACCCGACGCCCGCCGTCGGGGGGCTTCCACCGGACGAGGCGCTCCGGACAATCCGGGAGACGGAGACGTTCGACCGCGGGTGGTACGCCGCACCGATAGGGTGGGTCGACGCCGCGGGCAACGGTACGTTCGCCGTCGGCATCCGCTCGGCCGTCGCACGGGACAGACTCGCGACGCTGTTCGCCGGCGCGGGCATCGTCGCCGACAGCGACCCGGACAGAGAGTGGGACGAGGTCCAGCTGAAGTACCGGCCGATGCTCGACGAACTGGAGTGACCGACGTGAGTTATCCCAACGTCAACACGCTGTGGGCCGAGACGCTCGTCGAGGAACTGGTCGCCGGTGGCGTCGATTCGGTCTGTGTCTCGCCGGGGAGTCGGTCGACGCCGCTGACGGTGGCGTTCGCTGAGCACCCCGACGTCACGGTGTACTCGCACCTCGACGAGCGGTCCTCGGCGTTCTTCGCGCTCGGCCGCGCGAAGCGGACTGGTGAACCGACGCCGCTGGTCTGTACCTCCGGGACCGCCGCCGCGAACTTCCACCCGGCCGTCGTCGAGGCGACCCAGTCCGGCGTCCCGATGCTCCTGTTGACCGCCGACCGGCCCCCGGAACTCACCGACAGCGGCGCGAACCAGACCGTCGACCAGGAGAAACTGTACGGCGACGCGGTCCGCTGGTACCGGGACATGCCGGAACCGGCGGCCAGACCGCGAGCGGTCCGGATGCTCCGGACGACTGCGGCCCGTGCGCTCGCGAAGTCGACCGGGAGCGACCCCGGCCCGGTCCACCTCAACTGCCGCTTTCGGAAGCCGCTCGAACCGACACCGGCGCCGGACGACGGCCCAGACGGCGTACCGGACGACTGGGCCGGTGGAGACCAGCTGGCCGCCGAGGGTCGGAACGGCCCGTTCGTCAGGACGAGACAGGGGGCCCCAGAGCCACCGGCCACCGAGGTGGCCCGAATCGCTCGAGCCGTAGAGGCGGCCGACCGGGGCCTGCTCGTCGCCGGGCCAGCGGACGATGGCCTAGCGACAGCGCCGCTGGAATCACTCGCGAACGCGACGGGCTTCCCGGTGCTCGCAGACCCGCTCTCCGACCGCCGCTACGGCCCACACGTCGACCGCATCGACCCGCCGGTGTGTGGCGGCTACGACGCCTATCTCGGGAGCGAGGCGACGGAGTCGTGGCCGGCCCCCGACGTCGTCCTCCGGTTCGGCGCGTCGCCGACCTCCAAGCCGCTCCGGCACTACCTTCGCGACGCCGAATGCAGGCAGATACTCGTCGACCCCTCGGGCGGGTGGTCCGAAGCGGAGTTCACCGCGACGGACTACCTCGTGGCCGACGAGGACGCGGTCGCCCGTGCGGTGGCCGACCGGGTGAGCGAACCGGGAACACGGGCGTGGCGCGAGCGCTTCGCGACTGCCGAACGGCTCCACTGGGAGGCCGTCTCGGACGCCTTCGGCGACCGCTACTGGGAAGGCGGCGTGCTGGCGGACGTAGCGGCGAACGCACCGGACCCGGCGACGGTGTTCGTCTCGAACAGCATGCCGGTGCGGGACCTCGACCGGTTCGGCGCACCCCGGACGGCAGACTTGTCCGTCCTCGGCAACCGCGGGGCGAGCGGCATCGACGGCATCACCTCGACGGCGCTGGGTGCGGGGAGCGCCACCGAGGACCCCCTCGTCCTCGTCACCGGTGACCTCGCCTACTACCACGACATGAACGGGTTGCTGGCGCTCGCCCGGTGCGGCGTCGACGCGACGATAGTCCTCCTGAACAACGACGGGGGCGGCATCTTCCACGTGCTCCCTATCGAGGACGACGACACCTTCGAGGAGCAGTTCAAGACCCCGCACGGACTGGACTTCGAGCCGACGGGCGACCTCTACGGGCTGACGTTCCGCCGCGTCGAGGGCCGCGAGGCGTTCCTCGACGCGTTCGCCGACGCTGTCCGGACCGACGGCACGCAGGTCCTCGAAGTGTCGTTCGACGCCGAAGCGAGCCACGCCGTCCGGGACGACCTGACCGCTCGGGTGCGGGCCGCTATCGCCAGTCGCTGAGCGACGCTTCCAGCGTGTCGACCGGGACCGAGGTGGTCCGCTCCGCTAGCTCCGGGAACTCCGTGTAGGCCGTCTCGTTCCTGCTGAAGTCCGGCCGACTGCTCTCGGGGCCGGTCGTCGACCCGGAGACGACGCCGACGACGTCGCCGTCCAGCGTGACCAGCGGCCCGCCGCTGTTCCCGCGCTGTGTCGGAACGGTCGAGAGGAGCCAGTCGATACCGTCTAGCACCCGGAGATAGCGACCGAGGCTGATTATCCACTGCCCGAGTCGCCCCGGGTGGCCGACGGTGACGAGCGGGTCGCCACGCGAGAGGTCTTCCACGTTCCCCAGCGAGAGTGGCGGGACGGACAGGTCTGTCTCTAGAAGCGCGAGGTCCGGCCGGAGGTCCTCGTGGTAGCCGACCCGTTCGGCGGTTCCGGTCGCTCCGTCGAACGTCTCGACCGAGAGCGTCGGAGACCCGTCGGCGACGTGTGCGTTCGTCACGATTTCGCCCTCGCCGACGACCCATCCGGTCCCGCCGGCGTTGCCGTCCCGGAGCACCACCACGGAGTCCCGCACGGCGGTCCCCACCTCGGAGGCGCGTTCCCGAGTTGCCTGCGAGAACTCCTGTTGGACCGGTTCAGTCTCGGTGCCGGCCGAGGGCGTCAAGGGGGCGTCCGTCCCGACACCGCCCGCCTGTGGGTTCGTGGTCTCCCCCGACGTGGCTCCGGAGTCACGTCTCGACGTGGGTTCGAAACCGGACAGTTCGCTACACCCGGACAGTCCGAGGGCCGCGGCGGCAGAGACGAGAAACGACCGACGAGAGTGCTCCATACGTGTGCGACCGGCCCGACTCACAAAAGCCTGCGTCTAGAGTCGCAGGACCGAGTAGGTGAGTATCGAGAATCCGAACGGGAGCCACGTCCCGCTCAGGGCTACGACGCCGAGCAGCGAGAGGAAACTGACGTTCAGTGCCACCAGTACCAGCGGCGTGACGAGGCTCCAGGCCCCGAAGACGAGCATCGCGACGTTGGGCACGGACTGGAGGTACCCGACGACGAGGACGAGACAGAGACCGAGGACGAGGTTGACGAACAGCGGGAACGCCGGGACGAGTGCGCTGAACAGCAGGACTGGGTAGAGCGCGAACGTGATGCCGAGCAGTGTGAGTTCGCGCCCGGTGGGGACGAGGCGCTCGTATCTCGACCCCGTCTGGACGGAGTCTCTGACCGCGTACGTGTCGGTCCCGGTCCACGCGTCGGCCCCGCCGGCGTCGGCGTACCCACCCCGTGCGTCCGTCTCCGCGGTCCTGCCAGCAGACCGGCCGCTGTCGGTCCGTCTCGTCCGGCCGTCCCCGGCCGCCGTCCCGTCGCCGTGGGTCGTCCCAGTCCGGTCCTCACGGTCCGCACGCACCCGCTCGCTGGCGCGCCGCTCTCGCTCGGCGCGTTCGCGTGCCCGCTGGTGGGGGTCGCCGTCGTCCGACTCGGCGGACGTGTCGCCCGCGGACGTCGTCCGACTGGCCGCCGACTCGCCGTAGCCGGCCCGACGCGCCGCCGCGGCGACGTCGCTCTCGGTCACCGACGACTCGCGACCCACGAAGGCCTCGTGGCCGAGTCGGTCGTAGCGTTCGCGAGCGGCCTCGTCGACGAGGACGTCACGGGCCTCGACGATGGTCTGTGTCACCTCGCGTGCGTCGGCGGCGTCGCTCACGTCCGGGTGCGTCTCCTTCAGACGCTCCCGGTAGGCGGCCTCTATCTCCTCGGTCGTCGCGTCCGCCGCGACGCCGAGGACGTCGTAGAACGTCTCAGTCATGCGGGCGCTGAACGGGACGTAGGTCGGCCACAGCTACGTATAAATCCTCGTCCCCAGTTCTCAGTAGTCACGTTCGAGGTCGCGGTCGTCGGCCACTTCGCGGTGGGGCTGTTCCGCCGGTGGCGTGCCCGTCCCGCCGTCGGCGCGCTGTGACGCCAACCGCTCCAGCGCTGCGGCGATGCGACCCAGCACCTGCACGAAGTGGTAGAACAGGTAGACCGTCCAGAGCGTCGCGACGGCGAGCAAGCCGAGCAGTATCTGCTGGACGATAACGAGACTGTAGGCGAGGACCAACACCGAGAACACCGCCAGGCCGGCTCTCAATGTCCGGTCGTTCGTCGTGGAGGGCATGCACGTCGGGTGACGGACGGCCCCGTCGAAAGCGTTTCGCCGTCACTGCGAATCTTTTTGCGCCGCCCACCGTCATGCCCGGTATGGTCTCAGAGCTATTCGACCCGGACCGCTGGGAACCCGTCGAGCGGTTCGACTTCACCGACATCACCTACCACCGCTCTACCGAGACGGGTGCGGTCCGAATCGCCTTCGACCGCCCCGAGGTCCGCAACGCCTTCCGACCCGAGACGGTCGACGAACTCTCCGCGGCGCTGGACCACGCGAAGCGACTCACCGACGTCGGCTGTGTCCTCCTCACCGGGAACGGCCCGTCGCCGAAGGACGGCGGGTGGGCGTTCTGTTCGGGCGGCGACCAGCGCATCAGGGGGGAGAGCGGGTACGAGTACGATGTCGACGAGGACAGCGAGTCGCCACGCGACTCGGAACGGGCGAGCGGGGCGCAGCGAGACCCGCGAGACGTCGGGGACGACGACGACGCACCGGAGAACGTCGGCCGACTCCACATCCTCGAAGTCCAGCGCCAGATTCGCCACATCCCCAAACCCGTCGTCGCCGTCGTCCCGGGGTGGGCCGTCGGCGGCGGCCACTCCCTGCACGTCGTCTGTGACCTCACGCTCGCCAGCGAGGAGCACGCGAAGTTCCTCCAGACCGACCCCGACGTGGGGAGTTTCGACGGCGGCTTTGGCTCCGCGTACCTCGCCAGACAGATCGGCCAGAAGAAGGCCCGCGAGGTGTTCTTCCTCGGGAAGACCTACGACGCCGAGGAAGCCGCCGACATGGGCATGGTCAACGAGGTGGTGCCCCACGAGGAACTGGCGGACGTGGCCGTCGACTGGGCCCGGCGCATGAACGAGAAGTCGCCGACGGCGATGCGGATGCTGAAGTACGCCTTCAACCTCGACTCGGACGGCATGGTCGGCCAGCAGGTGTTCGCCGGTGAGGCGACGCGACTCGCCTACATGACCGACGAAGCACAGGAGGGCCGAGACGCGTTCAACGAGGGCCGGAAACCGGACTTCGACGACGTCCCGTGGCACTACTGAGACGGGGTCTCGGGTGGGTCGGCACGCGGGAACCTGAGTTCGACCACGGTCCCGGTCGGGTCGTTCTCACGGACGTCGAACGACCCGCCGCTGTTTATCGCCATCCAGCGGACGAACCACAGTCCCAGTCCCGTCGAGTGCCTCAGGTTTGACTCCATCCCGGCGGCGAGAACCTCTCGTTCCGCCTCGGGCATCCCCGGGCCGTCGTCGGTGACGGTGACGACCACGGCGTCGGCTTCGACGGTCACGTCCACCAATACGGTCACGTCGGTCTGGCCGTACTCGACGGCGTTCTCGACGAGTTCGCCGAGCGCGAGTTCGAGCGAGTCGTGGGCCCGTGCCCACGCCTCGTCGGGTGCGGAGGCGACGACGTTGCCGTCGGTGTGACCCATCCTGACCTCCTCGATGACGTGGTGGACGTGCGAGACGACGTCCATCGGACCGACGTGGTCGGTGGAACTCGGGTCGAGCGTTTCGTGAAACTCCCTCGCGGTGTCCCCGAGGTCCAGTAGTTCGGTGGCCGCCCGTTCGATGGCCGCCGCCGGCGTCCTGACCCCCTCGTCGTCGCTGGCTTCCCTGAGGAACTCCACCTGTGCGAGGACCACGTGGAGTTTGTTGCGGAGGTTGTGCCGGAGGACGCGGTCCAGCACCGACAGGCGAGACTCCCGCTCTCGGTGGCTGGTCACGTCACGGCTCACGCAGACGACGCCGTCGAACTCGGACGCCGGGTTCATCGCGACGGCCGTCTGGAACTTCCGGTCCCGGCCCTCGGCGTCCCGTATCGTCGTCTCGATGGTCGTCTGTGACGCGCCCGCGTCGGCCAGTTCGAGGATAGCGCCGGAGAGCGCGGCGGCGTGTGTCCGTCCCAGCACGGTTCGGACGTGTTCGCCGGTCAGTTCGCCCGGGGCGCGGTCACAGAGGTCGGCGGTCGCCTCGTTGGACAGCGTGAACCGGAGGTCGGCGTCGAGCGAGTATATCGGGTCGCCGGCCGCACGGACTATCTGTTCGTACTGTCGGAGGGTCCGTGCCTGCTCGACTCGTTCGGTGATGTCCTGCTGGAACCCGACGAAGTGTGTCAGCCCCGACGGCCCGAACACCGGGGCTATCTCGACGTGGTTCCAGAACATCGTCCCGTCTCGCCGGTAGTTGCGGAGTTCGACGGTCACGCCCTCGCCTCGGTCGATGGCCTCGCGCATCTCCCGGACCGGTTCCGGGTCGGTCTCGGGCCCTTGCAGAAACCGACAGTTCCGGCCCAGAATCTCCGAGCGCTCGTAGCCAGTCATCTCGACGAAGGCGTCGTTAACGTACTGCAGTGGCTGGTCGTCCTCGGCCGAGGCGATGGTGATACCGGTGAGTGCGTCGTCAATCGCCCGGTTGAAGAGGGCGAGTCGCTCGGACTGGCGCCTGATTCGCAGCAAGGACCGGAGCCGGTTCTCGAACACCGCCGTCGACGTCGGCACCGTCAGCACGTCGTCGACGGTCTCTGGCGGGTTCTGGACCGTGTGCTCGGGGGCGTCCGGGCCGACCACCAGCAACACCGGCACGAAGAGCGGGTCCGCCTCGGCCCGCCGTTCGGTGAGTTGGTCTGCGACCCGCGGGTAGGTCGCGGTGTCGACCAGACAGACGTCGAACTGGGGCAGGTCCCGCAGCGACTCCGGTGTCAGGACCTCGAAGTCGTCGAGTTGGGTCGCGAGCAACTCGCGGTTCCTGTCGTTGTCGATGAGTAACGCGACCCGCTCCGGGCCGCCGTCGAGTGCCGCCGTGAGCGTGCTGCGGGGGGCAGTCATCGGTCGGCTACTCGACCCGTCTCGTCGGGGTCCCCGTCAGGATGCCGCGCAGGTCGTCGAGCGTCTCCCCGACGGCGATGCCGTCCGACTCGATACGGAACTGCCGGAGCGTGGCCTCGAAGTCGCCGAAGCGCTTCTTGAGGACGCCGATGGCCTTCTGTATCTCTCCGTCCACCTCGATGTAGCGGATGAACACGACGTTGTCGGCGAGGTACGAGAGCCGAGAGTCCGACGCCTGAAACGACCCCGTGACCGAGCGCACTTCGTCGGTGAGCAGGACAGTCACGCCCCTGTTCCGGAGGTACCGACAGAGCGCGTTCAACTCCGTCTCCAGACCCTCGGTCTCGTCCCGGAGCGCCATCCGATACCCGGCGGTGCCGTCCAGCAGGACCATCTCGGTATCCCGCGCGTCGACGTCTCGCCTGACGGTGTCGGCGAACTCGTCGGCGGAGACAGTCACCGGTTCGACCTCGGACAGACGGAACGTGCCGTCGGCCTCGAGGGCGTCGATGTCGTACCCGAGGGCGTTCGAGCGGTGGCGGAAACTGGACGCCGTCTCTTCGAGCAGATACGCCGTGACCGGTTCCCCGCGGTCGGCCGCGGCCCGGAGGAAGGCCATCCCGGTCGTCGACTTCCCGACGCCGCTCGGGCCACTCACGAGGGTGATGCTACCCTGCTCGATACCCCCGCCGAGCAAGAGGTCCAGCGAGTCGATACCCGACGACAGCGTCTCGTAACTGCTCTCCTGGTCGAACTCGGTCGGGTCCAGACTCGGAAACACGGTGATGCCGCCGTCGCCGTCGATGCGGAAACTGTGTCGCCCGCTCCGGAAGTCGGAGCCGCGGAACTTGTCGACCGTCAGGTCGCGGCCGTACTCGGACCGTTCGAGCGTTATCGACCCGTCACTGAGATACTGGAGGTCCTCGTCCGACTCGGCGAGGGTCGGTTGCGTCGTGAACAGCGTCGTCGTGCCCCGCTGTTTGAGGTAACTCGTCATCGACGCCGCCATCCGCTTGAACTGGTACTCGTCCGGCGAGAGGTGGCGCAACAGCGTCAACGGGTCGATGAACACCCGGTCGGGGTCGTGGGTCTCGATGGCCTCCGCGATGCGCGAGACCATCTCGTGGCCTTCGACCTCTCCCGGTCCGAAGACGGTGTACCCTTCGTCTTCGAGGAACTGTGTCGGCGACGGGCTCAGGTCCTCGACGACGACTCCGGAGAGGTCGATGCCGAGCGACGCCGCGTTGGCGACGATGTCGTCGGCCGTCTCTTCGAAGGCGAGGTAGAGGCTCCGTTCGCCCTCGTCGACGCCGGCGGTCAGAAAGTGGTAGCCGAGAATCGTCTTCCCCGTCCCGGACGTTCCACGGACCGTGTAGGTCCGCTCGTCGACGAATCCGCCTGAGAGTACCTCGTCGAGGCCTGGGATGCCGGACGAGACACGGGAACCGTCGGCGTCGGTCATACACAGCGTACCGCGCGTGAAGATAAAAATGCAGTCCCCTACGTGTTGTTTGACACTCACGTTCTCCGCGGAGGAACACGAGTCGGGCACACAGACGAGAGGGGGCGAACCACAGTCGCTTTGGGGATAGCGTCCCCAGTTCCGCCAATGAGTACAGCGACGGCGAACGTCTCGAAGCGGAAGGCGTGGCTGATGGCCGCCCGGCCACAGACGCTCCCCGCCGGGGCCGCCCCGGTCGTCGTCGGGACCGGACTCGCGGTCCACGCCGACGTCTTCGCACTGCTCCCGGCGCTCGCAGCGCTCGTCGGGGCCCTCCTCATTCAGGTGGGGACGAACTTCGCGAACGACTACTACGACGCCATCAAGGGCGCCGACACGGACGAACGAGAGGGGTTCACCCGAGTGACCGCGGGCGGCCTCATCGAACCCGAGGCGGTCAAGCGAGCGATGCTCCTGACGTACGCGCTCGCCGTCGCCGTCGGCGTCTACCTCGTGGCCATCGGCGGCCTCCCGATAGTCGTCGTCGGCCTCTCGGGAATCGCCGCGGGCGTTCTCTACACCGGCGGCCCGCTCCCATACGGCTACCGCGGCCTCGGCGACCTGTTCGTGTTCGTCTACTTCGGTCTGGTGGCGGTCACCGGCACGTACTACGTGCAGGCGGTGGCGAACACGCCCGCCGTCGGGACGTTCCCGATGGCGCTCCCCGACGGAAGCCTCACCCTCGCCGCAGTGGTGGCGAGTCTGCCCGCCGCCGGCCTCTCGACGGCGATTCTGGTCGTCAACAACGTCCGTGACAGGGAGACGGACATGGCCGCCGGCAAGAAGACGCTGGCCGTCTATCTGGGCTACGGCTGGAGCCGCGTCGAGTTTCTGGCTCTCGTGGGGATGGCCTACGTCGTCCCGGCCGTCTTCGCCATCGACCCGGCCTACGGCCTCCCGGCACTCGCGCCGGTGCTCTCGCTCCCACTGGCCGTCGTGACGACCGAGACGGTGCTGACGAACACCGACGGGGCCGCACTGAACCCGGCGTTAGAGCGCATGGGCCAGACGCTGTTCCTCCACTCGCTCCTGTTCGCCGCCGGCCTCGCACTCCCGACGGTACTATGAAGACGACGCCGTTCTCGCTCCCGCTCAGAAGCCCGCTCGCCACCGCCAGCGGCACTATCGACGAACGCGAGGGAGTCGTCGTCCGCTACGACCACCGCGGCACGACCGGCGTCGGCGAGGCGACACCGCTCCCCGGGTGGACGGAGTCGCTCGAGGCGTGTCGGTCCGGGCTAGCGGACGCCGCCGCGGCCGAGGCGGACGGCGGTCACACCGCCGCGATGCTGGCGCTCGACGCCGCCGAGGTGCCGGCTGCCCGCCACGGGTTCGCCACGGCACTACTGGACGCCGACGCGAGGGCAGACGGCGTGGCGCTCTATCGGTGGTTCGACGCCGACCGACGCTGTCGGTCCGTCCCCGTCAACGCCACCGTCGGCGACGGCACGCCACAGGAGACGGCCGACGCCGTCGCGAGCGCCGTCGACGCCGGCTTCGACTGCTGTAAGGTGAAGGTCGGTGCACGGCCCGTCGAAGACGACGTCGAGCGAATCGGCGCCCTCAGGGACCGCGTGGGCGACGGCGTGACGCTCCGGGCCGACGCGAACGGTGCGTGGTCCCGCGACGAGGCCGAGCGAGCCTTCGAGCGGTTCGCCTACCTCGGTGTCGAGTACGTCGAACAACCGCTTCCGGCCGACGACGTCGACGGGCACGCGGCCCTCAGGGGCGGACCGGTCGGGGTCGCACTCGACGAGTCGCTCGTCGACCGGCGCGTCGACAAGATACTCGACGCGGACGCCGCCGACGTGTTGGTCCTCAAGCCGATGGTGCTGGGCGGTCCTGGCAACGCCCACACACTGGCGATGCGGGCCCGCGAACGCGGCGTCGACCCCGTCGTCACGACGACCATCGACGGCGTGGTCGCCCGTCTCGCCGCCCTCCACGTCGCCGCCGCGATACCAGACGTGCGGGCCTGTGGCCTCGCGACTGGCGACCGACTGGCGACGGACCTCGCGCCCGACCCGGCGACTGTCTCGGACGGACGGATGGCCGTCCCCCAGTCGCCCGGCCTCGGGGTCGACCCGGCGGAGGTGGGGCCGGATGCGTGACCCGGTCGAGTGGCCGACGCGGGACCTCCTGACCCACCGTGTCCAGACGACACCCGAGCGCACCGCGATGGTCGACGCGGATGCGGGCGCACAGTCCACGTACCGCGAACTCGACGCCAGAGCGGACGACGTGGCCGCGACGCTGGCCACGTCCGTCGACACGCCGGACGGCACCGTCGCGACGCTCGTGGACACCCGGCCCGCAGTCGGGCCGTTGCTGTTCGGCGCGATGCGGGTCGGCGCGACCCTCGCGCCGCTGAACGTCACGCTCGACGCGGAGAGCCTGTCTGCGCAACTCGACACGCTCGACGCCGACCTCCTCGTCTGTGAACGGGCGACCGAGGAGTTGGCGACCCGAGTCGCGGACTGTCCGGTGGTCTCCCTCGACAATCCCACGACGGACGCTGTTCAGGCGTTGGAGACGGCCAGTGCGGCGGTCGAGCCGGTGGAAGTTCACCGTGACGCGACGCAACTCGTCCTCTTTACGTCGGGGAC
This sequence comes from Haloarcula rubra, assembly GCF_019599465.1. Classification (GTDB taxonomy): domain Archaea; phylum Halobacteriota; class Halobacteria; order Halobacteriales; family Haloarculaceae; genus Haloarcula; species Haloarcula rubra. The sequence continues at coordinate 344,736 of NZ_RKLR01000003.1, forward strand.
CACGAGCGACCCGAAGGGCGTGCGACTGACCGTCGGCAACCTCGTCGCCAGCGCCACCGCCTCGGCGTTCCGACTCGGGGTAGCGCCGGCGGACCGCTGGCTCGTCTGCCTGCCGACCTACCACATGGGCGGTCTCGCGCCGTTCGTCCGTTCGACGCTGTACGGGTCTACCGTGGTCGTCCAGCGCGAGTTCGACCCGTCGGAGACGGCGCGCGTGCTGTCCGAGTTCGACGTGACCGGCGTCTCGCTCGTCCCGACGACGCTCCGGCGGTTGCTCGACGCCGGTTGGAGACCGGACGACGCGCTCCGGTTCGTCCTGCTCGGTGGCGGTCCCGCGAGCCCCGAGTTGCTACACCGGTGTCGCGAGCGCGGCGTGCCGGCGTGTCCCACCTACGGGATGACCGAAACCGCCTCGCAGATAGCGACGGCGCTGCCCGAGACGGCGTCCGAGTACGAGGGGACCGTCGGCCAGCCACTCGTCTGTACCGACGTGACCGTCGTAGCGGACGGCGACCCGGTGAGCCCCGGCGAGCGCGGCGAACTCGTCGTCGACGGCCCGACGGTAACGCCGGGCTACCTCGACGACGACCGGACCGAGGACGCGTTCGGCCCGCACGGCTTCCACACCGGGGACGTGGGCTACCGCGACGAGGACGGACGGTTGTGGGTCGTCGGCCGCGTGGACGACCGTATCGTCACGGGTGGGGAGAACGTCGACGCCGGCGCGGTAGCCGACGCTATCCGAGCGTGTCCGGGCGTCGAAGACGCCGCCGTCGTCGGCCTCCCCGACGAGGAGTGGGGCCAGCGGGTCGCGGCGCTCGTGGTCGGAGCCGTGGATTCCGAGACGGTGCGCGACCACTGCCGGAGCAAACTCGCGTCCCACGAGGTCCCGAAGACCGTTCGAGTGACCACCTCGCTCCCGCGGACGGCCTCCGGCACCGTCGACCGCGACGCGGTCCGCGAGCGGTTGGAGTCGTAGCGAGCGCTCCAGCCAAGCCGTTTTCTACTCGTATCGTCTACTGACGTCCGTGTGTACCATCGTCCTCGCGTGGCAGGTGTTCGACGGGACACCCGTCGCCTTCGCCGCGAACCGTGACGAGCGAGTCGACCGCCCATCCGAACCGCCGGCAGTGCGTCACTGGGGCGCTCGCGTGGTGGCGCCGGCCGACGGCGAAGCGGACGGTACGTGGCTGGGCTACAACGAACACGGCCTCCTCGCGGCTATCACCAACCGCTGGGTGGACGCCGACCTCGCGGGCGAGCGCTCCCGCGGCCTGCTGGTCCGCGACTGTCTCGGCCACGAGACGGCCGAAGACGCCGCCCGCGCCGTCGAGCGTGCGACCCGCGAGGCGGAGTACGAGGGGTTCAACCTCCTGCTGGCCGACGAGAACGCCGCCGTACTGCTGGAGTGGGACGGCCAGCTAGCCGTCCGCAACTTCCAACCGGGCGTCCACGTGGTCGTCAACGTCGGCGCGGACGGGGACTACCGGATTCCGGGCCATCGGCCCGACGTGGGCGAACAGCAGGCGGTCAACGCCGACCGACTCCGCGAGGCCATGCAGGTCGAACCCGGAGAGGGCGTCGACGCGTGGCTGGACCGCGCGGGCGAGACCATCGCCGACCACGACTACGGCGTCTGCGTCCACGGCGACGGCTTCGGCACCCGTTCGTCCTCGCTCGTCGCCCTCGGTGAGGGCCAGCGCTACGAGTTCGCCGACGGGCCACCGTGCACGACCGAGTACCACCCGGTCGAAGGTCAGATTTAAGCGGCCGACCGTCGGTGTTGTTACCATAATGAGTTCGGCAGCGTCGGAGGCGGACCTCTCTGAGGACGAACGAGCCGGGTTGGAGCTCATCCGCGAGTCCGGCGGCATCCATCAGAGCGACTTCTGGAAGGAGTTAGACGTCTCCTCCCGGAAGGGCAGTCGCATCGTCGAGTCCCTCTTCGAGAAGGGACTCATCCAGCGTGAGGAGACGGTCTACGAGGGGCACAACACGTACCACCTCACGCCCGCGGCCCGCGACCTGGAGTTCTCGCTGTTGATGGCCGGCGACCAGTTGTCACCGTTCATCGGCGACGAGGAGGTCGACCCACACGACGACGCCTTCTCCCAGTGGGTCATGAACCTCGCGTATCAGAACTGAGCGGCCACCTCGCGGGTCGTTCGAACCAACGGCGGAGCGGCCGCTCCGTCGTCGGTGGGAAGAGAGAAACGGAGTCGCGCGCTCAGTCTTCGAGCGCGTCGGCGATACGGTCCAGCGAGCGACGGACGTCGTGGACTTCGTCGCGGAGCTTCCGGATTTCGCGGGTCAGTTCCTCGTTGTCGCTCCCGCTCTCCTCTTCGGCACCGCGGCCGGGCGGACCGCCGCCCATGCCGCCGGGGCCACCGGGGCCGCCGCCCATCATGCCGCCCATCATCTGTGCGAACGGGTTGCCGCCGCCGCCCATGCCGCCGGGGCCGCCACCGCCGCCCATCATCTCTTCCATGCGCTCTTCGCGGCTCATCTCGCCCTCTTCGCCTTCCTCGCGCTCTTCGGCGCGCTTCTGTCGAATCTCCTCGACGCGCTCTCGGAAGGACTTCTCTTCCTCGCCGTTCTCGCTCGATTCGGCCGTTTCGTCGCCGTTCTCGGGTTCGTCGTCTGCCATGCCTCCGGGTTCGGCTGGCCCGCTGAAAAGGGTTGTCGTGTCAGGCCAACCGGCGCACGAGCGCCGAGAGCCCGATGCCGCACCCGAGCAGGACGACGAGGTTGAACCCGGCCATGAACAGCGGGCGATACCGTCGGGTGACGAAGGTGTCGACGGCCGCCGACACCGAGAAGTAGAGCCGGAAGGTTGCGACCAGTGCCACGAGGACGAGGACGCCGATGGCCGCGAACTGGAGGTACTCGACGGCAGCGTATCCCTCGTCGGCGTCGTCAGACGGTGACTCGTCGGGTGTCGGCGATGGGGGAGCGTGGTCGCTCTGTGTCTGGTCGGTCGGTGCAGTCGGGTCGGTGGTGGGTTCCTCGGTCATGCGTGTCTCCGTGTGAGTCCGAGCGTCGCGACGAGGAGGGCGACGAGCGCGACGACGACGGTGAAACCGGGGCCGCTCCCGCCGGCAGTCGTCTCCTCCGCTCGTTCGGTCATCCGGTCCGGTGCCGCCGTCGCCTCCTCGAAGTCGCCGGAGTCGAACCCGACGTCGCGGCGCGTCTCGTTCTCGGTCAGCGTCTCCTGGGGGTCGAGGTTCGCGGGCGCGCTCTCCGTGGCCACGATGACGCCGTCGGACTGGAGGATGCCGTCGAGCCAGTAGTTGTAGCCGTCGGGCACGGTCAGCGTCGTGCTGACCGTCTGCGTCCGGCCGGGGCGAATCTGCCCCACTTCGAGCGTCGACGCGTCGGCGACGACGTTCGACTCCGCCTGCCGGGCGCGCATCCGGAGCGAGAGCCCGCCGGCCGGGTCGTCGCCGCTGTTGGTCAGGTACGCCGTCACGTTCAGCGTCGTCTCGTTGTTCTCGACGTCGGCGATACGGTACGAGATAGCCCGGAGCGGCGTGTTCGTGTTCTCGAACCGGTGGAACGAGACCGGCGACCGAGCGTACGCCGGGGTCAGGGCGTCGACGTTCCTGACCGTCCGCCGCTGGACGGACACGCGGCGGCCGTCCTCGTACACCGTCGTCTCGATGCGGTAGTCGCCGTCGCGTTCGACGGTGAGGTTCCGGGTGAAGGAGACGTCCCGGTCGCCGCTGACGTTACCGAGCGACTGTCGTTCCGTCGTCGCTACCAGTCCGGTGTCGGCGTCGATGGCCCGCGTCACGACCGTGACGTTCTCCGCCGTCCCGCCCCGGTGTTCGAGGCTGGACGTGAGCGAGAGCGTCACCGTCTCGCCGGAGACGTGGGGGGCATCGACGTAGGACTCTCGGAGGTCGAGGTGACTCGGACGCACGTCTTCGGTCGGCTCCGAGAGGACGTCGGGGACCGCCGTCGCACTGGCGACCATCGTCAGCGTCAGGAGGGCGATGGCCCCAGCGAGGAGTACTTCGCGTCGCACGAGTGTGAGCGCGAGACCGTTCGGTAAGTGTTTTGTGTGTAACCAAATCGGCCCGGATAGAACCTACCCGAAAGCCCCGAGACTCGACTGGAGGTCCCGGTCGGTCCCGCCCTCGGTCAGTTCGTACCCGACGAGGGCCCGCAAGTCGACGGCGTAGGTGCTCCCGTTGTTGTCGAGGACGGCGACGCGGCCTTTGGTCCCGCGGACGGTGCCGGTCGCGAGCGTCTCGGCCATCGGCCGTTCGGCGAGTTCGAGGCCGTAGTCGAAGTCGTAGGTCGCGAGCGTCTCGTACTCGTCGAGGAGGGCCGACCAGAACCGCTCGTCGATGGACTCGTGGAGACCCGCTATCTTGGTGGGGACGCGGACCCTGTCGCCGAGGTCCGTCGCGATGTCGGACTCTATCTGCCGGGCGATGCGGCCGTCGGCGACGGTCCGGAGGTGTGCGGCCCGGTCCGCGCCCTGTTCGCGAAGTCGGGTTTCGAGACGCCACGACCGGGTGACGCCGACTTTGACGGTGGCCGGCGCGAACGCCGCCAGATAGACGGCGTGTTCCTCGTCGCAGGCCTCGATGGGCTTGGTACAGTCGCCGGTACACCGGGCACACGGCCACCTGCTCGTGTGTTCCGGGCAGTACGGCGCGTCCGTCTCGTCGCAAGCGTAGTGTCGGTCGCCGTCGACCGCTCCCGCACAGTGGCGCTCCCCCAGCGCGTAGGTGAGTTCCGTCCCCGGGTCCAGCCGCTCGACGGTGACCGCCTCGCCGTCGGCGAGGCGCAGTGCGGCGTGGTCTTCGACGCGAGACTGGTACCCGACGACCTGCACGGCCGAGCGTTGGCGACCGACCGGCAAAGGGCTACCGGGATGACGTTTTTGCTTCTCGGGTGGCAACTCTCGGGTATGGCCGACCTCGAACTCACCAGTCCGGCGTTCGACGACGGCGAGCGCATCCCGGAGGAGTACGGCTACGCGGCGGCGAACACGAGTCCACCGCTGGAGATACGGGGCGTGCCCGACGACGCCGAATCGCTGGTCCTCGTCGTCGACGACCCCGACGCGAAGGAACCGGCGGGGAAGGTGTGGGACCACTGGGTCGTCTGGAACGTCTCGCCCGACGTCACCGAGATTCCCGAGGCCACGACGCCCGAGGGTGCGGTCGAGGGCGAGAACGACTTCGGCGAAGTCGGATGGGGGGGCCCGAACCCCCCGGACCGCGAGCACACCTACCGGTTCCTGTTGTACGCGCTGGACACCACGCTGGACCTCGAGCGCAGCGCGAGCAAGGACGACGTCTACGACGCCGCCAGCGGCCACATGGTCGGGAAGGCGGAACTGACTGGGACGTTCCCCGCCTGACGGGACGTCGCGGTTCGGCGCTCACCAGAGGCCGAGGAGGGCGGCGACGCCGCCCATCACGAACAACAGCGGGAGGAGTGAACTCGTGCCGGTGAGCGCCGCCAGTGCCCCGACGCCGCCCAGCGCTATCGCGGCGGTTCGCTTGTACTCCGGGACCCGCTCGTGGACCTGTGGTACGGCGGCACCGAGCAGGTACAGCGTGAACGACCCGAACAGGACAGCACGGACCGGGTCACCCCCACCGACGACCACGAGTGCCGTGAGTGCCCCACAGAGGACCCCGCCGACAGCGAAGAGGACTCGCTCCGCGTCGAGGTCCGTCACGCGCGAGAACGGTGTCATAACCCTCACTCCGGGGCCTGCCGTATAATACTCACCGCAAACCCCGGGTGTCAGTCGCTCACAGTTCCGCGACGAGTTCACGGGCGCACTGTCGCACCGCGTCGTCGCTCGACTGGTCGGGTTCCCAGCCCACCGCCGCGAGTTTGTCGATTGAGAGGCGCATCCGGGGGACGTCACCGGTCCACCCGCGGTCGCCGCCGGTGTACTCGTACTCGGGGTCGACACCCATCTCGTCGGCGACGATGTCGGCGATGCGGTCGACGGACGTCGTGGTGCGGGTACCGAGGTTGAACACGTTGTGGTCGTCGTCCGCGTGTTCGACGGCGTAGACCATGGCGTCGACGCACTCGGAGACGTGCATGTAGGACTTCTGCTGGCGGCCGTCACCGAGGATGGTCAGCGAATCGGGGTTCTCCCGCAGTTTCTCGACGAAGTCCGGGATGACCGCGCCGCGCAGGCGCGGGCCGACGATGTTGGCGAAGCGGAACACCCACGACTGGACGCCGTGGCTGTGGGCGTACGTCGAGACGAGCGACTCCTCGGCGAGTTTCGTCGCGCCGTAGACGCTGATGGGTTCCAGCGGCGCGTAGTCCTCCGGCGTGGGTCGTGGGGCCTCGCCGTACACGGTCGACGACGACGTAAACACGATGTGTTCGACGCCCACCTCGTCCATCCGTTCGAGGACGTTGTAGGTGATGTCGCTGTTGTCGGTGAACTGTCGGCGCGGCGCGTCGGTGTCGACCAGTTTCGAGGCCGCGAGGTGGACCACGAGGTCGGTGTCGGCCGTGACGGTGTCCGCGACGACGGCGGGGTCTGTCAGGTCGCCCTCGACGAACGTCGCGTCGTCGTGGACCCACTCGCGTCGGCCGTTCGAGCCGTCGTCGACGACGAGGACGTCGTTGTCCGAGACGAGGCGTTCGACGAGGTGCGACCCGATGAAGCCCGCACCGCCCGTGACGACGATGCGCTGGCCTTCGAGGTTCATACCCGGAGTCGACGCGGACGGTCAAATAGCGTTCCGGTACCGCGATGGACGCCGTTTTATAGCTCCCGGGGCGAGTAAGGGGTATGACGCGACTCAGCCGCCGCGGCTTCATCGCCGGGAGTGTCGCCCTCACCGGTGTGACTGCTGGCTGTCTCTCCGGCGGGTCCGGGGGAGACGGGTCCGACGGCAGTTCGGTCCCCACTGCGAGCGGGCAGCCACTCTCCGCACCCGTCGCCGGGAACTCCGACGCCGACGTGACCGTAGCCGCGTACGAGGACTACGCCTGTCCCCACTGTCAGACGTACTCCCAGACCGTCTTCCCGAAGGTACGGGAGAACTTCCTCGCCGACGGGACGGTCCGCTACGAGTTCCACGACTTCCCGATTCCGGTGGACGAACAGGTCTCGTGGCAGGCCGCGAACGCCGCCCGCAAGGTGCAGGACTCGGCGGGCGACGCCGCATTCTTCACGTACTCGAAGCGGCTGTTCGACAATCAGGGCCGTCTCGGTCCGGACGTGTACGCCGAACTCGCCGACGGCCTCGACGTCGACGGGTCGGCGGTCCGCGAGGCCGCCACGGGGCGAACGTACGACCCCACGGTGCAGGCCGACCGCGACGGGGCCGTCGAGAAAGGACTTCGCGGCACGCCGACGGTCCTCGTGAACGACCAGCCCGTCGAGTGGCAGGAGATCGCCTACGCACCGGTCCGTGACGCCATCGAGTCGGCACTGAACGGATGAGAGGCGACAACGAGGTGACGGTCCTCCGTCTCGGCCACCGCCCCGGTCGGGACGAGCGCATGACGACCCACGTCGGCCTCACCGCCCGGGCACTGGGTGCCGACCGCGTGGTGATGGCGGGGTCCGCCCGTGACCGCACGGACACGATCGTCGACATCACCGAGCGCTTCGGCGGCCCGTTCGAGGTGGAGGTCACGCAGGAACCGAAGCGACTCATCCGGGACTTCGAGGGCACCATCGTCCACCTCACGATGTACGGCGAACCGGTACAGGACGTGGAGGCCGACGTCCGCGAGGCACACGCCGAGGGACCGCTCCTGCTCGTCGTCGGGGCCGAGAAAGTCCCCTTCGAGGTGTACGAGAACGCGGACTACAACGTCGGTGTGACGAACCAGCCACACTCGGAGGTGGCCTCCCTCGCGGTGTTTCTGGACCGCCTGTTCGAGGGCCGCGAACTCGAACGGGAGTGGGAGGACCCGGACCGCGTCGTCGTCCCGATGGAGACGGGCAAGCGAGTCGTCGACCCCGAAGACGACGACGTAGACGACGTCTGAGCGTAGGCCCGGCGGGACCAGACCCGAAAGTCGAAGTCGCTTCGCGTCCGCGGGCCAAGGTGTGTGAGTGCCAGCGAGCGCTCCGATGGTTTTAACCGCGTGACCGCCCGAGACACGGATAATGGCTTTTGAGGACCTCCTGGAGGACCCGGTTATACAGAAGTACCTCCACGAGCTAGTCGGACCGAAAGGGATGCCGGTCGCAGCCGCGCCGCCGGACGGCGAAGTGACCGACGAGGAACTGGCCGAGGAACTGGGCCTCGAACTCAACGACGTGCGCCGTGCGCTGTTCATCCTCTACGAGAACGATTTGGCGTCGTACCGTCGCCTCCGCGACGAGGACTCTGGGTGGCTCACCTACCTCTGGACCTTCGAGTACGAGAAGATTCCCGAGCAACTCGAAGAGGAGATGTACCGTCTGCTCGACGGCCTCGAAGAACGTCGCGAGTACGAGCGGGACAACGAGTTCTACCTCTGTGAACACTGTGGCATCCGCTTCGAGTTCGGCGAAGCGATGGAGTTCGGCTTCGAGTGCCCCGAGTGTGGGAACCAGATAGACGCCATGGAGAACACCCGTCTGGTCACCGCCATGGAGGAGCGCATCGAGGAACTGCGCGACGAACTGAACGTCGAGACGGAAGCCGAGGCCTGATGGTCGTTCTCGGTACCAAAGTGTACGTCACGGGCGACACCCGTGACCGTGCGCTCGACGGCCTGCGGTCGCTGGTCGCCAACGAACTCGGCGAACTCGACGTCGAGTTCGACGTCGGCCACCGCGAAGACGACTTTCCGACGGTGACCGTCGACGGCCCGGACGCCACCGTCGCCCGGAACCTCCTGCGCGAGGAGTTCGGCGAGATGGTCCCGACCCACGAGGACGGCGAGACGTACGTCGGCACGCTGGACTCGTGGGACGACGACGGGTTCGTCCTCGACGTCGGGTTCGGACAGGAAGTCCGTATCCCGGCGGCGAACCTGAACCTCGGACAGGGGTCGCCCGCCCAGATTCGCAAGCGGTTCGGCATCGTCCAGCACATGCCGCTTCGCTTCGTCGCAGGCGACGACCCGCGACTCGCCGACGAGGAAGTGGACCGTCTGTACGAGTGGTCCCGCGGGAACGGTCGGGTCAACGCCAACAGCGTCACCCGGTCGAACGCCCGTGCGACGGTCAACCGGGCCGGCCACGCACAGGACATCGTGACCGTCGAACGCATCGGCCTGTTGGAACAGAGCATCGTCTGCGACCCGGACACCGACGCGCCCGGCCTCCTGTCGGACATCGGCCGGTTCATGCAATCGGAACTGCTCGCCGTCGTCCCCTGAGCTATGCACCGCCGCCACCTCGCTCTCGTCGGCATCGTCGCACTGGTCGCCCTGTCCGGCTGCAGCGGGCTGTTCGGCCAGCAGGACATCGATCAGAGTCAACTCAATCAGAACGCGACGTACGACTGGGAGACCCAGTCGAACGCGTCTATCGTGCTGGAGAAGTCCTCGTACAGGGCCGTCTACGACGTCCGGAACAACGACACCTTCGAGGTGTACGACCGCGACGGCCTCGGACGGGAGCAGAGCGTCCCCATACAGGCGCTCAAGTTCCGCTACGCGAACGGCACCGTCGTCACCGGCGCGAACTCCTCGATGAATGCCACTCGGAGCGGCGACCGGACCACCATCCGGTTCCCGGGCAACGTCACCGGACAGGTCGCGTACAGCGCCCCGCGTAACGGGAAGTCCTACGCGACGCCGACCCACCTCGACGGCGCGACGTATCAGGTGACGATGCCGCCCGGCGCTCGGGTCGGCCTCCCACTGCTCTCACAGGTGAGTCCGGGGGGCTACGAGTCGAGCGTCGACGAGGAGACGAACCGGATGACCGTCCGATGGGCACAGCCAATCGACGCCCGGCAGGTGAGTGTCAGGTACTACCTCGAACGTGACCTGCTCATCTTCGGCGGCCTCGCTCTCGTGGCCATACTGGTGGGTGGCGGCGGGACGCTGTACTACTACCGGCAGTTGCAGGCCGTCATCCGGAAACGGAAGGAGGCGGGCATCGACTTAGAGGAAGACGAGGGCGACGACGACCCGCGGGACCGCGGTCCCCCGCCGGGGATGCGCTGACGGGCGACCCACAGTATTTGTATCGGCACGCCCTACGCCGCGTATGCGCGTCGCGGTGGTCACGGTCGGAGACGAACTGCTCGCCGGAGAGACGGTCAACACGAACGCCGCGTGGCTGGGCCGACAGTTAGCCGACCGGGGCGTCACCGTCGAGCGGACGACCGTCGTCCCGGACCGGACCGCCGACATCGCCCGCGTCGTCAACGAGTACCACGCCGAGTACGACGCCGTCCTCGTCACGGGCGGCCTCGGCCCCACGCACGACGACGTGACCATCGACGGCGTGGCCGCCGCCTTCGGTCGCGACGTGGTCGAGAGCGAGGAAGCGCTGTCGTGGCTCGAAGAACACGGCGGCTACACCCGCGAGGACCTCACGGACGGGACCGGTGAGGTCCCCGAAGGGAGCCGCGTCCTGCCGAACCACGAAGGCGTCGCGCCGGGGTGTGTCGTCGAACAGTGCTACGTGTTGCCCGGCGTCCCCGACGAGATGAAGCGGATGTTCGAGGAGGTGGCCGAGGAGTTCAGCGGCCAGCGACAGTACGTGCGGACCGTCGACGCCGCGGAACCGGAGAGTGCACTGCTGGACCGACTCGCCGACGTACGAGAGCAGTTCCCCGTCAAGGTCGGGAGCTATCCCGGCGAGAACGTCACCGTTCGGTTCGAGGGGCCCGAGGAGGCCGTCGTCGAGGACGCGGCCGCGTGGCTCCGAGCGCGCGTCGAGTCGCCAGAGAGCGAGTGAGTCGACTCGCTCAGCGGTAGAGGTAGGCCAGCCACAGCGCCGTCAGTACGAGGCCGCCGAGCGTGATGACTGCGCCGGCGGCACTGATGACGCCGGTCTGGACGTTCGCCTGCAGTAGTTCGAGCATACCGGCCCTTCTGTGGCGGGTGGCTTGAAAGACACGCTCCCGGGTGCCTTTTGCCGCCGGGTACCCAACCGACGGCTATGCGACGTATCGCTGTCGTGGTCAACCCCATCGCGGGCATGGGTGGCCGCGTGGGACTGAAGGGAACTGACGGGAAAGTCGCCGAGGCACGCGAGCGTGGGGCCGAGCAGCGCGCACCGGACCGGGCACGCGAGGCACTCGACTCGCTTCGAGCCACGAGCCAAGAGGTCGACCTGCTCACGTACGGTGACCCGATGGGGGCCTCGCTCGCTCGCGAGGCCGGGTTCGACCCGACAGTCGTGGGTCACCCCGAGGACCCGGCGGAGACGTCGAGCGAGGACACGAGAGCGGCGGTCCGGGCCTTCGTCGACCACGGCGTCGACGTCGTCGGGTTCGTGGGCGGGGACGGCACCGCCGTCGACGTGGCAGAGACACTGGACGAACTGGACGACGAGACGCCGATACTCGGCGTCCCGGCCGGCGTCAAGGTGTACTCGTCGGTGTTCGGCGTCTCGCCCCGCGCGGCCGGCCGCATCCTCGGGACCTTCTCGGAGACGGAACCCGCCGAGGTCAACGACATCGACGAGGACGCCTTCAGGGGCGGCGAAGTCGTGACCGAACTGCGGGCCGTCGCCACCGTCCCCGTCGCCGACCAGCGCCAGTCGGCCAAGCAGTTGGGCGGCGGCACTGTCGAGACGCTCGCGGAAGGGGTCGCCGAAGGCGTTCGCCCGGGCGTCACCTACGTCCTCGGACCGGGCAGTACCGTCGGCGCCATCAAAGAGAAGTTGGGCTTCGAGGGGACGACCCTCGGCGTCGACGTCTGGCGCGACGGCGAACTCCTCGTCGCGGACGCCGCCGAGTCGGACATCTTAGCCGCCCTCGGTGAGGAGAACGTCGTCGTCGTCTCGCCCATCGGCGGGCAGGGGTTCGTCTTCGGCCGCGGCAATCAGCAACTCTCGCCCGCCGTCGTCCGGCGGTGTGACGTCGAGGTCGTGGCGTCCCGCCGGAAACTGGACGACATCGGAACCCTCAGAGTCGACACCGGCGACCCGGAGTTAGACGCCGAACTAGAGGGGTGGCTGAAGGTCCGCGTCGGACGATACGAGCGCCGCCTCGTCGAAGTCGTCTCCTGACAGACGTGGACCAGCGGCACGCCACACCAAGTGATTGTATTCGACTGCTCGCATTAATTGGTGTATAGTGAAGATTAAGGTCGATGGCGTATAAGAAAGGCCATATGGAAACACGGAAAGTCCAGCGGCTAGGCCCGTCCACGCTCGCGATGACGCTGCCGGCGGAGTGGGCCAGCGCACACGACGTCGAGAAGGGCGACGAGGTGTCGCTCCGGATGGGTGGCAAAGGGACGCTGACCGTCATGCCGGAATCGGTCCAGACCGAGGAGTCCGAGGCGATAATCCACGCGGAGAACCTCAACGCCGACGCCGTCGAACGGGCTATCGTCGCCCAGTACGTCCTCGGCCGGCGCATCATCCACGTCGAGGCGCCGGAGGGACAGACCCTCGAATCGGCCCACATCAACGCCGTCTACAACGCGGAGACGCAGTTGATGGGGCTCGGTGTCATCGAGGAGACACCCCAGCGTATCACCATCCGCTGTTCGGTCGACCCCGAGGACTTCACGCTCGACAACCTGCTCGAACGGCTGGAGTCGACCGGGTCGACGATGCGCAACGAGGCCGTCAAGGCCCTGGCCCACGGCAACCCCGACCTGGCCCAGCGCGCGCTCAACCGGGAGCGCCAGGCCAACAAGATATTCGTGCTCCTGTTGCGCCTCATCTTCACCTCGTACCAGAACCCCAACCTCGCGCGGGCGGTGGGGCTGGACGACGGCTTCCCGCTCATCGGCTACCGCTCCATCGCGAAGAACCTCGAACTGACCGCCGACAACGCCGAGGACATCGCCGAGATAGCCCTGGAGGCCCCCGAACACGCGCTGGACGTCGACAGTTCGACGATGCGGCGCATCCGTGACTTCACCGACGAGGTCAACGAGATAACCGCGATGGCCGTCCAGTCTGCCGTCGACCGGAACTACGACACCGCAATCGAGGTCCGCGAGGCGTACTCCGACATCGGCGACAAGGAACACGACATCCTCAACGACCTGCCGGAGATGGACAACGAGAGCCTGTTGCAGGTCCGGGAAGTACTCGTCAGCCTCCAGCAGACCGCCGAGTACGCCGTGAGAAACGCCGAGATAGCGACCAATCTCGCGCTCGACGAGGAGTCCGAACACACGACCATCCAGTGAGGGTCGTCCAGACGGCGCGAGTTTTCCGACGCAGTCGTGGCCCGACCGGCCTCGGCGCGAGTTTCTGGACCGAGGACTGTGACCGGGGACTGCGTGGAGAACGCTGAGTACGCCGCCGACTTTTCCGGCCCGGTATCCGGTCACTCACCAGAAAGACCGGCGAGGCCGACTGACGGTGCTACCGGCGTTCAGCGACTCAGCGCGAGGATTCCGCCGTCGTCCGTCTGCGTCGCGGTCTCGGTGCCACCGTCGGTCTGCGTGGCCGTCTGGGTGCCGCCGTCAGTCTGGGTCGCCGTCTCGGTCGGGGTCGCCGCCTCGGTCTGCGTCTCGGTACCGTCGTCACCCAACAGGCCGCCGTCGGTCGCCGTCTCCGTCGGGGTCGGTGTCGGCGTCGGCGTCTCAGTCTCACCGTCCGAGGTCCCGTCACCGCCGGCGGCGGCGGTGCCGTTCTCGCCGGTCGGATACTGCGCCTTGTTGCCGAAGATGTCCGTCTCGATGGTCTTCTCGTAGTCGATAGCGTCCATGTCGACGCGGAACTGTTCACCGCCACCCTCGAGGACGAGATAGAAGTCGATGTAGAGGTCCGTCACCTGGTTCCGTCGCAGGTGGGTGACCCACCAGCGGTCGAGGTTCCCGTTCTGGATGGCCGTGCCCGCCTCGACGGTCTCGGTCTCGCCCGGCCCTATCGTGTACCCGCGTTCGGTCTCACCCTCGCCGACGGCGACGTCGTTCATCGTGATCTCGTAGCCGATTTTCGAGACCGTGTAGGGGTACGGCTTCGGGTTGTGGACGGTGAACGCGAGGTCCATCGGCGTCTCGGCCTCCGTGAGGTTCGCGCGGTCCCACGACCCGCGCGTCTCGTTGATGTACAGCACCGGGTCCGAGACGAACGGCTGGCTGGCGTTCACCGGCTGCGTCTCCGTGGAGTTGAACTGGCCGATGATGTCCGTCTCGATGGTCTCGTCCTGCGTGAGCGATATAGAGCGGCCGCCGAGCATCGACGAGGAGACGTCGGCGTCGATGGTCACTTCGGTCGTCTCCCCGTTCTCGATGTGGGTGTGCCACCACGGGGGAATCTGGCCGTTCTGCATCTCGGTCGAGAACGGGAGCGTGGTGTTGCCCGTCTCCAGAGCGAGGCCGCTCTTCTCGCCGCTGGCGATGGGGACGCCGTTCATCGCGACGGCGTAGTCGACCGTCGTCCCGCCGAGTCGGACACCTATCGGGTTGGGGTTGTTCACCGTGAGGTTCGTGTGTATCGTCGTCGTCTCGTTCGAGACGCCGGCGAAGTGGTTGTCGACGGATTCGACGGTCGGTGCGCCGACGACGCCGAGTGCGAACGCGCCACCGCCAGCTACGCCGAGAACCAGAACGACGACACCTATCAGTTTCAGGCGACCGAGTCCAAACATCACACGGCGCTCTCTCGTCCGTCGGGATAGGTCCTGTGGCTGGCGACGGCCCGAATGAACTAAGTGGGAAACACCGAAACCCACTCGCATGGCGACTGAAGCGAAGACTGACATGGGAATCGGGCTCGGCGTCCTGTTCGGGGTGGTCGCCGTCGGTGCCGCAGTGTTGGCGGCCGTCAACAGCTACAACTACGCCATCCGGCACGCACAGGAACTCGAGACGAGCGGACTGCTGTTGAACAGCGGCGTGGGCTTCGGCGTGGCCATGCTCGCGGCGAGTCTGGCGCTCGTCGCGATACACGTCTACGACGCCTGACCGGTGTCGCGGACGGTACCTGAAAGGAACGATTAAATCCGTTCGGCACGTACCGCTTCTATGGTCGATTTCAGCGAGGAGGACAGACGCATTCTGGAGTACCTCCGGGAGAGCGTCTCGCGGGGAGAGAGTTACTTCCGCGCGAAGAACATCGCCTCACAGCTCGGCCTCTCCTCGAAACAGGTCGGCGCCCGCCTGCCCCGTCTCGCGGAGGAAGCCGACGAGGTCGACATCGAGAAGTGGGGCCGTGCCCGGTCGACGACGTGGCGCGTGACGACCAGCTAGTCGGTGGATTCATTCCGGCGGAAACCTGAGCTACGTACATGACTGTCCGGGTAGAGCGGTCGATGACGGTGTCGGCACCCCCCGAGCGAGTCTGGGCGTTCATCGCCGACCCGGACCAGCGGGCCCGCCCCATCAGCGTCGTCGAGGACTGGGAGGTCATCAGCGACGAGGAGGCGACGTGGCACATCTCGCTGCCGATTCCGATAATCGACCGGACCATCCGCATCGAGACGCGGGACGTCGAACGGCGTGAACCCGAGTACGTCCGCTTCGTGGGCCGCTCGAAGGTGATGCAGGTACAGGGCGAGCACGAACTCGAACCGACAGACGACGGCGGGACCAAACTGACCAACCGGTTCGTCGTCGACGGCAAACTCCCCGGGGTCGAACGGTTCTTCAAACGGAACCTCGACGGCGAGATGGAGAACCTCGAACAGGCCCTGCGTGACTACCTCGAAGTCGAAGCATGAGACTCACACTCGCTCAGATTGCGGTCGAGCCCTCGGCCGTGAGCGCCAACGTCGGACGCGCCGTCGACGCTATCGACCGCGCGGCCGCGAACGGGGCCGACCTCGTGGTCCTGCCGGAGTTGTTCAACGTCGGCTACTTCGCGTTCGATAGCTACGCCCGACGGGCAGAGGGGGTCGACGGAGCGACGCTGACCGCCGTTCGCGAGGCCGCGGTCGACCACGGCGTAGCGGTCCTCGCCGGGAGCATCGTCGAGGACCTCGCCGCGAGTGCCGACGCCGGCGTCGACGTGCCCGCCGCGGACGGCCTCGCCAACACCGCCGTCTTCTTCGACCGTGACGGGAATCGTCGCTCGATCTACCGGAAACAGCACCTCTTCGGCTACGGCTCCGCCGAGACCGAACTGCTCGAACCGGGCCGACGGCTCCCGACCGTCGACTTCGAGGGGTTCACCGTGGGTGTGACGACGTGTTACGACCTCCGGTTCCCGGAACTGTACCGCAGACTCGTCGACGACGGCGTGACGCTGACGCTCGTCCCGAGCGCGTGGCCCTACCCCCGCGTCGAACACTGGGAACTGTTCCCGAGGACGCGCGCCGTCGAGAACCTGATGTTCGTCGCGGCCGCCAACGGCGTCGGGTCGTTCGACGACGCGGAACTGCTGGGACGGTCCACGGTGTACGACCCGTGGGGGACGGCACTGGCCAGTTCCGCCGACGACCCGACGCTCGTCAGCGCGACCGTCGACCCCGAGCGAGTCACGGCCGTCCGCGACGAGTTCCCGGCACTCGGCGACCGCCGAACAGAGTTCCGATAGGTCCAGTCGCTCTTTCACACAAAACGCGTTTTGAGCGTCCGGCGGCACTATACGCCGGCGAAGACGATACGTAGTCGTCATGTCGAAGAAATCACTGGTCGTCGCGCTGGCCGTGACGCTCCTGCTCGCCGGGTGTACGGGCATGGGCGGGAACCCCGTCAGCGGCGACGGCGCCGAACTCGCTACCGGTGGCGGCGGCGACGCCGGGTCCGCACCGGCCGCAGAGGGAGCACAGCAACAACGCGCCGACACGAGCGGCGGTGACGGCGGGTCGGGAAGCGTCCAGGTCGACGCGGCAGCCCAGCAGCGAGCCATAATCAAGACCGGGCGGATGGTCGTCGAGGTGGAGAACTTCTCACAGAGCCGTGCGACCATCGCCTCGCAGGCCCGGCAGTACGGTGGGTACGTGAGCGGGTCCAACCAGCGACTCCACCGCACGGGCAACGAGACGTGGACCTCGGGGTACGTCGTTGTCAGGGTACCCAACGAGCGGTACCAGTCGATGCAGGACGACGTCGCCGCGGAAGGCACGGTCCTGAGCGAGGAGACGAACACCGAGGACGTGACCGACCAGTTGGTCGACCTTGAGGCACGGCTGGAGAACCTGCGCCAGCGTCGGGCCCGTCTCCGGACGTTCTACGAGGACGCCAACGACACCGAGGAGTTGCTCCGCATCGAGGAACAGCTCTCCGACGTGCAGGGCCAGATAGAGCGACTGGAAGCCAAACAGCGCTCGCTCGAACAGCGGGTCGCGTTCTCGACGATTCGGGTGGAACTGCAGGAACCCGAACCCGGAATCAGCCAGATTCGGACCCAGTACCACGAGCAGTCGCTGACGGCCGTCTTCCTCCGGTCGGTGACCGACGTCTACGTCTTCGGCCGGGCGACGCTGGTGACGCTGGCCGCGGCGGCGCCGTGGCTGGGCGTGCTGGCCCTGCCGGCGTACGGTCTGCGTCGGCTCCTCCGCGGCCGGCGACTCCCGCGTATCGGCGGTACCGAGGGCGGCGGCGGCAGTGAGACCGCTGGCGACGACGAGACCGCCAGTGGCGAGGGAGAGCCCCCGGAGGACACTGGGGACGGTGACGCGACTGACTCACCGACCGACGGCGAGCAGTAGCCGCCGGACACCGGGCCTTTTTTATCGTTCGCTCCGCAAGGATATTTCGCCGGCAAGGCGCTTTTCACGTCGATGCCGGTACAACAGTCCGTCTCGCTGCTCGGCCACATGGCGTCGCTCGTCCGCCAAAGGCTGTCCGGACAGCCTTTCACGTCACTCCTCGTCGGCGGCGCCCACTCGACCGTTCCTCTCTTCGACACACGGTACCGAAGAATCAGACAGATTCTGCCTCTCAGCGCTCCGCTTCTCGCGCCAGCGCTCGCTCGAAGTGGTCGGTCGTGATGGTCACTTCGTCGGCCCGTTCGCTGGCCTCCGCCGGCCCCATCTCGTCGGCGGCCTCGCGGATGGCGAGCATCGACGCCTCGCGGACCACGGCCTCGAGTTCCGCCCCGGAGAACCCTTCCGTGTCGGCTGCGAGGGGCGACAGCGAGACGTCGTCGGCCAGCGGCTTCCCCTCCGTGTGCACGTAGAGAATCGCCTCGCGTGCGTCGTGGTCCGGGTTCGGCACTTCGACGTGCTGTTCGAGGCGGCCCGGCCGGAGGAGGGCGTCGTCTATCATGTCCCGACGGTTCGTCGCCGCGAGGACGACGAGGTTCGGGTTCTCGGTGATGCCGTCCAGTTCGGCGAGCAGTTGCGAGACGACCCGTTCGGTCACCTCGTTACCCTGTCCGCGGTGGCTGGCGATGGCGTCTATCTCGTCCAGGAAGATGATGCTCGGGGCAGTCTGGCGGGCGCGCTCGAACAGTTCGCGCACGGCCTCCTCGCTCTCGCCGACGTAGCGGTCCATTATCTCCGGGCCGGCGACGTGGATGAAGTTCACGTCGCTCTCGCCGGCGACGGCGCGAGCGAGCAGGGTCTTTCCGGTGCCCGGCGGGCCGTACAGGAGGATGCCGCTGGGCGGGTCCGTGTTCGTCGCGGAGAAGAGGTCGCCGTACGCCAGCGGCCACTCGATAGCTTCGGTGAGCGTCTGCTTGACCTCGCTCAGACCGCCAACGTCGTCGAACGACACGGCGGGCGACTCGGCGACGTACTCCCGCATCGCGCTGGGTTCGACCGTCGCCAGCGCCGCGTCGAAGTCGTCCTGTGTCACCTCCGCGCCGTCGTCGCTCGCCGTCTCGTCGCCGTCTCCGTCCGAGCGGTCGCGCTTGGCTCGCAGCGCCGACATCGCGGCCTCCGTGGTCAGGGAGGCGAGGTCGGCACCGACGAAGCCGTGGGTCTGGGCCGCGATGCGGTCGAGGTCGACGTCGTCACCGATGGGCACGTCCCGCGTGTGGACGTCGAGAATCTCCCGGCGGCCGCCCTCGTCCGGGACGCCGATTTCGATTTCGCGGTCGAAGCGGCCGCCGCGGCGGAGGGCCGGGTCGACGGCGTCGACGCGGTTGGTCGCGCCGATGACGACCACCCGTCCCCGGTCTTCGAGGCCGTCCATCAGCGTCAGCAACTGGGCGACGACGCGGTTCTCCATGTCCGCGTCCTCGTCCCGAGAGCCGGCGATAGAGTCGATTTCGTCGACGAAGAGGATGGCAGGGGAGTTCTCCTCGGCGCGTTCGAACGCCTCTCGGAGGCGCTCCTCGCTCTCGCCCTTGTACTTCGAGACGATTTCCGGGCCGGAGATCGTGTCGAAGTAGGCGTCGACTTCGTTGGCGACGGCGCGGGCGATGAGCGTCTTCCCGGTGCCCGGCGGGCCGTGCAGGAGGACGCCGCTCGGCGGGTCGATACCCAGCCGTCGGAACTCCTCGGGTTCCGAGAGCGGCATCTCTATCATCTCGCGGATACGGTCGAGTTCCTCGTCCAGACCGCCGATGTCCTCGTAGCTCACGCCCGTCTCCGTCTCGGCCGGTCTGGCGTTCGGCGTCTCGGTCGGGCCGGACTGCTCGTCGACCGTCGCGTTCCCGTCCGAGGCGGACTCCTCGATGCGCGGGAGGACCGAGACGTCGGTCTGGTCGGTGACTCGGACCGGCCCGTCCGGGTCAGTCGAGAGGACGCGAAACGTCCCGAGGCCGTCGATGTGGGTCCGTTCGTCCGCCTGCACCATCTGGTCGACCAGCCGCGTCCGCACCATGTGTTCGTACTCGTCGCTGCCCGGCAGGGGTTCCATCGGCTGGATGCTGATGGTGTTCGCCTCGGTGACAGAGCCGGCGCGAACCGTCACCGTGTCGCCGATGTTGACACCCGCGTTGGCCCGCGTGTCGGAGTCGATGCGGACCGTCGACCCGTCGTCGTCTCCGGGCCACACCTTGACGACGGTCATCCGTTCGCCGTCGATGATGACCGGCGACCCGCTCAGCACGCCGAGGGCACTCCGCACGGACTCGGGGAGGCGCGCGATGCCGCGGCCGGCGTCGCGCTTGTGGGCTCCCTCGACAGTGAGTTCGACGCCGCCGTCGCTGGACCCGCTCATGCCGTCGGCTAGCCGTCCGGCCCTCTTGAGGGTTCCCGTTGTGTCGCGGGAAAACAATTTACGCACGGGCGTCGGACAGACGCACATGGTTGTCACTACCGAGCGCGACGAGATGACTTGGTACAAGTGCGAGACGTGCGGGCTGATGTTCGACGACCAGGACGACGCGCGACAACACGAGGCCAACTGCGACGACGAGGACCCGTCGTACATACAGTAGCACCACGTCGGCGTTGCGACCCGACGCTCTGCGGATACGTCCCCGGTTCCAGTAGCGGTCCGCGAGGACGACGGCTGGTCCGGTTCAGTCTTCTGCCGGCACGACTTCGTAGCTCTGTTCGCGTTACGCGTCCCCCGGGACGATTTCGTAACTCCGTTCGCCCATCTCGTCTTCCTCGAAGACGAACACGCGCCCGTCGGCGACCTCGAAGTCGACGTCGACTTCGACGCGCATCTGGTGGTCCCGGACGGTCACGCCGGGGAACAGTTCGTCCTCCTCGCCGTCGGTCAGGACGACCCGGCCGACGCCGCTCTCCTCGATGATGTCGTCGTGGGTCCGCAGGTCGTTGACGTAGACGAGGATGCCCGACGTCTCCGTCGGGTCGGTGACGAGGACGTGCGTGTCTTTGCCCGGCGCCGTCCGGACGCTCTCCTCGGCCTTCGCGGGGACACCGCGGTAGAAGGCGGTCCGCCCGTCGAGGTACTCGACTGCGACGCCGTCCTCGCTCAGTTCGACAGAGAGGGTGTCCGGCGCGATGTCGGAGCGGTTGCTCATGCGCCTGCCTTACCGTCGCTGGTGGAAAAACGACCCGTTGTCGCCGTGGCCGGTTCCGCAGATGGTAAATAGCCCCGGACTGGAGAACTGAGCGATGGAAGGCACGGCAGCAGCACCGGCCGCAGGGACGGTCCTCAACGCGCTGGCGACCGGCCGTGGGTCGGCGTTCGCCATCGACGAGTACACCGAAGCGACCGTCGAGTTGTCGACGGAGACGGAGGGCGTGACCGGCGAGGTGGCCGGCGTCCCCGACGCCGACACGCGCCTCGTCGAGCGCTGCGTCGAGTACGTCGTCGACGCCCACGGCGGGCCCGAAGTCGTCGGAACGCCTCCGGTCGTCGGCGGCCACGTCCGCACGGAGAGCGAGGTGCCGATGGCCGCGGGCCTCAAGAGTTCGAGTGCGGCCGCCAACGCGACAGTGATGGCGACGCTGGACGCACTCGACGCCACCGAGCGGATGACCCGAGAAGATATGGCGCGACTCGGCGTGATGGCCGCCCGCGACGTGGGCGTGACCGCGACCGGCGCGTTCGACGACGCCTCCGCGTCGATGCTGGGCGGCGTCACCGTCACCGACAACGACACCGACGACGTGTTGGCCCGCGACGAGGTGGACTGGGACGTGCTCGTCTGGACGCCCCCCGAGCAGGCGTTCTCGGCGGACGCGGACGTCGAGCGCTGTCGGCAGGTCGCGCCGATGGCCCGACTCGTCGAGGACCTCGCGCTCGACGGCGAGTACGAGCGAGCGATGACGGTCAACGGCCTCGCGTTCTGCGCCGCGCTGGAGTTCGACACCGAACCGCTCGTCGAAGGCATGCGCCACGTCGACGGTGTCTCGCTGTCGGGGACCGGCCCCTCGTTCACCGCCGTCGGCGAGCGACCAGCACTCGAACAGATTCGAGCGCGCTGGGACGAGCGGCCCGGGACGACGCTGCTGACCACGACACAGACGGAGGGAACACACACAGTATGAGTTCGAACACGAACCCAGAGGAGATGTCGTTAGACGAACTGCGCGAGGAGATTCGCACTATCGACCGCGAGATAGTCGAGAAGATAGCCCAGCGGACCTACGTGGCCGACACTATCGCACAGGTCAAAGCCGAGAAGGGCCTGCCGACCACCGACGAAGAGCAGGAACAAGCCGTGATGGACCGCGCCGGCGAGAACGCGAAGCGATTCGACGTCGACGCCAACCTCGTGAAGGCGATGTTCCGACTCCTCATCGAGTTGAACAAGGTCGAACAGCGCGAGAACCGGTAGCCGACGACGCTGACGGTCCAGCGCTGGCCGGGACGCAGGTTATCCACGTAGCCCGGACCCAGACCCACAGTCCGAGCGCGTAGACGAGATGGTACACAACCAGCGGCACGGCCGCCGACCGGCCGACTCCTCGGCCGGCGACGAGTGTGACACCCGCGAGCGTAGCGAGCAGTAGGGTCAGGCCCCACCCGAGCGTGAGGCCCAGCACGTCGACGGCACTCGGCGGGACACCGAGGACGCCGAAGACGGACAACTCCAGTGCGACGAGTGCCCCGCCCGCGACGGCCCCGTAGACCACCTCGGCCGAGAGCGCGACCCACCGTGAGACCCCAGTCGCGTCTGCCAGCCCTGCTCTGACGCTGCCGCCGTGGCCGCCGTGGCGATTAGCCCCACGACCAGTCCGCCGAGTCGTCCGTTGAGGACCGTCGTCATCGCGGTTCGAGGGTGACCGTCAGTTCGTCGACGTAGTGCGTCGCGTCGCCCTCCCAGATGACCGCCGTCCCGACGGCAAGATACAGCGTCTCAGAGGATAGTTCTGGCGTCGTCCACTCGAAGGTGTACTCGCGCCAGCCGTCGGCGAGCCAGAGTGGTTCTCGCAGGCCGCCGTAGGGCGTCTGACCGAGTGCGCTGGTGTTGACGCCCGGATGTGGGAAGTCCGTCTCTACCTCGGGTGGCTCGGGGCCGAGTCGCATCACGGCGTCTCGGAGCGTGTTGAACGACTCCGACTCGCTCCAGAGTTGTGCCGTCACCGTGGCTGTGTAAGCTTGCCCGGCCGTCACTGGGACCGGATGGACGACCCACGTCACGCCGTCGTCGTAGTCGCCCTCGTTCCAGATACGCAGGGACCGCTCGCCAGCAGCCGCCTCGTCGCTAGTGGTGTCGACCTCCCACTCGAACGCCGCGAGGTCCACCTCCGGCCCGATGGCGGCCCCGGACTCCCAGTCGCCGAGGCCGTCCTCGAAGCCCTCCCTGAACGCCGGGCCGTCGTCGCCGCCGAGACAGCCAGCACCGGCGACCACACCGGCAGTCGCGCCCGCTCGGAGGAGGTCACGTCGTAACATACCTCGTCGTGACAGTGGAGATACATAAAATCGAGGGGCACGCGCGCAGGTGTGTGTCTCGGCGGGAACCGACTCAGAGAAACAGTACGCCACGTCGAACCGGGCGTTCGGTCTCTGTGCTCCTCGGAGACACGCGTCCAGCGATTCTGAAGGGGATTAGGACCGCGTTCAGTACTCCCAGAGGCGATGCACTCGGTCCGCCATGTCGGGGTACTCCGCCCGCAAGGTCTCGACGCTCGTCTCGCCGTCGACGTTGACGACGTGGAGTTCCCCCCGCTGGCCGCCGTAGACGTCCTGAAAGTCGTAGACTGCACCGACTACCTCGACGTCCTCGGCCACGTCGTCGCTCTCGACGAGGACCTCCACCTGTCGGTCGACGTTGTACTCGACGAGGCGGTTGATGGCCCCCGCCCTGCCCACGTCGTCCGGCAGCGACTCGACGCCACCCTCGAGGTGTGGCTTCAGGAGACCGATGCAGTGT
Source organism: Haloarcula rubra (assembly GCF_019599465.1). Lineage (GTDB taxonomy): Archaea > Halobacteriota > Halobacteria > Halobacteriales > Haloarculaceae > Haloarcula > Haloarcula rubra. The sequence goes on from NZ_RKLR01000003.1 coordinate 368,401, forward strand.
TCGATACCGGGCGGTTCCGAGAGGCCCTCGGTCAGGTCGTCGTACGTCGCCGTGACGGCCCCACACCCGGTGTGGCCGACGACGACGGCCGTCTCTGTGCCGGTGTGTGCGAGCGGATAGAGCACGTCGCCGGAGACCACCTCGCCCGCCTCGGTCCGCTGGACGACACGATTGCCGATGTTGCCGCAGGTGAACAGGTAGCCGGGGTCCTCGTTGCCGAAGATGGCGTCCTGTAACACGCGCGAGTCCGAACAGCAGACCGTGACTGCCTCGGGGTGCTGTGCGTCTTGCACGTCGTCGAAGCGGTCGGCGAACCTCTCGGCGTGGTCCGCGTTCCGCTCCAGCAAGTCGAGAATCGTGTCGCTCATACGCGAAAACCGACGCCCGTCGGTATAGTAGTTCCCTCTGGTGCAACCGTCTGGCCGGTGATGTCAGTATGAGCGACCCCCCTGTCGAGTATTAACAACCACTAACCGTCACATCGTCGAATCCCAGACAATGCCGGTACACGGTGAAGCCCTCGGGTTGTTCCTCGGTGCGGTCGCACTCGGTGCCGTCCACGGTATCGAACCGGGACACGGGTGGCCAGTCGCCGCCTCGTACGCCCTCGACCAGTCGAACAAGTGGCTCTACGGCCTCGCGGCGAGCGTCCTCATCGGCGTCGGCCACCTCGTCAGCAGCATCGCGATGGTGGCCGTGTTCTTCTACGCGAAGTCGTACTTCGAACTGACGCAGGTCAACGAACCCGTGGTGGTGCCACCGGGCGTCGAGATAGGCGGCCCGGTGAGCATCGTCGCTGGCGTCCTCCTGCTACTCCTGGGTGTCCGCGAGTACCGACAGGGGCACTCACACACCCACGGTGGGGACGGCCACGGACACGAGGACCACACGCACGACGACGGTCACCTCTCGAAGTTCGACGACGGGCACGCGCACGGCGACGAGGACCACAGTCACGCAGGCGGGCACGCCCACGGTGGCGGCGGTTTGCTCGGGAGACTGACCGACAGACTCCCGTTCGGCGGCGGCCACAGCCACGACCACGGTGACTTCGAGGAGGCCACCGACCGCGGCCTCCTCGGTATCGCGTGGTTCGCCTTCCTGCTGGGGTTCGCCCACGAGGAGGAGTTCGAGATAATCGCACTCTGCTACGGGTCGGCACACTGTCTCGAACTGATGACGGCGTACGCGCTGACCGTCGTCGTCGGTATCGTCGGCCTGACCCTGCTGTTGCTCGCCGGCTATCAGCACTTCGAGGAGACTGTCGAGCAGTACACGGGGTACCTCCCGGTGTTCTCGGCCGTCGTCCTCTGTACCATGGGACTCGGGTTCGTGACGGGGCTGTTCTGACTACGCCGTCGCGAACCGGTAGGTGTCGTAGCCGGCGTAGGAGACGAGAGCGACGCTCGCGAGGACGGCGGCCAGTCCGACGACCAGCCCCAGTCGCCAGAACGTCCAGATGCCGGCCCCGAGCAGTGCACCGGCCACGAGAAAGAGGGCGGTGAGTCGGACGACGCGGAGACTATCGGCGTTCACGGTTACTCGTTCGCCGGACACGGACAAATAACTTCCCGGGGGCACCGACTCAACGGCCGGGGAGAAGGCCCTCGACCCGGTCGAGGACCGGCGACAACTCCGTCGCGAGTGCGTGCCGTTTCAGCAGGACGAACCCGGTGAAGATGACCACGAAACCGGCCACGTCGAGCAGTTCGAGCGTCTCGTCTAGCACTAGCCAGCCCGAGACGGCCGCGAATATCGGTGCGGCGTAGGAGACGAGGTTTATCTCTATCGCGCCGAGGCGAGCCAGCAGGTCGAAGTAGACGACGTAGCCGATGGCGCTCGCGAACACCGCCAGATAGACCAGTGCGGCGACGCCAGCGAGGGAGAACTGGGCGTCTGCGAGCGCCTCGCTGGGGAGTCCGAAACTGATAGCGTGGAGCAGGACGGCCCCGAGAACGTTCGACCACGCGACCATCCCCTCGGGCGAGATGTCGCCGTCGAGGCGTTGGACGAGGACGCTCCCGAGGGCGACGGACGCCGCCGCGAGCAGGACCAGCGTCGGCCAGAGCGCCTCGCTCGCGAGCGGCGTCGACGAGTCCGGACGCGCCACCATCGCGACGCCGACGAACCCCAGCAGAAGCCCGAGGGTCCCGACGACCGTCAGTCGCTGGTCCGGGAGGAACAGGCGGGAGAACACTGTCGAGAGAATGGGGCTCATCCCGACGAGGATGGCCGCGACGCCGCTGGTGACGCCCGTCTCGCCGACGAAGAGGAAGGCGTTGTACAGCGCGATGATGAGCGTCCCTTCGACGACCAGCGTCAGCCAGTCCGCGCGGGTCCGCGGGAGCCAGTAGTCGCAGGTGACCGCAGCGTAGCCGACCATCAGTACGGCCGCGAGGTCGTAGCGGATGGCGGCGAACAGCACCGGTGGGAACGCTTCCAGTCCGGCCTTGATGGCCATGAACGACGTGCCCCACACCGCGGCGAGGAGAACGAACAGCACTGCCGACCGTCGCTCGCTCATATCGAGGTGTACGAGGGCGGCGTCATAACCCTGACCATCGGGTCGTCGTCAGTCGAGGGCGTGCCACACCGTCGCCGAGAGGTACAGCGAGGCGAGCGCACCGACGGAGACGACCAGCCAGTACGTCGCGAGTCGGTAGACGATGACACCGGCGGCGGCTACCTCCGGCGGCGCACCGGTCAACACGGTCAACACCGCCGTGAGTCCGATTTCGGTCCCGCCCAACCCGCCCGGCGTCGGCAGCAGTGTCGCGAGGCCGCTGGCCGGGGTCAGGAACAGTGCCAGACCGACCGGGAGCGCAACGCCGACGGCGCCGAAACCGAACAGGAGCGCGTAGGAGAAGGCTATCCACCCCATGACGGCGAGCGTCGACGCGAGCACGAGGCGTCGCGTGTCCCCCGTCGCCGCGCCGAAGGCCGCGAGGAACGACTCGACGCCGTTCGTGACGCGACGGGGCGCCAGCGACCGGTGGACCCGCATCGAGACGCGGCCGACGGTGGCCCTGACGAGCGCGGCCGTCCGCTCTACGAGCGTCGCGACCACGTGCCGGCGGTACGCGAGGACGGCCCCGCCGACGACGAGGGCGAAGACGACGGCGGCCAGCATCGCGAGTACGAGCGGACCGTCGAGGCCGGGGAGCGGGCTGACCAGCAGTGCCACCAGTCCCAGCGTCGCGACGCCGAGCGACCCCGCGAACACGAGCAGTTCACTCGCCGTGACGGCCGCGAACACTTCGCGGAACTGGCGGTCTAAGTCCTCGGCGAGCACGTACGCCAGAATCGCCGACCCGCCGACGTTGCCCAGCGGCAAGACCTGCTTCCCGAACGTGCCGGAGAGGTAGCCCAACTGCACGCGGTGGCGGGGGAGCGAGCCGTCGATACCGTCCACGATTGCGACCGTCGTCAGACTCCAGCAGAACTGGGCGAGCAGCGACAGGAGCACGGCGAGCGCGACGAACCGGAGGTCTGCGCCGGTCAGGGCCCCGACCGTCGCGGAGACGTCCAGCGACAGGAACAGGAGCGCGAACAGCACTAACGCGACGCCGGCACCGAGCGCCAACCGTTCGTACCCCGCTCGTTCGGCCCTCGCAGTCGCCATCGAGTCACGTTGGACCGCCGAGCGGTATCAATCTACGGGCGTTCCTCGGCGTCGTACGTCTCCGCCAGCGCGTCCAGTGCCTCGTGGTGTTCGGTCGTGTGCGGCGCGGTGAGCGGGGAGACGCTCACTCGCCCGTCGACGACGGCCCGACGGTCGGTTCCCTCGGGGTCCGGGATGTCGCCGTCGGCCATGTGCTCCCAGATGCGGTCGTGGAGCGTGACCGCGTCGCCGTCGCGGACGGCGTCCATCTCGTACAGTCGCGAGGGCCGGGTGACTTCGAGCGGCGCCGGCCCCCACTCGGCGACGGGTGCGTTCACGTTGAGGTAGTCACACTGCTCGAACACGCCGGCGCCGAGCGCGTGGTCCGCCAGATACGACGTGGCCCGAACCGCTTCGCCGTAGCTGTCGCCGTCGGCCTCGATATCAGAGAACGCCGCGTCCTCCCGGACCGGGATGTACATCGAGACGGCGATAGCGGGGACGTCGAAGAAGGTAGCCTCGACGGCGGCGCTCACCGTGCCCGACCGGCCCAGCACGTACGCACCGAGGTTCGCACCGCGGTTACAGCCGGCCACGACGAGGTCCGTCTCGGGGACGAGCGCCTCCAGTCCGGCGACGACGCAGTCGGCCGGCGTCCCGTCGACGACGTACCCCATCTCGTGGTCCCGGACGTCGACCTCGTGAGAGATAGCGCGTCCGACAGCGCTCTGGTCCTCCGCCGGCGCCACGGCGGTCACGTCGCCGACCTCGGAGAGTCCGTCGTACACCGCTCGCAACCCGACGCTGTCGATGCCGTCGTCGTTCGTCAGCAGGATGGTCGGCTCGTCCATACGCCGTCTGGGGCCGTGGGCGAGAAAAACCCACTGCCCGGGCGTGGCGCGCCGCTCGTCAGCGCGCCCTGTCGACCGTCGTCTCGCCGTCGACGACGACGTTGTACGCCCCCTCGTCGTCGTTCCAGAGGACCAGCGCGTTCTGCAGGGAGAGCAGGTCGCCGTAGTCGGCGTCTCGCAGGTCGTCGTTCAACAGCGAGGGTTCGGTGACAACGGCGAAGTGGTCGACTTCCTGACTGCCGTCGCCGAGCAGGTACAGCGGGTTGGACTCCCCCTCCGAGAGGTCGTGGCTGAGTTTGACCGCCAGCAGGTTCACCCGGTCGGTGACGTAGCTCTCGGCGTCGGCCATCGGCGCGTGGGTGCCGCGGTCCGGCGTCATCTCGATGGCCCGCCGTCCGTCCGTCCGGAGGACGCTGTAGGCGTACTGGACGTCGACGTTGACGAACTCGCCCGTCCCGCCCGCGGCGTCGTCGAGTCGTCGCTGCATCGACGGGACGGCGAGGTCGGGTTTGCGGTCGAACGACCACGACTCGCTCTCGGGCATCTGGTGGGGCCACAGGCGGACCGTCGGGCCGTAGACGTTCGCCGGGCCGTCGTCGGTGACGGCGCGCTCTATCTCGCGCAGGCCCGTCGCGGTGTTCCGGTCGGCGGGTTCCAGCGCCACCACCGTCCCGTCGTCGGCCAGCGCGCCGAGGTAGCGTTCGAGCACGCTCACCGGGTCGTCGAGTTCGTTGAGCACGTTCCCGAACAGCAGGAGGTCGAACGGGCCGTCGGCCGCGACGGCGGCGTCGAGGTCGAACGCCTCCGCCGTCTCCCGGTGTATCGAGACGTCGACGTTCGGTCCGGGGTCGTCGAGCATCGTCTCGAGGACGTCGGCGGCGGCGCTCGGTTCGATGGCGTGGTAGTCCACGAGCGCCTCGTCCGGCAGGAGGTCGAGCAGTCCCAGCGCCGGCCCCCCGACGCCGGCGCCGACGTCGAGGACGCGGAGTCTGGTGGGGAGCAAGCCCTCGACCAACAGGTCCGAGAGGACGTACTGCGTGACCGCGTAGTAGTCGGGCAGGTGGTAGACGGCGTAGCCGTGGGCCGTCAGGTCGTCGTAGGCCACGTCGTCGCGCCGGAGGTAGCGCTCTTTCACGTCGCGGATGCGCTCGCGTAACTGCTCGCCGCTGTCGCCGCGCTCCCAGTCCGGGCCGTACGCGTCGGTGAGCAGGCTCTCGACCCGCCGGCCGTACTCCTCGGGGAAGCGCTCGACGCCGTGGAACGGACCCGCCGGCGAGAGCGGTCCCTCCGGCGCCGGGACGAACGTGCCGTCGTCCTGTTCGACCAGCGCGAGGTCGACGGCCTCCTCGCGGAGCACCTGCCGGACGACGGCCGGGTGTGGCTGGCCGTCGACGTACTCGAATATCTCTTCGGGGTCTACCGGACGGACGTTCCGGAGGTACTGGGCGTTCTCGCGTATCTGCTGGCGCGTCTCGGGGTTCATGAGAGGTCCTCGTACAGTGCGGTGAACGTCTCCGCGTCCGCGTCCGCTATCTCTCGGGCCGCCTCGGCGACGCTGTCGGCCCCCTCGAAGGTCTCCTGTATGTCGGCGTAGACGTGGGCGTCACCGCCGGTGACCTGTCCGACGAGGTCGGCGAGTCCGCCCGAGACCGGCGTGTGGAACCGGTCGGGCACGTCGTCGGCGGCCATCGCGTAGGCGAGGACCGCCGCGTGGGCGCCGGCCTGCACCGTCTCCATCGCCTCGTCGTGTTCGGCCGCCGTCGTCTCGAACGTTTCGTTGCCGGCTGCAGCGATAGCCCCGAGGACAACGTCGACGGCGTCGCCGCCGGCGTCCGTGACGACGGCGACGTTACCGGGGGCGTTCTCCGGCGCGAACAGGGGGTGGAGGCTCGCCCGACCGACGTCTGGGGCCGCCGTCTCCATCGCCGCGAGCGGTCCGGCCATGCTCCCGGTCACGTCGAGGACGGCGTCGGTCGCCGACGGCGCGTACTCGCCGATGGCCTCCTCGGCGACGGGCATCGGCACGGCGACGCAGACCACGTCGAATCGGTCCGCCGTGTCACTGGGGACGGCGCGGCCGCCGACGGCGTCGGCCGCCCGGCGTGCCGCGTCCGCGTCGAGGTCCGTGAACGCGAGTGTCGCGTCGGCGTGGTCCCGGAGGGTCCGGCCGAACCAGCGGCCCATGGACCCGGCGCCGACGACGAGACAGTTCATGCGACGAGCGTAGCCCGGCGCCTCTCAAAAGCCGTTCGGTCACTCCCGGCGCGCCGGTATGTGGCGACTGACGAATACGCCGTAGACAGGCGTCGAACCTCCAGCCGGCAGGCCTCCCACCCCTCCTAAACGCTTATCCGTCGGCCCCGAGTCGTCGGAGTCATGAAGCGCGTTCGATTCCGGGACACCGCGGGGAACGTCCGTGGCGGTCGCTGGACCGTCGAGGACGGAGAACCAGTCGTCACGGCGGCCGCCGGTCCGTACGGGCGCATCGCCTTCGGCGACGAGACGTACGCTCCCGACGACGTGGACATCCTGCCACCGTGTGAACCGACCAAAATCGTCTGTATCGGCCGCAACTACGCCGACCACGCCGAAGAGATGGGCTCCGACCTGCCGGACAGGCCGATGCTGTTCCTGAAGGCACCGAACGCCGTCGCCTCCCACGGGAGCAAGCTCACCATGCCGTCGGGGAAAGAGCGCATCGACTTCGAGGCCGAGCTGGGCGTCGTCATCGGCGAGCAGTGCAAGAACGTCAGCGAGTCCGGTGCGATGGACGTCGTCGCAGGGTACACCTGCCTCAACGACATCTCGAACCGCGACGACCAGGAGATAGAGCAGAACTGGGTCCGCGGGAAGGCCTTCGACAACGCCTGTCCCATCGGCCCGCTCGTGGCGACGCCGGAACACGTCCCCGAAGACGCCACCATCGAGAGCCGTGTCAACGGCGAGGTCAGGCAGTCCTCCTCGCGCGACCACCTCATCTTCTCCGTCGAGGAACTCATCGCCGAGATTACCGAGTACATGACGCTCGAACCCGGCGACGTCATCGCCACCGGGACGCCGGAGGGCGTCGGCCCGCTCGAAGACGGCGACGAGGTGGAGATAGAGGTGGAGGGCATCGGGACGCTGAAACACTCCGTGAAGATTCCCTGACGCCGCGAGCCCCTTCTCGACGCCGTCGATGACAACGCCTAAGTTTAGGCTCACCTAATCGCTGTCGAGATGGAGCGGACGCCGGAGTCACGCGCGGACGTCTGCGTCGTCGGTGCAGGGCCGGCGGGCGCCCTCGTCGCCAGCAGACTCGCGAGCGACGGCTACGACGTGGTGGTTCTGGAGGCCGGTCCACGGTTCGACTTCGAGGAGCGACCCCGTCGGATGGAGGAGGCCATCCGACCCGCCCACGACGGGTCAGTCTGGGACATGGGCGGCGAGCGCGACGCCTTCTCGGCCAGCGGCGAGCAGTACTACCCGCTCAACGTCGCCCGGGTGAAGGGCGTCGGGGGGTCGACGCTCCACTGGCAGGGGATGGTGATGCGCCTGCACCCCAGCGACTTCGACGGAAGTCACGACAACGACGACCCGGCGTGGCCCATCGACTACGACGACCTGCGGCCGTACTACGCCGACGCCGAACGGGCGATGGGCGTGGCCGGCGACGCCGACAACCCGTTCGCACCGCCGCGGGACGACCCCTACCCGCTCCCGGGGTTCCCACCCTCGTACAGTGACTCGCTGTTCGCCGAGGCCTGCGAGTCGCTGGGTATCTCGATGCACGGTGTCCCGAACGCCCGCAACTCCGAGGCCTACGACGGCCGGGGTCCGTGTGTCGGCTACGGCACCTGCCAGCCAGTGTGTCCCTCCGGCGCGAAGTACGACGCGAGCGTCCACGTCGAAGACGCCGAGGCCGAGGGCGCGACGGTCCTCGACCGCGTGCCGGTCCAGCGACTCGAAACCGACGCCGACGGCCGTGTGAGCGCGGCCGTCTACGCGACCCCCGACGGCACCGAACACCGACAGGAGGCCCGCGAGTTCGTCCTCGCGGCGGGCGGCGTCGAGATTCCGCGCCTCCTCTTGCTCTCCCGGTCGGAAGACGACCCCGACGGCCTCGCGAACTCGTCGGGCCTCGTCGGTCGGTACTTCATGGACCACCTGTTCGCCGGCGCGGGCGGCACGCTGGACGCGCGAACCCGCCAGAACCACGTCGGCTTTCTCACCAGCGAGTGCCACCAGTTCTACGACGACCCGAGGCAGGCCGTCGAGCAGGTCGGCGACGACGAGACGGTCGTTCCGGCCTCCGACGACGCGCTCTCGCCCATCAAACTGGAGTTCCTCAACTACGCCGGCCCGTCGCCGGTAGAGCTAGCGCTCTCGGCCGACGAGTGGGGCGACACACTGCTGGGGGACCTCCGAGAGGCCTACGGCAACAGCATCGCGATGGGCGGCCTCGTCGGCCAGCCACCCCGGAAGGAGAATCGGGTGACGCTCGACACCTCGACCACCGACGACCACGGCAACCCGGTCCCCGACGTCCAGTGGTCGTGGGGGCCGCGCGTCCGGCGGTCGATGGGGCGCGCGAACGACATCCAGCACGCGATTCTCGACGAACTGGGTGTCGACGTCTCGTGGACGGCCGGCCCCGAAGGCGGCGGGTCCGGCCCCGCCTACCACCACATGGGGACCACCCGGATGGGCACCGACCCGGAGACGAGCGTCGTGAACCCGCAGTTACGGACCCACGACGTGGCCAACCTCTCGGTGGCGTCGTCGTCGGTGTTCGTCACCGCCGGGTCGATGAACCCGACGCTCACCATCGCGGCCCTCGCGCTGAAGTGTGCCGACCACGTCGGCGAGCGACTCTAGTAGTAGAGGCCGAGGATGGCGCCGGCGTTGACCAGCAGAAGGACGGCGACGAGCGACGCGCCCAGCAGGAACGGGCGGGCGTTACGGGCGGGTTCGCGGACCTTCTTCTGGTCGAACCCATCGGAGAGTTTCGAGGCCCCGACTTCGACGAGGCCGGCCAGCGCGAACCAGAGGACGACCATCGTGACGACGAGGTGGCCGCGACCGGTTCCGGTCAGCGACTCGGCGGTGTAGCGCGTCGCGGCGAGGTGACCGCCCGTGACGAACAGGAGCAGTGCGCTCGCCCGCGAGACGGTTTTCAGTTTCCCGGTCATCGTCGAGAGCGGACCGGGACGGGTGTCGCCGTCCATCGCCGTCGGGAGGACGGCGTAGGTAGCGAACAGGACGCTCCCGGACCAGAGGCCCGCGAAGACGAGGTGTGTCGCGAAAACCGCGGCATCGACTGTGCTCATGCCCGTGGGTTGGACGCGGGCCTCTTGAACGCCCCGGAACAGGCAGGCTACAGAGCGTCAAGACCCGTCGCAAGCGTCCTCGAACGCCTCCACCCCGCTCGACACGTCTAGTCCGCTCCAGTTGGAGTGGTACCACTCATCGGTTCCCCGTCTCGGCGGCCGGGTCTCGACTGGTCGACGAGAAGTGGTATCGCCTACCGGCACCGCGTGCACACTATTGGTACTCTTCGGGAGGGATGAACTGAACCGCCTGCGTGTGCGTTCGGGTGGACTGCGGAGGACGGCCCTCTCTGCAGGTGAGCACGCTTAAGCCGCCCCACCCGCTTGGCACATCCATGCAACCACGGGACCTCTCCGCTCACACCGTCTACCGGGCGGGCCGCGGTATCGAGGAAGTCGCCCGGGAACTCGGTCTCGACCCGGACGAGATGGTGAAACTCGCGTCGAACGAGAACATGTTCGGTCCGAGTCCGCTGGCCGTCGAGGCCATCCGGGACTCGGCCGAACGGATGCACTCCTACCCGAAGGCCTCCCACGCCGACCTCGTCGAGAAACTGGCGGCGACGTGGGACGCCGACCCGGAGCAGGTGTGGCTGAGCAACGGCGGCGACGGCGCACTGGACTGTCTCGCCCGCGCGATGCTCGAACCCGGCGACGAGGTACTCGTCCCGAAGCCCGGCTTCGCCTACTACGAGATGAGCGCGCGCTATCACCACGGCGAGGTCAGCGAGTACACGCTCTCGAAGGCCGAGGACTTCGCCCAGACGGCCGACACCGTCCTGAAGGACTACGACGGTGAGCGTATCGTCTACCTCACCAGCCCCCACAACCCGACCGGCGCGGAGTTCTCCATGGAGGCCGTCCGGACCATCGCCGAGGAGACGGACGAAGCGACGCTCGTCCTCGTCGACGAGGCCTACGGCGAGTTCACGGAGTCGCCGAGCAAGCGACCCCTCCTCGACGAACGCGACGACGTGGCGCTCCTGCGGACGTTCTCGAAGGCCTACGGACTAGCCGGCGTCCGTCTCGGCTACGCCCTCGTCCCAGAGTCGTGGGCCGACGCCTACGCACGCATCAACACGCCGTTCTCGGCGAGCGAACTGGCCTGCCGGGCCGGCCTCGCGGCACTCGACGACGACGACCACGTCGAGCGCTCCGTCGAGACGGCCGCGTGGGCCCGCGAGTACATCCACGACAACTTGACGGCGGACACGTGGGACAGCGCCGGTAACTTCGTGCTGGCCGAAGTGGGTGACGCCTCCGCCGTCGCCGACGCCGCACAGGAGGAGGGCGTCATCGTCCGCGACTGTTCCTCGTTCGGCCTGCCCGAGTGCATCCGCATCACCTGCGGGACCGAGGAGGACACCGAACGGGCCGTCGCGATCCTGAACGACGTCGTCGAGGTGGTCGAGGCGTGAGAGTCGCGGTCACCGGGACGCCCGGGACGGGCAAGACCACGGCGACCGAACTGCTCCAGACAGACCTCGACGTCGTCCACCTCAACGACATTATCGAGGACGAGGGGTTCTCGACCGGCGTCGACGAGGAGCGCGGGAGCGTCGTCGCCGACATGGACGCCGTCGCCGAGTGGTTGTACGGCCGCGACGACGTGCTGTTCGAGTCGCATCTGGCCCACAACTTCGCGGCCGATCGCGTGATCGTCCTCCGAGCGCACCCCGACACCGTCGTCGAGCGGCTACGCGAACGGGGCGATTCGGACTCGAAAGCGTACGAGAATGCGGAGTCGGAGGCCCTCGACGTGATACTCTCCGAGGCCGTCTCCCACCACGGTACCGAGAACGTCTACGAGATAGACACGACCGAGCGCGACCCGGACGAGGTGGCCGACGGGATCGCGGCCGTCCTCGCCGACGAGGTCGAACCGAGCGCCGGCACCGTCTCCTACGTCGACTGGCTATGACGCTGGACAGGTTCCGCTCGGTCGCCGACCGAGCGCTGGTCCCGTTCGTCGGCGCCGCGAAGACCGTGGGCCTCTCGCCCAACGGCGTCAGCGTCCTCGCGTTCCTGCTGGCCGTCGCCGCCGCCGGCGTCTACGCAGTCTCGGATAGGGCACCCCTGCTGTATCTCGCCGGGGCCGTCCTCGTCTTCCTCAACGGCTGGCTGGACCTCGTCGACGGCGCGCTGGCCCGAGAGCTCGACGTGGCCTCCTCTGGAGGAGACCTGCTCGACCACGTCCTCGATCGCTACGCCGACATCGTCATCATCGTCGGTCTCGCGGCCGGACTCGGCCGATGGGCCCTCGGTATCGCGGCCGTCACCGGCGTCCTGATGACGTCGTATCTCGGCACCCAGGCACAGGCGGTCGGTCTCGACCGAGTCTACGGCGGCCTGCTTGGCCGGGCGGACCGTCTCGCCCTCGTGGGCATCACGACCGGGGTCGCGGCCTTCGTGAACCCGACGGCGCTGACCCTCACGCTCGTCGGGTGGCTGCTCGTCGTCTTCGCCGTCGTCGGGCACGTCACCGCCCTCCAGCGGTTCTACTACTCGATGCAGGCGCTGGAGTGAGGGCAACGCACCATTTATACCGCGCCCTCTCCAACCCGGCAGTATGGTACAGTGCGAGATGTGCGGGACGGAGGTCTCCTCTCCCAACCGCGTCAAAATCGAGGGGGCAGAACTCGACGTCTGCGACGAGTGTACCGACTTCGGGACAGAGGTGAAGACGCAGGACGCCTCGTCGTCCACGTCGACGAAGTACTCGACGTCGTCGAGTAGCGGTGGGTCGTCCTCGTCGTCCAGTTCCTCGTCGAGTTCGTCGGGTGGTGGCGGCCGCCGCCGGGACATGTTCGACGAGATGGACGAGATAGCACAGGACTTCGACGACCAGATTCGGCAGGCCCGCGAGTCCGAGGGCCTGAGTCAGAAGGACCTCGCCCAGAAACTCAACGAGAAGGCGAGCCTCATCCGAAAGCTCGAACAGGGGAACTCGCTCCCCAGCGACGACGTGCGTACGAAACTGGAGCGCGCGCTCGGCATCGACCTGAGCGCGGGCGGCAGCACCGACGACACCGAGTGGTCCGGTGGGTCCAGTAGCGGCGAGTACACCCTCGGCGACGTGGTCGAACGGAAGGACTAGAGGCGAAGGTCCCGCTCTTCGACGTCTAGCTCGGCGGCCAGCGAATCGACCCGTTCTTCGATGTCGGCAATCTCCGACTGGAGCCGGCGGTACTGCTCGCTCCCGTCGAGTTCGGTCTGTGTCTTCTCGACCTGCAGGACGTTTCGCTTCAGTTTGCGGGACGTGAGCCGCTGGAGTTGCTCGTTGTAGGTCGCTATCTTGTCGAGGCGCTCGACGACCTCGGTCAGGTCGTCACGGGTCACCGGCTTGACGAGGTAGTCGTCGACGCCCATGTCGATGATGTCGAAGTCGGGGTTGACCGCGGTCACCATCGCGACTCGACAGTCGAGGCCGCGCTCCTCCATCTCGGCGAGCACCTCGTTGCCGGAGACGACCGGCATCCGGCGGTCCAACAGGACCACGTCCACGTCCGGCGAGAGCATCTCGATACCCTCCTCGCCGCTGTACGCCGTCTGGACGTCGAACCGGTCGGACAGGTAGTCGGTGTAGAGGTCGGCGAGGTGCTGTTCGTCTTCCACGATGAGTACGGTCGGCGTCTCGTCCCCGGTGGTCACGACTTGTCTCCCGACTGTTCACCGTCCAGTGTCTTAATGCTCACTCATCGCGGCGTTCGACGCCTCGCCCCGCTCTCGCAACCTATTTCCCGGCGGCCCCCGGTGGGTGGTGTATGTTCGTCCTCGTCAACCTGAAGGCGTATCCGTGCGACCCAGTCGAAGTAGCGACCGCCGCGGCCGACGTGGCCGACGACTCCGGCGTCCGCGTGGCCGTCGCGCCGCAGGCCGCGCACCTCGGTGCCGTCGCCGAGACCGGCGTCGAGACGTGGGCCCAGCACGTCAGCCCGAACGAGCACGGCAGTCACACCGGGAGTACGCTCGCCGAGGCCGTCGCCGACGCCGGCGCGGTCGGGACCATGCTGAACCACTCGGAGAACCGCCTCAAACTCGCCGACATCGACGCGTCGCTGGACGCGGCCGACCGGGCCGACTTAGAGACCATCGTCTGTGCGAACAACCCCGACCAGATAGGCGCCGCCGCGGCGCTGGGCCCCGACGCCGTCGCCGTCGAACCGCCGGAACTCATCGGTACCGGCACCCCGGTCAGCAAGGCCGACCCGGACATCGTCACGGGCGCTGTCGACGCCGCGGCACGCGTCGACGGCGACGTCGACGTCCTCTGTGGCGCCGGCATCTCGACGGGCGAGGACATCGTCTCCGCCTCGGACCTCGGCGCGAGCGGCGTGCTCCTCGCGAGCGGCGTCGCGAAGGCCGACGACCCGCGCGCGGCGCTCGAAGACCTCGTCGAACCGCTGAACTAACCGCAGAAACCGGTCACGCCTCGCCGTGACCGTCGAGTACGTCGCGCTCGATTCGCGTAGCGTAGTCCTCTATCGTCGACTCGTCGAGGGTCTCGTCGCTCTCCTCGCTCACGAGGTCACGGAGTCGGTAGTCGTACTTCCCGCGACCGACGTGTTCGACGAGGCCGCGCAGCCGTAGCGTCCGGTTCCGGGCGTACGCCGCGGTCCGGTCCCCGTCACCGCCGGCGGAGAACTGCGCGTTCAGCGGCGTGCCCGGCCCGTGTTCACGGTAGTAGGCCAGCATCCGCAGGGTCTTGTCGTTCATCTCGGTGAGGTCGGCGACGACGGCGGCGACGACGGCGGGCCGGTCGGTCGCGTCGCTCGCTGGCGAGTCGTCCCCGCTCTCGGCGTCGTCGACGGCGGCCATCGCGGCCGCGAGGGCGGCGTCGGCGTCGCTCTCCTCGTCGGCGTGTCCGTTCGTCGACGCACCGTTCGTCGCCGGCGCGGCCCCGTTCGTGACGACGGCGTCGTCGCTCCCGCCGTTCATCGCCACGCCGTCGTCGCTGAAGGCGCTGAACGCGTCGCCGAACCCGCCCCCGGAGGTCGCGTCGGAGGGCGGTGCTTCCTCCGTTTCGTCGGTCCCCGCCGACCCGTTCGCCGCTGCCGCGTCGTCCTCCTCGGGCGGACCGGCGAGTCGTTCGCGCTGTCGGCGCATCTCCTCCTGTGCGGTGCGGCCGGGGTTGTACCCCTCGACGTGTCCGACCAGCGCCTCGGTGAACTGCTCGGCCATCCGCTGGAGGTCGCGTGCGTCCTGCAGTTCCGTCTCCAGTTCGGCGATGCGGGAGTTCTTCTTGTCCAGTTCCTCGCGGAGTTCCTTGATGCGGTTCTCGGTGGCCTGTTTCTCCTCGCTGATGGTCTCCAGTTCCGAGACCAAATCCTCGCTGACCGACTTCAGTTCTGGCCGCTCGAAGTCGTCCAGCCCCGGCGTCGCGCCGGCGTCGAAGGTCTGCTTGCGATGGAACTGGACGCGGCGGACCTGTTCGGCCCAGTCGGTCATCATGAACGCCTCGCCGTCGTCCAGGTCCTCGACGGCGTCGGCGTAGTCGTTGTCGAGGATGCGACCCACCACTTTGGTGTCGTTGTTCCACGTGAGCCGGTGCCACACCAGCCAGTCGCACTGGGTGATGTAGTCCTTCTTGACGTCGGCGGGTCGCTGGCTGATGCCGACGATGCCGAGGCCGTGTTTGCGGCCCCGCTTCCCGATCTTGATGAGCATCTTGCCGACTTCGCCCATCGACCCTTTCTCCGGAATCCACTCGTGACACTCCTCGACGAGCATCAGGAACGGCTGTTTCTGTTTCTTCGCTTTGGCGAACAGTTGCTTGGCGACGGCGGTCAGCAACGCCTCCGCCTCTTCCTCGTCGAGAAAGGAAGAGACGTCCAGGATGATGGGGACGTTCTGTTCGAGCGCTAGCGAGGCTATCTTGCCCGCGTGCTCCTCGGTGACCTGGATGTCACACTCCTCGTCGCCGCCGACGTGGAGAATCTCGTACTCCTCTTTCAGGCCGTAGTACTCGCCGTCGATGTCGACGACGAGGAGGCCGAACCCGTTGTCGAGCAACTTCTCGGCGACGACGCTGGCGGTGTTTGACTTCCCCGACCCGGACTTGCCGGTGATGAACCCACGTCCGGTCAGCAGTTCGACCACCGGAATGTCGACGGACTGCCCCGGGTCCTCGGTGCCGCCGGGGCCCGCGCTCGTGTCCGCGACGGTAATGTGTTCAGTCTCTGCCATGCGTTCTTGTCGGGACAGAGCACCGCACCACCCATAACTCTCCGTCAGACGCTAGTCAGCCAGTCGACCAGTCGTACCGGTGAGAGGTGAGCAAGGGCTATTGTGCTGGCGGTCCCCGTGGTAACCAGTGTCGGTGACCACCGCATGACCCGCTACGACACCCACGTCGAGGACGGCGTCGTCTTCGTCGGGACGAGCGACGGACCGCTGGAGGTGGCACCGCTCGAAGACGTCCTCGACGCCGTCGGTGGCCCGGCGTGGACGATTACCTACACCGACGCCGAGAAGGCGCGGTACCCGGAGATGGAGACGGACGACGAGGGGTTGGTTGTCGACGTGGTGGACATGCTGAACGCGATGACCCACAGCGAGCAGTTCGTCCAGACGCTCGCCGCCCACCCGACGACGGTCCCCGCAGAAGACACCATCTCGCCGCGTGCGGGCCTGTTCGTCGGGAAGTTACTGGAGAACTTAGAGAACGGCGTCGCCTGAGAGCCGTCAGTCGAAGTCGTCGAGCGACACCTGTCCGTCGCGGTTCGCAGACGACGCGTCCTCGTCTCGCCCCGACGCGGTGTCGCCGAACTCGGTGAGCGAAACCTGTCCCTCCGGGTCGTTCTCGGTGGTCGAACCGCCCGTCGCCCCCTCACCGTCGTCCGTCTGTGGCGAGTCCTCACTGTCGAACCCGCCGAGACTGGCCTGTCGCCCCGCGGAGAAGTCCAGGTTCGAGACGCGGACGCCGACCTTCCGGACCGCGGCGTCCTCGAACTCCGTCAGCAGGTCCAGCGCCACCGACTTGACGAGGTCCGCGTCGTCGACGGGCCCGGGCAGTGACCGGGCGCGGGTGTTCACGTCGAACGGCGGTTCGACGACCTTGATGCCGATAGTCTGGTAGCGGGCCTCCTTGCGATGGGCGCGGTCGGCGACGGCCGCCGCGAGCGTCTCGACCTTCTGGCGCTTCTGATCGGTGTCTTCGACGGCCTCGGTGAACGCCGACTCGCGCGAGAGACTCTTCGGGTCGCCCTTCGGCGTGATGGTGCGCGTGTCCTCGCCGCGGGCGTAGCGCCGTATCTCCAGCCCCCGGTCGCCGAATCGCTCGGCGACCGTCTCCGGGTCGGCCGCGGCGAGGTCCCCCGCCGTCTCGATGTCCAGCGCCGCGAGTTCACGGGCCGTCACCGGGCCGACGCCGTGGACTTCCTCGACGGGGAGGTCCGCGAAGAACTCCCGGACGTCCCCCGGTCGAACGACGACGAGGCCGTCGGGCTTGTCGTGGTCGCTGGCGACTTTCGCGGCGCTCATCGTCGGCGCGACGCCGACGCTCGCCACGACGCCCACCTCCGACTCGATGGTCGCCTTTAGCGTGTCGGCCCACGACTCGGCCTCGTCCCACGCGACGTCGTCGGTGACGTCTAGGTACGCCTCGTCGATGCTGACCTCGCGGACCACCTCGGCGGCGTCGTGGAGGACGTCCTTGACCTCGCTCGCGACCGCCTCGTAGTGGTCCATATCGACCGGGCGGTAGTATCCCGCCGCCTCGACCGACGTCTCGGGGTCTTCGGCGGCCTCGACTCGCCGAGGGAGGCGTTCGAGTGCCTCCGAGATAGCCATCGCCGACTCTACACCGTACTCCCGTGCTTCGTAACTCGCCGTCGCGACTGCGCCGTGGGTCTCCCCGTTCTCGTACCCCATCCCGACGACGAGCGGTTCGCCTTCGAGGGCGGGTTCTCGCCGCCGTTCACAGGCCGCGTAGAAGCAGTCCATGTCGACGTGCGCGACTACCTGGTCGGTCGTCTGGGTTCCGGGAAGCCGCGCCGCGTCCATATCCGAGAGTACACACGCGGGGTCAAAACCTCTCCGCCCGAGCGGACCACTCGCCACCGACCACTCTCACTCGCCGTTCTCCGCCGAGACGTACACACGCGTCGGGCCAGCTATCCGGTCGAGGTTCTCACGGAGCGCCGCAGTCTGTTCGTCCGTCGCGCCCGGCGTCAGCGTCACGGTGACCTGTCCGTCGAACGGGTGTGCCTCCAGTT
The DNA here is from genome assembly GCF_019599465.1 of Haloarcula rubra. Classification (GTDB taxonomy): domain Archaea; phylum Halobacteriota; class Halobacteria; order Halobacteriales; family Haloarculaceae; genus Haloarcula; species Haloarcula rubra. The sequence continues at coordinate 386,378 of NZ_RKLR01000003.1, forward strand.
GGCTCCGAGCCTCGAACAGGCGGCCGTAGCCGTCGCTCCCCCACTCGACGTCCGTGGTGAACACCATCGACCCGAAGTCCCGGCCGTAGTTCGCCTCGGCCTTCGTCGAGAGTGTGTCGAGTCGCTGCCCGATGGACGAGAGCGCTCGCGCTTCGGGTATCGCGAGCAGTACGTCCGTCACCGGGTACGTCGTCTCGGCGGCGAAGTCCGGTGCGTACCCGCCCGGGTACCGCTCCAGTTCCGGGCCCTCCGTCACCCGGTAGGCGACGAGTCGCGGGAGGCCACCGTCGTAGAGGTGCGCCTCGACGCGTGGGACCATCCCCGTACCTATCGGCGGTGTCTCGCCGACCCTGAGAACTGCGGCCAAGGTGCTCATTGGGACGACATAGCGGGAGAAGAACCTCAACCTGTCGACGCCGTCACGAAACGAAGCGCACGTCGGCGGGGTGGCCTAGCCCGCCGACGATAGTTGGCCGTCGATGCCAATCCCGGAAGCTACAGCGGTCGTTCCCGCTGGGAGCTCGGGGGCTCCGTGTTAACGTTGTACACGATACCACTTCAATGTTGTTCAGTCAGATTGACAGGAGAGGGGCCGGCGTCAGGCGACGTCGTCCAGTTCGACGGTGTCCTCGTCGACGTCGTCCCAATCCTCGCCGACCCACTCACGGAGGCGGTCCGTGACGCCGGCGAAGTCGTCACCGTCCTCGAACTGCTCGACGAGTACCCACCGCTCGTCGCGCCCGTCGAACCCGAGGCTGTACCCGTGGTCGCCGTCCACGATGACGACGAACGCCGTCACCACGTCCAACTCCGGGAAGAACCCGACCGGCGCGACGCCGTAGTCGTCGTGTTGCGCTTCGAGGGCCGTGACCTCTGTCGTCGATAGGGGGCGCTCGGGCAACGAGTCGCGCAGCGTAGTCATCGGGTCAGTGTCGCCACAGGACGCCCAAATCGGTTTCGGGACTCAGTGGAGCAGGCGCTCTGCTTCGGCCACCGACGCCGCCGTCTCGCCTTCGTACCCGGCCGCGCGTGACCGTCGGGCGAACGCGTTCTCGGTGACGGCGCTCGTCTCCGACGCGACGACACGGACGACGTCGCCGACGCCCATCTGTTTCAACTCGCTCTGAGCGTCCTCGATAGGTTTCGCCGCCTCCGGCGACGGCGGCGTGAACGCAGAGATGTCGTTGATGACGGAGAAGCCCTCGGAGAGATGCCGGGCCGACGTGAGGGCCTCGGCAGCGGCCTGCTTGATCTGGGCTGGAGAGAGCGTCCCCGAGAATTCGAGGTACAGCGTGTTCGCCTGTGTGTCCGCTTCGACGTCGAATCCTGCTTCCGTGACAGCCATACGAGTACGTCGCTACACCGGTGCTTTGGAGTTGGCCCTTACCAGTAAGGCACGCCCTCGCGAGCAGTGTCGCCGCTCAGATGGCGTGGTCGGTAGAACGGGGAACTGGCGCACTATACCACAACCAGGTCCCCACTAGCCCGATACCGAGGGCCGTTATCAGCTTTCTGTTCGTCGCCGGACACCGAACCGGTGTCTCGGCCACGTGAACGACCACACACCTTTAGCACGGTGCCACGTGAATTGCTTACGTATGTCACTGGTCCCGTCGCTCCGCGACGAGGTTGGCGACAACCTTCGCGCCGTCGCAGCGTACCGAGAGGACACCTGCAAGATACTCTACGAGCGGCCGGACGTACAGTCCAAACCGCGCGTTATCGACCGCATCCACCAGGAACTCGTCATGGAGGGATTGGGGACCGAACACCTCGAAGACGTCTTCGACGTCGGGCGGTTGAACTGTACCGTCCACAGTTTCGAGGAGGCGATGTGCTTCCACTTCGTTCGCCCGAACATATCGGGGGTCTTCGTCTCTATCGACCCCGATTCGCTCCTCGCGATGCGGGAGTTCGTCGACCTCTGCAAGACCGAGCCGATCGACAGTACGCTGTGAGTGCCCACAGTCGGTCCCTCGGAGAGGGAAAGAGAAAGAGCCGGTGGGTGGACCGGCCGATGGCGTCGAGTGCAAACCGTTGGGGGGTGCCGGTGACAGGAACGAGGGCAGCGACGACAGGGGGGATGTTGTCGGTAGTGCCTCTGACACCGGGCAGTTTCGTTGTGTAGAGCTAACACATTCAACACTGTGGGTAACTGTATTCGCCGCGTCGGCCGTGCGGTGAATATGTATTCACGTCCTCGCCCTCGACGGGCCCCCCGACGTCGAGCCTACGTCTCACTTCTCCCGGCTATCTCTGTCGACGTCGCTCGATCCGACTCTCCAGTTCTGTGTCGTCTCCGTGACTCTCGATGGCGGTTCACTCCACGGGCTTCAGCTGCGACACCTTCACACTATTCCCCGAGCGTCACGTCCGGTCGAGCAGGTCCGAGGCTGACTCGGAAGTCGGGATGGGTCGGAGCGAGCGTGACGATGGGCGTTTGCGCCTGTTCCACGTATCGGCCCCGACGTCGCCAGAACAGGGTCTCACGGTTCGAGATATCGTCGGTGACAATATGGAGTGGGGTCGGAGGGATTTGAACCCCCGATCGGCTGATATCTCCGTCCTGTGCCTCGGAACTCCAGAGGGTCATCGTCGCGAACCGATGATCAGTCGGCCGCTCAGTATATCAGCCCTTGGAGTCTCGTCCCAGGCACGTGGCCTCTGGAGTCAGCCGCCTTCCCGGACTAGGCCACGACCCCGCACTCCGTCGTTTACCGAGTTAACCTAAAGGGATTTCGATTGCCCGGCGGCGTTTCAGTCCCGATCGGTGTCGGACCAGTCACACTCTTGGCACTTGTACCCGGTGACGAACTCCAGCGCCGAGGGCATGTACCCCACGGAGACGACGTTCTCGCCACACTCCGGACACGACTCGTCGGCGTCCTCTATCGGTTCTGCGTCCATCACGCTCTCGCCTTCGATGAGTTCGGCGAGGCTCTCGGGTGTCTGCATCCGTCCCTGAACCACGCGGTTGTCGGCCATATCGGACAGCAGAGCGTGAGCGGCCTAAACGTTCCCCCTCAGAGCCACGGCGCGCGTTCCTGGTCGGGGTCGTACTCGACGGTTGCGCCGTCGTCGGTGCGTTCGTCCGCCGCGACGCCCTGGGAAGCACCGCCGTCGGAGAACGCGGCCGTGAGGTCGATGCTGTCGGGACGGTACTCGGCGTGTCGTTCACGGGCGTTGTCGGGGTCGAACGAGAGCAACGCCGTGACGGCGAGGACCGCGAGGGCGACAGGGGCCGTCGTGGGCATCAGACCCAGCACGGAGAGTGCGAGGACGCCCAGTGCGACGGCACTCCCGAAGCGGAAGCGGTCGATGTCGACGGCGTTGCGCAGCCACGGACTGGCGAGGGCGACGACGAGAGCGAACCCGACGCCGATACCCGCCGTCGCCGCGGCGCGGGCCATCGTCGCCACGTCGGCCTCGACGACCAGCGACGCGCCCGCGGGGTCGAGACTCGCGAGGAGACCCAGTCCCACGATTATCGCGGGGCGGGGCAGTATCTCTCCGATGCGGGCGCTCGCCGTCTGGGCCGCGATAGCCATGATGACGATGCCGGCGAAACGCTCGAATATCTCGAGACGCACGACTCCGGCGATAGTCGGTGCGATAGCGGCTTCGAGCACCGCGATGGGGAGCAACAGCGCCCCGATGAGCAGGACGGTTCTGGCCTGTTCGCGGGGGCCGCCCTCCATCTCCGCGAGGACGACGGCGACCATCGCGGACCCGCCGAAGACGAGCAGCCCGACTTCGAGCATGCCGGTCCACGTCGTCAGCGCACCGGCGAGGACGAGGACGGGGAAGATACCGTCGACTAAGGGGAGTCCCATGACCGTCGCCAGCAGGCGACCGCCGCGACCGACGCGTCGCTCAATGTCGAGTGCGACCGGGTGTCTGGAGCTACTCATCGCGTGTTACGGACGGGGATACCCCTGTACCCGATGGGTGCTTACAGCGCCGACCAGACCGACGGTCGATTGCCACCCCTTCGATTTCCCGAAATCCACCCAGAATGTGTTCGACGCCGTCGAGCACGTCGATTGCAGGCCGCTGGCCTCGGGGGTGGATTCGGTGAGACGCATATCTATAACTATCTTTCACCAGAGTATAAGCGTTGTGTGAGATTCGGCCCCACACCCCGTGAAACGTGCGAATCTGTCCCACACAACTGGATAGACGTCCCGCGACGACACCGAATACCGGACACCCCGTGTGGCACTCCACCCCAGTCTCGGCCAGTCTCGCAACGTTTTTGCCCGGCCGTCGTGGACGACTTACATGGCGAACGATTCCGAGCCTTTCTCCGAGAAACTCCGCGTTCCGGAGGCGCTGACCTTCGACGACGTACTGCTGCGACCCAAAGAGTCCCGCGTCGAACCTGACGAAGCGGACACCGCGACGCGCGTCTCGAAGAGCGTCCAGCTAAACGTCCCCGTGCTGACCGCCGCGATGGACACCGTCACGGAGAGCGACATGGCCATCGCCATGGCTCGGCAGGGTGGACTGGGCGTCCTCCACCGCAACATGGACGCCGACCAGATGGCCGCCGAAATCGAGCGCGTCAAACGTGCCGACGAACTCATCATCCGCGACGTCGTCACCGCGAGCCCCCAGCAGACGGTCCGCGAAGTCGACGAGATGATGGACCGGCAGGGCGTCTCCGGTGCCCCCGTCGTCGACGACGAGAACGGCGAAGTGCTCGGCATCATCTCCGGGACGGACATCCGGCCGTACCTCGAGGTCGGCGAGTCCGACGCCGTCACGGAGGCCATGACCGACGAGGTTGTCACGGCCCCCGAGGACGTCACGCCGCGGGAGGCGCTCGAACTCATGTACGACCACAAGATAGAGCGCGTCCCCATCGTGGACGAGGAGAACCGACTCGTCGGTCTCGTGACGATGAAGGGCGTCCTCCAGCGTCGCGAGTACGACGAGGCCGCTCGCGACGAGAAGGGCAAACTGCGCGTCGGGGCCGCCGTCGGCCCGTTCGAGGTCGACCGCGCCCAGACCGCCGACGAGGCCGGCGCGGACATCCTGTTCATCGACTGCGCCCACGCCCACAACGCGAACGTCATCGACAGCGCCCGCGAAATCGAGGCCGAAGTCGACGCCGACGTCGTCGTCGGCAACGTCGGCACCCGAGAGGCCGCAGAGGCCGTCGTCGACTTCGCCGACGGCGTGAAAGTCGGTATCGGCCCGGGCTCTATCTGTACCACCCGCGTCGTCACCGGGGCCGGGATGCCCCAGATTACGGCCGTCGCACAGGTCGCAGACGTCGCCAGCCAGCACGACGTGCCCGTCATCGCCGACGGTGGCATCCGGTACTCCGGCGACGCCATCAAGGCCATCGCCGCCGGCGCGGACGCGGTGATGCTCGGGTCGTACTTCGCCGGCACCGACGAGGCGCCCGGCCGCGTCATCACGATGAACGGCAAGAAGTACAAGCAGTACCGCGGCATGGGGTCGGTCGGCGCGATGAACGAGGGCGGCGGCGAGCGCTACCTCAAGGACGACGAGGAAGGTGAGGAGTACGTCCCCGAAGGTGTCGAGGCCGCCACGCCGTACAAGGGCTCGCTGGAGTCCGAACTCCACCAGCTCGTCGGCGGGATGCAGTCCGGGATGGGCTACGTCGGCGCCGAGACGATTCCGGAGTTCAAGGAGCGCTCCGAGTTCGTCCGCGTCTCCGCGGCCGGCCAGCAGGAGAGCCACCCCCACGACGTGATGATTACGGACGAGGCTCCCAACTACAGCCCCGATAGCTGAGGGCGTCGGTCGGTGCGTCGGGGCGTCTGTCCGGGGTGAACTGGGCAGCGGACACCGACTCTCTGGACCGGTTTTTCAGTCGTAGTAGTCGTCGTCTATCGGGAGGTCGACCTCCGTCTCGCGGGCCGACTCGACCGGCGCAGTGAGCGCCAGCGTCTCGCTACACTCCGGGCACACCGTCGCCACCTCGACGTACAACGACCCGTCTCGTTCGTAGATGTCGAGGACGTCCGCGTCGGCGGGGTAGAGGTACTCGGCCGCCAACTCGTGTTCGTGGTCGCTGGCATACGCCGCTGACATACAGGCAGAGATACACTTGCCACCACAGAGACGTTTTCGGCGAGTCCCACGCGGCAGGCACGGGACGAACGCAAGATACTCCGCCGTCAGTTCGCTACTGGTGGCCATGACGTCCTACGAGTGTTACGTCGGCGGCGAAGCGGCACTGGGGGACCAGGCCCGGTCGGTCCGTCGCGACGTCTTCATCGAGGAACAAGGCGTCTCGGAGGCCGAGGAGATGGACGACAAGGACGACGAGGCGACCCACGTCGTCGTCACCGACGACGGCGACCCGGTCGCCACCGCGCGCTTCCGGTTCGTCGACGAGACGACGGCACGGATAGAGCGCGTCGCCGTCCTCGACTCCCACCGCGGCGAGGGCCTCGGCGTCCGCGTCATGGACGCCGCCGAGACGACGGCCCGCGAGCAGGGGGCGACGGCGGCGTTCCTGCACGGGCAACTCCGCGTGCAGGAGTTCTACGAGAGCATCGGGTACGAGGCCGAGGGGGAGACGTTCGAGGAGGCCGGCATCCCGCACGTCGAGATGGTCAAGCCACTCGACTGAGCGAGTCGGGCGCTAATCGCGGCCGACGACGAGGTAGACGACGATGACCAGAACCCCCGGGATGAGACCGATGAAGAACCCGAGTCCCGTCAGGACGGCCCAGAGTACGGCGTTGTCGTTCCCGCGCCCCTTCGCGTCGGAGTCGACTCGGGACACCGACAAATTTCTTCGGGTGCCTGCCGAACGGCGCTACGAGTCCACTGGCGTGCTAAACCCGTCACTCGGGGCTGAATCAGTTCGCGACAGCAAAGCGGGCCGGAAGGGATTTGAACCCTCGACCGACGGCTTAAGAGGCCGTCGCTCTGCCAGACTGAGCTACCGGCCCTGCACTCATTGGTTGCGGAGGCCGTTGTAAATACGTTTCCTTTCGAATCGACGGACGACACCGACGTCCGTACCGCTACGGACTCCCCGTGGCCCGCCAGTCACGCCCCTGTGGGCGAGACGGTGTGATATAAGTACGTCCCAGCCACAGTCACACCCAATGAGTGCAGCCAGCGGCATCACGATGGCCTCGATGTCCACGTACGCCATTCTGGGGTGTGGGAGCGTGGGCCACGCCGTGGCAGAGGAACTCGTCGACGAGGGGAAAGACGTCCTCATCTTAGACGCAGACGAAGGGCGCGTCGAAGCACTACGCGACCAGGACCTGAACGCCAAACAGGCGGACATCTCCGAGCAGGACATCGTCGAGACGGTGCAGGACCGGGACGTGGTCCTCATCATGTCCTCGGACGTGACCGCCAACGCCGAGGCCGTCAGGAACATCCGGTTGTCGGACGGCGACCAGTTCATCGTCGCCCGTGCGGACGACCCCGTCTCGGCCGACGAACTCACCGAACTCGGTGCCGACGTGGTCATCAACCCTTCGGCGGTCATCGCCGACTCGGCCCTGCGGGCGCTGGAGACGGGCGAACTGGAGTACAAAGCCTCGCAACTGGGCGACGTCATCGACGCCACCGAGGAGCGGATGGCGATTCTCATCCACCGCTCGCCGGACCCGGACTCCATCGCCTCCGCTGCCGCACTGCGGGCCATCGCCGAGAGCCGCGACGTCGAGGCCGACATCGTCTACGAGGGCGAAATCGGGCACCAGGAGAACCGCGCGTTCGTGAACCTCCTGGGCATCGAACTCGCCTCGCGCCAGTCCGTCTCGCTGGACGACTACGACACGTTCGCCCTCGTCGACGTCGCCAAAGGCGGCGAACCGGACGTCCAATCGGTCGACATCGTCATCGACCACTACGAACACGACCACGACCACGACGCCGCATTCTCCGACATCCGGCCGAACGTCTCGGCCACCTCCACCATCCTCACGAAGTACATCCAGGAACTCGACCTGACGCTGGACCAGACCGTGGCCACCGCGTTGCTGTACGGCATCCGAGCCGAGACGCTAGACTTCAAGCGCGACACGACGCCGGCGGACCTCACGGCCGCGGCGTACCTCTACCCGTTCGCGGACCACGACACCCTCGAACAGGTCGAGTCGCCGTCGATGAGTCCGGAGACGCTGGACGTCCTCGCCGAGGCCATCCGGAACCGCGAAGTGCAGGGGAGCCACCTCGTCTCCAACGCCGGGTTCATCCGCGACCGAGACGCCCTCTCACAGGCCGCACAACACCTGCTCAACCTCGAAGGTATCACGACGACTGCGGTGTTCGCCATCGCCGACGACACCATCTACCTCGCCGCGCGGTCGAAGGACATCCGGATGAACATCGGGAAGGTACTCGCCGACGCCTTCGGCGACATGGGCGAGACGGCCGGCCACTCGACGGACGCGAGCGTCGAGATTCCGCTCGGCATCTTCACCGGACTGGACACGAGCGACGACAACCGCGACACGCTACTGGAACTGACCGAAGAAGCGGTCAAACGAAAACTGTTCGAGGCGATGGGCGTCGACAGTTCGAGCGGCGAGAGCGCGAACGGGAACTAGGCCGGGACCTCTTCTTCCTCGTCCTCGTCGGTATCTGGCTGGCGCAGGCGCTCGACGATGTCGTTGACGATGATGACGTCGCCCACGGCCTGCACCCAGCGGTACGGAACGATGACGCCGCGGGACGAGCGTGCGTCGGCGCCGAACAGTTCGTTGTTGAGCTGGTGGAGGGCGAGCCCCGTGACCGCCTCGTGGTCGAGGTCGAGGCGGATGTCCTCGACTTCGCCGACGAACACACCGTTCTTCGAGTACACCTCTCTCCCGACGAGCGTCGTAATCTCCTGTGGAGCGCTCCTGTGATCCATACTCTCTTGCTGGACCGGACGGGTCTTAAACTTTCATTGCGCGTCAGACGTTCGTCTGCGACCGAGGTGCGACACCCGGATTAGGGCGACACGGGAAGCTTTTCAGGGGACGAGCCTAACGCACCCACGATGCCGGAGGTCAGCGCCAGTATCGACGTTCCAGCGCCGCCGAGCGTCGTCTGGACGGTGTTGACCGACGTCGACGCCTACCCAAAGTGGAATACGCTACTGGCGGTCGACGGCGAATTCACAGTCGGGGAGTCCGTCTCGGCGCGGCTCTCGGTCCCCGGACTCCCGACAGTGTCGTTCAGTCCGGAGATTACGGCGGTCGACCCACCTCGCGAACTACGCTGGCGGTCGCGGCTCTTCGGCTACGACGCCGAACACAGTTTCCTGCTCGAACCGAGCGGCGGCGGGGGTACGCGGTTCGTCCAACACGAGACTATCGACGGCCCGTTCGCCGGTCACATCGTCGACCGCCTCGGTCGGCGGATGCGTCGCGGGTTCGAGCAGATGAACGTCGGGGTGCGCCGCCGGGCCATCGAACTCACGGAGCGGTGAGATACGGTCGTGTACGCCCGTGACACACCGACAGAGCGGTTAAGCGTCGTGGTCTCGTAGCGGGCCGCATGGGCGACGCGAGCGAGACGGCGCCGACCGACACGCCGGTACACGTCGAGAGTATCGCACACCTCGACGGCCTCGTTGCCGACACGTCGGTCCTCCTCGTGGACTTCTACGCGGACTGGTGTGGGCCGTGCAGACTCCTCGAACCGACGGTCGAGACAATCGCGGCCGACACCCTCGCAGTCGTCGCGAAAGTCGACGTCGACGACGTGCCGACGCTCGCTCGCGAGTACGACGTGCGGGGCGTCCCGACGCTGCTGCTGTTCGCCGAAGGTGAAGTGGTCGAGCGACGGGTCGGCATCGAGGACGAGGCGACGCTCAGAGCGCTCGTCGACGGGTACAGCCAGTAGCTCGGCCGGCGACTCGGTCACCGCCGGTCGGCGTCCGTGTCGAACAACCGCCGAAGCAGGTCCCACGTCTGGTCGTCGACGGCGTCCACCTCACTACTCACGCTCCGCCCCCGTCTCGTCTGGGCGGTAGTACAAGTACGTTCGGTGCGACCCACCACAACACTCATCCCGGTCGTGTCGTGAGTGAACGTATGCCATCGTTGGTCGTCCACTACGCGTTCGTGGGGTTGCTCGCAGCGACCCTGCTCGGTGCGGCCTTCGACAGACGGTCGCTGTTGCTCTCTCTGGTCGTCGTCACGGTTCCCGACGCGGACGCGTTCATCGCGCTGGTCTCGCAGTTCGGCCACCGAACCGCGACGACGAACCTCGTCATCCCGGCGATAGTGGCGGGCGTGTTGGCGTTCGACCTGTACGCTCGCGAGGAGTCGTACGTCCGCGGGCGGTGGGGTGCGTACGGCGTGCGGGTCGCGTGGTTCTGTGTCGTCGTCTACGCGGTCGGCCACGTACTGTTCGACGCCGTCACTGGCGGTGCGAACCTCCTGTGGCCGATTCACGACGAGTTCTACGTCGTCAGGGGGAAACTGGAACTGTCGAGCCAGCGTGGCATCGTCCAGACGTTCGTCGAGTGGAACGGCGGGAACGGCGCGAACGGCGGCGGAGGCGGCGGTCCCTCGCTCCGCTCTATCGGGAACACGAGCACCGTGCAGATGGACACCGGCGTCGACCCGACGCCGGGGAAGAGAGAACCGGAGAACGTCGACCGAATCTTCCCGGTCGCTCGCGGTGGCTGGCAACTGTACCTCCTCGTCACGGGGACGCTGGCGACGGTGGCCCGCTTCGTCGTCGGGTACGACCTGCCCGAGGAGTGACGCCGGTTTCGACTCTTTCATGTAGGCGGTGGCCCACCGGGCAGGCATGGGATTCGAGGTGCATCGCCGACTCAGTGTCGCCGACGCCGTCACGCTCGTCAACGCCGTCGTCGGGTTCGCCGCCGGGGCCGTCGCCTTCGCCGACCTCCATCTGGCCGCCCGTCTCCTCCTCCTGTCGGTCATCGTCGACGCCCTCGACGGCATCGTCGCCCGCAGTAGCGACAGTTCCGAGGTCGGCCCGCTACTGGACTCGATAACCGACGTGGTCTCTTTCGGCGTCACGCCGAGTCTGTTCGTCTACGTCCTGCTGACCGACGCCTTCGGGGGTATCGAGGCCGGAGCGCCACTCGTCTTCGTCGGCCTCGTCGTCGTGGCGTCGCTGTACGCCGTCCTCTCGGTGGTCCGGACCGCGTTCTACTCGACGTACTTCGACGCGCCCGACGAGCGTCCGGGGATGCCAAACTCGCTCGGTGCCATCGTCCTCGCGACGGCGTATCTGGCCGGCGTCACGGACCCCGTCGTCGTGGCCGCGGGCGTGACCCTCCTCGCCGTCGCACAGGTCGCGCCGTTCGACTACCCCAAACCGGGCGTGAAGACCGTCGGACCGATGGGCGTAGTGCTGTTCGGCGCCGTCGTCGCACCGACGGCGCTGGGTCGGGCCGCCCCGCGACTCATGCTCGCCATCGCGCTCCTCTTCTTCGCGTTGGGCCCGCGGTACTACTGGCTCGACTGAGGTCACTCGCTCGCGAGTCGAGCGGCGAGGAAGTCCCGCACCGTCTCGTTGAAGACGGCCGGCCGTTCGAGCATCGCGAGGTGAGCGGCGTCGGGAATCACGGCGAACTCGCCGGCGGGAATCTCGCTCGCCAGTCGCTCGTGGTACGACCGTGGCGTGAGCGTGTCGTGTTCGCCACAGACGGCGAGCGTCGGCACCCCGATTTCTGCGAGGCGCTCGGTCACGTCGAACCGGTGGCTGGTCAGGAAGTCACGCCGTGTGACTGTACGGCCCGTCTCGCGCATCTCTGCTCTGGAGCGGGTCAGGAGGTCCTCGTCGGCGTCGTGAAAGAGTCGGTCCCGCCCGTGGAGGAACTCGACCGCCCGGTCGAAGTCCGACTCCAGCCACTCCCTGAGGCCGTCGAACACCGGGAGCGTCGGCCCGGTTCCCAGTAACACGAGCGCGTCGGGACGCCAGTCCGTCTCCAGCGTGACCCACTGCGCGACGGCCCCGCCGAGCGAGTTCCCGACGAGCACGTCCGCGTCGACGGCGCGAGCGACGGCGACGACGTCGGCCGCGTAGGCCGAGAGTGTCTCGCCCCCTGGCGGCGTCTCTACGTCCTCGGACGCCCCGTGACCGCTCAGGTCCAGTGCGGCCGCGGGCAGCGTAGGGCCACTCGGCGCGTACTGGGTCGCCCAGACGCGGTGGGTCGCGCCACTCCCGTGGACGTACAGCGCCACGGGCCCGTCACCGTCGCCGCTACGCACTCGGTACGCCGTCGTCCGTCCGTCGTGCGCGACTGTCTCCATGCGTGCACGCACACGGGGGGACGGAATAAAGCCATCCGACCGCGGACGTGGAGATGTGAACCGCAAACAGTCAACTCTCTCCGATTTACCGCCGTATGGCGTATTTCAGCGACAGATTTATATACTTATCGCGCTTACTCGTGGTTAGGATGAATTCAGAACAGCAGTTGTTCGACGAGACGCCGCTCCGCCGATTCGAGTACGACGACAGCGTCGTACTCGCGGCGGACGTGGGTGCCCTAGACGACGCCAACGTCGATGTCGTCGACGGTACGGTCATCGTCGTCGCGGGTGACGAGCAGTACGAGCAGGAGGTTCCGGAGGCCGCCGACGGACGAGCGTTTATCAACAACGGCGTCCTCACTATCGAACTGTCAGACGAGGAGGACTCTAACTGATGAAACTCACCGTCAAACCCCTCAAGCAGAAGGACGCGGGCCGTGGCCTCGCCGCCATCGACAGAGCCGCGATGGACGAGATGGACCTCGAGAACGGCGACTACATCGTTCTGGAAGGCAAGAGCGGTAACCGCGCCGTCGCGCGCGTCTGGCCCGGCTACCCCGAGGACGAGGCGAAGGGCATCGTCCGTATCGACGGCCAACTCCGACAGGAGGCCGGCGTCGGTATCGACGACAGCGTCACCGTCGAGAAGGCCGACGTCAAGCCGGCCACCAACGTCACGGTCGCGCTCCCGCAGAACCTCCGCGTTCGGGGGAACGTGGGCCCGATGATTCGGAACAACCTCAGCGGGCAGGCCGTCACGCAGGGCCAGACCGTCCCGGTGAGCTTCGGCCTCGGACCGCTCTCGTCGATGTCCGGCCAGAAGATTCCGCTGAAAATCGCCGACACCGACCCAACGGGGACCGTCGTCGTCACCGACTCCACCGAGATTCAGGTGAGCGAGAAGCCCGCCGAACAGATTCGCGGCGAGGAGGGCGCGACCGACCGTGACTCGCCCGACGTGACCTACGAGGACATCGGCGGCCTCGACAGCGAGCTCGAACAGGTCCGGGAGATGATAGAACTCCCGATGCGCCACCCCGAACTGTTCCAGCAGTTGGGCATCGAGCCGCCGAAAGGCGTCCTGCTCCACGGCCCGCCGGGGACCGGGAAGACCCTCATGGCGAAGGCCGTCGCCAACGAGATAGACGCCTACTTCACGACCATCTCCGGCCCGGAGATCATGTCGAAGTACTACGGCGAGAGCGAGGAGCAACTCCGTGAGGTGTTCGAGGAAGCCGAGGAGAACTCCCCCGCCATCGTCTTCATCGACGAGATAGACTCTATCGCCCCCAAGCGCGGCGAGACGCAGGGCGACGTCGAGCGCCGCGTCGTCGCACAGCTCCTGTCGCTGATGGACGGCCTCGAAGAGCGCGGGCAGGTCATCGTCATCGGCGCGACCAACCGCGTCGACGCCATCGACCCCGCGCTCCGCCGTGGCGGCCGCTTCGACCGCGAAATCGAGATCGGCGTCCCGGACAAGGAGGGCCGCAAGGAGATCCTGCAGGTCCACACCCGCGGGATGCCCCTCTCCGAGGAGATCGACCTCGACAGCTACGCCGAGAACACCCACGGGTTCGTCGGCGCCGACCTCGCCTCCCTGACGAAGGAGAGCGCGATGAACGCGCTCCGGCGCATCCGCCCGGAACTCGACCTCGAATCCGACGAGATAGACGCCGAGGTGCTGGAGAAGCTGGAGATTACCGACGACGACGTCCGCGAGGCGAAGAAGGGTATCGAGCCCTCTGCCCTGCGGGAAGTGTTCGTCGAGGTGCCCGAAGTCACGTGGGAATCCGTCGGTGGCCTCGAAGACACCAAGGAGCGCCTCCGCGAGACCATCCAGTGGCCGCTGGAGTACGGTGAAGTGTTCGACTCGATGGACCTAGACGCCGCGAAGGGCGTCCTGCTCTACGGCCCGCCCGGCACGGGGAAGACCCTGCTGGCGAAGGCCGTCGCCAACGAGGCCGACTCGAACTTCATCTCGGTGAAGGGCCCCGAGCTGCTGAACAAGTTCGTCGGGGAGTCCGAGAAGGGCGTCCGAGAAGTGTTCAGCAAGGCCCGCGAGAACGCCCCGACCGTGGTGTTCTTCGACGAGATAGACTCCATCGCGACCGAACGCGGTGGCGGGCAGACCGACTCCGGCGTCGGCGAACGGGTCGTCTCCCAGCTGCTGACCGAGTTGGACGGCATCGAGGACATGGAGGACGTCGTGGTCGTCGCGACGACCAACCGGCCGGACCTCATCGACAGCGCGCTACTGCGACCCGGCCGACTGGACCGCCACGTCCACGTGCCGGTGCCCGACGAAGCGGCCCGCCGGGCCATCTTCACGGTCCACACGCGCGAGAAGCCACTCGCGGACGGCGTCGACCTCGACAGCCTCGCCCGTCGGACGGAGGGCTACGTGGGCGCCGACATCGAGGCCGTCTGCCGCGAGGCGTCGATGGCCGCGACCCGCGAGTTCATCAACAGCGTCGACCCCGAGGACATCGGTGACTCGGTCGGGAACGTCCGCGTGACGATGGACCACTTCGAGCACGCGCTCGACGAGGTGGGCCCGAGCGTCACCGACGAGACCCGGGAGCGCTACGACGAGATCGAGAAGCGCTTCGACACCTCCGAACCCGAACTCGAAGAGGACAAGGTCAGCCGGACGTTCCAGTAGACCGGCCCCTCGTCTCCGTTCGGGAGTCAGTATCCGTTTTTCGCCCGTGTGTTCACCTCCCGTCCGGACCAGTTATTTAACGTCCGCGGCCGCATCCTCTGTCAATGGCCGGGTCGACAGACGTCGCGTCCGAACACGCTCCCGAGGGGTACGAGGACGATGACGAACACGAACACGAGCACCGGAGTCGGTGGCCGCTCGTCGCGGCTATCGGCGCGGCGACCCTGTACCTCGGTGCCGGCCTCTTCTTCGTCGGCGGTAGTCTCGTCCCCTCGCTGATTCCGTTAGCCCTCGCGCCCGTCGGTGCCGTCGGTCTGGTCGTCGGCCTCGCCGGGTGGGCCAACGAAGCGTTCGTCGCAGACTACCGGCAGTCCCACGCCGGCGAGTCGGACCTCTACAGCACGACCATGGTGCTGTTCCTCGTCTCCGACGTGGCGACGTTCGCCGCCGGGTTCGTCTACTACGCGTTCGTCCGCGTCGGTGCGTGGCCGCCCGACCACCTCCCGCCCTTGCTGGGGTCGCTCGTCCTCGTCAACACGGCGTTGCTGGTCGCCAGTAGTTTCACGCTCCACTACGGACACGAGGCGCTGGAGGCCGGGCACCGACGACGCTACCTCGGCTTGCTCGGCGCGACGCTACTGCTGGGCGTCGTGTTCCTCGTCGGGCAGGCCGTCGAGTACTACGAACTCGTCGTCGGGGACGGCTTCACGTTCTCCAGCGGCATCCTCGGGAGCGCCTTCTACGGCCTGACGGGGCTCCACGGCCTCCACGTCGCACTCGGCGTCCTCCTCATCGCTATCGCGTTCGGCCGGTCGCTTCGCGGCCACTACGCCCCCGACCGCGACACCGCCATCCGGACCACGTCGCTGTACTGGCACTTCGTCGACGCCGTCTGGATAGTGCTCGTCCTCGTCCTCTACGTCGGGTCGACGCTCTAGTCTCCGGCCGACCGTTCGAGTGCGACCAGTTTCCGGTACAGCGGCGGGGTCAGGATGCCGACCACGCCGAAGGCGATGGCGAACACGCCGAGCGGGAACTGCAGCGGTGCGGCCTCGAAGCAGGGGTTCTCCGAGACGATGGTCACGTAGTGACGCTCGCCCTCGTGCCGAACTATCGACCCGTTGCGGAACTGGGCGGCGTTCGGGAAGTCGCCGGTGACGTGGGCCTCGCCCCTCGGGTCGGTCAGCGCCTCCGTGAACGCCGTCTGCTCGGCCGTGGACAGGTCCTCGTAGTCGAACCGAGCCACTTGTGGCGTCGTCTCGGCGAACCGCCGTGCGGTCTCCTCGGGCCCCTCGACGGCTATCGTCGGTTCACCGCAGGTGCTTATCTCGTCCTGGATGAGCGCGTAGCCACCCGGCACGGCCGCACCGATGCCGACGGCGACCAGTAGGACGCCGAGGAACGGCGCGAGGTAGGTGAACAGCACCGACTCGGGTTGGTCGCTCATCGGTCAGGCCTCCATCTCCCGTCGCTCGCGTCGGCGCGAGCGGAGGTACTGGAAGGTCACGGTCAGTCCAAGTCCGTACGCCCAGTGCGCGACGAGGACGAACCCGAGGTAGCCGACGAGTGCCAGTCCCTGCTGGCCGGTGTAGAAGGCGATGGCGAACCCGGTGGAGATGAGCGTCGCGAACACGAGTCCCGTCTCGAACAGCAGTCGCCCGGGGAGGTACTCCTGGAACGCGAGAAAGAGGAGCGGCCACGTCACCGTGCCGCCGACGAGGAACAGCGCCGCGCCGAGGAGTGGGTCCGCCGGCAGGCCGACGAGTTCGGCTATCTCGCCGAACGACGACGGGTCGAGGACGTCGACGACGACGGCAGTCCCGATACCACCGGTCATCAACACCGTGCCGACGAAGCCACCGGCGGCCGCCATCGACGCGTTCCGGTAGACGTTCTCGGCGACGGTCCCGACCCCGCCGAGGAGCCCCAGCGGTTCCATCTCCGGCGCGTACGACCGCCGCGTGGTCGTCGGTTCGGCCGGTTCGAGGTCGTACTTCTCCACCATCCGCTCCTCGAACCACTGCCACTCGCGGGTGAACTGGTCGGTCGCTTTCAGTTCCCACGGGTCCGTCGTCTGGACGACGTCGCCCTGCCAGTAGGACACCAGCATATTGTAGAGCCACAGCAGGGCGCTGAGGCCGATGACGTAGGCGCCGACGGTCGCTATCTGCTGGGCGAGTTGGTACTCCGGCGGGTAGATTGCCTGTCGGCGCGGCAGTCCCAGTCCGCCGATGACTAACAGGGTCATGAACGTCACGAACGACCCGAAGACGATGAGGACTGCCTGAAACTTCGCCAGTCGCGTGTCGTACCAGCGACCGGTGATGAGCGGGTACCAGTAGTAACTGGCCGCTATCATCAGGAACGGGATGATACCGACGACGATGAGGTGGAAGTGCCCGACGACGTAGTAGGTGCCGTGGTACAGTACGTCGATGGGGATGACGGCGAGGAAGACGCCCGTGACCCCGCCGACGATGAACGTCGAGATGCCCCCCGCACAGAGGATGAACGGGGCCGTCATGCGGACGTCGCCGTCCCACAGCGTCGTTATCCAGTTGAACACCTTGATGGCGCTGGGCACGGCGATGGCGATAGAGATGGCCATGAAGGAGGCCTTGATCCGGGGGTCCACGCTCGTCGTGAACATGTGGTGGGCCCAGACGCCGAACGACAGCACGCCGAGGCCCAGCGTCGAGTAGACGACGAACTTGTAGCCGAACAGTTTCCGGCCGACGAACTTCGGGAGGAGCGTACTCATCAACCCCGAGGCGGGGAGGAACAGGATGTACACCTCCGGGTGTCCCCAGAACCAGAACAGGTGTTGCCAGAGGATGGCACCGCCGCCCTCCGTCGCGAAGAACGTCGTCCCGAGGTTCCGGTCCAGCAGGAGCATCACCAGCGCACTCCCCAGCAGTGGGAACGCGAACAGGGCGAGGCCGCTGGTCACGAGCATGTTCCACGAGAAGATGTCGAGGTTCGCCCACGTCACGTCGTCCGCTCGCTCGTAGACGATGGTGGAGATGAAGTTGATGGCACCCACCGTCGTCGCGATGCCCGAGAGGTGCAGTCCGAGCAACAGCATGTCTATCTGTGGGTTCGGTTGCTGGACCGACAGTGGCGCGTACAGCGTCCACCCGACGCTCACCTCGCGGACGGTGAGGAAGAAGGCGATGGTGTCCTCGGGGAGGAACAGGCTGAGGAACTGGCCGCCGACCTGTACGAGCAGTCCCATCCTGACGAGCAACAGCGCCGGGGGCAACAGCCAGAAGCCGATGGCGTTGACGCGCGGGAACGCCATGTCGTCGGCGCCGATGAGCAGCGGCAGGACGTAGTTGCCGATGCCGAAGAACACGGGCAGGACGAAGAAGATGAGCATCGTCAGGCCGTGCGTGGTGAACAGCGCGTTGTACGTCTCCGGCGACCAGATGTCGGCGGGCGGGGAGAGCAGTTCCGTCCGCAGCATCATCGCGTCGACGCCGCCCCACAGGCCGGCGACAGTCCCGAAGGCGATGTAGAGGAGGCCGATGTCGCGGTGGTTCGTCGTGGTCAGCCAGCGGTACACCTGCGACTGGAGGCGGCCTATCTCGAAGCGAATCTCTTCGCGCGTCGTGTACCCGCCGTCGCTCTCCGGGCGGGCGCGGCGACGGGCCACGAACCAGAGGGTCAGTATCCCCAGCGCGAGAACCGCGAGGGCAGACCCTTCGACGACCGCTCGGTTCATCCGCGTCCCTCCGAGAAGCCACCGCCAGTCGGGAGGCACACAGTCCGGAGCGACATTGCCACACACTGCCAGTCCCACGCTGATAAAACTACCCGACGACGGGGTAGTGATGGACCGGCCACCCGCTGGCCAAGCTATTTGTGACGCCCGGCGGAAGCTATTCGCAATGCGTCTCAGTCGCGTGGCGGCGTGGCTCTGTGTCCTCGCTGCCGGCGCCCTCCTGTTCACGACGCCCGCCGCCGCACAGTCGCTGAACAGAGCGGCCATCGACGAACTGAACGAGCAACTGCTGTACGTCGCCCTGCCGCTGACGCTGTTCGTCGAACTGACGCTCGTCTACGCCATCTACCGGTTCCGGAACAACGACGAGCCGAAACCGACCATCGACGACCCCGCACTGGAGATTACGTGGACGGCCGCGACGGGCGCGATTCTCGTGTTCGTCGGCATCTCCGCGTTCTTCGTGCTGTCGAACCCCTACATCACGCCCGCGGCCGCCGGTCCGACCGAACCCGGCGGCGAACTCCAGAGCGACATGGAGATAGAGGTCCTCGCCTACCAGTGGGGATGGGAGTTCCACTACCCCGACTCGAACGTCACCACGCAGTCCCGTCTCGTCGTCCCGGCGAACACGGACGTCCGGTTCACGCTCAGGTCGGCCGACGTCATCCACTCCATCTACGTGCCCGAACTCGGCGTCAAGCAGGACATCTTCCCGGGGCAGGCGACTGTCGCGCGAACGAACGCGACCCAGACCGGGTCCTACCGGCTCTACTGTGCCGAACTGTGTGGCTCCGGTCACACTCGGATGCACGCCACCGTCGTCGTGTTGAACCAGTCCGCGTACGACGACTGGGTGGCCGGCCAGCGGTCGGGGAACGCCGCCGACTCGACGGGCGGAGCGAACGCGACCGAGACGACCGCTCGCGTCGACGCTCGGCCCTGAGTCACTGCAAGTACCCCAACTGACGGAGGTGTTCGTCGGTGTCCGTCTCGGCTTCTCGTTCCGGCGGCACCAGCGTCGGCTCGAACGACTCGGTGTCGGTGGCCGTCGTCTCGGCCCACGGGACGCGCCGGACGGTCGGCACCGGGACGGCGTAGCGGTGCATGTACATCCCCCACTCGCCGTAGGCGTTGCCGTGGTCGGCGCTCAGCACCACCCGGTCGGCGTCCAGATTCTCCAGAAGCAGTTCCACTTCGTCCAGCACCCAGCGGAGGTTGTCGAGGTACGCGTTCCAGACCTTCTCGTAGTCGCCGCCGTTCTTGAGGTAGTCGAACGGTTCCCCCTCCCACGGTTCCAGCGTCTCGCGCCCCTCGGCGATGGCCCGTGCCGTGAACGGGTGGTGTGGCTGTTCGTAGTGGACGACGAGGCGTTCCGGGTCCCGCTCTCGGCCGACGCTGATGGCCCGTTCGGTCACCGGTCGCGGGAGCGTCAGTCCGACCGGCGGCGGGTCGGCGTACTTCCACGGTTGGTCGACGTAGTCGAAGTCCTCCGGGCGGAGGGTCTGCCAGTCGGTGAACGAGATGCCGCGGCCAGTCTCGGGGAACTCTCGGTTGCGCAGGACTCGCTCCGTGAACGCGTTCGCGGAGACCAGCGCCGTCCCTTCGACGTCGGAGCGGTAGCGTTCGGTGAACGTCTGGGCGATCCACTCCGCGGACGCGGACCCCACGGACCAGATGGCGTCGACGTCCTCGACGAAGTCGTACTCCGGGGCCACCTCTCGGAGTGCGTCCACCCGGCACGTATCGAGGATGACGAGGGCGTCCCAGTCCCGTTCGTAGACGTTCGTCCCGACGGGATACCGGGACAGCACCGACATGGCGGCCCCGACGTACTGGTAGTAGGCCCACTTGAGTAGCGATGTCACACGGGGCTCTCGGGAGAGAAGACACATTGTAACACACAGAAAACGCGTTCTAAGACGGCCCTAAAGACATTCTTCTCTCGAAGGTATTTGTTGTCGAAGGTGGACTGTATCCGTGCAGTCTCGTCGTAAGCAGGTTGTACTGTCCCCGGGGCGTCCTCGGGACGTCTCCCCGGGCCGTGTCACAACCCACATTATCGCGACCCACCTACGTCGTCACATGATAGCTGTTCGTGAGCGCGTCCCTGCACTGACCGGGTTGTTGACCGTCGTCTCGCTGGCCCTCGTGTTCGGTGCGGTACTGGGCGCGATTCCGCGTACCGTCCTCCCGCGGGCGCCGGACGCCGTCGTCGCAGCCATCCCGCACGTCAACGCCGTCGTCAGTGCGACGGCCATCGTCACCATCCTCGCCGGTATCAGCGCGATTCGAGACGGAGAGGTCCGTCGACACCGGCGACTGATGGTCACGACGTTCGGGTTGTTCGCGACGTTCCTCGTCCTCTATCTCTACCGGGTGACGCTGGAAGGGCCGACGGACTTCGCCGGCCCCGCCGTCGTCGAGTCGTACGTCTACCTCCCGCTACTGGCCGTCCACATCCTCCTCGCCATCGTGGCCATCCCGGCCGTCTACTACGTCCTCCTGCTGGCCGCGAGCTATCCCGTCTCGGAACTCGGCCAGACGAACCACCCGCGGGCCGGCAAACTGGCCGCGGGACTGTGGCTCGTCTCCTTCTCGCTGGGCATCGTCGTCTACGCGATGTTGTATCTGGTGTGGTGACTCGAACGACGGGTCGGCGACGCACGAACGAGTGGCCGGACAGGTCGAGGAAGGCGCCGCGAATCCGGCCGTGATTGAGTCACGGTTTCGCTTCGCTCGGGCGCGTGCAGCGAAACGACCTGTGGTCTCTCGACTCGACGGGCGCGAGAACCCACGGTCAGGCGAACTGGTCGCTCCGGTACTCCGTCAACACGGGGTCGTCCCTGTGGTACTCGAGGAGCGACGTGAGCGTCAGCACGTGGTACCGCTGTGTCCGTGTGTACGCCCCGGGGTCGTCGAGGACGGTCCGTTCGAGGCCGTGTCTGTCGAGGACCGCCCGCTGGGTGCGTGTGGCTTGCTCGCGCAGGCAGTCGACGAACGCCGCGGCGGGCCGGTCGCTGTCGCTACTGATCCCCAAGACGGACTTTATCGCCGGTTTGACGGCCTCGAAGAGGTCCGGATGGCGTTGTAAGGCGTTGTAGAGAGCGACCCGTGCTTCGTGCCCGACGCTGCTCGGCGGCGCGCCGAAGTTCGCGTTCGGCACGGCCGCCAGTTCGGGCGAAAGCTCCTCTAGAAACGCCGCGTAGAGCCGGTAGCGCCGTTTCTGGGTATCCGGGATAGACATCGCGTATTCGAAGACGTCGGGGGCGTAGAACGGCGTCGTCGTCCAGAGGTGGTTCCGGTTCGTGTCCGTCGCCTCGAAGAGCCACGCGAACGCTCGCTGGAACAGTTCGAAGTGGACGAACCGCTTCGAGAGCGACGATTCCGGATAGTCGAGGACTGTCTCACGGACGTCGGCTCGAATCTCGGCCTCCGAGACGCCGGTCATCGCCTCGACGTCCTCGGCGTCGAACCTCCCCTCGGACTGCAGGACGTACGAGACGAGGTCCTCGACTGACGCTACCTCGACGACCGGGGAGATGTCGGGGACGAGTTTGTCGCCGCCGTCGCCGGTGTACGACCACGCCGGCCCGTCGGCGTCCGCCCTGACCCGTCTGAGGAACGGTTGCATGTGTGCGATGCTGAACGAGTCCGTCCCTCCGGTCATGTCTAGGTGGTGGAGCAGGTCCGTCCCGTCCGGACCGGGCGTCGGCAAGCGGTCCCAGTTCGAACCGACGGCGTCGGTCAGTCGCTGGGCGAGGTCGATGTCCGCGCGAGAATCGTGTTCGAAGTCGCGGGTCATGGCGCGGTACGACACGTCGCACCGCTCGAACGCCCCGAGCACTGCCCGCGAGTCCAGCCCGCCGCTCAGGAGGACTACGTTCTCACCGGGAGCAGCGGTCGCCCGGCGCTCGCAGGCGTCCGTGAACCGGCGTGCTAGCTCACGGGCGTTCTCCCTGACGCTGGCGTCCGCGTTCGTCTCCTCGTCGAAGTCGAACTCGTAGTGTCGTTCGACGGTCAGGGCACCGGTGTCCGTCTCGACTCGGACGTGGTGGCCCTCGGGGAGGCGGCGGAGGCCAGCGTAGAGCGTCCGGTCGGCCAGCGCGTAACCGAGACGGAGGTACTCGGCGACGGCGAGGCGGTCGAACTCCGTACAGTTCCCGAGACGGGCGAGAATCGGTTTGTTGCGACCGACCAGCGCGACATCGGCGTCGGGCGCGTAGAACAGTGGCAGTTGCCCCAGACGGTCCGGGACGACGGTCATCGTTTCCGCGGCGGCGTCGTGTGCGTAGAACACGAACTCGCCGTCGAGGCTTCGAAGCCACGTCGGGTCCGTCGGCGCGGCGTCGCCGTCGACGAACCGCCGTTCGAGTTCGGCCCGGAGCGTCGCCTCGTCGCGGTTGTAGACGACGCCCTCGACGAACACCGAACACTCCCCGAACGTGAAGCGTCTGAACGGATACTCGGGGTACAGGGCCGTCGTCACGCGACAGTTCCCGAGGTCGTACGAATCGTACTCGTACCGGTCGTCGTAGAGCGCCGGGCGGTGAGCCGCCTCGGTCTCGTCGGTCGCCGGAAGCCGCGCCCCAGCCAACACGTTGATACCGGGCATATACCACAACCGAGTGGTATGCACATCAAAAAGTATAGAGCGCAATTCGTAGTTTAGCCGGCGTTTACTGTCACAGAGAGTGTAAGGCGCTTACCAGATGGTTCCGCTGGCACCGGCCTAGTGAACGGTCGTCGCACCACTGGGGCCCGGTACTGAACCACGCTCGTGTGAGAGAAACAGCCGCCTCGCTGCGCGTGCTCTCAATCGTCGGCGACGGTCGGTTCGCCGCCGATCTCGGGGCGCGTGACATCGCGGTCGGTCTCCTCGCCCTCGATGTCGTAGGGGTACTCGCCGGTCACACAGCCCAGACAGAGGTCGGCTCTGCTCGTCTCCAGCGTCTCGGCGATGGCGTCGATGGAGAGGTACGACAGGGAGTCGGCCTCGATTTCGTCGCGAATCTCCTCGACGGACTGGTCGCCGGCGATGAGTTCGTCGCGCGAGGCCATGTCGATGCCCATGTAACACGGCGCGACGATGGGCGGCGCGCCGATGCGGACGTTGACCTCCTCGGCGCCGGCGTCTTTCAGCAACTGGATGAGTTGGGTCGAGGTCGTCCCGCGGACGATGGAGTCGTCGATGATGGTGACCTTCTTGCCCTCTATCGTCGACTTGATGGGGTTGAGTTTCAGGCGGACGGCCCGCTCGCGTTCGTCCTGTGTCGGCATGATGAACGTGCGGCCGACGTAGCGGTTCTTCATCAGGCCCTCGGCGAACTCGATGTCCGAGCCGTCGTCCTGGGCGGCCTCGGCGTACCCGGAGGCGAAGGCGCGCCCGGAGTCCGGAACCGGGAGCACGACGTCGGACTCGACGCCGGACTCCTCCCAGAGTTTGCGGCCCAGTTCACGTCGCACCTCGTAGACCAGACTGTCGTCGATGGTCGAGTCCGGGCGGGCGAAGTAGACGTGTTCGAAGAAGCAGTGGGCCGTGTTCGTCTGTTCGACGAGTTGGTACGTGTCGTAGCCTGTGCCGTCGGGGTGGAGGACGACCAGTTCGCCCGGCGCGACGTCCCGGATGAGTTCGCCGTCCAGCGTGTCGATGGCGGCCGACTCCGAGGTGAGGACGTAGCCGTCGTCCAGTTTCCCGATACAGAGCGGTCGGTTCCCCTGCGGGTCCCGGACGCCCAGTACCGTCTCGTCGTGCATGATGGTCAGCGAGTACGACCCGTGGATGCGCTCCATCGTCCGCTTGACGGCGCGGACGAGGTCTTCTTCCAGTAAGTTGCGCGCGAGGTCGTGGGCGATGACCTCGGTGTCGCCGTCGCTCGTGAAGGCGTGACCGAGGTCGGCCAGTTCGTCGCCTATCTCGTCGGCGTTGACGAGGTTCCCGTTGTGAGAGAGGCCCAGCGACCCGGACTTGAACGAGACGGAGAACGGTTGCGCACAGCAGGCGTTGACGCTCCCCGCCGTGGGGTACCGGACGTGGCCGATGCCGTTCGACCCGTTCAGCGATTCGAGGTCACCGGGGCCGAAGGCGTCGCCGACGAGGCCCATCTCGACGTGGCTGTGTTGCTGGAACCCGTCGTGGGTGACGATGCCGGCCGACTCCTGGCCGCGGTGCTGGAGGGCGTACAGGGAGTAGTAGAGGGGGCGGGCGGCGTCACGGTCCTCGAGGGAGATGCCGACGACGCCGCACTTCTCGTGCATGGTAGGTGAGTGTTATTCGCCGGCTTTCGACTGCCACTCGTAGTCTCGTCGTTTGGCCGATTTACCGAACCCGCACGACGAACAGACTTTCTTCTTGGTGTGATACGACTTCTCGCCACACCGCCGACACTTCGTGTGTGTCGTGGTGTTCTTCTTCCCCTGGCTCGGGGTTCCTGCACCAGTCATGGGTTAATCGAGACGACGTTATCCCCGCGTATAATCGTTGTGTCTTCGTCTTCGATGACGAGGTTCATGTGCTGGTCGTACCCAGTCAGCGTCCCCTCGAACATCTCGCCGCCCTTGAGTTGTACAGTGACTTCCTCGCCGAGCGAGGCTTCGAGAACGTCAAGCGGTCGTCCACTCATGTTCGGTTGGGATAGTGACTGCCGCTTAAACGTACCGCTTGCGCGGCCCGGGACGGGACGTAGATTCGACAGATGCGGGTGCTAACGGGCAGACCTGTCTACGCAGGGTCACTTTCCGGCGAGTTGTTCGTCGGGTCCTCGGCCGTATCCGGCTCCGCTGGCTCGTGGTCCGCAGGCTCTGTGTGTGGCGGGGGCGTCGTCGGCCGGCCGCCGGCGACGAGCGTCGGCAGGACTATACGCGCGAAGTGGAACACGACGACGAGCACCAGCGGACCGAGGAAGAGGCCGTACCAGCCGAACAGCAGTGGGCCGAGCACGTACGCTATCATCACGAGCCCGACGTGGAGGTTGCGCCCGGAGACGTACGGCCGGAGGAGCACGTCGGGGATGAGGTCGACGAACACGACGGTCAGGACGACGAACGCGGTGGGGAACCAGAGCGGGTCGTCCGCCACGACGGCGCGCGCGAACAGGCCGACGGCGACGGGGACGTACACCAGTTTCATGCCGACCACCGGAATCAGACTCGCGGCACCGGCGAGGACGCCGACCAGCGCCGGGTACGGGATGCCCGTCGCCGGCGCGAAGGCGTTCAACACGGTGTAGAGGACGACGGCGACGATGGCGACGACGAACGCGTTGAGGATGTTCCCGAAGTAGACGCTGCCGAGGTCCTCGTCGACCGCGTGGACGTACGCGTCGAACGTCCCGGTCCCGTTCCCGAAGGTCCCCCGGAGCCACCGTCCGAGTCGCGGGCCATCTCGGAGGAGGTAGAACGCGACGGCGAGCGCCAGAAAGAGGTTGACGAGCGCCGTCCCGACCAGCGGGATGTAGTCGAGGACCCCCTCCGCGAGCAACTGGCCGGCGTCGACGACGTCGGGGTTCCGGAGCAACATGGCCGGGTCCTGTACGATTTCGGAGACGTCCAGATACGGTTCGACTCGGTCGGCCAACGGTCCGAGGTCGACCGCCTGAGCGAGTCGGTCGAGTTCCTGTGCGGCGACGGCGAGGGTGTACCCCACGAGGAGGACGACCGGGACGGCGAGCGCTCCGATAGCCGTCGCCGCGGCGATGCTGGGGCGTAATCTGTTCCGCAGTCGTCGGTGGGCCGGCCGCGCGACGTAGTAGAGGAACACCCCGAAGACGAACGTCCCGACGTAACTGGCGACCACCCACGCCACGACGACGGCGGCGACGAGTCCGGCGACCACCCACGCCGCCCGGCCCCGTGAGAACGGCAGGTCCATACTACGACGTCGTCCTCCTCGACGGTCGGAGACGGGTCGCTGGAGCGAAGCGGGGGCGACAGGAAGCGGCGCCGGCCATGTATCGCCTTCCGCCACGACGCCGGTTGGTTATAGTCCGGATACCCCTCGGCCACCGAGGTAAGGCCCGCTTAGACGTCGACGCTGAACGGCGCGTGGTCGTCGGCGCGGACGGCGAATCCGGCTATCAGGTCCGCGACTCCCGCTAAGTCGTCCGGGTCGACGACCTCGACGGGAGTGTGCATGTATCGGTTCGGCAGGCCGACGTTGGCCGACGGGATGCCGCCGCGTGCCGTGAAGAACGCGTCGGCGTCCGTCCCGGTCCTGATGCCCGCGGCCTGCAACTGGACGTCACGGTCCTCGTCCGCACCGGCCTCGCGGAGGGCGTCGACGACGACCGGGTGGTTGGCGCTCCCGCGTGCGACGACCGGGCCGCCGCCGAGTTCGATGCCGTTCGACCGCTTGCCCGGCGAGTCGGGGTTGTCCGTCGCGTGGGTGACGTCGACGGCGAGGACGGCGTCCGGGTCGAGGTCGAACCCGACCATCTTCGCGCCCTGTAGCCCGACCTCCTCCTGTACCGTCGAGACGGCGTGGACGGTGGCGTCGACGCCGCGTTCCGCGGCCCGGCGCAGGCCCTCTGCGGCGGCCCAGATGCCGATGCGGTTGTCCATCCCACGGGCGGCGAGCCGACCGTTCTCGAGTTCGCTGAGGGTCTGCTGGAACGTCACCGGGTCGCCACGGTCGACCAGTTCCGCGAGTTCGTCGCCGTCCTCGGCACCCACGTCGACGTGCTGTTCGGCCACGTCGGGAACGCTCTCGTCGTCCGGGTCCCTGAGGTGGATGGCCGTCTGGCCGACGACGCCCGAGACGGGGCCGTCGGCGGTGTGGACCGTGACGTGTTGGCCGCGAGAGACGGTCTTGTCGGACCCGCCGATGCGTTCGATGCGGAGGAAGCCGTCGTCGGTCAAATCGCGCACGATGAAGCCGATCTCGTCGCCGTGACCCGCCAGCGCCACCGACGTGTCGTTGCCGTGGAGGGTTGCGACGGCGTTCCCGTAGTCGTCGGTGCGTACCTCGTCGGCGAACTCGCGCACGTAGTCGAGCCACACCCGCTGGCTCTCGGCCTCGTAGCCGGACGGTGCCGGCGTCGTCAGTAGCGATTCGAGGAACGTTCGTCGACGTTCGTCCATACCCGGCCTATGCCGTCGGCTGTGAAGAATTACGGGGCCGCCACAACCGATAAAAGCCGGGCCGGCGAACTATCAGTATGGCGAAATTCACCCTCCTCGAACTGCACTTGGACGGCGCCGAGTTCACCGCGAACGCACCCGGCGTCGGTAGCGACGAGACTGCCGAGACGGCCACCGACGAAGGCGACGCGAGCGACTCCGGCGGCCGCGGCGGAGTGCTCGCACTGGTCGTCCTCCTCGCCCTCGTCGGCGTGGCCGTAGCCGGCAAGAAACTGCTCTCGGGGAGCGACGACGAGGAACTGCCGTCCGTCGATATGGACGAGGAGTGATGCGGAATCACGCCCCCGGCGTGGGGAGAAGGACTATGCCGCCCCGTCCCCTCCTTCGGGTATGGGATTATATCATAGCGTTCGCGCCGTCGCCGGCGCTTCTGGCGACGGTCCGATAGACTGGACCGCCGTCGCCGAGGCCGCGAAGTCGGCGACGGATCCCGGCGACCTCGACGTATCCGCCACGGAGCGACAGGGGTACGCGACGGACGTCCGGGACGCCCGGGATCGCGTCCGGGAAGTCGGGCAGCTCGACTTCGACCTCCCCGAAACAGTCGAGATTCAGCACCGACACCACTGGATAGACGCCAACGTCGCCACCTTCGAACGAGTGATGGCGCCTATCGAACAGCAGGCGGAGTTCATCCCCGGCGTCGCCCGCGTGGTCAACACCGGGTCGATGGCGTTCGCGCTCTCCTTTCTCGGAAACAACGTCCTCGGGCAGTACGACCCCCTCTTGCTCGCCGACGGCGACGACCACGCCCTGTACTTCGTCCGGCCGAACATCCGGAAGGTCGCCGACCAACTCGACGTGGACCACGACCGGTTCCGCCGCTGGATAGCGTTCCACGAGGTGACACACGCCGCCGAGTTCGGGGCCGCGCCGTGGCTCTCCGACCACATGGAGGAGACGATGGAGGAAGCCATCGACCGCCTCACCGACGGCACCCTCGACCGGGACTCGCTGGGAGAACTGGACACGACGATGACCGCCGTCGAGGGGTACGCCGAGTTGCTGATGGACCGGGCCTTCGACGACGAGTACGACGACCTGCGGCGGAAGGTCGACGAGCGACGACAGGGCCGCGGCCCGGTCGCCGAACTCGTCCGGCGGGTCCTGGGCCTCGGGATGAAACGCCAGCAGTACGAACGCGGGAAGGCCTTCTTCGAGGCGGTGGCCGACGAACGCGGCGTCGCGGCCGCCGGTCGGGTGTGGGACTCCCCGGAGACCCTGCCGACCGACGACGAAATCGAGACGCCCGCGCTGTGGATAGAGCGCGTCGACCCGTAGGTCGGCGCCAGAGCGGCCGAACGTCGGCCGCTAGTGGTCCTTACCGCACGAAATTTCACCATTACATAGTCCCCGCTTCGAGTAAGCCGGTGGCAGATGCACATCGTCAGTCGTCTCGCGTCCGGATTCGCTGGTGGCGCCCCGGTTGCGAGCGGCCAGTCACGGCTCGAGGTCGACGTTCTCGAGTCGGTGCGGGAACTGTCTCGCGACGAGTGGAACCACGTCGTCGAGCACGCGAGTCGGGGGAGCGTCTTCCACCGCTACGAGTGGCTCGACGCCGTGGAAGCGGGGCTCGACCGCACGCCCCGACACCTCGTCGTCAGGAAAGACGACAACCTCGTCGGCCTCTTTCCGAACTTCGTCGCGCCCCTCGACGGGGCAGAGCGGCCTCCGTTCCGGCGGCTGACCTCGGTCGACCCCGGGTTCGGCGGGCCGGTGATGACCACGGATACGGACGCAGTGCTCTCGGCGCTGCTCGACGCGGTGCCCGACCTGCTCTCGCCGCGCACTATCGTCCACGAGATACGGGCGCTGGACCCGAGCTATCTCCGGTACAACACGGTCTTGCGGGCCCACGACTACGTGCCGAACCGACGCCGCTGTCGGTTCCTGCTCCACCTGTCGCAGGGGTACGACGACGTCCTCGCGGGGATGAGTCGGTCACGGCGCCGTGGCATCGAGCGCGGGCGCGAGGCGGACTGTCTGGAGGTCGTCGAGGAACCGGTGACGTGGGACTCACTCGACCGATACTACCGCACCTACGAGCAGGTGATGGCCCGTGTCGGCACCGACCCCTTCCCGTTCCGGTTCTTCGAGGAGTTGCTGGATATGGACGACCGACTGCTCCTCGTGACGGCGCGCGTCGACGGACAGTACGCCGGGGGACTGCTGGAGATTCTGGACGACGAGCAGTCGTCGGTCCACGGCTACCTCTCGGCCGTTCCGAAACGGTACTTCGAGCACCACACGTCCGAGCGCCTCTACGACTACGTCCTCCGCTGGGGCATCGACCACGGGTACGACACCTACGACCTCGGGTCGACGAAGCCCGACTACGAGAACGGCGTGTTCCGGTACAAAGAGGGGTTCGGCGGGCAGACGATTCCGACGTTGGTGTGGGAGCGGGGCGCCAGTCCCGTCTGGGACGTCTTCGCCACTGGCCGGTCGCTGTATCTCAAGCACGTCGGCTGACGGTCACTACTCGCGCTTCGACCGTCGGCCGTCGCCGTCCGTCGCTCGCGTCAGCCCATCGTCGTCCGACTCGGAGCGCCGTCGCTTCGTTCGCGCCCCGGGTTTCGGCCCGCGGTCGGTCGTGTCCTCGTAGGGGGTCTCGGCGATGCTGTCGGGGAACGTGAACTCCGCGAGGAGGCGTCCGACGGCGGTCGTACCGACAGCGACGCCGACGACGAGTGGCAGTTCCGCACCACCCCAGAGCGTGACCAGCGCCATCGACCCGCCCACCAGGATGGCGAACCCGAGTTTGAGTTGCTTCAGGAACTTCTCGCGGTCCGCACTGGAGATAGAGGGGCCGACCATCAGGCGTCTCCCGTGCTGTCGTGTGGGTGTGTCATCAGTAGAATCCTCGTTCGACGTCTTCCTCGACGACGTCCTCGAACTCCTTGTCGAGCAGTTCCTCGGCCTCCTCGAAGGTGTCGGTCAGCGAGTCCATCCGCTCTGGACGGTCGTACTGGTCGAACTCCATCGGCCCGTAGGCTGGCGAGTCGACGGCGTCCATCACGTCTTCGAGCATCGCTCGCGGCGTCGTCGGCGCGTCGGCGTGCGTCTCGAGGACTGTCTCGAGGTTCTTCGCCTTCTCCTCGGCGTCGTCCTCGTCTTCCGGCGCCTGCTGGACGCCGAACAGACCCGTCCCGTTCTCGGGGAAGAGCGGGTCGATGTCCTCGTCGATGCGGCGTGCGACCCGCGTGCCGACCCCCTGCACTTCGAAGGGGTTCTTCGCGTACGTCTTGAGTTGGTAGACTCCGGAAGAGGGGTGGCCGACGTACAGGTCCTCGCCGATGCCGTTCGTGCGGTCGCCACCGACGGCGCGCCACCCGCCGGGGTCGGCGTTGCTGTCCATCACGTCTTCGATGATGTCCTGCCAGTCACGAACGCGCATTGTCGGTCGGAGGTTGGTCCCGCGTCAGAATGAAGGCATCGGTCTCCACGGTACGCCGTCGGCCGCGGCCCGACGAGAGAGCCGAACCCCTTTACGCGGACACCCGGAGCTAGCGGTATGGAGAGCGAGTCGAACGTCCTGGGCGGCGACCTCGAAAGCTGTTCACAGGACCCGGTGACCGGGTTCATGCGCGACGGCTACTGCTACCCGCTGCAACGTGACCCCGGCCGGCACGAAATCTGTGCGGTGATGACCGAGACGTTTCTGGAGTACAGCAAGGCGGCGGGCAACGACCTCGTCACGCCCCGCCCCGAACTGAACTTCCCGGGGCTCGAACCGGGCGACCGATGGTGTGTCTGCGTCCCGCGCTGGATAGAGGCCCACGAGGACGGCCACGCGCCGCCGGTCGTGCTGTCGGCCACCAGCGAGGACGTGCTCGAAGACGTCTCACTGGAGACGCTTCGGAGCTACAGCCACGAGAACGAGACGGAGTCCTGAGACGCGGACTATCGCCACTCCGAGACCGTCACGGCGGCGCTCGTCGGAACCGATAGCCACGCCTCGTCGGTCGTGACGTCGGCGACGACGAGGCGGCGCTGGCCGTCTGTCTCGTCCACGGCCGCGACGACGCGCTGGGTATCGACGGGACGACTCTCGACCGGCTCGGTTTCCGCGCTCATATCTCGTCGTTCTCCCTCCGAATAAATGAATGTGGCGGAATTAAGTCGAGAAGAACACATCCAAGTAATGCTGTCGCAGATAACGTCCACTTCCCGCCATCCTCTGCGTCAAAGTGAAACATCCGCTCCGCGTATCAGTATCGTCGGTTCTGTCGGGAGACGACGAGCACCGCTCCCGACACCGAAGAGTCGGCGCTCGGGCCGTCGTCGCAGAGCGGAGTGACCGACAGCGTTTTTCCGTGCCCCGCCGTGACTCAGGCCGTGCAACTTCGCGGCCCCGTCGTCGAGGTGAGCGACCCGAAGACCGTGAACACGCAGTACGGCGAGAGCGACCTCTGTGAGGTGACGCTCCGTCCGGACCGCGGGGCCGGCGACCCGACGACGGTCACGCTCTGGGGGAAGTGGACCGAGACGGCCGACGTACTCGAACCCGGGATGGAACTGGCCGTCTACGACCCGGACGAGCGACAGTATCAGGGCGAGACGCAGTACTCGGTGGGGAGCGACGCCACCGTCGTCGTCGAACCGGACTTCCTCGTGGACGTGACCGACGTCCGGGCGTGGGTGCAGTGCCCCCGGATGTACTACCTCCGGAAACTGGACGGGGCGGACCTCGCGTATCCGCTCGTGAAAGGGACCGTCGTCCACGAGGTGTTCGGTGACCTCCTGCGGGGCCGGGACGTCGAGGCGGCCATCGAGGACCAGGTCGAGGCCGCGGGCCTCGACATCGGCTTGCTCGGCCGGGAGGCCGACGAGGTGGCCGGCGACGTGCGGGACCACGCGAAGGCCATCGAGGGGTGGCTGAATCAGGGGACGCTCACGGACAAAGACGGAGCGGCGAAAGCCGCTGACAGCGCGGAGCGGGACTTCAGTCCCGCGGAGAGCGAGTGGCGCTCCGAGATGACGCTCATCTCCGAACGGTACGGGATGAAGGGGCGGGCCGACGCCGTCCGACGGGGGATGCCGGTCGAACTGAAGACGGGCAAGAACACGAAGCGCGAACCGCGGTTTCAGGACAAGATTCAGGCGACGGCGTACGCGCTGATGCTCGGCGAACGGGCGGCGAACTCGCTGGACGCGAGCGCCGTGATGGCCGGTGACGGTGGGACCACGACGCCCATCGAGGCCGCACCGGACACCGGGACCCTCCTGTACACGAAGAACGCTGCCGTCGACCGCACCGAGGAGAGCGGGGACCTCTCGCCGGCCAAGGAGTTCTCCATCGGGTCGGGCCTGCTGAACTACGTGATTCGGACCCGGAACGCCATCGCGGCGATGGAACACGACACCGGCGTCCCGACGGGGTACGAGGCCAACGCCAAGTGTGAGTACTGCTTCGAGCAGGACACCTGCATGGCCGTCTCCGGCCGTCTCGACCAGGAGTCGAAGGCCGGACAGGTCGGCGTCGCCATCCCCGAAGAGGAGCGGGACTACTTCGAGCGGTACTACGACGCCATCGAGGCCGAGCGTCGGGCGGTCCACCGCGAGTACGCGAAACTCTGGGAGCAGTCCCCCCAGGAACGGGCCGACGAC
The DNA here is from genome assembly GCF_019599465.1 of Haloarcula rubra. Classification (GTDB taxonomy): domain Archaea; phylum Halobacteriota; class Halobacteria; order Halobacteriales; family Haloarculaceae; genus Haloarcula; species Haloarcula rubra. The sequence continues at coordinate 419,742 of NZ_RKLR01000003.1, forward strand.
GACCGGGCGCTGGTGGACCTCGACCCCGTCGGGCGCACGGAACTCGACAGCGGGCGCTGGGAGCTCCGGGCCACCGGTACCGGCGCCGTCTCGAAGATTCGCGAAGGTGACCTCGTGATGGCCAGCGACGGGGACCCCGTCACCGGGGACGCGGAACTGGCGCGAGTCGAGCGAGTGGGTGAGGAGATAGTCGTCACCGCCGACGAACCACTGGACCTCCGCCGACTGGACGTGTACCCCTCTGAGCTGACCACCGACCGCCTCCAGAACGCGCTCCACGACGCCCTGTTGACCCAGTCGCCGGACGAGAAGGACGTGCTGTTCGGGCGTCGGGCCCCCGAGTTCGAGACTGTCGAGGAGACGTTCATCGACAACAACGAGGCCCAGAACGAGGCGGTCCAGTTGGCCGTCGGCGCCCAGGACTTCGCGCTGGTCCACGGGCCTCCGGGGACCGGGAAGACCTACACGCTCGCGCGGATGGTCCGGACGCTCGTCGACCGGGGTGACCGCGTCCTGCTGTCGGCGTTCACGAACCGCGCCGTCGACAACGCCATCGAGGCGCTGGAAGAGCAAGGCTACACGGACGTCGTCCGCGTCGGCACCGAGAGCGGCGTTCGCGAGGACATGCAGCAGTACAGACTGGAACAGTCGGGTGACCCCGGCGAGTGTGCGGCGACGCTCCAGAACGCGCAGGTCGTGGCCGCGACGACGGCCACCTGCGGCGGCACCGCGATGCAGAGCCAGTCGTTCGACGTCGCCGTCGTCGACGAGGCCGGTCAGTTGACCGAACCCGGCACGCTGGCGGCGACGACCCTCGCCGACCGGTTCGTCCTCGTGGGCGACCACCAGCAACTCCCACCGGTGGTCCAGTCCGACGACGCCACGCTCTCGACGTCGCTGTTCCAGCGACTCATCGAGACACACCCCGACGCCGGCGTGATGCTCGACCGCCAGTACCGGATGGCACAACACATTCAGGCGTTCGCCTCGCGGGAGTTCTACGACGGTCAGCTACGGCCGGCGACCGGCGAGGTGGCCGCCCAGCGAATCGACGACCTCCCGGGCGTCTCGATGGACGCGTTGCCCGCCCACCTCCGTGACCGCGTCGCTTTCGTCGACCCGGAGGGGACGCAGACGGGCAACACGAACCCCGTCGAGGCCGACGCCGTGGCCGAGGTGGTCGCGGCGTACCGAGACGCGGGGGTGCCCGCGGACGACATCGGCGTCATCGCGCCGTTCCGCGCACAGGTCGCCGAACTCGACCGGCGCCTGCCGGACGTCGCCGTCGACACGGTGGACCGGTTTCAGGGGTCGAGCAAGGAGGTCATCGTCGTCTCCTTCGTCGCGACGGGAGCCCTCGAAGGGCCGATTTTCGAGGACTACCGGCGTATCAACGTCGCGATGACGCGAGCGAAGAAGGCCCTCGTCCTCGTGGGCGACGCGGACGCACTCGGTACGGACGAGGTGTACGGACGGATGGTCGAGTGGGCCGGAGGCGGGCGGGACCCTGCATAGTTAGTACCGTATTTTAAAACCCGCCGGCCACGAATACAACGTATGACAGACTGCCCTGACTGTGGGTTCCCGCTGGCCGCCGAACAGGAGCTGTCCGACCGGACCCTCTTCTCCTGCCAGCAGTGTGGGAAGCGACACGTCGAGTGACCGCTCGGGCCGGACCGCCCTGACGTCGCCCTCCACGCGCCACAGTCCCGGTCCCCCGACCACGTCCCCCTCTACAGAACCGCTACCGACCGCTCTCGTCCATCCTGCGTGCGCGTTTCCGCGCCAGTAAATCCGTGTACAGACGCTTCCGGAGTTCCGTCCGCAGGTCGGTCGCCGTCTCCTCGTCGACGTCGTAGGCAGTCGCCGATCCGCCGAGAACACTCGCCGTACTGGCGGTGTCGGCGGTGACCGTCGCGAGGTCACGGCGGCGCTGGAACGGCGACCGGCCGACGAACACCGTCTGGACGCGATAGTACGGCACGATTCGCGTCGTCTGCGACCAGAACCCCGCACGCGTGGCGAGGACGTCGTCGTCCAGTGCGAACCCGCGGTGTCGCCACCGGAGGTGGGCCGCCAGTGGCACGAGGACGAACAGCCCCAACAGGACCCACCAGTCGCCGGACTCCAGCAAGAACGTGTCGACGGCGTAGCCGACCCCGTTGAGGACGGCGGCGACGACGGCGAAGCGGAACGCGTACCGCCGACGTGCGCGGGTCGGCGGTCGCTCGAACTCGAAGGTGCCGAACGGTTCGATGTCCCGCGCGAGTTCGTACACCTCCTCGCGGGGAGCCATCGGCACGGCGACGCCCTGTTCCGACTGCTGGGTCCCGCCGCCGTACCCCGCCGTCTCGACGACGAGGGTGGCCAGTCCGAACCGTCGCATCAGGACGTTCTCCTTGACCGTCACCGTCTGGACCTTCGACAGCGGGATGGTGCCGCTGTACCGCCGGACGAGGCCGCGCTGATACCGCAGGTCGTCGCCCTCCCGGAACAGGCGGAAGTCGTAGTACTCGACGACGGTGAGCACGACGCTGACGACCAGCGCCGCCAGCAGGAACTCGACGAGCGTCAGCAGCGCGAGTGCGACCAGTCGCGGCGGGCCGAACGGTTCCAGCACCGACGGCGTCAGCGCCGGTTCTGCGCCCACGAGCGTGAGGTTGAACCGGACGATGGCGGCGACGAGGTCCCCACCCAGCGGGAGGCCGGCGAGCGTCAACACCGGCGCGGCCGGGCGCACGGAGACCACGGCGTAGGTGAGCAGGTCGCGCCACGAGAAGGCGAAGAGGTCGGTCACCTCGTCGTCGGCCGCCGACTCGCTCGAAGCCTCACTGTCCGTCTCGTCCGCCGACGAGTCGACGGTCCCGGCCGCTCGGTCGCGGCTCTCACGGTCGAACTGCTGGACGAGGCGACGGAGTCTATCGGCCTCCTCGGGGGCGACGGCGTCCAGCGAGGCCTCGGTGGTGCTCCCACCGGCCGTCTCGAAGTCGACGATTGTCAGCCCGAGCAACCGGTTCAGGACGCCCTGCCGGAGGTCGACGTTCTGAATCCGACCGAGCGGTATCTCACGCGACTGTCTGGCCAGCACCCCCGACTCGACGGCCAGCGTCTCGTCGACAATCTCGTAGCGGAACCGGTAGTACCGGACCAGCGCGAACCCCCCGGTGACCGTCGCTCCGAGTGGGGCCAGCGCGGGCCCGACCCACGCCGGCAGGCCGAGCGACCCCGCCAACGCCGTCCCGACGAAGAAGCCGAAGACGGCGCCCTGAACGGCGGCCCGGCCGACGCGCAAGACTGCGCTCCGCGGGTGGAGCCGTCTCATACTGCGTCGGTGGCCTCGCTCTCGCTGGCGAGGTCACGGAGGCGCTCGCGCAGTTCCGTCGCTCGCTCGGGACGCAGACCGGGGATGGTGATGTCCGCGCCGCGAGAGCCGGCGGTGTAGACGACGACGCTCGCGAGACCCGCCGCTCGCTCGACCGGTCCTCTGGTCGTGTCGACGTGTTGGACCCTGACGTAGGGGACCGACGTGTCCGTTCGCGTCAGGACCCCGCGGACGAGGAACAGCGCGTCGTCCTGCAACCCGAACCGCCAGATTCGGTGGGCGAACACCGCGTGGACGGCGCCGAGAACCACTAGCACGCCCCACCCGACGGCGACGAGGTCGAGCGGTACCGATACCACCAACCGGTCTGCGAGGACCGCGAGTCCGAGCAGGACTGACGCGAAGACGACTGTCCGGCCGGCCCACAGCAGTCTCACTCGCGGATGCAACGACTCCATACGCCACCCGTAGTGCGAGACGCGGATTAAGTGTGGGGCCGAGCGCCGCCCCACCGGGTGTCTCTCACGGCGAAGCGACCCTCGACGTTCCGAGTCTGACACTTCGATCCGGGTCCACGGCACGAACCGTCTGCCAGATTACACGATTGCGCGTTATCACCGGTCCCCCGTCACGGGGTCTATACGGACGTATCCGACACTTACTCTACCGTCTCGTCCAGCGACACAGCGTACGCTTCGCTACCGACCCGTTCGAGACACATAACTATGCGACCGCGCCGGGTGTGCTAGGTCGGGTGACACGAGTCACCCGGATTCACATGCCAGACCCACAATCAGCGAACGGACTGACACGACGCGACGCACTCAAGCGAGGGCTGGCGACGAGTACGGTGCTCGTGGGGTCGCTCACCGTCGGCGGTGCGGCCCTCTCGACGCGGACGGCGGCCCATCCGAAACCCGAAAACCACGACGTCGTGTGGGGTGACGACGTCGGCTACCTCGACGGCGTCGTCCAGACGTACGCGACGACGAACCCGCAGGGGGCACTCTCCTCGCTCGGCGTCTACGTCGACGCAGACGCACTGGCGGCCTTCGACGACGACGCATTGGGGGTGCATCTGGGACTGCCCTCGTCGGTGGACACACACCAGTTCACCTTCGTGGGGTTCCACTACAACCCGGAGGGCCACCCACCGCCGGACGTCTACACCGTCCCGCACTACGACTTCCACTTCTACGTGGTCCCGGAAGAGATGGTCGAGGGCATCCTCGGCGGGCCGGCGACCTTCGACCTCCCAGACGCGCAGACGCCCACGGACTACCAGCGCTTGCCCGTCATCGACAGCGACGGGGACGGCGAACGCGACACCCCACTCGTCGAACCGCACATGGGCGAACACCTCGCCGACACGACAGGGGCGGAGTTCCAGCCCGACGGGTCGTTCACGCACACGAACATCTACGGCGCGTACGACCCGGACGGAGACGGCACCGGACAGTTGACGTTCGTCGAACCGATGGTGACGACCGAGTTCATCGACGGTCTCGACGAGGAACGGGTCGTCGAGATGAAGACGCCCGACGTGTACGCCGTCGCCGACGAGTACCCGACCGCGTACGTCATGCAACCGACGATGCGCGGCGGCGTGTTCGTCTCTATCGAGGAGTTCGCCGAGTTCGACGGCGCGGGGGAGTGAGACGGAGTCAGTCGACCACCGACACCACCACGCCCCTCGCTCCCGGTCGACTCACACTCGCTCGTTGACCTGTTCGGCCACTCGCTCGCCCGGCCGCCTGAGGTGCCCGCTCTCCACCTCGTAGACGTACCCCGTCACCGTCACGTCGTCCGGAATCAGTTCGTGGTTCCGCAAGTACTCCACCTGTGCCGCACAGGCTTCGTCGATGTCGTCGGTCATGCGAATCCACTCCGCGACGGAGTGGTCGCCGAGGTTCAGGTCCGGCATCGACGGGTCGACGTCTACGTCGTCTAAGTCCCCGCCAGCGGCGGCCTCCAGTCCCGCGACCACGTCCTCGTCGCTCGCGCTCATCATCCCGCAGTCGGTGTGGTTCACGACGATAATCTCGGTCGTGTCGAAGAACTGTGTCGTCAGCGCCGCCGACCGGACGACGTCGTCCGTCACCTTCCCGCCGGCGTTCCGGTAAATCTGTGCGTCCCCCAGCGAGAGGCCGAGCGCCTCCTCGACGGGGATTCGTTCGTCCATACAGGCGACGACGAGCAGTTGCTTGTCGGTCGGGATGCCCTTCCGTCGCCGCCGCGCCCAGTCGTCGCGGGCGTCGACGTCGGCGTCGACGGCCTCGTGGACGTGTCCGGGTTCCGGTTCCTCGCGGTCCTCGCCGTGTGTGTGGTGTGGCATCACTGGACGTTCGGTCGCCACTATGACCCGTCTTGTCGTTCGGGCAACTGATACCGCCATCTACGACGCTCAGTCGTCGGTGGCGACCGACCGGTCGGTGTCCCCGTCGCCCTCTATCTCTTCGAGGACGCGACGGTGGAACTCCTCGAGGACGGCGGACTCGTCCTCGGCGAGGACCACGTCGCTGGCCATCAGCGTCGCCAGCCCGAACGCGCGCGGCGACGGCGAGTCGACCCGCGTCGAGACGACGTCGACGGCACCCCGCTGTACGTCGGTCAACACGTCCTCGATGCCGGCGACGTTGAGTTTGTCCTCCAGAATCTCCCGGTACGTCTCCTCGACGACGGCGAAGTCACCGAGGTCCTCGGCGAACCCGAGCAACATCTCCGAGGACACCTGCTGTTCGCTGGCGGACTTCTCGTAGCCCTTGTACCGTTTCAGAATCATCAGCGACCGCGTGGCGTTGATGCGGAAGTACCGCTGGAGGAGGTCGGTGCCGTCGAGACTCGCTCGCAGGTCACCCCGCACGTCCTCCGGGTCGACGTTCTCGACGATGCGCTGGATATCGACCTTCCGATTGAGCGGCATCGAGAGCGTGAACCCGTTGTCCGCCACGGCCACCTGCACGTTGGCGTTGGCCGCCTGTGCCACGCGGTAGGCGAGCAGTCGCGAGAGGCCGTCGTTGAACCGCCGGCCGTAGTTGGAGTGGACGTAGTAGTGGCGCTCGTACTCGTCGTGGTCCATCGCCTCCTCTATCACCAGTCGCTCGTCCGTGGCGACGCTCTCCGGGCCGGCGTAGGCCACCTGTTCGCGGAACATCCGCGCGATGGCGCGGACGCTGTTCTCGTCCAAGGGGAAGTTCCGGAGCCAGTTTCGCACCTCCGACATCCCGCCGCGTTCGAGTTTCTCGAGCAGTTCGCGCTGGAAGGCGAGAATCTCCCGCCCGAGGTCGTACGACAGCGGCAGGCGCTCGGAGAACCACGACGGCACCGTCGGCCGGGCGCTCGTCGGGTCGACGTACACCTTCGACCCGCGGCGGTAGCGGTACTCGTAGTTGGACCCGCCCAGCACGAAGACGTCGCCCTGTTCCAGCGTGTCGAGGTAGGACTCGTCCAGTTGCCCGACCCACTCGTCGCCGCCGCGGACGAACACGTCGCAGGTGAACGAGTCGGGGATGGTGCCGATGTTGGTCATGTAAATGACGCGGGCGAGTCGGCCGCGTTTGCCGACGAGCGGTTCGCCCACCTCGTACTCCTCGTAGTGGTACTCGCCGTCGGGCGGGTCGTTCGTGTCCCGCCATATCTTCGCGTAGACGTTCTTCTCCTCCATCCCGGGGTAGTCCGCGGTGAGGTAGCGACACAGTTGCTCCCACGACTCGTCGGTGTAGTTCCGGTAGGGGTACGCTCGTTCGAGGATGCCGCGGACCTCCCGTTCGGGCCGGACCCGATTGATGGCCATCCCGTAGACGTGTTGTGTCGCCACGTCCTGTGCGTTCTCGGGAATGAACACCCGGTCGACGAACCCGTCTTCGGCCTTCTGCAGCATCACCGCACACTCGACCAGTTCGTCGCGGTCGAGTGCGACCACGCGACCCTCGACGGTCTGCCCGAGTTGGTGGCCGGCGCGGCCGACGCGCTGGAGGAGCGAGGCGACGGACTTCGGGGACCCGACCTGTACGACGAGGTCGATGTAGGGCATGTCGATACCCAGTTCCAGACTGGTCGACGTCGTGACGACGTCCAGTTCGCCGTCCTTCAGAGCCTGCTCGATGCCCTGTCGTTTCTCCTTCGACAGGGACCCGTGGTGACACCCGGAGTTGTCCGCGTCGTAGTCGGCGAAGTTCTCGCGGAGGTTCTGGAGGACGCGTTCGGCTCCGGAGCGCGTGTTCGTGAACACGAGCGTGTTCGTGTGGTCCTGAATCTGCTCGTGGAGGTCGCGGTAGAAGCGTTCGGTGACGACGTCACTCGGCGTGTTGATGAGGTCGTCGGTCGGGCAGGTCAGTTCGACGTCGAAGTCCCGCGCGAACCGCGTGTCGACGATTTCGTACGGTCGGGACTCGCCGCCCGGTTCCTCGCGGCCGACGAGGAACTCCGCGACGGTGTCCAGCGGTTCGACCGTCGCGGAACACCCGATACGGGTGGGCGACGTCTCGGTCATGGCCTCCAGTCGCTCCAGCGACACCGAGAGATGGGTCCCGCGCTTGTTCTCGGCGAGGCTGTGAATCTCGTCGACGACGACGTACTCCACCGTCTCCAGTTTCTCCTTGAACTTCGGGGAGTTCAGCAGGATGGCGAGCGTCTCCGGCGTCGTGTTGAGGATGTGCGGCGTCGTCTCCAGCATCGCCTGTCGCTCGCTGTCGCTCGTGTCGCCGTGGCGGATGGCGTGGCGAATCGCCACGTCCTCGCCCTGTTCGTCGAGTCTGTCGGTGATGCCGTCCAGCGGCACCTCCAGATTCCGGTGGATGTCGTTTGCCAGCGACTTCAGCGGCGAGACGTACAGGCAGTAGACGGAGTTGTCGAGGTCGTCCTCGCGGGCCTTCGCGAACAGTTCGTTGATGATGCCGGTGAAGGACGCGAGCGTCTTGCCCGACCCCGTCGGCGCACAGATGAGGGCGTTCTCGCCCTCGTGGATGAGCGGGATGGCCTCCTTCTGTGGCGGGGTGAAGAATCCGCCGTTCCCGGGGACGTACTCGCCGAACTGCTCGACCCACCAGTCCTGCACGACGGGCGCGAGACAGTCCAGTACGTCCGCGTCGTCGATAGCGACCGAGTCGGCGTCGAACGCCGGGTCGGTCGCCGCGAGGCGCTCTCGTCCTCCCATTGTCGGCTCTTGTGTCAGCGTCGGCCTGCGGGGGGAAGTGGGTTCCGCCACGATAGTTAGGCATCCGGGCAGTACGGACGTGGGTAATACCGTCTTAAACTGGCCACTGGAACAGTGAAATTCCCGTCGCAGTCTCCACGAGATTCATTACGCTGGACATTGGTAGACTCGATTATGTCTCTGTTGCCCTCGCGTGGTCCCGACGCGAGTGCGTCACAGGACGGCGAACTCCAGATCGTCGGTGTCGACGACGACGTCTCCGCTGTCCTCGACGCGCTCTCCTCCGAGACGGCCCGCGAGATACTCAACGCCGTCTACGACGACCCGGGAACGCCATCCGAACTCGCGGACCGACTGGGGATGTCTATCCAGAAGGTCTCCTACCACCTCGAAAAGCTCGAAACCGAGGAGTTGATAGCCGTCGCCGGCACGCAGTACTCCGAGAAGGGCCAGGAGATGAAGGTGTACGAACCGCCCGAGGACCCCCTCGTGCTGTTCGTGGGCACACAGGACCGGAAACGGTCGCTCAAGTCCCTCGTCAAGCGCCTGATGCCCGCCGTCGGTATCCTGACGGCAGCGAGCCTGATTCTCCAGATACTGCTCGGAAATGTCCCGTTCCCCTTCGGGACCGCCGCCTCCGGTGACGGCGCCGAGTCGGGCGGGTCGGGTGGCGGGGACGCGGCCGTACAGGGTACCGAGGCGACCCCGACGCCGACGGCCGTCTCGACGGAGACAGAGGCTGCCACGACGTCCGGCGACGGCGGCGGTGTCAGCATCGCCGAGGCGACGGAGACGCCGACGCCCACCGAAGTCGCCACCGAAGAACCAGAGGCCCTCGACGTGGCGACGGAGGTGGCGACGACGGCCGCCGGCAGCGGTGGGTTCGAGGTCGAACCGGGGGTGGCCTTCTTTCTCGGGGGACTCCTCGTCGTCGCCATCGTCGCGGTGACGCTCGCGTACGCCGACTACTGACCGGCTTCCGGTCGCTCAAAACGAGTTTTGAGCCTCAGTTGGACTTTTTATATACCCGGAACAACCCCTAAACGCGCCGTCGCGGGGCGACCCGGTTCGGCCGACTCCGCCCTGACCCGGTGGCACGCTCCCCTGTCACCGCTCCACCGGTCCCCGCCGGCGGCCACAGCTGCCCACCCCTCCGCTGACGCGGCCCTGAACGGTCCCCCTCCCCCAGCCCTCCGCCGACGCGACCCTGAACGGTCCCCCTCCCAACCCTCCATCGACGTCCGCCCACCCCGCTGACGACACCAATACCTTTCCGCCTCCGAGCGGTCGTCCCGGGTATGCGACTCACGTTCCTCGGCACCGGCAGTGCCATGCCGACCGGGCACCGCGCGCAGTCGGGTTACCTCGTCGAGAGCGGCGACGACGCCCTGCTCGTCGACTGCGGGAGCGGGGTCCTCGACGCACTCGCTCGCACGGACCGCGGCTACGAGGGCGTCGACACCGTCCTCCTGACACACCACCACTTAGACCACGTCTCGGACCTCGACGTCCTGCTGAAAGCCCGTTGGCTGGCCGGCGAGACGGACCTGACGATAGCGGGGCCGCCCGGCACCCAGTCGCTCGTCGAAGACCTGCTCTCGGTCCACGAGTACATGCAGGACCGCCTCGACTTGACGCTCCGGGACGTCGACGGTCCCGTCTCGCTCGCCGGGTTCGACGTCGAGCACGTCGAGACGAGACACTCGATGCAGTGTTTCGCTTACCGGGTGACGCCGGCCACCGGGGGGCCGACGATAGCGTTCAGCGGCGACTCCGAGGCGTTCCCCGACCTCGTCGAGTTCGCCGACGGCGCGGCCGTGTTCGTCCACGATTGCTCTTTCCCCGACGACGTCGACGTCTCGAACCACCCGACACCGTCGGCGCTCGGTGAGGCTCTCGCTGGGGCCGACGCGGACCTCGGACGGGTGTACCTCACGCACCTCTACCCCCACACGGAGGGCCGACACGAGGAGATGTTGTCGTCGCTCGGCGACCGCTACGACGGCGACGTCCGGTTCGCAGAAGACGGCCTCTCGATAACGGTCGACGAGCGCTGACTCAGACGCGCTGGAGCGTGACCCGGAAGTCCGCCCCGCCCAGTTCGCTGTCGCCGACGCTGACGCTCCCGCCGTAGGACTCGGTCAGCGCCCGGACGAAGCCGAGACCGAACCCGCTCCCGGAACTGTCCGGACCCTTCGCCCCCATCTCGAATATCTCCTCGCGGAGGCGCTCCGGGACGCCGTCGCCGTCGTCGGCGAACCCGACGACCACCTCCTCGGTCCCGAGTTCCTCGGTGTAGACCCGCACCTCGACGTCGCCCTCGTTGTGGACGGCGGCGTTCGAGACGAGGTTCGTGAACACGGAGTCGAGCAGTTCCCCGCCGTACACCCGGTGGTCGAACTCGTCCGGGTCGAAGTCGACGGACAGACTGTCGTAGTTCCCCGCGACTTCGGTGACGGTCCTCCGGAGTATCGCGCCGAGGTCGCGCGGTTCCGGTTCGTCCTGTGCTTCGAGGGTCGAGACGAGGTCGCCGACGCGTTCGATGAGGTCGGCGGAACTCCGGGCCGCCCGCTGTATCTTGCCGACGTACTCTTCGGTCTGGCCGTCGACGTCGGCCGCGACGGCGTCGGCGAACCCGGCGATGACCTGCAGGTCGTTACCCAGGTCGTGGCGCAAGAGCCGGTCGTACATCTCTATCATCTCCTTGCGCGTCTCTAAGTCCTGCCGAGCGCGTTCGAGGCGCTCGCGCGAGCGGATGTTACTGATGGCGGTCCCGGCGTGGGAGGCCAGAATCTCGAGCGGGCGGGTCTGTTCCTCGCCGAACGAGTCGACGGACGTGGAGCGAGTCACCAGAATCGCCGTCACCTCCCCGCCGACCTGCGTCGGGACGGCGAGCGTGGCGGTCACCTCCGAGTCGGCGGTCATGCCGGCCTCTTCGCCGGTCGCGACGACCGTCTCGCCGGCCGCCAGTGCGCGGGCCGCGACGTCGCTCGGCTGATCGCCCGCCGTCGTCCGGGGGTTCGTACTGTGGACCACGTGCGGGTCACCGTCACGGACCTCGACGAAGGTCGAGTAGGAGAACTGGAAGAGCAGCGACATCGCCTCCAGCGTCAGCGAGACCACCTCCTCGACGGTCTCACAGCGGTTGAGTGCCTGACCGTACTTGTTCAAGTCGGCCACCTGTCGCGCGAAGTCCGGTTGTTCCTCGAATGCCATCCAGGCCACCCTCTCGACGAGTGTATAACTCCTCCTCGGTAGGACAGGGAAAAACGGTTTCGGGCGATTACAAGATACGATACTCCGGGTGAGTGGCGGACCGACTCGTACCGACGGCGAGCGTCAGTCGAGACGATAGCGAAGCAGAGCGGCGATACCGCCGAGGTTCGACAGTTGCTGGCCGGGGGCGAACTCCGCGGAGAAGACGGTCACAGACCCGCCTTTCTGTTCGGCCGTCTCGATGATGTGGTCGACGTCGACGTCCCAGTCGCCCTCGCCCGACCGCTCCTCGCGGAGTCGCTCGTCGACGACCAACAGCGTCTCGATGGCGCCGAAGTCGGCGGCTTTGGCGACTTCCTCCGGGCCGTAGGCCACCTCGCTCCCCTCGCCGATGCGGGCCATCAGTTCGTCGACGAGGTCGGCCTCCTCGGCGATGCGGGTCTGTTGCTGGACGTCCTCGACCGCGCCGCGTTTCAGTACCTCGTGGACGCCCCGGTCACCGACTGCGGCCGTGTCGACGACGGTAATCTGCTCGGCGATATCCGGAATCTCGTCCTCGAAGTAGTCCAGCGCGTCCTGCTTCGTGAACCCGGGACCGGCGAGGATGTATGCGTCCACGTCCTGTCGTTTCAACACGTCGGCGAGTTCGCCGAACAGTTCGTCGCGTGGCCGGGCGTACTCGCCTTTCCCAGTCGTCGACGTTATCGAGGCGCGTTCCTCGGTGCCGTACTGGGCGACGGTGTGGACGTGGGCCTCGCCCTCTTCGACGGTGGCGATTGCCACGTCGGGGTTCTCTGTCGCCTCGACGGCCTCCTCCAATCGCGCGTTCTGGTCCGGTTTCCAGCGCTTCTCGATTGTCAGTTCGGTGTGTTCCTCGACGTTCAGCGTGTGGTGAAAGCCCAGTTGGTCCTCGCGGGAACAGTCGACGATTTCGCCGCCGATTCGGAGACGGTTGGCGAACTTCGCGAACTCGACGTCGGTGACGTCTATCTTCAGCCACATCGGTTCACGCTCCCCGCCCTTGTCACGGAGATTGTCGTCGTTGCGCTGGATGCGCCGCGTGGTGTCACCGGAGACGTGGTCGCCGGGTTCGACGACGTGTGAGAGGTGCCAGAGGTCGTCGAGCGTCTCGGGGACCACCTCGACGCGTTCGCGACCCTCGCCGGTGGCCTGCCGGCTCTTGATCTGCATACCGAGTGGTGGGCCGCCCGTCCACAAGTGCCCTGCTATTCACACCGCTGGCTGACTGGCCGTGGCGTCCTCGTCGGCCTCGTCCCGTAGCTCGAGGTCGGCGACGCCCACGCCGATGGCGTACGCGCCGGCGACGTTGGCGTAGAAGAGGAGGAACGGGACCAGAAGCCCGCCGACGCCGGTCGCCGCGACGGCCCCCGAGACCACCTGTGCGAGCACCGCGATGGCGACGAAGACGAGCCAGCCGGTGGCGTAGCGCCGGTCGCCGGCGACGGTCCGCAGGTCGCCGGGTGAGAACGCCGCGGTGACCCGGCCGGTGCGGGCGTAGGCCGCGATGCCCGCCGGGAACAGGTACAGCGCGACCAGCAACAGCAGCAGCGTCACCGACAGTGCCAGCAACGCCACCAGCAGTCCGCCGGCCGCCAGCATCCCCGCTCTGGGACCCACGCCGCCCTCGACGACGGTGACGGGCACGAGGAAGGCAAACGCCGCCAGTGCGATGGCCACGACCGGGACGAAGAGATACACCACCGAAACGACGAACGCCACGACGCCGTCGACCAGCAGTTCTTCCCAGTCGTCGAATCGCGGCGGCGTCGCGGCGTCACCGGCCGCGGTCTGCCGGACGACCCGGACCATGTAGCCGTACACGAACAGTATCGGAACGAGCAGGAACCCGAGCAGGCTCAACACGCCGCCGATGAGCAGGGTCTCGGCTCGCTTCTCGCCTCGCCAGGGGTATCTGAGTGCGTCTTCGAACATGGGTATCACTTTGTCACCGCCTCCGTCGGCGCCACGTTCGAGAACACTCGTCGTTGGCCCAGCGTAGCAGTAACGGAGGAAAGTACGTCTGCCAAGGGGATAAAGGCGGGCTGAAAAGACACTACGAGTAGCATGCTGGATACGGGCACGCTCGATAGCCGATGGTCGTCACTTGACGACGACTGTCACGAAAATCCGGTCCACCTCGTGTTCGGTCGCTCAGGCCGCGGGTTGGCTGGCCGGGGCGTCGGGCCCCTCGTCGACGGCGGGCATCTCCCGGACCGCCGAGCCGATCGCGTGGACCCCCGCGACGTTCGCGTAGAACGTGACGAAGGGGGCGAGGATGGCGCCGACGACGACGACGTTCAGCAGGCCGATGACGATACCGCTCAGGAGGCTGATACCGAAGGCGACGAGCCACCCGGTGGCGTAGGTTCGGCTGAAGACCGTCGGGCGGAGTTCGGCGGGCGAGAACGCCGCGCCGAGGCTGTCGGTGCGGACCCAGGCGACGACGGCTGCCGGAATCACGTACGCGACGAGCAGCGAGACGACGGTCACGAGGAGCGCCGTCACGACCGCGATGAGGCCGATTGCGAGCCCGGCCCCACTGCTGTCTCCGCCGATGCCGGCGGTGACGCCGGTGGCGAACAGCGCCGCGATTGCGATGACGGTGGGTACCAGCGCGTAGACGAACCCGATGGCGAACACCTTCAGGCCGTCGACGAGCATCGGGCCCCAGTCGTCGAACGCCGGGGGTTCCTCGACGCCGTCTATCACGTGCCGGAGCGTCCGGGCGAGGTAGCCGAAGACGAGGAACGTCGGGACGAGCAGGAAGCTAAAGACCAGTAGTAGACCGCCGACGACGACGTTCTTGACCGCGCTGTCGCTGTTCCGTGGGTAGTTTAGGGCTTCTTGAAACATTGTTGGCTCCCGAGACACGGACGGGGTGTCGTCCTGTCCGTACGGCGCCCCGCGTCTCTACACGTATACTACGACCGACAAGTATATGAAGCTGCGTGAGCCGTGCTACTCCTCGACCATTCGGCTCCCGCCCGGGGGGAGGAACTCCTGAATCTTGTCGGGGCTGGCGACTTTCCGGACGAACGTCTCGTCGGCGAAGCGTTCCTTGAACTCCCGATAGAGCCGCTTGGCGATGTCGTTCTGGGCGTACTGGCCCGGTTCGACGGTGATACTCGTCGCGGCGTGCGGGCGGATTGCGGCGGGCGGACCGCCGACGACGTGGGTCCGGTCCTCGCAAGTGATACCGATGGCGACGCCGACCGGCGTGTCCTCGAAGTAGGTCCGGTCGCCGCGGACGGCGAACCCACCCTTCTCCAGATACTCGCCGCTCTCGGGCGTCTTCGACACCTGCTCCGGGTCGACCATGTACACGTCGCCAGCGAACTTCCCGTCCTTCCAGACCGAGGAGTACGAGACGGCGAACTTCGCCGCTTCCTCCAGTGAGGAGTCCGGGAAGTCGACTTCCTTCGCGGGTTCGCTCGGCCCCGTCGCCTTCAGCACCGTGACCGGGCCGCCGTGGGCCTGTGCGTGGAAGAACTTGTCACCCCGCTCGCAGTACTTCTGGACGAGTTCCTCGTTGTCGTCGGCGTCCCGGCCGCCGATGACGAGGTAGCCGTCGGAGGTGTGGAACCAGCGGAACTGTTCGTACCACTGCTCGTTGTTGCGGATGGGGATAGAGGGCTCGGAGAGCCAGTCGGTGGGTTCGTCGTCGTCCTCCTCGTCCGGTTCCGGGGCCGTATCGGTGTCGTCGGCCTCCCACTCCTCGCGGCGCTGTTTCACGGCTTCGAGGTCCTCGCGCGTGTCCTCGATGGCCGCCATCGCGCCCTCCTTCTTGCCCTCGATGCGCTTGGCCTCCTGATACAGTTCGTCGGCGTTCTTCTCGACGCCGGTGTTGGCGTCGACGGTGACGCGGGTCCCGTCGACGTCGAGCGTGACGGTCCCCTCGCTGCCGTCGAGGCCGACGACGGCCTCCGCTTCGGGGATGCCTCGTTCCGCGCCCGTCTCGAAGGTGGCCTCGATTTCCTCCCAGGGCACGTCGTCCTCGCGGGCCTGCTGGACCGTCGACAGCACCTCGTCGACGAGGTCGTAGCGAGCGTACAGCAGTTCCGCCTTCTCGCGTTCGGCCTCGGCGTCGGCCTCGAAGTCCTCGATAGCGCCCTGCTGTTGCTGGATGATGTGCTCGTACTTCGAAATCTCCGCCTCGAAGTCGGGGCGCTGAGTCTCGCCGCCCTCGACCTCCTGCTCCCGCTGGAAGTTGAAGAAGTAGTCGTCCAGTGCGTCGTTGAACGATTCGAACGCCTCGCTGTATCGGTGTTCGTACTCCTCCAGCGGAACGGGCGTGACGTCGACGCGCTGGCGGTTCTCCTCGGTGTCCTCGCTCCCTTCGGGCGTGTCGTAGTACACCCGTGGGTCGAGGTCACCCTCGCGGAGACGGGTACCCAACTCCGAGACGATGTCGTAGAGCCGTTCGAGTTGTTCGTCGGTCACCTCCTCGACGGGGACGTTGTAGTCGATGTCCGCCCGCGTACACAGTTCCTCCCCGTAGAGGCCCCCGAAGTTGAGTTGGGTCGCCAGCGTCCGGACGATGTCCGAGTCGGAGTCGCGGATGCGGGCGACGAACCCCTCGTAGTCGACGGTCAGGGGGTTGAACCGCGCCGACGGGAACTCGTAGGGCGTCCCGGGCGCGACGGTGCGTGACTTCAGACGGACCGTCTCCAGACAGTCGACGACCTCACCGTACTCGTCCAGCACGGCGACGTTGCCGTCGCCGAACAGCTCCGCGACGATGGTCGTCGACCCGTCCTCGCGGTCGAACTCCAGTTCGACGATACGGTCGAACTCGAACTGCTCGACGCGGACGAGGTCCGCCCCCGACAGGCGGTTCCGGAGCATCATCGCGAAGTCCGGCGGCCGGCCCGGGGCGTCCGGGACGTGTTCGGCCGCCGCGACGTGGGCGCGCTTGACGTCACCCACCTCGATGATGAACTCCACCCGCCCGCGGTCGAAGTCCCGCATCTTCAGTCGGACGAGGTCGTCCTCGGCGTAGAGGTAGGCCTTGTCGAGTTTCGCGCCCTCGTAGTCGGCGAGTTCGCCCTCGAGGGCCGCGAGGTCGACGCTCGTCAGTTCCCGCTTCGTGTCCATGTCGGTGGCTGTCGGCGCCGACGCAAAGGCCTGTCGGGACCGACGGACGAGGGGGCCGGTTACGCGAGTTCGTCGGCGATGGCCTCGCCGGTCTCGAGCCCGTTCCGCACCGCCGCGTGCAGGCGGGGTTCGTCGGCCACCCAGTCGCCGGCGAAGTAGAGGTCGTGGTCCGTGGCGCCTGCCAGTTCGGCGTGGTCGACGGTGGCTTCCGGTTGGGCGTACCGCCAGTGCTGGTAGTCCGTCCAGTCGGGGTCGGTGAGCCGGTCGTCGGCCACCAGACCCGCGGTTCGCTCGGCGATGGCCGAGAGTATCCGGTCGGGGTGCTCGTCGTAGTTGGCGACCGACCACGGCTCGTTCATCTGGACAACCAGCAGCGACTCGCCGTCGGGGACGTGACCGTCCTTGCACTCCTCGCGGGCGACCCACCCGACGTCGTGGTCCTTGTCGGTGTTGACCGCGCCGTACCACGGGACGTCGAGTTCGAACGGGTAGTGGAAGACCCCCGTGACGACGGTCCGATACGGCACCGAGGCGATGGTCTGTCGGAAGTCCCGGCAGTCGTCGTGGTCCCACCGCGCCTGTCCGAGGAGGTCCGCCGTCTGGGGGGCCGGCGGCGTGAGGAGGACGGCGTCGAACTCGCCGCAGTCCGTCTCCTCGGCGTCGACGATTCGCCACCCGCCGTCCGCCCGGTCGAGCGTCTCGACGCGGACGCCGTTGTGGACCGTCGCGTCCGTCTCGGCGAACAGGCGCTTCGCGAGTTGCGTGATGCCGTCCTCGTAGGTCCACTTGTGGTCGTCCGCGTCCCGGCCCTCGTGGATGCCGCCGCTCCGCTCGAAGGCGTGAATCGGGTCCTCGACGTCGACGAGGCCGTCTGTCGGGAGCGTCTCGGTCACCAGTTCCGTGACCCGGGCGTCGTCGTCCTTGAGGTAGTTCGCCCCGTACTCGTAGGTGCAGTCGTCTTTGCGTCGCGTAGCGGCCCGGCCGCAGACGCCACGGCTCTTCTCTAAGACCGTCACCTCGACGGGCGCGTCCCTGAGGGCGTACGCGGCCGCGGCCCCGGCCGCTCCGGCGCCGACGATTGCCAGCGTCGTTGTCATACTCGAACGGAAGGTCGGCGCGAGTAAATAACCACCCCCACACGGGAGAGGGAGCCGCTGTCGTTCGGTTAGACCCGGCCAGCGAGCGCGTGAAGCGCGTCGTCACCGTCCGCGACCAACGGGTCGCCGTGGCCCATCGCCGCGATTTCGAACGGCGGGATTCGCGCAGAGAGGTCCGCGACACTCCGGCGGAGCAGGTCCATGTCGTAGGAGTCGCCCCAGAAGGGCGTCGTCAGACCGCCCTCGTCCTCCCAGACGAGGTCACCGAGGAACGCCGTCGAGGCCGCCGCGTGGTGGTAGACGACGTGGCCCGGGTTGTGCCCCGGCGTGTGGTAGGCGGTGAACCCGCCGATAGCGTCGCCGTCTTCCACCGGTTCCAGCGCGAGGTCGGGCAAGGGGAACAGCCGTCTGCTGGCCCGGTGGAACAGCCCCTTGTGGTGGAGCAATTCGGGGTCCACGTGCCCGGAGAGCAGTTCGAGGTCGTCGCTCCCGACGGCGACCGGCCCGTCGAACTCGGGGACCAGTCGGTTCAGCCCGCCGACGTGGTCGAGGTCGTAGTGAGTCAACAGGACGCGGTCGAGGTCGGCGGGACCGAAACCGACGGCCCCCAGTTCGTCGACGATGGTGGGTTCGTTCCACCACAGGCCGGTGTCGACGAGCGTCAGTGCGTCGCTCTCGGCGTCGAGTGCACGCTCGTCGACGAGATACGCGTTCGAGGCGAGCGGTGGAATCAGACCGAGTTCGAGGAGCCACACGCCCTCACCGAGACGACGGACCATACACTACACAGGGTCCGGACCAGCAAAACACTGCGGAATCGTGTGTGGCTGTCCCTACCGTGGGTCGTGGTGTCGACGCCGGTCACGCACCCGCCGTCGACGGCGCGGGCGGCCCAGCGATGGTCGATAAGGTCACACTATCGGGAGACGGCGAGGGATAAGTGCTGATTGTTTATTGAATCTTGGTCTGTGCCACTGTACCGTATGACCGACGAACAGACGTCCGGGTCGCTCTCCCGGCGCGACGTACTGCGGGCTTCCGGTGGCGTGTTCGGCCTCTCGGGGGCCACTGGGAACGCGAGTCCGTCGTTCTCTCTCACGGGCGACTGTCCAGACGCCACGACGCGGCCGGCGATGCGCGACTGCGAGGCGGCGACGACGGCCGGGTGCACCGACGACCACCCGCGGACGAAGGAACTCAGCGACGAGGCCGCGGCGGCGCTGGACGCCGACTTCGACACCGTCGGTGCGCTCCTCGACGACGGGTTCGTCCCGTACTTCGACCTCCTGACGGACGGCGACGCCGGCGGCTGGTCCCACTGGCTGAACCCACGGTACATCGGTGACGACTCGATACTCGACGCGAGTCGGCCGGCCGCCGTCATGGTCGACAACAAGTGGTGGCGCCCCCTCGGCGTGATGTTCGTGGCGACGAGAGACGGAGAGCGACTCGACGACCCGCCCGACGTCTACGGCGAGGGCGACGACGAGGACCGCTGTTCGCCGTGGCACCACCACGTCGGTCTGCCGGGGCGGTACGCGTGGTGGAAGTACCAGCAGGTGTGGGGGGACGGGGCCGACACCGGGTTCCGCCTGCCGTGCAGAACCCCCTGTATGATGCACGTCTGGACCCTTCCGAACCCGGGCGGCGTCTACGCGCACGGCCCGCCGCCGCGGGGGAGTCGCGGCGGCCCGCCCGCCGAACCGGCGGGGTTCGAGACGACGGCGACCCCCGGCGAGGACGTACTGGGTGTAGACGTTCTGGCCGAGGAACTGCTGAACAGTAGCGTCGCAGAACGCTCCCGATAGTGACCGGACAGACCGGCCTGAGAGAGTTTCTCTCGCCCTGAGAGGGGGTTAAGCCATCCCGTAGCCGTATGGTAGACATGAACCGGACGAATCACGGGACCGTGGGCCGACGTCGGTTTCTCGCCGCCCTCGCCGCTGGCGGAGTGACGACGGTGGTAGCTGGCTGTCTCGGCGACGCTCCGGCCGCGACGCCGACGACGGCGCAGGACGACACGGACGCGTTGCCGACGGACAGCGGCGAGGCTAGCGGAGACACCAGTCTGGCGGGGTCCTGTGCGGCCGCCTTCGGCGACACGGACCAGCGCTACGACCCCGGCGACCGACCGCTGGTGGCGACGTTCGTCTATCCGATGGCCGGAGCGGTGTTCGAGGAGCGGTCAAGTGACACCGAGGCAGTGACCGCCATCGGTTACGCCGCGGCCGAGGACGGACAGTACGAACAGACGCTTCGGGTCACCCAGCGTGGCCCCGTCGACGAGGAGGACGTCGGCGAACGGTACGTCCAGCGAGACGGCTGGGAGGCGGGCGGAACAGTCACGTACGACGGCGGCGAGCGAGCGGTCGCCGTCCGTCGGACCGACGACACGGCCGTCGCGTGGGTCTTCGGTATCCCCGGTTCGGACGGCACCTACGAAATCGAGGTCCGGACCGCCGTCGGTGCTGGCGACCCCTGTCCGGACACCTACGACGCCGTGTGCGAACGGGTCAGTCGGTCGTTCCAGCCTCGTTAGGCGGGCGACACGGGCGAAGCCCGCGGCTCAGTCGTCGAGGAACGTCCGCCACTCGTCGCCCTCTGCCAGTGCTTTCAGCGCCGCGGCGTGGTAGTCGACGAGTCGTGCGAGTCGCCAGCGGGCGACCGGTGCCCCGAGTCGTCCGAGCGGGTCCAACGGCATCGAGAAGCGCACGTCGTCGGTCATCACGGTGCCACCGTCGACGGACGCGAAGGTGTGTTCGTGCGAGAGCGACCCGAACACGCCGTCACGCTGGACGTCTCGGAACTGGCGCGGTCGCTCGAACTCGACCACTTCGGCGGTGAGTTCGAACGAGACACCGAACTGCGGTGCCCGGAACGTCACCACGTCGCCGGGGCCGAGCAGACCGCTCCCGCGGACCGCCTCCTCGTTCGGCATCGTCGCGACGTGGGCCTCGACGTGGCGCGCGAGGTCGAACACCCGCTCACGCGGCGCGTCGATGCGGGTCTCGCGGTGGATACGCGGCATGCACGCACGACTCACGCCCGGAGCCGCATCGGATTTCCGACTCGCGGCCGAACGGAAGCGTGGTGAACCGCCTGAACCTGCTGGCCGGCGTGTGCTGTTTCGCCGGTGTGGCACTTCTCGCCGGCCTCTTCGGGCCGGCGGCCCTGACCGGCGGCGTCGGGACCACGGCGTTCGTCGGGTTCCTCGCCCTCGCCGGGTGTCTGTTCCTCGTCGCCGCGACGGAGCGTCTCCTCCGGGTCGGCGGTCGAGCGGTCGAGTTGCACGACTGTAGCGGCCTCGGCGACGTCGCGGTCGGCCTCGCTATCTTCGGTGGACTCTGGCGGACGCCGGCCGGCGTCGAGGGGACCCTCTACACGGCGCTGGTCGTTCTGGGCGGCCTGAGCGCGGTGCTGTTCGGCGTCGTCGGCCTCGCCGAGAAGCACGGGCGACTGTGAGTCACGCCACCCGCTTCGGGACAGAGGACCCTCCAGCTACGCTTCCAGTCTCGTGAGTTTGCGGTCCCTGCTCGGCACGAAAACGTGGGCAGTGAGGCGGCCTTACTCCAGCCGCTTCGAGACGTAGGGGCCGTCCTGCACGTAGTCCAGTTTGTCGCGGTAGTACTCGCGGACGCCGATGCCGGAGATGACCGCAATCTTCGAGAAGCCGGCGTCGCGGGCCAGTTCCTCCGCCTTCCCGAGAAGCCGCTTCCCGTACCCCTTGTGCTGGTGGTCGTCGTCGCCCGCCGACTGGCCGAGGCCGACCGAATTCCCGTAGACGTGGAGTTCCCGGACGAGCGCGGCGTCCTGCAGTTCGCGGCGCACCGGGTCGTTCGGGAACCGCAGGCGACAGAACCCGACGAGGACGTCGTTCTCGAAGTCCTCGAACGAGACGAAGTGTTCCGTGCCGCCACAGGCCTCGTAGGTCATGACGTCGAGGTCGACGTTCTCGGCCACCTCGTCGCTGTGGCCGGCCTCGCGACAGCGGATGCAGTCACAGGTCCAGTCGTGGTCCTCCATCTCCTTCCACGCCAACTGGCGGAGGTTGGACTTCCAGACGCCGCCCTCGATGAAGTCCGCCGGGATGTCCCGCTGGACGCGCTGGAGGCGGGTGTACCGCGGAATCATGTCCTTGATTTCGGCGACGAGTTCGGCGGCCTCCTGGTTGCCCAGCGGGTCGAAGTCGTTCTGCTGCCACCAGTCGTAGGTGACCGTCCCCGGGACGACCAGCGTCGGGTAGATTTTGAGGTAGTCGGGCTTCCAGCGCTCCTCCGAGAAGATGCGCCGGAAGTCCTCCAGACACATCTCCTTGGACATCCCCGGTTGGCCGGGCATCATGTGGAAGCCCACCTTGAACGCCGAGTCGCGCAGGCGTCGGTTGGCGTCGATACTGGCTTGGACGCCGTGGCCGCGGTGCATCTCGCG
Source organism: Haloarcula rubra (assembly GCF_019599465.1). Classification (GTDB taxonomy): domain Archaea; phylum Halobacteriota; class Halobacteria; order Halobacteriales; family Haloarculaceae; genus Haloarcula; species Haloarcula rubra. The sequence continues at coordinate 442,075 of NZ_RKLR01000003.1, forward strand.
GTTGATGCGCTCGAAGGTGGTCTGGACGCCCACCTCGACCTTCGTCCCGCCGAGGCGGAGCATCCGGTCTATCTGCTCGGGGTCACACCAGTCCGGCTTGGTCTCGAACGTCGTCGCGACGTTGCGGACGTCGGCCGTCTCGTTCTCCGCGACGACGTCCTCGAGATAGCGGAACTCGTACTCGTCGGGGTCCTCTGCGAAGCTGACTTCTTCCGCTGGCTGAGGGTCGGCGTCGACGTCGAAGTCGTTCATCGCCTCTAAGGCCCGCTTGACGAACCACTCCTGATAGTCGTGGCTCCGGGCCGTCATCGTCCCGCCCATGACGATGAGTTCGGCCTTGTCGACGGGGTGGCCGATTTCGCGCAGTTGGTTCAGCCGTAGCGTGACCTGTCCGTAGGGGTCGTAGTCGTTCTGTTCGCCGCGGGCGGCCGCCGGTTCGTGGCCCGTGTAGGACTGCGCCGAGGAGAACTCCGAGTCCGGGCCGCCGGGACAGTACAGACATTTCCCGTGAGGACACCGCTCGGGCGAGGTCATGATGGCGATGGGCGAGACGCCCGACGCCGTCCGGACCGGCTTGCGCTGGAGGACTTCCTCCAGCACCTCCCGGTGTTCCTGTGGGGCGTAGTCGAGCAGTTCGGAGTTCTGGGGCACCTTCGGCGCCGAGAACTCCCGACAGACGTCTATCTTCGCCGACTCCACCTCGTCGCGCTCCACCTCGCCGGCGAGGATGCGGTCGACCAGCTCCGCACACACCTGCTGGAAGGCCTCCGTCTCCTCTGGGTCCGGCGTCTCCGTGCTCATCGCTGTTGTCCGAAGTCGTCGTCTCGCGCGAATAAGCGTGTCGCTCTCGCGAATCAGTCGTCCGGGTGGCGTGGCCCCGGTTCAGGACTCGGTCGTGTTCGTCTCCGTGCCCGGCGTCGCCGTCGGGTCCGCTCGCTCTACCGCGACGTCGATCTCGTAGCGCATCTCGCTGGTGAGTTCCTCGCCCTCGAACGGTATCCAGAACCGCCACTGGAGGCCGGGACTCAGCTCGTCCAGTTCCGCGGCGCTGGTGTCTTCGAACTCGGCGACGCGGCCGCTCTCGTCGACGAGCGTGACCGTGGCCACCACCTCGGTGAACGTCACGTCGCCCACGTTCTCGACGACGCCCGTGACGCCCACGCCGTTCGACGTCTCGTACACCGTGTGACTCAGCAGGTTCACGCCCTCGGCGATTTGCTCCGGAGAGTCACCCGACATGTTGACGGGGTCGAACGTCTGGTCGATGTCGCTCTCCGTGGTCCGGGCTTCCGTCGCCGTCGGCGTTCGCGTGTCCGTGGGCGTCCCGTCGCCGGAATCGCCGCTCTCACCACCGCTACCGTCGTCCGAACAGCCAGCGAGACCGATCGCGACAGCCGTCCCGCAGACCGTCTTGATGAAGTTTCGTCGGTTCGGCATCTGTGAATCCGTCCCCGTATCGAGGTTCCCGAGTGGTACGACTACGGCTTGCGCGTGCAAGGTTCGGTCCGAGAGAACGGAGTCGCGACTCGCCGACGAACGTCGGTCACTCACCGCCCTCGGACGACTCCGACTCGCCGACACCGAGACCGAACTCCTCGGCTCGCTGGCGCCAGAACTCCTCGTACCCCTCCCCTCGCTCGGAGACGGTCCGTTCGCCCTCCTGCACCCGGTCTAGCTTGATGTCGACTTCCTCTATCAGTTCCTCGCCGACGTCGCTGGAGACGACGCCGTTCCGCACCGCGTCCATCAGCACGCTCTTCTCCCGTTGGAGGATGCGGCGCTCGCCGGCCAGAATCTGCTCGTCTCGCAGTTCCGGGTTCTCGCCCATCAGCGTCGCGATGGCCTGATTGAGTTGGTCTTTCTCCGCTCGGTACTCCGTCGTGAAGTCGTCGTAGACGTCCTGCGGGATGTCGCCGTTCTCGTGGAGTTCTTCGACCGCCGACAGCGCGGCGTCGACGGCCCGCGCGCGGCCGGTGAGCAGTTCGTACAGTTCTTCGGCGTCGCTCTTTGTCACGATGCCGAGGCCGTCGAGCAGGTTCGACATCGTCAGGCCCTGTACGACGAGCGAGAACGCCGCGACGCCGAACACCATCGCCCGGAGTTCCGACCGGAGCGGCGTCGACGGCGGCAGGCCCAGCACGAGCGCGATGGGAATCGAGGCGTGTAGCCCGCCCCACACCATCACGTGTTGGTAGTCGAGCGGGACCGTGGGGTTCGTGAAGCGGTTGGCGACGGCCGAGAGCGGGTAGACCACGGCGGCACGGGCCGCGAGGACGAGCGGTATCGCGACGAGGATGAGGTGGGCGTTGTCCAGCAGACTGCCCACCGGCGTCGTCACGCCTATCATGAGGAAGATGAACGTGTTGACGATGAACGCCGCCGTCTCCCACGTGTTGAAGATAGCTATCTTCGTCTGTGGACTCATCGCGGATTCGGCGCCGCGGTTGCCGACGAACAGCCCGGCGACGACGGTGGCGATGACGCCCGACAGGTGAAAGCCCAGCACGTCGGCGGCGTAGTGCTCCGCCAGCAGGAACGCCCCGTACGCGAGGATGATGGTCAGGATAATCTCGGTCATCTGGTCGTCGAGCGACGCCATCACGGAGTACGCGAGGACGCCGCCGGCGAGCCCGACCAGCAGGCCGCCGCCGGAGACCAGCGCGATGTCGGTAAACAGCGTCCCGAGTCCGCTGGGGGAGAACAACTCGGACGCCCCCGCGCCACCGTCGGCGCTACTGCCGACGTAGCCAAGCAGCGCGGAGAAGACGACGACGCCGACGCCGTCGTTGACGAGGCTCTCGCCCTCGACGAGCGTCGCGAGGCGGTCCGGCGCGCCGAGTTCTTCGAACAGCGCCAGCACGGAGACGGGGTCCGTCGGCAGTATCATGGCGGCGAACAGGAGCGCGAGCAGGAGGTCGAACCCGGGGAAGACGCGGGCCCCGACGACGCCGAGCAGTCCGACCGAGACCAGCAGGCCGACGACGGCCAACAGGAGTATCGGGACCACGTTCCGACGCAACCGTTCGAGGTCCGTCGTCGCCGCCCCTTCGAACAGCAACGGCGGCAGCAAGACGAGCAGAATCAGGTCGTGTGAGAGCTCTATCTGCACCGAGACGCCGACGACGGAGGCCACGAACCCGGCGATGAGCAGGGCGATAGTGTACGGGAAGCGACCGACCTTCGCGACGAAGATGCCGACGCCGGCCGCGATGATGAACACCGCGAGCAGGTCGGCCAACAGGGGGACGGAGATACCACCGGTTGCCATTGGGCTGGATTGCGGCGTCGGCCTGTTAAACAGTGGCCCGTCCCTCTACGCCTCGTCCCAGTAGGCCATCTCCGCGTGCAGGTCCAGATACGTCGAGATGCTCCGTTCGTCGCTGTCGCCGCCGGGGGCCGCGCCGGCGTACAGCCCCACCATGTCCTTGTCGGGATAGACGGTGATGTCGGGTTCCTGCATCGTCGACACCATGAGCAGCCGGAGCCCGTCGTCGCCGGCCTCGATTTCGTGGGTCGACTCCTCGCCGGCCGGGAGCGCGACGTAGTCGCCGGGTCCAAGACGGTGTTCGTCGGCGTCCGGACCCAACCTGAGCGTCCCGCTCCCCTCCTGCACGAATATCGCCTCCTCGTTGCCCTCGTGGTAGTGTCGGAGCCACAGGCGCTTGCCGGGCGCGACGTCGTACAGGCTCGCACCGAGTTCCTCCCCGCCGGCGGCGGGGGCGAGTTGCTTGCGTCTGAACGCGCGCTGGCCGTGGTCGTAGTCGGTCCACTCGACGTCGTCGACGTTGACGGGGCCGTCGGGCATAGTCGCCCCTCCGGCCGCCCCGGTGAAAAATCTCGCTGTCGTTACAGGTCGTCGCTGAGCGTGGCGAGCGTCGCCTCGAGGACGGCAGACTGCTCGCCGGCCAAGTAGCGGATGGAGCCCTCGCGGACGCTTCGGGTGGCGACGCCGCCTTCCGGCACTGCCTCCGCGACGGCGTCGGACAGGTCGTGGAGGTCCACGTCGGCGTCGGTGCGGACGTACAGCGTGTCCGTCGCGACGCCGACGACGGCGTCGACCGCGTCGCGCATCTCGCGGTGGAGTTCGTCCAGCAGGAGCGTCTCCGGCGGGAACTCGTACTGGTGGGAGAACGCGTCCGTGTCGAGGACGGCTATCTCGCTGTCGCCGACGGTCTGGACGTCGACGTTCGCGCGGGCCGTCGACACCTCCTCGTCGACCTTCTCGCGGAACTGCTCGGCGACGTGGCCGGCGAGGCCGCCCACGTCGTCCTCGTCGTCACCGAACACGAGGTCGGTGATGAGTTCGCGCTTGTCCTCGTAGGACTGGTAGTACGCCTCCAGCGCGACGGCCTCGCGCAGTTGCGTGACGGCCGTCTCGTCGTAGCCGGCCTCGCTGGCGGCGTCGAGGTACGACTCGGGGACGCCTTCCCAGACGCTCACGGCGGGCAGGTGGCGCAGGTCACCGCGCACGTCGTCGTTGACGTGGGCGGCGACGTTCGCGGCCAGCGCCGTCGCCGTCGTGTCCGGCGCGTCGGCCAGACTCGGCGAGACGACGGCGTCCACGGCGTCGGTCACGGCGCCGTCAACGTCGATGTCGTCGATGACGACGGTCGGCGCGCCGTAGACGTTCAGGAGTTCGAAGCCGTCGAGGCTCTCGCGGGTACCGCCGGCGGCGACGAAGACGAACAGCGGCAGCGTCTCGTCGTGGCGCGCGCGGTTGTCGAGCATCGTCGTCGTGTCCTTCGTGGCGTCGTCCATGTCGTAGACGCCGCCTTCGAGCGGTCGCCGGTCGAAGTAGTGGTACTGGGCGTCCGACCGTCGGTGCTGGTCGGTGACCAGCGGCAGGGTCGCGCGTTCGAGCGCGCTCCCGGCGAGGTAGCCGTCGGCGGTGTTGGCGTGCCGGACGATGACCGGACGGTCCGTGAGGACGGCCTTCCGGATGTGGGTGGCCGCCTCGACGAGGTCCTCGGAGAGCGCCTCGACCGTCGAGTCGTCCGTCAGGGGGTCGACGGCGTCGGGGCGGGCCTCGTCGTCCAGCGCGTCGGCCAGTCGCTGTTCGACGGCGTCTCGCTCGTCGGCTTCGAGGACGGTGAGGCTCTCGGTCTCGACCTGAATCTCGCCGCGTCGGCGGCGGACTTCGCCCTCGAACCGGGCGACGTCGCCCTCTTCGACGTCCGGGTAGGCGCGGACGCCGGCTTCCACGAAGGCCGCACAGTCGACGGTGCCGGTCTCGTCTTGCAGTTCGAAGACGGTCGGCCCGGAGGTCTGGCGGACGCCGACGACCTCGCCCTCCAGTCGGACGTCCTCGCCGACGTGGTCGTCGAGGGCGGCGACGGCGACGACGGACGGTGGTTCGGCCTCGGCGTCCTCGGCGGCCGCTTCCTCGTCCTGTTCGTCGGCTTCGACGACGGCGGCCGCACCGCCGCTCGACGGGACGCTCTCGGCCTCGGTGTCGTCGCTCGTCTGGCCGACCGACCCCGCACCGTTCACGCGGTCGGCGTCGCCGGTCTGACTGACGGCTCCGGCGGACGTCTCTGTACTCGTCTCGGTGTCCGCGCTGGTCTCGTCGTCAGCGGCCTGCTCGGCCGTAGCAGACTCGTCCTCACCGGTCTGTTCGACCGTCTCGGACGCGTCGGGGGACTGAGGCGACCCCTCGTCCCCGTCAGCGTTTCCCGACTGTTCGGCGGTCTCCTCTGCCTCGTCTTCGAGCAGCGTCGAGTGGCCCACGTCGGGGTCGTCGACGAGGACGCCGCGGAACTCGCGTTCGGACTGGCGGATGGACCAGCCGAGGTCCACGTTACCGTTGTCGCGGACGTTCTTCACCTGCACGAAGACCTCGTCGCCCGAGTCCCAGTCGAGGGAGTCGAGACGGCGGTCCAGTTCGCTCCGGTGGAGGAGGCCGGTGACGCTGTCACCGATGTCGACGAAGACGCCGAACTCGGCGAAGCCGTCGACGCTGCCGCGGTAGTATCGACCGACCGATAGCTGGTCGGGACTGGTGCCTCTGAACTCGAATACGGCATCCTCCTCGTGGAGGTCACAGATGCGTCCTTCGACAGACGTGCCGCAAATGATACACGAACCCATTGCCCGGACGAAGCGCTTCGGGCCTAAAACTGTTGTCGAATTACGCCCGAGAGTGCGGACCTCTCTCAGTCGAACATCTCGCTCTCGGATTCCAGCAGTTCGAGCCCCTCAGCGACCGCTCTGGCCTGTTCCGGGAACAGCGCGACCTCTATCTCGCTACCCTGTTCGTCTTCGAAGGCAAGTTTCACTCGCTTGTCACCGTACTCGCGAACGTCGACGCCCTCGACGTCGTACATCTTGACCGTCGCCTGCTTGTTCGACGGGCCGACGTTCTTGAACGCGCCGTCTTTCAGTTCGAGCATGAACTGCTCGATGTCGAGACTGAGCATGCCGGTACTGCGCGCGGCGGACGCCTAAAACCCACTACTCGCGAGCAAGCGGCGGGCGGCGTCGAACCCGCGGAACCCGTACCCGAAGACGATAGCGGCGGGGAGGGCGGCCACGACGGCCGCGATGCCGACTCGGAGGTCGTGAACGACTGCCGTCCCGACGACGTACAGCGCCGCGCCCCACGCCGTCACGAGTACCCGCAGTTCCGGTGACGGCAGGCCGGCCAGCAGACACGGCGCCATCGCGTAGCACATCACCTGCACCGTCTCGCTGACACCGCCGCGGTCCGGCGCGACCGGCAGCAACAGGAGCGTCTGGAGCGCGGCCGTCAGGTGGACCGTCGCCGGCGCGACGAAGACGACGATGCCGAGAAGCGCCAGCACCGCGATGCCCGGGGTAAACTCGCCGATAGCGGGGTACGGGAACGGACCCGTCGAGACGAGGCCACGGCGCGCGAGGTCGACGACGAGGAACCGGCTGGCCTCCTCGAGGAGGACGACCACCGCGGCGAACACGAGGCCCGGCGCCTGGTCGCCGGGCGCGACGCCGGTCCGGAAGAACCGTCGCGGGCGGACCAGAACCTCGGCCCACGCGCGCACCAGCGCACTCGGCCCCCTGTCGCGCCCGCCCGTCGGGTTCTCGACCCACTGTGTCACGACTCGGTGTAGCGACTGGGCGAGTAAGACGGTTGCGAGTCGGCCCCGCTAACGTCGCCCTCCCCGTCTGTCGTTCGCACCTTCGACATAGGCGCTCGCGGTTCGCCCACGCGCTCGCGTCGCGACTAATCGCCTGCGCCGACGTTCTCCGTGCTCTCGAAGCACGGCGGGTCGGGTTCGATGTTCGCGTACTGGACCGCCTCCTCGCCGAGCGTGGCGACGCGTTCCTCGACGTCGGCGTCGACGATGTCGCCGTTCTCGACGCTGTTTCTGGCCCGCGGGATGGCGGCCTGGTGCGGGATGACCCAGCAGTTCAGCGCGCGACACACCGACCGGAGGTGTTCCAGCGCGGTGATGGGGAACCCGCCGCCGGCGACGGCGAGCAGTCCCACGGTCTTGTTCTCGAACTCGTCGAACCCGCAGTAGTCGAGCGCGTTCTTCAGCGGGGCGGAGTACGACCCGTGGTAGACCGGCGTTCCGAGAAGGATGGCGTCGGCCTCGTGTACCGCGTCGGTGAGTGCGAGTGCGTCGCCGGCCTCCCGGTCGTCGGCGTCGAAGACGGGGAGGTCGAACTCCCGGAGGTCGAGCAGTTCGGTCGTCGCGCCCGTCTCGCTGGCCGCTTCGAGGGCGCGCTCGACGCCGACGCGCGTGTAGCTAGCGTCTCTGAGGCTGCCGGCGATACCGACGACGTGAGGTCGAGACATGCGTAGAGACAGAGCCGCGTCCAGTAAAGGGGTAGCGGAACCGTACTATCCGTCGCGATACTGCTCGGTGACGTCCTGCAGATTGACGACGCCCTCGGGGACGCGGTAGGCGGCGACGACGGACTTCTCGGCGTCCATCGAGTCGACCGTCTTGTCGACGCCGTAGCCGACGTAGGTGCAGTCCTCGCGGGTGAACTCGACGACCGAGTACCCCCAGTTGTGGCTGTCGAAGAACTCGATGTGGGGGTTCATCGCCGTCACCAGTCTAGTGAGGAGCGGTTCGGTGAGTCGGCCCCGAAGCCCCCGAGTCAGGTGGAGTGCCTCGGCGGCGTTGAGCGACGTGAGGGCCGGCGTCATGAACTCGACGCCGATGCGGTCGCCCTGTGCGACGCCCTCGCCGCCCGTGACGCGACCGGGGTAGGACGTCTGCTGGTAGCCGGCGACGTAGCAGTGCATGTCACCGGTCAGCGTGACGTAGTTGTCCACGTCGGCGGCGCCGACGGCCTCCGAGATGCGCTGGCGCTCGCGAGTGTAGCCGTCCCACCCGCCCTGCACCGGATACACCGACAGCGGGCCGGACCCGAGGCGGAACGGGATGGTGAGCACCTCGTCGGCCCACACCGACCACGTCGTCTCCGACTCGGTGATGGTCTCTATCAGCCACTCGCGCTGTTCGTCGCCGAGCATCGTCCGCCCGGGGGGTTCCCGGTGGGGACCGACGTTGTCCGGCGTCGGGATGGCCTCGCGCGGCGGGTCCCTGAACAGGCGTTCGTCGGTCAGGGCCAGCGTCACGAGGTCACCGAACTCGATGGACCGCCAGAGGACGAACCGGTCTTGCAGTGACTCGCCGTTGGGGTCGTACTCGACGCGGGCGGGCATGTACTCCCACCACGCGTGCATCGCGTCGGCGACGAGTTCCGTCATGAACTGCGGGTCGTCGCCGCGCGGGTGGTCGCCCGCCGGCGCGTTCGTCCGCGAGTCCCAGTACACGTCGTTGACCATCTCGTGGTCGTCCCAGCCGGCGATGAGCGTGTGGGACTCCAGCGCTCGCTGGAGGAACCGGTCCGAGCGGTAGGTCCGGTGGAGGTAGCGGTAGTCTTCGAGCGTGTGTACACGGTCGTAGCCGCTCGGCAGCGACAGGTCCCGACCCTCGTACTCGTAGGAGCCCAGCCCTTTGAAGTGACCGTCGTCGGACTCGTAGATGAAGTCGCCCAGGTGGACGACGAAGTCGACGTCCTCCTCCGCGACGTGGCCCAGCGCCGGGAAGTAGCCGTTGAGGTAGTTCTGACAGGCCAGTACGGCCAGTCGGAGCGACTCGGGCGAGTCGTCGGCGCGCGGGAGCGTCCGACAGCGGCCCGTCCGCGAGGCGACGCCGTCGTAGACGAACCGGTAGTGGTACTCGCTGTCCGGGTCGAGACGCCCGTCCAGATCGACTTTGACCGTGTAGTCGTGGGCCCGGATGCGGTCGGCGTCCGTGACGACGCCGCCGTACACCACGTCCTCGAAGTCGGGGTCCGTGGCCACCTCGACGCCGAGGGGCATCTCGGGGTCGAACCGGTCGGGCGAGACGCGCGTCCAGAGGATGACGCCCGTCTCGGTCGGTCCGCCGCTGGCGACCGATTGGGGGAACACCGGGTCCGGGTCGCCGCCCGCCACGTCGAGGGCGTCGGCGTCGCCCGACTCCACGAGGTCCATCGCCAGCGCGAGGTCGTGCGAGTCCAGTTCCGACAGCAGTTCCGCGTGGTCGTCGGTGCTCCGCGACGGTTCGTCTCGGCCGCCCAGTCCGCGCTCCCCCGACATGGACGGTCGTACGGAGCGAGTCAGTATGCCGGTTTCGGGTGTCAGCGGTCGAGCGCCACGGTCGTCTCCCCGTTCGCGTCGTCGACCGAGACGAGGCCGTCGTCGGCGAGGTCGGTCACGAGGTCCCGAAGCCACTCCCGGCCGGACTCGCCCTCGGGCGCGTAGTCGACGCGGACGCGGGGGCCGAGGTCGTCCAGCGCCAGTTCGTCGTACTCGTCGAGGACGTTGACGACGCGGCCCCGCATCTGCCGGCGACTCCCCTCGAACTCGGGTTGGGTGGGTACGTCCGGGGCGGTGAAGTCGCCGGTCTGGTAGGCGTGACACCACTCGCGCCACGGGCACTGCGCGCCGTCGCAGGCCGGCGTCTTCTCGCAGGCGACGCCGCCCAGTTCCATGATAGCGTTGTTCCAGACTCGCGACTCGCCCTCGGGCATGAGTCGCCCGGCGACCGTCTCGAAGGCGCTGTCGTCGTCGGGCACGTCGAAGGCGCGGTACAGCACGCGCTTGACGTTCGTGTCGACGACGGCGTCCCCGTTGTCGAACGCGAACGAGGCGACGGCGTTGGCGGTGTAGGGACCGACGCCCATCAACTCGGAGAGACCCTCGGGGTCGCGGGGCCACTCGCCGTCGTACTCCTCGACGATCTGGCGAGCGGCCTCGTGGAGGTACTTCGCGCGGTTGTTGTACCCCAGCGAGTGCCTCGTCCAGAACCCGACCACGTCGCCCCGGTCGGCGGCCGCGAGGTCGTCGACGGTCGGCCACTGCTCCAGAAAGTCCCGCCACGCGCTGACGACGCGGTCGAGTTGGGTCTGCTGGCTCATCACCTCCGAGACGAGAATCTCGTAGGGGTCCTCGGTCTGCCGCCACGGGTACTCGCGGTGGTCGGCCTCGTACCACTCGACGAGCGCCCGTTGGACTCGGTCGAGGTCCGGCGGCAGGTGCTCGGCGTCTGTCGCCGACTGGTCGCTCATTGCACCTTCGTTGGGTCCGTTCCGGTTTGTGTGTGGTGGTTACGGTCGGTCCGTCGACGGGGCGCTCTCCGGTCGAGTCGCAAGGGGTTTCCGCTCGGTGTGCCTGCCTCCAGACGTGACCCTCGAAGACCTTCAGGACGACGTCGAGGACCAGTACGCCGAGTTCGGCGAGGAGCTAGCCGTCTCGCTCGACGGCGAGACGCGCAACGAACTGGCGATGCTGTCGGTCGCTCTCGACCCCGAGGACCCCGACGAACTCGTCCACCGGGCGGTCCACATGCTGTTCCAGTCGATGGTTGACCGCGGCCAGTTGGACTTCCACCTCCGCTCCGGCTACGACGCCACCTACGACGAGTACCTCTCTGGGATGACCTTCGACGAGATGACCGGCGGGAACCAGTTCCCACAGCAACAGGGCGACCCCGACGACCGGCGCTACCAGTTCTGAGCGACCTCAGAGGAGCATCGCGACCGCGGCGACGCTCGCCGCCCCCAGCACGACCGAACTCCAGAGCGCGACGCGGGAGGCGAACTGCCGGTTCGACCCGGGTGCAGTGAGCGCCGCTTTGACGAGGATGCTCGCGGCCGTGGCGACGAGAATCGCCACCATCGCCGTCTGTTCGCCGATAGCGCCGCCGCGGTACAGGAGGACCGCAGAGGTTGTCGCACCGGCGCTGGAGACGAGGCCGCTCAGCGCCGACGTGACGTACAGCCCCGCCGTGCCGAACCGGGCGCTGGCGACGCCGCCGACGACGACGACCAGCAGGAACACGCCGCCGAACGCGAGCGCGTTCTGCAACGAGAACGGACTGTCCAGTTCCATGTCGACCGTCTCGGTCCAGTCGGCCGTGTAGGCGGCGACGACGACGCTCCCGACGATGACGGCCGAGAGCGGGACGACGGCGGCCAGCAGCAGGCCGTGCTCGAACGAGAACACGACGGCGATGAGGAGGTTCCGCAGGGCCATCGCGGCGTCGGCCAGCAGGATGGCCGCGACGGCGTACGACGTGGCTTCAGGCCGCTGTCTGACGTGGTCGAGCATCGTCCCGACGACGGCCGTCGAAGAGGCGAGGCCGCCGAAGAAGCCCGTGATGGCGATGCCCCGACCACCGTAGCTCTGGACGACGGCGTAGTTGACGATGCCGATGCCCGCGACGAACACGACCATCAGCCAGATGACGCGGAGTTCGACGGTGATGTCCAGCAAGTCGCCGGGCACCGCCACCGGGTCGGCGGGCAACAGCGGATAGATGACGAACGCCAGAATGGCGAACTCCGTCGCCGCCCGTAGCTCCTTCCGGGAGAGTCCCCACGCGAAACTGTGGAGTTCCCGCTTGAGCACGAGCAACAGCGACGAGAGGACGGCGACGGTGACGCCTTCGAGGATGTAGCCGCCGGCGACGAGTGCCCCCACCCCGTACGCGACCAGCATCGACACGGAGGTGGTCATCGAGAGCGTCTCTTCCTCCTGCAGGAGGCCCTGAACGGCCAGTAACACGCCCTGCACGATGACGAGGACGCCGCCGACGACGAGGAGCGCCTCCCGACCGACGATGGTGAAGACGGCGGCGAGCAGGCTGATGAGCGCGAACGTGCGGATGCCCGCCGTCTTCTGTGACCACTCTCGCTCTAGCCCCAGAAACATGCCCAGCGCGCCCGCTAAGAGGATTCTGAGGACGGCCGTATCGACCGGAAACGACGACAACTGTATCGGAACGCTCACGGTACGGCTACTCGGTCGGCGCCTAAAGTATTCGGGTCAGCGACAGAACACCTTTTTGCGGGCCGGGGTGAAATCGGATGTAATGGCACAGTACGACGTGGACGTAGACTGGCCACGAGCGTTCTGGATAGCGTTCGGGACGGTTCTCGCGGCCACGCTCCTGTTCGTCCTCTACACCTTCGTCGGGACGTTCGTCTTCGGTATCTTCCTCTACTACGCGACGCGTCCGCTCTACCGCCGCGTCTACCGCCGGGTGCGCCAGCGAACGCTCGCGGCGCTACTCTCGCTGTTCCTGCTCGCCTTCCCCGTCATCGTCCTGCTGTACTACACCATCGCCATCGCGTTGCAGGAGTTCGAACGGTTCGCAGACACCGCTGACCTCGGTCCCTACGCCTCGTTCGTCGAACCGTACCTCGACGTCTCCGAACTCGTCCAGAACCCGCAGGCGTTGCTCTCGGACGCCGCCGGGCCCGGGACCGTCCTCGATACGCTCGGCCAGTTCGTCAACTACCTCGGGTTCGTCGGGACCGGACTCGTCCACGTCTTCGTCATGTTCGCCGTCGCGTTCTACTTGCTCCGCGACGGCCCGCGACTCGCCGAGTGGGCCAAGGACTTCCTCGACCACCGCGGCGTCCTGGACCGGTACTTCCACGAGGTCGACCGGAGTTTCCACAAGGTGTTCTACGGCAACATCCTCAACGCCATCGTCACCGGCGCCATCGGCGCGATTTCGTTCAGTCTCGTCGACGTGGTCGCGCCGGCCGGGACGGCTGTCCCGTACCCGGCCCTGACCGGGTTGCTCGCCGGCGCTGCGAGCCTCATCCCTATCATCGGGATGAAAATCGTCTACGTCCCGATGGCCGCCTACCTCGGGGTGCAGACGGCACTGGGTGGTGGCGAGTGGTGGTTCGTCGCGCTCTTCACCGGCGTCGCGTTCGTCGTCGTCGACACCATCCCCGACCTCCTCGTCCGGCCGTACGTCTCCAGTGGCAAGTCGTTCTCTATCGGCCGGTTCGGCGCACGCGACAGCGACGCGGAGGTCAAAGCGGGCCTGCACACGGGGACGCTGATGTTCGCGTACGTTCTCGGGCCGTTCCTCTTCGGTTGGTACGGCATCTTCCTCGCGCCGATGATACTGGTCTTCGTCGTGCAGTTCGCCCGGTTCGTCCTGCCGGAACTCGTCGAAGGCGAACCGATTCGACCGAGGGCGGTCGACCCGACGAACCTCGTCGGAGAGGAGGTCGGCGACCCAGAGACGGACGCAGAGACAGGTAGCGAAGACGAGACCGCGACGTCGAAGCCGGCCGAGACGACGCCACCACCGACGGGGTCCGACGACCCCGACGTCAGTTAGGACCGGTTTCAGAGGTCGACGTACTGGTCTTCCCAGTCCCGCCGAGCGTCGATTTCGCGCCGGCCGCGCCGTGTCAGCGTGTAGAAGTTGGTCCGGCGGTCACGTTGGCCCTTCTCGACGAGGCCCTTGTCGACCAGCGTATCGAGGTTCGGATACAGCCGGCCGTGGTGAATCTCTTTCTCGTAGTACTCCTCGAGGTCCTCCTTTATCGCGAGGCCGTGTGGCTCTTCTCGGCCCGAGATAACGTAGAGGAGGTCACGCTGGAAGCCTGTCAGGTCGTGCATCGATACGGTCTACTTATACTTTATTGTCTAAATCGCTTAAATGTGTCGAATCGGAGGGTTTCGGTCCGCTGTCATCCACATAGGTCGAAGTATCCCCACTATCTGGCGCCTCAGATACAGAATCGTGGTTCGGGGATTTCGAGTCAGCATTACATCATACCGTCGAAGGTGATGCCGACGATATTATTTGGTCGCGACACGTAGGACGCGTATGCCAGAAGAGATTCTGTTCGAGACGGAACAGCGAATGAGCCGAGCGGCCGTCGCCGACTACCTGCGGTCGCTCGCCGACTCCGTCGCGGCTGGCGGCGACGTGGCGCTCAGTGCCGGCGGCCAGTCCGTGTCGCTGGACCCGCCCGCCGAGGTGGAGTTCGAGGTCAAAGCCGAACGCGAAGGCCCCGCCGACGGGCCCGGCGAACTGAGTATCGAAGTCGAACTGGAGTGGCCCGAGGACGCGTCCGGCGAGGACGCGGCTACCGGTGAGTTACACATCGAGTAATCGCGAGCGCGATGGCGACGACTGTTCGACGTCGTGTAGCGAAGTAAGTGGAAAGCGGTCGCGAAAAACGCGACCGCTTGCCGCCCTGAATTGGTCCCCGCTGACGCTTCGGCCCTCCAAGCGAAGCGTCGTTTGACAGAATGAGGGTGATGAACTTAAAAGTACCGGCACCGCCTCGTTGGTGTTAGTTACCGAACGTTAGAGGCGTGTAAAAATCGCACTCAGATGTGTTCTTCTTCGAGCACCCACCCCAGTGCACGTTTGTAGTGTGTGAACATCATCCGAACGCGTTCGTGGCGCATCTCGTCGCTCTCTAACTGTTCGGCGAGGAACTCGTACTGCTCGCGCACTTCGGATTCCGAACGCATGGGTACGCGTACGAACCGGTCGCGGAACAAACTTGAGGCCGGCGAGCGCAGTGTCTCGTATGAAAATTCGCGGTGACCGGGAGTGTCGGTCCTGTGGGGCCCGCTGGTCGTACTACGACACCGGCAGCATCGCCTGTCCCGACTGTGGGAGCGTCCACAGCGTCGGCGTCGACGAACGGACCGAACACACCGACGCACCGGTCTCGCTCGACCTGACACCGGTACGGAACCGTATCGACGAGGCCCCGCTCGACGACGTCGCGAGTGCCGCCGCCGAGACCTGTCGTGAGTACACCCGCAAGCGAGGGTTCATCGACACCGGCACCCTCAAGCCACTGGACGAGACGTACGTCGCTGCCGTCGAACTCCAGTACGTCGCGAGCGACGTCGCGAACGAGATGCGTCCGAGCGACGACGCCGAACTGTACTTCCTCGACTTGCTCGGCGGGGCCGACGACGGTGACCGGCCCGGTGCCGACGAGGTGCCGACGGAACTACGGTCGGCCTTCGGCCTCGCGATGGCGACGGCCGTCGAGCGCTACCAGTCCGACGTCCGTCAGTATCTCGACGACCATCCGAACGAACAGGGCCGCCAGCTATCCGGACGTATCCGCGACCACCGCAAGCGCGTAGAGGCGCTGGACGGCGACGTCGACCCGGCGAACGCGAATCGCTTGCTCCACGCCGCCCGCGACCTCGGACGGTTCGTGGGCGAGGGCGACGAGAGCGCGTTCGTCACCGCCGACAACTGGCTGTCGGGACTCGACGGCGACGCGCTCTGAGGCCGGTCAGCGAAAGCGCTGGAGCAGGTCGTAGTCGAGACAGTTCTCGGGGACCGACCCCCGCCACTCGACGCGTTCGATAGCCTCTCCGTCCAGTCCCGGGTCCGCCGCGAGCGTCGTGTCCCCCGGGGCCGCTCGGTACGTACCGAAGTGGAACTGCGTCTCGCGGCCGCCGTCGGTCAGCGTCACCTCGGTCACCGCGAGCAGTTCGTCCGGCGTCACGCCGACGCCGGTCTCCTCGCGCACTTCGCGAACGAGTGCCGCCCGCCGGTTCTCGTCGGGTTCGACGCCGCCGCCCGGGAGCTTCCACGTCTCGTCCTCGTAGACGAGGAGGAGACGGTCCGCGCTGTCCTCGACGAGTGCGCCGACGCCCCACGCCAGTCCGTCCTCGACGCGTCGTCGGAACGCCTCGAACGCGTCCGTCTCGACCGTTCGGGTGACTCGTCGCGTGTAGACGCCGTCGTCCTCGAAGGCGGCGAGCGAGGGCATTCAGGGCAGGTCGACGTCGACGTCGTGCTGGAGTCCCGCGGCTTTCACCGTGTTGTACAGGAGCATCGCACGCGTCATCGGGCCGACGCCGCCGGGGACCGGCGTGATGGCCCCCGCGACCTCTTTCGCGCTCTCGTAGTCGACGTCGCCGACGAGTTCGTACCCCTTGTCGTTGTCCGCCTCGACGCGGTTGATGCCCACGTCGACGACCGTCGCGCCCTCGCCCACCATGTCGCCGTCTATCATCTCGGGGACGCCCGCGGCGGCCACGAGGATGTCGGCGTTTCGGGTCTTCTCGGCGAGGTTCTGGGTCCGGGAGTGACACACCGTCGTCGTCGCGTTGCCGCCCGGCGCCTTCTGGACGAGGAGGTTCGCCATCGGCTTGCCGACGATGTCGGAGCGGCCGACAACGACGGCGTCCTTGCCCTCGGTGTCGACGCCGGCGGACTCGATGAGTTTCTGGATGCCGTGGGGCGTACAGGGCTTGTACCGGGCGTCACCGGCGACCAGTCGCCCGACGTTCTCGGGGTGGAAGCCGTCGACGTCTTTCACCGGGTCGATGGCCCGCAGGACCTCGCGGTCGGAGACGTGGTCTGGCACCGGCATCTGGACGAGGATGCCGTTGACGCCGTCGTCGGCGTTCAGGTCGGCGATGGTGTCGTACAGTTCGCTCGCGTCGGCGTCGGGGTCGATGTCGATGTCGAGTGCCTCGATGCCCACCTCAGCGCAGTCGTCCTGCTTCATCGAGACGTACGTCTCGCTGGCCGGGTCGTCGCTCATCAAAACCGTCGCCAGCGATGGCTGGACGCCCGCGTCGGCGAGTTGGTCGATGGCCGTCGCGAGGTCGTCGCGTACCGACTGGGCCACCGCGTCGCCGTCGATAATCTCGGTCATATCCGGATTGGCGACGGCGGTCGGCAAAAGTGTCACTATCCGGCGGCCGCCGGGGCCGCCTACTCCGTCCGGAACAGGCTGTCGGTCGTCACCGCGCCGACGACGCTGAACACCGCGCCGACGCTGAGGACGCGGGACGTGACCACCAGCCGTTTTATCGGTGACAGGTCCGGTAGGAAGAGGTCCGGCGCGGTGATGGCGAACGCGAGAGTCCCGACCGAGCCGAAGGCCACGACCATCACCGAGATGAACCGGATCGGGACGCCGACGACGGCGGCTTCCCGAGTGGGGTCGCGGCTAGTGTCGGCTCCGTACAGCCCCCCGTAGCCGATGGCTATGACGACGGCGACCAGAAAGAGGCTGTTGTAGACGGTCATGTTCCGGGCCAGCGCCCACACCTCCTGTGTCACGACGAACGGGCCCGACAACAGGAACCCGCCGACGATCTGCTGAGCCGTGTCCGCGAGTTTGTGGCTCTCTCGAAGTTGCATACCCGACCCACCTCGGGGAGCCGTTTACAGGTTCGGGTCGGCTCAGGGCGAGAGAGGAAAAAGAATCGGCGTGCCGTCAGCGAGGCCGCTCAGTCGTAGAGGGTGTACTCGTCGGTGAGTTCGTCGACGCGTTGACTGACATCGGCGACGACGTCGTCGTCGTGGGGCGCGTCGACCACTTCGTAGATGAGGTCCGCGACCTCGCGGCAGGCGTCCTCGTCGAAGCCACGCGTCGTGAGGCCGGGCGTCCCGGCGCGGATACCCGACGGGTTGAACGCGGAGCGCGTCTCGCCGGGGACGGTGTTGGCGTTCAGGACGATGCCTGCCTCTTCGAGGCTCTCCTCGACTTCCTTGCCGGTGGTGTCGGGATGCGACGGCCGCAGGTCGACCAGCACGAGGTGGTTGTCCGTGCCGCCGGAGACGAGGTCCAGACCGTGTTCCTTGAGTCGGTCACCCAGCGCTTTCGCGTTGGCGACGGTCTGTTCGGCGTACGTCTCGAACTCGGGGTCCAGCGCTTCGCCGAAGCCGACGGCCTTGCCGGCGACGTTGTGCATCAGGGGACCGCCCTGCGACCCGGGGAAGACGGCCGCGTCGATGTCGCTGGCGTACTCCTCGTCACACATGATGATGCCACCGCGGCCCGCGCGGATGGTCTTGTGCGTGCTCCCGGTGACGAAGTCGGCGACGCCGACCGGGGACTCGTGGACGCCGGCGGCGACGAGGCCGGTGATGTGGGCGATGTCGGCGAGGTGGTAGGCGTCGACGGCGTCGGCCGTCTCCTGAATCCGCCCGAAGTCGACCTCACGCGGGTACGCCGAGTACCCCGAGACGATGATGTCCGGGTCGTACTCCTCGGCGTGTTCGTGGAGCCCCTCGTAGTCGATGTAGCCGCTCTCCTCGTCGACCTCGTACTGCTCGACCTCGTAGACCTGCCCGGCGAAGTTCGCCGGGTGGCCGTGCGAGAGGTGGCCGCCGTGGGTCAAATCCAGCGAGAGTATCTTGTCGCCCGGTTCGAGGACGCCCAGATAGACGCCCATGTTCGCCTGCGACCCGGAGTGGGGCTGGACGTTGACGTGGTCGGCACCCCACAGCTCTTTGGCTCGTTCGATGGCCAGTTCCTCGACGTCGTCGGCGAACTCACAGCCACCGTAGTACCGTTCGCCGGGGTAGCCTTCCGCGTACTTGTTCGTGAGTTCGGAACTCTGGGCCTCCATGACGGCCTCGGAGACGTGGTTCTCGCTTGCGATCATCGCCAGCGTATCGTTCTGGCGGGCACGCTCGCCTTCGAGGGCGTCTGCGACGGCCGGGTCCGTCTCGCGGACGGTGTCGTAGGTCATGTGCCACCCTCGGGACCCGCCCGTCAATAATCTACCCTTTGCCCGAGAGCGTGCCACCGACTGACAGGACCGGCACACGGGGGCCCCTCGCGAGCACGACCGACCGGTGTCGGTCGATGACGGGACTCCAGTCATCAGTATGTATATAATGCATAAGGACACAGTGGCTACCACATGGTCACCTGGGGGGTGGCGGATGCGAGTTCTGGTGGGACTGACCTCGCATCTGTCGGCGACGAGGAGACAGTGTCTTCGACAGCACTGGTCGAACAGTTAGCGAACTGCCGGGAGCGGTGCGAGGACGCGATACCGCGACCGACAGCGGAGTGTTACAGCGGCGAGGCGGCACGGCTCCACGTCCCGTGCGACGACGTCACCGTGACGGCACTGGACTGCGATGCCCAGTACACGCTCGCGAGCGCTTCGGAACTCCCGTCCGGGTCGTTTCTCCTGAGCGGGACGACCGAGACGACGCCGGTCGCCGCGGCCGACGACCCACTGGCCAGCGACGCCGTCCGTCTGTACGTCCGGTTCGACGGCCCGGCGTCGCTGCGGCCGACCGACGACGGGACCGGCCTCTCGCTGTGGGAGTCGAAGTCCGTCACCGTCGGCTTCGGGGAGACGACCACCGGGCTCCCTCGCGTGCAGGTCCCCGACACGGTCGACGGACTCGCGACCGGCGTGTCCTGTCTGAGCGCCGCGCACCACACCACCAGTCCCTCACGGTCACATCCCGACCAGCGGGACCACCCGCCGCTCTTGACCACCGGCGACACGGCGTCGGTCCCCGGCGCTATCGAGGACAACCGGCCGGCGACCGGTATCGAACTGCGTCTGCCCGAGAGCGTCGAGTCGGTGTTCGTCGCGGCGCCGCTGGCGTACTACCTCGGAGCGGAGGTGTGTGTCGAGGAACGGGACCGACCCGTGCTGATTGCGTCGGGGACCGACGTCAGACACGAGTTCAGTCCGCTCCCGGCGTTGCAAGACGACGTCGCATCGTTGCTCCGACAGGTCTTCTACCTCGACTGTCTCGTCCGTCGGATGAGTCCCGAGTCCGCCCCGGAGGTGTTGGCGGCGTGTTCACTCGACCCTGAATCGGTCCGGGCGCTGTCGCCCGCGGGCAGACTGGAGCGGTATCTCTCGACCCCGACGGAGAGGGTTCGAGACGCCGCTCCCGAGTGGCACCTCTCGACGCACGTCCGCCCCTCGCTCGGACGAGCGCGCTGTCTGCCGTTCCTGCTCGACAAACTGAGCCTCGTCTACCTCTCCGAGGGGGCGGAACTGGACCGGCGTGACCTCCTCGACCGGACGCTCTCGGACGCCTATCCGACACGGGGGAGTACACAGCAGTCGTCCGTCCTCGACCCCCGTGGGGAGCGGGGTCGCGTGCAGGGGTGGCTCGCGCCGGGGACGCCAATCGACGCGTTCAAGACGACGACGACGGCCTACGAGAACCGGTATCGGTTCCGGCACCGCGACAACGACCGGATGCAGGTCACGGTCGTACTGAACGATTCCCAGATGAGCGACGAACAGGGGACGGTCACGGACATCTATCGCGCGGCGGACCTCCCGATGGACGTCACGGTCAGCGAGTCGTTGACGACGGCCGAACTGGCCGCGGTGTTCGAGGCCGAGAACGACTTCGTCCACTTCGTCGGCCACTGCGACGACGCCGGCCTCCGGTGTCCCGACGGCAACCTCTCGGCCAGCGAGGTGTCGCGCTCGCGGACCCGGACCTTCTTCCTCAACGCCTGTGGCTCGTACGAGGAGGGGCTGAACCTCGTCGACTGTGGGGCGGTGGCCGGTGCGGTGACGTTCAACGACGTCCTCGACCGGCACGCGGCGCTGGTCGGGACGGCGTTCGCTCGCCTGTTGAGCAACGGATTCAGCATCCAGCGAGCCCTCCAGTTGGCCCGGCGTCGCATCGTGATGGGGCACGACTACGCGGTGGTCGGTGACGGCACGTACGCGCTGTTACCCAGTCCGACCGACCCCGTCGTCGTCTGGGTGCGCGAATCGGCGTCAGGGTACGACCTCGTCTGTGAAGTGGTGACGACACACGCGGGCGACGGCTACACGCTCCCGTTCGACGGCGAAGTCGCGCTCAACGGCCGGCGAACGGAGACGACGGTCACCGAGGAGACGTTCGTCGAGACGCTGGACTCCGTTTCGGTGCCGGTCATCTTCGACGGCGGGTTCCACTGGTCCCGTGACCTCGCGACCCGACTGCGCACGTCGGCGTAGCACCCCGGCGATTATCACGACGGGTCACTAGTCGGCCGGTAGACGCCGGAACGTCGGCCCCGTACTGCCTTCTAGTTTCGTTTTTGATAGCTAGGCCGGAACATATATTTAAGCTGTCTGGAAGGTGCCTGTGGCGGTCGTGTGCGAGAATTCAACTCCGACCGGCCGATGAAATTAAATGTCACAAGACACAATACATACATTGGACAATGAGTGCAACCCTACTGAACGACGACGTCGGAGCGATGTTATCGTCGGTGTTCGACGGCGCCGACGGTCCGGTGTACGTCGTGAACCCGGACCGAGACACCATCTCGGCACTCGTGACGACGTTGGACGAACAGACAACCCCGCCGGAGGTACGGCTCCTGGCAGACGAGCGAGCCCTGAAAGACGTCATGGACGACTTCCTGGTGGCGAGCACGGCCGCGGACCTCGTCGAGAGCGACGACCTGACGATGCGGTTGTTGTCGGACGTACCGACGCACTCGGTCGCGGTCACTGCCGACACCGTGTACGCGCTCGTGACCATCGGCGACGCCGTCGGCGGCCTGGGGACCGACGACGGCGAGTTCGTCGACGGGGCGTACGACTACTACGACACCACGTGGGAGGCGGCCGAGGCGTACTCTCTCCGGACACCACCCATCTCCACCGTCCGTAGCACGCTGGAGAGCGAAATCGGCGAAGCGACCGCGAACGACTTCGACAGCGTCCTCGGGTCGCTGGCGACGGCCCGTGGCGACGGCGACGGACTCGACGAAGTGACCATCAGCCTGCTGGTGGCCGCGAAGAACGGCGAACTGCTGTACGACATCAGCAAGTGGGGCGAAGACGTCGGCCTCGCGAGCAAGGCGACGTTCTCCCGGACGAAGACCAAACTCGAGGACATGGGGCTCATCGACACCGAGAAGGTCCCTATCGACGTCGGGCGGCCGCGCCTCCGCCTGATGCTCGGGGACGAACGCCTCGAAGACGCCGACGCCGACGAACTGGCGACGGTCGCACAGAGTCTGCTGGCCGCATAGGTTTTTCCGCCCCCTCTGTGTTTGCCCGGGCATGAGTACTGTCGAAGTCGTCGGGAGCGGGCCGGCCGTCGAATCGCTGGTCGCGGCGCTGTCGGAGACGCCGGCGGACGTGACCCGGTCGGCGGACCCGCTCACCGACGACGCCGACCTGAGTGTCGTCGTCGGACCGGTCACGGCCGACCTGTTCGACACCGCGAACGAGCGAGCGAGAGCGACGGGGACGCCGTGGGTCGCCGTCGAACTCGGTGGCGTCGGGGGCGTCCCCGTGGTCGACGCCGCCGTCACCGGGTTCGGCCCTCAGAGCGGCTGTTACGACTGCCTGACCGAACGCGTGCGGTCGAACGTCGACCAGCAATCCGACCCCGCAGAGGCTCCCGCCGCCAGCACGCAACGGTTCGCCGGCGCCGTCGCCGGGCGGCGTGTGGAACGCGCACTGGTCGGCGAGGGCGTCGTCGTCGGGACGGTACTCGAACTGCCCTACACCGAGCGACAGTTCCTCCCAGTCCCGGGATGTGCGTGTCGAGCAGACGACCGATGGACGCTCACTCACGCCGGCCCCCGCGACCACGAGCGTGAGGCCCTGTCGCGCGCCGAGGCCGGCCTCGACGAGCGAGTCGGTGTCGTCCGGAACGTGGGTGAGGCCGAGTCGTTCCCGGCGCCGTACTACCTCGCGGAACTCACGGAGACCGCCCGGTTCAGCGACGTGACGGCCCCCCAGCAGGCCGCCGGCGTCGCGGGAGACTGGGATTCGGCGTTCATGAAGGCGCTGGGCGAGAGCTACGAACGGTACGCCGCCGGGGTCTACCGGGCGGCAGCGATGGCCTCGGGGACCAGCGAGACGGTGTCGGAGAGCCTCGACCCGACGGAGTTCGTCGCCCCCGACGACGGGGCGTGGGGCGGCGACGCCGACGTCCCGTGGGTACCGGCCGAGAATCTCGACACCGGCGCCCAGCGCCTCGCGCCGGCGGAAGTCGTCGTCTACCCGCCGCCGTCCCGCGCCGTTCGACCGGCGACGACGACGGGACTCGGTCTCGGGAGTTCGGAGACCGACGCGCTCCTCTCGGGCCTCTACGAGGTGGTCGAACGCGACGCGGCGATGCTCTCGTGGTACTCCTCGTACGACCCGCTGGAAGTCGTCGTCGAGGACGACGGCCCGTTCGACACCCTCCGGCGCCGAGCGCGCTCGGAGGACCTCAAGGTGACCGCGCTGTTGCTGACACAGGACGTCGACGTGCCAGTGGTCGCCGTCGCTCTCGAGCGGGAGGCGTGGCCGAAGTTCGCGCTGGGCACGTCGGCGCGGCTCGACCCGGCCGAGGCGGCGGCCGGGGCGCTCGAGGAGGCGCTCCAGAACTGGATGGAACTGCGCGGGATGGGACCGGAAGACGCCGCGGACGCCGACGGCGCAATCGGGTGGTACGCCGACCGTCCCGAAGCGGCCGCGTCGCTCACCGAGACGGAGACGGCCGTGCCCCTCTCGAGCGTCGGCCCGGACTCGGTCCCGACCGGCGACGCCGAACTGGCCGAACTGGTCGACCGCGCGCTGGACGCTGGACTGACCCCGTACGCGAGTCGCCTCACGACGCCTGACCTCGAACTGATGGGGTTCGAGGCGGTCCGAGCGTTCTGTCCGACCGCGCAACCGCTGTTCTTCGACGAGAGCTACTTCGGCGACCGGGCGGAGACGGTGCCGACGGACCTCGGCTTCGAGCCACGACTGGACCGGGACCACCACCCGTTCCCCTGACCGGACCCACCGGGTCGTTTAATACGGAGAACCGCGTCAGTAATCGACGTGTGCCAGTCGATAGCACTGGACATGAAGCAGCATGGTAACCGAGTTCGACCTCCCGTGTAGCGAGTGCGGACACGACCTCGTGCGCGTCGAGACGACGGCGGCCGACGGGTCGCCGGTCGCGGTCGCAGAGTGCCCGAACTGCGGGGTCCGACACTACCCCGAGACGGCGCTGCGAGAGTTCTGAGTCAGATGGCGAACGTGGCCCGCAGCATGTCCCGCGTCCCCGGTCCGAGACCGACCGCGGTGACGGCGACCAGCAACAGCAACGCGTAGCGCGGGCTCTCGTCCAGGAACTCGTCGTTGAACAGCCAGACGACGAGCGACGCGACCACGAGTTTCACGACGAGGAACGGCCACGACGTGCCGATAGCGGCGGTCAGACCGGCGGGCTGGAGCGCCTCGGTCGTCGCGATGATGAACGCGTTGGCCGGGTGTTTCGGGTAGTAGGTCAGCGGCACGTTCAGCACGTCCAGCCAGTCGGCCAACACGACGTTCGCGACGCCGTCGATGGCGTGCCCCCAGATGACGACCAGCCCGATGTAGCCGGTGCCGTCGTTGACCTCGGGGGCGAACGACTCGAAGGCGCGATACAGGCCGTACGCGAGTACCGTCGCTAGCCCGACGGTCGTGAGCAGGACCGACGGGTACAGCGTCGAGTACTCCGTGGTCGTCGCGACGCCGGTCAGATAGAGGAGCGTCACGACGACGAGGACGCTCCCGACCGCCGCAGTCGACCGGTAGTAGCTCTCGACGTACCCCTCCCGGTCGAGTCTGAGACAGACGACCAGCGTCACGAGGGTCATCACGAACAGCGTCCCGTAGATGACCGGGCTGATGATGAGCGAACTCAGCGGGTACTCGACGATGGGGGCGAACCCGGCTTCGAGCGCGCGGTCGGTGGCGTCCTCGACGGTCCGGAGCGCGCCACCCAGCAGCATGAACGGCACGAACGCGAAGTACAGTTTCGGGTCCTCGGCTATCTCCAGTCGGTCCAGCAGGAGATAGACGCCGACGAGCATGTACACCAGAATCAGCATGTAGCCGACTTCGGAGACGACGGTGTAGCCGGGTTCGGCGACGATGCGGCCCTGCTGTACCGCGGCGGTACACCCCTCGTACAGCGGTTCCGGACCGCCGTCGGTCATCACCGCACAGCTCGCGGCTTTCGCGTCGGCGTACACCGGTCCCCAGAAGTAGTGCCAGAGGAATCGGTCCCAGACGGCTCGCGGGAACGCGAGAACCGCGCCGAAGCCGACCGCGAGGATGGCGACGAACGAGGCGACCCAGAGCCGCCCGGCCCCGTACTCGTCGACGACCTGCTCGAACGTGTTCATGGGCGAGTGAGCGGCGTGCGTCGGTTTCAGGTTTCCGGTCGCGTGCGTACGGGCCGCGACACCGGCCCGCCGGGTCGGCGACGGCGCTCAGGCGAGGGTCTCCGACACCGCCGCGACCAGTTCCTCGTGTGCCTCGCCGTTCGAGGCGACGAGGCTGTCGCTGTCGTGGCGCCAGCGCTCGCCGTCGGCGTCGGTCACCGTCCCGCCGGCCTGTCGGACCATGTGGACGCCGGCCAGCGTGTCCCACGGGTGGTTCGGGTTCGTACAGACGGCCCCCTCCAGCGCCCCGTCGGCGACGTACGCCAGCGTCGCCTGAAAGCTCCCGATGCGGCGCATGTCGCCGAACCGCTCGACGACGGCGCCACACAGGTCGGCGAACTCCGTCCGGTCGTCGCGGTCCCACCAGCCGACCGGCGCGACGGCGAACGTCTCGGGGTCGGTGCGCTCGCTCACGGAGAGGGTCGCGCCGTCCCGCGTCGCGCTCTCCGGTCCGGCGGCGAACAGGTCGCCCTCTGCGGGCATGTACGTCGCCGACCCGACCGGGTCGCCGTCCTCGACGGCGGTGACGCTCGTCGCCCACGTCCGGTTCCCACGGACGAAGTTGGCGGTGCCGTCTATCGGGTCGACGACCCACGTCGGCCCGTTCGCCGGGACGGCGTCGAGTACCTCCGGGTCCGTCTCGCCCGTCTCCGGCCCGCTCAGCGTGACGACGTCCTCCTCTAACACGAACGGGTCGTTCGGGAACTCCTCGCGGACCGTCGCGACGACCTGACTCTGTGCGTCGCGGTCGGCCTCGGTCACGAGGTCGTTCTTGTCGGCCTTCGTCTCGACGGCGAGGTCGCCGCGGAACGCCTGTCGTGCGACGACGCCCCCGGCCCGGGCGGCGCGTTCCGCGAGCGCCGCACGGTGGTGTGCATCTGGCATGCCCGGGGCTGGCAGTGCCGGGGACTTACCACCTCGGTTTCAGGAAAAGGGAGGTTACTCGTCGCTGGCTTCGTCGACGGCGTCCAAGATGGAGTGGGCGATGTCCCGGGCCTCCTCTGGCGTGTACAGTACCTGGTTCCCGAGCGATTGCTCGATGCGAACGTAGTCGTCGTCCGCCTCGATGGAGAAGAACGCCGTGTTCTCCAGCGGTGGCACTCGGATACCTGAACCGTCGGACTGGTCGGTAGCCATGACAGTCATTAACTCACGTTCCCGTATAAAAGTACCCATATGTGAGAAATCGGCTGAGACACCGATAGTCGGGCGAGGCGAATACACGGACTAGCTCCCGTAGCGGCGACCTACCGACACGTCGTCGACGCCGGCCACGGACCAGTCCACCCGTCGGGTCCCGACCGATAGCGCCGTGGCTCTGTGGCCGGTGTCAAGCGCCGCCGCTGGCGGGCGTGGTTCCGAGAGTTTGCGAGGGAAGACCGCTCCGTGCGAGTCTTCCGGCACTGTGTGCGAGGGACCGTATCGGTCCAACAGTGCGAGGGAAGGGATTTGAACCCTTGGACCCCTACGGGAGCGGATCTTGAGTCCGCCGCCGTTTCCTGGCTTGGCTACCCTCGCACGCGTTGCTCGCATCGGCTCTGACGGCGGTGTGGTATAAATGTCGTACGGAACGCGGGCGTCGGGCAAACGCCTAACAGCGTGGGCCGAGAGAGAACCGGCATGGCGCCTCTCGCGACCCCGCTCCAGATGGGCGGGGCGCTCCCGGTCGTCGGTGTCCTTCTGGCGTTGCTCCTCGCCGCTATCGTCGTCTACACGGTCCGAGACACCGGCGAGTACCACGACCCGGCATCGGCGAGCGACGCCGTCGTCTGCCCGCGCTGTCACCACTCGACGGCGGCCTCCGACAGCGTCTGTCCGGAGTGTGGGAGAGAGCTCTGAGGACCGGTGGATTGACCCATGCAGGTCACGTACGACGGGTTATGGACGAACACACGCGTGACCCGAGCGTCGCCCCGCCCGACGGCGACCCGGCCGGGTGGCGGGCCGACGGACAGTGGGAGCACGCGACGCTCCGGCGGGCCGTCGTCCACGGCGTCCGCCTGTACAACGCCGCCGAGTTCCACGAGTCCCACGACTGCTTCGAGGACGAGTGGTACAACTACGGCCGCGGGTCGACCGAGAGCAAGTTCCTCCACGGGATGGTGCAGGTGGCGGCTGGCGCGTACAAACACTTCGACTTCGAGGACGACGAGGGGATGCGGTCGCTGTTTCGCACGTCGCTCCAGTACTTCCGCGGAGTTCCGAACGACTACTATGGCGTCGACTTACTGGACGTCCGGACGACGGTGACGAACGCGCTGCAGGACCCGAGCGTGCTGGAAGGGTGGCAGATACGACTCGACGGCGGCTACCCGGTCGCCGACGAGGCCGACTTCGCGTTCGCCGAGGACCTCGACTGACCGCTCGCGCCGAATCCACACGACTCTAATGGGCGGGGCCCACACCCAAGACTGAATGCGAGTGGAACAACTGGGTGCGGGAGAACCGGACGTCGCCATCGTGGGCAGTATCCACGGCGACGAGCCGTGTGGTCGGGACGGTATCGAAGCGGTCCTCGCGGACCCCCCGACCGTCTCCCGTCCAGTGAAGTTCGTCGTGGTCAACGAGGAGGCGCTGGCCGCCGGCGAGCGATACCTCGACACGGACCTCAACCGTGCGTTCCCGGGTGACCCGGAGAGCGAGGCCCACGAGGACCGGTTGGCCGCCGACCTCGCCGCCGAACTGCGGGGCTGTACCGTGTTGTCGCTGCACTCCACTCAGTCCTACGACGGCATGTTCGCGCTCGTCGACGACCTGACGCCGCTCGCCCGGGAGGTCTGTCCGAAACTCTCCGTCGACGCCGTGGTCATGACCAAAGGCGCCAACGAAGGGCGAATCTTCTCCGTCGTTCCGTCGGCCATCGAAGTGGAGTGTGGCTATCAGGGGTCGCCGGAGGCGGCCGCCAACGCCGAACGAGTCATCCGCGAGTTCCTCGCGGCCACGGGCGTCACCGACGACCCGGTGACGAGACGGACGGAGTCACTCCCGGTGTTCCAACTCGGCGACCCGATACCGAAGGCCGCCGCCGAGGAGTACGAGGTGTACGCCCGGAACTTCGAGCGACTCGCGGCCGGCGACCCTATCGCCGCCGCCGACGGCGAACGAGTCCTCGCCGAGGAACCGTTCCACCCGATTCTCCTCTCCGCGGAGGGGTACGAGGACGTCTTCGGCTACACGGCTGACCACGTCGGCGTCCTCGACTGAGCGACGCCGTCACTTTGTCGGCCGGCGGACTGCCGAGTCGGTCGTTCTAGACGGAGTTCGTGCGACCGAACGGTGCGGTGTCGGTCCCGGACCGGGACGCGTCGCTCACGCGTCGTCGGGGGCGTCTAACTCCACCAGCGTGAGGTCGCGGTCGAGCATACAGTAGTCGTGTGGCGGGTCGCCGACGACCTCCTCGATGCGGTACTCCTCGTCGAACTCGGCGCCCATCGGCTCACAGTACTGGTGGCTCGGACACTCGGTGTGTGGACACGGTCCGGCAAGCGACGCGTTGCTGCCGGCGTAGGCACCTTTCGTCGGGACGTTCGCGCGAATCGGCGCGGGTTCGACCTCGACGGCGCGGACGCCGGTGTCGTGGACCGCGCAGTCGAGCGTCTGCCCGCTCTCGCGGACCTCGGTGACGCGGTAGCGGCGGCCCTGCGTGAGGTTGAGGCACTGGGTCCGGTACGGACAGCCAGCACAGCCGTCGGCCTCGCCGTGATAGACGAACTCCTCGCCGACCTCCGCGAGGCGCGTCCCGACGAGCGTGACAGTGGTCATGCCGAGGACTAGACCCGGACGGAATTTAAGGGTCAGGACCGACCGGTCAGGTCGTCGAGTTCGTCGAGGTAGTCGTCCCGGGGAATCTGGTACAGCGCGCGGTAGTCGAACTCGCCGGACGCGAAGCGGTTCGCGATGTCGACGGCGGCAGCGACGGCGGCCTCCCGGTCCGCGAAGGTCTCGGCGTCGCGGTCCACCTCGGGTTCCAGGTACAGCGTGACGTACCAGTCCTCACCGGTCCGGTCGAGGCCGGGTCGCCGTGTCCGCTTGCCCCGTGTGAGGTATATCGTCGGGAGACAGGGCGCCGGGAAGTCGTGGCTGTCGAAGACGTCCGGCCGATAGGCGAGGACGAGTTTCTCCTCGGTCTCGTTCCAGACCGTCCAGTCGTCGGCCAGTCCGTCGAGGTCCATACCGACGGCTTCGTCTCGGCAGGCAATACTCTATCGACTACCGACGCGTCGCTCGCTTTCGCGCGGTTACTTATAAACGACTGCGGGAATCGCCCTCGTGTGAACTCTTACCTTAGCGATGCCGTCCCCGTGTTACGTCGCGAATCCGGGGTGGAAAAACCCGGCGTTATATGGGTACCGGGAAAAGGCTCTTAATGTTGAAGCACTCATGTGTTAAATAGTATCGGAAACAGTAACCCACTGTCACCCGTTACCACTGGGGTGGGACCGTCCCCGCGACCACCCGGCCACTGCACACATGGCATGGTACGACCACCGACCCGCAAGTCCGGGTCCTAACGCGGCCGCCCGCCTGCACGCACGGAGCGGCAGTTGGTGGCACCGGTGTACTGAGTCCGACACGGTGGCCCCGCACGGCACCGTGCCATCGCGTGCCGAACTCACCGAGTTAGCATGAGCAAGAACAAAGAGACACTGGAAGCGCTGAGCAAGGAGTACCAAGACACGATACCGGCCGACCTCCGGACGACCCGGAGCTTCGACTGGTATCTCGACCAACTGTACGACGAGCCGCGAATCGCCCGTAACGCCCACCAGCGAGTGGCTGACATGTTCGACTACTACGGGACCTCTTACGACGAGGACGCCGGCGTCGTCGAGTACGAGATAGCGAGCGAAGACCCGCTCCACGACGGCGAGAACACCTTCTACGGCCGCGAGGTCCACGAGGCGATACACGAGTTCGTCAACAAGGTCAAGTCCGGCGCGCGGGGACTGGGTCCGGAGAAGCGTATCAAACTCCTGCTGGGTCCTGTCGGGTCCGGGAAGTCCGACTTCGACCGGCAGGTCCGCCGCTACTACGAGGACTACACCCGCCGCGACGAGGGGCGGATGTACACGTTCCGCTGGACCAACCTCTGTGACGTCATCGGCGACCAGGACCCCGCAGACGACGTCGTTCGGTCGCCGATGAATCAGGACCCGATGGTGTTGCTCCCACAGGACCAGCGAGACAGAGTCATCGAGGACATCAACGAGGAACTCGACGCCCCCTACACCATCCGGAACGAACAGGCCCTCGACCCGGCCTCGGAGTTCTACATGGACCGCCTGCTGGCGAACTACGGCGACGACCTGCAGGCCGTGCTGGAGAACCACGTCGAGATAATCCGGTTCGTCGCCGACGAGAACCAGCGACAGGGTATCGAGACGTTCGAACCCAAGGACAAGAAGAACCAGGACGAGACGGAACTGACCGGCGACGTCAACTACTCGAAGATAGCCATCTACGGGGAGAGCGACCCGCGTGCGTTCGACTACTCCGGGGCGTTCTGTAACGCCAACCGCGGCATCTTCTCCGGCGAGGAACTGCTGAAACTCCAGCGGGAGTTCCTCTACGACTTCCTGCACGCCAGTCAGGAACAGACCATCAAGCCGAAGAACAACCCGCGAATCGACATCGACCAGGTCATCGTCGGCCGGACGAACATGCCCGAGTACCGGGACAAGAAGGGCGACGAGAAGATGGAGGCGTTCAACGACCGGACGAAGCGCATCGACTTCCCGTACGTCCTCCAGTACGAGGAGGAGGCGAAGATATACAACAAGATGCTCCGGAACGCGGACCTCCCGGACATCCACGTCGAACCCCACACGCTGGAGATGGCCGGGCTATTCGGCGTCCTCACCCGCATCGAGGAACCCGATACCGAGTCCGTCGACCTGGTCCAGAAGGCCAAAGCCTACAACGGCGAGATAGACGAGGCCGACGACATCGACGTCAAGAAACTCCGGGACGAAGCGGCGACGACGGCCGACATCGGCGAGGGGATGGACGGCGTCTCGCCGCGGTTCATCGGCGACGAGATAGCCGAAGCCATCATGGACTCGATGCACCGGGACCGCCAGTTCCTCTCGCCGCTGACGACGTTCAACCACCTCGAAGGCAACTTAGAGAACCACGGCTCCATCGACGAGGAGTCGTTCGACCAGTACTACCGGTTCCTCGAACTCGTCCGCGAGGAGTACAAGGAGCGGGCCATCGAGGACGTGCGCCACGCGCTGGCTTACGACATGGACGAGATACAGCGGCAGGGCGAGAAGTACATGGACCACGTCATGGCGTACATCGACGACGACACCGTCGAGGACGAACTGACGGGCCGCGAGCAGGAACCCGACGAGCAGTTCCTCCGCTCCGTCGAGGAGAAACTCAACCTGCCAGAAGACCGAAAGGACGACTTCCGACAGGAAGTGTCCAACTGGGTCTCCCGCCGGGCGCGCGAGGGTGACACGTTCAACCCGCAGGACAACGACCGACTGCGCCGCGCACTGGAGCGCAAACTCTGGGAAGACAAGAAACACAACATCAACTTCTCGGCGCTGGTCTCCAGCGGCGAGATGGACGACGACGAGCGCAACCAGTGGATAGACGCCCTGATGGAGCAGGGCTACTCCGAGGAGGGCGCCAAGGAAGTGCTCGAGTTCGCCGGTGCGGAGGTCGCCAAGAGCGAGATGGAGGATTAGATGAGCGGCGAGGAGTACATCGGCCGGGCGGACGACTCGCTGGACGCCACCTACGAGGCGCCGATGAGCCTCGCTGCGTACGTCGACACCGTCCTCGAGACGCCCGAGATAGCCGCACACGCCTCGAAGTACATGCTCGCGGCCATCGAGGCGGCGGGCACGCGTACGGTCATCGAGGAGGGCGAGGAGAAGGAGCGCTACCGCTTCTTCGACGACCCGTACAACGACGGCGAACACGCCATCCTCGGCAACACGGAGGTGCTGAACGCCTTCGTCGACGACCTTCGCTCTATCGCCGCGGGGCGCGGGAAAGACGAGAAGATAGTCTGGCTCGAAGGCCCGACCGCGACGGGCAAGTCCGAACTGAAGCGCTGTCTCATCAACGGCCTCCGGGAGTACTCGAAGACGCCGGAGGGACGGCGCTACACCGTCGAGTGGAACGTCGCCGGGGCGGGCGGGAGCGACAGCGCCCTCACCTACGGCGACGTGCCGGTCGAGGACGAGGACGACTGGTACGAGAGTCCGGTACAGGTCCACCCGCTGACGGTGTTCCCGCCGGACGTGCGTGCGGACCTCGTGGCCGACATCAACGAGCGAC
Organism: Haloarcula rubra; assembly: GCF_019599465.1. GTDB lineage: Archaea > Halobacteriota > Halobacteria > Halobacteriales > Haloarculaceae > Haloarcula > Haloarcula rubra. The sequence continues at coordinate 474,583 of NZ_RKLR01000003.1, forward strand.
TCGACGACCACATCGAGATTCACGTCGACGGGGAACTGGACCCGTTCTCGCGGGAGGCCTACGACTACCTCGAAGAGCAGTACCGCCGGCAGGGGAGCGAGGACCTGTTCTCGGCGGTCACTGACCCCGCGCACCTCCGCGTGAAGAACTTCGTCGTCGACGTGGGCCACGGCATCGGCGTCCTCCACTCCGAGGACGAGGGGACGCCCAAGGAGCGACTGGTCGGGTCGTGGATGCACGGGATGCTCCGCGAACTGGACTCCCGGGGCCGGAAGAACCCGCAGGCGTTCTCCTACGACGGCGTCCTCTCGCAGGGTAACGGCCTGCTGACGGTGGTCGAGGACGCCGCCCAGCACGCCGACCTGCTCCAGAAACTGCTGAACGTGCCCGACGAGAGCCGCGTCAAACTGGACAAGGGCATCGGGATGGACGTCGACACGCAACTGGTCATCATCTCGAACCCCGACCTCGAGGCGCAGTTGAACCAGCACGCCGACCGGGAGGGGCAGGACCCACTGAAGGCGCTGAAGCGCCGCCTCGACAAGCACGAGTTCACGTACCTGACGAACCTCTCGCTGGAGGCCCAACTGCTCCGGCGGGAGTTGACCAACGAGACGGCGGTCTGGGACCCGGACTCGTGGGAGGAACTGGAGACGTGGATTCAGGAGCCAGTGACCGTCTCGGTGCGAGACGACGTCGAGACGGCGACGGACAAGGAACTGGCCCCCCACACCATCGAGGCCGCGGCACTGTACGCCGTCGTCTCGCGACTCGACGCCTCGAACGTCCCCAACGGACTGGACCTCGTGGACAAGGCGCTCCTGTTCGACCGGGGGTACCTGATGGAGGGCGACGAGCGAATCGACATCGACGACTACGACCTGGAGACGACCGACCACGACGGCGACCACGGCATCCCCGTGACCTACGTCCGTGACGTAGTCGCCGACCTCCTCCACGAGACGCAGGACCGCCACCACCCGGACCTGCCCGTCGAGCACGTCATCATGCCCCGAGACGTGCTGAACGCCGTCGCCGAGGGGATGGGCGACGCACCGGTGTTCTCGGCGGCGGAGGCCACGGAGTACGAGGAGCGTGTCGTCCCCGTGAAGAACCACGTCTTCGGCGAACAGGAACGTGACGTGTTAGACGCGATGATGCGGGACAAGCGCGTCGACGAGGCCACCGTCGAGGAGTACATCGAACACGTCTACGCGTGGGCCTCCGACGACCAGATAGAGAACGAACGCGGCGAGTACGTCGACCCGGACCCGCTGAAGATGAAGGTGTTCGAGATAGAGCACCTCGGCCGGTTCGACGAGGAGAACTACGACGACGACGACCCGGACGAGGCCGTCGAAGCGTTCCGCACGGACAAGATAATCACGGCGCTGAACCGCCACGCGTGGCAGCGCCGCGACGAGGAGTTCCGCGTCGGCGACGTCTCCCCGAAGGAGATTCCGGTCATCAAGACGGTCCTCGGGAGTCACGACTGGGACGACGTCAAGCGGACCTTCGAGGACTTCGACCCCCGGCAGTGGGACGAACCGCCGTCGGGGACCGAGACGGCCCGACTCAAGGAGATGACTATCGAGAACATGGTCGACATGCACGGCTACAGCGAGGCCGCGGCCGAACTGACCAGCCGGCACGTCATGAATCAGGTGAGTTACCGATGGGACTGAAAGACGACCTCGAACGGTACCGTGAGGTCGGCGAGGAGCGCCGGCAGGACCTCGCGGAGTTCATCCAGTACGGCGATTTGGGGCAGTCCCGCGGCGACGAGGTACGCATCCCCATCAAGATCGTCGACCTCCCGGAGTTCGCCTACGACCAGCGCGACAAGGGCGGCGTCGGGCAGGGTGACGGTGCCGAACCGGGCGACCCGGTCGGACAACCACAGCCCCAGCCGGGCGACGACGGCGACGAGGACGGCGAACCCGGCGAGGAGGGCGGCGAACACGAGTACTACGAGATGGACCCCGAGGAGTTCGCGAAGGAACTCGACGAGCAACTCGGACTGGACCTCGAACCGAAGGGCAAGAAGGTCATCGAGGAGAAGGAGGGAGACTTCACCGACATCACCCGGACCGGCCCCTCCTCGACGCTGGACTTCGAACGCCTGTTCAAGAAGGGGCTGAAGCGGAAACTCGCGATGGACTTCGACGAGGACTACGTCCGCGAGGCGCTGAAAGTCGACGGCTGGGGGCCCGCGACCGTGTTCGAGTGGGCCCGCGAGAAGAACATCCCCGTCTCGAAGGCGTGGATAGAGGACGCCTACGAGGACGTCCCGTCGAGCGAGCGGGGGTCGTGGGAGACCATCGAGGAGATGGAGGCGAACGTCGAGGAAGTCGACGCGCCGACGCGCATCCGTCGCGAGGGCGTCGACGAGATTCCGTTCCGCCGGGAGGACGAGCGCTACCGCTACCCCGAAATCGTCGAGGAGCGCGAGAAGAACGTCGTCGTGGTCAACATCCGCGACGTCTCCGGGTCGATGCGCCAGAAGAAGCGCGAACTCGTCGAGCGGACGTTCACGCCGCTCGACTGGTACCTGCAGGGCAAGTACGACAACGCCGAGTTCGTCTACATCGCCCACGACGCCGACGCGTGGGAGGTCGAACGCGAGGAGTTCTTCGGCATCCGCTCGGGCGGCGGGACCCGCATCTCCAGCGCGTACGAACTGGCCGCCGAGCGACTGGAGGAGGAGTACCCGTGGAGCGAGTGGAACCGGTACGTCTTCGCGGCGGGCGACAGCGAGAACTCCTCGAACGACACCGAGGAGAAGGTCATCCCCCTGATGGAGCAGATTCCCGCGAACCTCCACGCCTACGTGGAGACCCAACCGAGCGGGAACGCCATCAACGCGACCCACGCCGAGGAGGTCGAGCGGACGTTCCGCGACAGCGACAACGTCGCCGTCGCCTACGTCTCCTCGCCCGACGACGTGGTCGACGCTATCTACGAGATACTGAGTACGGAGGACAACGGATGAGCACCGACGACAGATTCGCCAAACAGCGCATCGCCGACGACCTCGAAGAACCGGTCCGGGAGGCGGGCAACCTCGCCCGCCGACTGGGCCTCTCACCGTACCCGGTGAACTACTGGGTCGTCGACTACGACGAGATGAACGAACTCATCGCCTACGGCGGGTTCCAGAAGCGGTACCCGCACTGGCGCTGGGGCATGCAGTACGACCGCCAGCAGAAGCAGGGGCAGTTCCTCGGCGGGAAGGCCTTCGAGATCGTCAACAACGACGACCCGTCCCACGCCTTCTTACAGGAGTCGAACACGCTGTCCGACCAGAAGGCGGTCATCACCCACGTCGAGGCCCACGCCGACTTCTTCGCCAACAACCGGTGGTTCAAGATGTTCAGCGACGGCGCGCCCCGGTCGGCGGACGAAGAGGGCCGTGACAGAGGCCCAGACGCCGCCGGAATGTTGGCCCGACACGCCGACGCCATCCGGGAGTACATGCAGGACCCCGAGATAGAGCGCGGGGCCGTCGAGCGGTTCGTCGACCACGTCCTCTGTCTGGAGGACAACATCGACCAGCATCAGCCGTACAGCCCGGTCGAGACGGCCGAGGAGCACTTCGAGGACATCGAGGGCGTCGACGTCACCGAGCAACTGGACGAACTCGACCTCTCCGAGGAGGTCAAGCGACAGGTGTTCGACGACGAGTGGCTAGACGCACAGGACGACGACGGCGAGGGCGTCTCCTTCCCGGCCGAACCCGACAAGGACGTGCTCGGGTTCCTCCGCAAGCACGGGATGGCCTACGACGAGGACGCCGCGAAGGCCGTCGAGATGACCGACTGGCAGAAGGACGTCCTCGAGATGTTGCGCCGCGAGGCGTACTACTTCGCCCCCCAGAAGATGACGAAGGTGATGAACGAGGGCTGGGCGGCGTACTGGGAGTCGCTGATGATGACCGGCGAGCGCTTCGCCGGCGACGACGAGTTCGTCCTCTACGCCGACCACATGGCCCAGGTGCTGGGGTCGCCGGGGCTGAACCCGTACAAACTCGGTATGGAGATATGGGAGTACGTCGAGAACACCGAGAACCGCCGCGAGGTGGTCGAGCGGTTGCTCCGGGTCGACGGCGTCACGTGGCGCACCTTCGGCGACGTGGTCGACTTCTCGGAAGTGCAGGACCACCTCGAACCGCCGGTGTGGCTCCGCGACGTGGCGGGGCACCTCGACGAACTCGACCCCGACGACCCGCGCGTCGACGCCGAGGGCCTCGAAGCGGCCCGGGACGGCGAGTTCGACGTCGAACAGTACCCGTGGAAGGTGCTGACCTACGAGGGACTGGCCCAGCGCCACTACTCGCTGGTGAAGCCACAGTACCGCGGGTTCGTCTCGCGGGTCGGACAGGAGGAACTGGAGCGCGTCTCCCGCTACATGTTCGACGATTCGCGTTACGACAGTGTCGCCGAGGCGCTGGCAGACGTCGACTACACCCGGGGCTGGGAGCGGATGCGCGAGATTCGCGAGAGCCACAACGACGTGACGTTCTTAGACGAGTTCCTCACGCAGGAGTTCGTCGACGACAACGACTACTTCACCTACGAGTACACCCACGCCTCGGGCGACTACCGGGTCACCTCGACGGACCACGCCGACGTCAAGAAGAAGTTGATGCTCAACTTCACCAACTTCGGCAAACCCACGGTGGTCGTCGAAGACGGCAACTACCAGAACCGCAACGAACTGTTGCTGGCCCACCAGTACAACGGCGTGATGCTCGACCGCAGTCAGGCTACGGCAGTGCTGAAGCGGGTGTTCGAACTCTGGGGCCGGCCGGTGAACCTGCTGACCATCGTCAAGGAGTTCGACGACCACGACATCGAGGTGGCGAAGCGCCGCGACCGCGAACCCGAACCGGAGGAGGTCGGCAAGCGCCTCCGGTACGACGGCGACGACGTGGTCGTGGAGGACGTGCCGTGGAGCGAGGTCGAACACCTCGCCGCGACGGACATCGACTACAACACCAAGCCCGACGAGTGGCTCGCCTGAGGCCGTTTTCACACCCCTCGGGTCACTCAAATCCTCGTCGAACCGTCCAGAAAGTATGTACCACTCTCGACAGGAGAGGAGCGTATGCCCTCTCGACGCGCGTTCCTCGCACTCGCGGCGACCACCGGCGTTGCCGGGTGTCTGACCGACGGAAGCCAAAATCCGACGACCGACGACCCGGCGACGGGGTCGTCGAACAGCACCGACGAGTCGGCGACGCCGACCGACGAGACGGACCGGTACGCGTCGGCCGACCACGTCGCGTGGACCCGTTCGCTCCGGGCGCCCGTCGTCACCACACCGACGCCGGCCGGCGACAGCGTCTACGTCGGGACGGAGGACGGGACGGTCGCCGCGCTGTCCCCCTCGAACGGGACGGAACAGTGGACGTACGACGCCGAACGGACGGTTCAGAACGCGCCGGTCCTCGCCGGGGAGACGGTACTGACCGTGGCGGGTGCCGAGGGGCTGAACGCCGCTCACACGCTCCACGCGATCGACGCCGACTCCGGCGAGCGCCGGTGGACGTTCTCACCGACGGACTGGTGGCTCGACGTCGTCGGCGCCGACGGCGACACCGCATTCGTCGCCACCGCGGACGACCACGTCCAGTCCTCGGGGCAGACGCTGTACGCGCTCTCACTCGCCGATGGGACCGAACAGTGGGCCGTCGAGATCGGCGACCCGAGGGGCGGCCTGATCACCGACGAGCGCGTGTACGTCCCCGCCTACGGCAGGCTCTACGCCTTCGAGAGGGACGGCACCGTCGCGTGGGAGTACTCGATACCGGAGTATCAGTACCGCACCCTCTCCGTAGTGGGCGACACCGTCGCCCTCGTGAGCGCCGAGGATCCGCGGCAACCGACCGTTCACGGAATCGACGCCGAGGCGGGTGAGCGACGGTGGACGTTCGAGGAGTGGAACGCGTACACGACACAGGCCGTCGGCGACCAGTTGCTCGTGGCCGGCGACTCGGTGGCGAGCCTCGACCCGGCCACGGGTGAGGTCCGGTGGAGCGCCGACGTGAGCGCGACCGTCTACGACGCGCCAGTGGCCGATGGCACGCTGTACGTCGTCAACGAGGAGGCCGCCGCTATCTCACTGTCGGACGGACAGGTAGCGTGGCAGACGCCAGTGGACGCGTATCTGGCCCGCCCGTCCGGTCTGCTCGACGGTCAGTTGGTGATACAGCGCTCGGCGAGCGAGGACGACCGGGACCGGCACGTCCTCGCACTCGACGCCGACACGGGCGAGACGGCGTGGTCGTTCGCCGCCGAGTCGAGGCTCACCCGCCTTTCGGTCGGTGACTCGCACGCCTTCGCCGGCGAGGACGAGACGGTACTCGCCGTCACGCCCTGAGCACCGACGAAGGGAAACCCGTTTTTCCGCCCGTCACGTTGAGCGTGTATGAACGTACGCAGTGTCGCCGACCTCGGCCCCGACGAACGGTCGGCCCTGTTCGACCGGGATGCGGGCGTCGACGCGGTCAGGGACGACGTCCGCGACATCGTCGGACAGGTCCGCGAAGAGGGCGACGTGGCGCTCCGCCGGTTCGCCAGCGAGTTCGACGACGTCGAAGTCGGGAACGTCGACATCACCGACGCCGCAGAGCGCGCCTACGAGGAGATAGACGACGACGTGCGCGCGGCCATCGAGGACGCCGCCGAGAACGTCCGGGCGTTCCACGAGCGACAGGTGCCCGAGGACTGGCGCGAGGACTTCGAGGGACGGGAACTCGGCCGTCGGTTCCGACCGCTCGACAGCGCCGGCGTCTACGCTCCCGGCGGCACGGCGGCCTACCCCTCTAGCGCGCTGATGGGCGTCATCCCCGCGAAGGTGGCCGGCGTCGAACACGTCGCCGTCGCCACGCCGCCCGCCGACGAAGTGAATCCGGTCACGCTGGCGGCCATCCACGTCGCCGGCGCGGACGCAGTCTATCAGGTCGGCGGCGCGCAGGCCATCGCCGCCCTCGCGTACGGCACGGAGACGGTGACCGCGACGGACATCGTCGTCGGCCCCGGCAACCGCTGGGTCACGGCCGCGAAGGCCGAGGTGCGCGGCGACGTGGCCATCGACTTCCTCGCCGGCCCCTCCGAAATCATGGTCGTCGCCGACGGCGAGGCCGACCCGGAACTGGTCGCAGCGGACCTCGTCGCACAGGCCGAACACGACGAGAACGCCTCCGTCGTCGCCGTCACCGACGACGCCGACCTCGCAGACGCGGTAGCCGAGTCTGTCGAGGAACAGGCCGCCGAACGGGACCGCGAATCCGTGATTCGGGGGGCACTGGACAACGACGCCTCCGGTGTCTTCCTCGCTCGCTCCATGAGCGAAGCCGTCCTCTTCGCCGAGGAGTACGCCGCCGAACACCTCTCGATACAGGCCGAGGACGACGAGGCCCTGCTGGACCGGATTCCGTCCGCTGGCTCCGTCTTCCTCGGCCCGTACAGCCCCGTCGCGGCCGGCGACTACGCCGCCGGGACGAACCACGTCCTCCCGACAGGTGGCGCCGCACGGGTCACCGGCGGCCTCTCAGTGGACACGTTCGTCCGGTCGACGACCGTCCAGCGCCTCTCGGAGGACTCGCTCGGCGACCTGCGCGAGACGATTACGACCCTCGCCGAGGCCGAAGGGCTGGAAGCGCACGCCGAGAGCGTGCGGAAGCGGTTCGAGTAGCGCGCGTCGCGAACGCCGTGACCGGCGTCAGGGTTAACACGGTCGGACGCACATCTAACTGTATGAGCAGTACCGTCGACGGCGAACCACAACTCGGAGGCGAGGACGTGGGCGTCACCGAGGAGGCCGCCGAGGAAGCGATAGCGCTCCTAGAGAGTGAGGACATGGACACGGACGTCGCCGGCTTGCGGTTGTTCGTCCAGCAGGGCGGCTGTGCCGGCCTCTCCTACGGGATGCGCTTCGACCACGAACCCGAGGAGAACGACACCGTCTACGAACGCCACGGCCTGCGCGTGTTCGTAGACGGCGCGAGCATCGACTACATCGAAGGGTCGGTACTCGACTACGAAGGGGGACTGCAGGGCGCCGGGTTCCACGTCGAGAACCCGAACGTCGTCAGCGAATGCGGTTGCGGCGAGTCGTTCCGGACCTAGTCTTCGAGTTCGAACGCCACCGTCACCTCTGCCTGGTACTCGCGACCCTCGACGCTCGCTATCTCGACGCCGAGTTCGTCCACTTCGACCCACTTCAGGTTGTCCAGCGTCGCCTCCGCACGCTCGATGGCGTCGTCGGCGGCCGCGTCGAAGCTCTCCGAACTCGTTCCGATGAGTGTGATTTTCTTGAACACCATAGCGTGCTAACGAATCACACGGTTAGGACATAAAGCTACGGTCGGCCTAGCTGGTTCGCGTCTCCAGCCACCCCTCGACGTAGCCGACGACGTCGGTGAGGTGGGCCGTGCCCCAGACGGCGACGACGACGGCACCGACGGTGTCGAAGACGAGGTCGAGCATCGTGTCGCCGAGGCCGTACTGGGTGAGGATAGTGTCGTTCCCCGACGCCTCGGCGACCAGCGTGATGGTGAACTCGATGACCTCCCAGAAGACGCCGAACGCCATCACGAACAACAGGATGAACACGAACATGAACCGGGGCGGGAGGTAGATCTCCTCTGAGTGGCGGTCGATTGCCCGGACCGTCGTGTAGCCGACGGCGGCGACGATAGAGGAGGAGAGGGCGTGCGTGACGTGGTCCCACCACCAGATGCCGGCGTAGAAGTTCGTCTCCGACCCCGGCAGACCGAGGACACCGACGGCGTGGAGGAACACCGCCGACGTTATCCACAGCGTGAGTGCGGGGTCCAGCGTGATACCGAAGTCTCGTTCGAGCACCGTCGGCAGTTGCGTCACCAACAGACCGACCCCGGTGTTGACGATGACGCCGGTGCTGCCGCGCTCGATACCGATAGCGAGGATACCGACCATCGCGAACGTCATCGCTCGGGAGGCCTGCCGCTGTCGGCGCGAACTGATACCGAGGTAGTCCCGAATCCTCATAGGTCGGGCTGCACCTCCTCGGGGACCCGGGCCGTCCCAATCTGTTGCCGGACGTAGTAGGCGAAGATGACGCCGGCCCCGACGCCGGCGATGGTCGACGCGACGAACTCCCACATGAGTGCGCGCTCGATGGCGTGTTCGGTCAGCGCGGGGTCTAAGATGAACGTCGTCCCGAGTAGTTGGTCGGCGGTCCAGCGGACGACGGCCCAGACGCCGGCGGCGGCCATCGTCGTCACGCCCACGAAGACGACGGCGAACCGCGGCGTCATCTTCACCGGGGTGAACACGTGGAGTTCGACGGCGACGATGAGCGCGATGGCCGCGACGGAGAGGTACGTCGCGAGGTTGCCGGTGACCGGCACCGTCGCGAACAGACGGCCGACGACCGGGAGGGCGGCGAGGAAGAGTATCTCCCACGGGAGCATCGCGTCCCGGTTCCAGAGTAACGTCGGCGGGAGGAGCGCGAGGGCGGCGACAGCGGCCGCGAAGGCGGCCCAGAGGGGTTGGGCGCCGAGCGCGCTGCCGACGACCACCACCAGTAGTATCGCGACGACGGCCCAACTCAACACGGCGTTCGCCTTGCGGTCGCGCAACAACTCGGTCACGTCGGGACTCATGTCCGTCTGGTACGCCCCTGCGTGGAAAACACTATCGGCAGGTCAGAGCACGCCGTACGCCAGAGCGTACGCGAGCGCCGCGACGGTGACGGCCGCCAGTCCGGTGACGAGGGCCTCCAGTGCGTCGACGCCGCGGGTGAACGGCCGGACCGGGGCACCGACGACGCCGATGGCGAGGACACTGAACACGAAGTGGGCGGATTGCTCCAGCGTCGGCGCCGGGAGCATGATGGCCGCGGCGGCGTACCCGGCGCCCAGCGACGCCCGCGGGTTGACGAGCGCGGGCAGGCGGACACCAGTGAGGCGGGCGTACGTCCAGACGGCCAGCCACACCGCCCCCAGTTCGACGGCGAACGCCGCCAGCAGGTGCCCCGTCGGGTCGGGGTGGAGCGCGATTCGCTCCGCGACCAGCACCACGTCGAACGGGTACAGCAGTGCCGGCGGCGACCCGGTGAACAGGTCACCGAAGGGGTGTGAGAGCAGGCCGACGAACGCGACGGCGAACACCGTCCGCGGTCGCAGGTCGAAACGCTGGGTCACGACACCGACACAGAGGCCGGAGAGGACGAACACGAGGACGACGACGGCGCCGACGCTCCCGGTGACCGCGGCCGCCACGGCGACGAGGAGCGTCAGGAGCGACACCGACGCGGCTCTGGCGGGCCGGGTCCCGAGCGCCCACAGGCCGACGGCGACGGCGAGGACCGCACCCAGCACCAGCGAGTGGGTCGGGCCCCGGTGGATGACGTTGGCCGTCTCCCAGAACACGTCCGGGCCGACCGTCTCGACGGAGCGCAGCAACAGTCCGACGGGTGCGTACACCACGTCCACGTCGGGCACGGCGGCGAACAGGCCGCCCACGAAGCCGAGCTGGAGCGCACGCTTCGGGCGCACGTCCAGTCGTCTCGCCCCGAGTGCCACGATGGCGAACGCCAGCAGGGCATGCCCCACGAACATGTGCTCTCCTTCGACGTCGACACTCTTAAGTATCGCGTGTCAACGGGTGTACAACCACACGCAGGGGTAGGCCTCCACTACCCGATTCAGGCGTCGTCGGACACTTTCGTCCAGCGTTTCTCGATGTCCGCGTTGGCTCGAACCACCGTATCGCCCTCCACGTCGAAGCGAGTCTTCCGGAGTTCGATAGCCGTCACCTCCCCCGTCGTGTCGCCCGCGGTGACGGTGTCGCCGGGGTTGAAGTCCGGGTCCCGGAGTAGGTAGACGCCAGCGACGGCGTCGGCGATCATGCCCGAGAGCGCGTAGGAGACACCCAGTGCGAGGAACCCGGTCGCCGTCCCCAGCGACGCGGCGACGAGCGTGAGGCCCACGATAGAGAGGAAGGAGAGCGCGACGCCGAACCAGAGGAAGACGAGGACGATAGTCGCGATGAACTGCCGATACACCGGGGCCTCACCGGGGAGCGCCTGTTCGAGTATCGCTCGCACCGCGAACATGACGACTTTGATAGTCACGGCCGCGATGACCAGAAAGACGAGTCCAGTTATCAGGTCCGGGAGGACCGTCTGGACGTCCGTGAGGAACTGTTCGAGCGCGTCGGCGACGATATTCGTCTGCACGCCCCTACGTCGGCAGGGGCGTCACTAAGTACTGGTCCCGGGACGGACGATGTCGTAGTCGCCGTCCTCCCGGACACCGATGACCGCCCACTCGTACTCGACGTCCATCCGTGTGAGACGTCTGCCGAGTGCCGTCGCTTCCGAGGACCACGTGACGAAACAACGCATGTCACCTGTCTCCGGTAGCGTCTCGTCGTCTTCGAGTACGGTGACTCGGACGACGCGCCACTTGTGTTCTGCCCGCAATCCACTGTCGGTGCGCGACACGGTGTACCCGATATCGTCGAATATCGACTGGGCCTGCTCGCCGAGTGATGTGGTAACGGCCCCCATCTGTCACCGTCTACCAGTGGGGGTAGCATAAACGTTCCCACTCGACAATCAGACGACACGAGAGCGGCCGTCGCGGCGTTACTCGTGGGCCGCGTCCCACTCTTCGGCCTTCCGGAGGTTGCTGCAGTCGTTACAGCGGATGCGACCCATCGAGTCCATCGCGTTGTTGAACGTCTCGCAGTTGCCACAGAAGTAGCCCCAGCGGCGGTCTCTGTCCTCGTCGCGGTAGACGACGTAGAAGGGGCCCTTCGTGCCGATGTCGCCGTCCTCGCGGTCCACGTACAGCGTCGTCCCGTCCGGACCGTCGCGTGCGTCCATACCGGAGTGTGCAGACCCAGCGGCTAAATCACTGCGGTAGTCGACGGCGAGGCGCGGTCACTCCCGATACCGGTTCCGCGTCACTCGTGGCGTCGAGGGGTCGCTACGTCATCGGTCGAGGTACGCCTCGAAACACGTCGGACAGTACTGTAACTCGCCGGCGAGTGGCAGGACGCTTATCAACCTGAACGCGTCTTTACAGCCGCGACAAATAGTTGGCTCACCGTCACCTCTGGGGTTCGACCCATCCATGAGGACGGTACAGTGTAGGGGTTCATAACGCTCTCGGGAAATGGTAACTGCCCTACCAGTTCGCAATCTCGGGCGGCCCGGTCACCCACGGCGGAACGGCTTTGTCGCTCTGTCACGCTACTGAGAGTGATGGGTCCCCGCCTCGTCCACTACTCGGACGTAGAGAACGCCTACGACGACCCCGACCGAATCGGTCGGCTGGCCGGCACGCTCGAATCGCTCGACGGCCCGGACGCGCTGCTCGTCGGGACCGGTGACAACACCGCGCCGGGTGTCCTCTCACTGGTGACCAACGGGCGACAGGCGCTCGACCTCTTCTCGGCCGTCGACCCCGAGTTCGAGACGTTCGGCAACCACGACTTCGACCACGGCCTCGACGCCACGCGGGCCGTCGTCGAGGCGTCGCCACAGACGTGGCTCACCGCCAACGTCCGGGACGGTGACGGGCGGTTCCTCGCCGAGGAGACGGCGCCGTGGGCCGTCCGCGAGGTGGCCGGCACACGGGTGGGCTTCGTCGGCGTCACGGCACCGGAGACGGGCGACGCCAGCCCCGCCGCCGAACCGCTGACATTCACCGACCCGTTCGACGCGGTGGCCGACGCCCAAGCGGCCCTGCGGAACGCGGGCGCCGAGTACGTGGTCGTGCTCTCCCATCTCGGGCGAGCGGACGACGACCTCGCCCGCCGGACCGACGTCGACGTGGTTCTCGGCGGCCACGTCCACGAGCGACGCATCGAACGCGTCGACGGGACCCTACTGGCCCGGCCCGGGTCGAACGGCCACAGCGTCGTCACAGTGGCGCTGGACGGCTCCGAACCCACCGCCGAGTTCAGGACCGTCGACGACGCGGCGCCCGACGAGCGCGTCTCGTCGGCCATCGAAGCCCGACTGGCCGAGACGGGACTGAACGAGACGGTCGCCACCGTCGAGGAACCGATTTCCCGCGACCGGATGGACACGTACGGCGGCGAGAGTCGCATCGGGAACGTCGTCGCAGACGCCTATCGGTGGGCCATGGACACCGACGTCGGCCTCCAGAACGGTGGCGGCGTGCGCGAGGACGAGACGCCGCTGTCGGGTGACGTGACGGTCGCCGACCTCGTCTCCGTCGTGCCGTTCGAGGAACCCGTGGTCGTCGCCGAGGTGACCGGCGCGGAACTGCGGACGCTCTGCCGGCAGGCCAGCGGGCAGGTCGTCCCGTACGGCGAGCCTGACTGGTGGAACGCCCACCTCAGCGGCCTCGAAGTCGTCTGGGACCGCGAGAGTCGGACCGTCGAACGGCTTCACGTCGGCGGCGAGCCGGTCGACCCCGAGGCGACCTACACCGTCGCGACGACGGACTACCTGCTCCACACGCCGGTCGAGTTCCCCGTCCTCACCGGGGCCCACCGCGTCGACGTGGGTGGGCTCCAGTACGAGGTGCTGGCCGACTACGCTCGGAGCGAGGGCATCGACCCGTCGGTGACCGGGCGCGTGGTCCGTCGCTAGGGTTTTACCGCCCGACGCCGAACCGTTCAGCGATGCCACAGGTCGTCGTCCCGGTCCGGTATCCCCTCTCCGAGAACTCGCGTGCCACGCTGGCAGAAGCCATCCGCGTCGCCGAGGAAGGGGACGCGGACCTCACCGTTCTCCACGTCAACCTCTACCAGAACAGCCACAACGTCTCGCGGTCCCAGTTGAAGAGCGCCGTCGAACGGGAGTTCGGTCACCTCCCCCGGACACGGTACGTCGTGCGGTCGGGCATGCTCGTCGAGGAGACGATTCTCGACGAAGTGGCCGCGCAGAACGCCGACGTCGTCGTCATCGGCTCGAAGCAGGTGAGTCGCTGGCGGTCGATGATACGGCGTCTCGTCGACGATCCCGACATCGAGCACTTCCTCCGAGAGGAACTGGACTGCGACGTCGTCACGGTCAGTCCCGACAGCAAGCCCCCGGGTTACTCCGCGTCGCGGTCACCCGGGAACTGAGCGTCGGGCGGCGGACTCCGCGCGGCGTCGTCCTCGGACAGCGACACCTGCATCTCGCCGCTCGTCTCGTCGAAGTACAGGTGCGAGTGGGGGTAAGCTATCTCCACGTCGGCCTCCTCCAGCGCGTCCCAGACGTTGGTCTGGACCTTCGACCGTGCCGTGAGCAGTTTGTACGGCTCCGTCACCCAGTAGCGGAGCGTCAGGAGCACGCCGTGGTCGGCGAACTCGTTGATGTACGCCGTCGGTGCGGCGGGGTAGCGGGCCGCGCCCACCCGGATGTTCGGGCCGCCCTCGATGACGTTGTCCACGTCTCTGGCCGCTCGTTCGACGAGTTGGCGAGCCTCGCCGATGTCGCTCTCGTACGTGACCAGTACGTCCAGGGAGAGACGGGTCCGTGGGTCCTCGGCGGAGTAGTTGACGACGTCGCGGTCCCGCATCGACCCGTTCGGGATGACGAGGAACGTGTTGTCGAGCGTGAAGACTTTCGTGTGCCTGAGCGTGATGTCCTCGACGAACCCGCGCTGGCCCCGGTCGGCCAGTTCTATCATGTCGCCTATCTCGTAGGGCTGGTCGGCCAGCAGGAAGACGCCGGAGATGAAGCTCCCGACGATAGGTGCGACGACGACACCCACCACGGCGGAGAAGACGGCCACCGAGAGACCGATATCCCCGATACCGAGCCCGTAGATACCCATGATGGTCAGCAGGGCGAAGACGTAGACGCCGACCCGGATGCCCCGGAGGACCGTCCGGGTCAGACTGGGGCGACGGAACCGCTGTGCGACGCGCCGGCCGAGCAAGCGGACGAGGAGGCGGGAGGCAGCGATGGCGAGTGCGATGACGAGGAGCGACGTCAGGAGCTGGGCCGCCCACACCGGCACCTCGAACGGGAGCCACGAGAACAGCGACTGCGTCGCCTCGGCGGCCGTCGGCGTGGGGGACGCCGTCGGAGCCTGAAACAACACGACGTGACCGGGACGCATGGCACAGAGTGAACGGTCCCACGAGAAAAACGTTCCCCTCCCAAACCGATTAGACGGCAGCAGACGAGGACGACAGTATGGAGTCAGCCGACAGGACCCGTCCGCACTTCGAGTTGACCGCCGAACCGCCGGACGTCGACACCGAACCGCTGGCGTCGTTCGCCGCCACCGTCGAGGCCCAGTACCGGGCGCTCGCCGAGCGAATGGAGGCGGCCGACGAAGAGTCGGTGCCGGACGACCGAATGTACATGTAAGTTCGTCATAGATGTTCGAATCGGTCAGTAGCACACCCCTGTGAACCATACTCGTCCGTTTCTCGGTAAACAATTAAACAGATTGCCAACAAATACTTCCCGCTCCAGCCCCTCCCTAGAGTCGATGACTACCATCGAAACCCACCCGGTGGACGCCGCTGACAGACAGCGGTCGCCCCACCGCCGTTCGAAGGGCGTGCTGTTCTGCCCGGCCTGTGGCCACGAGAGCCCGATGGGTGGCGACTGGCACGTCGACTGGCGCGGCGACACGCGGACTCGCCGGTGTCCCGACTGCCAGGCGGTCGTGAGCGACCGCTAGTACTCCCGTATCGCTTCGTCGGTGACGACAGAGTCGAGCAGCGACGTCGGCGTCGCGTCGTACGCCGGGTTGGCCACGTCGAACCCTTCCGCCGGTTCCCGCAGGACCTCCGCCGGCGACCGGAACTCGTTCTCGAAGGCGAACGCGCCGTCGACGAACTTCGCGTCCGCGCCGACCACCGTCATCGGGACGCCGGTGTCGTTCGCGGCCGTCGCGATGGGGTAGGTGCCGACCCGGTTGTACAGCGTGTCCTCGACGATACAGTCCATCCCGACGAGCACGCGGTCACACTCCGAGAGGTAGTGGCCCGCGGCGCTGTCGACGACGAGCGTCACGTCCACCCCGTCTCGCTCCGCGAGCTTGCGGGCCATCTTTCGGCCGAGGAACCGCGGGCGCGATTCGGTGGTGTACACCTCGAAGGTGTGGCCGGCCTCCAGTGCGTCGTCGATGGCGTTCAACACCGTCGAGGAGAAGTCGTGTGTCAACAGCGTCTCGTCGTCGGCGATGAGGTCCGCCGCGCGCGCCGCCGCACGCTCTTTGGCGTACTCGACTTCGTCGACGGCCGCCTCGACGGCCTCCTCGGTGAGTCGCTTCGCGGTCGCGACGTCCTCGGGATCGGCGTCGGTGACGGCCTCGACTATCTCTATCTGCGTGGTGTGCAGCGACGCGTGGGACGGGTTGGCCCGACGGAGCGCGTTGCTGTTGCGCTCCAAGGTCCGGAGGTACTCCTCGACGGTCGGAAACTCGCGGTCCGTGAGCGTGCGCAACGCCTTCGCGGCCTTCATCGCCACCGTCGAGGAACTGTGTGTCTGCATCTCCTCGATTTCCTCGACCGTCTCGTCTATCATGTGGGGGGCTGTGACCCGGATCGATATGTGCTTTCCCCTCCGGGGAGCCGAACAGCATTTAACGCCGTCCACCCATGTGGCCGACAGGCAATGGGTGGCCGCAGTCTCGGCGGGGATACGGTGGGGATGTCGGAGTCGATAGGCGTCGGTGTGCTCGTCTTCCTGACCATCTTCGTGACGGCCATCGTGGGGCTGAACGTCCTCGTCGTCGACGAGGACAGCAGCGCCGGGCCGCAGGCGAACTTCACCTACGACTACGTCGGTGAGAACGAACTCCTCCTCGTGACCCACAGCCGCGGCGACGCGCTCGAAGCCGGGAACATCGAGTTCGAGGGACCGAGCAAGACGGTGACGTGGGCGCAACTCGCGAACCGGAACAACACCTCGATGGTCGAACCTGGCGACATCGCACAGTTGAGCAGTGGCAACGCCTACGGCCAGCGAGTGAGCGCGAGAGACACCATCGAGATTTACTACAACCGGAGCGGCAACCGGACGAAGTTGGACGAGTGGAGCGGCGGGTGAGTCATACGGATTGTCGGAGCTGTGTACCGGTGATCGCCGTACCGGTGCAGGCGATACCGGTACGAGACTACGACGATCCGTATCAGCCCTTGACGTTGCAGACGGGGAAGGTTCGGGCGACGCGGTCACCGATGCCCAGCGCGTCCGACACCCGGACGACCTCGTCGACGTCCTTGTAGACGCCGGGGGCCTCCTCGGCCACCGTCGCCCCAGACTGGGCCTTGACGTAAACCTGCTGGTGGTCCCGCAGGTCGTCGCGAACGTCCTCGCCCCAGTACTCCTGTTTGGCCTGCGTCCTGCTCATCAGCCGTCCGGCGCCGTGGGCCGTCGACCCGAACGTCTCGGCCAGCGAGTTCTCGCCCCCGCGGAGGACGTACGAGCCGGCGCCCATGCTCCCGGGGATGATGACCGGTTGGCCCACGTCGGCGTAGGCGTCCGGGAGTTCGGGCCGGCCGGCAGGGAAGGCCCGCGTCGCCCCCTTCCGGTGGACGTACAGTTCGCGGTCCTCGCCGTCCACGTCGTGGACCTCCTTCTTCGCGATGTTGTGGGCCACGTCGTACAGCAGTTCGAGGTCCGCCCGGTCGACGTCGAACAGGTCGGTGAACACGTCCCGGGTCCGGTGCATGACGAGTTGGCGGTTCACCCACGCGAAGTTGATGGCCGCGCACATCGCTCGGTAGTACTCGTCGGCCAGTTGGGACCCCGCCGGTGCCGCGGCGAGTTCCTTGTCGGGCAACTGGGCGAGCAAGTTGCCGTGGCGCTGCTCTATCTTCCGGAGGTAGTCCGTACACACCTGATGGCCGAGGCCCCGCGAGCCACAGTGGACGAGGACGACGATTTGGTCCGGCGAGAGGCCAAACTCCGTCGCCACCTCCTCGCGGTAGACGTCCGTGACCCGCTGGACTTCGAGGAAGTGGTTGCCGGACCCCAGCGACCCGACCTGTTCTTTCCCCCGGTTCTTGGCCTTCTGCGAGACGACGCTGGCGTCGCCCTCGGGGCGGTACCCCTCGTCTTCGCAGTGTTCGAGGTCGGCCTCGGTGGCGAAACCGTGTTCCAGCGCCCAGTCCATCCCGCGTTCGAGGATGGCCTCGACGTCCTCGACAGACCCCTCGTAGACGCCGCCGCCGCCCAGTCCCGAGGGGATGGCCGCGAACAGGCGGTCGACGAGTTCCGCCTCGTGGCCCTGTACGTCGGCGTATTCGAGCGGCGTCGTCAGCATGCGCACCCCGCAGTTGATGTCGTAGCCCACTGCGCCGGGCGAGATACACCCGTCCTCGGCGTCGATGCCGGCGACGCCGCCGACGGGGAAGCCGTACCCCTGATGTCCGTCCGGCATACACAGCGTGTGCTTCTGCACGCCGGGGAGGTGGGCGGAGTTCTGCAACTGTTCGAGTGTCTTGTCGTCGCTAATCTCGTCGAGCAGCGTCTCGCTCGCCAGAACTCGCGCCGGCACGCGCATCCCGTCCGTCGGGGGAATCTCCCAGACGTACTCCCGAACCTGTTCGAGCGTGACCGAACCGGCGTCGTATGTCACCATGTGTGAACGTCCGCCGCGGACGCCCAAATGTGTATGGCCGGGGCCGGTCAGTCGGCGGGGACGACCGGTTCCTCCTCGGCGACGGCCGGCCGACCGAACCAGTGGTCGAACGAGAGCGGCCCGGCCCCCATCGTGAAGACGGCCGAGGCCATCCCGAACAGCGTGATGTGGGCCAACACCGGGTCGTCGGGCAACCCGAACAGCGTCGTCGTGAACAGGACGAACGACGCGGCGGCCGCCCCCCGGGTGAAGAACCCGGCTATCAGCGCGAGGCCGACCAGTATCTCGGTCACGCCCGCACCCACGACCCACATGCCGGGGTCGACGGGGACGACGGCCGTCAGGTCGTACTTCTCGACGACCAGCAGGCCGCTCCCCGGCTCGGCGAGTTTCTGGAACAGGCCCAGATAGACGAACGCGACGCCCATCCCGACCCGCAACACGGTCGGGACGTACGGGCGGAACGGGTCGGTCACGTCGTCTAAGAACGCCTTCAGGTGGTGGACCGGGTCGACGCGACCGTAGTACGTCCCCTCGGTGCTCGCGACTTCCTGTAGCATGTCGTCGGCGCTCGGTCGGCCGCCACCGACGACGAGCAACGCGAGAAAGGCCGGGACGTACTCCATCGCGAGGACGACGCCCGGGTCGACGGTCAGCGCCCAGACGTACGTGAGCAGGCCGACTGCGGTGACGATGCGCGTCGCCAGTCCGAACAGGATACAGAAGCCGAGGCCGATGAACAGCACCCTGACGAGCGGGTTCGCGCTCGGGTCGAAGGTGACCGTCGGCGCGAACAGGTACCCCTGAAAGCCCGCACCGACGAGTGGAAGTCCGACGGCGAGTCGGAGCATCCACGGCACGAGGTCGGCGTAGCCGGCGAGTTTCTCCCGCAGGATGACGATGTCGGTGATGGTCGGGCGGACCCAGAGGTACGCGGTGAGGCCCACGACGCCCGCGAGTCCGGACACGCCGAAGATGGCGGCGTTCACCGGGTTCGAGAGGACGTCGACGAGGAACGCGAGCGCGTCGAGTGCCGCGCCCGGCCCGTCCGTGACGTAGTCGACGTGTGCGGCGGCGGGCCGACTGCCGGCGACGACAGCGACCCCAAACAGAACCCCCGTGACTATCGAACGGCGTTGCATACCCGGGCTTGGGCCACGAGACACCTAATCTTGTTCCTCCTCGTCACGCTCGAGGTCCTGTGGCGTGCCCGCGTCCGGGCCGACGGTTCCCTCTGGGGAGTGGATGTCGGCCGGGTGGTTGCGCTCGTCGCCGAGCGTCCCGTCACCCCGTTCGAGGTCCTCGGGGCGGTCGGCGTCGCTGGCGACGGTCTCGTCCACGTCCTGCCG
This sequence comes from Haloarcula rubra, assembly GCF_019599465.1. Lineage (GTDB taxonomy): Archaea > Halobacteriota > Halobacteria > Halobacteriales > Haloarculaceae > Haloarcula > Haloarcula rubra. The sequence continues at coordinate 494,497 of NZ_RKLR01000003.1, forward strand.
GCGTGCCATCGCCTCCGGCGTCTCCGCGTGTTCGGGGTCCATGTTCTCGCTGTACGCGGCCTCCCGATCCGGCAAGTCCGTCTCCGGCATCGGTTCGCGCATCGCGCCGGAGGGCTGGTACTGCGCCTGTGCGGGGTGGCCGGCACTGGCCGTCGATTCGTGCGCGCCCAGTGGCGTCGAGACGGACCCCTCTCCGATGGCGACGCCGCTCGTGACGATAGAGCGGATGCCCTCCTCGACGGTCATGTCGACGTCGTACACGCGGTCCATCTCGACGTGGATGACGTACCCCCCCATCACCGGGTTCGGCGCCATCGGCATGAACAGCGTCACCATCTCCCCGTTGTCCGTCGCTTCCTCGATGCTCTCGGGCGTACTGGCGGTGACGAAGGCGACGGTGAACGACCCCTCGGTCGGGTACTCGACGAGGACCACCTCCTTGAAACTCTGCGTGTCGCTGTCCAGCAACATGTCGCTCATCTCGTCGAAACTCGTGTACAGCGACCCGACGCCGGGGATGCGCTTCATCGTCGCGTCGAAGGCAGACTCGATGCGGCCGTTGCCCGAGCGCTGTTCGGCGACGAACCCGATGGAGACGATGCCGGCGAACAGGACGAGGAGTGCGAGTACCTTCAGGAGGACCGGCGACGTCTCCGAGGGCTGAATCTGTGACCCGGTCATCTGGAAGGTGAACGCGACGATGGGGTCGAGCACGTTCGAGAGCGCGTTGACGACGAACCCGATGATGAGGAGCGTCACGAGCAGCGGAATCGTCAGCGCGAACCCGGTGATGACCGCCTGCCGTGCCGTCGTTCGGACCGCCGTCGGGGAGACGCGACTCGGGGGCCGCCTATCTCTCATGCCAGCGAACACGGCAGGCAATCGGAAAAAGTTGTACGTCAGCGTGTCGGGCGGTGGAATTATATTCGTGCCGCTACTACCTGAGTGGCAGTGAGCGTCAACATCGAAACACGGGTCGTCGACCGGGGGAGCGACGAGTACGTCGACGACGCGTGGCGACTCAAGGAGACCATCCGGGAGGCGGACGGTGTGCTCCGACAGCGGCGAGGCTTCTTCAGAAACGCCTACCGCCGTTCGACGGTCTACCTCTATCTCGACCGCTCGTCCGACCGTCTCGTCGGCTTCGCCGCCGTGCGTCGGGACGGCTACATCCTCTTTCTCGCCGTCGACGACGACTACCGCGGCCACGGGTTCGGGAAGCGACTCGTCGCCCGCGTCGCCGAGGACTACGGCAGCGTCACCTGTCACGCGCGCTCGACGAACGAGGCCGCGCTGGGCTTCTACAAGCACATCGGCTTCGAGACGCGCCGCCGCATCGACAACTACTACGAGGACGGCGGCGACGCCTACTACCTCAAACTCGGCGACGACTCGATAACCGACAAACTGTCGAAGTTCCTGCGCGGGTAGGAGAACCCTTTTGAACGGGTCCCCCCAACCGAGTCACCGATGGAAGCGCGGACCCTCGAGTATCTCCGTGGCCGCTTCGGCGACCACTACCGTCGCGCGTCGATAGTGCCGCCGCCGGCCGCCAACGAGCGTGAGTGGGGCTTCATCCCGTGGACCGAAGGCCCCGGAGAGACGATGGTGCGCCACCGCTCGCTGCTCGACCTCGGCGACATCGAGGACTTCCTCGGTCGGAAGAAACCGCGACACGTCTACTTCTCTGCAGGCCGCTACGACGACCCGAGCGCCTCGTCGATGAGCGAGAAGGGGTGGCGCTCCTCGGACCTCGTCTTCGACTTAGACGCCGACCACCTCCCCGCCGTGGTCCTCGGCGAGGACACCTACGCCGAGATGCTGGCGAAGTGCAAGGACGCGTTACTCCGCCTCCTGGACTTTCTGGAGGACGACTTCGACTTCGACGACCTGACCGTCGTCTTCTCGGGCGGCCGGGGCTACCACGTCCACGTCCGCGACGAGTCGATACGCGGCCTCGAACGGGACGCCAGACGGGAGATAGTCGACTACGTCCGCGGCATCGGACTGGAGTTCGAGGAACTGGTAGAGATAGAGACGGTCGCCGGCACCGCCGGCCGGTCCAGCCCCGCCGAGAAGCGGACGCTCACCACCGAAGGCGGGTGGAGCGCGCGCGCCCACCGCCACATCATGTCGGAGGTCGACGCGTTGCTGGAGATGGACGACACCGACGCGCTCGAACGGTTACAGCAGTACGAGGGTATCGGCGAGGGGAAGGCGACGGCCGCCCTCAACGCCGCCCGGACCAACTACGACGAGTTGGCCGCGGGCAACATCGACGTCCACTCGGCGTTCTACCAGATCTCGAAGGTGCTGGTCCACGAGGTGGTGGCCAACGACAACGCCCCCATCGACGAACCGGTGACGACGGACACGAACCGGCTCATCCGCTTGCCCGGGTCGCTCCACGGCGGGAGCGGCCTCGAAGTCCAGCGCATCGACCGCGACGCGCTCGACGCGTTCGACCCGCTGGTCGACGCCGTGCCCGACACCTTCCGGGGCCACGAGATTACCGTCGAGGTGACCGACGGCGGCCTCGTCGAACTGGGTGGGGATAGCTTTACAGTGGAGGCGGGTAATCACACAGTACCAGAGCACGTGGGCGTGTTCCTCATGGCCCGCAGCCGCGCAGAGAAGGGAGCAGAATGAATCTCGACGAACTCCAATCGGTCCAGTCACGCGAGCGCCAGACCGACCAGCTCCAGCAGTTGCGCTCGACGTTCTACGAGGAGGCCGGCCAGTTCGTCAACCAGCTCCGCGAGGAGCGAGAGCGCGCGGCCGACCGGGCGGACGACCCGTTCGACTCGCCGGAGGTCAACCGTCTGACCGACGACATCAAGACCGCCGAGCAGACCGTCGAGGCCATCTACGAGCGCCGGGTCGGCAAAATCGTCAAGATGGCCTCGCTCGCGGCCGCCGACATGCCCACGGAGGACGACGGCCTGACACAGGAGGAACGTCATCTCTTCGAGACGATGGTCGAGGCCATCAAGGAGAACCGTCAGCACGTCCTGGACGTCATCGCGGGCGAAGCGCCGACCGGCGCCGTCGGCGACGGCGAGAGTTCGACGACGCAGCCATCGGCCGACGACGCCGGCACGGCGACGGAGGACACGACGCCCGCCCCGCCGTCCGACGTAGCGCCCGACGCCCCCCAGCGGACCGCCGACGAAGCGGAGTCGGGCGTCGACGCCGCGGACCTGATGGGTGGTGGCGGGACCGACTCGTCGGACGGGGCGGCGACACCGAGCGACGACGACGCGCCCGAGGCCCCGACTCCGCCGCCCGAGGAATCCGACCCCGACCGACCACCGACCGAGGCCGCAGTGGCCGCCGACCGTGAGGACGCCCCGCCGACCGAGACGCAGGACGAGAGCGAGGCCGACGACGTGGCCAGAAAGACCGTCCGCATCACCGACGACGTGGGCGAGATATTCGGCGTCGACCAGCGCGAGTACGACCTCTCGGCCGACGACGTGGTGACGCTGCCGGCCGACAACGCCGACCCGTTGGTCGAACGGGACGCCGCAGAACCGCTGGAGTGAGCAGTCCCTCTCGTTTCTTCGAGCCCGGAACCGTCGCCGAGTGACGGGCGTAGCTATACGTCACACTCCGTCGAATCGGTCCTCATGAGTACGAAAACGGCACTCGGCCGCGGCGACCTGCCCGGCGCGCTCGCGGCAGTCGTCCTCGTCAACGTCGTCGGGGCCGCCCCTGCCGCCCTCGGCGGCCCGGACACCGCGTGGTTCCAGAGTCTCGTCAAGCCAGCTATCTACCCACCGCCGTGGCTGTTCGGCGTCGTCTGGACGACGCTGTTCACGCTCGCGGGCGTCGCGCTGTACCTCGTGTGGCGGGCGAACGCGGGCCGGTCCCGGACCATCGCGCTGGGCCTGTTCGTCGCGCAGATGGCGCTCAACGTGGCGTGGACGCCGACGTTCTTCCTGGCGCAGGACCTCACGCTCGCGCTCGGCGTCGTCCTCGCCCTGTTGGCCCTGTTGCTACCGACCGTCGTCGCCTTCTCCCGGGTCAGTCGGCGGGCCGGCCTGCTGCTCGTCCCGTACCTGCTGTGGGTGGCGTTCGCCGCCGTGCTGAACTACCGCTTCGTCGTCGTCAACTGACGGCCGACCGCTCAGGGCCGGGGTCGCCGGCCCAGTTCGAGTTCGACCGTCTCCGTCTGGCCGTCGCGCACGAGGGTCACGTCGATGGTGTCGCCGGGGCTGGTCTCGAGTGCGAGGAACGTCGCGAGCGCCTGTCGGGTGGGCGTGCGCGTGTCGTCGAGCCGCCGGACGACGTCGCCGCCGACCGGGACCTGTGTGTTGTTGATGGTCTCGCTGTCGTCGCTGCCCTGCAGGACGCCCTCGGAGGGGCCGCCGTCGACTATCCTGTCGATGTAGACGCCGGAGGCACGCCGGAGCCCGTTCGCCTCCGCGACGAGCGGGTCGACGCTCTGGAGCGTGACGCCCATGTAGGAGTGGCGGTAGGTGCCGTCCTCGACGAGCGCCGGGACGACGCGGCGGGTGAGTGCGGCCGAGATCGCGAAGGCGACGTTGTCTCCGCCCCCGGCGTTGATGACCCCGAGGACGTTGCCGTCCAGATCGACGAGCGGGCCCCCGCTGTTCCCGGGGTTGACCGCCGCGTCCGTCTGGATGGCATCCGCGATGGAGAAGTTGTTCGCGCCCCGGAGCGTCCGGTCGACGCCGCTGACGATACCCTCCGAGACGGACCCCGAGAGACCGAAGGGGTTGCCGATGGCGACGACTCGGGTGCCGACCGCCGGGTCGCCGTCGACGAACGAGAGCGGCGACACGCCGTCGGGGACGTTCTGTGTCTCAAGTACGGCGAGGTCGCTGTAGACGTCGGTGCCCACGACCGACACCTCTCGCCAGCCGGTGTCGGCGAAACGAACGTAGTACTCGCTGCCGGGCGCGACGACGTGTTGGTTGGTGACGAGGTACTCGTCGCTGACGAGGAAGCCGCTCCCCTGTGCGGCACGGCCCCTGTTGGAGAGGACCTGAATCGAGACGACCGAATCGGCCACCTCCCGGTAGACGTCGGTGTACACGCTGCCGCTCGACTGCGTCGCCTGCTGAGATTGCTGGAGGGCGGACTGGGACGAGGAGTTCGTGTCGGCCCCCGCAGAACTGTCCACCTGTCCCGGCGCCTGACAGCCCGCTGCCCCGGCGAGTGTGACCCCGAGAGCGCCGAGAAACCCCCGGCGCGAGAGTCTGTCGTTAGCCATACCGACGTGTTAGGAGAGCGACCGAATAAAGCCACGGTCGGGGGGCACAAACTACTATATCTCGGCTACAAAATGGGACGTATGGCAGACGCGTCACAGGACTCGACTCCCGCTCCCGGCTTCGTCCTCCCGGGGCTTCGGTGTGCGATGGAGATGGCGCTGGTCGGGACTATCGTCGCTCTCCTCGGTCTTCCGACTGACGAACCGATGGTGCTCGGCGTCGTCCTGCTGTCGACGCTCGTCGGGATGGTCGTGGTCCTCTTCTGGGCACTGAACCGACACATGCGTCGCTGGATTCGGTACGCACAGGGGAAGCCGACCACGCTGACTATCTTCGACTGACCGTAATCAGTTGCGGTGTAGTCTTAAGTGCGAGCCACGAGTACCACTGGTCGACTCATGGAACTCACATGGCACGGCCACTCAACGTGGCACGTCAGCGTCGACGACACGGACCTGCTCATCGACCCGTTCTTCGACAACCCGCACACCGACACCGACCCCGAGGAACTGGACCCGGACTACGTCCTGCTGACACACGGCCACGCCGACCACATCGGCGACGTGGACCGCTACGAGGGGAGCGGCCTCGTCGCGACGCCGGAGCTCGTGGAGTACTGCGAGGACAACTTCGGCGAGTTCGACGCCGTCGGCGGCATGGGGATGAACCTCGGCGGCACCGTCGAAATCGGCGATGCTTTCGTCACGATGCACCGCGCCGACCACACCAACGGCATCGACACCTCGTACGGGACGAGCGCCGGGATGCCCGCTGGATTCGTCATCTCCGACACGAAGCCCACACAGGTCAGCGACGAGGAGTCCACGACGTTCTACCACGCCGGCGACACCGGCCTGATGACCGAGATGCGCGAGGTCATCGGCCCGTACCTCGAACCGGACGCCGCGGCACTGCCCGTCGGCGACCACTTCACCATGGGCCCGATGCAGGCCGCCATCGCAGTCGACTGGCTAGACGTCGACACCGCGTTCCCCATGCACTACGACACGTTCCCACCCATCGAGATAGACACGGACGACTTCGTGAAAGAAGTGAAAGCGGCCGGGAGCGACACCGACGTCGTCGTCCTCGAGGGCGACGAGTCCTACGACCTGTAATCGCCGTCCTCAGTCCTCCCGGACGCGGACGTCGGCCACCTCTTCGAGCGGTTTCACGACCGCCGCGATGTCCTCGTCTCCGTAGCCACGGGCACGCGCCGCACTGAACGCCTCGCGGGCCGCGGCCGTCTGTGAGAGCGGGACCCCGACGTCGCCGGCGCGGGCGAGCGCCAGCGAGAGGTCCTTGTACTGGTAGTCGACCGGGAACCGGGCCTCGAAGTCGCCGTCGGCGATGGCCACCCCCTTGCCGGCGAACAGCGGACAGTGCAGGCCGCCGTTCTCGACGACGGTGCGCATGTCGGCGACGTCGAGGCCGTTCGCCCGGCCGAACACGAGCGCCTCGGCGAACGCGTTCATCGCGTTCCCCAGCAGGAGGTTGACGAACAGTTTCATGTTCGTCCCCTGCCCGACGTCGCCGCAGTGGACGACCGGGTCACACATCGCTTCGAGAACCGGGCGCACCGCCTCGACCGCCGCCTCGTCGCCGCCCACGAGGCCGACCAGCGTCCCCTCGCGGGCCGGCCCGACGGTCCCGGAGACGGGCGCGTCGACGAACCGACCGCCGGCCGCCGCGACCAGTTCGGCGGCGGCCACCGTCTCCTCGTAGGCGATGGTACTCATCTGGACGACCGTCGTCGCCTCGTCGAGGCCGTCTAAGACCCCGAGGTCGCGTTCGAGCACCTCACCGACGGCGTCCCCGTCGCTGACCATGAGACAGACGACGTCGGACCGTCTGGTCAGGTGTTTCGGCGAGTCGGCGACGGAGACGCCCGCCTCGGCGAACGGCTGTTCGCCGTCGGTCGTCCGGTTGTAGACGACGACGTCGAACCCCGCGTCGTCGAGGTTCCACGCCATCGGCGTTCCCATCGCGCCGAGACCGATGAAGCCAACGGTCGTCATACGCGACTGTTCGGGCGGCAGCGGCTTCAATCCGGTGTCGGTGCGCGACCGGCCGGAAACACTATCGGACAACGTTTACGGTGCCGGGCCGAGAGTTTCCGAGTGGTATGGCAGACATCGAAGTCACCAGCACGTGCGAGGAAGGCTACACGACCGAGAGCGTCATCAACGGCGAGTGGGAACTCGTCGTCGACGCCCTGAGCAACGACGGCCCGTCGCCGAACGAGGTGCTGGCCGCGGACTACGCGTCCTGTTACATCCCGGCCCTGCGCGTGGCCGCCGACCAACACGGCTACGACGACATCGGAGCCGTCGAAGTCGAGGTAGAGGCCGACCTCGACGAGGACGACGACCTCGAAGCCATCGCGTTCCACGTCGAAGTCGAGGAATCCCTCGGCGACGACGAACAGGAAATCGTCGAACTCGGCGAGGACATCTGTCACGTTCACTCTGCGCTTCGCGACGAACTCCACGCCGACATCGCTATCGAGTCCGGCGTCTGAGACCGCCGACTGGCCCGGAATCACTCTGGTCGCCGGGAAACGCTCATGGGAGAGGCCCGCCAACGGTCACTCATGAGCGACAACGACTGGACGGACCGCATCGCGGGGGAGCGGATGGAAGTAGACCGGTTGTTCAACGACCAGGTCACCGCCTCCTCTTTCTCGAGCCAACAGTGGGGCCTCGTCATGACGGCCGTCGAATTCGAAATCGAGGGTCCGGAAGACCCCGAGACGGCGCGCATCGTGGCCGACACGTCGAAACTCCCGAGCATCATGCCCGAACTCGACCGCATCGACCAGCAACCCGGGATGGGGCAGCAGTCCGGCGGTGGCGGGAGCGGAGGCGGTGGCGGCGGCCTCTTCTCCGGCGTCAAGGACGCACTGGGACTCGGCGGCGGCGGGGCGGACCAGAACACCGAGGAAGCGGAGGAACTCGCCCAGCGGTACGCCGAGAAGTTACAGGAGAAACTGGAGTCGAACGGACGCTGGCAGGCAATCTGTAAGCAAGCGACGGACTAGTACTCGTCGCCGCCGTGAAACAGCGTGAGTTCCTCGGCCTCGTAGATGTTGATGAGTTCGGTGACCAGTTCGTCGTAGGACTCGTCCTCGACGCGCAGGTCGTCGAGTCGCTGGACCGTGTCCTCGTCGAGTTCGACAGTCGGCATGGTCGCGGGTTCCCCTCGCGGACACTTAACGTTCGGGGACGTGCAGAAACGAACTCGGACAGTAGTAAAAAATCACAACCGAAAACTGTTAATGTGCGTTCTGGGTAGCGTTTCGATATGCGACCTGTAGCAGACTCGCCGCTCGTTCGCAACGACAAGACGCTCGTGCTAGCCCACGACCACGGCCTCGAACACGGGCCGAAGCAGTTCGGCGGCGTCGAGGAGCGCCTCGACCCCCGTGAGGTGTTCGAGATGGCGACCCACGACGCCGTCACCGCACTCGCCGTCGGCAAGGGTCTCGCCGAGACGTACTACCCCAGTTACGAGGACGACGTGAACCTCCTCGCGAAACTCAACGGCGGGTCGGACCTCTGGATGGGCGACCCCTACTCCGCCCACAACTGGTCGGTCGACTACGCCGCCGACCTCGGGGCCGACGCCATCGGCTACACCATCTACCCCGGCGTGAACAAGGAGCCCGAGATGTTCGAGGACTTCCGGCCGGTACAGGAGGCGGCCCGCGACCACGACCTCCCCATCGCGATGTGGTCGTACCCGCGCGGGCAGGCCGTCAAGGAACACCGGAGCCGGGACATCATCGCCTACGCGGCCCGCATCGGGCTGGAACTGGGCGCTGACTTCACGAAGGTGAAGTACCCACGCAGCAAGGAGGCGATGTCACACGCCGTCGACGCCGCCGCCGACAACCGCGTCCTGCTCTCCGGTGGGTCGAAGACCTCCGACCGCGACTTCCTCGAACTCGTCGCCGACTGTATGGACGTCGGCGTCTCGGGGCTGGCCGTCGGCCGGAACGTCTGGCAGCGTGACGACCCCTACGACATCCTCGACAAACTCGACGAGGTCGTCTTCGAGGGTGCCAGCGCCGACGACGTCCTGTAGGTATGGACGAGGCTACACGCCGGGCGGTCACGGACGCCCGCGAGCAGTTCCCCGACGCCGAGGCGCTCCCAGAGGCCGTCGACCGTGGCCGGGTCGTCTTCGGCTTCGACGGCTACCTCGACCGGGTTAGAGAGGTCGTCGCCGACCGAATCGACCCGGACACCTACGAGCGACTGCCGACGATAGCCGCGTTCGGCGAACGGGTCGACGACTCGGTGGCGGCCGACAGTTCCCTCACGTTCGAGTGGCTCGAGAACGGTCGACGGACCGGCGGCCACACCTGCCACCTCGCCCGTGCCTTCGGGGCCTGGGCGTTCGACCCCACGCTCGTCGGGATGTACGGCGACCCCGTGCACGATGCGTTCGAGGCGGAGTTCGGCGAGTACGACCTCAACTCGATGGGTGCCCCCGGCGTCACCGACGCCGTCGAGTTCGACGACGGCAAACTGATGCTGAGCGAGATCGGCGACACGATGCGACTGGACTGGGCCGCCCTCGACGAGCGGTTCGGCCACGACCGGTTGGTCCAGCGTCTCGACGGTGCCGACCTGCTGGGGATGGGTTACTGGTCCGAAGCGCCGAACCTCCCCGACATCCTCGACGGCCTCCGTGACGTCTGGGACGACGTCGAGTCCCCACCGGGCCACGTCCTCGTGGACCCGGGCGACGTGCGGAAACTCGACGCCGACCGCCTGCGTGCGGGGCGTGACGCCATCGGTCGGCTGGACGCGGTGACCGACGTGGTCGTCTCCTCGAACCGCGCCGAGACGGGCGTGCTGGCCGACGCCTTCGCGGGCGAGGCCGAGCGAACCTTCGAGGCGGCCGCCGAGGCCGTCCACGAGGCACTCGACCCGACGTGGTTCGTCGGCCACGGCGTCGACCGCTCGGTCGTCGTCTCCCCGGCCGGGACCGACAGCGTCTCCGTGCCGGCGGTCGAGGACCCCGAACTGACGACGAGTTCCGGCGACCACTTCAACGCCGGCCTCGGCCTCGGTCTCGTGACGGACCTCTCGCCGGCGGCGGCCGTCGTCGTCGGGAACGCCGTCGCTGGACACTTCGTCCGCACGGCCGACCAGCCCTCGCTCGGCGAGGTCCGGTCGTTCGTCGACACCTACGACGAGAAGTTCTGACTCGGGTCAGGCGTCCAGTTCTCGGACGCTGACTCGTTCGCGTAGCCCGTCGAGGTCCGCGAACGACGGCACCGCCGTCCCGGCTTGTTCGACGAGACGCGACGAGACGGCGACGCCGTTCTGGAGTGCCGCGGCGTCGTCGGCACCCGCCTCCCACGCCGCGAGGACGCCCGAGAGGAGGGCGTCGCCCGCACCGACCGTGCCGACCACGTCGACGTCCAGCGCCTCGGCGTGCAGCAGTTTCGACCCGGTGGCGAACACCGCGCCATCCCCGCCCATCGACGCCAGTACGCGGTCGAACCCGCGGTCACGGAACGCGTCGGCCGCGCGGGCGCACCCCTCGACGGTCGAGACGTCTGCGCCCGTCGCCTCGCCGAGTTCCTCGCGATTGGGCTTGCACAGCGCGTACTGCTCGTCGAGTTCGCGGAGGGCGCGCCCCTCCATGTCGACCACGGTGTCCCACTCGCCCGCCGCGGCGACGGCGTCGACGTCGGCCAGCGACACGCCCGGCGTGAGACTGCCGCTGACGACGACCTGGTCGGGGTCCTTCGCCCGAATCCGGTCGACGGTGGCGTCGACGGCCGCGGCGTCCACCTCGGGGCCGTCGTGGTTGAGTTTGTACTCCGCGTCGGTGGCGATCGCGGCGGTGTTCAACCGGGTCGTCCCCTCGACGTCGACGAAGGCCGTCTCGACGCCGTCGGCCGCGAGTTCGTCCCGGATGAAGTCGCCCGTGAACCCGCCGAGGACGCCGGTCGCGACACAGGGCGTCTCCAGCGCCGTGAGATACTGGGCGACGTTGATACCCTTCCCGGCCGCGTCGAACCGCGCGTCGGTGGCCCGCATGACGCGGTCTGGTGTCATCGGTTCGTCGAACTGAATCGTCTGGTCGACTGCTGGGTTGAACGTGACTGTGACTATCATGTACTCACTCCTTCGACGACGACGTCGGCCTCCGCGAACGCGTCCGCGAGGGCGCTCGGCAGGTCACCGTCCGTGACCACCATGTCCACGTCGTCTAGGTCCGCGAACGAGACGAAACTCCGCTCCCCGAACTTCGAACTGTCCGCGACGAGCACCACGCGGCCGGCCTGTTCGACCATCTGACGCTTGACCTCGGCCTCGTCCTCGTTCGGCGTCGACAGGCCCGCCTCGGCGTCTAGGGCGTTCGTCCCGAGGAAGAGCAGGTCGAAGTTCGTCCGCTCTAAGAACGACTCCGCGGTCGGCCCGACGAGCGCCTTCGTCCGGGCCCGGAGCGTCCCGCCGGTCGACTTGACCTCTACCTCCCGGTTCGAGAGTTCCATGGCGAGTTCGGGCATGTTGGTCGCCGCGACGTAGCCGCTGTCGGGCGCGGCGCGCGCGACCTCCATGGTGGTCGTCCCCGCGTCGAAGAAGACGACCTGCCCGTCGCGTATCTCGTCGCTGGCCCGCGCGGCGATGGCCTGTTTGGCGTCGAGTCGCTCCACCTCTCGCTGGTCGTAGGACCGTTCTGTACCGACCGACGACGCCGGGACGGCCCCACCGTGAGACCGCTCGATGCGGCCTTCGGCTTCGAGGTCACGGAGGTCACGTCGGATGGTCGCCTTCGAGAACTCCAGTTCGTCGGCGAGGACCGCGACCGAACAGCCGTCTCGCTCTGTCACTAACTGGACGATGGTCCGCTTGCGTTCGGCCGGGAGCATGCTGTTTCCCGTGATTGTTTCGCTTCGGTTTTACCACTTTCTATCGACTGGTGTGCGTTTGTGCGCGAAAAGGCGTGGTCGACCGCTACAGTTCGTCGACGATGGCCGCCGTGACCGCCTCGGTCGACGCGTCGCCGCCGAGGTCCGGGGTCCGCGGCCCGGACTCGAGGACGGTCTCGACGGCGTCGCGAACGCGGGTGCCCTCCTCGTCGTAGCCCAGATGGTCCAGTAGCATCGCCGCAGAGAGAATCATCGCCGAGGGGTTGGCGATGCCCTCCCCCGCGATGTCGGGGGCAGAGCCGTGGACTGGTTCGAACAGCGCGTTCTCCTCGCCGACGTTGGCCGACGGGAGCAGGCCGAGTCCGCCGACGAGACCGGCCGCGAGGTCCGACAGCATGTCGCCCGCGAGGTTCGGGCAGACGACCACGTCGTACGCCTCGGGCGTCATCACGAGGTGCATCGCCAGCGCGTCCATCAGCGCCGTGTCGTACTCCGCACCGCGGTCCTCGGCGACGGCCTCTGCGGTTTCGAGGAACAGGCCGTCCGTCTCGCGCATGACGTTGGCCTTGTGCGCGATGGTGACGTCGTCGTAGTCGTTCTGCTTCGCGTAGTCGAAGCCGAACTCGGCGATGTCGCGGGAGGCCTCCTCGGTGACGACGCGGGTCAGCGTCGTCACGCCGTCGACGATTTCGTCCTCGATACCGGCGTAGACGCCCTCGGTGTTCTCGCGGATGAACACGATGTCGGTGTCCGGTTGGACCGCGTCCAGTCCGGGGTACGAGCGCGCCGGCCGGACGTTGGCGAACGACCCGACGACGTCGCGAAGCGGGAGGATGACGTCAGCGGCCGTCTCGCCGGCCGCGCCGAACAGCGTCGCGTCGGCGTCGGCGGCGATGTCACGGGTCTCTTGTGGGAGCGCCTCGCCGGTCTCGGCCTTCACGGCGTCGCCGGCGTCGGCCTCGACGAAGTCGAAGTCGACCGTCTCCAGCGCCTCCAGTACCTCGACGGCGGCGGGCGTGACTTCCTGCCCGATACCGTCGCCGGGGATGACTGCAATCTCGTGTGTCATGTGCGCCGAGAGGCGGGCACTCGGTGAAAGTGGTTCGGTTCGCGGGCGTCTGACGGCCGGCGTCCCGTGGTCGTGCTCAGCCCTGTCGGGCCAGCGTCACGCCGATGTCGTGTTCGACGAGCAAGAACACACCGAGCGCCGCGAGACCGACCGCCGCCGGGTCGACGCCACCGAATCCGAGCGTCGCCAGCAGGTCGGTGAACTGCTGGCCCTCGAACACGAGCAACAGCCACACCGTCGCGCCGACACCCTCGACGAGGCTGAATCCGACCGTGTCGAGGTTGAGCGTCTCGGAGAGCGGCGCCTCACCGCGGAGGACGTTGTCCTCTACGCTGTGCTGGGGGACGAGCAACACCGTCAGGACGACGCCAGCGACGAGGATGCCGTCGACGCCGCCGAGTTGGTCGGCGATGCCCAACCAGAGCCCCCAGAGCAGTGCCTCGGAGACGCTGACGCCCGCGATGCGCGTCACCGGGAACGACAGGGAGAGGCCGTTCACGGTGGCGTCGGTCAGTACGTGTTCGACCACGAGGCCGAGCGTCAACACGGCGAGGCCGATAGCCGCCGGGCGAGAGATGACCGGCGCCCCCTCTACGAGCGCCAACCAGAGCCCGAGCGTCAGTGTCTCGACGACGGTGAACCCGACCATGAGGAACGTCCGGGCCGTGGCCTGAAGCCCTGTCAGCGATTGCATCTGCTTGGCATCGAACGTGGCCATAGCGCTCGTCTAGTCGGTCAGGGTTTAGTTAGACGTCTGCTAAGGCGGGGGAAAGGGGTGGAGCGACGTCGGCGTGTCGACCCGCAGGCCGGTCGCGTATCGGCGTACCAACTCCGGGTACAGCGAACCGAGCGAGCGGGGAGCCGTGCAGTATTCCGGCGTTACTGCCGACTGTCGAGAACGGTGACGGCGCCGTTCAATACGAGGGTAGTCTCGGCCTGTTCGGACTACACGCTCGCGCCGAAGCGACGAAACGCTCCGTAGTCAATCGTCCGCTTCTGCGAACCGGACGCTCGCGCCGAAGCGACGAAACGCTCCGTAGTCAATCGTCCGCTTCGACGTCCGACCGGGTCTGGTCGAGGTACGGCAACTGCGCCGCCGTCTCCTCGATGGCGTTCCGGTTGGCCTTCATCAGGGCCGTCGTGTCCCAGATGCCCTCGACGAGCGCCTGTCGCTGCGCGTCGTCGACGGAGACGGAGATCTCGTTGCCCCCGTACCGGACGGTCTCGGCCGCCACGTCGACCTCGATGTCGCCGTCGGGGTTGTCGTCGACCCACTGCTGGAGCGCGTTGATGCTCTCGTGGTCGGCGGTCACCGTCGGGATGCCCAGCGCGAGACAGTTCCCGGCGAAGATCTCGGCGAAGCCCTCGCCGATGATGGCGTCGATGCCCCAGCGCATCAGCGCCTGCGGGGCGTGCTCGCGGGAGGAGCCACAGCCGAAGTTGTTGTTGACCACCATGACGTTGGCGTCCTGGAACCGCTCCTCGTTCATCGGGTGGTCCTTCTGGTTGTCCTCGTCGTCGAACCGCAGGTCGAAGAAGGCGAACTCGCCCAACCCGTCGAAGGTGACGACCTTCATGAACCGGGCCGGGATAATCTGGTCCGTGTCGATGTCGTTCCCACGGATGGGGATACCGGTCCCCTCGACGTAGTCGACCTCGGGAATCTCCTCGGTGGGGTCGCTCATTGCAGTGCCACCTCCTTCAGGTCGCGTACGTCGGAGACCTCGCCGGTGATGGCCGCGGCGGCCACCATCCGGGGGTTCATCAGGACCGTGCGGCCGTCCTTCGAGCCCTGCCGGCCGACGAAGTTACGGTTCGACGAGGAGGCACAGGCCTCGTCGCCCTCTAGCTGGTCCTCGTTCATGCCCAGACACATCGAACACCCGGCGTTACGCCACTCGAAGCCGGCCTCCTCGAAGATGTCTTTCAGCCCTTCCTCCTCGGCGGCGCGCTGGACGCGCTGACTGCCGGGGACGACGAACGCGCGCACGTCGTCGTCGACCTGCCGGCCCTTGACGATGCGGGCCGCACGGCGCAGGTCGGGGAGGCGAGCGTTGGTACAGGAGCCGAGGAAGGCCACGTCGATGTCGTACCCCTCCATCGACTCGCCGGGATCGACGCGCATGTGTTTCTGGGCGCGTCGAGCGGTGTCCTGTTTGTCGTCGGCGAGGTCCTCGGGCGCCGGAATCGGGTCGTCGATACCGATGCCCTGTCCGGGCGTGGTCCCCCACGTGACGACGGGGTCGAGTTCGCTCGCGTCGATTTCGACGACGTCGTCGTACTCGGCGTCCTCGTCGCTCCGGATGGACTCCCAGTACGGCTTCAGTTCTGCGAACTTCTCGGGGTGCTCCTGGAAGTAGTCCGTGTCTTTCAGCCACTCGAAGGTGGTCTCGTCGGGGTTGACGTAGCCCGCGCGAGCGCCGCCCTCGATGGACATGTTACAGATAGACATCCGCCCCTCCATGTCGAGATTCTCGATGGCCTCGCCGGCGTACTCGTAGACGTAGCCGACCCCGCCCTCGGTACCCAGACGGCGGATGATTTCGAGGATGATGTCCTTGGCCTCGACGCCCTCGCCGAGTTCGCCGTTGACCTCGATCTTGCGAACCTTCTGTTTCTCCATCGCGATGGTCTGGGTCGCCAGCACGTCGCGAATCTGGCTGGTCCCGATACCGAACGCCAGCGCGCCGAACGCGCCGTGTGTGGAGGTGTGGCTGTCACCGCAGACGATGGTCTTGCCGGGTTGGGTGATGCCCTGCTCCGGCCCGATGACGTGGACGATGCCCTGGTCACCGGTCGTCGGGTCCGAGAACTGGATGCCCGCGTCGCGGACGTTCTCCTCGAGTTCGGCCATCATCCGCTCGGCGGCGTCGTCGGCGTAGGGGCGGTCCTGGTTCGCCGTCGGGACGATGTGGTCGACCGTCGCGTGGGTCAGGTCCGGTCGCGCGACTTCGAGGCCGCGCTCCTGGAGCATCCCGAACGCTTGCGGACTGGTGACCTCGTGGATGAGGTGGAGGCCGACGAACAACTGGTCCTGCCCGTTGGGCAGCGTGGTGACTTTGTGCCGGTCCCATACCTTGTCGTACAGGGTGCCTTCACTCATACTGTCTCGTCCCGCCCTTCGGTACCGCGCTCGTAGGCACGAGAGACGCCCTCGCCGGGCGCCTCGTGGTCGACGTCCTCCATCGTCTCCTCGTCGTCTTCGGCGTCGTCGCGTGCGTCACGCGCACCGCCGTCGGCGGCCACTGCTGGGCCGCGCTTGAACGCGGTGCCGAAGGTGTCGTTCGTGTGTGGGTGCGTGTGATCCACGTCGCCCATCGTGTCGTTGCTGTCGGTATCGTTGTCAGTCATCTGCTGGTGCTTCCTCTTTCTGCTCGCCGGCGTCCTCGCCCCACGCGAACAGGTCGCGCAGGCCGGCGCCGACTTCCTCTATCTGGTGGTTCTGTTCTGCGTTCCGGTACTGCTTGTAGGCGGGCCGGTTGGCCTGGTTCTCGTTGATCCACTCGCGAGCGAACTCGCCGTTCTGGACCTCTTCGAGAATCTTCTCCATCCCCTCGCGGTCGATGACCTCCTCACCGCGGGTCAGACCGCCGTACTCGGCGGTGTCGGAGACGGAGTTCCACATCTCCATGTGGCCGCCTTCGTACATCAGGTCGACGATGAGTTTGAGTTCGTTCAGACACTCGAAGTAGGCCATCTCCGGGGCGTAGCCCGCGTCGACGAGCGTCTCGAAGCCGGCCTTGACCATCTCGGTGACGCCGCCGCACAGAACCGCCTGCTCGCCGAACAGGTCGGTCTCGACCTCCTCCTGGAACGTCGTCTCGATGACGCCGGCGCGCGTACAGCCGACGCCCTTCGCGTAGGCCAGCGCCTCTTCTTTGGCGTCGCCGGTCGCGTCCTGGTAGACGGCGATGAGGCCGGGGGTCCCTTCGCCGCGCTCGTAGGTCCGGCGGACGAGGTGGCCGGGAGATTTGGGCGCGACCATCGTCACGTCGACGTCTGCCGGCGGCTCTATCTGCCCGTAGTGGATGTTGAACCCGTGGGCGAACTGGAGCGTGTCGCCGGCGTCGAGTTCGTCCTCGATGGCCTCGTAGACGGCCGGCTGGACCGTGTCGGGCACCAGCAGGACGACGCGGTCGGCCTCGCTGGCGGCGTTGTCAGGCGTGGCCACCCGCAGCCCGGCGTCCTGGGCCGCCTCGCGGGACGCGGAGCCCTTCCGGAGGCCGACGACGACGTCGACGCCGGACTCGTGGAGGTTCAGCGCGTGGGCGTGGCCCTGTGAACCGTAGCCGAGTACGGCAACTGTCTCGTCGTCGAGTGTCGATACGTCTGCGTCGTCGTCGTAGTAGACGGTCGTCGTGAGTTCGTCAGTCATCTTTGTCGAGTGTCTTGGGGCCTCGTTCCAGTGCGGCGGCCCCCGTCCGCACTATCTCTTGCACGTCGAACTGCCGGAACGCCTCGACGGCAGCGTCTATCTTCTGCTTGCTACCCGTAATTTCGACGGTCACCGAGTCGGTGGAGGCGTCGACGGCCTGCCCGCCGTACATCTCCGCGACGGCGTTGACGTCGTCGGGTTTCTCGCCACCGACCTTGATGAGCGCGAGTTCGCGCCGGACCGCTTCCGGCTCCAGTTCCATCACCGAGATGACGGGCACGAGCTTCTGCAACTGCTTTTTGGCCTGCTCGATGCCCGGTTCCGGTTCCTCGATGAGGATGGTCATCCGGGCCGTATCCTCCTCACTCGTCGGCCCGACGGTGAGGCTTTCGATGTTGAACTGGCGACGGCTGAACAGCCCGGACACTTCCGAGAGCACGCCCGGCCGGTGTTTGACCAGCGCCGACAGCACCGCCTGTCGCGGTTCGTGGGTCACTTCGGCCTCGGGGTCGACGCGAATCCCTTGCGAGTTGCGTCGGCCCTCGGGGCGCATCCGTTCGTCGGGTGCGGGACCTGGCATTCCTCCGGTCATGGTTAGAGCATCTCCAGATGGTCTTCTTCCAGTGCGAACAAGCCGTTGTCACCGCCGCTCGGGACCATCGGGAAGACGTTCTCCCCGGGGTCGATGTGGGCGTCGATGACGCTCGGCCCGTCGTAGTCGCGCGCGGCCTGAATCGTGTCCTCGACGTCGTCGGCCTCTTCGAGGCGGAAGCCACGGGCACCGAAGGCCTCGGCGAGTTTGTCGAACTGCGGAATCCACGGGTACTCCGAGGCCATGCGACGGCCCTCGTAGAACCCGTCCTGCCACTGGCGGACCATCCCGACGGCCTCGTTGTTGAGGATGACGTAGGTGATGTCGAGGTTCTCCCGGACCGCCACCGAGAGCCCCTGGACCGTCATCAGGAAGGAACCGTCGCCGTCGAAGCAGACGACCTCCTGGTCGGGGGCGGCGAGTTTCGCGCCGATTGCGGCGGGGACGCCGTACCCCATCGTGCCCAGACCGTGCGAGGAGACCCACGTCCGAGGTTCGGTGTACTCCCAGAACTGGGAGGCCCACATCTGGTGTTGGCCGACGCCGGTACAGACGATTGTGTCGTCCGGCGTCACGTCCGAGAACGTCTCGACGACGTACTGCGGTTTCAGCGGTTCGTCGTCGGGCATCTCGTAGGACATCGGATACTCGTCTTTCCAGTCCTGACACTGCTCGCGCCACTCGTCGACGTCGGGCGCGCGCGGCATCGCGTCGAACAACTGGCGCAGGACCGCGCGAGCGTCCCCGATGAGCGGGTAGTCCGCGTAGACGTTCTTGCTGATTTCGGCGGGGTCGATGTCGACGTGGACGATGTCGGCGTCGGGGGCGAACGAGTCGACGCCGCCGGTCAGGCGGTCGTCGAACCGCGTCCCGATGGCCAGCATGCAGTCGGTGTTCGTGATGGCCATGTTGGCGTAGCCGGTGCCGTGCATCCCGGCCCATTCGAGCGAGAGTTCGTGGTCCTCGGGGAAACTCCCGATGCCGGGCATCGTCGTGATGACCGGAATCTCGTACTCCATGGCGAACTCCCGCAGGGCGTTGGAGGCGTCGGCCTTGATGACGCCGCCACCGGCGAGGACGACCGGTCGGTCGGCGTCGGCCAACACGTCGGCGGCCTCCTGCACGTCCTCGTCGTCGGCCTCCTCGGGCACGTCGTAGGTGTCGGGCGTGCTCGGTGCCGCCGGTTCGACGTCCGTCTCGCCCTGCGTGACGTCCTTCGGGAGGTCCACGAGCGTCGGGCCCTGTCGACCGGCGTCGGCCAGCGCGAACGCCTCGCTGACGTCGTTGCCGACCGTGTCGGAGTGGCTCGCGAAGTAGCTCTCCTTGGTGATGGGCTGAGTGATGCCGACGGTGTCGGTCTCCTGGAACGCGTCGTTGCCGACGAAGTCCGTCGGGACCTGTCCCGTCAGCGCTATCATGGGGTCCGAGTCCATCGACGCGTCGGCGATGCCGGTCACGAGGTTGGTCGCGCCCGGCCCCGACGTGGCGAAACAGACCCCGGGGTCGCCGGTGACGATGCCGTACGCGTCGGCGGCGTGAGAGGCCCCCTGCTCGTGGGCCATCGTCACGTGGGTGATGTCCGAGTCGTACAGCGCGTCGTAGACGGGCATGATGGCGCCGCCCTGAACGCCGAAGATGTACTCGGCGCCCGCGTTCTCTAACGCGCGGACGACGGACTGCGCGCCCGTGGTGATCGGTTCTTGTTCCTCCGTCGGTTCCTCGTCTGTCTGTTCCTCTTCCGCGGGAACGGACGCACGTTCGCTCATGCTGTCGTCCCCCCGTGTGTCGGTCGCGATGGTGTGTGTCCTGCGTGCATAGCTGGCGTCTCTGCTGTGTGGTGGAAAGTCGGTACGGCCGGCGACGAAAGTGAGGTGTGAGGGGCTATACAGCCCCTACAATACGCACGTCGCGAAGAAGGTCCGCGCCGCTGGCGATGGGTCGAACCCGAACTCCAGCGTGCGCTGTCATCACGTCGAGAATCTGTTTGCCACGGGTAATAAACGTTCTGTGAGAGGTGCTGGCGCACGTCCCGGTCGCGAACACGCGACACTGCGCGCCGCTGGTGGCTGTTCGTCGCGGCCGGAGGTCCGGTCATCGGCCTACGCGCGGACCTCCTCGGTCTCCTCGTCGACGCCGACTTCGGTGGCGAACCGCTCCAGTTCGCTCATCGTGACCTGCTGTTTCTCCGCGCCGTAGTCCTTGACGCGGCGGGTCACTTCCCGCACTTCGGCGTCGGTCGGCGCGTAGCCCGCGTCGACCAACCGCTCGCGTACCGAGTGTGCACCGGTGTGTTTCCCCAGCACGAGTTCGCGCTCGGCGCCGACCATCTCGGGGGTCATGACGCCGGGTTCGAACGTGTCGGAGTTCTCGATGACGCCGGCCGCGTGGATGCCGCTCTCGTGGGAGAAGGCGTTGCGTCCCACGATGGGCTTGTTCGCCGGCACCGGGATGTCGGACTTCTCCTCGACCAGCCGTGACAGCTCCGTGATACGGGTGGTGTCGATGCCGGTGTCGACGTCGTACAGCGACTCCAGCGTCATGACGACCTCTTCGTAGGCCGCGTTCCCGGCCCGTTCGCCGATGCCGTTGACAGACACCTGCGACTGACTCGCACCCGCCTCGAAACCGGAGATGGCGTTGGCGGAGGCCAGTCCGAAGTCGTCGTGCGTGTGGACGTCGATGCGGGCGTCCGTGTGCCCGTCGACCTTCTCGATGAGGTCGTAGAACCGTCGCGGTGTCGCGACGCCGCACGTGTCCGGGATGTTTATCCAGTCCGCACCCGCCTCGGACGTCGCCTCGATGACCTCCAAGAGGAACCCCTCGTCGGTCCGGGTGGCGTCCATCGGCGAGAACATGCACTCGGCACCGGCCTCGACGATGCGCTCGACGCTCTCGACGGCGCTGTCGAGCGCCTCCTGCCGGGTCGCGTGCATGGAGTCTTGCAACTGTACGTCCGACGTCGAGACGAAGGTGTGGACCATGTCCACACCCGAATCCAGAGCCGCCTCGATGTCTTTCTCTACCACACGCGCCAGACCGCAGGTCGTCACGTTCGTGGACTCGGCGATGTCGCGCACTGCCTCGAACTCCGCGTCGGAGTTGACGGGGAACCCGGCCTCGATGACGTGGGTCCCCATCTCGTCGAGTACAGCGGCTATCTCGCGTTTGTCCTCGTAGTTGAACGACGTGCGGGGCGACTGCTCGCCGTCACGCAGCGTGGTGTCGAAAATCCGTGCGTCTGTTATCTCAGACGTGGAATCCAGTGTGCCCTGGAAGAACTCGATCCGCCGGAGATTCCGACGTGCCCTCGTTGTTGGACATAAGCACCTATATCTGGACACTTCCAGTATTTATACTTGTCCATCGGGGTCGTTCTGGGCGGTCGGGCACCCCCGGCGGATGCCACGCGTCAGACGCCGGGCCGAGGATTTTTGCCGTCGCCGCGTCTCTACGCGGGCATGAGTGATTTCGAGGGGCTGGACCTGCAGGCCGTCGAGGACCAGATGGAGGCCGACGCCGACGCGGGCGGGAGCAACCGCGTCGTCCTCGGCGTCCTCGACGGGTCGACGGCGGACGACGAGTGGTTAGAGATGGTCGAGAACGGCGTCGTCCTCGTCCTGAACGTCGACGGCGACCTGAACGAACTCGCGTCGGGGTTCGCCCGGCCGGTCAAGGAGTCCGGCGGCGAACTGATGCACTTCCGCGGCTTCCTCGTCGTCACCCCGCCCGGCGTCAGCATCGACACAGACCGCCTCTGAGCCGCGTTCTCGCGGTTAGTTCCCCTCGCTCACGAGCGTCAGGTAGTGCCCGTCCGGGTCCCGGATTCGGACGCCCTCGTCGACGGACGTGACCGCCAGCGCGTCGTCGGCCACCTCGCGGGCGACCGACTTCGGGTCCGCGGCGGCGACACCGAAGTCGACGTGGACGCCGCCCCGGGCGTCGGCGATGCCGAGGCGTGGCGACCAGAGTTCGAGGTCCAGTTCGCCCGTCGTCAACCGCACGCGGCCCGCGTCGCGCCCGTCGTCGACCATCTCGAACCCGAGCGTCCGGTAGAACTCGACAGCGGGGTCGAGGGCCTCGACTTCGAGGACGAGTTCGAACAGGCCGGTGACCCCGTGGCCGTCGTGCGAACGCTCGCCCAGTTCGACGCAGTTCCCTTCGGGGTCGTAGAAGTACAGCGAGCGCTTGTCGCCGAACGTCTCCTCGACGAGGTCGAACCGCTCGTCGAGGCGGTCCCACCAGTCGTCGTACTCCGATTCGGGAATCGTCATCGCGTAGTGGGTGTGCAGGCCGCCGCGCGGGACCGGCCCCGGCGACCGCAGACGGAGTTCGGTGTCGCCCGCGGTCAGCACGGCCGACTGTTCGGTCTCTCTGACCACGTCCATCTCGAGGAAGGCGTCGTAGAACGCCGTCATCCGGTCCGTGTACTTCACTTCGAGGGTGAGCCACTCCGGGTGGGAGACCATACGACGACGTTCGTCGCCGAGGGTCAAAACTGTCGGTCCTCCCGGTCGGTCCGAGACCGACACCGTGTGCTCGATACCCGCAGTTCGAGCATTTATCCACACCGAGGGCCTACGATGCGGTATGCCTATGAAAGGTTCTGGGTCGGCGACAGGGTGGGAGGAGACGAACCGCTGGGACAGAGGCGCCAGTTGGCTCGCATATCCGGAAGAGACGATGCAACGGGCGAGCCACGCTCTCGACACCGACGCGGGCGTCGTCGTCGTCGACCCGGTCGACGTCGACGGTATCGACGACCTGTTCGCCGAGTTCGACGAGGTGGCCGGCGTCGCGGTCCTGCTGGACCGGCACAAGCGCGACAGCGCCGCCGTCGCGAACCGCCACGACGTGCCGGTGTACGTCCCCGAGTGGATGTCCGGCGTCGCGTCCGACCTCGACGCCGACGTCGAACGCGTCCGTCGGCAGATTCCCGGCACCGACTACGGCGTCCACAAACTCGTCGAGAACCCCGTCTGGCAGGAAGCGGCGCTGTACGGTGACGACGACGACACGCTGGTGGTCCCAGAAGCGGTCGGGACGGCCGACTACTTCCTCGCCGGCGACGAGCGGTTGGGCGTCCACCCGATGCTCCGCCTGACGCCGCCGTCGAGACTCGAGCGGCTGGACCCGGACCGTCTGCTCGTCGGTCACGGCCACGGCATCATGGCGGACGCGACGGAGGCGCTCACGTACGCGCTCCGTGGGTCTCGGTCGCGGACGCCGAGCCTCTACGCGAAGAACGTCAAGTCGCTCGTCTTCGGCTGAGCCGGGCGACGCCGGCACTCGCCGGCGACGGGGTTATACGCGCACCGCGACAAGTGTGACCGTGGTATACGTCACACGCGGCCTCGTCGAGACGCTGTTACGGCTTGCGCGGGAGGCAGAGCCCGACGACGTGACGATATCGCTGGCTGTCACGGCGGCCGGGGACCTGCCCGAGGCGGACCTCGATCCCGAGACGCCGGTGTTCACGGACTTCTACCTCCCGTCCGCGGGCGGGTCGGTCAACGCCGTCTTCGGGATGGACCTCGGGACGCCCGCCGGCCAGACCCACGGCCGGTTCGTCTCGCATCCCGACGGCTACATGGGCGTCAGCAAGACGGACGACCTGCACGCGGTGGTGTTCGTCGCCATCCCGCCGTGGGAGGAGGAGACGTTCGCCGCGTTCGACCGGTCGGGCCGGAGACAGGACGTGACGGTTCTCGACGTGGAACCGCCCGAAGAGTCGCTGGCCTGACTACTCCAGGTAGCCGAGGTCCCGCAACTGGTCGGCGATGTCCTGAAACTCGGCCTCGGTCAGTTCGCCCTCTCGCTGGTGCTGGACGACGATACTGCGAAGGAGGAACCGGACGAGGTCCGACGTACTGGAGAAACTGGTCCCCTCGATAGTGCCCTCGACGCGTTCGGCGAGGTCTTTCGGTATCGAGACGGTCGTGTATTCGGCCATATCTGAAGGGATGCCGGCCGGCAGGAAAACGGTTGTGTCCCGTCGTCAGCGGGGCTCGTCGGCTTCGGTGTCGAACTGCCCGGCCGTCGCGGAGCTGGTCGGTGAGAACATCATCTGGGCGCGGTCGGAACCGGACCGGTGCGCGCCGTCGAAGGTGGGGTTGGTGGTCGGATACGCGTCGTCGTCGGTGGGTGTCGTGATTCGTGTGGTCATCCTGGGGGTCGTGTGGGTCGTCTGGAGTAGTCGTCTGTGTGGGCTGAGCGTGCGTGTGCGGCGCGTGCTTTGGGTACAAGCATAGGCTACCACCTCCTTTTGCCCCATCTATCATAAATGTTCATGTTTAATTCGCAGAGTGACGCTGCAGTGACAAGAACTTTGGTAATCCACGTGGTACGTTACCGTGGAGGACACCAATGGGCCTCCTCTCACGCCTCACAGGCATCGGCGGGAACGACACGGACGAAGCGGTCGAGATGGGCTACGAATGCGTCGTCTGCGGGAAACAGACGGAACTGCCGGAAGCCGCGTGTCCGAACTGCGGCGGGCAGATGGAGCAGTTGTAGGACTGCCCGCCTACACCACCAGCCGTTTTCGGTACTCCGTGAGGTTCTCGTAGCCGTCTTCGGTGACGACGGCGATGTCCTCGATGCGGATACCGCCCACGTCGGGGTCGTAGAGGCCGGGTTCGATAGTGACGACGTGACCCGGTTCGAGTTCCCCGCCGTTCGGCGAGAGACGGGGGAGTTCGTGGACGTCGAGGCCGACGCCGTGGCCGGTGCTGTGGATGAACCCCGTCTCCGTCCGGTCGTCGCTCCGTAACGTCGGGTGACCGGCGTCCTCGTAGACGTCGCAGACGGCGTCGTGGACGTCCTCGCCGGTCGCGCCGGGTTCCAGCGCTTCGAACGCCGCGTCCATCGCTCGTTCCGTCAGGTCGTACCACTCCCGGACGGTGTCGCTCGGCGTCCCCTTGCAGAACGTCCGGGTCATGTCGGCGTGGTACTTCGTCGTCTTGTCCCGCGGGAAGATGTCCACGATAATCGGCTCGTCGGCCGTCAGCGGGCCACTCCCGCGGTCGTGGGGGTCGGCGGCGTCGGCCCCACAGGCGACGATAGTCTCGTCGAGCGAACAGCCGTTTCGCAGCAGCGTCACCTCTATCTCCTCTTTGACGCGCTCGCTGGTCAGCGTCTCGCCGTCGTGTTCGAGCGTGCCGTCGTCTGCGACGGTGGCGTCCGCGAGTAGTTCCTCGGCGGCGGCCATCGCCCGTTCGTTCGCCCGCTGGGCGACGCGGACGTGTTCGACTTCCTCGTCGGTTTTGGTCGCTCGAATCTCGGTGACGACACCGTCGGTGTCGGCGGCCACCTCGACACCACGGGCCCGGAGGCCGTCGGCCGTCTTGAGCGGGAACCGCGGCGGAACGGCGACGCTGTCGACGCCGTAGGAGTCGAGGAACCTCGCGAGGACGTGCGAGACGGCTTCGTCCGAGCCGTACTCGTCGACCAGTTCGGCGTGGTCGAAGTCGACGTAGCGCTGGACGGACTCGGCGCGTGCCTCACGCTTCGCCCGGCCGAACTCCAGACTGCGTGGGAACAGCAGGTGCGTCTCCCCGTCGTACAGCGTGACGAACGGGTCCGGCGCGTCGAAGCCAGAGAGGTAGTACTGGTCGGAGTCCTCCGAGTCCGCGTCCAGCAGATACCCGTCGGTGTCCGTCTCGTCGAGGTACTCGTCAAGTGCCGAGAGGTCCGGGTCCATACGCAGGCGTCCGGGCGGCGATGGCAAAGGGCTACCGACGCACACCAGCAGTGGCGGTGGCGAACCCGCAGATACGCGGGCCCCGGGGGAATCTCCCCGCCGAGCGACTCTACTGCATGGCATCCGATAGAACGGCAATCGAACAGACCGTCACGCCCCGTCGAGGCGGTGAGTGCGTGACAATCGCACAGTAACCGCGCCCTCAGTGTCTGGTATAAGTACTGAGGCAGCGTCTAGTGTCGGTATGGCGACAATCACGTCGCGGTACCCGATGGCACAGAGCGCCGGTGAACTCACCCGCAGGACCACGCTCGGCGCCCTCACGGCCGTCGTCGTCGCGCTGGTGGTCCTCGCTATCGTCGACGCGCTCGCCCGCCTGACCGACCGTCCGGTCCGTAACTTCGTCGCCGTCTCGGCGCTCGTGTTCGTCGGGATGCTCGTGCCGGTGCTCGTCGTCGCCCCCAGTCTGGGGGTCACCGGGGTCGGACAGGCCGTGCTCGTCGCGTTGCACGTCGTCGTCGCCGTCCCGCTCGTGGCGTTCGTCGTCGGCGCGGTTCGGCTCTGAACGAGCCCTCACGTCCGTTCTCGCTCGGTCTCGCAGAGCGGTAGCCTCTTGTCGCCCGCCCGCAATCGCCCGGACATGGACGTCACGATACGCGAGTCTGCGGTCGCCGGGACCACGCAGGCCCCGCCGTCGAAGAGTTACACGCACCGGGCCATCCTCGCCGCCGGATACGCCGGCGGCGCGACGGTTCACGACCCACTCGTCAGCGCCGACACGAAGGCGACGATGCGCGCCGTCAGCGCCTACGGCGGCACCGTCGACCGGAGCGACGAGAGCGCCATCGCCGTCGAAGGGTTCGACGGCCGCCCCGAGACGCCCGACGACGTAATCGACTGCGCCAACAGCGGCACGACGATGCGGCTGGTGACGGCGACGGCCGCCCTACAGGACGAACTGACGGTCCTCACCGGCGACGACTCGCTCCGCTCACGTCCGCAGGGCCCCCTGCTGGACGCCGTCGGGCAACTCGGTGGGCGCGCCGACAGCACGCGCTCGAACGGGCAGGCTCCCCTCGTCGTCGGCGGCGGTATCGACGGCGGCACCGTCGCCATCCCCGGCGACGTCTCCTCGCAGTACATCACCGCCCTCCTGATGGCCGGCGCCGTCACGGAGTCGGGCATCGACGTGGACCTGACGACCGAACTCAAGTCCTCCCCGTACGTCGACATTACGCTCGAAGTCCTCGAGGACTTCGGCGTCACCGCCGAACAGACCCACGACGGCTACACCGTCGCCGGCGGCCAGTCCTACGACCCGGCGGACGGCACCTACCACGTCCCCGGCGACTTCTCGTCGATGAGCTACCTGCTCGCGATGGGCGCGCTGGCCGGCGACGATTCCGTGACGGTCACCTCGGCGTTCCCGAGCGCACAGGGCGACTCCGCCATCGTCGACATCCTCGACCGGATGGGCGCGACGCTCGACTGGGACCGCGAGGACGGCGAAATTACCGTCGAACGGTCGGCGCTGTCGGGTATCGAAGTCGGCGTCGAGGACACGCCGGACCTCCTGCCGACCATCGCGACGCTCGGCGCGGCCGCCGACGGCGTCACCCGCATCACCGACGCCGAACACGTCCGCTACAAGGAGACGGACCGCGTGAGCGCCATGGCCGAGGAACTGACGAAGATGGGCGCCGAAGTCGAGGAGAAACAGGACGAACTGGTCGTCTACGGCGAGGACACCAGCCTGCACGGCGCGACCGTCGACGGGAAAGCCGACCACCGCATCATCATGTCGCTGGCCGTCGCCGGCCTCGTCGCCGACGGCGAGACCACCGTCACGGGCACCGAACACGTCGACGTCTCGTTCCCGAACTTCTTCGAGGTGCTGTCGGACCTCGGGGCGGCAGTCGAGCGGTAGGGGCGTCTCCTCGCCCGTTCACTCCGGAGCGATGCCGCCGTCGTGGCGGGTCAGCAGGTAGAGCACGAACGACGAGAGCCAGTGCGCACCGGCGTAGTCGTCGGTGAAGGCGCGCCCGATACCGCTCTCGGCGTGACGGGCCGCGCGCTGGGACAGGGTATCCGCCGCCGGGTGGTCCTCGAGCGTCTCGGCCACCCCCGCCAGACACCACGCCCGCGACAGGTTCAGGCCCACGAGATGCAGGGACAGGCCGTCCTCCTCCTCGATGCCGACTGGGTCCGGTAACACCCCGTCGGGGTCGCTCGCCAGCCCCGGCAGGAACCGGTCGAACCAATCGGCGAACTCGTCGCCGTCGAGGACGCGCCGGAGCAGGTCCGCCTCTGTCAGCGCCGGGGAGACGAAGTCCCAGCCGAGCGGTTCGTAGGCCAGTGGGTACTCCCGGTCGTCGCGGAAGCACTGCCGGGCAGTCGTCGCGACGCTGTCCGCGAGGTCGTCGTCGCCGGTCACCCGCGCGTAGTCCAGGAACGCGGAGAGCGCGAACGCCGTGTTGCCGTGCGTCCCGACCCTGATGGGTCGCTCGACGGGTAGGTACTCGCGGTGGGTCAGGTCGACGACGAGCTCCTCCAACGGGCGCAGCGCCGCCCGCCAGTCGGCCGCGCGGTCGTGGGTCGACAGCTCGAGTTCCGCCGCGAGACGCAGGAGCCACGCCCAGCCGTAGGGCTGCTCGAAGCCGGGGTTCGCCTCGAGATGGTCGACCTCCGCGGCGACGTTCTCGGGCGTGAGCCGCTCGTCGAGCGTCGCCACGATGTCGCCGGCCACGGGGTGGTCGTCGAACACCCGCAACTGCCGGACGAGCGTCCAGTGGCTGTGGACCGCCGAGTGCCAGTCGTAGCAGCCGTGGAACGTGGGGTGCTGCTCGGCGGGCTCCGGGACGTCGTCCGGGCCCTCGACGTCTCGAACGTAGTGCGGGTACTCCGTGTCGACGCAGTCGAGCGGGTGGCGGGCGAGGGCGGTTCGCAGGTCCGTCTCCACCCAGTCGCCGTGTCCACTCACGGCCGTCTCGGGGTCGAGGTCGGCCAGCGGTTCCATACTGACGCGTCCGCTGGGTCCGTTTTGAAAGGTACGGTTTCTGAACCGTGGGAGGACCGGCGTCGTCCACCGGTCCGTGGCCCGCATCTACAAGGTTCAAATGGCCCCGTCCCTCACACATTCGTAATGAACGGCAACGAGTTCGGTCGTCTCTTTCGGATGACGACCTACGGCGAATCGCACGGGGAGGCGATGGGGTGTACGGTGTCGGGCGTCCCGGCCGGCGTCGAACTCTCCGAGGAAGAGATTCAGAAGGACTTAGACCGGCGGAAACCCGGACAGTCGATGATTACGACCTCCCGGGGCGAACCGGACAAGGTGAAACTCAACTCCGGGGTGCAGGACGGCTACACGACGGGGACGCCCATCGGGATGGTCATCCAGAACAAGGACGCGCGTTCGGGGAAGTACGAACCGTTCATCACGGCGCCGCGGCCCTCCCACGGCGACTACACCTACTCGGCGAAGTTCGGGACGCGCAACTGGGGCGGTGGCGGCCGCTCCTCGGCCCGCGAGACGGTCAACTGGGTCGCCGCCGGCGGCGTCGCCAAGCAGGTCTTAGAACAGTCCGACTACGACGTGACCATCAAGGCCCACGTCTGCCAGATCGGCGATGTGGTGGCCGACGACGTGACCTTCGAGGAGATTCTGGAGCACTCCGAGGAGAACGAGGTCCGGTGTGCCGACCCCGAGGCCGCCGAGGAGATGCGCGAACTGGCCGACCAGTACCAGACGGAGGGTGACTCCATCGGCGGCGCCATCTACTTCGAGTGTCGCGGGGTCCCGTCGGGTCTGGGCGCGCCGCGGTTCGACAGTTTCCCGTCCCGACTCGCACAGGCGATGTACTCCATCCCCGCGGTCAACGACTTCGAGTACGGCATCGGCCGCGAGGCCCGGACCACGGCCGGCAGCGAGTACAACGAGGACTGGGCGTTCGACGACGACGGCAACCCAGTGCCGGAGGGGAACGACCACGGCGGCATCCAGGGCGGCATCACCACGGGCCAGCCGATATACGGCGAAGTTAGCTGGCATCCGCCAGTCTCTATCCCGAAGACCCAGACCACCGTCGACTGGGAGACGGGCGAGGAGAAAGAGATTACCGTTACCGGGCGTCACGACCCCGTCCTGCCGCCGCGGGCCGTCCCCGTCGTCGAGGCGATGCTGTACTGCACCGTACTGGACTTCATGCTCCTCGCCGGCCGCATCAACCCGGACCGCCTTGACGGGCGTCCCGGCGAGTACGACACCGACTACCACCCGTCCAGCCCGCAGAACGACCCCGAGGACGCGGAGACCCACGCCAAGACCGTCGACGAGGACTAGCATGGACGCCAATCAGGAGTCCATCTCGAACCCGTTCGGGATGGACGAGGACTGTCAGAACTGCCCCGAACTCTGTGACATCCGGGCGAACGTCGTCCACGGTTACGGCGACGTGGGCGCGGAGTTCGTCGTCCTCGGCGACTCGCCGAGTGCGGGCGCTGACGAGTCTGGCATCCCCTTCACCGGAGAGACGGAGCGCGAACTACTCGACGTCCTCCACGCCGTCGACATGGTCGAGGACCCCGACGCCGCCGAACCCGAGATGAACAACGCCTTCCTCACCTACGTCACCCGGTGTCGCCACCCCGACCGGCCGGCGACCGAGGAGGAAGTCGTCAACTGCGAACCGTACCTCAACAGCGAGATACGGATGATAAACCCCGAGATTCTGCTCCCCGTCGGCCAGCGCCCCCTCGAAGAACTGGCCTTCGAGTACACGACGCTCTCGGAGGACGAGTTAGACGTCGCGGAGCGACACGCGACCACCATCCGCGGCCGTGGCTTCGAGATTCTGCCCATGATTCCGCCAGCCGAACAGACCGACGACGAACGCGAGGCGTTCCTGGAGCACTTCAGCGACGTCCTCGGGCAGGACTACCGCCAGACGAAGGGGCGGCGGGGCCGCTAGACGCCCGGCAGGGCAGAGAACGCAACCGACTAACCCCGTCCGGTCACACAGTCGGACATGACCACGGTCGCAGTCCTCGCGGACCCGCCTGTCGAGACGTTCGTCCTCCCCGAACTCGTCGGCGACTTGCTGGACGAGAGGGAAGTCACGGAACTGTACACCGCGATGCTCGGCGACGTCTGTCGCGCCGTCGAGGCCAGCGGCGCCGAGTTGCTCGTCAACTACCGCTCTCCAGAACAGGCCCCCGACGGCGTCGACCCCGAGGCGGCGGTCAGAGAACCGCTCGACGAGGCCCTCCAGAACCCCGACGACGTGCGCTACGAGGTGCAGGTCGGGTCGTCCTACGCGGCCCGCGTCGGCAACACGGTCACGCACCTGCTGGACCGCGAGGGCGTGGCGACCGTCGCCGCCGTCGAACCCACCGCCGCACTGCTGGCCCGCCAGCAGATAGACAGCGCCGCGATGAAACTCCGTTCGAGCGACGTCGTCCTCGGCCCGTCGACCGACGGCCGCGTCTACTACGCCGGGTTCGGCGAACCGATTGACTTCGAGGAGGCGTACACCACGCCCGCCGTCGAGACTCTCGTCGACCGGGCCGCCGACGCCGACCACGGCGTCGACTTCATCCCGACGAACCCCGTCGTCGAGACGCTGGCCGACCTCCGGACGGTCGTCCCCCTGCTCCGGGCCCGTGTCCGGACCGGACGCGTGGTGCCGCCACGGACGACTGAACTCGTCGACGAGTTGGGCCTGCGCGTGCGAGACGGCGACGGCGCTCCCGAGCTGGTTCGCGAGTAATCGATAGGCCTTAGAGGAGTCGGTCGTTAGCACTGCCTGCGGTGGGGTGGCAGAGTGGCCTATTGCGCCGGTCTTGAAAACCGGTATCCTCACGGATTCCTGGGTTCAAATCCCAGCCCCACCGCTTCTGAGGGGACGGCCGTGACCGAAGAGCGGTGCAACTGGGAGTTACGTCGTGGCAGACCGAACGCGGTGAAGTCTGGTGTCGGGTCCGAGTCCCGGCCCCACCACTTCGCTGTCGTCGTGTACTCCGAGCGTATTTTTCGGCGTCGATAGGTCAAAAAACCGTGGTAACGACCGGTCGGTTTTAAGCCGCTGGTACGGGACAGGACGACGTGATGCAGCCAGATAGCTGGTCAGACTGGGACGTCCGGAACCGCTGTGTTTCCGTGAGTCTCGTCGTCCTCCTCGTCGCCGGGGCGCTCGCGACACCCGCGGCGGCGGCACCGAGCATGTACCTCTCGAACGCGAACGTACAGGAGTCGACGGTTCTCGTCGGCGAGAACGCCACGGTCACCGCCCGAGTGAAGAACCTCGGCGACGAGTCGGGCGGGTTCACGTTCGAGTTCAAGCGCAACGGCAGCGAGTTCGCCTCACAACGGGTCGTGGTCGCCGCCGACGAGTCTGTGAGAGTCTCCCAGACAGTGGCGTTCAGTTCGCCGGGGACGTACAGAATCTCCGTCAACGACCGCCAGGCCGGACTCGTCGACGTCCAGCGCGCGACGGCGGCGGTCCAGAGCACCGACGACGTCCAGCGGACAGTCGAGGTCCGTGCGGGGTCGGTGCCGACGAACGAACCGTACACGCTGGACTTCCCGGACGCGGCGAACCGCTCGTTCGCCGTCGAGACGTGGACGGTCCAGACGGGCGAGGCGTCCTACACTCAGCAAATCGTCGAGTACACCGACCCGGCAGCGGCGACGGTAGCGGTCCCGTCCGGCAGGTCGGCGACGGTCGCCAGCGTCTTCACCGTCGACTCGACGGCGGACGTCGAACGGGCGACGGTCCGGTTCTCGCTCAATCGCTCCCGGCTCCGAGCGGTCGGGCTGGAACAGAGCGAGGTGACCGTGTACCACCGTAACGGGTCCGCGTGGGAGCCACTCGAAACGGAAATCGTCGAGGAGCGGGTGAGTAGCGTCGTCTACGAAGCGACGGCGACGGACTTCTCGACGTTCGCTGTCGGCCGCATCGAACCCGAGTTCACCGTCGAAGACACGTCGCTCGGCACGTCGCAGGTCGAGAGCGGTCAGCGCCTCGTCCTCGAAGCCGTCGTGCGGAACAACGGGAGCGTCGCCGGCGACTACGAGGGTGCGATGGTGGTCGACGGCGAACGAGTGAACGAGACGACCGTGTCGATTCCGGCGGAGAGCGAGCGCACCCTCCGCCTCTCTCACGACGTCGATTCGGCCGGCACCTACGAGATTGCGTTGAACGACGAGGACGCCGGAAGCATCGTCATCACCGAAGGGCAGGTCGCAGACGACACGTCGGCGGCGACCGACACGGAGTCCACCGACAGTCAGTCTACGCCCGGGGAGACCCCGGCGACCGGTGACGGTCCGGACATCCCGCTTCCCGCGGGCGTCCCCGCGACGGTGATGGGCATCGACACCGTCTACCTCGCTGGTGGCATCGGCGTCGCCCTGGTCGTCTTCTTCGGGCTCGTGTTGGTACTCCGCCGCGGGGGCGGCGGCAACGACAGCGGTGGGTTCGACCAACTGTGAGGCCGAGTGGGGGGCCCGACTGCAGGAACCCCGCCGAATCGGACCGCGGAACGGCGTCGCTTCGGAGCGGTCGCCGGAGAGCAATCCTTTTTGTGTCGCTGTACCCAGCGTCCAGTATGGACTGGCCGCACGACCCAGACGGCGAAGAGGGCAGCGAAGGCCGACGGAAGTACGGACACGCTATCCTCGCGAAGAAGATAGACGAGGAGGAGGACTTCCCGCTCACGGCCGCGGAGTACGTCGACCAGTACGGTGACCACCCGGTCCGTATCGACTACGAGACGGTCGTCAGCGTCGAGGAAGTCTTCGAGTCCGTCGACCAGGACGAGTTCGAGGACTTCCCGGATTTCCACCGGGCCCTCGGTCGGGCACTCCGTGAGGCCGACCTGTGGCCGTACCGACTCGAACACGCCTGAACAGCGGGGGAGATGTTCTGTGTGGTGTGAGTGCACGACACATACTTGTAGGGGACCGTCGTACGCTCCACTATGGCGACACGAGGCACGGACGACGATTCGGACCCGGCGGCGCTACCCGATTCCGTCGTCGACGACCTGCTCGAAGCGGACAGTCGTCGGCTTGCCCTGTCGATTCTCGACGAACGCGACCGCCCGGTGGTCGTCGGCGACCTCGCGGCGGCCGTCGTCGCCCGTCGGCGAGGGGTACCGGAGTCGGCGGTCAGCGACGTCGACCGGGAAGCGATGCGAGAGGAACTGTTCACCGAGCACATCCCGAAGTTGACGGCGACAGGGGTCGTCGAGTACGACTCGATGGTCGGGACCGTAGAGCTCCGGCGGCGAGGTATCGTCGGGCGAGGACGGGCCTGACTCGCCGCTCGAACCGTCCTCAGAGACACCGCCCAGCGGTTGCTCCGTCGGCTGGACTACCGGATGGGACGGCGGTCTGTCCGTTCTGAAGTCGGGTGGTCAGTACTACGACCCGTCCGCCGCCGAGAACTAGCCTTGGTCTTCGGTACCGCATGACATAAACGTGGTGGAGGTATCTTTTAGCCACCTCGGCAGATAGTGACACACATGAACGACCCGGTCTCCGTACGGGAGGTGATGAACCGCGAGTACGTCGGCGCGAGCGAATCTGACGATCTCCTCGAGACGACCGAACTCATGGTTCGGGAAGACCAGACGACCGCACTGGTCCTGCGCGGTAACGACCCCGTGGGCGTAATCACACAGGCGGACGTACTCGGCTATCTCGTCTCCGAAGGGAGCCTCGAATCGGCCACCGTCGGCGAAGTGATGACGGAGTCGGTGCCGTCTATCTCTCCGGACGCTCGCCTCCCGGAAGCGCGCGACCAGATGGCCGCCTGGTCGTCGGACTGGGTACTCGTCACCGAGGACGGCGACCCCCTCGGGACGCTGACCGAACACGACATACTCTCGACCGCCCGACTGGAGAGCGAGACGACCGAGCAAGTGGACCAGGAGGCCCAGATGGCGACCACCGGGCAGGGAGCGACGACGGACAGCGCGACGGCCGCCGAGGACTCCTTCGAGGAACAGGGTATCTGCTCGGCCTGCGGGACCTTCGCCCGCAATCTCGCGTCGTTCAACGGCCAGTTGCTGTGTACCGACTGTCGAGACGTCTGACGATCACGGCACGAACTGTTTTGCACTCGTACGCCCCAGATACGCCGTGGAGATAACGCTCGGGACAACGGCCGACGTGGACGCCGTCGTCGACCAGTGGGTCGACCTCGCAGGCGACCAGCAAGCGCACGGCTCGCACCTCCTCGCGTCGGAGAACCGGACCGCGATACGCGAAGCCGTCCTCCAGCGTGTCGTCGCCGACGGACTGCTCGTGGCCCGGGAGGGTGAGACGCTCGTCGGGTTCGCCATGGTCGCGATGGAGCGCGGTCGGTACGAACAACGGACCGCTCGCGGCCTCGTCGAGAACATCTACGTCCGCCCCGACTACCGCCGCGAGGGCATCGGTAGCGAACTCCTCCGCGCTGGCGAGGCAGCGCTAGCGGAGAAGGGTGCCGACGTCGTCGCACTGGAGGTGATGGCCGAGAACGAATCGGCTCGCGAGTTCTACGCCGACCACGGCTACGCCCCCCACCGAATCGAACTGGAGAAGTCGACCGAAAACGATACTCTCTAAACAGTCCCCCTGCAACGGACGAACGCGAGCGCCAGGGGAGCTTGGGTGGTCCAAGCACTCGACTTGTAATCGAGAGTTCGTGGGTTCAAATCCCACCCCTGGCTTAGCGCCTCGTGTTCGAAGCGGGGACATGTGACCCCCCGTAGCTGTCGACTTCTGCCGCGGGACTTTCTGGAAGTGTCGAGGCGTGAGTCCGCTGTGTGACAACCGCGGTGCACACGTCTCTGCGCGGTACTATCGCGTGCGTTCGGGCAACGACGGCGAACACCATAGAAGCCCGGAGTGTGTGAACCCGACGCCGTCCGCGAGACCCACGTCGACGCGTCCGGGTTGTTCATCCCGAGCGATGTTCGGGAGTTTCGCGGTCAGAACGTCTTTCGAACCCCGTGGGCGACGATCCAATACGTCGGCAGTGAGCCACTGGAGGCATACTACGGCCTGATCGACGCGAGCCACTTCGGCGACGTCGACATAGAGCCCGCGGTTCGGTGTGACGGTTGACAGGTGTCTGGCGAGACTGCCCACCGTTCGCCGAACGCTGACGCGACGACCGGGGGGCTGGCCTTACTCGTCGACTAACGTCTCACCGCACGCAGGGCAGGCAGCGCCAGTATTTGTACTGTCGAGGTCGGACTGTTCTCCCGTCCAGCCACACATTGCACACTGCAGTAGGTTGGGTCCAGGCACTGGACATTCGGACCGTCCGCCGCCGTATCAAAAAACGTGGTGACGGGGCCGGGGAGTTTCGGATACCCAGCGAAGTCCGTAGCCTAGCTGCGGGTACTGACCGGAACAAGCAGAGTGGCAATGCGTAGCGCCGCAGAATTGACCGGTCCGAAGGCGATCGGCCTCGACGTCGAGGACCTCGTCGTCGTCGCCGTCGACAAACTCGCACCTGCCGAGGACGACGACGCCCGGCGACGAGCGGGTGTTGGTCTCAGTCGCCGTGATCCCCGCGTCGCTCTTGGACGAACACGTGCGTGGACGGTGGCGCGAGACCGACCGTCGCGAGGGCACACTCGCGAAACTCGGCTGGCCACACGTGCTGGGAGATGCGTGGTAGATGTTGGACCTTCAGCCGTCGGGCCTGTGGTCTGCCCCATTTTCCCCGACGCCGTATAGAAACAGACAGAGAAGGATCGTCCCGACGAGCCAGACGACGACGGCGCTTACAGCCCATTCTAACATACCGGTCCCTAGAGAACGCGGATTACGTTATTATGAGCGGCTTAAATCGCTCTGGAGAGGGAGCTTCGGGTCTGCTGCCGAGTTCCGAGTCGAGTCGAACGCCGGCGGCGCTTTGGCGGGTGATGCCTGATGCCCTCGACACACCAGAGTGGCGAGTCAGGCGAGCGGTCGCGTTGTCTCGGTCTTGCAGAGCGCATCGGCGAGGACCCAGCGTGGTGGCTGGATCAGGACCTCATGGCACGCCCCGCAAAGCGCCAGATCGACCACGAGGGGACCGGGGCCCAGCAGGTACGCGTCGTCGAGAATCGGGCTGTGGCGACCGCGGCTGGGATGGTGTTCTCGCTCATCGACGGCAGCGACATCATTCGCCGGGTCCGGGCATGGGAAGCGGTCGAACGACGACTGGCGAACGACCGCTACGACTCTGCAGTCGACCCAGCGGAACCGCGCGAGGCTATCGTGCGCCGGCTGGACCAGCGCGAAGAGTGGCCTGGGCTGCATGGCGAGCGGCCCGAGCGGCTTCCGCACGGGCCACGGCGGCCCTGTGGGTGTTGCGAGGACGAGGGGGTGACGGCCGCCGACCTCCGTGAGCGTGATGCGGCGGCCGCCGAGCAACTCACGATGGGTACTCGCCCGATGGCATCGACACCAGCGAGACGTCGTCGGTGAACTTCACGCAGGACGGCACTCAGCCGTCGGTCCGAAGGTCGTGGATGTATCGGTCCGTATCGAAATCGGAACGGAAGAATCATGTTGGCGTACTAATAACTTCCGGACGGGCATGCCAGACATTGACTTGCAAGAAGAACAGGAGCCGTTGAAAAACGAGTACGAGGAGAATCCGGAGGCAGCACAGATCTCGTTGACCGCGACCGGTGAGGAGCAGGACGACGTCCGGGCCTGTAGCGTGGATATCGGGCGAGCGATCTACGAGGCAGAGCTCCACGAGGGGGCGGGTGGGCCCGGTGTGGCAGCTTGTTCGGGAGACCTGTTGTTGGGGTCATTGGCGGCCTGCTCGCAGTTGACCGCACAGGCCGTAGCGGAGAACTTCGGCGTCAACGCCGACATCAGTGTGGAGGCCAGCGGAGACCTCGATCTTCGCGGGACACTGGGCATCGACGAGGATGCACCGGTCGGGTTCGAGGGTATCCGTCTGGACGTGTCTGTCGACGGCGACCTCGCTGAGGACACGCAGGCCGCGCTCCAGAAGTATACCGAACGATACTGCGTCGTGTACCAGACGCTGGCGGAGCCACCCGCGATCGAGACGGCCTGGTCGTTTGAGTAGGTGGGTTTGGGCTGCGGAGGTCGGCAGCGGCGGTTGGTAGGAATCGGCTGGGAACAAGTCGGCCAGTCGACGACATCGTGGGAGACGTCGCGTTCGAGCCGTGGCTCCGGCGGCCGATCGAGAACGCCTCTCGGTGAAGGGATAGGATGTGGCTTGCGTGGATGGAACAGAGGGACGTCGCTGTGGTCACCGCTTTAGTGGAATATCGCTCCCGAGCACTTCGATATCCACATCGCGCTACCAACGACAGAGAGGATCCGAACAGAGCGGGACCGACTACCGCATCGCGACGTCGGTATCAGGTCAGTCACTTCCCCGTGACGAGCACTGCTCCCCGCATCCCAAAGAGATTTTCTCGGATAGGATCTAGCCCCATTTTGACGAGGAACGCATCGAACGCTGGATACGGCGTGCCGTGGGGATGGCAGAAGTAGAGATACGTACCACTCTCCTCGAACGTGTACGTGAACGAGTTCGGCGCTGCCGCATGCTCGTCGAAGAGCATCCCATGGTCACCCGTAGTCGCCGGATCAGACGGGTCACCGGCAGCTTCGTTGTACGACGTCACGGAGTGATGCGCTGCTACCCACCGCCAGGTGATTTCGGTTCCAGGGGACACTTTGACTACCTGCGGGTCGAATGCGAAGGGGCCCTGCTCTTCTGGGAATGGCGCATCGATATTCGTGAAGGAACCCACCGAGATATCTACTTCAGATTCACCAGTTCGATTGGCTATGCCACCATCCCAGGGATCGTCGTTCCACTCCGCTTCGTCGTTCAGGAACGCACCGATACCGTTGCCCCGTCCGTATCCGTTGCCTCTATCGTCGTTGTTGCCAGCACTCGCGGTAGCTGTCCAAGTTAGACAGCCTACAGCGCCGGCTCCAATCGATTTAAGCACTGATCGTCTGCTTCTGTAAGATTCTATCATATGGCCAATACAAATGTACGTTTGGGGTAATGAACGATAGTTATACGTTTGTTTTCTTGGAGCCGATTGATGGGTAGTCAGTGACTTCGTCACGGTGTTCGGGTTACAATGATTGTTGCTTTCTGTGTTCGATGGCGAAGGTTTCCACTGAATTAGTTGGTCGGCGGTTTTATTTCGCTAATAGTTCCCGTGGCCTAGAACGTGGTTGGCATTGTCATCTTTACTGCGGGGCAGGAGGAGGGCTATCAGGGCTATCAACGGTCAGTGGCCGACGGCTACGAACCCGGTGAGGTCGCGGTTTTTCTCCCTACTGAGTTTATAGCTCGAGTTCGCGAGGATACACCGAGACGGCTGTGGGGGACCGCCGTCGTTGATACCTGGCGGAAGGTCGAACAGGGCGATATCGACATCGTCCATCGCGATGGCGGGTGCGTCGCTCAGGCGCGTGTGCTATCGACATCTGGACAACGTCGAATTACCGGCTCACTTGTACGACAGAGAAGGGGTTTCTTGGGACGCGGCGAACTTCTGGCTCTTCTCTCCGGGACTGCCACCCGTTCAGTCGTCGGGCCACCACCGGAGTGTCATCGCCACCGAGTCGTCCAGTCCGAACACGCTCGGCTCTCGCTCGACGGTGGCGGTCTGTGGCGTGACCAGCACGATTGTCTCCTCGCCGACGGTTATCGTCACGGCTTCTTCGCCGTCGACGAGCCGGTCGGCGAGGCCGTCGAGGTCAGACAGCAACACGGCACGGTCGACGGCCGCGTGCTCGTCGGTTGCCCGTTCGGTGACGCCGCCGACGACCGGCGCGATGTCGACGTCCGCGGAGCGGTTCGAGAGGACGGCGTTGACGACGGCACCGAGCAACACGACGAGGCCGACGACGTAGAGCCACGTCAGGAGGACGAGGATGCTGGCGACGAGGTTGGACCCGGCGCCGCCGGATTTGAACGTGGTAAAGAGCGCCTGTGCGACGGTGAGGCCGACCGCAGCGAGGGCCGTTCCGGGGACTACCTCGGCCACCGTGACGTCGGTGTCGGGGAAGACGTAGTACATCGGGTAGAACACGACGAACAGGCCGACGGCCGTCGTCGTCCCCCGGAACAGGGTGCCGAGGACGCCGTCGCCCGATACCGAGACGAAGTTTCCGACGAGGGAGACGCCGACGATGGCGACCGCGACGGTGGCGAGCAACAGCAACCCGTCCAGCAGTTGGTCGCCGAAGGTGTTCTCGCTGCTGGTCTCGTAGATATCCGAGAAGGCGGTGTCGAGGCCGCGAAAGATACGGAGCGCACCCCAGACGAGGAACGCGAGGCCGAGCAGGGAGACGGAGGCGTCCGCCTCGGTCAACCCCTGCTGGATGAGTTCGCTGGACTGCTCTGTCAGCACGGCCCGCATGATGCCGACGACGGAGTCGCGGAGGACGACGTTCTGCGTCCGCTGGACGAGGGTCAGGACGAGCAACAACAGCGGGAGGATAGAGAGGAACGCGTGGTAGGCGATAGAACCGGCCATGAACGTTATCTTCTCTGTCCTCGCCTCGTGGATAATCGCCCGCAGTACCTCCGTCCCGCGGGCGGCGTCGACTCGCATAGCCGGCCTTCGGTGCCCCCGCGCAAATAGCCGGCGTCCCGCGACTAATTGCCCACAAATGCCGCACGGCACGCCGACGCACGATTCGGCATACTCCGAACGGCCGGTTATTGCCGTACCGCGATTAGCTCCGGTCAGGAT
Organism: Haloarcula rubra; assembly: GCF_019599465.1. Lineage (GTDB taxonomy): Archaea > Halobacteriota > Halobacteria > Halobacteriales > Haloarculaceae > Haloarcula > Haloarcula rubra. The sequence continues at coordinate 535,121 of NZ_RKLR01000003.1, forward strand.
GTTGTTCGACTCGACGACGCTGGGGACGCTATCGCTCGACAACCGGGTCGCGCTCGCGCCGATGACGCGGGTGAGCGCGACTGCCGACGGACGGGCCACCGAAGCGATGGCCGAGTACTACGCGAAGTTCGCCGAAGGCGGGTTCTCGATGCTCGTCACGGAGGGCGTCTACACCGACGACGCCTACAGTCAGGGCTATCTGAACCAGCCCGGACTGGTCACCGACGACCACGTCGACGCGTGGACGCAGGTCACCGAGGCCGTCCACGACGCCGGCGCACCGGTCGTCGCTCAACTGATGCACGGCGGGGCACAGACTCAGGGGAACCCTCACGTAGACGGCGAGACGACGCTGGCACCGTCGACCGTCGGCCCCGACGCCGAGAAAGCCGATGCCTACGGCGGGAGCGGCGAGTTCCCGGAGCCGAAGCGAGCGACACGGGCAGACCTAGACACCGCTCGCGAGGGGTTCGTCGACGCCGCGACGAACGCGCACGAGGCCGGGTTCGACGGCGTCGAGATTCACGCCGCCAACGGCTACCTCCTCAACGAGTTCCTCGCGGCCGACATGAACCAACGTGACGACGAGTACGGCGGCGGCCCGGAAGCGCGGGTCCGGTACCCCGAGTCCGTCGTCTCCGCCGTCAGCGAGGCCGTCCCGGACGACTTCGTCGTCGGCGTCCGAATCTCGCAGACGCGAGTGACCGACGAGGAGTACGCGTGGCCCGAAGGCGAGGACGCCGCCTCGGTGTTCTTCGAGCGCCTCTCCGCCGCCGGCGCGGACTACGTCCACACGACGGAACCGGACGCGACCAGCCCCACGTTCGGTGACGACGGCCCGACGCTCGCCGAGGCCGCCGTCGAACACGTCACGGAAGGGACGGTGGTCGTCGCCAACGGTGGCCTCGGTGACCCCGACGCCGCCCGGCAGGCAGTGGCCGACGGGGCCGACCTCGTGACGCTGGCGACGAGTGCGCTCGCGAATCCCGACTGGCCTCGCCGGGTCGCAGACGACGACGGGTTGACGGCGTTCGACCCCGCGCGGTTCCTCGCGCCGATGGCGACGATTTCGCCCCACGAACGCCCCGGCGAAGCGTCGACAGCCGACGACTGAACCCCGACCGCCGACGTGGGCTTATGCCGCTCCAGCCCATAGAACGTCCCATGAGCGAACACGAGGGCGAGCTGCCGGACAACGACGAGGAGTGGCGGGAGATGCTGACCGAGGAAGAGTACCGTATCCTCCGCGAGGCCGGCACGGAACCGCGGTTCAGCAGCGACCTACTGGACGTCAAGGAGTCGGGTGTGTTCACCTGCGCCGGGTGTGGGGCCGAACTGTTCGACAGCGACGAGAAGTTCGACTCCGAGACCGGGTGGCCGAGTTTCTGGGACGTCTACGACGAGGGGACCATCGAGACGCGACTGGACGAGAGTCACGGCATGCGCCGGACAGAAGTGGTCTGTGCCTCCTGTGAGGGGCACCTCGGTCACGTCTTCGACGACGGCCCCGAACCGACCGGCAAGCGCTACTGTATCAACGGCGCGGCGCTCGACTTCGAACCCGACGAGGCGTAACCACCACCAGACTCATCTTCCGGGCGACGAGACGCTACGCAGTGACAACCGAACCCGACACCGACGCCAGCGTCGCCGACACAGGCGGACAGGACACGCCCCTGCTCTCTCCGGCCCTCGAGACGTTCCCGTGGCTCGAGGCGAGCACGGCGGCTCTCGGCACCTTCGTCGTCGAGTATCTGGCCGTCGCGGCGCTGTTCGTCGTCGGTCCCTCGTCGGTCGACCGGAGCGTGCCCGCCATCGACTCGACGGCGGCAGTGTTCGTCCAGTACGCCCACGTCCTCTTCAACGCCCACCACGTCCCGACAGTGCTGAAAGCGTCGATACAGATAGCCGGGTCGCCGTTCGGGAACGACCTCTACCTCGCGCTGGCCAGCGGCGGGGCGAGCGTTCCCCCGGTCGTCTACTTCCTGATTCCGATGGTCGCGTTGACCGTCGCCGGCGGCCTGTTCGAGGGCCGACGGCGGCCGAACCCGACCGGTGGGCGTCTCCGGGAGGCGGCGCTGGTGGGGGTCGGTTTCACCGTCGGCTACCTCGCCGTCGGCCTCGTCGGGGCGCTGACGCTGGTCCAGCGGTGGGACCTCACGACGGCCGAGGGCGTCGTCGGGTCGGCCAGCCAGCAGCCGGACCCTTACTTCACCGCCGTCCTCTTTCTCCTGTTCCCGATGGTGTTCTTGCCCATCGGCGCGGCGATGATGTACGGGCGGGGCGCTCAGGCGTAGGTCTGTTCGGCGAACTCCAGAATACGGTCGGACTCGGCCATCGTGACGCCGTACTCGTCGTCGACGAGGACCGGCACGCCGCGCTGGCCCGAGACGCGTTTGACCTCGTCTCGGTCCGAGTGGAGTGCGTCGACCCAGATGCTCTCGTACTCGACGCCGAGTTCGTCCAGTCGGTCGGCCACTTTCTCACAGTAGGGACAGCCGTCCAGTTGATAGAGCGTTCGGCTCACGGACGGCTCTAGCGGAGCGAGACGCAAAGAACGTGTGGTCGACGGCGACGAGGGACCGCCCGCTTACTCGTACAGCCAGGTCTCGTCGACCTGGTCCCAGTCGACGAGTTCCTCCTCGTCGAAGAAGAGCGCGATTTCGCGCTCGTTCGCGCCCTCGTCCTCGTGGTCGGAGCCGTGGATGACGTTCCGACCGAGGTCCAGCCCGTAGTCACCGCGGATGGTGCCGGGGGCGGACTCGGCGGGGTCCGTCTCGCCCATCATGTTGCGGACCTGTCGGGTCGCGTCCTGTCCCTCCCAGACCATCGCGAAGACCGGCCCGGACGTGATGAAGTCCACGAGGCCGTCGAAGAACGGCTTGTCCTCGTGCTCGCCGTAGTGTTCCTCGGCGAGGTCCTGGTCTATCTGCATGAACTTGCCGGCGACCATCTTCAGGCCGCGGTCCTCGAATCGGGAGACGATGTCACCGACGAGGCCGCGCTGGACGCCGTCCGGCTTGACCATCACGAAGGTTCGCTCGGCGTCGGACATCAGGCTTCGGCCTCCTCGGCTTCTTCCTCGTCCTCGTCTTCGGTGTCCTCGGCGTCGTCCGCGTCGGCCTCGTCGGGTTCGGCCTCCTCCTCGGCGGCTTCGAGGTCGGGAGCGGCGTCGGCCGCTTCCTCGTCGTCGGCCTCGGACTCCTCGGTGGTCTGCTTCTCGCCGCTCGCGTTGTAGCCGGACTCCGTCCAGCCGAGGTTGCGAGCTTCCCGACCGAGGTCGGCGTTGTTCTCACACTTCGAGGAGCAGAAGTGGATGGTCGTGCCGTCGTTCCGGACGAGCATCGTGCCCGTGCCGGGCTCGATGTCCGCGCCGCAGTAGTCACATTCGCGCGTCTGTGGCATCGTTACTGCCCCCCGATGGAGTCGGCTTCGCGGGCCGTCTCGCGGAGCTGGAGCACGTCGCCCTCCCGGACGGGACCCAGGACGTTGCGCGTGATGATACGCCCCTGGTTCTCGCCCTCGCGGATGCGGCACTTGACCTGCATGGCCTCGCCGTGCATCCCCGTTTTGCCGACGATCTCGATGACCTCGGCGGGCGTGGCGCCGTTGCCTTCGGATTCCTCAGCACTCATCCGTCGTCACCTCACCGAAGCTCCTCGACCTTCGCGGCGATGTCCTCGACGTCGCCCTCGGCCTCGCCCGAATCGACGATGGCGGCGGCGGCCGAACCGACTTCGAGACCCGCGGCGTGGCCCAGGTCGTCCTGCTGTTCGACGAAGATGAAGGGGACACCCTTCTCGTCGGCCAGCTCGGGGATGTGCATGACGATCTCCTCGGGCTGGACGTCCTCGGCGACGTAGACGAGCTCTGCGGAGCCGCGCTCGACGGCCTTGGTCGTCTCGTTGGTTCCCTTCTTCACGCTGCCTGTGTCTCGTGCGACTTCCAGCGCCTCGAGGGCGTCGTCCTCGAGGTCCGCCGGAACGTCGAAATCTACGTATACTGGCATTTGTATGGTCACCTCCTGCGCGCGGGCTCAGGCTCCCCCGCCGTCGCGGGCGTTCCCGCGGCGCACCGCGGCGGTGCGCGTAGTCCTAAAAGGGCTGGGAGCATCATCAACCCGGCACAGGCTGTACCCCATTCTGTGCCACCGGCCCTAAAAGCGCTTTCGAAGCCGAAACGGCGTGCGAACGCGGTGCACAGCCATCGTCCGGGGACCGTCCGTGACCACGGTCGAGGGAACCGTCACGCCCATGCCTCCGCCGGTGCCACTCGTCAGTATGGACCTCGCACGGTCGCTCCGCGCGGAAGCCCGCCGCTCGAACGAGCGCCGACTGCTCGTGCTGGCAGGCGACCGCGAGCGGACCCACGACCGTGCCGCCGACGCCCTAGACGCCGCCGGCGTCGCCCGGGACGAGACGACGCTGCTCGGCCCGGATTCGTTCGTAGACTCCGAGCAACACGAACAGTCACGCGCCGGCGAACTACTCGGCCGGACCCGGACCGCCGTCGTCCTCGACGCCCACGACGAACTCCGACCGAACGCGCTCGGAACCGCCGTCGGGGCCGTCGACGGGGGTGGCCTCCTCGTCCTCCTGACGCCGGCGCTCGACGAGTGGCCCGACCGACGGGACGCCTTCGACGAGACGCTGGCGGTGCCACCGTTCGACGTGGACGACGTGACCGGCTACTTCCGGCGACGACTGGTCGAGACGCTTCGGGCCCATCGTGGCGTGGCCATCGTCCACGTCGAATCGGACGGCGAGACAGTCGAAGCGGACGGCCTGACGGACCCACCGCCGCGACGCCCGGCCGACCCGCCGGCCCCGCCCGCCGAGACCACTTTCCGCCCGGCGACGTACGAGGCCTGTCTCACGGGGGACCAGCGCGATGCCGTACACGCGTTGGAGTCGCTGCGGGACTCCGGCCACGCCGTCGTCGTGGAGGCCGACCGGGGCCGCGGGAAGTCCAGCGCCGCGGGGCTGGCCGCGGCCAACCTCGCACTCGACGGAAAGGACGTCCTCGTGACCGCACCGCAGTACCGGAGCGCCGCCGAAGCGTTCGTCCGTGCGGCGGCGCTGTTCGAGACGCTCGGGGTCGACGCGGAGCGAGACAGGCCGGAGACACCCCACGAACTCGCCGTCGGTGGCGAGGACGGCGGCCGGATACGGTTCGCGGAACCGGCCGTCGCCGTCGAACTGCCGGCGGACCCCGACGTGGTCGTCGTCGACGAGGCCGCCGCGCTCCCCGTCCGGCGTCTCGAATCCTTGCTCGACGCGCCGGCCGTCGCGTTCACGACGACGGTCCACGGCTACGAGGGGGCCGGTCGCGGCTTCTCCGTTCGGTTCCGCGACCGACTCGCAGAGAGCGACCACACGGTGACGGACGTGACGATGACGGCACCCATCCGCTACGCCGACGCCGACCCGGTCGAGGTGTGGGCCTTCCGGGCGCTGTTGCTCGACGCCCGACCACCCGTCGACCAGTTGGTCGCCGACGCCACGCCGGAGACTGTCGAGTACCGCCGCCTATCGACGGCGGACTTGCTGGCCGACGAGCACCGCTTGCGGGAGGTGTTCGGGTTGCTCGTGCTGGCGCACTACCGCACCGAACCGGCCGACCTCGCGCGACTGCTCGACGCCCCGAACCTCTCGGTGCGGGCGCTGACCCGAGACGGCCACGTCGTCGCCGTCGCACTGCTCGCACGGGAGGGCGGCCTCCCGGCCGAGACGCGGGCGACCATGTACGAGGGCGGGCGCATCCGCGGGAACATGGTGCCGGACGTGCTGACGACGCAGTTGCGCGACGAGGACGCCGGGGTTCCGGTCGGCCAGCGAGTCCTCCGCATCGCGACCCACGCCGCCGTCCGGTCGCGGGGCCTCGGGTCGCGCCTCCTCGGAGACGTCCGCGCGGAGTTCGGCGACGCGATGGACTGGGTCGGCGTGGGCTACGGCGCGACGCCGGAACTCGTCCGGTTCTGGCGCGAGAACGGCTACGGCACCGTTCACCTCTCCACCTCGCGCAACGACACCAGCGGGGAGTACTCGGCCGTGATGGTCGACCCCTGCTCAGAGGCCGGCGCGGAACTGGCGGCCCGGCACGCCGGGTGGTTCTGTGACCGCGCCGCCGCGGTGCTGTCGGACACGCTGGACGACTGCGACCCGGACGTGATTCGGGAGGTGCTTCGGGCCGTCGACGCCACGCCGGACCCGGACCTCTCCGACTGGGAGTGGCGACTCGTCGCCGGCGTCCCGGGCGGTGCCGCCATCCTCGACACGAACCCCGCGCCGTTCCGCGCGCTGACGGTGCGCCATCTGGTCGCGCCGGACGACGAGAGCGCCCTCGGCGACCGAGCGGAGCGACTGCTCGTCCGGAAGGTGTTGCAGGCCCGACCGTGGGACGAGGTGACCGCGGAACTCGACTTCGTCTCGCGCCGGCAGTGCATGCGCGCACTCGGCGGAGCCGTCGAAAGATTGACACGGCTATACGGCGAGGAGTGGGTACAGGAGGAACTGGACCGACACACATGACGCCGGGACTGGAACTGCTGTTGGTCGTTCTCGCGTTCGCCTTGCTGGTCGCCGGCGTCGTCGGCAGTCTGATTCCACAGATGCCCGGTGCCCCGGTGTCGCTCGCCGGCGTCTATCTGTACTGGTTCGCGACCGGCACGACCGAACCCGGCGTGTTCCTGCTGGCCGTGTTGACTGTCGTGGGCGTGCTGACGTGGGTCGTCGACTTCGTCGGCGGGGCCGTCGCCGCCCGCGTCGGCGGCGCTTCGAACACGACGGCCGTCCTCGCCGGACTCGTCGGACTGGTCCTCCTCTTCGTGACGGGACCGCTGGGTATCGTCCTCGGCGTCGCCGCGACGGTGTTCGCCGTCGAGTTCTACCGGCAGGAGGACGCCCGGAAGGGGTTGAAAGCCGCACTCGTGACGACGGCCGGGATGCTCGCCTCCGGCGTCGTACAGGCGATGCTCACCGGGTCGATACTGGTGACGATGCTGGTGGTCGCGCTCGTATGACCACCTGTGAGGAGACGGACTGCGAGAACGAGGCCGCGGTGGAGCTACACGTTCCGTGGTCCGACAACATGCTCGTCTGTACCGCCCACGCCCGCGTCTGGGCACAGAAGGACGGCGTCGTCCCCGAGCCACTCGACGAGGCGGCGGACGACTGGCGTTAGAGTTCCTTCGCCAGCATCACCTCGTCGGCGTAGTCGTCGTCGAACTTGTAGTGGTCCTCGCGGACGGCCTCGGTCTCCCAGCCGTGGTCGTGCAGGAAGTCGATGGCGTCCTGGTTCATCGACGGAACCGAGTTGTACAGTTTCTCGTAACCGTGTTCTCTCGCCCACTCGGTGCCGCGTTCGAGGAGATGCGAACCGATGCCCTGCCCGCGGTACTGGACGAGGGTCCCCAGCGTCAGTTCGGCCGTGTGGCTGAGCTTCTCGATTTCCGGGTGCTTGAGGTGGACCCAGCCGACGACGTCGTCGTCGACGCAGGCGACGAAGAAGATGCGCGACTCGAGTTCGTTGTGCCGTAAGAGGACGCCCTCGCTGTCGATGATGTCGGCGAGTGTCTCCGCGTCGACGTAGGCCCCGCTCCCGATGGCCGCGCGGATGGCCCCGACGAGGCCTTTCAGGTCTTCCTGCCGGGCCTGTCGGATGGTGTACTCCACCTCCTCCGTCTCGAACTCCTGTTCGGCCACGTCCTCGTAGGCGACGCGGAGTCGCCCGTCGTCTCGCTCCAGCATCCCCTGTCGCTGGAGGATAGCGACGTGGTGACCGAACGGCCGTGGCTCCATCTGCAGGCCGTTGCGCACCTTCTCGGCGTCGACGCGGCCGTGGGACTCGACGTACTCGTAGATGTCCTGTCGGTCTACGTGGTCGAACTGCAGCGGCTCTGTGAGCTCCATGGGTTCTGTTACCACACACCAGTATTTAATTGTTTGTCACGTAGGAACTGAGAACACACTTCCGAACACGTCGGTGCTTACCGGTCGGGAACGCCGGTCAGTACCGTCGCGACGTCGCGGACGTCGTGGGTGTCCACGAGCAGTTCTGCGGCCGTGCGGACGGAGTAGGTCCCGTCGAGGTCGACCCCGTAGCAGGCGGCGTACAGCCCCAGCCACTGGTTCAGCGTCGCTTCGAGCCGGTCGAACGTCGCCTCGTCGAAGCGGACCCACTGTCCACCGGTCCGGGCCTCGCAGTACAGCGACACCGTCGGGCCGACGCCCTCCCTGAGGAGGGCCATCGCTCGCTCCTCGTCGGGCGGGTCCGGGTCGAAGTCCGCGGCGGCCTCGTCGGCCCGGCGTTCGAGCGCCCGAACCCGGTCGCGGTACTGGTGGCTCATCAGCCTTGCTCGAACTCGACGCCCTTGCCCCCGGCGGGGTGTTCCCAGTCGGTGTCGGCGACGACGGCGCAGGTGCCACACTCGACGCAGGGCTGGGTGTCCAGACTGACGAGGTGTTCCTCGTGGCCGTTGGTCTGGACCATCTCGTCGCGGTAACACCCGCCGCCGAAGTCCTTCGCGCTGACCGGGCACGCCGTCACCGCGGTGCCGGACGCCTCGAAGGAGTTGTCGACGAGTTCGATGTGCGGGTCGCCCACGTCGTAGGTCAGGTCGCCGATGCGGTCGTCGAGTTCCGGCGGTTGGACGTGGTTCTCGTCGGTCACGCGCTCGCCCAGTTCCTCGCCGAGTATCGTCGGGAGCGTGACGTAGGGGAGTTTGGTGTCGGGAATCATCGAGACGAGCGTCGGCGAGTTGTAGGCCCGTTCGACCAGTCCCTCCGCCGCGCGCACGCCGAAGCGACCGACCGCCGACTCCGCGACGGCGTTCGCGACGCCGTCTATCGGCCCGAGTTCGCCGATTTTCCCGACCGCCCGGTAACTGGTCGGCCGGAGTTTGTCCATCACACCCTCGTCGTGGAGTTTCTTCTCGTAGAACTCGCCGGCGCGGTGCGGGTCGCCCCGAGAGCGGGCGTCGGCGAACGCCTCGGCGGCCAGCGCTCCGGCCGTGACGGCGTGGTTCATCCCCTTGATGATGGGGCCCTGTGCCTGCATCTGTCCGGCGGCGTCGCCGACGACGACGAGTCGGTCCTGATGCGGGGCGGTGAGCGCCGCCTTCTTCGAGTCCGGCACGAGTTTCGCGCTGTACTCGACTTCGTGGTAGTCGTCGCCCAGCCACTGGGCCATGAGCGGGTGGGTCAGCAGACTGTCGAGCAGTTCCTGCGGTTCAGCGCGTTCCTCGGCGATGGAGTCCAGGTGGAACACCGTCCCGATGGACAGCGACGCCTCGTTCGTGTAGAGGAACCCGCCGCCCCGGACGCCATCGAACAGGTCCCCCGAGAACAGGTGTGCCTCGCCCTCGTCCTCGTCGATGTCGAACCGCTCGTCGACGACGTCGGGGTCCATCTCCGCGACGGCCTTGACCCCCTGGAACCACTCGTCGGGGTCCTCCCAGTCCATCAGGCCGGCGTCGCGGGCCAGTTCCGAGTTGACGCCGTCGGCCGCGACGACGATGTCGGCCTCGATGGGGTCGAGTTCCTCGCAGGTGACGCCGACGATTTCACCCTTCTCTCGGAGGAGGCCGGTGACGTGGACTTCGGTCAGCAGCCCGCCGCCCGTCTCGCGGGTGAGTTCGTGCACCCGCCGAGCGAGCCACGAGTCCATCCGACGGCGGAGGACCGAGTCGGCCCACGCCGTGTCGTGGTGGTGCAGGTCCCCGATGTCGAACGTCTTCACCTTGTCGCCGGCCACGTTGTGGATGTAGTTCTCGGTGACCGGGCGCTCGCTCGCTTCCTCGCGGAAGTCGGGGAACAGGCCGTCGATGGTGTAGGGGGCCGACTCCTCGGCGTAGATGAGCCCCCCGGAGACGTTCTTCGACCCGGCGTCGACGCCGCGTTCGAGCACCAGCGTCTCGACACCGTTGCGCGCGAGGTTCGCCGCCGCGGCGGCCCCGCCGGGACCGCACCCGACGACGACGGCCTCGTACCGTTCGTGGTCAGTCATCGCTCGCCTCCACGGCCGCGGCCAGTTCGCCCCTCTCGACGGCCTCGGTCAGTCTCGGGAGCACCTCGAAGAGGTCGCCCTCGATGACGTAGTCCGAGAAGTCCCGGATGTCGGCCTCCGGGTCGGTGTTGATGGCGACGATGGTGTCTGCCTCGTCACAGCCGACCTTGTGCTGGATGGCCCCGGAGATGCCCGCGGCGATGTAGACGTCCGGTTCGACGACCTGCCCGCTCTCACCGATTTGGCGCTCCTCGGAGACGTACTGCTCGACGTGGCTGTCGAAGGCGTACGAGGAGGTGATGACGCCGCGCGAGAGGCCGAGGTCGGCGTCGTCGAAGGCGTCCACGAGGTCCAGTGCGAGTTCGATGCCCGTCGTCGGGTCGTCACCGATGCCGCGGCCGACGGCGACCACCACCTCGTTCCCGGTGAGGTCGACGCCGCCCGAGAGGCGGTCGAACTCCGTGACGCCCACCTCGAACCACTCGTCGTCGAGGTCCATCTCGTACTCGACGACCTCTGCCTCGCGGTCGTAGTCCGGGTCCGGAATCTCGAAACTGCCCGGAATCACGGACGCCCCCTGCGGGTGGAAGTCCCGGTTGGGCTTGTCGATACAGAGGATGGTCGAGTACTCGAACCCGGAGAAGTCCGGCCGCTTCATGTGGAGTACGCGCTCGAACTCCTTCTTGTCGCCCGCGGTGCCGACCTTCGCGGGGTTCGAAATCATCGCCTCCTCGATGTACAGTCCCGAGCAGTCCGACGCGAGTCCCGAGTCCAGCGCCCCCTGTACGAGCGCCGAGAGGTCGCGGCCGTTGTTCGTCGCCGGGAAGACCGTGTACCGCGGTTCGTGGTAGTCCTTCCAGTCGACGTCCTCGTGGCCCTCGCTGGCGAGTTCGCCGCCGGCCCGCGACATGTCCGTGACTATCTCGGTGTAGGGCTTGTGGCGGAACCGTTCCAGTCTGTCGTCCTCGTGGTAGAGGACGAGGTCCGCGCCGTAGGCGGTGACGTCTTCGACGTAGTCGCCGGCCTCGTCACCGAGGAGGACGGCCACCACGCGTTCGTCGGCGTCGTAGTCCTCGTTGTACTGGTCCATCAGGTCGCGGGCCTTCCCCAGCATCTCCTTCGAGACGTCGACGAGTTCGCCGGCCTGAGTCTCGCAGAACACCCACATGTCGCGGTACTCCGCGCCGGCGGTTCCCTCGACCCACTGCTTGTCGTTGGTCGGGTGGTCGAGTTCGGGATACTTCTCCTCCGGCGGGACGTACTCGACGTCCTCGCCCTCGTCGTCGCTCCCTTCGACGGACTCGATACGGTTCTCTATCTGCGTGATAGCGCTCGACCGCTCTTTCCCCTCGCGTTCGCGTTCGAGGATGTCCCGCAACACGTCGGCGTCGTCGACGTCCCGGACCATGTTCGCGATGTCCGCGACGGTCATCTCGGTCAGGTCCACCGTCTCGGGGTCGAGTTCGCCCTCGTCCTCGGCCTCGACTTTCTCGATTCGGTCCTCGATGAGCGTCTTCACCGGGACGCGGTCCTCGCCGTCTTCCTCCAGTGCCAGCATCTCGCGCAACTCGTCGGCGTCGTCGACGTCCTTGATCTTCGGTCCGAGGTCGGCTATCTCGTGCTCTGTTGGGTCTATGTCTGGCATGGTCAGTCACCTGCTGCGAACGGGGTCAGTTCGTCGAGGACCGGTTCCAGCGACGACGGGTCGTCGCCGTCGACGACGGTCGCCTCGCGTTCGGAGGGCGCCTTCGGGATGGGGTCGACGCCGGCCACGATGGTCGGCGACCCGTCGAGGCCGATGTAGTCCGGGTCGAGGTTCAGGTCTTCGTGGTCCCAGACCGTCAGGACGTCCTCGTAGTCCTCGGCCCGTTCCTGAGTCTCCTCGCGCAACTGCTTGTGTTCGAGACGGTGGCTGGCCTTCCGGTAGGTCGGTTCGAACTCCGGGTCGGCGACGACGAAACACGGCATCGGGGCCTCGACGGTCTCTATCTCGGTGACGTCGCCGTCGACCAGTCGCTTCGCTCGCAACAACCCCGCCTCTTCGTCGATGTCCAGCGAGACGACGTGAGTGACCATCGGCCAGTCCAGACAGTACGCGGTCTGTGGCCCGGTGTGGCCCGTCTCCCCGTCGGCGGTCTTGAACCCCGCGAACACGAGGTCGGGTTGCGTCTCCAGGTTCTCGATGCCGGTGGCGACGGTCATCGCCGTCGCCCACGTGTCGGCCGCGCCCATCTCCCGGTCCGAGAGGAGATACAGGTCGTCGGCGTACACGTCGCGCATCCCCTCCTGTAACACCTCCTGATAGCCCGGCGGCCCCATGCTCATCAGCGAGACGTGGCCGCCGTTTCGCACTCGGGTCTGGAACGCCGCCCTGAGTGCGTGCTTGTCGTTTGGGTTCATCACCGTCGGCGTCTTCCCCCGTTCGAGGTGACCGTCCTCGTCGAAGGACACCTGCCCCTCGCGGAAGTCGGGGACGCCCTTTGTCAGAACTACAGTGTGCATATTTGTCACGACCCTCGTCAACGTACCTCATCCCGGGTCGAACATAAATGTATGTTCACAATAACGGGTGACACGTCTCCGTGGAGGCCCGACACCTATCGTCGCCACTGGAGAGCACGGAAGCGTCGCGAAAAAGTCTCGGACTGGAGTTATATACGGCCTGCACGGCCCGGGTCGACGTCGATGGCGTCGACCGGACAGACGTCGACACAGAGCATACAGTCGATACACTGGTCTTCGTGTGCGGGGTCGGCCTTGATTTCGCTCTCGGGATGGTCCGGCGTGTCGACCCACTCGAACACGTCGACGGGGCAGTCCTCCAGACAGGCGCCGTCGGCGATGCAGATGTCGAAGTCGACGGCGACGTGCGTGCCGTGGATTCCCAGCGTGTCGGGTTCCTCGACGGGGCCCCACACGTTGTGGCCGTCGTGTTGTTCGACCACGTCGCGGTTGTCCTCGAACTCGGGGTCTATGGCCATTGGTATCTAACACCACTCGGCGGTGATACTTAAACTTTCGACCGGCGACGTCAGAAACGAGGGTCGTCCGGCCCGCCGGCCGGGCCACCGCCGGGCGGTTTGCCGCCGCCGAGGCCCTCGTCCAGCGAGGGTTCGCCCGCCCCCTCCACGTCCGCCGTCGTCCCGACGTGTCGCTGGAGGAACTCGGCGGTCCGCTCGTAGACGTCGTCGTAGAACGCCCCGTTGAACGGGAAGGCGTGACCGCCGGGGACCGGGTCGTACGTCACCTCTGTCAGCGGGTCGAGCGTCCGGGCCAGCAGTTCCGACTGGGCCGGCGGGAGCACGTCGTCGTCCTCGCCGTGGAGCAACAGCGTCGGCGGCATGGAGACGGTGGCCTGTGCGACCGGGGAGGCGAGTTCGTAGGCCTCGGGGACCTCCTCGGGGCCGCCGCCGAGGTACTGTCTGTCGATGTCCTCGTCTCCCGCCGCCGTCTCCGCCATCGCCCGGAAGTCGTAGACGCCCGCGTAGCCGACGACGGCCGACAGTTCCGAGGACGCGCCGGGGTAGAGGTCCGGTTCGAGGGCCGGGTCGTCGGCCGTCGCCGCGGCGAGTACCACGAGGTTCGCGCCGGCCGAGTGGCCGACGGCGACGACTCGCTGTGGGTCCGCGCCGTAGGCGTCCGCCTCCGACCGACACCACTCGATGGCGGCCTTCACGTCGACGAGTGCGGCCGGGAAGGTGTGTTCGGGTGCGAGGCGGTACTGCGGTTCGACGACGAGGTAGCCGTCCTCCGCGAGGTCGATAGCGTGCCGGGCGAACTCGCCCTTGTCGCCGACCGTGAACCCGCCACCGCGGACGAGGACGGCGACCGGTTTCGGCCCGCTACTGGCCGTCGACTCGTAGACGTCCAGCAGTAGCGTCTCGCCGCCCGCCTCGTGGAACGGGACGTCCCGGTCGACGGTGACCGTCGTCGGAGCGCGCTCTGTCACGTCTCGTCCTGCGGTCGGCTGGAATAAAAACGCGTCGGGGTTCGCCCTCGGTTTCGATGCGCCTGCCGCGGGCGACGGCACCCTCGGAGACGGGCGGGCGGACTTCGAGGACACCGTTGGTGTAGCTCGCGGCGATGTCCTCGTCGTCCTCGTACTCTGCGGCGACGTTCAGCATCCCGTCGTCCCACGTCACGTCGATTTCCCCGACGCCGAACCCGGGCAGTTCGACGCTGAGGACGAACTCGCCGTCTTCCTCGTACAGTTCGTAGTCGTCGCTGCCTGTCTCGAACAGTTGGCTCGGGAGGTCGAGTCCTCGCGTCCACGAACTCGGTGTCGTGGGCAGTGCCCTCGCTGTTCACCTCGATTCACTAGATGCTTGTTCGCGGTTCGGAAGAAATGTTTATAACCACGATACATTGTTACAAAGTAACATATCAAATTCAGTGACTTCGTGTCGTCATTCCGGCACCATTTCGCCCCGAGACGCCGAATCTCGACCGGTAAAACAAAGTTGTCTTTTCGCATACCCGTAGTCGACTATGTACGGCTTCTTCGTGGCGTCACTGTACGCTACGGCCGTCATATCGCTCCTCTTTGCCGGCGTCGCGTGGCGCAAGCGGGGCGACCCGGGCGGGACGCCGATGGTCGTGTTCCACCTCGCTCTGGCGGTGGGAGCGGCGGCGTACGCCCGCGACATCGTCGCGACGACGCTCGCGGCACAACTCCCGTGGGCGATGGTCTCGGCGGTCGCACAGGGCGTCACCGCCATCGCTTGGCTCTACGCGGCACTCCAGTACTCCGGGTTCGAGCGGACGCTGACGCGCCGTGTCGTCGGGCTCCTGTCGCTCGAACCCGTCTTGCTCGCCCTCGGGTTCCTCACGCCGGCGGTGACCATCGCCGAGTGGCCCAGTACGGGACTGACCGGGTCGCTCCTGCAAGCGGGCGAGACCACGTTGACGACGCTGTTCTTCTTCCACTCCGTGACGATACTGCTCGCCGCACTGGCCGGGACGATTCTGCTGATTCGGCTGTTCGTCCGGTCGCGCCACCTCTACCGGACCCAGTCCGCCGCCGTCCTCGTCGCCGCGCTGACACCGTGGACGGTCGGGCTGACGCAGAACTTCTTCGTCAATCTCCCGGAGGACGCGAGCATCTTCGCGTGGGGCCTCTCCGGGATGGCACTCACCGCCGGTCTGTACACGTTCAAGAAACTGGACCCGGTGCCGGCGGCGCAGGCGGCCATCGTCGAGAACATGGGTGACGGCGCAGTCGTTCTCGACGTGGACGGGGTCGTCGGCGACGCGAACCCCGCCGCACGGCGACTGCTCGGGTTCGAGAGCGAGTCACTCGTAGGCCGGCACATCGCCGACGTGGTCGACGGCTGGGACGGCCTCGACTGGGACGACCCTGACGCCTCCGGCTGGCAAGAACTTCCCCTCACAGGCGACGGCGACCCCCGCTTCGTCGAGGTCGAGGTGTCGCCGTTCACCGACCGGTTCGACGACGTCGTCGGGCGCCTCGTCGTCCTCCGGGACGTCACCGAACGAAAGCGCCGCGAACAGCGACTCGCACAGTACAAGACCATCTTCGACGCGGTGAACGAACCCGTCTACGTCCTCGACGAGAACGACAACTTCGTTCGATACAACGCGCCCTTCGCCGACCTCGTGGGATACGACGAGTCGGCCCTCGTCGGCAGTCCGTTCGCCGCCGTCCTCGCCGGTGGCGAGACGGCCACGGACGGCGACGGGGTGACGGAGGTCACTATCACTACGGCCTCGGGCGAAGAGGTGCCCTGCGAGGCCGACCTCGCGGCGGTGGAGTTGGCCAGCGGTGCGACGGGCCGGGTCGGCATCGTCCGCGACATCTCCCAGCGGAAGGCCATGGAGTCGGAACTGGCACAGACGACCGAGCGCCTGGAGACGCTGGTCGAAGCGTCGCCGCTCGCCATCGTCGCCCACGATACCGAGGGCGTCGTCGACGTCTGGAACCCCGCGGCGGAGTCGCTGTTCGGGTGGCGCGCCGAGGCGGTCCGCGGCGAACCACTCCCGATAGTGCCCGACGACAGAGAGACGGAACTGATGGAGCGTCACCGGGAGGTCCAGTCCGGAAACCGGCTCACCGGCTACGAAACCGAACTCGAACGCGAGGACGGGAGTCTATTCAGTGCCGCCGTCTCGGCGGCCCCCATCACCGACACGAACGGCACCGTCGTCGGCACCGTCTCCGTCATCGCGGACATCAGCGAGCGGAAGGCCCAGCAACGGCTGCTCGAACGCCAGAACGAGCGCCTCGACGAGTTCGCGAGTCTGGTCAGTCACGACCTCCGGAATCCGCTACAGGTGGCGACTGGCAACCTCGAACTGGCCCGCGCCGACGCGACGGGGACGGTACGCGACCGAATCGACGCGGCCGGGGACGCGCTCGAACGGATGGAGGCGCTCGTCGACAAGACACTGTCGCTCGCTCGGGAGGGCCGCGACATCGGCGCGACCGAACGCACCGACATCGGCGCTCTCGCCGAGCGAGCGTGGCGAACGGTCCAGACCGAGGGCCACTCGCTCTCGGTCGACGCCTCACCGACGGTTGAGTGTGACCCCGACCGCGTCGCGGAACTGTTCGAGAACCTGTTTCGGAACGCCGTCGAACACGGTCAGAACGGTACAGACGCTCCACTCACGCTCACCGTCGGCGAGTTGCCCGACGGGTTCTACGTCGCGGACGACGGCGTCGGCGTCCCGGCCGACGTCCGTGACCGCGTGTTCGAGTCGGGGTACACCACCTCGCCGGACGGCACCGGGTTCGGCCTCGCCATCGTGCAGACCATCGCCGACGCCCACGGGTGGGACGTGACGCTCACCGAGAGCGAGTCCGGCGGCGCGCGCTTCGAGTTCGCCGGCGTGGAACGGACGACCTGATCAGGGGTGCGCGAAGTACGCGACGGACTCGCCCTCGGGCGCGATATCGTCTATCCGAGCGAAGCCGATGCGCTCGAACTGGAGCATCTCGTCGGCCTCGTAGTCGAGCACGCCCGGTTCTGCGACGCCGGTCACGTCGCCGTCCATCGTCCGGAGGCGGAGTTCGGGACCGTCGGCCGGTGCCCAGTGGACCACGTCGACGCCCTCCTCGCGGACCGCCGAGATGTCGTCGCCGACGTACTCGAAGGCGTCGCGAGTGTGACGGACACAGCCGTAGCCCTTCAGCCAGACTCGCTCGCCGTGGCCCGGCAGGTCGTCGCCCTCGACGGCGACGCCGGCCGCGACCGGAATCTCGCGTCGGCCTCGGTCCTCGTGGTCCGGGTGGTAGGGTGGTTCGCCCGCGTCGGGGCCACCCACTATCTGTCGCTCGACGAGGCCGCCGTGGTCCTCGCTGTCCCGGACGAAGAAGGCGCGGTCGGTGTCGTCGTCTATCAGCTCGCGGTTGTTGGCGTACACCGACGACATCGCGAGGTCGACGTTCGACGTGGAGGTGCCGAGTTCGACCATCGCGTCGACCAGCGCCTCGCCCCGGATGCCGCGCCGCTCGAGACTCGCCACCGTCGGCGCACGCGGGTCGTCCCAGCCGTCGAGTTCGCCCTCGGCTATCAACTCGGCGATGGTCGAGGTCGACATCTGCACGTCGTAGGCGTCGACCTGCACGTGGCCCCAGTGGACGACTTCGGGGTACTCCCAGCCGAAGTAGTCGTAGACGAACTGCTGGCGCTTCGCGGAGTCCTGCAGGTCGATACCGCGGATGATGTGTGTGATGCCCAGCAGGTGGTCGTCGACGCCGCTCTGGAAGTCCAGCATCGGCCAGCAGCGGTAGTCGGCGGCCGCCTCGCGCGGATGGGGCGTATCTATCATCCGGAAGGCGACGAAGTCACGCAGGGCCGGGTTCTTGTGGGTGATGTCGGTGCGGACCCGGAGGACCATCTCGCCGCTGTCGTACTCGCCGTCGACCATCGCGTCGAACTCCTCGTGGACGGTGGCGACGTCCTTCTCGCGGTGCGGACAGGCCTCGCCGCTGTTCTTCATGTCGGAGAACTCCCCCTGCGGGCACGAGCAGGTGTAGGCACCCTCGGCGTCGATGAGGTCACGGGCGTAGTCGTAGTAGGTCTCGACCCGGTCGCTCGCTTTGAACACGTCGTCGGGTTCGAAGCCGAGGTAGTCGATGGCGTCCAGAATCTGGTCGTAGGCGTCTAAGTCCGGCCGCTTCGTCTCGGGGTCGGTGTCGTCGAACCGGCAGACGAACTCGCCGTCGTAGCGCTCCTTGTACGTGCCGATGACAGCGGCCATCCGGGCGTGGCCGACGTGCCACGGGCCGTTGGGGTTCGGCGCGACGCGCATCCGCACGGTGTCGTACTCCTCGACGTTTGGCAGGTCGGGGAGCGGGTGGTCCTCGCCTTCGTCCTCGGCCTCTAGTTCTTCGAGTTTCTCGGGCGCGAGTTCCGAGAGACGCTCGCGGCGTTCCTCTGCGTCCATGCCGTTGACTCGGTCGACGACCGGTGCTATGACGCCCGGAATCTCGTCGCCGTACTCCCGGAACTTCGGGTTCTCGCCCATGAGCGGCCCCATGATGGCCCCGACCTGTGCCTCGCTGTCGTGTTTGACCGCGTTGAGGAGGGCGTTCGTCTCGGCGGCCTCCTCGATACGCTGGCGCAACGCGTCGTCCATGGTCGAAGCGTGCGGCGGGAGGCCCCAAAACGGCGTCGGGTTCGGTCAGACGTCGAGATGAGCGCCGACCCGACGCAGTGCGTCGAGGCCGGTCACCTCGCCGGATTCGTCCGGGACGGTCCACAGGTCGAGGTCTGGTAGCGACTCGCCGAGCGTCTCGAGCGCCGCCTCCTGTACGGCCCGTTTCCCGCGACAGCGCTCGCAGTCCCCCGCGTCCTCGATCAGTTTGTTCACCACGAGCGTCGTCACCGGCACCTCGAACTCGCGCAACTGGTCGACCAATCGCTCGCTCTCCCGGACCGCCATCGTCTCCGGTATCGTGACGACGCGGAACTCGGTCCGGTCGGGGTCTCTGAGGACTCCACCGACCCGCTCCATCCGGTCGCGCATCGCCGCGAAGTCGTCGCGCCCCTCGTCTCGACGACTCGCCATCGGTCCGAACAGCATCGTCCGGGTCGTGTTCACCTTGCGTCGGACCTGGTCGCGCAGGTCCAGCGCCGTCCGCATCCCCCGGTCCACGACGCGCGGGAGGTCCAGCAGTCTGAGCGTGTGCCCCGTCGGCGCGGTGTCGAACACCACCCGGTCCCACCGGTCGCCGTCGACGTACGTCGCCAGCCCCTCGAGCGCGGCCAGTTCGTCGCTCCCGGGCATCACGCCCGAGGTGAAGAGCTCCGTTATCTCGTCCTCGTCGAGGCGGATGCCGGCACTCGAGAACTCCTCGGCCAGCGCCTCGAACAGCGCCCGGTAGCGGTCGACGCCCGCCTGCGGGTCGACTTCGACGCCCCAGAGGTTCTCGCGTATCTCGACAGGAGCCCCACCGATTGTCGTCTCGACGGCGTCGCCAAGCGAGTGGGCCGGGTCCGTCGAGACGACGAGCGTCTCGTGGCCCCGTCTGGCGAGCGAGAGCCCCGTCGCCGCCGCGATGGTCGTCTTGCCGACCCCGCCTTTGCCGCCGTAGAGGACGAACGCAGTCACGGCTACGCGTAGGTGTCAGACTGGCTTAACGCTCGGGTCGGCCGCGTGAAAAGGCGGTGAGGTCAGTACTCGCGTTCGACGAGGTAGTTCGCGATGCCGTCCAGCAGGTCGCGGGCCTCGTTGTCCGGGAGTACTTCGAGGTTCTCTTTCCCGCTCGTGACGAGTTCCTGCGCTCGGTCACGGGCGTACTCGATAGAGCCGGCCTCGCGGAGCGTCGCGACCGCCTCGTCGATTTCGGCCTCGGACACCTCGTCGACCGAGTCGGTGTCGACGAGGTTCTCGACGTCGACGCCCTGCTGGCGGGCGTGCAACGTCACGAGGGTCTGCTTGTTCTCGACGAGGTCCGACCCGCGCTGCTTGCCCAGTTTCTCCGAGGGCGTCGTCAGGTCCAGCAGGTCGTCCTGAATCTGGAAGGCCCGGCCCACGTCCAGTCCGTGGTTGTACAGGGCCTCGACCGTCTCCTCGTCGGCCCCGAGCAGCGTCGCCGGGATGGCGGCGGCGGCGCCGTACAGCACCGCCGTCTTCAGTTCGACCATCTCCAGGTACTCGTCGGGCGTGACCGCCTCGCGCTGTTCGAACTCGATGTCCAGCGACTGCCCCTCGCAGATGCGCGTACACGTCTTCGCGAGACGCTTGTTGGCGGCGACGCTCCTGTCGTGGGCGGCGCCGGTCTCGAGCAGGAACTCGAAGGCCTTCGAGTACAGCGTGTCGCCGGCGAGAATCGCCGTCGAGAGGTCGTACTCCTTGTGGACGGCCGGGACCCCGCGGCGGAGGTCGTCGTCGTCCATGATGTCGTCGTGGATGAGCGTGAACGTCTGGATGACCTCGATGGCCAGCGCCGCCGAGAGCACGTCGACCTGCCCGCCGTCGAGTCTCGGGAAGTCACGGTAGTCGACCGAGAGCGGGTCGACGTCCAGCAGGGACTCCGCGACCAGCAACAGCACGGTCGGCCGGAGTCGCTTGCCGCCGGCGTCCAGCAGGTAGCGAGTCGCCTCGTAGAGATGCTCGGGCCGCGTCACTGGAAGCTCCTCGGGGAGGGCCTCGTTGACCCGCTCCCGGCGGGCGAGGATGGCTTCTTCGACCTGCTGATAACCTTCGGACATGTGGTTATTCCGTGAGCTGAATCATGTTGCCGTTACGCGTCACGTGCAGGTCGCGGCCGACCTTGTAGCCCATGTCCTCGGCGAGGTCCACGTACGGCGCGAACCCTTCGAGGCTCTGGTGGGCCGGGATGACGTGCTGGGGCTGGAGGGCGTCCAGCATCTCGTAGTGGCCCTCCTGTCGGAGGTGGCCGGAGACGTGGATGTCGTCGTAGATGCGGGCGCCCTGCATGCCCAGCAGTTTCTCGGACTGGTAGCGCTGACCCTCGTTGGTCGGTTCCGGGATGACCCGGGCCGAGAACAG
The DNA here is from genome assembly GCF_019599465.1 of Haloarcula rubra. Lineage (GTDB taxonomy): Archaea > Halobacteriota > Halobacteria > Halobacteriales > Haloarculaceae > Haloarcula > Haloarcula rubra. The sequence continues at coordinate 556,106 of NZ_RKLR01000003.1, forward strand.
CACCTTGTCGCCGTCGTCTAGCTCGTAGGGCGTCTCGCCGCGGCCCATACGGGTGAGCATCGCGCGTGGTTCGCCCTGGTGGCCGGTGACGATGGGCAGGAAGTTCTCCTTGCCCTCGTTCATGATGCGCTTGAACGTGCGGTCGACGGACTTGCGGTGGCCGTACATCCCGAGGTCCTCCGGGAAGTCGACGAAGTCCAGTCGTTCGGCGGTCCCGGAGTACTTCTCCATCGAGCGACCCAACAGGACTGGCTGGCGGCCCATGTCCTCGGCGAACTCGACGAGCGACTTCACACGTGCGATGTGCGAGGAGAACGTGGTGGCGACGATACCGCCGTCGTAGTCCTCGATACTCGTCATGACGTCCTTGAGGTGGCGACGCGCGACGGACTCGGAGGGCGTGCGGCCCTTCCGGCCGGCGTTCGTACAGTCCTCGATGTAACAGAGGACGCCGTTGCCCTCGCGGCTGATCTCTCGGAACCGCTTCATGTCGATGGGGTCGCCGATGACCGGCGTGTGGTCCATCCGCTTGTCGAGGCCGTAGACGACCGACCCCTCCGGCGTGTGGAGGACCGGGTTGATGGCGTCGATGATGGAGTGAGTGACGTTGACGAACTCCAGTTCGTTGCGCTCGCCGATGTTCATCGTCTCGCCGGCCTCCATCTTGACGAGGTCGTTCTGGACCCCGAACTTCTCCTCGCCCTTGATCTGCTGTTTGACGAGTTCGATGGTGAACGGCGTCGCGACGATGGGGGCGTCGTATCGGTGCGCGAGTTTCGAGATGGCGCCGATGTGGTCGAGGTGGCCGTGTGTCGGCACGATGGCCTTCACGTCACCTTCGAGGTCGGACATCACCCGGTCGTCCGGGATAGCGCCCATGTCGATGAGGTCGAGCGAGTGCATGCGCTCGGTCTCGACGTTGTCGTGAATCAGTACCTTCGAGAGGTTCAGTCCCATGTCGAAGATGACGACGTCGTCACCTGCACGGACGGCCGTCATCTGACGGCCAACTGCCTCGTATCCGCCGATTGTTGCGATTTCGACTTCCATGGTTGTAGGTCCGAGTGAAAGCCGTCCGCTGGCCCGCGGTTGGTGCTGGCGACGACGGTAACTGCCGAAGCGGCGTCTCGATTCCCGTGGGCGTCGAGGCCGGCCGGGGAGACCCGTAGCCTCGCTGCCCGAAGTGGAAGGGACTCGCGTCCCGACGACTCTAGCCGTCGTCTGCCGGCCGCCGAACCGCGGTCCGCGGGCGGCCGTGCGCTCGGTTACGCGGAGTTACAACCCCGCTTCTTAAAACGATGTGGGTTCCGGGGCGCTCACTCGTCGTCTAGCGCGTCAGAGAGTGGGTCGCTGTCCGAATCAACGTCGAACCCAGTGACGCCTTCGTCGGCTAGCGTCGCGTCGTCGTCTTCGTCGTCTAACTCGTCGGTGGTCGACTCCGCTGTCCCCTCGTCGTCCTCGACGACACGCGTCTCCCGGGACTCGATACTCCCGAACAAGTCCTCGTCGCTCTCCTCGGTTCCCGTGTCACCGAAGAGGTCGTCGGCGGTCCGTGGTCCGTCGGCGTCGGTCCTGTCACCGTGCTCGTCCGGTCCGGTCTCGGAATCTTCGTCCCAGTCGGTCTGTGCCTCGGTCGTGGACTGGTCGTCGGCCGCCATCGACTCGGCCGCGTCCGACTGGTCGTCGTCCGACGAGGCGGGCTGTGGCCCCTGAAACTCCGACGGGTCCGGGGGCGACCACTCCTGCGGTTCGGTCGCCGGTGCGTCGTCGCCGGTCTGTCGGTCCGAAGCCGTAGAGTCCGTCGCCTCGGCGTCGTCCGCCGGACCGCCGAAGATGTCGGCCCCGTCTGGCGACGACTCCTCGGCCGGGGGACTGTGGGCCGCCGGTTCGGGCTCGCTCACCGTCTCGGACGAGTCGTCGGCGGCCTCGGTCGGGGGCTGGGTGTCCGCGTCGTCTGCCGGCCCGCCGAAGATTTCGTCGGGTGACGCCGACGAGTCGTCCCCCTCGGTCTCCGAACTGGGCGCTGGTTCCGCCGCCGGTTCGGGCACGGACTCGTCCTCGCGTTCGGGGCGCTCTTCCGCCGGGTCGTCGGCCGCGATAAGGTCCGCGTCGTCCCGACCCGTGTCGTCCTCGGCAGGCGTCGCCGTCTCCGCTACGTCCTCGGACGGCGACGCCTCGGCGACTGCGTCGGTCTCGGCCGCCTCGCCGTCGGGGTCCGTCTCGGCCGACGTGGCCGTCTCTGCCGTCGGTTCGAGCGGGTCGCCGTCCGTCGTCTCGTCGGACTCTCCGTCCGCCGTCTCGGTCCGGCCTTCGTCGGGAGATTCCGCGGTCGCACCGGCGGCCGCTACGCCAGCGGCCGCCCCGTCCTCGCCCGCCTCTCGGGACTCGCTGTCGGGTGCCGCTGATTGGGCCGGCACGGTCCCGTCGTCCGTCTTCGCGACGGCCGCGGCCGTCCCGACCATCGTCGCGTCGGCGACGAGTTTGTGCAGGAGTCCGAACACGCCCGAGAGCGTGAGCAGGACCCCGATGGCGGCGACGGCGACGCCGAGCATGGCTCGGTTCGTCGTGACGGAGGGCGACGCACTGGGCGAGGCACCGAGGACCACGCCGATGCCGACGAACAACCCACCGACGATAGCGACGACGAGGACGTACCCGACGTACCGAGCACCGTAGCGGTAGACGTCGGGCAAGCTAACAGCAGACATGAATTTACAATCAGCAACAGCGGTCAAATAGGTTACGACGGGGTCACACTCGCTGTTGGGACCCGATAGTCGTCCCCGGCGCGTCTCCGTCGAGGAACGCCGACAGCGCGTCGGGACCGAACACCGAGGCGGGGCTCTCGAGTTCGAGCAGGGCACGCACTTTCGCGGCCATCCCGCCGGAGACGTCCGTTGTGTCGCTGCCGCCGAGCGCCGCCGCGACGTCCTCGAAGGCGTCGATACGGTCGATTACCTCGCCTTCCTCGTCTAACACGCCGGGTACCGTCGAGCAGACGCCGACCCGGTCGGCGTCGATGGCCGGGGCCAGTTCGACCACCAGTTCGTCGCCGCTGAGGACCGTCACCCCTTCTCCCGCGTGGGCGACGAGGTCGCCGTGCAACACCGGCACGAACCCCTCTGCGAGGAGCGTCCGCACCTGCCCGGTCGGGAGCGTGAGCGCCCCGTCGGCGTCGCGGTGGGCCGCCGAGAAGGGGTGAACCGGGACGGCGGGGACGCCGCGCTCGGTCAGCGCCGCCACGACGGCGTCGTTCAGTCGCGTCATCGCACCGTGGATGGCCTGTACGCCGGCCACGTCGTGGGTGCCCTCGGTAGTACTGACCCCGTACTCGGCGGCGTGGTGGTGGCCGAAGCTCCCGCCGCCGTGAACCACGACGACGTCGTCGTCGCCGGCCGCGACGGCGTCCGCGGCGGCGGCGAGTGCGTCCTCGTCGACCGTCTCCGGCGTGTCCTTCTCAGTGACGACGCTCCCGCCGAGTTTGAGGACGACGGTCATTCCTGCCGGACTCCGTCAGTGTCCAGTTCGGCACGGAAGACCGACTCACAGCCCGGCGTGTACTTCAGTGCGGTGAGCGCGTCCTCGGTGTCGTCCAGCGCGACGATACACCCACCGCCGCCGGCCCCGGTGAGTTTCGCGCCCATCGCCCCGGCGTCGCGGGCGGCCCAGACCATTGAGTCCAGCGACCGGGAGGAGACACCCAGCGCCGACAGCAGGCCGTGGTTGAAGTCCATCAGGTCGCCCAGCGTCTCGTAGTCGTCGGTCCCGAGCACCGACTCGCCCTCGCGGACGACGTCGCCGATGGCGCGAACCGTGTCGGCCGCGAAGTCGTACTCCTCGCGGAGACTCCTGACGCCCGCGACCAGTGTCCCGGTGTCGCCGGCGCCGCCGTCGTAGCCGATGACGAACGGGAGGTTGCCGACGCCGTCGACGGTGCGACAGTCCTCCCCCTCGACGCGGACGGCCCCGCCCACCGCCGAGCAGAAGGTGTCGGCTCGGGAGGCTTCGCCGTCCTGTACGGCCGCCTCCACCTGATAGGCCCGCTCCGCAATCGCTTCGGGGGAGAGTTCGACGCCAAGTTCCCGGGTGGCGGCGTCGATGGCGGCGACGACGACGGCCGCCGAGGACCCGAGTCCCGCTCCGAGCGGGATGTCACTCTCGATGCGAATCTCGAACCCGGCGCCGGGCGCGTCGGCCGCGTCCCGCACCTGTGCCACCGCCTCGTTGACGTACCCCATCGCCGCTTCGAGGAGAGGTTCCGACGCGTCGACGTCGGGTCGTCCCTCCCCGTCTCCCTCGTACTCGACGGTGAACCCGTCGAGTTGGAGGTCCTCAGAGTGGATTCGGAGCCCCTCGTCTATCTCCCTCGCCGTCACGCGGGCCCGGCGCTCGATGGCGCACGGGACCGCTGGCTCACCGTAGACGACTGCGTGCTCCCCGAACAGGTACACCTTGCCGGGAGCGCTCGACGTGACCATACCCGCCCGTGTGGCGCGAGGGGGTTAGGCGTTTTCGGAGCCAATCTCTTGCACGTGGACACGCCCGTCCCGTGGGCGGAGCACGCCGAGCGAACGGTACGATTGAGTTTTGAGCCATCTGAAAGCACTTTCTGGTGCGCGGAGAACGGAGGTGTATGAACCGCCGACGCGTACTCGCCGCCCTCGGGACCGGCCTCGCTGGTCTCGCGGGGTGCCAATCGGAACCGCCGTCGACGCCGGGCGAGACGTCCGGGACGGCCACCGACGACCAGCGGACCGACTCGCCGACGTCGTCCCGGACGGACGTGCCCGTCACCGTCGAGGACGTCGTCGTCAGGAAGGCCATCACCTACGAATCGTCGATGGGGTCCGGCGGCGTCCTGACCGGCGACGACAGACAGTACGTCGTGGGCTCGGTTCGGGGCGTGGACGACGGCCGTGACGTGACGTTCACGTTCGAGACGGACGACGGCTCGTGGGAGCAGGGGCTGCCCGTGACGATGGGCGCGCGGAACCACGCCATCGCCGGGCACGAGCGACCGTACGTCGCCTTCACGGTTCCGTCCCCGTTGTCGGCGTCGAACCCCCGGATTCGTCGCTCGGAGGACGGCACCACGTGGCCGCTTTCCCAGCGCGCACGCGAGACGCTCGCGGCACCGGCACCACGGTTCGAACTCGATACTCTGACCGCGCCGGAGAACGTCTCGCAGGGCGAGCAGTTGTCGGTGTCGCTGACGGCGACGAACGTCTCCGAGACGGACGGCCGCTTCCTCGCGGCGGTCTACTGGCCGACGAAGGGGATTGCCGACGACGACGAGTCCCACGTCGTCGAGCGGTCGGTCGCCGCTGGCGACAGCATCACGGCCTCGCTCGACATCGACACGGAGTATACGGCCTACGAAGACGGGGCCGTCACGCTGTCTGTCGCGGGCCACGTCACGGCCGAGCGCGAAATTCGGGTCGAAGACACCTCGACACCTACCTAACGCTCCCGGACCCGCATCGACATCTCCTGTCGCGGGTGCGCGGTCAGCGACGGCATGAGTTCCAGCGGCGTCTCGCCCATGAACTCCAGACGGTACTGCTGGGCCGTCGTCGCGACGATGAGTTGGGCCTCCAGCATGGCGAGGTGCTTGCCGATGCAGTGCCGTGGGCCGCCGCCGAAGGGGAAGTACGCGAACCGGGGCCGCTCTTTGGCCCGCTCGGGTTTCCAGCGCTCGGGGTCGAACGTCTCCGGGTCGTCGTAGAACCGCTCGGAGCGGTGGACGCCCCACTGTGGCAGCATCAGCGTCGTCCCCGCGTCGACGGGGTACTCCGACAGTTCCACGTCCTCTGTCGGCTCTCTGAATATCGTGTACACCGGGGGATAGAGGCGCATCGCCTCCTGAATCACCCACTCCAGATAGTCGAGTTCGCGGACGTGTTCCATCCCGGGTCGCTCGTCGCCGACCACCGCCTCCAGTTCCTCGTGGACTCTGCGTTCGGCCTCGGGGTTCTCCGAGAGGAGGAACCACGTGTAGGTGAGCGTCAGCGCCGTCGTGTCGTGGCCCGCAAGCAGCATCGTCATCATCTCGTCGCGCAACTGCTCGGGCGACTGCTCGCCGTCGTCGCGGGCCCGGAGGAGGACCGACAGGAAGTCCATCGGCCCGTCTTCGTCGGTCCCCACCGTCTCCTCGCGGACCTCGATGATGTCGTCCAACACCTCGTCGAGCGTCGCGACAGCGCTGTCGAACGCCGCGTCGTCTGGCATCGGCATCCACTCCGGCGCGGCGAACCGGAGCGGGTCGGGTTCGAACCGCTGACCCAGCGGTATCAGTTGCTCCTCGATGGTCTGCACGCGCTGTTCGGACAGTTCGACCCCCATCATCAGGTCGAGGATGACGTCGAGCGTCGTCCGCGTCATCGCCTGTTCGACGTCGACGACGTCGTCCGCTCGCCAGTCCGCGATACGGTCCTCGGCGTGGCCGGTGATGCGGTCGGCCATCCCCGAGAGTCGCGCCATCGAGAACGCGGGGTTGGCCAGTCGCCGCTGTCGCTCCCACGTCTCGCCCTCGCTCAACAGGAGGCCCTCGCCCAGCAAGTCGCCGAGCGCGTCCCCCTGGAAGTCCGGCTTGCGGAACCGGGCGCTCTCCGAGACCAGTACGCGCTCGATAGCCGTCGGGTCACACAGCATGACCGTATCCATCGGCCCCATGTCGAAGCGGGCGACGTCACCGTAGGCGCTCTCCAGCGTCGAGATGAACCGGAAGGGGTCGTCGGCGTAGGTCCTGCTACTGCCGAACAGCGGTTCGCCTTTCGGTCCGGGCGGCGTCTCTGCCATCGGTCGTCGTTGGGGCTGGACACGCTTGAATCGCATGCCAAACCAGTCGGTAGCGGCCTCAGAGCCAGCGACTGGGGTCGAGGTTCCACGCCGTGTGTCGCGCTGCCCACGTCCCGCCGAGGCCACCCACGGCGCTCAACCCGACGGTGTAGGCGAGGAAGAACGCGAACACGAGCGCGAGGAAGAGCCCGTAGGCCGGCGAGGACGGGGCGATTCCGAACCCGAGCGCCCCGGCGAGGTACAGCGCTGGGAGGAACAGTGCCAACAGCGGCACCGTGGCGCCGACGCCGGCCAGCAGGCCGAGCCACAGGCCGCTGGCGTACCCCCCGCCGTGTCTGTTGGCGGCGACGGCACCGCCGACCAGCGACGAGAACGGGACGAACGAGAGGCCGACGGTGACCAGCGCACCCCATCCGGCGTCCCGCAGCGTCTCGCGCATCTCGTCTGGTTCTGTCGACAGCCGGTGTTATATAAGTGCGTGCGCCGACGTCGGTCAGGTACCGATGTCGGTGTCGTACTTCACGTAGTTGCCCAGCCAGCCGCCGAGCGCGCTCAGCCCCACGACGTAGACGGCGGCGAACACCGCCGCCACGACGAAGAAGAGGAGGCCGAACGCCCCCATCCGCATCGGCATCCCACCGAGGAGGAAGCCGAGGAAGACCACGCCCACGAGGGCGAACACCAGCAACGTGAACACGAGCCCGATGACGCCGGAGATGGCGCCCACACGGAGCCCGTTGTCTCTGTCTCCGCCTTCGAGATAGCCGGCGAGTGCGCCGCCGAACACCGGTGCGAAGGGGACGAAACCACTCAGGACGGCCGTCGCGACGGCCCCGATGACCGCGTTGAGGAGGGTGTCTCGTTCTGCCATCGGCAACCGGTACACCGCGGGCTGTCCTATGTCTTGTGCCGTCTGTCGACGGCGAGCGTCGTCACTGGCGAGCGGTCCGGCGAGAAAGTGAAGAATCGAACGCCCGCGTCAGAGTTCGGACTCGAAGTCCTCGAGTCCGTAGGACGGTTCGGCACCGCGACGGTCGAGCGTCTCGTTGGCCAGCAGCCAGTAGACGACCGACAGCGCCTTGCGACCCTTGTTGTTCGTGGGCACCACGAGGTCGACGTTCGACGTGGTGTTGTTGGAGTCACACATCGCGATGACCGGGATGCCGACGGTGATGGCCTCCTTGACGGCCTGGGAGTCACCGATGGGGTCGGTGACGACCACGACGTCAGGTTCGATGTAGCCGTCGTAGTCCGGGTTCGTCAGCGTGCCGGGGATGAACCGGCCCGTGCGGGCACGGGCGCCGACGGCGTCGGCGAACTTCTCGGCCGGGAACCGACCGTACTGGCGGGACGACGCCACGAGAATCTGCTCGGGGTCGTAGTTGGCCAGGAAGTCCGCGGCGGTGCGGATGCGCTGGTCGGTCATCGAGACGTCCAGTACGTAGAGCCCGTCGTCACGGACGCGGTGGATGAACCGTTCCATGTCCTGGGTCTTCTGCTGGGTCCCGATGTGAACACCGGCGCCGAGGTAGTCCTCGACGGGGATGAGGAGGTCGGCCTCGGACTGCTCGTCGGGCATGACGTCCTCGTCGAGCTGGGGTCCGGCGTCCTCGTCCTCGGTTGTCTCTGCCTCGGCCTCCGCGGCCTCGGCGGGCTGTTCGGCTGCCGTCTCGGCCTCTGCGTCGGCCGCTTCGTCGTCCTCCTCGGACGGGTCGAAGTCGGACTCGGACGCGTCGAGACCCTCTTTTTCGTTGCCGCTCATACTGCGTTGTCCTCGATACGGATGAGTTCGTTCAGCTTGGCTGTGCGCTCGCCGCCGACCGCGCCCGTCTTGATGAACGGGGCGTCGGTCGCCACAGCGAGGTGTGCGATAGTGGTGTCCTCCGTCTCGCCGCTCCGGTGAGAGACCACGGATTCGTAGCCGTTCCGGGTCGCCAGTTCGATGGCGTCCACCGCGTCGGTGAGCGTCCCGATCTGGTTGGGCTTGATGAGGATGGAGTTGCCTGCGCCGACGCTGATGCCGGCTTCGAGTCGCTCGACGTTCGTGACGAACAGGTCGTCACCGCAGACGAGCGTCTGGTCGCCGACGCGGTCGGTCAGGTCGGCGAAGGCCTCGTAGTCGTTCTCGTCGAGGGGGTCCTCGACGTAGACGAGGTCGTACTCCTCGACCTTCTCGGCGATGTACTCGATCTGCTCCTCGGTGGACTTCACGCCGTCGTCGTAGACGTAGCCGTCCTCGTCCTCGTCGTACAGTTCGGCGCCGGCGACGTCGAGGCCGAAGGCGATGGCGAAGCCGAAGTCGTCGGCGACCGTCTCGACGGCCTCGTCCATGATCTCGAACGCTTCGTCGTCCGAGACGGAGGGCGCCCACGCGCCCTCGTCGCCCTTGCCCGCGGGCAGGTCGCGGTCGGCCAGGATGTCGTGGACCTCCTGGTGGACCGCGGCGTTGGCGAAGACGGCCTCCTCGACGCTCGGTGCGCCGACCGGAGCCGCGAGGAACTCCTGGATGTTGGTGGCGTCCGCGGCGTGTTCGCCGCCGCCGATGATGTTACCCAGCGGCGTCGGGTACTCGTTGCCCCGGAAGGTACCGCCGAGGTGCTGGAACAGCGGTGCGCCCAGCACGTCGGCACCGGCCTTCGCGGCCGCCATCGAGATGGCGACGGCGGAGTTGGCACCGATACCGGAGAAGTCGTCCGTGCCGTCGGCGGCGTGGAGCGCCGCGTCGACGTCACGCTGGTTCCCGGCGTGGACTTCACCGATGAGGCGCGGAAGCGCGTCGTCGCGAGCGTTCGCGATTGCTTCCTGAGCCGGCAGTTCGATGGCCTCGTACTCGCCGGTGCTTGCGCCGCTCGGTGCCTTGCCACGACCGAAGCCCCCACTCTCGGTGAGGACGTCGGCTTCCACGGTCGCGTTCCCACGCGAGTCGAGGACGCGGCGGAGTCGTACGTCGGTGATTAGCGTCATTTGTGGTCACCTCGCCTGACGGTGAACGGGAGCACGCCAGCGTCGTACTCCTCGGCCGCGATGAGGATGGGCTGGGTGTGCTCCGTCTCGATGAGCACGGGTGCGCCGTGGGCCAACTGCAGCGCTCGCGCGCCGAGTTTGCGGGCCTTCTCGTATCGGCTTTCCTGTGCGTTCATTGGTAGGGAGCGACGATGTCGACGAGGTCTTTGTGCGAGACGAGCATCCGGCGACAGCAGTGCCGCTCGACGCCGAGTTCGTCGAGGACCATCTCGGGGTCCTCTGGCTCCTCGGCTTCGCGCGTGCGGGCCTTGAACTCCTCCCAGTGCTCGCCGACGACGTTACCACAGGTGAAACACCGGACCGGTACCATCATACGTGAATCACCTCAGCGGTAGGACTTCTGGTAGCGGGCCCGAGCGCCGGGGCCGCCCCACTTCTTGGGTTCGGACTGGCGAACGTCGTTGACCAGCAGCGAGCGGTCGAACTCCATGAACGCGTCGCGGAGCTCCGCGTCGTTCGTGAAGTCGACGAGGCCGCGAGCGATGGCGGTTCGGGCGGCGTCGGCCTGCCCCATGACACCGCCACCCTCGACGGACACCTCGACGTCGACGTCGTCACGGAGGTCGTCCTCCGCGATGCGGAACGGCTCCAGCATCTTCAGCTGGGCCAGTTCCGGGTCGACCAGTTCGACCGGCTGGGAGTCGATACGCACGCGGCCCTCGCCCTCGCGGATAGTCGCGCGGGCGACGGCAGTCTTCTTCTTGCCAGACGTGTTCGTTACCATGTCTTGTTCGCTCCGAGTGCCTCGCTCACGTCGCCGAGCGAGACGAACTTGATGTTCGACAGTCGGTCCAGCGAGGTCCCTTCGAGGACGTCGCCGTCCTCGTCGTGTGGGTTCCCGACGTACACGCGGACGTTCTCGAACGCCTCGCGGCCGCGCTGCTTCTTGTGGGGCAGCATGCCGCGGATGGCGCGCTTGAAGATACCGTCCGGGCGCTTCGGGTAGAAGTACGAGTTGTCGGCGCCGATGTCGACGCGCTTCTTGTACTTCTCGGTGATCTGCTCTTCGCGGCCGGTGATGACCGCGCGTTCGGCGTTGACGACGGCGACGGACTGCCCGTCGAGTGCCTTCTCGGCCACTTCGGATGCCACGCGGCCCATGATACAGTCACGGGCGTCGACGACGACGTCGGCGTCGAACTCTGCGAGGCTCATCGGATCACCCGCACGTGGGAGCCTTCCGGATTGTTTTCGATTGCCTGTTCGAGTGATACAGCCTCTCCGACCTGGTCGATCTTCTTCTCGGCGGTTCCGGAGAAGTCGACTGCGGCGACGGTGATGTCCTTCTGCAGGACACCGGAGCCGAGCACCTTGCCCGGCACAACCACGGTCTCGTCTTCCTGTGCGTATCGTTCGATACGCCCGAGGTTGACTTCCGCGTGTGTGCGCCGTGGCTTCTCGAGGCGCTCGGCGACGTCGCCCCAGACGTTGCCGCCCGCGTTGCGGGCGGCCGACTTCAGGTCGGCGATGAGACTACTGAGTCTCGGGTTCGTCTTGCTCATAGAGTTCCTCCTTTGTAGGAAAAGTGCAGGGAGCAGGATTTGAACCTGCGGACCCCTACGGGACAGCGCCCTGAACGCTGCGCCGTTGGCCAGACTTGGCTATCCCTGCTCGCATTGTTGCGTTTCGCGTGCCCCGTAAAAACCCCTTCGGTCCTCGCGCTCGGGGGGCGGGCGGTCATCGGCGTCGAAGGGGTGTTTCGGAGCATGTGGCGTTACAGTTGGACCGCGTCTTTCAGTTCGGTCGCGCGGTCACGCAGCGTCTCGACCGCGCGCAGGACCAGTTCGTCGGTGGTGAACGAGCCGTCGGTCTCGACGTGGAACACGAAGGCGTTCTCGACGTCGGTGACCTCGACCTCCTTGCCCGGGTAGCGCTGGGCGAGGTCGTTGCCGAACTCGTCGGTCGACACGAGGTCGCCGTCCGTCGCGTCGACGGCGGCGTGTTCGGCCGCACCCTCCTTGATGACACCGCGGAGGATGTTCGGCTCCTCGTCCTCGAACTCGCCCTTCTCGCCGACGACCTCGGTTCGCTGGAGGTGTCGGTAGCCGACGGCCACGCCGCCCTGATGTTTGGCGTGTTCCTTCCCCGTATCGAGGACGGCGTCGGCCTCGACTTCGAGGCGCTGGCCGTCTTTGAGGTCGATGATGGGGACGTTGTCGTCGGCCGGTTCGACGAGTCCGTCACTGGAGACGAGGTCGCTGGAGTAGGCCGTCGCCGGCCCGTCCACCGAGAGCGACAGCGTGACCTCGTCGCCGACCTCGAAGTCGTCGAGGTCGGTCGTGAGCGGGACCAGCCCCAGTCGGAGGCCGATCTGCTCGTTGAACATCACGCTCGTGTTCTCGATGACGCGGACCGTGTCGATACTGAACGTGGGGACGTCGGCGATCATCGCCCGGCGGATGCCGTTGGCAAAGGCCGGCGTGATGCCCCGAATCAGTACGAGCGACTCCCGCTCGCCGCGTTCGACGAACTCGACCTCGTAGTCCTGTGTCATTGGTTAGAATCCGGAGTTTTTCGGTGCGCGAGTGCCGTCGTGCGGCGTCGGCGTGACGTCCTCGATGCGACCGATTTCGAGGCCGGCACGTGCCAGCGCTCGGATGGTCGCCTGCGCGCCCGGCCCGGGGGAGGTCTGCTGGTTCCCACCGGGACCACGGACGCGGACGTCGACGCCTTCGACGCCGCGGTCGAGGGCCTTCTCGGCGACGACTTCGGCCATCTGCATGGCGGCGTACGGCGACGCCTCGTCGCGGTTCTGCTTGACGACCGTCCCGCCGGAGCTCTTCGCGAGCGTCTCCGCGCCGGTCTGGTCGGTGATGGTGATGATGGTGTTGTTGAACGATGCGTGGACGTGTGCGACGCCCCAGATGCCGTCGTTTTCTGCTTCGCTCATTCTTGGGCCTCCGCGCGCTCAGGGTGCAGTTCGTCCGCAAGCGAGCTGTTCTCGTCGAAGCCGACCGTGTCCTCGACGGCGACTTCCACCTTCATCGACGGGCGCGTGACGCGCTGGCCGCCCAGCACGATGTGGCCGTGGACGATGAACTGACGGGCCTGCTCGGGCGTGTTCGCGTAGCCCTTGCGGTAGACGACCGTCTGGAGCCGGCGTTCGAGGACGTCGGTGACGTCGAGCGACAGGACGTCGTCCAGCGTGTCCTGTTCGCTGAGGATGCCGTAGCGCTTCAGGCGGGCGAGGAACTCGTCGGCCTCGTCCGTCTCGACCGTCTGGCCGAGCAGTTTCCGGGCCTCGCGGCGGTAGCCACGGAGCTCGGACTGGGCACGCCAGAGCTCTTCTTTGTTCTTCAGGCCGTAGCGGCCGAGGAGATTGCTCTCGTCGGCGATACGCTCGCCCTGGAACGGGTGGTTCGGCGTCTCGTAGAACTTCGTGTTGGAGCCGAGTGCCATTATTCCTCATCCCCCGCAGCTTCCTCAGCCTGCTCTTCCTTGATGGCCTCCACGTTGACGCCGATGGTCCCCTCGGTACGACCGGTGGACTTCGTGCGCTGGCCGCGGACCTTCTGGCCGCGCTTGTGACGGACCCCACGGTAGGAGTCTATCATCTTCATGCGGTTGATGTCCTGCCGGCGGGTGAGCTGGAGGTCGTTCCCGGTCTCGTGGGTGGTCTCACCGGAGAAGTAGTCCTTCTGGTGGTTGGTCATCCACTCGGGGACCTCGTCGGCGTAGTTCTCGACGGCGTCGACGACGGAGTCGATGACGTCGTCGTCGAGCTTCCCGAACACCGCGCGGCGGTCCACATCAGCCTGCTGGGCGATGATGCGGGCGGCGCGGTGGCCGATGCCGTTCAGTTCTGTCAGTGCTCGCTCGACGGACTTGGTACCGTCGAGGTCGGTCTGTCCGATACGGACGAAATAGCGGATGTCCTCCTCTTCTTCGGCATCCGCGTCGTCGCCCGCGTTGGGGTCTTCTGCACTCATATATGGGTAATCGGTTGGGTGAGCGTCGTGGCTGGGATTCGAACCCAGGAGGCTGTACGCCACAGAGTTAGCAACCCTGCGCCTTGGGCCAGGCTTGGCTACCACGACACGTGCTTGCTGATACTCGCGCCCGCGGCATCGCGGACTCGGGGGCCGGTCCCCCTACACGAGTCTGTCCGTGACTATTCCGGGGTTGTATTTAAACGCAACGGAAGGCTCTGGCCCCGTGACGGCGCCGCATACGTGATTGGCCCGCACGGAGCGGTGGCGTAACTGCTTCCCAACTGGCGTGCGTACCGGGCTACATGACGAACACTTCGCGCGCGGACGGCGGGACCACGGTCGACCCGACCGACCGCGAGGCCGTCCGGCGCCACCTCGAACGGTTCGCCGGTCCGGAGAACGTCACCGAACGCGACGACGGGAGCCTGAGTGCCGAGTTCAGCCGGTCGACGTACGTCTCCGTCGGCGCAGACGGCCACGTCGCCACGGGGATGCCACTGCACGCCTTCGACGCACCGGCCGACCGCCTCGTCTTCGACCACGACGCCGGCGAACTGCACGTCGAGGGCGGGTCAGGCGAGGAGACGGTCGCGTACACGTTCCGGCGACCGTGACCGTCGTCGAACGGCAGTTCTGTCACAATCCTTATCGCACTTCGGGGGCCTACCCGGTGGTATGAACGAAGACGACGTCCGTGAGCGGCTCCGGACCGTCCAGGACCCGGACCTCGGCGACGACATCGTGTCGCTGGGTCTCATCAACAGCATCGAGGTCACAGACGACGAGGTTCGTATCGACCTCGCGCTCGGCGCGCCGTACTCCCCGACGGAGACGAGCATCGCAAACGAGGTCCGGGAGGCGCTCTCGGACGTCGACCGCGAGGTGGCCCTCTCGGCCAGCGTCGACCGCGGCGTGCCCGAGGACGAGGACCCGCTCCCCGAGGTGAAGAACGTCATCGCCGTCGCCTCGGGGAAGGGCGGCGTCGGGAAGTCGACCGTCGCCGTCAACCTCGCGGCCGGCCTCTCCCGACTCGGCGCGCGGGTGGGCCTATTCGACGCCGACATCTACGGGCCGAACGTCCCGCGGATGCTGAACGCCGACGAGTCGCCCCGTGCCACCGAGGACGAGGAGATAATCCCCGTCGAGAAGCACGGGCTGAAACTGATGAGTATGGACTTCCTCGTCGGGAAGGACGACCCGGTCATCTTCCGTGGCCCGATGGTCGACAACGTGCTCACCCAACTGTGGGACGACGTGCTGTGGGGGTCGCTCGACTACATGGTCGTGGACCTCCCGCCGGGGACCGGCGACACGCAACTGACGATGCTCCAGCGCGTCCCCGTCTCCGGGGCCGTCATCGTCACCACCCCGCAGGAAGTCGCCCTCGACGACGCTCGCAAGGGCCTGCGGATGTTCGGCCGTCACGAGACGCCCGTGCTGGGCATCGTCGAGAACATGTCGACGTTCGTCTGTCCGGACTGTGGCGGCGAGCACGACATCTTCGGGAGCGGCGGCGGCCGGCGGTTCGCCGACGAGAACGAGATGCCGTTCCTCGGCGAGATTCCGCTGGACCCGGACGTGCGCGAGGGCGGCGACAGCGGGCAACCACTCGTGCTGGACGAGGACGACGAGACGGGCGAGGCCTTCCGCGACATCGCCGCTCGCACGGCGAACATGCAGGGCGTCATCCACCGCAAGCGGCAGGCCGATTCCCGGGCCGCCGAAGCCGAGCCGGAACGCTAGGAGAGTGCTGCCGCTGTCCGAACGGGCAGTAGAGAGAGAAAGACCGTGTTACGCTTCGACGGGGTTGTTGTACTTGCGCGTGACGTAGCCGGCGATACGGTTGCGCACGCCCTTGGACTCGATGTTCGTGACCTCCTCGACGACGTCCTTGTTGTGCTCGAAGTCGGCACCGAACGCGTCGGGGTATCGCTCCATCAGTAGTGTCCCGGTCTTCTTGACGTAGGCGGGTTTGATTGCCATGCGCGTTTCTTGCTAGGTGGCGTTCAAAAAGGGTTCGACTTCCACGCCGGGACGCGAACGGTTATCACTCGGACGGGTCCCAGCGGTCCGTTCGAGCGTGTTCGGCCGAGGTGGCTGGCGATTTCGTCGGGTCACGCACCCGTCACCACTCGGCGTCGACGAGGGCACGGACCCGCTCGAACGCCACTCGCTCGCGCTCGCTCCCGGCCGTCTCGACGACGGACTCGAAGTACGCCAGCCTATCGAGCAACGTCTCGCGGTCGTAAGCCGGGACGTCCAGTCGTGAGGCGGCGACGGTCGCCTCGACCACCGCGGCGTGGCCCCGGTTCGTCGTCGGCACGACGCGTCGCTCGACGGCGCTCTCCGCGGGACGGAGCGCCCACTCGACCCACTGCGTGTCACCGTCTTCGCCCTCGTCGAGACGGTCGACGTCGACCCGGACCCACGCGTCGGCGCTGTCCAACACGGGGTCGTCTTCCTCGCGGACCGACAGGGCGGCCTCCGCGAAGTCGACCGGGTCCCGCGTGAACTGGACGTACCCCTCGCCGCGGTCCCGGAAGTTCCGCCACGTCCGGGTCCGTCCCCACGTCGTCGCCGTCACCGGGTAGTCGCCGTCGGGCGCCTGCACCCCGAGCGCCGCGACGTTCCACAGGTCGTTCGGCCCGAGCGTCGTCACGACGCTCTCGGTGACCCCGCCGAGAGCGACCGGCCAGTCCGTCTCGCCCATCAGACGACCAGCCCCCGTTCCAGCGCGACGAACAGCGCCCCGGCCACGAGGTCCGCCGTGGTTCCTGGGTTCACGTCGCGGGCGACGAACTCCTCGGCCAGTTCCGTCGCGTCCTCCTCGCCGTCCAGCACCGCCTGCGCTCGTCGCTGGACCTCCGCGGCCGTCTCGCGGTCGTTCCGCGTGACGACGAAGGTGTCCACCTCCTCGGCCAGCAACCGGAGGAAGGCCCGCGATGCACGGTCCGCGACGGGCCCCTCGCCGGCCAGTATCCCTTCGGCGGCGTCGAAGACGCGCTCGAACCCACTCGTCCACTCGGCGGCGACGCCGTCCACGTCGGCACTCTCGGCCATCACGTCGGACAGCGTCAGTCCCCGCTCCTCCAGGGTCGGTATCGCGTCGCTCCCGCGGCGCACGTCCAGCGGTTCCAGTCCCTCGGGCGGGTCGTCGACGGCCACGTCGACGTGTTCGAAGGCACGGTAGAAGTCGGCGGCGTCGGCCACGGTCGTGTCACCGACGACGTCCGCGACCCCTTCCGGCGTCGGATCGCCCTCGCTCGCGGCCGCGACCAGCGGTGTCAGCACCAAGAGCGCGCCGAACTGGGTGTTGCCGCCCGACTGGCCGGCCATGCCGTCGACCGCCCGCTCGAACGCGCGGCCCACTCGCTCGCCGTCGGCCGCGCGGTCGAGGCCCGGCCGCGCACCCACCGCGCCCGCGAGAAAGTGCTCGAACCGCAAATCGTCGTACTCCCGTTCCCGGTCGACGTTCCCGGGTTTCGGCGTCCCGCTGACCTCCAGCAGGAGCGCCAGTTCGGCGTTCTGGGCCGTCGACCGCTCGCTCATCGGACCACCTCGCGGCCGAACCAGTCGTCTGCGGTCGCCCTGACCGCCCGCAGGACGTCGGGGTCGTCACTCGCCCGCCCGACGCTTACCGCGTCGGCGCCGTACTCGAAGTACTCCGTGGCCGTCGCACGGTCACGGACGCCGTTGTTCGCGACGACGAAGCAGTCGGTGGCCTCGGCCACCTCGGCGACGACCGCCTCCGAGTCCATCGCGTCGACGTGGACGGCGTCTGCGCCAGCGTCCTCGACGCGGCGAGCCACCTCGGCGAGGTCGACCCCCTCGACTTCCGTCCTGACTTTCACGGAGACGTCGGCCCCCGCCTCGCTCGCGGCGGCGACCTGTCCGGCGAGTCGGTCGGTGTCCCGGAGGAGCGACTCGCCGGCACCGGCAGTACACATCTCGTCCTGCCGGCAGTGGGCGTTCACTTCGAGGACGGCGTCGTGGGCCCGACAGACGCGGGCCGCACGCGCTATCGGGTCGGGCGACGCACTCCGAACGTTGAACGCCGGACGGAGCGGCGCGTCCGAGAGCGCCGCGAGTTGGGCGTCGACGAACGCAATCGGGTCGTCGGGGAGGAACTCGGATCGGTCCCGGTCGACCATCTCGCGGGCGGCCGCCCGCGTTGGCCCGTCGAGTGAGATACCACCGAGGAAGGCACAGCCGACGTGCGCTTCGACGGCGCGTGCCCACGCGGCGTCCGCCTCACCGCTGAGACTCGCCAGCGCGACCCGCGGTCGGAACATCAGGCCACCTCCGCGAGAGCGTCCGCGACGGCGCGGGCGACTCTGTCGGCGTCTTCGGGGCCGTCTAGGGTCGTGTCCGTGCGGACCACCGGCCTGTCGAGGTCGGTGCCGTCCTCGGTGTCGAGGACGAACGCGTCCGCGAAGGGGTAGCTCTCGGCGACGCCGGCGGTACTGGCCTCGCGGCCGACGCCCGCCAGCAGGTCCGCGGCCGGGCCGGAGAACACCTCGTCCTCGACGAACGGCGAGACGGCGACCACCGGCGTCTCGGCGAGTGCGTCGCGGATGCCGTCGACGGCGAGCATCGGTCCGAGCGACGTGACGGGGTTCGACGGACCGACGACCACCGGGTCCGAGAGGGCCGTCAGGACGGCGTCGGTGGCCGCCGCCGTCTCGCCGCCGCGGAACTCGACGTCTTCGACCGTCGGGTCGCCGTTCCGACCGACCCACCACTCCTGGAAGTGCATCGGGCCCCGTGGCGTGTGGACGATGGTCGCGACGGGTTCGTCACTCATCGGCAGCAGCGTCCGGTCGAGGTCGAAGGCGTCAGCGAGGATACGCGTCACCTCTGTCAGCGAGTGGCCCGCGTCCAGTAGCGAGGTCCGCGTGACGTGGACCGCACGGTCCCGGTCGCCGATGTGCATGAACTCGGCGACGCCGGAGAATCGACGCCAGCGAGCGATGTCGCGGCCCGACGTCTGCGCGTCGGGAGGGAGGTACTGGGGACCCGTCGGGAGGTCGGCGGCCTCGGCGAGGTGGTGGAGTTCGTCGTGTGTCTCGGCGGTGTCGTCGGCGATGCCCCACCACGTCTCCCGGTCGAGTTCGCCGCCGTCGAGAAAGAGGACGGTATCGAGGTCCGGACAGACGAGGTGACCGCCCAACTCCACGTCGTCGCCCGTGTTGGCGACGACCGTCGTGGCCGCGGGTTCGAACACGTCGTCGGCGCCGGCGAGGAGTTTCGGCGTGCCCGTCCCGCCGGCGAGGAACGTCACCATACGGCGACGTAGGGGTGAGCGACCCTATAAACGTGGCCCTGCCCCCGAGAGCACCCGGCGAACGGCCCGGCCAGTCGTATCAACCGACTGAGAATCAGTCGTGAGAACCGAGGGGGGACACTGAAGTTCGTGGCCGGAGAGAGGACGGATACCTGCAGTCATGCGTAAGCTTCACGCCCACAGGTTCGCCCCCGCTGCCCCCGACGAAGAGTACGTCTTCGGTGCCTGCGCCCCCGGGTGGCACACTGCTGCCGGCCACGATGCGGCCCTCTCGGACTGGATACAGTCGGTTCGTGACTGCCAGGTGGAGCGGGTCTGCTGTCTCCTCGCCGGCCACCAGCTGGACGAGCCCGGGTCGAACGTCGCGCGGTACGTCGACGAGTTCGGTGAGTCGAACGTCCTCCACGTTCCCGTCCCCGACCAGCAACTCGTCGGGACAGACGCCCTCCACGAGGACGTCGTCCCGTTTCTGGCGGCGTCCATCGACGCCGAGGCCCGCACCGTCGTCCACTGTCTGGCCGGCATCGGTCGGACGGGACAGGTACTGGCCGCGTGGCTCGTCTACAACCGTGACTACGGTCCGAGGCGGGCCATCAAGACGGTCCAGCAGATGGGTCGGGACCCGATGGACGCCGTCGAACACGGCGACGCCACCGAGGAGGAACTCCTCGAACTGCTCGGGTCGGTAGCGCGGCTCTGACCCGCTCTGCGGGTCGAATCGGACTCGACACCGGCAGTACCGTTTTGCCGACGGCTCCCGAACCCGCAAGCGATGACCACCATCAAGGACAGCGTCCACGACCACATCGCGGTCGAGGGCGTCGCCGCCGACTTGCTGGAGACCCCGCCCGTCCAGCGCCTCCGCGGGGTCAAACAACTGGGGACCGTGACGCTGGTCTATCCGTCGGCCAACCACACCCGCTTCGAGCACTCGCTGGGCGTCTACCACCTGGCCGACCGTGCGCTCTCGCACCTCGGCATCGAGGGCCAGCAGGCCGAGCGGGTCCGTGCCGCCGCCCTCCTCCACGACGTGGGCCACTCCCCGTACAGTCACAACGTCGAGTCGGTCATCCACCGGAAGACGGGGAAGTACCACGACGACGTCCACGACCTGCTGGACCGCGGCGAGGTGGCGCGCGTACTCACCGACCACGGTCTGAACCCCGACCGTGTGGCCGACCTCGTCGCCGGCGACGGCGAACTGGGCCAACTGGTCTCGGGCGAACTCGACGTCGACCGGATGGACTACCTCGTCCGGGACGCCCACCACACCGGCGTCCCCTACGGCACCATCGACCACGAGCGACTGGTCCGCGAGTTGCGCTTCGTCGACGGCGAACTCGTCTTAGACGAGGGGAACGTCCAGACCGCCGAGTCGCTGTTGCTCGCGCGGGCCCTGATGAACCCGACCGTCTACGCCCACCACGTCGCCCGCATCGCGAAGTCGATGCTCCGCCGCGGGGCCGAACGGCTCCTCACCGCGACGAACGTGACGGCCTCGGACCTGCGTCGCTGGGACGACGCCGACCTGCTCGTCCGCCTGCGCCAGTGCGACGAGACGGCCGAGTACGCCCGT
Source organism: Haloarcula rubra (assembly GCF_019599465.1). Classification (GTDB taxonomy): domain Archaea; phylum Halobacteriota; class Halobacteria; order Halobacteriales; family Haloarculaceae; genus Haloarcula; species Haloarcula rubra. The sequence goes on from NZ_RKLR01000003.1 coordinate 576,720, forward strand.
CGCCTGAGCGAGCGCGACCTCTACAAGCGGTCCGTGTGGGCCGAACGGACCGCCGTCCCCGACGAGTTGGTCGGGGCCGACCACCGCGACGTCCGGGCGTGGGAACACGCTATCGCCGACAGCGCGAACGTCGACCCCGACTCGGTGGTCCTCGACGTCCCCTCGGAGCCGTCGATGACCGAGTCGAGCAGTCGCGTCCTCGTCAACGGCGAGGTGCGCCGCCTCGGCGAACAGTCGACGCTCGTCAACGCCATCCGGGCCGCCCAGCGAGACCAGTGGCGGCTGGGAGTCTACGCGCCCGAGTCCGACAGCGAACGCGTCGGCGACGTCGCTATCCGGGAACTCGGCCTCGACTTAGACGGGGCGCGGGTGCGGGACGTCCGACCCGGCATCCACGCGACCCTCGACGAATTTAACTGAGCATCGAGTGGAGGGGAGTACATGATACTCGAAGGGACGATTCTCCGCGGCCGCGCGTTCGAACCCATCGAGGGGCGAGTCGTCGTCGAAGACGGCGACATCGCCGCTATCGAGGAGGACAGCGTCGACAGCGACGCCATCGTCTGCCCGGCGTTCGTCAACGCCCACACCCACATCGGGGACTCCATCGCGAAGGAAGCGGGCGAGGGGCTCTCACTGGAGGAACTGGTCGCGCCGCCCGACGGCCTGAAACACCGCCTCCTCCGGCAGGCCGACCGGTCCGAACTCGTCGAGGGGATGGTCCGGTCGCTGTCGTACATGTACCGGTCCGGCACCGGCGCGTTCGTCGAGTTCCGCGAGGGCGGCGTCGAGGGCGTGCGGGCCATCCGCGCCGCGCTGGCCGACTCGCCGCTCCGGAGCGTCGTCCTCGGTCGCGAGACGGTCGAGGCGATGGAGATGGCCGACGGATTCGGGGCCAGCGGCGCCAACGACGCCGAGTTCGGTCGGGAACGCCGGGCGACCCGCGAGGCCGGCAAACTGTTCGGCATCCACGCCGGCGAGGTGGACAGTTCGGACATCAACCCGGCGCTGGACCTCGACCCGGATTTCCTCGTCCACATGGTCCACGCGAAGCGCCTCCACCTCGAACGCGTCGCCGACAGCGAGATTCCGGTCGCCGTCTGCCCCCGGTCGAACCTCGTCACCGGCGTCGGAAAGCCGCCGGTCGAGGAACTGGCCGAGCGGACGACGGTGGCACTGGGGACGGACAACGTCTTCCTCAACAGTCCGTCGATGTTCCGGGAGATGGAGTTCACCGCGAAACTGTACGACGTCTCGGCGCGGGACGTCCTCCGGATGGCGACGGTCAACGGCGCCGAACTGGCCGGCCTCGACTGCGGCCTCGTCGAGGAGGGGCGACCGGCCAGTCTCCTCGTCTTAGACGGCGACTCGGACAACCTCGCGGGGGCACAGAACCCCATCCGGGCGGTCGTCCGCCGCGCCGAGACGGCCGACGTGGAACAGGTGGTCGTCCCCGAGGCGTGACCACGTTTATCGGTCACGGACCGCAAGGGCAACGTGATGTCCGCCACCACTGACCGCGCCCTCGGCACACTCGGTCGGGTGCTCCTCGGCGGTGTCGCACTGCTCTTCGCTCTCGGCGTCGCCGCCGCAGTGCTCGCCGTCCTCCAGAACCTGCTCGCGGCGCTCCTGTCCCTGCTGGTGACCGCCCTCCTCGTCGTCGGCGTCGGCTACGCGCTCTACTGGGCCGGGTCTACCCTCCTCGGCGGCGAGGCGACGCCGGAACCGGTCGAATCGTCCGAGTACGGCCCCGCCGCCGACGAGGACGCCGTCGACCGACTGACGGAGAAGTACCGGGACGGCGCGCTCACCGAGGCGGAGTTAGAGCGTGAACTGGAGCGAGTGATGGACGAGACGGCCGACGACACCGGTGACCCGGAGCGCGAGTCCGAACCGAACTGACCCTGTTCCGTGGTACCAGTTGGCAAATAACTAAGCGCACAGCCACCGTCTCTCTAGACATGTACGACCGGATACTGGTACCGACAGACGGGTCCGAGGGGATGTCACGGGTCGTGGCGCACGCCGTCGAACTCGCTCAGTTCCACGACGCGGAGGTCCACGGCCTCTACGTCGTCGATACGGGGAGCTACGCCACGCTCCCCGTCAAGACGACGTGGGACGGCGTCACCGAGATGCTCCGGGAGGAAGGAGAACTCGCACTGGAGTCCCTCGAGACGACGACCGGTGACCTCGACGTGGTGACGGCTATCGAGGAGGGGTCACCGAGCAAGCGAATCGTCGAGTACGCCCGCGAGAACGACTGTGACACCGTCGTGATGGGGACTCACGGCCGCGGTGGCATCGACCGACTCCTGCTCGGCAGCGTCGCCGAACGCGTCGTCCGGTCGTCGCCGGTGCCGGTCGTGACGGTGCCGGTCGGCGACACCGACGCCGACGGCGGCGACCGCGAACCGGAAGCCAGCGTCACGAACTGACCGCCGCGTCGGCCCCGACGCCTACACCCGTCTGAGGTGCTCGCAGTCGCCAGCCGAGACCGTCTCCCGCCCGTCGTCGGTCCGAACGACCAGTCGCCCCGGGAACTCCACGTCGACGGCCTCGCCTTCGACGACACCCCTCGGCGTCTCAACCCGGACGTCTCTGCCCAGCGTCGTCGCGTACTCGCGCCACGCGTCCAGTACGGAGTCCGGGGATTGGCGGAGCGTGTCGAACGTCTCGACGAGGCGCTGTGTGAACAGGCGCCTGTCGACCGGCGCTCCGCGGACCGCTTCGAGGCTCGTCGGGTTCGCCTCGCTCGGCAGCGACTCCGGGTCGACGTTGGCGTTGACGCCGATGCCGACGACGACCCACGAGACGCGGTCGGCCTCGCCCTCCATCTCCGTGAGGATGCCGACGAGTTTCCGCTCCTCGCCGTCGACATCGACGAGCACGTCGTTGGGCCACTTGATACCCGCCTCGACGCCCGCTTCACGGGCGGCACGCGTCGCCGCGACGGCGGCGGCCAGCGTGTACACCGGCGCGTGGGCCATCGGTACGTCGGGTCTGAAGAGGAGCGAGAGCCAGATACCGCCGCTCGGCGAGGCCCAGTCCCGGTCCAGTCGCCCCCGGCCACCGGTCTGTTCGTCCGCGAGGACGACCACGTCCGAAGCACCTTCCGCGGCGAGGTCGCGCGCCCGAGCGTTCGTACTCGGGATGCTGTCGTGGTACTCGACGTCGAAGGGAGCGTCGAGTCCGTACTCGACGGCCGGCCCACCGAACTCGGGAATCTCGACGAGTTCGTACCCGGCGTCGTCGCTGGCAATCGTGAACCCCGCCTCCCGGAGCGCCTCGACGTGTTTCCACACCGCGGACCGCGAGATACCGAGGTCCTCGGCCATCGCCGGTCCCGAGACGGGACCCGCCGAGAGCGCGTCGAGGACCCGGTGTCGTGTCTCGTTCATGCCAGTCGGTTCGACGGCGACCGAGAAAAAGGCGTCACTCGGGCGGGTCGCCGACGGGTCGGCGACTGGGACTACTCGGACCCGATGACGAACAGGAGGTCGCCCATGTCGACGGAGTCACCCTCGCCGATGGCGACGTCGTTGATGACGCCGCCGCGTTCGGCGACGATGTCGTTCTCCATCTTCATCGCCTCCAGCACACAGAGCACGTCGCTCGCCTCCACCTCGTCGCCCTCGTCGACGGATACTTCGAGGATGGTCCCCTGCATCTCGGCGGTCACTTCCTGCCCCTCGGCGCTGGACCCGCCGCCGCCACCGCCGTCGGAATCGCCGCCACTACCCGGGCGCTGTGGTCGGTCGCCGCCGCCGGCGGCGTCGACGTCGCCGACGTCGATAGGTGGCGCACCGCGCTCTTCGAGGTCGACTTCGAACCGCTTCCCGTTGACCTCGACGGTGAACTCGCGTTCGACGACCTCCTCGTCCTCGTCGGCCGCGGCCTCGGTTTCGCTGCCCCAGCGCTCCTGGGCCTCCTCGATGCGGGACTTCTCCAGCGTCTCGTCGAGGTACTTCGTCGTGTGTGTGCCACCGACGAACTCCTCGTCGGTGAGCATCAGCCGGTGGAACGGGATGACCGTCGGGAACCCTTCGATTTCGTACTCCGCGAGCGCGCGCTTCCCGCGTTCGATGACCTCGTCCCGGTCGGACCCGTAGACGATGAGCTTCGCTATCATCGAGTCGTAGTCGGTGACGAGGTCGTCGCCCTGCCGGAGCGCGTCGTCCATCCGGACGCCGATGCCGCCCGGCGGGTCGTACGTCTCCAGCGTCCCGCTGTTGGCCGGTGCGAAGTCCTTCGCGGCGTTCTCTGCGTTGATGCGGAACTCCATCGCGTGGCCGTCTATCTCGACGTCGTCCTGCTCGAAAGAGAGTTCCTCGTCCTGTGCGACCCGAATCTGCCACTTGACGATGTCGATGCCCGTAATCTCCTCGGTGACGCAGTGTTCGACCTGAATCCGCGTGTTCACTTCGAGGAAGTAGAAGTTCGTCTCCGGCCCCAGCACCTCACCAGGTTCGCGGTCGGTGTCTTCCTCGACGAGGAACTCGACGGTCCCGGCGTTGTAGTAGTCCGCCTCGCTGACGCCGCGGCGCGCGGCCTCGCCGATTTCCTCGCGGAGCTCGTCGGAGAGCGCGGGCGACGGGCCCTCTTCGATGACCTTCTGGTGGCGACGCTGGAGCGAGCAGTCACGCTCGCCGAGGTGGCGGACGTTGCCCTCGTGGTCCGCGATTATCTGCATCTCGATGTGACGGGGGTTCTCGAGGAACCGTTCGAGGTAGACGGAGTCGTTCGAGAAGTACGCCTCGCCCTCGCGTTTGGCGGACTCGAGTTGCTCCGCTATCTCGTCGGGGTCGTGGACGATTTTCATCCCGCGGCCACCGCCGCCCCCTTCGGCCTTGATAGCGACCGGGAAGCCGTGCTCCTCGCCGAACTCGGCGACTTCGTCGGGGTCGTCGACTGGGTCGGTGGTCCCGGGAACTATCGGCACGTCCGCGGACTGCATTATCTTCCGGGCCTTCGTCTTCTCGCCCAGTTTCTCCATCGCGTCGCCGGCCGGGCCGATCCACTGTACCCCCTCGGTCTGTTCGACCTTGCGGGCGAAGTCGGCGTTCTCCGCGAGGAACCCGTAGCCCGGGTGGATGGCGTCGGCGCCGGACTGTTTCGCGGCGTCGACGATAGCGTCCTGGTCGAGATACGAGTCGGCCGCTCTGGCCGGCCCCACGTTGTACGCCTCGTCGGCGTAACGGACGTGGCCGGAGTGCTTGTCGGCCTCAGAGTAGACTGCAACAGTGCCGATGCCCAACTCCTCGCACGCGCGCATAACCCGGACCGCGATTTCCCCGCGGTTGGCGACGAGTACTTTGTCGAACATATCCCCCCATACCGAGAGTTGGCCCATAAAACTATGCGGAGCGGCGAATCGGCCGACGATTCTTTTCTGAGCGGCGTGCGAATGTACGGGCATGGACGAACAGACCGCTCGGGGAGTGGTCGTCGGCCTCGCCTGCGGCGACGCACTCGGACGACCGGTCGAGGGCTGGTCCGCCGACCGTATCCGCCGTCGTCACGGCACCGTCGACGCGATGCTGGGCGACGGCGCCCACGGCCTCCCGGCGGGCGCCGTCACCGACGACACCGAGATGGCGCGCTGTCTGGCCCGGTCACTGACCGAGAGAGACGGGTGGGACCCTGACGACGCCGCCGACCGCTTCGTCGCGTGGTTCCGCGACGACCCCACCGGTATCGGCGGGATGACCTACCGCGTCCTCTCGCGCGTCGCCGCCGGCGAGGACTGGGAACGGGCCGCACGCGACGTGTGGGAGCGGAGCCCCGAAGGCCGCAACGCGGGCAACGGGAGTCTGATGCGGTGTGCGCCGGTCGGTATCGCCTTCGCAGACGACCCGCCCCGCCTCGTCGACGTGAGTATGGCGTCCTCGCGGCTCACCCACTGGGACCCGCGCTGTACACACGCCTGTGCCGCGCTGAACCTCGCGATAGCGGCCGCGGCGGCCGGCGACCCACCCGTCGAGACGGCACGGGACCACCTGCTCGAACACACCACGGACCCCCCAGATACCGTCCTCGGGGCACTCTCGGATGCGGCCGACGCCGACCGCGACCCGGGGACGCTCCCCGTGAGCGGGTACGTGGTCGACACGCTGGAGGCGGGACTGGGACACGCGCTCGCGGCCGACTCGTTCCGCGAGGCCGTCGTCTCTGCCGTCAACAACGGCGGCGACGCAGACACCGTCGGCGCGGTGGCCGGGGCCGTCGCTGGCGCCCGCTTCGGCGTCGACGAGATTCCGGCGGCGTGGCTCGACGCCCTCGAAGGAAGCGAAACACTCTCGCGATTGGCCGTCGGTCTGACGGCGGTGGACGGGTGAGCGCCGTCACATCCGGTCGGTGCGACCGGCCGCACTCCACGGGTCCGTCGGCGCCTCGTCGCGGACCCTGACGTGGCGCTTCTGCGTGCCCTCGACGCGTTCGGAGAACGCCCACTCCTTGCCGTCCCACGATTCGCCGCCCGCGGCGGCCGCGGCCGCTGCGGCGGCGGCGGCCCGCTGACGGTCGGTGAGGTGTGCGCCGACGGCGACGGCGATAGCCGCCGCCTCGTCTACCGAAGCGTCCGGGAGTTGGGCCGCAATCTCTGCCACCAGCGCGCCGTCGACGGTATCTGCGGTATCGGTAGCCATGGTTACAGTGGGATGTTCCCGTGTTTGCGGTCCGGTTGGTCGCTTCGCTTGCCTCGAAGCAGGTCGAGGTCCTCGACGAGTCGCGGCCGCGTGTCCTGCGGTTCTAACACGTCGTCGACGAAGCCGCGCTCGGCTGCCGTGTACGGGTTCGCGAAGGCGTCGCGGTACTCGTCGATGAGTTCCTGCCGGCGGGCCTCAACGTCGTCGGCGTCGGCCAGTTCGTCGTCGTAGAGGACGTTCACGGCGCCCTGTGGCCCCATCACGGCGATTTCGGCGGTCGGCCACGCGTAGTTGGCGTCGGCACCGATGTGCTTCGAGGCCATCACGTCGTAGGCGCCGCCGTAGGCCTTCCGCGTGATGACCGTCAACAGCGGCACCGTCGCCTCGCTGTAGGCGTACAGCAGTTTCGCGCCGTGGTTGATGATGGCGTTGCGCTCCTGGTCCTTGCCGGGCATGAACCCCGGCACGTCGACGAACGTGAGGATGGGGATGTTGAAGGCGTCACAGAAGCGGACGAACCGCGCCCCCTTCCGCGAGGCGTCGATGTCTAGCGTCCCGGCGTTCACTCGGGGTTGGTTGCCGACGACGCCGACCGAGTGGCCGTCGAGCCGGGCGAACCCGGTGACGATGTTGCGGGCGAAGCCCTCGGCCACCTCGAAGAAGGAGCCCTCGTCCAACACCCCGTCTATCACGTCCACCATGTCGTACGGTTTCTGTGGCTCGTCGGGCACCGTCTCCACGAGCGTCTCGTCGCGTCGCTCCGGGTCGTCCCACGGGTCGACGCGCGGGGGGTCCGCGACGTTGTTCTGCGGGAGGTACGAGAGCAGATAGCGGATGTCGTCCATCGCCGCCTTCTCGTCGGCCGCCGTGAAGTGGGCGACGCCCGACTCGGTGGCGTGGGTCTTCGCCCCGCCCAGTTCGTCGAAGCCGACCTCCTCGCCGGTGACCGTCTCGATGACGTCCGGGCCGGTGATGAACATGTGGCTCGTCTCCTCGACCATGTAGACGAAGTCCGTGATGGCCGGCGAGTAGACGGCACCGCCGGCACACGGCCCCATGATGGCCGAAATCTGCGGGACGACGCCGCTCGCCTGCTGGTTGCGGTGGAAGATGTCGGCGTACCCCGCGAGCGAGTCGATGCCCTCCTGGATGCGCGCCCCCGCCGAGTCGTTCAGTCCGATGATGGGCGCACCGTTCTCGATGGCCTTGTCCATCACCTTACAGACCTTCTGGGCGAAGGCCTCACCCAGCGACCCGCCGAAGACGGTGAAGTCGTGGGCGAAGACGTACACTCGCTCGCCGTCGACCTCGCCGTAGCCGACGACGACGCCGTCGCCGGGGACGTGCTTCTCGTCCATATCGAAGTTGGTCGAGCGGTGTTCCCGCAGCGCGTCTATCTCGACGAACGTGCCGTCGTCGAGGAAGTAGTCGATGCGCTCGCGGGCGGTGAGTTTCCCCTTCTCGTGTTGGGCCTCGATGCGCTCTTCGCCACCGCCACGTTCGGCCTCCGCCTTCCGTTCGCGGAGGTCCTCGACGCGGTCGTCGTGGCTCACGCGACATCACGGCTCCCGGACCTGAGCATACCCGTCCCGTGGAGGGCATCCGAAAAAAGCGTTGCCCGCCCGAGACCGTCGGAGTTTTGCCGACCTGTGCCCAGGCTCCCCTCGTGAAGAACATCACGGCAACGCAGCACAACCCGTTTGGCTTCCAGCCGCCGTGTGAGCCGTTCGTTCCGGGGTACGGTGACGCGAACGCGGACTTCCACGTCATCGGCGACCACCCCGGCGTCCACGGCGGCAGCGAGTCGGGCATCCCTTTCACCGGGACCCCTGCCGCCGAGCGACTCCAGCGCGCGCTCGTCGACGGGGGCCTCCTGACGGAAGCCGGGACGCCGCCGACCGTCGACAAGACGTACCTCTCGTACCTGTTCCTCTGTGGCGACCGGGTGCCGGACGAGGAGGACTACGCGGACCACGAACCGATGTTCGATACGGAGGTCCGGGCCATCACCTCCCACGTCCTGCTCCCGGTCGGCGAACGCGCGACGAAGCACGTCTTCGCGAACATGACCGCCGAACCGGCCGACGACGTGGACATGGAGGCGCTCCACGCGACGGAGGTCCGGGGGAGCGGGTGGCTCGTCTACCCCATCAAGGACCCCGTCGAGTGGACCGACGAGGACGAGTCCGAACTCGTCGCCTCGCTCATGGCCCTCCTCGCGACGGACTACCGGCAGGAAGCGGAACTCGGACGGTTCCTGCCCGGCGACGACGTCTGGCGCGTCCGCTGAGCGGGTCAGACGTCGGTCGGTTCGAGCGGTGTGGACGCCTCGCGGTACGACTCGAAGCGGGCCTCGGCCCACGAGTGGACCGCCGGATGGTCGGTGTCGACGGCCGCCTGCAACACCCCGCGCTCGTCCCGGACGAGGAGGTTCACCACGTCGTCGACAATCGTCACCGCGAGCGGTATCTCGCCGTCGTAGACGCCGACAGACGCCGTCTCCGTCTCGAGGAGCGCGCGGAGGCGACCGCGGAGCGTCTCGTCGCCGGTGAGTGCGTCGACGGCGTTGCGCGACAGTATGGCGCGGAACTGCTGGTCGCCCGCCCGGTCGGCCGCGACAGAGAGGCTCTGGTCGTTGAACGCGTGAGAGAACGCCGTCACCGCGTCCGCCGCGCGCATCAGCGACAGCAGCCGTTGTAGGGGTGCGTTCGGTCGCGTCTGGGTCGGAGTCGTAATCGTGGCGTCCGCGAGGTGTCGCAGGTCGAAGTCCATCGCGTCGGTCGGCAGATAGTCGACGATGTCCCGCAGGTCCCGCTCCGTCTCCAGAATGTCCAGCAGGTCTCTGAACCCCTCGGCGACGAGGCGCCCCGTAGCCGTCGCCACGTAGCCACCCTCTGTCCGGCGGACCCACTTGCGGTCCTCGAAGTCACCGAGGATGCGGCCCAGCGTCGCCTGTGACGCGCCCGTCTCGGCGGCGAGCTCCGACCGGGTGTGCCAGTCGTCGGCGAGGAGTTCCAGCACCGCGACCCGGTTCGGCGAGAGCGCGAGGAACTCTATCTCGGAAAGTGTGGCGTCCATACCGGCGTTTGCCGGGCCGCACTGATACCGGTTTCGCGACGTGAAAGAATTGCAACCCGTGAAAGAGCGCCACGGCGCGTGGCGGTTTTCCCGTCGTGTAAGATTTTCTGAACGAGACTATAAGCCCCTCTCCCGTACCCGATAGTAAGATGATACAGCCGCTCTGTGCGATTTTCCTGCGTGTCTCGGCCCCCGGTCGTTCCGTCGACGAGGTGGTGGTGTAACGATGGTGTCACGACGTACGCTCGCCCTGGGCGTGGCCGCCAGCCTCCTCTTCGGCGGCACCTTCGTCGCGGCGAAGGCCGGCCTCGACCACTTCCCGCCGCTCCTGTTCGTCGCGCTCCGGTTCGACGTCGCCGCCGTGGCACTGCTCGGCTACGTGACGCTCACCCGCTCTCGGGACGACCTACTCCCGACGAGCCGTAGTGACGCGCTGGGCGTCCTCTCGACGGGACTGCTCGCACTCGGACTCACGAACGCGTTCCTGTTCGTCGGACAGCAGGACGCTACGAGCGCCGTCGGCGCCATCGTGTTCAGCCTCAACCCCATCCTGACGCCCGTGTTCGCGGCGCTCCTGCTGGCCGACGAGCGCCTCTCGAAGCGGGGCGCGACCGGTCTGCTCGTCGGCCTGCTCGGCGTCGGACTGGTCGTCAACCCCGACCCCGCGATGCTGTTCGGGGGCGGCGGTGGCAAACTGCTCCTGTTCGGCGGGGCGGTCAGCGGGGCGCTCGGAAGCGTCCTCGTCCGCTGGAGCGACAGCGACCTCTCCAGCACCGTCCGGACGGCGTGGGCCCTGCCCGTCGCGGCGGGTCTGTGTCACACGCTCAGCTGGCAGGCCGGCGAGTCCGTCGCCGCCGTTAGCTGGGGCCCTGCGGCCCTCGTCGCGCTCCTCTACGTCGGCGTCTTCGCCGGGGCCATCGCCTACGTGGCCTACTTCGGCCTGCTCGACAACGCGGGGGCGACCCACGCGAACCTCGTGTTCTACGTGGTTCCCGTCGTCTCGACGCTCGGCGGGTGGGCGTTACTGGGCGAGTCCATCTCCGAGTTCACCGTCGTCGGGTTCCTGACCGTCTTCGCCGGGTTCGTCGTGCTGGGCAGCGAGTCCCTCTCCCTGCCGGCACTCGGTACCAGCCTTCCCCGGGAGGCCGCCGCGTCGACCGACGCCCTCGGTGTCGGCGAGGACGCGACCGGGTTCGAGTCCGATTGAGGACCCGGGCTAACCTTCATTATATAGGCTAGCAAACATACCTGTATGGACTGCAGAGTTGTCGTCGAGGCAGCCGTCCCCGTCTACGACGTAGCCACAGCCGACGAAGCGGTCCGAATCGCCATCTCGAAGACCGGCGACATGCTCAACCCGGACCTCAACTACGTCGAAATCAACATGGGCGAGCGGAGCTGTCCACACTGCGGTGAGGAGTTGGAACCTGCGTTCATCGCCGCCGACGAGAGCCTCGTCGCGCTCGAACTGGAGATGACCGTGTTCAACGTAGAGCGTGACGAACACGCGGCCCGCATCGCGCGCAAGGAGATAGGTCAGCGACTGGAGAACATCCCGCTGGACGTCGTCGAGATAGAGGAGATTCCCGACGAGGACGAGGACGACGAAACCGAGGACGCGGAATCGACAGCGGACGACGAGGAGACGGGCGACGACGAGATACTGCCCGAGTTCGAGGAACTCATCGACGAGTAGACGGCGACGTACGGAGTCCGTTTTCGAGCGACGCGACTACCGGGTATAGGTGTCGCTGGAGGAAGAGTAAGAGATTCAGTCGGCGGCGGCAGAAACGGGCTCTTTCTCCTCGGTGGTCATCTCCGAGGTGATTCCGTCGGCGATAGCGAAGACAGCGGCCTTGTGGTCTGTCTTCGACTTGTGAATCGACGTCGGCTTCACGCCGAGTTCGGCGTACTCGTCGTGTTCGACTGTCGAGCCGGTGTCCTGTTCGTAGTGGTTCTGTACTTGTGCAAGCAGGCCGTGAAGGTGAATGAGCTCCTGCTTCTTCATGGTCACCCGTTGCTAGAAACCGGAGGGTTATAGTACTACTCTGACGCTGGTTAACACACCACCCCGACATGATAAAACGTGAGGATAGAGGCCACAGACGGCCGAATTCGCGTCCCGGGTGTCGACTGTCCGGTACCGGCGTCGGTGGGTTTGAAAGATTTTTGACGCCGGGTCGTCCACTGTGACGTATGGACTACGACGATATGCTCGACCGGGCGATTTCCGAGACGCCCGACATAGAGGGGTCGTCAGAACGGTTCGAGGTACCGGACCCGGAGGTCCGACAGGAGGGGAACGTCTCCGTCGTGGAGAACTTCCAGTCGCTGTGTAACCGACTCGGACGTGACCCGGACCACGTCCTGCAGTTCCTCCAGACGGAGATGGGGACGAGCGCACACATCGACGAGAGCGGCCGGGCGCGACTCACCGGGTCCTTCGACGCCGACAGACTGGGGGCGGCCGTCGACGAGTACGTCGAGGAGTTCGTCCGCTGTTCGGAGTGTGGCCTGCCGGACACGCGACTCGAACGGGAGGGCGACGCACTGCTGTTGCGCTGTGAGGCGTGCGGTGCGCGCTCGGCCACCAGCGGCTGACTACTGGAGGCCTTTCAGCGTCTGCAGGTCGCGGTCGGTTCGTGTGAACTCGGCGAGCCGTCGGCTCGCGTGACAGTTCGGGCAGTGAAACAGCGTGTCGTGTGTCGGCAACTCGCTCGGCGTCGACTCCCAGTCTTTCGTACACTCGGGACAGAGCAACCGGACGTACGCTTCCTCCATGTGTGATATTGACACACGCTGTGGGTGGAAAAAGGTTGGCGTCTCCCCACTCCCCTGCCTCGGACTGGGACGGCGTGTCAGGGGGCCGCACGGGCCGTCTACGCCGGGACGCTCTCGGCTTCGAGCAGTTCCTTGTAGCGGTTGCGGATGGTGACTTCGGAGATGTTCGCGACGTCGCCGACTTCGCTCTGGGTGACCTTCTCGTTGGTCAGGAGCGCGGCGGCGTACACCGCGGCGGCCGCGAGACCGACCGGCGACTTCCCGGAGAGGAGCCCCGCGTCACGGGCGCCTTCGATGAGTTCGCGGGCCTGCCGCTCCGTCTCGTCACTCAGGTCGAGGTCCGAGACGAACCGCGGGAGGTACTGCTCCGGGTCGGCCGGCTGGACTTCGAGGTTGAGTTCGCGGACGATGTAGCGGTAGGTCCGGGTCAGTTCCATCTTGTCGACCCGGGAGACCACTGCCATCTCGTCGAGCGACCGGGGACTCCCCGCCATGCGGGCCGACGCGTACAGCGCCGACGTCGCGACGCCCTCGATGGACCGGCCGGGCAGGAGGTCCTCGTCCAGTGCGCGGCGGTAGATGACGCTCGCCGTCTCCCGGACGTTCTGCGGGAGGCCGAGCGCGGAGGCCATGCGGTCTATCTCGCCGAGTGCCTGCTTGAGATTGCGCTCCTTAGAGTCGCGGGTGCGGAACCGCTCGTTCCACGTGCGCAGGCGCTGCATCTTCTGGCGCTGGCTGGACGACAGCGACCGTCCGTAGGCGTCCTTGTTCTGCCAGCCGATGTTGGTCGAGAGGCCTTTGTCGTGCATCATGTTCGTCGTGGGCGCGCCCACGCGGGACTTCGAGTCCCGTTCCGAGGAGTCGAACGCGCGCCACTCGGGGCCGCGGTCGATGCTGTCCTCCTCGACGACGAGGCCACAGTCCTGACAGACCGTCTCGCCGTGTTCCGTGTCCGTCGTGACGTTCCCGCCACACTCCGGGCAGACGTCCTGCTGTTCGGTCGTCTCCTCGTCGAACTCTCGCTCCTGAACCTGTTCCTCCGTCGAATTTCGTATCGTTGTTTCGCTCATGGTTGGGGTGTCCCTGACTGCCGGGTGCGTAATGTTGAAGAACCCTTGCCGGGTATCTCTTACCAATAGTTAGTTCGACAAGTATATAAATGTGTCGCCATTCTTGGTACCTAATCGCACGAAGGAGTCGTGATAGGTCGTGACACGGGCGAATCCTCGTGTACTTAAGCCTGCCGGCGCGCGAGGAGTGCTGTCGCGACCAGCGCCACCAGTGCGACGGCGGCGGTGAACCCGGGACCGGACCCGCCGGTCGTGGACGTCTCTTCCATCTCCGTCGCCGTCGGCTCCTCGGTCATCGCGTCCTCGGTCGCCGACTCGTCGTCCATCGTCGCCGACTCGACCGAGAGGTCGCCCACGGCCACGACGGCACTGCCGGCGGCGACGTAGGGCCCGTCGGCGCTGCCCTCGCTCTCGGCGAAGGTGTAGGCCTCGTCACCGTCGGTGTCACGGTGGGCCATCGGGACCAGCGTCGTGTTCTCGGTGACCGGGTCCGAGAGCGTCACGGTGACGTTCTCGTGCGTGCCCGGTGCGAGGTACGCCGAGGTGCCGCGGATGCTCTCGAACACCGCGCCCTCCGTGACCGACGCGTCGTGGACCGTCACGAAGCCCCCGTCCTGCAGCGTCACGGCGTCGACGGTGACCGTCTCACCGTCGGTGGTCTGGGACTCGAAGGCGAGGCTGGCCTCGATGGTCGTCTGGGCCGTGTCCACGACGGCGTCACCGCCGGCGGTGTACGGGCCGTCGGCGTCGCCCTCGCTCTCGACGAAGGTGTAGGCCTCGTCGCCGTCGCTGTCGACGTGGGGCATGGCGACGAGCGTCTGGCCGCTGGCGAGTCGGTCGTCCAGCGTCACGGTGACGTTCTCGTGGACGCCCGGTTCGAGGTACTCGGAGTGACCGACGACGCTGTCGAAGACGGCGCCGTCGAGCAGCGTCGCGTCGTGGACGGCGACGAAGCCACCCTCCGAGACGTCGACCCGGTCGACGACGACGGTGGTCCCGTCGCTCGACTGGTCGGCTATCGTCACGGCCGCGGAGACGGTGACCGCACCGCTGTCGGTGACGGCGCTCCCCATCTCCGTGTAGGGGCCGTCGTCCTCGCCGCTCGTCTCGACGAAGTCGTACGTCTCGTCGTCGTCGGTGTCGCGGTGGGGCATCGCCACCAGCGTCGTGTCGTTCTCGACCGGCGTGTCGAGAGTGACGACGACGTCGGTGTGGTAGCCCGGTTCGAGGTGCGTCGAGGTGCCGCGGACGCTGTCGAAGACCGCGCCCTCCGCGACGGTGCCGTCGTGAATCGTCACGAACCCGCCGTCGGGGACGAAGACGCTCTCGACGACGACGGCGTGGCCGCCGGTGGCCTGCGCGTCGAGGGTCGTCCGTGCGGTGTCCGTGACCGTCGCGGCCGCGGTGTCGACGACGGCGCTCCCGTCAGCGGTCGCGTAGGGGCCGTCTGCCTCCCCCTCGCTCTCCTCGAAGGTGTAGGCCTCGTCGCCGTTCGTGTCCACGTGCGCCATCGGGACCAGCGTCGCGTTCTCGGTCAGCGGTTCGTCCAGCAGGACGCGAACGTCCTCGTGGACGCCCGGCCCCAGATACGTCGAGGTGCCGCGGATGCTCTCGAACACCGCACCCTCCGTGACCGACGCGTCGTGGACCGTCACGAACCCGCCCTCGGAGAGGACGACGCGGTCGACGACGACGCTGTCGCCGGTGGTCGGCTGGTCGCTCATCGAGACGCTGGCCGAGACGGTCACGTCCGCGCCGTCCAGCACGATGTCTCCGTCCGTCGTGTAGGGGCCGTCGGTCTGGCCGTTCGAGGCGACGAACTCGTAGGTCCGGTCGCCGTCGGTCTCCTCGTGGGCCATCGCGACGTACGACCCGTCGCTCACGTCGTCGGTGAGCGTCACGGTGACGTTCTCGTGCGTGCCCGGGCCGAGGTAGGTCGACGTCCCGGCGACGCTGCCGAGGACCGCCCCGTCGTTCAGCGAGGCGTCGTGGACCGTGACGTACCCGCCGTCGGGTAGCGTCACCGAGTCCACCGTGACCGTGTCGCCGCCGCTCGTCTGGTTCGCGAACGTGACGCTCGCCCCGTTAGCGGTCTGTGCCAGTTCGGAATCGGTGTCAGTCTCGGCCGCCGCGACGCCGGCGATACCGGACGTCAGGACGGTGAGCGCTATCAGCGCAGTCAGGATGCGTTGCCGCATACCCGGTCAGACCGGAGACGTACGAAAAGGGATTTTCCGAACTGCGACCGGACTGTCACCCAATTTGCACCCCACTCCCGCCCACGTGTAGCGGTTTGTCGGCTCGGCGGTGGACGCTGGCGAGAACAGGAGAGGCGGGGGTACTTGTAAAAACCGCGACGCCGACGGCCACTCGGGTCTCAGTCCCAGGTCGTCCACGTGAGCACTGCGAGGCCGACGGCTTCCAGTACGTGTAGGACGACCATCGCCTGCCACGCCGGGTCGGGAACCGCCGTACTGAACCACTCCGCCAGAAGCGGGTCGAGCAGGTAGAAGTACAGCGCGAAGGCGTTCTCGCCGAAGAGGAACAGGGCGAACACGAGGGGGCCGAGCGTGTGCTTCGAACGGAGTTCGTAGTAGTTGCGCCCCCAGACGTAGACGAGTCCCGCCAGTAACAGCATGTTGACGGCCACCGCGACGCGTGCGACGTCAATCCAACCGACCATTGCTCCACCCTTTCAGATTGCCGCTGATATACTCTTTCCCAATTTCAGCCATAGTCACTCTGCGGTCTCCATTATCTCCTCGACTGTGTCCCAGTACTTGCGTGTGCGGTCGGTCGGCAGGTACACCGCGCCGTAGTCGTCCCCGCTGTCGGTGACGATGTCGTTCTCCTCCAGAACGTCGAGGTGGTGCCGGACCGTCTTGTAGTCGAGGTCGAGCGTCTCTGCCAGTCTGTTCGCGTTCCGAGGCCGGTCGTCGAGCGCACGGAGGATGCGGATACGGTTCGCTCCGCCCCGCGTACTCGTCAAGACGTACCACAACACGGCCTCCATCGTCGTGTCCAACTCTTGGGGCCTACGTATAACCACCGACCCGTGAGGGCAGAAACGCCGGTCACGGCACCGACAGCGGTGTGGGGGGTACTCTGGCGGCCCCCGAAAGCCAGTCAGTCGTCGCCTCGACCGTACCCGCGTCCGGCGTCGGCCGGTTTCCCGCGTCCGGCGTCGTCCGCTTCCTCCGCGTCGTCTTCGCCTTCCTCGTCTTCATCCTCATCGTCGTCGTCCGCTTCATCTTCTTCATCTTCTTCCTCCTCGTCGCCTTCTGCTTCTCCGTCGCCACCCGGCCCTCCCCCGAACGGTGCCGCGTCTTCGTAGGCCAGCACCGGTTGGAACTCGGGGTCGGCCGTCAGGAAGCCCTCTGCGAACACCGTCAGGACCTCGCCAGCACGCACCTCGACGTCGACGGGGCCGTAGACGGCGCTGTCGAGGGTCTCGTCGGCACCAGCGGGGAACACCGCGACGGAGTAGGTACCGGCCGGTGCCTCGACGTTCGCACTGGCCTCGCCGAACTCGATGTCGTCCGCCAGCGTCAGCACCGTGTCGCCGTCGTCGTCCACTACGCGAACGTCGACGGCGGGGGCGTCGGGCGACGCGTGGACGATTCGGACGCGACCGGTCTCCTCGTCCAGTACGCCGAGCGTGTCTTCGAAGATGGCCGGGCGGAACGACTCGGTACTCACGTCCGGCGTCAGTTCGCCGATGGCGGCGACGGTGTAGTCGTCGCCTTCGAGAGTGACCTCGCCTCGGAAGGCCACCGTCTCGGCCTCGTCGGGGGCCTCGGCGTCGCTGGCGGCCGCGATAGTGACCTCGTAGGTGCCCGCCGGCAGTTCGAGGTAGCCGCTGACGGCCGTGAACGGGACGTCTGCGAGGACCTTGTTCTCGCCCACGAACACGTCGACGTTCGGGGCATCGGGCGACGCGTGGGCGACCCGCACCTTCGCGTCACCGTCTGCGGTCTCGTCGTCGTCCGCAACTGCGACCCCAGTACCGACCGCTACTGCAGCAGTTCCGGCCGCGATACTCCGCAGGACGTTACGTCGTGTTGGCCTCATACTGTGACCCGGTCAGGGTCGGAGGACTGATACGTGGTAAATACTTTCCAGAAACTCACCCAATTTCAGTTCCGCCCGGTCACTGCGTGAAAAGATGGCCCTCGGTCGGCACGTCGAACAGGCCGATGCGGGCGCCCGCGTCCAGCCACGCGTGCCCGTAGGAGAACGACGCCAGTGCGTTGACGAGGTCGTCTTCCGAACGGAAGTGCCGGCCGTCCTCGAGATACGACGACGCCATCTCCTCGCAGTCGAGTGCGGCGTCGTGCATGGGCGTCCCCTCGGGCGGTGCTATCTCGGCGGCGTCCAGTGCCTCCGCGAGCAGTCCCTCGTACCGGTCGGTCTTCTCCTCGATGTCGGCGGCCATAGCCGGAGCGAGCGACGGCGAGCGTGTAAGCCTGTCGGCGTGACTGTGCGCGCCCGCCACGACAGCGCAAGGTAAATACGGTCCAATAGAGTAAGACGGGTAATGACAGACACCGAGGAACACCGCCGACTTATCGTCGCCGGGACCGGCATCGCCGGCCTGACAGCAGCCATCTACGCGGCCCGCAGCAACAACGACCCCCTCGTCCTCGAAGGGGACGAACCGGGCGGCCAGTTGACGCTCACGAGCGAAGTCGAGAACTACCCCGGCTTCCCCGAGGGCATCTCCGGCCCGGACCTCATCAACGAGATGAAAGCGCAGGCCGAGCAGTTCGGCTCCGAACTGAAACACGGCGTCGTCGAGTCGGTCGACGATAGCGAGCGTCCGTTCCGCGTCGAACTCACCAACGGCGACGTCTACACCTGCGACGCGTTCATCGCCGCCTCGGGTGCCAGCGCACGCACGCTGGGCATCCCCGGCGAGGACGACCTGATGGGCTACGGCGTCTCGACGTGTGCGACCTGTGACGGCGCGTTCTTCCGCGGCGAAGACATGCTGGTGGTCGGCGGTGGCGACGCCGCCATGGAGGAGGCCCACTTCCTCACGAAGTTCGCCGACACCGTCTACATCGCCCACCGCCGCGAGGAGTTCCGCGCGGAGGACTACTGGATAGACAAGGTCCAGAAGAAGGTCGAGTCGGGCGAAATCGAGATCATGCGCAACACCGAGGTGCTGGAGATGCACGGCAGCGCCGAGGAGGGCGTCGACCACGTCACCCTCGCCCGCAACGAGTCGGGCTACCCCTCCGAGAAGGTGGACGACGACGAGACGGAGGTGTTCGACTTCGACGTCGGCGCGGTGTTCATCGCCATCGGCCACACGCCGAACACGGAGTACCTCGAAGACACCGGCGTCGAACTGGACGAGACGGGCTACATCGTCGCGAAGGGTGGCAAGGGCGGGGGACAGACCGCGACCGACGTCGAGGGCCTGTTCGGGGCCGGCGACGTCGTCGACTACCACTACCAGCAGGCCGTCACCGCCGCCGGGATGGGCTGTAAGGCCGCCATCGACGCCGACGACTACCTCGAAGACCTCCCCGAAGCGGAGAACGAGGCCGAGGCCGCCGCCGAAGCGGCGGACGACTGAGGACCACCGCTCCCCGACCGACTGTGGCTTCCCGTTTTCGAGCCGGCATACGTGCAGACACGTCTCAGTCTGTCTTTATTCCCTCAGCGGTCGTCTCTCCGTCTATGAAGACCGTCACGACCACCATCGACGTCGACGCGGGCCCCGAACACGTCTGGGCCACGCTGACCGATTTCGACGCGTACCCGGAGTGGAACCCCTTCGTCACAGCTATCGACGGCACCGTCGCGGAGGGTGAGCGCCTCAGCGTCCGCATCGAACCGCCGGAGGGCCGCGGTATGGGGTTCACGCCCCGCGTCACGGCCGCTGTTCCCGGCGAGCGCCTCGAGTGGCTGGGCAAACTGGGCGTCCGTGGCCTCTTCGACGGCCGTCACGAGTTCCGGCTGGAAGCCCTCGACGACGGTCGCACCCGACTCCACCACGGCGAGTCTTTCTCCGGCCTGCTCGTCGGTCTGCTCCTCGATGAGGGAGACATCCAGAGCGGATTCGAGGCGATGAACGAGACACTGAAGGCCCGTGTCGAATCTGGCGTCACGTCGCCAGTGGGGGCCGGAGACGACGCCGACCGCGCCGCGGCCTGACACGCGAGGGACACGAACCCGACAGACCCTTCCGTCGGGTGGGCGAACGACTCGCTATGGCAAACGACACTGTCACGCTGACTATCGAAGGCGACGACGCGACCGACGAACTGACCGTCCCGAGCGGGCTGCTCGACATCCTCCGCGAGGAGGCCGACGAGACGGACCCGGAGGTCGTCGGCGACATCGCGATGTTCGGTCTCGCCCAGCGAATCCACGGCGCCGTCCACCACAGTCAGGGCGAACCCGACGAGGAGATAGCCGCGCTGGAGGAACTCACCCTCGACCTCTTCGAGGAGCGCTTCGGCGCCTCCTTCGGCGAGATGACCGGCCACGACCACTGACTCGTTCTACTCGGTTCGACCGTCGACCGACCACGTCAACAGGACGCCGTCGTCGAGTCGTTCGACGCCGGTGAGGTCCAGTTCCGGGAACTTCTCGACGAACCCGTCGCCGTCGGCGAGCGTCGGCGCGTCCCGACCGCCCAGAATCTTCGGCCCGACGAACACGGAGAGTTCGTCGACCAGTCCCTCCTCGAACAGGCCGAAGATGAGTTCCCCGCCGCCCTCGACCATCAACTGGTCGACGCCCTCCCCCTCCAGCTTCGCGAGCGCCGTCGTCAGGTCGACGCGGTCCTCGCCGGTGGCGACGACGTAGGCTCCCGCGGCCTCCATCTCCTCTACGAAGTCCGTCGGCGCGGCCTCGCTGACGAGCAGGTACGTCTCCGCCGCGCCGTCGAGTACCTTCGCGTCCGGCGGGGTGCGGACGCGCGAGTCGGCGACGACCCGGGCGGGGTTCGCGGAGTCGCCGCGTTCCGTGCGGGCCTCGCGGCGGTCCGGGTCGTCGACGGTCAGCGAAGGGTCGTCGGCCAGTACCGTCCCGACGCCGACCATGACCGCGTCGCTGTCGGCCCGTAACTGGTCGACTCTATCGAAGTCGTCGGGGTCCGAGATAGCAATCTGCTCGCGACGCCGGGTCGAAAGCTTCCCGTCGGCACTCATCGCGGCGTTGACGACCACGTACATACGAGACGGCAGGCGAGTAGAGAGGAAACGGGTTTCGGTTCCGAGGACTCAGGTCACGTTCGCGTCGGGTCTGGTGGCCAGTTTCTCGACGTCGAGCGCCTTCCGGTCGCCGTCTGCGGTCCGCAGTCTGAGCGTCGTCCCGTCGAGGACGAGTTCGTCGACGTCGACGGTGGTCTCGCTCGTCCACCCCTTCAGACGGACTATCCCCGCCTCGTCTATCTCGACGAACGTCCGGGGGCGCTCGGCGGCGCCCATCGTCCACGTCTCGCCGCCCAGCGACACTTCCTGCCCGCCGCTCTCGGCCCAGCGGAAGACGCAGGCGTACTGTTTCCGGGGTTCGTCGCCGCGGTCGTGGTCGACTCGCTCCCACTCCTCGTAGTCGACGCCGAAGTGGGCCGCCCACAGTTCCAGATACTCGAAGTCGAAGCGCTTCTTCCCGTCGTCGTCCCGGCCGCTCCGCCAGACGACGTGTGCGTCGGACGGCTTGGACCCGAAGACGCCACCCACGCTACGAACCCCCCTGAGCGCCGGTTTCAGAGTCCACGATAGCGGCCGTCGACTGGCCCAAAGATTGTGTAGAATGGCTTTTCAGGCCACACAGACGGCATATTCGAGACATATAGACGGAGATGAGCATTATCAGCAATAAAAATAACGGCCGACGTAGTCTCTCGCCGACACGACTGGCGCGACCGCGTCGGCCCACAAACCCTTTTCAACGCCCCCGCCGAACCCCCGTTCGATGTCTCTCGAAGACCATGCCGAGGAACTCGCCTCCGACCTCGGCGTCGACAAAGAGGAGGTCAGACGCGACCTGAAGAACCTCGTGGAGTACTCCGTGCCGATGGACGAGGCCAAACAGAGCCTCCGACGGAAGTACGGCGACGGCGGTGGCGGCGGGAGCGACGGCACCCCGTCGAGCAAGGCCATCAGCGAGGTCTCCACCGACGACTCGAACGTGACGGTCACCGCCGTGGTGCTCACGTCCGGTCGACGGTCCATCCAGTACAACGGCGAACAGCACGTCATCCGCGAGGGCGAACTCGCGGACGAGTCGGGCACCATCTCCTACACCGCGTGGGACGGCTTCGGCGCCGACCTCGAACCCGGCCAGACCATGCAGTTCGGGAACGCCGGCGTCCGCGAGTGGGACGGCAAGCCCGAACTCAACCTCGGCGACAGCACCCAGACCAGCGTCGTCGACGAGACGCTCGACGTCGACGCCGAGGTCGGCGGCGAGGCGTCGCTCAGGGACCTCGAACCCGGCGACCGCGGTATCACCGTCGAGGTGCAGGTCCTCGAGTGCGAGGAGAAGGTCATCGACGGCCGCGACGGCGAGACGACCATCCTCAGCGGCGTGTTGGGCGACGCGACCGGCCGGCTCCCCTTCACCGACTGGGAGCCACACGACGCCATCGAGGAAGGGGCGTCGGTCCGCATCGAGGAGACGTTCGTCCGGGAGTTCCGTGGCGCGCCGTCGGTCAACGTCTCCGAGTTCTCGACCGTGACGCCCCTCTCGGAGTCGGTCGCAGTCGCCGACGACGCCCCGCGGATGTCGATTCGCGAGGCCGTCGAGAGCGGCGGCCAGTTCGACGTCGAACTCGCAGGCAACGTCATCGAGATACGCGACGGATCCGGCCTCATCGAGCGCTGTCCGGAGTGTGGCCGCGTCATCCAGAACGGACAGTGTCGCTCCCACGGCGCCGTCGAGGGCGAAGACGACCTGCGGACCAAAGCGATACTCGACGACGGCACCGCCACCGTCACCGTCATCTTAGACGACGAACTCACCGCCAGAATCTACGGCGGTGACCTGGAGGACGCCCGCGAACACGCTCGGGACGCGATGGACAAGGAGGTCGTCGCGGACCGCATCGCCGACCACGTCGTCGGCCTCGAGTACGTCGTCCGTGGGTCGCTCTCGGTCGACGAGTACGGCGCCAACCTCAACGCCAGCGAGTTCGCCGAGTCCGAGGACGACCCGGCAGAGCGTGCGACCACCCTCCTCCGGGAGGTGGACGCATGAGCGAGTCCGAGGACGGTGGCCCCGGACGCCGCGAGGTGGCCCACCGCCTGTTCGCCGCGGAGTTCGACGATTCGGACTTCTCGTACTCCGAATCCGACGAAGAACGAGCGCCGAACTACGTCGTCACGCCGACCGGCGCGCGGGTCAACCGCCTGTTCGTCGTCGGTGTCCTCACCGAGATAGAACAGGTCAACGAGGAGGTCCTGCGCGCCCGCATCGTCGACCCGACCGGCCCGTTCGTGGTCTACGCGGGCCAGTACCAACCGGACGCGCTGGCGTTCCTCGAATCGGCGACCCCGCCGATGTTCGTCGCCGTCACCGGGAAGGCCAGAACGTTCGAACCGGAGGACGGCGACCGCGTGTTCACCTCTATCCGGCCCGAGTCCATCAGCGAGGTGGACGCGGACACGCGGGACCGCTGGGTCGTGCAGGCCGCCGAGCAGACCATCGACCGCGTGGCGACGACGGCCAGCGCGAAGCAGTCCGGGCGTTCGGGCGACGAACTCCACGCCTCGCTGGTCGAGTCCAGCGTCGACGAGAGTCTGGCCGCGGGCATCACCCTCGCGCTGGACCACTACGGGACGACCGGCGACTACCTCGAAGCGGTCCGCGACCTCTCGCTGGACGCGGCCCGGGTCGTCGCCGGCGAACTCGACGAGGCCGAATCGCTGTCGCTGTCGCCCGGCGACGGCACCGACGACCCGATTCCGGTGCTCGCGGAGACGGACCTCGACGCCGACAGCGTCGCACCGGAGACGAGCGCCGACGCGGAACCGGCGACGACCGACGCCACCGTCGGCGAGGAGGCTGACTCGACGGAGGCGACCACCGAGGCCGACACTGAGACGACGACTCCGGCCAGCGAGCCGTCGAGTACCGACACCGAGGCGTCCGGTGAGCCAGTCGAGGCGACCACCAGCGGTACCGAGGCGTCGCCCGACGTGAGCGCGGACGCCGACGACGAACTCGGCGACTTCGAGACCGAAAGCGAGAGCGTCGGCACGGCGGACGCGACCACAGACGAGGGTGAGACCGTCGAACCGACCGCCGAGACGGCTCCGACCGACTCGGGGACCACCGACGTCGGGGCCGACGAGGACGCAGTCGGCGACTTCGACACCGAGTTCGAACTCGACGACGACGAGCGCGAGGAGATAGAACAGGAGTACGGCACCGACTTCCAGAGCGGGACGGAGGTCGACGACGCCGGCGAGGCCGACATCGACACGCCGGACCCCGACGAACTGGCCGACGCCGCCGAGTCCGGCGCTCCGGCCGGGGCCGCCGACGCGGACTCTTCTCCGGACTCGCCCGGTGCGCCGGCGGGCGACGAGGCCGTCGAACCGGGCGCCGAAGCCGCGACGAGCGACGCGCCCGC
The DNA here is from genome assembly GCF_019599465.1 of Haloarcula rubra. GTDB lineage: Archaea > Halobacteriota > Halobacteria > Halobacteriales > Haloarculaceae > Haloarcula > Haloarcula rubra. The sequence continues at coordinate 600,890 of NZ_RKLR01000003.1, forward strand.
GGAGACGCCCGAGACGGCGACCGACGCGGGGGCCGACGAGACGACACCCGACGACTCCGGCGCGGCCGACACACCGGACGCCGAGGACGTCGACCTCGAAGACGCCGTCATGGACGTGATGACGGAGTTGAACGACGGGAGCGGCGCGGACCGCGAGACGGTCCGCTCGACCGTCGTCGAGCGGTACGGTGCCGACCCCGACGCCGTCGAGGACGCGATTCAGGACGCGCTGATGGGCGGTCGCTGTTACGAACCCGACGACGGCAAGCTAACCCCCATCTGAACCGGTCGCCGAGGCGGGCCGCTTTTCTCCCGTCGTCGCCAACCCGACAGCGATGCGCGTCGAACCGCTCCCCGACGCACCGGCCGCGACCGTCGACACCGACGGGGAGCGACTGCTGGCCGTCGCCGACTATCACGCCGGCATCGAGGCCGGCCTCCGCTACGACGGCGTCGAACTCCAGTCCGCCGCCGAGCGCAGGCGCGAGCGACTGCTGTCGCTGCTGGACCGGTCCCGAGCGGACCGACTGGTCGTGCTCGGCGACCTCGGGCACGCCATCGGGTCGCCGTTCGACGACGAACGCGACGAACTCGCGGCGCTGTTCGAGGCCGTCGACGTGCCGGTGACGCTCGTGAAGGGGAACCACGACGGCGACCTCGAAGGCGTCCTCGACGACGTCGCACCCGGTGTCGAGGTGACGCCGGGCCACGGCACCCGCATCGGCGACGTGGGGTTCGCCCACGGCCACACGTGGCCCGCGCCCGACGTGCTGAACGCCGCGGTGGTCTGTATGGGCCACGAACATCCGGTCGTCCGGTTAGAGGACGAGGTCGGTGGCGCTCGCAAGGAGCAGGCGTGGCTCCGTGGGTCGCTGATCGCCGACCCGTTCGCCGACCACTACGGCGTCGACGTCGAGACGAGCGCGGACCTCGTCGTCTTCCCGGCGTTCAACGACCGCTCGGGCGGGACGTGGGTCAACGTCGAGGGCCAGGCGTTCCTCGCGCCGTTCCTCCCGGAGGGGATGGCCGACACGGAAGCGTTCCTGCTCGACGGGACCCGTCTCGGGCAGTACCGGCGCGTCTGAGTCGCCCTACTCGCCGAGCGCGTTCTCTGTCCGCTCGATAAGCTCCGTGTTCCCGAGGAACGTCGGCGTCCGGGCGTGGAGACCGTCGGGGTCGACGTCGAGGAGGGACTGGTGGCCGTCCGTCGACCCGCCACCGGCCGCTTCGACGAGGTACGCGAGCGGCGCGGCCTCGAAGTGGACGCGGAGTTTCCCGCCGGGGTAGCTCTCCGTCGCCGGGTAGCCGAACAGCCCCCCGTACTCCAGTACCTGCGCGAGGTCCGCGACGGTCGCACCGCCGTACCGGAGTTTGAGCTCCCGTGACAGTTGCTGGGCGAACTCGTTCATCGAGTCGCTTCGCTCGTTGTACTTCCCGGCGATACCGACCACTTCCGGTTCCTCGGGCAGAGTGAAGGTGCCCCAGCGCTCGCTGTGGCCGTCCCGGAGGAGGTACTCCTGTACCACGTCGCGGTCCTCGCGCGCGACGGTCATCGTCGTGTACGGACCGTACAGCACCATCGTCGAGGCGACCATGTCGTGCCCGCTCGCGGGTAACTCGCCGTCGTAGACGCCGACGATGGTCCCGACGGAGTTGTTCGAGGCGAGGTTCGCAGAACCGTCGAGCGGGTCGATAGCGACGGTGTAGCCCTCGCCGCAGTCGACGACGGCTTCCCGTTCCTCGCTGGCGTAGCCGCCGACGCCGTCGACGTACGAGAGGGCGTCGAAGAACAGGTCGTCGGCCCAGACGTCGCCCCCGACCTGTTGCTCGCCGCTCGGGTTCTCCGTGCCCGAGCGGCCGGCGTAGTTCGCGAGGTTGCTGCTGACGTAGTGGGCCGTGTCCTTGACCGCGCGCTCGATGGCGTCCAGCGTGTTCATCGCGCCACCCTCGCACTCTCTGCAGGTTCGATTAGCATGCTTCTACGTCGTCGGGGCAGCGACATAAGCCTACACGTGGTCTCTCGGTAACAGGTCCTCGAATCGCTGGTCGTCCAGCCACTCACAGAGCCCACAGAGGTTCGAGAGGGCCGCCTCGAACAGTTCCTCGCCCACCTCGGCCGAGGCGTCGGTCTGGTCGCCCAGCACGCCGTTCTCGGTGTTGTCGATGGCGTCGTAGAAGGTGCGGGCGCCGTGGACTCGGCCGGTCGACTCGTCGAACTCGCGGAGGCCGCCGTCCCGTGCATCCTCGATGCGGTCCTCGTGGACCAACTCCGGGGCGAGATACTGGACGAGCGACGTCTCCTTCGGGCCGCCGTGGGGCCCCGGCGTCTCGAACACCTCCTCGACGAGGTCGGTGATGCTCTCGTCCCACATCCACTCGATGGCGTACATCGTGCCGTCGTCCCGCAGGCGACGGCCGACCTCCCGGAGGTGTTCGACGTTGCCGCCGTGGGCGTTGACGAAGATAACGCGGTCGACGCCGTGGTACGCGAGGTTTCTGGTGATGCTCTCGACGTAGTCCCGGAACGCGGGCGCGTCGGCCCACATCGTCCCGTGGAACTGGCGGTGGTGGGGGCTGACCCCGACGTTGACGGTCGGCGTACAGAGGTAGCCGGTGTCCTCGGCGGCGGCCCGCGCGAACGACTCGGCGATGAGGTGGTCCGTCGCCTCGGGGAGGTGCGGGCCGTGCTGTTCGGTCGACCCCAGCGGCACCAGCACCAGCGACTCCGACTCGAAGTACGATTCGAGGTCCGGCCACGCCTCGTCGGCGAGATACATACGCGGTAGTGTGCGCCCCGGAGTCTTCAACGTGTGCGACAGTCCGTGTCACAACGTGTTTAACCCGATGTAGTCGCTAGACGGCCTCGATGACCGACGGGGTGACACAGGGTCAGGACGCGTTCACTGCGCTGGGCGACGACGTGCGGGCCGCCCTCTCTGACCGCGGGTTCACGACGCCGACGGAGCCACAGCGGAAGGCCATCCCGACGCTCGCCCGCGGCGACGACGCCCTCGTGGTCGCCCCCACAGGGACCGGGAAGACGGAGACGGCGATGCTCCCGGTGCTGGACGCACTCGTGCAGGCCGACGACCGGTTCGGCATCGGCGCGCTGTACATCACGCCGCTCCGGGCGCTCAACCGGGACATGCGCGAACGGTTGGAGTGGTGGGGCGAGACGCTCGGCCTCGACGTCGACGTGCGCCACGGCGACACCACCGACTACCAGCGACAGAAACAGGCGAACGACCCGCCGGATGTGCTGGTGACGACGCCGGAGACGTTGCAGGCGATGCTGACCGGGTCGAAACTCCGCGTAGCGCTGGAGGACGTCGACCACGTCGTCGTCGACGAGGTGCACGAACTCGCTGCCGCCAAACGTGGCGCGCAGTTGACGGTGGGGATGGAGCGCTTGCGAGAGGTCGCGGGACGGTTCCAGCGCATCGGCCTCTCGGCGACGGTCGGTGACCCCGACGAGGTGGGCCGGTTCCTCACCGGTGGCGGCCCCTGTTCTGTCGTCGAGGTGGACATCGGCAGTCGCCTCGAAGTGGAGGTGGTCCGTCCGCAGGTGACCGACCGGGACGAGCGCCTCTCCAGCGAACTCGTCACCGACGCCGAGACGGCCAGCCACGTCCGCTACATCGACGACCTGATAGCCGAGAAGGAGTCGGTGCTGGTGTTCGTCAATACCCGACAGACAGCGGAGGCGCTGGGGTCGCGGTTCAAGGAACTCGGGACGAACCTCGGCGTCCACCACGGGTCCCTCTCGAAGGAGGCCCGCATCGACGTCGAGGACCGGTTCAAGGCCGGCGAACTCGACGCCCTGCTGTGTACCTCCTCGATGGAACTGGGCATCGACGTGGGCCACGTCGACCACGTCGTCCAGTACGGGAGTCCGCGGCAGGTGTCCCGACTGGTCCAACGGGTCGGCCGCGCCGGCCACCGCCGCGACGAGGTGTCCTCGGGCACCGTCGTCACGACCCACGCCGACGACACGCTGGAGGCGCTGGCTATCGCCCGGCAGGCCCAGGACGGCGACGTCGAACCCGCGCAGATTCACGACGGGAGCCTCGACACCGTCGCCAACCAGATAGCCGGCCTCGTGATGGACACCGGCGAGGTCCGCGCGATGGAGGCCTACCACGTCCTCACCCGCGCACACCCGTTCCGTGACCTCGGGGAGGCCGAGTTCAAAGAGGTCGTGCGGGAACTGGCCGCGAACAACGTCGTCTGGTTGGACGAGGAGCGAGATACGCTGGAGAAACGCCGCGGCACGTGGCAGTACTTCTACCAGAACCTCTCGATGATTCCCGACGAAGCCACCTACGAAGTGGAAGACGTGGCGTCGGGCCAGCAGGTCGGGACTCTAGACGAGCGCTTCGTCGTCAACTTCGCCACGCCCGGGGAGGTGTTCGTCCAGCGCGGCGAGATGTGGCGTATCACCAACATCGACGAGGAGGAGGAAGTGGTGACCGTCTCGCCTATCGAGGACCCGGCCGGCGAGGTGCCGTCGTGGACCGGGTCCGAGATTCCGGTGCCGCAGGCCGTCGCACAGGAAGTGGGCGAGTTGCGCCGCGTGGCCGGGCGTCAGTTGAAGGACGGTGCACCGGTCGACTCGGTCGCCTCGCACGTCGCCGCCCGGTACGACGGCGACCACGAGACGGTCGCCGACGGCCTCTCGCAACTGGAGACCCACGAAGGACCGATTCCCGACGACGGGACCGTCCTCGTGGAGTTCCACGGCCGCGAAGTCGTCGTCAACTCGTGTTACGGCCACACGGTCAACGAGACGCTGGGTCGCATCCTCTCTGCACTGCTCGGCCAGCGGGCCGGGTCCTCCGTCGCGATGGAGGTGGACCCCTACCGCATCGAACTGGAGGTCCCCCGGCGAATCACCGCCGGCGACGTCGTCGAAGTGCTGGAGGAGACAGACCCCGACCACATCCCCGCTCTGGTGGAGTTGAGCCTGAAGAACGCCGACGCGCTGAAGTTCAAACTCGCACAGGTCGCCACCAAGTTCGGGTCGCTCAAGCGCTGGCGCGGCCGCGGGTCGACGGACTTCGGTCGGGACCGACTGCTGGCGGCACTGGAGGACACCCCGATGTACGAGGAGGCACTGCGAGAGGTTCGACACGAGGACCTCGCTATCGAGGCGACGGCCACGCTACTGGAACGCCTCCAGTCCGGCGAGGTGGCGCTGGAGACGGTGGCCGAGCGAACGCCCGTCGGCCTCGGCGGTCGCTCGTCGGGCCGGGAACTCCTCTCGCCGGAGAACGCCGACGCCAGCGTCATCCAGACGGTCAAGGAGCGCATCCAGAGCGACCGGGTCCTCCTCGTCTGTCTGCACTGCAAGGACTGGGACCGAAAGCAGCAGGTCGGCCGGGTTCGCGACCAACCGGAGTGCCCGAAGTGTGGGTCGACCCGCGTCGCCGCGCTGAACCCGTGGGCCGACGAGGTGGTCTCGGCGGTGCGGGCCGACGAGAAGGACGCGGAACAGGAGAAGATGACCGAACGCGCCTACCGCGCCGGGTCCCTCGTCCAGACCCACGGCAAGCAGGCCGTCGTCGCCCTCGCCGCGCGCGGCGTCGGGCCGCACAACGCCGCTCGCATCATCAACCGCCTGCGGGAGGACGAAGACGAGTTCTACCGGGACATCCTCCGACAGGAACGGGAGTACGCCAGAACCCAGTCGTTCTGGGGCTAGGCAGTTAGCTCAGGTCGCGTATCGCCTGCGTCAGCGACGGTTCGATAGCCGACGGGTCGGCGTTCTGGACGGTGAAGGAGGTGTGGCGTTCGTCCATGTCCATGGCTTCCGAGAGCAGACCACCGCGCCGGTCCACTTCCATGTGCACGGTCAGACCGCCCTCGTCGTACACCGGGATTAGCTCGACTTCGTCCACCTCGCCGGCGAACTCGCCGCGCTGTGGGCGGAACTCGAACTCCTGAACGAAACTCGCCGAGGTGGCGAAGACGCCACCGGGACGAGCCTCACAGGACGAGGACCGAAGCGAGAACCCGAGGTTCTTCAGCGCGTCGAAGACGGCCTGCAGGCGCTCGGTCGGCCGGACCTCGATTCGGTCCTCGTCGTCGGGGTCGACGGCCATCGAGATGTCCAGCCCCGTCTCTATCTCGACGGCGACGGACCCGACGGTCACGGGCGTCCGCCGCGGGACGTCGATGGTCGTCTCGAAGCGCCGTTCCTCGCTAGACTCGATAGTGAACGGCTCGGTGAGTTGCCACTTGTCCACGATGGCGTCGGCGTACCCCTCCTCGGTGCGGTACGCCGTCTCCAGCGCGAAGTAGATGGCGTCGACGTCCTGATCGGTCGACCCACCCTCGACGTGGACTTCGGCGTCGACTGAGTCGCCGGCGCGGACCGTACTGGAAGGGAGGACTGTATCGACGCGAGCGGAACCAATTCCGATGCGGGAGAGCACGTCTTTCATGCCAAGCGAGTGTGGTATCGCCTTCGGGTATAAACTTCGTGGGAGTCAGGGGGCGTCGTCGGACTCGTCGCCGTCGTCCGCTGGTTCGATACCGGCGCGCTCGTGGAACGGTCCGGGTTCGCCGCGGGCCTGTCTCGCGGCCCGGGCCGCGACGCGACGGGCCAGTAGCACGGCGACGATGGCGGGGATAGCGAGCAGCGTCGCGACCAGCCCGGTTCGCTGGGTGACGAGCGAGGTCCCACCGGTGGACGCGTCGTAGGCGAGGGCGACGAGGACGGCCCCGACGCCGGCGACGACGAGGTAGAGGCCGCGGGCGAGCGCCGCGCTGGGCGTGGGGAACCGTCCGAGGTAGGCGGCGGGGAGCAACCAGCCCGCGAGCGCGAGGCCGACGAGCACGGCGAGCGACAGGCCGCCGACGGCGATGACGGCCGTGTACACCACCAGCGGCGCGATGGCGACGCCGAGTGCCAGTCCCGTCAGGGCGACCGCCCAGCCCGGTGCGCCGTCCCGTTCGTGTGCGAACGCGGCCGCCATCTGCTCGTCCAGTCGCGTCAGTTGCTCGTCGGTGAACAGCCGCTCTCCGCAGGACGAACACTCGTCAGTGAGCGTCTCGAGCGGCGCCCCACACGCCGGACATGTCGGTTCGCCGGCCTCGGACCGGTCGGCCATACGGGTCGCTTACCCCGCGAGGTGCTTGAGTGGTCCGGAGCGGACACCGACCCTCGGCGCTCGTGTGAGTCCGATGACGGACGTGACGGGGCCCGGCTATGACGACCCTATCAGGCCAAAGATTGGCTTTCGAGTCGGGCGGTGAACCGAGAGGACTGGGTAACGCGACCTTGTTCTCTGGCTCCTGTCACGGTAGACTTGGTAACAAAGTACAACGAGTGTGGACGACCGACTATGAGACAGTATCCGACCGACTCCTCGCGGCGAGACGTGATGAAGGCACTCGGTGGCGGTGCGCTGCTGTCCGGCATCGGTGGGACGGCGACGGCACAGGCCGACGACGGTCAACAGGACGGCGACGGTTCACAGACGGCCGACGGACAGAACAGCGTGCACGAAGTCCAGACCCGTATCCAGGTACCGGCCACGAACCCGAACCGTCCGCTGGACTTCTTCTATCAGCCGACTGGCCTGCACGTTCAGCCCGGCGACGTGGTGAAGTTCGTGTTCACGACCCCCGACCACAACGTCGTCGCCTATCACCCTCGCTTCGGGATGCGACGACGAGTGCCGACCGGCGTGGAGGGGTACTCCTCGCCAGTGCTCGGGTGGCGCCCCGGGTCGATAGCCGACGACCAGATAGCGCCGCCGTCGGAGATGGGTGGCGGCGAGGGTGAGGGTGACGGCGGTGACGATGGTGAAGGCGGTGGACAGACCGAGACCGGCGGGCAGGGCGACGACCAGCAGGCCGGCCCCCCGGAGCCTGTCTCGGACACGTGGCTACTGGCCTTCGAGACGCCGGGCGTGTACGACATGCTCTGTTCCCCCCACGAAGGGTTCGGGATGGCGATGCGCGTCGTCGTCGGCGACGTGACCGAAGCGCCCTTCGAGACGTCGACCCCGGAGAATCTGGCCGAGCCGCGGGCCGGACCGGTCGGCCTCGCCCGCGTGACGTTGACCGACCCGTCGCTCCGGCCGTCGGACATCGTCGAGGAGGGCACCGTCGACTGGCAATCACTCGAAGCCAACCAGACGCAGTCCGGGGAGTCCGAAGGGTGAGACGGCCCGGAGAGCCATGATAAACGACTAAATCCGGGCCGTCCGTCGGCCCGCCTATGCGACTGGAGGAGTACTGGGGCATCGGCCCGAAGACGTCCGACCTGTTGAGCGAGGAACTGGGCGTCGAACGGGCCGTCGAAGCCATCGAGTCGGCGGACACGCGTACACTCACGGCGGCCGGCCTCTCCAGAGGGCGGGCGACACGCATCCTCCGGCGGGCCACGGGAGCCGAGTCGATGGACCTGCTGGCCACCCGGGACACGCGCGACGTGTACAAGGAACTGCTGGACCTCGCCGAGGAGTACGCCGTCACGGCCGACGCGGCCGACAGGATTCGCGTCCTGACGCCGCTGCCGACCCGGGAAGCGATGACGGACCGCCTCGACGACGTACTGGCGGCCCGCGACACGTGGGCTGACCTCTCGGAGAGCGACCAGCAGGCCGTCCTCGACGCGTTCGAACGCTACGAGACCGGTGGCGAACGGGCGGCCGTCGAGACGGCGCTCGCACTGAAAGAGACGGGCGTCTCCGAGGGGGTGTTCGAGGCGGTCGCGAGTCTCGACGGCGACGCGCTCTCTGACGCTCGGGCCGCCCTCGCAGGTCTCGCTGGCGAGGGCGACCGCGTGGGCGAGGGCGCGGACGAACAACTCGACCGCCTGCGGACCCAACTCGGCCAGATAGAGGACCTCGCCGCGGCGACGCCCGACGTGGTCGAAGCGGTACAGGAGGGCGCGCGCCGCCCCGACGAGTTTCAGGACGCGCTGGTCCGGCACGTCACTGACGAGACGGGCGTCGACGGCACGCGGGTCAGGGACGCGATGCCCGGCGGAGCGACCGACGCACGGGACTTCGTGGACGCCGCCCTCCGGGAACTGCGCGCCTCGCTCCGGACCGCCGTCGAGGAACGGGAGCAGGCGGTCGCCGACAGCCTCGAAGACGACCTCGAAGCGGCGCGTGCGGACGTCGACGCCGCCGTCACCGCCGTCGGCGACATCGCACTGTGGGTGTCGCTGGCCCGGTTCGCCATCGCCTACGAACTGACCCGGCCGACCTTCGTCGACCGCGAGACCATCGCCGTCCGCAACGCCCGAAACCTCGCGCTCGCCGACACGGACGACGTCCAGCCGGTCACCTACGCGATCGGCGACCACACGCTGGAGGTCCACTCGGCGAACGACCCGCCCAGCGGCGACCGGGTGGCCGTCCTCACGGGGGCGAACTCCGGTGGGAAGACCACCCTGCTGGAGACGCTGTGTCAGGTCCAACTGCTCGCGCAGATGGGGCTCCCCGTCCCGGCCGAGGCCGCCGAGGTCGGACTGGTCGACACCGTCGTCTTCCACCGCCGGCACGCGTCGTTCAACGCGGGCGTCCTCGAGTCGACGCTCCGGTCGGTCGTCCCGCCGTTGACCGGCGGCGACCGGGCGCTGATGCTCGTCGACGAGTTCGAGGCCATCACGGAACCGGGCTCGGCGGCGAACCTGTTGCACGGCCTCGTCACGCTGACGGTCGACCGGGACGCGCTCGGCGTGTTCGTCACCCACCTCGCGGCGGACCTCGAGCCACTGCCCGACGAGGCCCGCACCGACGGCATCTTCGCCGAGGGGTTGAGTCAGGACCTCGACCTGCTGGTGGACTACCAACCGCGTTTCGGCACCGTCGGGAAGTCCACGCCGGAGTTCATCGTCTCCAGACTCGTCGCGAACGCGAACGACCCCGTCGAGCGGAGCGGGTTCGAGACGCTGGCCCGTGCCGTCGGCGAGGAGGCCGTCCAGCGGACCCTCTCGGACGCGCTCTGGACCGAGGGTGAGTAGTCAGGGCGACGCCCGCTCCGCCCGCCGGTCGACGCTCTCGTCGTCCTCCAGTCGACGCCGGACGTCGGCCAGCAACTGCGCGACCTCTCGCCGGTTGTACCACCTGACGAGGGGCGCGACGACGAACTCGGGCACCGGCCCCGGCACGTCGTACTCGGCGGCGTAGGTCAGTCTGGTGCCCCCGTCCTCGGGCGTGAAGGTCCACGATATCGTCCCCGTGAGGTCGCCGCGCATCTCGTAGACGATGCGGTCGTCCGGGTCGTACGTCGTCGCCACCACCTCGCCCTCGAACGAGAGCCCGAACATCCGGTAGACGTAGCGGGCACGGTTACCGCCGTTGGGACGCCGTTCGATACGTTCGGCCGTCCGGAGACTCGGCGTCACGGCGGCCTGATTGGTCGGTTCGTCCATGAACGCGAACACCTCCGACACCGGTGCGGCTATCCAGACGTCGTCGACGGTGCTGACGGCCATGGGCCAGATACGGTTCCGACGGACAAAACGGCCCCTGCTCGTAGGGGCGGGGGTTGACGTGGGTGTGGGTCCAACGTGGACCCGATGATACGACGACTCCTCCCACTCAGTTACGCGTGGATGGTCGGCCAGGGACTGCTCGCCGTGTTTCTCCCGCGGCAGGCCATCAAACTGAACGCGAAGTTCCTCCTCGCAGGCTACGAGAACCCCGGTGACCTCGAACCCAAAGACTGGTACGTCCGAGCGACGCGGATCGCCGGCGTCGGGATGCTAGTCACCGGCCTCACGGGTCTGCTCGCGGGGGACCTCGACACCGACGAGGATGTCGAGACGGTGGAAATCGAGAGCGAGGACGAGCGCGGCGACGGTCACCAGGTCGCCGAGTCGGACGAGTCGGTCTGATACCGGTCCTCGTCCAGTAGCGTCCCGCCGTAGGGTCTGAACTCGAAGCCGTGCTTCTCGGCGACGAGTTCCAGTTTCTCCTCCCGTTCGGCTATCGTGTCCGTCTCGAACCCCGCGTCCTCGACGGCCCCGACGAGTGCGTCGTCGCCGACGTGGCCCGACGCGTAGGCGTCGGCGACGGCGTTCCGGAACCCGTCGGCGTTGCGCCGCCGTCGGAGCGCCTCGTCGAATCGCGACTCGGCGTGCGAGCGGTCCGCGTCGGACGGGATGGACGCCAGAACCTCGACGGTCTCCTCGTCGTAGGCGGCCGCGCGGTCGAGAATCTGCGTGACCTGTGCTCTCGCCGTGAGTTCGGCCCACGCCTCGCGGTGAGCCGACGGCACGTACGCGTCGACGACGGTCGGCCAGTCGGTCGACCGCTCGGCGTCCTCGAACACCTCGGCGACGAACTCCGCGGCGTACTCGGGCGGAATCGACAGCGCCACGGACTGCTGTGGCTCCGCCTCGTCGGCCTCGCTCATCGCGGCCCACCCCCGTCGTGACCGTACTCACGACTCGGGGCCGGCCCGGGACCGCTCGGCGGGTGCTGGTCTCGCCGTCCCTGCTGGTCGTGGTCCGGGCCCGAGCGTGGGTCCGCCGGACTCGGGGCGTCCGACCCACCGGGGGGAGCGGCCATCGGTGGCGCGGACTCGTCGCCTCCCTGCCCGGGAATATCGATGTCCTCGGGGTCGGTGCCGCGGGCGTTCGCGAGGGCCACGCGGGCGGTCCGGCGCACGTCGTCGCTCCGGTCGGACAGCCCCTGCCGCTCCAGCGCTTCTTCGGCGCGGTCGGTCGCGAGTTCGCCGAGGCCGTCGGCGGCTTTCGCCCGGACGTAGGCGTTCGGTTCGCGAGCGAGGAGCGCGGCGAGGATGCGAACCGCCTCGTCGGTGTCCTCGGCCACCTCCGGGAGGAACTGTGCGGCGTACTCACGCGCGGCCGGGTGCGGGTCGGTCTTGATACGGTCGACGAGCAGATCGTGGTCGACGGCCCCGAGTTTCCCCAGCGCGATGGTCGCGTTGCGTCGAACCCACCCGCTGTCGTCGTCCAGCGCCGCCCGGAGCGCGTCGGTGTCGTCGGGAGCTGCACGGGAGAGCGCCACGACGGCCTCCGCGCGGACCCACTCGTGGTCGTCGCCGAGCGCCCGCCGAATCGCGTCGCCGCCCGCGCCGGCCAACCCGAGTGCCTCGACGGCGAACTGTCTGGTGTCCGGCCCGCCCGTCTCCGTGACGACGCGGGAGAGTGCGTCGACCGTCTCGTCCGCGAGGCCGTCCCGTTCGGCGACGTCGACCAGCGCGAGTGCGGCGCTGCGCCGCTGGCTCGGGTCGGTCAGACACTCGCGGAGGGACCGTTCGTCCTCGGCCGGTGCGCCGTCGCGGGCGCTGTGGTAGTCCTCTAAGGTCATCGTGCGAGCCTCCAGTAGGCGACGAGCCACGAGGCGACGATGGCGGAGACGGCGGTGCCGAGCATCCCACCGAACTCGCCGAACCCGGAGTCGCCGGCGCCACCGGAACTACCGGCGCTTCCGCCACTGTCGCCGGCGCTCGACGCGCCGCTCCCGCCGGAGCCGCTGGAACCGGACCCGCCGCTCTCGGGCGGTCGCAGTTCGCCGCTCTCGACGTCCAGCGTCGAGTACTGCAACGTGATGGACTTCTTGCCGTTGACCTCGTCGGCGCTACCGTTCCAGACGGCGAAGGCCAGATACACAGTCTCGGACCCGTCGAACGACGCGTCGAACTGACCCTCGGTCTGTCGCTTCCGGGTGAACGTCACCGCCCAGCCGTCGTCCGTACGTTCGCCGCGGGCCTGCACTGGCTGTGTGGGTGCGTGGCTCAGTGACCCGTACCCCTCGGCGTAGTAGTTCTGCGCGTAGTTCTCGTAGGCCGCCCGCGAGAGCGGGTTGCCGGCGGCCCGGCCGGGCTTGGTCTCGGCGTCCGGGTGCGGGTAGGCGTACATGTCGCCGGACCACTCCGAGGACTTGTTCCCGAACTGCCAACTGGACCGCCAGTACCAGATGTTGACCGGTTCGCCAGTGGCCCCCATGGTGATGGGCGGTTGGTCGCCGGCGCGGGCCATCACGGCGACGGCGTCGCTGTAGTTGCGCGGCGACCGGATGCCGTCGTCGCTGGTCGGGTCGACCCACGAGAGGCGGAGGGCGACGTGGCTCTCGTTGGTCGCCACCTGCACGTCCAGTTCGTCGGTCGACCCCCCGCCGTAGGGGACCGCCATCTGCTGTTTCTGGAGCGAGACGGTCCGAACTGGTGCGTCGTCCCACGTCGCCGCCGACGGCGAGGTCGGCGCGGTCGCGACCTGTGCGGTCGGTTGCGCACCGCTCGTGACCGCGGCGGCCACCGCGCCCTGCGCGAGGAGGACGCCGGCGGCCACGACGACGGCGACCAGCGTCGAGCGGACCGCCGCCTCGCCGTCGACGAGTTCGGAGCGGCGGAGTCGCGAGAGCGGGCCGGCGACGCTCATCGCGCCGTCACCCCCGGCGGCGACAGTTCGTCGGGCCGCGTCGGCGGGTCGGGGTGTACCGCGTCGTCTAGCTCGACGAGGGATTCCGCGAGGTCGGCGGCGGCCAGATACACCTCACAGTCGGTCGTCTCCCGCAGGTCGTGAGCCATCGCGGGGACGAACGGCGCGAGGTGGTTCGCCAGCGCCGCCGCCTCGATGCCCTGTATCTCCGTGGCCACCTCGTTCTCGCTCGGGTCGTCGGCCCGGTCGGCGACGACCGCTCGCTGACCGGCGGCGACCTGTAGCAGTTCCAGTTCGGTGACGACGTGGTCCTGCCGTTCGCCGAACGAGTCGCTCGGTTCGAGACCGACAGTCTCCAGCAGGCCGACGACGGCGGCGATGCGACGCTGTTGCTTGTCTATCTCCTCGCCCGCCGTGTAGTTGCCTTCGTAGGGAACGACCGGATAGGTCCCCTCGTCCGTCGGCAGGCCGAACAGGTCGGTGTAGGTCGACTGGAGGTCGGACGCGTCGGCGTCGGCGAGGGCCGCGGTGAACCGCGCCGCCTCGCTCGCGAGTCCGAGTCGGTCCGCGGCCTGCTCGATACCTTCGACGGCATCTTCGCTCTGTAGCTCCCTCAGTGTCTCCTCGTCGGGGTAGACGAAGGCCCCGGCCGTGGCGGCGTACAGCGCCGCCCGGGCGCTGTGGAACGCCGGGTCGGTCGTGTCGACGTCCGTGTCGGTCATGCTGTCCCCCGTCATGGTTGGTTCGTCCACTGTTCGCCCTCGCGGACCTCGATGTCCTCGTAGATGGGCATGTCGACGACCTTCTCGCCGTTCTGGTCCCACCCTTTCACGCGGTTCTCCTTCACGGTGTACGTCTCGACGAGGCGGGTCGTCGCGCCGAACAACTGGAGGATGCCAAGCACGTGGTGGCTCGGGTCTCGAACCCGCTCTTGTACGATTCGAACGGACTCCTCGTAGGTCGACCCGGGCCAGTCGTTGCGCTTCTGGTCGGTGTTCGGCGTGAACATCTGCGTGAGGAACTCCGGCGGGACGTGGTACGGCGGCATGTAGAACACCTGTGGCTGGGTCCCGAACTGCGGGTACAGCGGCAGGGCCACCTTCTCGTCGGAGTGGACGAGGTAGTTGATGGGCGACCGGCCGCCGGGTGCGTTGCCGCCGGGCGACGCCGCGTCGGGCCCGCGGTTGATGTTCCCGTGCAAGCGCGTCTTCCCGATACACGAGGAGACACACCGCGGGACGTTCCCCTCCTCGATGCGTGGGTAACAGCCGACCGGTTTCTCCGTGATGCCCGTCTCGGGGTTGTACATCGGCTTGTGATACGGACAGGCCTTCACACAGCGGCGGTAGCCGCGACAGCGTTCCTGGTCCAGCAGGACGATGCCGTCCTCCTCGCGCTTGTAGATGGCCTGTCGCGGACACCCGGCGAGACAGGCGGGGTTCTTGCAGTGGTTACAGAGGCGCGGGAGGTAGAACTGCCAGATGTCGTGGTACTCGTCGTTCTCCAGGTCGGACTCGACGACGTCGCCCCGGGGGTACTCGCCGTGGGCCTGGTCGTCGCCCAGCGCCGGGTACTCCCACGCCTCCTTCTGGGCGATGTAGCCCTTGACCTGTTCGTCGGCGTCGGCAGCCTCGAAGATGGTCTGGTCCTCCTCGAGTTCCGAGAGGAGTTTCATGTCCCATCCCATGGGGTAGCCGCCGTAAGGTTCGGTCTCGACGTTCATCCACCACATGTACTCTTCGCCCTCGCCGCTGGTCCACGTCGACTTGCAGGCGAACGAGCAGGTGTTACAGTTGATACATCGGTTCGTGTTGATGACCATCCCCCAGTGGTAGTCCCGCTCTTCCTCGCGATGTTCGTAGGGGTAGGGCTGTTCGCGACCGAGTTGTGGGTTGTAGGTTTTCGCCATCAGTTGCCACCTCCCTGCAGACTGCCGCCGATGTAGTCCTGCATCAGGTCGTCCCGTCTGGCGTCGCCGGGCCACCAGTCGGCCTCCTCGTACTTCTCGACGGTCACGAGGTCGTCCCTGTTGACGCCCGTCGGCGCCCACACCGTCTCCTCGTAGCCGTGTTCGAGTTCCGCACCGTGCCACGCGACGTCCTCGTCGACCACGTCGGAGACGTTCGGGTCGCCGAACACGCCCTTGTGGACGAGGTCGTCGGTCTCCTGACCGGGGTCCAGCCAGATGTTCGTCGTGACGTTGAACCCCTTGATGCCGTCCTCTGACGCCTCGTCGTCGGGGAAGTGCTGGGGCCACCAGCCGTGCCAGATGGTCAGTTGGCCCATGTCGCCGGCGTCGCCGGGTCGCTGGCGCTCGCTGACCATCACGCGCACGACGGTGTCGCCCCGGGTGCCGCTGATGCGGACGTAGTCCCCGTTCTCGACGCCGATATCCGCAGCGTCTGAGGGGTGCATCTCCACGAACGCCTCGCCCAGCGGCGGCGCGTCGCTGGTGTCGCCCTCCCCCTCCGGGAACGAGAAGTCGTCTATCAGGCGTTCGGTCCCCTCGGGGTCGGCGCTGACGCTCCCGAAGTCACGGGCCGACCAGACGAGGTTCCAGTCGGTCATGCCCCACGACGAGTGGGTCCGGTACTTCGAGTGGGGGGTGTTGTAGTAGAACTGGTACCCCTCCTCGTAGAGGTCGTTGGACCCCTCGCCGGCCTCGGGCCACTTCGCGTTCGGTTCGTACGGCGTCCCCTCGACGCTCTCGATGTGGTCCAAATCGTCCCGGTCGAGTTCGACGAACCGGTCTTCCTCCTTGTGGAACTCCATCCGTCCGGTCTTGGTGTAGAACGGTCGGTCGTCGTGAATCTGCGAGTAGAACGGGACTCGCGGGTAGGTCTTGAGGTTCAACCGCTCGGGGCCGTCTTCGAGGTCCTCGACGTCGATGTCCTGGGTGGTGATGCCGGCGTCGAACGCCGCCTGAATGTAGTTGGTCACGTCCCCGTCCTCGTCGAGGAACTCCGCGAAGTACTCGCGGTAGGAGTCGACGCGGCGCTCCTCCGGCGGAATCTTCTCGTCGAGTCGCTCGGCGACCAGCGCGATTATCTCGCCGTCCTGTTTGGTGTCGTACAGCGGGTCCATCACCCCGTGGTCCATCTGGACGAACGGGTTCTCCGGCCCGACGGTGATGTCCGGGTAGTCACACTCCAGCCACGAGGGCACCGGGAGCACGATGTCGGCGTGGCGGGCCGAGTAGGTCATGTGCATGTCCGAGACGACGAACAGTTCGTTCTCCGTCTCGGGGTGTTTCACGAAGTTCTCTATGACGTGCTCCTGGTGTTTCGTCTGGTTCAGGAGGTTGCAGTTCATCGTCCACAGGACCGAGGGCTTCGACATCGTGTAGGACTCGGCTCCTTTCGGCATCACCGGGTCCTCGGCGTCGCCCTGCGGGACGAGGTCCAGTTCCCGGTCGAAGTCCCCGCGAATCTCGTGGGGGTCCAGTCGCTCGCCGCCGAAGAAGGCGAGGGCGTAGCCGGGGTACATCCCGTGGGCCGAGTGGCCGTCGGGGTTGACGTACTGCGGATAGCCGTCCAGCAGTTCTATCTTGTACTGACCGGAGTAGTTGTAGTACCCACACCCCGGCTTGCCGACGTTGCCTAGCATCGACTGGACGAAGAAGATGGAGCGCTGGAGTGCGCTGTTGCCGTGGAACCAGTGGTTGATGCCCTCGCCGGTGAACCACTGTCCGTTCTCGGCGGCGGCGAACTCCCGGGCCGTCTTCGCCAGCGCGTCCGCGGGCACGGTCGTAATCTCCTCGACCTGTTCGGGCGAGTAGTTCTCCAGCACGTTCGTCTTCTGACGGGTGAAGTCCGTCCGGACGCCGACCGTCGACCCGTCGGCCAGCGAGAGGTCGGTGTCGGCCTCTAGTGTCGGCGTGACGGGCATCTCCTCGCCGACCTCCTCGCGGGAGACGGCGACGGGGTCTCCCGACTGGTCGAGGACGACGAACTCGCCCCACGCTTCCTCGCCCTCGGGTTCGCTGTGGTCCGGGAACACCTCGTGGGCGCGGAGGTACTTGTCGTCGTCGTCGCGGACCAGCAACGGCAGACTCGTGAACTGCCGCATGAACGCGGCGTCGTACAGGTCCTGCTGGATGACGACGTGGGCGACGCCGAGCGGTATCGCCGGGTCGGAGCCGGGCCGGATGGGGAGCCACCGGTCGCACTTCTGGACCGTCGGCGAGTAGTCGGGGTAGATGCCGACCATCTCCCCGCCGCGCTCGCGCATCTCCTGGAACCAGTGGTTGTCCGCGAGTTTGTTGTGGATGAGGTTCTTCCCCTGGATGATGGTGTAGTCGGACTTGCGCCAGTCGGCCGCGTCGGCGTCGCTCGTCTGGTAGCCGGTGGTGATGACGTGGCCCGGCGGCAGGTCGGCGTACCAGTCGTACTCCGTCCACTCACACCCGCCGAAGACGGATGCGAGGCGCCGGCCCGCGCCGTGGCGGGTGAACAGGCCGTCGGCCTTGATGGCGTTGAAGACGTGGAACCGCTTGTTGTCCTCCAGCGAGGCCATCTTCTCGGCCAGTAGGTCGATGGCCTCGTCCCACGAGACGCGCTCGAACTCGTCCTCGCCGCGGCCCTCGGGGTTCGGGTCGTCCGGGCTCCACCCCTTGCGGACCATCGGGTACTTGATGCGGGACGGTTCGAACGTGCGCCGGTGGAGCGTCAGTCCCTTCATACAGCCACGGGGGTTCCAGTTCTGGCTGACGCCGGCGTCCTCGTAGCCCGACGGCCCCACAGAGGGCTCCTCGTTGTGGTACACCTGCTCGGCGCGTATCGGCACGCCGTTCTTCATGTAGAAGTTCAGCGCACAGGACTGCGTGCAGTTGGGGTGACAGACCGTCCAGTCGACGGCGTCGTAGGCGTAGATGTCGTGGTACACCTGTTCCCAGTCGCGGTTCGGATACGACGTGAGCGGGTTCTCGACGCTCGTCACCGGGTCCGTCGCTTGCGAGGCACCCCAGCCACTGCCGACGAGTGCGCCGATGGCACCGGCACCGGCCGCACTCAGGAAGTCACGGCGTGACAGTGTCACGGGGCACCACCCCAGTTCCGCTGTCGGTGGTGGCGTGTGTACATCACCAGTCGGTACGGACATCGACGTCTTGTATCGAGAGCCGCGTTCCAGCACGCTCGGAACGGGTGCGAATACGTCCGGGACAATCGTTTAGGAAGGGTGGAACGACAGTTCACACGGAGCCCCAATGTTGCGGTCGTTTTTCCGCTGGGTCGCGCTACCGCTCTTGCGGCACGGCGTCGAGCGGCGACGTCTCTCGTATCCGTCGTTTGACTGTGAATACGCAGAAGCCCGCGGGGTTACCGACGGCGGGTGCGTCGGCGTCTCTCGTCGCTATCCGTCCGTTCTCGTCGCTGTTCGGCGATGGCGAGTAGGTACGTAGGTCGCATAGTGCCTCCGCCCCCGCCGGGAGTCGAACCCGGTCCCGGACCGTGCCGGTGTCCGCCAGTGGACGCGGGGGCACCGAGGGGTGGAGCGACGCGTCAGGTCGCCTCGACGGTGAGGTCGCTCACCGAGGTGATGCCGAACCCGTCGGCGAGTCTGTCGGCTACCGCCGTCTCTGGGTCGGCGTCCGCGGGGACGGCGATGCTGACGGTCAGGTCAGCGTCCACGCGGATGTCGGTGAACGTCGGTCGGACGCTGGTCACGCGGTCGACGGTGACGGCCGAGACGCCGTCGACGCCCTCGACGACGGCGGCGACGCCGCTCTCCAGGTCTTCGGTCCCGCCGCGGGGGACCCGGAGCGAGACGTCGGCCGATGCGTCGACGGGGACGGTCGCATGGAGCGACATACGCCGACGGCCGGAGTCGAACCGGCCCCGAGACGGGGGCTCGCCAATCGAGCACGTCGGGAGGAGCGACGGACGCGTCGCTCGGTGGAGACGTGTCTGTGTGACGGTGCGTGACTCCCGACGACCGGCGGCAGTCGATGGCCGACACCACGTAGATACCGTCGTGGGTATCGGCGAAATCGACGCGACCGTCGAGCCGTTCGACGGCGTCGCCGACGTCGGGATTCGAAATCGAGGCTCCACCGCAGTGGGTGTCCGCGCGACCGGACGGCCGTCCCACGGTGGCGCTGTGCCCCTACGCTGCGGGGTGAAGCGGACGGGCGCTCACCCGACCACACCAGCCCCCAGCAAGAGACACCGGATACGCGGCAGCGATGCCGCGTCCGGCGGCCCACCCGCCGGCGAACGGCCGGCGTGCGATGGGCGAAGACGTCGGGGCAGGAGTGGTACGGGTCATGTGAACACCTCGTCGGTCTGCGTGACGTATCTACACCATCAGGAGGTGACATATTAAATCTATTGTACGTTCGTGACCGATTGACACGGTTTCGTTCCGTCGAGGGAACGATACCGAATCGCCGTGGTCGTCGAATCCCGTGTGGTGTCGGCAGGGGACGCTGGGGCAGTCGCCGTCTCGAACACCATCGCGCCGGTTCCTACCGGCTGAGAACACCCCTCAGTTTTTACCCCCGTCTGTAACCGACCCACAGACAGGGACGACCGGTCACCGGTGACCCGGTCGCCGGGTCGTCCAACACCACACCCATGACTGGTTCGATGACACGACGACAGTTCGCACAGGCGACTGCCGGTGCGGTCGCACTGGGCGCTACGACGGCGACGGTATCGGCACAGCAGGGACCCGACTACGGCGGGTGGTTCGACGGCGTCGGGAACTTCGACGGCACGGTCGACGAGACGGGACAGGACACCGTCGAGATAACCGTCGGTGCCGAGGGCAACGGCGGCGCGTTCGCCTTCGACCCGGCGGCGGTCCGCGTCTCGCCCGGGACCGAAGTCGTCTGGACGTGGACCGGAGAGGGCGGCGGCCACAACGTCGTCTCCGACGGCGACGGCCCCCTCGACTCCGGCGGCCTCGTCTCGGAGGCGGGCACGACGTACTCGTACACGTTCGACAGCGAAGGAGTCTACAAGTACGTCTGTGAACCCCACGCAGGGCTCGGGATGAAGGGCGCCGTCGTCGTCGGGTCGGCCTCGGGCGGCAGTAGCGGTGGCAGTACCGCGACGGCGACAGCGAGCGGCGACAGTGAGAGCAGCCGTGGGAACGCGACGAGCGGTGACGGCGGCCGGACGGGGTCCGCCAGCGGCCCCGTCACCGCGCTCGCGGCCGTCATCGCGATGGCGTTCCTCTCGCCGCTGGCCTTCGCCGCACTCATGCGGCGCAAGGCGAACCAGATGGACCGACGCCGCTGACGGTCTGGTCGAACCCGTACCGCTTTCTCCCCGGCGTCCCGAAAGTCGAGTGATGCCGTTCGACCTCCGAGAACACACGGCGGACGTCGCCGTCGAAGCGACCGGCCAGACGATAGACGAGACGTTCGCCGCCATCGCCGACGGTCTCGCCGCCGCGATGTGCGACGCGGTCCCCGACGAGGGGAGTCGGTTCGACCTGACCGTCACCGCCGAGTCGCGCGAGGCGCTGCTGTTCGACTACCTCGACCAGTTGATATACGAGCGAGACGTGCGGAACGTCCTCCCCGTCGACAACGACGCGACGGTCGGTGGTAGCGGCGACGAGTGGCGCGTCGCGGCCAGCGCCCGGGGGGTCCCGCTCTCGGCAGTCAGCGCTCGCGAAGTCAAGGCGGTCACGTACTCGGAGATGGCCCTCGAAGCGACCGACGACGGCTGGCGGGCGTACGTGGTCTTCGACGTCTAGTCCAGTCGGTCGCCGCAGTTCGGGCAGAACGACACCTCGGCGTCCGCGGCTATCGTCTCGCCACAGGCGTCACAGGCGTCCGGCGACGAGTCCTCGCGGTCGAACGAGAACACGGCCGTATCGTCCTCCCACTCGTCGTCCGTCCCGTCCTCGTCAGGTGCCATCCCGTCGACGGTCGCTACCTCCGTCGTTGCGTCACTGTCGCCGGGAGCGGGTTCGTCCGGCGTGAACACCCGGGTGTGAGAGCGGTCGTCGTCGGACTCGTCGGCCGCCGCGTCGGGGTCGGTCTCCGACGGCGCGTCGCCGACCGGGGCGGCGTCGCTCCCGGCCGTCCCGTGGCCGGCAGTCCCGTCGTGGTTCTCGGCGCTGTCGCCGTGACTCACGGGGGGCATAATCGGGAACCGCTGGCCCGGGCGTCGCGTCGGGTTCGCCAGCGGTGCCCGCATCCGAACGGCGGTTCCAGCGACGAGTTGGACCGCGAGGTAGGCCGTCGCGAGGAGTGCCGGCACCGCGACGAGACCGGCCAGCGCGTCGGCCGGAGTCATATCGGCGAGTGTCAGGCCAGTCTCGACCACCGTCGGTACCCCCGCCCGCGCTACCGGCCCGCGTGCCGTCGCACTCAGGTCGGAGATGAGCGTCCCCGCGACGAGCACTCCACCGGCCAGCGCCGCGACGGCGGCGGCGAGCAACGCCGTGAACAGTCGCGGGACCGACAGCGTGTAGACCCGGTAGCCGTACGCGACGGTGCGGACGAGCAAGTGGACGCTCGCGACGAGGATTATCGCCGTCAGCGCCGCCGACCGCCCGGTAGTGACCGTCGCCGCCAGACTCCCGAACAGCACCAAGCCCGGCGGTGCGAGGAGGAGACTCGGGTGGTCCAGTCGGTACCGGTTGTCGAGGTTCCCGTGTTCGTTGACGAACCGTCGGCCGGCGAGGGCGGACACGACGGTGGCAGGGAGGAGAACCCACAGCACCAGTCCGATCACCGACAGACCGGTCACGGTGGCGCCGCCGACCGTCGTCACACCGCCGTTCGCCAGCCCCGGTGTGGCGCTCCCGACCGCTATCCCCGTCGCGAGTACCCAGAGGCCGTAACTGAGGGCACCCACCACTCCCCCGACGAGCACCCACGACTCGCTCCGTAGCAACGAAATCGACCGTCGAAACTCCGCGACTGGAACGCCGTCAGCCATTACTGGGGTATCTCCGAGGGGCGGCTTAGTTCGTGTGGTCCGGTCAGGGCGCGCGAATCGTGACGGTGGCGACGCCGGACAGTTGGAGTTCGTCGCCGGGCGAGACCGCTTCGCGGTCGCCCTTCTGCAAGGTTCGACCGTTCAGGCTGGTCGGGTTGTCGCCGAGGTCGACGAGATAGAAGGCGTCGGACTCGCGGACGAACCGGACGTGTTCGCGGTGGACGCGAACCGCCTCGTCCTCCGGCCGACCGGCGTCGGTCAGTGCCGCGCGGACCTCGCGGCCGACCGTGTCGCCGTCCTCGACGGGAATCTCCCGACCGCGGACCTCGAGGACGAGCGAGTCGGGCACCGGGTCCGACCCGCTCTCGTCGTCGGACTGCGCTTCGAGCGCTTCGACGGCGTCCTCGGCCGCCGTGCCGGTCTGGGATGGGGCGTCAGTCTCCGCGTCGTCGCTGTGGGAGTCGGTCGCCGTCTCGTCGTCCTCCCCCGCGTCGCCCTCGTTGCGGTGGGCGTCGAGGTTCTCGCCACACTCGACACAGAAACTGTCCGTCTCGTCGACGTCGGTGCCGCAACTGGGACACTCGGTGAGCGGGGCGGCCGGTTCGACCTCTCGGACGTCGGCCCCACACTCCACACAGAAGTTCGCGTCGGCGTCCAGTTCCGTCCCGCAGTCCGGACAGTCGATGGTCGACGGGGCGTGGTCGGTAGCGGTCGTCTCGTCCGCGTCCGCTGCCTCCGCGTCCGTCTCGCTCGCACCGTCCTCCCCCGCGGCCGCGTCGCCCTCTGCGGTCGCTGGGTCGGCCTCCGTCGCCGCCTCGGTTCCGGCGTCGTCCGTCGGCGTCTGTTCGGCCGCCTCTGCTGCGGATTCGGCGTCGCCGGCCTCTGCCGCCTCGTCGGTATCTTCGTCTGTCGCGGTCGCTTCGGTGGCCTCCGAGAGCAAGTCGCCGTCGCCGTCGTCGGTGGCCGCCGTCTCGTCGTCGGCCTCGCTCTCGTCGTCGGTGTACTGCCACTCGCCACACTCCGTGTTCGTACACCACCCACCCGCGACCGTCGGGTCGAAGGCCTCCCCACAGATTGGGCACTCTACGGTCTGTCCGGTGCTCGCGTCTGACATACTCGTTCGTGAGCGGTTTTCACGGGGAGAAAGAAAACAGTTGCCCCCTCACTCCTCCGACATGATGACCGTCTCGCGGTCGGAGACGTCCACGTCCGGGTCGACCGCCCGTATCGGTAAGCCGCCGCTACTCGGCGTCTCGGGGAGCGCGTCGTCCTCGAACAGCAGCACCGAGACGTTGTCCTTCCCGCCGCGGTCGTTGGCCAGCGAGACGTACTCGGCGGCGGCGGCGTCGAGCGACTCGGCATCGAGCAGGACGTCTCGAATCTCGTCGTCGGTGACGACGGCCTCACGGACCGTCTCGGCCGCCTCCTCGGATTTCTCCGCCTCGACGTACTGCTCGTAGAGAGCGGGTGCGTCCGTCTGGGCGTCGATGAGACCGTCGCTCGTCGCCAGTACCGTGTCTTCGGCGAACAGACGAACGGTCCGGGTGTCCACGTCGACCATCGCCCGGTCGGGGTCCTCGTGGCCCGACCCGCCGAGCGCCCGGGTTATCTCGTTGCCGTTCGGGTGGACGTGGGCCTCCACGGAATCTATCTCGCCGGCGTCCTCCCACTCCTGAACGACGGCGTGGTCCTTCGTGAGGCGGACGAGCTCCTCGCGGGCGTGGTTGACGAGATAGGCCCGACTGTCGCCCACCCACCCGAGGTGGAGTTTCCCGTCGGCGTAGACGCCGGCGACGACGGTGGTGTACGACTGGGTACCCGACTCGCTGGCGTACCGGAGTATCTCCCGGTGAGCCTCCACCACGGCGTTCTCGACGGCCGTCTGGACGTCTTCCGGCCCGAGTACGTCCGGGAGGACTGCGGGGTCTATGTCCACGTCGAAGCCGTCGGGATGGCTCCTGACCGCCCGGATGGCGACGGGAGCGAGGCGTTCGGCGACGACTGTCGTGGCGATGTAGGATGCAGCGTCGCCCGCGTCGTGGCCGCCGGCACCGTCGGCGAGGACGAACACGCCGGCCGAGCGGTTCACAGGGCGTTCGGCCTGCCCGTCGCCCGCGTCTCCGCCGTCGACAGGTGGCCGTGTCTGCCCGCGATAGCCGTCTCGGTGACCCTCCTCGAAGACGGTCATCGAGAGGCTGTCCTCGTTGATTCCCTGTCCGCGCTTCCGGTCGCCGATGTCGTAGTTGGTTGCGTATCGCATGGTTACTCCGAGTCGAACTCGAACGTGACGCCGTAGGTCGGGTGGACGAGCGAGACGAGGTCACCGTCCCGGAGCCGAATCGACTCCGGCGGCACGTCGCCGTGGCGGTCGGTCGGGTCCTCGCCCTCGCTCCGGAGGCGTTCACGTCCCGCTTCACACAGCACCCGCTGCCATCCGGACCCCTTCTGGACGAACGTGCCGTTGAGGCTCCGGTCGACGAGGTACCAGTCGTCGCCCTCCGTGTCGAACTGGACCTGCACCGAGGAGATGTACTCGCCCTGCGGGTCGTCGATGGTGATGGATGCCGGCGGCCCAGTCGCTCCCGCCCGCCCGATGGTGTCACCGGGTTCGACGGTGAACCGCTGGTCGGCCTGTATGTACCGCACCGACGCCGTCGCCGGCGGGGTCGGGTCCCTCGCTTCGAGGACGTCCCTCAGGACCGTCGCGTTCCGGTAGCGCTGGCGATAGTCCGACTGCGTCGCTCGCTCGACTATCTCCGCGAGGTCGTCCGGGCAGTCCGCGCCGAAGTCCTGCGGGTTGACGCCGTCTTTCTTCGGCACACTGCCCTTGAGCAGGAAGAGCAGAATCTTCCCGATGGAGTAGACGTCGGACCACGGCCCCTGCCGGACGTCGGTCCGACTCGCTTCGGCGACCTCTCTGGGTTTGAACGGGCCGAGAATCGTCGTTCCGGTGTTGCCCGTCGACGGGTCACCCGTCGCGTCGAACCCCGTCGCCGTGTTGAAGTCGATGAGCGTCGGCGTGATGTCGGGCGTGAGCATCACGTTCTCCGGTTTCAGGTCCCTGTAGACGATTTCGTTCTCGTGGATGAACCCCATCGCGTCCGCGAGGTCGATGCCTATCTGTCGCACCTGTTCGGCGTCGACGGGGCCGTGTTGCTCGATGACCTCGTCGAGTTCGATGCCGCCCACGACGAGTTCGACGACGAGGAACGGCGTCCCGCGGTCCTCGACCGTCTCGTACAGCGCCATCACGTTCTCGTGGCCACCCGCGGCAGCGATGCGTTCGAGCGTCTCGGCCTCCTTCTGGAAGTACTCCTCGATGACGCTCCGGTCGTTCTGTGACTCGCTGTAGTTGGGGTGTTTCAGGACGACGTCGTCGCCGGTCTGGGTGTCGAGTGCACGGTAGGCCTTCGCGAACCCGCCCTTGCCGAGGAACTCGGCGAGTTCGTAGCGGCCGGCGACGACGTCGCCGGGTTCGGGTTCCCACGCCATGGTCACGGTCCGTCGGTCGGTCCTCGCCCGCCGTCGTCCGCCGAGGCCGCCGTCACTTCTGGAGGCCCTCGTCGGTGACTATCTTCGTCGCCTTGCTCTGTTCCTCTCGCCCCCCTTCCATCACGATTTCCGTCTGGCGTTCGGCCGCCTCGACGGCCTCCGTGTCGGCGCCGTGGACCTGCGTCATCCGCTCTATCTGGGTCTGGGCCTCGGCGACGTTGCCCTTGCCGAGTTCCGTCTTGATGACCGTCTGCCGGTGGTCGACGTCGACCTCCTCGTTGTGCTCGCCGAGTTTCTCGGGGTCGTCGGTGTACTCGACGGTTATCGCCCCGGTGGCCGTCTCGCCGTCGGCGGTCAGCGTCACGTCCGCGAGCGTGACTTCCTGTCCGATGTCGCGGGCGGGCGCGTGCACCTTGAGGACGACCCGCTGTGTCTCGCGGTCCAGCAGGTCAGGGAGTTTGACGACCGTCGTGTTGGCTTCCCACTCCGGCGTGACCTCCTGTGTCTGGGGGAGCGCACGGTAGACTTCGCTTACCTCGACGCCGTCGGCCACGTCCAGTTCCAGTCGGGCGTCGGGAGCGACGACGGTGCCGGCCTCCTCGACGGCGTCGCCGAAGAAGTCCTCGATGTCGCCGGCCGCGTCGAGGTGGGTCCACTCCCCGCGGGCGACGCTCCCGAGCGTCCGGATGGTCTCCTCGCGGTAGTCGCTCCCGATGCCCGCGGACTTGATGCGGATGCCCTCGCCGTCTATCTCGCGGGCCAGCGTCTCGAACTCCGGCGTGTCGTGGGTGTTGTCCTTCCCGTCCGAGAGCAGGAGGACGCGGCGAGCGGTGTTGCCGTCGTCCGGGAGCTGCCGGAGCGACTCCGCCGCCGCCGCGAGACCCCGGTACATGTCCGTCCCGCCGCCGGCCGCGATGTCGGCGACCGCCTCCATCGCCGCCTCGCGGGAGACGTCGCCCCACCGCGTCGCCTCCAGCACGACGTGGACGTCGCTGTCGAACGCGACGATGGAAACGTAGTCGTCGTCTTCGAGCAGTCCGAACACCCACTCGGCGCCGGACCGAGCCCGCTCTATCTCGTCGCCCGCCATCGACCCGCTCGCGTCGATACACAGCGCTATCTGTCGCGTCGGCCGCTCGTCCTGCTGTCCCGGCTCGACCTCTATCTCGGCGGTGAGTTTCGCCCCGGTCCCCGGGACGTACGGCCGGTTAACGTCGGTCACGACGTTGGCGGTCATACTGTTAAGAGGGTCTTACGACCTAATTATAAGTTTTCCCCACCGTGAACTCGGGCGACACGCCGTAGTTTGTCGGTTCCCGCCCCGTTCGATAATCCTTAATAGGAACTGGGTGCTCGTTTAATATATGACCGTCGTCAGTGTCTCCATGCCGGAGTCGCTACTGGAGCGCATCGACCAGTTCGCGGAGGAGCACGGCTACACGGGCCGGAGCGAGATTATCCGCGAGGCCAGTC
Organism: Haloarcula rubra; assembly: GCF_019599465.1. Taxonomy (GTDB): domain Archaea; phylum Halobacteriota; class Halobacteria; order Halobacteriales; family Haloarculaceae; genus Haloarcula; species Haloarcula rubra. The sequence goes on from NZ_RKLR01000003.1 coordinate 628,124, forward strand.
GGAACCTGCTCGGCGAGTTCGAGGACAAGCGGCTGGAGGGGCGGGAACTGATGGGCATCGTCACCGTCCTCTTCGACTACGACACCACGACCGTAGAGGAGAAGATGATGCGCCTGCGCCACGAACACGAGGGGCTCGTCGCATCGAACTTCCACAGCCACGTCGGCGAACACCGCTGTATGGAACTGTTCGTTCTGGAGGGTGACCTCGAAGAGATTTCGACGTTCGTCGGGAAGATTCGCGCGACGAAGGACACGCTGAACATCGACTACTCGGTGGTCCCCGTCGACGAGTTCGGGACGCTCGCCGACGTCGAGTGATCAGGCGTCCGGGTCGACTTTCGTCCCGACCCACAGCAACGTCCCGACCAGCGCGAGCCCCGCGAACGGGACGAGCCACTGGAACACCGTGAGGACGGTGGCGCTGGCCTGTAGCCCGACCACCAGCAGTATCGTCGGCCCGCAACAGGCGAACCCGGAGAGCAGTCCCGGGAGCCCCGCGGCCGCTCCCGCACCGGGCCCGATTTTGCAGGCTTTCGGACCCCGGTAAGCGACCACGGAGACGGCGAGGTTCACGCCGACGAGCGTCGCGAGTATCGCCCCGAGTGCGACGTTCAGCGGCGAGACGAGGAGTTCGACCGGACCGGCGGCGACCAGCGCAACCGGTTCCCACTGGAACGGGCTGACCAGTCGCGTCGCCCGGGCCAGCGGGTCTGCGACGACGGATACCTCGAACCCCCACGGGCCGAGGCCGAGGTGGCGCAACCCGGCGAGGTACACCACGAGGTACGACACGCTCGTCGCGGCGAACGTCACGCGGCCGTCGCGCCGGGAGAACGCCCCGCGAACTGCGACGGCGGTCTGTCGGACCAGTCGTTCGACGTGAGTCACCGTCGACTGTGACCCGGCGGCGACGTCAGCGGACATAGTCCACCCCGGGGTAGAACCCCGCCCACGCGAACCACATGCCGTCGAAGGCGAGTGTCCGGTCGAGTGGTAACGCGTCGGGTGCGTGCGTCTCGCCGTCGACCCGGTAGCCGTCGTCGACGGCCTTCACCGTCACCGCGTCGGGGTTCGCGTAGACGTACGCCGTCGAGAGTACGTCGTCGGCGACGGCGACGTACTGGGTGCCGTCGATGTCGCCAGTCAGGACGCGCTCGGCGAGCACCGTCTCCTTGTCGAACGTGAGTGCGCCCTCCGAGGTCCGGGTCCCGACGACCACCCGTTTGGGGTCGGCCCGGCCGTCCGACTCCAGCGGCGAGAACAGCGTTCGGTCGCTCGCGTAGTACCCGCGCTTCGGGTTGTAGCTGCCGTACGGGTCGGTCCCGTACCGTCGCTGGAACCCGGTATCCTCCGTGAGGACGACGGTGTCTGGGTGTTCGGCGCGCCACGCCTCCCACGTCGTCCAGACGACCCGGAACTCCTGCAGCGTCGCGCCCTGCATCTGACCGCGCACGGCCGTCGCGAGCACCTGCGGCCACCAGCTATCGGTCCCTCTGTCGTACATCGTGAGGTTCGAGTTGACGAGGCGGCCGGAGACGCCGAACTCCACGGGGCCGCGTTCGAACCCCTGTGCGGTGCCGGTCAGCGGACAGTAGGTCACCGCCACCGGGTCCCCGGCGACGGTGTCGTTGACGATTTCGTGGAAGACGAGGATTCGCTGCGGGTACGCCTTCGCCTCGCCGTCACGGACGACGCCGAACACCGGGTCGCCGGGGTCGAGTGGGGCCTCGTCCGGCGGCCCGAACGTCGGGTCGTCGATGGCCGGGATGCCGTCCTTCGGAACGCCGCCGCTGACGATGTTGTCCGATATCGTCTCCACGTCGTGGCCGAGGTACAGCGACTGGTCCGCCGTGGGTGGGCGTCCGGCCGACGACGTGGACTCGTCCGTCTCACTGTCGGTTCGGTCGGTTCCCTCGGCCGCGCCGCCGGACCCACCGGTGCCGCTACAGCCGGCGACGCCGACGACGCCGAGGCCTCCCACCGCGCGGAGCCACTCGCGGCGTGTCGTGTCCATACCCGGTGTACGAGCGCATCGCTCAAAGCCTCGCGGTGAGCCTCCAGTAACCGGGTCGCTGACGCCTCAGTCGAGCACGTCGGCGACCAGTTCCGAGACGGCGTCGAGTTCGTCCTCGTTGACGCCGTGGCCCATCCCCTCGTAGATGCGCTCGTCGACGTCGCCGTTCAACCGCTCGAACGCCTCGGTCGTCTCGTGGACCCGTTCTATCGGGATGTGCGGGTCGACGTCACTACACCCGACGAACACCGGCGTCCGTTCGACGTCACCCTCGTACTCGGTCGGGTCGACGGACTCGCCGATGAGGCCGCCGCTCAGCGCGACGAGGCCGCCGTAGCGGCGCGGATTCCGGGCGACGAACTCGCTCGCGAGACAGGCCCCTTGCGAGAAGCCCAGCAAGACGACCTGTTCGCGGTCGATACCGGCGTCGGTGGCCGTCTCGACGGCGTCGCCGACGGCCTGCAAACCCGAACTCCGGCCCGGTTCGTTGTCCTCGACGGGTGCGAGGAAGGAGTTCGGGTACCACGTGTTGCCGGCGGCCTGCGGTGCCAGCAGTGCGAGGCCGTCCCAGTGGACCTCCTGGCCCATCTGGACGATGCTCCGGGCCGTCGCCCCGCGTCCGTGGACGAGCACCATCGCCGCGTCCGCCTCCTCCAGCGGCGTGCCGGCGGTGACGAGTTGCTGGCCCTGATGTGGCCCGCTCATCGCCGCCCCTCCGCGACGCCGACCGCGTCTGTCGTCTGCCACTCCGCCTCGTGTACAGCCCTCGTTGCCATACCCCTGTTACCGCGTCCGTCCTCTTGAGTAGCCGGTAACACTGGCACAACCAGTTCAGGCCCGGAGGCGAAGCGTGATGCCGTCGTCGTCGGTCACCGTCGCCGCCTCACCCGCCGACGCCACCTCGTACCCGGCGGCCGAGAGTCGGTCGGTCGCCGCCTCGACGGCCCCAGCGTCCGGCAGGACCAGTTCGAACCACGCCAGTCCGCGGCCACTGGCCGGGTCCGTCCGGCCGTTCCAGACGTTCGCGCCGACGTGGTGGTGGTAGTCCCCCGCGGCGAGAAACAGCGCACCGTCGTACGTCGTCCGGACGTTCATCCCCAGCGCGTCGACGTAGAAGGCGCGGGCCGCGTCCAGCGACGTGACTTCGAGGTGGACGTGCCCGACGTCTGTCCCCTCCGGGACCGTTCTCGCCCCCGTCGCGTCCGCTCGCACTCCCGCGGTATCGAGCTGTTCCGTCGCCATCTCGACGCCGCCGTCGGGCGTCTCGTTCCACTCCGCTCTCGGCCGGTCGCGGTAGATTTCGACGCCGTTACCCTCCGGATCACGGCAGTACAGCGCCTCGCTCACGAGGTGGTCCGACGCCCCGGACAGTTGCCACTCCGCGTCGACGCGCTCCAGTGCGTCCCCCAGTGCGGCCCGCGAGGGCACCCGAAACGCCGTGTGAAACAGGCCCGCCGACCTCCGGGACCGTTCGGGCGCTTCCGGGTCCTCGTGGAGTTCCACCAGCGCCGTCTCGCCGTCACCGAGAACGACCCGGTCGTCGCGCCGCGCTTGCACCGTCAGTCCGACCACCGTCTCGTAGAACTCGGCGGTGTCGTTCGCGTCGCCGACGGTCAGCGCGACACGTCCGATACCGGTCTCGTCCGGCAGCGTCCCAGTCTCGTCCGTCATACTGTCCCTTCGCCGGAGAGACTGATACCGATTGTGCCGCGCGCGGACGTGCGAACGGCTTTACCGCTTCGGACCGACGACCCGGTATCCGATGGTCCGGACCTCACCCGACGTCGACGCACTCCTCGCCGAGATGGACCGTGCCGAGAAACTGGCGCTCGTCCGCGGTACCGAGGACCCGGCCGAGACCGCGACCGGCTATCTCCCCGGTGTCGACCGCCTCGACGTCCTGCCGTTCAGACTGGTCGACGGTCCGCTCGGCATCCGTGCCGAGGGCGAGCGTGCGACGGCGTTTCCGGCCTCCATCGCGACGGCGGCAGCGTTCGACCCCGAACTCGCACACGCACAGGGCGCCGCGATGGCCCGCGAGGCGCGCGCCCACGACCAAGACGCGCTGCTGGCACCGGGCGTGAACGTCGTCCGCGTCCCCCACTGCGGCCGCAACTTCGAGTACCTCTCCGAGGACCCGGTCCACGCGAGCGACGTCGGCCGGGCGCTCGTCTCCGGCATCCAGTCCGAGGACGTCGTCGCGACGGTGAAACACTTCGTCGCCAACAACCAGGAGACACACCGGACGACCGTCAGCGCCGACGTGGACGAGCGGACGCTTCGAGAGCTCTACCTCCCGCCGTTCCGCGCCGCCGTCGAGGCCGGCGTCGGGTCGGTGATGACCGCCTACAACCGGGTGAACGGGACGCACATGAGCGACCACGAACGTCTCGTCGGCGACGTCCTCAAAGACGAGTGGGGGTTCGGCGGTTACGTCGTCTCCGACTGGTACGGGCTGGAGACCACCGTCGGCGCGGCGAACGCAGGACTGGACGTGGAGATGCCGGGCGTCCCGGTGGAAGACGACGACGGCGACATAGAAGAGTTCGAGTGGCCCGACGGCATCCCCGACGCGACCCACGCGGGCCTGTTCGGTGCCCCGCTCGCCGCCGCTATCGACGAGGGAACGGTCCCGCCCGAGCGACTAGACGACATGGTCGTTCGCGTCCTCGGGCAGATGGCCCGCGTCGGACTGTTCGCGGACGGGGACCGACCCGGCGAACTCGACAGCCAGCGCCACCGCGACCTCGCCGAGCGCGTGGCCGCCCGCGGGACGGTCTTGCTGGAGAACGACGGCGTCCTCCCACTCGATGACGACACAGACGTCGCCCTCGTCGGCCCCCACGTCCACGAACCGAAACTGGGCGGCGGTGGGTCCTCGGAGACGACGCCGTTCCACTCGGTGAGTCCGGCCGAAGGTGTCGAGACGCGGGCCGGCGGGACGGTGACCGTCGCCCGCGGCGTCCCAGAGATAGAAGACGTCTCGCTGTTCGACCTGTTACCGTTCGTCGAGAGCGGCCACGACGCCGACGAGAGCACCACACCGGCGACCGAACCCTCGCTGGACGCCGCCGTCGACGCCGCTGCGGACGCCGACGTGGCCGTGGTCGTCGTTCGAGACGCGACGACGGAGGCCCGCGACCGCGACTCCCTCTCGCTCCCCGGCCGACAGGACGAACTCGTCTCGGCCGTCGCCGCCGCGAACGACCGGACCGTCGTCGTCGTCCGCTCGGGCGGCCCCGTCGAGACGCCGTGGCGCGACGACGTGGCGGCTATCGTCGAACAGTGGTACCCCGGACAGGCCGACGGGACGGCGCTCGCGTCGGTCCTCTACGGTGACCGTGACCCGGGTGGTCGCCTCCCCGTCACGTTCGCACCCGAGGACGCCTACCCGACGAGCGACGAGCGACGATTCCCCGGCGTCGACGGCGTGGCCCACTACGACGAGGGTCTGTTCGTCGGGTACAGACACTTCGACGCGACGGGCGTCGACCCGACGTACCCGTTCGGCCACGGCCACTCCTACGCGACGTTCGAGTACCGCGACGCGGTGGCGGTCGACCGTTCCACCGTCGAGGTCGGCGTCGAGAACGTCGCCGAGCGACCGGGCCGCGAGGTGGTCCAAGCCTACGTTCGCCCACCGGACGTCGACGGTGTCGACCGACCCGTTCGGGAGCTTGGTGGTTTCGAGTCCGTCTCTCTCGACGCCGGCGAGTCCCGGACCGTCTCGCTCTCGCTCGACGAACTCGCGTTCTCTCGATACGACTCGCGCCACGGGTGGACCGTCGACGACGGCCGTTACACCGTCGACGTCGCTCGGTCTGCCGGCGACGTCCGAGCGTCGGTCGACGTCGACCGGAGCGGGTAGCCCACACAATTACCGGTGTATTTTGCCCCTGTCTACGACGGGAGAGTTTCGATAGGTAACCGTCTCAGTGCCGTGAGACGGTAAATAGCGGCGATTCACGACTGTCCGGCCGTTCGAAGTGGCCGACGATTTTGACGGAGTCTCTGCCCATAAGCGTTCGACGCCGCTAGCGTCGGCACTCGTGACTGAACAGACGACACTCTCTCGACGTGCGTATCTCGCTGGAAGCGGCGTCGCCGCGACTGCCGGCCTGACCGGCTGCCTCGGTATCGGTGGCTCCAGTGGCCGCGACTCGCTCTCGGTCGCCTACATGCCCATCTTCCCCGACCTGCAGTACTTCGTGATGGAACAGGAGGGGTACTTCGAAGAGGTGGACGCGACCATCGAAGGGCAGGAGTTCACCGACGGCCCCGCCATTATCCAGGCCTACGGGGGCGGCGAACTCGACGTGGCGATGTTCGGTATCGTCCCCTCGATGATCGTCATCGACCGGGGCATCCCGGCGAAGGTGACCGCCGCGAACATCAAGGAACCGATGGCCATCCTCGCGCACGAGGACTTACAGGCCCTCTGGGACGAACACGGTGCCGACGCCTTCGCAGTCTGGGAAGAGCAGAAGGGGCGCAAGTTCCGCTTCGGGACCTTCCCACAGGGGTCGGTGCCCGACGTCCTCCTGCGTTACTGGCTCCAACAGGAGGGCGTCGACACCTCGACCGTCGACATCCTCGAAATCAACGGTGCAAACGCCGTCTGGCAGGCCATCGCCAACGGCGAAATCGACGGCTCGTCCATCATGGAACCGGTGCCGACCCGCGCCGACCGAGCGAACGTCCCGGTCTCGACGTTCAGACTCGCGAGCGAGATTATGCCGGGTCAGCCTGCCGCCGTGACGCTCATGAGCGACGACGTCCGCGGCACAGCGGTCGCCACCCAGTTCCTCGAACAGCACGTCCGAGCGACGGAGTTCATCCGGACCAACCCCGAACCGACCGCCAGCATCGTCGAAGAAGGTATCGGGATGGACGCCGATCAGGCGCTCTCGGCCCTGCAGGGCCCCCTCTCGAACTTCGTCACCGACCCGCGCGAAATCGAGAACGGAACCAAGATATTCTCCCGCTTCGCCAACGAGAACGGTCAGATAGACCAACAGCTGTCACTGGACCAGATATTCGACTACAGCGTCTACGACAGCCTCTGACTGACTTCACTCACACACCACACAATGGCTATCGACGTCACCGAAGAAGTCGACCACACCGACGACACCGTCGCCGGTGCGCTCGCCGACATCGACCCCCAGCGAGCGCTCCGTGGTACCGCCGGTCTCCTCGCGTTCGTCGTCGTCTGGTGGCTCGCATCGCTCGCGCAACCGTCGTACGTGTTACCCTCGCCCGTCGCCGTCGGCGCAACGTTCTACACGGAGGCCACCAGTGGCGGGATGCTGACCGCACTCTGGAACAGCACCCTCCACTGGGTCCCCGGCGCGTTCTTCGGGACGGGACTCGGTATCGCCGCCGGCGTCGCCCTCGCGTGGAGCCCGCTGCTCGACGACCTCACGTCGCCGGTCGTCCGCGTACTCCGGCCCGTCCCCCCGCTGGCGCTCATCGGGTTCGCCATCGCGTGGGTCGGCATCAACCACGCTGGGGCCGCGTTCATCATCGCTATCGGCGCGTTCTGGATCAACTTCTACGCGACTTACGGCGGCGTCGAAGGCGTCTCCGAGGACCTCCTCGACGTGGCTCGCAGTCTCGGCGTCCAGGGTGACCTCGAACTCATCAAGGCCGTCGTCCTCCCCGCCGCACTCCCCGAGATTACCACCGGCATCCGGACCGGTATCGGCCGTTGCTGGATGCTCGTCGTCGCTTCCGAGATATTCGGTGTCGCAGGCATCGGTCGGCGCATCCTCCGCGCCTCGAACAACCTGCAGGTCGACGTCGTCATCACCTACATCCTCGTGTTGAGTCTGATGTTCCTGCTCGTCGACGTGGCGTTCCGCACACTCCAACGGAGGGCGCTGGCATGGCGGTAGAGGACCCCACCGAGACGCCGCGGGTCCGCATCGACGGCGTCGGGAAGCAGTACGACAGCGCACAGGGTCCGGTGCAGGCCCTCGACGACGTGACCTTCGACGTCGAGGCCGGCGAGTTCGTCTGCATCGTCGGCCCGTCCGGCTGTGGGAAGACGACGCTGTTTCGCATCATCGCCGGCCTCGAAGCTCCGACGAACGGGACCGTCTCACTCGACGGCGACCCCGTCGACGGTCCGGGCCCCGACCTCGGACTCGTCTTTCAGGAGTACCACCTCTTCCCGTGGCGCACCGTCGCCGGAAACGTCGGTTTCGGCCTCGAGAAGACCGACACCGTCGACTCGGGCGAGCGCCGGCGACGGGTGCAGGAACTCGTCGACCTCGTCGGCCTCGACGGGTTCGAGGACAGTTACCCACGGGACCTCTCCGGCGGGATGAAACAACGCGTCGCCCTCGCACGCGCCCTCGCCGTCGACCCCGGCCTGCTCCTGATGGACGAACCGTTCGGCGCTGTCGACGCCCAGACCAAGAAGATGCTACAGGACGAACTGCTCGACATCTGGACCGAGACGGGCAAGACCATCCTCTTCGTGACGCACGACGTCGAAGAAGCGGTCAAGCTAGCCGACCGGGTCGTCGTCATGGCCAAAGAACCGGGCCGCGTCCGGGAGGTCGTCGATGTCGATATCGAGCGGCCTCGGAACCGCTCCGACGACGCCTTCGGGACCCACTACCAGCGACTCCTCGACCTCATCCAGGAGTGACTACGGCCTGACGTAGGCGCTCCCCGACGCTTGCTGTTTGGTCAGTTCTCCCATCGCCGTCGGGACGACTCTGACGCCGTCGACGAGTTCGTCGGCATCGTAGCCGCCGCTATCGAGCGAGTTCCGGCAGGCGCACACGTCGACCCCGCGCTCGACGAGTGTCCGAACACTGGTCGCGGTCGGCGCCGACCGCAGTAGATGGTCGACCCCACCACCGTTGCAGACGACGGTGACGTCACTGGTCAGCGTCTCGTCGGCCAGCAGGTTCTCGACGTTCCTGAACGCTCGCTTCCCGTACGTGCTGTCGCCTTCGGGGACGTGCACGATGGTTCCGAGTGTCTCTGTCCCACCGTCCGTCGCCGGTGCTGTCGGATTCGCGGGCATACCGTGCCGTGGCCGACCACAGTCGAAAACGTTCCGCTCGCCGCCATCAGCGCGGCCGCTCCCCAAGGACGACGAGCCCCGCGGAGAGATATCTCTCCGCGAAGCTCGAAATGAATATGAGTATGAATGGTGGCGGCGAACCAGCTTTCCCAGAGGCTCGCGCACTCCAGTACTCCCTGGAACGCTGGCGGGCTTATCTTCCGTGTTCGGGATGGGTACGGGAGGCAACCCCGCCGCTATGGCCGCC
>NZ_RKLR01000004.1 GCF_019599465.1 Haloarcula rubra
GGAGGGGCAGTCAATCCAGCGCGAAACAGTGGCTACGACGCTTCAGACACCACTACAACCACGAACGACCGAACCAGGCACTCGACGGCAAAACGCCAGGTGAGGTCATCCAGAACTAGACAGTGCCCGTAACGGACGAGTCGCAGTAGTTCGACAATGGCAACCCACCAGCGAACCGACGTCCAGACGTTCCGATGTCCCGACTGCGGCGCGGCCCTCGCACCGGCCGAGGAGTTCTGTTCGTGCGGCTACGTCCCCCGACGCAGCGCCGACTGACTCGCCACGTCGACGGGTCGACTGTCGGTCGCCCCGCCCAGCTCACGTCACTATCGTCACGTCGTCGTTGACGGCGACCGTTTCACCTCTATCGGCCTCCGGCACGCGACCGATGAGCATCAGCGTGTAGAAGTGGTCGAAAGCGTCGCGGTCGGCCCACTCGGGGAACGTCTCGCGGCGCCGTTCGAGGAACCGCTCGCGGAAGTCGGGGGTCTGTTCGCCCGTGTTGGGGTCGCGCTCCGGGACGACACAGCGGCCACAGGGGGTGACGCCCTCGATGCGGACGCCGCCGGCCTCGAACGCCGGGGCGTCCGCGCCGACGAAGCGGTCCTCCCAGAACGCGGGGACGCCGCCCACCTCGACGTTCGCGCGGAGGCGGCGGCGCATCCCGTCGACGGTCACGTCGTCGAACCACCCGGCCACCGTCTCCAGCGTGGCGGTGCTGACGACGGAGGGGCCCATCTCCCGCCGGTCGACGTGGCCGCGCTCCGTGTCCCTCGCTATCGTCAGGTCGACGCCGAACACGTCGCCGAGCCACTCGGCCGCACGCGCTCGTCCCGACTCGGTAGCGAGGTCGAACTGTTCGGCGCCCACGCCGGGAACAGACGCGTCGAGCGTCCGGGTCTCGGGGTCGTAGGTCGTCGTCACGTCGTGGACGCGAGCGGTTCGCTTGCCGTTGACCACGTCGCCGTCGGCGTCGTACATCGCGAACTCCCGGTCGTGGGCGAAGGTACCACCCGGGAGGACGGTCGACTGCTCGACGTCGTGGCCGTCCAGTGCCTTCACCGGATAGACGGTGAGTCGGTCGATGTGTGCCACTGTTCGGGGACAGCGGCGCGACGGGCATAGCCGTTACCCACCGCACCGGTCGGCGGTGACGCATGGCGGCTGCTCCGCACCGTGTCGCGTCGCACGTGACCGAGCGCGACCACGACTGTCGCACAGTTGACGAAACCCCCGAAAGCGACAGGGTTACGTGATGGGTGGAACAATGCGAGTGCAGACGAATGGTCGAACACACCCGGACCCTCGACTTCAAAATCGCCTTCGCCATCGGGCTCGGGACGATGATCGCAGCGGGCATCTTCTCGCTGTCGGGGACCGCCGTGGCGGCCATCGGGTCCAGCGCCGTCATCGCGTTCGTCATCGCCGCGCTCATCGCCGGCGTGACGGCGGCGGCCTACTCCGAGTTCGCCTCTATCTACTCCGAGAACGGCGGCGGCTACCTCTTCTGTTCGCGGACCTTCGAGGACCGCGACCTGCTGACCTACGGTATCGGGATGTCACTGTTTCTGGGCTACACCGGCACGACGGCGTTCTATCTGGCGACGATGGACGAGTGGTTCTTCGAGTTCGTCCTGCCCGAGTCGCTGCACGTCCTCCCGCACGGGACGACGGGCGTCCTCGCCGCCGTCCTGCTGGGCGTGCTCAACGCTCGCGGGACCGAGGAGAGCGGCGGGTTCCAGCTCATCGTCACCGGCGCGAAGGTCGCGGTGCTGTTCGCGTTCATCGGCGGCGCGTTCGCGTTCCGCGGGCCGTCGACGGCGGTCACCGAGTTCGCCACCAGTTTCGGTGGCGGCCCCATCGACATCCTCACCATCTCGGCGCTCGCGTTCATCACGTTCTTCGGGTTCTCGGCTATCGCGGCCAGCGCCGGCGAGATAATCGAACCCCAGAAGACCGTCCCGCGAGCCATCGCGGCGAGCATGGTGACGGTGACGATACTGTACGCGCTGGTCATCGTCGCCATGGTGAACTCGCCGGTACCGCCGGAAGTCATCGCCCGGCAGGGCGAGACGGCGATGGGCGAGGTCGCCGCCGGCTTCCTCGGGAGCATCGGTCGGTCGCTCATCGTCGCCGGCGCCATCTTCTCGATGGTGTCGGCGTCGAACGCCTCGATACTGGCGGCCAGTTCCATCGGGTCACTGATGGGCCGGCAGGGGCAGGCCCCCCGGCGGTTCGCCCGCATCCACCGCGAGTACGGGACGCCGTTCTGGAGCGTCATGACGGCGACGGCCACCATCGTCTCGCTCATCGTCCTCTTCATCGCCGTCTTCCCGGCGGAGGGCGGACTGGTGCCCTTCGACCTCACAGTTGCGCTCCCCGTCCTCGGACCGCTCACGCTGACCGACCTCGGCCTGACGGCGTTGACCGGCTTTGCCACGCTGAACCTCCTCATGCCGCTGGCGGTGGTCAACATCGCGCTCATCTTCTCCCGCCGGAAGTTCCCCGACATCGAGCGCGGGTTCAGCGTTCCCGGTGTCCCCGTCGTCCCCGTCGTCGGCGTCCTCGCGAACATCGGACTCATCTACAATCTCCCGCGAATCGGCGTCGTGGTGGGCCTCCTCCTGACGGTCGCGCTCGTCGTGGCCTACGTCCTCTGGGGCGGTGCGCCGGTGGAAGAAGACCTGCTTCGTGAGGTCGTTCCGGAGTCGGCCGGGACGACGGGTGGTGAACAGTCGGAAGGCCGCTATCGCGTCCTCATCCCCATCGCGAGACCGGACCGAGCGTTACGGTACGCGCGCCTCGGCGAGGCGCTCGCGGCCGTCTCGGACGAGGATCCACTCGTCCACGTCCTCACCGTCACGCAGGTGCCCGACCAGACGCCGTGGGAGACGGTTCAGGACACCGCACAGGCCCGTACCGAGCGCATCCAGGCGGAACTCGCCGACGCCGGCCTCGACGTCGACTACACCGTCGAGGGACACACCTGCCGCGACGTGGCCTTCGACATCGTCCAGACTGCCCGCGACGACGAGGCCGACCTCGTTCTGATGGGCTACCCCGAGCGCCACCAGGACGTCACCGAGACGGTCGAGCGAGAGGCGCCGTGTGACGTGTTCTTCGCCGACAAGACGGTCACCGCGGAGGACCTCGACGTCATCAACATCGGCGCCGGCGGCGGCCCCCACCATCAGGCCCTGCTCCCCCTCGTCAACAAACTGGGACAGAACGGCAGCGAACTCCACCTCGTCAACGTCTCCTCGGGGGACCGCGGCACCGACGAGACCTCCGGGACGACGCTCGACGCGCTGGAGGGCGTCGAGACGACACAGGTCCACAACATCACCGCCGAGTCCGTCGCCGCGGGCCTCGTCGAGACGGCGTCCGACAACGGCGGCGTCCTCATCCTCGGCGCCTCGCGCGACCGCTGGCTCAGACAGGCGCTGTTCGGCAGCACGCCGGACCAAGTGGTCAGACTGGCCGAGGAGATGGACGTGCCGGTGCTGGTGTACGCCAGCGAGACCGGCGTCTCCGACCGGATGAGCGAACGGCTGTTCCCGGTCGTGCGCTACCTCAGAAAGCGGTTCCCGCGGCGCGGGTCGAGCCGCGGCGGCACCCCAGAACGGAGCTAGCGTCGCTGTCCTTATCGGTGAATCTCGACGGACTCGAGGAGCATCGGGCTCGTCGGCGCGTCGTTCACGTCCGTGTCGGCGTCGCCGATGTCCTCGACGACGTCCATCCCGTCGACGACTTCACCGAAGACGGCGTGCTTGCCGTCGAGGTGTGGCTGTGCGCCCAGCGTGATGAAGAACTGCGAGCCGTTGGTGTCCGGGCCGCGGTTGGCCATGCTGAGGACGCCCGGCCCTTCGTGTGAGAGGTCGTCGTGGAACTCGTCGTCGAACGTGTAGCCGGGGCCGCCACGGCCGGTGCCGGTCGGGTCACCCATCTGAATCATGAAGTCGTCGATGATGCGGTGAATCTCGATGTCGGTGTACAGCGGGTCGATGCGCTTCTCGCCGGACTCCGGGTCCTCCCACGCGCCGGTGCCGGGCCCGACCTCGGTGCCGTCGTAGTCGTTCGCGCCCTCCGCGAGCCCGACGAAGTTCTCGACGGTGTTCGGGACCTTCTCGTCGTACAGTTCGACTTCGATGTCGCCAGCCGTGGTGTGGAGCGTCGCTGTCAGGTCGCTCATACCCGGTCGGACGGATGCACCCCAGAAAAGCTTGCCCACTACGGCGCGTCACCGGTCGTCGCCCGACCCGAACACGAGCGGTCCGGCGACGACCGGCGGGTGCCCCGACTCGCACACGCCGCCGACAGGTCGGTTCGGGTCACACCAGATAGTCCACCAGCAGGTCGGTCACTCGCTCTGGCGCGTCGAACTGCACCCAGTGGCTCGCGTCGGGGAGCCGTTCGACGCGGAGGTCCGGCACCCACTCCTCTAACCCCTCGCTGAGGCGGACGTCCAGTGCGGCGTCCTGTTCGCCCCAGACGAGCAGCGTCGGGACGTGGACGGACCGGTCGCCGACGCCGCCCGCCGTCAGCGACAACTTGATCGCGTGGCGGACCAGCGCCCGGTAGTAGTTGACCGTGGCCGTCCGAGCACCGGGCTGAGCCAGTGCGGTCTTGTACCGCTGGATGTCCGTCCGAGTGAACGCGTCGGGCCGGACCGTCCCCTCGCCGAGCATGCGGTCCAGCACGGCGTAGTCGTCCCACGCCAGTCCGAACTCCGGCAGCCACGGCAACTGGAAGTAGAACATGTACCACGACTTCCGGAGCTGAGATGGCGAGGACCGGAGCAACCGCTCGAAGGCGCTCGGGTGGGGCGCGTTCAACACGGCCAGTCGGTCGACCACGCTTGGCCGCTCGATGGCCGTCTGCCACGCGACGCCGCCACCCCAGTCGTGGCCGACGACGTGGGCCGACGTGCGGTCGAACGCCCGGACGAGGCCGACCACGTCCCCGACGAGTTCGTCGACGTGGTACGCGGCGACGCCGTCGGGCTTCTCCGAGCGGTTGTAGCCGCGCATGTCCGGCGCGACGACGCGATAGCCCGCCTCGGCGAGCGGCGGAATCTGGTGGTGCCACGCGTACCAGAACTCCGGGAAGCCGTGCAGGAGGACGACCAACTCGCCGTCCTCCGGCCCGGCGGTGACCGCGTGTAACTCGACGCCGTTCGTCTCGACGGTGGTGTGCGACCAGACGTCGCCGTCGGCGGGGACCGTCCACTCGGTGTCCGAGTGGGCGTCTGTCGAGGGCATCGGTGGGTGTTCGGCCCGCGCGAGAAAATGGGTTCCGCCGGCCGACCCGACTCAGCGGGTGAGCGGGCCGCGTCGACCACGGCCGCGGCGGGGCCGGGACCCGGGCACCGGTCGCTCGCCCAGCGTCACGCTGTCGGTGAACTCCACCCCGTCGCGGCGGACCGTCACCTCGACGGTGTCGCCGGGGTCGGCCTCCGTGAGGAGATAGCTCGTCAGTTCCTCCGTCGACCGGACCGTCCGGCCGTCGACGCCGACGACGACGTCGCCGCCGGTCGGCACCTCGCGGCCACGGACCTGCACCACGCGGTCACAGCCACGGAGCGTCGTGCCGGAGTCGCCGCCGACGTCCACGACGAGGACGCCGGTCGTCTCCTCGAGACGGTTGGCCTCCGCCACGGTGGGCGAGACGTCGATGGTCCGGACGTTCAGGTACGCGGGGCGGAACCGTCCGTCCGCGACGAGGACGGGGACGACCCGTCGGACGATGGTCGGCGCGATGGCGAAACCGATGTTGTCGCCGCCCTTCGCTCGGTTCACGCCGACGACGGTGCCGTCTAGGGTGAGCAACGGGCCGCCGCTGTTGCCAGGATTGACCGCCGCGTCGGTCTGGATGGTCTCGGGGATGGTGAACCCGGTGCCCGTGGGGTTCGACCGGTTCGTCCCGCTGACGTAGCCGACGGTGATGGTTCCGTCCAGTCCCATCGGGTTGCCGATGGCGGCGACGCGTTCGCCCGGGTCGGGGTTCGCGTCGGCGACGGGGAGCGGAACCGCGTCGTCGGGCAGGTCCGTGACGTGGACCACGGCGAGGTCGGTGTAGGGGTCGTCGCCGACGACGGCGCCGGTCCGCCACTCGCCGTCGTGGAAGCGGAGTTCGACGTAGTCGCTGTCGCCGACGACGTGTTGGTTCGTGACCACGTGTTCGTCGTCGTAGACGAACCCGGACCCGGCGCCGCCGCGGCGTCGGTCGTCGCCGCGGTCGGTGACGTACACCGAGACGACGGACGGGATGGTCTGCTCGTACAGTGCTCTGATGGTTTGTTTGTCTGACATCACGCTCGGAGTCCAGCTGTCGGGCGTGGCCCGTGCCAACAAGACTCACCTGAGGTACTGGCTACGTCTATATGTACGTATCGGCGACGGCGACGCCCTACGATTCGAGGAACCGGAACGCGATGTCGCGGCCACGGGCCACGCTCAGGTGTATCCAGAAGCGCGCGAGGTGTTCGAGGTGGCCGGCCGTCGACAGGTCGCCGGCGACGACCACGTCGAACCCGAGGTCGGCCGCCAGTCGCTCGACGACGTCGGTCTCCGCCCCGGCGACGAACATGGTCGCTCGCTCGCCGTCGACGACGGGGTCGGTCATCCGCTCGGCCCCGATGGTGTTGAACGCCTTGACGACGGCCGCCTCGGGGAGTACGTCCGCGACACGGAGCGCGAGCGCTCGGTCCTCGCCGGCCGCCGGGTACTCGTTCGTGGTGTCGACCACCGTCTTGCCGGCGAGGGTGTCCGCGAGGTCCGACGCCACATCCGTGACGACGCCCGCCGGCACCGCGAGGACGACGACGTCGCCGTGGGCGGCGGCCGCTCGCTGGTCCAGGACGGCCACGACGTCCGCCCGATCGCGGAGGTCCGGTGACGCCGACGACGGGTCGCGTGACCCGAGTACCACGTCGTGATTGGCCGCGCTCAACCCCCGTGCGAGGGCGCTTCCGACGCTCCCGGTACCGACGATTCCGATTCGCATACGTGGGAGAGGCGCTCCCGGACGAAAAGCGTCGCGGCGGTTCAGAACTCGCGGAGGGCGTCGAGTTTCGCGGCGGCGCTCCCGTCGCCGATGACCGCTCGCGCCTGTTCGAGGCCGTCCTCGATGCTGTCGGCGTCCTCGCGGGCGTAGATGCGCAGGGCGGCGTTCAGCGCGACGGCGTCGGCGAAGTCGCCCGTCCGCTCGCCGGTCAGTACCGCTTCGGTGATGGTCGCGGAGTCACCGGCGACGTCCTCGACCTGCAGGTCCTCGCTCGTGACGTCCATGCCGAACTCGCCGGTGCGAATCTCGAAGTCGGCGATGTCCTCGTCGTCGGACTCGTCGCCCTCGACGGGCCACTCGGCGACCACCGTCTCGCCGGGCCGGACGTCGTCGTACCCCTCCATCCCCTGGAAGAACAGCGCACGCTCGACGGTGCTGGAGGTGGCGTTGTTCAGCGTGCGGACCATCTTCTTCGCGAAGGGGAGGTGGTAGAAACTCCCGAGGTGGACGCTGGCGCCGGCGGGGTTGGCCAGCGTCTCGACGGTGTTGACGAACGTCCGTACACCCATGTTGTCGCGGCGGTCGAACAGGGCGTCGATTCCGGGGTTGAACGCCGGCTGGTAGTAGTAGCCAAAGCCCACCTCGTCGACCATGTCGGCGCTCTCCTGTGGGTCGAGTTCCGTGCTGACGCCCAGTTCGTCCAGAACGTGCTTGTAGGCGTCCTGTTTCTGTGTCGGCACGCGGTCGCCCGAGTGGACGACGACGGGCGTGCCGGCGGCGGCGGCGACGAGGCCGGCGGCGACGCCGAAGATGGCCGACCGGCCCTTCCCGTCGTAGTTGGCCCCGCAGTCGACGGGGTCGGCGTCGGGTTCGGCGGTGACGACGGACTCCTCGTGCATGACGTCCACGTACGCGCCCAGTTCCTCGGGCGTGTTACGCTTCCAGCGGTTGGCCAGCCAGAACGCACCCAGCGTCGTGTGGTCGGGTTCGTCGTCGAGGATGCGCTGGAACGCCTCGCGGGCCTGTTCGCGGCTCATGTCGTCCGCGGACTTGTGGCCGGAGCCGACGACCTCGGTCATCAGCCGTTTGAGGGGCCACTCGCCGTACTCACGGGTCGCTTGTGCCATGCGAACTGGTTCGGGACCGAGTTTGAAAGCCCCTGTGTTTCGTTCCTATATCGCGGGAATCCGGGCCACTCCCGAAAGTGATACACCCGTTCACGCCTAATACGTGACAATGAGCCTCCGGTCGGGTGACTGGCGCGAGCGTATCGACGACGTGGACGCGGCTCTCATCGACGAGTTCCAGAGCGACTTCCCCGTCTGCGAGCGCCCCTTCGAGGTGGTGGGCGAACGACTGGACATCTCCGGGGCCGAGGCCCTCGAACGGGTCGCCCGACTGCGCGAGGCCGGTATCTTCCGCCGGTTCGGGGCGGTGCTGAACCCGCCGGTCATCGGGTCGTCGACGCTGGCGGCCGTCGCCGCTCCCGAGGACCGCTTCGAGGAAGTGGCCGAGGTAATCAACGAGTACCGGCAGGTGAACCACAACTACGCCAGAGACCACGAGTGGAACATGTGGTTCGTCGTCACCGCCGGGTCCCGCGAGAGACGCGACGCGATTCTCGACGACATCGAGGCCAGAACCGGGTGTGACGTCCTCGTCCTGCCGATGCTGACCGACTACTACATCGACCTCGAATTCCCGGTGGTCAACGGCGACAGGTTCGCCAGGGAGTCCATCGAGGACACCGACGCCAGCGCCACCCGCATCAGCGAGGACGCCGCCGCGAACCTCTCGGCGCTGGAGCGGCGACTCCTCCTGGAGATACAGGAGGGGTTCCCGCTGACGGCGACGCCGTATCACGACGTAGCCGACGCCGTCGACGCCGACGTCGACGACGTCCTCGACGCTATCGAACGACTGCGGGACGACGGCTGTATCAAGCGCATCGGCTGTGTGGTCAACCACATCACGACCGGGTTCGACAACAACTGCATGGTCGTCTGGGACGTCCCCGACGAGCGACTGGACGAACTGGGCCAGCGAGTCGGCGAGTTGCCCTACGTCACGCTCTGCTATCACCGCCCGCGGCGTCCCGAACAGGACTGGCCGTACAACCTCTTCACGATGATTCACGGCCGCGACGCCGACGCCGTCGACGAGAAGATAGACGAGTTATCTGGCGAGTATCTCCCGTTCGACCACGACCGACTGTACTCGACGGAGACGCTGAAACAGACGGGCGCACGGTACGACGACATCGTGAGCGAGTAGACCCGTCGATAGCTGGATTGGTAGCAATTGCCACAACCGTTTCGTCACTGTTCTCCTTGGGCACCGGCCGGGCAGATGACCGACTTCGCTGGCCCGGTCAACGCCGGACAGAGGGACTGAGAGGCCGACCCAGAACCACGGGTTCCGAAAGCACTAACCGGGTCTCTCCCTAAGACGGGCCAATGAGTCAGCAACTCCCGGACGTGCAGGCGTCGAGTCCGGACGTGACAGTCGGTCTCAACCGCGTCGGTGTGACGGGTGTCGACAAACTCGTCAAACTCGGACGGCGAGACCGCGACCCCATCGTCCTCATGGCGGAGTTCGAAGTGTACGTCGACCTCCCGTCGTGGCGGAAGGGTGCCGACATGTCTCGTAACATGGAGGTCATCGACGAGACGCTGGAGACGGCCGTCTCCGAGGAGGCCTACCGCGTCGAGGACGTCTGCGGTGACGCCGCCGAACTGCTCCTGGCGAAACACGACTACACCACGAAGGCGGAGGTCCGGATGGAAGCGGAGTACGTCACCCACGAGACGACCCCCGAGAGCGACGTGGCCACGCAGTCGACGGCCGACATCATCGCCTCGGCGACGGCGACCGAGGACGGCACCAGCGAGGAGATCGGTGCCCGCGTCACCGGGATGACGGTCTGTCCGTGTTCACAGGGGATGTCCGCGTCGCGGGCCCGGCAGACCCTCCGGAACCTGCAGGTCGAGGACGAGGTCATCGACGAGTTCCTCGAGACGATGCCACAGGCGGGTCACTCACAGCGTGGCCACGCCACGCTCACCGTCGAGAGCGAGGGCGCGCCGGAGGTCGACCTCAACGAACTCATCGAGGTGGCCCGCGACTCCATGAGCGCCCGCATCTACAACCTCGCGAAACGGCCCGACGAGGACCACATGACCTTCGAGGCCCACAAGGACGCGAAGTTCGTCGAGGACTGCGTCCGGGCGATGGCCGAGGGCGTCGTCGAGGAGTTCCCGGACCTGCCGGACGACGCCATCGTCACGATGAAACAGTCCAACGACGAGTCCATCCACCAGCACAACGCCCACGCCGAACGCGTCGCCGAGTTCGGCGATCTGCGGTCCGAACTCACCGACTGACGGGTGTCCGTCAGGGCGGGTTGATAGTCGTCGCTTCTTCCCAGTGGTCGTCGAACGCCTTGCTGATGTCCGCGGTGAACTCCGGGTCCTTGAGGTCGATGACGCCGAACGTCTCCTCCCGTCCGAGGGGGTGTGGCACTTCGATACACACCTCCGTGTCGTCGATGAGTTCGAACGTCGTCGTGATGTTGGGCGTCGCCCGGGCGTGGTAGTTCTCGTACGGCGAGAGGCGGTCGTAGTACTCGCGGTTGGCCTCCCGGGGCAGACTCTCGAAGAGGTCCGGGCGCACCAACAGCGACACGTCGACCCCCCGTTCGAGCGCCGCGACCAGTTCGTCGACGATGCGTTCGGTCGCTTCGATGATGTCGACCTGTCTGGCCGGCGAGGACCCCACCATGACGATGCGGGAGTCGGCGGCGGCCAACCGCTCCAGCAGTAAGTCCAGCGTCTCCTCCGGGCCGACGGCGGCCGTCCAGAACGGTTCCTCGACCGGTTCGGCCGTCTCCAGTTGGTCCGAGAGGTTGTCGACGATGTCCTCGTACTGCTGGGCCTTGGCTTCGAGTTCCTGTTTCTTGTCGTCTAGCAACCGGTCCAGCGCG
This sequence comes from Haloarcula rubra, assembly GCF_019599465.1. GTDB lineage: Archaea > Halobacteriota > Halobacteria > Halobacteriales > Haloarculaceae > Haloarcula > Haloarcula rubra. The sequence continues at coordinate 10,988 of NZ_RKLR01000004.1, forward strand.
GTGTCCGGTTCGACGGCGACGTACTTCTTCGGCCGACTCGCCGTCTGACTCCGCACCAGATTGTAGGTCTCCAGACTGTTGAGTACGTCGTAGATGCGGCCCATCGGAACGTCACTAGCTCGTGACAACTCTTTGGCCGTCGTCGGCCCGGTCTCCAGCAACGACCGGTACGCTCGCGCCTCGTACTCAGAGAGCCCCAAGTCTCGTAAACTCGCCATACCGTTCCCTCTCGGTCCAGAAACAAAAACTCGTCGCAGGTTTACCGTTTCTCCACGTTTCTCGCCGTTCCTTATCGAGGGCGTGCCGCGCGCGCCGCGGGACTGCTCGCGGTTCCACCGCTGCGCTTTCCCGAGACCTCTCACGCCGTTCGAGCCCCCGTTACCGCTCCACTGCTCCCGATGGTCACCGGTCCGTCGCGGGCCGCGCTCCGCGGGCCCCTCGCTACTCCGTCAACGCCGCTTCGAGTTCGGCGGGCGTCTCGCCCTCGGCGGTCACCGTCTCGCCCTCGTAGCGCCGTGCCACACCGTCGCCGTCGGGGTCGGGGACGACGGTCGTCTCGTGGTCGGCCAGTCGGAGCGCCGCCCGGTGGAGGTCCGTCCCGGCCTCGGTGCCCACCCGCAGGGTCTGGGGGTCACGCAACCGGGCGGCGACGGTGGCGTAGCCGGCCACCTCGACGCCCATGCGCTCGGCCGCGCCGGCGAAGGACTCGACGGCCTCGGTGGCGACGGTCCGGTAGCGGTCCTCGCCGGTGAGCGCCGCGAGGTCGACCAGCGCGTCGGCGAGTTCGACGGTGGCGTCCAGCGGGTGGAGCGAGCGCCCGCAGAGGCCCGCGCCCGTCTCGGGGCCGTCCCGGAACGCCCCGCTGTCCTGCTGGCGGTGCTCGACGGTCCAGTCGGCGACGGCCTCGGCGGGACCGCTCTCGCCGAGCACCTGCCAACTCGTCGTCAGCCCCTGCAGGAGTTGGGCCTGGTCCAGCAGTAGGCCGGTGTCGCTCTCGGCGGCGGCGTAGTGGGCCACCTCGCCGTCGTCGACGAGCGTCTCGCAGACGTGGTCGCGGGCCCGCACCGCGTACCGCCGCGCCCGCTCGTCGTCGGTGTACGCGTGGAGCCACAGGAGCGCGTCGACAGCGAGGCCGTTCCGGTCGGCGAACACCGTCTCGTCGACGTGCGGTGCCTCCCGCCCCTCGCGGTCCGTCGCGCCGAGGCGGTAGTAGTCGTCGTCGCCCGCCTGACTGCCGGCGAAGGCGTCGCCCGTCCAGAGGTCCGTCGAGAGGTACTCGACGGTGCGCTGGGCGGCGTCGCGGTAGGACTCGGTGCCGGTGTAGCGGTAGCCGTGGGCGAACGCCCGCACGAGCGCCGCGTTCTCGTCCAGCAGTTTCTCCCGGCGGGGGTTCGACCAGTCCCGGCCCGTCGCGTACCGGAAGAAGCCGCCGTCGTAGGTGTCGAACAGGTGCGTGTGAACCGCTTCGAGCGTGCGGGTCGCCTGGTCGCGGGCCCGCACGAGTGCGAACTCGATGGTCCGGGGCAGCGGGAACTTCACGTCCGACCCCCACCCGCCGAACTCCTCGTCGAACGCCCCGAGCAACTGCTCTATCATGTGCTCCTCGATGCGGGCGCGCAACTCGCCGGCCGGCGGCGCTTCGTCCTGCAACTGTCGGGGAATCGACCCAGCGGCGGTCCCCTCGGCGTCCCACGACTCGCGCACGCTGTCGAGGATGCCGCGGAACCCGTTCGGACCGAGGAACGTCGCGCCACTGATGACCTCGCCCTCCGGGGTGAGGAAGACGGTGGAGGGGAACCCACCCATCGTGTAGCGCTCCCGGACTCTGGGGTTCCGGTCGGCGTCGACCCGCACCGGGACGAACCCGTCGTTGACGTTGGCCGCGATGCGCGGTTCGCCGAAGGTCCCGCGGTCCATCGCCCGACACTCCTCGCTCCACGGCACGGTCAGCGACAGCAGTACCGGTTTGCCGCTGTCGGCGGCGCGCTCGAACGCCTCCGGGCCCCACTCCCGCCACTCGACTTTCGTGTCCGCCGCGAACTCGTCCATGTGTCGGGGTCGGTGGTGGGCGTACAAAGGGGCTGTCACTCCGACCGCGCGGGCCGACGAGGCGGGATATCCGGCGTCCACGGCGCTCACGAAATCCTTCCACCCCGAGCTCGTCGAAACGAAAGACGGATTTGTCGGACGACCCTACGTCGACCGATGCGCTCCCAGCAGACCGACACCGAGCGACAGGGCCCGGTTACGCCGGGCCAGCGGCCGCCCCGAATCGGTCGCGTCCCGCTCGTCGAAAACACGCTCTCGATGGTCCGTGACCCGCTGGGCTTCTACGCCGAGGCCGACAGCGTCGACGCCGACGTGGTGCGGTTCAACGTCGCCGGCACGACGGGCTACTTCGTCACCCACCCGGACCTCGTCGAACGGGTGCTGGTCACCGACGAGGCGGACTTCGAGAAGGGGCGACTCCTCCGGGAGACGCTCGGGGAGTTCATCGGCGAGGGGTTGTTCCTGCTGGAGGGCGAGGAGTGGCAACAGCAACGGACCGCCCTCCAGCCCGCGTTCTACCGTGAGCGCATCGCCACCTACGGCGAGACGATGACCGACTTCGCGCTGGCGACGGCCGACGACTGGCGCGACGGCGAGCGCGTCGACCTCCTGCCAGCGATGCGGTCGTACACGCTGCGAGTGCTGGGGAAGACGCTGCTGGACGTCGACATCGAACGCACCGCCGAGTCGCTCGAACCGCTCCTGTCGGCGCTGCGTCACCGCGTCGACCCGGCGAACCTCTCGGCGTACCTCCCGCTGTGGGTGCCGACGCCGAACAACCGCCGGGTTCGACGGACGCGGGCGGCCTTCGAGGCGACGCTCGACGACATCATCGCCGAGCGACAGGCAGAGGCCGCCGCCGAACGCGAGGCCCGCGACGACGTGCTCTCGCTGCTCCTCTCGCTGGACGAGGCGACGATGGACCGCGAGCGACTGGGCCACCAACTCCTGACGTTCCTCGTCGCCGGCCACGACACGACGGCGCTGACGCTCACCTACGCGTGGTTCCTGCTCGCGACCCACCCCGACGCCCAGCGTGAACTCCACGCGGAACTGGACGCGACGCTCGACGGCGCGGACCCGACGCCGGCGGACCTCTTCGAGTTGCCGTATCTGGACCGGGTGCTGACCGAGACGCTGCGGCTCTACCCGCCGGCGTTCACCACGTTCCGTCAGCCAACCCGACCGGTGACGCTGGGCGGGTACGACATCGAACCGGACGCCCAGTTGACTATCCCGCAGTGGCTCGTCCACCGCGACGAGCGGTGGTACGACGCCCCCGACGCGTTCCGTCCCGAGCGCTGGACCGACGCGTTCGAGGCCGACCTCCCGGACTACGCCTACTACCCCTTCGGCGGCGGCCCCCGCCACTGCATCGGGATGCGCTTCGCCCGGATGGAGGCGAAACTCGCGCTCGCGGCCCTCGCCCAGCGGTTCCGCTTCGAGGCCATCACCGAACCGCCGCTGGAACTGGGGATGCGAATCACGCTCTCGCCCACCGAACCCGTCGCGGTTCGCGTCCACGAGCGCGAGTGAACCGCCGTCCCGTCTCGTCGACGCTCACGAACGGAGTAGTTTCCGCGGGTCTCCACGGCCGCTTCGGTCCCCGCGCCGTGTCGAGGAAGCGAGCGAAGCGAGATTTCTCGTCACCTCTCGAAAGGCGTTTGGGGCCGGACCTGCAAGCGGTGGTATGCTCCGGGTCATCGGGCTGCTGTTGCTCATCCCGCTGTTCGACGCCGTCCTCTTGGTAGCGCTGGCCACGGGTGTCATCTACCCGATCTCGCCGCTCGTCGTCGTCGCACTCGTGGTTCTCACCGCGCTCGTCGGGATGTTGCTCGTCCGCGCCGAGGGTCGGGCGACGCTCCAGTCCATCCAGCAGAAACTGGCGACGGGCGAGGTACCCACGAACGAACTCGTCGACGGTGGCCTGCTCATCGCCGCCGGCGCGTTCTTCCTCACGCCCGGCCTCGTCACCGACGCCGTCGGCCTGCTGCTGGCGATTCCGGTGACGCGTTACCCCATCCGTGCGGCCGTCCGCCGCTGGGTCATCGAACCCTACATCGACGCCAAGACCGGCGGCTTCGCCAGCGGGCAGGTGTACGTCGGCGGCTTCCCGAACGAGGACGGGCAGGGCCCGGCGGCGGGCGCTGGCGGCCCGTCCGGTCCGACCGGTGGGGGTTCCTCCGGCGGCGCCGGCTTCGACCCCGACGACGCCACCGACGTCGACTTCGAGGACAGCGAGAACTGACTCCGTGGTGCGGTTTCTCACGCATCCCGCCGTCGAAACGTTACCCTTTTCTATACCCCTCGGATACACCAAGATGCGCTCATCTGGGCCAATAGCTCAATCAGGTTGAGCGCTCGGCTGATAACCGGGAGGCTCTCGGTTCAAATCCGAGTTGGCCCATCCACACTTCGACCGGTTTCTTGCCGGTCGGAAACTGGGGCCTCGACTCCCCAGCCACCCAATCCTTCCGTTTCCACGGTTCTGAGCGACGGCACTGGACTAGACAGTCGTCTCCGAGTGGCCACTTCCACACCGGTCACCGTCCGGACCGACCACTTTCACTTCCGCTCCGCACCCGTGGCTCACGGTTTTACTACCGCTGGCCAAAGCCGCCTGTATGTCGATATCGGACGGTCGACGGACGGAATCGGACGGCAAGCGACGGTTGACGACGCTCGTCGTGGAGGAACGAGACGGCGAGTGGGTGGTCACGCAGGGTGGTGTGCCAGTCGAGGGCCGCGGCGAGACGGCCGCGGCGGCGGCGACGGCGTACTGCCGGAACGTCTCGGAGGGCGTCGATGGGGAGTGACGGGTCTGTCGGCGACAAACTCGCGGACCAGTGGCGGATGATGTGCCCGGAGCACCACCACCAACTCCGCGACCAGCAGGGACCGACGGTGTACTGCAAGCGGTGTAACTGTGCGTATCGGTACGCGGACCTCGTCGACAAGCGGGAGACGCAACCGTTCGCCGTCGTCGGGCGCCGCGACTGAGCGGCCGCGCGCATCGGCGTCGCGACGACCGGCCGACGCACGGCGAATCATTCCGAGGCTGGCACAAGTTATTTACACGCCTCGGAAGATTGCTACCATGACATGATAGAAGACAGTCTCAAGTACCAGACACAGGGTGACAGTTGGCTGAAGCGGATTCTCGTCGGTGGGTTGTTGCTCTTCCCGGGTGCGCTCCTCGTCGTCCCGGTGTTCACGTTCAACGGGTACATGCTCGAAGTGATGCGCCGGGTCATGGGCGGCGACACGGCGAACCCGCCAGAGTGGGGCGACGCCGACCTCGCCGGCCTGACGGTCGACGGCCTCAAACACGCTGTCGTCGTACTCGTGTACTCGCTGGCCGTCCTCCTCGTCGCCGGGGTCCCCTTCTTCGGGCTGGTGTTCGCCGGCATGGGGATAGACTCCGGTGGACTGTCGATAGTCGGTATCCTCGTCGGCGGCCTCGTCTACCTCGTCGGTGTGCTGGCACTGGCGGTGGTCCTGCCCGTCGCGACGGGGAACTTCGTTCGGACGGACAGCATCGGCGGCGGGTTCGACCTCGACGTGTTGCGGGAGGTCACGACCAACGGGACGATGCTGAAGGCCGTCGTCTTCGGGTTCGTCGTCAACATCCTCATGCAGGTGGTCAGTAGCGTCCTCGGTATCACCATCGTCGGCTACCTCGCGGTGCCGTTCATCGTGTTCGCCGGCCAGTCCGCCATCTTCTACATCTGGTCCGAGGGCTTCAGAGACGCCTACGAGGAGGAGTACGGCGAACCGCCGCTCGCTGGTGTCGGTGGGTCGACCACGTCGACGACCACCACCGACGAGGCGTGGGAGACAGACACCGACACGGCCGTCGAGAACGGCGGCGTCGACGACGACCGCACCGACGACCGGTTCTGAGCGTCTGCACGTCCGGGGTCCGGGGAACCCACCGGCGTCAGCGGGCCTGAAAAACCCGCCAAATCGGGGGTATCCGGTTATTCTCGCCCACGCGGTTCGTTTCGACACTGTGCCAGCGTACTGGTTCACCTGCCCCGAGTGCGGGGCGCACGTGGCCGTCGACGAGGGCGCGCGTGACCGCCTCCTGTCGGCCGGATGTGCCGTCTGTGGCGTGCCCGTGGGGCCGGCGGCGTTCACGGAGTCGAACACGTTCGGCACAAGTGCCTGACAGGTCGGGGCCGTCGATGCGCGTATGCACTCGGAGCGAGCGAACGTGCGCGAACTCGACGTCCGAGACGTCGACGGAGAGCCGTTTTCACACATCATGGGTGCCCTGTCGGACCTCGGGGCCGGCGAGACGCTACGGCTGGTCAACAGCTTCGAACCGGTCCCGCTGTACGGCGTGTTGGAGGAACGTGGCTACACCCACGACAGCGAACGGGTCGGCGACGACGAGTGGCACGTCTACGTCGAACGGGCGTAGATGGGTGCCCGGCGGGTATCCCGGTGGAGTCGGGCGTTCGTCGCCGCCGGCGCCGCGTTCCTCGTCGCGACGTACCTCGCGGTCGCGGCCGGCCTCGGCCGCCGAACCGTCGTCACGCTCGGACTGTACGGGTTCGTGTTCCACGTCCTCTTCGGGAAGGCCTACGCGCTGGTGCCGTCGTTCTTCGACCGGGACCTGCCGACGGCGACGCCACTGCCGGTGCAGTTCGCGCTGTCGGTGAGCGGGACCGTCGCGCTGGCCGCCGACAGCCTCGGCGTCACCGACCAGTCGTGGATCGGCGCCGCCGGCGGTGCGCTGTGGGGTCTCGGGGTCGCCGTCTCGCTCGGCACGCTGGCGTGGACCGTCCGTGACAACCTCTCCGGGGCGGCGACGGGGACGGGTGGCGCGAACGCCGACCGGCGACCGGTCGACCGACGGGCCAACACCGCCGTCCCGGTCGCCGGCACGTATCTCGCCGTCGCCGCGGCGGTGTGGCTCTCCGCCCCGTTCGGGCGCCCACCGCTCGCCACGCCACAGGTGTCGCACCTCCTCGCGGCGGGGACGGCGGCGCTACTGGTGTTCGGCGTCGGTCTGCGCCTGTTCCCGCGGTTTCTCGTCGCAGACCCGCCCCGATGGCTCGTCCCGGTCGTCCTCGTCCCGGGCGCCGTCGCACCGGCCGCGCTCGCCGCCGGGCTGTTCGACCGCCGAATCCTGCTGGCGGGCGGCGTCCTCGAAGCGGTCGCAGTCGTCGGGTTCGCCGCGACGTACCTCGCTCTCTTCGTGCGCTCGGACCGCCGCCGCGTCGGTCTCTGGGCCGTCCTGCTCGCCGTCCTCGCGGGTGTCGGCGGCGTCACGCTGGGTCTGACGCTCGCGGTCGTGGGGAGGGACCCGGCGCTGGTGACCGCGCACTACCGGGCGATGTTGCTGGGGTTTCTCGGCCTGACAATCGTGGGCGCGACGCTCCAGTTCTACCCGCCGTCGGTCGGGGCGTGGCCGCTGGCGTCCGACCGGACGGCACGGGTCGCCGTGGCACTGCTCGCTGCCGGTCTCCTCGGGCAGGGGGTGGGTCTCGTCGGCGGGCTGTCGGCACTCGAGTCGCTCGGGCACGGGGCGGGCGTGGTCGGTGCGGGGCTGTACGCGTGGCTCGTGGCGGCCGCCTTCCGGAGTCGGGCGGCCTGAGTCAGGCGTCGAGGATGGTGTCGAGCAGTTTCGTCTGGGCCGCCGCGAGGTGTTCGGCGAACGTCGAGACGGAGATGTCGAGCGCCTCGGCCACCTCGCTCGCGTTGGCGCCTTTCGGGTACTGGAAGTACCCCATCTCGATGGCCGTCTCGAGCACCTCGCGCTGGCGGTCGGTGAGACGGCTCCGGTCGACGAGGACCGAGTCCGAGGGGTTCGTCTCGCCGTCGCGGCGGAGCGAGCGCAGGGAGACGTCGCCGTAGAGCTCTTTCAGTCGCGTGACGATAGCGCGGATGCGGTCGACGTCCGGCGCGTGGAAGGTCAACAGTAACTGGCCGCTCTCGGCGCGGACGTCGGCGACGGGGCACGCGAACTCCTCGACCGTCTCACAGACACAGCCCTCGCGCTGGCGCTCGAACCGATAGCGAGCGCCGTCGCCCCCGGAGAACACCTCGTCGACGTCGCCGCGCGACTCGACGGCCCGAGCCCCGCCGTCGGCGGTGAACTCCTCTACCACCTGTCCCTCGTCGTCGTCCAGCGGTGCACTTCGCGCCACGTCGGTCACCGTCGTCCCGGCCTCCTCGGAGACGTCGGCCACCGGGCACGCGCCCGGCGAGTCCACGGACAGTTCGACCCTGATGCCCGAATCGGTCATACCCATATGTCACTGTTCCCGGGATAAAACGGGGGGCGCGCGTTCCCAGCGTGTGAAAAACCCCCTCAATCGGCCGGGTGCTGGTCGGGAACCGCCCCCTCGAACGCCTCGGGTTCGTAGGCACAGAGCGGGTCGGCCGCCAGCGGGTCGCCCGTCGTCGCGTAGGCCCGCGAGCGACTGCCGCCACAGACGCCGCGGAACTCGCAGGCCCCACACTTCCCGGTGAGGGCGTCGTCGTCACGCAACCGTCGGAACAGCGTCGAGTCCCGGTACACGTCGACGACGCTCGTCTCGCGGACGTTGCCGGCCGACTCGGGCAGGAACCCCGAGGGGTACACCTCGCCGGTGTGACTGACGAACGCGAACCCCTTGCCGGCGCGGACGCCCGTCCGACGGCGGACGCCCTCGTCGTCCTCGTCGTTCTGGAGGCCGACCCGGCGGTAGTGGGGGGCTTCCGTCGTCTTGACGCCGAACGGGGCCTCGTCGCTCACCTCGTGGAGCCACGCCATCACGCGCTCGGCCCGGTCGGGGTCGACGGGAGTCAGCACCCGGCCACGGCCGACGGGGACGAGGAAGAAGACGGACCACAGCACCGCCCCGAGGTCCGCGACCAACTCGCGGATGGCGGGCAACTGCTCGACGGTCTCCGCACAGACGGTGGTGTTGACCTGTAGCGGGATGTCGAGGTCGCGAGCCGTCTCGGCGGCGTCCATCGTCGCCGCGAAACTGCCGGTCTCCCCACGGAACCGGTCGTGGGCCGCCTCGCTCCCGCCGTCGATAGAGAGCGCCATCCGCCGGAGGCCAGCGTCGTCCAGTTCGGCCAGTCGCTCGCGGGTCAGCGAGTGGGTCCCGCTGGGGGTCAGCGTCATCCGCAACCCCCGGTCGGTGCCGTAGTCGACCAGTTCCGCCACGTCGTCGCGGGCCAGCGGGTCCCCACCCGAGAGCACGACCAGTTGCCCCTCGCCGAACTCGCGGGCCTCGTCCAGCAGGGCCTTCCCCTCGGCCGTCGTGAGTTCGTCGGGGTGGCGTCGTTGCTGGGCGTCGGCACGGCAGTGCTTGCAGGCCAACTCGCAGGCCTGGGTCAGTTCCCAGATGAGCACCAGCGGTCGCTCGTCGAAGTCCATCTCGCCGAACATCACTCGCTCACCCGTGCGCGGACGACGTGGCCGCCACAGCCACACTGGTCGACGTAGGTCAGGTCGACCCGGTCGCCGAACCGCTCCCGTAACGGTTCGTAGAGGTACATCTCCGGATGCCCGTGGGCGGCGTGCGTGACGAGGTTGACGTGGTTGCCGGCGGTGGTCTTCTCGATGGCTTCGCGGGCCTGTGCGACGACCAACTCGCGGTCGTCGGCGTGTGCCGGGCCTTCGAGGTTCGCCGACCACGAGTTGTCGTGAATCTCGTCGGTCACCGACGGCGTGCCGTCGTGGGCGTGGCTCATACGGCGACGTTCGGCCCCGCGACCGCTGTGTCCTGTCCCGAAGACGTTCGGGTCTTTACGTGACCTGTGCCTCCAGCCAGTCGAACTGGCTGTTCAGTTCCTTCCGGCGCTGGCGCTCGACGACGGTGCTGTCGAGTACCGGCCCGATGACCGCGAGGTCCAGCGCGGTGTACTCGGTCGTCGCGGTCACCTCCGTCCCCTCGTCGACGGGCGAGACGTAGTACTCGGTGCGCATCGACTCGAAGACGCCCTCGCGTTGCTCGTAGGCCAGCACCGCGTCCTCGACGTCGACGATTTCGAGGTCGAGTTCTATCTCGAAGAGGCCGACCCGGTTGCGCATCTCGATGGTGTCGCCCTCGACGGTCACGCCGTCGACACCGGTCGCGGTCATGAACGGCCCGACGTCGGCCATCGCGGCCCGCACCGCCTCCTCGTCGGCGTCGACGACGCGGGTCAGCGAGACGCGTTCCATACCGGAGTGCGGCCGGCGAGCGAGATAAGGGTTCGGTGGTCCCGAATCTGTTCGGGTCGGCTTTTTCGGGGTTCGTCCCGCTATGGCCGACCATGTGCCGACGGCTCATCCGACGGGCCAACCGGGCGGTCCTGCGGGCCATCGAGACGCCACCGGACTCCGGCATCGAGGCGCGTCTCGACGAGGTGGCGGCGAGACTCTGGTACCTCGCGGAGGCGCACCCGGAACCGCCGGACCCGGGACAGGTCTCGCGGCTTCGGGCGACGCTCTCGGCCCTCGAAGACCGGGCTGCCGACCACCGCGCGGCGCGACTCGCCGACGCGCGGCACTGTCTGGCGGCGTACGCTCGTCACCTCGACCCGGTCTGAGGCCGGCTTCGCCGTCGTTCGGGCCGCTCCGGCGTCTCTGCCACCGTCGGTTCGGCCCGTCTGGTCCACCAGCGAGCGAGCGCCACCGCACTCCAGTAGCCGAGGGTGAACACGACGAGCGACATCGTCACCAGTTCGAACACGTCACGACGCTCGACGCCGTAGTATACCTTCACAGTACCGTACGTGTTTGGCGTCGACACGTTGACGTGTGCCGACGTAGAAGTACGAACATGTTCGGGACAACTGCCCCCATCCTCCGGGCGAATATATTCGGATAAGACGATGCCTCGCGCAGAACTCACCCTCACGATACCGGACGACATCTGGATTGGCGACGTCTCCCGGGCCAACGCGGACGCGACGTTCCGTATCCTCGCGGCGCTCCCCGGCGAGGAGTCGGGCGTCGGTCTCGCGGAGGTGACCGCCGAGAACCTGCCCGCGGTGTTGCGGGACGTCGAGTCCCGGGAGGCCGTCCTCACGATGGAGATACTCTCCCACCGCGACGAGACGGCGCTGATACAGTTCGAGACGTCGACGCCGCTGCTCCTCTTCCCGGTGCAGGGCTCCGGCATCCCGCTGGAGATGCCGTTCACGCTTCAGGACGGCAAGGCCGTCTGGGAGATTACGGCGCCACAGGACCGCCTCTCCGAACTGGGCGAGCAACTCTCGGAGTTCGGCATCCCGTTCAGCGTCGAACGCGTCCAGCAACACGTCGAGTCCGAACAGTTGCTCACCGAGAGCCAACTGGAACTGCTGGAGGCCGCCGTCGAGGAGGGGTACTACGACACGCCACGGGACTGCTCGCTGACGCAACTGGCCGAGTCCGTCGGTATCGCCAAATCGACGTGTAGCGAGACGCTCCACCGCGCCGAGGAGAAGGTGGTCAAGCAGTTCGTCGACGACCTGCGGTAGGCGCGGCGAGTCGAAGCGTGTAAGAATCCCCTCCGAGATTGATACGGCATATGAGCACCGACGCGGACGAGACACACGAGAACGCCGAGCAGGACGTCATCGCCGTCGACGCCGACGACAACGAGGTGGGTCTGGTCAACCGCCTCGACGCCCACACCGGTGACGGCGTCCGGCACCGGGCGTTCACGGCACTGCTGTTCGACGAGGACGACCGAGTGTTGCTCGCCCAGCGAGCGGCCACGAAGCGTCTCTGGGACACCCACTGGGACGGCACCGTCGCCTCCCACCCCGTCGAAGGCCAGACCCAGGTCGAGGCCACAGAGGAGCGCCTCGAAGAGGAACTGGGCGTTACCCCCGACCAGTACGACGACCTGCGGGTGACCGACCGCTTCGAGTACAAGCGCTACTACGAGAACGCAGGGCTGGAGTGGGAGGTCTGTGCCGTGTTGCAGGCCACCCTCACCGACACCTCGCTGGACCCGAACCCCGAGGAGGTCGACGGCGTCATGTGGGTGCCCTACGACCGCCTGCGCGAGCATCCTGAGTACTACCGGCAACTGCGTCTCTGCCCGTGGTTCGAGATCGCGATGCGCCGCGACGAAGAGCGGTAGCGTAGTTTTTTACAGCCGTAGCGAGCAGGAGGGATATGCTCGCTCGGTTCCTCTGGGACTTCGCCCTCCCGTTGGCGGTCGTCGCCGTACTGCTCGTCGCCGTCGACCGGTACCGGGACACACGCCTGCTTGCGTACCTGACCGCCGACAGGGAGCGGACCGTCCTGTTCGTCGGCGGGACAGTATTCGTCGTCGCACTGGTCGCGAGTACCTACGTTCTGGGGTCGCCGCCGGCCCCTGTTGGGCGGTACGACTTCTCGCTGTACCACGTCGGCCTCGTCGCCCTGTCGGCGGGGGTGTTCATGACCACGCACGGCGGGCGGCACTACGGCACGGCGACGACCCTTCGCGACGCGGTCCACGTCGCTCCCAGCGACCTGCCGACGGACGGCGTGGCCGCGGTCACCGGCACGGCCGAACCGGTCGGGGGGACGGTGCCGGCCCCACACAGCGGCGAGCCGGCGCTCGTCGCGGAGGCCGGCCACGTCGTCGGCGGCGAGACGTACGCCGCGGCGGCCGACACGGGCCGGGCACAGCAACTGCTCGACGCCGAACGGGTCGAGACGGCCTTCGCGGTGACCGACGAGTACCGCGGCGTCCGGGTCGACCCCGACGGCGCGACGCTGGCCTTCCTCGTCGGCGAGACGGACGGCGCGACGCTCGAACGCCGGGTCGACGGCGGCGACGAGGTGACCATCGTCGGGCGCGTCGAGGGCGGCCGACTCGCCGACCCGCTCGTCGTCGCACACGCCGACAACCCGTCGCTCGACCGGTTCGCGACGAACGTGCCGCGCGTGGCGGCACTGGGGCCGGTCCTCGGGCTCGTCGGGGTCGCCGTGATGCTCCTGACTGCCGGCGTCGTCTGACTTTTCGGCACGGGCGCCCTATCGGGCGGTATGGAGGTGTCGCTTTACGACTCGCTCGACGGGCAGGTCGCACTGGTCACCGGGGCCACGCGCGGTATCGGGAAGGCCATCGCCGACGGCCTCGTCGACCACGGTGCGATGGTGTACGCCGGGGCGCGGGACCCGGCCGACGTGACCGCGACGGACCGCCGCGCCGTCGAACTCGACGTGACCGACGACGCCGAGATGGCGGCCGCCGTCGACCGCATCGGCGAGGAGGCGGGGTGCCTCGACGTCCTCGTCAACAACGCCGGCGTGATGGACTCCCGGGAACCGCTCGACGCGATGCCGACCGACGTCGTCGACCGCACGTTCGACACCAACCTCCGGGGACCGACGGTGCTGACGAAACAGGCCCTCCCGCTGTTGCTCGACCGCCCCGGCGGCCGCGTCGTCAACGTCTCCTCCGGACTCGGGGCCATCACCGAGCGTCAGTCCGGCGGGACGCCGGCCTATCGCATCTCGAAGACGGGACTGAACGGGCTGACGCGCTATCTCGACGGCGAGTACGCCGGCGAGGGACTGCTCGCGAACTCGGTGTGTCCGGGCTACGTCCAGACCGACATGACCGAGCAGTCCGCGCCGCGAACCCCGGAGAAGGGCGCCGAGACGCCCGTGTGGCTGGCGCGGTTCCGTCCCGACGCACCGAGTGGCCGGTTCTGGCGCGACCGGGAGCCGAAACCGTGGTAGTCAGCGCTCCACGGTCGTCGCCGCTCGGGCCCGGACGTCGGCCATAGCGTCGGGGTCGTCCGGGTCCGCCGCGGGCAGTTCTATCTCGACGGTGGTACCCGGCCCCTCGGCGAACGACAGCGTGCCGCCCGCGTTGCGGACGACCCACTTCACGAGCCACAGGCCGACGCCGGAGCCGTGCTGGAGCGGCGTCTCCTCGCCGGCGAGGATGACCTCCCGCTCGTAGGGTGCGATGCCGGGGCCGTCGTCCGAGACGCGGACGACGACGCCGCTGTCCGGACTCGCCGGCTCGACGGTGACCTCGACGGTCGGCCGCCCGTCGGCGTGTTCGATAGCGTTGTCCAGCAGTTCCTCGAAGGCGAGGGTGAGGGACGGTCCGCCCTCGACCCAGCAGTCGTCGGGGCAGGCCAGCGAGAGGCGGGTCCCCGGGTTCCGCTCCCGGACGGTGTCGACGACCGGAGCGAGTAACGGTTGCAAGCGGACCGGACGTGGCTCCTCGCTCTCCAGGGCTTCGGAGACGCGCCCTATCTTGTTGCTCCGGTCGACGATGTCGTCGACGGTCCGGACGATGCGGTCCAGTCTGTGTGCCTCGTCCGGATCCACGCTGTCGGCCAGCAGGTCGGCGTTCCCCCGGACGACGTTCATCTCGTTGCGGACGTCGTGCCGGAGCAGTCGGTTGAGCACGTCGATGCGCTGTTCGCGCTGGCGGCGGTCGGTCACGTCCCGGAGGCTGACGAGGTGGCCGGAGACGACGCCGTACGCGCGGTACAGCGGGGTCACCCGCACGTCGTAGTAGCGGACCGTGCCGTCGTGGTCGAGTCGCGTCTCCGTCTGGACTCGCTCGCCCGTCTCGGGGAGTGTGTCCGCCAGGGCGGGCAGTTCACGCCGTAAGGAGCGCCCGAGCAGCGTGGTCGGGTCCGCGTCGAACAGCGAGGCGGCGGCCTCGTTCACGTCGACGATGCGGCCAGTCTCGTCGACGATGACGACCCGGTCGTCCATCTCGGCGAAGATGGCCTCCCGGCCGAGGTCACGGGTCACCGGGGCCACGTCGAGCAACTGGCCCCGCAACAGCGCCACCGAGAGCACGATGCCCGAGACGACGTAGCCCAGACTGGTCGGGTCCACGGGCGACGTGACGACGTCGAGCGCGTGGAGCGACTGGGCCGCCGTCGGGACGGTGATAGCTATCAGGAGCGCGAGGCTCTGGGCCCGAAACAGGTCGTTCGTCCGCAACATCTGGCGGACGAGGAGGACGCCGCCGACCAGAATCAGGCCCAGCATGTACGCGAGGTGCCCCCAGTAGGCCAGTCCCCAGACCGGCACCAGCGCGCTCGCCTCGGCGACGACGACAGTGTCGGCCCCGGACCAGACGAGTCGGTGGGCGTCGTTCGACCAGACGAGCGTGACGAACGCCGCCGGTTCGACGAGCAACAGGGCGACCCGACGGCGCGTGAGCCAGTGGGGGAGGCCGGTGTACTCGAGCACCGTGACCAGCCACGCGACGGGGACGACCACCGAGAGGGTCAACTGTATCTGGAGGAACCACACCATCGTCGCCACGTCCGGCACTGCCAGTTCGAGTCCCTGCGCGACGGCCCAGAGGCTCCCGGCGACGACGAACGTCGCCAGTGGCCCGGCACCGGGACTGTCGCGGTGGAGCCAGACGAGGACGGCCACGGCCATCCCGGCCACCGCCGCGAGGAGGACAACGGACAGGGGGGACAGCAGCATCTGCTTCGACGGTTGGGAGACTCTCTGATAAACGTTCTCGGCCGAGTATCGTCGGCGATACTACGAGCGCCGCGAGCGCAACGCCGACCACACCGCGACGGCGCCCAGCAGGAACGCCGGGACGAGCGGTAGCGCCAGATACGCGGCCCGGAGCGTCAGGCCCAGCGAGCGGACCACGCCTTGGGCGGCCGGCAGGACGAGGATGGCGACGGGGATCACGAGGAAGCCGACGAGTATCATCCCGACGAGGGCCCACCCCTCCCAGCCGAACTCGTCGCTCGTCTCGGCCTGTTTCGGCGGTTCACCGCTGGGACGGTGGACGTACCCGCCGTCGTCCTCGGCGTCGTCGCCGGACGACTCGGCATCCGGCGTCACCATCACCGTCTCCTCGGCGTCGTCAGACACCGCTCTCACCGTCCGGGCCGACGACGCCGGTCGCCGAGTCGCCACGCTCGGACACGGCCGGCAGTTCGAGGGCGGGTCCGGCGCTGTCCCCGTGGATGGCGCGACGGGTGCGGTCGGTGTACTGGACAGCCTGCATACTCAGAGTTCGGGATAGCGCGCGCAAAACGCTGGCGGTCCGCCGGTCAGACTGGGTTGCGGGGGGACGGACGGTCGATTTCGAGGACGCTCACTCGGTGGTCGTCGTCCCGTTCGTGTTCGTTCCACTCGTCGAGTGCCGTCCGGTGGTCTTCGAATACCCCCTCGAACGTGCATTCGTGGCACGTGACGTGGTAGACCCGCTCCATACGAAGTTTTATATGTATAGTTATAATAAAACTTCTGGCCGAGCGATGAATAAAAAGTGTCCCGTGGGGCCGGTCCGCGGGGCCGGAAAGACTTACCACCGCCGGTCCGTCCCCCCGGTATGGTGGATTTCCAGTCCCGCGATACACGGCGAGGGGTCGGTGACGACGGGGACGAAACCGACGAGACGGACGAGGCAACGAGCGACGAGACGGCGGCCGACGAGAGCGAACCGGCCGACGCGGCCGAGAGTGTCGATGAGACGGAAAGTGCCGACGAGACGGGGGGCGACGACGCCGAGACGGTGGCGGCGGACGCGGGCGACGCCGAGGGCGAACCGACCGACGCCGCCGACACCGACGGCGAACCGACCGACGCCACCCGCCCCGCGGCGGACACGGGCAGTTCGGACACGCCGGACCCACTCGACGACGACGCGTCGCCCGACTCGGAGACGGCCCCGGATACCGACGCGACGACGGGGGCCGACCCGTCCGACGACTCGACGACCCGGTCGACGACGAGCGACACGGCCCAGTCCGCCGAGCGCCGTCTGGCCGGCGGCGCGGCGGGGTCGAAAGTCGCCACCGGGTCCCAGCAGGCCGGGGCCGACCAGTCCTCGCCGGCCGTCCGCCCGGTCGACGTGGCCCTCGTCACCGTCGGGACGACGACGGGACAGGGTTCGGACCCCACGGGCGAGGCGCTGGCGACGGCCATCGAGTCGGCCGGCCACAGCGTCACCGCACGGGAGCGACTCCGTGGCGACTACGACGGTATCCAGCAGGCGGTCGACACCGTCGTCGGCCGCGACGACGTCGAGGTGGTCGTCACCGCCGGCGGCGTCGGTATCGAACCGAGCGAGGCGACCATCGAGGCGGTCCACCCGCTGTTCGAGAAGGCCTTACCCGGGTTCGGCGAGGCGTTTCGGACGCTCCTGTTCGAGCATATCGGCACCGGCATCGTCGCGGTCCGGTCCACCGCCGGCATCGCGGACGGGACGCCCGTGTTCTGTCTCCCGGCCGACGCCGAGGCCGCCACCCTCGCGGTCGACGAGATAATCGCGACCGAGGCCCCGGAACTGGTCGCCCACTTGCAGTAGCGGCGTCGCTCCGGACGGCGTGCCGGTCGCCGGACCGGTGCCGGCCGCGGCGGGACCGGCTAATTATGAAGCCCCACCGATTTCATTCGTTTTATATCGTTTAATCCGACGAAAACGCTCGAACGCGCTCGATTTCGCCGAATCAGCGGTTTCGGCCCCAATTCCCGGTCGAAATCGGCGGTATCTACCCACTCAAACCGCGAAAAACCGGCTTAACGGCGGCCCCCCTTCAAGTGTCGGTCTCCCCACGCCCCGAGTGCAATGTCCGAACGCGAAGCCACCCGACGTGGTGTCCTGAAGGGTATCGGTGTGTCAGTCGCTGCCGCGATGGGGACGGCGGCCCTCCCCGGGTCTGCCGCCGCGAGTAGCCCGTGGGAGTCCGTCGAGTCGCCCACGGGCAACACGCTCCACGACGTCGAGTACACGGACGCGGGAGCGTACGCCGTGGCCGGCGGTGGCGTCGTCCTCGAGCGGACGGAGCTCGGCTGGAAGAAGATTATCGACGGGGGGCCGACGGGCAACGGCAACAGCCTCTACGGCGCGGACGTGACAGACGACGGCGAGGCCCTCTGGTTCGTCGGTTCCTCCGGCGCCATCGGCGAGTACGACGTCGAGTCCGGCGTCCTCACCGACCACAGCGCCCCCATGGACGTGACCAACAACTTCAACGACGTCTCGGTCACGGGTGAGGCGGGCGAAGCGAACGTCTACGTCGCCGGCGACTCGGGGAAGATGTACTACTCCTTCGAGAACGGCGCCAGCGAGACGTGGGACTACGTCACGCCCGGGTCCGGGTCGGCAATCAACGCCGTCGACTTCTTCGACGACCGGAAGGGCCACATCGTCGACGGCAACAAGTCCGTCTTCCGCACGCAGGACGGGTCGACGTGGAACAAGATCGGGCTGGCCGACGCCAACGTGAACTTCTACGGCGTCGATTCTGACGGCTTCGACGACGTGTGGGTGTCCGGCGGCGGCGGTATGATATTCCACTGGGACGGCAGCGAGTGGACGCCGTCCGACACCGGCGACGCCGGACTCCGCGACATCGAGGTCACCGACGGCGACGACGACGGCTACACCGTCGGTGGCGGCGGTAAGGTGTACGAACTGGACGGCGACTGGACCCAGAACGAGACGCCGACCGGCCAGAACCTGAAGGCCGTCGTCCGCGGCGCCACCGACATCGCCGTCGGCGCGGGCGGGACCATCGTCGAACGGTAGCGTCTCGGCTGTTCGACGGTCCGCCACCAGTCTGTGTCCCGCTCTCGGCACGCCCCACCCGACTGCCCGCCCGTCGTGACGGCTCGGCTGTCACCGCCACGGACGCCCGGTTCCGGGTCTGCCCGGTCCCCGCTGGCACCGTCGTTTTGCCGCTGGCCCACCAACTCCCCACCATGGAGACGATTCAGGTGCAGGGCGAGTCCGTCCCCGCACTCGGCCTCGGCACGTGGCAACTGACCGGCCCGGACTGCCGCGAGACGGTCCGGACGGCGCTGGAGATGGGCTACCGACACGTCGACACCGCACAGGCATACGGCAACGAACGGCAGGTCGGTATGGGAATCGACGCCGCCGACGTCGACCGCGAGGACGTGTTCCTCGTGACGAAACTCGACGGCCGCAACCGCAGCGCTCGACGGGTCCGTCAGTCCGCCCGCGAGAGCTGTAACCGGCTGGCCACCGACTACATCGACCTCCTGCTCATCCACTGGCCCAACACGCCGTGGATGGCCTCGCTGTCGGAGACCGTCGGCGCGATGAACGACCTCGTCGACGACGGCCTCGTCGAACACGTCGGCGTCAGCAACTTCTCGCGGTCCCTCCTCGACGAGGCCCGAGAACTCTCCGAGGCCCCGATTCTCACCGATCAGGTGCAGTACCACCCCTACTGGGACCAGCGCGAACTGCTCGACTACTGCCGCATCCACGACGTCCTCCTGACGGCGTACAGTCCGCTGGCTCGCGGCGGCGTCTTGGAGGACCCGGCGCTCGTCCAGATAGGGAACCGCTACGGCAAGTCGCCGGCACAGGTCGCGCTCCGGTGGCTCGTCCAGCAGGACGGCGTCGCCGCCATCCCGAAGGCGTCCAGCCGCGACCACCTCGAAGCGAACCTCGCTATCTTCGACTTCGAGTTGACCGACGCCGAGATGGAGCGCGTCCGGTCGCCCTCGAAGGCCAAGACCGGGTACCACTACCTCCGGTCGCAGTTGCCGTTCTGAGCGTGTCATAGTTTCACATACATAACGTTTTCGCGACAGGGGCGGTAGTATGCATTAGTAACCCAGTTTTAGATAGTAACCTACCGTCTCTCTGGACGTGATGGCAACCGAAACGCCACCTACGATGGAGACGTACAGCCCGGAGACCATTCTCTCGACGATGGGGTCGATACAGAAGATGCTCGTGGTCGGCGCCGTCTTCGCGGGCGTGGGGTATCTGCTCGTCGGGACCGCGCTGTTCCTCGAGTTCACCCAGTTCCACCCACTCGTCGACCAGTTCTTCGCCACGCAGACGGCACACAGCGTCGCCGGCGGTGGTCCGGACCGCGCCGGTGCGTCCCTGTTGAACGCGCAACTCGCGACCATTCATACGTTCCCGTCGCTGTTGCTCTGGCTGAAACTCGGCGGTATCGCCCACGTCCTCGTCGGCATCTTCGTCGCGCTCGCGGCCATCGTCCGCACGCTGACGCTGGTGCCGCACCGACTGGCCTACGCCATGGACGAGTGAGCGAGCGCTCGTCTAGCGCCGAGAAGGGTTTTGACGCCGGCACCCGTACGGCCGGACATGGTGACGCCGCTCACGGACGACGTCTGGTGGTACGACCTCTCGGGAGTCAACGCGTACCTCGTCGACGACGACGGGACGCTGACGCTGGTCGACGCCGGGATGCCGTGGCACGGCAACTCGCTCGTCGCCGGCGTCCGAGAGGCCGGCTTCGAGTTGCGCGACCTGGACCGGATTCTGGTGACCCACTACGACCTCGATCACGTCGGCGGCCTGTCGGCGTTCGACGGCGTCGACCTGACTATCTACGTCGGGGCGGCCGACGAACCCTACGTGACCGGGAGCGACAAACCGCCGCTCACGAACCACAAGGGGGCGCTCCAGCGACTGACTCGCCGTCTCGTCGCCACCCCGTCGAACCCCGTCGAGCCACTGGACGACGGCGACACGGTCGGGAGTTTCACCGTCCACCACACGCCCGGTCACACGCCGGGTCACGTCTGTTACGTCAGCGACGCGCTCTCGGTGGCGTTCCTCGGTGACCTCGTCCGCGAGAACCGGGGGACCCTCTCGGCGTCGCCGTGGCTCATCAGCTACGACACGGGTGCGGTCACCCGGAGTCTCCGCGAGTTCATGGACCGCGTGCCGCCGTTCGAGGCGGCCGCGATGGGCCACGGCGTCCCGTTCGCGAGGGGCGGGAGCGGGCGCGTCGCCGAGTTGGCGGCGACGGTGTGACGCTACAACTCCTCGGCGACGGCCTCGGGACTCAGCAGGTTCGGGTCGACGACGAGGTCGGTCTGTCTGCTGGCGAAGTCGGGTAGGGACCCCTCGGCGTAGACGACGACGCGAATCTTGGGGACGAGGTCCTTCGCGACGGCGATGGAGGTTGCCTGTGCCATCTCGGTGAGGAGGTAGACGTCGGCGTCGTGGACGCCCGCCTCTTCGAGGCCGGGGCGGTTGCCGACGTCGGCGACGGTGACGGTGTGGCCCTCGGCTTCGAGTGCGTCGGTGAGGCCGTCCGGGTCGGACCCGACGAGCACGACCTTCATTCGTACTCGATGGTCGCGGGCGGTTTGTGCGTGACGTCGTAGACGACCCGGGCGACGTTCTCGTGGGCACCGGTGATGCGGGACTGCATCCGCTGGAGCGTGTCCCAGTCGAGTTCCTGTGCGCGGGCGGTCATGCCGTCGCGGGACTCGACGGACCGCACTGCGACGACCCAGCCGTGGACGCGGTTGTCTCCCTTGACGCCGGTGGCCTTCCCGATGACGGCCGCGAGCGCCTGCCACGGTTCGTACTCCGCCAACTCCTCCTCGACGACGTGGTTTGCCTCGCGGGCGACTTCGAGTTTCTCCTCGGTGACCTCGCCGATGATGCGGACGGCCAGTCCGGGGCCGGGGAACGGCATCCGCTCGGAGATTATCTCCTCTAAGTCCAGCGCGCGGGCGACTTCCCGGACCTCGTCCTTGTAGAGGTCACGCATCGGTTCGACGATGCCCTCGAAGTCGATGCGCTCGGGGAGACCGCCGACGTTGTGGTGGGATTTGATGGTCCCCTCGCTCTCGATGCGGTCGGGGTAGATGGTCCCCTGCACGAGGTAGTCGGCGTCGACGTCGCGGGCGACTTCCTCGAACTCCCGGATGAACTGCTCGCCGATGATGTGGCGCTTCTCCTCGGGGTCCGTCTCGCCTTCGAGTTCCTCCAGGAAGCGGTCCTGGGCCTCGACGATTCGGAGCGAGTCCATGTAGTCGAACGTCTCGCGAATCTCCTCGGTCTCGCCTTTCCGCATCAGACCGGTGTCGACGTACACCGCAGTCAACTGATCGCCGATGGCCTCGTAGGCCAGCGCCGCGGCGGTGGAGGAGTCGACGCCGCCCGACAATCCGATGACGGCGTTCTCGTCGCCGACCGCCTCGGCGATCTCGGCTTTGGCCTCCGCGATGAACTCCTCGACGTCCACCATCAGTGGCTCACCTCCTCGGACTCGAGGGCGTGAGGGTCGTCGCCCAGCACGGCCTCCAGCAGGCCGACGAAGGGCGGACTCGCCCTCGTGGGTCGCGAGCGGAACTCGGGGTGGAACTGCGTCCCGATGAAGTACGGGTGGTCCTCGGGCGCGAGTTCGAGTATCTCCATACGGTTCCCGGAGCGCCCGGAGAACTTCAGCCCGGCGTCTTCGAGCTGGTCGAAGTACTCGGGGTTGACCTCGTAGCGGTGGCGGTGTCGCTCGGTGCAGGACGTACCGCCGTACAGCGCGGCGGCGAGCGTCCCGGCGTCGATGTCCGTCTCGTGAGCGCCGAGTCGCATCGTCCCGCCCATGTCCTCTATCTCGTACTGCTCGGGCAGGATGTCGATGACCGGGTGGGGCGTGTCCTCGTCGAGTTCGGCGGAGTGGGCGCCCTCCAGTCCGAGGACGTTCCGGGCGTACTCGATGACCGCTAGCTGGAAGCCCAGACAGAGGCCGAGGTAGGGGATATCGTTCTCGCGGGCGTACCGGATGGCGTCTATCTTGCCCTGTGTGCCGCGCGTGCCGAAGCCACCGGGGACGACGATGGCGTCGGCCTCGCGCATCCGGTCCTCGTGGTGGTTAGGCATCTTCTCGGAGTTGACCCACTCGACGTTCACGTCGACGTTCTTCTCCAGTCCGGCGTGTTTCAGCGCCTCGTGGACCGACATGTAGGCGTCTTCGAGGTCGTACTTGCCCACGAGCGCGACGTCGACCTCGCCGTCGGTCTGCTGGGTGACGAGTTCGCGCCAGCGGTTCTCGCGCTCGTCTTCCGGCAGGGCCTCGTCGGCGATGTCTAGCTGTTCCATCACGTACTCGTCGAGGCCCTCCTCCTCGACCATCAGGGGGACGTGGTAGATGTCGTCGACGTCCGGGTTCGAGAAGACGGCCTCGGTGGGGACGTCACAGAACAGCGCTATCTTCTCGCGCGTGTCGATGTCGAGTTTGTCCGAACAGCGGCCGACCAGGATGTCCGGCTGGAGGCCGATACTGCGGAGTTCCTTCACGGAGTGTTGCGTGGGTTTGGTCTTCTGCTCGCCGTTCTTCGAGTAGGGGACGAGCGTGACGTGGGTGAAGAGGATGTCGTCCTCGTCCTCCTCGTGGGCGAACTGGCGCAGGGCCTCCAGATAGGGCATCCCCTCGATGTCGCCGACGGTGCCGCCGACTTCGATGATACAGACGTCGTTGCCCTCGGCGGCCTCGCGGATGCGCCGCTTGATGTCGTCGGTGATGTGCGGGATGATCTGGACGGTGCGACCGAGGTAGTCGCCCGCGCGCTCCTTCTCGATGACGTGCTGGTAGGTCTTCCCCGTCGTGACGTTGTGGTCGAACGTCATGTCGATGTCGAGGAAGCGCTCGTAGTTGCCGAGGTCTAAGTCGACCTCGCCCCCGTCTTTGAGCACGTACACCTCGCCGTGCTGGAAGGGGTTCATGGTACCGGCGTCGACGTTCAGATACGGGTCGATTTTGACCGCTGTAACGTCGAACCCGGCGTTCTTGAGGAGCCTGCCCGTGCTGGCGGCGGTGATGCCTTTCCCCAGACCAGACATCACGCCACCGGTGACGAAGATGAACTTCCGACCCAGTTCCGGGTCGTAGTCCGTTTCGGGTTCGGTCGGCATACCGACCGTGGACAGTGTGTCGTCAAAACGGTTTCGGGACACCCCTCGTTCGTCACGCCCTGTCAGTCAGAAACTGGACGTTTGTGTCGTCGCCGCGGTCTCGACGGAGATGTCTCACCGGACCAGCGCCCGACTCACGGCGACGACCAGCGCGAGCGACAGCGCCGAGAAGACGGCGTCGTCCGTGGCGGCACCCACGGCGAGGAACAGCGCCAGTCCGGCGAGGAAGCCGGCGACGAGCGAGACGGCTCCGTGGCTGACCCGTCGGTGGACGGGCCGCGACCCTGCTGTGGCCATACTTCACAATCGTTCGTGATGTATTGTAAACGTACGCCCGAACTCACCGGCCGAGTCGACGGTTCAGTTCGCGACCGGCTGTGAGATAATCCACAGCGAGACCACGGTGTATCCCACCATGACGACGACCAGCGGGAGGTGGGCCCGTCGCCCGCCGGCGCGGCCGTACCGCGCGACAGCGACGGTGTGAGCGGCGACGACGGCGACGAGGTGACCCCCGACGACGAGCGCCACTTGTGACCCCCAGAACGCCGCGAGCGAGAGGCCCGCGACGGGGTCGGGCGCGACCACCCCTCCGGTCGTCAGGTCGAGGAGCGTCCCGATGTTCCGGAAGACGAACGGGTAGGTGTGGGCCACCTCGTAGGCCCCGGCGATGGGGAGCAGCGAGGCGGCGAAGGCCGTCGCTGTCCGGCCGACCGACTGCGACTCGCCCGCGGCGGCGTCGACGAGCGAGACGGCAGCCCAGTAGCTCCCGAGAAACGCCCCGAACCCGGCGAGATACAGTACGACGGCGGCGGGAGTCGGCCCGAGCACGCCGGGCATGGCGGCCAGTAGCGCTCGGAACGTCGCCGTCTCCGCCAGCCCGTCGAAACTGACCGTGTAGAGGGCGAGGACGACGAACGCCACCGTCGAGGCGTCGGTGACGGTGCGGGTGCAGGCCCGCCACGGCGCTCGGAGCGTCACCCGATACCCGCCGTCGGTCCGGTCGAGGTGAACCGGTGCGATTCGCCCCAGCAGTCGGTACAGCACCGCCAGCGGGTCGGTCCGGCGGAGCCACGTCGGCCCGAACGCGAGCGCTCCGACGACCATCACGAGGGCGTAGGCGGCGACCAGCGCGGCCGTGAGACGCGGGGACCGCGGGAGCGTCGTGAGGTTCTCGACGACGCCGACGAGGAGTGCGAACCCGACGACTGCGGGCCAGTCGCCGAGCGGTTCGGGGTACTCGCCAAGCAGTGCCGGCGGGTCCCCCTCGAGCCACGCGAGGCCCGCGTAGAGCGTGCCCCACGGCGAGACGACGCGCCACGGACTCCCGGCGACGACGGCGAGGAGGGCGAGCCCTTTCAGCCACACCGGCCAGAACAGCACCGTCGCGACGTTCTCCGACGCGATTTGCTGGCCGAAGACGCCGCTCGCGAGGACGGCGACCAGCGCGAACAGGCCGACGGCCCGCCCGACGTTGGCGAGCGTCTGTGCGGCCCAGTACGGCAGCGCGAGCGACGGCGTCCCGTGGTCGCCGCCGACGTCTCGCTCGCCGACTGCCAGCCACCCCGCAGTGACGGCGACGGTACCGCCCGCGCCGGCGTACAGGAGCCACAGCGGAATCGGTGCCTCGACGCCGCCGCCGACGCTGCCGTGGGCGCTCGCGACGCCGACGAACCCGAGGGCCGCGAGCGTCGTGACGGCGAGCGCGAGCGCCCGACGGCGGCGACGGTCCATACCCGAGACTGCCCGGCCGGCAGGCAAGTACGTACCGCTCTCGTCTGCCCGGCGCACACGATAGCCGACCTTATGCTCGCCGAACGTGGAGTGTCGACAATGCGACCCCGGACGGCGCTCGTCGCGCTACTGGTCTGTGGTGCGCTGGCCGCCGTCCTCGCCGTCGGCGTGACGGCCGAGGGCGGGGCACTCACGCAGACGTGGGTGAGCGACACGGCCCGCCAGAACGAGGTGAACCACCACGCCGTCGGCGTCGGCCCGCGCGGCGACGTCCTCGTCGCGCCCGTCGCGGCCGTCCCGAACGCCGAGCCCATCGGCCCGGACTCCTGTTCGCTCGTCCGCCTCCGACCGAGCGACGGAGCGACGCGCTGGCGGTGGAGCGTCCCGGCCGAGGCGTGTTTCACCCACGCACTCACCCAACCGGCCGTCGCGGACGTGGACGGCGACGGCGGACTGGAGGCCGCCGTCGGCACGACGGAGAACGCCGTCGTCGTCCTCGACGCGGCTACCGGGACCGAGGAGTGGCGGGTCCCACTCTCGACGTACGGATACGGCCAGCCCTCGGTCGGCAACGTCACCGGCGACGCTGGCCCGGAAGTAGTCACCAGCGACATCGCCGGAACGCTCGTCGTCGCCCACGGCGACGGAACCGTCGCGTGGCGCCGGGACACGAACATGACCGTGTGGGCGCGCCCACGACTGGCGGACGTAGACGGTGACGGCACACAGGAGGTGGTTGTCGGCGGCGACGGCGGCGTCGTCGTCTACGAGGGTGACGGCACCGAGCGGTGGCGGGCCGACGTCGACGCGACGACGCTCGCCGTCGGTCCGGACGGGACGGTGCTGGCGGGCAGTACGGGTCGGTTGACCGCGCTCGACGGGGCCACCGGCGAGCGACGGTGGCGGACGAACGTCGGCGGGACGCCCCGCATCCACGACGTGGGCGACGCCGACGGCGACGGCCACGCCGAGGTGTACGCCGGCGTCCCGGTCAACACGGTGCTGGCCGTCGGCGTCGACGCCGGCGAGACGGAGTGGCGAACGTCGCTGGGCGGCGGCGAGCGACAGACGGCGTACGCGCCGGTACTGGGTGACGTGGACGGCGACGGCACGCAGGACGTCGTCGCGGTGACGAACGGGGGGACGGTCGCGGTTCTCGACGGCCGGACCGGCGAGGAACGCGCCGCGTACGAGCGCTCGGTCCCTATCTGGACGTTCGCGACGCCGGCCGACCTCGACGGCGACGACGGCGCGGAGGTGCTGCTCCGGTACGGCGACGGCCGGGTCGTCGCGCTGGACTGGACCACCTCCGGCGGGAGCGCGCTCGCGGCCCAGCCACTCCCTACAGGTGGGCGCTGAGGAACGTCGCCACCACGTCGGCCACCTTGTCGGCCTGCCCGACGAAGTGGTGGTCCGCGGCGACGGACTCGACGTCGTGGTCGCGCTCCCGTGCGCGCTCGACGACCGGCCGCCAGTCGACGGTGTCGTCTCGCTCGCCGTAGACGACCTGTACCGGGCAGTCGACGGCGTCGAGGGCGTCGGCCGCGGACGCTCCGCCGCTCGTCGCCGGCGGCGCGAGCACGGACAGTGCGCCGGGAGCGGCCTCGCCTCCTTCGGCGGCCGCTCGAACTGCGACGCCGGCCCCGAAACTGTAGCCGAACAGGCCGACGGCCTCGTAGCGGTCGGTCGCCCACGCCAGCGCGTTCTCGGCGTCGACCCGCTCACCGCGCCCCTCGTCCCACGGTCCGTAGTCGAACCGCAGACAGGCCACGTCGGGACCGAGCGCGTCGCTCACCGCCCGAAGCCGCTGGTCCGACCGGCTACCGCCGTACTGTGGGTGTGGCGGGCAGGCGACGACGACGCGGTCGGCCGCCGCCGAGTCGAGGGTCGCCACCACCTCGCGGCCGCCGGGGACGTGTACTCGTTCGCTCATACCGACAGCGTCGGCACCTGCGACCCTGTATCTGTCGCCGGAGCGATGTCGACAATCACGTCCCGAGGCCGGCCAAACGCACGACTATGTCAGACGACGACAGCGCCTATCCGGAGGACTACGCCCCCCGGTCCACCGTGAGCGAGTCCGACCGCCGTCGCCGCAGCGTGCGCCAACTGCTGTTCATCATCGCCGGGTCACACACCGGCGCGTTCGTCGGGAGCGTCGTGCCATCTTTCGGTCTGCCCGGGGACGTCTTCTCGGTCCTGCTGGTCGTGTTCTTGCTCGCCCTGCCGCTGGCCGTCGACGCGAAGTGGGAGACCGTCGAGCGGACGTGGTTCCTGCTGGTCGGCGACGCCGGACGGTCGTCTCAGGGCCCTGAGTAGTGGAAGAAATTTAAGTCGACAGCACCGAACTTTGAGCCATGGGAATCCTCTCGCGCGCCTCGTACGTCATCCGGTCGAAGGTGAACGCGGTGCTCAACCGCTCTGAAGACCCATCCGAGACCCTCGACTACAGCTACGAGCAGATGCGAAACGAGTTGCAGGACGTCAAACAGGGCATCGCGGACCTGACGACCCAGAAGAAGCGACTGGAGATTCAGAAGCGCCGACTGGAGGAGAACGTCGAGAAACACAACGACCAGGCCCGACAGGCCGTCAAGCAGGACCGCGAGGACCTCGCGCGGCAGGCGCTGGAGAAGAAGAAACAGAAGATGAGCCAGATAGAGGAACTGGACTCCCAGATCTCCCATCTGGAGTCCCAGCAGGACCAACTCGTCGAGCAGAAGGACGAACTCCAGCGCCAGATAGAGCAGTTCCGCACCAAGAAGGAGACGATGAAGGCCCGTCACGAGGCCGCGAAAGCCTCCAAACGGGTCAACGAGGCCATGACCGGGGCCGGCGAGGAGATGCAGGACGTCAACCGCGCCATCGAGCGCGCCGAGGAGCGCACCGAGGACATGGAGGCCCGCGCACAGGCGATGGACGAACTCCGCGAGGACGGCGTGTTAGAGGACCAACTCTCGGACAAGAGTTCGCTGGAACAGGAACTCGAAGAGGTACAACAGGAGGGCGCCGTCGACGCCGAACTCGACACGCTGAAACGGGAGATGGGCAAGACCGAAGACGAAGCACCGGCGGAGAGCGAGGGCGCGGACGCCGAACCGAGCGACGCCGAGACGGACCTCGAACAGGAACTGGCCGAGGACACCACTGCGGACGTGGAGACGCCCGACGTCGACGAGAGCGAAGTGGAGTCCGAGCTCGAAGAGCTGAAAGACGACGA
Source organism: Haloarcula rubra (assembly GCF_019599465.1). Taxonomy (GTDB): domain Archaea; phylum Halobacteriota; class Halobacteria; order Halobacteriales; family Haloarculaceae; genus Haloarcula; species Haloarcula rubra. The sequence goes on from NZ_RKLR01000004.1 coordinate 39,578, forward strand.
ACAGTCCTGAGGCGTGGGTTTTCTGCCGCTTACAGCGGCCAGACGACGGCGACAGCCAAGGTCGTGACCACACAGAGCAGCGCCTGCAACGGCGCGCCGACGCGGGCGTAGTCGCTGAAGCGGTAGCCGCCGGGGCCGTACACCATCAGGTTCGTCTGGTACCCGATGGGGGTGAGGAAGGCGGTGGCGACGGCGAAGGTGACGACGAGCAGGAACGGCGTCCCGTCGACGCCGACGTCACGCGCCGTGGCGACGGCTATCGGTGCCATCAGCACGACGGTGGCGACGGGCGTGATGACGCTGGCGAGCACCGCCGTCAGGAGGTAGAACAGACCGAGCAGGACCAGCGGCGGGACGACGCCGGCCACCGCCGCGAGCAGGCTGCCGACGAACGCCGCGCCGCCGGTCGCCTGCATTGCCGCCCCGAGCGGGAGGAGGCCGGCGAGCAGGAAGACGACGTTCCAGCTCACGGCATCGTAGGCCCGCGAGGCGGAGAGTGCCCCCGTCGCGACCATCGCGACGACGCCGCCCAGCGCGGCGATGTATATCTGGACCACCCCCGCCGCCGCGAGTGCGATGACGGCGACGAGGACGCCCAGCGGCACCAGCGCCCGCCGACCGAGCGTCGGTGGCGGCCCCTCTGCCTCGTCGTGAACCGCGTCGAACAGTTCGGCCGGGCCCTCGGTGATGACGAGGTACCCCTCCTCGCCCAGATGCGCTATCTCGTCGACCGGCGTCTGGAGCAAGAGCGTGTCTCCGGCGGCGAGTTCGACGTCGGCGAACCCCTCCCGGACGACCGTGTCGCCCCGGCGAATCGCTAGCACCGTCACGTCGAACCGCGAGCGGAGACCCACGTCCCCCAGCGTGCGGCCCAGGAGACGGGAGTCGCCGTGGACGACGGCCTCGGCGAGGACGCCGGGGTGCCCGCTCTCGGCCAGCAGTTCCTCGGTCACCGACTCGCGGTGGAGCTGTCGGAGTCCGTAGCGCTCGCCGAACTGGTTGACAGCCTGCGTGCTGCCGCGGACCGTCAGCACGTCGCCCGGTTCCAGCGGTCGGTCGGTCGCCGTCGCGAAGAACGACTCCCCGTCTCGGTCTATCTGGAGGACGTCGACGTCTATCGGCGCGGGGACGGCTGGCTCGCCGTCGGCGACGACCCTCTCGGTGTCGGGCCAGTCGGGGTCGACCACGCCGTCGTCGTCGAGCGCCTCGGCGACGGTCAGGCCGACCAGCGGCGACGACTCGCGGACCGTCACCTGCGCGAGGTGGCGGTCCATGTCGAACTCCTCGGTGAAGTCCGCGAACGGATGTATCCGCTCGGGGACGAGCGCCCGGCCGACGGTGAGCAGGTAGCCGACGCCGACCAGCAGGACGACGACGCCGACGGGCGTGAGCGTGAACATCGAGAACGGCTCGTTCAGGAGCTCTCGCGAGATGTCGCTGGCCAGCAGGTTCGTCGTGGTGCCGACGAGGGTGAGCGTCCCGCCGAGCATCGCCGCGAACGAGAGCGGCAGGAGGAGTTTCGACGGCGAGATGCCGTAGCGCTCGGAGAGACCGGTGACGAGCGGGATGAAGACGGCGACGATAGGGGTGTTGTTGACGAACCCGGCACTGACGCCCGTGGTGCCGACGATGGCCGCGAGCAACCGGCGCTCGTCGCCGCCGGTGAGCGCCGCCAGTCTGGCGCCCAGCCAATCGACCACGCCGGCCTGCTCGACGCCCGCGCTGAGGATGTACATCACGACGATGGTGACGACGGCGGGACTGGCGAAGCCCGCGATGGCCTCGCGAGCGGGGACGCCGGTGTACGGTTCGAGGACGGCCAGCGAGACGAGGACGGCCACCGCCGTCATGTCCGGCGGTAGCCACTCCGTGACGAACAGCGTCAGGGCGACGGCGACGAGTGCGAACACCACGAGCGCACCCGTCGAGAGCGCGGCCATGTCCCGCCAGAACGTTCGGGTGTGTGATAAATTCGTGTGACGCGAGGCGTCGCTCAGTCCCAGTTGACGTCCACGGACCGGTCCGTCTCCCGGAGCATGAACGGCCCGATAGAGAGCGTCCGCTTGGTGATGGTGACGATGCGGAGGATGTACGCGAGCAACAGCGTGAACGGGAGCAGCGAGACGGTGGTCGTTATTGCCAGTATCCACAGCGAGTCGGCGACACCGAACGTGAGGTTCGCGAAGTCGCGCGGGTCGAAGTACACCTGTGCCGAGATGGCGACGGCCAGCGCCGGGATAGCGACGTACAGCAGCGCCCGCGAGAGGTTCGACAGTTCCCACTGGAAGTACAGCGTCTTGAAGTGCTCGCGGGCCGGCCCGAACAGTTCGAGGGTGTCGACGAGGGTGCCGAGTCGGTCGAGCGCGTCGTCCGAGAGTTCGTCGCCGTACTGTTCGCGGATGCGCCGGCCGGCGTACAGTTTCCAGGAGTAGTTGTAGTTCAGCGCGGCCTTGACGACGTCGAACTCGCCGAAGTTCGCGCCTTCGAGTTGCTCGGTGACCGTCTCCGCGTTGCCGACGATGGAGTCGAGATACGTCGAGAGCAGGTCCGACAGGTTCTGGTCGAGGTCGTCGGCCTCGACGGCGTCTTCGACTTCCTGTGCGTGCTCTTTCGTCGCGCGGACGAGCGACCGGAGGAACGCCGACGGTTCGGCGGGGCTGACCGCCGTGCCGACGGCGTCGGCCACGTCCGACCGGAACTCCATCGCGCCCGCCATCCGGTCGCGCTGGTCGCCCACGGCGCCGAGTTCCTGTGAGAGGACGAGTTGGCTCAGCGTCAGCACCAGCGTGACGCCGGTGATGGTGCCGGTGATGAGCGCCTGATACAGCGTCTCGATTGGGTCCCCGCGGGTCAGCAGTTTCTGGCCCGGAGTGGGGTGGAGGACGCCGACGACCACGAGCGTCACGAACAGGCCCGCCGAGAAGATGGCGGCGACGAACCGCCGGTCGGCGTCGAGCAACACCCAGAGGAACCACGTACTCTCGTCAGCCCGCTCTCGCATCGTGTCGCTGGGCTGGTCCCGGTCGGCGTCTGTCATGCCGAAGCCGTCGCCCGCCAGAAGTAAAAGGGACCGCCTTGCTGTGAGACAGTCACAGCCACCGGCGGTCCGTTACCGACCGGCGAGGAACGTCACGGCGGTTCGCTGCTGTTCGACTTCGGTCTCGAGGTGGTCGCGGAACTCGGCGAGGTCGACCTCCTTCTCCTCGCGTTCCTTGCGGTCGCGCACGGAGATGTCGCCGGCGTCCTCCTCGTCGTCGCCGATGATGAGCATGTAGGGGACTCGGTCGTCGTGGGCCTGCTGAATCTTGCGGCCGACCGTCCACGAGCGGTCCTCGATTTCGACGCGGAACTCGCCCAGTTCGTCCTGCAACTCCTCGCAGTACGGGATGTTGTCGTCCGAAACCGGGAGGATGCGAACCTGTTCGGGCGCGAGCCACGGCGGGAACTTCCCGTTGTAGTGCTCGGTCAGCACCATGAAGAACCGCTCGTAGCTTCCGTACAGCGCTCGGTGAATCATCACCGGGCGGTGGTCCTCGTTGTCCTCGCCCGTGTAGGTCAGGTCGAACCGCTCGGGCATGTTGAAGTCCAGTTGCACGGTGGGGCCGTCCCAGTTCCGGCCCAGTGCGTCCTCGAAGGCGAAGTCTATCTTCGGGCCGTAGAACGCGCCGTCGCCCTCCTCGACGACGTAGTCGATGTCCTGTTCGTCGAGGACCGAGGCGAGTTGGTTCTCGGCCTTCTCCCATATCTCGTCGCCGCCGACGGACTTCTCGGGGCGGGTGGCGAACTGGACGGTGTAGTCGAGGTTGAACGTGTCCAGCGTGTCGAGGATGATGTCCACCGTCGCTAGCACCTCCTGTTCTATCTGGTCGGGGCGGACGAACAGGTGGCCGTCGTCGATGGTGAAGGCCCACGTCCGGGAGAGCCCCGACAGTTCGCCGCGCTGTTCCTTGCGATAGACCTTCCCGTCCTCGAAGTAGCGAACGGGGAGGTCACGGTAGGACCACGACTTCTGGTCGAAGATGGTCGCGTGGCCCGGACAGTTCATCGGCTTGAGGCCGTACTCCTCGTCGTTCACGTCGAGGAGGAACATGTCGTCGACGTAGTTGTCGTAGTGGCCGGACTTCTTCCACAGTTCCGTGCGGAAGACGTGGGGCGTCTCTATCTCGTCGTAGCCCGCGTCGCGGTTGAGTTGGGCGACGTAGTCGGAGAGTTCGTTGAGAATCTTCTTGCCGTTGGGTTCGTACAGCGGCAGGCCCGGGCCGGTGGTGTCGTCGATGGAGAACAGGTCCATCTCTTGGCCGATTTTGCGGTGGTCCCGCTCCTGGGCCTTCCGTCGGCGTTCGAGATACTCGTCGAGTTCGTCCTGCGTGGGGAAGGCGGTGCCGTAGACGCGGGTGAGCGTCTCGTTGTCCTCGTCGCCGCGCCAGAACGCCGCCGATATCTCCAGCAGGGCGAACCCGCCGATTTCGCCGGTCGACTCGACGTGGGGGCCCTGACAGAGGTCGTAGAACTCGCCCTGCGTGTAGAAGGAAACGGGGTCCTCGTCGGCGGCCTCCGTCTCCAAGATGTCCTGTTTGAACGGGTTGTCCTCGTAGCGCTCGAAGGCCTCCTCGCGGTCGACGAGTTCGCGTTCGATGTCGTAGTCCTCCTCGACGATGGCCTCGGCCTCGGCCTCGATGTCCTCGAGGTCGTCTTCGTCTAAGTCGACGCCGGTGATGTCGTAGTAGAACCCGTCGTCGGTCCACGGTCCGATGGTCAGTGTCGCCTCCGGGAACTCGCGCTGGAGTGCCTGCGCGAACACGTGGGCGGCCGAGTGGCGCAACACGTCCACGTACTCGTCGCTGCTCGGTGTGACGATGACCAGTTCGACGTCCTCCTCGATGGGGGTGTGCTTGTCGACCAGCTCGCCGTCCACGACGCCCGCGACGGTGTCGTCACCGAGTCCCGGTCCGATTTCGTAGGCGACGTCTTCGACCGTACTGCCGGCGTCCATCTCGAGCGTGGACCCGTCCGGCAGCGTGACCGTGACCGTACTCATACCCGTGGATAGGATAGCCGCCGGGGATAAGTGTATTGAGACGCGGACGGCGACTCACTCGGTCGTCAGGAGTCCTTCCTCGTCGTCGGTGTGTGCCGACAGCCCACGGTCGGCCCGCGTCGGCGGGGCCTCCACCGTCGCCTCGTCGAGGGGCTCGAACTGCGTCTGGTCGCCAGTCTCGAGGGCGGTGAGGCGGTCGGAGACCGTTCTGACCGCGCTCCCCTCGGTGTGTGGCGTAACACAGACCAGCGCGTCGTCGACGTACTCGACGAGCACGGCCGTCGGGAGCCGGATGGCGCGGAACTGCTCGCCGGCGATGGTGTCCTCTACCTCCCGGAGTTCGAACGCCGGCGACAGTGAACAGCCGTTGGCCGCCGCCCACTCCCGGAAGGCGCCGACCCGGTCGAGGACGTACTCCCCGACGGCCGTCCGTGTCGCTTCGCCCGCCACCGGGACCTGTCGCCCCCAGACGTGGACGTGACGGTCGGTAAGCGTCCCGGACTCGACCAGCGCCGCCGTCCGGTCGAGTATCGACGTCTGTGACTGGTGGTAGCCGTCCGGCGCCAGCGACCGCACGTACAGTTCGACGGACCGGCCAGCCGGTAGGTCACTCCCTTGCATGGTGGTCCCACACATGTCCCCCTCCATGAAAAGTACACTAGTTGACAAGTAATGGCCGAACGGCCGCTCAGCTGAACACTGGTAAGCCCACCCATCGCGTGGCGGTGCCGGGCGCCGCCCGACGTGTCGTGTGGTGTGCCAACAGGGAGTACTATGTACCGTCGGGACCCAGTGCCGACGTGCCGATGTACGACAAGGTACTCGTCGCGACCGACGGCAGTCCGGGGACGACCGAGACGCTCGCCCACGCCGTCTCGATAGCCCGCGACAACGACGCGGTGTTGCACGGCCTCTACGTCGTCGACAGACGCCTCTATCTCGCGGCCGACAAGGACACGCAAGAGGACGTCCGAGAGTCGCTCCGCGAGGAGGGGGAGGTAGCGCTCGACGACATCGCGGTCGGCGGCGAGGAGGCGGCGCTCGAGACCGTGACGCGGATGGAGGAAGGCATCCCGCACAAGGTCATCACGCAGTACGCCGCCGACGAGGACGTCGACCTCGTGGTGATGGGGACCCACGGCCGGACCGGCCGCGACCGGGTGGCGAACCTCGGGAGCGTCACCGAACGCGTCGTCGAGAGCTCGCCCGTGCCCGTCCTCGTCGTCCACATCGAGTGAGCCAGTTTCAGTCCTGATAGTTTGGCACTACACATTTACCACGTGCTTTCCAACTGGAGGCAGAGACTACGATGTCGGTACCCACCGGTAGCGAGACGCTAGACCGAATACTCGACGGCGGCCTCCCCGAGGGGCGCACAGTGCTGGTCACCGGCGGTCCGGGGACGGGCAAGTCGACGCTCGCCATGCAGTTCTTGCAGGAGGGGTTGGACCGTGGCGAGGAGTGCCTGTACATCAGCACGGAACAGACCTTCGCGGAACTGTCCGACGCGTTCGCCGACTTCGCGTTCGACGTCGACGACGACCACCTCACGGTCACGTCCGTCCACGCGACGCCGGGCCAGACCGTCGAGAACGGTGACGAACGCGAACTGACCCTCGAGACGCTCGAAGGGGGCCAGATGCTCGGCGGGGACTACTCCGCCCCGTTCGAGGCGAAGTACATCACGCGCTACCTCGAACAGTTCGCGCCCACCGACCGGGTCGTCCTCGACTCCGTCTCGGGGCTCTCGGCCATCGGCGAGAATCAGGACGTGTTCCGGCGGACGCTGCTCGACTTCATCCGGTTGCTCAACGACGAGTTCGACGCGACGGCGCTGTTCACCGCCGAGGAATCCCAACCGGGGCTGATGCAGGACGACGTGAAGACGGTGGCCGCGAGCGACGCCGTCCAGTTCAACACTCACGGAGTCCTCCGTCTCTGGCGGGAGAACGTCGGCGGCGACTACCACCGCTTCCTCGAGGTTGTGAAGATGCGCGGCGTCGACCACGACACGCGCGTCCACGAGGTGTCGTTCACCCACGAGGGGTTGCGCGTCGCGCCGCGTCTCAGGACCCACCCCGGCGAGTTCGTCCCCGGTGACCACATGTCGACCGGCATCCCGGGGCTGGACCACCTCATGGGGGGCGGCATCGTCCGGGGCGGGACGCTCCTGTTGGAACACGACGGTCGGGCGAGCCCCCACTCCATCCTGACGAACCTGCTCGCGCAGGCCCGCGACGACGGGAGCGCTATCACCATCGTCCCGCCGGTGGAACTCCCGCCCAAGCGGTTGCGCAGCATCATCGACGAGCGAGTCGGCGACATGGAGGACCTGCTGGCGAACGACCAGTTGTTCCTCATCGACTTCGCCAACATCTGGGAGAACACCAAACGCAACGTGTTCAAACCGCAGGAACACGACACGGACAACCCCGCGTCGGTGTTCCGCACAATCGACGACAGGCGGGGCGACCAGTCGATGTTCACCGTCCTCAACGTCGAGGCCCAACTGCCGGTGCTGGACGACGACGAACTCCGGCAGATTCGCTTCTGGGAGGAGGAGAACCTCTATCGCGAGGGCGACACGACGATGTACCTGTTCAACCCCGCGACGCTGGACGACGAACTCGCCGCCTTCTACGAGAACGGGTCGTGGCAGACGCTGAAGACGTGGATGACCGACAACGGCCTCCAGTACATCGAACTCCAGAAGTCGCCCACCGGCTACATGGGGTCGACGCGACTCGTCGAGTACGTCGAGACGGAACCGTACATGCGCGTCCAGCAGCCGCCGGGTGCGGGGTCGACAGTAGCGACGCTCGACGGCGACGGGGGTGGACAGTAGATGGAGCAGACGGGTGCCCGACCGGGGACGAACGTCCTCGTCTCCGCGCCGTCGTTGAGTGCGAGCAAGCACGAGACGTGTCTGGACCTGCTGGCACCGGCCCCGCCGGAGCAACTCGACGTGTTGCGGGTCACGTACTCCGCCTCGCCGGCCGAACTGGTCGCGGACTGGCGCGACCACCACGGTGAGTTGCCGGCGCGGATGGGCATCGTCGTCGTCGGCGACCAGGCGGGCCTCCGCGAGGAGGACCACGACGTGCCCGACAGCGTCTTCGTCACCACGGCCAACCCGAACGACCCGACCGGCCTCGGGATGCGCCTGAACAACTACCTCACCGACCACGAGGAGGGGATCCAACTGGTCGCCTGTTTCGACTCCCTGACCGAACTGCTCCAGTTCGTCGACGTCCAGTCGGCGTTCAAGTTCCTCCACATGCTCGCCGGGCAGTTACGCGAAGTCGACGCCGTCGGACACTTCCACGTCGACCCGGCGGCACACGACGACCAGACCATCAGTCGCCTGAAACCCCTGTTCGACGACGCCGTCGACCACACCTGACCTGTCTGACCGGTATCTTTTCGGATAACCCACACGCTGTACAGAGTATGGACAGCCGCGAGTACGAGTTCGAGGGAGCGACGCCGGACATCCACGGGTACGCACACGTCAGTCGCGAAGCGACGGTGGTCGGAGACGTGACCGTCGGTCCGAACGCCAACGTCTGGCCGGGATGTGTCCTCCGGGGCGACGTCGCTCCGGTCGAAGTGGGCCGCGAGTCGGCCATCGGCGACGGCGCCATCCTCCACGCCTCGACGGTCGGCGAGAAGGTGATGGTCGGCCACGGGGCCGTCCTCAACGACGCCGAAGTCAGAGACGGCGCGCTGGTCGGGTTCAACTCGACGGTGAGCGACGCCGTCATCGGCAAGCGCTCCATCGTCGCCATGGGTACCGTCGTCCCCCCGGGCTACGAGGTACCCGCCGAGTCGTTCGTCCGCGGGAGTCCGGCGCAGGTCACGCCCCTCTCCGAGACGACCATCGACCCCGACGAGGTGTTCGAGGCGTTCTCCTCGGGCGACTACGCGAATCTCGCGGCGCGCCACGAGGACTTGTTCGAGTAGCGAGGGGCGACGACCGAACGATAGTGAGGGAGTCGGCCCTCGGAACGGAACGCCGACCGGCGGGAGCCGTGGAGCAGTAGCGAGGGACAGACGAACGACAGCGAGGACGTCGGCCCTCGGTGGCACGACGACCGGCGGGTGGCGTAGAGCGCGAGCACACCCGAGAACCTCGCCGCTGACGGGGTAGTTATAAGGGAAGAACCGCCACAGTTCACGGTATGGACGACATCGTCGACCTGGTGCGCCGCTCGTTGGCTGACGAGACGTACACGGAGTTCGCCGACCGGGTCGACAAGCAGGCGGCACAGCTACGGACCGCCATCGAGGCCGGTGAGTTCGACAACGAGTCCTTCTCGGTCGGTCTCGAAATCGAGTTGTACGCCATCAACAGCGTGCCGGAGCCACCGGAACCCGACGACGAGGACGAGGCGGAGGTGGACGAGAGCGACCTGGACGACGACCTGTCTGGCGGCGGCGAGTCGGCGTGGGACGGGTCACTCGACGCCCCGGCCGAACCCGGCGACCAGAGCGGGGCCTCGCTCGAACCCGAGGGCGGTGTCTCGCCGGAGCAGACCGACGACGACCCGCTGGCACCGGCGGGTTCGGGCGACGGGGACGAGGGGACAGCGGACGACGGCGAGGACGACGAGGACGACCAGTTCGGTCCCGGCGAGGGGCCGTCGCTGGACATCGACCCAGACAGCCCGCTGGCCGAGGACGACACCGAGACACCCGAAGACGAGGGCGAACCGGCCGTCGAGGCGGTGGCCGACGAGGACGAGCCCTACATGGACCCCGAGGACTGGACGGGCCGACTCACCCGTCTGCCCGACGTCGTCTTCGAGGGCGAGGCCAACAAGGAACTGGGTCTGCACAACGCCGAGGTCAACACCGAACCCAACACCTTCGACCAGACGGGGATGGAGGTCCAGACCACCGCCGTCGAGATGCAGACCAAGCAGGCCCGCGCGCAGGCGAGCAACCAGCACTGCGAACTGGTACTGGACGCGATGTGGACGATTCCCCCCGAAGAGGGCAGCGAGTCCTACCTCTCGGCCCACGAGGCCCGCGACGGCGTGGTGCTGGCCGACAACATGCGGCAGGCCCCGCGGTACGTCGCCCTCGACAACGAGGCGCTCCAGCACGCCGGCGGCGAGATTCCGTTCGACGTGCCGGGCTACGACGGGGCGTTCCCGACCATCCTCTTCGAGTCGCTGGCCACCTCCATCCAGCCCCACCTCCAGATTCCCGACACCGAGACGTTCCCCGCCTACTACAACGCCGCCATCCGGACGCTCGGGCCGCTGCTCGCCCTCTCGACCAACTCCCCGTTCCTCCCGGCGGACATGTACGACGGCGTCGACGGCAAGTGGCTCTGTGAGCACACCCACCACGAACTCCGCATCGCCGCCTTCGAGCAGTCGGTCAACACCAGCGCGAACCCGAAAGTCCGGGTGCCGGAGGACATCGACCACGTGACGGACGTCGTCGACCGCGTCGTCGCGGACGACCTGTTCGCCCCGTTCCTCCGGGAGTGGCTCGAAGACGACGACCGGAACGGCTTCGAGGACGAGTTCTGGGAGTTCGACCACAAGCGGGGCACCTACTGGCGGTGGCTCCGCTGTGTCGTCGGCGGTACCGCGGTCGACGGGGCCGCGAGCGAGCGCTCGCTCCGCATCGAGTACCGGCCGCTACCGACCCAGCCACACGTCACGGACATGATAGGGCTGCAGGCGCTGACGGTCGGCCTCATCCGTGGGCTGGTCGCCGCCGACCATCCGCTGGCCGAACTGCCGTGGCAGGAGGCCCGCCGGAGTTTCTACGCCGCCGCCGAGGACGGACTGGACGCCGACCTCGCGTGGGTCACCAGCCACGGCGAGCGCACCACCGACCCCGACGTCGTCTTCGCCGAGGTGTTCCACTACGCCCGCCTCGGCCTCGCCGAACAGGACGTCCCGGAGGAACGAATCGACGAGTACCTCGACCCCATCGAGCGGCGCTACGAGGCCGGCGAGACGCCGAGTTCGTGGAAAGTCGGGCGCGTCAGGTCGTATCTGGACGACGGGTACGACCTCGAAGCCGCCATCACGGAGATGCAACGCGACTACTTCGAGCACAGTCGCGAGCACCACGAGTTCGCCGAGTGGCTGTGAGCTACGACGCGTAGGGGTCGACGGGGACCCACTCGGGGAGCGGCACCCGCTCGACGTCGGTCGTGACGCGCATCGTCAGCGACCGCACCGACCCGTCGGCGTAGCGTTCGCGGTGGTCCAGGTACCGGACGACGCCGCGGCCGTCCACGTACAGTCGCGAGTCGGCGGCGACGACGGTCCGGAACCCGCCCCGTGAGAGCGTCGCGTTCGTCGTGTTCGCGCGAACGACGGCCAGTCGCGTGCCGTCACGGGTGACGGACCCGGTCCGGTCGTAGACGAGGCCGGCGACGTGTCGCTGGAGGACGAACAGACCGCTCGCAGTGTCGACCGCCGGCAGCGAGTTGTTGGTCGGCTGGGCCGCTACCTCGCCGTCCCGCGTTCGCGTGTAGCGTCGCCCGTCCACGACGACCACGTCGTCGGTCGACCGGCCGAACCGCTGGCGGACCCGCACGACGTCTCGGTCCCGGTCGACCCAGACGTCCGTCGCCGACTGCCCCTCGTCGACGACGAGGCGCCGGTGGACGCTCCGCGACCGCACCGTCTGGTGGTGTTCGACGACGATACGGCCCACGTCCGGCGTCCCGTCGGCCGTTCGAGGGAGCGTGACGCGTCCCGGCGTCGGTTCGGGGACGGGCGCGGCGGTGACTCGCTCCGGCGTCGCAGTCGTCCCCTCGCCGGCGAAGGCGCCCGTACACCCGGCGAGGACGGTGACGGCGGCGAGCGCGACCCAGAGTGCCGGACGCATACGTCCCCCTCTGGGCGGAACCGGCAAGTAGCCGGTGGGACCGGGCAGTGGTTCCCGGGTTGCTACCATTTATTCGGTTCAAGCGCCAACGAACGGTCGATGGTATCCACAGGCGATTCCGCACCGAACGTCTCGGCGACAGTCGCGAACGGAGAGGTAGAGGCCTTCGAACTGTCCGACCACCTCGGGGACGGCCCCGTCGTACTCGCGTTCTTCCCCGGCGCGTTCACGCCGCCGTGTTCGAACGAGATGGTCGCACTGCAGGACCACCTCGCGGACTTCGAGGCCGCCGGTGCGACGCTCCTCGGTCTGAGTGCGGACTCGGCGTTCTCGCTCAACGCCTTCCGCGAGGAACACGGGCTCGAGTTCGACCTCGTCAGCGACATGAGTCGCGAGGCGATTCGGGACTACGGCCTCGAAATCGACATCGCCGACCTCGGTCTGCACGGCGTCGCCAACCGCGCCGTGTTCGTCGTCGACGGCGACGGCGACGTCGCGTACAGTTGGGTCGCCGACGACCCGACGAACGAACCCGACTACGAGGAACTCCTCGGGGCTGTCGAGAGCGCCTGAAAAGGCGACGAAGCCGCTGTTCTTTGGCGCGCTACTCGGTGTCGAGCCACGCTTCGAACTCGTAGAAACAGTCCGAACAGAGGGCCCCTTCGAGCGTGGCGACGTCGTCGGACGCGTGTTCCACCATGTATCGCTGGTGGCGGGCCTGTGCCGGTTCTAGCTCCGTGCCGCAGTTGTCGCAGTACTCGGTCACGTCGTCCGCTCACCGCGCCGGGCGAATAACCTCCCGGCCTTCACATGCAAGGGCCGTGTCAGTCGCCGTCGTCGAACGCCGGGTTCGGGCGGACGCCGGTCCCAGAGTCGACCGCCCGGAGGTCGAAGCTGTCCCCGTCGACCGGGACGCCCTCGTAGGGGTCGTCGGCGAGGAGGAGTGCGCCGTCGAGGTCGGCGTAGTCGACCAGTGGTGCGAGGTGGGCCGCGGCGGCGATAGAGGCGTTCGACTCCACCATGCACCCGAGCATCGTCGCGAGGCGGTGGGCGTCGGCGGCGTGGACGAGGCGCGTCGCGGCCCGCAGGCCCCCGCACTTGACGAGTTTCACGTTGACGACGTCGCAGGCGTCGGCGACCCGCGGCACGTCCGTCGGGACCACGCAAGACTCGTCGGCACACACCGGCATCGCCGTCGACCGCGTGACCCGCCGGAGGCCCTCGACGTCGTCGGCGGCGACCGGTTGTTCGAGCATCGTCACGTCCGCGGCTTCGAGCCACCCGGCCGCCGTGATTGCCTCCTCGGGGTCCCACGCCGCGTTCGCGTCGACCCGGATGTCGGCGTCGGGGACCGCCTCTCGGACCGCCTCGAACCGGACTCGGTCGGCGTCGGTGCCGAGCTTCACCTTCAGCGTCGAGAACCCGGCCTCGACGGCGGCGACGGCCTTCTCGGCCATCTTCTCCGGGGGGTCGATGCCGACGGTGTAGGAGGTCGGTGGGGCACGGTCGGGGTCCAGTCCCCACTGCCGGTACAGCGGCACGCCCACGTCACGCGCCGCGAGGTCGGCCAGCGCGATGGAGACGGCGGTGCGGGCCGCTGGCTGGTGTGGGGCCTGTTCGTGGAGGCGGCGCTCGATGCGCTGGCCGGCGTGGGGGTCGCCGACGGACTCGACGGTCGTCAGCAGGTCCGGGAGCGTCTCGGCGACGCTGGTGGGCGTCTCCCCGTAGTACTCGGTCGGGGTCGCCGCGCCGACACCGGTCGTGCCCTCGTGGGTGAGTTCGACGACGACGGTACTGCTCGTCTCGCTGGTCCGCCGGGCGATACCGAACGGCGTCGAGAGCGGCAGGTCGTACCGTTCGACGTGCCACTTCATAGAATCGCGTCGAGCACCTCGTCGGGGACGCCGTCCCGGACCGGGTCCGTCGCCGGGACGCCCAGCGCCTCGCGATACGTCTCGACGGCGGCCGCCGCGTCGTCCGCGTCGAGGGCGCTGGTGTTCAGCATCCCGGCGTCGACGGTGGCCTCGGAGACGGGCGCGGCGAGCCGCTCGTAGACGTCGACGTACTCGTCCAGCGGCGGGATGGCGAACGACTCGTAGCCGTGGATGACCTCCTGTCCGGCGTTGTGACACAGCACCAGCGCGTCCGGCGCGGACCCGTGGAGGATGCTCGTCGTCACGCCGGAGTAGGCCGGATGGGCGAGCGCGCCCTGTCCCTCCACGACGAGGAGGTCCTGCTCCTCGGGCGTCTCGACGAGGCGCTCGACGGCGCCGGCGGCGTAGTCGGCGATGACCCGGTCGACGGCGATGCCCCAGCCGGTGATGGCGACGCCGGTCTGGCCCGTCGGCACCACGGCGGCGTCGAGCCCTCGCTCGCGGGCGGCGTCGCGTATCTCGAAGGAGGCGGTCATCTTCCCCGTCGAGCAGTCGGTGCCGACGGTGGTGACGACGGTGGCGTCCACCTCGCCGGCGGTACCCTCGGCGACGGTGAGGTCGTCCGGCGGTTTCCGAAGGTCCTGCAGTTCGGCGTCGTGTTCCTCGGCGAGACGGACGAACTCCGGGTCGTCTTCGAGGAAGTCGTGCAGTCCCGCGACGACGTCACACCCGCGTTCGAGCGCCGCCCGGACGTCGGGCCGCCACGACTCGTCGAACCCGCCGCCGATGGGTGAGATACCGACGACCAGCGCGTCCACCGCCGGCACGTCGGCCATCGAGGCGACGATGGGGGCGTCCTGTACGTCCGGGAGGACGTCGGCGACGCGGCCGCCGGCGCGCGCTCTGTCGATGACGGCCCGCACCTCGTGGTCACCGTAACGGAGCAACCCGACCGCCGTCTTGGCGCGGTCGGGGAACGATTCGTGGGCGAGGACGGCGACCTGCATACGAGAACTGTCGCGGCCCCCGTGCCTAAAGGTATGGTCGGGCGACCGTCCGTCGGGGGGTGACACCCAGTCGCAGTCTCTCGGTCTGGGTGACCTCCTCGCACCCCTGCGGTGGCAGTCGCACGACACGTATACTACGATTAACTATCACCGTGGAGAAAGAATATCGTCACGGCCCCCCTACCCCCGCACAGAGGCGCCCGGCCCACCACATGTATTCGACACTCCCCCCGTCGAGCGAACCGCTAGCCGACATCGCCGTCACGCTCGGGTTGCTCGCACTGACGTTCGGGATACTCCTCGGCGTCTCCCTGTTCGCCACCGTCAGAGCCGAGGTGCCCGGCTACGCCGACGAGCAGCCACCGCGCGACGCGAGCGACCCGCGCCGGCGTCGTCGATAGCGGTCCGTCTCACCTGTTCAGCATCGAGAGGATGCGGAGGACCCACTGGAGGACGTGGACGAACACGCCCATGACGGCGACGTAGATGCCGATGGCGTTGCGCAGGTCGCTGGCGTAGCGGTTCTCGCGGACGGCCCATATCTCGTAGGTCAGGTCGACGACGAACCCGAGGAAGAAGAGGAGGCCGGCGACGACGAGCAATATGGGGTTCAGGAACACGCCGGCGGCACCGACGACCAGTCCGCCGATGAAACAGCCGAAGGCGTAGCGTTGCCACCCGGAGAAGTCGTAGTTGCTCTTGAAGACGACGGTGGCGACGACGGCAGTGATGGCCCCGGTGACGACGGTGGTGATGCCCAGTGCCGGCACGCGGAGGCCGCCGCCGTAGATGTACAGTATCGCCGCCCCGAACAGGCCGTACCCGCCCTGAATCAGGAGGACGCCGACGCCGGCGAGGCCCATGCTCCCGCGCTCGACGCCCTTGGTCGCTATCCAGAACCCGCCCCCGACGGTGACGGCGAAGACGGCGATGCCGACGAAGAAACTGGAGAACAGCGCGGCGCCCAGCGGCGCTATCGGCGTGTACGAGAGGCCGAGCATCACGAGGATGTTGACCGCGACCAGCGCGGTCCCCATCCCGATTATCTTGCTGATGTTCCGGTCGACCGTCGCACCGGCGTTCAGCGTACTGCGGTCGAATGTGCTACTCATCGTTGGCTCCACTCGACTGCCACACATGGGTCTTTTCCATCCCAGACGGCCGAAACGCATATTCCGCGTCAGTCTCGCCCGTGCCGGGTGACACACGTCGAGAGGCCGATGAGTTCGACGGGCTCGGAGTTGTCCGGCGAGTAGACGACCCGCTGGCCCTTCTCCATGTAGGGCACCTTCGACTCGAGGTTGCTGGGGATGTTCACGGCCTTGATGGCGTCCTCGTCGCCGAGGTTCAGCACCATCGTCGTGTTTATCTGCTTGAACACCGGGTCGGCGATGTCCTGTGGGTCCTGTGTGATGAGGTAGAGTCCCAGACGCTCTTTCCGGCCCTGTTTGGCCGCCTCGGTGAACTTCCCGATGACCTTGCGTCCCTGCACGCTGTCGGCGTCGGTGAGGAAGTTGTGGGCCTCGTCCATCCCGAGGACGAGGGGGGTCTCCTTGATGCGGTCGTAGGTGGGGTCGTTCGAGAGTTTCTGGTCGATGAGGAGACTCGAGACGGCGAGGACGATAGTGGAGGCCGTCCGCGAGTCCGTGATGTGGTACGTGGGGATGACGGTGAGGCCGCCGTCCCGGACGAGTTGTGATATCTGGTCGGTGATGGGCCGGGCGTCCTGGTCGAAGACGGCGCCGAACCCGCGCACCCGGCGCTTCACGGCGTCGAACGTGGCCTCGTGGACGTCGCCGGCCTCGTGGAGTTCCTCTTTCAGCGCCGGGTCGTCGAGGAAGGTCAGGAACTGGTCGTAGGTGCCGCTCTCGCCGTACTCGCGCTCGAACCGCTCGAGGAACGTGTTGACCAGCGCCCCGTACTGGTTGTCGTTGAGGCTGGACCCGGCGATGAGCCACGGGTTCTCGTGGACGAGCGAGAACGGAATCGTGAACTCCACCTGCTCGGCGCGGTGGTGGCTCGCGTTGTACTCCGTGCCGGCCACCTTCGGGACGAAGGCGATGGTGTCGTCGTAGCCGCCGTAGGCGACGCCTTCTCGCTCGCACCGCCGGGCGAACTCGTCGGTCAGTTTCGGGTTGTCGTCGTGCATCTGGGCGTACTCGTCCTGTGGGTCGAACTGGACGACGGCGAGTTCCGGCGAGCGCCCGTCGGTCATCTCGTAGGTGCGGCCCAGATACTGCCGGAGGACGTTCTTCGAACTGTGGGTCTTCCCCGACCCGGTGCCGCCGGCGACGAGGGTGTGGCGGAAGACGAGGGGGTCGCCGTCGTCGTAGTCGTCTTTCAGGCGGTAGTCGATGGTCGGCGGTTCGGCGCTCGTCCTGACCTTCTCGCCGCCGACGGAGAGGTGGCCCAGAAAGACGCCGTCCTCCGGAATCTTCAGGCCGGTCTTGATTTCGGACTTGTCGGTGGCCTCCCGCACGACGGTTTCGGGTTTCGGCACCCGGTCGGTCATCCGCCGCTTGAGTTCGTCGCCGTCCTGATAGAGCACGGCCACCGGGTCCAGTTCCGCCATGAACTTGAAGTCCTGTTCGTCGATGCCCTGCTGGCGCATCGCGCGGCGGGCGTGAATCTCGGTGGCGTCGTCGGCGCGGAACTCCTGTGCGTACTCCAGCGCCGAGATGCGGCAGAACAGGCGCTCGCCGTCGGGGTAGGGGACGAGGAGGTACTTCCCGATGCGGACCGCCGAGCGGTTGGCGGCGGTGACGTACGCCTGCAGGTGACACTCCTCGGCCTCCTCGCTGATACGGAGGCCGTCGGCGGCCGAGAGGACGCCGAGGCCGCTGTCGGCACCGGCGGGAGTGGCCTCGATGTCTTCGAACCCGTCGTCGGTGTCCTCGACCGTCTCGTCGGTCGAGTCCACGGGCGGGGTAGCCGACGCCGCGTCGTCGGCCTCGCCCTCGTCGTCGAAGTCGGTGAAATCCCCGAGGTCGGACATACCGACACCCACGGTAGCCGGGGATTAACACCTTTCCCCAGCGTGGCGGAAGTGAAACCTTACGCTGGTGGGTAGTGGAGTGGCGGTATGGACCCGGCACGGGTGATGTCGTTCAACGTTCGCTACGACGCCCCCGAGGACGGACTGGACAACTGGTCCCACCGACGCCGACTCGTCACCGGGACGATTCGGTACCACGCGCCAGACGTCGTCGGCGTACAGGAGGCCCAGACCCACCAGATGCTGGAACTGGAGACGCTCCTCCCGGCGTACGACTGGGTCGGCGACCCGCGCGATACGGTCGAGGCTGGCGGCGAACACACGGCCATCGGCTACCGCACCGCGCGGTTCGACTGCGAGGGGACCGACACGTTCTGGCTCTCGGAGACCCCGGAGACCCCGGGCAGCGTCGGGTGGGACGCCCGACACCCTCGGGTGGCGACGTGGGGCCGCTTCCGCGACCGGGAGACGGGCAGCTCGCTGTTGGCGGTGAACACCCACCTCGACCACGTGGGCGAGGAGGCGCGACGTGCGGGCATCGACCTCGTCCTGACGCGCCTGAACGACGTCGTCGCGGACGAGGCGGTCGTCCTGAGCGGCGACTTCAACTGCGTCGTCGGCGACCGCGCGCACCGGCGCGCCGACGGCCACACGCTCCCCGACGGGCGGACGCTCAGGGACACCCGGGAGCTGACGCCCACCCGGCACGGGCCGACGACGACGCGGACGGACTTCCACGACCTCGTCCCCGAGATGGGCATCGACCACGTGTTCGTCAGCGAGGGGATGGCGGTCGATAGCTGGGCGGCCGTCACCGACCGGGACGACGACCACTACGCCTCGGACCACCTCCCCGTGGTCGCCGACTGTCGGTTCTGACTCGTCGCTCCCCGGCCGACCTGTCAGCGACGACGGTCCTCGGGGAGTTTTTGCCGGCAGAGCGCGTAGCTACGGGTATGTTACTCGTTCACGGGACCGCCGGGGGGACCGGACTGACTGGCACGCTGTACGAACCGGGCGAGGACCCGCCCTCCTACCGCGGTGCGCCGGACGACGGGTCGCCGTACGTCTGGGTCTGTGACTCCTTCTACGAGGTCGAGAGCGGCGGGCAGGTCCAGACCGTCGGGGACCGGGAGCTACGGGTCGCCTTCGAGTCGCCGATGCCACGGGGGTTCGAGTCACGGGACGCGGCGCTCGCGGCGGCCGAAGAGCACGTCCGCACGCAGTTCGCCCGCCTCGGCGTCGTCGGGTCGTCCGTCGACGTCACCGTGGCACGGCCGGAGGACGCCTGACTCAGAACGTCTCTTCGACGGCGCCCCAGCGGTGGTCGTCGTACGAGGAGTCCCGGTCGACGTCGAACTCCCGTTCGATGCGGCGAGTGAGTTCCTCGCTGCCCTGTCGGTCGATGCTCGCGAGTTCGTCGGCCTTCGCGATGGCCAGCGGCGGGCCGCGCTCGGCGGCCACGTCGTGGAGTATCTGGCGCGTGAGCCGTTCCCGTCGGTCGGGGTCCTTGGTGAACGCGTAGGGCGCCTCGACGCGGAACACGAGGTCGGTGCGGGGGTCGTAGCAGACGAAGAACGTGACCTCGTACAGTTCGGAACTCAGCGTCCGCTCGATGCCCAATGCGTCGCCGTCGGCGGCCATCGTCCCGTCGGTGCCCGCCCGCGAGCGGAACCAGTTGGTGCAGGTGAGCGCGTCGTCCCGTCGCTCACCGTCGTCGTCCCGGCGTTCCAGCACGTGCCGGAAGAAGGCGGTGTCACTCGTCCACGGCGCGTTGGTCTTCTTGCGGACGGCGCGCGTCAGCGGCTTGCGCGAGGCGTTCTTGACGAACCCGACCAGCGGCACGTCTCGCTCGACGAACCGCTCGACGAGTTCGACGTAGTTGCCGACGACGCTCTTGGGCCGGTCGTCCTCGGCCAGCACCTCCGCCAGTTCCGTGTCGCGGTCGGCCCACCGGAGGAGTCCGGTCGGGTAGATGGGGCCGTCCAGCACGAACAGGTCCTCGACGGCGTCGGCGTTCAACAGCGCGTGTTCGCTCTCGGCGAGGTACAGCGCCAGCGCGTGGACGACGCGCTGTTCGAAGCGGTCGACCTGCGGGGCGTCGAGGACCCGACGACGGGCGTACCCCCGGTCGTCGGCCCGCCAGTCGCCGTCGAACCGGAGCGTCGTGTCGTTCGAGTGGACCGCCATGATGATGGTCCGGCCGCGGTGGAGGTCCACGTCGGAGGGCGTCGCGCTCATCGCCGCCTGCGCGACGTCCAGCACGAGGCCGTTCTTGAACGTCGTCGGGTTGATGGTCCCCGAGTCCAGCCCGTGCTGAGTGGGGAACGGCGGCTCTTCCAGCGCGATGTCCGCGACGGGGACCTTCCGCCGGCGTTGCTCGCCAAGCGGGGTCAGAATCTCGCGGCCGTCGGTGTCGTACAGCGGGTCGAGAAAGTTCGCCCACACCTCCTCGGCGGCGGCCCCCTGGTCACTCGACTCGACGGTCGCACCCACCTGTCCGGCGAGTTTCGCGATGCCGTCGACGTGTACCGGGTCCAGCGTCATGTGCGTGGGTTCGCTGGCGGGAGCATAACTCTGGTGGGCTCTGTCCCGTTCGGGTTCGATGTGTGATTCTCGTACCCTGCGCCGCGAGACGGTGCCGTCGATAGGCACAACGGTTAGGTGTGTGCTGGCGGTAGCCCGTGGCATGTCGCCCGCATCGGCCGAGCGAGTCGCCCCGCGGACACACCCCGTCTGAGATGGTGCTGTTCGACGCGCTGTTTATCGGTGTCGCCGTCGTCGCGCTCTGGTTCGGCGCGGACCAGTTTGTCACCGGTGCCGCCCGTATCGCCCGCCGGCTCGGCGTGCCCGGCCTCGTCGTCGGACTCACCGTCGTCGCCTTCGGCACCTCGGCCCCGGAGTTCGCCGTGACGCTGGACGCCGCACTCGCGGGCCAGACGGACATCTCCGTCGCCAACGTCGTCGGGTCGAACGTCCTCAACCTCGGGTTCGTCCTCGGCGGCGTCGCCCTCGTACAGGCGCTGGCCACCTCCCGGACGCTGGTCCGGCGGGACTCGCTGTTGCTCGTGGCGACGACGGCGCTCCTGCTCGGTCTGGTCGCCGACGGCCGCCTCGGCCGCGTCGAGGGGGCGCTCCTGTTCGCGGGACTGGTCGCGTACCTCCTCTATCTGGCTCGCAAGGGGAGCGAGCGGATGGCACCCGACGGGGACCGACCGTTCCACTGGCCAGACGCGGGGCGACTCGTCGTCGGCCTCGGGTTGGTCGTCGGCGGCGGGCACCTCCTCGTCCTCTCGGCCGTCGACATCGCGCAGACGGTGGGCGTCTCCGAGTGGGTCGTCGGCATCACCGTCGTCGCCGCCGGCACCTCGCTCCCGGAGTTCGCCACTTCGATGGCGGCGGCCAGACAGGGCCGGACCGGCATCTCCGCGGGCAACCTCGTCGGGAGTTGTATCTTCAACGTCCTCGGGGTGCTGGGACTCGCGGCCGTCGTCCAGCCGCTCCCGGTCACGCCGGTGGGCGTCGAGGGGACGGCGTGGCTGCTGGGGACCGTCGTCCTCGTGACCGTACTGTTCTACACCGACGCCGCGCTCTCGCGGCTAGAAGGGGGGTTGTTGGCCGCGCTCAACGCCGCCAACTGGCTGGCCAACTTGCTCTGACTACTCCTTGCCCGACTCCTCGCGGAGGAGTCGCTCGATGGCCTCGGCTATCTCCTCGTAGGAACTCATCGAGAGACCGTCCGTCGTGATGAGCACGCCCTGTCGCTCCGTCGTCGCCCGCAGGAGGTACCCGTTCTCGAAGGCCCGGACGGTGAAGCGGTACTCGCCCAGTTCGGAATCCTGATAGGCGTTCTTCGTCTGCTTGTACCCCTGCCACTCGTGGCCGACGAAGTCGTTGAGGTCCGCGTCCTGTTCGAGGTCCTCTCGTAGGTACAGTTGCTCGAAGTTCGCCCGCGTGAAGTAGGTGACCGACCGCAGCGAGTCGCCGGTGGCCGTCCGCGCCGTCGTGACGATGCTGTCGGCGAGGTCGTCCGAGAGGATGTTCCGTGTCATGCCCGTAGCGTGACGGCCCAGCCTCTTAACCTCGGGGTTCCCGGCACCCCCAGACGGCGGCCCGCTACGGACGGGTCACTCGCCTCGTTCGTCTTCCAACGCTTCGAGCGTCTCGTGGGCCTCGGCGGCGTAGGTCAGCGCCGGGCCGCCGCCCATCACGACGGCGACTCTCAGCGCGTCGACGACTTCCTCGTGGGTCGCGCCCGCTTTCAGGGCCGCGTCGGTGTGCCAGAGGATGCAGTTCTCACAGTGGACGACGACGCTGATAGCCAGCGACATCAGTTCCTTCGTCTCGTGGTCCAGCGCGCCGTCACCTTCTGCGGTTTCGAGGAACCCCGTGAACTGTTCTATCGCCGGTGCGTCGCTCAGCAGGTCGCCGAGCGTCTCGTCGAACGACGCCAGTTCGGCAGTTCGTGTCCTCGGAAAATGGGTTGTTTTCAAAGGGTAAAAGCGCAACCGGCGGTGCAGAAACGGGGCCGACTCCGAGCGACCGAAGGGCTATTACACGGGTCACGCCACCCTTCGGGTATGCAAGTCGGGCTCGTCATCCTCGACGGCTGGGGCCTCAACCCGGACGACGACGTACGGGACGCCGTGGCCGCGGCCGACACGCCGAACTTCGACCGGTACTGGGACGCAGGCGCACACTCGACGCTGGAGACCCACGGCCGCCGGGTCGGTCTCCCGGAGGGCCAGATGGGGAACTCCGAGGTGGGCCACCTCAACATCGGCGCCGGCCGCGTCGTCAAGCAGGACTCCGCTCGCGTCAGCGACAGTATCGCTCGCTCGCGGGGCGAGAGCCCACCGGACGACGCCGCACAGGACCCCGCGTTCTTCGAGAACTCCGAGATTCTGTCGGCGTTCGACTACGCGGCCGACAACGACGGCCGGGTCCACTTCATGGGGCTGGTCTCTGACGGCGGCGTCCACTCCTACCAGGACCACCTGCACGCGCTCATCGAACTCGCCGGCGAGCGCGGCGCCGACGCCGTGACCCACGTCTTCACCGACGGTCGGGACACCTCGCCGACAGGCGGCGAGGACTACCTCACGGAACTGGCGGCCCACGCCGACGAACACGGCACCGGCCACGTCGCCACCGTCTCGGGCCGCTACTACGCGATGGACCGCGACCAGAACTGGGAGCGGACCCGCCGGGCCTACGACGCCATCGTCAACCGCGAGGCCGAGTTCACGGCGGAGACGGCCGTCGACGCCGTCACCGAGTCCTACGAGCGTGGCGAGACCGACGAGTTCGTCGAACCGACGCTCGTCTCCGGTCGGCCGGCCCTGGACGACGGCGACGCGGCCGTCTTCTTCAACTTCCGCTCGGACCGCGCCCGGCAACTCACCCGGATGCTCGCCGACATCCGCCCCGAGGACTGGGGCGCAGACACCGACCCGCCGGCGACGCGGCTGGTGACGATGACCCAGTACGACGCCACCTTCGACGTGCCCGTCGCCTTCCCGCCGAACCAGCCAGAGAACGTGCTCGGCGAGATGCTCGCGGAGGCCGGCGAGACACAACTCCGCCTCGCCGAGTCCGAGAAGTACCCCCACGTCACCTACTTCCTCAACGGCGGCCGCGAGGTGGAGTTCGAGGGCGAGATTCGCCACATCGTCGAGAGCCCCGACGTGCCCACCTACGACCTCCAGCCGGAGATGAGCGCCCCCGAAGTGACCGACACCGCCGTCGACGTCGTCGAGACGGAGGACCCCGGCGCGATGGTGCTCAACTACGCGAACCCGGACATGGTGGGCCACACCGGTGACTTCGACGCCGCCGTCGAGGCCGTCGAAGCCGTCGACGAGCAACTGGGCCGCCTCGCCGAGACGGTCCAGTCGGCCGGCGGCCACCTGTTGGTCTGTGCCGACCACGGGAACGCCGACGACATGGGCACCGAGGACGACCCGCACACCGCCCACACGACCAACCCGGTGCCGTTCGTCTACCTCTCGCCGGACGGCACCGCCGACGGGAAGACGGCCCGTGACGGCGGCACCCTCGCCGACCTCGCGCCGACGATGCTCACGCTGATGGGCATCGACCGACCCGAGGAGATGACCGGCACGCCGCTGGTCGAGTAGCTCAGTTCTCCAGTCTCTCGTTGGCCCGCGAGAGTTCGTACCGAATCACCAGCGGGTCGATGTCCTCGACCAGTTCGTCGCGTTCTACCCGGATAGCGTCGGCGTCGCCCGGCGGGAACGCCGCGGCCAGTTCGACGGCCCGGTCGAAGTCGTCCCGGGCCGCCGACAGCAGTTCGTAGGCGGCCTCGTCGTTGCCGGCCTCCCACTCCCACTCGCCCGCCGCGCGCCGCTCTCGGGCGCACTCGACGCGCGCGGCCACGAGGTCGGCGATGACCGTCTCGGTCTCCGTGCGGGCGGTGTCCGGGTCGCCGTCGAAGGGGCTCCCCTCGGCGGTCACGAGACGCGCGACGACGCGGTAGGCGTCCAGCGCGTCCTCCAGCGCCGCGACGCGGTCGGCGGGGTCGGCCGTCTCGTCCACGGCGTCGGCGGCCTCACGAGCGTCTTCGAGGGGTCGGGCCGCGACGGTCGCTTCGAGGTCGTCGGCCGCCGCGAGGCCGGTCTGGGCGGGTTCGTCGTCGGCGTCGTGAGTCGTCGCCACGTCGGTCGCGTCCTGAAACCGCTCCCGAGCGGTCCCGATGCGGTCGTAACTCGCTTCGAAGTCGCCGTCGTCGAGCAGTCGCTCGGCCTCCGAGAGAAGTTCCTCGCCGCGTCCGACGTGGCGGTCGCGGACGAGTCGGTAGAGGTCGGTCGAGAGCCGTTCGACGCGGTCGACGACGCCATCGACGGGTGCCTCGTCGGCGCCCTCGCGGGCGGTCTGGAGGGCCGACTCCGCGGCGGCGAGACGCTCGTCGAACGCCGCCCAGTTCGCCGCGTCGAGTGCGTCCGCGAGGGCGTCGCAGTGGTCGTCGAGGTCGTCCAGTGCGGTGGTCACCTCGCCCCACCCGTCGCAGGCGTCGGCGAGGAACCCCGCCACCTCGTCGACGTCGGCCTCGCGGGCGGTGAACGACCACGTCGCGCCCATCGTCGTCTCGAACCGGAGACTGGCGGTGAGCGTCTCGGCGGCGGCCGTCGCCTCGGTCACGTCGGCGTACGGGAGCGACGCGACGAAGTCGCCGTCGTGGCCGGCGGGGTCGCCGACGAGGAGGAGGACGCGTCTGTCGGTGAGGCCGGCGACGGCGCCGCAGTCGTCGGCCGGCCGTATCTGCGTCGTCTCCTCGCCGGCCCGTTCGACCCCCACGCGGTGGTTCGTCAGCACGTGGAACAGCGTCTCCTCGCCCCCGAGATAGTCACGGAGCGGCCGCTCACGGAGGTGTCCGTCGGTCCGCCGTGTGTGCCCTGCGTCTCCGGATACCATCGCTCGGTTCGACGTGCTGCCCCCGCCGTCCCCAGTGCCCCGTCTATCGTACCAGACTGAGAATCCCAGCATAAATCTAGTGATTCGCGCGAGGGGACAGGGACGAGCGCCCCTGTTCATTCAGGGAGACGGTCGAGATACCGCGGTGGAATCGCGTCGGCGGTGTAGGTCGCCGCACCCCTGCGAGTCACGTCGCGCCCGTCGGCCTGCATCGCGGCCGCGTCGACGGCGAACACCACGGGGTCGTCGGCGTGGCGGCGGCCCACCTCGCGGGCGTCGGCGACGCTGGCCGAGAGGTGGACCTGCTGGCGGCCCATCGGTCGCAGTCCCTCGCGCTCGATGGCGTCGACGTTCCGCGGTGCGGTGCCGTGGTACAGCGTCTCTGGAACGGGGTCGTCGCCTGCGTCCAGCGACACGTCGACGGAGTGGCCGTAGGCCGCGCGAACCCGGTCCTCGACGTCCCCGTTCCCGGTGCGCTCGAACCGTCCTTTCGGGTCCGTCGCGACCACCGCCGCGAGCGACTCGCGGTCGGCCCAGTCGTACTTCCGCTCGACGGCGGCGACGAGGGCAGAGAACGGCGTCCAGCCCGCCGCGTCGAGTTCGAGGCCGGCGTCCTCGGGGAAGTGTCTGAGCGCCCCCGAGACGAACTTCGAGAGTCGTCGTCGGCGGTCGCCCCGGAGGACGAGGCGGCCGCTGTCGTCACAGTCGGGACAGGTCTCGCCCTCGAAGAAGCCGTGGTCGTCGCAGGTCCGTACGTCCGCTGGCATCACCACAGCGTCGGCCGGTGACGGACAAAAACGTCCCGCTCAGCCGGTCCGGAAGGAGAGGTCCAGCGTCGGCGCGGAGTGGGTCAGCGCCCCCATCGAAATCACGTCGACGCCCGTCGCGGCGTAGTCGGCCACGTCCCCGACGGTGATGCCGCCGCTGGCCTCCGTGAGCGCGTCGCCGTCGGCCGTCGCGACGAGGTCCACCGCTCGCTCCGTCTCGGCGACGCTCATGTTGTCCAGCAGGACGATGTCCGCGCCCGCCTCGGCCGCACGCGGCGCGTCTTCGGGCGTCTCGACTTCCACGTCGAGTTGCGTGGCGAACGATGCTTTCTCGCGGAAGTGCGAGATAGCGCCCTCCAGTCCCATCTCGGCGACGTGGTTGTCCTTGACCATCACCATGTGCGAGAGGTCGAGACGGTGGGTGTCACCCCCACCGGCGGCGACGGCGCGCTTCTCGACGCCGCGCAGGCCGGGCGTGGTCTTGCGAGTCCCCGCGATTCGCACGTCGTCGTCGACGGCGCGTGCCTCGTCCACTGCGGCCCGCGTCTCCGTGGCGACGCCCGAGGCGTGCCCGACGAGGTTGACGGCGACGCGTTCGCCCCGCAACACCTCGCGTGCGGGACCTTCGACGCGAAGTACCACGTCGCCGGTCGCTATCTCCGTCCCGTCGTCGACCTGCTCGGCGGTTCCACCGCCTCGCTTCGAGGTGCTCCGCACCTCGCACCCCAGGTACTCGAACACCGCTCGCGCGGCGTCCAGGCCGGCGACCACGCCGTCTTCCTTCGCGACCAGTCGACCTTCGGTGTCGCCCGGCACGTCGTTCGTGACGTCGTGGTGGCCCACGTCCTCGCGGAGCCATCGTTCGACGTCGGCGTCCGTAATCATCAGTCGGCGGAGGGCTCGGCCGGTTCCTCGCGCACGAGGTTGTGGGTCCCGACGCTCTCCGTGTTCTCGGCGGCGTGGCGCGCGACGAGGAGTGCCGTGACGCTCGCGTGGCGCAGTTCGTACAGCGACCGGGAGGTCCGGGTGCGGACGTAGGCGTCGACCTCGCCCTTCAGACGGCGCAGGACCGCCATCGCGCGGTTCAGTTCCTCGGGGTCGCGTTCGACGCCCAACTGCTCGTCCATCACGCGGCGCAGACGGTGGAACTTGTCGCGGGCGAACTTCGGCGGGAGGTCGGGGTCCCGTTCCAGCAGGTCGGGGGCCTCGATGGGTTCGACCGACTCGCCGGCGGCGTCCTCGCCGGCACGCAGGCCCCACACCAGTCCCTCGAGCAGGGAGGTCGACGCCAGTCGGTTCGCGCCGTGGACGCCGGTGCGGGAGCACTCCCCGACGGCGTACAACCTGTCGAGCGTCGTCCGGCCGAACTCGTCGACGGACACCCCGCCACAGAGGAAGTGTTCGGCCGGCGCGACGGGAATCCCCGTCTCCCAGTCGACGCCGTTGTCGTCGCATCGCTCTGCGAGGCCGGGGAACTCCTCGGCGAAGTCGACGGGTGAGACGTCCAGCGTCACCTCGCCGGTCGCCTCGCGTTCGGTCTCGACGGCGCGAGCGACCACGTCGCGAGGTGCGAGTTCGGCGTCCTCGTGGTAGGCGGGCATGAACCGCTCGCCGTCGCCGTTGCGGAGGAGGCCGCCCTCGCCCCGCACCGCTTCGCTGACGAGGAAGGCGACCTCCTTGTCCACCGTACAGGCCGTCGGGTGGAACTGGACGTACTCCATGTCCTCGACGTCGGCGCCGGCGAGTGCGGCCATCGCGATGCCGTCCCCTGTCGCGTCGTCGGGGTTCGTCGTCCGCGGATACAGTTCGCCGATGCCGCCGGTCGCGAGGACGACGCTGCCCGCGTAGTGGGGGGTCACCTCGTCGTCGGCCTCAAGCATCGCGCCGTGGACGCGGCCCTCGTGGCGAATCAGTTCCAGCGCGGCGGTGTCGTCCAGAATCTCCACGCCGTCGTGGGCGTCCAGATAGTTCAGGAACGGGACGTGGATGTGCTTGCCCGTCGCGGCGTCCACGTGGAGGATGCGGTCCTCGCTGTGGGCGGCCTCGCGGGTGTAGTCTAGGTCCGCGAGATTCGCGGGCGTCGTCGACGCCCGCTCGTCTGTAGCCGTCGAGCGTGGCTCGACGCGGTCGAACTCGACGTCCAGCGTGTCGAACAGCACGTCCTCGACGGCTTCGTTGGCGTTCTCGACCAGTACGTCGACGGCGTCGGGGTCGGCGGTGTCGTCGCTGGCCGCGAGGATGTCCCGTTTGAACTGCTCGGGGTCGTCGCGGGAGACGGCGATGCCGCCCTGTGCCCACCACGAGGAGGCCCCCTCGGGGCGGGTGGCCTTCGTGGCGAGGGTGACGTCGCTGCCCTCGCGGACCGCACCGAGCGCTGCCGCCAGCCCTGCGATGCCGGACCCGACGACGAGGACGTCCGAAGTGTCGTGTGCAGGCATGGCTAAATCTCCAGCATCCGGTCGAGTGCGACCTGCGCCAGTTCCTTCTCCTCGGGCGCGACCTCGATGACGTTGCGCTCGCGGCCCGCGACCAGTTCCTCCAGCACCCACGTCAGGTAGTTCGGGTCTATCTGGCGCATGGCGTTGCAGTCCATGCAGGCGTCGCCACAGAGCGGCACCACGTCCACCTCCGGGTGCCACCGCTGGAGGTGGTTGGTGAGGTGAATCTCCGTGCCGATGGCCCACGTCTCGCCGGGGTCGGCCGCTTCGACAGTCTCGCAGATGGTCGCCGTCGAGCCGACTCTGTCGGCGGCCTCGACGACTTCGCGGCGGCACTCGGGGTGGACGATGACGTTCGCG
This sequence comes from Haloarcula rubra, assembly GCF_019599465.1. GTDB lineage: Archaea > Halobacteriota > Halobacteria > Halobacteriales > Haloarculaceae > Haloarcula > Haloarcula rubra. The sequence continues at coordinate 68,352 of NZ_RKLR01000004.1, forward strand.
TCGGGGTCCTCGGCCCGGAGTTGCTCGACGTGGTCCTCGCGGAACCGCTCGTGGACCTGACAGTACCCTTCCCAGAGGATGACGTCGTTCTCGACGGCCTCCTCGGCGTCGGTGCCCTCGGGGTCCCACGGGTCCCACTCGACCGTCTCGTCGGCCATGTCGAGTCGGTAGGCCGTGTTCTCGCCGAGGTGCTTGTCGGGCAGGAACAGTACCTTCTCGCCCTTCTCGAAGGCGTACTCGAAGGCCCTGTGAGCGTTCGAGGACGTACAGACGAGGCCGCCCTGTTCGGCGCAGAAGGCCTTCAGGTCGGCGTAGCTGTTCATGTACGTGATGGGGACGATGTTCTCGTCCGTCGCGGCGGTGAGTTCCGCCCACGCGGCGTCGACCTGCAGGGCCTCGGCCATCCCCGCCATCGGGCAGGACGCCTCCATCGACGGGAGGATGACGCTCTGGTCGTCGTCCGTGATGATGTCGGCAGACTCGGCCATGAACGTCACGCCGCCGAATATCACGTAGTCGGCGTCGCTCTCGGCCGCTTCGACGGAGAGTTGGTAGGAGTCGCCGACGAAGTCGGCGTGGTCGACGATCTCGCGTCGCTGGTAGTTGTGGCCGAGGATGACCACGTCGTCGCCGAGTTCTTCGAGCGCGGCTTCGATGCGCTCGGTCCGTTCGTCCTCCTCGAGGTCCCGGTACGCCGGGGGCAACTGCTCGAGGTTGTCGTACTTGAAGAGACTGAGGTCGGTTTCGAACTCAGCCGTTTCCATTTCGGGCACGATTGACCCTCCTATGAGTACCGAATCGTTCGGACTGCGGTATTGAAAAGATTTTGCCTTCAATACTCGGCTGTGGTAAGAATCGAACCCCGATACCGTCGATTGTCGAATTTTGGCGTGTGTTACCGTCACCCACTCGAGTGTGGGCGAGCGGTGCGTCGATAAGGGAGCCCTATCGCGGTCGGTACCGCGCTAACCCTCCGATTACTTAGTACGACTCGCGCGTTCGGCGGGCTATGTCACAGACAGACGGCGTCGACTACGGTCGTCGGACCGTCCTCGCGGCGGCGCTGGCGGCGGCACTCCCGGGCACTGCGGTCGCCCGCACACACGACGTCTCGTCGCTCCCGGCGGCGACGCCGGCCGCGGCCGGGTCCCCGTCGTCGACGGTGTTCCCACAGGGCGTCGCCAGCGGCGACCCGGCCCCGACGGGGGCCGTCCTCTGGACGCGCGTCTCGCCCGACGCCTACCGCGAGGGGGTGCCGCTCCGACTGACCGTCGCTCGCGACGCAGACCTCTCGAACGTCGTGGGTTCGTGGCGAATCCCGGCGGACCGCGTCGCAGACCACGACTACACCGTCAAGGCCGCCCTCGACGGGGAACTGGAACCCGACCGGCGCTACCACTACCAGTTCGCGTACGACGGCGCGACGAGTCCGGTCGGGCGCAGTCAGACCCTCCCCGCGCCCGACGCCAGCCCCGACCGGATCGCGTTCGCGCTCGCCACGTGTCAGGACTACCGCAACGGCTACTACGGGGCGTATCACCACGTCGCCGACGCGGACGTGGACTTTATCGTCCACCTCGGGGACTTCATCTACGAACACGGCGGCGGCGGGCAGTTCGACGGTCGGTCGCTCTCGCTGCCCAGCGGCGAGAATGTCGTGATGGGCCTCGACGACTTCCGCTACCTCCACCGGACCTACCGCACGGACCGGTTCCTGCGGGCGGCCCTCGCCGCTCACCCCATAATCCAGACGTGGGACGACCACGAGATAGTGAACAACCGCTACTGGGACTACGAGGAGGGGCGGCCCTACGCCGGGCGCGGCGACCACCCGCGCAACGACGACCCCGAGTTCATGACCGGACTGTTCGCCGACGGTATCCGGGCGTGGTGGGAGTACACCCCTACGCGAGTGCCCTACGACCCCGACGCCGACTCGCTGTTGGACCAGATAGCCCTCTGGCGACGCTACCGCTTCGGTGACCTCGTGGACCTGTTCGTCACCGACGAGCGACTGTACCGGACCGCGCCCGCCGACGGCGCACAGTTCGGCGCTCGCATCGGCGAGAGCGACGGCGAGATAACCGAGACGATGCTGGGCGAGCGCCAACGCCAGTGGTTCACCGACCGACTGGCCGGCAGCGACGCGACGTGGTCGGCGTGGGCCAACGAGGTGCTGGCGATGGAGTTCGACCTCGAACTGGGCGGCGTCGAACTGCTCAACGCCGACGCGTGGGATGCCTTCGCCGCCGAACGCGACCGGATTCTCCGGGCCGCCGACGAGAGCGACAGTTCGCTCGTGGCGCTCACCGGCGACATGCACACCGCGCTGGCGGGCTACATCGAGGGGCAGGACCGCCGCTACGGCGTCGAGTTCATGACGCCCGCGATTACGAGCCAGAACCTCCGCGAGTTGCTCGGCCTGCCGAACGACCCCGAGATTCGGAGTCTCGTTGAGGCGTACGTCCAGCAGTACAACCCCCACGTCCAGTTCTTCGACAGCCACGACTGGGGGTACGCCACCGTCGAGTTCACACCGGCGGCCTGCACGTACAGCGCCTACGGCGTGGACAAACGGACCGACTCGGCGAACGCGAACCGACGGTTGCTGGCCCGGTATCGCTGTCCGGCGGGCGAGTACTCGTTGCAGCGGCGCGGATGACGGTCCTCTGTCGGGCGAACCCGTACAGCCAGAGAGTCCCGGTCTGCCACGCGTAGTCCGGTTGGCTCCGCCGAGACGGTGGACAAGAGCAACTGTTAGGACCCTCCCCACCCACGCGCCTGTATGACCGACACCGACGCCGAGACCCTCGCCGAGCGAGTCCGCGAGGGCGAGTTGCGCCTCTACGAACTCGAAGAGCACGCCGACGCCGAGACGGCCGCCGCCGCCCGCCGGCACCTGCTGGCAGAGGAGACCGGCGTGGACCTCGACGTTATCGGCGAGTACGCCTTCGACGCCGCCGACGCCGAACCCAACATCGAGAACATGATAGGTGCGGCCCAGATTCCGATGGGCGTCGTCGGCCCCCTGCCCATCGACGGCGGCGCGGCCGCGGGCGAGCACTACCTCCCGCTGGCGACGACGGAGGGTGCCCTGCTGGCCTCCGTGAACCGGGGCGTCTCGACAATTCGGAACGCCGGCGGTGCCACCGCGCGCGTCCTCAAGTCCGGGATGACCCGCGCGCCCGTGTTCCGGGTCGAAGACGTCGCCGAGGCCGGCGAGGTGTCCGCGTGGGTCCGCGAGAACGTCGACCGACTCGCCGACGCGGCCGAGTCGACGACCAGCCACGGCGAACTGCAGGACGTGACCCCCTACGTCGTCGGCGACAGCGTCTTCCTGCGTTTCTCCTACGACACGAAGGACGCGATGGGGATGAACATGGCCACCATCGCCACCGAGGCGGCCTGCGAGGTGGTCGAGAGCGAGACGCCCGCCGACCTCGTTGCGCTCTCGGGGAACCTCTGTTCGGACAAGAAACCCGCCGCCATCAACGCCATCGAGGGCCGCGGGCGCACCGTCTCGGCGGACGTCCTGATTCCGCACGAACAGGTCGAGGAGCGACTGGACACGACGACGGCGGCCATCGCGGAGGCCAACACCCGGAAGAACCTCGTCGGGTCGGCGAAGGCCGGCGCACTGGGATTCAACGCCCACGCCGCCAACGTCGTCGCCGCCGCGTTCCTCGCGATGGGACAGGACGCCGCACAGGTCGTCGAGGGGAGCAACGCCATCACGACCGTCGACGCCCGCGAGGACGGCCTTTACGCCTCCGTCACCATCGCCTCGCTGGAGGTCGGCACCGTCGGCGGCGGGACGGGCCTGCCGACCCAGTCGGAAGCACTCGACGTACTGGGGTACGGTGGCGGCGGCGACCCCGCCGGGAGCAACGCCGACGCGCTGGCGGAAGTAATCGCCACGGGCGCGCTGGCGGGCGAACTCTCGCTGTTGGCGGCGCTGTCGTCGCGACACCTCTCCTCGGCCCACGCCGAACTCGGGCGGTAACCGGACGCCGGGCCGACGACCACTTTCACTTCCGCTCCGGAGGTGTGGCTCCCGTTTATCGCCCGGCACTCACAACGTCCGAAAGCGTCCGCCGGGCAGCACCCGCGGGCGCGTCACCACTATGTCCCCACCACCGACCGACGCCGAGTCGACGGTATCGCTCGCGCATCGGCTCCTCCACCTGCTGAAGGTGCTCGCGACGACGCTCGCGGCGCTGGCGGGGGTTGCGAAGACGCTCGGGTGGGTCTGACGGTACACCCACCGTCTTCAGCGTCCCTGCGTGACCAGGAAGCCGATGCCGGCGACCAGTACGACGACGCCGGCGACCAACACGGGTCCGCTCCCGAGGAACGGGCCGAGCGCCAGCAGTCCCCACGCGACGGCGAACACGCCGTGTGCGGCGGCGAACAGGCGGTGGCCGCGTCGGGCGAAGACGACGAACCCGAGCGAGAAGCCCAGCGTCAGGACGACGGCCGACAGCGCCACGACGCTCACCGAGAGGCCGCCCAGCGACACCGGGTCGACGACGGGAGCGAGGAGGTACAACAGCCCGGAGAGGCCGACGAGCGACCCGACGGCGACGGGGCCGGGTTCGAGGTCCAGCGCCGCCGTCATAGCAACCGATAGGTCCCCCGCGACTCGGAGGCCTGCCCCGACCGGACGAGTTTTCGCAGCGTCTTCTCGGTGTAGTCGGCGGGCACGCCCCGCTCCGCGGCGTAGGCCACCACGTCGTCCTCGGTGGGACTGTCCAGTTCGCGGAGCGCCGACAACACCGTCTCCTTCCGACTCGACCCGCTGGTAGCCCCCTGCTCGGCACGCTCGCCCGCCGCCGCCACCTCGTCGCTGTCGAGGCCCGACGCCTCGAGATACGTCTCGTCGTCGATGCCCGACGCCTCGACCTGTCGGTCCATCTCGGCGTAGGAGTCCAGTTCGGCGAAGGCGTCGCCCTCGCCCTGTCGGTTCGCGAGCATCGAGGCCCGCACCTCGCGAGCGTGGGCCTCGTCGTCCGTCTCGACGAACTTCCGCCGCTTCGCGTGCTTGCGGCGCTTCCCACAGCGGGGACACTGCGTGGTCTCCGGTCGCCCCGACACGACCCAGAGGGCGCTACACTCGCTACACCCGACCACCGCGTACATACAGTCGTGTTGGGTCGGTTCGGGGTTGAACGTTCGGATTGGGGCCACCCGTGGATTTACGCCGTCGTCCCCCGATACCTCGCCTATGCAGGAAGTTCCACAGGCCGCGAGCGAGACGGTCGAAGTCGTCGACGGCGTCCACCTCACGCAGCTGGCCGCCGGCGAGGCGATGAGCGTCCAGCACTTCCACATCGAACCCGGCGCGGCGGTGCCCGAACACAGCCACCACCACGAACAGGTGGGGTACGTCGTCACCGGGACGCTCACGTTCGAGGTGGACGGCGAGGAGTTCGTCGTCGGCCCGGGCGACTCCTACGTCGTTCCCGGCGACGAGCCACACGGCGCCGAGAACCGACGGGACGACCCGGTCAGCGGTATCGACGTGTTCAGCCCGCCCCGGACCGACCCCGACTGGCAGGACTGACGCAAGACACTTCTCCGCACGCTGACAACGTCGGCGTGTGTCCGGGTCACGCGCGCTCGCCGTCGCCGTCGCGTTCCTGTTCGTGACTGCGGGGTGTCAGACCCTCGGGACGGAGCGTGCGGACGGCCCCGAGACGGTGACGCCGGCGCCCGTGCCGACGACCTCCGACACGCCGGTCGGCGGCGAGTCGGTCGTCGACACGGGATACATCGCCGACCGCCACAAGAACGCCCTCGACGGCCAGTCGTACACCATCACGGTGGCGTTCACGGTCCAGTACGACAACGGTTCGACCGGCCGACTGCGCGACCGGTTCGTCGTCGGTCCCACGGAACGGTACCGCTGGAACCGCCGGGTCGCCGGCCCCTACCCGGAGAATGTCCGGGACCACGTCGCGTGGCAGAGCGAGTCGGGGTCGGCCATCCGCCGGACGCTCGACAACGGCACCACGAGCGTCGGCCGCGGCGACGTGGTCGGTCCGAGCGACCCGTCCCTGTCGTTCTTCGTCGCCCGACTGATACGGGGGTTCGACGTCTCCGTCGAGGGGACGTCGGAGGGGCGCCGACTCTACGGCACCAGCGAGGAGGCCCGGTCGGTCCCGCTCCCGACCGGCCTGACCGACGGGCACGACAGCGCGCTGAACGTCCGCGTCCGCGACGGCGTCGTCACCTCCCTCGCCATCGGCTGTCGGGCCAGACTACGGGAGACGGGGCAACCGGTGTGGTTCCGCTTCGACTTCTTCGTCAGCGACGTCGGCGGCACGCCACCCACGGAACCGTCGTGGGCGACGACGGCGACGGCCACACCGAGCCCGGAGCGGACCGAGCGCCCGCCCACTCCGTGAGTCACTGAGCGGGGCGTTCAGTCCGGTTTCGCGACAGACGTTTGTGTCTCGGGCACCTGTTTCGACCGATGCGGCTCCGCGTGCTCGTGCTGGCCTGTGCGCTCGTACTGGCCGGATGTAGTGGCTTTACTACCTCCGGGAGTACCGAGACGGTGACGCCGGCGCCGGTGCCGACCGACGGGCTTCGGTATCCCCCCGGTGTGACCGACGACGGCGTGGTGCCGTCCGCACTGGCCAGCGCACACGCGGGGGCTCTCTCGACCGACAGTTACACGCTGACGAGCGAACAGCGGGCCTACGACGAGGACGGCGACCTCGAACGCCGGACCGACCACGTCCGCTGGGTCGGCGCCAACGCCTCGACCTACCGCGGCCACTTCCAGCAGAACGCCACCGAGTACCGCGCCGGGTGGAGCACGACGCGGGTGGACTACTGGGCCAACCGCTCTATCGTCGCGACCCGCTACGAGAACCAGCGCGGCGAGGTGACGCTCCTCCGCTGGCCGGCCGAGAACAGCGACCTGCTCACCGACCTCACCGACCAACAGCGACTGGAGGGGGAACTCGCGGCCGTCGAGATGCGCGTCGCCCGCCGCGAGGCCGACGGCGACGTCGTCCTCGTCGGCTCCAGCCCGCGGGACTCCGAGCAACTGGTGACGCCGCTGTTCGCTCGCGAGGTGGAGAACGTCTCCGTCCGGATGCGGGTCCGCTACGACGGCACCGTCGTCGCCCGCCGACTCAGCTACGACGCCGTCCTCAGCAGCGACCGGGTCCACATCGTCCGGGAGGTCCGAATCACCGACGTCGGCGAGACGACCGTCGAGCGCCCGGACTGGGTCCAGAACACGACCGTCTCACAGCGCCGATAGCGGGCGCTCGCCGGCGAGCGCGAAAGAATGTGGGTGTCCGTGGGTCGGGGGGTTTACGCCAGCTTCTCGATGTCTTCGCGGCGACGCCGCGAAGGTCAGAGAAACTGGTCTCAGGCCAGTTTCTCTATATTCTCGACGACCTTGTCGGCGAACTCGCTCGTGGCGAGTTTGTTGCCGCCTTCGATCTGCCGTTCGAGGTCGTAGGTCACGTCGCCGCTGGAGATGGTTTCCTCGACGGCGTCGCGGACGAGTTTGCCGGCGTCCTTCCAGCCCATGTACTCGAGCATGAGTCGGCCGGAGAGAATCATCGCGGTCGGGTTGACCTTGTCCTCGCCGGCGTACTTCGGCGCGGAGCCGTGGACCGGTTCCGCGAGACAGCGGGCCTCACCGAAGTTCGCGCCGGGTGCGATGCCGAGGCCGCCGATCTGTGCGCCGGCGGCGTCGGACATGTAGTCCCCGTTGAGGTTCATCGTCGCGATGACGTCGTACTCGTCCGTGCGAGTGAGGAGCTGCTGGAGCATGTTGTCGGCGATGCGGTCGTTGACCACGAGGGTCCCCTCGGGCTGTTCGCCGTCGTACTCCTCCCACAGTTCGTCCTCGGTGATGACGTCCTCGCCGTACTCCTCCTCGGCGACCTCGTAGCCCCAGTCGCGGAAGGCGCCCTCGGTGAACTTCATGATGTTGCCCTTGTGGACGAGGGTGACCGAGTCGCGTTCCTCTTCGAGGGCGTAGTCGATGGCCTCGCGGACGAGGCGCTTGGTGCCGTACTCCGTAATCGGCTTGACACCGATACCGACGGGGCCGTCGTGGATGGTCGCGTCGAAGCCCATCTCCTCCTCGACGAACTCCTTGACCTCCTCGACGTCGTCGGTGCCGGCCTCCCACTCGATGCCGGCGTAGACGTCTTCGGTGTTCTCTCGGAAGGTGACCATGTCCATCTTCTCGGGTTCCTTCACGGGCGACGGGACGCCGTCGATGTGGTACGTCGGGCGGACGTTCGCGTACAGGTCCAGCGTCTTCCGGAGCGCGACGTTCAGCGAGCGGAACCCGGCGCCGACGGGCGTCGTCAGCGGGCCCTTGATGGCGACGTTGAACTCTTTGATGGCCTCGACGGTGTCGTCGGGCAGGTTCTCGTCGTACTTGTCACGGGCCGACTGGCCGGCGTAGACGCGCATCCACGAGATGTCGCGGCCGGTCGCGTTCGCGGCGGCCTCCAGCACCTTCTGGGCGGCCGGGCCGACGTCCTGACCGATACCGTCCCCGTGGATGATGGGGATGATGGGGTTCTCGGGGACGTCGAGTTCGTTGTCGTCTGTGACCTCAATCTGCTGGCCCTCAGCGGGCACCTCCACTTTCTCGTAGTCGTAGCCCATACCTCGCGCATCGATAGTCGCGCCTAAAGGACTGCCGTTTTCCCGTAGACGTGGTAACGAACGACATTAGCAAACCAGCCGACACGACCACGGTGCGTCGCCGCTCCTTCGCGGTCTCCGAGGCCGTTCGTGCGGAGCGGTCCGGGAAGCCGACGACCGACCCCGCCGGCGGGGTCGTGGCCCTTGTGGGCCGGCCACATATTTTCCGTCTGGCGCCCGAGCAGTGTCGTATGCACGTCGTCGTCCACGGCGGGGCGGGCGGCCCACCCGACGAGCCGGCGGACCGCCAATCGACCCTCGCCGACGCCGCCGACAGCGCTACGACCGCCGAGACACCCCTCGACGCGGTCCTCACCGCGCTCCGGCCGCTAGAACGCGACCCGCGGTTCAACGCGGGCGTCGGCGGGGCCGTCCAGAGCGACGGCGTCGTCCGAACCGACGCGGGGCTGATGACCGACGACGGGACGGCCGGGGCCGCCTGCTCGATGGCCGGCGTCGCCCACGCCGCCGACGTGGCCCGCGTCGTCGCGACGGAGACGCCCCACGTCTGTCTCGCCGGCGACCCGGCGGTCGAACTGGCCGCGGCGAGCGGTATCGACACCGACGAGGACCTGTTGACCGACCGGACCCGTGGCCGCTACGAGGACGCCGACCCGCCCGGGGCCGACATCGCAGACCTCCTCGCGTGGGTACGCGCCCACTTCTCGGGGACGGACACCGTCGGCGCCGTCGCGACGGACGGCGACCGACTCGCGGCGGCCACGTCGACGGCCGGCCGGTGGTTCGCGCTCGCCGGGCGCGTGGGCGACGTGCCACAGATAGGCGCGGGGTTCTACGCCGACGAACGCGGTGGTGCGAGCGCCACGGGCGAGGGCGAGGCCATCGCCCGCTTCGGCCTCGCGCGGCGCGCGGTCGACTCGCTGGAGACGTACGGCCCGCGACAGGCCGCCGAGACGGCCATCGCCGAGTTCGACGCCGCGACAGGCGGGCGAGCGGGCGTCGTCGTTCTCGACCACGCCGGGCACGTCGGCAGCGAGTACAACACGGCCGCGATGCAGACGTCGCGGGCCGGGCCGGAGTGACGACCGGCCCGCAGGCCGACTGCTTGCCGGCCAACGACAAACGCTTTCACCCACAGCGCCCAACGCCGGGGCATGAGCGACGTGGACTTCGAGTCCGAGCAGTACGAGAAGTGTCGCGAGGCCGGCGAAATCCTCGCGCAGGTACGCGACGAGGCCGCAGAACGCGTCGAGGTCGGTGTCTCCCACCTCGAAGTCGCCGAGTGGGCCGAGGCGAAGATTCGGGAACTCGGCGGCGAACCCGCCTTCCCGGTCAACATCTCCATCGACGAGGAGGCCGCCCACGCGACGCCAGAGCGCGACGACGACAGCACGTTCGGCGAGGAGATGGTCAACCTCGACATCGGCGTCCACGTCGACGGGTGGCTCGCCGACACGGCCGTCACCGTCGACCTGTCGGGCCACGACGAACTGGCGGCGGCCTCCGAGGAGGCGCTGGACGCCGCGCTGGACGTGGCCGGACCCGGCGTCGACGTCGGCCAGATAGGCGCGGCCGTCGAAGAGGTCATCGAAGGGTACGGGTTCAACCCCGTCGTCAACCTCACGGGCCACGGCCTCGGCCACTGGGAACAGCACACCGCGCCGAACATCCCGAACCGCGAAGTCTCGCAGGGCGCGACGCTGGAACCCGGCGACGTGGTCGCTATCGAACCGTTCGCCACCGACGGCCGCGGGAAGGTACAGGAGGGGTCCGACGAGGAAATCTTCGCGCTCGAACGCGAGGCCACCGTCCGCGACCGGACCGCGCGACAGGTCTTAGAACAGATTACGGAGGAGTTCAAGACGCTCCCGTTCGCCGCCCGGTGGCTGGACTCCCCGCGGGCGACCATGGCGCTCCGACGCCTGAAACAGCAGGACGTCGTCCACGGCTACCCCGTCCTCAAGGAACAGGACGGGAAGTTCGTCAGCCAGAAAGAACACACTGTCATCGTCACCGAGGACGGCGTCGAAGTGACCACGCGGTCGCGGTAAGCGCCTCCTTCTCGGCCGGGTTCGGAACGAGGCATGGCGCGGCCGCTATCGAACCGACCGGCGAGGAGAAGTACTGGCCACACGACCGGGGGCCGTGCGGCAGGGGAACCGTGTGACGGATGCGGATGGAACTCGCTCGGGATGGCCTACGCGTTGTTCATGCGGGTGTTGGTCGTCTCGCCACAGACCAGACACTCGCTGACCCGATACGGTTCACGCGAGAACTCCGCGTTCTCGCGTTTGGTGCTCTCGGTCTGAATCTGGAGCGTGACCTCGTGGGGAGTCTCTCGTCCGCAGTTCGAACACGCCTCTGACATATCGACGTCGTCGTTTGTAGTCGCCATCCCACCTCTGTCTTCCGACGACGACTGCATAAAAACCCCCTTCTGTTGGACTCCGTTCACACCGTTTATCGCAGGACGTGGATGGGTTGTCGGATTCAGTACCTCAGATAGCTCCAAACGATTCAAAGAAGTCTCTGTGTCTCTGAACGGGGTGTTTACTCCGTGAACGGCCGAAGGGTTTAAGTACTGTATTCGGCCCCCGTTCGAAGTCGTTTAGGCCGGGGGGCCGAACGGTGGCTGTATGGACTCTGTGTTCGCGCCGTGGCGCATCGACTGGGTCGAACGCGACGGGCAGAACCCCGACGTCGACTGCGTGTTCTGTGCGTTCCGGGACGACTCGGCCGACCGCGAGAACAACGTCGTCGCGCGGAGCGACCACGCCTTCGTCCTCCTGAACAACTACCCGTACAACCCCGGTCACGTCATGGTCATCCCCGACGCCCACACCGGCGAGTACGGTGACCTCGACGACGAGACGCTGTTGGACCACGCCCACCTGAAACAGCGCTGTTTCGACGCGCTGGACGACGGGTTAGGCCCCGACGCCTACAACGCGGGCCTGAACCTCGGCGGGTCCGCGGCGGGCGGGTCCATCGACGACCACCTCCACACCCACGTCGTCCCGCGCTGGGAGGGCGACACGAACTTCATGCCCGTCGTCAGCGACACGAAGGTCATCGTGGAGGCCGTCGAGGACACGTACGACCGCCTCCACGAGGCCTTCGCCGCCCAAGACGGCACCACCGTCACAGACCCCGACGCGGCCGTGCGTATCGACGCGCCTCCAAAGCGGCTTTAGCCTCCCCCCGTTAGTTCCGAGTAGATGTCGCGCCGCGCTACGCTCCGGCGGGTCGGCCTCCTCGTCCTCGGCGTGAACCTCACGCTCGCGCTCCTGAAGGGCGGCGTCTGGCTCACGACGGGTAGCCTCGCGGTCCAGTCGGAGGCGGTCAACAGCGCCGCCGACACGGCCTACTCGCTGGTGGTCGTGGCCGGCCTCTACCTCACGACTCGGCCGCCGGACTTCGAGCACCCGCACGGCCACGAGCGCATCGAACCGTTCGTCTCCCTGTTCGTCGCCGCCGGCATCTTCGCGGCCGGCGGCGTCGTCCTCTGGCAGGCCGGGCGGGCACTCCTGACCGGTAACATCGCGGTGACGCAGGGACCTATCGCCGTCGGCGTCCTCGCGTTCTCGGGGGCCGCGAAGTACGGGCTCTACCGCTACTGTCTGGCCGCGGGCCGCGACCGGAACTCCCCGGCCCTCGTCGCGACGGCGAAGGACAACCGCAACGACATCCTCACCGCGGGCGCGGCGCTGGTCGGCGTCGCCGGTGCCACTGCCGGCTACCCGATTGCGGACCCGCTCGCGGCTATCGTCGTCGCCGTGGGTATCCTCTACACTGGCGTCGAAGTCGTCCGGGACAACGTCGCCTATCTGGTCGGGGCCGCACCGCCCGAGGACCTGCGCCGCGAGATTCTCCAGCGGGCGCTCGACCACCCGCAGGTGCAGGGCGCCCACGACGTCATCGCCCACTACGTCGGCCCGGAGATAGACGTCAGCCTCCACATCGAGGTGGAGGGCGATTTGACGCTCCGGGAGGCCCACGACATCGAGACGGCGGTCATCCAGTCCGTGCAGGAACTGCCCGAAGTGGACGACGTGTTCGTCCACGTCGACCCGAAGGAACTCGGTGAGTGGAAGGACGACGACGAAGTCGAGCGACTGGCGGACTTAGAGTGAGTCGTCGCTACTCGGTGTCCGCCGGGCGCTCGTAGCTGAGAACGAACCGCCGACTGGCGAGCGTCGCCGCGCTGATGGCGTCCATCGCGTCGTCGTGTTTCGTCCCGCCCGGCACGGAGAGCGGTGCGTCGAGACCGTACACCTGCACGCGATACTCCTTCGTCTGGCCGGGCGACGGACACGGTGCGACGTAGCCCGGTGACCCGCCTTCTGGCTGTCCCTGCCGGGCGCCGCCGAGCGAGTCGACTGTCGCCGTCTGCGGGAGGCCGGCCGGAATCTCGCGCCGGTCGGCGGGGACGTTCCAGAGCGTCCAGAGGACGGGTTCGATGATGGCGGTGCGGTCGGACTCGACGGTGACGGCGACGGATTCGACCGGTTCCGGCACCGACTCGACGGTGACGGGCGGCGACTCGCCCGCGCCGTCACAGGTGTAGCGGGCGGGGAGGCGGTCGTCCTCGCCGGGGACGGTCACGCGGAAGGGGGTCCCCTCCGGTTCCGCACCGGCACACCCGGCCGTCGCTCCCAGCGCGGTCCCGACAGCAGCCAGCAGGCGGCGGCGTCGCATACCCCTACTGACGGCGGTTCGCACTTCCCGCCTTCGGTGTCACGCCGTCCTCAGTCCGCCAGCGCCGCCCGCTCGACCGGTTCGCCGAAAGCGTAGACGGTGTTGTGGCTCGTAATCTCCACGTCGACGAACTCGCCTATCTCCAGCCCCCGGTCCTCGGCGTCGGCGATTACGACCTGCCGGTAGGCCTCGTCGTAGCCGACCAGCGACTCGTCGGTGCCGTCCTCGACCAGCAACACTTCGGAGGTGCGACCGACCATGTCCTCGTAGGCCGCGCCGGTGACGTCCATCTTCAGTTCGGTCATGGCCTTCGAGCGGTCCTTCTTCGTCTGGCCGCCCAGCCCCTTCATGTCGGCGGCGTCGGTGCCGGGTCGCTTCGAGAAGCGGGTGACGTTGATTTTCTCGGGCCGGGTCTCCCGGAGGAGGGCCATCGACTGCTCGTGGTCTGCCGGGTCTTCGGTGGGGAAACCGACGATGAAGTCCGTCGACAGCGTCCAGTACTCCAGGGCGTCGTCGAACGCCTCGACGACTTCGAGGTACTCGTCGACTGCGTGTTGCCGGCGCATATCGGCCAGTACGTCGTCGGACCCGGACTGGACCGGCGCGTGGATGAAGTTGTACAGTTGGTCGTGCTCGGCGAACACCGCGGCCAGTTCCTCGCGCACGCCGTGGAGGCCCTTCGGGTTCGCCATGCCGACCCGGACCCGGAACTCCCCGTCTATCTCGGTACAGATGCGGTCTAACAGTTCGGGCAGGAGACTCGTCCCCCGGTTCCGGTCCCAGCCGTAGACGCCGGTGTCCTGTCCCGTGATGCGAATCTCCTTCGCGCCGGCGTGGACGAGCGCCCGGGCCTTCTCGACGTTCTCGGAGACGGGGGGCGAGTCGATGCGGCCGGTGGCCTGCTTCGTGATGCAGTACGAGCAGTCGCTCATACAGCCGCGGGCGATGGGGAGGATGCCGACGACGCCGTTCAGCACCGTCTCGGTGTCCGGCGTGACCGTCGGGCACTCCCCGTTGAGGACGTGTTGGGGCACGTCGTCCCAGTGGAGCACCTCGGCGTCGACGTCGGCGTCGCGGAACTCGTCGCCCTGTGCGAGGGCCATACACCCCGTGACGACGAGGTCTGCGGGGGTCTCCTCGTCCAGCTCTTTGGCCCGCTGGAGCATGTTGCGCTCGGTCTTCTCCAGCACCGTGCAGGTGTTGAGGATGGCCACGTCCGCCGACTCGGGGCCGTCGGCGGGGTGGTGGCCGCCCTCTCGGAGCGCCTGCTCTATCTGCTGGGTCTCACCCCGGTTGGAGGTGCACCCGTACGTCTCGATGTGGTAGCGGGCCATTCGTCCTAGCGATACGGCTTGCCGGGCAAAAGCGCGACGGATTCCCTCGGCCGGTGTGGTGGGCGACCGGGAGATAGTACTATGTGTGATTGTGTTCATCGCTAACACGTGTATGCGAGCCCGCCATCTGACGAGGGGGCGACGACCGGCACGCATCTCCGACGGGGGCGCAGTCAGTGGGGCGTCGTTCCCTGCCACCGCCCGGGAAGACGGCCGGACACCCGTCCACGGCGAGCGCCACAGGCATCTGGGTCCTCCGGTCGTCGCCTGCACCGACGGCGGCGGGGACGGGTTCGGCGAGGCCCCCGACCGCTACCGGGTCCTCTGCCAGCAGGTCCAGCGCTACGGCGTGTTCGTCCTCGACACCGACGGACGGGTCGCCGAGTGGGGCGACGGCGCCGGACGACTCCTCGGGTACGACGGCGACGCGGCCCTCGGCGAACCGCTCGCGGCGTTCTACACCGACGCGGACGTGACCGCAGACCGCCCGGCCGAGACGCTCGACCGGGCCGAGACGACGGGCGAAGTCGTCGACGAAGGGTGGCAGGTCCGGGCCGACGGCACCCGGTTCTGGAGTCGACTCGTCGTCACGGCGCTCCGGTCCGAC
Source organism: Haloarcula rubra (assembly GCF_019599465.1). Classification (GTDB taxonomy): domain Archaea; phylum Halobacteriota; class Halobacteria; order Halobacteriales; family Haloarculaceae; genus Haloarcula; species Haloarcula rubra. The sequence goes on from NZ_RKLR01000004.1 coordinate 83,640, forward strand.
GGTGAACTGGTCGGCTACGGCGTCGTCGCGACGGACCGTTCTGAGGCCCCGGACAAACTCCGGTCGTACGACACGCTGACCGAAGCACCCGTCCAACTGGTCGGGTTGGCCGAACCGGACGGGACGCTCGTGGAGGCGAACAAGACCGCACTGGAGTTCGCCGGCGTCGAACGGGCCGACGTCGTCGGGACGCCACTCTGGGAGACCCACTGGTGGTCCCACTCCGAGGACGCCCGCGAGCGCCTGCGTGAAGCCGTCGAGACGGCCGCCACGGGGGAGTTCGTCCGCTACGAGGCGACGGTGGTCGGTGCCGACGGCGACGAGATTACGGTCGACTTCTCGCTGACCCCCGTCACGGACGACGCCGGCCGGGTCGTGGCGCTCGTTCCAGAGGGCCGTGACGTGACCGAACGGAAACAGGTGGAGGCGGAACTCCGAGAGCGCAACCGGATGTTCTCGACGCTCGTCGACAACCTCCCCGGCATGGTCTACCGCTGTCAGAACGAGCGCGGGTGGCCGATGTCGTTCGTCAGCGCGGGGTGTGCCGACCTCACGGGCTACGACCCCGAGGCGATAGAGTCCGGCAGCGTGAGTTGGGGCGAGGACGTCATCCACCCGGACGACCGGGAGGCGGTCTGGACCGAGGTGCAGGCCGCCATCGACGAGCGCGACCCGTTCACCATCACCTACCAGATACGCACCGCCGACGGCACCGAGCGGTGGGTCTGGGAGCAGGGCGAGGGAGTCTTCGAGGAGGACGAACTCGTCGCAATCGAGGGGTTCGTCACCGACATCACCGACCGCAAGGAGCGCCAGCGCCGCCTCGAAGCGGTGTTCGACCAGACCTACCAGTTCACCGGCCTGCTCGACCCGGAGGGGACCGTCCTCGAAGCCAACGAGACGGCGCTGGAGTTCGGCGGACTGGACCGCGAGGACGTCGTCGGCAAACCGGTCTGGGAGACGGGATGGTTCCAGATAGAGGAGGCCCGAGAACGTGTCAGAGCCGACGTCCAGCGCGCCGCAGACGGGGAGTTCGTCCGGCACGAACTGGACGTGCAGGGGGCCGACCGCGTCGCGACCATCGACTTCTCCATCCGCCCCATCACCGACGAGCGTGGCGAGGTGGAACTGCTGATTCCCGAAGGACGCGACATCACCGAGCGAACGCGCCGCGAGTCCCAACTGGAGACGCTCAACGACGTCTCGCGGGAGTTGACCGAAGCGTCCTCCGAAGAGGCCGTCTGTGACATCGCCGTCAGGGCCGCCCGGGAGACGCTCGGCCTCGAACTGGCCGCCGTCGAACTGTACGACAGCGAACGGAACCGGCTCGTCCCGCACGCCCGGACCGAGGGCGTCACCGAACTGGTCGGCGACGCGTCGCTGTTCGAACCGGAGGACGGCGAGTCGTGGCAGGTGTTCGTCGAGAGCGAGGGGACCGTCTACGAGGACATCGAGTTCCGGGCCGACGTCTCGGAACCCGGGACGCCGCTGGACAGTGCCATCGTCCTCCCGCTCGGCGAACACGGGGTGCTCATCGCCGGCGAGACGACGCCGGAATCCTTCGCCGACGCCGTGGTCGACCTCGCCAGAGTCCTCGCGGCCCACGTCGAGACGGCGCTGGACCGAATCGCCCGCGAGGCCTCGCTCCGCGAGCGGACGTCGACCCTCGAAGCGAAGCACGAGCGGTTGCGGCGGATGGACCGCGTCAACGACGTGTTGCGCGACGTGACGACGGCGCTGGTCGCGGCCGACTCCCGGTCGGAGATAGAGCGGGTCCTCTGTGAGCAACTGGCCGCGACCGGCCCCTACCGGTTCGCGTGGCTTGGGACCCGTGACCCGGTCAGCGGCGAGATGCGTCCGGAGGCGTGGGCCGGCGACGAGTCGGGGTATCTGGACGCCGTCACCGTCGACGCCGAGGCGTCGGAACCGACCGGGCGCGCGGCCACCGAGCGCGACACACTGGTCACGATGCCGGCACGGGCCGACCCGCCGTTCGACCCCTGGGAACAGGCGGCCCTCGAACGGGACTACCGGGCCGTCGTCTCGGTGCCGGTGCGGTACGAAGAGGCGCTGTACGGGGTGTTGAGCGTCTACGCCGACGACCCCGACTATCTCGACGAGGAAGAGCAGGCGGTCCTCACGGAACTGGGCGAGCTAGCCGGGTACGCTATCACCGCCGTCGAGCGGAAGGCGGCCCTGATGAGCGACGGGCGGGTCGAACTGGAGTTCGGCGTCGAGGACCCCGACACGGCGCTGTTCCGGTGTGTGCAGGCCGTCGGCGGCGAGTTCGAACTCGAAGGGGTCGTCGCGGAGAGTGGGGAGCCACTCAGCGTGTTCTTCACGCTCCGGGACGCGGACCCGGACGAAGTCCGCGAGTTCGTCGCCGACGCGCCCGGGTTCGGCGAGGGCAGACACGTCGCCGGCGACGACACGGAGAGCCTCTTCGAGTGTACGGTCGTCGGCGAGAGCATCGTCGGCGCCGTCTTCGACCACGGCGGCGTCCCCAAGACGCTCACCAGCGACGGGGGCACCGTCCGTCTCGTCGTCGAACTGGCCGACGACCGGGACGTCAGAGAGTTCACCGAGACGTTCGAGACGGCCTTCGAGAGCGCGACGCTGCTCGCCCGGCGCGAGCGCGACTGGCCGATACAGACGGCGACGGAGTTCCGCGCCGAACTCCTCGACCGGTTCACCGACAAGCAGCGCGAGGCAGTCGAGACGGCCTACCTGAGCGGCTTCTTCGAGTGGCCCCGCGAGAGCACCGGCGAGGAGGTGGCGGAGATGCTCGGCGTCTCCCAGCCGACCTTCAACCGCCACCTGCGGGCGAGTCAACGGAAACTGCTCGACGTCCTGCTGGACGAGTGAACGGGGTTCAGTGTATAGTGGGTGCCGACGCGGCGACCCTAGACACGTACCGACGCTCGTTTTCCCGCTGTGGGACCGGTTTGTACGCACGCCGTCCAGTCGAACCGCGCCGACAGTCGTCAGCCTGTTCCCACCGATTCATGGACGAGAAATGCCTCGACGGCCCACTGCGAGCGACGGACCGGGGCCGCACCTGTGCCAACTGTGGCGAGGTGATAGACACGACGGAGTGGTACCCGGTGGTCTCCGTCCCGGGGGAGGGATACCGCATCTACGCGTTCTGCGACGAGGGGTGTCGCGACCAGTGGCGACAGCAGACAGACCGGTGAGAGACGCCGGTGTCGGCGCAGACGAGCGCCGGTCTAAATGTATAGTGTGTCGCCGGCCGGGACGTCTGTGCTTGTAGCAGCCACCGCTATTTTCGTCTGGTGTGTTCCCTGAACCGATGAGACAACGAGAGAACGCACACCGACACGTCGAACGGACCGTCGGCGACGTCTCGTCGCCATCGGAGTTGACACGGGCTATCGTCGAAGCGGTCGCCGACGCGACGGACACGCCCGCCTCGGACCTCGGGGCGTCCCTGTACGACGTCGTCGAACCGGACGCGCTCTCGGAGGTCCTCGAAGCGGCCGCCAACAGCCACGTCTCGTTCGTCTACGCGGAGTGTGGGGTCGTCGTCGCCAGCGACGGCACCCTCCTCGTGGACCCGGACCCGACGTTCGCCGGCGACGCCGGCACCCAGTTACGAGGCGTCACACAACAGTCATGACAGGCGAGTCCGAGTCACAGCGAGCGCAACCGCCGGCCCCGGTCGACGACCGGTACACCGCCCTCAGGGTCGACGACGAACTCCTCATCTACGACCACGAGGAGGACGGCGCGTGGATACAGTCGACCGAGACCTGCGAACTGCGGGCGTGAGCGGCCTACTCCGGTCGCTGGTCGCGCCACTCGGAGACGATGACGTCCCCGCTGGAGGCCCCGATTCGTTTCGCTCCGGCCTCGAACATCTCGGTCGCTTCCTCGTACGACCCCACGCCGCCGCTGGCTTTCACCGGGAGGTACTGGCTCAGAATCTCCACGTCGTGGACGGTCGCACCGCCCTCGGAGAACCCCGTCGCCGTCTTGAGGTAGGCCGCGTCGGCGTCGGCGACCAGTCGGCCGACCCGGTGGAGTTCCTCGTCGGTCAACAGCGGTGCCTCGACGATGACCTTCACGGGGACGGGGACGGCCGCGACGACTTCGGTGAGGTGGTCGCCGAGGGTTTCGTCCTCACCGGCTTTCAGCAGGCCGACGTTACAGACCACGTCGAGTTCGTCGGCCCCGTCGTTCCACGCCCGTTTGGCCGCGTGACACACCGCGCTGGTGGCCCCCTGCCCGTGGGGGAAGTCGACGACAGTTGTCAGCGGGACGTTCGCGTAGTCGGTCGCCAGCGGCATGTAACACGGCGGGATACAGGCCCGCATCCCGTACTCCAGCGCGTCGTCCAGACACGCTCGCACGTCGTCGGGCGTCGTCGTCGGTCCGAGGACGGTGTGTTCCACCCGGTCGGGAAGGTCGTCCATACCGGGTCGAGAGGCGGCGAGTACCTAAACGTCCCGACGACGGGCCGCGAGGCCGGAACCTTTTCGGCGTCACGGGGCGGCGTGCAGATATGGTATTGCCTTCGGGGTTCGGACTGCCGCCGTTGCCGTATCTGGCGGCGCTCGCGGGTGGGACGCTGGTGGTGTCGGCACTGCTGGTCGCGCTGGAACCGCCGATAGACCAGCGGACCGTCGTCGCCCTCGCCCCGTGGATGGCCATCGGTGGGACGCTTCACGCACTCGGCCAACCCCCTATCGAGGTGTACGACCCGGTGCTCAGACCGCTGTTCGGGACGCCGGCGGTGTACTTCACGACGTACGTCACGCTGGGGACGGTGTGGGTCTTTCTCTCGCTGTTCGGGGTCCGGCGGGGCCACGACGAGGCCATCTCGCGGAACCTCGGCCTCGTCGGGACCGGCATCCTGACGGTGTTGCTGGTGCTGGCGGCCATCACGGCGCTCCGTTCCGGACTCCTCGCACTCGTCTGGCCGACCGTCGCCGTGGTCGGTGCCGTCGTCCTCGCGGCGGTGACGCTGCTGGTCGTCGCGCTCTGGCGCACGCCGATAATCGTCCGCACCCGCTACGCCGCGCCCGTCGTCGTCTTCGCCCACGCGTTCGACGGCGTCTCGACGGCCATCGGGACGGACGTCATCGGCGTCGGCGAGCGCTCGCCGGTCCCCCGCGCTATCATGGACTTCGCGGGGACGCTCCCGACGGCCCCCGTCATCGGCGAGGGGTGGCTGTTCGCGCTGGTGAAACTCGTCGTCGCGGTGGCCGTCGTCGTCCTGATGCACCAGTATCTGGAGGACGAACCCGTCGAGGCGAGCCTCCTGCTGGCCTTCATCGCCGCCGTCGGCCTCGGCCCGGCGACGAACAACGTCGTGCTGTTCCTCTTCACCCCGGTGTAAGGCCCAAACGCTCATTGTGCCCCCCACCGAGGGGGCGAACATGTTGTCGCTCTCCCTCGGTGAGTGGGTGGTCGTCTGCGTGCTCTCCGGCCTCTTCGCCGCCGTTCTGATGAACATCCCGATGTACGTCCAGCCGGAGGGGTACCTCCCCGCCTACGTCGCCGCCGGCGGACTGACCGGCGTGGATCCGGCGGACGCACAGACGGCGCTCGCGGTGGCCGTCCACCACGTCACCGGCACGGCCGCGGCGCTGCTGTACGGGGCCATCGTCGTCGTCTTCGCGGCGATTCTCCCGACCGCGGTCTCGCTGGTCGGCGTCCCGGCGCTCCCCCACCTGCTGGGGGCCGTCGGCGTCACGCTGTTCATCTACTACTTCTTCGAACGCGTCGCGATGCCTCGGGCCGGCGGGAGTCTCGGCGGCCGGCGAGACGACATCGTCCAGCAGTGGGCGCTCTCGTCGTTCATCTACGGGACGACGCTCGCGCTGGTCGTCCCGGTGTTCGTCACGCAACTCTGACTCAGCCGTACTGTTTCGAGAGGTTGCGGTACATCACACCGAACAGGAAGACCGCCGCCAGCGCACCGAACGGGAGTGCGTACACCCACGGGACGTCCACGCCGGTGCCGGTCCGCTGGGTGAAGACGGCGATGAACCCGAGTCCGAACCCGGCGACGGCCGAGACGACCGCCGGCCAGCGCATCCGCCTGTCGAACAGTGAGAGGTCGTCGCTCATACACACACCGTCGCCCTGCCCCTACCTGATTGTTCCGGCGAATCCCCGGCGTTCATACGGGGGCCGGTCGAACGGCCGCCATGGCGAAACAGCCCCACTTGCTGGTCGAACCGGGCGACCTGAACGACGTCGCACTCCTGCCGGGCGACCCCGGCCGCGTCGACCGCATCGCCGGCCACTGTGCGGACCACGAGGTTGTCGCCGAGAACCGCGAGTACAAGGTCGTCAACGCAACCTACGAGGGCACCGACCTCACCATCTGTTCGACGGGCATCGGGTCGCCGTCGGCGGCTATCGCCGTCGAGGAACTGGCCGCCGTCGGCGTCGAGACGTTCCTCCGCGTCGGCACCACGGGGGCGCTCCAGTCAGGCATCGAAATCGGCGACATGGTCGTCGCCACCGGCGCCGCCAAGGACGAGGGGACGACCGACCGATACGAGGCCACGGAAGTCCCGGCCGTCCCGGACTACGACGCCCTGTCGGCGCTCGTTGACGCCGCCGAAGCCAACGACGAGGACGTCCACGTCGGCCCCATCGCCACGGACGACGCCTTCTACGCCGAGACCGACGCCTACGTCGAGCAGTGGGAGGCCGCCGGGTTGCTGGCCGTCGAGATGGAAGCCGCCGCCATCTTCTCGCTGGCCCGCCGCAAGGGACTGGCCGCCGGCGCCATCTGTACCGTCGACGGCAACCTCGTCGAAGGGACCCAGAAGGGGGCGACCGACGACGACGAACTCCCCGAGAAGGCCAAGAACAACGTCGAACGCGCCATCGAAATCTCGCTGACCGCCGCGGCGTCGCTCTGAGGCGGCGACCGCTGGCACGCCGACGTCGCCCGGCGGTGAACTTACGGCCCCGTCGTGCGAGTTGGTAGATATGCTCGACCAGTTGGTTCGCCGAGTGCAGACGTTACTCGTGCGCGCCCGTCGGGTCGAGCGCCGTGAACTGCGGGAGTTCCGCCGGTGGGCCGAGACGACGGACCGCGTCGTCCACCTCTCGATGCTCGTGTTCGTCCCGTTGCTCATCGCCCTCGTGACGGCCCTCGCCAACGCCGTCCCGCGACTGACGTTCCTGCTGTTCCCGCCGCTGGCGTCGGGGACCTACACGCTGTTCGTCGACCCGACGGCGAAGTACTCCGACCCGAAACGGTTCGTCGCCGGTCTCACTATCGGCGCCGTCTGTGGCCTCGGCGCGCTCGACCTGTCGAGCGTCCTGCTCGCGCCACCGACCGGCCAGTTCGCGGTCAGCGCCACCGCCGCCGGTCTCGCGGTGCTTGCGACCGGTCTGGTGACGTGGCCGCTCGACATCGAGGAACCGTCGTCGTACTCGACGGCGCTGCTGGCGTTGCTGGTCCAACCGAACCAGCAACTCGTGTTCGTCGGGAGCATCTTCCTCGCGAGTGCGCTGGTCGCCAGCGTCTTCGTCGTCTGGCGGGACCGGTTCTACGAGCGACGCGCGACGTACCTGTACGAGTCGACGACCGGCGACGACCACGTGCTGGTGCCGATGCGGGGCGAGACGGCGGGCCGGACGGCGATGCTTGGCGCTCGTCTCGCGGCCGCACACGAGGCCAGCAAGGTCGTCTTGCTCGACATGGTCTCCGACTCGGACGCCGCGGCGACGGAGCGCGAACTCCTGCAGGACACCGTCAAACTCGACATGTTCTCCGAGACCGACACCGACGCGTCGAACGCGAACCGGACCGAGTCCACGGCCGCCGTCTTCGGCGACGGCGGGAGCGTCGACGCGGAGACGACGGAGGCGGCCGACTTCGACGCACAGGTGGACTGGCTGGAGACCCACGCCGCGCGCATCGAGACGCGGACCGGCGTCCCGTGTCAGGTCGTCGTCGCCATCGACGACGGCAATCCGGCGGCGACGACGCTCCAGACGGCCGCCGAGACCAACTGCGACCTCGTCGTCGCGCCCTACGAGAGCGAACACGGCGCGCTGTCGCCGTATCTCAGACGGTTGTTCCGGGGGAACACCGACGTACTCGTCCACCGCTCGCGTGCCGAGCGGAGCCAGTGGAAACGAGTGCTCGTGCCGGTCCGTCGCACCAGCGACGTGGCCCACAACATGGTCGACTTCGCGACCCGACTGGCGGGCAAGAGCGGCCGGGTCGCCGTCGCGACGTGCATCGGCGAGTCGCAGAACCGCCGGCGGGCCGAGGAGATGCTCGCCGACCTCGTGGAACCGTTCGACGGTGCCATCGAGACGCGCGTCTCCCGGGCGGACATCAACGAGTTCCTCGCCACGACGGGGTCGCAGTACGACCTCGTCGTCATCGGGGCCAGTCAGGACCGGAGTGCCGCGTCGCGGTTCGTCTCACCGCCGACGTTCGAGCGGTTGGAAGACGTCGAGACGGACGTGGCTATCGTCGACCGAAGCCACTAGATGTCGGCTTCGTCCTCGCGTTCGATGTCCAGCAGGTGGTCCGCGATGTTCTCCATGCCCTCGCGTCCCAGCGCCGACTGGACGAGGAGGTGACCGCCTATCTGTGCGGGACTGATGACGGTGCTCGCGCCCGCCCGCCGGAGTTTCTCGATGTTCTCCCGCTCCGTCGCGGCGGCGACGATGTTGAGGTCGGGGTTGATGCTGTGGGCGGTCAGAATCGACAGTGCGTCCTGCGCGTCGTCGTTGGTGGCCGCGACGGCCGCCCGGGCGTCGTCGATGCCGGCCCGCTGGAGCGGTTCCTCGTCGCTCGGGTCGGCGGTCAGCACCGCGATGTCCCGTTGCTGGAGGCGCGCCGCCGTCTCGGAGTCGGGCGTGATGACGACGAAATCCGTCGCGCCGACGAGTTCTTCGATTATCGGTTCTGTCAGGTCGCCGTAGCCCAGAACCACCACGTGGTTCTCGAGCAAGTCGAGTTGTGCGTCAGTCATGTTCCCGAGTACCTCCGCGAAGCGCTTCTCGAGTGCCGGGCCGAGCAGGGACCCCAGCGCGATGGCGAAACTGGCCGTCCCCAGCACGACGACGGACATGCCGAACAGCGTCGCCCGTTCGCTCACCGGCGTCACGTCGCCGTAGCCGACGGTGCTGGCCGTGACGAGCGTGTAGTAGAACGCGTCGGTGAGCGTCTCGACGTTGACGAACTCCTCGCGGAGCGCCCACGTCCCGACGGTGCCGTACACCTGTGCGCCCAGCAGGGCCGCCCCCGCCGCGAGTTGCGTCGTCGAGAGGTCCAGTTTCCGGTCGAACCGCCGGCGGTTCAACAGCACCGTCGGCAGCGACACCAGCGAGAGGACGACCAGCGGCAGGGAGAGCGGCGAGGACTGCACCACGCCCTGCAGCGCCGACACCGGGAGCAACACGACGGTCACGTACCACGCGATGCGTAACCGCCGGCGGAGCCCGAAGACGCTCAGGAGCAGCGAGAACCCTGTCAGCGCACCCGTGAAGCCGGCTGCCTGCTGCAGGCTCTCGGGAACGGCGGTGCCGAGTATCCCGCTGATGGGGGCGGTGATGTTGGCGACGCCCGTCGCGAACGACAGCACGGCTACCAGCGTCGGCAGCAGTATCGTCGCCCGCGCCCCCAACCACTCCCGCGACCAGTGCATATCTGCTCTGTGTCGATGGGGTGGTGTAAATGTACTGTCCCGGACTCGCCGCGACGAGGCCGGGATGCATCGTCGGAAGCGATTTACCACCGGGCGCGCACGGTGGGGACATGGCTTCGCTCCCAATCGAGATTCTCTTGGGCATCTATCTGGGGTTGCTGGTCGGGGTCATCCCGGCGCTGGCGTCGTGGGCACTCGGGTTCGGCTTCAAGTATCTCACCGGCGTCACCCTCCCGGGGTTCGCCGTCGCCGTCCTCGCGATAGCGCTGGCGGGCGTCAGCGGCGGGTTGCTGGCGCTGGCCGACGAGTCCATCACGCAGGCACCCAACGCCGAGCGGATAATCACCGCCATCGTCCTCGTCGGGATGGTGTCGATGTACGCCCACAGCAAGGGCGACCAGATGGGGACGACGTTCCCGAAACGGCTCTCGTTGCAGGGGCTCCGGGACAGGACGCTCTCGGCCGACGTGGTCGAACGGTTCGGTGGGCGCGACGAGGTGCGCATCCGCGTCGTCGGCGAGGTGGCCGACATGGAGGGGTACCCGCCGCTGTCGGAACCGCTCCGGGCCGAGATTCGGGGCGGCGAGTGGACGTTCCCCGCCGACCTCCGCATCGGCGAACTCGAAGCGGAGCTGGAGACGCGACTGAAGACGGAGTTCGACCTCGGCGACGTGGCCGTGACCATCGACGAACAGGGGCAGGCCAGCGTCGTCGCCGCGCCGCCGTTCTCGGGACTCTCGAAGCGGGTCACCGACGGGCGACACGCCGTCTCCGTCGACGCACTCCTGCCGACGGGACTGGCGCGAAACGACGAGGTGACGGTGCTGACGACGGACGCGCAGGTCCGGGGGACCGTCGTCAGCGCCCGGTCGAAGGGGTCGGAGGCGGGCGTCGAGGAACCCGAGGACCCGGAACTCGCCGACGACGCCGAGACGCCCGCGGCGCCGGTGCACGCGCCGACGACCGACGGCGGCGAGGGGCGACTGACCATCGCAGTCAACCGGACGGACGTCCAACCACTGCTCCGGAGCGAGTCGGCGAAGGTGGTCGTCGAGCCACGGGGCACCCGCCGCGAGTACGAACTCGTCTCCCTGCTCCGACGAGCGGGCAACCGTTTTCGACGGGTCACCGTCCGTGACGGCGGGGCGCTCGACGGGACGACGCTCGGCGACGCACGGGTCCGCGAGACGTACGGCGTCGCCGTCGTCGCCGTCCGCGAACAGGGTGGGTGGCGACTCGCGCCGCGGGGCGAGACCACCGTCGAGGCGGGCGAGGAACTGTACGCCGTCGGGCCACACGACGCCCTCGACGCCTTCGTGGAGGCGGTCGCATGACGGCGTTACAGAGCGGCATCGTCCTGCAGGGCGGTCTGCGGACGGACGACCCGATAGTGCTCGGTGCACAGTTGCTCGGCATCGGCATCGCCGCCGCCGCGGCCGCCGGGTCGGTGGCGATGGCGTACCGCTGGTACGTCCGCGAACGCGTCCCGACGGGGCTGGGCGTCCTCTTCGGTCTGAGCGCCGTCGCCCTGTACCTCGGGACGACGGGTGCGCTCGGCGACGTCATCCTCGGGCAGGAGCAGGTGCTGCAGTCGAGTAGCGTCCTCCCGAACCTCGCCGCCTTCGCCGTCGGCGGGGCCGCCGCACTGACCGGGACGAAGGTCGGCGATAGGCTCGGGACCGACCTCTTCGCCGCGACCGGCGGCCGAAACGTCGACGCGGACGTGAGCGAAATCGTCCAGACGGTCGGGCGGGTCACGTCGGTCACGCTCCCCGCAGAGATAGACGACATCGTCGGCTACGACCCGATGCCCGACGCGACCAAAGAGCAACTCGCCGAGCGGCGGTTCCTCTTCCCCCGACGGCTGACGAAGGGTGAACTCCGGGACCGCCTCGTCACGCGGCTCAAGACCGACTACGGCGTCGGTCACGTCGACGTCGAGTTCGACGACGGCGAGGTGTCGTATCTCGCCGTCGGGTCCCGTGCGGCCGGTATCGGTCCGACGCTGCCGCCGTCGACCAACGCCGTCGCGATTCGGGCCGACCCCGCACACGCCGCGAGTTCCGGCGACCTCGTGCAGGTGTGGGAGCGAGAGCCGCTGAAGCGGGTTCTCACCGGCGAACTCCGGGGCATCGCCGACGAGGTGGTGACCGTCGCCATCGACGCGGCGGACACCCCGAAACTCGACCCGACGGCGACGTACAAACTGGTCACGCTCCCGGTGCAGGACCGGCCCGATCGGGAGTTCGCCTCGCTGTTGCGGGCCGCCGACGAGACGATGGACACCGTCACCGTCGAGGCGGGCAGCGACCTCGTCGGGACCACCGTCGGGAGTCTGGGCGTGACCGTCGCGGCTATCACCCGCGACGACGCGGCCCCGGAGACGATTCCCTCCCGCGAGCGCGTCCTCGCGGCGGGTGACGTGATTTACGCCATCGCCACGCCCGACGCCCTGCGCCGTATCGAGACGGCCGGGACGGGGACGGGCGAGGACGCGTCGTCGGGTGGCGAGACACCACAGCGACCCGCCGCCGAGGACGGGCAGGCAGGGGCGTCCGTCGAGGGCGGGACCGACGCGACTCCCGTCGAGGACGGCCCGTCGGGCACCACCGAACCGGCGGCCGACACCGACGAGAGCGAGCGTGGTCCCGACTCGCTCGAGGCCGACGACCGGAACGCGGCCGGGGGCCCGACGGACGACGACGCGGCCGAGGAGCGAGCGACCGACGCCCCGACGGACGCCCCGGCGGACGACACCATCCCGGTGTGGGACCCCGAGGAACACGTCGACGTGACCGAGGCTACCGACGAGGGCGACGCGACCGACGGTGCCGACGCTGACCCCGACGCCGCGACCGACGACGAGGCCACCGCCGACGAGTCGACCGACGAGGACGGGGGCGGTCCCGACCGCGGCGGGGCGTGAGCGGTCGCAACCCTCTTTGGCACGGCCGGCCCCCGTTCGAGTATGGAGTGGAAACTGTTCGCGCACCTCAGGACCGCCGCCGACGGCGGGACCGTCAGCGTCGACGTCCCGGACGGAGCGACGGTCGAGACGGCACTCGACGAGTTGCTGGCCGAGCGACCGGCGCTGGCCGACGAGGTGCTCGAAGACGGCGAACTGGCCGACCACGTCCGGCTCCTCGTCGACGGCGAGGACCCGTTCGCGAACGGTGACGGCCTCGCGACGACGGTGGACTCGGAGACCGAACTGGCGCTGTTCCCGCCTGTCAGCGGCGGCTAACCGGACGGGTCGCCGACGCGCCCCTCGCTCTCCGCGCGGCCGTCGAGGGTTCCGACGTTCGAGACGACGATGCGAACGCCGTCGTCGTAGTCGGTCTCTAACGTGACCGTCCAGCCGTGCGTCTCGGCGAGCATCCGGAGGTTCGGGAGGGTCATCCCGGCCTCGGCGTCGGGGACGGCGGTACCGTACGCGAAGAACGAGTCGGGGTCTTGCTCGCCGACCGGGTCGCCGTCGTCGGTTATCGTGAAGCCGTCGTCGGTCACCCGGACCGTCACCGTCGAGGCGCCGTTGTGGGCCGCGAACGAGAACCCGTTCGCGAAGACGTCCTGCACCCGCTCGGGGTCGGCAGTCACCTCTGCGCCGCCGTCCATCGTGAGCGTCATCCCGTCCGTGTCCGTCCTGTCCCACGCGGCCCTGACGACGCCGCCGAGGTCGAACGTCGTCCGGTCGTCGACGGTCTGGCCGTACCTCGCCAGCGTCGCGAGGTCGTCGACGATGTCCGACATCCGCTCGGCCGTCTCCGAGGCGGTGCTCAGCGAGTTACGGGCCGTCGACACCTCGCCGTCTTCGAGCGCGTCGCCCGCGATGTCGACTCTGGCGCTGACTATCTGCAAGGTGTTGAGCAGTTCGTGGCGGATGGCGGCGGCGAACCCCTCCAGTTGCTCGTTCTGGCGCTCCAGTTCGCGGCGCTGTCGCTCCACGCGCGTCACGTCGGTGAACACGACCACTCGCCCGATGTCGACCTGTCCGAGCGTGAACGACGTGTCGCTGACGAGGAAGTACGCCGTCTCGCCGTCGTCGGTCAGTTCCAGAATCCCGTCCGCGGAGTCGAGCGCGGCGGCGACGTCCGGGAGCGTCGCGTCGAGTGGGTCGCCGACCGCCGTCGAGAGCGCCGGAAACAGCCGACGCGCGCGGCCGTTGAACTCCCGAATCCGGTCGCTGTCGTCGAGGTACACGACCGGGTCGTCGACACCGTCGGTCAACTGGACGGCGAGGAACTCGGTCTCGAAGACGTAGAGGACGCCGACGGCGAACACCGCGACACCGAGCGGTTCGTAGTTGATGTCGAGCAGTCGGTCGCTGGCGAAGCCGACGACGTCGAACAGCACCGGGAGACCCGTGACGCCCACGAGGGCCGCGAGCGGTCGCGTGTCGTAGTCGGCTTCGAGGAACAGTTCGTACAGCATGAAGAAGCCGACGGCGACGAGCGCGTACGACAGCCCCGAGACGACCCAGTGGAGCGTCTCGTGCACGATGGTCAGGTGGGGGAACGGCGTGGCCACGAACGCCGTCTCGAAGTACCACCCGTGGATCGGGTTGGTCAGCTTCACCGTGACGATGGCGAGGTAGACGGCGACGGCCAGTCGGCGGTAGGTCCCGTTCCGGTGGAACGACCGCCCGGTGTACGCCGAACAGAAGTACAGCCACGCGCCGACGGTGGCGAGGCCGACGACGAGGCTGAGGACGTACGCGCCGTACTTCAGTTCGGTCGAGGGGAGCACGAGGAAGGCCAACTCCAGTGCGGCCCACCCGCCGCTGGCCACCACCAGTGCGACGAGGCCGCGCCGGGTGTCCGGGTCCGCGACCGCTCTGGCCCGCGACAGCGCCACGACACAGGCGAGCGTGGCGAGTCCGTAGGCGGCGACGTAGGCGAGAAAGGCTGGCGAGACGTCGGCGAGTTGCATCTATGACGACACGTATCGGCTGTCTAACTTGAGTGCTGGGGCGAGATTATCCGTGCTGATAACTCCGCGTCACGTCAGGTCGGCCGACAGCACGAAGTCCGGCCAGTCCGCGAGGTCGGCCCGGACGAAGGCGGCCTCGGCGACGTGCCGCGGCGTCTCCGGAATCAGCACCCGCGTCCCGTCGACCCCCAACTCGGCGGCGTCGGCCCGAATCGCGTCGAACAGGGCCGCGGCGGCGTCGGCGTCGGCCCACGTGCCGAGGGCGTACTCCGCCAGCGTCTCGTCGGCGGTGGGGTCGACCGTCTCTCGCACCCGGGCGGCCATCCCGCGCGTCCCACCGTCCTTGACCGCGAAGACGGCCTGTTCCTCGGCCAGCGTGTGCAGGCGCTCGCGGGTCACCTCCGAGAGGGCCCACGTCTGGTCGGGGTCCAGTGCGAGACCGGAGAGCGACGTTCGCCCCTCGCTGCCGGTCCAGTAACTCCACGCCGCGGCGGGGTCGTTCTCGACGGCGGGGCCGTCTGGGTCCGGCGGCACGTCGCGTGGCTCCGGGTGGGCCCACCGGAACGCCGTCTCCGGTTCGAACCCCGTGGCGACGGACTGCCCGAGGCCGGCGTCGTTCCACGAGAACACCATGTTCCGCCCGACCGTCGCCCCCCGGTCGCTGGCCCACTCGAAGAGGCGGCCGACCATCTGCTTGCCCAACCCCTCGCCGCGGTGGTCCGGGTCGACGCGGATGCCCTGTAACCACGCCTCGTGGTCGGTGAGCATGACGGCCTGACAGAGGCCGGCGGCGGTGCCGTCGACGTCGGCGACGACGGTGTGCTGTGTCGGGCCGTCGCTCTCGACCCACTGCTCGAACACCTCGGGAACGTAGTCGACGGTGTCGGCCCGGTCGGCCCACACCTCCTCGGCGAAGGCGACGACGTCGTCGTAGTCGTCGGCCCGCGCCTGCCGGACGGTCGGTGCCATGACTCGTCACTCGGCCGGCGGCAGGAAAAAGCTACGCCGTCAGGCAGTCGAGAGGTCGATGGCCTTCGTCGCAATCTCGCCGCTGTCGTCGGTGACTTTCACCTCGACGAGGAGCGTCCCACAGAAATCCAGCGAGAGCGTGATGCTCTCACCGGACCGTTCGTACTCGCCGTCGCCACCGACGTCCCACTCGATAGCGGAGACGTTCCCGTCGGGGTCGGTGGCGTTGGCCGTCAGCCTGACAGTCGTCCCTCCGGCGAGGTCCTGCTCTTCGGCGTTCGGTGGGTCCGTCGAGAGAGTGAACTCGGGCGGGTAGCTGACGGTCCGGTCGGCTGCGAACTGGTTCCACGGCGGCACCGCTTCCTCCGTCGACCGGAGCGCGTACAGCCCGCCGTCGTCCGAGTAGCGCTCGGCCTCGCCGACGGCGAGATAGAGGGTCCCGTCGGCCGGCACCGTCTCGACGCTGTCCAGTCCGCCGAACTGTGCCGCGTGCTGGGCGAACTGCCACTCCTGCTCTCCGGTTACGGCGTCGAGAGCGTACACGCCCTCCTGACGCGAGGGAGTCGACGAGGCGGTCCACTGTTCGGCGGGGACGTAGACCGTGCCGTCGGCGACGGTCGGTGCGTACATCCTCGCGTCCCCGCGTTCGAAGCGCCACTCGGTCGTCCCGGTGGCCGCGTCGAGCGCGTGGACTGTGCCGACGGCGGCGTCGATGGTTCCGACGTAGACCGTCCCGTTCTCGACGGCCGGCGCAGACGCCGAGTCTGCCGGCACGCCCTCCGCGACCGACGCCAACTCGACGTTCCAGTCGACCGTCCCGTCGTCGGCGTCTATCGCCGAGACGACGTTCCTCCCGTCGGAGACGTAGACGGTGCCGTCTTCGACTGCCACGCCGCCGGGGTCGACGTACGCCTCGGTGTTCGCGACCGGCGACTGCCACTCGACTCGCCCGGTCGTGACGTTTCGACCGGTGACGGTCGTCCCGGTGTCGTTGACCCAGACGGTGACGAGCGTGTCCTCGCTGGCGGCCACGGCTTCGACACTCACGGCGGACCGACTCCAGAGCGTCTCACCCGTGGTGGCGTTCAGGGCGACTAACGTTCCCTCTCTCTGGACGTAGACGCGGCCGTCCCCGACGACGTGGGTCTTCACCTCGTCGAACTCGCTGTCGTTGCGCGCCCAGAGCACCTCGCCCGTCGTCGCGTCGAGGGCGAAGACGCCACCTCGCGCAGTCGGTTCGGTGCCCGGCGTCCCGAGTCCCCCGTCGTAGGGGCCACGACCCGAGACGTAGACGCGACCGTCTTCGACCGTCGGCGTCTGGCGAATCTTCGGGAGATTGCTCTGATTCCACCTGACTGCACCGGTCGACGTGTCGTAGGCGACGACCCGTCCGCGACTCACGTAGCTCAGCGAACTCCCGGTGTGGTCGTAGCCGACGAACGCCGTCCCGTCGACGACCGCCGGAGCGGTCGGTTCGCCGGGACCGTCGTCACCCGCGGGGAACTCCCGGGCGACAGTCGCGTTCGGCCCCTCTGGGGCGTCCGCGCCGTTGGCACCGGTCCGGGCCGAATCCCCACGTGGCGCTGGCCAGTCGTCAGCCGAATCCGCGGTGGAGAGCGTCGGCCCGGCGACGGCGACGGGCAGGAGCGACGTGGTGAGCAGGACTGTCACGACAGCGAGAAGGGCGGTTCGGTGGCGCATGGGACCGCTGTCGACCTGCTCCACCGTTACTACCCAGTTGCTAGGTCCGCTAATGTCGAATTAAGTCCTGACCGTGGCAGGTTACACACGAGAGACGGTCACAGCCACGGCGTCGACCGGTCCTGAATCTCGCCGGCGAGTGATTCTCGCATCGTGTCTTCGACGTCGCTGCTGTTCTCGAGTGCCCACATCAGTTTGACCTTCGCCGTCCCCGGCAGCACGTCCTCGCCCTCGACGACGCCGGCGTCCAGCAGGTCCCGGCCGGTGTCGTAGACGCGGTCACACACCCGCCCTTCGAGACACTGACTGGTCATGACGACCGGGATATCGAGGTCCTCGATGACGGAAATCCACTCGGTGTTGACGTGGCCGAGACCGGTCCCCTCCAGCACGAGGCCCTCGCTCCCTTCGGCGGCGGTTTCGAGCAGGTCGGTGCTCATCCCGGGCGTGAACTTCAGGAGTTCCACGTCGGTCGCGAGGTCGTCGTAGAGCGCGAGGTCCGTCTCGCCTCGCCGGGCGTACTCCCGACGGAACGTGACCGCGTTGTCGCCGTCGGTGTCGTAGTCGACGTCCCCGAGCGGTCTCGCGCCGACCGTCTCGAAGGCGTCGCGACGGGACGTGTGGTTCTTCCGCACCCGCGTCCCGCGGTGGAGCGCACAGCGGTCGTCGGACTCGTCGGCGTGCATACAGACGAGTACCTCCGCACAGTCGCTCTTGGCGGCCTCGACGGCACAGACGGCGTTCATCACGTTGTCCGAGGACGGGCGGTCCGCGGAGCGCTGACTGCCCGTGAAGACGATGGGCACCGGCGTATCGAGCATGAAGGCCAGCGCAGCGGCCGTGAACTGCATGGTGTCGGTGCCGTGCATGACGACGACGCCGTCGGCGCCGGCCTCGATTTCGTCTCTCACGGCGCGTGCGAGGTCCTGCCACACCTCGGGGGTCATGTTCTCCGAGAGGATGTTGGCGACCACGCGGCCCCGGTAGTTGGCCATCCCCGCGAGGTCCGGCACCGCCCGGAGGACGTCCTCGGCGTCGAACTGGGCCGTCACCGCGCCGGTGCGGTAGTCGACGGTCGACGCGATGGTCCCCCCGGTGGAGATGAGCGACACCGTCGGGAGGTCCTCGTCGAACTCGATTTCGGAACTCCCGTCCTCGTCCTGTGCGCTCTCGACGTCGTAGACGTCGGATTCGAGGACTTCGACGGTCGCCTCGTCCCGGTCGATGCCGACGTTGTACCCGCCGTCCAACTTGACGACGAGGTGGTCGGGCGTACTGGAGGGGAGCAAGACGCCCTCGTAGCTCTGGTCCGCGCTGTCGACGCGAACACGGTCGCCTGCGTTCATGCGCGTGGGTTCCTGCCGGCGTGACTTGAACCCATTTGTTTCGGCGCTCTCTCCGGGCGGTGGGGGACGACCAGTGCCGCCGGCACCTCCACAAAGGCCATAGGTCCAGCGAACCGAACGGGACGTATGTCCGAGCGAACGGCGGAGCGGACCCGCGAGACCGACACGGAGGCCGATACCGGCGAGACGAGTCCCGGCATCGGCCGGCTCGACGGCTTCTCGACGGAGACCACCGAGTCCGAGTCGGAGAGCGGGAGCTACTTCTCGCTCCGGGCGCTCCTGTTCTCGTTCGTCGCCGTCGGCGCCGGTACCGTCGCCGGGAGCCTGATTCCGCTGGTTCCGTTCACCGCGCTACTGGGGATTCCGGCCGGTGCATTCGTCCACGGCCTCCTGGCGAGCGAGCGCCGTTACGCGGAGACGGCGCTGGCCGGTGGCCTCACTGCCGGGGCCCTCTCGGTCACCTCCTTCCTCTCGCAGTTCGTCGTCCGGGGCATCGCCGGCGGCCAACTCGGGATGGGGCGCCTGTTCGCCGTCGCGGCCGCCGTCGGCCTCGTCCTCGCACTCCTCGGCCACTACTTCGGCCGGGACCTGCGCGACGGCCTGACGCGGGACCTAGCGTAACTGCCACCCGTCGCGGGTCTGCTCGACGACGCCTTCGCTGGCCAGTCGTTCGAGCGCCTCTTCGACCATCTCGGGCGGTGCCTCGATGGTGTGGGCCAGTTTCCGTACCGACGCCGACCCGTGGGACAGTGCGCTGACGAGTTCCGCGTACAGGCGGCCCTCGCCGTCCTCGACGCGCTGGTCGAACTGGTCGCGGACGTCGGTGACGCGACCCTGTACCCACCGCTGGGCCAGCGAGAGTTCGTTCTCCAGTTGTTCGAGCCGTTCGAGTTCGCGGGCGAGGTCACGCAACTCGCCGTCGCCCTCGTCCTCGACGTCGATAGAGAGGTGCCGACAGGTCGAGATGTCGAGGCCCGGGTTCGCCGGATAGGCGCTCTTGGTCCCGAACTCGTAGGGGGAGACCCGAACCTCCAGACGGAGGTTCCGGGCGATAGAGAAGTACTTCCGACGCTGGTCGTCGGTTCGCGATTCGACGAGGCCGGCGTCCTCCAGTTTCTGGAGGTGGTCGATGACCGCCTTCGGGCTGACGCCGATGTACTCGCTTATCTCGGTCACGTAGCAGGGTTTGTGTGCGAGCAAGCGGAGGATACGCCGCCGGTTGGCGTTCCCCAGCAAGTCGAGCAACTCGGCGGAGTCCATTCACCCGAGGGTAGCGGGTCGCAGTAGAAAAGGGTGACCCCTGTGGCCGTCAGCGTCCGCCGTCGCCGGCCGCCGACCCGTCGCCGTTCCCACCGTCGCCGGCACTGCCGTCACCGGACTCGCCGCTCCCCCTGTCGTCACCGCCGGTCGCGTCGCCCGCGTCGTCGTCGGCCGTCTCGTTCGCGGAACCGTTCGTCGCCGCCGAGTTACGAGGGTCTGCGTCATCACCGGCCTGTGGGCCGTCACCGTCGACCGGTCGCTCACCCGCGCTGCCGGACTGGCCGTTCCCGGCCACCGGAGCGTCGCCAGCGCTCGAAGTACGGTTCTCCGCCGACGTGTTCGCCTCGTCGGTAGGCCGCTCCGATTGTCCCGGGGCGGCGACCGGCGGGCCACCGCCGTTCGCGCGCACGATGGCCGCCACGTCGGGGCCCGACAGCCGACTGGCGTTCTCCTTGAGGCGCTCGAGTCGCTCGTCCTCGACGCCGGCCGCTGTCGCGGCCTCGTCCGTGTCGTTCACGGCCGTCTCGAGTGCGTCCATGCGGGCGGCGAGCCGGCTCTGTTGGGCGACGTACGCCTGCCGGGGGAGACTGCCGTCCTCGTACCGCTGTTGCAGGCTCTCGTTTCGCTCGCGAAGCCGTTCGAGTCGCTGTTCGAGGGTCCCCGTCCGACTGGTCACCATCTGTGCCCGCTGGCTCTCGTTCGCACGCTCGAACCCGGCTTGCCACATCCCGTTCTCGACCGTATCGTTGGTGGCGGCCGAACTCGACTGCAGGAACGCAGTGAGTGCCGTCCCGAGGCCGGGGCCGTCGTCGGTCTCGTTGGCCTCGGTGTCGGTGGCGACGGGGGTCGCGGTGTCGGTGGTCGTCTCCTGTGCCGCGGCCGCCGGTAAGCCCACCATTGCGGCGGCGACGAGACACAGCACGAGTCCCACAACGTACCGTCGATTCATCTCTATCGGTCCATTACCGACCCAGCATAAAAAGCGGCGCCTTCGTTCGCTCCGTTTAGCGACCACTGAAACGACCGCAGACAGTCCAAGAGTGTTTAGGGAGCGCGCTCGTCCAGCATCGGCATGATTCTCCATGCCACGCCGACCGAGAGGACCGACAGCGCGACCGTCGCCAGCACGAGCGTGAGTCCGGGGTCGTAGCGAAGCGGCGGGTAGTAACCGAACCCGTAATCCACGAGGTCGTTACCGAGTGCGACGACGAGC
Source organism: Haloarcula rubra (assembly GCF_019599465.1). GTDB lineage: Archaea > Halobacteriota > Halobacteria > Halobacteriales > Haloarculaceae > Haloarcula > Haloarcula rubra. The sequence goes on from NZ_RKLR01000004.1 coordinate 104,711, forward strand.
GCCGTGAGGAGCGCCCCGCGGGTCGTCCGGCCGTAGTGAGGGACTAACAGCCCCTCGGCGACGAAGCCGACGTGCGTCACGATGATGCCGAAGTACGCCCACGGCTCCGGGAAGTACGCGTCGAAGCCGAGGTTGAGCGCCACGAACGTCCAGAGCCCCATCTTCAGGAGCCAGACGAGCGCGATGGTGTGGAGGTACGCCAGCGGCAGGTTCGTCGGGACGTCGTCCAGCGAACGCCCGAGGAAGGGCAGCAGCGTCGCGAGCGACAGCGTCAGCAGGAACAGGGCCGTCGGCGAGTCGGCGTACAGCGGCCAGAGGAACGTCGAGACGCCCGGCATCGTGTCGACGTAGTACCTGACGCCGACGAGAATACCGACGACGTTGACCACGACCAGCCACACCAGACTCGGCGTGTTCTCCAGATAGTACCGCGCGTAGCGGCGCGGCAACGGCCCCCGCTCGGTGTCCATGGTCCTTTTCGGCCCCGGCGGGCGGAAACCCTGTCGGTCCCGGCGTGGCGAGTATTGCGCTCTGAATGCCCGACGGCAAAAGGGTGTCGGCGAAAGCTTATGTGTGTCACTAGCACACGTAGAGGCGTACCGATGTTCGAACAGTTCTCCCGCGGCTACTACCTCGGCCGCCTCTACGTCGAACCACGGCGAGACGGGGCGGCCGCGATGTGTCGGGACCAGCACGAGCGAGTCAACCAGCAACTGTACGCCTCCGGAGACGGGGTCGAGCGCACAGACCTCCCGCTGGTGATGAAACTCGGCTCCCGTCACTTCCCGGTGCACGGCGACGAACGGGTGCCGGCAGACACCCTCGCCGTCCCGGACGACGTGCTCGAATCTGCGAACGTGCGGAACCCGCCCAGCCTCCGCGAGGTGTTCCTCGCGAAGGCCGACTACGCGGCCCGACTGCTGTCGGTGACAGACGCGACTTCGGCACTGCCCGACAGCGCCGTCTGAGGGCAACCACTTTTAAGCCCGTCCCAGTCCGCAGTCCAGTCGATGCTGGACCGGTTGCTGGGGCGCGCCTCGCTCAAGGAGCGCGTCGCAGAGCTCGAAGAGGAGAACCGCCACCTCGAACGGCAACTCGACGCCGAGGAGGAGCGCCGCGCCGAGGCGTCGACGGCCCGACAGCAGGCCGAAGCCGAGGTCAACCGGCTAGAGGACCGCGTCACCGAACTGGAGGACCGCGTCGAGCGACTGCAAGTCGACGACGGCGAGTACGCCTACCGCGCCGAGGAGCGCCTCACCGGTCGGCGCGTCGGCGAGGTGCTGGACCGCCTCCAGTCGGTCGAGACGGAACCCGAGGGGGTCTTCACGGCCTACGTCGCCGACGAGAGCGACTTGCCCGGTCCGGTCCGGGACGCCTTCGGCGACCGGGCGTCGCTGGTCGCCCGCGCCGCCCCGTGTCTCGCGGTGACCGACGACGCCGGACTGCTGTCGGCCTGTCTCTCGGTCCCGGTCCCGCCCGAACCGTTCGCGACGTGGGCCGACCGCGTCGAACTGGAGCGGTCGTGGTTCGAACCGGCGGGCCGGTACTCGGTCGCGCTCGTCCGGTCGGACCTGTTCGCCCTCGGCCAGTACGAGGGCGGCGAGCGCACCGCCTTCCACGGTTTCGACGCCGAGCTCAAGAGCCAGCACTCGAAGGGCGGGTTCTCACAGTCCCGGTTCGAACGCCTCCGTGACCAACAGATAGCGAGCCACCTCGACCGCTGTCGCGCCGCCATCGAGGAGGTCGACCCCGAGACGCTGTACGTCGTCGGCGAGGGGTCGGTCATCCACGAGTTCGGCGACGCCGCCGCGGTCACCCGCACCGTCGACGCGACCGGCGAACCGGAGGCCGCGCTGGCCGACGCCACCCGGTCGCTGTGGACGGTCCGCCTGCGGGTCCCCTGACGCCCGCCACAGGCCGAAGATTCAAGCCGCCCGCCGCGGGCAAGAACTGTATGAGCAAGCGCATTCTGGTCCCCGTCGACGGGTCCGACCAGGCGAAGGCCGCCTCCGAGTTCGTCGTCGAGAACCACCCCGACGCTACCGTCGTCCTCCTGCACGTCATCAACCCGGCCGAGGCCGGGTACAGCGCGCAGGCGTCCGTGCCCTCGTTCTCCGAGGAGTGGTACCAGCAGAAGCAGGCGGCCGCCGAGTCGCTGTTCGACGACCTCGAGGCGACGGCCCACGACGCCGGCGTCGACTCCGTCGAGCGAGTGCTGGAGGTCGGCCGGCCGACCCAGACTATCGTCGACTACGCCGACGACCACGACATCGACCAGATCGTGATGGGGAGTCACGGTCGGTCGGGCGTCTCGCGAATCTTGCTCGGGAGCGTCGCGGAGACGGTGGTCCGCCGGGCGACGGTGCCCGTGACGGTCATCCGCTGACGTCGGGCGTCACCGCGAGCGACAGCACTCACGCGTCGCGAGTCGGCGTGACCGTCGCTGGTCTGCCGCGGTCAGGCGTGCGCAATCGCGGCTCACCTGCCGCGGTCGACAGTGCGCAATCGCGGCTCACTTGCCGCTGTCGAGCGTGCGCAATCGCGGCTCACCTGCCGCGATTACGCGTGCCGCACGATGTGGACGTCGTACCGCGGGTCCTCCGAGACGGGCGCACCGACGCTGGAGACGGGCGAGGAGACGCGCCCCGCGTTCTCGCTGCCGATGAAGACGATAGAGGCGTCGACGTCGTTCGCGACCGACCGGATGGTCCGAACCACGTCGGTGGTGATGGAGGCCATCGAACTGACGTCTTCGGGGACTTCGGCGCGGAACTCCGCCTCCGGCGCTATCTCGGCCACGCGCTCGCGGAGGGTGTCGGCGATGGCCTCCGGGTCGAACGGGTCGTTCGGCGAGAGCCAGTTTCGCTCTAACGCGTAGTCGGGTTCGTCGGGGACGACGACCAGTGCGAGGACGTCCTCGTCCCGATACTCCGAGAACTCCGTCGCGCGTTCGAGGGCGGCTTGTGAGAGGTCCGAACCGTCGAAAGGAACGAGCAGTACCATAGCGGGAACTCGACAGGGAACGGCTTAAAATCCCACGCCCGGCGTCGCTCCGCTCGTTCAGAAGATGTTGGCCTGCTGGTAGACGCTGATGCCGTCCATCGTAATCTCGTAGGGTTTCGTCTCCCGGGAGTGGTTCGCGTTCCGAATCTTCTGAATCTCGACGGCCAGCCGCGTCTCGCGAGTCTCCGAGCGGACGTACTGGAGGATGAACACGCCGTCGGTCAGGTACTCGATGACGCCGTGCCGGGAGGCGTAGGGGTTGTCCTCGCTGGCTTCGGAGGTGAGCATCGTCGTCACGCCGGCGTCCTTCAGCGACCGCGTGAAGTCGAACACCTCGGTCCGGCGCTTCGAGGGCTTGTCGTACATCATCTCCAGCAAGGAGACGGAGTCGAGCACCAGTCGGTCCGCGTCGAAGTCCTCGACGAGGTCGGGGAGTTCGCCCCGGATGTTGTCGAGGCTGTTCGCCATCTCGACCGGGTCGAGGTCGACGACGGCCAGTCGCCCCTCGGCCTCGTACTCCTCGAACCCCCACCCGCGGTCGTCGGCGGTGTCCATGATCGCCTCGTGTGACTGTTCGAGCGTGATGAACACACAGCTCTCGCCGTTCTGGAGGCCGTGGTGGAGGAACTGCAGGCCGAACGTCGTCTTCCCGGTGCCCGCAGACCCGATGGTGACGAGGAGGTGTCGGCGGGGAATCCCGCCCTGTATCATCCGGTCGAGCCCCTCGATACCGACGTCGATGCGCGGGATGTCGGAGTCGAAGTCCTCGTCCTCGAAGTCGGCGCCACCGCCGCCGCCGCCACCGGGGTCACCGGCGGACTCGAAGGCCGAGGCGAAGTCGTCGTCGAACAACCCGCCCCCGCCGGACTCGTCGAAGGGACTCTCGCCGCCGCTGGCGTCGTCGAACGGGCTGTCACTGCCGGCGCCACCCGGCGAGTCGTCGCCGGCATCGCCGAACGGGCTGTCCCCACCGCCGCCGTCGAACGGGCTGTCGCCACCGCTGTCGTCGAAGGGATTGTCACCGTCGAAGGGACTGTCCTCAGGCTCCGTATCGGCCGAGTTCTCGTGCTCCGTGTCGTCGTCACCCTCGACGGCGCTCTCGAACCAGTCGTCGTCCTGTCGCTCGTCGTCGCTCATCGCCCCAACCACCGGCCACAGACCCGGGCCATGGGGTGCAATTCACGTCCACGCAAATATAACCTTGCCGTCGTGGAGGGTTTATAATCGCCCGCGGGGAAGACACGGCAATGACCGTCGGTATCGTCGCCCAGCGAGACAACGACCGGGCGATGTCGCTCGCCAGCAGACTGACCGGCCGCCTCGCCGACGTCGGCGAGTCGGTGGCCGTCGACCAGACGACCGGCGCGGCGCTCGACGACCACGAGGCGTGGGACGCCGTATCGCCGTCGACGCGGCCGGTCGAGGAGATGCGGGACTGTGACCTCGTCGTCAGCATCGGCGGCGACGGCACGTTCCTCTACGCCGCACGCGGTGCCGGGTCGACGCCGCTCATGGGCGTCAACCTCGGCGAGGTCGGCTTTCTGAACGCGCTGGCTCCCGAGGAGGCCGTCGAGACGGTCGTCGCCGAGGTCGAACACATCCAGAAGACCGGGAGCGCTCGCACGCGAGCGATGCCGCGCCTCCGGGCCAGCGGTCCCGGGTGGGAGCTCTCCCCGGCGCTCAACGAAGTGGTCGTGCAGGGCTCACACCGTGGCTCCGGCGGCGGTGGGACCTTCGAGGTGCGGGTCGACGGGTCGCTGTACACCAGCGGACACGCCGACGGCGTGCTCGTGGCGACGCCGACCGGTTCGACGGCCTACAACCTGAGCGAGGGCGGGCCGCTCGTCCACCCCGACGTCGCGGGGCTGGTCGTGACGGGGATGGCCGAGGCCGACGGGATGCCGCCGCTGGTCGTCGACGCGGACAGCGACGTGGTCGTGACGCTGACCGACGCAGAAAGTGGGGTCGTGGTCAGTGACGGACGGGTCCGCGAGGAGATAACGCCGCCGGAACGCGTGACGCTGTCGCGGGCGAGCGAGCCGATTCGGCTGGCCGGGCCACCGCTCGATTTCTTCACCGCCCTCGGGAAACTGGGTTAGCGGCGGCCGACGGCGTAGAGGACGGGCGCGACGGCGAGCAGTACCAGTCCGAACAGCTTGTACTGGAACGGGGAGGCGAGGACGCTGCCGGCGTTGGGCTCCATCGCCGCCGCGGGGGTGATGAGCAGCAGCGCCCCGATAGCGATGGTGTGGACGCCCAGCATCCGGAGCGAGCGCATCGGGAGGATGCCGACAGCGCCCACGACGAACCCGAGGAGCAGGATATCACCGATGGTGTAGTTCAGCAGGAAGCTGTCGATGACTTGCAGCGGTGGCGCGAGCATTCCTATCCCGAATCTGGCCGTGACGCAATCTTTAAAGTTCCGTTCCGTCACCGCTCGTCGGTGCGCTCTCGGAGCAGTCGCCGACGACGTCTCGGCCGAAGTAGCGGGGCTCAGACCGTGACGAATAGTTATATGTACGCGGCTAGCAGTACACAGTACCGTGTCAGATTCCACTGCGGATGCGACCGTCCTCGTCGTCGACGACGAAGAGGAGGTCGCAGACGTCTATGCGTTGCGACTCCGCAACCAGTACGAGACGGAGACGGCCTACGGCGGCGAGGCCGCGCTGGACCGGGTCGACGAGGACGTCGACGTCGTCCTCCTGGACCGACGGATGCCGGACATCTCCGGCGACGACGTCCTCGCGGAGATACGGGACCGCGACATCTCGACCCGCGTCATCATGATAACGGCGGTGGACCCGGACTTCGACATCATCGACATGCCGTTCGACGACTACCTCTGTAAGCCGGTCGAGAAAGCGGACCTCGTGGCGGCTATCGACCAGCAACTGGCCGCCCGCCGGTACGACGACAGACTCGCGGAGTACCTCGAAGTCACGTCGAAACTCGCGCTACTGGAAGGGGAGAAGACGCCGCAGACGCTCGAAGACAGCGACGGGGTCGAGTCGCTCCAGCACCGTGCGGAGGAACTCAAGTCGGAGATGGACGAGGCGCTCTCGGAGTTCGAGAGCATCGACACGGCGTTCAAGGAGATCGGCCGCCGCCCGAGCTGACGCCGTCAGGTGTCGCCGACGGGCGTGTAGAGGACGTACCCGCTCGCCTCTGTAGCGACCGTTCTGAGCCGGAACGAGGCCGCGCCACCGCCCGTCTCACAGGTGACGACGGCGTCGTATCCGTCCGCGTCGAGGCGGTCGCCGTCCGCAGCCTCGGCACCGGTGACGAGCACGGCCTCCGAGAGCGGCGTCCCCGCCAGTTGGCCGGCCGGCACGTCGAACGTCGTGGCGAACGCCTCGTTGGCCGCCCTGACGACCGGCCCGTGGCCCTCGTCGGCGTAGTAGAGCACCGGGTCCGGGTGACCGTCGAAGAGGTCCGCCGGTTGCGGGGCCGGCGTCGACGACTCCTCGACGTCGACGGTCATCGTCTCGTCGTCCACCTCGACGTCGTCCGCGGTCCGGAGGAAGTGTACTACGGCGCCGAGGCCGCCGCCGAGAGCGACGCCGAGTCCGAGACTGACCGGTCGCGAGACGGGGAGGGCCGCTACCGTGTCGACGACGAACATGAGCGCAGCGAGGGTGACGGCTCCGGCGCCGATGTAGCCGACGGCGACGACGAGGCTACCGAACCGACCGGACGCCGCGGCGTCGTCACCGGAGGTGTCGTCCATTCTACTCCCGAGTCGTCGGGCCACGAGTTAACCTTTTTCGAGACGCCGCCAGCGACAAGACATATGCGTCTCTCCGCCGTACGTGACGGACGTGTCCACCGACACAGACAGGCGCGCCCGCGTCCTCGTCGTCGACGACGAACACGACGTCGCGGACACGCAGGCGCTCCGACTCCGCGACCACTACGAGACGACCGTCGCGTACGGGGGCGAGGCGGCGCTGGAACTGGCGGGGCCGGACGTCGACGCGATTCTGCTGGACCGCCGGATGCCGGACGTTCACGGTGACGAGGTCCTCGAACGCCTCCGTGACCGCGGCTACGACGGCGTGGTCGTCATGCTGACCGCGGTGGACCCGGACCTGAACATCCTCGAGATGTCGTTCGACGACTACCTCCGGAAACCGGTCGACCAGGAGACGCTGTTGTCCACGCTCGACCAACACCTCGACCCGCCGGGCGAGGACGAGCGACTGGACGAGTTCTTCGAGATAACGTCGAAGATTACCGTACTGGAGGCCGAGCGGTCGGCCACACAGCTAGACGACAGCAGCGAGTACGCCGCGCTCGTGGAGCGCGCCGACGAACTGGAGTGGCAACTTCGGACCGAACTCGACGACTTCGACGACATCGTCGAGACGTACCGGTCTATCACCCGCAACACCGGGTAATCAGAGGGCGAACAGGCCGTCTCGAACCAGTTTGAGTCCGATGACTGCGAGCAACAGCTCATCACCACGACTGCGAGGGTCGGCGCGAAGAGCGTCGCCAGTACGGCCGTGCTGACGATGGCGTAGCCGAAGCCTGCGGTCCCCTTCACCAGCCCACTGAGGAAGACGACGCCGAACACCGTCGCGAGCGTCGCCGGTGGGAATCCGCCGACTGTGGTGAGTTGGAGCATCTGGTCCGACGGGGGCAACGTACCCCGGCCCGGGAGATAAAGTCACGTTCAGAAATTCGGTTACACGACGAAACGTCGTAGCGTCACGAGTCGGCGGAATCCGCGACCAGGAGTTCGCTCTCCATGTATGACTCGATGGCGGTCCGCAGTTCCGGCAGCGGGTTGTCGTCCCGCGTCGCGTTCTGGAGTGTGATGCCCTCCAGCGTGGTCAACAGGAACTGTGCGGTGCGTTCCGGATCGACGTCTCTGAACACCCCGTCCTCGATACCCTCCTCGACGAGTGCCGCGATGCGGGCGGTGAACTCCCGGTCCGTCTCCGTGAACTTCGCCCGGAAGTCCGGGTTACGGACCGCCTGTGCCCGCAGTTCGACGTAGGTCGCCAGGATGTCCTCCTGTTCCGGCATCCCCCCGGCCGTGGGGAAGTCCCCGAGGAGGAGGCCGAAGAACGTCCGGAGGTCTTTCGCCGGGTCACCGGACGACTCTAGCTTGAAGACGCGGTCGAACTCTTCGAGGGTGAACTCCAGAAACGAGAGCAACAGGTCCTCTTTCCCGTCGAAGTGGTGGTAGAACGTCGACTTGCTGAGGTCGGCCTCGTCGGCGATACGCTGGATGGAGAGTCCCGCGTAGCCGTGTTCCTGCAGTGCACAGAACGTCGCACGCATTATCGCTTCGTGCGAGTCCTCGGGTTCGCCCGCGAACGGAAGCGCGTCGGTCATCCCGACCGAATATTCGTTCGGTAGGCAAAAGTGCTTCGTACCACTCGCTAACCGGAACGTTGATGTTTGACCGAACGTTCGTTCGATACGAGATGAACGACTGGAGGGTCGGGCTCGACGACACCTGTGGCCCGCACGCGGACCCGTCCGCCCGAACGACCCCCGTATCGCCCGAAGAATCCCGCTCTCTCCCCGTACCTATCCAATGAGACTCCGAACACCACTGACGCTGACCGTCGTCGCGCTCTTGCTCTCCGCCGGGACGGCCGCCGCGGCGGTGACCGGGAGCCCCGACATCGACGTGACGCTCGCAGACAACACCGTCTCGCCCGGCGAGGAGACCACGCTCGACGTGGTCCTCGTCAACACGGGCGACCTCGACACGGGATCGTCCAGGAACCCGAGTCTGAACAGCGAGGTGACGACGGCACGTGGACTGACTGTTGGACTCGGATCGCGTGATGCACCAATATCCGTCAGGACCTCCCGTCAATCGATCGGATCGCTGGTTGCGGGGCCACCCGAGACGGTCTCTTTCGATGTAAGTATCAAAGACGGTGCCAAGCCTGGCACATATCGAGTCCCGGTTTATTTATCTTATAAATACACGAACTTCATCTCGGAAACTGAAGGCACGCGAGACCAGGCCTCGGTGACGACTACGGAATACGTCACGGTTCGCGTCAGCGACGAGGCCACCTTCGACGTGACGAACGTCGAGTCCGCCGCTCGCGTCGGGTCGACCGGCACGGTCGCCGTCACCGTCGAGAACACCGGCGACGAGGCCGCGCGTGACGCCTCTGTGACTCTCGCCAGCCGGAATCAGGACCTCAGCGTCAGTGGCGGCACCGAAGGGTCGCGCTACGTCGAGGTCTGGGAGTCCGGCGAACAGCGGACCTTCCGCTACCGGGTCGGTGCCGCCGGGAGCGCCGAACCCGAGCCGTACGAGTTCGGCTTCTCGGTCGCGTTCGACGACGCGGACGGCGTCCGCACGCAGTCCGTCGGGTCGTCGGTCGGTATCGCCCTCGACCCCGAACAGACGTTCTCCGTGACCGACGTCGACAGCGACGTCCCAGTCGGAGCCAGCGGCACCTACGAGGTGACGCTCCGGAACGACGGGCCGACTCGCGTCGAGTTCGCGACGGTCACGCTCACGACACAGAGCAGCGACGTCTCGTTCGGTCGCTCGTCCACGGCCACGCAGTTCGTCGGCACGTGGGAGCCCGGTGAGACCCGCACGGTCAGGGTCAAGACCAACGCGAGTTCGGACGCCGAGCGACGCGTCTACGCCCTCTCCGCGAAGGTCGGTTATCAGGACCCCGAAGGCGACTCGGGGGCGAGCGACGACATCCCGCTCGGTCTCCAGCCCCAGCCGGAACAGCAGTTCGGCCTCTCGAACGTGACCGCCTCGCTGCAGGCCGGCGAGGACGGTCGGCTCGAAGCCACGCTGACCAACGAGGGGCCGCGAGTCGCCAACAACGTCGTCCTGAACTGGGACAGCGACCACAGCAACCTCTCGCCACAGGAGACCCAGTACGCCGTCGGGGACCTCGAACCCGGCGAGTCGGCGACGGTCAGTTTCGGCGTCGATGCCTCCGAGAGCGCCGACGCGGGCCCGCGACAGTTCGACTTCAGCACCGTCTACCGCGACGCTACCGGTGACCGCCACGAGGGCGACACGATGGAGGTTCGCGCCGACGTCGCGGGGAGCGAAGACGAGTTCACCATCGAAGCCGCCAACACGACGGTCGGGGCCGGCGGCGCGGCGACCATCGAACTCACCGTGACCAACGCGGAGGACGTGCCGCTGACCGACATCTCGGCGAAACTGTTCGCCGACTCGCCCATCTCGGTCACCGACGACGAGGCGTACGTCGACCGCCTCGAACCCGGAGCGTCGGCGACGCTGCGCTTCGGTATCAGCGCCAGCGGCGGGGCGATGGAGAAAGACTACCCCGTCTCGCTGGACTTCCAGTACGAGGAACCCGACGGCGACACGCCGGTCTCGGACACCTACCGCGTCGCTGTCGGCGTCACGTCCCAAGGCGGCGGGGGTGGCCTGCCGCTCTCGACCATCGGCGCCGTCCTGCTCGTGAGTCTCCTCGCTATCGGTGGCTACGTCAGGTTCCGTTAAGATGGACTACCAGCGGTACATCGACTGGGCGGACGACCGCATCGTCGAGGACTCCCGTCGCGTCGTCCTGACGTTCCTCGTCGTGACGCTCGTGTTCAGCGCCGGACTCGGCAACATCTCGACGAACGCCGGGACGTCGCAGTTCACCACGGGTCTGCCGGCCGAGGAGGCGTTCGAGCGGGTCAACACGGAGTTCTCGCCGACGTTCTCGCCGGACACGGGCAACACTCAGCTCATCCAGGAGGGCAACAACGTCCTCTCGAGAGACGCCCTCCTGCGGATGTTGCGGGCGCAGGAACGCCTCGAAGACCACCGGGACCTCCGGGTCACCGGCACGTCGAGCGCCGCGAGCATCGTCGCCCAGCGACTCGACCCGTCGGCACGGACCACCGAGGCACAGATACGCGCCGTCGAGTCCGCCACCAGTAGCGAGATAGACGCCGCCGTCCGGCGGGCCGCCGACCAGAACCCGCAGTTCACCTCGCTCGTGAGCAGCGACTTCAACCGCGGGTCCGCGTCGGCGTCGGCGACGCTCGGCCTCGTGACCCACGAGATTCCGGCCGGCATCTCCTCGGGGTCCGGGCAGGGCGGGTCGAGTCCGCTGACGAGCATCCAGCGGCAGGCCCAGTTCACCGTGCAGTCGGCCGGCCACGGGACCATCACGGTGTTCGGGTCGGGCATCGTCGCCGCGGAGTTCTCGAACGTCGTCTTCGACTCGCTCGTCCTCACGGTCCCCGCGGCGGTCATCTTCATCCTCCTGTTTCTCTCCATCGCCTACCGTGACCTCGCGGACATGGCGCTCGGCCTGATAGCGCTGTTCATGGCCATCGTCTGGACGTTCGGGTTCATGGGGCTGGCCGGCATCCCGTTCTCACAGATGCTCATCGCGGTGCCGCCCCTGTTGCTGGCGGTCGGCATCGACTTCGGCATCCACGCGGTCAACCGCTATCGCGAGGAACGGCAACACGGGACGGGCATCGACGAGTCGATGCGCATCACGACCGACCAGTTGCTCGTCGCCTTCTTCATCGTCACCGGGACGACGGTCATCGGGTTCGCGGCCAACCTCACGAGTTCACTGCCGCCGATTCGGGACTTCGGGTTCGTCGCCGCCATCGGCATCACGTTCACGTTCTTCATCTTCGGCGTGTTCCTGCCCGCCGCGAAGGTGGAACTCGACACCCTGCGCCAGCGCTACCCCATCCCGACGTTCTCCGAGCGCCCCCTCGGCTCCGAGGACTCCGCGCTCGGCGGGGTCCTCCGGGGCGGCGTCGCCATCGCCGAACGCGCGCCGGTCGTCTTCCTCCTCGTGACGCTGGTCGTCACGGCCGGCGCGGGCGTCTACGCGACGGGCATCTCCACCTCGTTCTCGCAGGACGACTTCCTGCCACCCGAGGACAACGCCGACTGGATACAGTCCCTCCCCGAACCGTTCGCCCCGAGCGAGTACACAGTCACCGAGCGGACGAACTTCCTAGAGGAGAAGTTCGACTCGACACAGAGCGGGCAGGCGACCATCTACGTCGAGGGGCCGATGCGGAAGGACTCGGCCCTAGAGCAGATACATCGGGCCGGCGACGACCCGCCGGACACGTTCGTCCGCGAGGACGGCCGGGCGGCGTCGACGTCCATCGTCACCGTCATCCAGGACCGGGCGGCGCGTGACCCCGAGTTCCGGCGACTGGTCGAGCGCAACGACGCCAACGACAACGGCGTCCCCGACGACAACCTCGAAACCGTCTACGAGTACCTGCTCGACTCCTCCTCGCGCGACCGGGCGCTCGACTACCTCAGCGAGGACTACCGGAGCGCCCGGGTCGTCTACACCGTCGAGGCCGGCGCGAGCGACAGCGAGGTGACCGAGGACGCCAGGGAAGTCGCGGAGGACTTCCGCTTCGAAGCGACGGCCACCGGCTCTATCGTGGTCTTCCAGGCCGTCTCCGACGTCATCCTCGAGTCGGCGGTCCAGTCGCTGGCCATCGCGCTGGCGGGGGCGTCGGTGTTCCTCGTGTTCATCTACTACGTGCTGGAGGGCCGGCCGTCGCTGGGTATCGCCAACGTCGTCCCCGTCGTCGTCACCGTCGCCCTGCTCGCGGGGACGATGCGGTTCCTCCGGATACCGTTCAACGCCATCACGGCGACGATGCTCGCCATCACCATCGGGTTGGGCGTGGACTACTCCGTCCACGTCACCCACCGATTCGCCGACGAGATGCACGAGTACGACCTCGTGACCGCGCTCGACCGGACGGTCAGAGGGACCGGCGGCGCGCTGCTGGGCAGTATGCTCACCACCGTCTTCGGCATCGGGGTGCTGGCGCTGGCGGTGTTCCCCGCCATCGGGCAGTTCGGCATCCTGACGGCGCTCTCTATCGCCTACGCCTTCCTCACGTCGCTGCTGGTCCTCCCCTCGGTGCTGGTCGTCTGGGACCGCGTCACCAACTCCGACCACCCACTCCGGCGACTGCTGGACCTCGGTGGCCCTCGGCGACCCGTCCGGCCGACCGAGGGCGACGACTGAGCGCCCCGGTCTTGTTCCCCGGCTACACGCCACTGAAGGCTTTATCCGGGGCCACCGCTAGCCTACCGGTATGACCCACGTCGTCATCATCGGTGCGTACGGGAGCGCCGGCGCGGCCACCGCCGGCGAACTCGTAGACGCGGACGGAATCGAACTCACACTCATCGACAACGGCGACCCCGGTGGCGGCCTCTGTATCCTCGAAGGCTGTATGCCCTCGAAAGAGGTGCTCTCGGCCGGGGCCCACCGCTTCCAGGCGCGACACGACCACCGACTGGTCGGCGACGTGCCCGACGTCGATCTGGAGGCCGTCGTCGAGACGAAGAACGAGCGTACCCGTGGGTGGGCGGGCCACCGGCGCGACTCTATCCACGAGATGGCCGAACGCGACCACGTGGAGTTCGTCCACGACACGGCCACGCTCGTCGACGACCACACGGTTCGGGCCGGCGGCGAGGAGTACGAGGCCGACTACGTCGTCGTCGCCACCGGGTCGAGCGTCAACGTCCCCGACCTCCCCGGTATCGACGAAGTGGACTACATGACCAGCAAAGACGTCCTCCACGCCACCGAGTTCCCCGACTCGGGCATCGTGATGGGCTTTGGCTACATCGGGATGGAGATGGTCCCGTACCTCGCCGAGGCCGGCGGGATGGAACTCACCGTCGTCGAACACGACGACCGCCCCATCGACGAGGCCGACCCCGAGTTCGGCGACGAGGCCCGCCGTATCTACGAGGACAACTGGGACATCACGATTCCGACGAACTGCTACGAGCAGCGCCTCGAACCGACCGCGGACGGCGGGGTTCGCCTCTACGTCGAGTTCGAGGACGGTAGCGAGGAGACCTACGAGGCCGACCAGCTGTTCCTGTTCACCGGCCGCCGCCCGACCCTCGAAGGCCTGGGGCTCGAAAACACGTCAGTCTCGGCCGAGGGCGACTGGGTCCGCGAGACGATGCAGACGGTGGACGCCGACCACGTCTACGCCGTCGGCGACGTCAACGAGAAGGAACCAATCCTCCACGTCGCCAAAGAACAGGGCTTTACCGCCGCCGAGAACATCCTCCGGCAGGAGGCCGGGGCGGAGCCACAGGCCTACGAGAACGTCCACCACCACGTCATCTTCTCCGGACTGGGCATCTACCCCTTCGCCCGGGTCGGCCACAACGAGCAGACGGCCCGCGAGGCGGGCTACGACGTCGTGACGGCGACCCGGCAGGCCAGCGACGACGGCGTGTTCAAGTCGAAGGACGTGCCCGAGGGACTCGCGAAACTCGTCGTCGACAGCGAGGACGGCACCGTCCTCGGCTGGCAGGGCCTGCACTACCACGCCGACAGTTTCGCGAAGACGCTACAGATAGTCGTCGAGATGGGGCTGGACGTGCGTGACCTGCCCGACCGGGCGTACCACCCGACCCTGCCCGAGAACCTCGACGGCCTCATCCGCGACTGCGTGGCCGAACTGGACGACTAATCACCCGTCGACGGGTAGTTCTGTATCTCGACGAACTCGGTCGCGCCGCAGGCCGTACACTCCTCGGGCGGCGTGTAACTGTGGTCCGGCGGGTCGCCGTGGACGGTGCCCGCGAAGACGGCGTGACACTGCTCGCAGACGTACTCCTGTGGTCGTTCTGGCTGGTGCGCCATGTCGTGTAATTGGCCCTACACGTTCAAAAGCGTGTGTCTGCCACCCGTCCGCGCTCACCCGACCGTGAGGCCGTGGATCTCGAACCGTGCGCCGCCGCCCTCGCTCTCGGCTATCGTGACTCGTGCGCCGTGGGCCTCGGCTATCTCCGCGACGATTCTGAGTCCGAACCCCGTCCCGCCGTCGCTGGTGGTGTAGCCGCTCTCGAACACTTTCTCTCGCTCGTCCTCGGGGATACCGGGGCCGTCGTCGGCGACGTAGAGGCCGTCGCCGTTCGACAGCACGCCGACGCGGACGTCGACGCCGTCGTCCTGCCCGTCCGTCGACCCGTGTTCGACGCAGTTCCGAAAGAGGTTCTCGAACAGTTGCTGGAGACGGCTCTCGTCGCCGGAGACGGTCGCGGACTGGTCTGTGACGGTCAGCGTGGCGTGCTCGCTCTCGACGACGGCCCACGCCTGCCGACAGAGGGTCTCCAGTTCGACGGTGCTCGTCTCGACGACCTGCGTCCCCGAGCGAGCGAGCGTCAACAGGTCGTCGATGAGCGCGTCCATCCGGGTCAGCGCTCGCTGCATCCCGACGACGTGGTCCGGGTCGCCGTCGTACTCCTCCAGCAGGAGTTCGAGGTGGCCGGTGGCGACGTTGAGGGGGTTCCGCAGGTCGTGCGAGACGACGCTCGCGAAGTCGTCCAGCCGGTTCCGTTCCCGCGTGAGGTCACGCTCGCGGCGCTCGCGCTCCAGTTCGTAGCTTATCCAGTTACCCATCAACTCGACGAGCGTCACCTCCCAGTCGGCGAACGCCTCCCGTCTGGGGTCGCGGTCGTAGAAACAGAACGTCCCGTACACCTCACCGTCGACGACGACGGGCATCCCGACGTAGCAGGCGATTCCCATCTCGGTGAAGCCGGCGCGGTCGGTCAACTCCGGAGAGTCGGCGGCGATATCTTCGAGGACGAGCGTCTCCCGTTCGACGATGGCGCGCTCGCAGTTGGTCGACGCGAGCGGAATCACGTCGCCGGGCTGTGTCTGTCCGGTCGGGTCCCGGACGGCCTCGAAGACGTAGTCCGACCCCTCGACCCGCGAGAGCGCGCCGAACTCCGTCCCGAGGGCCTCCCGACCCACGTCCAGGAGGTGGTCGACCTTCTCCTCGAAGGGGGTCTCTTTCTCGGCGATGACGCGGTACATCTCCGTCAGAACTGCCTCTCGCTCGGCGAGTGAGTCCTCGCGCTCACGGCGGGCCGTGACGTCTCTGAAGTACACGGAGAGGCCGCTGTCCGAGGGGAACGCTCTGACGTCGAACCACGTCTCTAACGGTTCGTAGTACGCTTCGAGCGTCTCGGGTTCCTGGGTCTCCATCGCGCGGTGATAGAGGTCGTAGAACGCCGTGTCGACGGCCTCCGGGACGACGTCCCAGATTCGGCGGCCGACCAGTCCCGACGATACCTCGTCCGCACCGGCGGCCTCACGGAGTATCTCCCGGCCCCGGTCGTTGAGGTAGGTGAACCGCCACTCCTCGTCGAGCGCCAAGAACGCGTCGGTCATCCGCCCGAGGATGGCCTCGCGGTCGGCCTGTTCGGTCGTGGCTGCGCGAACCCGGTCGGCCAGCACGGCCGCCTGTTCCTCCAGCGGGGCCTTGAGGACGTAGTCGGTCGCCCCCGCGGCGAGTGCGTCGCTGGCGATAGCCTCGCTCCCGTCGTCGATGAACAGCACGACCGGCAAGTCCGGATGTCGCTCGCGGACGCTCCGGAGCAGGTCCAGTCCAGTGCCGTCCGGGAGCGTGTACTCCGTGACGAGACAGTCGATAGGGTGCTCTCCGACGAGGTCGACCGCCTCCGCGACGCTCTCGGACGAGACGACATCGACCGTCTCGTCTGCCGCCGACAGCGCCGTCCTGACCGCTGTCACCGCGTCCGCGTCGGGGTCGACGTACACCACCCGCATGGTGCCGTGGTGGTCGTGTCCGGATGGCTCAGCGCCAGCCACGGCGTCGTGCATACGGACCTTTACAGGTAAAGCCGTATATTCATGTGGGTTCGTCTCGGCCGGCCGACTCGTCCGCCGGCGCACGCGCGGCCAACACCGGCATCTCCGCGAGGCGCTCCGGCGACAGGGCCCCCCAGTCGACGCCCGCCGGGCGGTCGTACGGCGCCTCCGCCTCGACGGTTCGCTCTGGCGTCACGACGTACTCCATCGGCACGTCGTGGGCGTCGACGGGGACCTCGGCGTCCGTGACGGCACCCGACGGACCGCCGACCACCTGCAGTTCGTGGACCGTCGTCAGTGTCGGCGTCGCCTCGTCGACGAGGCCCAGTTCGTGAAGGACCGCGTACTCCAAATCGCTGAACCCCTCGCCCTTGCCGACGCGAGCGCCGTCCTCGGTGACGGCCACGGACCCCGACACCACGAGGTCCACCTCGCCGACGGCCTCTGGCCCGACCTGCCGGGCGTGGTCCACGACGTTCGACACCGCCGGGGCGGCGTCTATGTCCGCCAGTTCCGCGGGGTCGAGTTCGTAGAAACACTCCGCCTCACGCAGTCGCGGGACGGCCATGTAGACGGTCTTGCCCGCACGCAGGGCGGCACGGCGGAGCGGGAGTTGCGGCGAGTCGGGGTTCGCTTTGATACGCTCTGCGTCCGCCCAGACGGCCGTCTCGGTCACTCGCTCGGCGGCCCGGTCGGCCCCCTCGAAGTTGGGTATCCTGTCGTGGGGCGGGAACGGGAACCGGGCGACGCCGGCGTCTTCGAGCGCGTCCCACACCCGGTCGCGTATCGCCTGCTTGTCCATGGTCGACACTCGGCTGTCGGCCGCAAAAGTGGTCTGTCTCCCTAGCTCACCAGCCGACCGGCGTGGGTCGTCGGGTCGAGTTCGGCGAGACGGGCGCCGCAGTCGGTGCAGGCCACCGCCACGACCTCGTGGACCCCACAGCAGGAGGTCTGGACCTCGTTGGCGCGTTCGACCCGGCCCCCGCAGGCCGGACAGACGGTCCGGTGTGAGCGCACCGTCTCCAGCATGTTCACGCGCTGTTCGAGGGGGACGTCCGTCCACCGGTCGGTCCAGTCGGTGAGTGCCTCGTGAGCGGCCACGTCCACGCGGAGGGCGCTCCACGAGGGCCACTCGCGGATGCGGTTGCCGACCGTCACCGACGGGTAGGGGTCGCGTTCGACCGTCACGTCGGCCGACTCGGTCCCGAAGGCGTCCGCCAGCGGGTCGGTCAGGTCGGCGTCGGCGGGGCGGGCGTCGAGTTCGTCGCTCACCGCCGCGGCGAACCCGTCGGTGAGTTTTCGGCCGTCGCCAGCGTCGGTCAGCACCCCTTCGTCGGCGAGAAAGGCGTCGGCGTCGACCGCGTTCTCGCGGTGGTGGCGGACCTTCTCGAGCGTCTCGAAGTCGTCGGGTTCGGTCGGCGCTGGCGCTTTCCCGAACGCCCGCAGGACTCGCTCTGGCAGGTACGTCTGTGTCAGTCGCGGCGTCCCCGGGACGAGATACCCACGGAGGGCGATGGCGACGAGCGAGACGACGGCGACGACGGCGGCGAGTTCGACGGCCACGACCGCCACGAGAGCGGTCAGAATGCCCGCGATAGCGACGTTCACGACGGTACACGGCCAGCAGCGGTTCTCGCCGGTGTGGTCGGGGTTGCGGAGTCGGTCGAGCAGCGACGACTCGTCGAGAGACATTGGCGTGTGGTACCGTCTCCAGCGGCAAAAGCGTACGTCGGCGACAGTCCCCGTCGGTCACTCCGGTTCGATTCGCACCGTCGTCTCGGCCGCCAGTCCCTTCCCGTCGGCGTCCGCGACGTCGATGTACGCGCCGAGGGTGTACTCGCCCGGGTCCGCGGGCTCCCACTCCGTCTCGCTCACTTTGAACAGCCCGGTCCAGCGGCGGAGGAACTGCTTGCGTTCGCCCCGGTCGAAGGTGTAGACGCGTTCCTCGTCGGGGAGCGACTCGGGGACCCGCGAGGCCTCGGCCGCGCCGTCGACGTGCCACGTCCACAGGCGCGGCGTTCGCGTGCGGACGCTGATGGGGAACGGGAACGTGTTCCGCAGGGTCACTTTCACCGGCACGTCCGTCCCCGCAGGATAGGACGACTCCGGCGTCTCGACGGTGACGGTCAACGCCCGATAGCGGAGCCACGTCGGCACGAGCAAGCGACTCAGCGACTCGCCGGGCACCGACCGCATCGCCGCGGGCTCGGGCGCGTCGTCACGCTCACGCGGCGTGAACACGTCGTCGTCCCGCTTGAGCGCCTGAGAGTCGTAGATGCGGCGCATTGGTGGCTATACCCGGTGGAATCGTGAAAACGTTGTGGTGGTCAGTCGTCGGCGACGGCGTCACCGCCGTCCGTCGTGCCCGTCGGGTCGTCGGCGTAGGCCTCGTCGTGGAGGTGGCAGGCGATGCGGTGGGTGTCGCCGGTCCCGACCGCCCGCGGTTCGTCGGTCTCACACGGCGAGACGAACGCCTCGTTCAGGTGTGCGGATGCGCCGTCGACGTCGCCGTCGTGGAGGCTGTCGATGGCCGTCGAGAGGGCGGCCTCCGCGTCGGGGTCCGAGAGCCGGTCGGGCAGACCGAACTCCTCGCGGACCAACCCGTCGAGGACGCCTCTGGACGCCGTCTCCGGGTCGGACTGCTCCTCCTCGGTGACGGCGGTCAGCGAGTCGACGCCGTCGGCCTCGACCGCCCGCAGTTTCAGGTCCATCACCGAGCGCCAGACCGACTGTTCGAGGTCGTACTCCTCGGGCTGGATGACCTTCGGACAGCGCGTGTGGAACCGACAGCCCGAGGGCGGGTTCAGCGGCGACGGCACCGTTCCCGGGAGGAATATCTGGTCGCCCTCCCACAGCGGGTCCGGTTCCGGCACCGCCGACAGCAGCGCCTCGGTGTAGGGGTGGTACGGCGGTTCGAACACCTCCTCGGTCGTCCCGACTTCGGCGAACTCGCCGAGGTACATCACCGCGATGCGGTCGGAGATGTGTTCGACCACGCTCAGGTCGTGGGCGATGAAGATGTACGAGAGGCCGTACTCGTCCTGCAGGTCCTCCAGCAGGTTCAGAATCTGGGCCTGCACGGAGACGTCCAGCGCCGACACCGGCTCGTCACAGATGATGACCTCCGGGTCGACGGCCAGCGCCCGGGCGATGCCGATACGCTGGCGCTGGCCCCCGGAGAACTCGTGGGGGTAGCGGTGGGTGTGACTGGAGTTCAGCCCCACCGTTTCCAGCAGGTCGTAGATGCGCTGTTCGCGGGCCTCGCCCTCGGCGATGCCGTGGATGTCCAGCGGTTCGCCGATGATG
Organism: Haloarcula rubra; assembly: GCF_019599465.1. Taxonomy (GTDB): domain Archaea; phylum Halobacteriota; class Halobacteria; order Halobacteriales; family Haloarculaceae; genus Haloarcula; species Haloarcula rubra. The sequence continues at coordinate 124,648 of NZ_RKLR01000004.1, forward strand.
TCGCCCACGGTCAGCCGCGGGTTCAGACTCGCGAACGGGTCCTGGAAGATGTACTGCAAGTCCTTCCGCAGGTCCCGGAGGTCGCTAGACCCCATCTCCGTGAGGTCCTCGCCCCGGTAGTACACCGACCCGTCGGTTGGTTCGGTGAGTCGCAGGAGCGCACGGCCGAGCGTGGTCTTCCCACACCCGCTCTCGCCGACGACGCCCAGCGTCTCGCCCTCGTGGAGTTCGAGGTCGACGCCGTCGACGGCCTTCACCTGCTGGTTGTTCCCCAGCAGGGTGTCGACGAACCCGCTACTGGAGTCGTAGTACTTCTGCAGGCCCTCCACGCGGAGGATGGGGTCCTCACCGGGCATCCTGCCCCTCCTCTAGGAGCGGGTCCTCGCCCTCGACGGACACCTCGAATTCCAGTTCACCCTCCAGGTCGCCGGTGTACTCCAGACACGCCGCGGCCCGGTCGTCGGCCGCCGTCGCCGCGTCGCCCGTCTCCGGGTCGACCAGCGGTGGCTGTTTCTGGGCGCAGGACTCCTCGGCGTACGGACACCGGGGGTGGAACGCACACCCCGGTGGCACGTCGACGAGGTCGGGCATCGTCCCCGGAATCGTCTGGAGGCGGTCGCGCTCGTCGCCGATGCGCGGAATCGAACTCATCAGTCCGACCGTGTAGGGGTGTTTCGGGTCGTAGTAGAGGTCCTCGACGGGGGCTTTCTCGACGGGCCGGCCCGCGTACATCACCATCACGCGCTCGCATATCTTCGCGACGACGCCGAGGTCGTGGGTGATGAGTTGGACGGCGGTGTCGAACTCGTCGGCGAGGTCCTGAATCTGGTCCAGAATCTTCGCCTCCGTGGTCACGTCCAGCGCCGTCGTCGGCTCGTCGGCGATGAGCAGGTCCGGGTCACACGACAGCGCCATCGCGATGACCGCCCGCTGTTGCATCCCGCCGGAGAACTCGTGGGGGTAGTCGTCGTACCGGCTCTCGGCGTCGGGGATGCCCACCCGGTCGAGCAACTGGATGGTCCGGTCGCGGGCCTCGGCGTCGCTGTAGTTCAGGTGGTGGCGAATCGCCTCGGATATCTGCTCGCCGACCGAGTAGACGGGGTTGAGCGCGGTCTGGGCGTCCTGGAATATCATGGCGATTTCGTTGCCACGCACCGAGCGAATCTCCGCCTCGCTCATCTCCAGCAGGTCCTCGCCCTTGAACAGAATCTCGCCGCTCTCGATGCGGCCGGGGTCCTCGATGAGGCGCATCAGCGAGAGCGCGGTGACGGACTTCCCGGCCCCACTCTCGCCGACGACGCCGAACGTCTCCCCGCTCTCGATGCGGTACGAGAGGTCGTCGACGGCGGTGACGACCCCGTCCTCGGTGTAGAAGTTCACCGTGAGGTCGTTGATCTCGAGGAGCGTCATCCGCCGCCTCCCTGCCCGACGTTGCCGACTTCCTGCGCGTCCAGCGCGTCGTTGACGCCGTCGCCGATCATGTTCATCGCCATCACGAACAGGAAGATGGCGCCGCCGGGGAAGACGGTGGCCCACCACGGGATGGAGCCACCCGGCCCCTGGATGAGCGTCTCTCGGGTCTGGTCGAGCATCGTCCCCCACTCGGGGGTGCCCGGTTCGAAGCCCAGACCGAGGAAGCCCAGCGCCGCGACGCCGATGACGACGGTGCCGATAGAGAGCGACGCCTGCACGATGAGCGGCGCCATCGCGTTGGGCACGATGTGGCGGAAGATGACCGAGCGGTCACGCGCACCCAGCGCCTGTGCGGCCAGAACGTACTCGTTCTCCTTCACGGAGAGTATCTCCCCGCGGATGAGGCGGGCGTAGCCGGCCCACCCCGGGACGGAGAAGGCGATGACGAGCGGCCAGTAGCCGCCGCCCAGCAGGGCGACGATGACCAGCGCCAGCACCAGTCCGGGGAACGCGAAGATGACGTCGACGAACCGCATCAGAATCTCGTCGACCCAGCCGCCGTAGTAGCCGGCGACGGCGCCGTAGGCGAGGCCGAACGTCGCCGTGATGCCGACGACGACGAAGCCGATGGAGATGCTGAGTCGGCCGCCGACCAGCACCCGCGAGAACAGGTCGCGGCCGGAGGCGTCGGTGCCCATCGGGTGGGCCAGCGTCGGCGGGTCGTACCGGCCGACCGTCGACCCGGGTTCGAGGTACAGAATCGTACTCGGGTCGTACGGGGCGATAGAGAAGGGCTGGACGGTGATACCCGCTATCGTCACCGGGCGGGCGAAGAAGGACAACAGCGCCATCGCGGCGACGACGTAGACGCCCAGCATGGCGACTCGGTTGTGGCGGAACCGGCGCAGGGCGCGCCGCCATCGGCTCTCGGTACCACCTGTCGTCGCTTCGGACCAGTCCGACAGGTCGTCTCGTTCGGTCACGCGGTCCGTGTCGAATCCGGTTACCCGGATGCGTCCTCGTTCAGTAGACATGGTCAGTCGTATCGAATCCGTGGGTCGAGAACCGCATAGAGGATGTCGGCCACCAGGTTCGCCAGGATGATGGCGACGCCGATGAACAGCGTAATCCCCAGAATGAGGTCTATCTCTCGGTTGCTGACGGCGCTGATGAGCGCTCGGCCGAGACCCGGCCAGCCGAACACCTGTTCGACGACGACCGACCCCGAGACGATGCTCGCGGTCAGGAACGCGGCGACGGTCGTCACCGAGATGAGCGAGTTCCGCAGGACGTGCTTGAGCACGACCGTTCGCTCCGGCAGCCCCTTCGCTCGGGCGGCCGTGACGTACTCCTTGTTCATCTCCTCGGCCATCGAGGAGCGCATGATTCGCATCAGCGTCGACGCCGAGGCGGTGCCGATGGTGATACCGGGCAACAGCAGGTACCAGAGCATCTCCGGCGAGTACAGCGCCGTCCGTGGCGCGAGCACCGGCCAGAGGTTCAACGTCAGTGCGCCGACGAGGATGAGCATCAGTCCCAGCCAGAAGTTCGGGATGGAGATGCCCGAGAGGGCGAGGAACCGGCTGACGTGGTCGCCGAGTTCGTCCTTCCGGACCGCGGCGTAGATGCCGGCGGGGACGGCGATGATGACTGCGAACACCCAGCCGAAGAGGCCCAGTGCGATGGTCTCGGGGAGTCGCTCCACGATGACGGTGCTGACGGCCCGGTCCGTGGCGATGACTTTGCCGAAGTCCCCTTGCAGGACGCCGACGAGCCAGTCCAGGTACTGCTCCCATATCGGGTCGTTCAGCCCGTATCTGGCGCGGAGCCGGGCCTCCTCGGCGGGGGAGATGTCCGGGTTCAGCGCCACCACCACGTCGACGGGGTCACCCGGGGTTATGTGGACGAGGGCGAACGTGATGACCGAGACACCGAACAGTATCGGGAAGATAAGCAGGACCCGCTTGGCGATGAAGCGTCGGAGGCTCATAGATGGAGGACCGGGTCTGTGTTACCGGTCGAGGTAGGTAATCTGCTGGTCCGTTGGGTTGTACATCGCGTACCCAACTATATCTTGGGTGCTCGGGTAGGTGTTGAACCCCTTGACGTCGTTGTTCACGACGCCGACCAGCGTGCTGTGGGTGCCGTACGAGTTGCCGTTGAGCTCCAGAATCAGCTCCCAGACCTCCTCGTAGCGCTCGCGACGGAGCTGTGGGTCCTGTGCCACCTCGACCCCGTAGCGGGCCTGTCGCATCGCCTCGTTGAGTTCGGGGAAGTCGATGTTCTGGAAGTTACAACACTGGGCGAAGTTCTCGGGACTGTGGACGGACTTGGCGTAGCCGTGCGGGTTGAACCCGCCGGAGAGGCCGATGAAGGCCAGTTTGCCCTGGTCCCAGTAGTCCTGCGAGAGCAGCTGGCTGACGAAGGTGAGGAACTCCTTCGTGTTGACGCTGACGTCGAAGTACTGGGTCCCGTTTATCTCTTGGCTCATCGACTCGGCGATGAGTTCGACGGTCCGGACCCGGTCGTCGTTGTCGGAGTTCGTCTCCAGCGTCACCTCGATGGGGAACTCGACGTCGATCTCGCCGGCGGCTTCGTCGGCCAGTTCGGCGGCGGCCTCTGGCTCGTAGGTGTTGTAGCTCTTGAGGTCCTCGACCATCGCCTCGTAGTCGGTCGACCCGGTTCCGGCCGCGAGCGGCGGGAGCGGGACCCACGCGGGCTTCTCCCAGCCCTGGAAGATGTTCTCGGAGATGCTCTGGCGCGGGATGAGCTTGTTCGCGGCCCGGCGGAGCTTCGCGTTGGTCCACGGTTCGACTTCGACCGGGAACTGGAGGAACGTGTACCCGGCGCCGTTGGTCGGTGCGGTCCGATAGTCTTCGGACTCCCGGTAGTTCGTCAGCGTGCTCGCGGTCAGGCCGAAGGTCATGTCGATCTCGCCGCTCTGGAGCGCGCCGGCCCGCTGTGAGTCCGAGGAGATGATGGCGATGTCGACTTCGTCGACGACCGGGCCGTTCGGGAACTCCGACGGGCCGTCGAACCAGTCTTTCATCTCCGTGTCGAACCAGTAGTTGTCGTTCTTCGCGAACAGGGCGTACTCCTCGTTCTGGAACTCCGCGAGTTCGAACATCCCGGTACCGAGCGGCGTGTTCCCCTGTCGGGGGTCCATGTTCCCGAGCGGGACGTTGTCGGTAATCTCCGAGGGGTACACCGGCAGGCCGCCGAGTTCGCGGATGGCGGCGGCGTCCGGTTCCTGCACGTAGAGGTCGACGGTGTAGTCGCCGTCGGCCGAGATGTGGAGCAGGGAGTCGAACACCTGCCCCGAGAGCGTCGAGTTCTCGATGCGGCCGTAGGAGGCGACGACGTTGGGTGCGGTCAGTTCCTCGTCGTTGTGGAACTGGATGCCCTCGTGGAGCTGGAACTGGAAGTGCATCCCGTAGGTGCCGTCGGCGACGGCGTCGCCCGCCTCGTCGACGGTGAGGACCTGTGCCTCGTCGCCCGCCGACGGGCTGTCGGGGTTGTCGGGGCTCTCGACGACGATCTGCTTCTCGGTGTCGATGTAGACGGCGCCGTCGTCCGTCTCGGCGTACGACACCGTCGTCATGTAGTCGGTGTAGTCGCCCGCCGAGACGTCCTGGACGTCCACCTGCTCGTAGGACTCGGCGAGCCACGGGTAGAGTTCGCCGCTGGCGCTGGTGGTCACCATGCCCTCGAAGAGGAGGTTGTGGAGGATGGAGGCCGTCGCGGACGAACTCTCGGGGAAGTCGAACGTGTCCGGGTTCGCGCCGATAGCCGTCTTGAACGTCCCACCTTCCTGGATGTTCTCGGGGTCCACCGTCACGCGGTCCTGTACCGGGTCGACGGCCCCACCACCGCCGTCACCACCGCCGTTCAGCCCCGAACACCCGGCCATCGAGGCGACGCCGAGTCCGGCGACTGCTTGCATGAGGTTTCGCCGCGAAAGTACGCTGGACAGACCCTGTGGTTTGTTGTCAGTCATGTGATATCACAAACGGTCTATAATGATGGATAAATCCCTAAACAAAAAATTTTGCGCAAATTTACACTGTTGTCTCTCGCGACGTACCCCATATATTGGGAAGTAGGTGCACTAAAACGACTGTCCTCCGGTGGCTGTCGTTCGTGAGCGCGGGTCGGTAAGTACCGAATAATCTCTCACGCCCACCGACTGGCGAGGTGGTTACTGGCGTCTGCTGGCCAGTAGTGCCGCGGCGAGTGCACCGACGAGCGCGCTCACGGCAGTGAAGCCGGGGCCGTTCCCTCCGGTCGTCGTGGTGGCCGGTTCGGTCGTAGGCTCACCGTCGGAGAGCGTCGCCGTCTGTTCGGTGGTCGTCTCGCTCTCGACGGCCGAGCGCGGGACGTAGCTGTCCTCGTCGTACCGCTCCGGATAGAGCTGTCGCGTGGCGTTGTGGACCGTGTTGACGACGCTCCGAGGGGCCGGCTGGTTGAGGTCACGGACCCGAAGCCGAACGGTCGCGTTCGTCTCCCCGGCGGTCGTACTCGCGTACGGTTCCTCGTCGACGAGTCCCGCCGTCCGTTCGGTGACGACCAGCACCTCGGGGTCCAACTGGAGGAGCACCTCGTCGCTCAGTTGCGGGTAGCCGGAGTGGTTGCGCGCCGCGACGTTGTCGGCCCCGGCCACGCTCAGCATGGTGTCGATGAACGTCCCGTTGGCGGCGACGTACCCGCTCCCGAGGGGGTAGACCACCGTCTTCCGGTCCTCGATGCCCGCCGTGGTGTCCCGCACGGCGTCGACGTTCTGTGTCATCCACGCGTTGGCCTCGGCCGCGCCCGCACAGTTCCCGGTCAGGCGGCCGATGGTGGTCGTCTTCTGGCGGATGTCCTCGACGCTGGTCGAGGCCGGCAGGTGGTACACGGTCAGGCCGGCGTCCCGGAGACCCTGCACGTCGCCCGCGCTGGCGTTGGGGGCGATGACGAGGTCGGGGTCCGTGCCGACCACCTTCTCGACGCCGACGCCGAACCCGGCGGAGACGTTGGTCCGGCTATCGGCCCCCTCCAGATACGACGCGAACTGCGTGAGACCGACGACCTGCTCGCGGCCGCCGATTTCCCACATGGTCTGGGCGGCCGACGGGTTCGTCGTCGTCACCCGCTCCGGGCGCTCTTCGAGGGTTATCTCGGTTCCCGTGGCGTCTGTGACCGTCAGCGGGAACGAACACTCCTGTGCCGACTGCGTACTCGTCGCGGCCGCCGGCATCGCGCCGACGACGGAGAAGACCAGCAGAAGGCCCAAAATTGCGGTAGCGAATTGTCGCATCGTCTGTGACCGGGAGGACGAACAATAAATATTTACCTACTGCAAGTGGCGTTTCAATCATGCATCCGTCGGGACGGACGCTCTCGTGGTCGCTAGCGCTCACGGCGCTCCTCGGCGTCGTCGTCACCGTGAGCGCCGGCATCGGCCCGGTGTGGATTCCGCCCGACGCCGTCGCGAAGGTGTTGCTCAACGCCGTCGTCCTCCCGACGGCGGTCGACCTCTCGGGCGCGACGCCGGCCGTGACGACACAGCCACTGTTCCGGTTCCCGGTCGAGGACATCCAGCGCCAAATCGTGTTGCAGGTCCGCCTGCCGCGTATCCTGTTGGGGGCGGTCGTCGGGTTCTCGCTGGCGGCCGCGGGCACCATCATGCAGGGCATCTTCCGCAACCCGATGGCCGACCCCTCCATCATCGGCGTCTCCTCGGGCGCGGCCGTCGGTGCGGTGGGGTTCATCGTCGCGCCGGTGGCCCTGCCGTTCGGCCTCGGCCTGCGCGCCGCCGCCTTCTCCGGGGCGCTACTCGCGGCCTTCGGCGTCTACCTCATCGCGACGCAGAACGGCCGGACGCCGGTCGCGACCCTCCTGCTGGCGGGCGTCGCCGTCCAGACCTTTCTGGGCGCCGTCGTCTCCTTCCTCCTCCTCCAGAGCGGCGAGAGCATCCGTCGGGCGCTGTTCTGGCTGATGGGCCACCTCAAGGGCGCGGCGTGGTCGGAGGTCTGGACGAGTCTCCTCCTCGTCGCCGTCCCGTTCGTCGTCCTCCTCGTGTACGCCCGCGACCTGAACGTCATGTTGCTGGGGGAGGAGGACGCCCAGAGCCTCGGCATCGACGTCGAACGGACCAAGCGAATCCTGCTGGCGTTCTCCTCGCTCGTCACGGCCGCGGGCGTCGCCGTCGCCGGCATCATCGGCTTCGTCGGCCTCATCGTCCCACACGTGATGCGGCTCGTGGTCGGCCCGGACCACCGGGTCCTCCTGCCGACGGCGGCGCTGGCGGGGTCGTCGTTCCTCGTCGCGACCGACACGCTCGCTCGCTCGGGGAGCGCGGAGGTGCCCGTCGGCATCGTCACTGCCGCCCTCGGTGCCCCGTTCTTCCTCTATCTGCTCCGTCAGCGGGAGGTGCACGAACTGTGAGCGACGACGGTCACGCGGGCGAGCGGACACCGATGCTCGAGGCCGAGGACGTCAGCGTCTCGCTGGGCGGCACGCAGATTCTCTCCGGCGTCGACTTCTCGGCCGCGTGTGGCTCCGTCGTCGGTCTGGTCGGCCCCAACGGCGCGGGGAAGACGACGGTCCTGCGGACGCTCAGGGCGACGCTCTCGCCCGACAGTGGGACGGTACGGGTCGCCGGCGAACCCATCGACGACCTCTCCTCGAAAGAGGTGAGCAGGCGCGTCGCCAGTACGCCGCAGGCGACGACGCTCTCCTTCGACTTCACCGTCGAACAGACCGTCGAGATGGGACGGACGCCACACCTCGGCCGGTTCGAGCGTGCCGACGAGGACGACGACGACGCCGTACGGGCGGCGATGGAGCGCGCCGACGTGGCGCAGTTCGCCGACCGCACCGTCACGTCGCTCTCCGGCGGCGAGCGCCAGCGAGTCCTGCTGGCCCGGGCGCTCGCACAGGAGACGCCGGTCCTACTGCTGGACGAACCGACGGCCAATCTGGACGTCAACCACGCCGTCCGCACGCTGGAACTCGTCACGGACCTCGTCGCCGAGGGGAAGACGGCCGTCGCGGCCATCCACGACCTCAATCTGGCCGCCCGCTACTGCGACGAACTGGTCGTACTCTCCGACGGCGAGGTCCGGGCGGCCGGCGACCCGCGCGAGGTGCTCACGTCCGAGACGCTCGGGGACGCGTTCGACGCCGAGACGCTCGTGACCCGCCAGCCCGGAACGGACGCGCCGCTGGTGACGCCGCTCCCCGACCGCGCACCTATCGACAGGACAGTCCACGTCGTCGGAACCGGCACGCAAGCCGCCGCTGCCGTCGCCCGCCTCGTCGCCGCCGGCAGTTCCGTCACCGTCGGCGTCGTGCCGGCGGGCGACGCCGCCGCCGAACGCGCCCGCGAACTCGACTGTCCGGTCGTCACCGTCCCGCCGTTCGCCGGCGTCGACAGCAACGCACGGGCGCGAGCGACGGAACTGGCCCGCGAGGCCGACGCCGTGGTCGTCGCTGGCGACGTTGGCGACGCCAACCAGTCCGTCGTCGCCGCCGCCTCGCGACTCGTCGCCGTCGCGGGCGAGGGCGTCCCCCGAGTCGAGTCCGAACGGACCACCGTCACCACCGTCGAGTCGCTGCCGGCGGCCGTCGCCGACTGCTCGCCCCCGCCCCGAGACGCCGACGACCCCGTGCCACGGTCACAGGAACAGCAAGACCGATACTGACCCGCTCCCTAGCCCGCCCGTGGACGACACTATCGCGTGGCTCCGCGACCGACCCTACTACGAGGGCCAAATCGTCGACGAGCGGACGGTGCCGGGCCGGGACGCCACCGTCGCCGACTGTGCGCTGAACGCACGCCTCGCTGACGTGCTGGCCGACGAGGGTATCACGGAGCTCTACGCCCACCAGACCGCCGCCGTCGAGTCGGTTCGCGACGGCGAGAACGTCGTCCTCGCGACGGAGACGGCCAGCGGCAAGAGTCTGGCCTACACCGTCCCCGCCTTCGAGCGGGCGCTGGACCGGCGCGCGACGACGCTGTACGTCGCCCCGCAGGTGGCGCTCATCAACGACCAGACGGAGACGCTCTCCGAACTGGCGCAGGGCCTCGGCTTCGCATCGGGCGTCTCCGTCGCCCAGTACACCGGCCGCCAGTCGAAATCCGAGAAGGAGGCCATCCGGGAGCGTCAGCCGACCGTCCTCCTGACGACGCCGGACATGCTCCACTACGGCATCCTGTCCCACGCGCACCGCCTCTGGGACTGGTTCTTCCAGCGCCTCGAAACCGTGGTCGTCGACGAGGTCCACGGCTACCGCGGCGTCTTCGGCAGTCACGTCTCGCTCGTCATGCGCCGTCTGTCGCGCATCGCCGAGCGGTTCGACAGCGACCCGGAGTGGGTCTGCTGTTCGGCGACCATCGGCAACCCAGTCGACCACGCTGCCGCCGTCACCGGCCAGTCCGAGTCGTCGTACACGCTCGTCGACGAAGACACGAGCGCCAGCGGCCCGCGACACTGGCTGCTGTGGAACCCGCCCGAGTACGAGGGGGGTGATGGCTGGGGGAGCGGCCGCCGGAAGTCCAGCCACGTCGAGACGAAACGCCTGTTCCTCGACCTCGTCGAACGCGGCCTCCAGACGGTGGTGTTCGCCGGGTCCCGACAGACCGCCGAGCGGTACGCCAGCGACAGCGCAGACGCGTTGCGGGACAGGGGCCACCACGACCTCGCCGACGGCGTGGGCGCGTACCAGGCGGCGCTCACCGACGAGAAGCGCCGCGACCTCGAGACCCGGTTGCAGTCCGGGGACCTGCGCGGCGTCTGGTCGACCAGCGCGCTCGAACTCGGCGTCGACGTGGGCGGCCTCGACGCCGTCTTGCTGGACGGCTACCCCGGCACGCGGATGCGCGCGTTCCAGCAGGCCGGACGCGCGGGCCGGGGCACCGACCCGGCGCTGGTCGTCCTCGTCGGCGGCGAGGACCAACTCGACCAGTACGTCCTCCGCAACCCGGCGACGCTGTTCGAGAAAGAGGCCGAGCAGGCAGTGACGAACCCCGAGAACGAGCAGTTGCTCCCGAACCACGTGCTGGCGGCCGCCGGGGAGAACTGGCTCTCCCCCGACGACGACCGGCACTTCGGCGGGACGTTCCCGGACGTGGTCGCGGACCTCGAATCGGCCGGGAAACTGGACCGCCGGACGACGGATAAGGGAGTTCGCTGGACCTCGAACGGTCGCCCGCACCACGACATGAGCCTCCGCACCGTCGACGACCGCGAGGTGAAACTGGTGGCGAAGGGCGACGTCGTCGCGAGACTCCCCTTCGAGGACGCCCTGCGGGACGCCCACCCCGGCGCAATCTACCACCATCAGGGGCGGCGCTACGAGGTGACGGACCTCGACCTCTCGACGGGCGTCGCCGAACTCGATCGGACGTGGGCGGACTACTACACCCGCGTCCTGCACGACAAGACCATCACCGTCGAGACAGACTTACAGGAGCGACCGCTCCCGACCCGCGAGGACGTCCCCGTCCGGTTCGCGTCGGTGACGATGCGCAAGCAGATTACGGGCTACGAGCGCCGCGACGGGTCGTCGGGCGAGGTACTGGGCCAGCGCCCCCTCGACCTGCCGGAGACCACGCTGGAGACGAAGGCGCTGTACTACACGGTGCCGAGCGACCTCGAGAGTCAGATTCGCGGCGCGGCCTACGAGACCGGCGAGGACACTGCGGGGGCCGAGACGGACGGCGGGGACCTCGGCGACTTCCCCGGTGCCATCCACGCGGCCGAGCACGCGATGATTTCGATGTTCCCCTTCGAGTACCTCTGTGACCGCGGCGACGTCGGCGGCCTGTCGACGCCGCACCACCCGCACACCGGCGACCCGACCATCTTCATCTACGACGGCTATCCGGGGGGTATCGGGTTGACGCGGGCGGGCTACCACGACGTCGGCCCGTTGATGGACACCACGCTGTCGATGCTGCGCTCCTGTGACTGTGCCGACGGCTGTCCGGCCTGCGTGCAGTCGCCCCACTGCGGCAACGCCAACGACCCGCTGGACAAACACGGCGCCGTCCACCTGCTGGACGGACTCACCGACGGCGAGGACGTCTGACTCACTCCGCCGGGGCGACGGACTCGTGGACGGTCACCTCGCCGGAGAGCTCCGTGTGTGGGGACTCGCTGAGGTCGATGCCCTCCGCCCGGCAGGCCTCGTGGACGCCGCGGACGAACGCCGACTCGACCGACAGCGCACGGTTCTTCCGCTCGACGGGGAGCCACACGCGCCCTATCAACAGGACGGAACTGCCCGTCAACTCCGAGACGGCGACGCTCGGCGCGGGTTTCTCGTGGACGTGGTCCAGGTCGCGGGCGACGTTGCGGATGATGGCCTCCACCTCGTATAGGTCCGTCTCGTAGTCGACGCCGAACTCGTAGGAGATGCCGACGGGGTCCGTCGACGTGTGGTTCGTCACCGCCGTCGTCGCCAGCGTCGTGTTCGGGACGACGATGCGCTCGTTGTCCGGCGTCCGCACGCGGGTCACGCGGAGGTCGATGTCGACGACGGTCCCCTGCTTGCCGTCCCACTCGATGGTGTCGCCGACGTTCAGGTCGGGGTCGGTGACGATGAACGCGCCCGAGACGAAGTTGCCCAACACGTCCTGGGCGGCCAACCCGACGGCGACGGTGATGCCGGCGGCGATGAGCGTCGACCCGGCGAGGCTCCCCCTGAACCCCGCGAGACTGGCCGCGACGACGACGGTGACGACCACCACGAGGAGGTGGGTCGCGCTCACGAGCGCGCTCACGACGGTCCGGTTGAACTGCGAGCGCTCCAACGCCCAGCGAGCGCTCGGGACGACGATTAGACGGCCGATGGCGTACAACAGGGCCGCCACGGCCAGAAACTCCGCGCCGTCGTTCGCGAGTTGGACGTACGTCTCGGTGATGTCACCGGGGAAAGTGCCAGAGAACTGCATAGCGGGGCTACCGCCGGGGCGGAGGTAAAAACTGGCCGTCGGGTCCGTGGTCGGACGGGGGTGCACCGACTACCCGACGCGCTCGTCGAGAATCAGCCGCGTCTTCGTGCTCACGACCTCGTCCAACTCCCGCGCTCGCGTGATGAGGTCGTTGACCTCGCCCGTGTCGGTGGCGTCGACGACGACGACGATGTCCTCCTCGCCGGAGACCTGCCAGACGAAGTCGACGGACGGCCACTCGGCGATGCGGTCGGTCACCGCCGCCGTGTCCACGTCGACGTCGACGCCGACCTCTATCATCGACTTGACGTTCCCGGTGCGCGTCGCGACGGTGAACCGCTCGATGACGCCGTCCTCGACCAGTCGCTCGACCCGGTTGCGCACGGTCCCCTCGGAGGTGCCCACGTCGTCGGCTATCTCCGTGTAGGGGGTCCGGGCGTCCTTCCGGAGTATCGAGAGTATCTCCCTGTCCAGTTCGTCCATCGAGATTGGACGCTTCCCACCCACCGGACTTGAGGATTACGAAAATCGTAACTCGGCTTCGAAAGCAACCCTTATGAACTGGAATCCTGTACGCATCTCGTAATGACAGACGCATACGTAGCGCTGGAGGGTGACCGCGTCATCGAGGCCCGCGCACGCGCGCCGGGCACGGCACGCGGCGAAGTGGTGTTCACGACCGCCTACACCGGCTACGAGGAGAGTCTGACCGACCCGTCCTACGAGGAACAGGTCCTCACGTTCTCGTACCCGCTCATCGGGAACTACGGCGTCCGCGAGGAGCGGTTCGAGTCCGACCGCGTCCACCCGCGTGCGGCCGTCGCCCGCGAGATGACCGACGACGTCGCCGAGTGGCTGGAGAGCGAGGGCGTCCCCGCCGTCGACCACCTCGACACCCGCGACATCGTCACCGAGATTCGCGACGAAGGGGCGATGAAGTGCGGTATCGCCGCCGGCCCGGACGTGACGAAGCAGGACGCGCTGGACGAACTCCACCAGTGCAAGCACATGTCCGACCACACGGACATCGGCGCGCAGGTCTCCGTCGACGACGTCGAGGTCCACAACGAAGACGGCGACGGCGCGACCGTCGCCCTCGTCGACTGCGGTGCGAAGGGCTCTATCATCGAGTCGCTGGTCGAACGCGACGCCGCCGTCCACGTCTTCCCGTACGACGCGAGCGAGGACGACGTGGCCGCCGTCGACCCGGACCTCCTGTTCATCTCGAACGGCCCCGGCGACCCCCAGAACTTCGAGCAGGCCGGCGAACTCGTCGAGACGTACGTCGGCGACGTGCCGCTGGCGGGCATCTGTCTCGGCCAGCAGGTCGTCGCCAACGCGCTCGGCGGCGAGACGGAGAAGATGGAGTTCGGTCACCGCGGAGTCAACCAGCCAGTGCGTGACCTCCGCACGAATCAGGTCGTGATGACGACCCAGAACCACGGCTACACCGTCGCCGAACCCGGCGACAAACTCGACGTGACGCAGGTCAACGTCAACGACGACACCCCCGAGGGACTGGAGAACGACGACCTAGACATCATCACCCGCCAGTACCACCCCGAGGCCAACCCCGGCCCGCACGACTCGCTCGGCTTCTTCGACGACGTGCTGGGGATGGCAGGGGAGTAGCGAGACTCCGACCGCAGCGAGGGGTCTCGGACAGTGCGAGCGGCGCGACCGTAGGGCGCGGCCCCCGACGGTTTCGAACATCGAACCGAACAGCGCGACCGACCGTCTAGCCGCCAGCGAACCGCTCGGCCCACGGCCGGAGGACGGCCGTGACGGCCTCGTTCATCGGAACCTCGACGTCGGTGCCTTCGGCGTGGCGGACGACAGCGGCGTTCAGCGCGTCGAGTTCCATCGCCTTCTCGTGGGTCAGGTCGTAGTGCAGCGAGGAGTACGAGTCCGCGTCGAGGTCCTCGGCGAACGCGACCCACTCGTCGGCGGTGTCTTCTGGGAGCGCCACGTCGTTCGCCCGCGCGACGGCACACACCTCCTCGACGATGCGGCGGTACATCCGCCACGAGTCCTCGTGTGCACGGACGTCGCCGACCGGCAGGCGCGTCGCCGCGGTCATCCCGGAGTGGGCGCAGATGAACGCGAACTTCCGCCACAGTTCGACGTCGATGTCGTCGGCGAGGACGGCTTCGACGCCCGAACACGAGCGCAGGGCGTCGTCGAGCGCCGCGATTCGGTCGGTGCGCTCGCCGTCGAGTTCGCCGTAGACGAAGCGGGCCGGGCCGCCGGTGTGTTCGACGACGCCCGGGTCGGCGATGGTCGAGAAGATGTAGGTGACGCCGCCGACGACGTGGGACTCGCCTATCTCGTCGGCCAGCCATCGCTCGTTGTCGACGCCGTTCTGGAACGAGACGACGGCGGTGTCGTCGTCCAGAAGGGGGCCGAGGTCCGTCGCCGCCTCGCGCGTGTCGTGGGCCTTCACGCAGAACAGGACGTAGTCGACGGGGCCGATATCGGCCGGGTCGTCGGTCGCGGGCAGTTTGACCGCGGTGTCGCCGGCGACGCTCTCGACGGTGAGGCCGTCGGTCCGGAGCGCGTCTAGGTGGTCGCCGCGGGCTAACAGGTGGACCTCGTGACCGGCGTCGGCCAGTCGGGCGCCGAGGTAGCCGCCGACGCCGCCGGCACCGAACACTGCGAAGCGCATGGTCGACAGTGACGGCGGGCCGGACCGTAGCTGTTTGGTCGCTCAGAGGCGGTCGCCCGGCACCCGGCGGCCGACCAGCCGCCAGTTCCGTACGCTCCAGTACCCCAGCCCCGAGGCGACGAGCGCCGCGGCGACGAGGTAGACGAACAGGTCCGACGAGACGACCACCTCGGGGTTCTCGACGGCGTAGACGACGCCTTCGGTGCCCAGTGCGACTTGCAGGAAGCCGACGATGCCGGCGACGCTGGCACCGACGAGGCCGCGCTGTCCTCGGTGGCGGGACTCCTCGAGGACGACGAGACCGGCGACGAACGTGACGGCGCCCGCGAGGACGTACAGCTGGAGCCGCGAGGACGCGTCACTGGCCCCACCGGTGACGAGCGCCACCACGCCGACGAAGGCGGCGGTCAACGCCAGCGTACACACCCCCACGAGACCCCCGGTGCGGAGCAGCACCGCCCGGTCGACTCGCTGGCCTCTCCTCGTCGCCATCGACGACTAGTTGGTAACTATCGCGGAAAAACACCGGTCAGACGGGCGTCAGACGGCCGGACGCCTCACTTGCCCCACTCGCGCGTGGTCTTCGGGCGCTCGTCGATGGCCTGCACCGCGAGGGGCTGGTCGTCGGAGTTGATGGCTTCCAGCGCCGCCTCGCCGCTCTCGATGGTCGAGAAGTAGGTGACCGTCTCCTCGACGCAGGCCTCCAGCACGTCGCGGTCGCGCGAGACCACGAGGTCGATTTCGCCGTTCTGGATGGCCTCGACGACGGCCTCGGTGTCCTCGAAGTCGTCGAGGTCCTTCACGTCGAAGTGCTCCTCGAAGCCGAGGATGGGCAGGTCGACGATGGCGGTGCCGGACAGCGGGATGGGTTTGCCGACGCACATCTGGGCCTTCTGGTAGGCCTTGCCGAAGGAACCGGCAGTGCCCATGACCTCGCCCGTCGACTTCATCTCCGGACCGAGACGCGGGTCCGAACCCGGCAGGCGGTCGAACGGCAGGACGACCTCCTTCACGGAGACCTGCTCGGGAATCTGCTCGTCGACGTCGAGTTCGTCGAGCGTACTGCCGGCCATCACCTGCGCGGCGAGTTTCGCGATGGGGACGCCGGTGGTCTTCGAGATGAACGGCACCGTACGCGAGGAGCGCGGGTTCGCCTCCAGCACGTACACCTCGCCGTCGCGGACGGCCAGTTGGACGTTCAGTAGGCCGACGGTGTCCAGTGCGTCGGCAATCTGTTCGGTGACCTCACGGATGCGCGGCATCACGTCCTTTATCTCCTGGGAGCGGGGCGGAATCATACACGCCGAGTCGCCCGAGTGGACCCCGGCCGTCTCGACGTGTTCCATCACGCCGCCGATGAGGACGTCCTCGCCGTCGGCGACGGCGTCGACGTCCAGTTCGACAGCGTCGGCGAGGAACTCGTCGACGAGGATGGGCTTGTCGGGGGAGACGCGGACGGCCTCCTCGATGTAGGTCTCGAGGTCGTCGTCGTTGTAGACGACGTCCATCGCGCGGCCACCCAGCACGTAGGACGGGCGCACGAGGACGGGGTAGCCGATGTCGTGGGCCAGGTCGAGGGCCTCTTCCTTGCTGGTCGCCGTGCCACCCTCGGCCTGTGCGATGCCGAGGTCGTCCATCAGTTTGTTGAAGCGGTCGCGGTCCTCGGCGAGGTCCATCGCTTCGACCGAGGTCCCGAGAATCTCGCAGTCGAGGCCACGGCGGTCGAGTTCGTCTTCGAGCGGTTCGCCGATGTCGACGGAGGTCTGGCCGCCGAACTGGACCATCACGCCGTCGGCGCCGGTGGACTCGACCACGTCGGCGACCTCTTCGGCCGTGACCGGTTCGAAGAACAGGCCGTCGGAGGTGTCGTAGTCGGTCGACACCGTCTCCGGGTTGTTGTTGACGACGTGGGCGTCGATGCCCATGTCCTCCAGTGCGCGGACCGCGTGGACCGAACAGTAGTCGAACTCCACGCCCTGTCCGATGCGGATGGGGCCACCGCCGACCACGACGACGCTCTCGACGTCGGGGTCTATCTGGAGTTCGTTCCGGTCGATGCCCGAGACGGGGTCACGGGTCGAGTAGTAGTACGGCGTCGTCGCCTCGAACTCGCCGGCGCAGGTGTCGACGAGTTTGTAGTCGCGGTGGGTCGTCTCGTCCTCGACGGTCTCGACGGTCACGCCCGACCCGTCCGTCGCGGCCTCGACCTCTGTCTCGTCGCCGTCGTCGGCGTCGAGGCTGGCCGGGAGCCACGAGACGTGCGTGTCGTTGAACTCGCCGCCGGCGAGCGCGGTAATCTCCTGGTCGGTGAACCCGGCCTGTGCGGCCGTCTCGTAGTCGCCGTTCTGGGCGGCCTCGGCGGCGTCGGCGACCTCTTCGAAACGCTCGACGTACCACTCGTGGATGTCGGTCAACTCGACGACCTGCTCGACCGTGTAGCCGCGTGTAAAGGCCTCGAAGATGGCGTACGGGCGGTCGGGGCTCGGGCGTTCGAGGTACTCCGATTCGAGTTCGTCGTCGTCGACCTCGTCGAAGTCGACGGCGGGGTTGTACTCGGAGGAGCGCAGGGCCTTCAGGAGGCTCTCGGGGAAGGTGCGGCCGATGGACATCGCCTCGCCGGTCGACTTCATGGCCGTCGACAGTTCGAACTCCGTGTCGCGGAACTTGTCGATGGGCCAGCGGGGCACCTTCGTCACGACGTAGTCGATGGCCGGTTCGAAGGCCGCGGTCGTCTCGCCGGTAATCTCGTTGTCTATCTCGTGGAGGCGCTTGCCGAGTGCGACCTTCGCGGTGACGCGGGCGATGGGGTAGCCGGTCGCCTTCGAGGCCAGCGCCGAGGAACGGGAGACGCGGGGGTTGACCTCGACGACGCGGTACTCGCCGCCGGGCGTGCCGTCGTCGCGCCACGCGTGCTGGATGTTACACCCGCCCTCGATGCCGAGTTCGCGGATGACCTTCAGCGCGGAGTCGCGCATCTCCTGGTGGCCCTCGTCAGGGATGACCTGCGAGGGCGTCACGACGGTGGATTCGCCCGTGTGAATCCCCATCGGGTCGATGTTCTCCATGTTGCAGATGATGATACACGAGTCGTCGGCGTCGCGCATCACCTCGTACTCCAGTTCGACCCAGCCAGAGATGGACTCCGTAATCAGGACCTCGCTGTTCCGGGAGAGGCGCAGGCCCTTGCGGACGCGTTCGATGAGTTCGTCGAACTCGTCGACGACGCCGGACCCGGACCCGCCCAGCGTGTACGTCGTGCGTGCGATGACGGGGAGGCCGCCGACTTCGTCGACGGCGTCCTGAACTCGCTGTTCGAGTGCCTCTTCGTCGAAGTCCGTGACCGACTCGTCCTCGTCCAGCGAGATGGTCGTAGAGGCCGGGACCGGTTCGCCGATGTCCTCCATGCGCTGGCGGAACAGGTCGCGGTCCTCCGTCGCGTAGATGGTGTCCAGCGGGGTGCCCATCACGTCGACGTCGTACTCCTCTAGGATGCCCTCCTCGGCGAGTTCGGCCGTGACGTTGAGGCCGGTCTGGCCGCCGAGGCCGGCGATGACGCCGTCGGGGTCCTCCTTCCGGATAATCTCGCTGATGGCCTCGGTGTTGATGGGTTCTAAGTACACCTTGTCGGCCATCTCCGGGTCGGTCATGATGGTCGCCGGGTTGGAGTTGACCAGTACCACGCGGGCACCCTCTTCCTGGAGGGCCCGACAGGCCTGCGCGCCGGAGTAGTCGAACTCGGCTGCCTGTCCGATCTTGATGGGGCCACTCCCGATGAGCAGTATCGTGCGGTCTTCGTCCTCTGTCATTACCCGAATCGAACCCACACATCGTAATAAGCCCGGCGAAAAGGTACGAGTCTCGAAGCCCGATTTCGAATATCGTAATGCGACACCCTCACACGGGGGTCGTTGACACCCGTCCCCGGTTCAGTTGCCGCGTTCGTCGACCCGGTAGCGGTACGGTTGGCCCTCGATGACCTCGACCTCGCCGGTCTGTGCTCGGCGACCGAGTACCGTCGCGACGCGGTGGGCACTGCCGAAGTCCTCGTCGTGTTCCTCCAGCAAGTCGAGAATCTCGCGGGCCGTCAGCGGGCCGTCGGCGTCGGCGTCGTCGAGCACCGAGATGATGCGCTCGAACTCGCCGTGGCGGATGGCCATAGAGACATACAAAACCCCAAACACCATATAACACCGTCAGACAGGCGTCAGACGGCATTTTAGGAGAAATCGCAGGACGGCGGCGTGCCCTCTCTGTCAGCCACTGTCATACGGCGTCGTCGTCGCCGTCCCACGCCGCGTCTCGTCGGGCCAGCGCTCGCGGACCCACGCCGGTCGCTCCACCGTCGTCGTCCCGAGGTCGGTGTACCGGAACCGGTGGTCGGCGGTCGCGTTCCGCTCCGTGTTGCGATAGCTGACGACGAACGACCGGACCAACCCCGACGGTGCGACGACGGCGCGGACGACGTACCGGTCGACCCGTTCGAAGCCGTCCGGCGCCCGCCGGACGACGAGTTCGTAGCCGTCGGGGTGGGACTCGACGGCGGCGGGCCCCGCCGGGAGGAAACTCCGCACGAGCCGGCCGGTGACGTGGCCGAACCGGTCGTGTGCGGGCACCGACTGTCCGCGGACGAACTTCATACCGAGCGGACGGCGGTAACGGTCGTACCGGACGGCGCCGTCGACGAACGTCCGGTCGCTGTAGCCGCCGCCCCGTTGCTCGCTCCGGTAGTGGTACCGGCGTTCGCTCTCGACCGCCAGTCGGGTCCGTCCGTCGCGGGCACCCACCGTCCACTGGAGGGTGAGGGTGTACGAACGCTGGTACAGCGCACGCCGGTGTGCGCGTGCGAGGGTGTCGGCGCTCGCGACGCTGTCGTTCGTCAGGCCCGGGACGGCGGCGGGCCCGGTCGGTTCTGCCGGGACCGGGGCGGGCGTCACCGTCTCCGGTCGGTCGGCGGCGGTGAAGCCGCTACACCCGGCCACGACGAACGCGGCGGCGACGGCGACGGCACGCCAGCGCATGTCGGCGATTCGGACCGCACGCAGGAAACAGTAGCGCTCAGATGGCAGAGTCGTGTCGGTCGTCGAAGTTCCGCTCGGCGCGGTACTGGTCGACGAACTGCTCGACGTCGAACTTGAGCATCTGGGACTCGAACTCCGCCATCACGGCGTCGTCCTCGGCGTGACTGACGGCGTGTTCCATCAGTTCGACCAGCAACTCGACGACGATCTCGTGGAGGCGGCGGGAGTCGAAGTCGGTGACCCACGCCAGCGAGAACCCGACGGCCCCGTCCTCGGCGGCGTCGGCGACGGCGACCTTCTCCGGGAACTCCTCGATGACGACGCCCATGAGATGAGCCATGGTGAACTCGTCGTGGTCGTCGGCCGGTTCGATGGTCTCCGTGAGTATCGCCTCCAGAAACTCCGGGACGAAGCGGGCCAGTGGGTGGGCGTCCAGCACGACGGCGTGACTCGCGCCACACGCGCAGTCGTACTCCCGAATCCCCATGTGCAGGTCGTCGTGAGTGTCGATGACCTCGCCACAGGCGAGTTCGAGTTCGGACTCGCGTCCGCCGGGCACGCGCGGTTCTGCCATTGCCTCCGATAGGACACTCGTGGGGTTAAAGCCCGCGATACGGGGCGTGGCGCCAGAACTCGGCGTCGAGGTTCAGGGCCAGTCGTCGCGCTCGTCGTCCTCGTTGGTCGTCGCCGCGGGGGCCTCGGGTTCGCCGAGTTCCCAGTCGGCGGCCTCGGCGGCCTGTTCGACCGGGAGGTACTCCCACCCGGCCGTCTCGGCGAGTTCGGCGGCCGCCTCGTCGGTGCCGACGAAGACGTGACGGTCCGTGTCGAACTGCTCTTTGACGTTGACGAGACTCTCCTCGCGTCCCCGCGGCCCCGAGAAGAAGTCCTGTCGGATGCGGTGCTTCCGCGTGAAGTTGGTCACGACGTACGTGGGCTGGTCGGAGATGACGCCGACGTACTCGGACCACTGGCGGGCGTCGTTGAAGACGCTGTCCGGGTACGCCAGTTCCTTCAGGGCGTCGAGGTCGAACGCGAGGGTCATGTCGCCGCTGCCGCCGTCCATGCGGGCTACTCCGCTACGGGCGAAAAAAAGGGCGTCGTTCTCACGCGCGCCCTGCCGAGAGCCGCGACACGGGACCGGCGACTGGTCGGTCTCGGAGCGGCGACAGACGGATACTCGGAGACGGCGTCGAAAAGGTGGGTCGGGCTACCGCGTCACTCGGCGGGCGCGGCGGTCTGGGCCTTCACTTCTTCGAGGTCGACTTCCTTCTCCAGCAGGAGTTCCTTCTTCTCGGCGACCTGTCGCTCCTCGCGGATGAGCTTCTTGAACTTCGACTGCTGGGAGAGGTCGCCGATGAGCACGCCACCGACGAGCTGGCCGTCCTCGAAGGCCAGTCGGCGCCACTCGCTGTCGGAGTACTTCCGTTCGGCCTCGTCGTCCCCGCGGGCCGGGTGACCGAACGAGAGGAACGGGAAGTCGAAGTGGGTGATGGAGTACGAGGAGACCCAGCGGAAGGCGTCGGCCTCGTCGTCTGCGACCATGTTCGACCCGGCGACCGAGCCCTGTTCCTTCGCGGAGCCCCACGCGCCGTTCTGGGCCTGCGCGTCAAGGATGGTGTCGTGGAACTGGGTGATGTCGCCGGCCGCGTAGACGTCCTTGACGCTGGTCTGCATGTACTCGTCGACGACGACGCCGTCGTCGAGTTCGACGCCGGACCCGGCGAGGAACTCCGTGTTGAAGTCCAGCCCGATAGCGACGCCGGCCCACTCGCCCTCGTACTCGACGCCGTTGGGGTCGACCGCGCCCGTGACGTGGCCGTCGTCGTCGACCGTGAAGTGGTCGACGCCGGAGTCGAAGACGGGTTCGACGCCGTTCTCGCGCAGGGCCTCGTGGATTATCTCCGCGCCGTCCTCCGAGAGCGCGTAGCGCCACCAGCGGTTGCCGCGCATGAGGTACTTCGCGTCGATGCCCTGTGCGGCACAGACGGCGGCGAGGTCGATGCCGAGCAGTCCGGCGCCGACGATGATACCCTGGTCGGCCTCCTCGGCGTGTTCGGCGATGCCGCGGGCGTCCTGGAACGTCCAGAAGTGGTGGACGCCGTCGGCGTCGCTGTTCTCGACGGGGACCTGTGCCGGGGTCCCGCCCGTCGCCACGAGGAGCTTGTCGTACTCGTAGGTGGTCCCGCTGTGGGTGTTGACCTCGTGGGCGTCGGGGTCGATGTCGGTCACGTGGGTGTTGAGGTGGAGGTCGATGTCCCGCTCCTCGTACCACTCCGGTTCGTGGATGGAGATGGGCGCTTCCGGGAGTTTCCCCTTCGCGAACTCCTTGATGAGGATGCGGTTGTACAGGGCCTCGCCCTCGTCGGTGATGACGGTGACGTCTGCGTCTGGGTCTTCCTCGCGGATCGTCTCTGCGGCGGACGCTCCCGCGATTCCGTCTCCGATTATCACGTGCGACGTGCTCATGTTCGGTGGGTAGGAAATCGGGCTTAATGTGGATTGCTATCTCCGTATCGGCCGTGATACCGGGGCCGAACTCGCCGAAATCCGGCGATAGTCGGGGCATTGAAGGCGTTCGCGTCCCAAGCCGTGGCTGATGAAACTCCGTCAGAACGTCAAGCACTTCGCGGCCAAACAGGCGCTGACGCTCCCGGTGGTCGGGGACAAGGTCAACGACCGTCTGGTCGACCTCCACACGAACGTGTTCGCCGACAAGGCCGACCCGGACCGGGCCGACGAGCGCCGGCCCCACCTGGACGACTTCTTCGACGCGACGATGAACACCTACGTCGCGGCGCTGGAGGCGGGCTATCCGGAGGCAGAGGCCCGCGAGATAACCCACGTGCAGGCCAACTTCGACTTCTACAACCACGGCTGGACCGAGATGATGGAGTTCCCCAGCGACGAACTCGAAGTGCACTACGAGCGATACGACGAGTTCTTCGAGCGCTACGACATCACCATCGACGACCCGCTCGGGAAGTTCCGACCGGCCGACGGCGTCGCCGAGGCTCCGTCGACGCCGGAGAAACTCGACGACCCGGACCACCCACACGCCGAGGGTGGCTTCGCGGACGACGCCTACGTCAAACTCGACAGCGGCGAGGTGGTCGTCGGCGGACAGGAGGAACCCGAAGACGTCAGTCCGTCCGAGGCCCCCGGCGTCGACGACGAGACGACCGACTGAGGCGCTCCTTGCGGCGGTCGGTCCAGCGCCGTCGCAACTCGAACGCCGCCAGTGGCGCCACCAGACTGCCGTCCTCGTGGTACCCAGCGACGGCGAACACGTGGCGGCCGTTCGTGCTGTCGACGACCACGTCGTGTTCTCGCGCGGCCGTCTCTCGCGTTCCGTTCAGTCCGACCCGCCAGACGAACTGCTCGCCCGGCGAGACGGTCAGCGAGCGGTCGCGCGCCCCGGCAGCGACGACGTGCCAGCCGTCCGGGTCCCGACGGGCCAGCGTCCACCAGTCTCGGCCGGTCTCGAAAGGGACGGCAGACCGGTTCTGGAGCGTGAACGACAGGCGCTTGCCGACCTCTCGGAGCGTGTCGACTCTGAACAGGTCGACGGACGCGGTGAGGCGGACGTCGGGCCGTTCGCCCTCGGGCGCGTCGGGACAGACGTACTCGTCGGCGTCGGCGGGGAGGCGCGGACACCGGTGCCGGTCGGGCGTCGTCGCACTCACGGCGGGACGGTCGGCGGTCGGTACCGGCGCGGCCGTCCGGACGGCACTGTCGCGCGTCGTCGGACAGCCAGCGAGTGCGCCCAGCGCCGCCCCGACGGCGGCGAGCACCTGACGGCGACGCATACGTCCTCGACGGCAGGCACGGCAAAGAGTTCGGCGGCCGAGCCTTTCGACGTCACGGCGTCCCGCTCGACCGGTCGACCGTACTCGCCCGTTCGTCTGCCACGACGTCGAACAGACCGATGCACTCGCTGTGGAGTCCCGAACTGCCCTCGACCGTCTGGACCGCGAACGCGTATCGGCCCGGTGTGACTCGCGCGTCGACGGGTTCGAGACGCTCGTCGGCAGTCGCGTCGCCGAGCACCCAGTCGAACCGCTCGTCGGGGCCGATCCGCACGAGCCGCGAGTCGGCGGACGCAGTCGCCGTCTGGACCCACCCGCCCTCGCTGTCCGCTCGCATCACGTACCAACTCCTGGCGAACACCGAGAGGTCCTCGGGGCCCCGCCACCGCAGCGTGAAACGCAGTGGACTGGTCGGCCCGCCGTCGGTGAGCGTGACGACGGGGCGACTGGTCCCGAGGCGGAGTGCGGACGCCGGCGACTCGACGTGACTACAGACGCTCCGGTCGGTGCGGTCGTCGAACGTCGGACACGGCTCGCCGTCGAACCTCGCAGCCGGGGGTTCGGCCGTGGCAGTCGCCGAGGCGCGGTCGGCCGTCGGTACCGGTGCGGGCGTCCGCGTCGGTCGCTCGCGCTGTGTGGCCGGACAGCCTGCGACGGTCCCGAGTGCGCCGGCGACGCCGGCGAGTACTTGACGGCGACGCATACCTGTCCGTGGGCGCCCGTGACAAAGAGTGCGGCGGCGTAACGAGGCGTCAGCTATCCCTGTGCGGTCGTCTGCTCGGACCCAGTGAGCGGTATCGCCGTCTCGACGCGAGCGAGCGCGACGAACTCGGTGCGCTCCGCGGGCGCGTCCGTCGAGTCGTCGACTACCTGGTAGCCGCCGGTGACGCCGAACGCGTACACGCCCGGCGACAGCGAGCGGTCGAGGCGTCTCGCGTCGTCGCTCGGCGACGGCCCCGACGCCGACGGAACCGCCCAGCGGTACGTCTCGCCCGACTCGACGAGAGACAGTGGCTCCGGAACCGGACCGTCGGGTCCGACCTTCGTCCACTCACCCTCGCCCTCGAAGCGGTGGAGCGACCAGTCGTAGGGGTTGAACCCGACCGTCCACTCCGAGCGGTTGTAGAGGACGAAAGAGAGCGTCTCCACGTCGTCGTCGCCCCCGTACGGGTCGAACACTTCGGGTTCGGCCGTCAGAACGACGGCGTCGTCCGTGGCCGTGTGGTAACAGACGGTCCGGTCGGCCCCGTCGTCGAACGACGGGCAGTCGAAGCCGTCGAAGACGTCCGTCGCGTCCGGCACGTCGGCGCTCGGCGTCCGCTCGTCGGTCGTCGCCGGGTCGTCGGTGCTCGTCACGGCGTCGTCGCCGGTGGATGCGTCCGCTGGTGGGTCGCCCGTCGAGAGACACCCGGCGCTCCCGAGGGCGGCGCCGACGGTGGCGAGGAGGGCACGTCGTTGCACGGGGCGACAGACGGCGGCACGGAGTAAAACCCTTCAGGACGCTCAAACGTCGGTTTGACCGCGTCCGTCGGCCGCGACGACGTCGAACAGTGCCAGACACTCGGTGTACACCGACGACCGCTCGCTGACGGTCTGGACGGCGAAGGCGTGCCGGCCCGGGGAGAGCGAGGTAGCCACCGACTCGACGTCGGCGGCGGTGTCGTGGGTCGTCGTATCGAGGAGCCAGTAGTGCCGGTCGCCGTGCTGGAGGTTGACCGTCTCCCCGCCCGGCGACGCCGTCGCGACGTTGGTCCACTCGTCGGCCGTCCGCTCGAACACGTACCAGTCGTTCGCGAACACCGTCAGCGCCCCCTCGGCGGTCCAGCGCAGCGTCAGGCGCAACGGCTTCACCGGGTCGCCGTCCGCCAGATGGACCACCGGCCGGTCGGGGAGGAGTCGGAGGGCCGACTCGGCCGACTGGACGTGGCCACACACCGTCTGGTCCGTCCGGCGGTCGAACCGGGGACATATCTCCTCGTCGAAGCGGCGCCAGCGGTCCGTCGAGACGGGGGCGTCGGAGGGCACCGGGGCGGGCGTCGTCACCGACGAGGACGACGCCTCGGTGCCGACGCTGTTGCACCCGGCGAACACCCCGGCGAGGCCGGCGAGGACGGTGCGACGGCGCATCGCCGCCGGCTACGGCCCGGACGGACAAGAAGTGGGGGCCTCGTTCACTCGGTGGTCGGCGTCGCGCGGTCGGTCTCGGCGCCGACCCGGCCGTCGATGCGGTCGGCACACTCGTAGCCGGCGACGACGCCGCCGTTCAGCGACCGCTCGGGGTACTGCGCCTTCGAAGCCATTCCGGCGTAGTAGACGCCGTCGGCCACCGCGTCCCCGAGGTCGTAGGGGACGACCATGTCGACGTACCCTCGCTCGTAGATGGGCGCGGTGCGGGGGTTTCGCGCGGTGCGGACCCAGTTGACCGACTCGCGGTCGAAGTCGGGGAACAGGTCTTCGATGCCCGAGAGCCACGTCTCCCGGACCTCGTCGTCGTCCTGCTGCCAGACATCCTCCTCGGGGGACTGGATGTAGCGGGCGACGTACAGCAGGTGTTCGCCGCCGTAACGCTCGCGCGGGACGAAGTTCGTGTGCTCGATGAGTGCGCCGAAGGGGGCCTCGTCGGCGATGTTGAGCCAGTAGGTGTCCATCAGCGACTCGTCCATACTGACGACCGAACACACCGTCCCCTGGAAGTCGATGTCACAGGGGTAGCCCGTCAGGTCTTCGAGGACGTCGGGCATCGTCGCGACGACGACGCTGTCCACGTCGTGGGTCGTCGTCTCGCCGTCGCGTTCGACGGTCAGTCCGGCCACCGCCCCGTCGGCGGTGTCGACGTCCGTCACGCGCGTGCCCGTCTCGATGTTCTCGCGGCCGACGGCGTCGACGAGGGCGTCCAGCAGGCGGCCGAACCCGCCGTCGAGGTAGCCCAGCACCTCGCCCTTCAGGATGTCTCGCTCGCCGCGGAACTTGATGCGCCCCAGCAGCCACGCCGCGCTCACGTCGGCTTTCCGGTCGCCGAACTTCGCGTCCAGCAAGGGCTCGAAGAACGTCTCGTAGACGTTCTGCGTGGTGTGTTCGCGGGCGAACTGTTCGACGGGGACGTCCTCGAAGTCGGACAGTTCCTCGTAGGTGTCGAACGAGGGGACGCCGCCGCGGACGTCGACGTCGAGCGTGAGCATCCCCAGACGGAACTTGTCGTAGAGGCTCCAGTGGGGGAAGGAGAGAATCTCCCACGGCTTGTCCATCGGGTGGACGACGCCGTCGACGTAGTAGGCGTTCTTCCCGATACGCCACTCGACGTCGTCGCCGAGTCCCAGTTCCTCGGCGAGTTCGACGATGGTCTCCTCGGACTTCGAGAGGTGGTGGTAGAACTTCTCGATGGGGTCCCCGGCCGTCTCGTACACCGCGGCCAGACCGCCCAGGTCGTCGCTGGCCTCGAACACGCGGACCTCGTGCCCGCGTTGCTGGAGGCGGTACGCCGCAGAGAGCCCCGCGATGCCGCCGCCGACGACGCCTATCATACGCGGGGGTATCAGTCGTCGCGGGATTTACTTTGTGCTTCGGCCGCCGGGTCGCTGGTGTACACCACGCCCGCCCGCGT
This sequence comes from Haloarcula rubra, assembly GCF_019599465.1. Classification (GTDB taxonomy): domain Archaea; phylum Halobacteriota; class Halobacteria; order Halobacteriales; family Haloarculaceae; genus Haloarcula; species Haloarcula rubra. The sequence continues at coordinate 152,090 of NZ_RKLR01000004.1, forward strand.
CGCCTCCGACGCGCGCTGTGGCGGGGTCCGCTGGAACTCGAGGACGGCGACGGTCCCGGTCGGGTCGTTGTCCTCGAACCAGACGTTCCCGCCGTAGAGGTCCATCATCACGGAGACGAAGTAGAGGCCGAACCCGTCGCCAGTCTGGTTCGGCGTGAGCGAGCGCTCGAACATCGTCGTCTTCAGGTCGTCGGAGATGCCCGGCCCGTCGTCGGCGACGCGGAGTTGGACCCAGTCGCCCGCCTGCTGGGTCGTGATACTGACGTGGGGGGTGCCGTCGTTGTGTTCGACGGCGTTCTCGACGACGCTCAGCAACACCTCGTCGGCGAGGCCGTTCGCCAGCACGCACTCCTCGCCGACGGCGACGCCGATGGCGGCGTCGGGCCACTCGTCGCCGACCGTCCGGGCCACCTGCCGGAGACGCTCGCCGAGTTCGACCACCTCCAGTCGCTCGCTCTCGCTCGCGGTCACCGTCTCGTTGATGTCACGAATCGTCTCGCTCGTCGCCGCGAGTTCCTCACACCACGCGGTGACGCTGTCGAGGTGTCGTCGCTGGTCCTCGGGGACGTGGTCGCGGAGGTGTTCCGAACGGCCGCGTATCACCAGCAGGCCGTTCCGGAGCGAGTGTCTGAGCACGCCGTTGAAGAACTCTATCTGCTCGTTGCGTCGCTGGACCGCCGTGCGACTCTCACGGAGTTCTCGCTCCCGTTCGACCTGGTCGAGTGCGACCTGCGTGGTCCGTGCGAGAATCTCGGCGTACTGTCGGTCTTCCGGTGCGTACTGCTCGCCCTCGGAGGCGATGGCGACGACGCCGTGGTCTCCGAGCGGCACCATCAGCGCCGTCTCGAGGGGGCCGACCCCGTCGCCGTCGAACGACGCGATGCGGCGCTCGCCGCTGTCGTACGTCTGCCAGAGGTTGTCGTCGGGCATCTCCTCCGGGTCGACGTACAACAGGTCGTCGTCGACGTACGTCTCGACGGCGTCGCTGACGGCGGTCGGTTCGAGGTGCCCCATCTCGTTTATGAGGAAGACGCCGGCGGCGTTCTGGTCGAGCACTCGCGTCGCGAAGTCGACGGTCAACCGCGCCACCGTCTCCGGTTGGCTCGCCTCGATGAACTGCTGGGTCGCGCTCTGGAGCGCCTCGAGACGGTCCTGCCGGCGCTGTTGGCCGGTCACGTCCCGGAGCAGGACGAGTCGGCCCCGGACCGTTCCGCGCTGGTCGGTGATGGCCCTGCTCTGTGGGGCGAAGTAGACCGACCCGTGGCCCAGCGTGAGGACGCTCCCACGGTCGACGTCGTCGAGGAGACCGGGGGCGAGGTCGTCGACGTGTGCCCCCTCGATGTCGTCGCCGTCGGCTATCGCGTCGGCGGCGGCCGGGTTGTAGTCGATGACGACGTCCTCACAGTCCAGGACGAGGACGGGGTCGGGGAGTTCGTCGACCAGCAGGTCTCCCGCGAGCGGTGTGACCGAGAGGAAGTCGTACCGGAACAGTGCGAGGCCGACGAGCAGGCCGTTCAGCGCGAGCGTGAGCGGCGCGACGTTGATGCCCGGATGCGGCGTCACACCGAAGACGAACAGGAAGTGCGCGCACGCCGTTATGACGCCGGCGACGAGCACCACGAACGTCTGTTTGCGGTGGAGGTTCCGGCTCCGGAGCAGGAACTCCCCGAGCAAGCCGTACGCGACGACGATGAGGAGGAGCGAGACGGCCGTCTGTGCGGTGTACACCGCTCCCGTCTGCCCGACGAAGAACGTCCGTCCGGCGACGGTCGAGAGGGTCGCGTCGGCGACGACGAGGTCGTGGAGCGGGTTCGTCAGGGCCAGCAGTGCGTACGTCGTCGGGAGGAGGAACAGCACGCCGAGGCGGGCGGGCGTGACCCACGTCCTGTGGCCTGTGTACAGCAGCGCGAACAGGACCCAGAGACCGACCATCAGGCCGGAGACGACCCGAATCGCGAGGAACAGCGTGGTCGCGACGGCGGGGTCGGTGGTGACGACCCACGCGGCTTCGAGGAAACACCAGCCAGCGGCGGCGACCATCAGCCACCCGAACGGGACGGCCCCGGCCACCGAGCGGTTGCGCCAGGCGGCGCCGGCGAGACCCGCACTGACGACTCCACCGACCAAGCTCCCCGTCGCTACGACGGTCCCTACCTCGGCGTCCATCCGCTATCTACGGGTAGGTCCAGACTCCGTGGTTTATGCCTTTGGACTGTGTTCTCAATTCTGAGAGCCGACAGCGGAGTCGCTGTGGCGGTCCGCTACCTTTTTGACCACACTGGAAAAATTCGCAGGCATGCTGACCGTCCGGGCACCGGCCACGAGCGCGAATCTCGGCAGTGGCTTCGACGTGTTCGGCGTCGCGCTGGAGCGACCCGCCGACGTCGTTCGTCTCTCGAAGGCCGACCGGACGACCATCGACGTGACCGGTGCCGGGAGCCAGTTCATCCCGGAGGACCCGGAGAAGAACACCGTCGGCGCCGTCGCCGAGGCGCTGGAGGCGCCCGCACACATCGAGATAGACAAGGGCGTGCGCCCGGCGTCGGGACTCGGGTCGTCGGCCGCCAGCGCCGCCGCGGCGGCCGTCGGCCTCAACGAACTGTACGACCGCGGGTACACCCGCGAGGAACTGGTGCCCATCGCCGCCAAGGGCGAGGCCGTCGTCTCCGGCGACGCCCACGACGACAACGTCGCGCCCTCCATCATGGGCGGGTTCACCATCGCGACGGCGTCGGGCGTGCGACAGGTCGACGCCTCGATACCGCTGGTCGCCTGCCTCCCCGACATCGTCGTCTCGACCCGGGACGCCCGGCGGGTCGTCCCGGAGAACGCCCGCGTCGACCAACTGGTCGAGACCGTCGGCAACGCCGCGACGCTGACGACGGGCATGCACCGGGACGACCCGGGCCTCGTCGGCGAGGGGATGCACGACACCGTGGTCACGCCAGCGCGGGCGAAACTCATCGACGGGTACGAGTCCGTCAGAGAGGCCGCACTCGACGCCGGCGCCACCGGTGTCACCATCTCGGGGGCCGGCCCGACGGTCATCGCCGCCTGCGAGGACGCCGACCAGCGAGCCATCGCGAGTGCCATGCTCGACACCTTCGGCGACCGTGGCATCGACGCGCGGGCGTACCAGACCCGCATCGGTCGCGGCGCAAAGGTGTTCTGAGCTACAGGAGGCCGAGGTCGCGTTCGGTCGGCGTCTCCTCGACGACGACCCCGCAGTCCGGGCAGCGCTCCATCTCGTCGACGATGAACGTCTTCTCGCAGTCGGGGCACGTACGGAGGGCCGTCTGGGCGTCGTCACGCGATTTCGTCTGCCGTCTGGAACCACATCCGGGACCACCGACGAGCGACTTGAGTCGCTCGCTGAGCTTTTGACTCATTGTCATGTATGGGAGGAGACTGCGAACAAATGTCTTTCGGCCAACCTTTTGGCGTGGCGTCGTCCGTCCCGGCAGAGCACCTATACTTCGGCCGGGCGGACTCGGTGTATGAACGTCCTCCTCACGGGCGCGAACGGCACCGTCGGGACCGCTATCACCGACCACCTCGACGACCGCTACGAGTTCACGCGTCTCGACGTCGACGCGGGCGACCAGACGGACGTCGTCGCCGACGTGCGCGACTACGACGAGATACGGCCCCACTTCGACGGGCAGGACGCGGTCGTCCACCTCGCGCTGACGCCCGGCACCGGCGGTCCCGACGACCGCTCGCTCGGATGGTCCGAACCGCTGGCGGACAACCTCGAAGGCATCCACAACGTCGCCGAGGCGGCCGTCGACGCCGACCTCGACAGCCTCGTCTTCGCCTCGTCGAACCACGCCGTCGGGATGGTCGAGGTCCGCAACGCGCCCGACGTGTACCACGACACGGGCGTCCGCGCGGGCCACGACGAACCCCACCGGCCCGACTCCCGGTACGGCCTCACCAAGAGCTACGGCGAGGACGTGGGGCGACTGGCGGCCGAAGCCCACGGGATTCGGTTCTACGGCCTCCGCATCGGCGCGGTCCGGGACCCGGAGTACGACCACCCCTACGGCGACGCCGAACGAGGCGTCGACGAGGGCCGCTGGGAGCGCGGGAGCGACGCCTACGCGGAACAGGTCGCCCGGATGAAGGGCCTCTGGCAGTCGCGACGGGACTGCGCGCAGTTGGTGGCGTGCTGTCTCGACGACGAGAGCGTGGAGTGGGACCACTTCTACGGCGTCAGCGGGAACGAGCGCCGCTGGCTCGACGACCTCGCGTACGCCCGAGAGACCGTCGGCTACGACCCGCAGGACGACGGCGAGGCGTGGGACGGCCCGCCGGCGTAGGTGGAGACGCCGGCCTAACCTCTTTGTCGTGGCGTGTGGCACCGTCGGTATGGACCACACGATAGTACTCTGTGACAACAAGACGGTCGACCCGACGACACAGTCCGAGATTCTGGAGGCCGCGGGCGCGAGCATCGAACTGCTCGACGAGAAGACGGAGTCTGCTGTCACCGAGGCCGTACAGGGCGCTCACGGTATCATCGTGGACGCGGCGACGCCGGTCACTGCCGTGTCGCTCTCGGCCACGGACACCCTGCGGGTGGTCGGCCGGGCCGGCATCGGCGTCGACAACATCGACGTGGACGCGGCCGCCGACCACGGTATCACCGTCGTGAACGTCCCCGACTACTGTCTCGACGAAGTGTCGACCCACGCGCTCTCGCTGTTGCTGGCCTGCGTGCGGTCGATACCCCACTACGACCGCGAGATAGCGGCCGGCGAGTGGGACTGGCGGACCGGCCGGCCGCTCCACCGGATGCGGGGCCGGACACTGGGCCTCGCCGGGTTCGGTGCCATCGCCCGGCGTCTGGCGTCGAAACTCCGCGCCTACCAACTCGACGTGGTCGCCCACGACCCCAACGTCGACGCGGCGACGATGCGGGACTACGGCGTCGAGAAGGTGTCGTTCGAGGCGATGCTGGACCGGGTCGACTTCCTCTCGATTCACGCGCCGCTGTACGAGACGACCCACCACCTGTTCTCGACCGCGGAGTTCGAGCGGTTGGACGAGGTCGTCCTCGTCAACACCGCCCGCGGCCCGGTCGTCGACGAGGACGCCCTTCTCGCGGCCCTCGAGGACGGCTCTGTGGCGAAGGCGGGACTCGACGTTCGCGCCGAAGAACCGCCGGGCCCGGACGACCCGCTCGCCGGCCGGGACGACGTGGTTTGCACGCCACACGTCGGATGGTACTCCGAGGAGAGCAGGGCCGACCTCTCCCGGGGGGTCGCCAGCGACGTGGCGGCCGTCTTGCAGGGGGAGGACCCGACGAATCCGGTCGACCCGGAGACGCCGTGGATTTGACTACCCGCCCTGCACGCACTCGTTGCGCGTGTCGTGCAGCACTTCCTCCGCGTGGCCCGACGGGTCCGCGCGGTCGGGGTCGTAGACGGCTTTCACTTCGCCGTCGGCCAGCACGAACGTCCGCCGGTTCGGACGGCCGTCCGGCGCGTCGACGCCGAACGCCTCGACCAGCGCGCCGTCGGTGTCCGCCAGCAAGTCGTAGAGGAGCCCCTCCTCGTCGGCGAACTCGGCGTGGGTCTCGACGTCGTCCGTCGAGACGCCGTAGACGGTGATGCCGCCCTCGCGGAACTGTGGGTACGCCTCCTGAAAGTCGCGGGCCTCGATGGTACACCCGCCGGTGAAGTCCTCGGGGTAGAAGTAGACGACCGTCGGTTCGCTGAAGTCCGGTGTCACCGTCTCGCCGTACTGGTTCTGTGCGCTCACGTCGGGTGCTGGGTCGCCTGCTTCGAGCATACCGCCACCTGGTGGGCCGCGGTTTTACGGATTTGGGTCGGGGCAGACGCGGGGACACTGTCGGTCCGGCCCAGTCGCGTTTGGACAACCATTTAACGAGCGCGGGAGAACCGGCGTCCATGTCGAACCCACGAATCCTGATTCTCGGACCGCCGGGAGCCGGAAAGGGCACGCAGAGCGCGAACCTCGCCGACGCCTACGGCGTCGAGCACGTCACGACGGGGGACGCCCTGCGGGCCAACAAGGACATGGACATCAGCGACATGGACACCGAGTACGACACGCCGCGGCAGTACATGGAAGCGGGCGACCTCGTCCCCGACGCCGTCGTCAACGCCATCGTCGACGAGGCGCTCTCGCAGGCCGACGGGTTCGTGCTCGACGGCTACCCCCGGAATCTGGAGCAGGCCGAGGAACTCGAAGGGATGACCGACCTCGACGTGATTCTCTCGCTGGACGTCTCCCGCGAGGAACTCGTCGACCGCCTGACCGGCCGCCGGGTGTGTGACGACTGTGGCGCGAACTACCACGTCGAGTTCAACCAACCCGAGGAAGCGGGCGTCTGCGACGAGTGTGGCGGCGACCTGATTCAGCGCGAGGACGACAACGAGGAGTCGGTGCGGAACCGACTCGACGTCTTCGACGAGAACACCGCCCCGGTCATCGCCCACTACGAGGACCACGACGGCTTCGTCGCCGTCGACGGCGAGCAGACCCCCGACGAGGTCTGGGCGGACATCGAGAGCGCGGTCGACGCACACGCAGAATAAACGTTGATAAGTCGCCACTGCTGAACACTGTACAATGGCACGCACCGCGCCGAAGGTAGAACGACTCGCCGACGAGGGCGAAGCAATGACCGACGCACTCGCCGAGGTCCTCTCCGTCGCCGAGGAGAAAGGTACCGTCACGTGGAGTGACGTCAGCGACGACATCACCAGCGGCGAGTGGGGCCGACTCATCGAGTCCGGCCTCCTCGTCGACGCCGACGGACAGGGGTTCGTCGTCGACGACCCGGAGGGCGTCCGCGAGGCCCTCGAGGAGTCCGACGCCACCCCCGAAGACGACGAGGACGACGGCGGCTGGAGCACGTGGGACAAACTGGCCGGCCTCGCGACGCTCGGCCTGTTCGCGGGCTACTCGCTCAACTCCGTCCGTAACGCCATCGGCGGCGTCATCGACGTGGCGCTGGGACCGCTCGCGGAAGTCGTCCCCTTCTACGTCGTCATCCTCGTCCTGGCCGTGTTCACCGGCTCGACGTCCTCGATTCTGCAGGACCAACTGATGGACATGTCCGGCATGGGCGACCATCAGGAGAAGATGCAGGACCTCAAGGAACGCCGCGAGGCCGCGAAGGAGCGCGGCGACGACGAGGCGCTGGACCGCCTCGAAGAGGAGCAGATGGAGCTCATGACCGACCAGATGGGTATGTTCAAGAAGCAGTTCCGCCCGATGGTCTGGATAATGCTCATCAACATCCCCATCTTCCTGTGGCTCTACTGGATGGTGTTCGGCACCGGGATGTCGCTGGAGCCACCCGTCGTCACGTTCCCGATACTCGGCGAGGTCAGCTCGTGGCGAGAGGGCGCTGCCGGGCCGCTCCAGGCGTGGATCCTCTGGTACTTCCTGTGCTCGCTCTCGTTCACCCAGATAATCCGAAAGGCGCTGAACGTCGAGACGACGCCGACCGGCACCTGACCCGTCCGCGACGGGTCCCGGTGCGGTCCGAAGACACAACTCCTTTTATCGCCACCCGCGGAGGGTGACTATGCTGGTTACCGTCTCTGGTCCCGCTGGCAGCGGGAAGAGCACGCTCGCGAAGAGCCTCGCCGACGCGCTTTCCTACGACCACGTCAGCGGCGGCGATATCTTCCGCTCGCTGGCCGAAGAGCGGGGGATGACGCCGCTGGAACTGAACAAGGCCGCCGAGGAGGACGACCAGATAGACCGCGACCTCGACCGACGGCTCCGGGACATCGCCGCCGAACGGGACGACCTCGTCCTCGAATCGCGTCTCGCCGGGTGGATGGCCGGGGAGTACGCCGACATCAAACTCTGGCTCACCGCACCGCTCGACGTGCGGGCCGACCGCATCGCGCAGCGCGAGAACAAGCCCTTCGAACAGGCCCGCACGGAGACCAAAGAGCGCGGCGACAGCGAGGCACAGCGCTACAACGACTACTACGACATCGACTTCGACGACCTCTCCATCTACGACCTCTCAGTGAACACCGCCCGCTGGGACCCACAGGGCGTCCTGAGCGTCTCGCTGCACGCCATCGACTCCTACCGGCCCGACGGCGACGAGGGGAAAGCGCCCGTCGAAGGCATCCGCTACGAGTTCTGAGCCGATGGCACTCCGCGACCCACCCGACGACCGCGACGTCGACGCCCTGCTCTCGTTCGGCGTCGTCAACCTCGACAAGCCCCCCGGCCCCTCGGCCCATCAGGTCGCCGCGTGGGTCCGGGACGCCACCGACCAGTCCCGGGTGGCCCACGGCGGCACGCTCGACCCGAAGGTGACCGGCTGTCTCCCGATTCTGCTCGGCGACGCCGCCCGCGCGGCGCGGGTGTTCGACGATGCTATCAAGGAGTACGTCGCGGTGCTGGAACTGCACGACCGCGCCCCCGCGGACTTCGAGTCGGTCGTCGCCGAGTTCGAGGGCGAGGTGTACCAGAAACCGCCCCGGAAGAGCGCCGTGAAGCGGCAACTGCGGACTCGCCGGATTCACGACCTCGACGTGCTCGAACGCGAGGAGCGTCGGGCCCTCCTCCGCGTGCGCTGTGCGTCGGGGACCTACATCCGAAAGCTGTGTCACGACGTCGGACTGGCGCTCGGAACCGGTGCCCACATGGGCGACCTGCGCCGGACCGCGACGGGCACCTTCGACGACGCCGCTCTCGTGTCGATGCACGACCTCGTGGACGCACTCGCCTTCGCCGAGGACGGCGACGAGACGTCCCTCCGCGAGGCCGTCCAGCCAGCGGAACGCGCCCTCGTCGCGCTCCCGCGGGTGACGGTCGCCCATAGCGCCGCGCGTGCGGTCGCCGACGGTGCGCCGGTGTACGCCCCCGGTGTCGTGGACGCCCGTCCCGCGGCGGTCGGTGACGCCACGCCGGACGAGGGTGCGCTGGTCGCCTGTTACACCCCCGACGGGGCGGCCGTCTGTCTCGGGACGCTGGTCGGCGACCCCGAGGCCGACAGCGGGACCGTCGTCGAACTCGAACGCGTCCTCGTCTGAGGGCCGATAGACGGGCCTTACTCGCGGGAACGCGGGGAGTCGGACCGGTAATTTCCTCGTTACCTACTGCTTGGTCCCGTCCTATCTACCGATGGGAGCGCAGACGGGACACACAGCAGTCGTCGTCGGTAACGGGTCGCCGGGCAGTATCGCTACCGTCCGTTCGCTCGGGCGGCACGGGGTCGACACCGTCGTCGCGTCTGACCTCGCTCTCCCGCCGAGCGCCCGTTCGCGCTACTGCGACGAGTTCGTCCCGCTTCCGACGCCGACGGACCCCGACGAGTACGCGTCGGCGCTCCTCTCGCTGGCCCGTCGACCCGACGTACGAACCATCTTTCCCGGCCGCGAACAGGATGCCTTCGTCCTCGCGAGCAACCGTGACGCGTTCGCCGACCACGTGGCCCCGCTCTGGCCGGCGTTCGAGACGGTCCGCGAGACGCACGACCGACTGGCGCTGTTCGCGACGGCGGCGTCGGCCGACGTCCCCGTCGCGACCACCGACCCGCTGGACGCGGTCACCGACTGGACCGACGAGCGTATCGTCAAGTCGCGGTACGCGCTCTTGACGGGCACGTACGACCGAGCCATCCCCTCACGCGACCTGCACAAGCCGCCCTCGACGGTGTACCTCGAACCGGGCCAGACCCCCGACCGGCAGGCGCTCGTCGAACGGATGGAACACGTCCCGGTCACACAGCCCTACGTACGGGGGACGGAGTTCTCCTTCCGGGCGCTGTACGACCACGGCGACCCGGTGGTGACGAGTCAGATACGCCAGCACCGCGGGTTCAAGTACACCGGCGGCGCCAGCGTCTACCGGGAGTCGGTCTTCGACCCGCGTCTCGAACGCGCCGGCCGCGCGCTCCTGGACGCACTCGACTGGCACGGCCCCGCGGAAGTGGAGTTCCGTCGCCCGACGGACGGCGACGAGTACCTGCTCATGGAGGTCAACCCGCGGCTCTGGGCCTCGCTGTCCTGTGACGTTCGCGCCGGCGCCGACTACCCGTGGGCCATCTGGCGTCTCGCCGGCGGCGACCCGGTGGCCGGGACCAGCGACTACGAGACCGGCGTCGGGACCCACCTGCTCCGCGGCGAGGCGTCGTACCTGTACAGCCTCTGGACCCACGACTGTCCGCTGGTGGACCCGCCCGGTCTCGGGACGGCACTCCGTGAACTCGTCACGTCGTTCCGTCGCCACCCCGACTGTGACTACCTCTGGCCGTCGGACCCGTGGCCCTTCCTCCGCGACTGCCGTCTCGCGGTCCGCTCCCACCTCCCGTGACCGCGGCACACCCCACCACGGCGCGGCCGAAGCGAAGCCCTTAATTAAAACACACTCGTCCTCCCGAGTGCGGGACCGTGGGGTAGCGGTATCCTCTGCCGATGGGGTCGGTAGGACCTGAGTTCGAATCTCGGCGGTCCCACTCCAATTTCACCCGGATGGAAATTACGAGGAGCATAGAGCTACTGCAACCAAATTCCTTAGCAGTGAATGGTGTACTAAACACCGGTCTTTAAGTGCGAGGTGGTCGGCTTGATTTCCGACGCCTCCACAACGGAACCAACGCCGGTTGTCTGCGAGTTCTGTGGGTTCTCTATTACTGACGACGGGCAGAACTGTCCCGCCCTCGATGACGGGAGGTGCCGCCCATGACCGTCACGCTGGAGACGCCGTGTCTCACGGACGGCAACTGGGTCCGACGATCGGCCGACTCTCGGGGCGTCGACGGTCACGATCTCTGCGACCAGTGTTTCCCCGACGGCTGGGACACGGTCGCCGAGAAAGACGTCGAGACGTTCCTGACGACTGGTCGAACGCGGTCGAAACTCCACCGGAGTATCGACACTGGTGACGACGCCGACACGAGCGGATTCGGCGACCACGACTACCCCGACCAGACGCTCGCTTCAAGAGTCCTGAACGACGAGGTCACGGTCGAACACGAGTTCGAGTGGGACCGCGCGGGAGGTGACGCGTAGATGGTGTCGCACGACGACGAGTGCGAGTCCTGCGGTGCCATCGGTCGAACGACGGTGACCCGCTTCGCGGACGGGTCGCGCTACGAGATGTGCGAGCCCTGTACCCGCGATTGGCTCCTCATCTGGCGCCACTGGTGCGAGATCCAACCCCAGCAGGCCAACCGGGTTCGTGCGCAAGCTAACCGGGATACTCTCGCGCGTAGTGACGGTGGTCGGCCGATAACCGACGGTGGTCAGTCTGCGGACGCGACTGACCGGGAGGGGTCGCAGTGACGCTCTACCCTTCGGGTGGTGAGGCCGCGACACTCGTCCTCGCCTACTGTCTGGTGTCGTGGTTCGTCGGCGGACTCTACGGCGCCTACGCGTGGGAACGGGCCCACCGCGACCGGTCGCTCCGGGAGATCTGTGGGTTCGGCGACGAGGAGGTCGCCACCGACGGCGGCCGCGACACCTTCGCGTGTGACGGGTGTGGCGACGAGACGCCGATCGGATCGCGCTGGCGGTACCTCCGCCCAGACCAGCCTGACGACGAAATCGCGACCGATCATCTCTGCCCGCGCTGTTCGACGCGGAAGGACTCGTCCCGACTGTTCCGGTCGGCCGACGATATCGGAGGTGGTGCTGGTGAGTAAGCGCACCATCGCCCGCGAACACCTCCTCGGTGCGACGGTATGGGCCTACGCTGGCGGCACCGCCATCGTCAAGCCGTGGACCAGTCGTGACCACTTCTCCCGGTTCTGGAGGGTTGGGTCGTGAGTAGTACCACGGAGCTGGCCGACCCGAAGGCCATCGGCCTCGACGTTGAGGACCTCGTCGTCGGCACCGTCGATGCGCTTGCAGCCGCCGAAGACGACGATGCCCATCACGACGCTGTCGTGACCGAGCTACTCTGTCCGTCGCTCGTCGACGCCGACGTGCCTGTCGTGTTCTGTGGGACGCCGCTCGTGCCCGTGGGCGCCCACGTCGAGATCAAGGCGTGCAAACGCTGGACCAGCGACGGACCGGGTCGGTCCCGCGGTCGGTGGGTGCTGAAAGGTCGTGACGACGGCCAGCACGCCGCGCTGCTGGACGGCGCCAGCTACTACGCGCTGGCCGTCTACGAGACGACCCCCGGCGATGAGCGCGTGCTGGTCGCGATTGCTGTAATCCCGGCATCGCTCCTAGACGAACACCTGCGTGGTCGGTGGCGCGAGACCGACCGTCGCGAGGGCACGCTCGCGAAACTCGGGTGGCCGCACCTGCTCGGCCGCGTTCTCGGGGGTGAGCCGGCGTGACGACGGTCACGGCCGTCGACCTGTTCTGCGGTGGCGGCGGGCTCTCGACGGCACTCGCCGAGGCGTGCGAAGACCTCGATCGCGACGTCGAGCTGGTCGCGGTCAACCACTGGGGGAAAGCCATCGAGACCCACGAGCGAAACCATCCGTGGGCGACGCATCTGAACGCGAAGATCGAGGAACTCCACCCGCCAGACGTCGTCGATCCCGGCACCGTCGATATCCTCATCGCGGCGCCGGAGTGTACACACTTCTCGACGGCGCGGGGTGGCAAGCCGGTCACCGAACAGGCCCGCGCCAGCCCGATGCACGTGCTGGACTGGGTCGGCAAGCTCCAGCCCCAGACGCTGCTGCTGGAGAACGTTCCCGAGTTCGAATCGTGGGGCCCGATCGTCGACGGCGAACCCTCTCGTGACGGGACGAAGTTCGACGCCTGGAAAGCCCAGCTCGAGGCCGACCGCTACTCGGTCCGGCACACGAAACTGAACGCCGCCGACTACGGCGACGCGACCTCGCGACGACGGTTCTTCGTGATGGGGCGCCGAGACTACCGCCCGTCGTTCCCCGAGCCGACCCACAGCGAGGACGGCGAGGTGCCCGGCACTGAGCCGTACCGAACGGCTGCCGAAATCATCGATTGGTCGGACACTGGTGAGACCCTCTGGACGCGCTCGCGTCCGCTGTCGAACAACACGATGCAGCGCATCGCCGAAGGCATCCGCCAGCACTGCGACGAGCGGCTGTCCGCCTTCGCCGAGGCCGTAGCGACCCTCACGCCCGACGACGTCGAGGCGATGCAGGCCGACGTGGTCGCCGTCGACGACGTTCAACAGGCCGCCGCCGAACGGAGCGACCCGTTCCTCGTCGAAGGCCCGGCGGCGATCGCCGACCGGGACGAGACGACTGCGCTCTCGGTGCCGATGGTGATGGGCCAGCACTCGAACGCGAAGGCGAAGGACTCCCGCGAGAGTCCGCTTCCGACCATCGCGACGCGAGGGGCGATTCACTACATCCACGCCGATGCGTTCGTGTTGCCGCGCAACGGTGCGTTCCGTGGGCTCCACAGTAACGCGACGTACGAGGCCGACGACCGGCCGCTCCACACGGTCACGGCGAAGAACCACGACGGCCACCTCGTCTCGCCGTTCCTCGTCGAGTACTACGGCAACAGCGACGTGAAAACTGTCGAAGAACCGCTGCCGACGGTCACGACGAAAGACCGACACGCGCTGTGTCTCCCCGACCTGTACCCGTGGGGGCTAGACCTCCGGTACCGGATGCTGCAGCCGCGTGAGTTGGCGGCCGCGCAGGGCTTCCCACCGGATTACGAGTTCGCGGGGAACAAGACTGAGACGACGAAGCAGATCGGGAACGCGGTACCGGTCAACCTCGGGAAGGCACTCGTCAAACAGCTCCTCCTTCCGACCGACCAGCCCGCTATCTCACAGTGGGAAGAGTCTGACCAGCCTGTCGACGGGGAGGCCGATGACTGATGCCGTCGACGCACCAGGGCAGCGAGATCCGCGAGCGGTTGCGCTGTCCCGACCTCGCCGACCGTCTGGGCGAAGACCCGGCCCGCTGGCTGGATCAGGACCTCATGGCCCGGTCGACGAGACGACAGATCGATCACGAAGGCACGGGTCCCCAGCAGGTCCGCCTCGTCGAGGACCGGGACGTCACGACCGCGGCGATGGTCGTGTTCTCGCTCATCGACGGCATCGACACGATCGAGCGGGTCCGTATCTGGAAAGCGGTCGAACGACGGCTGGCGAACGACCGGTACGACTCGGCGGTCGACCTCGAGGAGCCTCGCGGGGCGGTCATGCACCGGCTGGACCAGCGCGAAGAGTGGCTTCGGTTGCATGGCGAGCGGCCCGACCGGCTCCCGCACGGCCCACGCCGGCCGTGTGAGTGTTGCGAGGACGAGAGCGGTGTCACTGCTGGCGACCTTCGGGAACGCGACGCGGCAGCTGCCGAACGGCTCACCGAGGGGTACTCGCGGGACGGCGTCGACACGAGTGAGACCACACCGGAGACCGAGGCAGCGACGCTCGGTGAGTACGCGACCGACGGAGGTGCGTCGGAGTGACGCACGTCGCGCCGCACATCCACGAGGCCGACGCGTGGCTCTACTACGGTCCCGTCGCCGCCGGCAACAGCGAGGCCGTCGACTACGATGGGCTTGATCCGTACTGGGCGCTTGCGGACCTGCTCATTAACGAGTGCGACGGGTACGCCGAACTCTCCGACGTCGTCATCGACGGCGAGGTGTGCGACCTCCGGTTGAACTACTCGACGTCTGGCATCGCGCCTCGCCCGACCGATCCCGTCGACAGTGACACGCTCTACGAGTTCGATATCCACGTCGACGGTGAAGGCGAGCGCAAGTGCAACTTCAACGTCTCGCCGCGGTTCCCGTCCATGCGGAAACCCGATGGTGAAGAGCTGACGTTCCCGTTCAACCACACCGACGCCGATGCCGGTGTGAGTGTGCACGCCCAGCCGTCGAACATCGATCTCGACGAACTCCCAGGCCTGCTGGCGCGGGCGATCTTCGAGCTCGCCGACGATGCTGGAGTCGGCCTGTATCACGGCTACTTCGACGCGCCGTTCGATGGGCACGTTACGGCCGTCGAGCGCTATGTCCGCCTCACGCGGTCGATGAACGAGAAGCTCATCGGCACTGGTGGCGTCCTCGACCGGCTGACGATGCTCTTGTCGGATGCCACCGGGACAGCTGGTGAGTACAAGTGGGACAACGAGGAGGAACGCGGCCACCACCACATCCTCAAGCACGGGTCTGTGAGTGCCGAAGAACTGGTCCCACAGCACCGTCTCGGCGGGAACATCAAGAGCTACCTCCCGGAGAACCCGGAGAACTTCACCCCAGACGATCCGCTGTACCATCCGAAGCTCGGTGTGAAGTTCGTCGCCGGGCGGACGTCGACGGGGTCGGTCTCCTGGGCCGACCGGCACGACGTGATTCAGGAACTCGACGAGCGGCTTTTGTCGTTGCTCTCGTGGGCTGGTGTGCCGACCGAGGCTGGCGGCACGACGTTCGTCGCCGACGATCACTTCGAAGCGGCGCCCGCAGAGTCGTCGGTGCCGATTCACGAGGACCCGCTCCCACGGCTGGAGACCCAGCAGGAGCACTTGCTGCTGACCGTGCTGCGGGACATGACGCCGACCGACCAGTCGATGACCGAGACCCTCGCGACCGACGGCGGGATGCACGCTGAGCAGCTTGCCGATGCGACCGACACGTCGCTGTCGACGGTGTATCGAATGCTCCAGCGGCTGGAGGGCGTCGTCACCAGCGATAACGGCCACGTCCGGTTCGTCTCGGAGAAGCTTCGGCAGGAGGTTCGCGGGCTCGTCGAGTCCGTCGAGCACGCCATCGACTCAGCAGCCGACCGGGCCGCTCGTATCGTCGACATGGACGTCCGGCAGTCGTCGTCGTCGGCGTTCGACCGGTGGCTCGCGAAGTACGGCGCCGAGTTCGAGGCGCCCAACCACGAGGGGCAGCGCCCAGTGGTCCGCATCGACACGGTGCTCTCAGAGCTGAAGTCGACGAACCAGCCACTCGTTGGCGACGTCATCGGGGAGATGATCCGCGCCTGGAAGACCGACGGTCGTGATCCGGCGACGCTGCTGGACGCTGTCGTCGAGGTCGCCATCGACGGCACGCAGTACACGCGCCCGGCCAGAACCCTCCGGTAGCGCCCGACAGCCGAGAGGCATCACTATCCAGCGTACTGGTTCTTTATAAGTGGTAACGCGGCCGAACCCCGTAACCCCTGTTTCGGGTGCAGTCGGTTCCCGGCTTGTTTCGGTCTCATCGGCAGTTGGTTGTCGGTCGCGTGCCCGCCCGGCGGGCAGCACCCCTTAGCGGGTGTGGCTAAGGCCACGCCCCTGCGGGGCGCAAAAATACACCCCGCCCCGCTGCCGCAGACTCCAGTTGAAGCACGCGAAACAAGGGTGTTGATCGAGGCTCTCTCACTATGGCTGGTATGTAACTGGGAATAAATTTATCAGTCACAAATCAGTAGAACCCGATATGTTTGGGAACAACCACAATGACGACACTACCAAACTTCAAGACGCGATTATAAACGAGTACGATCTGGGTGTCTCAAACCCGAAACAGATTGCAGCGAACTGCGACTGCTCTGAGAGTTACGTCAAGGAGACGTTGAACGAATTCCGGCCTGACTGGGACAACGACAGTGGATTCAGCTTCATGTGAGATACTGGAGGCGCTACGGCGTCTCCCTCCACGTCACTTCGAGCAATTTGTTGCCGATGTCTGGCAGGAACGTCAGGGGTGGGCAACGGAAGTGATGGATGCAGGCCCAGACAAGGGCCTCGATGTCATCGGACAACCACCTGATGGAGGCCCAAAAACTGCCGTTCAGTGCAAGCGCTACGCAGCGGGGAACAAAATCACGAGCAGGGATGTCCAGCAGTACGCTGCTCTGAGACAACAGTGGGACGACGTTGAGGGTGTAACAATTGTCACGACGAGTTCCTTCACGAAGGACGCCCGAGAGTTGGCAGACAGAATGAGAGTGAAGTGTATTGATGCCGACGACCTCGCTCAGTTGGTTCAGAGGTACGACGCCCTTGATATCCTGGAATGGTACGACAACGGTAAATCTAAGTAAAATAACAATGACAGATGATGATCTTCGGTTCGGAGACGTAGATGGTAATACAGAAACCGGTGACAGAGATATTGCCGATCTAATCCGTCAAGTAGTAATCTTGCTCCTCGGAGCCTATATTGTCCTCAAAATGCTCGAAATACTGTTTAACGTCCCAGTTCCGATGGTATGAGGATGTATCTGGGGTAGTGCTCTTACAGAAGGTTGAAAACGCGTGCAGTCCAGATTTGTGGCTTTATTCGTCGTCTACATCACGTTCAACACGTGAGTGAAAGAACCTGGCGAAGATTGCGGGTCCTTTATACCCCTTCTGTCCTTCGAGCGGGGGTTCTTTGTCTCTGATATCAGCCATGGTGAGTATACCTATGTGTGGCAGAACATAAATCCTTCCGACGTGCAATGACAGTAGTGACATAGTTATTGACGTTAATATCATGCTATAAAGGAAATATGAAAGGATATTTGAGCAATATCTCAAATGCCTGTACATCGAGGAGCCGATATACGTTCCGAAAAATCAGAGATTGATGCAAATATCAAATTACTATACGTAGGTGCTATTCTACTTCGCAAATGCGGTAAATAATTCGAGATATCCGATTTTAGGAGTAACGGGAGCAAAAATATTTAACTGACCCTGTGTACAGAGTTAAGATATGTCCTCAGAATCAGAGTTTCAAATTGACGGAAGTACTAGAATGCAATTTACGTCAGTGACTTTGACAGAAGGCCAACTGAAGAACCTCCAAGAGTTTGGAATCATTGAGATAAACGATGATCCGGGGTTTTCAGCCCCTAATGTCCGGACGATTGATCAGGCTAAAATCGATCTGAGGAAACTGAAACAGCTGCTTTACCAGTACCAATTGTTAAACAGCGTAGCGAGCAAAGTCGAGACCGAGATACTTGAATATTTTAGAGAATCAGAAGGAAGAACTCATACGACAGGAGAGCTGGCGGAGGCGATAAATCGCCCCAAATCCAGCGTTAGTCGCTCACTGGGAAAACTCGTTGAGAAAGACCATCTAGACAAAGTCCAAGATGGGGTATATCGAAGCAAATAAATATATCGTTGAAAATAAATGGTATCAAATCAGAAACGTAGATGAGATATTTTTATGACTGACTCTGAAGAATCGCCATCTGAAGATCTGTCTTACCCATCTAATATTCGCTCTCTTAAAATCACACATGAAGAAGCACGAACCGTACTGGACCATCAAATAAGTATTTTAAATGATATAGATAACAAGGCAACCAGAACTGTTAGGATTACAGCTGTAATTTTGGGAATTATTGTTTCTGCCCCGTCTGTGATAGAGAATCCAAATACGTTTGTAAACCCATTTACAAAGTGGGGTATCGCTGGACTTGTTCTTTCAATCTCACTTGGGATGTTTACCTACAGTAGCTCATCTCCAGACTTAGGTCCGAATTCAAGTGATATTAACAGAATGCTGGATAATAAATATCGGGATGATGAATGGCTCGTAATCTTACTAGATTCATATGAAGATTGGATTGACAGAACTCAACAAGTAAATCAGTTCAATGGTATATTTTTAGCGTTGTCACAGCTTTCACTAATTACATCCCTCAGCCTATTAGCATGGGGAGTTAAGAAAGGAATGCAAATTGAGTTTAGTGTTTTCGGATTTTCAACAGCTTCATTACCTATATTGACAATCTTTGCACTTTCAGTCGTATATCTCTTGTATATATCTGGGTGTAAGATATGTAGAGAATACAATTAGTGCCTTCTCTACAATTGAGTGGACACTCATTGGTGTTTGTGTGAATTCTACTAGGTGAGTCTGTATTGAAACGTTTTGAACCCAGTCAGACTGACACCGCCCGTCGGTCCCGTAGAGTTCAGCCTGAGCGCCCGCAGAACCTTCGCTCGGAACTCGCTGTTGACCATGGGCGGAACTCTGCCACTCTGGCCTTGTAGTGCTACCCCAGCTACAACTCGTCCAACAGCTTCTCGGCCTTCTTGTCCCCGATACCGTCGACGCGCTGGAGGTCCTCACAGTCGGCCGCGTGGAGATCGGCCACCGTGTCGAACTCGTCAGCCAGCTCTCGAGAGAGTTCATCGCCGATGCCGTCGACGTCGTCACACATGTCTCGAATCGTACTCGCCCGGTCGTCGACGAGGATGCCCAGCCGGCGTTCTAACTCCGTCTCGTCGATCTCGCCATCGAGATACGCTTGATGCACCTCCTCGACCGGCGACGGACCGGGATCGTCGGACTCCAGCCAGTCGCTCACCACCACGTACGAGCGGCCGACGACGAACACGAGTGCGGACAGACCGACCAGCAGTGCCCCGATATCGGTCATACCTGCGTGCGTCGACGCCCACACGCCGGACACCAATCCGTCGACTGTTCAGCCGCACAGCGGACGCACGCGACCAGTGGCACCTCGAACGGCACACTCACGGCATGTCGACCTCCCGGACGCGCTGGGCGTAGGCGGCGACCAGCACGACGAGGCCGGCGACGATCGTCTCGGCGGGCACCTCCGACGGCAACAGCGGGACGTTCCCCGCCGCGACGGGGGCGATGATCAGCCCGACGCCGAGGACCCACAGCAGTTTCCCCGGCGTCGGCGCGGCGACCGAGTCCAGCACGATCATGCCGAGGCCACCCACCGCGAGGGCGACGCCGATCACGACCGGCGCCAGTCCGTCCACGAGGAGATCCCCGACCACCGCGACGGGCAGCGCCGCCACCAGCATCGCGGTCGCGAGCTTCGCGAACACGCTACTGTTTGCCATCAGCGGCTCCTCCCGACGAGGTTGCTCACCGTCTGACCGATGTTTCCGTTCCCGAAGCGTCGGTACGCGAGGACGGCCGCGCCGGCCAGCAGGCCCACGCCGGCGACCGTCGAAGCCGTGCCGCCACCGCCGCCCGTCCCGGTCGGGCCGAACGCGGAGCCGCCGCCGAGCGTCCCCGAGAGGTCCGTCGTTCCGTTGAACGCCGTCCCGTTCGCGTACTCGCCGGAGTAGTCCAGCGTCGGGTTCTCGACCTGCGAGGCGTTGTTCGTCACGCTATCCGAGAGTTGGCCCTGATAGAACCGCGTCGGGTCGTCGAACTCGCGAGTACCGTTGTATACCGGGTCGCCGCTCTCGTTCCGAATCGTGTAGTCGAACTCCTCGACGGGTTCCGGCGATTGGACCGTGACCGCGGTGCCGTTGCCGGTCAGCGACGACTCCAGTTCCGCGAACCGGACGTCGAGGCGTTCGTCGAGTGTCGGCGTCGCCGTCCCGTTCGTCTCTGTGGTCGCTCGCTTCGGCGCGTTGATGATGAACGTCGCCTGCTGGATCGACTTGACGGCGATGAACCCTTTTGTCTCCCACACTGCCGGTTCGTCGCTGATGATCGTGAAGTTGTACGTCTTGCCGTCTAAGAGGTTCACGAACGCCTTCGTGTTGTGGTTGAACGATGTGACCGAGACTGTGCCGTCCGGGCGCTCGGTGTACAGTTTCAGATCGTCGGCGAAGAGGTCGTTCTCGGTCCGGTCGTCGAGGCCGAACTCCATCTCGAAGCGGTCGGTGTCGACCATCGCAAAGTCGACGCCTGTGACGTCGCTACCCGATACCGTGACGTTCTGGGAACTGTTCTTGTAGCCCGATTTCGACGCCGTGATCTCGTAGTCGCCGTCCTTCAACGAGAACGAGTAGTAGCCCGTGGCGTTCGTTGTCGTCGACTTGCCGGTGTCCGTTTCAACCGTGGCGTTTTCGAGTGCGTTGCCGTCAGTGTCCGTGACAGTTCCGGAGACTTTGGAGGTCGAGGGTTGTGCGTTACCGACGATATTGTCGATAACCATGTGGGGTCCTTGATAGGTCCGCTGGTCCCAATTGACCGCTCCGATACTATTCCCATTCTGGTAAAACGCGATAGAATTGCTTTCAGAAATTAAATTTCCGGACGTGTCGTAAGCCGCCACCGTGTAGCTGTTTGAACCGTAATCCGGTCGGAAAAAGACCCTAACGTGTTCTTCTGTTGGGAAAGTAACGTTGGTATCGTACCACGATGAACCATCATAGTACCGAATAGTTACGCTCCCACTCCCCGCGTTATAGCGATTATACATTAGTTTGTTCCCGTCCACTTGGTCCCACAATCCTTGTCCGACTTCTTGACTCCCCGCCTCGAAATAAACCCACATTGAGATATTGTCGAACGACCCGGAGTTATGGAAAGAGCCTTCCATATACTCCTTACTGTGGAGCTCTAAAGCGTAGTCGTCGTTAACGGTGTGGTTCGTCGTTATCCGACCAACATCGTTTATTGAACAACTACCGTCGCAATGGTACTCATTCAAATCTCCGTCTGCAAATTGGTCCAAATCCGTCCCGCCATAGGGAGTAGGAGAGCTTGCCGCTCCCGCAATTTGGGCCGCTCCAGATGCTATCAACAGTATCGCGATGCCGCCGGTTTTCAGTAGCTTTTGCCAATCTCTATCATCTTTGTTTGTCATTTAGTGTAGCACCTCCGAAACTCGATTGACGAACTGTCCAACCGCCGACACGGCACTCCCGACGTCGACGACGCCGCTGTACGTCCCGACGACCGCCAGTACCAGCACGACGAACCCGATGAGCGAGAGCACTCGCGAGTACCGAGCGAGGACCACGAACGCGTCGGCGGCCTCTCGCAGGTACCACAGGCCGACGACGACCGCCGCCAGCCCGCCGATGGCGACGCCCTCGACGCCGACGTGACTCGCCAGCAGTTCCAGCAGCGATTTCACGAGCTCGTAGACGACGGCAGCCATCACGCGGACGCACCTCCGCAGTACTGTGTGCGCGTGCCCCCGGGGGGCCGCTCGTGTCCTATCGGAGTAACGCGCGCGTGCGAAGCCGAAATCTCGACCGGCTTCTCGCGGCCGCTCGACCCCGATTTCGGTTTTCGACCCCTGCCCCCTGCTCGCTCAGATTTTTTAAAAATTTCTGAGCGAACAGCGATTTGCTCAAGCACTGCCGACCGCCTCCTGCCAGTTCAAAAAGTCGATGCTGACCTCGGCGTCCAGTCGGGCATCGCCCTTCATGTTCGGCCACTTGAGTTTCGCAAAATTCGGCGCCTTCCACGGCATCCCTTCGCCAGTGTCCATGTCCGAGGTCAGGTCCTCGTTCAGTGGACACGAGCGGTCGCCGGGCAGCGTTCGGCCCAGTGGCGGCGAGTTACCGTTCATGGTCAGCCGCCAGCGAATCTTCTGGCGGGCGAACCGATGGACTTCACTCAGTGCGTGGGCCTGGTAGGAGAACGAGAGCCCCTTTTTCCGGGCGTCGGCGTACTTGTTCCTGAACCACTTGATCTTGTCATAGTGTTCGTGTGCGTCTTTCTCGGCGTCGGCGTCGAGGATGTTCCCCGCTTCGTCGAGGTTGATGAACGTCGGATGCACGAACACGTCGCCCGTGATCCGGTGGGCGACGAACGCGAACCACCAGTGATCCGCGTCAGTCGGTTTCGTCGGCCCGTCCTCGTCGACGGGCGTCGTCATCCGGTAGTCGAAGAAATTGAACTTCGAGACGTCGCGACAGCCTCGATGCAACGGGTCGGGGAAGACGACGTAGAACTGCCCGGGCAGCAGCTGGCTCATCAAGTCCTGCACCGACTCGTAACGGATGACGTCCCGCGTGATGTCTTCTGGGCGGACCTCGAACTCGTCGACGCCGTGGGCTTCGGGCACGATCCGGACCCGCGTGTTCATCCCCTCGGGAATGGCTAGCGTCGCGTAGGGTGCGAGTGCCAACCATTCGGTCCGCTCGTTCGTCCCCGACTCGTCGACGGACTCGGCCCAGATGCAGGTCTCGTTGTTGACCTGCATCCGCCACATCACCATCGACAGTGCCAGCGTCGTCTTGCCGCCGCCGGGCTCGCCGTGGATGAACATGTCGGTCCCTTTCACCGCGCCGATCCGGTTGACCCGGCTCGGCTTGTCGGCGATCCACTCGAAGACTTTCGCTCGATACGGCGGGTAGCGCTCCAGTGCCTCGTGAGAGAGGCGGGCGTTGTCCGGGTGGTAGTCCACCTTCCCGGCCAGTGCCCGGAGGAGTTCGAGATCGCGTTCATCCGTGTAGACGAGGGCGTCGACGAACGCCTCTGGATGTTGGGCGATGGACATGGGGACGCCCTCGGCGTCGTGGAGATACTGGTGGAGCGGCTTCTTGCCGAACCGCTTGTGGATGTCCTCGCCGTCGTTGTGGTTCTTCGCCGCCGGGTCGCCCAGCGCCTGACACGACGTCGTGTGTGGCTCCGTGAGCGTCCGTAGCTGATCCCGGATCTGGGGCTGTGAATCCGCCTTCTCCGGGAGTATCTGTTCGCTGATCGTCTGTGACTCTGCGCTCTCGTATGGTATCTGACTCATCACCAATCAGGTTGCTCCGTGTCGTTTCCAGCGCCTTTCTCGGGCAGTTCGCCAGCCCGGCCGATGCGCACGCGGACGCCAGCTCTGAACTTCGGGAGGAGGTGCGTAGCCGCGAAGAGCCGCCGCGACCGCTCGTGCTCTGGCCTGTCGCCGGTCAGCACGTCGACGGTCGCGCCCTCCTGATAGACGCGCTTGCCCCACTCTGCGCCGAGTTCGCCGTGCGTGGCATCCAGCACGTCGCTACTCCAGCCGATAACGGCCGGCTTGTCGTCGAGGCCCTCGAGTAACTCGGCCAGTACCGACTGTTGAAGCTGGTCGAGTTCGGTCAGCCCAGGTCGCATCCCGATGTGCTTCTGCTGGCGTGGGTCGTGCGTGTCGCCCTCGTCAGCAGATTCGACGTACTCGGTCACGTCGTTCCGGAGTTTCCGGAAGGCGTTGCGGTGGGCTGGCTGGACGTGGGTGACGAGGATGCGCTCGCGAACGTCCTTCGCAACCGCTTCGTCGAGGTCGCGCATCGGTCCCCGGCGTGCCGACGGCCGGAGCATCGCCCCGAGGAGAAGGCCCTGTTGACCGCGGAACTGGCGGGCCATGTCAGCGTACATCCGGCGGTCGAGACGGCCGAGCGTCCGGACCGTCATCTCCTGGAGCCACTCCAGCACGCGGTCTTCCGAGCGGAGGCCCGCCCGGAGTTCGTCGGCGCGGTCGCGCACGTTCGTTTTCAGCGTGACCAGTGCGGGCGTGTACGACGAGTCCTGCGCGTCACTCATCGTTATCACCCTCATCGGCAGCCAGCGAGCCGTTCGTCGCCTCGCGGCGGTGATCGGTCACGCTCTCGTCGGTGTCGTCGTTCCGGATCGCCGCCGGCACCTCGCCGTCGGGATCGTAGGACTCCTCGATGAGCGTGCGGTCGTGGTCGGCGACCTTCTCGTCGATTGCGCGTTGCTTGCGGACGCGTTCCCGGTCGAGTTGGTCTTTGACCTCTTCGAGGTGTTTCGCGTCGTCGACGTCCTCGGCGAACTGGACCATCGTTCCGAACGCCGAGCGGAGATGCATCGGCGCCGGACGGACCGCGGCCTTGCCGTCGACTGGCGTCGCCAGCCACACGAGAAGGCCCATCGTCGTGACGGTCGTGACTGGCCAGAACGACGCCAGCCCGTAGTGGACCGACCCGATAGCCAGAACGATAGCGCCGACGATAGCCAGCCACTCACCGCCGTGGTCGCGGTCCAGCGGCGGCCAGTCGATCGTCCAGTGCTCTGGCTCGTAGAACAGCAGTTTCTCGCTCTCTGGGTCGACGACGAACATCTCGTCCCATTTCGACCCCTCTTTCAGCGGCACGCGCGTCCGGAGTTGTTCGACGTTCGCGAGTCGAGCGCTCTTGCCGAAGACGCGGGCGAGGAAGGGGAACAGACCCGATTTCACGACTGCGACGCCGTGCTCGGTCCGGACGATCTTCTCCACATCCATCTCGCCGTCGATGATGTCGTAGGAATTCTGCCCCTCACGAGTCGGGCTCTCGGCGTGTTCGAGCGTGGGGCGGAAGAACACCGCCTTGCTGACGTTGTTCGTGTACGTCTCCAGCAGGATGATCGCAAACAGCCCCACGACGTACAGTGAGACGACGTACTGGGCGTTTACGACGAGCGACGCCACGCCTTCGTAGAAGAGCAGGCCACCGAGGCCAGTCCCCAACGAGAGGGCGATGATCCACGGCGTATAGCCGTACTGCGGGCCGATTCCTGCTTTGTCGAGTCCCTGTTTGCAGAGCCAGCCGACGGCGAACCCACCGACGACGATGATCGCTAGGAAATCGACGATGACGCTGGCGATGTAGTCACCGGCACTGTTGATGTCCACGGACTGCGTGGTAGCGATGCTCTTGTGTCTGAAGTTCGCCCATCGCGCGTACTCTTTGCCCTCGATCCACATCGTCACGCGGACTGCCTCGTCGTGCTGGCGGAGTGGGATCTTCACCGTGGGCCGCCCTCGCTCGAACGTGACGTCGTGCGTGACGTGCGTGACGTTCTTCGCGACTGGGACCGTCGTGGTCGTGTTGCCGCGCTGGACCGTCTTCTGGCCTTTCTCCCAGTAGGCGACGTGGACGGTCTCCTGCTGGTCGCCGTAGGTCCAGGTGCGGAGATACACGGCGTTCCGGCCGACCGTGTGGCCGGGCGGCAGGTACTCGCCGCTATCGGTCGCACCGGGGTTGGCGAAGGGGTTGTTGGCCGGCCAGTAGACGACCCAGAAGAACTGGTCCTGGCCCATCCGGACGCTCGGTGGGGAGTTCGCCTGTCGCGGGCCAGTCTGGGTGAGGTCGTCGAGGGTCAGGCCACTCTCGTCGCTGGCGCTGGCGTTGCCGGCCGTCTCGTTCCCGACCTGTTGGGCGTCGACGGCGCCGACGACCGGTGAGAGGACCAGCAGGCCGACCAGCGCCAGCAGCGCGATGGGTGCCCGGCTCATGTCGTGGTGAGCTCCTCCACGTACCGAGCGCGTCTGTCGACCCGTTTCAGCGCCACCAATAGGCCCAGCACTGCGAGGACGGCGAACCCGGTCAGCGCGTACTGGCCGGCCGCCGCGGTCGCCGCACCGATGTACGCCGCCGCGCCGAGACTGGTGAGCGTCGCGATCGCCTCCGGCGCGATCTGTGGGTGGGTCAGCGTCGCCAGCGAGTACGGGGCAGTCATGCGACCACCACCCCGACGTCGAGGGCGGTCGACACGGACTGTGCCATCACTTCGGCCCCGCGCTCGATGATGACTGCCGGCCCGCCGCCGATGGATTGCGCGAGACCGTTCACGAACTCGCCGAACGCCCGGCCGGCGTCGCCGCCCCAGTTGAAGATGCCGTCCAGCAGGTTCTGGACGCCACTCGGGACGGCGTCGGGGAGTGTCGGCGCCCCGCCAGGGCCGCCCTTAGGTGGCATCGTCCACCTCCGCCGTGCGGATAGCTTCAGTCTCGACGTGGCCGACGAGGAGCCGACTCTCGGCGTCGGCAGCCGCACACTCGCCGGAGCAGTAGGTCCACTCGCGCCGATTCCGCTCCGTGACGACCGTTAGCGGGCCGACGCTGGCCCGTCGCGGTGTACCCGATGCACGGACCTCCACGAACTCACTGACGCCGTCGCGACTCGACTGCGACCGGATGTGCCCGCCGCACGCCTCGCAGTGTGCCTCACACTCCGGTAGGCCGTTATCGTAGGCCAGCATGGCACCGATGAGTGCGAAGAACCCACCAGCGACGAGGCCGACGAGCGGGTCATTCCCGAGCATGACCCACTCGACAAGCGCCTTTCCGATGGCCCACAGGCCGACGCCAGCGATCACGAGTCCCAACCAGCCACCGAGCGAGAGGTCCGACAGTCGGACGTCGTCGAACTCGACGAGGTCAGACATACTCGTCCACCTCCACGACGAGGAAGACGAGGCCGATGAGCGCCAGTGCGATGCCGACGTACTGGGACACGGTGAGCGAGATCGCGCCCGACAGCGCTCCAGCGCCGAGGCCACCGACCGCGAAGTTACTCACGAAGTACGGGTGACTGACGACGAACTCGATAGCCATGCCGACGAGGTCGCCGAACTGGACGAGGCCCATCATCACGGCACCGCCGACAGCCATCGCGATGGCCGTTACCCACTGCGTGGTTCGATCCCACGAGACGCTGAGATCCTCGCTCCGGGCATACGCGACGGCGAACCGGAGGAGGAACACGGTGCCGAGGATGGCGACGAACGCGCCGATGCCGGCCACCGGATCCATCGTTGGCACTATCGGCCACCTCCCGGCCCGCTGTTGGTTCGCCCTCTCCGTGAGGGGATTCGATCCGTTCGTTTCGTGTGTGTCGTGTGTTTCATCTATTGTTGAACCACTTCTGAGCCCGGTCAAGGCCCTTGTCGGCGAGAATGACGACGTACAGCACCGCGGCGGCGACGAGAAGTTTCGTCCCGAGTTCCGCATAGCCGAGTTCCGGGAGAATCGTCGCCGCCGTCGTCGCGACTGCTGGGAACCAGTAACCCGACGTCGCCGACAGCAGGCCCCAGAGCGGGTCGAACAAGCCGAGGCCGAGGCTCCCGAGTGCGCTCAGGATCACCGCCCCGCCTGTCAGCGGATGTAGTACGAGATTTTTGAGTCGTTCCATGGTCAGGTCCCGGGAATCAGCATGTACAGCTTCCAGGCGATCGCCGGCAGGCGTTTCAGCAGCTCCCAGCCGAGGTACACGAGCACGGCCGTGAACCCGACTGCGAGTATCGGTGCGGCCCATCCAGCGCTGGCTATTACCCCCGCAATCGCCTGCTGGACCGCTGAGTACGCACCGAGCAGATCGACACCGAGTGCGCCGAACACGTTGATGAGCGTCACGCGGATGACGTCGAACGTGCCAGCGACGACGTCGAACATCGCCAGAATCGTGTTCACGCCGAAGGCGCCGACGTTCAGCACCGCGTTGATGATGTACGCCGAGATGATGCTCCCGACGAACGCTACCGGATTCGTGGCGAACTGAAACAGCGTCTTCGCGACGCTTTTCGGCGCTCTCAGCGTGAACAGTGTCTCAGTGTCGTCAGCGGACACGAGACACCACCCACGCTATTGGAAACAGCGTTGCCAGCACGATCATCAGCGCCACGACGTAGCCGGCAATCCCGGCGTCGGCGACGTACGGTATCGCCGCCGCGAACCCGCGGTTGATTATGACCGCCGGCAGGCCGTAGACGACGCCGACCGCCGTCGCAGCGAACTCGGTGAGGCCGGACAGCAACTCTAACGGGACGTTGACCAGCGACAGAAACGCCGAGATAGTCCCTCGGAAGTACGCGAGGATGCTCGCCCCGAAAATGAGGGTCAGCAACCGCCCCCAGCGGATCGAGACGCCGTTCTCGGCGATGTAGTCGCTGATTTCGACCATGCTATCCCTCTTCCTCTTCTTCGGAGTCGGTCCAGCCCGGCGTCGGCACGTCGAAGCCCGTCCCGATCAACGGGAAGAAGTTCGTCGTGTCCTCCTCGCTGATGTACGCCAGCAGGACGTAGAACGCCAGCAGGACAATGGCGAACCCGAAGACGAACGACAGCGGGCTGGCGAACCGGCCACCCGGGCCAATCGAGAGTGCGCTGGCGATAGCCCCGAAGTTGATGATCTGGGCCGTCCCACCGAATACCGCGTTGATGAGGTCGCCTGCGGCGGCGATGAACGCCTGCGTCGGGACGATGAACACGTCTGCCAGCGTGAAGATGCCACTGGCGAGCGCCGCGCCGAACGCGAACAACACGGCGCCGATCCCCTGGAAGAGGACGGCACCGATGCTGCCCGCGTTGGCCGCCCGGTCGAACAGACTCCGGACTCGTGGCCCACCAGCCGACACGATCAGGACCCTCCGAGCTTCCGTTTCAGGCCCACAGCGCCGAGGATGACGCCGACGACGCCGGTTACCTGTGCCCAGATGGACGAGAAGAACCCGCCGCCGGACGTCCCGGTCGGACCACCGGCCAGCGACTGCAGGATCGTGTCGATCTCCTCGTCCTGATAGAGGATGACCATGTGGACACGGTAGTTCGTATCAGCGCTGGCGTCGGCGACGAACGTCGCCGTCGAGCCCTGCGACCCCAGCGTGTCCGTGACGCTCGCGTAGGCGCCGTCCTGGTCGGTCAGGTTGCCGAACTCTTCGTCGGTGTCGGTGCCGGTCGCCACCTCTGCGATAGCGTAGCGGGACTCGACGAGGCCCTGTTCGAACTCCAGCGTGATCGTGCCGTGGCTCAAGTCGATGGCCGACGGCACCTCCATGTCCGCGTACAGTTCCAGCTTCTGCGGGTAGTTGTAGTCGTCCGCCGATGAGACGTTCGTTGAGTACTCGTCGGAGTCCGTGATGTCCGAGAGCTGGTACTGGACGTCGTAGACGTGCAGGTCGTTGATGACCGCGTCGTCGTAGATACCGCCCAGCGTGTCGAGGTCGGTGATGTTCGCGACGCCGCCCTCGTAGTAGTTCGTGACCGTCGTCGTCTCGAGCTCGCCGTCGCCGTCAGTGTCGCGTTCGATCTCCGCGAGGTCGGCCTCGCTCTTCTTGTCCAGATCGAGGCCGGCCATCGTAACGGTCACGTCGTTGTCGACGCCGACGATCTCGACTTTCTGGATGCCGTCGAAGCTGCCGTCACCGCTGCCGGCCAGCGGGAGGTTCGCCAGCTTCTCGGCGAACACGATGCCGTTGCCCGTGCTGTTGGCGGCGATGTCTTCGGCGGACGCGTCGGCCGAGCCGTTGATCTCGGCGTAGCGGTAGTCGCCATCACTGTCGACGGCGCGGATCTCGGCCGTTCCCGAAAGCGTGTCGACGTTCAAGACCGTCGTCAGCACGCGCTTGTTGGGGTCCGAGTCGATGGACACGTTGTCGGCGTAGGTCGCCGTCGCGGTCTCGCCGCTGGCGATGGTAGCCGCGAACTCCAGCTTGTCGACGCCGTCAGCGTCGGCGTCGCTGACCGACATGGACGAAGACGCTCCGGAGGATGTCGTCCAGTCCGATGCGACGGTCCAGTTCGCGGAGTTCGACGACTCCCCATCGATGCGCGGGAACAGGTGATACGCGTCGGCGTCGATCTGGTCGAAGCGAACGCCGACAGGCGTGTCCTGTGACTGGTTGACCGTCGCCGGCAGCGAGGTCAGTTCACCGGAGTCGTTGTAGTACTGTGTTGCCGAGGACATCTCCGAGTTATCCCACTCGTCGATGACGAGTTCATCCTCGACGGCTGTCGGGTTCGGCGCTTTGTCCGAATTGAAGTTCAGGCCGGGCGCCGCGGTGGCGGTGCCGGCGATGGGCGATGCGATAACGGTCAGAGTGAGGAATACGGCGAGTATTGCGCGTCTCATTCGTTCTCTGGGCGGTTCCGGTCGCTACCCGTGGTTGGCTGGTCGGTGCCGCCGTCTGTGGCTGGCGACGGGATCGGGTGGTCTATGTCGGCTTTCGCCCGATCGACGGCGCTTCGGGCACCCTGCTGGCCGGCGACCCAGAGCGTCCCCAGCACGAGCGGGAGTGCCAGCAGCACTGCCGACAGGCCGGCCCAGTTCGCCGTAGCGAGGATGGACGCGATGGTCGCGTAGCCGGCCAGATGGACGAGGGTGGCGCGGTCGTTCATGTGTCACCCGCGAGGAGTTCGGCGGCGAGGTCGCGGCTGGCGCCGGCCGCCTCACGGCGTGCTCGCTCGCGCCTTCGCTCGTCGACGTTTCGCCACTCGGTTCGGAACGGTCGATTCGCGGTCTCGGCCGCGCTGTCCGGTGGTTCGTCGCCACCGGACGTGTGGTCGGTCATGGGTAGGGGTACAGGCCCGCGGTTCGACCGCGGGTTGCCCGCGAATGCGAGTCTCAGGCCATATACCCGCCGCTGAGTACACAGTAAATACACCGCTGGTGCACCAGCGTCACCATAGAAGATACGTTTAATAACCTAGATATGTCTCCTCCACTATGCAGAAGCTCCAGAACCGGAACGGATCTGGTGTGGTGACCGTGCCGAAGAATTTCCTCGACCGCGACGGCCTCCTTGACGAGGACGGCGAACCGGACGAGTCGCATCTCACTGTCGATCGGTTGGGAGAGCGTGCCTACTTCGTCCGCGTGTGTGACGGCGACATTCCCGAACTCCACGAGTGTGAAGTCATTCAGCGTGTCGCCGCCGAGCGGATGCTCGAAGAGGACGTGTTCGGACGGCGGCAGGGCGAGTAAGCTTTCTACGAACAGACAACGAAATCAGTCACTTATCTTGGCATACTGGCGTCTGGCCTTACGATTTGAATTGCGAACTGAATTGACAAAGAGATACACTGCTATCCAGAATCCGAGTGCATAGGCTATATGAGACAAGACAAATATCGCCAGTTCCAGCTCTAACTGTAGATTGAAGATTTCCGCTCCGGTGATGAGAAAAATCCCCCCGAACATTATTTGCGGAGAGAACCCTCTTTGCATAAACCAAAAGCGTGTGGATAGCCCCACGATACTGATGATAACCGTGGCGACAGTCCAGTACAGTCGCACGGTATCCCGTATTCCGAGGTCTAAGCCACCCCAGATTGTGAAATAAATGACGCCCCACAGTGACACAAGTAACAGGAACAGTATCAGGAGATGACCAGCGATCTTCCGCTTGAATCCACCGCCTGACGGGAGCGAGCCATTCGAAACGAAATTATAGACTTTACGGTAGAAATTGACCGCGACCGCTCCCTGCATAAACGAACCAAGCAGGATGATTCCAACAACGACAGTGTTGAACGAGGCTGTCTCTCGTGCGCCCCAGATCGTAAGTCCGGTTCCAATACCGAGTATGAGCGTACCGAGAACTCCTTTCGGAGCTTCTACAGCGAACTCACTATCGGGATCGATGAACGGCAGTCCCCACGTAACAAGGACAGACCCAACAGTTACGAGAACTATCGCCAGCCACGGCGGGAAGTAATCAAAGAACCACGAGACGACCATCACGCAACCTCCTGAAACCGGTCCTGTAGCGATTGAACGAGGATGTACGCGACCGGCAACATCAGCACCAGTGGGAGCGCAACGGTGCTATCTGCGAGTGAATATCCGAGGAATATGTCGCGGGTCATATCCATATTGTTTATTTGCCAGACCAATACCGGTGGATAGATGACAGTCATCACCAACCAGAGTCCAACAAAATTGTCCAGATCGTCGGCAGCTATTAGATACGCACCTGTTGCCGCAAGATATGTTCCCAACAATACCAGTGGTGGATAAATCTCGAAGACTGGTTCCAACCACTCGATATTCCTACCGAAAATCAGAACACCATTCCATAGCTCATCGATTGGCATTCATTTCATTAGCGAGTGTTCGAGTCAATAAACTTTGATTATCGGATTGAACGGGAGACAGCGACCCCTATCGATCTCTTGCGTAGCGGTACAATCGTACGGAGGATGATTTCTCCACAATCGGGCTACAGAGAGATGTTATCGAACGCATCATCGATGACTGACTCACTGGGTGCGTTCAGATACGGTTCTATCGCTGCGAAGCTCTCCCAGCCGCCGACTGCCATCACCACGCGTGGGTTCATCTGCTGGTCGACGAGGAGTCGTTGGGCGAACCGGCGGCGGAGATCGTGCGTGCTCACCTTCTCGAAATCGGCGTCGCCGGTCTCGTCGGCCGCTCGCTGGGCGGTCCGGCGGACCACGGCCCGGACGCCCGGCTGTGTCAGGTCGACGTACGGGTCTTTCGGTACGATGTTGTGCTCGTTCTGGTAGCGCTGGAGGTCGCGCTCGACGCTGTCGGGGAGGTAGGCGTCGCGTGGCTTCCCGCCGTTCCCGCTGGTGTCCTTGCCCGAGCGGACCCGGAGGCGGTACTGGTCGCTCTCGGTCTGTTTGACGTCGACGGGACTGACTTGCGGGATTTCGAAGGCGCGCAGGCCGACGAACGCGCCCAGCTGGATGATGAGGTCGTCGCGCTGGCTGGTGGTCGCTCGGCGGAGGTCCTCGATCTCGCTGTCGGTGAGCCAGACTTTGTGTTCGTTTCCATCGGTGGCTTCGATTCGCATTACGGTTCCTTGAGTTTCCGCTAGGAAAGGCGTTGCGGAGGTCTGGACACACCCCGCGTACCGAGTGAAAATACGAGTATCTGTTACGACTTGTATAAAAAGTCGTTATCTTCTCCACGGCCGTCAGAGTATGTATATTGCGAGTCCGGCTAAGATGACGAGCAGTAGAATCGTTAGATAAAAGCCGAGATTGCTATCTCCTGACCCTGGTTGGGCTGGGGAACTCGTGGCTTCACGCACGTTTGAGATCGTTTCGACATCATCGTCGGGGTGTGTGTACTGATTGTCGCTGTCCTCGGATGGTTCTGGGGCTACCTTCTTGAACTCCTCTGTCCCGCAGACTTTGCACTGTTCACGCTCTTCGGTGTGTTTCTGCTTGCACTTTTTACAGTACCAGACTTCTTCCTGGTGTTCTGACTCCGATGTCGATTGTGTCGTCCGCACCTTTGAGGACGCCCCTCGCTCCTCGCGATATTGGGTAAACACAGTGTGCTCACACTCAGAACACTCAGAGGGATTGGACCGATAGGTTTCTCCACAACGGTTACACTCCCACTTGTCGCTTCGAAACAACCCCATATCGTTATTCAGACACCCGGAATCAAGTATTAGTACCGACTATTCAGACAATCCGTTGCTGCATTGTGATTTATATTTGGCACTGTCCAACAGGCCACCAATGCTGTGGGTGTGTGACAGATGTGGGACTATCCACTCTCAGAACCCGCTGGAGTGTCGAAAATGTGGCCATCGAATCCTCGATCCGATCCAGCCCAACGAGTACGAACGAAAATACGACGAGAAGCCCCCAGAACCTGTTGATGATGCAATTACGATGGGTACCACATCAGAGCCAGATTTTGAGTCCTCACCAGATGTAGCTGTAGACGGATCAATCTCTACAGAGGACAGGGAAGAAGTAGATAGCAGTCAACAGCAAGAGGACAGTGGTTTACTCGCCCGGTTACGGAATTGGTTATCCTGAAGATTTCGGCTCATTTGACAAGCCGTTACTACCTGTCCGTGTCGTCAGTAGACCCGTCTGGGATGTCTGGAGGTTGATCCAGCTGATAGGCTGCGGCGGCACTCAGTCGCCATGACGGTGCATCGCCATGTACTGCCTGCCCGTTCGTCACCGATTGAATAAACGTCCGGATCTCCTGCTGGAACTCAGTATCCCGCTCTTCGGCTATTTGAACTGGTGATTGGGGACGGTCCGGCCGTTTTGTGCCGCGGTTGATGACGTACGTTCGTGCAAACGCCAGTCGGAGGTGTTCCGGCCCGTTCAACAGATACAGCGGTAGTGAGAGCGGAGTCTCGCTGCTTTTCACGCCCTTCGGAGCGCCCAATGCATACAACAGACGGCCCAGCACGCTTGCATCCGTCGCTGGGCGGAGTTCGGTTGCCCGTCCGTCGTCGGCCTCGCGAAACGCCACAGAACCGGTTCCGATTCGATCCAATGCTTCGGTGGCTACGCTTCTCGTCTCGTCCGTCACTGTCAACGCCGGGACCCAGTTATCGTTGATACTCCCGCCGCTGAAGATCCAGGCGACGAGGACGTTCAACGTCTGGAGGGTAGGTGAGTCCCAGTCGAGATTAAACCAGCCGTTGCGCTGGGCTTTCTGCATCCCACGGACTGCATCCGGACGGCCGTCGCCGTCGACCCACGACCGGATTCGGCTTCGTGGCAGGTTCAATGCTGACGCGACGGCGGTCGACCCTTTGTTCGGGTTCTTCGCCGTGTACTTCGTGACTTCGTGATACTGGCGGACGAGTTCGACTGGTGTGGCCTCGCTACTCGTCTTGTAGGTCTCGATGAAGGCCTGTATGAGAGTGTCTGTGTCAGGTGGGTGCGATACAGGCATCTGATAGCGTTGTTCTGAAGCGGGAACGCGAGGTAGAAAGCTGTTAGTGCTTAGGCGTCCGGACCGGACCACTCTGCGAGCGTCGCCGAATTGTCGCCCTGTTCCGATCGGTACGTGACCCTGACGTTTGCCTGGTCGAAGTTGCTCCCGTCCTGTTCGATTGTTACCGAGGCGCCAGCAGAGATTTCGCTGCCGTCACCGTATGCGTCGAATTGGTCCCACGTAGCTGAACTCACTGGGCCAGATAAGCCGGTCCCGTCGAAATCTTCATTGGAAATTACAGTGAGGGTCTGCGCCTCGATAGTGTCACCACCGTCATGCGTGATATCCAACTGTGGCGTACCGGAGCTATCGTAGTCGAAGCTGAAGCTCGCCTGTGGGGCTGTATTGCTGACCTGGTCGCCCAGACCGAGAACGAATGTTGCAATCACGGCCGCGAGGATCACGGTGATCGCGACCATGAGGATTACGCCTATGACGGGTGAGACACCCTGGTCGTCGGAGAGTAGTTTGCGAATTTCCATTGTTGTTCAACGGAAAGCCGGCGACAGAGTTTTGTTAGTTCCCTAACAACCACTGTTTGCTGTTGGGTGGTTCTGTCCACTCGACTTTCTCGTAGTATCCAAGTTAGTAGCCACATACTTAAACCCATCACGGTGATTACAGAGTCTGAGAACGCCCACCGTTTCAAATGCCTGATAATCGGAGCGGTGCATTATTCGGACATATCAGGGTCTAAGAGTGGATTTCAACTCAGTCTTGAAGCGATGAAATCCAGACTTGAAAATGGGAAATTGCCGAACGGTAGTATATCTTTATAACATTCGATATTATGGTAGTTTACGTACAACCTATGGACCTGAAAGCACTGATTAACGACGACGATGCGGTTTCGCCTGTCATAGGCGTGATCCTCATGGTCGCCATCACCGTCATCCTCGCGGCCGTGATCGCGTCCTTCGTCCTTGGACTCGGAGACCAAGCACAGCAGACAACGCCTCAGGCGAGCTTCAGTTTCGACTACGAATCAAGTTCTCACAGCTTAGGCGGGACGACCTACGATGGATATCTTGATGTAACTCACGATGGAGGCGATTCCATCTCAATAGACGAAGTGTATATCCGTGGTAGTGGTTCCAACACTACTGATTCATGGGCGAACATCGGAAGTTCAACCTCAACGAATAGTGAAGTGGCTGCTGGAAACTCACTCACGCTTTCGACTCAAAACGACTACAACATTCGAGTCGTCTACCAATCACAAGAAGGCGATAATTCCGCAACCCTCGGTCAAGACAGCGGCCCTGAAGCATAGCTAAGACGTTCAATCCTATTTTTAACACGCAAGTCACACACTCAGCAGTCGCTGAAGTATCACTTTCACTCCGGACGTGGCTCACTTTTTAATACGCATCTGGCAACCAGTCGGAATGTAATGATCACCGACGCCCGTGCTATCGATCCCGAGTACGTACCTCGTGACCTCCACCACCGCGAAGGTCAGATAGATCATCTTTCGTCGATACTCGCGCCATCGTCGCTCGAATATGCAGAGGATATCTGTATCTTCGGCCCCTCTGGCGCTGGCAAGACGACCGTCACGAAGTACACGCTCGGCCAGCTCGAGCGCGAGATGGTGGACCTCCGGTGGGGCTACGTGAACTGCCTCCGTGACAACTCCGCCGGCGCGGTCGTCCATGCCTTCGCCCGCGACGTCGGTGTCGGCGCGGATCTCCGGTCGGAAGGGACGCCGACGTCGACGGTCATCCGACGCCTTCGAGACCGCGACCAGCAGTTCATCGCCGTCCTCGACGAGGTCGCCGTGATCGATGAGGAACCACTGCTGGCGTTGTACGAAATCCCGAACGTCTCGCTCATCTGTATCACGACTGCTGAAACGGAGTGGTTGAACTCGCTGGATCAAGCCGCCGCATCACGGATGCAAAGCGCTGCCACTGTCCGACTGGAGAAGTACAGCCACTCGGAACTGGTCGACATTCTCGACGCCCGTATCGTCCACGGGCTAATCTCCTCTCGCGTCGCCGATGGTGCGATCGAACACATCGCCGACCTTGCGGCTGGCGACGCCCGGGACGGTGTCGCACTTCTCCGGCGGGCAGCGCTTCACGTCGAAAGCAATGAGATGGGTGAGCTGACTCCGGAGGTCGTCGACGCGGTCGCGGACGACGCCGAACAGGATATCCACCAGCGTCGTGTCCGGTCGCTAGGGACGCATCAGCGGCTGCTGTTTCGCATCATCGACGAGGCGGGCGAAATCGACGGCGGGACGCTTCACGCTCGATACGAAGAGCGGGCAGACTCGCCAAAATCCCAGTCGTCACGGAGTCGGTATCTCCGGCACCTCGAACGGTACGACCTTATCGAATCCGAGGGGTCGACCCGAAATCGGTGCTACCGCTCGGTCTCGACTTTTACCCAATCGTAGAATCGCCAGAGGGCGGTTCTTTTACCCACTTTCACCCATCATTTACCCATTCGTTCTCCCTCTCAAACTCGGCCGTGTCAGTCCAGATTACGCATCCAGTCGCTCGAAATAGCACTTTCGCCCACGCGTCCGCCCCAGCGCTTTTACGAGGGGTTTCCTCGACCCGGATATGTCACGTGCAACGACGCCAGACCGCATCGAGCGCGAGAAAGTCGAGGGCAAGCAGGCGACAGCGTACTTCTACCACACCGACCCCGACTACACCGCGCGCATCGAGGTCGAGCGCGAGGAGCGCTGGGAGTTCGGCATCGACGACAAGGCCGTCGCGACGCTGCTGACGACGACCGACGTGGCTGACGACCTCCTCGTGGAGCCGGATATCCCCGAATGGCTGGTTGAGTCGCTGCACGGGTTCGGCATCGAGGAGGTTGAGGCGTGAGGATGGCAGGAAAACGGCCGTCGGCAGTGGGGGGTGGGGATGTCGGTGGGGTTCGTCGCCGACGGCCTGTTTCGACACCGACAGCCGCTCTTGAAAAACGTAGCGGAGTGGTCTATTCGAGAGTCCTGTGGAATCTATTCGTTTGGATCAGGCTCTTCCCGGAGATCGGCCTCGCCACGGAGGTAGGCCTTCCCTTTCTCTGTGATTGCGAAGTATCTCCCCTCACCGGGAAGTACTCGAATAAGTTCCGCAGATTCAAGCTTTGGGACGCGACGAGTGACGGTCTTATACGAGATTTCAATCCCTCGATCCTCGAAATTGTTAGCAATCCCGCGAAGATTGTGACCGGCACCAGTATCATCCAGAAATTCAAGGATGACATCGTCGCTTCCGGTCATCCACGGTGCTCGGTGCCGAGACATAGAATCTTGGCCGAAGAGCCAGCTAAAACAATCTTCGGTGCTAGACACACTGTCCTTTCTATTAGACATAGTGTCTATTCTTTACCCCAAATACTAATAGTAATGGCCAATCATTTGGACACACAGGTCGGCGCGACGCTCCTTCGGGGGTCGTACTCTCGTGAAAACGGATGCGACGCCGTGTCACCAGCACGGGCGTCGCGTCGGTCTACCTCAGACCGTATGACTATCAACGAAACGGGGCTTGAAAAACGCCCCGCACGGTTCACGACAGAGTCGATTGATAACCGAGCGGTTTCCAGTCCGTATCCATCGACTAGGGGCTACTGTCCGATCTGTGGCGAGCCCATCGATGGATTCGACGCCGACGGGCGCACAACCATTACCCTGTGTGGCCACAGCGCCGCTGAGCGAACGCGAGACGAGATTTTGGAGTCAGCATGACTAGGAACACTTCGATAGAGGCGCGTAGCGACGACGAACTAGAGACCGTGCTGGCGTGCCCGGAGTGCGATACGACAGGTATCCGATCGACGGTTCGAGACACGACCGAGCACGGCTACGCGTGTCGACACTGTGGCGCGACGTTCGACGTGCCGGTCGAGCGCCAACCGTACGACCAGTCCGGTCTGCCCGGCGTCGCCGGCCGACTGGACCGGATGGACCCCGACGACGTCGACGACCAGATGGTCACCGACGGCGGGCAAGAGCTGGTCATTGTCTCGTCGTCGGCCGGCCGCCGAGGGAACACGACGTACCACCGGAGCGACCAGTGTGGGTACGTCCAGCGGATGGCTAAGACGACCGAGAAACCACTGGCCGCACTCGCTGGTCACTACGATCCGTGTTCGAGTTGTGCGGTCGGCGACGTCGACGAGGAGTAGCGAAACGTCGGTTTCGGCGGTTCGGGCCCACAGGTGGCAGCTCGGTTCGAGTCCGAGCGGGTCCCTCGACAGCGAGCGCGTGTCAGCTTGGAACCCTGGTCGCGCTCGCTGTCACGCAGAGAGACCCATGTACACAATCACAGACTACCGACACGAAACTGTCGGAGCGAAAAGCTGGGACAGCAGAGGAGGTTTCAAGTCGTGACCGACGGCGATGACGAGGATGTCGAGGAGCTCCTCGACGAGATGAGAGACATGCTGGGCGAGGACGACCTTGACAGCACACCTCCTAACGAGGCCTTCGACCTCTGGATACAACAACAGGATAGGGCAGAGTCAACTCTCCAATCCTACCAGTACCGTGTCAAGCCGTTCCTGGAGTTCCTGACCGAGAAGGGTATCGACGACCTGAGTGAGCTGACAACGCGAGATGTCAAGGAGTTCGAGGCCCGGCGTTGGAACTCAGATCTCCAGCGGACGACAATAAACAACCAGTTCGGGACGCTACGGCAGTTCCTCAAGTACTGCCGAGATCTGAATGCGGTGTCGGATGATGTCGTTGCAGCACTGGATGTTCCAGACTTGTCGAAGGAACAGCGCGTCAATACGGTAAAACTGGTTACGGACCGGGCTCAGGAGATTATCGAGAATCTGGACCGGTATCGGTATGCCTCACGTGAGCACGTTCTGACGTTGCTACTCTGGCGTACGACAGCTCGTATCGGGACGCTCCAGTCACTGGATCTGGACGACGTCTACCTAGATGATGAGGATCGTGAGAGGCTCCGAGCGGAGTTAGAGGGCGACGGATACGCCCCGCACGTCGTCGAGAACATCCTCAACGAGTCGTCATTACCGTTTCTCTTCCCGCGACACCGTCCTGAGAGTGAGACGCCGTTGAAGAACAAGGAGGATGGCGAGCGCGTCATCAATATCGCGGACTGGGTGGCTGAGGTCATCCAGGGCTACATACAGGTGAACCGTGACGAGGTGACCGACGACTACGGACGGGAGCCGCTGCTGACTTCACAGAAGGGATCGGGACGACTGTCGAAGTCGGCGATGCGGAACTGGATTTACATCTTGACTCAACCCTGTGAGTTCGGTGGCCCGTGTCCGCACGACCGCGATCCGGAAGAGTGTGAGGCTCGCGAGCACGGTCACGGCTCGAAGTGTCCGAGTTCACGGAGCCCGCATAAGATTCGAACTGGCGCGATTACGCATCACAGAGACCACGGCTGGCCGGTTCCAGCCATTTCGGAGAAGGCGAATACGAGTGAGAAGCTCATCGAGGGAGTGTACGACCAGCCGGAGCAGCTGGTCCGTGGCGCTTCTCGGCGTGAGCATCTTGACAAACTGGACGATTCGGACGAACCTTGATCATGATACTGGCATTCGGAACGGGTAGTTTTGGATGGGATTCGCTAGACAGCAAGCCAATGAACTCGGCGGTCCCACTCCAACTTATACGACAGCGGCGCCGTGTCCGCTGTCTCGTTCCTCAGCCGGGTAGCACGAGCAGTCTCGTTCGCACCGGTGCAAGACGCGACAGTACACGACCCACGGAACTGCCGTCGTCACCGACGCGACGACGGTCACACGACTCGCGTCAGCGGTCGCTCGGTACCGGATTCAGCTCCGCGTCAGTTGAATCAGGCCCTGTTTCAGCGCCGCCTCGAACCGTTCGTCTAGGCGCATGGACTCCCAGCCGTCGGGCAGTTCCTCGGCGGGCAGCGACTCCAGCGAGTCGACGAGCGAGCGGTGGAGAAAGCGGCCGTTCTGCCCGCACTCGTCACAGGTCCGGATGATGGACCGAATCTGGAACGGGCGGGTGACCGTCGTTTGGCAGTTCGAACAGACGTACGTCTCGGACACGAGACACTGTACTACCCCCACCCAGTCGTATGTTACGTCTCACGGTCCGGCCGTCGATTCGGCCGGCACGGACCGCCGCTCGGTACTGTACTGCCGATAGACCGAGCGAGAGCGACGCGTTCGGTCGCTCCCGTCTCAGTCCCACTTCGCACCGGGGTTGGTCACGGCGCCGTTGGCGGCCGACCCGAAGTCACGGTAGTCCACCTTTTTCGTCGTTGGGTGCGCTCACGGTGTTCGCGCACCACGCCTCGAAAAACGTGGGCGAAAACGACGGGACGCTCACTCAGTTCGCGTCCCGTGGAATCGGTCGGGTCGCTCCCGTCTCAGTCCCACTTCGCACCGGGGTTCGTCACGGCGCCGTTGGCGGCCGACCCGAAGTCGCGGTGGTACTTCGCCAACACGCCGTTCGTGTAGTTCGGCTCGGGGTCGTCGCGCGCTTCGAGGCGCTGTGCTATCTCCTCGTCGGAGAGGTCGATAGACAGTTCGTGGTCGTCGACGTCGATGGTGATGGTGTCGCCGTCTTCCAGTGCCGCGATGGGGCCGCCGACGAAGGCTTCGGGGGCGACGTGACCGATGGAGAAGCCACGCGTCGCGCCGGAGAAGCGCCCGTCGGTCAGCAGTGCCACGTCCTCGGAGTGGCCCTGTCCGGCGACGGCGCTCGTGACCCCCAACATCTCGCGCATTCCGGGGCCGCCCTGCGGCCCTTCGTTGCGGATGACGATGGCGTCGCCGCTCTCGACGTTGCCCTCCTGAACGTACTCCATGGCGCTCGACTCCTCCTCGAAGACGCGGACCGGCCCCTCGTGGTGGAGGTGGTCCTCGCCGGTGATCTTGATGACCGCGCCGTCGGGCGCGAGGTTGCCCGAGAGGATGCGGATGGCCCCGCGCTCGTGGATGGGGTCGTCGACCGGGTAGAGGTAGTCCACGTCCAGTTCCTCGATGCTCGGCGGGTCGACGGCTTCGAGTTCCTCGGCCATCGTGTTGCCGGTGACGGTGAGCGCGTCGCCGTGGAGCAGGTCCGCGTCGAGCAGTGCCTGCAGCACCACGGGAACGCCGCCGACCTCGTGGAGGTCGTTCATCACGCGCTCGCCGCCGGGCTGGAGGTCGGCGATCTTCGGCGTCCGTGCGCTGATCTCGTTGAACGTCTCGATGTCTAAGTCGACGCCGGCTTCCGCCGCGAGCGCCAGCAGGTGGAGGACGGCGTTGGTCGACCCACCGACGGCGACCTGCAGGGCGATGGCGTTCTCGAAGCTCTCGATGGAGAGGAAATCGGAGGGCCGGCGGTCGTTCTCGACGACGTCTAAGACGAGTTCGCCGCTCTCGCGGGCCACGTCGTAGCGGGACTCGTGTTCGGCCGGCGGCGACGCCGACCCCAGCGGCGCGAACCCGAGTGCCTCGGAGATGGAGGCCATCGTGTTCGCGGTGAACATCCCGCCACAGGACCCGGCACCGGGACAGGCCTGTCGCTCCATCTCGTCGAGTTCGTCCTCGGACATCTCGCCGTCGGCGACGGCGCCGACGCCCTCGAAGACGTTCTGGATGGTAATCTCGCGGCCGTCGTGCTCCCCGGGCATGATAGAACCGCCGTAGAGGAAGACGCTCGGGAGGTCCGTGCGGATGGAGGCCATCATCATCCCGGGCATGTTCTTGTCACAGCCACCGATGGTGACGAGGCCGTCCATGCGCTCGCCGAAGGAGACCAGTTCGACGGAGTCGGCGATGACCTCACGGGAGATGAGCGAGGCCTTCATGCCCTCGGTCCCCATCGAGATGGCGTCCGAGATGGTGATGGTGCCGAACTCGATGGGCATCCCGCCGGCGGCGTCGATGCCTTCGTAGGCGGCGTCGGCCACGTCGTCCAGGTGGACGTTACACGGCGTGATGTCGGCGGCGGGGTTGGCGACGCCGACCATCGGCGAGGCGAGGTCCTCGTCGTCGTAGCCCATCGCGCGGAACATCGCTCGGTGGGGCGCCCGTTCGGTGCCCTCGGTGACTTCGTTGGAACGGAGGCTCGGGTCCTTCTCACCGGGCTCCGACGTCTCGTGGTGTTCCTGCTGGCTCATACACCGACGAAAGCCACCAGTCGTCTTAAACGCCCTGACTATCGCCTTCGGTCGGGTGCTGGCGACCGTCGCTGGCGAATCCCTCCGGTGACAGTAGGTTCTTTCCCCGGCGTCTCTAACGCCGCCGTATGGCGACGGTCACGACGGCGGCGCGACTCCACTTCGGCTTCCAGAACCTCTCGCTCGCACACGAACGCCTCTACGGCGGGGTCGGACTGGCGCTCGACGAGCCACGGTTGGTCGTGGAGGCCACCCCGGCCGACGGGGTGGACTGTGACGACGACGAGGCGACGCCGTACGCCGAACGCGTCGTCGAGGCGCTGGACGTCCCCGGCGCACGCGTCCGCGTCGAGGACCGGTTCCCGCGCCACGTCGGTCTGGGGAGCGGGACGCAACTCGCACTCGCCACACTCGTCGCCGTCGCTCGCGCCCACGAGACGACGGCCGACGCCCGCACGTACGCGCCTGCACTGGGTCGCGGCGGTCGGAGCGGCATCGGCGTCGCCACGTTCGAACGGGGCGGGTTCGTGGTCGACGGCGGCCACCCGACCGAGCGGTTCACCGCCGAACCGCCGGCGGAGGGCGACTGGGAGGTACCGCCGATTCTGGCCCGCCACGACGTGCCCGCCCACTGGCGGTTCGTCCTCGTCGTCCCGGACAGCGACCCGGGACAGAGCGGCAGCGAGGAGGACCAGAGCATGCGACAGGCCGTCGAACGGGCCGACCCCGGCATCGCCGACCAGATAGCGACGTTGCTCACCCGCCGCCTCCTCCCCGCTATCGGGACCCGTGACCGCCGGCAGTTCGGACAGGCCGCGGCCCGCCTCGGACGACTCAACGGCGCGTGGTACGCCGACGAGCAGGGCGGCGTCTACCGCCCGCCCGCCGGCACCATCGTCGAGCGTCTCGCCGAGGCACCCGCCGTCACGGGCGCCGGGCAGTCCTCGTGGGGGCCGACGGTGTGGGGCCTGACCGACACCGACGGCGTCGCCGCGGCCCGGGAGGCAGGCCGAACCGCGCTCGACGCCGCCGGCGTCGGCGGCGAGGTCCACGTCGCCGCCCCGCGGAACACGGGCGCGAAACTGGACGAGTAGGACCGTCTCCGGCCCGTGAGACGGCCGACGGGCGGGACTGTCTGGCCGGGTGTTCGGGCGCCATCGGCGACGCCGCGGTAAGCCACAGTTACTACGAGAGGGCAAGCGTTTAAGCGACCACACGGGTCAATGCGTGTATGGAGCGCATCCCGTTCGGTGTGAAGCAACTGGACGGCATCATCAACGGCGGCGCACCGGCCGGTAGTGTCGTCCTGTTGGCCGGCGAGGCGGGGGCCGGGTCGCGGGAGTTCATGCACACGAGCGCGGTCATCAACGGACTCAGCCACGTCGACGAGGAACTGTACGACCTCTACTACGGGACGCCCTCCGAGTCGGCGGTGCCGCCGGAGGAGGTC
This sequence comes from Haloarcula rubra, assembly GCF_019599465.1. Classification (GTDB taxonomy): domain Archaea; phylum Halobacteriota; class Halobacteria; order Halobacteriales; family Haloarculaceae; genus Haloarcula; species Haloarcula rubra. The sequence goes on from NZ_RKLR01000004.1 coordinate 196,404, forward strand.
CACTACATCTCGTTCACCGCCAGCGAGGCGCAACTGGCCGACGAGATGCGACTGGCGATGGACGAGGACCTGTTGGAGACGGCGCTCTCGGGCGTCGAGTTCCACGACATGTCCGAGCGGTTCTTCCACATGAGTCCGGTACCGCGGTCGTGGTACGCGGAGCAGACGCCCAACATCAAGGACCTGCGGGCCCGCCACGAACGCGACGACCTGTTGGGGGCGCTGGGGTCGAAACTTAGCGAGGTGGCGTCGGGCAACCTCGTCGTCATCGACTCGCTGTCGGACCTCGTCAGCGCGATGGGCGAGGACATCGACTGGGTCGACATCACCTTCCTCGTCGCCGGCCTCCAGAAGGCGGCCCACAAGTGGGGCGGCCTCATCCTCCTGCATCTCAACTACGAGACGCTCTCGGACACCCGAGAGGGGCAGTTGAGCGACGCCGCCCACGGGACGATGGAGTTCTCGTGGGAGTCCGGCGGGTCCACGCGGGCACGGACGCTCGTCGTCAAGCAGTTCCGCGGCGTCCTCTCCCAGATAGAGGACGAGGACATCGTCCAGTTCGAGACGGAACTCGGCGACGCTGGCTTCGACATCAGCGACGTGCGCAAGATTCGCTGAGCGCCGACAGACGCCCGACCCGACCACTCGCTGGTAGTTTCGCGGTGTGAAAGAGGCGGCAAACCCTTAACTATCTAGTTCGTGAAGTGGAACGTAATGGCCAGTGAGTCGACGGAGGAGGGGGCCGTCACCGTCGAGTTGCCGCCGGAACTCGACGAGTGGCTCGACGAACGGGCGAGCGCGCTCGGGGTGGACCGCGCGGAACTCGTCCAGCAGTTGCTGGCGTCGTACCGTGTGACGGCCGAGCGCGACGACGCCGAGTCGGTGGCCGAGTTGGTCGAGGTCGACCGGGCCGTCGAAGACGCGATGGACGACCAGCTAGACGCCGTCGTCGCCGCCACCGTCGACGACGCCGTCGACAGGCGCGTCCCACCGGCCGTCGAGTCCGCCGTCGGCGACCGTCTCCCGGACATCACCGACGCCGTCGAGGGGCGTCTCGACGCCCGATTCGAGGCCGTCGAAGACGACTTCCAGGAGAAGCTAGACGACGTGCGGAGCCGGGTCGTCCAGCTCAAACGCGAACTCGACGGCAAGGCGACGGCCGACCACGACCACGAGGAACTGGCGGCTATCGAGGACCTCGAATCCGAACTGGCGTCGTTGAACCGCGAACTCGTCGCGGCCCGGGACGAACTCGAAGACGACGTCGAAGACCAGTCGGCCCGCGTCGACGACGTGGAGCGCGGACTCGAGGACGTCGACGACCGACTGGACGACGTCGAGGAGAAACTCACGCGCGTCGCGTGGGTCGTCAGCGACCTCCGGAACGACCAGGGGGGCCGTGACTCCCACCAGAAGGCCGTCGACCGTATCAAACGCGCCGCCGCTCAGGAGGGCGTCTCGTCGGCGTCCTGTGAGAACTGCGGCGAGTCGGTCGACATCGGCCTGCTGACGGACCCGCAGTGCCCTCACTGCGGGTCGACGGTCTCCGACGTCCGACCCGAAGGCGGCATCATCCGCAAGAAAGCGCGGCTCGTGACCGCCGCACAGTTGGAGGCTGGCCCGACAGATGAGTGAGGACGACCCCGAGGACCCCTTCGAGCAGTTGGACGTCCCCGACGACCGGGAGGGCGACCCGTTCGAGGAACTGGATGGGCCGGCCGAGGGCGACGCCGAGCGACCGACCGACCCGCCGGACCCGGTGGCCGACGTGACGGCGGACACGGACACCGGCCAAGACGAAGCCACCTCGCCGGACGACCAACCGCCGACCGACCCGGTATCGGCCGTCGACACGGCGTCGACCGTAGACCCGCCACAGTCTGGCGAGCGCGACTCGGACCCGTTCTCGGAGATGGGTGAACGCGGTGGCGACCCCTTCGACGACGCAGAGAGCGTCTTCGAGTCGGTGGACGTCGGCTCTGTCGACCCGGACGAGGTGTGGGAGTCCCTCGGCGAGGACGAGGCGGCCACCTCGCACTCCGGGGGGAAGCGCTACGCCGAGGTGTCGAAACACCGCTACTGCGAACAGTGCGAGCACTTTTCGGGACCACCGGAGGTCCGCTGTACGCACGAGGACACCGAGATTCTGGAGTTCCTCGACATGGAGACGGTTCGCCTGCTGAACTGCCCGGTCGTCGCCGAACAGCGAGCACTCGGCAACGAGGAGTAAGAGTAACGTCTTTTTGTCGCCGTCGCGGATGGGCGGGCATGCAGTTCTGCGACGACTGTGGCTCGATGATGCACGCCGACGGCGACGAGATGGTCTGTCAGTCCTGCGGCGCTCGCGTCGCCAAGGACACGGACAGAGCCGCCGACTTCGTCAGCACGGCCGAACAGAGCGACGACGACGTCATCGAGACGGAGGAGGGCGCCGACTTCGAGGGGAAACCGACGGCCGACGACGTCACCTGTGAGGAGTGTGGCCACGGGAAGGCGTGGTACACCATCAAACAGACCGGGTCCGCCGACGAACCGCCGACGCGGTTCTTCAAGTGTCAGGACTGTGGCTACCGCTGGCGGGAGTACAACTAAGCCGTCCCCGGTCCGCCATCACCCATGACACTCGAATCGCGGACCCGCGACGCGGTCCGTGCGGAACTCGAACGACTCGTCGACACCTACGGCGACGTCCCGGTCCGGCGCGACACCGTCACCAACGACCCCGCGTTCTTCGAACGGGGCGAGAAACTCGCCGAGGAGGGGTGGCTGGGCGACGCCGGCGCGTGGGTCACCGACGACGCGGGGCGCGTCCTCCTCATCAGACACCGCGGCGCACCGGAGACGTGGGGGACGCCCGGTGGCGGCCACGAACCCGGCGAAGGGCTGGACGACACCGCTCGCCGCGAGGTCCGCGAGGAGACCGGTGTCGACTGTACGCTGACGGGGCTGTACTACGCCCGCTGGAAGACCATCGTCCACGCCGAGGACGCGGACCGTCGCCTCCACATGCTGACCGTGGAGTTCGACGCCGAGGCGACCGCCGACGACCTCGCCGTGGACGACGACGAGGTGCTAGACGCACGGTGGTTCGAGACGGTCCCCGAGGAGTTACACGAGATACCGGCCACGCGGAGCACCGACGAGTCGGCCTGAGGGACGCTCAAAACGCGGTCGAACCCTTCTGAAAGCACTTATCGTGGACGGCGGTAGTCACGGGTATGCGCCGCCGGACCCTCCTCGCGCTCTGTGGCTCGCTCGTCGCCGGCAGCGGCTGTCTGGACCTGACTCCCGACACTGCGCCGGGCGACGAGAGCGTAACGCCGGTCCCCGAACCGACGACCGAGAGCGGCACGCACGACGACCAGATTCCGACCGTCGACGTCGCCTCGGCAGTCGTCCAACCGGGCGTCGTCGCACCGGATAGCCCCGACTCAATCGGCGTCTTCGCCGACGCCGGCCAGTATCTCCTCGTCGACGTCGCCGTCGACGGCCCCCTGCCCGACCGCTCGGCGTTCGAGTGTCACTTCGACGGCGAGACGCACAGACCGACGGCGTTCACAAGCGGCCTCTACCGGAACGGTGAGTGGGGCGCCGGCTACGGCGACGGGAGCGACGGCGTTCTCGTCTTCGAACTGCCGGAGACGGGCGACGCCAGCGACGCTCGCCTCACGTGGGACCACGGCGAGTGGGTTCCGCCGGCGCGGGTGCGCTCTCGCCTCGAAGCCCCACTCCCCTCCTTCTCGGTCGCCCTCGACGGCCCGACGACCGTGACGGCAGAGGACGACCCGACCGTCAGCGTCCGTGTCACCAACGAGGGCGACCGAACTGGCCGGTACGCCCTCGCGCTGAACCGGACCGGGCCACGCGTCGCGTACGCGCCGGTGGCACGCATCGCCGGTGAACTGGGTCCCGGTGCGTCCACGACGCGGGAGGTTGACGCCGAGAGCCCCTACGTCGCCGACCCGCCCCGAGAGGCCGTCTACCGACTGGACGCGGCCGACGACGACAACGACGCTCGGCTGACTATCTCGCCGGCCGAGGCGGGGACGGCGACCCGAACGGCCGAGGAACTCGGCGAGAGCACCGCCACCGACAGCGAGTGAGTCCTGCAGCCATACGGGTTCGCATCGCCCCCTCCCGAACGACGGCGCCACGCCCACGGAGCAGTTGCTCCGTCACAGGACGTCTATCCGCCCGCTATTGGTGACGGAATCCCGATTTAGTCGGGTGTATCTCGGTCGTGTCGTGTGACAACTCTTAACAAACTCTCTAACGAACTGTACTCGGAGCGTTCGAGACCACGTCGGGGACAGATTGCCTCGGTTCGAGCGCTCACTCGGAGGAGACCGATGAAAGTAGCTTCAGCAGAGATACCAGCCAAGATAGAGAGTCCGGGTGCAGTGGCGCGCCAGCAACTGGACTTCGGAGACGCGACCGACTACGGAGACATCGCCGCGGAACATTTCGAACTCGACGCGGGGACCGACATCGTCGCGCTGCTCGAAGGACTGGAAGACGACCTCTGTCAGTCGCCCCACTGGGGATACATCGTCGAGGGTGCACTGACGGTTACCTACAGCGACGGCAGCGAGGAGGTCGACGAGGGCGGCGACATGTTCTACTGGCCACCGGGACACACTGTCCGGGCCGACGAGGACTCGGAGTTCGTCCTGTTCAGTCCACAGCACGAACACGAGCCAGTCCTCGACCACATTCGAGACAAGATGGCCGAGAGTGCCTAGCCGCACTCGCTTCCGCACGGAAGTCTGGCCTCGGCGTTTCTCGCCGGTCAGGCGGCGATGGCGACCCACGCGAGGACGACGAGCGCCGCGCCGGCGACGGTCGACCCGACGGCGTGGGTCCGGAGTTCGTCCAGCAGGTCGTGGGAGTGTTCGTGGAGGGAGCAGACCTCGTCGATTTCGCTCCCGGCCTCGCAGTTCGGCAGGAAGTCCATCGCGACGTGGAGGAAGATACCGGCGGCGAAGCCGAACACGACGGCGTTGACCACCGGAGTCTGTGGCACCGGCAGGAGTGCCGAGGGAATCGCGGTCAGGCCGACGCCGGCCGCCGGGAGGAGGAGTGCGGTCGCGGACTTCCCGTCGCGGTTGAGACGGCGAGCGGCGGCGTAGCCGGCGGGGCCCTTGTGCGAGACGATGGCGAGGCCGAGGAGCAGTCCCAGCGTCGGCATCGACGCGTAGACGAGGCCGATGATGAGGCCCGCCGAGAGGGCGTGGGCGGCGATAGCGGCCGTCGTCGTGTCGAAGGCCGTGTCGACGTGGGTCAGGCGATGCCCGACGGTGTGGGTACCGTACCCGGCCACGATGCCGGTGGCGATGCCGATACCCCCGATTCGGGGCGTGCCGGCGGCGGTCCCGAGGCCCATCGCCTGCGGGACGAGGAACATCGTCGCCGAGGTGACCATCGCACCGCTCGCGAGGCCGTACCCCCAGACGAGGCGGTGAGGGTTCGTCTCCGCCGCCCGGGCACCGAGCCACGCGCCCAGCCCCATCGCCACGAACGCGACCCACGAGATGACCAGTACCTTCCGGAGGCCACCGGTGACCCCGACGGCCGAGAGCGCGAGGAGGCCGACGACGCTCGCGAGGCCGACGAGCGACAGTCGCCCGCTGTTATTAACTATACTGGTGATGTTAATAGCCATTGACTAATGCAACCGCAGTATTACTAATAAACCCGTCGGTCGCCGGTTAGCGGGTCGCTCGGCGGTAGTCGCCCCAGTCGAGTATCGCGCCGTCCAGTTCGTCGGCGAGGGCGTCGGTGAGCGCCCACACCACCATCTCGGCCACGTCGGCGGGGTCACGGCCGCCGTCGCCCGAGAGGTCGGTCCCGACCTTCCCCGGGTCGACGGCGCCGACCGACACCTCGACGTCGGCGGCGAACCCGCGCGCGACGGCCTCTGCCGCGGCCTTCGAGACGGCGTAGGAACCGTACCCGGGCATCCCCTCTCTGGCCACGGCCCCCGTCGGGACGACGACCCGGGCGTCCGGCGCGAGGTGGGGGACGGCCTCTCGGACCGTGGCGAACACGCCGCGAGCGTTCGTCCGGAGGTGGTCGTCGAACGCCGCGTACGACTCCTCGGAGAGCGGCGTCTCGCCGGCCTCGCCGTGGTAGACGCCGGCGTTGGCGACGACGCCGTCGACGTCGCCGTGTATCCGGGCGGCCGTCTCGAGGAGCCGCTCGACGTCGAACTCGTCGCGGACGTCGGCCCGCATCGCGGTGACTGCGCCACCGTCGTCCGCGATGTCGTCTGCCACCGCCTCCAGTGCGGCCCTGTCGCGGGCACAGACGACGACGTGTCCGCCCGCCGCCGCGACGGCGCGGGCGACCTGCTCCCCGATGCCCCGACTGGCGCCGGTCACGACCACTGTCGTGTCCTCCATGGGATCGTGTTCGGCCCCCAGCCACATCCCCGTTGTCACTGTCTGGACCGGGTCGGCCGGTCGGCGTCGCGCTCCCGTGCCCCAGATTGCCACACCAATCCAGTTTGGCCGCGTGTTTATTGTCCGTCCGGGCCTCAGAGACGCACAATGAGTGATCTGTCCGGAGAAGACGTGGTCGTCGTCGGCGGTGGGTTCGGTGGCCTCTCGGCCGCGTGTTATCTGGCCGACGCCGGTGCTGACGTGCGGTTGCTGGAGAAGAACGAGCAGTTGGGCGGCCGTGCCTCCCGTCTGGAGGCCGAGGGATTCAAGTTCGACATGGGCCCGTCGTGGTACCTCATGCCCGACGTCTTCGAGCGGTTCTTCGCGTACTTCGGGAAGGAACCGCGCGACTACTACGACCTGACCCGACTGGACCCGCACTACCGCATCTTCTTCAAGGACGGCGACCGGTTGGACGTGACCGGCAACAACGACGAGATGCGCGAGAAGTTCGAGGAGTACGAACCCGGCGCCGCCGAGGCGTTCGACGAGTACCTCGCCACGAGCGAACAGCACTACGAGACGGCGATGAACAAGTTCGTCTACGAGGACCGCTCGCGCCTGCGGGACTGGGTGGATCTGGACGTGATGACGGCGGCGCCCATCGGCCTCCAACTGCTCGGGTCGATGCAGGGCCACGTCGAGGACTACTTCGAGCACCCGAAACTCCAGCAGATAATGCAGTACACGCTGGTCTTCCTCGGCGGGTCGCCGAAGAACACGCCCGCGCTGTACAACATGATGAGCCACGTCGACTTCAACCTCGGCGTCTACTACCCCGACGGCGGCATCGGCGCCGTCGTCGACGGCCTCGTGGAACTCGGCGAGAGTCTCGGCGTCACCTACGAGACGGACAGCGAAGTGCGGGAGATTTCCCGCCGGAAGGAGGGCTTTCTGGTCGAGACGGTCCACGGCGAGACGTTCCACCCCGACGAGGTGGTCGTCAACGCCGACTACGCCCACGCCGAACGCGAACTCCTCCCCGACCACGAGCGACAGTACGACGACGACTACTGGGACGACCGGACCTACGCGCCGTCGGCGTTCCTCATGTACATGGGCGTCGAGGGCGACGTCGACCCCCTGGAGCACCACACGCTGGTCCTGCCGACGGACTGGGAACCGCACTTCGACGACATCTTCGAGGAGGCCGACTGGCCCGACGAACCGGCCTACTACCTCTGTGTCCCGAGCGAGACGGACCCCACGGTCGCCCCGGAGGGGCACTCGAACCTGTTCGTCCTCGTCCCCATCGCGCCCGGACTGCACGACGGCGACGCGATTCGCGAGGAGTACCGCGAGAAGATTCTGGCCGACATCGCCGACAACACCGGCGTGGACCTGCGCGACCGCATCGTCTACGAGAAGCAGTTCGCCGTCTCGGACTTCGGGGAGCGGTACAACGCCACCGAGGGCACGGCGCTGGGACTGGCCCACACCCTCCGCCAGACCGCGCTCCTGCGCCCGAACAACCGCTCGTCGGCCGTCGACGGCCTCTACTTCACGGGGTCCTTTACCACGCCCGGTATCGGCGTCCCGATGTGTCTCATCAGCGGCGAACACACCGCACAGCGCCTCATCAGCGACCACGAATGAGCACCGTCACGGACCGTCTGAGCGAGGTCGCCCCCTCCGAGGACTCCCGCCTAGGCTACCTGTTCTGGCTCTCGCGGCCGCGGTTCTGGCTGTATCAGGGCGGCCCCGTCGTCGTCGCGGTGACCTACGCGGCCGACGGGCCGGGCGAACTGTTCTCGCCGCTGGCCGTCGCGCTGTTCCTGTACTTCACGATACCCGCGAACGTCTTCCTCTACGGCGTCAACGACGTCTTCGACCGGGACGTCGACGAGCACAACCCGAAGAAAGACGAGGGCCGCGAGGTCAGCTATCGCGGTGACTCGGTGGTGGTGGCGGCCATCGTCGGGTCGGGACTGCTCGCGGCGGCGTTCCTCCCGTGGCTCCCGACGCTGGGCGTCGTCGCACTGCTCGCGTGGGCCGCCCTCTCGGTGGAGTACTCTGCCCCGCCGCTCCGGTTCAAGACGACGCCGTTTCTTGACTCGCTGTCGAACGGCCTGTACATCCTCCCCGGTGTCGTCGCCTACGCCGCAATCGAAGGCGTCGCGCCGCCCGCCTCGGCCGTCGCGGGCGCGTGGCTCTGGACGATGGGGATGCACACGTTCTCGGCCATCCCGGACATCGAACCGGACCGCGAGGCGGGCATCCAGACGACGGCGACGTTCCTCGGGGAGTCCAACACCTACTACTACTGCGTGATGTGCTGGCTCACCGCCGCGTTCGTGTTCACCTACACCCACTGGGTGTTCGGGGCGCTCTTGCTCGTCTACCCCGGCCTCGTCTTCGGCATCCTCGCCGTCGGCGTCGACATCGACGAGGCCTACTGGTGGTACCCGGCCATCAACTCGCTCGTCGGCATGGTGTTCACGCTCGTCGGCCTGTGGGTGATGCTGTATGGCTGAGCGGGCGTGGCAGGTCCCGACCGACCGGACCGAAGCGACCGCCCGACTGGACGCACTCGTCCGCGAACATCGGTTCACTATCGCCGTGGTCTTCCCACTCGTTGGCGCGGTCACGCTACTGGCGAGCGCCGAGGGCCTGCTCCCGCCGCCGCTGGCGTTCAACCCCTTCTTCGTCCTGTTCGGGACGCTCGTCATGCGTCTGCCGCTGGTCGCCGGCGTCTTCCCCCTACTCGACCGGAAGGCGACGGCCGCGCTCGTCGCGCTGACCGCGTACTCCTACGGCATCGAACTGTACGGCGTGACGACCGGGTGGCCCTACGGCGAGTTCGGCTACGGCGTCGACCTAGGACCGATGCTGTTCGGGGAGGTACCACTCGGTCTGCCGGTGTTCTTCTTCCCGCTGGTGCTGAACGCCTATCTGCTCGTCCTCCTGTTGCTCGGTCGACGGGCCGAGTCGACGCCGGTGCGCCTGCTGGCGACGCTGGCGACGGTCATGCTCGTGGACCTCGTACTGGACCCCGGCGCCGTCGCCATCGGCTTCTGGAGCTACGAGATAGAGCAGTTCTACGGCGTCCCGTGGCAGAACTATCAGGGGTGGCTCCTCTCGGGGACCGTCGCAGTCCTGCTGTTCGACTGGGGGTTCGACCGGGCCGGCCTTCGCCGCCGCCTCGAACAGTGTGAGTTCATGCTCGACGACCTCGTGAGCTTCGTCCTCCTCTGGGGCGGCATCAACGCCTTCTACGCGAACTGGGTGCCGGTCGGCCTCGCGATGCTACTGGGTGCCGGCCTGCTGTGGACCGACCGCTTCGACTTCGACCTCTCGGAGACGCGTCTCGGGCGGGCCGTCTGGCGGTAGGACGGGGTTCCGGCAACGACGGCGTTCGCCCCTGTGGTTATCCGACTCCGCCGCCAACCCCCGCCGATGACAGCGCTGTTCTCTCCGCTCGACCTTCGGGAGACGACGATACCGAACCGCGTGATGGTCTCGCCGATGTGCCAGTACTCCTGTGAGAACCGCGACGGCCTCGCCACCGACTGGCACCGCACGCACCTCGGGTCGCGGGCCGTCGGCGGCGCCGGCCTCGTGATGACCGAAGCCACCGCCGTCGAACCGCGGGGGCGCATCTCGCCGGAGGACCTCGGCATCTGGAGCGACGAGCACGCCGCGGCGCTCGAGCCCGTCACCGAGTTCGCCCGCGGGCAGGGGTCCGTGCCGGCCATCCAACTGGCCCACGCCGGGCGGAAGGCCTCGACGAGTCGTCCGTGGGACGGCCACGACCCCCTCCAACCGGAGGAGGGCGGGTGGGAGACGGTCGGTCCCAGCGGTGAGCCGTGGCCCTACGAGGACGGCGAGGCCCCGCCGACCGAGAAACTGGACCAAGACGGCATCGAGGGCGTGATTCGGTCGTTCCGCGCGGCCGCCGAGCGCGCCCGCGACGCCGGCTTCGAGATTGCAGAGGTCCACGCCGCCCACGGCTACCTCCTCCACGAGTTCTGCTCGCCGGTGACCAACCACCGCGAGGACGACTACGGCGGCGACTTCGAGGGCCGCACCCGTCTCGTCCGCGAGGTCACGGCCGCCGTCCGCGAGGTGTGGCCCGACGGCAAGCCGGTGTTCGTCCGCATCTCCGCGACCGACTGGCTCCCCGACCGCGAGTCGTGGACCGTCGACGACTCCGTGCGACTCGCCGACCGCCTCGCCGCGGCCGGTGCGGACCTGATAGACGTGAGCGGCGGCGGCATCCACCCCGACTCGCGCCCCGACTACGCCGGCCCGAACTACCAACTCCGCTACGCCGAGCGCATCCGCGCGGAGACCGAGTCGGACGTCGCCGTCGGCGCCGTCGGCGGCATCACGACGGCCGAGCAAGCGGAGGCCATCGTCGCCAACGACCGGGCCGACCTCGCTATCGTCGGTCGCGAACACCTGCGGGACCCGTACTTCGCGATGCACGCCGCCGAGGCACTCGACGCGACCGACGAAATCGAGGGGCCGCCGCAGTACCGGCGCGCGTTCGGGTTCTGAGAGCGGACAACTGCGAGACTTCGACTGCGAGAAGCACTCGGTACGGTCACCGCCTCTGCCGTCTCACACCGAGTCGAGGTCGAGGTCGACGGCGTACCAGTCCAGCACCAGCAGGAGCGCCGCGCCGACCACGGCCGCACCGGCAAAGGCCACCAGCACGTCGGTCGAGAAGCCGACCTCGGTCCGGACCTCGAACACCGGCGCGCGGAGCGCCCCGACGACGAGGGCGACGAGGAACGCCATCGTCGCCCGTCGGTTCCGGTCCAGCGCACGGCGGACGGCCCGCGAGATAGTGAACAGGCCGACCAGTCCGCCGAGGACGAACGTCACGACGACGACGCCGACGTCGACGACCTGCGTCAGGGAACCGCCGGTCGCGAGGCCGACGAGGGCGTCGACGAACTCGCTCAGCGCCGTCGACATCCGGGTGTACTGGCCGAGGATGACGAGCAGGAGCGACCCGGAGATGCCGGGCAGAATCATCGCGCTGACGGCGATGGCGCCGGCGACGAACACCAGCAGGAGGCCGTCGCTGGCGAGGAACGGCGTGGGGCCCGAGAGGACGAACGCGAGGAGGAAGCCGACGACGGCGGCGCCGACCTGAAACGCCGACTCGAAGCTGAGTTCCTTCAACAGGACGATAGCCGAGGCGGCGATGAGGCCGAAGAAGAAGCCGAAGAGGAGCGTCGGCGCGTCCTCACTGAGGACGTGGACGGCCCGGGTGACGACGACGACGGCGGTGGCGACGCCGGCCAGCAGTGCGAGGCCGAACCAGCCGTCTATCTCCTCCCAGACCCCGAGCGCCGTCCGGACCGAGACGCCGCCGTCCGTCGGCACGAACGCAGTGAGAAAGTCCCAGACGCGTTGGGGCGTGATGGCCGTCACCATGGCGATGAGGCGGCCGTAGATGCCGGCGATGAGAGCGATGGTCCCGCCGGAGACGCCCGGCACGGCGTCGGCGCTCCCCATGCAGATACCGATGGCGAACGTCCGCGCCCACTCGCGGAGCGGCGGGACCGAGCCACGGAGGGTCGGCGACGCGTCGGCGGTCTGGTCGGCGGCAGTCATTGCCTCATCGTACCGCCATCTGTCTCAAGTCTCTTGTGGAGTCAGGTCACCGCCACCCAAACGGGAATGTGGCTGGCACGCCAAACGGTGACGATGCCTTCGCTGGACCTCGATAGACCGGACGGCGTAATCTTCGCTGGTGTACTCCTCACCGTGGTGTCGACGTTCCTACCGTGGCGGCGACCCGGCGGGGCCCTGCCCGACGCCACCGCGACGGCCGGCTACGAAGGACTCGGGTTTCTCGCCGTCGTCGCCGCACTCGCCGTCTTCGCCACGGCGGCGGTGATGCGGCACGACCGGACGAGCGCACTGGTCGCCGTCGGCGGGGGCCTCGGTGTACTGGCACTCGCGCTCGTCGAGTTCCTCCGCCTCGGCGGCCCGATGCGGCCCGGTGTCGGCCTGTTTCTGGCGCTGGTCGCCGGCGTCGTCGTGAGCGCGGGCGGTCTGCTCGGCGTGCGGGCCTACGCCTGAGTCAGTCGTCGCCGGCGACGACGAGGACGCCGTTGTTGAGCGACGCCGTCCCACCGGACTCCGGGAGCGAGACGTCGTACTCCGTGTGGTAGACGGGCGTATCGACGGCGACGACGGCCGTGTCGCCGAGCAGTTCGACGGTCACCGCCTCGTCGTCGACGGGGTAGAGGTCGACGGCGACGGTCCAGCCGTCGTCGTGTTCTGACCGCGAGACGTCCAGCGCGTCGGTGTCGTGTGTCGCGTCCATCGGACGGGTGTGGGTTGGTGCCACAGAGGCATATGGAACCGTTCGGCGCGTGCCGAATCAGAGGTAGCCCCACGCCTGCAGGCGGTCGCCGTCGCCGCCGGGTCGGTCGCTGGCGTCGGTGTACCACCGGTCGCCGATGTCCGTCCGGTAGAAGCAGTTCGGCATGAGGACGTTGCGCGCCCGGTCGTACGCCCGCTCCTGTGCCTCGCGCATCGTCTCGCCCTTGCCGGTGGCGACGAGGACGATGCCCGAGGTGCCGGCGACGCGCCACTGGCCGTCGGGGTAGACGGCGCCCGCTGTGGCCGGGGGGTCCTCGCCCACCGGCACCCGCTTGACGTCCTCGATGTGGTACTCGTCTCGCACCGAGTCGTCGTCCAGCGCCACGGGCGCGTTCCGCGTCGTCTCGTCGAACAGTCGCTCGTCGTCGTAGGGGAACGGCGGCATACACACCCGGACGCCGACCTGATACCCCGAGTGGACCTGCAAGTCGGGGTCCCGACCGTTCGCGATGGCCTCGAAGAACTCGCCGATGGGCGTCTCCATCCCCTCCTCCTGGATGTAGATGGACGGGTAGCCGAAGCGCGGCGTGAACTCCAGCGGGTAGACGCCGTCGGCGTTGACGATGCAGTTGACGTCCATGCTCCCGACGTACCCCTCCTCGGCCAGCAGCGGTTCGAGTTTGCCGAGGGTCTGTTCGAACAGCGGACACCGGTCGGTCCAGAACATGCTCGTCCCCATCTCGCCCGTCGAGGGACCGATGTTCGAGGGGAACAGTTTCTTGTGCTCGAAGTTGACGTTTATCGGTTCGACGAACCCGTCGCCGTTGCAGAAGCCACAGATCGCGACTTCGACGCCCTCGACGCGCCGTTGCAACTGGAACCCCTTCATCCGGTGGCCCCACGCCTTCTCGTAGGCTTCGAGCACGGAGACCACGTCGGAGCCGTCGTCCTCCCGGCCGACGTACAGCAGGCGCTTGACGTTCTGGACCTCGCCGAGCGGTTTCACGACGTAGGGGGCGGGGTTCTCGCGGACGTACTCGATACCGGCCTGGAAACTCTCGAACTCGCGGTGCGGGAGCGTCTCCACGCCGTGTTCCTCTAGCGTCTCCATGGCGAACCCGCGGTCGTCCTCCAGTCGGTCGGTGAGTTCGGTGCCGCCGACGACGGCGTGGCCCTCGGCCCGGAGCCCCTCGGAAATCTTGCCGGTACCTACGTCGCTGCCGTCCCAGATGTCGTCGAAGACGACGACGTCGGCCCACTCTACGTCGGCCCGCCAGTCCTCGCTCTTGGTGACGAAGCCGTCGCCTATCTCCCGTTCGGCCGGGTGGTGGTTGCTGATGAAGTACCGCACGTCGTGGCCCTCGCGCTCGACGCGCCACGCGATATCGGCGATAAGTGGGGCGTCGAGCGAGCAGAACAGAAAGTTCGTCATACGTCACGTGCACCCCCTGGCGGCCTAAACGTTCGCCCGTCAGCGACAGGCGCAACATTCTGCACCAAGGGAACCGTTTTAACCTCGTTGGCTGAATCGTCGAGTATGACACGAGAAGAACTCGCGACAGCGAGCGACCTGCTCGAATCGGCCGCCGACGACACCGCCAACGACGATGCGAGCGAGCGACTCGGTGACCTCGCCGACCAGCTCGACCGCCTCTCGACGGCGGACCAGGGCCCCGACCACGGCCGTCTCGCCCGCATCCAGTCGGCGCTGAACGACGTCGCCACGGGCGACGGCGAGGACGTCGCCGACACCATCGACGAGGCCGACGACGCCATCAACGAGTACCGCTCCGACCTCGAAGGGGTCTGACGCGCCGGAACACACCGACTTCTCGCAGTTCAGTACCGCCGGACGTCCGTGACCAGACTCGATAGCCGCGCACGGACCGTCGTCTCGGCGTCCCCAACCGGTCGCGATGCGGTCGCGGTCCCGTACTCGTCGAACTCGGTGACGATTCGGTAGCTGACGGTCCGGGGACCGTCGTCCGTGCCGTCCGGGTCGTCGCCCCGGGGCCGAACGACGAGCACTCGCTCGTCGACGACGCGTGCGAGGCGGCCCGCGTCGTCGAGCGTCACCGTGACCCGACAGTCGTCGCCGAGTCGCCCGACCCCGAACGGGAGTGTGACGATCTGCGCGTAGCCGTCGCGGTCCGCGACGAGGAAGGTCCGGTCGCCGCCGGCGTCCCACTCGGTTCGGTGCGGGCGTATCCACTCGCCGCCCATCCCCGACGCCACGGCCTGGTTCGCGGCGCGGATGGCGTCGGACCCCAGTTCCGGCCGGGCCGTCACCGACGCCGGCGTCGGTGCGTCCCAACTGGCGAGGTTCGACCCGTCGGTGAGGTGGACCACAGACGTGTGGGGCAGGTCGTCCCTATCGACGATTCCCCAGTGGAAGTGGCCGAACAGACCGTAGAAGGGGTTCGGGACCCGTCCGGGCGGTTGCCGGCGCGTCGTGAAGACGTGGGTGTGCCGGCGCCGCGAGTGCTGGTGGCGCTCGCAGTAGGTCGCGGCGTCGTACCCGGCCGGCCCCGCCGAGTCCTCGGTTATCCGGACCCGAGTCACCGCCCGGTGGTCGGCAGCGTAGCGGTGCCGCGCCGCCGCGACGACGCGCTCTCGCGGTGTCTCGCCGGTCGGCGGGTCGGGGTCGTACGGTCTGATGTCGGTCACCCGGAGGCCGAGGTATCCGCCGACGGCGGCTACCGCTCCGCCGGCCCCGGCGAGGAACTGCCGTCGGTTCATCGCTCGCGCTCCGTCGACGTCGGCCGGTCGGCGGCGGCGACGAGCGCGCTGTTCGTTCCGTCCGGCGCGGTCCAGACGACCCGCACGTCGGCCGTCTCGCCGAGGGAGTGGCGCAGGGTCGCGCCGGGCGTCAGCGGATACTCGGCCTCGCCGTCGCGCTCACGGCTGACCCACACCGTCGCGCGGTCGCTCTCGGCCGAGCGGACGAGCAGTTCGGCCGTGTTATCGGGTGTCACGTGGTTCCCGCGGACGAACGTGACGTCGACGGCGGACTCGGCGTCGCGCCAGTCGAACGAGAGGAAGACGTTCGGGGGCGATTCCGGGTACGATTCGGTGGAGGGCCCCGACGGCGCGAGGCCGCACCCGGCGAGGGCGGCCGACGCACCCGTCAGGAACGAGCGACGGAACACAGTCGCAGTTTCCGGTCGCTCAGAATAAGTCTTGCTCCGCCACGTACTGTAAATTGGCCGTCGGGGCGAGAGGCGTTCGCTCGGATACCTTCCGTTGGGTCGGCCCTCGCTCCCGCTCTGCGGCTTCCTTCGGTCACCGCGTCGCTTTCGAGGGCCGTTCTTTTCAGTCGCGCCCCTCGCTACTCCAACTGCTCGGCCAGCATCGGGACGAACGTCCCGATGTCGGTGACCATCCCGACGGCCTGCGCACTGCCGCGGTCCAGAAGTTGCGTGACCGTCGAGGGGTTGATGTCGACACAGACGACCCGCGTCGTCGAGGGGAGGCAGTTGCCGACGGCGACGGAGTGCAGGAGCGTCGACAGCATCAGCACCATGTCGGCCTCGTGGGCCTGTTCGCGGATGGCGTTCTGGGCCTCGACGGCGTCGGTGATGGTGTCGGGCAGGGGCCCGTCGTCGCGGATGGACCCGGCCAGCACGAACGGGCGGTCGTTCTCGATACACTCGTACATCACGCCGGACTCGATGGTGCCCGACTCGACGGCCGCCTCGATGCCGCCCTCGCGGATGACCTCGCTGATGGCGTAGATGTGGTGTTTGTGGCCGTGGCGGGCGTGGTCGAGCGTCTCGGTGTCGACGCCCAGCGACGTGCCGTAGAGGTCACGCTCGATGTCGTGGACTGCGAAGCCGTTGCCGGCCGAGAGCATGTCGACGTACCCCTCGCGGACGAGATGGGCCATATCCTCCCGGGCGCCGGAGTGGATGAGCGCCGGACCACAGACCGCCAACACCTTGCCGCCGTCCCGCTTCGTCTCCTCGATGGCGCCGGCTATCTTCTGGATGGTCGACTCGGAGGGTCGCTCGGCGGAGACGCCACCCTGCATGAACCCGAAGGCGCCGCCGGAGTCGCGGGGCCGAGAGGGCGGGTCGACCCTGATGCCCGTCTCGCCGGTGACGATGCGGTCGCCCTCCTCGACGGCGTTGAGGACCTTGGTGTAGGCTCGTGGCTCCCCACCGTCTTCCACGACCACGGCACAGTCCATCTCCATATGTTCGACTTCGAGCCACGCCCCGTCGTAGCGGATGTACGTCGGGTGGTTCGTCGTCGAGTAGAACCCCTTCGGGACGACCTGGTCGGCGGGGGCCGACTGGAGTTTCGCGTCCTTCGGGTCGGCGGGGTTCGCGCCGTGCTGGTGGAGTTCGTGGAGTATCGACTGGAGCGTCGCCTCGTCCTCGGCCTCCACCAACAGGCGGGCGTAGGACTCCTCGTCCTTGCGCCGGCCGATGTCGAACTCCTCGACGGTGAACGACCCCCCGAGGTCCATGATGGTCCCGAAACTGGACTCCATCATCCCCGAGTCGATGATGTGGCCCTCGAGTACCACTTCGCGAGAGACAGTCATGCACGGGAAATGGCGACAGCCGCGTAAGACGGTTTTGGGTGTGGCGCTACTCCGACCGGCGACGCACCACGACGTCGTTCCCGTCACAGTAGGCCCGGAGTCGCTGTTCGAACGCGCCCTCGCCGGGCCACTCGACCGGTGCCCCGAGCGCGGAGGGGTCGCCGACGTAACACTCGACGGTCCCGTCGCCGGACGCGAGCGGTACCGAGAGCCGAACGTACAGCCCCCGGTCGACACCTTCGTACTCGTCCAGCGCCGCGACGTCGGGCGTCCGGAGTATCCGGCCCTCCGTGGTACCGCCCGGCGCCAGCGTCGGGTAGCGCCCGTCGGTTCGCCGGAGACCGACCAGTTCCGCGGCCCCGCGGTACTCGTAGGTGTCGAGTAGCGACCGCGCCGTCGCGTGGTCGGTCAGCGTCCCGTAGACGAACACGTCCATCGTTATCCCCGTTCGACTCGGACCGTCGCCCCGCCCGTGACGGCCGAGAGCGGACCCACGTCGTCTATCTCGGCGACGACGGTCACCGGCGAGGCGGCCCGTGGTTCGTCGTCGCGACTGGCCGGCGTCGGCCCCCAGAACAGACACAGCGCGTTCCCCTGTGGCCAGTAGGCGACGGCGCCGACGGGGACCTCGGTCTGTGTGTCCTCCGGCGGCACGTCGACCGGCACCGAGAGATACAGTTCGTCGCCCCATCGCGTCCCGTCTCCCGCGAGCGGCAACGCGCCGGCGAGGCCGTCTCGCGTCTCGTGGTTCGCGTCGGTCCACGACGCGGTGAGCGTCGCGTCGCCGACCCATACTCGAAGGTCGCTCATGGCCGCAGGTGTGGGTGGCAGGCCCAAAGCTTCACTGGACGAGCGCCCCGGACCCGACGCGCCCGCGCCGGTCAGGCCTCGTCGACGAACCGCTCGACGCGCCACGAGCGGTCCGGGTCACGCGCGCAGAGTCGCTCGTAGAACCGTCGCAGCCCCGGCGGCTCCGTCGTCGGGAGGACGTGCAGGCGGACGGTGCCGTCACGCACGGCCACCCGGAACACGTCGGCGGTGCCCTCGTCCCGGACCAGCCACAGCGGCATCGGGAGGTCGTGGAAGTCGCCGTACCGGTACGGTCCGTCGGCGAGGATGTCGGCCACCACGCCTGCGAGGTCCGACGTCGACAGGGCCGCGTCCGGGAGCAGTTCGAACTCCGTCCCGCCCTCGTACTCGACCCCGCTCCCGTGGGGAAACCGACGTTCGGGGCGCCGCGGAATCGAGAACGAGGGGTCGGTCGTCATGTGCCTTCGTGCCACGGTAGGGCGTCGTCCCGTTTAAATTCGCGGGCGGACGCCACTCCGTCCGCTCAGGGGGTCTCGTCGCCCTCGCGGCGCGTCATCGCGACGCTGTACATCGTCCCGGCGAACTCCTCGCCGATGGCCTCGGCCAACCGCTCGGCCCGCCGTTCCAGCGGGTCGCCCAGTTCCGGCGGGAGGTCTTCGGTGGCGTCCGTGACGACGCCCGCGTGTGCAGACAGGTGGCTCGCGGTCCACGGCACCGGGTCCAACAGCGTCGTCTCCCGGTCGAACGTCCAGCCGTGTCCGGTGAAGAGTCGCCTGAGTAGGGACGCCGGGTAGAACGTCAGCGCCGAGCGGCCGGTCGCCAGTTCGCTGGCGGCGTTCTCGACGGCGAAGAGGTCACGGACGGCGGCGCTCTCGGGGAGCGGTTCGTAGTCGTCGACGACGAGGTGACACCCGGCGGTCGCGACCCGCGAGAGTTCCGCCGCGACGGCCGCCAGCGCCGCGGGGTCGAGCAGGTTACAGAGGCCGTGGGCGGTGACGAGGTCCACCGAGTCCGGGCGAAGGGGCGTCTGTCGAAGGTCGGCCTCGACGACGACGAGACGGTCGGTCGCGTCGTCACAGCGGTCCCGCACCGTCGCGGCGTGGTCGGGGTCGTCCGTGACCGCGTAGACGCGTTCGGCCCCGGCGGCCAGCAGGCCGGCCGTCGCGTTGCCGACGCCGGCGCCCGCTTCGAGACAGACCCGTCCCTCCACCAGCCGGTCGGCGAGCGCCGTCTCGACCGTCTCGGGCACGGCCTGCGACGGTGACTCCCCGGCCACGAGTCAGTGGTGGAGTTGTTCCGGCACGGGGCTGTCGTCGTGCCGCGACTGCTCGACGAGGCTCCGCTGGGTGGCTTCGTCCATCCCGTCGTAGCGACCGGCGGCGTCCAGCACCATCGAGACGAGTTTCGGGTCGCCCGGCGTCACGACGGTGCTCAGGCCCTGCGACGCGGCGAAGTCGAACCGGTCGCGAATCTCCTCGGGCGTGTCGACCGGCTCGTACCAGTTCGCGTACGGGCGGTCCTTTTCGGGGAGGTCCGACGTGGGCGGCCACGACCCCTTCGCGAACGCCTTGATGCCCAGCGTGCCGATGTCTTCCTCCTCGGCCCGCTCCAGTACCGCCTCGTAGTCGTGTTCGTCGTCGTCCTTCCCGGCGACCACGGGGTTCAGTGGGAACATCAGCGTCTCCAAATCGTCGATGCGGTCGATGGCGTCCCGAATCAGCCCGGGGTTGCCGTGGCTCGTCAGCCCGACGTGGTCGACTTTGCCGTCGTCTTTCGCCTCGCGGATGGCCGCGAGCGCGCCGTCGTCGCCCGTAATCTCGTCCAGTTCCGACTCGTACTCCAGTCCGTGAATCTGGTAGAGGTCGATGGTGTCGACGCCGAGGCGGTCCAGCGACCGCTCCAGTTTGTGGGCCGCGCCCTCGTAGTCCCGCTCCTGGGTCTTACAGCCGAGGAAGATGTCCTCGCGGTGTTGCCGGAGTTTCGGGCCGAGTTTCAGTTCGGCGTCGCCGTAGGTCGGTGCCACGTCGAAGTGGTTGACGCCGTGGTCGAGGACGTGTTCGACCATCTGGTTCGCACCCTCCTGTTCCAGCCAGTTCAGGGCGATAGCGCCGAACGTCGCCACGGTGCTCTCCTGCCCCGTCGCGCCGAGTGGTCGGGTCTCCATATCGGGGCGTCGGCCCGGACGCGCAAAACTGTTGGTGGCCCCACGGTGAGACTTTTGCCCGTCGCCGCCCTCGCTCGGGACATGTGTGGCCGTTACAGTCTGTTCGCGCCGCCGGCGGACGTCGAAGCCCGGTTCGACGCGTCCTTCGACTTCGCGTTCGAGCCCCGCTACAACGCCGCGCCGAGTCAGTCCCTGCCGGTCGTCACGAACGAGGACCCCGACACCATCCAGCGGATGGAGTGGGGACTGATTCCCTCGTGGGCAGATTCGCGCTCCGATCACGGCTACATCAACGCCCGCGCCGAGACGCTCGGTCAAAAGCGGTCGTTCGCCGACGCCTACGAGTCGCGGCGGTGTCTGGTGCCCGCCGACGGCTTCTACGAGTGGACTCGACGAAACGGAGGGAAACAGCCCTACCGCGTCGCCCTCCCCGACGACGACGTCTTCGCGATGGCCGGCCTCTACGAGCGGTGGGAACCGCCACGGCGCCAGACCGGTCTCGGCGAGTTCGGCGGAGGCGGCGACGGCGGCGAGGACGACGTGATAGAGACGTTCACCGTCGTCACGACGGACCCCAACGACGCCGTCCGCGACCTCCACCACCGGATGGCCGTGATTCTCGACCCCAACGAGGAGGAGACGTGGCTGACCGCCGACACCGACACCGCAGCGGACCTGCTGGACCCGTACGACGGGCCGATGCAAACCTACCCCGTCTCGACGGCGGTCAACAGCCCCAGTAACGACCGCCCGGAGCTAATCGAGGAACTCGACACGTAGGCCTTCGACACCCACAGTTTTCTGGTGGGGGGCTTACCCCGACCAATCGTGAAGCCCGCGATATGCAATCGGTCGCGGCGTCACCGGAGACACGCACAGTCGCATCGGACGTGACGGACCTCGTCGGCGACACGCCACTCGTCCGTCTCGACTCGTTCGCCGAGAACCTGCTGGGGAAGTACGAGGCGGCCAATCCCTACTCGGTCAAGGACCGCATCGCGGCGTACATGATAGAGGCAGCGGCCGAGGTCGGCGAACTGCCCGATGGCGGGACCGTCGTCGAGGCGACCAGCGGCAACACGGGCATCGGACTCGCGGCGGTGTCGGCGGCCCGTGGTTACGACTGCGTGCTGACGATGCCCGAGTCGATGAGCGAGGAACGGCGGCGTCTGCTGTCGGGACTCGGTGCCGAGTTGGAACTGACGCCCGCCGACGACGGCATGAGCGGGGCCATCGACCGGGCGGACGAACTCGCGGCGGCCGACGACGCCGTGCGGGCCAGCCAGTTCGAGAACGCGGCCAACCCGCGCGCCCACCGGGAGACGACCGGCCCCGAAATCTGGCGGGACACGGACGGGGACGTGGACGCCGTCGTCGCCGGCGTCGGCACCGGCGGCACCATCACCGGCGTCTCCGAGTACATCAAAGAGGAGGAAGGGGCGTCCCTCACGTCCGTCGCCGTCGAACCCGAGGCCTCCCGACTGCTGTCGGACGACGACCCGGACAGCCACGGGATTCAGGGCATCGGCCCGGGGTTCGTCCCGGACGTCCTCCGGACCGAACTGCTGGACGAGGTGCGCGTCGCCGCCGAGGACGAGGCCGTCGCGGCGGCCCGCCGCCTCGCCGAGAGCGCGGGGCTGATGGTCGGTATCTCGGCCGGCGCGGCCCTGCACGCCGCCACCGAGTACGCCGACGACAACCCCGACGAGACGGTCGTGGTGGTCCTGCCGGACACCGGCGAGCGCTACCTCTCGACCGACCTCTGGGACGGTGGCGAGTAACTCGGACTTGCCGGCCGGACACGTGGGCCTCCGCCGCCGAGAGCGAGCGCTCGGTGTGATAGAGAACGGATAGACGCAGTGGAGACCCGACCGCAGAACCGCTTACTGGACGCGACCGAACGCGAGCGTCCCGCTGATGCTCTCGATGTAGGCGTTGACGACCTGCCCCTCGCGAGCGCCGGAGACGAAGATGGTGTACTTGCCCTTCTCGGCGACGCCGTCGCCCTCGCGGCCGGTGCCGGTAATCTTGACCTCGTAGGTCTCTCCTTCTTCGAGCGTGGGCGTCTGCTGTTGGGTGTTCTTGCTCGCGCTCTTCGAGACGGGCCGGAACGCACCACAGGCCTGACAGCGGAGCATGTCGACGCCGTCCTCGGTCTTGAGGACGGTGTCGGGGAGGCCACACTCCGAACACGTCACGTACTCGGCGACGTAGGCGTCGATGGCGGCCTGGAAGTCGGCCACGTCGAACGACCCGTTGTAGCGGGCTTCGCCGCCGTCGAACTGGCCGTTGGTCCCGAACTCGCGCTGGATACTACTGTGGAGGTGCTGGGCGTCTCGCGAGAGAGCGTCGGCGATGGACTCGAGGTTGGTCAACCGTGTGAACGCCCCGTCTGTCTGTCCCTCGGGGTCGGGGATGGAGAGTCGCTCACCCGCCTCTCTGGGCTGGTCTGGAAGCACGTCGTACGCTCGCTGGAGTGCGGCCTCGTAGTTCATACCTGCTAGAGCGCGTTCTGACGTAAATGGGTTCCGTGATAGCCGCTGTCAGTTCCCGTCGGCGGGGCCCAGCACCCCGTAGCCGGCGGGTAAGCCCGGCTTCACGAATCACCGCCGAGATATGCGCAGTATAACAAATGCCTACTCTCCGGTTGCGTTCAGTATGACGGATACTCCGCCCGAATCGTTGAACCGACGCCAGTTCCTCGCGACGACGGCGACGGCCGCCGGTGGCCTCGCCCTCGCCGCGGGGTCGGTCAGCGGCCACGACGACCGCTTCGTCGTCGAACAGGGCGACCGGTGTTTCCGCGTCGAACCGCTCTCGGGTGAGGAGTCAGTTCGGGACCTCTACCGCTGGGGAAAGGAGGACTTCTACTACAGTTCCACTGGGACGACAGACCTCCAGCGCGAGGACACGACCATCCTGTTTCTCTACGACGGGCCCGACGGCCTGAGTCTCGTCGTCGTCCACGACAAACTCGACGACGGTACCGACGGCGGGTCCGTCTCGTTCACCATCGAGAGCGTCCCAGTCGAAGCGAAGTGGGTCGTAAAAGACGACTTCTACGACGGGGACTCGAACTACGACCGCTGGGACATCGACGACACGGAGACGACCGTCGATTGGACGTGGGCCGCCGAGCGAACCGACGGCGGGGCGCTCCGTGGCCTCGACGTCGACGACCTCTCGCTGGTCATCAAGCCGCGGTTCAACGAGGACGCGGCCCTGTTCGAAGAGTACTACGACGGCCGCATCGACCGCTGGGAGGTCCTCTCGGGCGACATTGACGACCCGGACCGGTACACACTGGACCGCGGGAGGCGTCTGCGCCTCCGTCGAGGGTCCTGTGACGACGACCATCACCACGACGACGATGACGACGACCACGACGACCGCGACCGGGACGACCACGACGACCACGACGACGATGACGACGATGATGACCACGACGACGATGATGACCACGACGACGATGATGACCACGACGACGATGATGACCACGACGACGATGATGACCACGACGACGATGATGACCACGACGACGATGATGACCACGACGACCGCAGGAAGCGCGAGCGTGACGAGAAGGACGAAGATGACGAGAAGGAACGGGGGCCGCCGGACCACGCTGGGCCGCCCGACCACGCCGGCCCGAAGGAAGACTCGAACGCCCCCGATCACGCCGGTCCGCCCGACCACGCGGGCCCGCCGGACCACGCCGGCCCGAAGGACGACGAGGACGACGACTGACCGCTCAGCAGTCGCCGAGCGGAATCCGGAGGCCGGCACCGTCCCGTTCGACGCTGGTCCCGAACGGGGCCGAGAGCGAGCGCATCCGGTCGCGTAGCCACCGGGCCGCGACGTCGTCGGCCGGCGTCACCCGCGAGTTCGTGATTTCGACCGGCACCAGTTCGAGCGCCGAGAGCGTCCCGTCGGTGACGACCAGTTCGAACAGGAAACTCCGGTCGTTGTGGAGGCCGTCCTTGACGAGGTAGTCGTCGACGAAGTCGCCGGCGTCGTAGACGATGGGGCGGCCTCGATACGTCTCGACGCCCTGTATCACGTGTGCGCTGTGGCCGTGGACGACGTCCGCGCCGCGGTCGACGAGCCACCGCGCGAACGACTGCTGGGTCTCCGAGGGCGCAGTCTCCCAGTTCGGGCCCCAGTGGAGCGAGACGACCAGCAGGTCCGGGTCGCGCTCGCGGGCCCGTGCCAGTGCGCCCCCGACCCAGTGACGCGTGAGTCGGTCGCTCGGTCGCAGCGGCGCGTAGGCGGCCCCTGCGGCGTCCGCACGGGCGGCGTAACTGGGCGACTGGTCCGTGACGGCGACGACGGCGACGTCGAGACCACCGACTGCGAGGTGGGCCGGTTCGAAGGCCGACGCTCTGTCCGGTCCAGCGCCGGCCGTGGGAACGCCGGCGTCCTCGAGGTGAGTGAGCGTGTCGGTCAGCGCTCGCGGACCGAAGTCGAGGACGTGGTTGTTCGCCAGACTGGCGAACACCGTCCCGGCGCTGTCGAGGGCGGGAACTGCCCACGAGGGGTGGGCCCGGAAGTGGAAGGTCCGGCCCGGGCGCGGGTCGCCGCGCGCGGAGACGCAACACTCCAGATTCAGGAACAGGCCGTCGAGGGCGTCGAGGCGGTCGGCCATCCCGTCCCAGACGCCGGTCGGGTCGTCGCGCCAGCGCTCGTCGACGTTGCGGCCGAGCATCACGTCGCCGACGAAGCCCAGTCGAGCGGCCCCGTCGGCGTCGACGGGAACCGGGCACTCGACGGACACCTCGTCAGCACTGCCCAGACAGCCACCGAGACCGGCGAGTGACGACACGAGGACGGCGCGGCGCGTCGGAGTCATCGTCAGTCACGAAACGCGGCACCCTCTTGAACCCGGTCCCCGAGACGGCTATTCGAGGTGGTGGTAGTCCAGTTCGTAGCCGGCGTCCAGCGCCCGCTGGACCGCCTCGCTCGGGTCGCCGACGCCCCGCGTCCACAGCGAGAGCCCCGTGTCGTCCGCGCCGACGAGGACGTTCCGCCGCCAGTCGGGGTCCGTCTCGGGGAAGTCCGTGCGGTAGTGCGCGCCCCGTGATTCCTCGCGTTCGAGGGCACTCAGCAGGAGCGCTTCGGCCAGCGTCAGACTGAACGAGAGGTCGACGGCGAACTCGAAGGCGCGCCCGGTCCGGTCCCCGTCGACCCGGAGGTCGGCCGTCCGTTCGCGAATCTCGTCGAGTTCGGCCAGTCCCTCGCGGAGCGAGGCCTCGTCACGGAGGATTCCGGCGTGGTCCCACAGGCAGTCCCCGAGCGCTTCGAGGAGCGCCCGCGGCGTCACGTCGCCGTCGCTCGCTTCGAGGTCGGCTAGCGCCCGGAACTCGCGTTCCGCGAGAGCGCGGACGCTGTCGGGGAGCGACGGCCCCTCGTCGCCGACCTGTGTGGCGACGTGGTCACCGACGAGTTTCCCGACGGCGACCGTCTCGGCCAGCGAGTTGCCGCCCAGACGGTTCGCGCCGTGGACCCCCGCCACCGTCTCGCCGACGGCGTGGAGGCCCTCGACGCCGGTCTCGCCGGTGTGGAAGTCGATGTCGACGCCGCCCATCGAGTAGTGGGCGGTCGGCGCCACCTCCATCGGGGCCTCGGTGATGTCGACGCCCAGCGCCGCGAACCGCTCGTACATCCGCGGCAGACGCTCCCGGACGTACTCGTCGTCCCGGTGTGAGATGTCGAGGTAGACGCCGCCGTTCTCTGTGCCGCGCCCTTCACGCACCTCCTGTGCGATGGCGCGGGCGACCACGTCGCGGGCGTCGAGTTCCATCTGGTCGGGCGAGTACCGCTCCATGAACCGCTCGCCGTCGGCGTTGAACAGGCGGCCGCCCTCGCCGCGGACGGCCTCCGTGACGAGGCGGCCGTCCCACTCCTCGCCGTAACGGTCCCCGACCATCCCGGTCGGGTGGAACTGGACGAACTCGACGTCCAGGAGCGACGCGCCGGCCTGCAGGGCCAGCGCCGGGCCGTCGCCGTTGTTCTCGTCGTCCCGCGAAGAGTGGCGGTGGTACAGCGCGGAGTACCCGCCCGCGGCGAGCACCACGTGGTCGGCGACGAAACAGACGAACTCGCCGCTCTCCATGTGGTAGCCGGCGGCCCCGTGCACTCGCTCGCCGTCCGAGAGCAGTCTCGTGACCAGCACGTTGTCGCGGTACGGAATCTCCAGCGACTGGGCCTTCGCGACCAGCGTATCGAGCATCGCCTCGCCGGTCCGATCGCCGACGAAGCAGGTCCGGCGGAACGACTGGGCGCCGAAGTACCGCTGGTTGATGCGGCCGTCCTCGGTCCGGTCGAACGGCATCCCCCACTCCTCGAGTTCCCGAATCCGGTCGGGCATGTGCTTCGTCGTCACCTCGACGGCTTCCGGGTCGTTGATGTAGTGGCCCTCGTCCAGCGTGTCAGCGGCGTGGATAGTCCAGTCGTCATCCGGGTCCAGCGACCCCAGCGAGGCGTTGATGCCGCCAGCGGCCCACGTCGTGTGTGCGTCCCCGTGGTCCCGTTTCCCGACGACCAGCGGCTCGACGCCCTGTTCGGACAGTT
Organism: Haloarcula rubra; assembly: GCF_019599465.1. Classification (GTDB taxonomy): domain Archaea; phylum Halobacteriota; class Halobacteria; order Halobacteriales; family Haloarculaceae; genus Haloarcula; species Haloarcula rubra. The sequence continues at coordinate 223,222 of NZ_RKLR01000004.1, forward strand.
CGATGGCGACGCGGGCCCCTGCGGCCCCTGCCCCGACGACGAGTACCGGCACCGACACCTCCTCGTACTCGACGTCGTGGTCCCGCGTCGCCGGCGCACTGCCTGTCTGGAGTCGGTCTCGCATGGTCGAACGTAGGTGCCGGAGCAGTTTAAACGGCTTGCGCGCGTGCGCGCACGGGCTGGCGAACTTCCGGTTGTCCTGCACACGCTCGACCCCGGACCCCACAAGAATTTCAGGCCGCCACGTCTACCGAACCGGTCTAGATGGAGTCGGACCGCCGCGCCCTCCTCGGTGCCCTGACGCTCGTATCGCTCGGTCTCGTGATGGCGGCTGTCGCGTCCTACGACGTCGCCGAGGACGTCCTCGTACAGGGGGACCTCGTCGTCCTGACCCTGCTCGAAAACGCCGTCCCGTTCGCGCTCGCCTTGCTCGTCGTGGGCGCCGGCGTCCGCGTCTACACCGACGACGGACCGCTCGAGGACCGCCTGACGGTGGTTCGGTGGGCGCTGGTCGGGACCGGCGGCGTCGCGCTCATGGTGCTGTGGACGCTCGGGTTCCAGCTCTGGCAAGGCACGGTCAAACCCGCGTTCATCGTCTCGTACACCGCTATCTGGGGCTGTGTCGCCGGCTTGCTCGTCGGCGTGTACGCAGTGCGACAGCGCAGACGCGAGCGGACCATCGAACGGGTCACCGACGTCACCGCCGAACTGTGGAACGTCGACACGGCGCTGGTCGGGGCGTCCTCTCGCCCGGCGATGGAACGGGCCGTCTGTAACCGACTGACAGAGGTCGACCGGTTCGACTACGCCTGGATAGGCGATACGACAGCGGAGAGCGACACCGTCGAACCGCGCGTCGAGAGCGGGCTGGACGGTTCGCCCGACGGCCCCGCCGTCACCGACGGCGGGAGCACCATCCAGCAGGCGGCCCGGCGCGACGGCGAACCGAGGGTGGACCTGTCCCCGCGGGACTCCCTCACCGCGAGAATCGCCGTCCCGGTCCGGTACGACGGCGCGCCCTACGGCGTCCTCACGGTCGGTATCGACAGCGAAGCCGCGTTCGGGAAGTTCGAGCGCGAGGCCCTCGACAACCTCGGACGGCGTCTCGGCGACGCCATCCACGCACTCCGCTCGCGGGAGGCGCTCCTCTCGGACACGCTCGTCGAGTTCACCGTCGAAGTCACCGGGGCCGAGCAGTTCTGTACGTCCGCGACGGCGGCCACCGACGCGACGCTCGAACTGTCGGCGGCCGACGCCACGGCGGACGCGCCGCTGGCCTTCTTCACCGTCGTCGAGGGGGACCCGGACGCGGTCGCGTCGGCCGCCGAGGCCCACGACAGCGTCGCGGAGGTCGTCACGCTCACGGGCCGCGAGGGGGGCCCCGGACTGCAAGTGGTCTACGACGACGCCCCCTTCTTCACTACCGTCACGGAGGGGGCAGGTCGCCTAGCGGACGTGCGCGTCGACGACGGCACGGCGACGGTGGAAGTCTGGTACCCCCGGTCGGCCGACACTGCCGACGCGACGCAGTTGCTCGACACGCCGCCCGAGCGAACGGAACTGGTCGGCCGCCAGACCGTCGAGGTCGACCCCGACCACGTCGAGAGCGTCGAAGACCGGGTCCTCGACTCGCTCACCGAGCGACAGGCGACCGTCGCGCGCACGGCGTACTACGGCGGGTACTTCGAGACGCCCCGGGAACGCACCGGCGAGGAACTCGCCGCGTCGCTGGACATCACGTCACCGACGTTTCACGACCACCTGCGTGCGGCCGAATCCAAACTGTTCGAGGCGGTGTTCGAACCCGAACAGCGGGACTGACACTAATTTATGAGCCATGGCCTCTTTCAGGTAGGGGAGTGAAGTGTGACGACATGTTCCCCGAAACCGACCCTCGGGTCCGTCGCGACGTCGACGAGCCGGAGGCGTCACTCGCCGTCGTCGTCACGCGCGCCGTGGCCGACGCGAAGGGGGTCGACCCGACGGTGCTCCGTCCGTTCGACACCATCGTCCCGAGCGACGCGCTCTCGACGCTCTACGAGGACTCGGAGACGGAACTCGCCGTCCAGTTCGAGTACGCGGACCACCCCGTCGCCGTCCACGAGGAAGGGGAAATCTGTGTCTACCCTGCCGACGCCTCGCTGGGAGACTGAGTCAGCGCTCGACGGCGACGACGTGCGCGTCGGCCGGGTCGAACCCGACGACGACGTCGCCGTCCGGTGGGTCGGTGGTCCGTAGCCGGAGCGTCCCGCCGCCCCAGTCGAGGTGCGCGCGCGTCGTCTCGCCGAGGAACTCCGTACTCGTCACCGTCGCCGACAGCGTCGTCTCGCCGCCCGACAGCGAGAGTCGCTCGGGCCGGAGACAGAAGGTGAGGCGGTCGCCGACGCTGGCGTCGCGCCGGCCGTCGAGGCCGACCGCGAGCGACTCGCCGCTCACGTCGACGGTCGCGACGGGGCCGTCCGACTCCGAACCGACGTCGGTCACGGGCCCCGAGAGGACGTTGTTGTCGCCCACGAACGAGGCGACGAAACGGGTGGCCGGTCGGCGGTATATCTCGCGGGGCGTCCCGACCTGCTCGACGGTCCCGTCGCGGACGACGGCTACGCGGTCCGAGACGGCCAGCGCCTCCTCTTGGTCGTGGGTGACGTACACCGTCGTGATGCCCAGTTCCTGCTGAATCTCGCGGACCTGTACCCGGAGGCGCTCCCGGAGTTTCGCGTCCAGCGCGCTCATCGGTTCGTCCAGCAGGAGCAGGTCCGGCCCGGGTGCGAGCGCCCGGGCCATCGCGACGCGTTGCTGTTGCCCGCCCGAGAGCGTGTCCGGGTCGCGGTGTTCGGCCCCGCCGAGGTCGACCAGTTCCAGCAGGGTCGACACCCGTTCGTCCCGGGCGACGCCGCCCGGCGGGTCGGTGAAGCGCAGGCCGTAGGCGACGTTCTCGCCGACGCTCATGTGGGGGAACAGCGCGTAGTTCTGGAAGACGACGCCCACGTCGCGGTCCTCGGGCGGGACGCCGGCGACGCTCTCGCCGCCGAACCTGACGGTTCCCGCCGTGGGCGTCTCGAACCCCGCGAGCAGGCGGAGCGTCGTCGTCTTGCCACAGCCAGAGGGGCCGACGAGCGTGAAGAACTCGCCCTCCCGGACCGACAGCGAGACGTCTCTCAGCGCGGTGGTGTCTCCGTAGCGTCGCGTGACCCCGTCGAGCGCCACCGCCGGCGTCTCAGAAGCCACCGTCGGCACCTCCCAGTCGGTCGATGACGACGAAACTCCCGGCCGTCACCACGAGCAAGACGACGCCCATCGCCGTCGCGGGGCCGAGCCGCCGGCCGATGAACCGCTCGATGGCGACGGGCATCGTGAACTGGTCGGTGCCTGTCGCCAGCACCACCGTCGCGGAGAACTCTCCCACCGAGATGGCAAACGCGAAGGCGGCGCCGGCGACGACGGCCGGCCACACCAGCGGCAACTCCACGTCGCTGATGACCCGGGCGCGCGGCGCACCCAGCGCCCGCGCGGACTCCACGAGCGACTGGTCCATCCCCTCCAGTCCGGGGGCGACGGTGCGGACGACGAACGGGTACCCCGAGACGGCGTGGGCGGCGACGATGGCAAGGGCGCCGCCGATAGCGAGGCGTGTCCCGCCGATTTCCACGCCGAAGACCAGTCCCCGGAGGAGGCCGATGCCGACGACGATGCTCGACACCGCGAGCGGTGCCATCCCGACGGCGTCGACGAGTTTCCGCCCGCGGTACTCGCGGGTCGTGAGGACGGCGACGACGACGCCCATGGGCAGGGCCAGCAGGAGGGACCCGACGCCGAACAGGAGCGAGTTGCGCACGGCGTCCCACGGCGTCACCTGAAAGGCGGCGGCCGTCGCCTGTCTCCGGACGAGGAACTCGTAGTGGGCCAGCGTCAGTCCGTCCGGCCCGCTCACGCTCGCGTACACCATGCTCGCGATGGGGGCGACGAAGACGGCGAGAGCGACGACGCCGTACACCGCGAGGCCCGCTCTCGGGAGCAGGTCACCGAGCGAGCGCGACGGCGGGCGGAGCGGCCGCCGCGGGAGCGGTCGGATGCCGCGCGACCGGACGCTGTGGCGCGCCTCGTACCGGAGGTAGGCGTACAGCAGACCCAGCGAGACGACGAGTTCGACGATGGCCAGCGCCGCGGCCTCGGCGTACTCGAAGTCCCGAATCAGTTGGTAGACGAACACCTCGACCGTCGCGAGTTGGAACCCGCCCAGCGCGAGGACGATGGGGAAGGTGCCGAAGGTGAACACGAAGGTCAGCGCCGCGCCCATCAGCACCGAGGGGTACAGTTGCGGCGCGACCACGTCGAGGAACGCCCGACGCGGACTCGCCCCCAGACTCCGGGCCGTCTCGACGGCGCTGGCGTCGACGGACTCCCACGCCGCCGTCGTCACGCGGGCGACCAGCGGCGCGTTGTAGAAGGCGTGAGCGATAATCACGGCCTCCAGCGTGAACAGCAGGTCGACCTCGCCGAGACCGAGTGTGCCCAGCACGGCGTTCAGCGTCCCGTTCTGGCCGAACGTGGCGACGAACCCCACCGCGACCATGATGGAGGGGAGGACGAACGGCAGGATGGTCAGCGAGCGCAGAGTCCGCCGGCCGGGGAACTCGTAGCGGGCCAGCAGGTACGCCGCCGGCAGTCCGAGGACGACGCTCGCCACCGAGGAGAGCGCGGCCTGATACGCGGTGAAGCCGACGACGCCGAGGCGTCGGTCCGGCGAGAGGAGGTCGCCCAGCACCGACAGCGGCGACTCACCGGCCGCCAGCCCCGCGAGGTCACCGACGTAGAACGGGTCGGTGAGGATGCCGACGAACACCGACAGCGTCGCCCGTCCCTCGACGACGACGCTGTCGACGAACACCGTCGCTACCGGGTAGTAGAAGATGCCGAGCAGGAGCGCTACCGTCCCGGCGGCCAGCACCGGGAGTGCGTGCCGTTCGAGACGTGCTCGGACCTGCTCCTCCCCGGCTTCGCGTCCGCTGTCCGTCCCCTCGTCGGCGTCGGTCACGTCAGTTCTGGGCGAACTGCTGGCTCCAGTCTTTCACCCACTCGCCGACCGAGCCCTGCAGTTCGTCGTAGGTGAACGTCACCGGTTCGGGCGGTTCCAGCGCGAACTTCGCGTAGTCGCTGGGGAGGTCGGCGTTCGTCGTCGCCGGGAACGCGACGTTGCGCACCGCGATTTCGCCCTGTACCTCGGGGCGCAGGAGGAACTGCATGAACTCGCGGGCGAGGTCGGGTTCGTTCGCGCCCTCGAAGACGGCCATCCCCTCGGGGTTGGCGTAGCCCTGGTCGTTCAGGAACCGAATCCGGTGTTTCTCCAGATTCTGGTCGTAGCGGTCGGCGTACACCCGGTCGGTGGAGTAGGAGGTGACGATGGGGGCCTCGCCCTCAGACCACGCGCTGTACGAGTCGTCCCACGACCCCAGCACGCGGACGTCGTTGGCCTGTAGGTCGGCCCAGTAGTCGAGGTAGCCGTCGGCGCCGAACTGCTTGACGGTGTGGAGCATGAACGCGCGCCCGGTGTCGGAACTGCTCGGGTTCTGCGTGATGAGGTCGCCGGCGTGGTCCTCGGTCAGTAGTCCGTCGAACGTCTCCGGGGCCGTCGTCGACGTGCCGTCGAAGACGAGGCTGACGTAGCCGGTGTCGAACGGGACCGCGCGACCCTCCGGGTCGAAGGAGAGGCCGTCTTTCACGTCGCTCTGGCCGTTCAGGTCGCCGGCGTCGGCGAACAGCGACTCGTCGAGTGTCTCGTCGACGCGGACGAGGTCGTCGGCGTTCAGCCCCACGTAGAGATCGGCTTCGACGTCGACGCCGGCCTTCCTGCGCTCGATGTAGTGGTTGAGTTCGTTGCTCGGCGTCTGCCACACCAGTCGGGCGTCGAACTCGCTCTCGAACTGCTCTTTGAGCCACGCGCCGGGGCTGGAGGAGGGCGCGTCGATGAACGGGCTGTAGGTCCCGACCACGAGCGTCCGTCGGCCGCTCTCGGTGCTCGTCTCGCCCGTGGTCCCGATACCGCTACACCCTGTTAGCGACGTGGCGACCGTCGCGCCGGCCGCCGCGAGGAAACTGCGTCTCTCCATTACGCCGTGGTCACACCCAGTGGTACTTAACCCCCGTGTTCTCCGAAGACGGGGTTTCGGGCCGCAGAGACGACCGTTCGGCGACGGACTCGCTCTGTCGCTCTCCTCAGCCGAACAGGAGGACGGCGTTGTAGCCGGCGACGCCGACGGTGACCGCGGCGAACAGCGCGAGGAAGACGGCCGCGTCGCGGTCCGAGAGCAGGGCCCACCCACCGACGAGCCACAGCATCGCCGCGAACTTCACGAGCCACAGGCCCGCCACGCCGAACTCCGAGACGAGCGCCGCCACGACGACGTTCCCCTCGCGATAGCCGGCCGCCAGCCCCGAGAGCGTCAAGAGGACGTCGGCCACCGTCGAGGCGAGGACGAGCGCCCACAGGACGGCGTGGACTCGGGTCATCCGCCGCTCCCGACGGAGGGTGAACAGCGCGTCGTCGTCCTCGTCGGTGGACACCACGGGCATCGGCGGACCCAAGGACTGGACCGACATGAGCGCTCGGGTCGCCGAGGGCTCGGGGCCGAGTTTTAGGACCCGGGCGGCGTAGCCCGGGGCGATGGACCTCGTCGGCAAGTGCCCGCCGGACCCCGACTCGCTCGCCGCGGCCGCCGACCGCGGCTTCGACAGCGTCGAACTCCACCTGCGACCCGCCGACCTCGACGACGTGGCGGCGACGGCCGCGACGGTCGAGGCCTCGCCCGTCGACGCCGCCACGGTACACACGCTCCACGCCCGCCCGGACGACGCCGAACCGTTCCGTCGGAGCGACGCACTGGCCACCCGCCTCGACGCCTACCTCGTCGTCCACAGCCAGTACGCCCAGCACACGCATATCGAGACGCTGGAGCGCTACGATTTCGCGGCCCCGTACGGCTACGAGAACAACCCCGGCGCGACCCCGTTCCACCTGCGGAACCTCGTGCTGGACCGGGGCCACGACCTCCTGCTGGACACGGCGCACCTGTTCATGTCACAACCGGACTACATCGACGGGCTGACGGACCTCCTTCGGGCCGACGGCGACCGGATTCGGGTGGTCCACTTCAACGACGCGACACCGACGGAGGACGGACTCCCGGTCGGCGACGGCGAGATGCCACTCGAACGCACCGCCCGACTCCTCTCCGCCCACTTCGACGGGCGCGTCGTCCTCGAAGTGATGCCCGACTATCAGGCCGACGCGCTCCGGCAGGTCCGGGAGTGGGTGGGCTGACCCCGTTCCCACGCACCTTTTTGCCGGTCTACCCCGATTGTCCCGACAGGATGCCAGCCGACGTGCTCGACCGGGCGCCGGACGACCGTGTGCAGGTACTCGACGCCGACGGCGAGGTGGTCGCACCGGACCTCCTCCCGGACCTCGACGACGAGGAACTGGTCGAGATGTACCGGGACATGCGCTTCGCTCGCCGGTTCGACGAGCGGATGATAAGCCTCCAGCGACAGGGCCGACTGGGGACCTACTCCTCGCTGGCCGGTCAGGAGGGCGCACAGGTCGGGTCGACGTACGCGCTGGCCGACACGGATACGCTGTTCTACCAGTACCGCGAACACGGGGCGCTGGTCGCCCGCGGCCTCCCGTGGGAGTACCTGCTGTACTGGATGGGCCACGAACGGGGTAACGCCGCGCTCGCCGACGTGAACGTCTTCCCGCTGAACATCTCCATCGCCGGCCACATCCCCCACGCAGTCGGGTGGTCGTGGGCGGCCAAACGCGACGGCGACGAACAGGTCGGCGTCGTCCACTTCGGGGACGGTGCCACCTCGGAGGGGGACTTCCACGAGGCGATGAACTTCGCCGGGGTGTTCGACACCCCGACCGTCTTCGTCTGTAACAACAACCAGTGGGCCATCTCGGTGCCCAGAGAGCGCCAGACGGCCAGCGCCACCATCGCACAGAAAGCCGCCGCCTACGGGTTCGACGGCGTGCAGGTCGACGGGATGGACCCACTGGCCACCTACGTCGTCACGAAGGCGGCCCGGGAGCGAGCGCTGGACCCGGCCGAGGGCGAACTGCGGCCGACGCTGATAGAGGCGGTCCAGTACCGCTTCGGCGCCCACACGACCGCCGACGACCCGGATGTGTACCGAGACGAGGACGAAGTCGAGGAGTGGCGCGACCGGGGCCCACTGGCCCGGTTCGGCGCGTTCCTCTGGGACCGGGGCCTGCTGGACCAGGAGCGCCTCGACGCGATGAACGAGGCGATAGACGACGAGTTGGCCGACATCGTCGACCGGGCCGAGGACGTGGCCGCCGACCCGACGGACCTCTTCGCCGACGTCTACGCCGAGTCGACCGACGAACTCGACGCACAGCGCGCGTATCTGACCGACCTGCGGGCGCGCCACGGCGACGAGACCCTGCTTGACGAGTGAGCACGGGCCCGGTGGATTCGAGAGACGGCGACCGGACCGGTCGCCAATCGTGCGCGTATCCACACTTACATGAGCGTGGTTGTGGTAGGACCCGTATGGTCCAAATCGACCTGACCACCAGTCAGGAGCAGACGCTGACTGCGCTGGTCAACCACCACGGCTCCGCGGACGGGCCGGTGAAAGGCCAGACCATCGCCGACGACGTCGACCGGAGTCTGGGCACCGTCCAGAACCAGATGCAGAGCCTCGCCCAACTCGGCCTCGTCGAGGGCCACTCCGGTCCGGAAGGGGGCTACGTCCCGACCGAACAGGCCTACGCGTCGCTCGGTCGCGACCCCGACGCCGAGACCGAATCGCTCACGCTCGCCCGGGAGTTCGAGCGACTCGACGTCACCGTCGACGGGATACGGTTCACGACCGTCAACCACCCAGAGGAGTGTCGCGCACAACTGCACCTCCAGCAGTCCGTCGGGCAGTTCTCGACCGGGCAGGCCGTCGCCGTCGGGCCGACGCCGAAACACAACCTCGTCGTCGCCGGGACCGTCGTCGCCGTCGACGACACACAGAACACGCTCATCCTCGACGTCGCGCAGGTCGAAGCGCCGGTCGAACCCCCGGAGTGAGCCGTCGTGGTGGCGTCAGCCGCCGCGTTTCCGGTACCAGACGCGCTCGCCGACCGGTGACGCCCCCGCTTCGACGTCCAACCTGCTCGAGAAGAGGTCCCGCACGGCGAACGTGACGGCCAACTCGACCGTCTCGCCGTCGGCGGCCTCGACGTCGACGACGCAGTGCCCGTCGCGTTCGCCGATTCGTTCGATGGTCCCGACCGACCACTTCTCGACGTGGTGGCTCGGCTCCCGTGCGTGGATTCGGTCGTGGTTCACGGTCGTTCTAGGTCCAGCCCGGTGTTGAGCGTACTGCTCTCGCCGCCGAAGACGGTCGATTTACCCGCCTGCGGGCCGACCGGCGGGTATGGGAGACTCGTTCGACGACTTCGACCACGAGACGCACATGCGTCGGGCGTTCGAACTCGCTCGCGAGGCGGCCGACCGCGGGGACCGGCCGTTCGGGTCCGTCCTCGTCAGAGACGACGAGATACTGATGGCGGCGTCGAACCGCGTCGTCACCGAGGACGACGTGCGACGCCACCCCGAACTCGACCTCGCGATGCGGGCCCGCCGCGAGTTGTCGCCCGCGGAGCGCGCCGAGACGGTCATGTACACCAGCACGGAGCCGTGTCCGATGTGCGCCGGCGGCATCCGGCACGCCGGTCTCGGCCGGGTCGTCTACAGCGTCGGCGGCCGGGACATCGGCGACTTCACGGACCAGAGCGCGCCGGTCCAGTCGGCGGCGATTCTGGCCGGCGTCACGGAGGTGGTCGGACCGGTGCTCCACGAGGAGGGCCGGGCGATACACGAGGCGTTCGACTGGTAGTCACCGCTGCCACTCGTAGAACCACCACGCGCTCCCGAGCAACATGAGACCCGCGCCGAGCGCGGAGGTGGCCGGTTCGGGGATGACGAACAGGACGAAACCGACGACCAGCATCGTCACGGGCTCTATCTCGTCGTAGTAGTCGGCGAGGGACATGCGGCACAGTACGACGGCCCCCCTCAAAGCGGTTGGTGTGGCACTCGCAGGTGGGAAAGAGACTTGGGACAGCTGGCCGAGCTCGGTGACACGATGGCTCGCGCCGACGACGTCGACCGGTTCTACGACCTGCTCGCGACGCTCCAGCGACGGGTGGGCGGTCCCAGAAAGCTGAAACACTGTACCGGCTACGTGGACTGGCCCGACCGCGGCGTCTACTTCTTCCTCGAACCCGGCGAGACGCACGGCGACAGTGACCAGCATCGTGTCACCCGCATCGGCACGCACGCCGTCTCGGCCGGGAGTAGCACGACGCTCTGGGACCGTCTGAAACAGCACTCCGGGACCGGCGACGGCAGTGCTGCCCACCCCCACGGCGGCAACCATCGCGGGTCGGTCTACCGGAAACGCGTCGGCGAGGCGCTCGTCGAGCGACACGCGCTCCACGACGACTACCCGAGTTGGGACGACCGCTGGGCCGGCATCGACCGGGACCGCGGCGCGGTACGAGACGAGGAGTACCCGCTGGAACGCTGGGTGAGCGCGTACGTCCGCGACCAGCCGTTCCTCTGGGTCGCCGTCGACGACGAACCGGCCCCCACCAGCGACCGGGCCTACCTCGAACAGAACGCCATCGCCCTCCTCAGCAACGTCGGCGGGTCGACTATCGACTCGCGCCCGGACCACTGGCTCGGACACCACAGCAGGAGCCCCGAGATTCGCGCGTCGGGGCTCTGGAACGTGAACCACGTCGAGGCGACGTACGACCCGGCGTTTCTCGACCGGTTCGAGCGGGCCGTCGGCGCGACGACACCACCGTGACCCGCCGGCCGCGTCGCCGACGGCTTGCATACTCCGGGTGGGGCTATATCCGCTCGGCCGTGGTAGCTACGGCCGAGACATGACTACTGTCCAAGGCTCGCCGCTGAACAGACTCAGCGTGCTCTCGACGCTCGTCGACGCCGCGTTCGCCTTCGTCCGGGGTCGGACGAAGAGCGGCCTCGTACTGCTCGGTGCCGCCGCCCTCTCCAGACGCGTCCCCGGCATCGGAACCGCCGTCTCGGTGTTGCTCAGGCTGATTCGCCGGCTCCGGTGACGGAGTCAGCGAGCGCCCGCGACGCGGTGCCGTCGCTCGGTGGGTGGTCACTGCTCCGAAAGCCGTCCACGGACGCCCTCCCACAGGCCGCTCCCGTGGTGAGGCGTCTCGGCGTCGGTTACGCGTCGGTCTGTTCGACGCAGTCGTCGTCGCTGTCGTCGCCGGCGCTCTCCGCGACGGCGAGCGAGGCGTCGGTCGTGGTCCCAGCGCTCTGGGCGTTGACCGTCAGTTCGACGGGGTAGTCGCCAGCCGACGCGGGGTTCTGCGTGTCCTCGAAGACGAGGACGACTTCGTCACCCTGCTGGAGCTGGTAGTTCCCGCCGAAACCGACGGTCAGCGTCGACCCGTCGTCGCTGGCGCCGACGCTGCTCACGTCGTCGGCGACCGACTCGTCGACGCTCGCCCCGTCGGCGTCGTCACCGCGGTCGATACCGACGACTCGAACGTCTCCCTGACCGACGTTCGAGATGTCGGTGCCGCTCTCCCCGTAGGAGACGGCGAGTGAGTTCAGGGAGCTCCCGACCGCGTCACCGTCAACGGTGACTGTCGCCGTGTGAGCGGCGGTCGAATCGGGCGTCGCGGGGTCGGCGACGATACTTCCGTCGGTCGCTGCGCTGGCGACGAGCGGACCAGCGGCGACGAGCGAGACGACTACGGCAACCGTGACTCCGAACTGTCGGAGCCGGGACGTGTCGGACATTGCGTGTCGAAGGGCTCGGGGACGTCAGAACGGCAGTGCGTGACGCCGTGCGAGCGAGTCGAACACTCGGAGGGGGACCGGAATATTATCGGCGAGATAAGGGCTGTATACCCGGTTATTGTCGTATTAACGCAACGTGGCTTCCACTCGGTTGCACGGTAGATTGGCGGCAACGGACGCTCGGCGGGACGCCGCTCCGGTACGGCTACCGCCCGGCCTCACTCCATGTAGCCCAGCGATTCGAGACGGCTCTCGACCTCCTCGCGGTCGACGGCGTCGTAGTTCACGTCTTCGCCGTCCGAGACGGCGGCGAGGACTTCCTCGACGACGAACTCGATGTAGGCGCTCGCGTCGTCGAAGTCGGTGTACTGGAGGCGCTGTTCGACGTCGTCGACGAGGGCCGTCGGCAGTTCGACGCGGGTGACGCTCTCGGCGGGGACATCGGACCGTGACATGGACGACGGGACCGCGGGCTAGCATAAAAACGGCACCTACTGTTCAGCCGTACTCTCGTACAAATAGCGCGTTTACCGGCTGAAACAGCCGGATTACGTGCTGAATAATAACCCCTGCTCTCCGACTCCGGGAGGGCACATGCCCGACGACCAGAGCGTGGTCCTCGTCACTATCGACAGTTTCAGAACCGACTACTGCGGCGTCGCGGCCGGCGATACTGACACGATGCCGACACTCGCGTCCCACGCGGCGGACGGACTCGTGTTCGAGAACGCCGTCGCCCCGGGCGCGGCGACGTTCGCCTCCGCCACCTCCTTCCTGACCGGGACGGACCCGGTCGAACGCCCGGACGCCGACGGCGCGACCCGCGAGGACACGAAAGCGCACGTCCGCGAACACATGGCCGCCCGGCGGAGCGTCGCCGAGGAGTTCTCGGAGCGCGGCTACGAGACGGCCGCGTTCACCGCCAACCCGTGGACCTCGCGGTACTTCGGGTTCGACGAGGGGTTCGACCACTTCGAGGACTTCATGGAGGACGACGCGTCGAGCGACCTCCTCGAAGGCGGCGAACAGGAGAGCACCGTCGGAACGCTGGCGATGAACGCCGCCAACTGGTGGCAGGGACAGGACATGTTCATGTCGTGGGAGGCCCTCGCCGACGAAATTCGCGAGTGGACGGCACAGGCCGACGACCCGTACTTCCTCTGGGTCTTTCTGGTCGACAGCCACCTCCCCTACCTCCCGCCCGAGGAGTACCGCACCCAGTCCCGCCTCAAGACCTATCCGGCGAACATGGGGCTGTTCCTCAGTCGGGACCTGCCGTTCGAGTCACTCCTCCACGACGTGTTGACGACGGCCTACGAGAACTCGCTGGAGTACACCGACGAGTTCCTCTCCTTCCTCACCGAGGAGGTGGGCGAGGACCCTCTGTTCGTCGTCCACGGCGACCACGGGGAGGCCTTCGGCGAACACGGGATGTACGGCCACGGCCGGCAACTGTACGACGAACTCGTGAACGTCCCGCTCGTGGTCTGTAACGGGCCGTCTGGGCGGGTCGAAGAACCGTTCTCGCTCGGCCGACTGCCGGCCCTCTTACACGGCCTCGCCAGCGGCGACGAGACGGTCCCCGAGCGACTCACCGAACCCTACGTGTATTCCTCGACGCGGATGCCGAACGTCGCCGTCCGCGGGAAAGACTGGAAGTACATCTGGTCGCCCGAGGACCGGGAACTGTACGACCTGACAGACGGCGAGGACGTGGAACTCGACGACGAGGAACTCCGGGAGGTCGGGCAGGACCTTGTCGACTTCTGGCGCGGGTCACAGGCCGAGAAAGAGCGGGTCGTCGCCGCCGCACAGGACCTCGCCGAGAGCGGGCAAGTGTAGGTCACCCAAACTGCGACGCCGGGCGGTTCACAGCGACCGCTCCGGGTCGCCGTGGAGGAGCATGTCCGCGACCATCTGGTCGAAGGCGTCCTCGTCGACCGATTCGACGACGCGAGTCCGTGGCTCGCCGTCGGTGATGCCCAGTTCGTCGACGAGGCTGTACCCACGGGTCATCCCCTCGCGCTCGTCCACGTCGACGAAGTACGTCCCCGCCTCCGTCACGATGTCGGGGTCGAGGAGACACGCCATCGCGAGCGTGTCGGGTTGGGTGGCCGCGTCGACGCCGAACCGCTCCTGTGAGAACTCGCGGGCGTGGCTCGTGATCTCGGTGAAGAACTCGGCGTAGGGCGTCTCCGCCGCCGCGAACCGGTCGAGTGCCTCCCCGTCGATGGTCCCGTGGCGAACCGTCAGTCCCCAGTCGACGAGCGTCAGGTCCAGTTCGTTCACGACGATCTTCGCGGCGTCGGGGTCGACCCAGAAGTTGAACTCCGCCGAGGGCGTGTCGTTGCCCAGCGTGTTCACCGCACCCCCCATCACCCACACCTCGTCCAGCAACTCGTTCAGGTCTGGTTCGCGCCGAATCGCCATCGCCACGTTGGTCAGCGGCCCGATACAGGCCAGACTCACCTCGCCCGGCGACGCCCGAACGGTCTCGACGATGGCGTCGACGGCGTGGTCGTCCGCGGAGGGGATGCCCGTGTCTGGGTAGAGGTCGCCGCCCAACCCCCCGTCGCCGTGGACGTGGTCGACGTGGTCGAACTCCTTGAGCAGTGGCCGGCGTGCCCCCTCGTAGACCGGCACCGCGTCGGCGACGCCCGCGAGGTCGAGCGTGTACTTCGCGTTCTCGACCTCGTAGTCGAACTCGACGTTGCCCGCGACGATGGTCAGCGCCTCGACGTCGACGGAGTCGGCGAGTGCGGCCATGAGGATGGCCTGCGTGTCGTCGCCCGCGGTGTCAGTGTCGATAATGAGTCTCTGTACCACGGCAGTGATTCGCACGGGATTTACTTAATCCTCCCGACAAGACGTGTCGGGTCCCGACAGACCGGCCAGACGTGTCGGGTCCGGGGCCCGGTGACTCGTACAGTGAATAGGTCGTGACTGGTTTGACTGCCCACGACCGGCGACTCGGCCGACCCGGAGTTTCGCCGTCGTCTCCGTACCCGCCTCCGTGACTACGTCCGAGCGGAGCAGACGCCGTCAGCACGGACCAGCACGCGGACCGAGGGCCGTCGATACTCGTCGTCGAATCGGACCGACTCGGTGGGTTGGCCGTCGCCGTCACGAGCGATTCGGTGCCGCCGCTCGACGCCGACGTCGTCGACGCTGGCCGACCCGACGCCACAGACCCGTCCTACTACCACGCCGCCCTCCGTCCCGTTCTCTCGCGCGAGGCGTACGACGGGACCCCGGGGTCGCGGCACGGTTCGACGACTACGACCTGGACTCGTTGATTCCCGAGTACGGACCCGAGAGCGACCGGAACGCGAGTCCGAGGGAGTTCTGAGCGGCAGGTACGGAAAGGGGCCTCGGCACTCATAGGGTTCGTCACCGCCGGGGAGTCACCCCGACTCGGAACGCGTCGTCGTCATCGGCCATCGGAGCTACCCCCTCCGACGGCAAGACGGTTCCCCCTCGCCGCCGCACAGGAGAACAAACGATAAACCGAGTGGAACCCTTCCAGCGACCATGAAGCGACGACGCTTGCTGGCGCTGGTGGGGACGGGGACCGTCGGCGCACTCGCGGGGTGTGGCGGTGGCAGCGACGCCACGGGCGAGTCCATCGAGGACCACCCGGCGGCGGCGGACTACCGCGAGCAACCGCGACTGGGCGACCTTGGTGGCCACGTCGTCCTCGCGTTCGAGGACCCCTCCTGCGAGCGGTGTGCGGCGTTCCACGAGAACACGGTGCCGCGGATTCGCTCGAACCTCGTCGACTCGGGAGCGGGCGCGTACGTCGTCCGCACGTACCCGGTCGTCTTCCCGTGGGGCGAGCCGGCGACGCAGGCGCTCGAAGCGACCTACGCTCGCGACGCCGACGCGTTCTGGTCGCTGTTCGAGCACTACTTCGCGACGCGGTCGCAGTTCGACGTCGACAACGTCCTCGACCGGACGGCGTCGTTCCTGAACGCCGAGACGTCGCTGGACGGCGACGCCGTGGCCGCGGACGCACGCGAGGAGGCCTACGACGACGCCGTGCAGGCCGACATCGCGGCCGCCGAGGACGCGGGACTGGGCGAGACGACGCCCGTCGTCCTCCTCTTCCGGGACGGTGACTTCGTCACGAAGGTCAACGGGAGCGTCGGATACGAGGTCATCGCCGAAGCGCTCGGGGAGGCCGACTGATGAGCGCAGTCCGAATCCGTCGGCGGTTGCCGGTTCGGGGCCGCGACTGGCGGCTGATGGGTCGGACGGCGCGACTCGTGCTGACGCTCCCGGTGTACGCCGCCGTCGCCGTCCTCGCCGGCGTGGCCTCGCTGACGGCGTTCGTCGTCTCGCTGAACGTCCCGCTGGTGCTCGACCTCGTGGTCGGTGGGTCGCTCCCGCTGGCGAGTCGACTGACGGTCCTCGTCGAACTCTACCCGTTCGTCGGCACGTTCTTCCACCCGGCACAGGGCCTGTTGCTGGTGGCCGTCGCCGCGCTGACCGGCGTGGACGTGGCGATGGCGACCTACCACTTCCGCGAACACGGCCTCCAGATTCGACAGGGCGGGGCCGGCGCCGCGGGCGTCCTCCTCGGAACGCTCGGTGCTGGCTGTGCGGCCTGCGGGTCGGCCGTCCTGCTCGGCTTGCTCTCGCTGCTGGGCGTCTCGACGTCGCTGCTCTTCCTCCCGCTCGACGGGCTGGAGTTCGCCGTCGGCGCGCTCGTCGTCCTCACGCTCTCTATCTACTGGCTCGCCGACGGGATGCGCGGCGGCGAGATAAACGGCTGTCCGGTCGATATCTGACGCTCGGGCTCAGTCGGTCGTCGCCCGTTCCCCGACGGCGCGCTCTTCGACTGCGTCGGTCTCTTCGCGGGTGGCCGGCCGCTCAGTTCGTCGTCGTAATCTCGACCACGTCGCGGTGGTCCAGTTCCGTGTCGGCGCCGACCTGCCGCCCCGAGCGCACGTCGTGCGCGTGGAGGAACCCGTCGCCGATGTCGGTGTGCAGGAAGTACGCGAAGTCCTCGGCGGTCGACCCGTCGGGCAGGACGAAACAGTCCTGCAGGAAGGTGCCGTCGTCCTGTGGCTTTCGCGCACCCGGGAAGACGGCGATGGCGTCCAGCTCCTCGAACAGCGCCGTCTCCAGTGCCTGCTGGACGCCGGTGCCGTCGAACTCGTCTACGAACTCCCGAATCTGTTCGAGGCCGGCGGCCTTCTCCTCGGGGAGGTCGGCCGTCACCTCGAAGTCGTCGTCGCCGGGCCGGTAGTCGAGGACGCCCTGTTCGTCGCCGTTCTTCAGGGCCTTCTCGGCGTGGGCCGAGACGGGGACGAACGTGAGGTGTTCGTACTCGGGGTCGGAGGTGACCGCCTCCCAGTTGTCCTGTGCCGCCGGGGTGTCCATCTTGTTGGCCGCGATGACCATCGGCTTGGTGCGGATGCGAATCTCCCGGGCCAGCGCTTCACGGTCCTCATCGTCCCAGGCGTCGGGGTCGAGTTCCATGTCCAGCGAGAGGACGACCTGCTTGATCTCGTCCTCGCTGATCTTGAACGCCGACATCTGCTCCGCGAGGTCGGCCTCGACGTCCTTGTCCTCGCCGTGGTAGCCCGAGCGGTAGCGCTCGATGCCTTTCTCCAGGATGTCGAGGTACCACATGTCGAGTTCGTTCTCCAGGAAGTCGATGTCCTCGCGTGGGTCGTGGTCCTCGGTCGGTTCGCCTTCGAGGTCCGTCTCGCCGGTGAAGTCGACGACGTGGACGAGTACGTCGGCCTCGTTGAGGTCGGAGAGGAACTGGTTGCCGAGTCCCTTGCCCTCGTGGGCCCCGGGAACGAGGCCGGCGACGTCGACCAGTTTCGTCGGGACGAAGCGGACGCCGTCGGCGCAGTAGCCGTGGTTGGGCGTACAGCTATGTTCGAACTCCGGGGCCGCACACTCCACGCGGACGTACGCCTCGCCAATCGAGGGGTCGATGGTCGTGAACGGGTACGCCCCTTCGGGGACGTCGTTCATCGTCGCCGCGTTGAAGAAGGTGGACTTGCCGACGGAGGGCTTGCCGACGAGTCCGATCTTGTAACTCATTGGGACCTAGGAGACGAATCGGCGGCTAAAACGTTGTCAAACGGACCGAGAGAGTGTGTGAGTGGCAGGCACGGTGTGAGCAGGAACGCAGCGAGAACTTTCGAATCGGGACGGGAGGAATCAGCGACTCGTGAGGTGGAGCACCTATCACCCTCTCACGGCGAGGGTCTGCGCCGTCGCTCGGACCCTCGCTAGCCCCACAGCGATAGTTCGTACACGTTCACCGGCAGTTTCTCGCCGCCGAACTCGGCCGTTCGCTCGCCGACGTGGTCGAAGTGTTTCCGGTAGAACGCGTTCCCGACGTCGTTGTCGACGAGCACCTCGTCACGAACCTTCCGGACCGAGAGGCTCTGGAGGTGTTTCTCGCCGCGGTTCAGGAGGCGGGTCCCGATGCCCTCGCCCCAGTAGTCCGGGTGGACGTAGAGGTCGAGGTCGCCGATGCCGGCGGGGTCGGTCATCCCGCAACTGGCGTACCCAACCACGTCGTCGTCCGCCGTCGCGACGAACAGGCCGATGTCGTCGAGGTCGACCATCTCTCCGAGGAGGTCGTCGTCGTACCCCTCCGCGAGCAGTTGCTCTACCCGCTCTCGGCCGAGGATGTCGTCGTAGATGGCGTGCCACGAGGCACGGGCGACCTGCCGAATCGGCGAGATGTCCGTCTCGTCTGCCGGTCGGATGTTCAGCTGGAACGACATATGTGAACGTATCACGCCCACACCCATAGAACTAGCCCGGCGACCCCGGAGACGGCGGCCGCGCTATTCACCGACGCGTTCGCGGGCGGCGGCGACGACCAGCGGCAGGGTGATAGTCGCGTCGGCGTACACCGAGACGTTCCGGGCGTCCTTCTCCAGTTTGCCCCACGACCGCGCCTCGTCGAGCGTCGCGCCCGAGAGGCCGCCGGTGTTCGAGGAGTCCATCGTCAACTGGACGGCGTAGTCGTAGGCGTCCGGGGAGACGAGCATCGTCTGGAGGACGTAGTTCTTCGGGACGCCGCCGCCGACGAGCATCGCGCCGGCGCTGTCGGCCTCGTAGGCGATGTCCGTAATCTCGGTCATGTCCGCCAGCGCGTCCACGGTGAACTCGCTCGTCTGGGAGTACATCCACGCTTGCAGGCCCAACACGGAGTCCTGGAAGGCGGGACAGTACACCGGCACGTCGTTCTCGTAGGCCGCCGCCAGCACCCCGGCGTCCTCGGCGACGTCCTCGCTGGCGTTGACCTCGCTGTTGGCCCGCCCCAGCTCCTCGGTCATCCGCTGGATGGACACCGCGCCCTCGTCCTCGAGGACCGAGAACACGTCCTCGCGGAGGTGGTTCTCGAACAGCGCGAAGTGTTCCTGCGGGAGGTAGACGTTGTAGATGCGGTCGACGCCCTCGTCGCGCAGGGTCTCGTCGTGTTCGCGCTCGGTTCGCTCCGGCGGCGTGACCTCGCCGTGGTGGTGCTTCCCGCCGATGGCCTCGATGGTGTCGTGGGTCAGGTTCGCGCCCGTCGTCACCAACACGTCGACGTGGCCGTCCCGAATCAACTCGGAGACGATAGCGCGCATCCCGGTCGGTACCATCGCGCCGGCCAGTCCGAAGAACGTCGTCACGTCGTCGTCGAGCATCTCGGCGTAGACGTCGACGGCCTCGTGGAGGTCGTTCGCGCCGATACCGGCCTCGCCGTAGCTCTCGGCCAGTTCGCCGACGGTCATCCCGGCACGGGCCTCCGCGTGTCCGATAGGGTCGTGACAGAACGTCTCGCGGTCCTCGTGGTCGCTCATTGTCGGTCCGGAGTCGGCCCGACGGCTTGAACGACGTGGTTCGTCCCAGTGTTGCGACCGCCGCCGTTCCGTGCCCGGTCCCGGCTATCTGTCGAACGGTAGACGGAATCTACGTGCAAAATTCGCGACACGAGAGGGTGCAACCGCCACAAGACCATTGACCCTCCCGCCCGTCCGACGGAACGATGCCCGCGTCGAACGTCTCGTCGTCGCTGTCCGAGCGCACACGGACACGGTTACAGGGTGGGGTTACACACGTCGCCGACCGCGACCCGCTGACGGTCCGGAGTCCGTTCACCGGCGAGGAGATAGGGACCGTCCCGGCGTGCCAGTCGGCCGACGTCGCCGAGGCCGTCCGCACGGCACGGGCGGCACAGACCGACTGGGCCGAGCGTCCCGTCGAGGAGCGAGCGGCCGTCCTCCAGCGGTTCGCCGACGAGGTACTCGACCACCGCGAGGAGTTGCTCGACCTCGTCCAGTTGGAGGCCGGGAAGGCGAGACTCGACGCCCACGTCGAACTGCTCGACGTCGTCCTCAACGCCGACTACTACGCCCGCGAGGGCCCCGGTCACGTCGCGTCGACCCGGAGAGGCGGCGGGTTTCCACTGCTGACGACGGCCGTCGAACACCACGACCCGGTCGGCGTCGTCGGCCTCGTCGAACCGTGGAACTACCCCCTGACGCTCGCGATTTCGGACATGCTACCGGCGTTGCTCGCGGGCAACGGCGCGGTGCTGAAACCGGCCGAAGCGACGCCGTTCTGCGCGCTCCGGGCGGTCGAACTGCTCGTCGACGCCGGCGTCCCCGAGGACCTCGTGCAGGTCGTCACCGGCCACGGGTCGACGCTTGGCGAACCGCTGATTTCGAGCGTCGACTACGTCACCTTCACCGGCAGTACGGAGACCGGCCGGACCGTGGCGTCGTTGGCCGGCGAACACCTCGTCGACGCCTCGCTGGAACTCGGCGGGAAGAACGCCGCGGTGGTGCTGGCCGACGCCGACGTCTCGCAGGCGGTCAGGGGAACGGTCCACGGGAGCTACGCCAACGCGGGCCAACTGTGTATCTCCTTCGAGCGAATCTTCGTCCACGAGGACGTCTACGACGAGTTCGTCGACCGGTTCGTCGACGCGACCGAGGCGCTCGACCTCGGTGCGTCGCTCGCCTTCGGCCCGGACGTGGGGTCGCTCGTCGGCCAGCACCAACTCGACACGGTCGAGGCCCACGTCGCCGACGCCCGGGAGCGCGGTGCCACCGTCGAGACCGGCGGGCGCCGACGCGAGGAAGTCGGACCGCTGTTCTACGAACCGACGGTGCTGACGGACCTGCCCGACGACGCCACCGCCGCCTGCGAGGAGACGTTCGGCCCCGTCGTCTCGATAACGCCGGTCGCGGACGCCGACGAGGCGGTCGAGCGCGCCAACGACACCGACTACGGCCTCCACGCGAGCGTCTGGACCGAGGACGCCGACCGCGGCGAGGCACTGGCCCGCCGTATCGATGCCGGGTCGGTCTGTGTCAACGACGCCTACCTCGGCATGTGGGCGTCGACGGACGCGCCGATGGGCGGCGTCGACGACTCCGGTATCGGCCGCCGCCACGGGGCCGACGGTATCCGAAAGTACACGGAGTCACAGACGGTCACGACCCAGCGCCTCCATCCGCTGGTGCCCGTCGACGGCCTCCCGAACCGCGTCGCCGCCGCTGGCGCGACGCTGAGCATCCGGGCGCTCCGGCGACTCCGACGCCTCTCCCCACTGGGCGGACGCTGATGCAGTTTTGCACCGGTTTCCCCGGCTTTCTGGGGTCGGCACTCGTCGGCCGACTGCTCGCCCGGAGCGACGACACCGTCACCTGTCTGGTCCAACCCGCCTACCGCGAGACGGCCGAACGGCGGGCCGGCGAACTGACCGACGAGGCGGGCGTCCCCCGTGAGCGTGTCCGCCTCGTCGAGGGCGACGTGACCGACCCGGACCTCGGACTCACCGCCTACGACCGCCTCGCCGAGGCCACGGCGACGGTGTACCACCTCGCCGCCGTCTACGACCTCGGCGTCGACGCCGAGGTGGCCGACCGGGTCAACGTCGTGGGGACCGACCACGTCCTGGCCTTCGCCGAGGCCGCCGACGTCGAGCGGTTCCACTACGTCAGCACCTGTTACGTCAGCGGCCGCTACGACGGGACCTTCACCCACGCCGACCTCGACGTGGGCCAGGAGTTCCACAACCACTACGAGCGCACCAAGTTCGAGGCGGAGGTCGCCGTCCAAGCGCGGATGGCCGACGGGTTCCCGGCGACGATATACCGCCCGGCCATCGCCGTCGGCGACAGCAGGACCGGCGAGACACAGAAGTACGACGGCCCGTACTACCTCCTGTCGCTGTTGCGCCGCCAGCCACGACTCGCGTTCGCACCGGCGCCCGCCACCCCGGACCGCTACCACCTGAACGTCGTCCCCCGGGAGTTCGTCGTCGACGCTATCGCCGAACTCTCCGGGCGGGACGAGACCGTCGGCGAGGTGTACCAACTCTGCAACCCGCATCCGCCGACTATCGGCCGACTGGTGCGCGCGCTGGGTCGGGCCAGCGACCGCTGGGCCGTCCCGGTGCCCGGCACGGTCGGACTCTCCTACGCGGCGCTGTCTCGCCTGCCGCGACTGGCCGACCGACTCGGCGTCGAACCCGAAGCGCTCCCGTATCTCTCGCACGCGACGAGGTACACCGACGAGAACACGCGGCGGGCGCTCGCGGGAACCGGTGTCAGATGTCCGCTGTTCGAGGCGTACGTCGACACGCTGGTCGCGTACGTCCGCGAGCACCCGGCCGTCGACGACGCGGCGATGGTGTGACACCGCGGCCACCGTCGCGTGTGCCACGTCCCGTAGAGTTATGTCGCCCGGTTGTCTACTCCCGACGATGGAGTCCGAGTACGCGTTCCTGCCCCTGTTCGCGGTCGTGCTCTCGCTCGGCGTCACCGGTCTTCTGGTAGTGCCCTCGTGGTCGATGGTGTTCGCGGCCCTCGCGGCGCTCTCGTGTCTCGGCATCGGCGTCGTCGTCTACGCCACGTACTGGTGTTGACTCCGGTCAGACGACGCGCGTCACGGTCTCGGCCAGCGCCGACAGCGGGACCGTCTCCGCGTCCACACCGGGCGCGTCTACCTCGCGTTCGGTGAACCCCGTTCCGGTGGCGACGAGCACGACGTCGTCGTCTGTCACGAGGTCGCCACGGTCGCCCAGCCGGCGAGCGCCCGCCAGCGCCGTCGCACAGGCGCTCTCGACGAACAGGCCCGCACTGCTCGCCAGCGCGCGGCGGGCCTCGAGGATGGCGTCGTCGTCGACGGCGAGCACACCGCCCTCGGTCTCGCTGGCGGCCGCCAGCACCCGATTGCCGCTCGGCGGGTCGGCGTTCGCGATGGAGTAGGCGACCGTCTCCCCCGCCTCGACGGGTTCGACGACATCGTCGCCCCGGCCCCACGCCTCGGCGATGGGCGCACAGGCCGCCGCCTGCACGAAGTACAGTCGCGGTACTCGGTCGAGCACACCCGCGGTCGACAGGTCTCGAAATGCCTTCCAGACGCCGCTCGCGTGGCCGCCGCTGGAGACGGGGAGCACGACGGCGTCGGGGGTGTCGGGCGCGAACGACTCCGCGATTTCGAGCGCCGTCGTCCCCTGGCCGGCCACGCGGAGCGGCGCGTCCGAGTTGACGAACCGAACGCCGGCCTCGGACCCGATTCGAAGCGACTCGCGGTAGAGGCGACCGTAGTCGCCGTCGACCCGGAGTATCGTCGGGTCGTAGCGAGCGAGGAGCGACAGTCGTTCGGTGGGGACGTCCGCCGGGACCAGCACCAGACAGTCCACCCCGGCGCTGGCGGCGTGGGCGGCCATCGACCGGGCCATGTTGCCGTGGGAGACGGTGCCGACGGCGTCGTCTCCTGTTTCTGCGGCCGCCGCGACGCCGACGGCGCTCCCGCGGTCTTTGAACGTCCCCGTCGGGTTCGCCCCCTCGTACTTCACGTGGACGGTCGCGCCCACGTCGTCGTCCAGTCGCGGCGCGCGCACCAGCGGCGTGCCGCCAGCACCGGCGGCCAGTCCGCTCGGGTCGACGTCGGGCAACAGGTCCCGATACCGCCACAGCGACCGCTCCGGGGTCGCGGGCCAGTCGAACCCCGACGGTTCGGTCCGGACCCAGTACGGTTCGCCGCAGTCACAGCGGGGCCCGTCAGCGAGCGTCGCCGTCGCCCCGCAGGCGTAACAGGAGAGCGACAGGTCCATACCGGCGGTTCGGCCGTGGGGGACCTAACCCTGCCGCCGGTCAGTCCAGCGCCAGTTCGGCGCCACAGCAGTCCGAGCGGTAGCGCGCTCGCTCCCGGACCAGTTTGCAGTCCCGGTAGCGTCGGGCGACGAGGCCACCGCAGTCGGTACACGACAGCACGTACTTCGGGTCGGCGAACGTGGGACAGTGGACGTCGGTTTCGAGGTCGGCGGCACGCGTCCGGAAGGCCGCGCCGTGGTCCGTCGTGCCGTCGCGCTGGTACTGCTCGACGTGGACCAGTTCGTGGCGGAGGGTCGCCTCCCACTCGCCGCGGTCGAACGCCTCGAACGCCTCGCGGGTGAGCGACAGCGTACAGGGGAGCGGCCGGCCGTCGGCACCGTCGACACCCGCCCAGTCGTAGGGGTCGCCGACCGTGGCATCGGGGAGTTTCGGCCGTTTGACCGCCGCCGCGCGCCGCTTCGCGCGGGTCGACACCTCCCAGTCGACGAGGTCGAAGCGCACGTCGACGCCCCACTCCCGCCGCACGTCCCGGCAGTACTCGCGGGACCACGCGACGACGTCGGCGTCCGAGGTCACGTCCTCGTAGGCGACGCTCTGGCCCATCAGAGCCCGGTCGGACAGTCGACGAACGTCGTCTCCAGCCCCCACTCGTCCAGTCTCGACTGGAGCGAGCGGACGCCGAACGTCTCGGTGGCGTAGTGGCCCGCCAGCACGACGCCGATGCCGGCCTCGCGGGCCTCGTGGTACACCTGCTGTTTGCCCTCGCCGGTGACGAGGACGTCCGCCCCCGCCTCGACTGCTTCGCCCACCCAGTCGACGCCGCTCCCGGTGACGATGGCGACGTCCTCGACGAGCGACGGGCCGAAGTCCAGCGTCCGGACCGACTGTCCGCCGGTGTCGAGTTCGCCTTCGAGCGTCTCGGCGAGTTCGGAGGGGGTGGTCGCCTCGGCCAGTGTCCCGCGCTGGCCGACGTACTCCGGCCCCATCTGGCCGAACGGCGCGCGGTTGTCGAGGTCCAGCAGGTCCGCGAGGCCGGCGGCGTTGCCGAGCGACTGGTGGCCGTCGAGCGGGAGGTGGGCGACGTACAGCGAGAGGTCGTCGTCGACGAGCGGCGCGACCCGCTCGTAGGTCGTCCCGGTGAGTCGCTCGACGCTCCCCCAGACGATGCCGTGGTGTGTCACGAGGAGGTCCGCGCCGGCGTCCTTGGCTCGCTCGATGGTCTCGACGGCCGCGTCGACGGCGACGGCGACGTGGTCGACCGGTTGCTCGGCCGGGCCGACCTGTAGCCCGTTGGGGCTGGCGTCCACGTCGGCGTACGCGGCTACGTCGAGTTCGTCGTCGAGTCGGGCGGCGATGTCGCCTGCGTGCATGGCCGGGTGTTCAGCCGCCGGGTTGGTAGGCCTTACTCCGTCTCGACGAACTGGCCGTTCTCCTCGGCGATGAGGCCGCGGTCGACGGCCGCGTCGATGATGGCGTCGAACTCCTCGGGTTCGATGTCGTAGGCGTTGACGGCGACCGCCCGAATCTCGTCGCGGTCGACCGGTAGCTGGCGGTTCTGGAGCAGGCGCATCACCTTACTGTACTCCAGTCGGGTCAGCGACGGGCCGTCGTCGCTGGCCTCGTCGGCCGTGTCGTGTCGGCTATCGGTGGACTCGCTCGCAGACCCGGCCTGCGTCCCCGTCGTCTCGGCCGTGCCCGAGGAGGCCGTCCCTGTGGGCGTCGTCTCGCTCCGCTCGTCCGTGTCGGCCGGTTCGTCGGCTCCCGCCATCGGGTGTGTGCGGTCGGGGGCTGTCTCCGAACTCGCGTCGTCCTCAGTATCGAGCAGTCCCTCCTCGTCGACGTCTGACTCGCTCTCGCCGGTCTCACTGGCGTCCCCGACGGCCATCGGGTCTGGCTGGGGTTCCATCCCGGACTCGTCCATCAGGCCGCTCTGGTCGTCCGGGTCCTCGTCGGCCGCGGCCACGACCCGCTTCAGCACCGTCGCGAGCTTTCGCCGACAGGTCGGACAGAGCGTGACCTGCTGGTCGGGCGTCGCCTCCGTCTGGAGGGACTTCGGAACGACGGGGTACTCGGAGAGCGAGGCGTCGAGGGCCGCACCGCAGAAGTAACACGACGAGAGTCGGTCCATGCCGACACGTCCTCGCCCCTCGGTCTTAAAACCGGCACGCCCTAGGTCGGACAGCCCCCTCGCATGGCCTTCTCCCGGACCTCGGCGGGAACCGTCACCTCGACGCGCTCCCCGTAGTCACGGTACCGAGTGGTGAGCGTCGCCGTGGCCGTCTCGCCGTCCCCCGAGACCACGACGGTCACCTCGCTGCGGACCGGTCTGTTCGTCCGTTCGTCCAGCCAGAGCGAGACCGTGAGGCTGTCGACGTTCGGTGACCCGAACAGCGGCCGACTACCGGCGCCCGCGCCGTAGCGGTCCAGTTCCGACTTGGAGGGCGCGCCAGTGAGGTGCACTACCTCGCGACCGTCGATGGTCTCCGTGCCGTTGTAGTAGAGGTCGCCCGTCGAGAGCATCGCCAACTGGCGGCCTATGGGGGTCGTCTCGCGCCAGTCGTGCTCGGTCGGGACGTCCTCCTGCCCCCAGAAGACGCTCGGCCCCCCGGCGACGCCGGGACACTGGACGTAGGCCGTCCGGTTGTCGACGTAGGACCGTCTGGTGGTCCCGTCGACGGTGAGGTTGGTGGTGGCGTGTCGCGTCGTCAGGTTGATCCGGCCCGTCCCGCTGCCCCCGACGCGACGACTGCTCGCCGAGGACTCGACGGTGAACGAGAGATCGTAGCGGTACGACTCGAGCGTGGCGGCGCGCTCGCTGGCGGCGTCCAGTCGCTCGACGGCCGCTCCCTCGCGGACGGGGTCGTCGCCGAGGACCGAACACCCCGCGAGGACGAGACAGACAGCGAGCGCTACGTGGAGGGTGGGGCGGCGCATCGGTCGCCGATACTCGGGAGGGGAGAATGAATCTTGTGTCAGGCCTCGGCGTGGGCGTAGACGAACGCTCGCAGGAGTTTCGCCGCCAGCGTCGCGGCCTGTCCGTCGTCCCGGTCGTTGACCTCGACGACGTCGAATCCGACGGCCTGCGGCGCGACCGACCGCACCACGTCACGCATCTCGCGGGGCGCCAGTCCGAACGGTTCCGGCGTGCCCGTCCCGGGTGCGAACCCCGGGTCGGCGGCGTCGATGTCCACCGAGAGGTACACTGACTCGTCGTCGAAATCCGGCGACCAGTCGGCCACGTCCTCCGGCGGGACGGCGGTCACGTCTCCGGCGTCGGCGCGCTCCCACTCCGCCTCGCTCCCGGTCCGGGCGCCCAGCACGATTGCGCGGTCGGCGACCGACAGCGCGTGGTGGGTCACGGTCGCGTGGGAGTACTCGTCGCCGGCGTAGGACTCCCGGAGGTCCAGATGTGCGTCCAGACAGACGAACACGTCGGGGTCTGTGGCCCGGACGGCGGCGACGCTGACGGTGTGTTCGCCGCCGACCACGAGCGGGACGGCCCCGTCGCTGTCGAACTCGGCGACGGCGCTCTCGAGGAAGGTCAGGTACTCGGCGGTGTCGGCCGTCGGGCCGACGTCGCCGTGGTCGTACACCCCCAACTCGGTGAAACGCCGGGCCGAGCGGTGGTCGTAGTCGTCGAACTGTTCTGCGAACTCGCGGACGCGGCGCGGGCCGAACCGGGCGCCGGGACGGAAGGAGGTCGAGGCGTCCAGCGGCGCCCCCACGAGGGCGTAGTCGGCGGCCTCGCGGTCGGCGACCGCACCGGGGAACATCGTTACGAGCGGGTGATCTTGCGCTGTTCCTCGTACTCGAGGTACTCGATTTCGTCGTCCGGCTGGAGGTCGACGTCGTCCGGCATCAGCATCGTGAACGTCTCGTAGGTGTCGAGGTCCATGACCTGCGCGTCGTCGCCGCTGACGGAGACGACCTGCCCCTGCTTCCGGTCGATGATGGGGACCCACACCTTCGCGTCGACGGGCTGGGAGAGCGAGCGCTTCTTGCTGTCGAACACACCGCGGGCGTCGATTCGAGCCTTGGCGCTACCGTGTTTGCCGGGCTTGGCCGTGCTGTAGGAGTCTATCTTACACGGCGTGTCCTCGATCATGACGTAGCTGCCTTCGTCGAGTTCGCGAACCTCAGTCTGCTCTCTTGCCATACGGCCGCGTTACCCCTGTTGGGGTATAAACGGTTTGGAATGGCGCAGTCACCGGCCTCCGGGCCGAACTGACGGTCGGACACTCGCCGCTCCGTCGCTCCGACCGCTCCGACGAGTTAGCAGTGCTTATTACTGGAGAATAGTAGAGAGTGGTATGCAACTCACAGCGGCGCAGTTCGAGCAGTACCAGCGGGACGGCTACGTCGTCGTCGAGGACTGCCTCGACGGTGCGACCGTCGAAGCCGTGACGACGCGTATCGCGGCGTACGTCCGAAACGACCGCGAGGAGACGGGGTTCGAGCGGATGCTCGAACCCGAGGCCGACGGCGACGCCCTCGGGGACGCCGACCCGGTCCGGAAGTTCGAGGGTCTCGGGATGGTCCGGGAGGACGACGTCTTCGCCGAGTTGGTCCACGACGAGGCGATTCTCGACGTGGTCCGGCAGTTGCAGGGGCCGAACCTCCACCTCCTGCGGAGCGCGGCGATGCTGAAACCCCCTCGCGTCGGCAGCGAGAAGAAGTTCCATCAGGACGCGGCCTACTACCCCATCCACCCGATGGACCACGTCACCGTCTGGATAGCGCTGGACCAGTCGACCACCGAGAACGGTTGTATGCAGGTCGTGCCGGGGGCGCACAAAGACGGCCTGCTGGGTCACGAGGCCATCGAGTACGACACCGACATCACCATCGCCGAGGCCGACTACGGTCCCGAGGACACCGTCGCCCTGCCGATGGACCCGGGCGACGTCCTCTTCCAGCACTGCCTGCTCCCCCACTACACCGCGCCCAACGAGACGGCGGACTGGCGGCGCGCGTTCATCGCCTCGTACATGCGCAGTCGGTCCCGCTTCACCGACGAGGACCCGCCGGAGTGGGTCGACAGCTACGACGTCGCCGGCGAGAGCTTCGCGGGGTGCGTGTAGATGGCGACCGGTGACTCCGGCGTGCTCTCGCGCTTCTCCGAGATGGGGCCGACGTGGCTCGCGGGCGCTATCGCCACCGGGCCGGCGACCATCGGGGCGCTCGTCACCGCCGGTGCGAGTTTCGACTACACCCTGCTGTGGGTCGTCGTCCTCTCCGCGGTGATGGGCGCGACGGCGCAGTACCTCGCGATGCGCCTCGGCCTCCTCACCGAGGCCGGCATCGTCGCCGTCGTCGAGGACAATCTCGGCGAGTCGTGGGCGTGGCTCCTCGTGGCGGACACCGTCGTCGCCGCCGGACTGGCCCAACTGGTCATCATGAAGACGCTGGCGGGCGTCTCCGCGGAGGTCGCGGGGCTCAGTCCCGTGGTCTGGGCGGTCGTCTGGGGCGTCGTACTGGCGGTCGGACTCGCCGGCGGCGGCTACCGCTTCGCCGAGTGGGGCGCGAAACTGCTCGTCTCCGCCGTCGTCCTGCTGTTCGTCGTCTCGCTGTTCGTCGTCCCAATCGACTACGGCGCGGCGGCCGCCGGACTGATTCCGACCGTCCCGGCCGGCGTCGAGGGCGCGCTGCTCGCCGCCGGGATTCTCGGCGGCGCCGTCCACATCGCGCTGGTGACCATGCAGTCCTACACGATGCGAGCGCGTGGCTGGACGACCGAGGACTCGGCGCTGGCCCGCTTCGACGTGGGCGCGTCGATGCTGGTCGCCTTCGGCGTCGCCAGCCTCGCCATCTTCCTCGTCGCCGCGTCCGTGCTGAGCGACCCGAGCCTCGGCGCCGTCGGGGCCGCGAACGCGCTGGGTCCGCTCGTCGGCTCCGACGCCAAGTGGCTGTTCCTGCTGGGGCTGTGGGGCGCGGCCGTGACGACGCTCGGCGGCAACACCGTCGTCCCGCCGTACCTCCTCGCCGACAAGATGGGGTGGGAGCAGGACACCGAGGATACCCGGTATCAGGCCGCAGTCGCCGGGTTCGCGCTCGTCAGCGTCCTCGGCGTCTTCATCCCCGGGGCCGTGTTCGGTCTGTTGATTCAGGCGCTGGCTATCGGCTTCGTCGGCACGCCGTTCGTGCTGGCGCTCGTCCTCTACCTGCTCAACGATCCGACTGCCGTGCCGACGACGAACACCCCGCTGGAGAACGTCGGGGGCCTCCTGCTGGTCGGTATCAGCACCGTCGTCGCCGGCCAGTGGGTCCAGCGCGTGGCGGCCGGCGGTGTCACCGACCCGGTGTCGCTGTCTATCCTCGCGTTCGCCGCCGTCCTCGCGGCCGCGATGCTCGGCCTCGCGGCGATGTCGGTCCGCGACTGGCTGACCCGGGGGACCGACCGCTCGATAGCCGCCGACTGAGACGATGGTGACGGTTCCGCTCGACGGGGCGACGCTCGTCGTCGGTCCCTCGAACGTCGGCAAGACGCGGCTGACGGCGCGGGCCCTCGACCGCTGGATCGCCCGGCACGGAGCCGACGGCTGTGTCGTCCTCGACTTCGCGCCGACGGTCGAACGGGACGGCGAGGTGCTCGGCGGCCCCCTCACGCAGTTCACCACGGTTCCGGAGGGTGTCTGGCACGGCGTCGTCGACGCTCACGCGCCGCGCTCGGCGGGTGACACCGACGACGCAGCGCTGGAACTCGCCGCCGACAACGCCGCGGCGGCCGCCGACAGACTCGACGCCGCGCCAGCGGACCCGGCGGCCGTCTTCGCCAACGACGCGACCATCGCCCTGCAGGCCGATTCCGAGGCGACGAGTCGACTCACCGACTACTGTGACCGGGCGACGTGTGCAGTCCTGAACGCTTTCGAGAGCGACGCACTCGGCGTCGAGAATCCGGTGTCGAAGAACGAGGCCGACGCCCTCGCTGTCTTGCGAGTGTGGGCCGACCGCGTGGTCGACCTGTCGTAGCCCGGCATCGGACCGGTCGCGACTGTTCGCCGGTCGACGCGTCTCCATCGAGAGCGAGACGGTCCGTCGTGCGTACTTTTGTGACTAGAGACTAACCGTTCTGTATGCTCGTCGTCGCGAACCATCTCCCGGTCGCGCCCGAACACGAGGCGGACTTCGTCGAGTTGTTCGAGGAGCGCGTCGCACAGCTCGGGGGGCGGTCGGGGCTCGAAAAGGTGGAGATTCTGCGCCAGCGTGAGGGGAATCAGTTCGTCGTGCAGGCGTACTGGGAGTCGAGGGACGCCTTCGAACAGTGGCGCGACAGCGACGACTTCGTCGCCGCGCACGCCGACCTCCCGTCCGAGATGTTCACCGGACAGAACCGGCTCGAAATCTACGACCTGGCGGCGGTGTTCGAACCGGACGCCTGAGCCGCCACTCAGGCCTCCTCGTCCTCGAACGACGTCGTCATCCCGCCCGCGCTCTCGCCCTGCCGTTCGCGCATGCTCTGGCGCGTGAACTGCGGTTTCGCTCGGACGCCCTTCTTCGAGCGGAACGACCACCAGAGCGCGCCCGCGAGGCCGACGACGCCCGCCCCGGCGACGGCGGCGACTATCGGCGTCGCCTCGGCGTAGAGGAACGCCGTCGAGAACACCGTGCTGGCCAGCAACATCCCCAGAATCAGGCGTTTGGTCATCGTCGCCAGCAGGCGGTCCGAGTCCTCGATGTCGGCCCGAATCTGGAGGTCCTCCCGCTCGACCCTGTCGAGGACGGACTCGAGTTTCGGCGGGATGCGGACCGCCGACTGCGCGGCGTCCTGTACCTCGTTCGCGCGGTCCTCGACGTAGTTGCGGACGCCGGCGGCGATGTACCCCTCCTCGCGGAGGTACTCGGTCGCCACCGAGATGAAGTCGAAGTCCGGGTCCAGCGTCACGCAGACGCCCTCGACGACCGTCGCCACCCGCAACACGAGCGCCAGATTCGACGGCAGGCGGAGCGGGAACTCGTAGATGGTGTCCTCGACCTGCTGGATTATCTGCTGGACGCGGTACTGCTCGATGTCCTCCCCGCGGGCGTCGGCGATGGCCAGTTCCATCACGTCGCCCATCACCTGCCGGTCGGCCTCCGGACTCAGAGTGCCCATCTCGATGAGGGCGTCGAGGATGGCGTCGATGTTCTGGTCGGCGACGGCGGCGTAGAAGTCGACTATCTTCTCTTGGACGAACGGGTCGACCCGGCCGGACATCCCGAAGTCGTAGAAGACGAGTTTGCCGTCCTCCTGCACGGCGAGGTTCCCGGGGTGGGGGTCGGCGTGGAAGACGCCGTCGTCGATTATCATCTGGAGGTAGGCCTGCTGGAGCGTCTCCGCGAGTTGGGTCCGGTCGAAGCCGCGTTCGTCCAAGTCCTCGATGTCGTTGATTTTGGTCCCGGGGACGTACTCCATCGTGAGGACCCGTCGCGTCGAGTGCGAGTCGACGACCCGCGGGATGCGGACCCGGTCGTTGTCGGCGAAGTTCTCCCGGATCTCGCCGAGCATCCGGGCCTCGCGCTCGTAGTCCATCTCCTCGCGGATGGTCTTCGCGAACTCGTCGGCCAGCGTCTCCAGCGAGAACGACCGCGACTCGTCGATGAAGTACATCAACAGGGGGAGCGACCAGCGGATGACCCGCAGGTCGGCCTCGACGAGGTCCTCGATGTCCGGGCGGCGGACCTTCACTGCGACGGGTTCGCCGTCCACCTCCGCGCGGTAGACCTGCCCGAGCGACGCCCCGCTGATGGCGTCCGTCTCGAACTCGGCGAACCGCTCGTCGACCGGGCCGAGTTCGGATTCGAGGACGCGTCTGGCCCGTTCCCACTCGGCGGGGGGCACGCGGTCCTGCAGTTTGGAGAACTCGTCGATGTACTCCGGCGGGAGGATGTCGGGCCGGGTCGAGAGTAACTGCCCGAGTTTGATGAACGTCGGCCCGAGCGTCAACAGCGAGTCCAGTAGCGCCGCCGCACGCTCGCGTCGCTGTTCGCTCGTGACCTGTCGCGAGGACCCGAACAGCAGGAATCGGTTTCGGTCCCGGGCGTACGCGAGCAACAGCGGCAGGAACTGCCATGCGACGACGAAGAACCGTCGGTACGCGCGGAGATTCACCTACAGAGTCCCCCGCTCAGGCCTCGTCGATGGGAATCGTCGTGCTCGGCGCGGCGGTGGCCTTCGGGATGGTGAGTTCGAGGACGCCGCGGTCGACGGTGCCCTCGGCCCCCTGTCCGGTCGCGTCCGGCGGAAGCGGCAGTTCCACGTCCAGGAACACCGACCGGTCCTCGCGGACGAAGCGGAACTCCCGGGGGACGTCCTTACTGCGCTGTCCCTCGATGACCAGACGGCCGCCTTCGACGCTGACGTCGAGTGTCTCCGCGGTCACGCCCGGCAGGTCCAACACGAGCAGGTACGCCTCCTCGGACTCGAGCACGTCCGCGAACACGGCGTCCGGGAGGTCCCGCAACGCCTCACGCAGCGCTGACATGGGCAGGTCTAGGGAGGGTGGTGCGTTAAACCCGGCGGTTTCGGCAGGTTCAGGAGACGCTTCGGACCGCCGTCTGCGCGGTGTCACGACAGCAGCGGGGCCGCGAACACCACGCCGAGTACGGCGAGGACGAGCCCCACACCGACCCGCCACAGGCCCCCGCGAGCGATGCGCCACGCGGTCCCCCGCTCGGACGTGTCCGAGACGACGAAGACGGGTGTCACGTCACCGTCGGAGACCACGGCGTCGACGAGGTCGCTCCCCCACTCGACTGGCGGTCCGCGACCGGCCTGTCCGTAGACGTAGACGGACTCCCCGACGTCGAGGCGGCGCTCGGTGAACCGCTGTCTATTCCCGACGTGCAGCTCGGTCACCAACAGGTTCACCGTCGCGTCCTGCGGGTCGACGGCGTCCGACGCGGCGACGTACTGGGCGAGTCTGTCCGGCAATTCGGTCCCCGGGGAGACGGTCACGGTGTGGTCTTCGAGGCGGAGGTCCGCCC
Source organism: Haloarcula rubra (assembly GCF_019599465.1). Taxonomy (GTDB): domain Archaea; phylum Halobacteriota; class Halobacteria; order Halobacteriales; family Haloarculaceae; genus Haloarcula; species Haloarcula rubra. The sequence goes on from NZ_RKLR01000004.1 coordinate 257,144, forward strand.
CCGTCGGGTCGACGCGGACCCGGTCGGTGCCGTCGTCGACGACGAAGTCAACGCCGTCCATCCCTTCGTCGAGCGTGTGCCACGAGGAACTCTTCCCCGACGAGCGGAGCTCTTCGACCTCGTAGGTGTAGGCCAGACACGCCGACCCGGTGAAGGGGGCCGTCACCGTCCCGTCCTCGCCCGCCACGGCGGTGCCCGATATCTCGACCGGCCCGGTCTGTCCGTGGAGCTCTCGGACGGGAACCGGGTCGTTCCGGAGGACGTGGAACACCGTCGTGAGTTCGCGACCGCCGGTGTAACAGAGGTAGCCGGCGACGGCGAGGAAACTCAGGGCGACCACCTGCTGGAGGACCATGCCCGGACCCGCGGCGGCGAGGCGCAAAAGCGTTCCCGAAGCGCCGGCGGAATTGCCCCACTCCGGAGTCTTTTGCCCTCGCAGTCCCAACGGCGGGTATGGCCGGGGCTTCGCCGACGGACACCGAAGAGTGCAGCCTGGAGACCGCCCGCCGCCAACTCGGGAGCTACGCCGTCCCGGTCGACCGGACCGACCGCATCCCCCTGTCGGTGGCCGTCGGGCGCGTGCTGGCGACGGACGCGACGGCCAACGAGCAGGTGGCCGACGCCGCGATCGACGTCGGCGAGACGGTGTTCGAGCGCGGGCAGCAGGTCAGGCCCGCCGACGTGGGGCTCCTGAAGAGTGCCGGCATCACCGAACTGCTCGTCCGGCAGCGGCCACAGGTCGGCATCCTGCCGACCGGCGACGAACTCGCACGGCACGTCTCCGGGGCAGACACCCGCATCGAGACGGCCGGCTTCACGCTCGCGCAGTACGTCGACCGGTGGGGCGGGAAAGTCACCTACCGTGACCCGGTCGCCGACGACCCGCCGGCGCTCCGGATGGCCGTCCAGCGCGACCTGACGCGGGACGTCCTCGTCGTCACCGGGACCGAACCCGGCGACACGCTCCGGGAGGTCGTCCGCGAACTCGGCGACGTGATTGCCGACCGCGTCGCCATCTCACCGGGCCGGGAGACTGGGCTGGCCGTCGTCGAGGACCGCCCGCTCCTCCTGTTGCCGGAGTCGGCGGTCGCGGCCCGCGTCGGTGCCCTCCAGTTGCTCCGCCCGCTGTTGAAGGCCTTCGGCGACGCGCCGCTCACGCCCCACCCGACGCGGACGCGCCCGCTCACCGACGGTATCGACGCCGACCCGGCGCGACACACGTTCGTCCCGGTCGCGGTCGACGACGCGGGTGCCACCCCACTGCCCGGCACCGACGTGGCCACCGCGACGCGGGCCGACGGCTGGGTCGCCGTCCCCGAGGGGACCGCGGGACCGACCGCCGGCGACAACGTCGACGTAGAGGACTGGGACTACCTCCCGTAGCCCTCGACGACCGTCGTGACACGGTCCGCCCCTCCAGTCGTGGCCACGGGGCCGTCCGCGCGTGGCTACTCGCTGAGGTGGTGCCAATCTGCCGGGTTCTCGTGAGTAAGCGATACATAACTTGATTACGTCTGACATCCTCTCGGAGCGTAACTACCGTCAGGATAGGGGGCAGAAGCGGTCCGAAACCGAGGTGGCACTGACCGTCACCGACCACGGCTACCGGCCGACTGCAAGTGGTTCGCGGCGTACTGTACGACGTGCTTTCTGACGGCGTGACCGGACAGCGGCGGTCGACTACCGCCCGAAGGAGCACACATGGACGAGAAACCGAGCAGTGAACTATCGGCAGAAGCGGGTACTGAACAGTCTGTGGCCGTCTCGGGGGTGGCAGACGGCGTCTCGGAGCGACGGGACCCGCCCGAGAACGGGGACGGCGACACACTCTCGGACGTCCTCGACATCGAACTGTCGGCCGTAGACGACGGCCAGACCGAGACGGACATCGTCCTCTGGGAGGACCCGTTCGTACAGGACATCCTCGCCGACGTCGACGCGTACTTCGCGACGCACCGGGACGAGACGTTCGCGGACGCGCCCTCGAGCGAGTTCGTCGCCACTCGGTTCTTCGACTTCTCCGTGTTCGACGACTACGACCTGCTGGAGTACCGCTGGGTGAACGAACCGTTCGCACTCGTCGCCATCGTCTACGACGACGACGAGATGGAACACCGGTATCTCGTCGTCGAACCGGAGATGAACAACTTCGAGCGGTACGTCCGCCAGGACATGGTCGAACTCCTGCGCAACCAGTTGATGTACAAGGAGTTCGACGAGGACGCCGAGCGGCGTGACCTCTTCGAGCGCGAAGCCAAGCAGATGATACTCGACAACGCGGCGACTGTCGAGGAGGGGAGTCTGCACAAACTGCTGTACTACCTCGTCCGCGACTTCATCGACTACGGCGCTATCGACCCGATTATGCGTGACCCGGCCGTCGAGGACGTCTCCTGTGACGGCACGGCGGTCCCCGTCTTCGTCTACCACCGCGAGTACCGCGACCTGAAGACCGACGTCGCCTTCGACCGCGAGTCGCTGGACTCCTTCACCTCCCGGATGGCACAGCGAGCGGGCAAGCAACTCACCGTCTCCAGTCCCCTCGTCGACGCGTCGCTCCCGAACGGGTCGCGCGTCCAGATTACCCTCGGCGGCGACATCAGCACTCGCGGGGCGAACTTCACCATCCGGAAGTTCGCGGACATCCCGTTCACGCCAGTCGACCTCGTCCGCTGGAACACCTTCTCCGCGGAGATGATGGCCTACTACTGGCTGGCGATTCAGAACAACAAGTCGCTCGTCTTCGCCGGTGGCACCGGGTCCGGGAAGACGTCCAGCATGAACGCCATCTCGTTTTTCATCCCGCCGGCCAGCAAGATCGTCTCCATCGAGGACACGCGGGAGATCGACCTCCCCCACGAGAACTGGATTCAGAGCGTCACCCGCAGTCCCCTGACTGCGGAGGGGCGCGGCGAAGTCAGCATGTACAACCTGCTCAGCGCCGCACTCCGCCAGCGACCGGAGTATCTGCTCGTCGGCGAGATTCGGACCGACGAGAACGTCGCGCTGACGTTCTTCCAGGCGATGTCGACCGGACACACCGCCTACACCACCTTCCACGCCGACTCCGTCGAGACGGTCATCTCGCGGATGCAGAACCCGCCGCTCAACGTGCCGGTCCAGATGTTGCAGGACCTCGACATCATCTCCATCCAGCAACAGACCTACCTCGGCGACAAGCGCGTCCGGCGGAACCGGTCGACCGCCGAAATCCAGTCACAGGAGTACGACACTAACGACATCCACATCAAGCGCGTCTTCGAGCGCGATTCGACCACGGACACCCACGAGAAGGTCTCCGAATCCAGCCTGATGGCCGAGATAGCGGCCGACCGAGGCTGGGACGACGCGGAACTGGCGGCGCAACTCGCCGACCGGGCGCGCCTCCTCCAGCATCTGGTCGACGAGGGCATCAACGGCTACGTCGCGGTGTCCTCGGCCATCCAGTTGTTCGACAAGAACCGCGAGGAAGTGGTGCGTCGACTCGACGCCGGCCAACTCACCGAGGCGTACCTCAGAGAACGCGGCCCGACCGTCGAGGACCTCGACTCGATGGGCATCGACCTCAGAACGCTCATCGAGGAGGAGTGAGATGGCGACGGACGAACACCGACGCGACGAGGGCCTGTCGGGCGCTGCTCCTCGCCAGCACCGTGACCCGACCGACGTGCGGCCCGAAGACAGCGACGAGTTCCGCGACCAGTACGGCTATCTCCGGAGTTACTTCCGACTCCGACCGAAGCGGTACCAGACCCTCCAGCGCTGGCTGAATCAGGCACGCTTCGGCAAGAACTACGACGCGTACCTCGAACAGAGCGCGATATACGCCCTCCTCACGGCTCTGCTCGGCGTCCTCTGTGGCCTCCTGATAACCGCCGTCCTCGTCGGTGACGGCGTCATCGCGTCCCTCTCGAACCCCCTGTCGGTCCGGGGAGACCTGACGGCGTTCGTCGGGCAGAACCGGGTGCTGTTTGCGGGCGGTGCCCTCACCGCCGTCTCTGCGGGCCTGTTCGCCGCCGTGACGTGGTACGCCCGGTACTACTACCCGCGGTCCGTCGTCGGGACTCGTCGCCGGAACATCGACGTGACGCTCCCCCACGCTATCACCTTCATGTACGCGCTGTCGTACGGCGGCATGGGTGTCGTCGAGGTCATCACGGTCCTGGGGTCGGCACAGGACACCTACGGCGAGGTGGCAAACGAGTTCCAGATGGTCGTCCGCGACGTCGAGCTGTTCGGCAACGACCTCTACACCGCTCTCCAGAACGCCCGGAACCTCACCCCGAGCGACAACCTCGAACAGTTCTTCGACGACCTGCTGAGCGTCTTAGACGCCGGCGGCGACGTCACCGTCTTCTTCGAGAACCAGACCGACATCTATCTCGAAGAGGCCCGCGACGAGCAGACGGCCTTCCTGGAGACGCTCTCTCTGCTCAGCGAGGTGTTCGTCGTGCTGTTCGTCGCCGCACCGCTGTTCCTCATCGTCATCCTCATCGTGATGAGTCTGCTGGGCGCCCAGACGCTCACGCAGGTCACGCTCCTCGTGTACGTTGTCATGCCGCTGGCGATGCTCGCTTTTCTCATCCTGCTGGATACACTCTCGTCGCCGTTCACGCAGTCGGCGGTCACGCTGGACGACCACCACCACGCGACGACCGGTGGCATCGGTCGACTCATGTTGCTCGTCGGCCGCGACACCGTCGTGGCGGCGGGCGAGCAGTGGGCCGCCGGGATGGCGACACTCCTCGGACAGGAACCGCCGTCCGTCGACGACGACCGGCACCTGCAAGCCCAGCGAAACGCCTATCTCCGTCGCCGGCGCCGGCGGCACCTGTTCGACGCGCTCGAATCGCCACTGGCCATCTTCGACCGGAGTCCGGTCCTGACACTGCTGCTGACAGTGCCGCTGACGGCCGTCTGGGTCGCGTTCGCCGTCACGTGGGGGGCCGTCGAACCGACGCGGGACGCCTTCCTCGCCGCGCCACGCACCGCGACGCTGTGGCTCGTGGTCGTACCGCTGCTCACGCTCACGGTCCCGCTCTCGGTGTTCGTCGAACGCAAGAGCCGACGCGAACGCCACATCTCGCGGCAGTTCCCCGACACGATGAACGCGCTGTCGAGCGCGAACAAGATGGGGGTGCCGACGACGGAGGCGCTCGGCCTCGTCGCGAAGTGGTCCAGCGGTCCCATCGAGGTGGAACTCACGAAGGTCAGAAACGACATCCGGTGGAACCACGACACGGCACGGGCGCTCCGGGCGTTCGCTGACCGACTCCGCGTCCCGCAACTGTCGCGGGCCATCAAACTCATCGCCGAGGGGATGCGCTCTAGCAGCGACCTCGCGCGCGTCCTCAGCATCGCGGCCGACGACACCCGGAACCGGTTCAAAATCGAACAGCAGCGCCGCCGCGAACTGAGTTCGTACGTCGCCGTCGTCGTCATCGGCTTCCTCGTGTACCTGCTGGTGGTGGCGCTGCTGACCGAGAGCTACCTCCAGCCAATCGCGGCGGCGTCGGGGCCGACCACCGGCACCGAGGTCGAATCACCCATCAGCATCTCCAACCTGCCGGTCGCGGCCTACGAGACGCTGTTCTTCCACTCGGCCATCATCCAGGCGTTCGGCTCCGGACTGCTGGCCGGCAAACTCGTCGACAACAACGGGTTCAGTGGACTGAAGTACAGTATCCTGTTGGTCCTGCTCTCGACTGTCGCGTTCACCCTCATCTAACCCCGACGATGACTCAGCTACCCACCTCAGACGGCCGGAATCGCCTCTCCCGAGCGCACCGTCTCGTCCGGGCCGTGCGTGCGGTCCGGGGCGACGACCGGGCGGTTTCTGAAGTCGTCGGTGCCATCCTGCTGTTCGGCCTCCTCATGTCGCTGCTGGTGTTGATTCAGGTCAACGCCGTGCCGGCACAGAACCAGCAAGTCGAGTTCGAGCACAACCAGCGCGTCCAGCAAGACATGCTGGCGCTGGACGGAGCGCTCCTCCAGACTGGAACGGAGAACGTGCCGGCCTCGGCCAGCGTCGAACTCGCCGCACGGTACCCCTCGCGGTTCTTCCTCGTCAACCCCGGCGTCGGTTCCGGGACCATCGAGACGACAGCGCCGGGTACGGTCACGGTGTCGAACGCACACGCGCCGTCGGCCCCGACCTACTGGGACGGCGACGACCGGACGTTCGAGACACGTCTGGTCCGGTACCGGCCGAACTACAGAGAGTACCGGAACGCACCCGCCACGGTGTACGAGCACAACACCCTCGTGAACACCTTCGCGAGTGGCGCAACGGTCCCCGTGGACTCGGGCAGTTTCGTCGACGGCGACCAAGTGACGCTCCTCCTCGTGGACGGGCAACTGTCGACGGCGAGTACAGGGGCCGTCGCCGTCGAGACGACGCCGCTGTCCGCACCGGCCCGGTCGCTGACTATCACGAACGAGACGGACGACGGCATCACTATCTCCGTGCCGACGACGCTGTCGGAGACTCAGTGGGAGTCACTGCTCGCCGACGAGACGGGCGCGAACGGTAACGTCACCGACGTCGTGGTCGCACCGAGAACGCCGCACGACGTGCTCACGGTGACGCTCCGTCCCGGGAGCTACCGACTGCGGATGGGGATGGTGGGCGTCTCCGGCAACACGGACGACAGCGTCCTCGGCCCCCACTACGTCACCGCGGACGACGAACCGTTCGCCGGGACGCTCCGCGAGGGCGAGTCCAAGCAGGTGACCGTCCGAATCAGCGACCGGTTCAACAACCCGACCACCGGCGACGTGACGTTCTCCTCCCCGGACGGGTCGTTCGTGCGACCCGACGGCAGTGTCGTCGCGTCACTCACGAAGTCGAGCGACGAGAGCGGGCGGGTCGCCGCCGTGTTCCGCCCGACACCGGGGTTCACCGGCACGACAGTCGTCACTGCCGAACGCGACTTCGACGGCGACAGCACGGTCCAGTCCCGAGAACGCGTCGACCTGTCTATCCCGGTCGGACAGACCGGTGCGACCGGCGACTCCAACGAGGATTCCGTATCCGGCATCAACCCGTGGTCCGACGAGAGCGTCCGACTCGAGTCAGTCGCCCTCGACGGGGGAGCCAACACGGTGACGCTGGGCCTGTACAACAACGGGTCGGTCGATAGAGAGATTCGGCGAGTCCGATTGCTGTTCTACTCGGCCAACAGCGGCGACCCCGCGGAGTGGGGGAAACTGAACGGCAGTGACGACGACCAGTTCTTCCGACTGAGCGACTGGGAACAGGTCGACCAGTCCATCGTTATCGAATCGAAGACGCCGGAGGCGGTCACCATCACGTTCGACGACGCCGGGAACAAGGACTTCTTCGGCATCGCCGTCCAGTACAACGGGATGTCCTCGAACTACTTCGTGCAGGTTCCGTGACCTAGAGGTCCAGCAGCGAGGTGACGCGGTGGTCGCCCCGCACACACCGGTCGGTCGAGACGGGGGACTCGCGGTGGACGTGGATGCCGTCCAGCCCGGCGTTCCGGGCGGCGCCGATGTCGCCGGGGTTGTCGCCGGCCAGCGCGCCGACGTGACCGTTTTGCCCGACGCCCATCTCGCCCATGGCCCGGTGGACCGGTTCCGGGTCGGGTTTCCAGCCGATGTCGTCGTCACAGCAGACGACCGTGTCGAACCAGTCGGCGATGTCGAGGTGTTCCAACACCGGTTGGGTCAGGTAGTCCTGACAGTGTGTCACGAGCCCCACGGGGTCCGTCCGGTCGGCGAGGAACTGCTCGGCGTCCTCGTAGAGGTACGTTGCCTCGGCGCGGGCCTGCGGGTCCTCCTCGTCGTGGAAGGCGGCCCAGAACCGTTCGGGCGTTACGTCCCGTTCGGCGAGCAGTTCGGCGCGGGTATCGCCCTGTCCGTACCAGAGACGGACGGCGTCCCGCTCGGTGAACCCCTGACCGAGGCGGTCACCGACTCGGGCCATGACCTCGACCGGGTACGACGGGTCGACGTCGACCAGCGTCCCGTCGAGGTCGAACAGCCAGAAGTCGTAGTTGCGGGGCATGGGGACACGTTGGTAGGGTAGTTCAGTGTATAGTCTTTCTGCCCCTAACGGCCTCGTAGAGAGTGGCTAATTCGGCGCGATATCACTCGACGCGGATGGAGCTCCCGAGGTACTTCGAGAGGACCTCGGTGACGTTCTCGGCGTTGAACGCGTCGAGGTCGTCTGCGATGGCCGCCCGCAGGTCGTCCAGATACGCCTCGTCGGTCTGGAGTTCGCTGAACGACGCGGACTCGACCGGGACGCCCAGCGCGTCCTCGGCCTGCCGACGGAAGTGGCCCTCGTCGGCCAACTCGCCGCGCCAGAGGTTGTCTCTGAAGAACAGCCACCCGTCCTCGCCGGGTGGATCCGCCGTCCGGTACAGCACCGTCTCGAAGTGGTCCGGGTCGACGGCGAGGCCCTCGCCCGGCGCGAGGCGGTACGTCACGCGGAAGACGTAGCGGGCCGGCGCGTCGTCGGGGTCGGTCACGACCCTACTCGTAGATGCCGTTCAGTCGCTCGGCCATGTCGACGTCGTTGTCGGTGATGCCGCCCGCGTCGTGGGTCGTCAGTCGGACCTCGACTTCGCCCCAGCGGACGGTCATCTCCGGGTGGTGCCACGCGTCCTCGGCGACGCCCGCCGCGGCCGCGAGGAAGCCCGACGCGTCGAGGTAGGCGTCGAACTCGTAGGTGCGGACGATTTCGTCGCCCTCTCGCTCCCAGCCGTCGGGGATGCGTTCGGCTATCTCCGTATCGGACAGCAGGTCTGCCATACGCTAGCGGTGACGTGCCAGCCGCAAAACGGTTGTGTCAGTCGACACCGAGGCGTCGCCGGAGGCGGCGCTGGACGAGGACGACGCCCACGACGGCGACGGCGAGGCTCACGAACAGCCAGAACGGCAGGTCGGCGTTCTGGAGGCCGACCCACGCCGCCGCCACACCCAGTGCGGCGACGAGCAGACAGCCGTACGCGAACGCCTGCACGAGGCGTCGCTCGTCGCGTCGCTGGCGCTCGGTGTAGTTCGTCACCTCGTACAGGCCGCCGACGGCGGCGACGACGAAGCCGACGCCGACGACGAACGGGAGCAGCGAGACCATCTAGTCGTCGGCCAACTGTTCGAGGACCGCCGGGGGTATCTCCTCGCGCATCCCCTCGGGGATGTCCTCGATGGCCATGTCCTCGATTGCGGCCGGTGGCTCGCCGCTCTCCGGGCCGAAATCGGGGTCGAACAGCTCCAGCGCCGTCTGGATGGTCGTCCAGTCGTCCTCCTCGGCAGCGTCACGGAGGCTCCGGGTCGGCGCGGCGAGCAGTTGCGAGACGATGGCGTCGGCCATCGACTCGACGACTTCGCGCTGGTCCTCGTCGAAGTCGGCCCCGGCCATCGCCGTGTTGAGTTCGGCGGCCTTGACCTGTTCGGCGCTCTCGTACATCGCCGAGATGACCCGGTCGGCCCGCTTGCGCTTGTACTGAGTCAGCAGGTGGTCGAACTCCTCGTCGACGAGGCGCTCGACGGCCTCGGCGGCCCGACGGCGCTGCGCGCGCGTCTCCTCGGTGACCGACTCCAGCGCGTCGAGGTCGTAGACGGTGACGCCGGGGACGCCGTCCGCGCCGGCCGGGACGTCCCGTGGTTGTGCGATGTCGACGACGTACGTCTCCCCGGCCCCGGCGAACGTCTCGGCGTCGAACACGTGGTCGTTGCTCCCGGTCGCCGTGACGACGATGCGGGCCTCCTCGACGGCGGCCTCGGCGGCGTCGAGCGCGACGGCGCTGGCGTCCGCGTCGATGGTCTCGGCGACGTGTTCGGCGTGCGGGACGGTCCGATTGGCGACGATGACGCGGTCGACCCGCGTCGAGAGTGCCTTCGCGGCGAGTTGCCCCATCTCGCCGGCGCCGACGACCAGCGCCGTCTCGCCGTCCAGCGAGCACTCCCGGTCGACCAGCCTGACGGCGGCCGACGCCAGCGAGACGACGCCCTCGTTGATGCGCGTCTCGTCGCGGGCACGCTCGCCGACGTGGATGGCTTTCGTCACGCCGTCCTCCAGCAGGGGGCCGACGCCGCCGACGCCGCGAGAATCCTCGTAGGCGTCGCGTAACTGGCCCAGAATCTGGTCCTCGCCGAGCACGATGGATTCGAGGCCGGCGGCCACGCGGAGCAGGTGGCGCAGGCTCTCCTCGTGGTCCATCGTGACGACCACGTCGTCGGGGATGTCACGGGTGAACAGTGAGAGGGCGTCCAGTCCCGTCTCGTGGTCGGGCGCGACCACGTACCCCTCGGTCCGGTTACACGTCTGGAGCGCGAGCGCCTCCTCGACGCCCGGTCTGGCGAGGAGCGACTCGACGGCGTGGCGCTGGCTGTCCGTCGCTGCCGTCTCCAGTTGGTCGACGCTCGCGCGGTCGTGCGAGACGCGAACGCCGACGATGACGCCGTTGTCCTGCATCACGTGGTCTCACCCGGTAAATCTCCGATCACGTCTTCAGCTACCTGTCGGGCTTTGGGTCTACCACTATCTAAAGCCTTCCAAACCGCTCGGTCTCTGACGACGGCACGGACGGCGTCCCGACGTTCGGCCGGCGGGATACCCTCCGATTTGAGGGTCTCTCGCAGGTCGCCGGTCAACTCGGCCATCTCGCCCGCGCCGGCGAACTCCGACTCGAACCGCTCGCGGAGGTGTTTCGACAGCGCCGGCGCCCGGCCGCCGGTGGCGACGGCCATCGTCACCGGGTCGTCACGGACCGTCGCCGGCACGACGACGTTCCCGACGGACTGCTCCCCGTGGTCGTCGGCGCGGTTGACGAGTGCGCCGTGGTCCCGGGCGGCCGACTCGGCGGCCGCGTTCAGGTCCGGGTCGTCCGTCGCGGCGACGACCAGTGCCGGGTCGGTTCGCGCTATCCACCGGCGAATCTCGTCGGCGTCGGGTGCGGCACGAACCAACTCGGCACCGCCGAACTCGCGCTCCCCGAACTCGGGACTCAGGACGACGACGGACGCCTCTTCGGCGAACCGGCGGGCTTTCCGCGCGCCGACGGGGCCGCCGCCGACGACGAGCACGGTTTCGCCGTCGAAGTCGTGGAGTAGTGGTATCATCCCTGGTCGGGGGCCGATTCGACGTTCGCCTCGGCTCTATCCTTAACTCTAATGCCCGTCTTCTTCAATATTCGTGTCGAGAACAGGGTGTCCCAGTCGTCGTCGCCGACGTCCCAGTACTCGGACATCCGGTCGTGGACCTGCTGGATGCGGCGCTCGCTCTCTGTCTCGGTCCGCCCGTGGGTCATCGCGAAGAAGTTGTACGGCCAGACGTCCTCGTGGCGTGGCCGCTCGTAGCAGTGGGTGACGAAGTCGAACTCGGCGATGGCCGGCCCCACCTCGTCGACGACGTCGTCGGGCACGTCCCAGACGGTCATCCCGTTCTCCGAGTAGCCCAGCGCGTAGTGGTTCGGGATGGCACCGACCCGGCGGACCTTCCCCTCCGCGTCGAACCGCTTGATCGTCTCGACGACCCACTCGGTGTCGGCGTCGATAGCGTCGGCCACGTCGGCGTACGGCGTCTCCGTAATCGGGAGGCCGCCCTGAATCTCCAGTACGAGGTCGAGCTCCTCGGGGGTTAGGGACTGCCTGTCGGTCGGGGTCACGTCGGGGCCAGCGTCCGAGCAGTCGACGGCCTGCGTCTGTGGGCCCTCGACCGGGAACTTCGCGCCGACGTGGAACTCCTGCTGTTTGGGGAGGTTGAACGTCGGTTCGCCGGTCTCGCCCTCTATCTCGGCCAGTACGTCCTCGACACGGCTCTCCTCGGCCACCGAGAGGACGAACCACATGTTGAGGTAGGGGTGTTCGCGCTCGTAGTTGTGGGCGACCTCGGGGTGGGCGTTCACCATCTCCGCGTGTTCGTCGTAGGCGTCTTCGGGGGCGTGTGTCGCCACCAGCGTCGCCGTCCCGCCTATCTCCTCGGCGTTGATGAGTGCGCCGAAGCGGGTCAGCACCCCCTCCTCGTCGAGTCGCTGAATCCGTTCGAGGAGTTCGGCCGCGCTCACGTCGACGCCGTACTCGGCCAGTGCGGCCGCCGCCGGTTCGAACGGTCGTTCGACGACCGGGAACCCGCCCTGAAACGCGTTGAGGATGGCCCTGTCCACCCGCCCGAGGTCTTCGCTCATGTACGACGCTCGGGACTCTGTGAATAAAAACGGCGCGGGAGCGAGTATCGCCACACGCCGGCAGGGCTGGGTGGTCTGCGGCCCACTCCGGGCCGCTCGGCACAGTGCTTTAGCGCTTCCAGCACCTACCTGTGGTGTGCAGATATCCACCGCTGAACTGGCGGTGCGGTTGCTGGTCTACTGTTTCGTACTGGTGGGTGCACCGCTCTTCTTCGTCGTCATGTTCCGCATCATGGACTACGCGGCGAAGGATTCGCTCGTCGAGCAGTTCAGCGGTCGGCGCGCCGGCCTCGACACGGGGCAGCTAAACGCCTACTTCGAGCAGGCGGGCGTCGAGGCCCGGACCTGCCGGTTCTGTGGGTCTGCCAACGGCCCGGACTACACCTACTGTCACAACTGTCAGGAACGGCTGACGGACTAGTCGCCGCGGACGCCGGTGACCGCGAAGCCGCGGTCCTCGATGGCGTCGAGGATGGCCTCGTGGTCCGCGCTGGCCTCGTAGTAGAAGACGAGGTCGAACGACCCGTCGCGCAGGAGTTGCTGGCACTCCCAGACGAACGCCTCGTCGTCGAGCGTCAGGCCCTGATGCTGGTTCGAGGCGAACTCGGGGTCGTCGCTGCCGGAGTAGACGAACGTGTCGCTCGGGTCCATCCCGTACCCCTCGGCGATGTCGTCGCCGACGTCGATGGTGGCCTGCATCATCTCTATCTCGTCGCTGCCGTCGTACTCCGTGTGGACGACGGCGCCGTTGAGTCGAATCTCGCCGGGTTCCAGCAACTGTTTGGTCCGGCGATACAGGTCGTCGTCGAGTGCGTCGGCGTCGCTCATACCGATGGTGGGCCTGCCGCCGCCTAATGTACTTCGGATTCACGCCGACGTAGCGGCCGCTCCCGCCACGACGACAGTCTCGTCGGCCGCGAACGTGTTCGCCTACAACCGCGTGACGTTCTCCGCACGCGGCCCCTTGTCAGCCTGCACGATGTCGAACTCGACCTCCTGACCCTCCTCGAGGTCGGGGCCGCCGACGTCCTCCATGTGGAAGAACACGTCCTCCTCGGAGTCCTCCGTCTCGATGAAGCCGTACCCGCCAGTGTCGTTGAAGAAGTCGACTGTGCCGGTCGCCATCGTCACAACCTCTGGAGGTTCTTCGCGCGCGGACCCTTGTCCGCCTGCTCTATCTCGAACTCGACCTCCTGACCCTCCTCGAGGTCGGGGCCGCCGACATCCTCCATGTGGAAGAACACGTCCTCGTCCGCGTCGTCTGTCTTGATGAAGCCGTAACCGCCCGTATCGTTGAAGAAGTCTACCGTACCGGTCGCCATTGCACCTGAACGTAGACGCCGGGGGTATTAAAACTATGCGGCGGTGTCACACGGGCGGTCGGAGCCACAAACGCCTTATCGTTCGGTTGATATGCTTCGGGTGATGCGAGACAGGGTCCGCAGTCTCGGCTACGCCGCCTACGAGCGACTGCTCCGCTGGGAGCTGTCCGGGACCCCGAGTCACGTCGCCGTCATTCAGGACGGCAACAGACGGTACGCCCGCGAGCGAGGCGTCGACGCGAACAGAGGCCACAGCGAGGGTGCCGAGACGACCGAGGCGCTGCTGGACTGGTGTGACGAACTCGGCGTCGACGAGGTGACGCTGTACGCCTTCTCGACGGAGAACTTCGACCGGCCGAAGGACCAGCGCGAACACATCTTCGACCTCGTCGAGCAGAAACTCCGAACGTTCGCCGACGCCGACCGCGTCCACGATGCCGAGGTGTGCATCCGTGCCATCGGCGAGACGGACATGCTCCCGGAACGGGTACAGGACGCCATCGACTACGCAGAGACCAGAACGGCCCAGTACGACCGCCTCAACCTGAACGTCGCGCTGGCCTACGGTGGTCGCGCGGAACTCCTCGGTGCGGCCCGCGACGTGGCCGAAGCCGTCGACGCGGGGGAGTTGACGCCGGCGGACGTCGACGTCGACACCGTCGAGGAGCGCCTCTACGAGGGCCCGACGCGCGACGTGGACCTCATCGTGCGCACCGGCGGCGACGAGCGCACCTCGAACTTCCTGCCGTGGCACGCCAACGGCAACGAGGCCGCGACGTTCTTCTGTACGCCCTACTGGCCGGAGTTCCGGAAGATAGACTTCCTCCGGGCCATCCGGACCTACGAGAACCGCGAGGAGTCGTGGCGCACCACTCGCGCGCGCCGGGCGCTGACGCTCGTCCGCGCGGTGGAGAACGCCGAGGTGCCACAGGCCCGCCGCGTTCTGGGCCGGTTCCGCGACGCCCTCCCGAGCGGCGAACGAGAGGCCATAGACGAGGAGTACGAGGCCGCGGACTGAGCGCGGTCACCCGACACGACTGGTGCCACTCGCCCGCCGACGTGCTATTGGATTCCAGCCCCTACTGTCGACTATGGAGGGGACCGTAGACGACGCGGACACCGCGGAAGCGCTGGCGCGCACGTACGCCGACGAGGAGTGCGTCGGCGAACTCGGTGCCGAGGTGTCGGTCGAGCGAACCGACGGCGGGTGGGTCGTCGAGTTCCGCACACACACCTTCTCGGACACGTACGAGCACCGGATTCGAATCACGACCGAGGGCAACGTCTTCGGCCACGAGCGGAGCAGTCGGTTCGACTGACGAGGGCGACGCTCTCGGGGCCGACCGAGGCGGGTGTGAGGGACGGTTGGCGTCGGCTACCGTTCGGTCACGGAGAGGACGCGACCGGCGGCGACGGTCTGGCCCATGTCCCGCACGGCGAAGCTCCCGAGTTCGGGAATCTCGTCGCTCGGCTCGATGGATAGCGGTTTCTGCGGTCTGACCGTCACGACGGCGGCGTCGCCCGTCTCGATGTAGTCCGGGTTCGATTCGAGCACCTCGCCGGAGGACGGGTCGACCGTCCTGTCCAGCGATTCGACGGTACAGGCGACCTGTGCGGTGTGGGCGTGGAAGACCGGCGTGTACCCCTCGGTGATGACCGACGGGTGTTGCATGACGAATATCTGCGCCTGAAACGTCTCGGCGACGGTCGGCGGGTCCGCCGCGGGACCACAGACGTCGCCTCGACGGATGTCGTTCTTCCCGATGCCGCGGACGTTGAAACCGACGTTGTCACCGGGTTCTGCGAGGTCGACCTCCTCGTGGTGCATCTCGATGGAGCGGACCTCGCCGCTCGCGTCCGACGGCTGGAACGAGACGTCGTCGCCGGGTCGCAACTGTCCCGTCTCGACGCGACCGACCGGGACGGTCCCGGCCCCTTCGATGGTGTAGACGTCCTGAATCGGCAGGCGAAGCGGTGCGTCCGTCGGCGGTTCGGGTTCCTGTAAGTCGTTAAGGGCTTCGAGTAGCACCCGGCCGTCGTACCAGTCCATGTTCTCGGACCGCTCGGCGACGTTGTCGCCCTGCAGGGCCGACATCGGGATGAACGAGGCGTCCGACGTGGGGAACTGGACCTGGTCCAGCAACTGCTTGACTTCTTCGACGACTTCCCGGAACCGCGCTTCCCCGTAGTCGACCATGTCCATCTTGTTGACGGCGACGACGAGTTCGCCGATGCCCAGCGTGCGGGCGAGGAAGACGTGTTCGCGCGTCTGTGGCTGGACGCCGTCGTCGGCGGCGACGACGAGGACGGCGTTGTCGGCCTGACTCGCGCCGGTAATCATGTTCTTCACGAAGTCCCGATGTCCCGGACAGTCGACGATGGTGAAGTAGTACGCGTCCGTGTCGAACTTCTGGTGGGCGATGTCTATCGTCAGCCCTCGCTCGCGCTCCTCGGCGAGATTGTCCATGACGTAGGCGAACTCGAAGCCGCCCTTCCCCTTCTCCTCGGCCTCCTCCCGGTACTGTTCGATGACGTGCTCCGGGATGCTCTCTGTCTCGTACAGCAACCGGCCGACCAGCGTGCTCTTCCCGTGGTCGACGTGGCCTATCATGGCCAGATTCTGGTGCGGTTTGTCGGTGGTCATTGGTCCCACCTCTCAGCGTTCGGAGACTACGACGCGCGTGAGCAAAAAGGCACACGTCCGTTCGCTCAGTTGACACGCTCGGCTGGATTCGCCCTATCGACCGAACTTCCGACAGACGCGGTCTGTCGACGTTCGGACGCTTCTCCCCGTTCAGCGTCCAAACCGTCGCTGGCGCTCCTGATAATCCCGCAACGCCCGCAGGTAGTCCCGACGGCGGAAGTTCTGCCAGTTCACGTCGGTGAAGTACAGTTCGGAGTACACCGACTGCCATATCATGAAGTCCGAGAGTCGCTCGGCGCCCGTCTTGATGACGAGGTCCGGGTCCGTCGGGAAGACGAGGTGGTCTTCGACGGCGGCCTCGTCGATGTCCTCGGGGGCTAGCTCGCCCGTCTCGACGTCTTCGGCGAGTTTCTGGACGGCCGTGGCGAACTCCGACTGGCCGCCGAGGCCGATAGATATCTGTATCGGCGCGTCGGCGACTGTCTCGTCGTCCGGCCCGCGGATGGCGACCGGTTTCGGCGCGCGCAGGTCGGCCAGTTCCCGCCGAATCGTCGGCACCACGTCCTCGTCGAGGACGCTCACGTACACCACGAGCGTCGCCGCCTCGTACTGGACCGCCCAGTCGAAGAAGCGCTCCAGCGTGGTGTACGCGCCGTCGGTCAGCAGGTCTCGCTCGGTGATGACCAGCGCCACCGTCTCCGGCAGGGCCGCGTCACTCATCCGTAGCCGCGCGGCGAGATACCTATCGTAGAGACCCACACCGACGGGTACACCGACAGTTCGCCTAAAGTTCACGGTCCGGGACCGTCGGCCCGCCGACCGGCGTGCTCGTGACGTACTGGCCGATAGCCCGCAAGTTCGGAAAGGGTAAGTGGCTCTCGGGGATACCGGCGGGACGTGACTTCGACAGTCAGACGCGCCGGGGCGTTCGCCGCGGTCGGGACGCTGGCGTTCGCCGTGCCGGTCGCGACCCGCATCCAGTCCCCAGCGCTCGCGACTGTCGCCGCGACGGCCCCGTTCCTGCTGGTCGCGGTCCTCGCCATAACCGTCCTCCAACAGGGGACGGTGCTGTTCGAGCTGTTCGCCCGACCGGGCGACTACGAGGACGGCAAACTGTACGGCCTCGCGGCCTTCGCACTCGCCGCCGCCGGCCTCGCCCTGCTCGCGGTCCAGTTCGAACTCCCCGTCTGGGTGTTCGTCGGCACCGTCGTCATCGTCGCCTACGGCAACCTCGGCCAGCGACTGGCCGCCCGAGTTCGGACGGACGAAGTCGTCGCCTCGGCCGGGTTCGTCGTCAGCGGGTTCGCCACCGGCGTCGCCGCGCAGTTGGGTGCCGCACGGATACAGGGCGCCACGGTCGCGGTCCCCGACACGCTGTTTCTCGCCGCCAGCGGCGCCCTCGTCGCCGCGCTGCTCCGGTCGGTGCTGTTCGAGCGCGACGACCCGCTGGTGATGCTCTCCGTCGGGTTGTTGCTGTGGCTGTTCTTCGAACTCGACCCGTCGGTGGCCTCCCAGCGCGTGTTCGTCGCGCTCGGTATCTCTGCCGTCCTCGGCTACGTCGCCTACGCGCTGGATACGGCCTCACTCCCGGGGATGCTCACCGGCGTCCTGCTCTCGCTGCTGACCATCGTCCTCGGGGGGTACGGCTGGTTCGCCATGCTCATCACCTTCTTCGGCCTCGGCGGCCTCTCGACGAAGTACCGCTACGAAGAGAAGCAGGACCGGGGCATCGCCGAGGAGAACGAAGGGGCCCGAGGGAGCGGGAACGTCCTCGCGAACTCCATCGTCGCGCTGGTCGCCGTCCTCGCGTGGGCGGCGAGTCCGAGCCACATCGCCGTCGACCCGGACCTGTTCCTCTACGCGTTCGCCGGCGCCGTGGCCGCCGCCATGACCGACACCTTCTCCAGCGAGTTCGGCGGCCTCTACGACAACCCCCGGCTCATCACCACGTTCCAGCCGGTCGAACCCGGTACCGACGGCGGCGTCACGTGGCAGGGCGTCGTCGCGGGCCTCGTGGGGTCGGGTATCATCGCCGGCATCGCCGCCGCCACCATCGGCTCCGTCGGGTCGGTGGGCGCGACGGTGATTCTCGCCTGTGGGTTCGTGGGCATGACCGTCGACAGCCTCCTCGGCGCGACCGTCGAGGGGACGCTCGTCGGCAATCAGGGCGTCAACGCGCTGGCGACGCTCGCGGCGGCCCTCACCGGCGTGGCCGTCGCCGTGGGCCTCGCGCTGGTATGATTCGCCCTGCCACCGAGGCGGACCGTGACCGCCTCGACGCCATCCAGTCGGCCGCGCTCGACCACCCGTGGCCGGGCCTCCTCGACGTCGCTATCGACGGGCCGCCGCTGGTGCTCGTCCTCGACGAGAACGGCCCGATAGCGTACGCGCTGGTCGTGCCCGACCACCCCGTCGCCTACCTCGCGGAGTTCGCCGTCGCGCCGCCGCTACAGGGACAGGGCAACGGGACGCGACTGATGGACGGGCTACTCGACAGGCTTCGCTCGGAGGGATTCGGGACGCTCAGACTCACTGCACGGGCGGACGACGAGCGCGTCCGGTCGTTCTACGGAGGGTTCGGCTTCGAACTCGTCGACCACCTCCCGGACCACTACGACGACGGCGACGGGGTCTTGCTGGCGCTGGACCTCTAGCCGACGGTCCTGACCTGCACGCTCGTCGGTTGTTTGACGTACTCCCCGTCGCCGGTGGCGACCACGACGTCGACGCCGCGTTGGGCGGCGACGTCCAGCACCCTCTGCGAGCAGGTGTCGTCGAGGACGACGGTCCGGGGGACGCCCTCACAGGATTCGACCAGCGAGACGACGTCGTCGGCGCCGCCCTCCGCGAGGACGGTCAGGTCCTCGTCGAGCAGTCGGACGGTCCCGCTCTCGCTCCGGATGACCGCGTCGACGTGGTCCGAGAGTCTGCTCGGCCCCGTCTCGTCCGCGTCGTCGGCCGCCTCGTCGTCCGCTCCGCCGGTGGGCGCCGTCTCTTTGTCGGTCATCTCATCGGCCGAGTCCCCTTCGGCCGGCGACGGTGCGGTGGGGTCGGGACTGCCGACCGCCGGCGGCGTCGTCCCGTGGTCGTCCGTGCCCGCTCGCGACCCGTCGACGGTCCCGGCCCCGTCGGCGCTGGTCTCGACGGCTTCGAGCGCGGCCGCCGGCGACTCCGCGTCGGCGACGGACTCGTAGGGCACCTTGTCGCGGAGCGCTTTCATCGCGTCGCCGCGCGAGAGGTCTTCGACGGACCGGCCCCGCGGCGCGACGGCCACGTAGTCCACGTCGCCGACCTGTGCCAGTTCCTTCAGGATGAGGTCCCCGCCCCTGTCGCCGTCGAGGAAGGCCGTCACGGTCCGGTCGGTCGTCAACTCGGCGACGGCGTCGGGGACGTCGGTCCCTTCGACGGCGATGGCGTTCTTCACCCCGTACTTCAGCAGTTGCAGGACGTCCGAGCGCCCCTCGACGACGACGATGGCGTCGGAGTCGGCCACGCGCGGCCCGGCCGGGAGTCCCTCGTACTCCGTGATGTCCTCGACGCGGGCACGCTGTCGGACCGTCTCGACGATGTCCTCGGTCTGGACGGACTGCTCCTCGAAGGCGGCCAGCAGTTCCGTCGCCCGGTCGACCACCTCGCGGCGTTTGGCGCTCCGGACGTCTTCGATGTCGGCGACGGCAATCTCGGCCCGGCAGGGCCCTATCTGTTCGATGGTCTCCAGCGCCGCCGCGAGGATGGCCGTCTCCACTTTGTCGAGGCCGCTCGCGACGGTTATCTGGCCGAACGACTGGCCGCTCTCGGAGCGAATCTCCACGTCGATGCGGCCGACTTTCTTCGAGTCCTGTAGGTCTCGCAGGTCCAGTTCCTCGCCGAGCAACCCCTCGGTCTGTCCGAACACCGCGCCGACGACGTCGCTCCGTTCGACGACGCCGGCGGCGGTGATGTCCGCGTGTATCAGATATTTCGCTGTGTCGTGCATTATCCCGGACTCCCGGTCCGTCGCAGAGAACGGCGACAGACCGTTGTCACTATCCTTACGTTGGCGACGACGCTCCAAATAAGCTTGGCGTCGGCGGTCTGTCTGGTGGTTCGTCCCACGCAGTGACGCCGGTCACCGCTCCATGATGCGCTCTACGACCGCGATACCGTTCTCCATCGAGGCCATCGGGTCCGCGGGGTCGTCGTGTTCGAAGACCAGCCACTCGGTCCCGGCGTCGCGGGCGGCCTCGACGACCCCGGGCAGGTCGACGACGCCCTCGCCGAGTTCGGTCGGTTCGCCCGCGGCGGTCACGTCCTTGACGTGCACGACCGGGACGCGGCCCGCGAGGTCCGAGAGGAGCGCCGCGGGGTCGCGGCCCGCCGCCGCCGCCCACCCCACGTCGAGTTCGAACCCGACGGCCGTCTCCGCGGCGAGGCGGTCGAACGCCGTCTCGGTCCCCACGGGGACGAACTCGTGGTCGTGGTTGTGGTAGAGGAGCGGTCTGTCGAACTGGGCGGCGAGGTCGTCCAGCATCGCGGCGGTCTCGGCCACCGTCGCCGCGTCCGCGAAGTGGTCCGGGTCGAGATACGGGACGACGACGTAGGGGACCGCGAGCGTCGTCAACTCCGCGGCGACGCCCGCCGGGTCCGCTCTGAGTTCGTCGGCGTCGACGTGTGCGCCGGCCGCCACCAGTCCCGCGTCGTCCATCGCTCGGGCGGTCTCCGGCGGGTCCTCGATGCCGGCGAACTCGACGCCGTCGTACCCCGCGGCGGCGACCCGGTCGAGCAGCGCCGGCGTCGAGGCGTCGAGGTCCCGGAGCGTCCACAACTGGACTGCTGTGTGCATGCCTCCCTCTGGCGGCGCGACTGTCATATAACCGGCCCCACAATACGGTCCCATGGGATTCGACGAAGACGCGATAGACCCGGCACGGTTCCTCGAAGACGTGGAGATGCGCGTGGGCGAAGTCGTCGACGTTGCGGACTTCCCCGAGGCGCGAAAGGACGTCTACAAACTCGAGGTCGACTTCGGCGACGAGACGCTCCGGTCGGCGGCCGGCCTCACCGACTACTACGACCACGAGGACTTACTGGGCGCGCAGGTCGTCGCCGTGGTCAACCTCGGGACCGTCTCTATCGCCGGGTTCGAGAGCGAGTGTCTGGTCACCGGCGTCGACGGCGGGGACGGCGTGGTCCACCTGACCACCGAACGGGACGTCGAACCGGGGACCCGCGTATACTGAAGAGGAAAACTCTTCATAGCTTCCCTGTGAAGGTTCGATACCCATTAGTATCGGCAGTGTATACCATCCGTCAATATGAGCGTCGCACGAACCGTCGGCTGGACCGTCGTCGCCGTCGTCATGATGGCGCTGGCGGTCCCGTGGTTCCTCTGGGACAGTGCGGGTGTCGCGTTCGGCCTGCCGGTGTGGCTCTGGTGGCACGTCGGGTGGATGGTGCTCGCGAGCGTCGTCTTCGCCGTCTTCGCCCGGACCGACTGGGGCCTCGGCGTCGAGGGGGTGCACTGAGGTGGCCGAAACCGCTCTCCAACTGGGAATCGTCGGCGCGTACATGGTCGTCGCGCTGGCGGTGGGCGTCGTCGCCTACCGACTGACCGACCGGAGCGCCGAGGACTACTACCTCGCGAGTCGGACGCTCGGCACCGTCGTCCTCCTGTTCACGACGTTCGCGACCCTCCTCTCGGCCTTTACCTTCTTCGGCGGGCCGAACCTCGCCTTCGCGGCCGGCCCCGAGTGGATTCTCGTGATGGGGTTGATGGACGGCATCATCTTCGCCGTCCTCTGGTACGTGCTGGGGTACAAGCAGTGGCTGGTCGGCAAGCGCCACGGCTACGTCACGCTGGGGGAGATGCTGGGCGACCGCTTCGGGTCGACACCGCTCCGGGTGCTCGTCGCCGGCGTCAGTCTCGTCTGGTTGTTCCCGTACGTGATGCTCCAGCAGAAGGGGGCGGGACAGGCCATCGTCGGCCTGACCGAGGGCGCGGTGCCGTTCTGGGTCGGCGCGGGCGGCATCACGCTGTTCATGATAGCCTACGTCGCCGTCTCCGGGATGCGCGGCGTCGCGTGGACGGACACCTTACAGGGCCTGTTCATGCTCTCGCTGGTCTGGGTCGCCGTCGCGTGGATTCTGACCGCCGTCGGCGGCGCGGGCGAAGCCACCGCCGCGCTCGCCGAGACGAACCCCGAGTTCCTCGCGCTGGGCGGGGGGCTCTACTCCCCGCAGTGGATGCTCTCGACGGCCATCAGCATCGCCTTCGGCGTGACGATGTTCCCCCAGATAAACCAGCGCTTCTTCGCCGCCGGGTCGAAGAAAGTGCTGAAGCGCACCTTCGCGCTGTGGCCCGTGCTGGTCCTCTTGCTGTTCGTGCCGGCGTTCATGCTGGGCGCGTGGGCCGCCGGCCTCGGCGTGACGGTGCCGGAGGGGAGCAACGTCGTTCCGGCGTTGCTGGCACAGTACACGCCGACGTGGTTCGCGGCGCTGGTCATCGCCGGCGCGATGGCCGCGATGATGTCCTCCAGCGACTCGATGCTCCTCTCGGGGTCCTCGTACCTGACCCGAGACGTCTACCGCCCGCTGAAGCGCGTCTTCGGCGAGGGCGAGGCGGCCGCGGAGGACGCACGCGAGGCGCTCGTGGCCCGCCTCGGCGTCGTCGTCTTCGCGACGCTCTCGTTCGTCGCCAGCCTCTACACGCCGGGGACGCTCGTCCAGATAGGCGACACCGCCTTCAGCGGGTTCGCCCAGTTGACGGTGCCCGTCGCGCTGGCGCTGTACTGGCAGGGCACCACCCGGTACGGGATGTACGCCGGTGTCGGCGGGACGCAGGTGTTCTACGTCCTGCACGTCTTCCCCGTCGTCGAGACGCTCGCCGGACTGGTCGGCGCCTCCGTCGCGCTCCCGACCGCGTACATGGGCTGGACGCCGGGCATCGTCGGCATCCTGCTCGGACTGGTCCTGACGGTCGGCGTCTCGCTGGTCACCTCGACCGCGCCGGAGGAGGACCCGGCGGTCTACCGGGTCGACGGCGTCGACGCCGACTGACGCCCGTCTGCCCCGTCGTCGCTCACCCTTGGCTGTGTAGAGGTGGTGCACAGCCGGACGGCCGTTATCTGTCGATGTGGCCAACGTCTCGTGCATGACGCTGGAACAGTCGCAAGCGCCCGAATTCACACTCCAGAGCACCAGTGGCGAAGACGTCTCCCTCTCGGACCACCTCGGCGACGGCCCGACGGTCGTCCTCGTCAACCGGGGCCACTGGTGCAGTTTCTGCGCCGAACAGCTACAGACGTTCAGCGAAGTCTCCTACGACCTCTGGTTCAACGACGACGTCGACATCCTGCCGGTCGTCACCGACCCCATCGGCCCCGTGACGGAGATGCGGGACCGCTACGACCTCGACATCCAACTGCTCGCCGACCCCGACGGCGAGGTCGCGGAGCAGTACAGCGGCACCGAGGAGACCAGCCACGGCCTCACCGGCATCGCCGCCACCTACGTCGTCGACGAGTCCGGGACGGTCCAGTACGAACAGGTCGCCGACCACCCCGCCGACCGGACTCACGGCAACTGGGTGCGGTACTTCATCCGCAACGGCTACGAGGACCCGTTCGGCGAGTGAGGGCGGAGTCGCCGTGGCCGAGACGTGAACCTACAAGGGCGTCCGGGCCGACGGTCTCATATGGACGTACCTGAGAACGTCGGCGGCCGCGATAGACTCGCTCGTGCAGCCCTCGCAGTGGTCCTCACCATCGCCGCGATTCGCTCCTTCCGGAACGGCAAGCGCGTGCGGGGCCTGTTGGCCGGTGCGGGTGCGCTCGTCTTCGGGTTCAACGCGAGCACGAAGTACTGCGGCGTCAACGACGCCCTCGACGTCGACACGTCGGTCGGCGTCGCCGAGGACGAGTCGGACGACGACACCGCCGTGGTATCGACCGACGACGAGACGACCGAGTCCGCGACGGAGAGCGCGACCGCCGGCGCGTCGCTGACCTGTGCCGCCTGCGGCGAACCAATCGTCGTCGGCGAGTCCCGAAGCCCGAACGAGGACGGCAAGACGGTCCACGACGCCTGCAAGTAACCGTTCGGTCGGCTACCCGTCGCCGACGCGGCGGGACTCTGGGGGTTTTTATAACCGTCCGTGACGGCAGTTGGGGTATGCAGACCCACATCGTCCCGGTCGGCTTCGACTACGACCGGCTCATCGCGCCGCTCGTGCGCGAGCAACTCGACGTGGACCGTGTCATCCTCTTGGAGGGGGCCGTCGGCTCCGAGGCCAACGTCGAATACTCGCGCAACCTCGCCGAGAAGCTGGAGAAAGACTACAGCAATCTGCTGGGGGCCGAGACGGAGCGCGTCGTCGTCGCCGACGTCTACGACTACGACGAAGCGTTCGAGCAGGCGTTCGAACTCATCAACGCGGAACTCGACGCCGGGGGCGAGGTGTGGGTCAACGTCTCCGCGATGCCGCGGACCGTCTCCTTCGCCTTCGCCACCGCCGCCCACTCCATCATGGTCGAACGCGAGGGTGACCGGGACCGCATCCACACCTACTACACCGTCCCCGAGAAGTATCTGGAGACGGAACTCGCAGAGGAACTCCGCCGGCAGGTCGACCTCTTGCAGGCCCTCCGCGAGGGCGAGGACGTCGACGACCGCGTCGACGAGCGACTGGCCTCCGCGCTGGACCTCTTAGACGAGTTCGACGAGCGCGGGACCACCATCGGTGCGAAGGAAATCGACGGCTCGCACATCGTGGAGCTCCCCGTCGCCTCCTTCTCGAACGTCAAGCCGTTCGAGGAGGTCATCCTCTTCACGCTGGGCGAACACGGCGAGTTCGAGTCCGTCTCCGAACTCGCTCAGGAACTGGCCCGCGATTTGGGCGAGGAGTACACCGACTCGTTCCGCTCGAAGGTCATCTACAACGTCGACCGACTCGGTCCCGGCGGCAAGGGGTACATCGAGCAGGAGGAACACGGGAAGTCCTACCGCACCCGACTCTCCCGCATCGGCGAGTTGTGGGTTCGCGCGCACTCCGCCGAGGACCGGGACCACGAATTACCCTAGGAACGCGCGACGACTGTGTCGAGACCGTCCCACCTCGTTTTCGAGAGTCCCCACTCGACTACTGGTCCTGCGTCAGCAAACCGAAGTCGTTTAGCCCCCGGTTGGCCCACATACTGGTAATGGCGCGTCGAGCAGTCTCCGGAGCCGTTCTCGTACCCGTCGTAGTAGGGGCCCCCACGCCCCACTAATCCCCACCGCTCGACGCCCGCACCGTTTTCGACCGACACGCCGCAGTTCAGACATGAGTGACACACAGGACCCACCGACCGAGGAATCGCCAGCCGACCAGTCCGAGAGCATCGACGGGGAGTACGACCCCGCCGAGATAGAGCCCAAGTGGCAGGACCACTGGGTGACCGAGGACACCTACGCCTACGACGGCGACGCCGACACCCGCTTCACCATCGACACGCCGCCGCCGACGGTGTCGGGCAACCTCCACATGGGCCACCTCTACCAGTTCACCCTGCAGGACTTCGTCGCCCGCTACCACCGGATGGCCGACGATACGGTCTACTTCCCCTTCGGCTACGACGACAACGGCATCGCCTCCGAGCGCCTGACCGAGCGCGAACTGGACATCCGCCACCAGGACTTCGAGCGCCGCGAGTTCCAGGAGAAGTGCCGCGAGGTCTGTACGCGCTACGAGGACGAGTTCACCGAGGACGTTCAATCGCTGGCTATCTCCGTCGACTGGGACAACACCTACAAGACCATCGCGCCGGAGGTCCAGCGGGTCTCCCAACTGTCCTTCCTCGACCTCTACGAGCAGGGTCGGGAGTACCGCCAGCGCGCGCCGACCATCTGGTGCCCGGACTGTGAGACCGCCATCTCGCAGGTCGAACAGGAAGACGAGGACAAGCACACGAAGTTCAACGACATCGCTTTCGAACTCGTCGCGGACGGCGACGGCCCCGTCGAGGACGAGACCTTTACGATTTCGACGACGCGCCCCGAACTCCTGCCGGCGTGTGTCTCCGTCTTCGTCCACCCCGACGACGACGCGAACCAGCACCTCGTCGGCGGCACCGCGCGGGTCCCGCTGTTCGGACAGGAGGTCCCCATCATCGCCGACGAACGCGTCGACATGGAGACCGGCTCCGGGCTGGTGATGTGCTGTACGTTCGGCGACCAGAACGACATCGAGTGGTATCAGGCCCACGACCTGGACCTGCGACTGGCCATCGACGAGTCGGCGACGATGACCGAGGTGGCCGGCGACTACGAGGGCATGCACACTACCGAGGCCCGCGAGGCCATCATCGAGGACCTCGACGACGCAGGCTACCTGCTCGAATCGCGGGACCACGACCACACCGTGCAGGTCCACGAGCGCTGTGGCGTCGAAGTCGAGTACCTCGTCACCGAGCAGTGGTACATCAAACTCCTCGACAAGAAAGAGGAGTACCTGCAGGCCGGGCGGGACATGGAGTGGTTCCCGGAGAAGATGTACAGTCGCTACCAGCACTGGATAGAGGGCCTGGAGTGGGACTGGTGTATCTCCCGCCAGCGCGACTCGGGCATCCCGATTCCGGTCTGGTACTGCGACGAGTGCGGGGAGCCGATTCTGGCCGACCCCGAGCAACTGCCGGTCGACCCGCTCTCGGACGACCCGCCGGCCGACGGCTGTCCGGACTGTGGCCACGACACGTTCACACCCGAAGAGGACGTCTTCGACACGTGGGCCACCTCCTCGCTCACGCCGCTCGTGAACGCGGGCTGGGACTGGCACGCCGACGGGTCGGCCGAGACAGCCGACCCGGTGGACCCGGACGACGACGCCGACGCGGACGACCCGCGCTCCATCACCGACGGCACCTTCGAGATGGAGATGCCGGAACTGTACCCGTTCGACCTGCGCCCGCAGGGCCACGACATCATCTCGTTCTGGCTGTTCCACACCGTCGTCAAGTGCTACGAGCACACCGACGAGGTGCCCTTCGAGAACGTCATGGTCAACGGGATGGTCTTAGACGAGAACCGCGAGGCGATGTCGAAGTCGAAGGGCAACGTCATCCCACCCAGCGAGGTGCTAGAGAACTTCCCGGTCGACGCCGCCCGCTACTGGGCCGCCGGCACCTCCATCGGCGACGACTTCCCGTACAAGGAGGGCGACCTCGAAGCAGGCGAGCGCCTGCTCCAGAAACTCTGGAACGCCTCCCGACTGGTCGACCAGTTGACGCCCGTCCACGACGATGTCGGCGACGTCGACGAGGCCGACCTCTCGGCCGTCGACCGCTGGCTACTGGCCGAACTGGACGCCACAATCGAGTCGGTCACCGCGAAGTTCGAGGACTACGCGTTCTCGAAGGCCCGCAACGAACTGCGGTCGTTCTTCTGGAACACGTTCTGTGACGACTACCTCGAAATCGCCAAGCAGCGACTCAGCGACGGCGGCGACGCCTCCACGGAATACACGCTCCTGACGGCCCACCGCACCTTCCTGAAACTGTTCGCGCCGTTCCTCCCGCATATCACGGAGGAACTGTGGACGCGTGTCTACGACGCGGACGAGTCGGTCCACACGACCGACTGGCCCGTCGCGGGCGGCTACGAGGCCGACCTCGAAGCGGGCGAGACGGCGATGGAGGTCGTCTCCGCGCTCCGTCGCTACAAGACCGAGAACGGCCTCCCGCTGAACGCCGACTTAGAGCACGTCGAGGTGTACGGCCACGTCGAGGGCTTCGCGGCGGCCATCGCCGAGGCGATGCACGTCGAGACGCTGGAGACGTTCGAGGACGCCCCGGACATCACCACCGAAGTCAGCGACATCGACCTCGACTACTCCGTCGTCGGGCCGGAGTTCGGCAGCGACGTCGGCGCACTCGACAGCGCCATCGAGGCCGGCGACTACGAGATAGACGGCGACACGCTGGTCGTCGCCGGCGGCGAGTTCGAACTCGACGCGGAGATGTTCGCCGTCGAGGAATCCCGTACGTACTCCGGCGAGGGCGAGATGACCGAGACGGAGAACGCCGTCGTCGTCGTGCGGTAAGCGACGGCCCGCGCTCGGCCGCCCGTCGCCGTGTGCATCGCCGCGACCAGTAGCGTCAATGGCGCCCGGAGAGTACGGTCACGTATGCAAGACGAGGCGACGATACGGGACCGCATCGAGACGCTCCGCGAGGAGTACGACAGTCACGACCCTCCATCCTCCGAACTGGAGGACGAGGCCGAAGTGGCGATACTGCGCGCCATCGAGGAACTGGAGTGGGTGTTGGAGGAGCGCGACGAGGACGACCCCTTCACCATCTGAACGGGCGCCGGCCCGCTCACTCGGTCGCCGACCGGCGCTTCAGTTTCTCGACCCGCGTCGACAGCGCCCAGAACGTCGCGGCGAGGGTCAGGACGACGGCCCACCCGGCCGCGAGGTCGTGGGCCAACACGGTGTGGTCGAACGTGTAGGCACCCACCAGCGGCTCGCCACGGAGCCACGTGTGGTGTGGCCCGCCCAGCACCGGAACGAAGTAGTCTACCACGTCGTTGAAGCCGTACCAGACGACGGCGACGGCGACTGCCGGAACGGAGAAACTCGCGTAGCGGTGGATGAGGAACGCCTCGACTGCCATCGCCATGTGGCTCAGGACGAGGAACCAGTAGAGCCACGCCGCGATGCCACCCGGACCGTTGATGACCAACTGGACGAACGGCGTCCAGAGGCCGAGTTTGATACACCCGAAGAAGGCGAGTACGTGCAACCACTCGGCGTCCCAGTCGAGTCGCCACGCGGCGAAGGAGAGGCCGATGAACATCGTCGCGACGGGTGAGTCGGGGATGAGGGGGTAGGCCAGCACCGGCGCGGCCCCCAGTTGCCCCTCGACGAGCGGCGGCGCGAGGTTCAGCGGCCGGCCGGCGTAGTACCAGAAGCCGAAGAGCGTCCCGACGAGGTTCACGAGGGCGATGGGCCACGCCAGCCGCAGACCGACGTTTTCGAGCCACTCCGGAAGCGGGGCGACGTATCGCGGCAGTCCCTCGGTGCCGGGGACCGGCCCGTCGAAGACCCGCGCGACGATTGCCTCGATGCGCCCACCGACACCCTCCTGTGTGGCCATGTCTCCGCTGTGGGATGGGGCGGGCAAAACGCTAGCGGTCGGGCGAGTCGAGCGCACCCGCGCTCAGACGCGGACCTCGAACCGCGCGCCGCCCGCGTCGCTCTCGGTGACGTCGACGGTCCACCCGTGTCGGTCCGCGACGGTCTCGACGATGGCGAGTCCGAGTCCGGTCCCCCCGACGGCGGTGGTGAACCCCGTCTCGAACACCTCGTCGCACTCCTCCTCCGGGATACCCGGACCGTCGTCGGCGACGAAGAACCCCGCCCCGTCGTCGAGAGGGCCGACGGTCACCGTCACGTCGGCCCCGGCGTGGTCGATAGCGTTGTCGACGAGGTTGTCGACGAGGCGGTTCAGTTCGGTCGGGTCCGCTTCGACGGTCGGGAGGTCGCCGACCGACAGCGTCGCCTCGCCGGTGCTGTGACTGGCCCACGCTTCGGTGACGGCGTCGGACAGGGCTACGGGTTCCGGCGTCGGTTCGACGTCGCCGTGTCTGGCGAAACTCCCGAGTTCGTCGGCCAGCGCGCCGATGCGGTCGTGACTCCGCTCGATAGCGTCCAGTCGGTCGTCGTCGCCACCGACGGCCTCCCGGAGCAACGCGACGTTCGAACTCGCGACCTGCAGCGGCGACCGGATGTCGTGGGCGACTTCGGCGAGGAACTGTTCGAGGCGTTCGGTGTGGCGCTCCAGCGACTGCTCGTAGTGTTTCCGGTCGCTGATATCGAACGTGATGCCGATGAGGCCGACGATGTCGCCGTCCTCGTCGCGCCACGGGACCTTCGAGGTGAGCGCCCACTCGTTGTACCGTTCCTTGTCGGTGACGACGTCTTGCTCGTAGTTGTCGTCCAGATGGTCGAAACTGTACGTCTCGCCGACCTCGTCGATTGTCTGTTCCTCCTTGTGGATGATGGGTTCGCCACGCTCGATGACCGACATGTCGTCGGCGTAGGTGTCCTCGGCGTGGGTCTCGGGGTAGATTTCGGCGTCCGTCTTGCCGATGGCCGCCTCGGGGTCGTCGACGTGTGCGTGACTCATCCGGACGTGGCGGCCCGCCTCGTCCTTGACGTACATGTGGTGCGGTATCTGCTCGAAGATGGTGTCGAGCAGACTGCTCTCGTAGGCGAGTCGCCGCTCGGTCCGAGCGTGGTCGACGGCGTTCTCGATGCGGTTCTCCAGCATCTCGAACGTCTCGCTGTCCCCGCTCTTCTGAACGTAGTCGGTGACGCCCGCCGAGATGGCCTCGCTCGCTACCTCCTCGCTCCCCTTCCCGGTGAACAGGATGAACGGTACGTCGGGGTGTGTCTCCCGGACCTCTCGCAGGAGTTCGAGGCCGTCGACGGGGTCCATGTCGTAGTCAGAGACGACGCACTCGACGTCGCCGTCGGCGAGGCGCTCGGTCACCGCCGTCGGGTCGCTGACGGGGACGATGTCCAGCGTCTCGGACTGGCGAGCGAACATGGCCGTCGCCACTTCTAGAAAGTCTGCGTTGTCGTCGACGTGGAGGACCCGTATCTGTTCACTCTGGTCGATTGGGGGCCACTCCGAATCCATTGGATACGCATTGTCTGCCGGGGGTAAAATACCACTAGCACGTCCGAGGCCGCCGACGTCAGTTCCTGTCCCCGCCAAGGACACGCGTTAAGTAAATCCAGTCCCAACCCACCGTCAATGCCTGAAGCTACCGATCTGGAGGACCTCCGCCGCGGTACCGACCTCGTCAAGCGCGGGTTCGCGAAGATGCAGAAGGGTGGCGTCATCATGGACGTCGTCACGCCCGAACAGGCCCGCATCGCCGAGGACGTCGGCGCCGTCGCGGTGATGAACCTCGAAGCCGTCCCGGCCGACATCCGCAAGCGCGGCGGCGTCGCCCGAATGGCCGACCCCGCGTCGCTGGAGGCGGTCATCGACGAGGTGTCTATCCCGGTGATGGGCAAGGCGCGTATCGGCCACACGAAGGAGGCCGAAATCCTCGAAGCCGCCGGCGCGGACATGCTGGACGAGAGCGAGGTGCTCACGCCGGCCGACGACCGCTACCACATCGACAAGCGCGACTTCACCGCGCCGTTCGTCTGTGGCGCCCGGAACCTGCAGGAGGCCCTGCGCCGCATCGACGAGGGCGCGGCGATGATTCGGACCAAGGGTGAGGCCGGCACCGGCGACGTGAACCAGGCCGTCCACCACCAGCGCAACATCAAGGGCTCGATTCGCAAACTCGAAGGCATGAGCTACGAGGAACGCGAGAAGTGGGCCCGCGAACACGAGGCCCCCGCCGACCTCGTCCACGAGACGGCCGACATGGGTCGCCTCCCGGTCGTCAACTTCGCCGCCGGCGGCATCGCGACGCCCGCCGACGCCGCGCTGATGATGCACCACGGCTGTGACGGCATCTTCGTCGGGTCGGGCATCTTCGGCGCCGAGGACCCGGAAGCGATGGGCACCGCCATCGTCGAGGCCGTCAACAACTGGGACGACCCCGAGCGACTCACCGAGATCAGCAAGAACGTCGGCAAGGGGATGAAAGGCGACGCGAACGCCGACCTGCCCGAAGAGGAGCAACTGCAGGGCCGCGGCGTCTGAACGCGGGACTCGGTCCTCCGGTCCGACCCGTCGCCAGCGGGGCGTCCAGCGTCGCTTTCGGGTCGGAAACGAAGACACAAGTCACTACGGGGGTGATATTGGGGTGTGCAGGCGACGGACACCACGACGGCGACCGCGGACCGGTCCAGCCAGACGTTGCTCGACCTCGTGCAGGCGCTCCAGGAGTCACTCGAAGCGCTGGCGTCGTCGGAGGGCCAACTCGTCGCGACGGCCATCCTGCTCGGCGTCCTCGTCCTGGGTGTCGTGGTCCTTCCCGCACTGCTCGGCCGCCTGCGGAGCCTCGCGGTCGACCAGCTGGACTCCGGGTGGCTGACCCGACTGGCCAGATACACGCCGACGTCGTTCCGCGGCATCCTCCTCCGGACCGCCCAGTTGACGCTGCTGTTGCTCGTCGTCGTCTCCTTCCTCGTCGTCTGGGACCTCGTCGACGTCGTCGGGACGTTGCGCCCGTACGTCGAGAGCGACGACCCGACGCTGTTGCGGACGCTCCAGACGGTGTTGCTGACCGCCCTGGCGTTCGTGCTCTCGGACCAGTTACAGCGGACCATCGACCGCCTGAGTCTGGCACTCGACGACTTCACCGAGCATCAGGAGGAGATTCTGCTCCGTCTCGGGCAGGTGACGATATTCGTCACCGCCGGGGCGACCATCCTCGCCATCTGGGGCATCAACATCGGCGGCCTCCTCGTCGGGGCCGGGTTCCTCGGCATCGTCGTCGGGTTCGCGGCCCGACAGACGCTGGGGTCGCTCATCGCCGGGTTCGTCCTCATGTTCTCCCGGCCGTTCACTATCGGCGACTGGGTCGTCGTCGGCGACCAAGAGGGCATCGTCACGAACATCACCATCTTCAACACCCGGCTGGAGAACTTCGACGGGGAGTTCGTCATCATCCCCAACGACCAGGTCAGCAACGAGGCCATCACCAACCGGAGCCAGAAGGGACTGCTCCGGTTGACCCTCGACGTGGGTATCGACTACGACGCAGACGTCGAGGCGGCGATGGACACCGCGGAGGCCGCGATGGCCCGTGTCGGCGACATCGTCGACTCGCCGCCACCGCAGGTCATCCCGAAGTCGTTCGGCGACTCGGCCATCGTCCTCGAACTCCGGTTCTGGATAGACCACCCGACGCCGCCCCGCAAGTGGCGCGCCATCTCGGCGGTGGTCCAGGAGATAAAGACGGCCTTCGACGAAGAGGACATCTCCATCCCGTTCCCACAGCGGACGCTCAAGACCAGAGGCGAGGGACAGTTCGAGGAAACCGTCCGGTCGGTCGGTCCGGAGGCGGAGGACTAGTCGAACACCCCGTCGAGCAGGAGCCCGGCCCCGAGCAGCCAGCACCCGGCGAGCAGACCGAGTGCGCTCACGTGGAACAGCCACGCACGCCCGTATCCACCGACCAGCGGCGCGTTCGCCGCCGCGAGGACCGCGTCGACGCCGGCCGCCAGCGTCGGCGCGTCGACGACCAGTCCGGTGCCCGTTCCCACGACCAGCGGCAGCGTCGCCGCGGCGAGAACGAGGCCGGCCCGCGTCGCCCGCCGACCGACGACTGCCGGGTCGGTGGCGGTGGCCGCGCCGAACGTCGAACGCCGCTGTGACATGAATTGACATATCATACGAGAGCGTATAAATCCCCCAGAACGACGGGTGTGAACGCTCGCCGCCCCCTTCGAGTGGTATCCGCCTTTCTTCGGGCGGTCTGATAGCTACACGGCGGTAAGCGTCGCCTGTCGAAGCTATTATCCCCGGGCGCACGAACGGAGTGGTATGAGCACTCCGCCGGGGGAGTATTACACCGAGGAACGCTGGCAGAACTGGCTCGACCGCATCGAGGAGGAGGGTGTCGACCCCGAAGACGAGGATTCGGCACGCCTCCTGTTGAACCTGCAGGACGACGCCGCCATCGCCATCGCGAAGATACTCACCGACTACGAGGACGGCACGCTGGACGAAGAGACGACGCTCGACGAGCTGGCCGGGGTAAGAGAGATAGTTCTCGACGACATCGAGATGGACGACGAGGAGACGCTGATGCTCATCGACGGCGTCCAGACCTCGCTGGTCTGTGTCTTCTACGCCGCCGAAGAGTACGTCGCCGAGGGACCGGCCGACGAGGCGACGGTCGCCGACTACGTCGGGGCCGCGGCCGACGCCGAGGCCGAGGAGGACTTGGACGCGGCGCTGGGGTACTGCGTGCAGGCCGGGACGCGCATCATCGACGGCGACGAACTGGCGATGGACGTCGCCGAGGACCTGGAGTACGGCCTCGTCTCCGAGTGGGTCAACGGCCTCGACAGTCTCCAGACCGCGATGAGCGACCCCGAAGTCGTCGAAGAGGAAGACGAAGACTGAACCGCAGCCGTCACGCCGCAGTCCCGCACTCGGCTGCTGAGCCGGCGGACAGGTTTTTATCTACCAGTATTTAACAAAGTTGCATGGATTTGGTAGGTGACGAGCGAGGACAGTCGGTGCAGGTCGGTGCAGTCCTCCTATTTGCCATTCTCATCGTCACCTTCGCTACCTACCAGGCGTTCATCGTCCCCGACCAGAACCGAGAAGTCGAGTTCAATCACTACCAGGGTGTCCAGCGGGATATGGTCGAGGTCCGGAACACTATCCTCGATACCTACACCGGCGGCAACGACGGGTACGCTGAAGTAGCGCTCGGAACCCGGTTCCCGGCACGCCTGGTTTCCATAAACCCACCACCGCCAAGCGGGTCCCTGCGTACGACGGAACCACGGCCTATCGTTATCTCCGAGCAGGGCGGCCCTGAAATCACCGACGAGGTCTGTCCGGGTACCGACTTCGACACCCGGTTCCTTGAGTACGAACCCAATTACGC
Organism: Haloarcula rubra; assembly: GCF_019599465.1. Taxonomy (GTDB): domain Archaea; phylum Halobacteriota; class Halobacteria; order Halobacteriales; family Haloarculaceae; genus Haloarcula; species Haloarcula rubra. Next base: position 291,817 of record NZ_RKLR01000004.1, read on the forward strand.
CGAGTTCGAACAGGCAGGAACTATCCGCTACGAGAGTTCGCTCCTGTACAACGATTTCAGGGATGGGACGGTTCAGCTAGCCGGTCAGTCCGTCGTCGAGGGTGACCAGGTTCAGATAATTCCGATCACGAACGATATCAACACTGCAGGCACGCAGACCGCTCCTGTCGAACCGAAGGCCGGTCGGCTGGACACCAGTCAACGGGAGGATATCACTGTCAAACTCCCCACCCAGCTCTCCGAAGACCAGTGGGAGGCAGCATTGGATGGAGAAGTTGCCCCCGGAAATATCGTGGTCAACAACCGCAACGTTACGTTGACGCTTGACGGCGAGCGGACGATCAACTGCGGACCGGTCGGTATCGGCGAGACGCCCCCCAGCGGCGCCCGAGGCGGGTCCGCTGACGGTATCAACCCGGCGTCGCCGGGAGACATCCGACTGTCCGACGAGACTCGCAATGGCGACAACGTCACTCTCGAGTTCAACAATACCGCAGGCACTAACAACATCACCGAGGCACGTATCAATTTCTACGACGGGCAGGGTGGCAACGACCCGTCGAGTGCGACGATTCGCCGGGTTGGTGAGGCCGACTCGGCAACGCTGACTGTCGGCGGCCAGTTTGAGTCTTTGAGCCCGAAAATCCGCCTTGATGGAGACGGAACTGTCACGAACGTCGAGTTGGAGTTCGATCGGAACGTCGGGCAGAACGACTTCTTTGTTCTCACGCTCGAATTAGAGACCGGCGAAACGGCATTGTACTTCATCGGGTTCTAGTGACATGGGTGACACACATCCCGGCGACGACCGGGCTCAGTCCGAGACGATCGGTGTGGTGTTACTGACCGGTGTCGTTGTCGTCACGATTGGTGTCGCCGGGTTCGTGACCTTGGGGGACATTGGTGCTTCTGCCCGCTCGACGCCGTCGCTGGACATCCACGCCGGCGCGACCACGCAGGACGTCTTCGTTGCTCACAACGGTGGTTCCTCTGTCGACAGCAACGACGTGACAATCGTGGTCGTCGGTGACAACAGGCGCCAGTACACGCTTGCCGATTACACCCAGGTCGGCGGGACCGACCCGACACGGTTCGAACCGGGCGGCAGGTGGGGGCTACCGAACGACGTCGGAGGCGCCAGCATCCGCGTCGTGGCCATCCACGACCCCACGAGCACCGTCCTCGACAGGGATACCGTGTCTGTCGAGGTGACTGTAGCCGCGCGGTTCGACTACACCCCGTCGAGCCCAACGGCTGGGAAGGCGGTGACATTCGACGCGAGCGATAGCACGGTTGATGACGGCAGCATCGCGAGCTACGAGTGGGACTTCGACGACGACGGCACCACCGACGCGACCGGCGAAACCGCCAGCAGCTCGTTCCCAGACGACGGCACTTACCCCGTCACCCTGACCGTGACCACGGACGACGGGCGGACCGCCAACCGGACGAAAGAGGTCACAGTCTACAACGAGTTCCCGACGGCGTCGTTCACCTACTCGCCGACCAACCCGACGACCGGCGAGGTGGTGAGCTTCGACGCCAGTGGGTCCGGCGACGACGGGAACATCGTCAGCTACGAGTGGGACTTCGACGGCGACGGCACCGTCGACGCGACGGGCGAGACGGTGACGAACATCTTCGGCAGCACCGGCGACCACACGGTGCGGCTGAGCGTCACGGATGACGATGGCGCCAGTGACGTCACCTCACAGGTGGTCACAGTCACGAGCGGTGGCGGCGGGCCGCCGTCGGTCACGAGTGCGACGTTCTCCGACGCCGACGGGAACATCACCGACGCCGAGGCCAACAGCAACGCCCGACGGACCGTCACACTGCGGTTCAACCAGACGATGGACACCGGTCTCGCGCCGAAGACGACCTACGAGAACGTCACGGAGAGTTCGGCCAAGGTCGTCACCGGTGGCTGGGTGGACGCGACCACCTACGAGCAGACGCTTGAGTTCGCGGACAACGACGTCGACACGCTGGTCACCCTCGAGGTGTCTCGGGCTGAGTCCGACGATGGGACCCCGATGGAGACCGAGCGCCCGCTGACGTTCACCATCGACACACGCTCGCCGGGCGACCCGAACAGCGTCCGCATCGACACGCCACGCATCAACGCCTCCAACCAGAACGCCGTCGACGCGACACTCGTGAACCCCGATAGCCTCGACGGGGACGAGGTGGCCGTGTTGTCTATCGTCAACACCTCCATCGGCGACAGTGTCACCTTCGAGGAGCAGATTACGACTAACGGCGGCGATGAAACGACGTTTACCGGCATCGACGTGTCCGGACTTCCGGAGGGTTACGTCTCCGCCCGGGGCTACGTCCGGGACGATGTCGGCAACACCGGTGGGACCGTGACGAACGACCAGACCCGCAAGGACACCGTGCCGCCGGACATCGTGTTGCGGGACATCAGGGCGTTTGCGAACAACGATACGGTGACTATCGCAGAGGTGACGGCAGAAGACAGTAATTCGGGACTCGTTTCAGTAAACGTGACCGTCAGGAACGATAAAAACGAGCGTATTGGCGGCGAGAACTTCACTGGACTCAGCGCTGCCGGTAGTAAGACTTGGACCGATATCGAGATATCAGCAACGGAGAACGTCAGACCGAACAAAGAATTAACAATCACTATCGTTGGAACTGACGTCACTGGTAACGTGAACACGTCTTCGAAGACTGTCACGAGCCAAAACGAAGCAGGGAACGGAAATGCCGGTGGGAACGGGAATGGAAATGGTCAGTAGACGTTATCTTACTCATTTCGACACCTGTCGAAACTCCAGACGACAATAACTTAACCGCCCCCGTCGACCCTCCACCCATGACAGCAGTCGGTATCGACGCGATGGAGATATGGACAGGCAAGCTGAAACTCGACCTCGCCGAGACGTTCGCGCCGGCCCAGGGCGACGACCCCGGGAAGTACACGAAGGGGCTGGGTCTGCACGCCTCCTCGTTCCCCGACGTCTACGAGGACATCGTGACGATGGCGGCCAACGCCGCCCACCGACTGATGGAGCGCAAGGGCCTCGAACCGGAGGACATCGGCCGCATCGACGTGGCGACCGAGTCCTCCTTCGACAACTCCAAGCCCGTCTCGACGTACGTCGCGGGGTGTCTCGAACAGGTGTACGACGGCGACTTCCACCACGCGAACAAGGGCGAGCGGAAGTTCGCGTGTATCTCCGGGACACAGAGCCTCGACGACGCGTATAACTGGATTCGCGCCGGCCGGAACCGCGGCCGCGCAGCAATCGTCATCGCCACGGACACGGCGCTGTACGCCCGCGACGACCCCGGCGAGGCGACGCAGGGGGCCGGCGCCGTCGCGATGCTCGTCGACGAGGAGCCGAGTCTCGTGGAACTCTCCACCGAACAGGGGTTCGGGAGCGCCGACGAGACGGACTTCCTCAAGCCGAACCAGCAGTTCCCCTCGGTCGACGGCAAGCGCTCGGTGAACGTCTACCTCGCCCGGATGCGCGAGGCGCTGGACGACTTCGCCTCGCAGGTCGGCGACATCCACCCCGACGACTACCCGCTGATTCCGTTCCACACGCCGTTCCCCGGCATGGTCCGGAAGGCCGCGGCGCTGGGCTATCGGCACATCATCCGCGGCACCGACGTCGAGGACCTCGTCGCCGAGGAAATCGGCCACCAGCCGATGCGCGAGGACTTCGAGTCCGACGACGAGTTCCGCGACGCCATCCGGGAGTACACCGACGCGCTGACCGAGACGGAACGCTATCAGGACTGGTACGCGGACACTATCGACCCGACGCTGGAGATATCGCGCGAGGTGGGCAACTGGTACACCGGGTCCGTCCACATCGCCCGCGCCGCCGGGCTGAAACACGCCCGCGAGAACGGCCGAGAACTGGACGGACAGCAGCTACTGGTCGCCTCGTACGGGTCCGGCGCACAGGCGGAGGTCCACGCCGAGACTGTCGTCCCCGGCTGGGAAGAGGAGATCGCGCAGTTGAACATCGACGAGCAGAACCGCAAACGGTACGACCTCTCCTTCGAGGAGTACGAGCAGATTCACGACGTCCACAACCACGACACCGAGGCCGACGTCGAAGAGTTCACCGCGCCGGAGTCGGAGTTCGTCTTCGACGGCTGGGGTCGGATGGGCGAACGGAAGTACCGGTACGTGGAGTAGTGAGGAACCGAAGCGGGGGCGGGTCCGAGGTGAGGGGGCGACCGTCGGGATCCGTAGAGAGCTAGTCGCCGCGACCTCTGAACGTGACGACTTTTCCACTGCGACCGCTGCCGAGAGACACATCACCGTCTCGACGCCGCTCACCCCGTCACGGGGGCTCGTACAGCCGTCAACCGTGAAGTGTGTCACTCACCAACAGACCTTTGTTTAGACGCGTCTAATCTATTCTATGACTATGGCTAAAACACACTCCCGCGTCGAGACGACTCGGTGGCCGAGTCCCACGGACGGTGGTGTCTGATGGTCAACGAAGGGCCACGGTCGGGCGGTGACCGCGAGGACGCGGCGGCGCTCACCGGGTCGCTCTCGGAGCGACTCGTCGGGGCGGTCAGAGACGACGCGGCCGTCAGCCGTCGTGCAGTGCTGGGCGGCCTCGGTCTCGCGGGCGCGAGCGCCGTGGGCCTCTCCGGCGGCGCCACGGCGTCCGGCGACCACGACGAGTCACCGCACGGGCGCGCCGGCGTCGTCGGGGAGTTCCAGTCGGCCGACTTCGACCCGCACGAGTTCCTCCGGACGTTCGAGACGGGAACCGTGCAGACGGAGAACGGACAGCGAGTCCGGGAGTTCGAACTGGACGCGTCGCTCCGGGAGATAGAGATTGCGCCGGGGGTCACGTTCCCGGCGTGGACCTACGACGGGCAGGTCCCCGGCCCGACGCTGCGGGCCGTCGAGGGGGAACTCGTCCGGATTCGGTTCACCAACGGACAGGAACATCCCCACACTATCCACCCGCACCTGAAGAACGTGAACCCGCGGATGGACGGCATCCCGCAGAACGGGCCGGGCGTCATCGAACAGGGCGAGCGGTTCGTCTACGAGTGGAAGGCCCAACCGGCGGGCTGTCACTTCTACCACTGCCACTCGATGCCGCTGAAAGAGCACATCCATCGCGGCCTCTACGGGACGATGATTATCGACCCCGACCCGGAGCGCGTGCGAGAGAACCCCCGTGACTACGTCAACTACCACGGTCCGATGACCGACGACCTGCGTGCGGAACTGGTCGAGGAGGCCGAACTGCGCAACCACGAGTACCGCGCCGACGAGGTGGACGAGATGGTGATGGTGATGAACGGGTTCGACACCAACTTCGACGGCGACAACGAGGTGTACGCCGCGAACACGCGGGCGTTCGCCTACGGCGTCGGGTCGACCGACGCCGAGAACGGCGAGTGGGAGGCCGGCGAGACGGTCGAGCCGATACGGATTCGGCGCGACCAGCGCCAGCGGGTGTACCTGATAAACGCCGTCGAGTTCGACCCAATCAACTCCTTTCACACTCACTCGCAGTTCTTCGACTACTACGACCACGGGACGACCCTCATGCCCACGCACAAGACCGTCGACACTGTCATGCAGTGTCAGGCACAGCGCGGCATCGTCGAACTGGACTACTCGGACCACCAGCCGGGACTGTACATGTTCCACGCCCACCAGTCGGAGTTCGCCGAGTTGGGCTGGATGAGTTTCTTCGAGGTGCAAGCATGAGCGACCAGCGCACGGACGGCGGCGCCGCCGTCTCACGAAGGGGGATGCCGTTCGGCCTCCCGCGATGGGTCGGCGCGGTCACGCCGTTGGTGTTGCTCGCCGTCGTCGTCGCCGGATTCGTCCTGCTCAATCCCTTCGCAGGACTCGCCACGGGCGGTGCGCTCCCCGACGTCACGGTGACGCACACGTCGCTCCCGAACGACGAGACGGTGGTCCTCCACGTGACCAACAACGGGCCGGACCCGGTGACGGTCAGTCAGGTACTCGTCAACGACGCGTACTGGGACTTCACGATGTTCGCGGGCGGCGAGGCGACGAACACGCTCGCGCCGATGGAGAGCGGCCGTATCGTCGTCCCGTACCACTGGACGCCGGGGTGGGACCTCCACACTGCCCTCGTCCTCAGTGACGGGGCGACGTTCGCACACACGATTCTCGCACCGCAGGTGTCGCCGGGGCTGACCGGCGAACTGCTGGGTCTGCTGGCCGTCGTGGGCCTGTTCGTCGGGGTCATCCCCGTCGCGCTCGGGATGCTGTGGTTTCCGGTCATGCGGGACATGAGCGACCGCTCCCTGCACGCCATCCTGCTGTTCGCGGTCGGCGTTCTCGGGTTCTTGGCGTTCGACGCCGGGTTCGAGGCGTTCGAGTTGGCGGCGGAGGTGCCCGGTGCCTTCGAAGGCAACTTGCTGGTGGTCCTCGGTATCCTCGGTGCCCTACTGCTGGTGCAGGCCGTCTCGGAGTGGAACAGTTCCGGCGAGGTGCGCCCGCTGGGGCTCGCGTATCTCGTCGCTCTCTCCATCGGCCTGCACAACCTCGCCGAGGGGTTAGCCATCGGGAGTTCGGTGGCGCTCGGGCGCGTCTCGCTGGGCGCGTTCCTCGTCGTCGGTTTCATGATTCACAACGTCACCGAAGGACCGGCAGTGGTCGCGCCCGTCGCCGAGGGCGACCGCCCCTCGCTGTGGCACTTCGCCGCGCTCGGAACGCTCGCCGGCGCACCGGTCATCCTCGGCGGGTGGATAGGGAGCGTCGCCTTCTCGCCGACACTCGGGGCGCTGTTCCTCGCTATCGGGGTCGGCGCTATCCTGCAGGTGAACTGGGAAATCGGGCGGATGGTCCGCCGCCGCGGGTCGCTCGTGACGCCAGCGAACCTGCTCGCGTTCTTCGCGGGCCTCGCGGTGATGTACGCGACGGACCTGCTGGTCGCGCTCTGAGCGGCGCGACCCCGGTTCTACGGGAGGCTTCGCAACCCGTCCAGCACGTCCTCTAGGTCCCGGTCCGTCACCGCGAGCGAGAAGTCGTCGATGCGCGCCAACTCGGCCGCCTTGTCCCACACGTCGTCGCTGTCGAGGCCGTGGAGGACGACGGCGTTCGGCGTCGGCGAGACCACCCGCATCGCCACGAGCGGGGACTCCCCGCGGGTGACGTTCGTGAACACGAGCGCCCGGTTGGTCGACTGGCCGTACAACTGGTAGAACTCGTCGGAGGAGAGGCGCGTGATGGCGGCGATGGAGTTGATGACGGTGTGGCCGGCCACGGTGTCCTGTCCGCCGCGATGGAGTTCCTCGGCGCCGATGGCCTCGTACACGCGTTCGACCCCGACGTTGGCCGAGTACTCCCGCAGGTCGTGGACCACGTCGCTGTCGAACCCCGAGGACAGCACGCGGGCGTGTTGCCGGATGTGGTCGCCGCCTCGCTCCTCGTCGATGTCGAGGAGCGCCCCGACGAGTCGCCGGACGACGGCGATACCCGGGTTGTCCCGACGCCCGCTCTCGTAGTCGGAGACGACCGACGGTGAGACGTCCAACCGGTCGGCCAACTCCGTCTGTGCAACGCCGAAGTCGGTACGCCACTTCCGCAGAGTCGCCCCCGGGTCGTCGCTGAGTGCGACTTCGCCGGCTATCTTCTCGGCGAGTTGGGCGCGCGCGCCGCGTGTCATTAGTTAGCAAGATTAACGGACTGGAACAAAAACGTACCGGAACGCTGGTCCCCATCAGGACGCCGTCAGCGACTCTTCGACGAGGACGGCGCCCGTCGGCGTGTGGACGAGGCGGACGGTGAATCGCTCGCCCGCGTCGAGGGAACACTCGCTCGTCGCGAGGCGGAACTGGGCCGTCTCGCCGGCGCTCCACGTCCCGTCGTCGTCGACGTCGCCCGTCCCGATAGGCCCCTCGACGGCGTCGTAGGCGTTGTCGAAGACGTCGTCGCCACGGACGTACTCGTCGGTCGGCCGCAAGTCGTCGCCCGCCGCGGGGAGGTTCACCAACCGACCGGTCTTCCCGCAGGCGTCGCTGGCGTCGACGACCAGTTCGAGGTCGGCGACGCGTAACGGGTCGCCGGCGAGGTGCGTGACGCGCACTATCTGGTCGGTGTAGCGGCCGCCGCCGGTCGCGTACCGCTCGAACTCGCCGCTGGACTGGGCGACGGTCGGTGCCGGGTCGCGCAGGTCACGCGCGTACCCGACGGTGGCGGCGGTCACCGACGCGGCCAGGACGACGACGAGCGCGACGAGCAGCACCACCGCTACCACGGGCGTGACCGCTCGCTCGTCGCCGGTCTGACTGGGGTATCGACGTCCCACGGTCGTCCGTGGCCGCGCCTTCCCACGTAAACGCTCGGCCCGTCAGTCGCCGCCGAGAGCCGTGCCGATGACGGCCCCGAGCGTCCCGAAGACGACGGGGTAGACGACGCCGGCGAGGACGACGGCGGTCAGGAGGTCGGGGGACCCACCGCTCCCCTCGCCGACGCTGACCGCGAACAGCAGTGCCCCGACGACTGCCAGCGGGAGGTAGCCGAGCGTGACCGCCGGGCCGACACGGAGCGCACGCGCCGTCTCGACCGCGCCGTCGAGGCGAGCGACCGCGAGGCCGGCGGCGGTCAGGAGCGTAGGCGGAATCAGGTACAGCATGGGCGAGAGCGCGTCGCTCTCGGCGACGAAGTTCACCGCGTCGGTGCCACCGAGCAACGGGACGTCGACGGTGATGGTCGTCGTGACGAACTGGGCGTTGAAGAACACCCAGCCGACTATCTTCCACGCGGCGTTCTCGTCGCCGAACGCCTCGGCGATGCCGGTCAGTATCGAGTCCCTGACCACGGAGATGCTGAGGGCGTACACCAGCACGTACGCGAGGACGAACGCGACGGCACCGGCGGCCGCGGCGGCGACGTAGCTACGGCTGTCTTCGTTCATGACGGGTCAGACGCCGCCTGCCGGCGACAAATGTCTTCGGGCCGGACGCCGGGACGCGCACGTCCGCAACCCCTAAACGCCGGTCGCACCAACCACGATTCAATGGACTGGACGGAGAAGTACCGCCCGAGTACGCTCTCGGAGGTACGGGGCAACAACAAGGCCCGCGACGCGCTGAAGGAGTGGGCCGACACGTGGGAGAACCACCGCGAGGCGGTCGTCCTCCACGGCACGCCCGGGGTGGGCAAGACCTCCGCCGCTCACGCGCTGGCCAACGACATGGGCTGGCCGACCATCGAACTCAACGCCAGCGACTCACGCACCAAAGACGTCATCGAACAGGTCGCCGGCGAGGCGGCGAAGTCGGGCACGCTCACCGCCGGCGGCGCGGGGCGACGCCTCGTGGTGATGGACGAGGCCGACAACATCCACGGCAACGCCGACCGCGGGGGCGCACGCGCTGTCGCCTCGCTGGTCAAGGAGGCCAACCAGCCGATGATTCTCATCGCCAACGAGTACTACGAGATGTCCAACTCCCTGCGGAACAACTGTCAGGACATCGAGTTCTCGGCGGTGCAGAAGCGCTCTATCGTCCCGGTGCTCCGTGACCTCTGCCGGAAGGAGGGCGTCGAGTACACCGACGCGGTCATCGAGGACATCGCCGAGCAGAACAGCGGCGACCTGCGCGGGGCCATCAAGGACCTGCAGGCGACCGCCGAGGGCCGCGACCGTATCGAGGCCGACGACTACGTCTCCGGCGAACGGGACACCTCCGAGGGCATCTTCGAGTACCTCGACATCGTGCTGAAGGAGGGGTCGGCCGAGGAGGCGCTGAAGGCCAGTTACGACGTCGACGAGACGCCCGACGACCTCATCAACTGGATAGAGGACAACATGCCCAAAGACTACGAGGGCGCAGAACTCGCGACGGCCTACGAGTTCCTCTCGAACGCCGACCGGTGGCTCGGCCGGGTGCGAGCGACGCAGAACTACTCGTTCTGGCGCTACGCCGGCGACAACATGACGGCCGGCGTCGCCGCCGCCCGCGACGGCACGAAGGGCGGGTGGACCCGCTACGGCCCGCCCTCCTACTGGTCGAAACTCGGCCGCTCGAAGGGGACGCGCCAGACCCGCGACTACGTCGCCCAGCAGATAGCCGCCGTCGACGGCGTCTCGATGCGGACCGCTCGCCGGGAGATCATGCCGTTCCTCGCGACGATGACCCACCACTGCACGAACCGCGAACTGACGGTGGCGATGGCCGCTACCTACGAGATGGAGGCCGAACACGTCGCCTTCGTCACGGGGTCGGGCGAGGACACCAACAAGGTCCAGTCCATCGTCGAGGACGCCGAACGGTTGCAGGAGGAGGCCGCCGTGGAACACTCCGGCGGCGCGTTCGCGGGCGGGTCGGCGGGCGGTGCCGAGGCGAGTGCGGACGACGAGGCCGAGGACGGAGACGGTGACGACGACTCGCAGGCGACCCTCGGTGGGGTCTCCGCCGAAGGAGAGGAGGGAGAGACAGAGGAGGACGACGAAGTGCCCGACAGCGAGGCCGCCGACGAGGACGACCAGCAGTCGGGACTCTCGGACTTCATGTGACGCCTCACCACACATAAACGCCAGTCATACTCCCGTCCCGTCGCTTTCTGTCGGCGCGCCCACGACCCGGTCATGAGCGACGGCTACGGCATCGTCGACCCCGAGACGGTGCCGGACGACCAGTTCCAGACCTGCGAGTCGACGGTCAGGCGCCTCACCGAACCGCTCGGTGCCGAAGAGGTGCGCGTCAATCAGGTCGTCGTCGACCCGGGCGAGGTGACGACGCCGCACACCCACGAGGGCCAAGAAGAGGTGTTCGTGGCGCTGACAGAGGGCCAGATAGCCATCGAGGGGCAGGTACACGACGTGCCGCGGGACGGCGTCGTCCGCGTCCACGAGGATACCGTCAGGAACCTCTGCAACCACACCGAGACACGGCACGTGTGGGTGGCGTTCGGTGCGCCGCCGGTCGGCACCGCCGAGGACTTCGGTGCGTACGTCGTCGAAGACGAGGGGTAGTCAGGCCTGTCGCTTCCCGCCGATACCGGGGACGGACGTCCGTTCCTCGACGAGGTTCATCAGGAGCGACGCCGAGACGACCAGTGCGAGGTAGAACAGCGCCGCAAGCACGAACAGTTCCGTGTAACGGAAGGTGTCGTTGGCGATGGACTCGGCCTGGAAGAACAACTCCCGGACCGTGATGAACGCCGCGAGCGAGGAGTACTTGATGAGGTAGACGAGTTCGTTCGACCACCCGGGGATGGCGTACCGAAGCCCCTGCGGGAGGACGACGTAGCGGATGCCGTCCACCTTCGAGAGGCCGATAGAGCGCGCGGCGGTCAACTGGCCGACGTCGACGGACTCCAGCGCCGACCGGATGTACTCGGCCTGATACGCCGCACTGTTGAGCGTGAACCCGATGATGGCCACCCACACGGCCGTCGCGGGGACGAACCCGACGCCGACGCCGGGCACCTCGCGGATAATCTGGGTCAGCGGCAGGCCGAAGTACAGCACGAACAGCTGTGCGAGCAGCGGCGTCCCGCGGATGAGTTCGGTGTAGGACAGCGAGAGCCACCGGAGGCCCCGGCCGCCGTAGACGCGAGCGACGGAGAGCGGCACTGCCAGCACGAACCCGAAGGCGATGCCGGCGACGGTGAGGAGGATGGTGAGCCACGCGCCGCGGGCCAGCGCCGGCAGCGAGGGGATGGCGCCGGCGACGAACCCGAGGAGGCCGGCGAGTACGTCCAGCGGCGCACCCACCAGGCCCAGCGAGGCGGCCGTCGCTCCGAGCGACTCGGCGGCCGCACTGAACGGTGCCGCCGGGAAGAACGACTGCTCGCTCGGGAACGCCATCCCGTCCGGGAGGAGGAAGTCGTTCGTCCAGCGGACGAGCAACCAGCCCCAGAACGCCGCGAGGCCGACGAGCGCCCACGGTCTGTCGGTGTCGACGGTGACGGTGGTGCGGACTTCGTCGGCGACGGACGGCTCTTCGGCGCTCATCAGTGGCCGTTCGACTGGAGTCCCGTCAGGAACTCGTTGGTTCGGTCGTGTTCCGGGCGCTGGAACAACTGTTCGGGCGGCCCCGACTCGACGATGCGGCCGCTGTCGAGGAAGTGGATGTCGTCGGCGGCAGAGCGGGCAAAGCCCATCTCGTGGGAGACGACGAGCATCGTCATCCCGCGCTCGGCGAGGTCACGCATCACCTCGACCACCTCGCCGACGAGTTCCGGGTCGAGGGCGCTGGTCGGTTCGTCGAACAGCATCAGTTTCGGCTCCATCGCCAGCGCGCGGGCGATGCCGACCCGCTGTTGCTGGCCGCCCGAGAGTTCGGCGGGGTAAGAGTCGGTCTGTGCGGCCAGTCCCACCTGTGCGAGGTGGTCGGCTGCGCGGTCGGTGGCCTCGGCTTCGGGGACGCCGAGGACCCGTTTGAGGCCGAGCGTGACGTTCTCCAGCGCCGTGAGGTGGGCGAAGAGGTTGAAGTCCTGAAACACCATCCCCACGTCCTGTCGGAGTTCGTTCACGTCGGTGTCGGGGCCGTAGACGGGCGTGCCGTCCAGCCAGACGTCGCCGCTGTCTATCTCGGTCAGGCGGTTGATACAGCGCAGCATCGTCGACTTCCCACTGCCGCTGGGGCCCATGAGGACGTCGACGTCCCCGCGGTCCATCTCGAAACTGACGCCCTTCAGTACCTCCTCGTCACCGTAGGACTTGTGTACGTCCTCGACTCGTAACAGTGTCATGCGTTCTCACCCGACGGAATCGCGTAGTAGTCGCTCAGTCGGTCCAGCGCCCGGTTCGTCCCGAACGTCAGCACGAAGTAGATGGCGCTGATGGCGACGAACACCTCCAGCACGGCCGTCGACCGGCCGCTCTGGGTGAACAGGTCGTAGCCACGCGTCAGCAGTTCCGCGAGGCCGATGGCGAAGGCGATGCTCGTGTCCTTCAGGACGATGGTGAACTCGTTCTGGAACCCGGGCATCGACCGCCGGAGTGCCTGCGGGACGACGACGTGGCGGATGGCCTCGAATCGGCTCATCCCGACGGCGCGAGCGGCCTCCATCTGGCCCTCGTCGACGCTCTGGAGCGCCCCCCTGAATATCTGTGACTGGTAGGCCGCGCTCCGCAACCCGAGGCCGACGGTGGCCGTCACGAACGCCGACTTCGATATCGAGACGACGAAGAACAGGACGAGCATGATGACGACGATGGGCGTTCCACGGAGGACGACGCCGCCGACGCTCACGAACCGTTCTGCGAGGCCGTCGCCGTACACCTCGATTGCGCCCGCCGGGAACCCCAGCAGGAAGCCGAGCAGCAGGCTGGTCAGCGTCAGGCCGACGGTGACGGCCGCGCCGGTCAGCAGGTAGTCGAGGTTGTCGACGACGAACGCCCAGTCGCCTGCCTGCAACATCGGTCTACTCGCCGAACCACTTCTGGGTCAGTTCCTCGTAGGTGCCGTCCTCGCGGACCGTCGAGAGGCCGGCGTTGAGGGCCTCCTGCCGGGCATCGTCGTCGGTGCGGACGCCGAAGCCGAACTTCTCGCCCGTCTCGTAGACGAACGCCACCTCGACGGGGCGGTTCGCCGCGAAGGTGTTGGCGACGGGCACGTCGATGACGACGGCGTCGACGTTGCCGTTCTCCAGGTCCTGTATCGCGAGGACGTAGTTGTCGTAGGCGTTGTACTGGCTCTCGGTTATCTCTTGGCCGACGAGTTCGTCCTGCACGACGCCCTCGCCGGTGGTCCCCTTCTGGGCACCGATGGGTCGGTCGGCGAGGTCCGAGAGACTCTCGGGGGCGAAGTCGCCGTCCGCGCGGACGACGATGGCCTGGTCCGAGGAGTAGTACGGGTCGCTGAAGTCGATGGTATCGTCGCGCTTCTCGTTGATGGTCATCCCGGCCGCGATGACGTCGATGTTGTTGTTGGTGAGTGCGGGGATGAGCGAGTCGAACTCGAACTCCTCCCAGCCCTCGAAGGAGTAGTCGGTCTGTTCGACGACGGCCTCCAGCAGGTCGATGTCGAACCCGACCAGTTCGCCGCCCTCCTTCATCTCGAACGGGGGGAATCCGGGGGCAGTCCCGGCGGTGATGGTCTGTTCGCTGCCGCCGTCGCCGCCGCTGCCGCCGTCGCCGGAGCAACCGGCGACCGAGAGCGTCACTGCCGTTCCACCGACGGTGGTGAGGTACTGTCGTCGCGAGAGTCCTCTGTCTGACATAGACGGTACATCGTCGGTTGCCGGGATTAGTGTTACGAACCGGTTACTACCGGTGTTGTACGTTCTTCGAAAAGAACGGGCGGAACCGGACGGTCAGTCGGAACTGGGGCTGGCGTCCGTCTCGGCCGTCGACTCGCTCGCCGACGTGGTCTCGGTGGGCGAGTCGGTGGTGTCGAACGTCCACGCCGTCGCCGCCACCATCGCGGTCAGAATCGTCAACGCGGCGGCGTGGTGCAGCACCTGCGCCGTCGCACCGAAGTTGATGATGGTGTTGGCGCCGAGCAGTATCTGGACGGGGAGGACGACGGTGGCGACGCCGGTGGCGTACTTGATTCGGCTGGTGTAGTCACCGCGCCACGCGGCGAGCGTAGAGCCGAGGATGGCGAACCCGGTAATCATGGCGACCAGCCGATGGAACCACTCGACGAAACTCGCCCAGTTCGCCGGGAACAACCCCATCCAACCGTCACACAGCGGCCACCGCGCCCCGCAGGTCAGTCCCGCGCCGATAGCACCGGTGTACACGCCGAGCAGGATGAGCCCGAAGGTCATCGCCGTCGTCACCGTGAGTAGCCGACGGAAGCGGTCGGTCATACTCGAACCTTGGTGTGCTCGTATTTATCCCCTTCTTTGAGTGGTCGACGGGCGAACGACGCCGTCGAAGTGACGCGCCCGACGGTCAGCGGGTCGCGACCACGGCGGCCGGAACTGCCGTCGTGGGCGACAGTGCCGACGAAGAATTTCGACAAGCGTTGTTGTCGAATACGTCGTTTGACGGTAAACCCGCCTTTTTGACGACCGGGAACGACGTCTCGGTATGGGACTTGACGAAGACGCACTCGACTACCACAGCCGGGACCCGCCCGGCAAGATAGAGATAGCGACGACGAAACCGACCAACACACAGCGGGACCTCTCGCTCGCGTACTCGCCGGGCGTCGCCGCCCCCTGTGAGGAGATCGCGGAGCACCCCGAAGACGTGTTCAAGTACACTGCGAAGGGGAACCTCGTCGGCGTCGTCTCCGACGGGTCGGCGGTGCTCGGACTGGGTGACATCGGTCCCGAGGCCGGGAAGCCAGTCATGGAGGGGAAAGGCGTCCTGTTCAAGCGCTTCGCCGACATCGACGTCTTCGACATCGAACTGGACACCGAGGACGTGGACGCGATGGTCAACAGTATCCGCGCGATGGAGCCGACCTTCGGCGGCATCAACCTCGAAGACATCGCCGCCCCCGAGTGTTTCGAGGTCGAACAGCGCCTCCGCGAGGAGATGGACATCCCGGTGTTCCACGACGACCAGCACGGCACCGCCATCATCTCCGGCGCAGCACTGGTCAACGCCGCAGACATCGCCGACAAGGACCTCGCGGACCTCGACATCGTCTTCTCCGGGGCCGGCGCGAGCGCCATCGCCACCGCCCGCTTCTACGTCTCGCTGGGGGCCTCCAAAGCGAACATCACCATGTGTGACTCCTCGGGCATCATCACCGAAGACCGCGCCCAACACGAGGACCTGAACCAGTTCAAACGGGAGTTCGCCCGCGACGTGCCGGGTGGGGACCTCGCGGACGCGATGGCCGGTGCCGACGTGTTCGTCGGTCTCTCTATCGGCGGCATCGTCGACGAGACGATGGTCCAGTCGATGGCCAGCGACCCCGTCATCTTCGCGATGGCCAACCCCGACCCCGAAATCGACTACGAGACGGCCAAGCAGGCCCGTGACGACAGCGTCATCATGGCGACTGGGCGCTCCGATTACCCCAATCAGGTGAACAACGTCCTCGGGTTCCCGTTCATCTTCCGTGGCGCGCTGGACGTGCGGGCGACCGAAATCAACGAGGCGATGAAAGTCGCCGCCGCCGAGGCGCTCGCCGACCTCGCACGGCAGGACGTGCCCGACGCTGTCGTGAAGGCCTACGGCGACCAACCCCTCCAGTTCGGCCCCGACTACATCATCCCGAAACCGCTGGACCCGCGCGTCCTCTTCGAGGTGACCCCCGCCGTCGCGAAGGCCGCGATGGACAGCGGCGCCGCGCGCAAGGAACTGGACCTCGACGACTACGTCGAACGGCTGGAGGCCCGCCTCGGAAAATCCCGCGAGATGATGCGCGTCGTGCTCAACAAGGCCAAGAGCGACCCCAAGCGGGTGGTGTTGGCGGAGGGCGACGACGA
>NZ_RKLR01000005.1 GCF_019599465.1 Haloarcula rubra
GTGCGCTCATTCTCCCAAACGTCTTCATTGTCCTCGTTCAACGTCTCGCTGAGGAGGTCTGCGAGTTGCATGAGCACTTCTCGCTACGGCCTCCTCGCTTCTCAAACTCGCTCAACTAGACAGTGCCGCACAGCTGGTTAGTTTACTCGTCGAGAGTAACCACCCCGGTGTTGGAGCACCGAGGTGCGTGGGTTCCGAGATACCCATGCAGGATTCCGAATCCAACTCACAAGAACGTATCGCACACAAGCAGGCGATCCAGCAATCGCACTGTAGTAGCATCGACAATAATGCTCTTAATTACCGCTGCCACAGAGACAATCGTTACGTCTCTGATTGGTTCCCTTCCGCATCATTCGATTGTAGCCAAGGCAGTGGTTCATACAGCCGCAGACCAATAGGTGACAGTCCAGTCAAGATGAGGGGAGTGAATACTGATGGTCTGTAATGCTGGCCAGTCCGATCGAGCGCGTGTCCAGCGTGCAGCCCGGTCACTTAGACTCCGTGAACCGACAGCGAGAGTTGATACCATCAGTCCGGCTAACAGTATTTACAATTGCTGGACATTAGAAGCAACGTTGTCTGAAACGGATTGTGCTACTCCTGTAGTTTACGGGGCATTAAAAGACGAGGAATTAGACCTGCGGTTAGCACAGTCAAGAAGACCTCATTTTGTAATTATCGCGACGGCCTGATTGGTTGATTCTCGTCGTCCCTCA
The DNA here is from genome assembly GCF_019599465.1 of Haloarcula rubra. Taxonomy (GTDB): domain Archaea; phylum Halobacteriota; class Halobacteria; order Halobacteriales; family Haloarculaceae; genus Haloarcula; species Haloarcula rubra. The sequence goes on from NZ_RKLR01000005.1 coordinate 720, forward strand.
GTGCGGTCACTTCAGAACGCGATGGAGACGACGAGACAAATCCGAGACAGTGATAGCTGAGGGATTCTCAGTAGGTCAGATGACCATGATATTACCTCCTCGTATATTTCCCTGGAAGTGAGCTTCCCGACCTCTCCGACCTCTGCTTTGGACCCGTGCCCCTGCTGGAATCAAGACGACGCCGAATGGTGTTTGCATCAGCGAGACGCGGGTACGACCTCAAAGAATCGCTGATGGATAGCTTTCTCGAAGGGCTGTATGTCTCACCTACGATACGTAATACGGACATCTCGATTCACGTCGCCTCACTGAATATCGAGGGAACATTTGATTCACTGAAGAATCGTATCGAAGGGCTTGGATGCCGACGTCAAGTATCTGCAGGAGAAACGTTGAGTCGGAGCCCGCAGGATTTGATAGGGTTTGGAAGACTATTCACTCTCTAAGACACTCTTCGGAATAGTTCGATGCAAGCGTTCGACATTCGGGACGTCACTCACCAGTCGGGTCGATAGCTCAGAAGCAAGCTCTAGGAGTTTCCATCCGGAAGATGGTTCGACAACCGCCAGTCTCATATCTGTGATCAAAATTGAACACGGACAGAATCCGCACTCTTTGAGCGTGGGCCGTCACGATTAGGGAAGAAGTCAACTGAGGCACCACTCGTCCCAAAAGATACCGACGCTAGCCATGATTTTCACTAGTGATGAAAGTGCGTAGGATTTATATTGATATTCATTCATCAGTAAGAGGATGGATAGCGGATGGCGGTACCGGTTGGTAAGCATCTCAGGTGTGGTTCTTCTCACAGCTATCACTGTTGCACTCGTCAACAACGCAACTGTGCAGTCGGGCGCGCAGGCGATGCCAGTCCTCAAGCGGTTGTCAGGCAACCCTACGACTGCGCCTGAGTTTACTATTGAGCTGTTGTTGGCTGTCAGTGTTTTTAGTGGTGCGTTCATGCCTCTCTACAAGCCACGACCCCGACGTATTCTCGACATTGTCTCGCTCACACACAAACGTATATTCGTCGCCGTATTTGCCCTGGCAACCATCGGCTACTTCGACTACAGCTACCGGTTACCACGGCTGAGCGTCTTGCTGATGACGCCGCTACTGCTCGTGGCACTGCCTGCATGGTTCGTCTGGATCCGCCAGCGGCCATCAACTAATGGAGATCGGACCATCGTCGTAGGAGACGATTTTGAGGTCATTGAGTCCGTCGCCAACGAGATCAAGGGACCACTGCTAGGCTATCTCTGCCCGACGAGTGCGATGCTAACACAGATTGAGGCACGCGCTGTCCCCGATGGCGGCGTCGAAGCACTTGGCTTGGAGCGACTGGGTGGCCTCTCACGCATTGAGGATGTTCTCGTGGAGTACGATATTGACACGGTAGTACTCGCATTTAGCCACTCCGACCGCGCGGAGTTTTTTGGTGCGCTTGACGCCTGCTACGAGCATGGTGTAGATGCCAAAGTCCACCAGAAGCATGCAGACGCAGTATTGACCGCTGACAGTCAGCAAGGGTCGTTGGTTGAAGTCGCTATCGAGCCGTGGGATTTGCAAGATTATTTAATAAAACGGGCGTTCGATGTTGTTTTCTCAGTGGCAGGGCTCGTCACGTTGACCCCCGTGATTTGTGTTATATCCGCTATAATCAAGTTAGAGGACCGGGGTCCAGTCCTGTACAGCCAAGAGCGAACGGCTGTCTTGGGCGAGACTTTCAACATCCACAAGTTCCGGACGATGGTGCCCGATAGCGGGAAGGTCGAACCGATTGAAGACGTTGAGAACGACCGAATCACCAAAGTCGGACGGCTACTTCGACAGACCCATTTTGACGAAATCCCACAACTCTGGTCGATTCTCCGTGGAGATATGAGTGTGGTGGGTCCCCGCGCCGTTTGGACGGACGAAGAGCACCTGCTGGAAGCAGAATCGGAAATGTGGCGCAAAAGATGGTTTGTCAAGCCAGGGCTAACGGGGTTGGCACAAATCCACAATGCTAACAGTACCAATCCTGAACAGAAGCTGCGATACGATCTCGAATATGTACGCAAGCAGTCTTTCCGGTTTGATTTGCAGATTGTTGCACGGCAGATCTGGAAAGTCTTTGACGATCTAATTAGTTCATTCCGCTAGATGGCTGTCGATGACGCCACTCAACAGTATCATAATACCCACCAAATGTGTGTCTATATATTTCTTTAATTTTTTATAATTCTACCATAACTACGGAGTTTATTACTATATTGTAATTAGTTAAATAATAAGTGATGATATCAATTGGCAAGTTTCGCAAGAACCACTTTTTTTGCAGTCGTAGTTACACTGGTCAACAATCCCGTCGTCCAGCTGATTGCGCAGGCATTTCCTATCATTACCCGATTAGCTGAGAATCCAGCCACCGCTCCGGAGTTTACTATCGAATTACTCCTGAATGTCGCCATCGTCACAGGTGCGTTCTTCCTGCTGTACAAGCCACGTCCCGCCGTATCCTCGATATCGTCGCATTAGCTCACAAGCGGGTACTCGTGGCTGTGTTCGCACTGGCGACTATCGGCTACTTCGGTTATACGTATCGGCTCCCGCGATTGAGTCTTCTGCTAGTGACCCCAGTATTATTGGTTGCACTACCCGCATGGCACATTTGGATCCGACGATGGCCGTCCGGAAACGGTGATCGGACCATCGTTGTCGGTGACAATCTCGAAGTCATCAATCACATTGTGTCTGAAGTGGAGGGGTCGCTGCTCGGCTATCTCTTATCTCTGTCCAACGAACGCATTCAGAAGGCGCAGTGAGGCCGCTGTTGTCCCTGACGGTGGGTTGAGATGAGGGGTTTGAATCGGCTTGGCGGTCTTTCGCGCATTGAAGACGTCCTTGTGGAGTATGACGTGGACAGGGTTGTACTGGCGTTCGACCAATCCGACCGGGCGGAGTTTTTTTTTTGACGCACTGGATGCCTGCTCTGAACACGGTGTAAACGCGAAGGTGCACCGTGATCACGAAGACTCGGTGTTAGTGAGCGAGATGAGCGTTGAGATGATCGTTAACGTAGATATCGAACCCTGGGACATGCAGGATTATATGATGAAGCGAGCGTTCGATATCGTGTTCGCCGGCGTGGGGTTGCTGGGGTTGTCCCCAGTCATTGTTGGAATCGCGGTCGCCCTAAAACTGGACGACGGTGGCTCGGTACTGTACAGCCAAGAACGGACCGCCGTGTTTGGCGAAACGTTCCCGGTGTATAAATTCCGGTCAATGGTCGAAAACGCTGAAGAGAAGATAGGTGCGAAAATCAGCGAAGAGGATAGTGGTGGCGTGGACCCGCGGGTTACGTCCGTCGGTCGGATTCTTCGACAGGCACATTTCGACGAAATTCCACAGCTATGGTCGGTGTTGCAAGGGGATATGAGCGTAGTTGGTCCGCGTCCAGAACGACCGGCGTTGGACTTGGATATTCAGACGGGAGTTGCCGCATGGCAAAAGCGGTGGTTCGTGAAACCAGGCTTGACTGGCCCTGCACAAGTGAGCGGGGTGACAGGAACAGACCCAATGGAGAAGCTTCGCTACAATATAGAATAGGTGAAATGTCAGTCGTTTCGGTACGATCTAAAGCTCGTCGTACGACAAGTTTGGCGTGTGATTGCCGATACTGCGGGTGTAGTGCGCGAATCAGAATAGCATCCGCAATACACTCGGGAGGTGCAGCCACCACGGCGATGAAGTCTTTTGATTTACTACTATCATTCAAAAAGTATCATTTCCGAAGGAGTTATTGACTACATCAATTCTGGCCCTAGGAACTAACCGAACATCTGGCGGATTATCGTCATAGTGTGATAATTTTGTTAATATAGAGGCATCAAATGCCGGTACTTGCAAATCGAAACCGCAATCGCTCGTCGTATGTACGATTGCGCGGTGTCGCTAACGGGAGCATCAGTGTGGGCTATTGTGATTACGGAGGTGCAAAAAGAAAATCCGTGTTTTTAGTGATTTGCTGACTGCGCTCGAATCATACTGTTTTTTTCTCCCAAGAGAACGTCACCATCGTGTTCAACGGAGATGAGTGGAACGTTCTCCACAATTGCCTACCACTCGGGCGGCGGGATAGGTTTCCCCTCGGCAGGCATCGTCAGTCCAAGTAGTACTCGACGGTTCGTTCGAGTCCCTCCTCGAACGAGTATTCCGGTTCCCAGCCGAGTGCTTCGATTTTCCCAGTTTCGAGTGCGTATCGCTGGTCGTGGCTGGCGCGGTCATCAACGAACTCAATCAGGTCGTCGTCCGCGCCGACAGCATCCAGAATCGCTTCGGTGACTTCGAGGTTTGTCTTTTCTGCGTGACTCCCAACATTATAGATATCTCCAACCGTCCCCTCTCGGAGGGCTACGTCGAGTGCTCGGCAGTTGTCCTCGACGTAGATCCACTCGCGGACGTTCGACCCGTCTCCGTATACAGGAAGGTTCTCACCGGCGGCGGCATTCTGGATGAATTTCGGAATGAGTTTCTCGGGGTGCTGACGGGGACCGAAGTTGTTGCAGGTGCGCGTGATGAGGACAGGGAGGTCGTGAGTCGTCTGGAAGCTCTGTGCAAAGAGGTCCGCACCTGCCTTCGTCGCCGAATAGGGGTTCCGGGGATTGAGTGGATCGTCCTCGGAGAACTTCCCATCGAGGGTCTGGCCGTACACCTCATCGGTCGAGATCTGGAGGAAGCGCTCGATATCTGCTTCGTTAGCAGCGTCGAGGAGGGTCTGAGTACCCTGAACGTTCGTCGTGACGAAGGATTTCGCACCTTCTATTGATCGATCTACGTGGGACTCCGCCGCGAAGTTGACTATTGCATCGACGTCGGAAACGAGATCCGTAACGAGATCGCGGTCGCGGATATTACCTTCGACGAACTCGTGACGTGGGTCGTCGAGAACACCATCGAGATTCTCCTTCGAACCCGCATACGTCAACGCGTCCAGCGTGATGATTTCGTCGTCTTCGTGCTCGCTGAGGACGTAATGAACGAAGTTTGACCCAATAAACCCAGCACCGCCAGTGACGAGAATTCGCATGGTATGACCGTGTTCGTAATAGCTATTTACATTATTGTCGGAATACGGTAGTATATGACCCGCCGTCGCTGCGAATGGTCTTCTGGCAAGCAATGTAGTATATGAAGGGCAGCAACGTATATGACATATCTGGGGACCTATCAGTCAACGCGACCTGCGGTCCGACATTCATTCACGCAGTTCAATCTCCGAGAATACGACTTTTTATGTGCCACGCATCGAAATATTCAGAGCCTGAAGTCCACAACAACTTTATCTGAGGCGCTCTTGTGAAGCATGTTGTTGATTTTCAGAATGCGGCGTCGAGAGCATGTTTGAGCGCTTCGTCACCTGGTTTTCTGTAGAGTTCGCAGCGGAGCTGAAAGGCTCTAAGATACGGTGTTAGCTTGTCTTTTGACACTCCTCGGTGGGGCGAGAGCCACCGTCGCGTCAGCGACGCGTGGCTCTCGCAGCTGTTGACGTGGATATCGCCGTCAGCGTATTCGCCGTCGCCGTGGACGACGTATTTGCGGGTAAATGCGTCGTCTTCTTCGAGCGAATCGTAGGCCCGAAATCCGTCCGTATAGACGGTCAGCGACTCCTCACCGTGGTTAGCAAGCAGGAGTCGAACGGTCGATTCGTTGGCGGATTTCGCTGGGACGACGTACCGATCGTCCGAGCCCCGATCGACCAGCGTGAACACCGGCGGTTTGTCCCCGTCGTACGAACCACGCCCGCGCGTAGACAGGCCACGCGAGCGCGACTCCTGGTCGCGCTCGCGGCCTTTGAGACCGGCAGACACGTACACTTCGTCGATTTCAACCGGTCCAGACAGCGTGATCGAAGGCGCGTCGAGCGCTCTGGCGAAGCGCTCGACGCGCCGTCTCACCGTCTTGTAAGAAAGATCGAGTTCCGCCTCAATCTGCCGAATACTCGTGTTGAACCGTAAAAACACGTAGATCGTGAAGAACCACTCTTTCAGCGAGAGCTTCGAGTGAGCGAAGATCGTGCCGGTCTTGTCGTTGAACGTCCGACCGCAATTCTTACACAAATACCGCTGATACACCCGATAGCTGCCGTTTCTGACCGTCAGGTCAGAACGGCAGCGGGGGCACTCAACGCCATCACGCCAGCGAACCTGTTCCAGCAGGTCCGCTGCAGCCGATCCCGACACGAATCGGCTCATTGGGAACATATCGGGCACCGCTGGCGCGGTGCCCTTGCCCTCTTCGACTTTCAGCCGCACCTCTCGCTATCAACAATCTACTTCGCAAGAGCGATCTGAGGGGAAAAGTGCCCGAAAACGCGTTGCGTTAAATCTGATAGCGATCTCGGTTTTCGAGAAAGTATTCGCGTTCGTCTTCAGGCATATCGGCGAAGCGGAGAACTTCTTGGCAGTTCAGTCCTGGACACTTCATGATGCGATTGTCTTCGAGTTCGTTCGCCGCAACGATGGAACCACAGGCCGGACAGGAGTGTGTGATGATACGCATCGTTATAGTTTAAGTTGGGAATTCTCGCCGACGACGAGTCGCCGACCCTCCGGAAGTAGTTCATCTGCACTCCTGACGTTGGCGTTCCGTCCGAGCAAGCTGTCGACGATACGGCCGTTCGCGGTGAGTTCAGAGTCGCCAATGATGACACTATTCTCAATATGAATATTCTCCAATGTGGAGTTCGCCCCAATCGATGTATACGGACCGACGTACGTTCCGCTCTTGATGATAGTGTTCTCTGCCATGGAGACCGGGCCTCGAACGACAGCCCCGTCTTCGATGACCGAGGAGTCTGCAAGCCCAATGCGTCCGTCAGTCTCCGCGCCGTCCTCGACGATGCCTTTTGTGTTTCAGTCTGCCCGACAGTAGAGAAACCGGACAGTATTGTCGAGCATCCAGATAACGAGACGATTGTCGAAATCACTGACCGCGAGTATGGATTCCGGCCAGAGATCCCGAATTTCAAAGACAAAATCAGCCCGCTTAAGTCGCGCGATAACCCAGGCGGAAACCCCGGTCAGTGGTTGCGGAGACGTAGCGACGACAACTGACGGAGACGTATACCACAATCCGACAACTATCGAGATGAACATAAACCAGACGAATTTCAAGCTTCGTCGAAGAAGGTTACCACTTGACGAGGGTGCAGTCTTCGTATAGAGAACGTCAACATCCCCACGTTGCTCACGACGGAGCAATTCGTTGTCGTAGCCATCGTACAGTTCCCCCTCTGGGTAATCCGGTGCCGATGTGAGTACAGTCACCGATACCTCTTCGCTCCACCGTCGTGAAAGTTCATCCCAGCGGATCGGTGCCGCTCCCGTTTCTGGCGGGAAGTACTGTGTTACGATGAGGACGGAATCGTCGCCATCAGGCATAGACATAGGCTTAAAATCTGGGTACTTTGCTATTACTATCTCTTATTCATCCCGCGAATCATATAATAAGAGCACTATCAATCGTACGATAAATGGTATCATCAACAACGCTTAATCGTCGGACTCTCCCTCGTTTTGGATAGAGAGTTGTTGGTCAGTTCATATCGACAACTGAAAGTCACAGCGGGCAATGGCACCGCGAACACGCCACCTGACGAAGCATTATCAACATTCGAAGAAGCGACAGAAGTACAACGAAACACCCAAAACATGTCCGATAAATGCCTACAGCATGGCAGATAGACCCTCGTCAACGCTCCTTGATGAGGATGGAAACCTCTTCGGCCTTCTCAATATCGTCGATGCACTAGTCGTACTCCTTATCATTGCAGTCGTTACAGCAGGTGCAGCCCTCGTCTTACAATCAGAACCTGAACAAAACACCCCAGATCTCACGACAACCAACGTCACGCTCGACCTCGGCACACACTCTCCCTATATCGTCTCCGAAATCAACGAAGGCGACACCTACAGTCCAGGTGGCAACGCCCAACTCACAATCACAGACGTCCATCTCACACCACAAGGTGAGCAAACACGAGTCATCCTAAGAACCACACTCCAGGGAACCCCAAACGGAGACAGCCTCACCTACGCGAGTGCCCCACCTCGCCTTAGCCGTTCACTCACTATCGCCACGAGTCGGTACAAAGTAAGCGGCCAGATACGCGACGTGGGTGGTGACAACAGCCTCACCCAGGACAAAACGACGGTCGTCCTCAGAGACACGATGGGTGCCACCAACGCCCGAGACGTCACTCCCGGTGACGAGGTCCGCCTCGCCGGACGCACCGTCGCGACTGTCGAAGATGTAACCGCGTACGCAACTGAAGACCCAAGCCAACAAACCGTCTTCATCGAAGCTACCCTCGATACCTACACCCAGAATGACAACCGTCGGTTTGGCGGCACTCAACTCCGCCGCGGGCAAACAATCACACTCCCAGCCACCGACTACACGATCAACGGTCGGATCCAGCAGGTCGGCTCCAGCCTCCAACCCACAACTACTGACGTACTCCTCCAGACAACTGTCGACGCCGAAACGGCCGACCGGATCGGCGCTGGCAATATCGCGACCGTCGCCGGCCACGAGACAGCCGAGGTCAAGATCGTTACTACCTACGCGACACAGAACCCCAACCAAAAACGCGTCTTGATTGGCCTCTCACTGACAACACTCGAAAACGGCGAACGCCAACAGTTCGGGGGTACCTACGTCCAGCGCGGGAACACTATCACGATCTCGACCGACAGCTACGAACTGTCAGGCGCCATCAAACGCGTCGACGCACTCGAACCGCGGGGCACACCCGAGACTCGGACCGTGACACTCCGGATGAGCGACGTCCGTGACGACATGGCCGATGCGATCGAACCCGGCATGACCGAAGCCAGTCGTGGTGAGACGATTGCTCGCATCACTCGCGTCAATTCAGAACCCTCGCTCATCATCACCACTGGCGACAACGGCTCTGTGAACGTCGTCGACCACCCGTTCCTGCGTGACGTTACAATCACGACCGAACTGCAGGTCCGTGAGACGACCAGCGGTGTGCAATTCAAAGGAGACTCCATCCAACAGAACTCGAGAGTCGTCATCAACCTCGGGACGATCACAATCGAAGCGACCGTCGTGAGTATCGGAGCCTAACACCGAAAACGACATACTACATCACGCCAACCAGTATTCAGTTGGATGGCTGGGGAATCCGAGTCGGCAGGCTCCATCGACACGGTTGGGGAGAAAATCAGCGAAATCACAGACGGGTCACGAATTATCCGCACTGGGCGAGCAATGGCGACTCGAACGACGAGTCTCATCCAAGAGTCGTACTGCTACCGCTGGCTCACCAAGGAACCTGACCCAGACGTCATCGTCATCGATCTCCGAGAGACGTACACTGTCGGCCCGTTCATAACCCTACTAGACAAAATCATCCCGCATGTCGAACGAGCGTGGCAACACTCGCGTGTTGGAGCAATCACCACCAATGTGTACGAACAGCTTAATGAGACAGTGTTCGAACCACTGTCCGAAACGCGGGGCTACGAGCTCGCCGTCGCCGTGTTGACACCACCAGAGCCACCAGAAGAAGAGCAGCCGTCAGCTGACGATGCAACGTCGGACGACGAAACGGCCTGAGTACTGACACTCGTCTGTTCACCAGATACTGCAGTGTATGAGAACCCGTAGAGAACCTGCTGGCAGAGAGCCACCCCAAGCCAACTAGTCCAGCCGAGACAAAAACTCCGGCAACCCCAACCTGGCAACTTCCTTCGCCGTCGAATTCACCGACACCGAGTCATGCCACACGATTGGATTCCCGGTGGGTTTATTCACTCGACAGGAAAGCATGAAGCATGAGCGAGGAGATCGGGGCACCCACGTTACTGGAGGAGCGTCCCGAGCTGGAACCTGCACTTGAGACCGTTCTTGCCGTCGACGCTGAAACCAAGGAATGGACCTTCGACGACGTCGCTATCGACTCGGGCGCATTCGGTGAACTCGTCTCACGTGGCGTCGTCGAAAAAACCGACGACGGCCAGTACCAACTTGCCAATCCCGACACAGTCAGACGAGCACTCAACGGCGAATCCACAGACGAAACCGACACAACCCCCAGTATTTCCACGCCAACGATTGCCTGGCCAACGGTCAATACGTCAGCCACCGGCATGCTCGTCGGAGCACTCGCTGTCGTTTTTGTCGCCCGTACCTACATCCTCGGCTCGATCTACCGCAACGGTGACATCGTCCTCTCGGGGAACGACCCCTACTACTACCGCTACTGGGTCGAGCAGGTGGCCGCCCAAGCTGGTGGCGCCGACCTCTCTTCGCTCGCTGTCCTCCCAGATGCAGTCACGAAGGGCGAACCGCTGATGGTCGCAACATTGTGGTGGCTCGCCGAACTCTTCGGCGGCAATCCTGACATCATTGGCCACGTGCTAGCGTGGTACCCCGTCGGATCAGCGCTCCTCTCGGCACTGCTCCTCTACGTACTTGCCGTCCGAATCACCAACGACCGACGAATCGGGATCGCCTCGGTACTCTTACTCGCGTTCATCCCGGGCCATGCATTTCGAACGAGCCTTGGATTTGCTGACCACCACGCCTTCGACTATCCGTGGCTGGGACTCACGGCATTCGCACTCGTCGTCCTCCTCACACTCGGAGAAGACGACGACACCACCTGGCTCCGAACACTGACACCATGGCTGGCCGCAGGTACACTCGGAATCGGCATCACCGGACAGGTCCTCTCCTGGGAAGCCGGCCCACTGCTAATCGCACCGGTCGGACTATCCGTACTATTGGCGACAATCGTCGACCGCCACGCAGGACGTAGTGCAACACTCCGATACATCCCCGTCGTCGTCGGAACCGGCCTCGGCGCACTGCTCACATGGTTACTCCACACCGAAGCGGGCTGGCACACATCACTCGTCGCCAGTACGCCAACACTCCTGTTCGTCGGCACCGTCGGCGTCGTCCTGACGGCAATCGCCGTCGACCAACTCGGTGGGACGGCCAAACACCTGCTCGCTGTCGACGTCGTCGCCGGCCTACTCGGATTCGGACTCGTTCGCACCGTCTTTGCCGAACAGTTCGCCGAGGCACTCGCACGCACGGACGCACTGTTCCGCACGGACGCTATCGCCGAAGTGTATGGTTTGTTCAGCACCGAATCGTTCGGCTTCCTCTTCCTGCTGGGCTTCACACTCGTCCTCGCGCTCCCAGCGATGCTGTGGGCAAGCCGCCTCGCCTCGGAGGGCCGAACTGACTGGCTCGTCGCCGCCGTCTACGCCTGGTACTTCCTCGGCCTCGCAACCATCCAGGTTCGATTCGTCGGTGAGTTCGCGACCTTCGGCGCGCTGTTTGCCGGCTATGGGTTCGTCTACCTCGCCGCTCACATCGATCTTGCCCGGCCGGTGACCACGCGACCAGCGTCGCTCGTCTCCCCGAACATCCCGGACACCAGAACGATCGGTGCGCTCGTCGCACTGTTTCTCATCGTCGGGAGCTTCGGCATGCTACAGACGCCGGTCAAGACGAGCCAGGTGATGACCGACGACGGCGCCCACGACACAGCGGTCACGATCGAAAACGACAGCGCCGAACGGGCACTCGAGTATCCGCAAAACTACGTCCTCAGTCAGTGGAGTCACAATCGGATGTACAACTACTTCGTGAACGGTGAGTCACGAAGCTACGGCTACGCTCGAAGCAACTACGCCTCATTTGCTACCACAACGGACCCACAAGGGTGGGCCAACAGCCACCAGAATCGCGTGGGCTACGTCGTCGTCACAGACGACATCCCAGTCAACGATTCGGCGGCGCTCTACACGCGACTGTACGAAAACTTCGGCTCACGGACCGACGGCGTCGCCGGAGTGGGACAGTACCATCCAGTCTACGCCAGTCCCGATGGCAGCTACAAGGCGTTCGCCATCGTCCCCGGTGCAACGATACAGGGGACGGCTGCACCAAACACGACGGTAACAGTCAGTACGACTGCCTCGGTCTCAGACACGACGTTCACGTACGACCGACAGACAGTCACCGATCAGAACGGCCGCTTTGCAGTCACTGTGGCGAACCCAGGCGAGTACGACGTGCAGACGGCCAATAGCTCGTACACCGTCTCAGTAGCAGAGACAGCCGTATATCAAGGACAGAATGTGACGGTGCAACAGAAGCAATCCTGAATGACTTCAATAGCCGAACTGGTGAATTATCAGCCACCGAGACCAGCTCGGTGACATCAAAGCACAAGTCGCCTCGAACAGTAACGACTCTGGGTACACTACTCACCTACTCGTCTTCACGGAGTTCCAGATAGCCGAGTGCCTCCAGCTGCTCTTTGTCGGGCTGATCCTTCGGCGGACGGGGCGTTTTGGTATCCCGACCGAAGAGGCGCTGAGGAATCTTCCGCTGGAGACGGGCAGCCACGCGTTGATTGGAGTCAATGACGTTCGTTTGCTCTCCAGGATCAGAGGTCAGATCATAGAGCTGTTTGTCAGACTCAGTGTGGATATACTTCCAGTCACCCGTTCTGATCGTGACCGCTGGAACATCCATCCCGGGCTGCCCTAAGGAGATAACGTCTCGCCCATCACCCTCGTACAGAGGCGTCCCGAGGAACGAATAGTCGTCTGTATCCACGTCGTGGAACGAGCAAATCGTCGGGACGAGATCCAGCAATTCACGCTGTTCCACAATAGTATCAGTGGGAGGGGTCCTGGCTGGCTTCAGAATGAGCGGAACGTGGGTCAATTCATCGTAGGGGAAATTTCGGTGGAAGAACAGACCGTGTTCGCCGAACTCTTCACCGTGATCACTCGAGAAGAGGATGTTCAAATCATCCCAGATATCCGCCTGCTCAAAACTATCGAAGAGCCTCGAGATGTGTCGGGAACAGTATCTGAGATCCGAATCGTAGCGGTCGATCATTCGTGATGTCTCAGCCTCAGAGATTGCTTCAGGCGTTTGTCCGGCTGTCTTCATCAAGCGACGGATTTCTTCGTCATCTGCCGGTTCGTCACAGTAGGCCGGGTCCGTGTCGTGAATCCCATACGGTCGGTGGGCCTCCATATAGTGAAGCCAGAGAAAGAACTCCTCGTGCTCGTTGTCCTGAATCCAGGAAATCGCTCTATCAGTGACCTCTTCAGCACTGTTATAGCCTCGAAGCCGAACGGTATCGGCGTCGCCAAACATTGCATTGTACGGTCGCTGCAGGAAATCATACACCTTGGTGAGGCGATGGTGCTGTAACCAGTCACTAACATCCGCAGCAACGCTATCGAGCTGCAGCAGCGCCTTCTGAGCTGTAGACCGTTCAGCCCCGTCTTCGAAATCATCTCGACCCAGATCCACCATCTCGTCGAATCGGAACTCACCCTGAACCATATCGATTCCAGTCTGGGTACCGATGGCGGTCGTCTGGACGCCCGCAGAGCTCAAAACGGAGGCGATGGTGGGGAATGCACCGAGATCACCGTACGAGAGATACCGTGACGTATGGAAAGAAGGGATCGAGATGCGTGTGTATGGGCCATTCGAAAACGCGTTTTCAAACGTGGTCCCTTCCGCAGTCAGCCGATCAAGGACCGGCATCGTGTCACGTTCGTAGCCATATTGTTTGAGATGATCTGCACGAAGAGAGTCAACTGTTAGTAAAACCGTCGGCATATACCTCACTCATAGATGGCTATTAATATAGATGGCTGAATCTCTGCCTCCCTGACGGGTTTGATCAGTACCTCCTATTCTGGCATAGCAGTGGTATTCGGATACGTCAATCGCAGTGGCCGGATGAGCCACGGATACTAACGTAGCCAACCATCCGGAAACGAACACATCCGCACAGACGTTCGAGAGAATGCCGGGCTTCGGCGTCACCTACTCCACAGTCACACTCTTGGCCAGATTCCGCGGCTTGTCGATGTTCCGCCCGAGCAGATTCGCGACGTGATACGACACCAGCTGGAGATGCGTGTTCGCCAACACTGCCGCAGCCCGCGGATGCGTCTCCGGTAGCTCCAACACGTGATCGGCGTACCGATCCACGTCGGACTGCCCGTCGGAAATCGCCACCACAGGTGCGTCCCGCGCTTCGACCTCCTTGACGTTCCCGACGGTCTTCCGAGCCTGTTCGCCGTCGCCGGTCACCACCGCAAACACGGGCGTGTTCTCGGTCACGAGCGCCAGCGGGCCGTGTTTCAACTCACCCGACGCGAAGCCCTCGGCGTGCTTGTAGGTAATCTCCTTCATCTTCAGCGCTCCCTCAAGCGCGACCGGGTACTGGTAGCCCCGGCCGATGAAGAAGTACGCACCCGCATCTTCGTACACTTCGGCCACGTCCTCCGCAACGGACTCGTCCAACACCCGCTGAACGTTACCCGGAAGTTCCCGCAACGCCGTAATGATCTCGCGAACGTCACCGGTGTTCGTCATCCCCAGTGCAAGCAGGTTCAGCGCCACCTGCTGAGAGGAGAACGTCTTGCTCGCAGCCACCCCGATCTCGGGGCCGGCCCGGATGTAGAAGGCGTGGTCACATTCTCGGGCAGCTGTCGACCCGACGACGTTCGTGACCGTCATCGTCCGTGCGCCGCGCTTGCGGGCCGCCCGGAGCGCAGAGAGGGTATCGGCCGTCTCACCGCTCTGGGTCACGCCCACGACCAACGCATCGCCGATTGGCGGCACTGACGTGGCGTATTCACTCGCCAGGAACGCCTGTGCGGGGATGCCGGCCTCACGGAACAACTGCGCTCCATAGAGCGCGGCGTGATACGACGTCCCGCAGGCGACGAACTGCACACCGGTCGGGGAGAGGTCACCGAGGTCCTCGATATCGACCGTGCCGGCCATCTCGTCGACACGGCCGCGGAGACACTGGCGCAACGCCCGTGGCTGTTCGTGAATCTCTTTGAGCATGTAGTGGTCGTACCCACTCTTGCCCGTCTCCTCCGGGTCCCACTCGATCGTATCCACATCCTTCTCGACGGGCTCCCCGTCGAGCGTCGTGACCGTCCAGCCTTCGGCGTCAAGTTTGGCGAACTCTCCGTCGGCGAGATAGACGACCTGATCAGTGAAGTCACGGAAGGCGGGCACGTCGCTCGCGAGGAACGTTTCACCCTCACCGAGGCCCAACACGAGTGGCGAGTCGTTACGCGCCGCATACACCGTCTCCTCGCCGGCGATGACGACAGCGACGGCGTAACTCCCCTCCAACCGAGATACAGCGTCACGAACCGCCCGTTCCGGGTCGACGCCCGCTTCGAGGGCGTCCTCGACGAGGTGTGGGACGACCTCGGTGTCGGTATCGGAGGTGAACGTATGGCCGGCGCCGACGAGTTCGTCACGCAGCGACTGGTAGTTCTCGATGATGCCGTTGTGGACGACCGCAACGTCTCCAGTACAATCCTGATGTGGATGGGCGTTCGCGTCGGTCGGCGGCCCGTGGGTACTCCAGCGCGTGTGACCGATACCGACGTCGCCGGTCAGGGCCGACCCCTCCAGCGTCTCTCGCAGGTCATCGATCTCGCCGGAGGTCTTGACGACGTCAACGCCGCCGTTGGCCATCGCGACACCGGCCGAGTCGTAGCCGCGATACTCCAGCTTCGAGAGGCCATGCACCAACGTCTCGAGCGTTGCGTCGTCACGCCCAACACAGCCGATGATCCCACACATCAGCGGGTCACCTCCACACCCTCGTCGACGTTTCCATCGACGGTCACGCCGGCATCGAGCGTGACGTTCGGCCCGACGAGCGACCCCGGCGAGAAACTCACGTCACCACGGGCACGCGCCCGGTCGGCGATGACCGCACCCAGCCGTTGATCCTCGAAAACACGCGTCCCGACCTGCACGTCAGCTGGCCCGCCAGGCACCACTGTACTGGCACCCAGGTGGACATCCTGCCCGGTGACGGTCTGCAGTAGCGTCGATCCAGCGTCGACGCGGGTATCAGCATCCAACACACTTCGCTGGACCACAGTGTTCGCGCCGACAGTGACGTTCGCACCGAGTGCGACGTCCGGTCCGACAATCGCGTCAGGGCCGACCTCACAGTCCGGGCCGATGACGACAGGGCCTTGCACCACTGCTTCGTTGTGCACGCGCGCGGAGTCATCGATCCACACCTGTTCACGACGGGCGCTTTCGACGACACGCCCACGAGCAAGCACCTCACGTGCAACGGTCAGCAGGTCCCACGGGTAGGTCGCATCGACCCACATCCCGTCGACCTCCACCCCACGGACGCGATTCGACTCGATGAGGTTCGCGAGCGTATCCGTGAGTGCAAGCTCACCCTCCTCTCGAGAGGTCTCCTCGATGGCGTCGAAGATGGCCGCCGAGAACGCGTAGACGCCGCCGTTGATGAGGCGATAATCACCCTCTCGTGGCTTCTCGACGAGGTCCGAGATGACACCGTCACGTACCTCGACGGCGCCGTAGCGGCGCGTGTCCTGTCGCTCGACGACGGCAAGAGAAGGGTCACCCGTCGTCGAGAAGGTGTCCGCAACTGCTTCGACAGTCCCGGCGTCGATGAGCCGGTCCCCATTCAAAACGAGCGTCGGTCCATCGACGGCTGACTGGGCCTGCAGGAGTGCGTGGCCGCTCCCGAGTTGCTTGTGCTGTGTGACGTAGGTGATTGGGACACCCCGATACGTCGGTCCGAAGTGGTCCTGTACCCGGTCACGCTTGTAGCCTACGACAGTCAGGAGTCGCTCGACCCCAGCCTCGACCAGCGCATCGAAAACGTGCGCCAGAATCGGCCGGTTGCCGGCCGGCAGCATCGGCTTCGGCCGGTTCCGCGTGAGCGGGCGAAGCCGCGTGCCCTCGCCGGCAGCGAGGACGACAGCCGTGTCGATTTCCATACTCGTATCAACAGGAGTGGGGATTTGAATATGGCGGGACTACTGCCGGTTTCGCGATTCGTACAGGAGCAGTGGGTACACACATCGCAGGCACTGCCTACTGCTTACTGGCTCAGTGGACGCTAGTTGCCGTCAGCAAGTTGCTCACTCGCTCCGACCCGCGCTATTGCTCCCCCATCCGGTCGCCAGCGACACGCCGTCCCTTCGTCGTCAGCGCCACCTCGGTCCGCTCGCGGACGACGCTGATGACGTCGAGTTCGATGAGGCGGTCGAAGATGGCCTCGGTCTTCTCGACGTCGATACCGACGAAGTTGGGGATATCGAACGGGGAGACGCCCGAATGAAGCGCCATGATGACGCGTTTCTCCGTCGAGGAGAGATCCAGGTCCGCACGGTTCTGTTCGGCGCTGTCTTCGAGCATCGTCCGGAGGACGGTAGCGTGGAACTCCTCGCCGGCCAGATGCGTCTCGACGCTGATGTCGCCCTCGCTGTGTTCGACCTGGATGACGGTGCGTTCCTCACCGGAGACCTGTTTGTCTTCGACGGTCAGATCGCCGATGTCGGCCCGTTCGATGTCGACAGCTTGCCCGTCTGCCAGTGCCAGCCGAAGGGCCTCGTCGGTCACCTTCAGTCGGCCTTTGGTCCACGACGCGTCCTGGACGACGCCGCCTTTCAGCGCGGGGTGTTGGGCGAGGACGACCGCGCCGTCAAGGCTCGCCCGGTAGAAGTCCGTCTGGAACACCTCATGGTCCGACGCCGCAACCAGGATGACGTCTTCGCCGACGTGGAACGCGAGGTACTCGGAGACCCCAGCACTCTGCTGGTTCACGTCGAAGCGGTCGGCGATGCGGTCTATGTCGTCGAGTGCGATCTGGCGCTTGCTGTCGCCGATGAGGACGATGCGCTCGGTCGTGAGGACGACGCGACAGTTTCGCCACTCGGCGTCGGTGAGCCGCTGACCCTGCGAGACAGCGAGCAGGTATTGGCCCTGCATGTCGGCGATTTTCTTCTCTGTGTCGCTCATACCCCGTGACCGGTCTCTATCGGTCGTTGTGAAGGGTCGTGAATATACCTTCCGCCGCCAGTGTCGATAGTGAGAACATCAAAATGGACTCTGTCGTGATCAATTGAACCAATGATTCGTAATTTGTCCCTTTAGAGCGGGTATGCAAGGACGTATAGAGGCCGGATGCATGACGGCACTGACAGATTCCAAACAGATAATACAATATCCCAGCCCGCTCAATTATATCGTAGAGTAATGACTAAGGCGTATGAAAAACTTCAGAATGGGCCACAGACTGGTATTGCTCGTTCGGAGTTGAACTATGAGGAGCGAGCGAACACCCGTGTAATCGATGTTCGGGGAACAACCGGACTCGCACAGGTAAACAACCCAGGGAAATTCACCAACGTGCTCTATTTGGAGGGTAACGAGGAGGCAGCTGCGGAGCTCTTTGCGGATGTCAATGATGATCTCATCGATGCGGTGGATCTCTCTGCTAAGAATGTCTTGCAAACGAGCCTACCACGGCCCATGTACGACCGCATCCTCGACGCATCTGGACGACGTAAAATTCGAAAATATTCAACTGTTGTCTTCGAGGGACGCGAAGATGGGACCATCTGGCTCATCGATCGAGACCGATACGAGACACGGGTCGACCGTCGCTACACCACCAGTGAAACCGAGAGCGCACGGGTTCCACCGGAAATCTCGCTGGAAGAACTATATGAACAACAGGGGTCGATAATTACAGAATCCGATATCAGATCGACTGCTATCACGGGTGATGTTCGACAAGTGCTCGACTACTATCGCGTCGCCTCCGGCTATCACTGTCGGCCGACGACTACAGAAAACAACCAGCTTGCAATCAAAAAAACGCATAACGAGGAACGACTCTGAATCGCGATCGCATATGACTACCTAACGCATAGTGGTTGTTAATTGATGAGTATCCACAGCGACAGGATTAGTTTTCACTCTGTACATCGGTTCACGCCAGTTTGCCCACAATAGAGACGCTATCTGCGGCGCTGCCGCTATCTGAGTAGCACGCGAAAGAAAAGTCGAGAGTCAGGACGGGACGGTCCCGTTAGTTGTCGCGTCGGACTGCGAGGAGCGCAGCAGCGACGAGGGCGACGAGGGCGAGGACCGCGGTGAAGCCGGGGCCACTGTCACCAGTGGTCGTCTCCTCCGTGGTCGTCTCCATCGTCGTGGCCTCTTCGGTGGTCTCCTCGGTCGTCGGCTGCTCCGTGGTCGTCTGCTCCGTGGTCGTCTGCTCCGTGGTGGTCTCCTCGCCGGAGACAATCGTCACGGCAGCAGAGTCAGTCACGGCGGAGCCGTTGGCCGTGTACGGGCCGTCGTTGTCCGGGAAGTCGTAGGTCTGGTCACCGTCAGTGTCGAGGTGCGGCATCGCAACCGCCGTGAAGTCCTCGGACTGCGTGGTGTCCAGGGTGACCTCGACGTCCTCGTGGCTGCCAGCTTCGAGGTAGCTGGAGGCACCGATGACGTCGCCCGTTGCGGAGCCGTTGTGGATGGCGATGAAGCCGCCCTGCGACAGCGTTGCGCTGTCGACGACGACCGTCTCACCGTTGGACTCCTGATCGCTGATGCTCACGGACGCGGACGGAGCGGCACCGATGGTGCCGTCAATCTCGTCGTCCGAGATAGCAGTCGAGGCAGTGAAGTTCGTGCCCGGGCTGTTCTCGCTGAAGTCAGCGACCGCAGTGAAGCTACCGTCCGCCTGAACGTAGGCAGTCGGCTGCTTCAGGAACGGACTGGCATCAGACTGGCTGCTAATCTTGACCGTGACTTCCGTCCCGGGTGCGACGTTGGTCGTACCGGGGATTTCCTGACCGCTCGCGGCCTGGACCGTGATGTCCTGGTCACCATTGAGCGTCGAGTCAGGCTCCTCGAAGGTGAACGTGTCGTTCACTGCGACAGTGTCTTCGGAGAGATCAGACTCCTCGCTCACGGTGAAGTTAGCCACGTACTCGTCGCCGTCCTTGACAGCGCTGAGGTCGCCATCGGCGCTGTTGACCGAGTCGGTGTCAATGGCAACGAAGTGCGTGTCGTTAGCTTCGTCGTAGATAACTGCAACATCCTCGGTTGTAATATCGTTGATGTTGAAGTCATCTCCGGCACTGTTCGCACCGGGGTTGGCTTCCTCCAGCGTGAGCTGGAAGATACCGTCCTCCGTACCCGAAACGGACTTATAGGCCTCAGCGTCGCCCCCTTCAGATTCGAATGCTCCTTCGAGACCCGACGCCTCAACCTGCACGACGAGCGTGTCGTCAAAGGCGACGGTGTCGGACTGCGTCAGGTTGTCGTTAGCAGCGAGCTCGTAGACTGCCGCGACGTCGTCGTCGTCAGCGGCATCGCTGATATCGCTGAACGTGTCGTCTGGGGCAGTCCAGACCTGTGCGTTCTCGGTCGAACGCTCCTGCAGGTCCAGCGTTGCGACGTCCTGACTGTCGTCAACGACGCCGTTCGAGAGGGCACTCGATCCGGCACCAGCAGTAACGTTCATGGAGTAGGACGACGCGTCAAGGATATCGTTACCGGCTGGTGGTCCGTTGAACGTAGCGGTTTCACCATCACCAGCGATTTCGACGTCGTCGTCGTCGTTGACGGTGTCAATGACACTGCTCGGGCTGCCGCTCGCCGCGAGGAAGGTGTTGAACGTGACGACAACTTCACCGTCACCGTTACCGTCCTCAACGTCGAGAGTCATCTGGTAACCGTCGTCGTTACGGTTACCGATCGTTGCGGTTGCTTCGTCGGTATTTTCGAGCTCGATTGGGATGCGTGCGATGTCACCACGCTCTTCGGAGACGACGGACTCACCGAAGGAGGCTTCGGCGTCGCCAACCGAGACGACTTCGAACTCATCCGTGGTGGACGTGATACCGGTTCCAACGTCGGTCACTTCGACCGTGTAGTTGTCCGGATCAACGTCCGAGAAGCTGATAGTTGCTTCACCATCGGAGTCGATAGTGGCCGTGGTGTCGGCGTCGACGTTCCCGTTCGCGTCGATGAGTTCAGCGTCGACGTCCCGGCCGATAGAGCTCGCTTCGACCGTCACTTCGACGTCTTCGTCCTCGTCGAACGTGCTCTCAACAGCAGTCGCCGAGAAGCCGAGGTCTTCGACGGAGAGCGTCGCGTTCGTGTCACCGTAGTTGGCGTCGCCGCTGGTCTGGATATTGTAGTCGCCGAGTTCCAGGTTGCCCGTGCCCAGAACGTAGACGAAGTCGCCGCCAGTCCCACGCGTCCGGCTGACACTGTGGTCTTCGGACGGCTCAGATACGATGTCGAACTCGGTATCAGGCTGTCCCTGGATGACGACGTTGGCACCACGGAACTCTTCGTTGCTACTGTCACCATCAGCGAGGTCAACAGTGGTCGGAGCGTAGATCGCATCGAAGTCCTCCTCGGAGTCGATGGCGACAGCCGGGTCGCTCGTGTCAGAGACTCCGCTGAAGCTCACGTTCTCGATACGCTGGACCTCTGTATCGGTGGCGATGACGAGCTGGTCACCGTTGAGGTAATAGTCTTGTCCCTCGGTGCCGAAGTCAACGTCCTGCTCCGAACCATCGGTCTTACCAATGGTGACGGTGGCCGGAGAGCCAGTAACCTGGACATCTTGATCGAACTGTACTTCTAGGACCGGGTCGCCTTCGCTAACATCTGTCAGCACGCTAGCTGCGGCATTCCCAGCCCCATAATGGACTGCTTGGTCAACCGTAGGCTCGTCCGCTGCAGCGGCACCGGCGAACGCGGTGCTCATCGCGAACACCGAGAACACCATCAGCGCTGTCAGGAACAGGCTACGGATTTTTTCGTTTGTATCTGTCATAGTTTGTTGGTTGCTATCGGGCGGCGTCAGCCGTTTTCCACGTGGTCGGAACGCAGTCACCGTGACCGCGCGTAGACCGAACCGGTGTACTCACTTCTGGCGCCATGGGTAGGGGTACGGACCATTCTTTTGGTGGGTATGGTAAATGCTTTGTGTCTCTGAAAGCCATCTATGTCAACACAACACAAACCCGAGATAGGCGGTGTTTAACACGAAAACGAGACAGTGAATGCTATCTGCGCCCGTTCTCGCATATCACCACGCCGTAGTAATCAGAACGAGTTCATATCTATGGCCCTCTCTACGGTTGATGACGTGGGCACGCGCACGACTCCACACATAGCGGGCAGCACACCAACCAGACAGTACTCGCTGCATGAGTAGCACGACCACGTGTACCGCTTCGTGACTAGCGCCAACGCTTATCACGGCGCCACCAAACCATCGACCAATGACAGAGGGCGACGGCTCCGGCCGCGACACCGCCATAGGCGACCGGCCGACCATCGACCCACCCAGGTGGTTCGTCGAACAGGCGAACATCTCGGACCCGGCCGTCTACGAGACGTTCGAGCAGGAGTGGCCGGACTGCTGGGACCGGGCCGCAGACCTACTCGACTGGGACGAGCCCTACGACGACGTGTTCCGTGGCGGCGACGACCCGCCGTTCGAGTGGTTCCCCGGCGGTCGGCTAAACGCCTCGTACAACTGCATCGACCGACACCTCCCCGAGCGGAAGAACCAGTTGGCGCTCATCTGGGAGGGCCACCTCGACGAGTCACGCACCTACACCTATCGAGAACTGCACCGTGAGGTCAACGCCGTCGCGGCCGCACTGCGCGAGCAGGGCATCGAAGAGGACGACGTCGTCACCATCTACCTCCCGATGGTGCCCGAACTCCCCATCGTGATGCTGGCCTGCGTGCGTCTGGGCGTCGTCCACAACGTCGTGTTCGCGGGCTTCTCGGCAGACGCGCTGGCCGAGCGGATGGAGCGGACCGGCTCGGAGCTGCTCGTGACCTGCGACGGCTACTACCGTCGGGGGAGCGCCGTCGCCCAGAAGAACAAGGCTGACAACGCCCGCATCGCCGTCGAACAGGACGTCTCCGTCGTCGTGCTGGACATCCTGAACCGGGACGTCCATCTCGGCGAGGGCTACTACGACTACGACACGCTGCGGGCAGCCCACGACGGCGAGACGGTCGACCCCGTACCGCGAGACGCCAGCGACACTCTCTTCCGCATTTATACCTCCGGTACCACTGGCGAACCGAAGGCCGTCGACCACACGACCGGAGGGTATCTCGCCCACGTCGCGTGGACCGCCGAGTCCGTGCTGGACATCAAGCCCGAGGACACCTACTGGTGTTCGGCCGACATCGGCTGGATTACGGGCCACTCCTACATCGTCTACGGGCCTCTCGCACTGGGGACGACGGCGGTGCTGTACAACGGCACGCCGGACCACCCCGAGAAGGACCGCGTCTGGGAGATCGTCGAACGGTACGCCGTCGACGTGTTCTACACCGCGCCCACGGCCGTGCGGACGTTCATGAAGTGGGGCGAGGAGTACCCCGACAGCCACGACCTCTCCAGCCTGCGACTGCTGGGCACCGTCGGCGAACCCATCGACGAACGGGCGTGGCGCTGGTATCGCGAGCACATAGGCGGCGGCGAGTGCCCTGTGGTCGACACGTGGTGGCAGACCGAGACGGGCGCCATCCTCGTCTCGACGCTGCCGGGCGTCGACGCGATGAAACCCGGCGCGGCGGGCAAGCCGCTGCCCGGTATCGAGACGGACGTCGTCGACCCCGCGGGCGAGAGCGTCGAGGTAGACGAGGCCGGCGAACTCGTCGTCACGCGCCCGTGGCCGGGGATGCCCAGCGACCTGCGAACCGGCGAGGGCTGGGGCGAAGCGGCGACCTTCGGCGACGAGTGGCGCTACTACCCGGAAGACGGCGCATCGGTCGACGGCGACGGCTACGTCACCGTCCTCGGGCGCGTCGACGACGCCATCAACGTGGCCGGCCGGCGCTTCAGCACGATGGAACTCGAATCGGCCATCACCGGCGTCACCGGCGTCGCGGAGGCCGCCGTCGTCGGCGCGTCCCACGAGACGGCCGGGACGGCACTCTACGCCTACGTCTCGCCCGAGGACGGCTACACCGAGACGGACTTGCGCGGACGCATCGAATCGGCCGTCAGAGACGCCATCGGTGGCGTCGCCACACCCGAAACGGTGGTGTTCACGCCCGACCTCCCGAAGACGCGGTCGGGAAAGGTGATGCGACGCCTGCTGACTGCCGTGGCCAACGGCGAGGAGTTGGGCGACACCAGCGCGCTGCGCAACCCCGAGATACTCGGCGAGTTGCAGTCGGCGACGCCCGAGCGGTGAGTTCCGTTTCGCCGAGATACAATATCCCGAAGCGATACCGCTCTTCATTTCGTATACAGACAGGGATTGATTCGTAAGCACCGGGTTCGGGCGCTGACTATCCCGTATGCTTATTTCGCATGTCTTCGAAGACGCGAAACGATATGGCAGAGCGGACCGACGTCCTCGGTGCGCGCGGGTACGAGCAGTTGCGCCGCGCCGCCGAGACTCACCGAGAAGACCTCGTCTTGCGGTTCGGCGCGGAGGTGGGCCTGCGGCCGGCGGAGATGACCCGCGTCCGACTGGCCGACGTGACCAGCACCGAGGACCACTTCTTCCTGCGCGTGCGCGACGCGGACAGCGTCGACCGGGAGGCGTACCTGCCGGCCGGCGTCGAACACGACATGCGGAAGTTCGCCAGCGCGGCCGACAGAGACGCTGACGAACCGCTCCTCTCGGTGTCGGCCCGCCGCCTCCAGATGCTCGTCTCGGAGGTGGCCGACCGCGCCGCGGAGGCGACACCGCGCCTCGAAGGCGTCTCCTCGCGGGACCTGCGCTGGCGGTTCGCGGCGACGATGCTCTCGGAGGGCGTGCCACCACACGTCGTCTGTGCGCTGGGCGGGTGGGACCGCCTCGCCAGACTGGAACCGTTACTCGACGACCCGAACCGGGAGACGGTAGTTCGAGCCATCGAGGGGGCCGAGGACGTCCCGACGCCGGCGCGTCTCCGACGGACCATCAGTGTCGCCGCCGACGTGGGCGAGTCCCTGGCCGTCGCAGCCACCGGCGAGGAGATAGAGCAGACCGTGTGCGACCGACTGGCTGCGACCGAAGGGTTCCGGTTCGCGTGGGTGAGCGAACGGACCGGCGACGGCCTGACGCCGCAAGCGACCGCCGGTATCGACGAGAGTCGCGTCGCCGACCACGTGCAGACCCAGCGCGACGCCGCGACGGCCGCGATGGACAGCCACGAGGTGCGCGTGGTCGAGGGCGACGAAGGACCGATGGCGCTCGTCCCCATCGTCCGGGATGATGCCGCTGCTGGCGTCCTCGCTATCGGCACGACCGTCCACGTCGTCGACGCCGAACAGGACCTGCTGGCGGCGCTGGGCGCACAAGTCGGAGCGGCGCTGGCGGCCGTCGAGCGCAAGCGCCTCCTGTTGGCGGATACGGTCACGGAGCTGGCCTTCGAGTGTACCGACGACGAGGCGTTCACCGTGGCGCTGACCCGGGCGCTCGACTGCTCGCTCGAACTGTCGGGCGTCGTCCCCGTCGGCGGTCGCTCGCTGCTGTACTATCTGGTCGTCGACGGCGCGCCCGCCGGCCCGGCGCTGTCGTACGCGGCCGAGGACGACGACATCGCCGACGCACGCCTCATCGAGGACTACGGGGACGGTGCTTTGCTGGAAGTCGTCGTGACGGCCGCGCCGACGCTCGAGTTGGTCGAGAACGGCGCCCGCGTCCGGTCGCTCGAAGCCGAGAACGGCACCGCAGCTATCGAGGTGGAACTGCCCGGCGACAGCGACCTCCGGGAGGTGGTCGACGGCGTCGTCGACACCTACCCGGAGACGTCGCTGACGGCCAAACGAGAGGCCGAGCGGCCCGCCGAGACGGATACCGGTTTTCGCGAACGCCTCTCGGACCGCCTCTCGGAGCGACAGTCGACGGTGCTGGCGGCCGCCTACCACAGCGGCTACTTCGAGTGGCCCCGCGGGACCACCGCCGAGGAGCTCGCCGAGTCGCTGGACGTCTCGGCACCGACGTTCCACAACCACCTCAGAAAGGCCCAGCAGAAGGTCCTGACTGCGTTTTTTGCCGACAGACCCACCGAACCGCCGACGGCACTCGACGAGTAAGTGTCAGTCAAGTATTCAGACAGTTAGACCCCCCGTTTATCAGTGCCCCGATGGTTGTGAGTGATAGACCATGTCAGATGAAGATGTCCAACTAGAGGCGCGTCTCGAAGAGCAGGAGGTCTTCGAGCCTCCGGAGTCGTTCGTCGACCAGGCGAACGTCTCGGACCCCGGTATCTACGAGGAGTTCGAGGAGAACTGGCCGGAGTGCTGGGAGCAGGCAGCCGACCTGCTAGACTGGGAGGAGTCCTACGACACGGTACTCGACGACTCGAACCCGCCGTTCTACGAGTGGTTCACCGGCGGGTCGCTGAACGCCTCGGCGAACTGTCTGGACCGCCATCTCGGCGAGCGCGGCGACGAAGCGGCCATCGAGTGGGTCGGCGAACCGACAGACGAAGAGGACATCACCTACACCTACGAGGACCTCCACCGCGAGGTCAACGAGTTCGCGGCCGCGCTGCGCGACCAGGGCGTCGAGGAGGACGACGTCGTCACGATGTACATGCCGATGATTCCGCAGTTGCCCATCGCGATGCTGGCCTGTGCCCGCATCGGCGCGCCCCACTCCGTGGTGTTCGCCGGGTTCTCGGCAGACGCACTGGCGACCCGGATGAACGCCGCGGACTCGGAGTACCTCATCACCTGTGACGGGTACTACCGTCGCGGCGACCCCCTCGACCACCTCTCGAAGGCCAACGAGGGGCTGGCAGGCGTTGACCACG
Organism: Haloarcula rubra; assembly: GCF_019599465.1. Classification (GTDB taxonomy): domain Archaea; phylum Halobacteriota; class Halobacteria; order Halobacteriales; family Haloarculaceae; genus Haloarcula; species Haloarcula rubra. The sequence goes on from NZ_RKLR01000005.1 coordinate 27,405, forward strand.
AGGTCCAGACGGTCGCTATCGCCGAGCGCCTCCGTGACGGCGACGGCTTCGACCACGACTACGCGGACAACCAGGTGGCCTTCGAGGCGCTGCAGTCCGACCACGAGGGCGCGACGGTCGACCCCGTCTCCCGGGACGCCGAGGACATGCTGTTCCTCATGTACACCTCCGGCACCACCGGCGAGCCGAAGGGCGTGAAACACACCACCGGTGGCTACCTCTCCTATGCCGCGTGGACCTCCCAGTCCGTACTGGACATCAAGCCCGAGGACACCTACTTCTGCTCGGCCGACATCGGCTGGATCACCGGCCACTCCTACATCATCTACGGCCCGCTGGCGCTGGGCACGACGACGATGATGTACGAGGGCACCCCGGACTACCCGGACAAGGACCGCCTCTGGGAGATCATCGAGGACTACGAGGCGACCCAACTGTACACCGCGCCGACCGCGATTCGGGCGTTCATGAAGTGGGGCGAGGAGTACCCCGACAGCCACGACCTCTCCAGCCTGCGACTGCTGGGCACCGTCGGCGAGCCCATCAACCCGCGCGCCTGGAAGTGGTACTACAAGCACATCGGCGACGAGTCCGCCCCGGTGGTCGACACCTGGTGGCAGACCGAGACCGGCGGCATGATGCTGACGACGCTGCCGGGCGTCGGCGACATGAAACCCGGCTCTGCCGGGCCGCCGCTACCGGGTATCAGCGCCGACATCGTCGACGTGAGCGGCAGTCCCGTCGAGGCCGGACAGGCCGGCTACCTCGTCGTCAACAAGCCGTGGCCCGGGATGCTCCGGACGCTGTACAAGAACGACGAGCGGTTCATCGACGAGTACTGGCGGGAGTACTCCGACGTCGACAGCGACGACCCGGCCGACTGGGTGTACTTCCCCGAAGACGGCGCGAAGATCGACCAGGACGGCTACATCACCGTCCTCGGTCGGGTCGACGACGTGCTGAACGTCTCCGGCCATCGCCTCGGGACGATGGAGATAGAGAGCGCCATCGTCGGCGTCGAGGGCGTCGCCGAGGCCGCCGTCGTCGGCGGTGACCACGAGATCAAGGGCGAGGCCGTCTACGCCTACGTCATCACCGAGGACGGCTACGAGGAGACCGAGGAACTGCGGCAGCAGATCATCGAGGGCGTCGAGGACGCCATCGGCCCCATCGCCCGGCCCGAGCAGGTCATATTCACGCCTGAACTCCCGAAGACTCGGTCCGGGAAGATCATGCGCCGACTCCTCGAAGACATCGCGAACGGCGAGGAACTGGGCGACACCAGCACGCTCCGTAACCCAGACGTCGTCAGCGACATCCAGTCGAAGGTCAGTAGCGACTGAGCGGCACCGCTTTCCAACAAACCACCACCCGACCTACACACCACGGTCACATTCATGGCAGACACAGAGACGCATGACTCGGACGGAGAGTCGCCACTGCAGACAGACGGCGGCACCGCCACGCAGGCCGCACAGGCACACCAGAACACCAACTACCTCGACAAGGAGGTGAACCTGCTGAGCCCCAGCACGGCGTTCATGCGGGACCACCTCAAGATCGTCTGGACGAGTTTCATCGTCTGGGCGCTCATCGTCTTCGGGCCGGTGACGTTGACAGCCGTCGCCCCCGGCGCGATGACGGCGACGATGCCGGTCATCGGCTTCCCGCTGCACTACTTCCTCGTCGCCTTCGGCGCGCCGACCGGCGCGCTCATCCTCGCGGCGGTGTACGCCCGCCAGCGGGACAAACTCGACGAGAAGTACGGTATCGACCACAGTACCGGCGGCCCCGACGAGACTGAAACCGACGAGACTAGCGAGGCGACGGCCACCGACGGAGGTGTCGACCAGTGACGGTTCCGTTGCAGGCCGAGGCCCTCGACATCTCGTTCAAACTCGTGCCGGCCATCATCGTCTTCCTGATGATGGCGTCGTTCCTCGTCATCGGCTACGTGTTCAAGGTGGCCGACACCGAGGGGATGTGGGTCGCCGGCCGCGGCATCGGGAACATCGAGAACGGGATGGCCATCGGGGCCAACTGGATGTCGGCGGCATCGTATCTCGGGCTGGCCGGACTGGTCGCGCTGGCCGGCTTCTACGGCCTCGCGTTCATCGTCGGCTGGACCACCGGCTACTTCGTCCTGCTCATCTTCCTCGCGGCGCAGATGCGCCGCTTCGGGAAGTACACCGCGCCGGACTTCGTCGCCGACCGGTTCAACTCGCCGACGGCGCGCGCGCTGGCGGCCTTTACGACGCTGCTCATCGCGTACGTCTACTCGGTCGGACAGGCCCGCGGCATGGGGCTGGTCGGCCAGTACGTCTTCGGGCTGGACATCGTCCCGATGATCATCGTGATGATGACCATCACCGTCGGCTACCTCGCGCTCTCGGGCATGCTGGGCGCGACGAAGAACATGGCCGTGCAGTACGTCATCCTCATCGTCGCGTTCCTCGCCGGCGTCTACGTCGTCGGCTTCACGCAGGGGTACTCGACGATTCTCCCGCAGATAGAGTACGGGCTGCTCATCAACGACCTGAGCCGGGAGTTCTCGGCACCCTTCCGGAACGCCTCGTACTACATCTGGATCGCGACGGCGTTCTCGCTCATCTTCGGGACCTGTGGTCTCCCGCACGTCCTCGTGCGGTTCTACACGGTCAAGAGCGAACGGACCGCTCGCTGGTCCACGGTCTGGGGGCTCTTCTTCATCCTCCTGCTGTACTGGGCCGCCCCCGCGATGGCCGCCTTCGGCGTCGACCTGTTCGCGCAGGTCAACAACATCTCGCCGGAGGCCGTCTTCACGGGCGAACAGGCGATGACCGGCGCGGAAGGTGACGTCATCGTCGTCCTCGCCGCGCAGTTCGCCAACCTCCCGCGCTGGTTCGTCGGCCTCGTCGCGGCCGGCGCGATGGCCGCCGCAATCGCGACCACCGCTGGCCTGTTCATCACGGCCTCGTCGGCGGTCGCCCACGACATCTACTCGGAGCTCATCAACCCCGACGCGACCCAGCGAGAGCAGATCCTCATCGGCCGTGCGACGATTATCGTCGTCGGCGCGCTCGTCACGGTGACGGCGTTCAACCCGCCGGCGCTCATCGGCGAGCTCGTCGCGTACGCGTTCTCGCTCGCGGGAACCGTGCTGTTCCCGATGTTCTTCCTCGGCCTCTGGTGGGAGAACACCAACCGACAGGGGGCGCTGGCGGGGATGTCCGTCGGCCTCCTGCTGTGGATAACGTCGATCATCAACAGCGTCCTCCCATCGTATATCGGCGCGCTCGCGGACATCGCCGGTGGCTCCGGGCAGGCGCTCGTCCCGATATACGCACAGTACGTGCCGCCCATCGGGGCCGCGCTGGTCGGGACGCCGCTGGTGTTCATCGTCACCATCGCCGTCTCGCTGGCGACGCCGGAACCGCCGATGGAGACCAAGCGGATGGTCCGGCAGTGTCACAGCCCCGAACCGATGGGCCAGCAACAGACCGCCGAGGACATCGTCGCCAGCGACGGCGGCGAGACGCCCGCTGACGACTAACAATGTACGAACACATCCTCATCCCGACGGACGGTAGCGACACGGCGAACGTAGCGGTCGACCACGCCGTCGACCTCGCCGAGAAGTACGGCGCGCAACTGCACGCGCTGTACGTCGTCGACATCGACGCGGTGAACTTCGGCCTCGGCACCGAGCAGGTCGACCGCATCAAGCAGGGCAACTTCGGCGAGATGACCGAACTGGAGGAGAAGGCCGACGCGGCCACCGGGAAAGTCGCCGACGCCGCCGCAGAACACGGCATCGAGGTCCACGAGGAGGTCCGGGTCGGCGCGCCACACGAGGTCATCGCCGGCTACGCCGACGCGAAGGACATCGACCTCGTCGTGATGGGCAGTCACGGCCGGTCGGGCGTCCGCCGGGCCCTGCTCGGGAGCGTCACCGAGCGGGTCCTGCGCTCGACACACACGCCCGTGCTCGTGGTCGACGAACACGAGGAGGAGTGAGCGATGGCCATGGCCTCGGGGAAAGGTCTGCTCGAAACCGTCGGCGAGCACGTCTGTGAGCACCGCTCGGGGATGTTCGTCGACCTCGTGTTCGCCATCGCGTGGGTGACCGTCGTCACCCTCGTCTTCGACCTCCTGCCGGGCGGCCCGCAGTGGCTCTACTACCTCACGCTGCTCGGCGGCGTCGTGGCGTATTTCGGCTTCTTCGCGTCGCTGGAGGCCGTCCGCGAAGGCGACGAGTAGCGGGCGACCGACCGCAGTTTTCGCGACGAGAGCGAGGTCAGTAGCCTCTTTTTAAACGGTTAGGCGCGCCGTCGTCCGGCAACACCGACGGCGTCTCACCCAGTTCGAGTTCGTCGATGGTGTCGAACACGTAGCGGTGGAGTTCGCGGTTCCCGGCGAGGACGTCCTCGAACGGCCTGTCCACCAGGTCGGCGACCCAGTCGTGGAGTCCGTCGTCGAGGTAGACCCTGAGCGCGCCGACCCACTCCAGCCACCGGTTGACGACGTGGAGGCGGTACCCCCGCGAGACGACGGCCGCCGGACCGTCCCAGCCCACATCGGCCAATCCCTCGCGGTAGCCGTCCAGCACCGCGCGTTCCAGTTCGTCGGCCCTGTCGATGGGCCAGTCGAAGAACATCAGCGTCAGGAGGACGAGCGCGCCGGCGTCGTCACCGACTCTCGCGAGTCCGCACTGGTCCCAGTCGATGGCCACGGTCCGGAGCGTTCCGTCGGCTGTCGACGTAGCGAACAGGTTCCGTCCGAACGCATCGAAGTGACAGAAGGTCCGTGGGACGGTCTCGCGGGCGTCGACGAACCGCTCCCGCGCCTGCCACGCCGCGAGCAGCCGTTCGCGGTCCTCGGCGGTCGGGAACTGACGCCGAACGATGGGGTCGTCGGGCACCTGGTCGACGAGCGCGACGACCCCCGCAGTCGTCCCGAAGTCGAAGGTCCGCTCGACGACCCACGGCTCCTCGATTCGGTCCGTCTCCCCGATGTAACCCCCGTTGAACTGGCCGAGATGGCGGGCAGCCCGGCGGTACTGTTCGAGCGGCCAGTCGTCGTCGTACTCGTCGGTCAGGTCCGCCAGCCAGAGCCAGACGGCCTCGCCCGGGAACTCGTCGACGTCGTACAGTTCGGCCGGGACCAGTGGTCCCTCGACGTCCTCGAGCAGGTCCGAGCGGTAGGCTTCGGCCTCCCGTTTCCAGTACGGATGACCGGACGGCGCCTCGCCGGGGCGGTGGGCGAGAACTTTGAGCACGACCGACCAGTCGGAGCGCCCCGAGCGAGTCGCCGCTGTGCCCTCGAACCGAAACAGCGCCGTCCCGAAGTATCCCCCGCCCGCACCGCAGTGGAGTGGCGTCCGATGCCACTCCGCGACCGTCGCCGTCCCGTCGTCGAGCACCGTCCGAACTATCGGCGTCAGCGTCTCGCCGTCGACAGATGCGATGCGTTGCTCGATTGCCGACCCGATTCCGGGGAGGTTCAGTGACGCCATCGGTGCCTCCGAACCCGGTGTCCTGTCTTCACCGGTCGGTGCGTCGACGGTGGCCCGCCGTCACGCCTCTCGCTGCGTCCCCGACTCTCGTCGATGCTGGTGGGTGGCGACATTGGTTCCTCCCCTCGGAGCGCCCGAGCCGACCGGTCGCCTCTCGCGTCGTCGCGTCGGTGCGGGCGGGACGTGTATCTACGTCGCGTGGTTTGTTAACTACACCCATGGTTGAAACGTCGAACGAACAGTAGGACCACGTTACTGCTCGTGGTTCCGCCGTCGGCGGGCGAGGGGTGCCGTCGCGGGCCACTCACTACTGCTCGCGGCTCACAGCGTTCGCCGCTGCGCGTCTCGGAGACCCCTCGCTTCGCTCGGGCTCTCCCTACTCTCCACTCATCGCTTCGCTCGCCATGTTCCGCCCCTGCGCGTTCAGACTGACCTCCGTCCGGGTTCGCACCTTGTCCACCGCGCCGACGTCGAGCAGTTTCTGGTAGATCTCCTCGACGTCGTCGGGCGTCGTCCCGACGAAGTCGGCCATCTCGAACGGGGAGACGCCGGAGTACAGCGCCATCAGCACCTGACTCTCCATCTCGGTGAGTTCGTAGTCGTCCTCGCGGCGCTCGACGACCTGCGAGAACAACCGTTCGAGCGCGTCCGTGTGGTGGGGCATGCCCGAAAAATGCGTCTCGACGCTCCGGTCCGATTCGTCGGTGTGTTCGACTTCGACGACGGCGCGTGTCTCGCCCATCACCGTGCTCTCGCTGGTCTCGATGGTCCCGACGTCTTCGATGTCGAAGACGGTCGAGCCGCCGCCGGGGAACTGGAGCCGGACCTCCTCGTCGTCGAGGCGGAAGCGGGCCTTCGACCACTCGGCGTCGTCCTGGATGACGCCGCCGACGACGGCCGGACTCCGGGCGAGGATGACCGCGCCGTGGAGCGTCGCCCGGCAGTACTCGAAGGCGAAGTCGTCGAGGTTCGTCGCGTCGACCAGCAGGACGTTGCCGCCGACTCGCAGGGCGGTGGCGTCGGTCGGTACGCCGTTCGGAACCGTCGACTCGTCCTCGACCAGCGAAATCTTCGAGTGGGGAATCGGTTGGTTCCCATCGTTCGTCGCCAGCAGGAGGCGTTTGTTGGTGACGACGAGTCGGCAGGAGCGCCACTGCGGGTCGGCGACGGGGTCGCCGTCCCGGACGACGTACTGGTAGTCGCCGGACGTGTCCACAACCTTTCGTTCGTCACCACTCATAGCCGCAGTTACTGGAGCGTTGTCGCCGAATCCTATATAACTTCCAGCACCGCACTCACAGCGCCACCAGCAGGCCGCCGACGACGCCGAGGCCGCCAAAGACCGTACACACCGCCCAGAACGGGACCTGCCGGACCAGCCGGACGAGGGCGTCGACGGTGAGGTAGCCGACGACGGCGCTGACCGCGAGGGCGACGACGGCCTGCGCGGGCGCTATCGACGGGAGGCCCGTGTCCACGAGGACGAGGGCGTTGGCCGCCAGCGCGGCCGGAATCGAGAGCAGGAAGGAGAGGCGGAGCGACGACTCGCCCTCGTGGCCGCGCAACAGGAGGGCGCTCACGGTGGTTCCGGAGCGCGAGACGCCCGGGAGGATAGCGAGTCCCTGCAGGGCGCCGACGAGGAGGGCATCGGCCCAGTCGGGTCGGCTGCGTTCGCCCAGCGACAGCGCGGCCGCGAACCGCTGGACGAGGCCGGTCAGGACGAGCAAGCCGCCGACGAGCGCCAGAAACAGCCCGCCTTCGAGTTCGGAGACGGCTGCGTCGAGTGCGAGATACGCCGGGAGGCCGGTGACACCCGTCGCCAGCGTCGCGAGGACGAGGAAGGAGAGGTCCGCCGTCTCGTCGGCGAAGGGGCGTCGGGAGAGACGGGTCAGCGAGTCGAGAATCTCGCGGACCTCGCCGCGGTAGTACGCGACGGCGGCGACGGCCGTGCCGGCGTGCAGAAACAGCGCCAGCCGAGTGGCGTCGCCGGGGTCCAACCCGGCGAGGACCGTCGACGCGAGGGCGACACCCCCCTCGCTGGAGACGGGAATCCACTCCAGAATCCCCTGCAACAGACCCAGCAGGATGGCGACGAGAATCGGATTCACAGTTACGGAGCGGTCAGCCGTGATTAAAGGCGGTTCGGTCTCGCGTTCGGGCGTAGGGTGACCAGTATATATACGTCGGCCAGCCAACGGGTGGTATGCAACTGGGTGGTGTCACCGACCTGCTGGCCTCGCTTCCGGCGTGGCAGGGGTTCGCCGTGTTGATTCTCGCCGGCCTCGGCCTCGGCTTCCTCGTCCGGGGCGTCGGCGACCGGTATCTCAAGCGCGTGACCACCCGTATCGACGGCGAGGTCGACGACATCGTCCTCCGCGGGGTCCACTCGGCGCTGTACGTCACGCTGAGCGTCGCCGGCGTCTACGTCGGGACGCAGGTGTACGACGTCTCGCCCGACCTCGCCGTGCCGCTGGAGGCCGGGACGCTCTCGGTCGTCATCGTCGTCTGGGCGGTGACGCTGATGCGGGTCGGACGGAAAGCCTCCAGCGTCGCCACCGATAGCCGCTACATCGACCGACAGGTCGTCCCCATTCTCCAGAACGTCTGGAGCGCGGTAATCGCGGGCGCGAGCGTTCTGCTTTTGCTGGTCCTCTGGGACATCGACCCGACGCCGCTGCTGGCGTCGGCCGGCCTCATCGGCATCATCGTCGGCCTCGCGGCGCGTGACACCCTCGCGAACTTCTTCGGGTCGCTGTCGCTGTATCTGGACGGGACCTACAAGGTCGGCGACTACGTCGTCCTCGAGACGGGCGAACGCGGCCGCGTCGAGGACATCTCCGTGCGCTCGACGGTCATCCGCACCCGCGACGACATCCTCGTCACCGTCCCCAACTCGAAGCTCTCGAATGCCGCCATCGTCAACGAGTCCACGCCCAAACAGAAACGGCGCATCCGCGTCCCTGTCGGCGTCGCCTACGGCACCGACGTCGACGCCGTCGAGGAGATACTCATGGCGGTGGCCGAGGCAGAGGGACTGGTCCTCGACCGGCCGAAACCCAGGGTTCGCTTCCGCGAGTTTGGCGGGTCCGCGCTGAACTTCGAACTCCTCTGCTGGGTGTCGAACCCCGCGCTCAACGCGCGCGCCATCCACAATCTGAACAAGGCCGTCTACGAGCGCTTCCAGTCGGCCGGCGTCGAGATTCCGTTCCCACAGCGGGACGTCTCGGTGTCGGTCACCGACGTTCCGGGCGAGCTGTTCGCCCGAGAGCCGACGGAGTACACCGCCGACGGCGGCCGCGACGAGCGCTGAGACGCCGCAGGATGCTGCCGGTAAGACAACCGCCGAGGTGGGACTGAAAGGGGCGGCGCGCTGAACGATGGCAGACGAAGTAAGCACTGGACGGCGCGAGTAACGCGAGCGACGGAAGCGCGCAACGAGGCTCCCGAGTTCAGCGCGCCGGGGCTTTCTGGTCGTGAGTCACGGCACCGTTGGTGGGGGCGACGGCGGCGAAGAGGTCGAAACGCAGTTACGGACCGGCCGCGTCGGACCGACAATGACCGTACTGGAGGATGCACGGGCCGCACTGGCGACTGGCCCACTCTGTGACGCCTGCCTCGGCCGGCTGTTCGCCGACCGGAGTTTCGGGCTGACCAACGCCGAGCGGGGTCACGCGCTGCGGGTGACCCTCGCGCTCGAAGCCGACGACGACTTCGAGGCCAGTGAGGACTGCTGGGTGTGTGAGGGGGAGTCCGACCGCGTCGACTGGTGGGCCGAACAGGCCGCCACCGCCGTCCGCGGCTACGACTTTGCGACGTATCAGGTCGGGACGAAGGTCCCGCCGCTCTTAGAGGAGAACGACGTCCTCCTCCGGGAGGACGTGGGCCTGGACGAGGACGCCGGCGAGGCGCTGAAGACCGAGCTCAACCGCGAGGTCGGCAAGCGCATCGGCGACCTGACCGGCGCCGAAGTCGAGTTCGGCCGGCCGGAGGTCCAGTTCACGCTCGACCTCGCGACGGACGAGGTCGAGGCGCGGGTGAACTCCGCGTTCGTCTACGGCCGGTACCGCAAACTGGAGCGTGACATCCCCCAGACGAAGTGGCCCTGCAACGACTGCAACGGCACCGGCCGCTGGCAGGGCCAGCCCTGTGACGGCTGTGACGGTACCGGCTACCGCTACGATGAGAGCGTCGAGCAACTGACCGCACCGGTCGTCAAGGAGACCATGGACGGCGACGGCGCGACGTTCCACGGCGCCGGCCGCGAGGACGTCGACGCCCTGATGCTCGAGTCCGGCCGCCCGTTCGTCATCGAGGTGGACGAACCCCGCACGCGCGACGTCGACACCGACGCGCTCGAAGCGGACGTCAACGAGTTCGCCGACGGGAAAGTCGAGGTCGAAGGGCTCCGACTGGCGACCCACGAGATGGTCGAGCGCGTGAAGGAACTCGACGCCTCGAAGACCTACCGGATGGACGTCGAGTTCGAGGAACAGGTCACCGACGAGGCCCTGCAGGCGGCGCTTGCCGACCTCGAAGGTACGACCGTCGAACAGGAGACGCCACAGCGCGTGGCCCACCGCCGCGCGGACCTCACACGCACCCGCGACGTCTACGCCGCCAGCGGCGAACTGGTCGACGAGACCCACGCCGACGTCCGCATCCACGGCGAGGGCGGCCTCTACGTGAAGGAGCTCGTCTCCAGCGACGAGGGGCGCACCGAACCGAGTCTCTCCGGCCTGCTTGGGGTCGGTGCCGTGGTGACCGCACTAGACGTCGTCGACGTGGAGGGTGAAGACGAACCGTTCGCGAAGGCCGAGTTCCTCAAAGAATAACGCGGGCGTCGAGTCCCGCCCGAGCGGCTGGTAAGATGGTTCTAACGCGCGCAGAACCGTCTGAACGTAATGTTGCACTTATGCCCCGCTGGTCAGTCGGGGCAACCGTGGGTTATCTGCGAGACACAGACACCGGCATCTCACGCCGGGCGGTACTGAAACGCGGAGCGATAGCGGCCGGCGTGCTGGGACTCGGTGGCCTCGCCGGGCCGGCGGCCGCGAACAGTACCGTCGCCGGCGGTGGCGACGCGCTCCAGAGCGCCATCGACGCGGCCAGCGACGGCGACACGCTCACGGTGACCGATTCGGCGACGTACGACCCAGTCGCCGTCGACGTCGCGGTGACCATCGAGACGGACGCCGACCCGACGATAGCAGGCGGTGGGGCGAACACGGCCGTCAGTGTCGCGGCCGACGGCGTGACCCTGGACGGCCTCACTGTCACGACCCCCGACGGTCGACTCGGTGTGAAAGTCGAACGTGGCGTCGACGACGTCACCGTCGTGGGCACGACCGTCGAGGACGTCGGCCCGACTGGTCGACGGGACGTCGCCGGTATCCTCGTGGGCCAGGGTGACCACGACGGCATCGAGATAGCGAACAACACTATTCGAAACCTCGATCAAGAGACGACAGAGCGGTCGGGGTTCCCGACGGCCAACGGCATCCGCTTCCATGCCGACAACGACGGCCCCGGCACCGTCACAGACGCGGTGGTGAACGGCAACACCATCGAAGGCATCGAGAGCGACCTCGCGGCGCTGGGCATCGTCGTCCAGCACAGCACCGCGACCGTCGACGTCGACGACAACGAGATACGCGGTCTCGTCGCAGCAAGCGACACCGACTCCGATCCATCCGACGGCCAGGGTTTCGGCTTCACGTTCGCACAGGGAATCAGTATCGGAATTTCCGCTAATATCACTGGCCAGACCCTCAGCACGACCGAAGATACGAGTATCACCGGCAACGTCATCGAGGACATCACGAGCGCGGAGGGGATACTCCCCGAGGCCGTGAAAATCGATGGCGACGGGAGTGGACTCACGTTCAGGGAGAACCAGTTCCTCGTCGCTATCGGCCTCAACAACCGGAACGGGACCGACGGCGGGAGGCGAGACCCGTCTGCGGACCCCGAAGTCGACGCGAGGAACAACTGGTGGGGCAGTCCCGACGGCCCAGAGGAAGCCACGTACAATCAGGCCGCGGACGACGACGGCCGGAGCGACGTCGTCGGCAACGTCGATTTCGAGCCCTTCCTCCGGCAACCGCCGGGCAACGGAAACGGTACCGGCGGGCCGAACTAACGACGACACTCGGACACCGACAAAGCAGTTCGCGAGGAGCAGTCAGTCGCCGATGCTGTCGGTCGGAAACGCCCGTAACCGCTCGACGTTCTCCTCGACGGAGTCCAGCGCCGCCGGAATCCGGTCCGTCGCGGCCACGAGGTCGTCCTCCTGACTGTACCGGACCAGTCCACAGTCTTCGAGGACCGGCACGTGCGTGTGGTAGAGCTGAAAGTACGTATCGCGGAGCCGTTCGCCCGAGAGACTCGCGACGTCCGCGTCCTGCTGGCGCTCGAGGACCAGCTCTGCGAGGTCAGGGAGCGTCAGCTGCCGGTGGTGTTCGAGACATGCGAGCGCCAGTCGGCGCTCTTCTGCAGCGAGGGCCCGGTAGACGCGGTCCAAATCGGCCATCGTCGGTCGGAAATACGCTCTCGACTGTCAATCTTACGAATAGTCGTGGCGACCCCACCGTTGGCTGTGGCCCGACCGCAACGACTTTGCTCGCGCCAGCAGACCGACCAGCCATGCGATTCGGCGTCGACGAAGCCGGGAAGGGGCCCGTACTTGGGTCGATGTTCGCCGCCGTGGTCCGGGCCGACCCGGCGGCGCTCCCCGAGGGCGTGGGCGACTCGAAAGGTATCCCGCCGGCCCGGCGCGAGCGACTGGACGAGGCGATACGCGACGCCGCCGACGCCGTCGCCGTCGCCGAGATTCCGGTCGAACGCATCGACGACCCGGAGACGGACATGAACACGCTGACCGTCGCGGCCCACGGCGAAGCGCTGGCCGGCGTCGCGACGGACGGTCTCTCGGGCACTGTCGACGCCGGCGACACCGACGCCGAGCGGTTCGGCAGGCGGGTCGCCGAACGAGTCGAGGCGACGGTGACCGTCGATGCCGAGCACGGCGCCGACGAGACGGATCCGCTGGTGGGCGCGGCCTCTATCGTGGCGAAAGTGGCCCGCGACGCACACGTGGCGTCGCTCTCGGAGACGTACGGTGCCGTCGGCTCCGGCTATCCGAGCGACCCGACGACGCGCGAGTTTCTGGCAGGGTACGTCGACGAGAACGGCGACCTGCCCGACTGCGCGCGAGCGTCGTGGTCGACCTGCGAGGACGTCCTCGCGGCGGCCGAACAGGCGACGCTCGGCGAGTTCTGACAGCCGAAAATTCCCGTGAACGCGGCTTGGACCTGGACGGGAGATGTTTTCAGCAGCCCTTGCGACCCGTCCAGCACTCGTGTCAGCGTTTAGCCGGGCTTCCACCGGCCTTGCCCTTGCGGGCTTTAGCTGGGCTTGCACCAGCCTTTGCCGACGTGCTGGGTTCCCGAGCGTCACTTACGTGACGTCCGGTACTTGGCCTTCTTACCGACCCTGCCGGCCGGGCCGGCGATGGGCTGTGGCGGTTCTCCTTCGGAGCGTTAACCTCGGAATCCTGTGACGGACTGCTCGGTTGTTGCCCCCAACGCATCCCTTTCCGTCCTGAACGGACAGTCTGAGATACGTCGTCCAGTGTATCCCCGCGTTCCAACGGGAAGTGAACGTAGGGCGCGACAGGTGATAAGTCAATCTAAACGAATTTGTCACGTCGTACCAAGGAATATCTCGACGCCGTCGTGAAACGAGGTCGGACGACGACGTCGAGGCGGGCGAGAGCGGTGGCAGTCGCCGGGTTCAGTCCTCGTCCAGCACGAGGTTCCGGAGGATGTCACCGTAGGCCGGACGGGTGACCAGCACGCCGATGAGGACGCCGACGATGGTGATGATGGCGAACCCGGAGAGGTCCCCCAGCGAGAGCACCATCAGCGGACTCATCGCGACGATGGTCGTCGCCGCGGCGGCGCCGATGACCCAGAACGCCTTCCGGAAGCGACTCTGGAACACCCGGCCTGTCTCGACTTTCCCCTGCTGGAGTATCTCGTCGGCGATGATGATGAGGTCGTCCACCCCCGTCCCGATGACGGCGATGAACCCTGCCAGATGCGAGAGGTTCAGGGGGTACTGGACCAGCGCGACGAACCCGAGGAGGATGAACACCTCCGAGAGCGCCGTCACAATCATCGGGAACGCGACTTCGGGTCGGCCGTAGCGGCCGTAGACGACCATGCTGACGGCGAGGACGGCCAGCAGGCCGGTGACGAGCGAGTTCTGCTGGAACTGCTCGGCCAGCGCCGGCGAGAGGGAGAGCTGGTCGGAGTTCTCGAAGTCCAGCGGCGCGGGCAGGCGGCCGGCCTTCAGGTTCAGTTCGATCTCGCGCGCCATCTCCATGCTGTCGGCCGGGAGGACGAAGATGGGGTCGTCCTTGAACGTGTTCTCACGGAACGACTCCGCGAGGCCGGGTGCGACACCGCGGGCGTAGAACGGTTCGCCGTTGAGCGTCGCCACCAGACAGTGGCCCTCGGTCTGCTGGATGTCGCTGTGGTTGTAGTTGCGACAGCTCCGTGCCTGTCCGAAGCCGGCGTCGACCATCTCGCTACTGAAGCGTTCGGCGGCGCTCTGTTCGACGGTGACCCGTGCGACCGGGCCGCGAGACTGCGTGTCGTCCGAGGCCACGCCGGCGAACTCGTCCTGCGAGAGGACCTGTTCGCGGACGTAGCTCCCGTTGTTCGACGGGTAGACGGCGTACATCCGGACCACACCGCGCTCTTCGAGGATGTCGACGAGCGCCTCGGGTTCGCGGTCCGGCGCGGTGATGCTGATGAAGCTCCGGGAGCTACCGGGCGCACTGACCTCCTGTACCCGGCCGCCGCTGAGTGCGGAGGTCCGGATCTTGTCGGTGACGCTCTCGACCATCTCCTCGCGGGTGGCCTGTGTCACGCCGGGCCGTATCGTCGAGGGGTTGTACCCCTCGGCTTCGAGGGCGGCCCGGAGTTCCTGATTCGTGACGTTGCGCGTGAACACTTCGACGGTGCCGTTCGCGCCTCGCTGGCCCGCCCGCACCTCGACGTCGATGGGGTCGATACCGAGTTCGTTCGAGACGTTCTGTGCGAGCGCGGCCGTCTGGTTCGGCGCCACGTCGACACCTTCGGCCGTCGTGCCGACGATTGGCGCGCGGATGCGGGTCCCGCCGGAGAGCTGGATGCCGTACTGGAGGTTGCTCACCTTCGAGGCGTCGCCCGCACCCTCCTCGGGCGTCGTGCCCGGCGGCGTGCCGGGGACGAACAGCGCGACGGCACTGCCCAGCAGGAGGACGACGAGCAGGGCGATGCGCCAGTTCTCGCGGAGCGTGCTCATCGGTTGACCCCCTCGTACTTGTACCAGCGAAGCAGCGTGACGTTGAGCATGTAGGTGTTCATCAGGTCGGCGGTCAGCCCCAGCACCAGCACGATGCCGATGGAGGCCATCAGCTCGATACCGAACAGCGTCGCGGTGACGGCCATGACGGCCATCGCGGCGATAGAGGTCAGCGTCATCGTCACCCCGGTCCGCATCGCCCGGTAGGTGGACTCGTAGAACCCGCCCGAGCGACGGAGGACGTGGTTGTTCAGCAGGATGTCCGAGTCGACGGAGTACCCGATGAGCATCAGGAGGGCGGCGACGGTGCCCAGCGAGAGTTTGATGCCCACCAGATTCATGATGGCGACGGGGATGACGATGTCCGAGAACGCCGAGATGACGATGGCGATGCTCGGCACGAACGTCCGGAAGAGGGCAAATGCGAGCAGACTCATTCCGAGGAAGGCGACCCCGACGCCGACGACGGCCAGGCGCTGGTTCTCGGCGCCAAAGAGCGGCGAGGTGGTGCCGCTACGGAGCCGCTCCATCCCCTCGGTGTCGTCGACCGTCTGGCGGATGGCGTCGATGTTCGACGAGTCGAACGTGACGATGTACTGGTTGCTCTGTCCTTGGACGCCCTGCACGGAGACGACCGGCTCGTCGAACGACTGGCGTATCTCCTGTTGTGAGAGCGTCGTCTCGACCGTGACCTCCGACCCGCCCTTGAAGTCGACACCGAGCGTGACCGGCGACCCGGTCATGGCCCACCAGCCCGCGAGGACGATGAGCGCCACCAGCAGTACCGCCAGCGGAACCGCCACCAGTTGGCGGTTGGAGTACTGGGTGTAATCGACTTCCGGGACCTCGAACTCGACCATGGGCGAGAGTGTGGCACGGCTTTGAATAAGCCTTCCCAATCTGGGAAGGGTGCGACCGTCGTTCGCGGCCCGCCGGAGCGCAGTGGCGGCCGACTGGAACGCCGCACCCGCGACGAGCGAGTCCGCCCTCAGTCGGGCAGATAGCGGACGCTGACGACGCCTGTAGCGGTACGGACCTCCACCCGGTCGACGCCGAGGCGGGCCGCCCGCGAGAGGGTGGCCTCGTCCTCGACGACCTCCGTGGCCGCCTCGTCGGTGTCGCCCTCGGGCACGGTCAGGACGTGAATCTCGCCCTCGCCGGCCCGTTCGCGGGTGGTCAGGTCGCCCACGGGCTGGTCGGCCGCGATGTCCTTGACCTGTGTCGTCGGTTCGAAGTCGACCCGTTCGACGGGGATGGTGCGCTCGGCGTCCAGTTCGACGACGGTGTAGGTCACCTCCATCGGTGGTTCCGCCTCGACGGTGGCGTCGACGACGTTCCCGGCGTCGACCCCCGGGTTCTCCGACAGCGTCAGTACCTGCGAGTCGGCGACGTCGCGCAGTGTCGCCGACTCGTCGTCGGCGTGCGTGACGAGGAAGGTCCCCTCTTTCGTGGTCATGGACAGGGGTACGCTGTCGGCGTTCTTCCGGGTTTCGACCCGCGCTCACCGCAACAGTCTGTGGACAGCGTACATCACGCCGACGGCGACCAGCGGCGGCACGAGGCCCGCGATCTGGGGAAGCCCGTACAGCGTCGCGACGACGGCGCTCCCGGTCGGTTCCTGCAACTGTGGCGGGACCGAGACGACGAGGCCGACGTACAGCGACGCGACGAACAGCAACGCAGACAGCGCCAGTCCCCGGTCGTAGGTCACCGACGACGCCGAGCGGCGGTGTCGGCGGGCGACGAGTAACACCGGCGCCAGCAGCGGCGCGACGACGAGCACGCCGACGAACAGGAAGAACGACCGGGAGAAGGTGAACGTCCCGCCGCGGACGCTGCTGGTCTGGGCCAGTATCGAGACGAGGCCGAAGACGAACACGAGGCCGATGGCCAGCGAGAGGAGGAGCGCCAGCACGACGTACCCCTTGAATAGCCACGACTCGCTCGTGCGGACGGCGTAGAGGAAGGCGCCCGGGAGCCCATTGTACGTCTGTTGGGCCTCCTCGCCGCGGTCGGCGGTCGTCGCGTCTGTCATCGTCGGCGCTAGGGGCACAGGGCGGTTAAACGCCCCGTTCGCTGGCGACTCCCCGAGACATATGTACGAGGCCCGCGACCTCTCGCGTATGCACGTAGACATCGGTGCCGCTCTCGGTACCGTCGCAGACCCCGGCGTCGACGAGGACGCGCTGGACGCCCTCGACGAGCGCGTCGCCGCGGCCCACGAGACAATCGCCGACGGCCGCGAGGCCGACGAGTTCGGCTACGCCGCGCTGAACCTCCCCGACCGCACCGACCCCGAGATGATTCGCGAGGCGGTCGAACCCGTCGCAGATGCCGAGTACGTCGTCACCGTCGGCATCGGTGGCTCCGCGCTGGGCGCGAAGACGGTCACGGCAGCGCTGGCCGACGACCCCGACCGACACGTCGTCCTCGACAACGTCGACCCCGAACACGTCGAGCGAACGCTCGCGGGCCTGCCGCTCGAAGACACGGCCATCAGCGTCGTCTCGAAGTCCGGCACCACCGCCGAGACGCTGGCGAACTTCCTCGTCGTCCGCGAGGCCTACGAGTCCCGCGGCGTCGACTGGACCGAGCGGACCGTCGCCACGACGGGCGAGTCCGGGCCGCTCCGGGAACTCGCCGACGAGGAGGACCTGCCGACGCTCCCCCTGCCCGACGGCGTGCCCGGCCGGTTCGCCGCGCTGTCGACGGTCGGACTGGTGCCGGCCGCCATCGTGGACCTCGACATCGAGGGCCTGCTCGCGGGGGCCGGCGACGTGGCCGACGACCTCGGGCCGTCGCTGTACGACACGCCCGCCTACGCCTACGGTGCCGTCGCCTACGCACTCGAAGAACGAGGCGCGAGCGTCAACGCCGTCATGCCCTACGCCGAACGACTGGAGTACTTCGCCGAGTGGTTCGCCCAACTGTGGGCCGAGAGCCTCGGGAAGGACGGCCGCGGCCAGACGCCGGCGCGGGCGCTGGGTGCGACCGACCAGCACTCCCAACTCCAACTGTATCGGGCCGGTCCCCGAGACAAGATGGTCACCGTCGTCCGCCCGCGCGAACGGGCCGACGTGCCCGTCCCGGACCCGGGCAACGAGTCGCTCTCGTATCTGGCCGGCGCCGACCTCGGCGAACTGCTCGACGCCGAGTACGACGCCACGGTCGCCAGCCTCTCGGCGGCCGGACGGCCGGCCGTCGAACTCGAACTCGACCGCCTCGACGCCCGCAATCTGGGCGAACTGCTGTACGCGATGGAGGCCGCCTGCGTCCTCGTGGGCGAACTCGCCGACGTGGAGACGTTCACGCAACCGGCCGTCGAGTGGGGCAAGCGGGCCGCCCGTGGACTGCTCGCCGGCGAGGACACCGAGGAGACGCGCACGGTGGCCGACCGGCCGAGCTACCGAATCGACTAGCGGGACGCGTCGGTGTGCAGTCTCGAAGGACAAGCCCGCACCAGTATTTTGTCCCGTCGGGGCGACGGCACGGTATGGTCATCTCGGACGAACCCGTCTGGGGCGACGCCCTCGACGACGTCGTACAGGAGTACGCGGACGCCGTCGTGTACGCGGACATGGCACAGGAGACGGTGCTCCACGAAGGGGCCCTGCGGGTGCTCGCCAACGGTTGGGTGAAACTGCCGACCGGTCGCCTCCTCTCGCCGAGCGCCGTCCACCACATCGACGACCGGACGGGGTAGCGGGGCCCTCGCGCCCGACGCACCCAATCGGTGGGGTCTTGTGGACCCGACGACTACCGTGTATCAACGCTCGCTATGGCACTCACTCCCCCGTACGTCTCGGTGGCTGACGGCCGCACAGTCGCGGTGAACGGCGTCCGGGCGCTGGCCGTCGTCGCGGCGGCGTTCCTCCTCGCGGGGCTTCTGGGACAGGTCGGAGCGGCGCTGTTCGGCGTCTCGCTCCCGTTGGACGCCGCTGGAACGCCCGCGTCCCTGTACGCGGCGGTCAACGCGGTGTCGTTCGTCGGATTCGTCGTCGCCGCGCTGGGTTTCGTCGGACTGCGGAACGAGCAGTCGCTCCTGCACGTCCGGTCGCCGACGCTCAGGGACGCCGGGTGGGTGGTGGCCGGTGTCGTCGGCATCTTCCTCGGCGCGATAGTGATGGGCGTCGTCGTCGACCTGCTCAGCACCGTCGTCGAGACAGTGTTCGGTACCAGCGTCGAATCCGGCCAGAACAGCGTCATCGAGGCGGGCCGGGAGAACCCGCCGCTGTTCCTCTACATGGTCCCGGTCGCTCTCCTGCTGGTCGGCCCGGGCGAGGAACTCGTCTTCCGGGGCGTCGTGCAGGGTCTCTTTCGCCGTTCGTTCGGCGTCGTCCCGGCTATCGTCCTCGCCAGCCTGCTGTTCGGCCTCGGCCACGCCTTCGCCATCAGTTCCGGAAGCGCGTGGACGTACGTCCTCACCGCGGGTGCGCTGGGGCTGGTCCTCGGGACGGTCTACGAGTACACGGAGAGCATCGTCGTCCCGGCGCTGGCCCACGGCCTCTGGAACGCGGGGCTGTTCGTCCTGAACTACTACCTCGCGACGACCGGGACGTCACTGCCGGTGTAAGGTAAGACGGCCATACTCGCCGTGTGACGGCTGTCTGACGGGTATTTATGCGCTCGCCCGGTAGACGTAGTGACATGTCATCCCGGTTCACGGTCGTGTGCGACGACGGCCAAGCCCGGGCGATTCAGGTGTTGGCCCGCCGCTACGGCATCACCGAAGAGGAAGTGGTCAAGCAACTCATCGACCTCGGTCTGGAAGACGTCGAAGAGTCGACGGCGTGACTGCTCAGGCAGGGTTCTTCCGGGAGAGCGAACTCCCACAGACCGGACAGCGGTCGTGGTTCTCGTCGAACTCCCGCCCACACCCGGCACACTGGAACAGCCAGTCGCGCTGTTCGGAGATGCCGTCGCGGGCGATGACCTCGACGTCGACGTCGAGTTTCTCGGCGACGTTCTGCATCGCGTAGTCGTCGGTGACCAGTCTGGCGTCGAGTTCGAAGGCGGCGGCGACGAGGCGGACGTCCGTCTCCGAGAGTTCCGCGAGGTCACCCGTCTCGCGGGCGGCGCGTTCGATGCGCTCGACGGTGTCCTGCTCGGGGATGTGGAGGTGCATGCCCGACCCTTCGAGTGCGTCGAATCGGAAGGCAGCCTCCCCCTCTAACTCCTCTTGGACGAGCGGAATCGTCGCTATCTGCTCGTCAGTGTGGTACTCGTTGATGAACGCCGACGAGTCGAGAACGTACATCTACCGTTTGACGATCATGTGGTCTTTGACTGCCTTCACGCGGTCGACCGGGACCATCAGCCGACCCTGGTCGCTGTACTCGAAGTCGGTGTTGCGGAGTGACTCCGCGGGGTCGATGACGAGGTGTTTCAGCGACCCCGACGAGAGGTCCATCGTGATGTTGTAGAGGCTACCCAGTTCCGCCCCGTCGCTACCCATGACGTCTTTCCCCGAGAGGTTCTCGGCGAGTATCTCGGCCATACGGTCCCTTCTGAGCGAGATTACATAAACGCCACGGGCCGTCTGACGACGGAGTAGTGTTTTACCACCGGCGACCACAGTGGGCACATGACCGAGAGTAGACGCCGGTTCCTCGCAGCACTGGCCGCGGGCGTCACGGGGGCGCTCGCCGGGTGTGGCGGCGACGGCGGCGGCGAGACACCCCAGCAGACGGCGACAGAGACGACCACTGCCACGGACACACCGACGCCGTCGCCGACGGACACGTCCACACCGACAGAGACGGCGACGCCCACCGACTCCCCGACGGCCACCGGGACGGCGACGCCCGCCGACGCGGCCCAGCGAGTCCTCGTCGGGCCCGGCGACTTCGTCTTCGACCCGGAGACGTTCGCCGTCCCGGTCGGGAGTACCGTCCGCTGGGAGTGGCGCAGTAGCAACCACAACGTCAAGCCGGCGACGACGCCGAGCGGGAGCGACTGGACCGGGACGCCGGGCGACGGCGGCCGGACCTTCGAGAAAGGCCACACCTACACGTACACGTTCGAGACGGCAGGGGAGTACGAGTACTACTGTGCGCCACACCGCAGCGTCGGCATGACCGGGTCGTTCGCCGTCACCGAGTGAGCGGCGCTCACGGCCCGTGCGCCCGATGACGACGAACTTAACTACTGTCACCGACTCGTTCCGATAACTTCTGGGGCCATCTATGTCTGACACGGACGCCACCACAGAGACGGACCACACCCTTCGAACACCCATCGTCGCGGTGCTGGGCCACGTCGACCACGGGAAGACCAGCCTCCTGGATCGCATCCGCGGGTCGGCCGTAACGGCCGGGGAATCGGGCGCTATCACACAGCACATCGGCGCGACGGCGGTGCCGCTGTCGGTCATCTCGGAGATAGCCGGGGAACTCGTCGACCCGACGGACTTCGACCTGCCGGGCCTGCTGTTCATCGACACGCCCGGCCACCACTCGTTCTCGACGCTCCGCTCGCGGGGCGGGGCGCTGGCGGACATCGCCATCCTCGTCGTCGACGTCAACGACGGCTTCCAGCCACAGACGCTGGAGGCCATCGACATCCTCAAACGGACCCAGACGCCGTTCATCGTCGCTGCGAACAAGATAGACACCGTGCCGGGCTGGAACCCCAACGAGAACATGCCCGTGCAGGCGACGATGGACGCCCAGTCCGAGCGGGTCACCTCGGACCTGAACCAGAAACTGTACGAGATTATCGGCGAACTCTCGGACAACGGCTTCTCCGCGGACATGTACTGGCGTGTGCAGGACTTCCAGGCCAACATCGGCGTCGTCCCCGTCTCCGCCGAGACGGGCGAAGGCGTCCCGGACCTCCTGACGGTGATGATGGGCCTCTCCCAGCGTTACATGAAAGAGGAGATGGAGATAGACACCGCCGGCCCCGGCGTCGGCACCGTCCTCGAAGTCAAGGACACGCAGGGCTTCGGGACGACGCTCGACGCCATCGTCTACGACGGCACCATCCGCGCGGACGACACTATCGTCGTCGGTGGCCTGCAGGGACCCATCGTCACCGACGTTCGGGCGCTCTTGCGCCCCCGACCGCTCGAAGAGATTCGGACGGAGGCGCAGTTCGAACAGGTCGACGAAGTCACGGCCGCCGACGGCGTGAAGATAGCCGCCCCGGACTTAGACGACGCCATGGCCGGCGCGCCGATTCGCGTCGTCCGGAACCGCGAGCAGAGCGAGGTCATCGCCGAAGTCGAGGAAGAACTGGCCGAAATCGAGGTCACAACCCAAGAGGAGGGTGTGGTCGTCAAGGCCGACACGCTCGGGTCGCTGGAGGCCATCTCCAGTACGCTCGCCGAAGAAGAGATACCCATCATGCGCGCCGAAGTGGGCGCCGTCGCGCCGCGGGACGTCCGGGTCGCCGAGACGGCCAACGAACCGACCCACCGGGCCATCCTCGCGTTCTCCGTCGAGGTGCTGGACGACGCCCGTGACCTCGCCGAACAGGAGGACGTCGAACTGTTCGAGGACGACGTCATCTACCAACTCGTCGAGCGCTACGACGACCACGTCACCGCCATCGAGGAGGCCCAGCAGGAGCAGATTCTGGAGAACATCACGCGCCCCGCGAAGTTCCGTATCCTGCAGGACCACACCTTCCGCCAGTCCGACCCGGCCGTCGTCGGCGTGGAGATACTCTCGGGCGAACTCCGCCGGAACGTCAACGTCGTGAAGTGGGCGGACGGCGAACCGACGCGGGTCGGGCGCCTCAAGACCATCCAGGACGAGGGCGAGGACGTCGACTCGGCCCGCACCGGCGAGCGCATGGCCGTCTCCATCGACGGTCCCACCGTCGGCCGGCAAATCGAGGAGGGCGACGACCTCTGGGTGGAGATTCCAGAGAAACACGCGAAGATTCTCGAACAGGAACTCAAAGAAGACATCTCCGTCGACGAACGCGAGGCGCTGTCGATGTACCTAGAGAAACACCGCAATCGGGACCCCTTCTGGGGGAAGTAGCGAGGAGCCGAGCGCAGTGAACTGCCTCGAAAAAGCGTAGCGAGGGGGAGCCACACGGGGGCGACGACCGTAGTAATAATATTTAATTAGCTGGCGCGTGTCCGAACAGGCACGATGCTCGGTGCCGCCCACACCCTCTCCACGGCCGATCTCGTCCTCGCGAGTATCGCGCTCTCGATGCTGGTGGCCGCCGCCGGCGCCGTCCTCACGTCGCTCAGCGTCGTCGCCGCGCTGGCGGCCGGGTCGCTGCCGGCCAGCGGGTCTATCGGCTACGCGCTGTTCTACAACCCGCCGGAAGCGGCGAAGGCGGTCTAGAAGTTACTGCGCCGTCGGCGTCGTCTCGTCACCCATCACCTGCTTGACCTGCAGGGCCGCGGAGGCCGCGATACCCTGTGCGAGGTCGTCGCGTTCGGCGTCGGTGATGGTCGCGCTGTCCGCGTCCTCGGGTGTGTAGTCGGCGCTGACGACCGAGCCCACCGGCGGCTGGACGGCGATGGTCGCCCGTGGCCCCGACTGACTGTCGCTTATCTCGGACCCGACGACGTACTCTCCCGGCAGTAGTTCCCGCGTCCGAGCGGCGACGCCCGCGAGGTCCTCGCGAAGCGTCTGGCGTTGCTCCGGCGTGAGCGTCACTTTCTCCGTGTCGCCACCGAGCGGCGAATTCCCATACATGGACGTTCTGCTCCACTTAGGCGGTAGGGTACTAAAAACCCCGTGACTAGTCAGATACGGCCGGCAGCGCGGCGTTCAGACGACGGGGTGACTCTCGCCGTAGGTCGCCAGCACGACGGCGCTGGCGTACGTCTCCTCGGGGGCGACGGACTCGACGTGGACCGACTCCTCGACGAAGTCCCAGTCCCGGAGGTCACGCCCGGCGGCGAGCCCCTCGCGAATCTCGGTCCGGACGGCGTCGGGGTCGGTCCCGTCCACCTCGTAGAAGATGCCCGGGCCGCCCTCGCTGCGGGCCCACCCGACGCCTGCCGCGGCCCGTTCGCCCGGCGCGGCCGTCGCCGCCGACTGGACGACTTCCAGCGCCTCGCCCGGCGGCCCGAGGTCCGGCGCCGTCTCGGCCACCTCGATAGTCGGTCCCTCGGGGATGACCGACGAGAGCGTCACGAGGTTGTAGTTGTGGACGCCCGCCTCGGCCAGCGCCGCGTCGTACGACGACAGCGCGGTCGGCCCGGTGGCGGTCCCCCACACCACCCGAATCGTGCTCATGTGTCCGCTTCGACGACGCGACCGGTAAGGCGTTTCGTTTCGAAGCACCGACACCCACAGAACTGCGGGAGTGCGACGCGGTTTCTCATGTCTTTCGAGGCCCTTACCGTCGGTAGGCAGGTTTCGGCGTCTCGAAAGTCCTGTCTAATTCTGGACAATGCGGTGATAACAATGACCGGTCCAGCCCTCGCTCCCGGCAATGCAAGTGACGTATCTGGAATCGGCGGCGGTGTTGGTCGAGACAGACGACGTGTCCGTCCTCTGTGACCCGTGGCTCGTCGACGGCGCGTACTACGGGTCGTGGGCCCACTACCCCGCGCCGGAGTTCGATCCCGAAGACTTCAATCACGTCGACTACATCTACGTCTCCCACGTCCACCCAGACCACTTCCACCCGGAGAGCCTCGAACGGATGGACACCGACATCCCGGTCCTCATCCACGACTACCGCTGGGACTACCTGAGAGAGGCCGTCGAGGCCCTCGGGTTCGAGGCCGTCGAACTCCCACACGACGAACGGACCCACCTCGGCGGCGACACGCACATCAACGTCCTCGCCGCCGACGGCTGTGACCCCGAGCGCTGTGGCAACTTCTTCGGGTGTACGTGGTACGACACGGAGGCCGACCAGACCGGGTCGACGCAGGTCGACTCGATGGCGGTCATCGACGACGGCGAGGAGACCCTCGTCAACACGAACGACTGCCCCTACCCCATCGCCGAGCCCAGTTGCGAGAAGATAAAGGCCGACTACGGCGAGGTGGACATGCTCTGTCACCAGTACAGCGCCGCGCAGTTCTACCCGCAGGCGGTGACGAACTACGACCACGAAGAGAAGATAGCCGAGCGCGACCGGGTCATCCAGGAGAAACACGAACTCGCGCTGAACTTCATCGACTTGTTCGAACCGACCTACTACATGCCCTTCGCGGGTGAGTACGTCCTCGCGGGTGACCTCGCACACCTCAACGAGTACACTGCCAACCCACCGCGCGAGGACGCGAAGGCGTTCTTCGAGGCGAACACCGACGACGCCCACGAGTGCGTCTTCCTCAACTCCGGGGAGTACATCGACGTGACGACGGGCGAGCGCTCGGCTCCGTTCGAACCGGTCGACCCCGCGGCGAAACAGCGATACATCGAGGAGGAACTCGCCCCCCGCGAGTTCGACTACGAGTCCGACCCGATGCCCACCCTCGACGAGTTCCGGGCGTACGTCCCGCTGGCCTACGAGAACATGGAGGGGAAACGCGCCCGCATCGGCTACGAGACGGACACCACCGTCCTGATTCCGCTGGTCGACGACGTCTGTCTGGAACTGTCGATGGACGGCAGTGGGTTCGACTACACGCGGAACCTCGACACCGACGACTACGACGACGGGTGGGTGAAGATGGACGTCGCCCCGCAGCTGCTCAAGCGCCTGTTCGAGGGGCCACACAGCGCGTACTGGGCCGACGCGAAGATAGGGTCGCACATCGGCATCAGCAAGGACCCGGACATCTACGAGCGCGGCCTGTACAACACGCTCGGCGAGTTCCACGCCGACGGCGCCGACGTGCAGGCCACCGCGAGTCACGACGCCACCGCCGAGTCAGACTAGCTATCCTCGAACCCGCGACTGCTCGAGACACGACCACCGGAACGCTCCCACCCACGTCGGTGGGTCCAATCGTCGCGGTGGACGTCGAACGCCTGAACGCCGGACGTAGAGCGGTTCCTCAGGCCGCGACGAGTTTGTACAGATAGCCCGGCCGGTCGGCCTCACCGTCGACCGCTCGTTCCGTGTAATAAATCGCGTCCTCCGTGACCAGCGGCGCGCTGGTGACGTGGCCGCGGTTGTCGACGGCCCACGTCACGTCGCCGCTCTCGCGGCCCAGCGCGTACAGCGTACTCGTATACGACCCCACGAGGACGTGGTCCGGCGTGGCGACGGCGCTCCCGATGACCCACCCGTCGGTGTCGAAGCGCCACCGTTCTTCGCCACTCTCGAGGTCGATGGCGTAGAGGTTGTCGTCGTGGCTCCCGACGTAGACGGTCCCGCCGTCGACGGCCGGCGCACACATCAGGTCCGCGTCGGCCTCGAACTCCCACGCGACGGCGCCGTCTGCGACGTCCAGCGCAGTGACCGTGCCGGCCCACGACGGGACGACGGCGAGGCCGTCGACGACGGCGATGGGCGCCTTCACGTCGCCGCCGGTGTCGTGGGTCCACGCCCGTTCGAGGTCGGGGAACGACCACGCGTAGACGTGGCCGTCGTTCGACCCGAACAGCAGGCGGCCGTCGTCTCGGGAGAGCGCCACGGTCGAGTGCGGATGGTTCGTCGGCCGCGAGTCGCGCCACTGCACACTGCCGGTGGCGGCGTCGACGGCCGCGACGCTCCCGCTGGGCGCCGCGTGTTCGACGGCGACGTACAGCACGCCGTTGTAGTAGGTCGGACTCGCGCCGATGGCGTCGCCGAGGTCGGTCCGCCAGCGACGCCGGCCGGTTTCGAGGTCGAGCGCCGACACCGCCCCGTCGTAGGTGCCGACGTAGGCCGTCTCGTTGGCGACGGCGGCCGTGCCGTGGCTCCCACGCCCGGCCTGTGTGATGGTCGTCGCCCACTGCACCTCGCCGTCGGTGGAGATGGCCCGCACTCGCCCGGTGTCGTCGGCGACGACGAGGTCATCGGTCGGCGCCAGCACCGGACTCCCCTTGGCCGCGGTGTGGTCGCCGCGGTTGGTCGGTAGCTCCCACGCTTTCTCGACGTTCACCGGAATAGACCGGTCGGTGTAGCCCTGATTCAGGAGGCCCTGCCGGAACTGCGTCGCCGCGAACTCGTCCAGTGGCGTGGAGGCCAGCGGGTCGAACCCGGACTGACAGCCAGCCAGCGACCCGGCGACGGCGGTGCCGACGCCGGCGAGGAACGCCCGTCGTGTGTGGCCGCGCTCGTGCACGCCAGTCGCTACCGGACGGGGTGGCTTAAATCGCGCGGCGTCGCGTCGCTCAAACCGCGGCTGACCGTCCAGAAAGCGTTTACTACGAGGGGACGACCCCGAGAGCATGCGACGACGCGCCCTCCTCACCTCGCTCGCTGCCGCCGGCGCCGGTCTCGCGGGCTGTTCGTTCGGCGACGGCGGGGGCGACCCGGAACACACGGCGGTGGACCCGCCGGAGACAGACACGACCGACCACTCACAACCACAGAGGGACACCGAGACGGACCGGCGGACCGGCGACCCACCACGGCCGGCAGAGCCACCGCACGTGGTCGAGTTGGAGACCGGGCCACGGACCTACGCGCTCTCGCCGTACATCCGCGCGGACGACGGCGGACGGGTGGCGCTGTGGTTCGACCGCACCGCGACGGCCGACCACCCCGCTCGACTCCGGGGGTGGCTCAGGAACGGGAACGACTTCGAGAACACGTTTCGGGTTCGGCGGATTCCCGTCGTCGGCGACATCCGCGCCCAGCAACCGCGTGGCTACGACCACGAGGCCAGTCTCCACCTCGCACCGACCGAGCGCAACGACCTCGCGGCGGCGGTCCCGGCGGTCGTCCGCGACGAGACCGGGTACTGGCGTGTCGAAGACGTCGGCCCGTGGCTGACCGAGACCCGTCGGCTGGCCCCCGGCGAGTGGGTCCGACTGGAGTACGAGGTGGTCGGGTCGCCGGGGATGTCCGAACGCCCGACCGGCACGTACGAGTTCGGCGACGAGGCGACACTGAGCGTCTGGGATACGACCAGTCCCGGTCCCGACACGGACTCGCGCTTCGCCGGGCGGTCGCTCCCGGCGTTCCCCGGTGACGGCGACGTCCAGTGGTACCACGAGGCCGACGCCGAGACGGTCGCGTTCGTCCGCCCCTCGACCGAGCGCGTCGACCTCGACGGCCTCGTCGCGTTCGAGGTGGTCAACCACAGCCACGAGCGGCTCCGGTGTGGCCACTGGAACCTGTACAAGCTCGTCGACGGCGAGTGGTTCCGCGTCGGGCCGTGGATACACACCTCGGACTGCCGACTCCTGTCGCCGGGCGAGCGGAAACAGTGGCCGCTCCGGGCGTTCAACGGCGAGGCGGTCCCGACCGGCGGGGACTGTCACGGCGGCCTCACGCGCGGACACCTCGGCGGCGGGGAGTACGCCGTCGTCGCCGGCTACGGCCACCCCGAACCGGAGAGCGGCGCGCTGGTCGAACTCGTCGGCGACCCGGCGACGGTGGCGCCCACGGCGGACGTGACCACCGAGCGCGACGGGTCGACAGTCACGGTCACGAGCGAGCGGTACGGCGACGACGACCACCCGCCCGACGCGACGTTCACGCTCCAGTACGCCGCTGCCGGCGGCGAGCGCGTCGTCGCCGAACAGGTGATGCGACCCAGCCGGTTCGGCGGCGACGGGCGCGGCCTCCGAAACGCCCTCCCGTTCCTCTCGGCCGACGTCGACCGAGTGGTGGTCCGCACGGACGCCCACGTCGTCGACAGCGTGGTCGGCGACGAGCGCGACGCGCGTCGGTACACGTTCCGCGGACGGGACTACCTCGTCTCGCGTGGCGCCAGCGGCGAGTGACCAAGGCGACGTGTAGTAGTCGCCGCGTGTCGCGGTGGCCGCAGGCCACCCGACGCAGTGAAAATGGGTTCTAGGCGAAGGCGACCGGCTGACTGCCCGTCTCCTCGTCCTGCGAAATCTTCTCGAGGGCGTCGCGGAAGTCCCGCTGTTCGACCGTGGTCCGCTGGTCGCGGATGGCGAACATCCCGGCCTCCGTCGCGAGCGAGGCCAGTTCCGCGCCGGAGAGGCCGTCCGTCTCGCGGGCCATCGCTCGCAGGTCGACGTCCTCGGAGAGGTTCATCTCCTCGGTGTGGATCTCGAGGATACGCTCGCGGCCCGCGACGTCGGGGTTGGGCACCTCGATGAGGCGGTCGAACCGGCCGGGCCGGAGGATGGCGCGGTCGAGCATGTCGAAGCGGTTGGTCGCGGCGATGATGCGAATCTCGCCCCGGTCGTCGAAGCCGTCCATCTCCGAGAGCAGTTGCATCATCGTCCGCTGGACTTCGGCGTCGCCGCTGGTCTTCGACTCCGTTCGCTTCGCGGCGATGGCGTCTATCTCGTCGATGAAGATGATGGCTGGCTGGCGCTCGCTGGCCAGTTCGAACAGGTCGCGGACGAGTCGCGCGCCCTCGCCGATGAACTTCCGGACCAGTTCGGACCCGGCCATCTTGATGAAGGTGGCGTCGGTCTCGTTGGCGACGGCCTTCGCCAGCATCGTCTTGCCCGTCCCCGGCGGGCCGTGGAGCAAGACGCCGCTGGGCGGTTCGATGCCCACGTCGCGGAACTGCTGGGCGTTGACGAGCGGTTCCTCGACGGCCTCGCGGACCTCGCGGATCTGCTCTTCGAGGCCGCCGATGTCGTCGTAGGTGACGTCCGGTGACCCGTCGACCTGCATGGCCTGTGCGCGGGCGTCGGTCTCGGGGTCGAGAATCTCCTTGACCGAGAAGGAGTCGTTGATGGCGACGCGGTCGCCGGCCTCCAGCGAGTCACGGATAGAGGGAGAGACTTCGGTCAGAACCTCTTGGTTGTTGCCGTGCTGTTTGACGACGACGCCGTCGTCGGTGAGTTCCTCGGCCGTCGCGATGTACAGCGAGGAGGTCTTCAGCGTCTCGTTCTCCCGTTCTAGCTGGTCGACCTCGTCGGTGAGGTCCTGCCGACGGTCACGGGCGTCGTTCAGTTGTTCGGTGAGTTGTTCGTTGACACGGACGATGTCTTCGAAGTGGTCCCGGAGTGCCTCCAGACGCTCTTCGGGCGTCATGTCGGGGTCGAGGTCCAACCGTGGCCGCTCCGGAAGCGAGGGACTACGCGACATTTGGGTGGCCGGTACTACACGGTTGAGACACAAAGTGCCTTTGGGTGGTGTACTGAGTGAAACGTATTTATACGCTCCAGCGGTCGCCGACCCGCCGCCGGGCCCGGCAAAGCCCACTCTAGAGCAGGCGTTCGAACTCGTCGAGGTAGTCGCCGTACGTCGAGAGCGCCGCGTTCACCGGGTCGGGGCTGGCCATGTCGACGCCCGCGCCGCGCAGGAGGTCCAGCGGGTACTCCCGGGAGCCACTGCGGAGGAAGTCGACGTAGCGCTCGGCGGCCGGTTCGCCCTCCTCCAGGATACCGTCGACCAGCGCCACGGCGGCGGAGATGCCGGTCGCGTACTGGTAGACGTAGAACGCCCGGTAGAAGTGCGGGATGCGCATCCACTCGCGGGCGATTCGGTCGTCGAGTTCGGCGGGCGCGTAGTACTCGCCCTTGAGGTCGGCGTAGAGGTCGTCGAGACGGTCCGGCGTCAGCGGTTCGCCGTTCTCGGCCATCTCGTGGGTCTCCTGCTCGAACTCCGCGAACATGGTCTGGCGGTACAGCGTCGACCGGAACCGCTCGAGGTACTCGTTGAGGACGTGTCGGCGCAGTCGCTCGTCCTCGACGGTCTCCAGCAGGTGGTGGGTCAGGAGCGTCTCGTTGACCGTGCTGGCGACTTCGGCGACGAATATCTCGTAGCCCGAGTAGACGAACGGTTGCTCCTCGCTGGTGTACTCCGAGTGCATCGAGTGGCCCAGTTCGTGGGCCAGCGTGTACATCGACTCGACGTCGTCCTGGTAGTTCATCAGGATGAACGGCTGAGAGTCGTAGGTGCCCCCGGAGTAGGCACCCGACTGCTTGTGTTTCGTCTCGTAGACGTCGACCCACCGCGACTCCAGGCCCTCGGCCAGTCGGGACTGGTAGTCCTCGCCCAGCGGTGCGACGGCCTCGGTGACGTACTCACAGGCCTGCTCGTAGTCGACTTCGGGCGACTCCTCCTGCACGAGCGGGGTGTAGAGGTCCCACATCCGCAACTCGTCGGCGCCGATGGCCTCCCGCTTCAGTTCGGCGTGGTGGTGGAGCGTGTCGAGGTTGTCGTGGACGGCGTCGACCAGCGTGTCGTACACCTCGACGGGGACGTTGGGGCCGTTCAGGGCGGCCTCGCGAGCCGTGTCGTAGTTGCGGGCCTGTGCCATCTTCACGTCGGTCTTGACGGCGTTCTTGTACGCGGTGCCGACGGCGTTTCGAACGCCCTCCCACTCGTCGTAGAAGGCCTCGTACACCCGCTGGCGGAAGTCCCGGTCCGGGTGTTTCTGGAGCGTCGTGAAGTTGTTGAGGGTAATCGGCTGGTCGTCGCCGTCGGGGTCCTCGACGGTCGGGAACTCCATGTCGGCGTTGGCCAGCATGTTGTACACCTCGCCCGGCGCACCCGTGACCTCGCCCAGTTCCGCCAGCAGGTTCTCGACTTCGGCCGAGCGGGTGTGCTCTTTCATCCGGAGCACGTCGTCGAAGTAGTGCTCGTAGGCTTCGAGTTCGGGTTCCGCGTCCATCATCGCCTCAATGTCGTCCCACTCCAACTCCTGCAGTTCCGGTTCGAGGAAGGAGGCGGCGCTACTCGCGTCCGAGGAGAGCGACTGCGAGCGAGCGGTCAGCGCCTGATACGTGTCGTCGGTCGTGTCCTCGTCCTTGCGCATCCGGGCGTATGAGGCGACGTTCGAGACGGTCCGCATCAGGTCTTCGTAGGTCTCCAGCGTCGCCAGCAGGGTCGCGGCGTCCTCGGTCGCCCGCCCCTCGTAGGCTTCGAGGTCCTCGACGAGGGATTCGGCCTCCTCGTAGGCGGCCTCCCAGTCCTCGTCGGTGGCGAAGAGGGACTCGAGGTCCCACTTGTAGCTCTCGTCGATGTCACTGCGTGCGGGTACCGAACTCATGGCCCGGCCTAAGCGAGGCGGCGAGGTAAGCCTTTCCGGCCTACGGCAGGCCGTCACGGACGGTTCCGGCGATTCTCGCCGCGGTCTGGCGCTCGGCCCGCAGGTCGGCGAACACCTCGCGGGCGCTCGCCAGAGCGTCGGGGTCGGCCGCGAACGTGACGCCGGGATACGTCACAGCCGTCAGGACGAGCGGGTAGGCCGGGGCGGGCGCGACGCCCTCGGGACCGGAGAGCGGGGCGTCGTCGAGGACCCGGTCGACCTTCGACGGCGGGGACTCGCCGCGGGCGATTTCGGCGACGAGGCCGACGACGCGGCGGACCAACTGCCGGCAGAACCCGCCTGCACGGAGTTCGAGGACGAGGTAGTCGCCGTCGCGGACGAGGTCGCCGTTGAGCGTCCGGACGGTCCCGTCGTCGTCGGGCGTGAGGTTGTGGAAGTCGTGGTCGCCACGGAGCGCCGCGAACGTGTCCCGGGCCCGTCCGTCGTCGGCGTCGGGCGCGTGGAGGTGGTAGGCGTAGGTCCGTTCGTCGGCGTCGTGCGTCGCGTGGAAGCCGTCGGGGACGTCGGCGCTGGCCCACGCCCGCACGCTCGCCGGCAGTTCGCTGTTGAACGCCGAGGGCGAGAGCCAGTCGGGGGCCTCGAAGGCGACGGTCTGGGCGAGGGCGGAGACGCCGGCGTCGGTCCGGCCGGCGGCGGCGTACCCCTCGGGCGGCCCCGCCGCACGGTCACGGACGCCGAGTCGGTCCAGCGCGTCCAGCAGTTCGTCCTCGACGGTCGGGACGTCGGGTTGGCGCTGGAACCCGTTGTACGGCCGGCCGTCGTAGGCGACCCGATACGCGCGCATGGTCGACGTTCGTCGGGCGGGCACTTGTGCGGCCCGACTCCCGGTCGCTGGGAACGATAGACGGGTTTAGGGCCGTCGACACCGTATCGCCGACACAATGGCTCCGTCCGCCGACGAGGTCCGTCAGTTCCCGCGCCCGCCGGTCACGTTCACCGACCAGGAAGACCGGACGGTCGACGTCGAGGCGTACACGGGCGACCCGACGCCGCTCGTGTCGATGTACGCCGAGTTCGACTCCGACTCCCGCGCACAGGGGGTCCCACCGCGGGGTGAGGAACAGATACGCGAGTGGGTCGAGACGCTGCTCGACGAAGGGCTGAACGTCGTCGTCTGGCACGGCGAGGACGCCGTCGGCCACGCCGTCCTCGTGCCCGAAGGCGACGGCTCCGAACTGGCCATCTTCGTCCATCCCGACTACCAGTCGGCCGGCATCGGGACACGACTCATCGAGGTACTGCTCGGCCACGGGCAGGAGAACGGCTTCGACCACGTCTGGCTGGCCGTCTCGCGGACCAACCACGTCGCGATGAAACTGTACGACAAGGTCGGGTTCGAGACGCGCCTGCGCGACCGGGCCGAACACGAGATGGAACGGCCGCTCTAGGCGAAATCGTCGAACGTCGGCCGGTCGTGGTCGCCGGGGAAGTCGTCGACCGGAACCGATATCTGCTCGCCCTCGTCCATCTCCTTCAGCGTCACCTCGTCGTTGGCCAGGTCCTGTTCGCCGACGATGACCACCGTCTCGGCGTTGATGCCGTCGGCGTAGCCCATCTGCGCGCCGAACGAGCGGTCGGCGACGTCCGCCTCGACGACGTGCCCCAGTTCCCGCAGGTCACGAGCGATGCGGGCGGCCGTAGCGCGGGTGTCGCCGACCTGCAGGACGTAGTAGTCCGTCGAGAGTGTCTCCTCGGGCCAGACGCCGGCGCGCTGACAGAGGAGTTGCAGGGTCGCGTGGCCGGGCGCGAACCCGACGGCGGGCGTCGATTGGCCGCCGAAGCCCTCGATGAGGTCGTCGTAGCGGCCGCCGCCGAACACCGACCGGGAGACTTCGCCGGTCGAGTCGAAACACTCGAAGACGACGCCAGTGTAGTAGTCCAGTCCGCGGGCGGTGGTCAGCGACAGCGTGAGGTGGTCGCGTACCCCGAAATCCTCGGTCGCCGCGAGGACCGCACGCAGGTTCTCGGTCGCCTCGGCGACGGCCTCGGAGCGCTCTGCCAGCGTGTCGAGTTCGTCTTCACTGCTCTGGAGTAACTCGTCGAACGCCTCGGCCTGGTCGTAGCTGAGGCCGGTCTCGTACAGCGAGTCGAGGTACTCGTCCCGGTCGACCTTCGCCCGTTTGTCGACGGCGCGGATAGCTTCGCGGGTGTCCACGTCGGCGTCGAACGATTCGAGCAGACCCGAGAGGATGTCGCGGTGGGAGACGCGAATCTCGAAGTCCTCGCTCGTCAGGCCGAGGTCGGTCAGCATGTCGACGGCGACGGCCAGCACCTCGGCGTCGGCGGCGGGGTCCGAGGACCCGAAGATGTCGACGTTGGTCTGGTAGAACTCCCGGAAGCGGCCCTGCTGGACCTGCTCGTAGCGCCAGAACGGGCGGGTCGAGACCCACTTGACCGGCTTCGAGAGCGCCTGTTGCTTCTCGACGAACATCCGGGCGACGGAGGGAGTCAGTTCGGGGGTCAGCGCGACGCTCCGGCCGCCCTTGTCCTCGAAGCTGTACAGTTCCTCGACTATCTCCTCGCCGCTCTTGTCCGTGTACATCTCGGTCGGTTCGAGCGCGGGCGTCCCGATCTCCCGGAAGCCGTAGCGCTTGGCCACGGACTCCAGCGTGTCCATGGCCCACCGACGCGCCTGCATCTCCTCGGGGTAGAAGTCGCGAAAGCCCTTGACGCGGTCGTACATACACCCGCGTACAGGCAGGGCGCGCTTGAACCTGTCCGTTCTGAACTGTGAGCGAAGTGAGTGAGGGCGGTGCTCAGGACACTCACCGCAGTCCGACAACCCGCGACTGCGTGTGCTCGGGAAACACCTCGTCGACGGCCAACGCGCCGTGTTCGTCGGCCAGCAGCGCCCGCAGTTCCACCTCGTAGTCGGCCTTCGGAATCTCGGCGCTCGGACCCGCCTCAACGTCGAGGCGTCGGGCGGCCATCGCGTCGATGGCACCGCGGCCGACGCCCGCCAGCGGTGCGAGGTAGTCCACGTCGAAGCGGTCCTCGACGCTCTGGGCCAGCGGTCGGTCGACGGTCGGCACCCGGTCGTCCCGGCGGGTCCCGTCGGCGACGGCGTCGAGCGAGTCGGTCCACCCGCCGGCGGCCACCGTCTCGACGGCGTGTTCGTGGACCCGCTGGATGCCGTTGCGAGGGTAGCCGTCCTCGTGCATCCGGTCGACGGCGGCGTGGGCCACGTCGGGGTCCAGGTCGACCGTCTCGTGGGCGAACCCGACCGCGGCGGCCGACTCGCGGGCCGGCGACGGGTCGACGACGCCGAACGTGCCGCTGACCAGCGTCACGTCGTAGAACGGGTCCAACAAGAGCGCCGCCAGCGTCGAGTCCTTGCCGGCACTGTACAGCAGTCCGCAGTGCATCTACCGGCGCTTGATGTCGAAGCTCTTCGAGTCGGGGGTGAGTTCCGAGAGGAGTTCCTTCATCTGCTCTTCGTCTATCTGGTCCTGGATGCGGCCGCTCTGGGCCAGCGCGACGACCTGCTGTTCGACCTGCTCGCCGACCTGCGGTTTCGACATCTTGACCGTGTTGAGTCGCTTGCGCGCGCCGTCGCTGAGGTGCTGGCGCAACACCGCCTTCTTCTGGGCTTCGGCCTGTTCCTGTGCGGCCTGTTGGGCCTCGCCGTCGCCCTCGCCCTGCTGCTGTTCTTTGAGCTGTTCCATCTTCTTCTTGCGGAGTTCCTCTAGCTCCTCCTCGCTGGGGTCGCCACTCATGAGTACCAGAAACTACCGGCGACGGCCGGAAAACGATTTCGGACCGCCAAACAGGAGAGAGCGGCGTTACGCGTAGCGCTCGAGTTCCGGACGGTCGAGGTCCTGGATGACCTCACCGGCCGTGTCGTCCAGCAGCGCCTGTCCCTCGCCGGTGACGCGGCGGCCGTCGTTCTCGCTGGTCTCGACGTAGCCGGCGTCTTCGAGTTGCTGGAGCGCGGTGCGGATGATGTTGCCCGACCCCTTCGACTTCTGGTGGGGGCGGACGCGGTAGCGGGTGGTGCCCTGCTTCGAGGTGCCGTACGCCGAGCGGAGGGTACTGACGCCGACGGGGCCGTCGACGGCGACCTTCCGGAGGAGGCTGGCGGCACGTCGTGCCCAGAAGTCCTCCTGCTCGGGCGGCAGTTCGCGGTCGACGCCGGTCTTGGCGACGGCCACCCACTCGGGGGCCTCGATGTCGTCTTCGGCTTCGAGCTTCTCGGTGAGGGCCTCGATGAGGTCCTCGGCGGGCGCGTCGTAGAGTGTCGTCATTGGCACTTGCTTTCCGTCGGCGTCATTTAAGCGCATCGTTCGCGCCTCCGGGCGTGAACCGTTCACTCCCCCGCGCTGGCCGCCGCACGGCCCGCGCCGAGGGCGCTCGCGACGCCAGCGCCGACGAGCGTCGGGAGCAAGTAGG
Source organism: Haloarcula rubra (assembly GCF_019599465.1). Classification (GTDB taxonomy): domain Archaea; phylum Halobacteriota; class Halobacteria; order Halobacteriales; family Haloarculaceae; genus Haloarcula; species Haloarcula rubra. The sequence continues at coordinate 63,653 of NZ_RKLR01000005.1, forward strand.
TCGCACCGCGGTGGATGAGCACCGCCGACGCCGCCGCCGGCCCCGAGAGCGGCGGCACCGTCGAGACGAGCAGCGTCACCAGCACCGTCTCGATGGCGCCGGACCCACCGGGAAGCGGGACGATGCTCGCGATGCTCCCGACGGGGACGACGAGCAACACCGTCGCCACCGGAACGGTGTGGCCGACGGCGTACAGCGACGTCCACAGCGAGGCCGCCAGACACGCCCACCCGAGCGCGGAGAAGCCGAGCGTCTGGAGCAGCGTCGTCCGGTCGGTGGCGATGCGGTCGATAGCCGCGAAGAAGCTCTCGATGCGCGTCTCGACGACGGCCGTCGTCGGGGGCGACCGCCGCGGGACCACTTTCCCGAACAGCCGAATCAGCGGTGTGAAAAGCCTGACGACGGCGGCTTCGAGTTCGTAGCGGTAGCGCCACCCCAGATACGCCGCGACGGGCAACCCCACCGCGAGGACGGCGACGGCGACGGCGGCGAACACGAGGTTCCGTCCCAGCCGGACGGCCCCCGCCGCGACGAACGTGAACCCGACGATGGCGTAGCCGATAGAGGGGACGAAGTGGGCGGTGTCGACGCTGGCGATTGCGGCCAGTCCCGTCTCGTACTCGCTGTCGGCCGCCGAGGAGATGAGCAGCGCCGACAGCGGTTCGCCGCCGGCTTGCCCGAACGGGGTGACGTTGTTCGAGAAGACGGCCGCCGCGTAGACGAGGACGGCGGTGTGGGCCGGAACCGCCGTCTCGAGTGCCCGGAGCACCGACCAGAGAGCCATCCCCCACGAGGTCAACCAGACGACAGCGATGCCGACGACGACGGCCAGCGCGGCGGGGTCGGCCATGAGAAGCGCCTGCAGGGTCCGGTCGACGCCGACGACCCAGACGAGGACGGCGAGGACGAGCGACGCCCCCGCGAACCCCGCGACCGTCGCCACCCGATTGCCGTCCATAGGGTGCCCGTCGGGCGTCTCGGCTTTCAACGTACCGACCGCCGGATATCCCCGAGCGTTTTGCCCCCCGGCCACGACCCACGCGTATGGACGAGCAGGCAGCGCTCGCGCTCATCGGCGACCACCTCCCGGCCGCGGGCGACGACTGTGCCGTAGTCGACGGACAGGTCGTCACCACCGACATGCTCCACGACCGGACGGACTTTCCCGAGGGGACGACCCGCTACACCGCTGGCTGGCGGGCGGTCGGTGCGTCGCTGTCGGACGTGGCGTCGATGGGCGCCGACGCGACGGCCGCGGTGGCCGTCTACGCCGCCCCCGCGTTCGACGCCGACGAACTGACGGCGTTCCTCGACGGGGCCGTCGACGTCTGCGAGTCGGTCGCCGCCGAGTACGTCGGCGGCGACCTAGACGGGCACGAGGAGTTCACCGTCGCGACGACGGCGCTGGGCGACGCCGACGACCCCGTCCTCCGGTCGGGGGCGTCACCGGGAGACGCACTGTGTGTCACCGGGACGCTGGGTCGGTCGGGGGCCGCGCTCCGCCTGTTCGAGCGCGGCGAGACCGAGCGAGCGAACGACCTGTTCCGGTTCGAACCACGGGTGGCGGCGGGCGTCGCCCTGCGAGAATACGCGACGGCGATGCTCGATTCGAGCGACGGACTGGCGCGGTCGGTACATCAACTCTGTGGGGCCAGCGACTGCGGCGCCGCCCTCTCGGGACCGCTCCCGATAGCCGACGCCGTCGATACGGTGGCCGGAGACGCCGAGGAGCGCCGCGAACTGGGCGTGTTCTTCGGCGAGGACTTCGAACTGGTGTGTGCGGTACCGGAGACGGACCTCGCGGCCGCACGCGAGGCCGTCCCGTGTCCGCTACACCGTATCGGGACCGTCACCGAGGACGGGGTGACGCTCGACGGCGAACCGCTCGCGGACCGGGGCTACTCGCACTAGCGCTCGCTCGCCAGCGCCGTCGCGACCTGCTCGACGGCTCTGGCGGCGGCCGTCGCACGCTCTTCGTGGGTTAGTTCGGCCGCCTCGCTGTCGGTACTCGGGTCGTCAGCGGGGGTGCCACAGCGGTGGGAACTCATACGCCAGTCCCGACTACCGACTGGGGCCTCGTATAAACCGCCGACCGTTGTGACCGCTTAGCGTGCCGTTATGCGCTTAACGTCGCTTTCTCCGTCCCATTGGGTATCTTTCGACGGTGAGGCGTCAACAGAGACGTCGAGATAGTTTAAGCCGCCCTCTGAAGCGGTTTAGCGGGTTGCAAAAGTGTGTGTCTCGACGGGTCACGCGAGCACGATTTCGAACGGGACCGGCGTGAAACAGGCGATACCGAGCGCGAACGTGGCGACGCCGAGGAGCGTCCGTCGTCGGTCGAGCGGTTCGTCGACCGTCGGCCGCGCGGGACCGGCGTAGGCCAGTCCGGTCGAGAACAGGCCCCAGAACGCCCACAGCGACCAGACCCCGAACCCGATGGGCGGGGCGTCACGCGTGAGATACAGGAACCCGGCCAGTGCGAACAGGGCGCCCGGCACCGCCGCCGCGATGGTCTCCTGTCGCTGCCCGACGATGGCACGGACGATGTGCCCGCCGTCGAGTTGGCCCACGGGCAGGAGGTTCAGGAAGGTGAAGAACATCCCGGCCCACCCGGCGAAGACCACGGGATGGACCGCCTCGTTGGGGCCGTACTCGACGCCCCAGCCGACGAACTCGACGAACCCCTGCAACCCCTGCATGAGCAGGGGGTCGTGGAAGCGGAACGCGTACTCGGCACCACCGTTCAAGACGCTCTGGGGGACGGTTATCGGTTCCAACGTGAGACCGACGACGGTGACCACGACCGTCGCGACCAACCCCGCGAGCGGGCCGGCGACGCCGATGTCGAACAGCGCCCGCCGGTCGGGAATCTGCCCGCGGATGTTGATGACCGCACCCAGCGTCCCGAGCAGGGACGGGAACGGGATGAAGTACGGGAGCGTCACGTCCACGCCGTAGTAGCGGGCGGCGGCGTAGTGGCCGAGTTCGTGGATGCCCAGCACGCCGAGCATCGCCGCCACGAACGGCCACGCCTCGAAGACGCGGAGTGGTTGCTCGGTGACGGGGATGTAGTACCAACTGCTCGCGCCGACGTACAGCGCCGAACCGATGGTCGCGAGCAACAGGGCGACGTTGAGCCACGGCACGCCGTCGTGGCCCGTAGTGGCCGGTTCCGCGACCAGCGCGTACGGCTGTGACGGTGCGGAGACGAGGTCGTGCCCGCCGTCGGTCGTCCCCGTCGCGGACTGGCGTTCGAGCCGGAGGTCGAACCCGCGCCGAGCGAACAGCGGCGCGAGTTCGTCGACGACGGCGTCCGGCGGAACCAGCGGGTCCCCGAAGTATCGGACCGTGTCGCCGTCCCGACGGACGGCGGCGACGTGGAACGCACCCGCTACGTCGGCGGGTGACGGAGGCTCGTCGGCAGGGCGACTCATCACCGAACAGTACAGCGTGCGGGCACAAATATGCCGTGCCCGCGGACGGAGAACAGGGGGACCGTAGCTGGGGGTCGGGCGGACACCGGACAGCGGCGTTACGCGGGTTCGACGCGCCAGGTGGTCGCGCTCGTGTACGACCACTTCTCGACCTCTATCTCCGAGGCACTGTCCTTGAGTTTCACCATCAGCGCGCCTATCTCTTTCGGGGAGAGGCCGACCTCGTCCGCGATGAACTTGCTCTTGAAGTACATCTCGCCGTCGGCGGCCTTCTCTGCGAGGAAGGACTTGAGACGCTGTTCTTTGGAGGGCTCTTCCTCACCGGAGGGCGTTGCAGTAGCGCTCATCTTTGTCACCTCGACTACGCCTTGTGTCGGAGGGAGTATATAAAGAAAGGAAGCTTCGCGTCGCTTCGGGGTCTTTCAGCCCAAATCAGCGTGAAAGGCATATTTTACGACGGTTCCAGAATCTTTTAGACGTTTTATAATCTGTTTTGAGGTTGTAATCACTACGCGGTAGATGAGCGCGGTGAACGGTGTGGAACACCCCATTCTCAACGGTTTTCCGGACTTTTGACGGCCCATCTTGCCGGTTTCGTGTCAGACGTCCGTCTGCCGTCCGGCGGTGTGGGGGGTGTGAGCGGGCTTGATAACCCTTAAGAACGCATCGCGGCTACGGCGAGACAATGAAGACAGTCGTCTCTATCGGTGGCAGCGTCCTCGTCCCGGACCTGGATGCAGACCGGGTCGCCGCGTACGCCGACGTCGTCGAGTCGCTGGTCGTCGCCGACCAGACGCTCGGCGTCGTCGTCGGTGGTGGCCCCGTCGCTCGGCAGTACATCGGGGCCGCCCGCTCGCTGGGCGCGAACGAGGGCGAACTCGACCAACTCGGTATCGACACGACGCGGCTGAACGCTCGCCTCCTCCTGTCGGCGCTCGACGGCGACGTGGCCGCACCTGCTATCCCGGAAGACTACGAGGAGGCCGCGACGGCGCTCCACCGCGACGATGTCGCCGTCATGGGCGGTGTGGTCCCCGGACAGACCACCGACGCCGTCGCCGCGGCGCTGGCCGAGTACGTCGACGCCGACCGCCTCGTGTTCGCGACGTCGGTCCCCGGCGTCTTCGACGCCGACCCCAACGAGGACCCCGACGCCGAGCGGTACGACGAGATCCGGGCCTCGGACCTCGTCGAACTGGTCGCCCGTGGCGAGTCGCTTGGTTCTGCCGGGTCGAACGCCCCCATCGACCTGCTCGCGACGAAGGTGCTCAAGCGCTCGTCCATCACCGCCGCGGTGGTCGACGGTAGCGACCCCAGCGCGGTCGAACGGGCCGTGCTGAGCGACGACTACGACGGCACCACCATCCTCCCCGACGATGAGTGAGACGGTGCTCGACCCCTACGAGGTCGGCCGGAGTTCCGAGCAGGCGTTCTGGGCGGACGCGGTGGCGGATGTCGTCGAATCCCGGGACCTCGAAGACCCTATCGTCATCAAGGGCGGCGTCTCGCCGTCGGGCGTGCCCCACATCGGTCACTTCAACGAGATAATGCGCGGGTACTTCGTCGCCGAGGCCCTGCGTGACCGGGGCCACGAGGTCCGACAGGTGTTCACCGCCGACGACAAGGACCGCCTGCGGAAGGTCCCCCGCCAACTCGCGGACCTGGAGTGGAACGTCGTCGGTCTGGGCGAGGTCGACGCGGGCGCACTCGGTCGGAATCTCGGGAAACCGTACACGGACATCCCGGATCCCTTCGGCTGCTGTGACTCCTACGGCGCGCACTTCACGAACCTGCTGAAGAAGAGTGCCGAACTCGTCGGCGTCGACGTCGAGTTCGTCTCGAACACTCAACTGTACGAAGACGGCGAGTTCGAGGCCGTCACCCGCCGCGTCCTCGAACGCGCGGACCGTGCCCGCGACGTGTTGGCCGAGTACCAGAACAAGGTCGACGAGGACTACGTCCCGTTCGTCCCGCAGTGCGAGGAGTGCGGGAGACTCACCGAGGGCGTCACCGACGTCGACTTAGAGGCCGGCGAGGTCCACTACGTCTGTGAGGACGTGGAGGCCGGCGACCAGACTATCGAGGGCTGTGGCCACGAGGGCGTCGCCGGCCTGCGGGACGGTAAACTCCCGTGGCGCTTCGAGTGGCCCGCCCAGTGGGAGATTCTCGGCGTCGACTTCGAACCGTTCGGGAAGGACCACGCCGAGGGGTCGTGGCCCTCCGGGGAGGATATCGCCCGGAACGTCCTCGACGTCGACCCGCCGGTCCCGATGGTGTACGAGTGGTTCACGCTGGAGGGCGAACCGCTCTCGTCCTCGTCGGGCAACGTCGTCACCGTCGACGAGGTGCTGGAGATTCTGGAGCCGGAGGTGTTCAAGTACTTCTTCACGAAGAACCCCCGGAAACAGCGGGACTTCTCCGTCGAGAGCGTCGACCGGTTGGTCGACGACTTCGACCGCTTCGAGGCCGTCTACTTCGGCGAGGTCGAGCCACGGGACGAGAGCGAGGTCGAACGCGCCGAGCGCGCCTACCCGATGGTCGTCGACGACCCCCGAGAAGAGCGTGTCCGCATCCCCTACACCTTCGCCGCGGTGCTGGGGATGACCGACGACCCCGCCCTGCGCGAGGACATCGCCCGGAAGGAGGGCCACATCCCCGACGACGCCCCCGAGTGGGCCGTCGACGGAGCGCTGGCCCGCGTCGAACGCGCCCGCAACTGGGCCCGGCGGACGAACAACGAGTTCGACTACGAACTCAAGCGGGCCGAGATGCCCGACGCCGAGTTCGACGACGCCACCGAAGCCGCGCTGGACGACCTCGCGGCGTTCGTCGCCGAGGGCCACGACGGCGACGAGATACAGGGCGAGATATACGAGACGGCGAAGCGCCACGACGTCGACATCGGCGAGTTCTTCGCGGCGGGCTACCGCCTGCTGTTCGACGACACCGAGGGACCACAGCTCGGGCCGTTCGTCGCGAAACTCGACCAGGACTTCGTGGTGCAGCGGTTGCGACGCGAGGCGTGAGCAGCCGCGAAGTGGCACCGGTGCACTGGCCGAGTGAGGAGACCCGACGACGGAGGGCGAACCCGAACCCTCTTGCTTTGCTGGCCCCACGTTCCGGTACATGGTGAGCACGCTCACGTGGGTCCTCGCCGGCGTCGTCGCCTACACGCTGGTGGCGATGGCACTGAAGGCCCGCGGTGTGGTTCCCGATTTCATCCGTTTCAGCGGTCCGATAACGACGATTCACACGCAGAAGGGGAAGATTCTCCTGGAGCGGCTAGCCAGACCCAAGCGGTTCTGGCGGGCCTGGACCAACGTCGGGTTCGGCGTCGCGTTAGTCGTGATGGTTGGGTCGTTCCTACTGGTCGTCCTCGGTGCGTATCAGGCCGTGGTCGACCCCCAACCCTCACAGCTCACCGAACCCCGAAACGTCCTCGTGATTCCGGGCGTCAACGACTTCCTCCCCCTGTCCGTCGCACCCGAGATCGTCGCCGGGTTCGCCATCACGCTGCTGGTCCACGAGGGCGGGCACGGCCTCCTCTGTCGGGTGGGCGACATCGACATCGAGTCGATGGGTATCGCGAGCGTCGCGCTCGTCCCGCTCGGCGCGTTCGTCGAACCCGACGAGGAGGGCGTCCAGAAGGCGGACCGCGGGGCGCAGGCTCGGATGTACGTCGCCGGCGTGACGAACAACTTCGCCGTCGCGTTGCTGTGTCTGGCGCTGTTGTTCGGCCCCGTCGTCGGCGCCATCTCCGTCGTCGGCGGCGTCCCCATCGGCGGGACGCTCCCCCAGTCGCCGGCCGACGAGGCCGGCATCGACAGCGGTGCCGTCATCACGACCGTCGACGGCCAGCCGGTCGCGAACAGTAGCGAACTCGACCGGCGACTCGAACGGGCCGGCGGCACCGTCGACGTGGGCCTCCGCGACGGCGAGACCAGAACTGTCAGGCGGTCGGTGGTGGTCAATAGCGCCGTCGAGGGAAGTCCGCTGGGCATCAACCAGACCGTCGTCGCCGTGAACGGGACGGAGGTCAGGACGACGACCCAGTTCCGCGAGGCGGTCGAGAACCGGAGCGTCGCGACGTTCACGCTGGACGACGGTGAGACGGTCACGACGCCCGTGGGCGGCTACGCCCTCGTCGCCGAAGACGGCCCGCTCGCAGCCGAGGGTGCTCCGATCGGCCAGGCGCTGTACATCACCAGCGTCGACGGCCAGCGGACGCCCAACGCCAGCGCCGTCTTCGGGTCGCTCTCGGACTCCGGACCCGGCGAGGAGGTTCGTATCACCGGCTACACCGGCGGCGAACGGCAGGTCTACGACGTCACGCTGACCGAACGCTCCGACCTCGACCCGGGCATCGGCGTCGACTACGTCGCTCGCGGGACGAGCGGGTTCACGGTCAACGACTTCGGGATACAGGCCTACCCCGCGAACACGTTCCTCGCGCTCATCGGTGGGAACCCGGCCGAGGAGACGCGGTTCGACTCGCTCTCCTTCCCGCAGCTCGTCGGCGCGTCCATCGCCCTGCCGTTCGCGACGGCCGCGCTGGGGTTCCAGTACAACTTCGCGGGCTTCACCGGTATCGCGACGAACTTCTTCACCGTCTCCGGCCCGCTGAGCGTCCTCGGGACCGGCGGCGTGTTCCTGCTCGCGAACCTCCTGTTCTGGACCGGGTGGATAAACCTCGTCGCCGGGCAGTTCAACCTCGTGCCGACGTATCCGCTGGATGGGGGCCACATCCTGCGCGTCTGCTCGGAGTCGGTCGTCTCCAGACTCCCGATTTCGAACCGGCGGCGCGTCGTGACGACGACGACGCTCGGCATCTCGCTCGCGATGATAGGCAGTCTCGTGTTCATCATCGCCGCACCCCAGCTACTGGGGTGACGGGGGCGGCGGTCCGCGGCACCCGCCGCCGGTCGCCACACCACGCCGCTACTCCGCTTCGTTAAGGCTAAATCGGGGCCTCCGATACACCCGGTATGTTTCTACAGATGCGTGCGGAGGTCGAGGACGCCCTCGAAGCCGCACTGGACACCCTCGACCTCCCGACGGAGGACCTCGGTATCGAGGAACCGCCGGAAGACGTCGACGCCGTCCTCGCGTCGAGCGCGGCGTTCCGACTCGCCGGCGAGGTCGGTGCGCCGCCGCCGAAGGTCGCGGCCGACGTCGCCGACGCCATCGACGTCGACTCGCTGACCTACGTCAGTGCCGCCACGACGCAGGGACCGTACGTCAACTTCCTCCCGAGCGACGCCTACTTCGCCGAGACGCTCGACGCGGCGACCGACGACGACTTCGGCCGCCTCCCGGACCGCGAGACGAGCGTCGTCGTCGAACACACCTCCGCGAACCCGACCGGCCCGGTCCACGTCGGCCGAGCGCGCAACCCGATCATCGGCGACGCCGTCGCCCGTGTGCTCGACTACGCCGGCTACGACGTCGACCGGCACTACTACGTCAACGACGCCGGCCGCCAGATAGCGGTGTTCACGTGGGCCTACGAGACGTTCGACGAGTCCGACCTCCCCGAACCCGAACGTGACTCCCCCGAGTACGAGATGGTCCGCTACTACCGGAAGGGCAACTCGTTCCTCGAAGACGGCGACGCCGACGAAGTCGAGACGGCCGAAGCCGAGATACAGGCCATCCTGCAGGGCCTAGAGGAGGGCGACGAGGAGACGTACGAGCGCGTCGCCGAAGTCGTCGACACCGTGCTGGGCGGGATGCAGGCGACGCTCGGCCGCCTCCCCGCCGAGTTCGACGAGTTCGTCAAGGAGACGCGGTTCATGCGCGACGGCAGCACCGACGAACTGGTCGACCGCCTGCAGGGACTCGACTGCGCCGTCTACGAGGACGACGCGTGGCAACTGGACCTGCCCGACTTCGAGAAGAACCTCGTCTTCCTCCGGTCTGACGGCACCTCGCTGTACACGACGCGTGACCTCGCCCACCACGAGTGGAAGTTCGACAACTACGACCGCGCCGTCACGGTGCTGGGCGAAGACCACAAACTGCAGGCCGACCAGCTCTCGGCCGCGCTCGACCTGCTGGGCAACGACACCGACCAGCTCCGGCAGGTGTTCTACTCGTGGGTCAACCTCCCCGAGGGCGGGATGAGCACCCGCGAGGGGACCGGCATCGACCTCGACGACCTGCTGGACGAGGCCATCGCCCGCGCCCGCGAGGAGGTCGAATCGCGGCTCGACGACCGCTCGCGCGGCGAACTAGACGACGAGGACGTAGAACGCATCGCCCATCAGGTCGGTATCGGTGCGGTTCGGTACGACATCGTCTCGAAACAGCCGACGAAGGGCATCACCTTCGAGTGGGACCGCGCGCTGGACTTCGAGGCCCAGTCCGCCCCCTACGTCCAGTACATCCACGCCCGCTGCTGCGGGATTCTGGACGAGGTCGAGACGGTCCCGAGCGACGCGGACTTCGACGCGCTGACCGAACCCGAAGCACGGGACCTCCTTCGCGTCATCGCCCAGTTCCCCGCGGTCATCGAGGAAGCGGCCGAGGACCTCCAGCCCCACAGCGTCGCCACGTACACCCGCACGCTCGCCGAGACGTTCAACGCCTTCTACCGGGAGTGTCCAGTGCTAGACGCCGACCCCGAGACGCGGGCGGCACGGCTGGCGCTCGTAGCGGGTACGCGCCACACGGTCGCCAACGCCCTCGACGCCATCGGGGTCGAAGCGCCGACGTCGATGTGAGACGGGGTCGAAGCAGAACGGCTAGTTGAACAGGCCGAAGACGCCGCCGCCGGACTCTTCCTCGTCCGTGTCCGCCTCCGTTACCTCCTCCTCGTCGACGAACCAACTGTCGTCGACGATGGTGTCGACGTCCTCCTCGACGGTCGCCCCCTCGAAGAACAGGCCTTCGAGCGCGTCGGTCAGGCGGAGGTAGGCGTCGGCGGCGGGGCTCTCGGGCCGGTTGAGGACCAGTGGCTCGTCCGTCGTCGCCTGCGGGTCGTCGGGGACGACGGCCAGCAACGGGAACTCCAACCGGTCGGCGATGGCGGCGACGTCCGTGTGCCGGGTGACGCGGTTGATGATGGCGCCGATGACCTCGCCGTCGATGCGCTCGGCGAGTTCGGCGGTCTTGACGGTGTCACCGACGGCGACGTCGTCGGGCGTGGTCACGAGGACGATGCCGTCGGCCAGTCCCAGCGGGACCGCCACTTCGTGACTCAGCCCCGCACCGGTGTCGATGAGGACGACGTCGTAGGCGTTACGCAGTGTCTTGATGACCTTCCGGAGTTTCGCCGGGTCGGCGTCGGCGAACGCCTCTAGGGACTGCTCGCCGGGGATGACCGTCAGACCACCGGCGGCGTCCGTGAGCGCCTCGCTGACCGCCGCGTTGCCCGCCAGAATCTCGTGGAGGCTCTGCTCGGGTTCGACCGCCAGCATCGCACCGAGGTTCGCCATCCCGAGGTCCGCGTCGACGACGGCCACGTCGTACCCGAGTTCCTGCAGACCGGCACCGACGTTGACCGCGGTCGTCGTCTTCCCGACGCCGCCTTTTCCGCCCGCGACAGTACATACGTACCCCGCCATAATCTGATTGTGTGTCCCCTGTACGGGAACTCATATAAACCCGGCTGTCCCTGCGCCGGAGTACCACACCGTGGTCGGGAGTTCGAGTCCACGGAGTTACGACACGGCGCCGAGTGTCCCGACTGCGGCGGGCCACCGGAGCCGGGCTGGCAGGAGTGACGACGAGATGGGGCTCCTGCACTGTCCGGTGGCTCCGGCGCCGCTCACACACGCAGGTGTGCCGGCGGGTCGAAGGCTTCGAGTTGCTCCAGGAGTCCCAGTCGGTCGGCTTCGAGCCAGATCTCCGCGATTTCGTCGTCGTCGATTCGATACATGACGAGTCCCGTCCACTCGACGGTGTGACCGGTCGGTTCGATACCCTGATAGGTCCCCGAGTGAGTTCCGTTGACGGTGTATCTGACGACCACCTTGTCGTCCTGGGCGACGACGTGGTCCGTCCGTCCCGCGTAGTCCGGGAACGCCTCGAAGTGGACGTCGAGGAACTCCAGTATCTCGTCGACGCCACGCAGTGTCTCGTGGGGGCCGTGTTCGACCACGTCGTCGGCGAGGATGTCGGTCATCGCCTCGCGGTCACGCCGGTTGAACGCGTCGAGATACCGTCGAACGAGTTCCGTGTTGGCTTCTGTGGACATTGTCGTACCTCGTGAGCGCCCTGCCGAGAACGTCGCCGTACGACGAGTGCCGTCGGTGCGCACCTCGGACATCGAACGCCACCACGTTAACTGTTAGCACGCGACAATTTCGCCGGCTCCGAGTCCGTCGACCGACGCCGTCCAGATGCTCGCCGTCACGCGGCACTCCCGCTGACCGGTACGCAGGCGCACACGCCGCCGGTCCACGACTCGTTCCACCCCGTTCGCTCTCCGAGGGCGCTCCCGTTTGTCGCGTCCCTCGCTGTCAACAGGTTCTTACGCAACGTCGGCGAAAACAGAGTAATGAGCGAGCAGGAAGGACAGGAGCAGTCGGACAAACAGAAGTACGAGTTCCGGAAGGTAATCGAGGAACTCAAAGGCTACCAGGGCTCGGGGACACAACTCGTCTCTATCTACGTTCCCGAGGACAAGCAGCTGAGCGACGTCGTCGCCCACGTCACCCAGGAGCACTCCGAGGCATCGAACATCAAGTCGAAGGACACCCGCACCGCCGTGCAGGACGCCTTGACCTCCATCAAGGACCGTCTGCGCTACTACGACAATCCGCCAGAGAACGGGATGGTGTTGTTCTCCGGCGCTATCGACACCGGGGGCGGCCGCACCGACATGGTGACGAAGGTGCTGGAGAGCCCGCCGGACCCCATCCAGTCGTTCCGGTATCACTGCGACTCGAACTTCCTCACCGGACCGCTGGAGGAGATGCTGGCCGACAAGGGCCTGTTCGGCCTCGTCGTGCTGGACCGGCGCGAGGCCAACGTCGGGTGGCTCAAGGGCAAGCGCGTCGAACCCGTCAAGTCCGCCTCCTCGCTGGTGCCCGGGAAACAGCGGAAAGGTGGACAGTCCGCCCAGCGATTCGCCCGCCTCCGTCTGGAAGCCATCGACAACTTCTATCAGGAGGTGGCCGGGATGGCCAACGAACTGTTCGTCCCCGACCGTCACGAGATGGACGGCGTCCTCGTCGGCGGCCCCTCGCCGACGAAAGACGAGTTCCTCGACGGCGACTACCTCCACCACGAACTGCAGGACATGGTGCTGGGGAAGTTCGACGTGGCCTACACCGACGAGTCCGGCCTCTACGACCTCGTCGACGCCGCCGACGAGGTGCTGGCCCAGCACGAGATGCTGGAGGACAAGCAGGTCATGGAGGAGTTCTTCAAGCAACTCCACGACGGCGACAAGGCCACCTACGGGTTCGACCAGACGCGGCAGAACCTCAACATGGGCGCCGTCGAGACGCTCCTCATCTCCGAGGACCTCCGGAAGGACGTCGTCGCCTACACCTGCGAGAACGGCCACGACGAGTTCGACCTAATCGACAGCAGCAAGGCCACGCCCGACCACGACTGTACGCGGTGTGCCGCGAGCGTCGACGCCGAGGAGGGCGAGCGCGAGGACGCCATCGACCATCTGATGGAACTGGCCGAACAGCGCGGGACCGAGACGATGTTCATCTCGACGGACTTCGAGAAGGGCGAACAACTCCTGACCGCCTTCGGCGGCGTCGCCGGACTGCTCCGGTACTCGACCGGCGTCTAAGCACCGTCCGACGCCGACCCGTCGGCACCGTCCGCGACCCGGATTTTCGACAGCTAAGCACCGATTACCGACCGGTCGACGGCGAGGACCGACCGTCGGGCGGCCCAAAGATGGTCCTACTCGGAGTGGCGCCTCGATAACAATACGGCCGCTACCTGACCGAACGGTATGCGCCGCAAACCGGCCGCGGGACCCGGCACTGCCGTGCTGTACTGTCTCCTCGGACTCGGGCTGTGTGTCGGCCTCACACTGGCCGGCACGGGCCTCGCACAGCAGTCGACCGACGGTGGGACGCCGGTGTCGTCGTGTACCGTGGTCGACGACCCCGGCCGGTACGAACTGACCGCGAACCTCTCGGCCGAGACGGGCGTCTGTCTGTACGTCCGGTCGGACGACGTGACCATCGACGGGAACGGGCACGCCGTCACTGGGAGCGGGACCGCCAACGGGACCGGCATCCTCGTGTTCAACGGGACCGCCGACCAGCGCCGCCGTGGCCCCGAACTGTCGAACGTCACCGTCCGTGACGTGCGCGTCGATGGCTGGGGGACCGGCGTCGCGTTCGGCGTCTTCGCCCGCGACGGTCCCCGGGCGACGCTCCGGAACGTCACCGCGAGCAGCAACCGGTTCGGCGTCCGTCTGCTGGACGCCGACGGGTCGACGCTCCGCAACGTCACCGCGACCGGCGGGTCCGACGGACTCGTCCTCTGGGAGACGGCCGACGTCCGCGCCACGGATATCGTGGTAGCCGGGAACGACGACACCGGCCTGTATCTGGCACAGGAGGTCACGAACGGGACGTTCCGCCGTGTGACTGCGGTCGACAACGACGACGAGGGTGTCTACTTCTCGACGTCCGTCGCCCGGAACCGACTGTCCGAGGCGCGCGTGATGGCCAACCGCGGCCCCGGTATCGAGTTCGCCGACAGCGACCGGAACGTCGTCGAGAACGCGACGGTGGTGGGTAACAGCGGCCCCGGCGTCCTGAGCGACCCCGCGAACGCGGACCGCCTCAGGAACGTGACGGTTCGGGACAACGGTGGCGGTGCCTACCTGAGCAGGAGTGCCGTCGGCGGCGTCGTCGCCGAGAACGTCCGCCTCGGTACCCGGACGACGGTCGACTGGACCAGCGGGGTCGAGCGGGTAGCCGTGGTGTCCCCACCACCCGTCTCGCCAGCGAACACGACTGTTGTCAGCGACAGCGTGCGTATCGGAACGGCCGACGGGCGCAACGCCACGGTCGACGTTCGTCTCGGCTACGACCGGCAGGCAGTCACGCGGACGGGCGAGCGCGTCGCACTCTGGCAGTGGACGGCCGGGAACTGGACGCGTCGCTCGAACGCGACGGTCGACGAACGCACGGGCACGGTCTCCGGGTCGGTCGGCGGCGACGGCGTCGTCGCCGTCCTGTCCGGTGGTGACGATACGAACTGAGACGCGACTGCCACGACGCTGGTCGGGGAGTCAGAATGGGGAACGGGGGTGGACGGGACGGCGTAGTGGGGGTAGTGGGGAGACCGCCCGTCCGCGAAGGGATACACACGCTCGGATACTGCACTTGGATACAGTCGCCGTCACCACTAACTCGTTGTACCTAACTAGTGAGGTTCAGTTCAGAGTAACTGTTCGAGCTGGTGGCGTCGGCGCGCGAGGTCGACGTGGGCGTCGTCGCCGTAGCTGTCGGCCAGTCGGTCGACGACGAGCAGCGGGTCGGTCCCGGCCCGTTCGACGCGTTCGAGCAGCGCCGTGATCTCCTGTCGGTGGAGCGCCAGCGAGTCCAGCAACCCCAGCAACAGCACCATCGGGACGCCGGCCGCGGCGTCGCTGGGCATCGCGTCGTCGAGCGTCGTCAAGTCGGGCGTCGACTCGGGCGGGTCCTCGGACGGCCCCATCGCCAGACAGATCCGACAGATGGTCGCGCCAGTGGCGTTTCCGGGGAGGTACTCGCGGAGTTCGGCGGGCACTGGGACGGCGAGCGTCTCGCCACCACACTCGGCACAGGACATAGAGAACAGACGGACGGCGTGTGGATAGGCGTACCGGCCTCAGTCGTCCGCGGCCAGCGGTTCGACTTCCTCGTCTTCTTCTTCCTCGGCGGCGAGCGCGTCCTCCTCTTCCTCCTTCTTGGCCTTGATCTTCTTCATCCGGAATATCTCCTCACGCTCCTGTTCTTCGAGCTTCTGCTCGATGTACTCCTTGTTGTCGTAGAGGTCCGGGAGCAGTTTGAACTCCAGCGCGTTGACACGGCGCTTCGTCGTCTCTATCTCCTCTAGCATCTTCTTCATCGCCGTCTCGACTTCGGCCGCGAGGATGATGTTCTCGATGAGTTCCTCGTAGGCGTCGGCCGCCTCGTCGATGCGGGCGGAGGTCCCCATCACGCCGTATCCGCGCTCGTCCAGCGACTTGCGGACGCCTTTCGAGTCGATCTGCGGGACGACGACGCCCATGATGTTCTTCGACTGGGTGGTCAGTTCGGGGTGCTCTTTCAGTGCGGCCGCCGCGCCCCGGACGGCGACGTCGCCCTCCATCGCACGGGCCATGTTGATGGCACGCTGTGCGCGGTCGTAGGAGTCGTCTAGGTCGTCACGGACGTCCTGTGCCTGGTCGAGGATGTCCATGAACTCCATGATGAGGCCGTCACGCTTCTTCTCCAGCGTGTCGTGCCCACGCTCGGAGAGCTCGATGCGGTCCTCTATCTGCATCAAGTTCTTCCGGGTGGGTTTGACGTCCTTCGCCATTACCGGGCCGTTTCGGGCGTAGCCAGTTAACCGTTTTCAGTCGGCCCGGGGCGATAGCGGTGGCTATCCGGTGTGGACGGCGAAAAAGCGGGGGTCGACCGCTCGTCGGGCACTGCGCGACGCCTGTCGTCGAGCCCCGCGACGGCTGGTTAGCCGGATGGAGGCGGTCTGCCGTCACTGCCCACCATCCCCGCGACGGGACTCGGAGTGAGTCCCCGCGGTCTACCGTTCTATCGACGCGAGGACCGCTCGAAGCGGCGTCCTCGCTCCGCTCGAGTCACCCTAGTCGTCGGCGGGCGTCGCGCCCGTCGGCGCGCTCTCCGCGGCGCCGTCGAGGACGCTGTGGCTCCGCAGGAGGATGAACCCGAAGCCGACCTTCGCGACGAGGTCGATGACCATGAACCCGGCCGTCTCGATACCGATGCCGACGAGACCGAGTCCCTCGGTGCCGACGAGCCACCAGACCGGGTATATCAGCCAGACTACCGTCACGAGGTTCCGCAACGTCTTGAACGTGCTCTGTGTGTCGCTCGGCAAGTCGCTGACCCGACCGGACAGCGAACTGAACAGGAAGTACAGCAGCACGAGCAGGAACGCCGTGCTGATACCCCACCACACGAGGCGTTCGGCGCCGGGCGAGAGGACGCCGCTCCCGGCCGACAGCGTCGCGAGGACGCCGGTGCCGATCATCAGCACGTCGAGGCTGACCAGCGTCGCGATGGTGTTACGGTCCGCCCCGGCGAGCAACCCGAGGTCGTACAGCAACAGCGGCGTCGTGAACAGCCAGTCGGTGTACCGTGCCCAGTAGATGGGCGCTTCGGGGTCGTTGGGCAACTCGATTATCGTCAGCCCGAACCCGAGTGCCATCGCGAGATAGTTTACGAACGCTATCGCCGTTATCAGTATCGTGGCGATATAGAACTTCTGTCGCCGTTCGTTGGTCTCTCCCCACCCTCGGCCGATGAAGTACAGCATGCCGAGGAACATGCCTGCTGTGCCGAGCCAAAGCCATATCGATTCGCCTCCTGGTTGTGGCATAGTGCATCCGTACTTTAGACTCCACAAGTGAAGTTTAATGTACCCAAACAGTTCGGTAACGGTCGACAAATATTGCGGACCGGGTATCGCTCCGACTGTTCGGGCGGTGGCGAGTCCCGTCGAAGAATCGGCGAACCGTTCGGCCCCGGCGGCGACCGGAACGGCGGTCGGCAGAAGGGCGACGACTCCGGCCGGTCAGTCCGCGGCGACTTCTTCGGCCTGCTCTTCCTCGCGGTAGTGCTCCTCGATGAGCTCCTCGTCGATGCGGTTGAGTGCGTCCTTCGGGAGCATCGAGAGCAGGTCCCAGCCGAGTTCGAGCGTCTCGTCGATGTCGCGGTCCTCGTCGAAGCCCTGGTCGACGAACTCGTCCTCGAAGCGGTCCGCGAAGTCGAGGTACTTGTTGTCGAGTTCCGACAGCGCCTCGCGACCGACGATGTTCACGAGGTCGCGCAGGTCTTCACCCTCCGCGTAGGCGGCGAAGATCTGGTCTTTGACGTCGGCGTGGTCGGCGCGGGTCAGGCCCTCGCCGATACCGTCGTCCATCAGGCGCGACAGCGACGGCAGGACGTTGATCGGCGGCTGGACGCCCTGACTGTTGAGGTCGCGGTCGATGTAGATCTGGCCCTCGGTGATGTAGCCGGTCAGGTCCGGGATGGGGTGCGTGTCGTCGTCGCCCGGCATCGTGAGGATCGGAATCTGGGTGACAGACCCCTCGCGGCCCTCGATACGGCCCGCCCGCTCGTAGAGCTGGGCCAGGTCCGTGTACATGTACCCGGGGTAGCCACGCCGGCCGGGGACCTCCTCACGTGCGGCACCGATCTCTCGGAGCGCCTCACAGTAGTTGGTCATGTCCGTCAGGATGACCAGCACGTGATAGTCCTTCTCGAAGGCGAGGTACTCGGCTGTGGTGAGCGCGAGTCGCGGCGTGATCGTCCGCTCGACAGCCGGGTCGTCCGCGAGGTTCATGAAGACGACCGACCGTTCGAGTGCACCGGTGCGCTCGAAGTCGTCCATGAACTCGTTGGCCTCCTCGGCCGTGATACCCATCGCGCCGAAGATGACGGCGAACTCGGAGCCGTCCTCGTCGTCGCCCTCTTCCTCTTCGGGCACACTCGCCTGTCGGGCGATCTGGAGTGCGAGGTCGTTGTGGGGCAGCCCCGACGCCGAGAAGATGGGCAGTTTCTGCCCGCGGACGAGCGTGTTCATGCCGTCGATGGCCGACACGCCCGTCTGGATGAACTCCTCGGGGTACTCACGCGAGTACGGGTTGATGGCTGCGCCGACGATGTCCTGTCGCTCGTCGGGGACGATCTCGGGTCCGCCGTCGATAGGCTGGCCGGTCCCGTCCATGACCCGCCCGAGGAGGTCCTCGGTGACGGGCATCTTCATCGTCTCGCCGAGGAAGCGAACGGAGGCGTTGCGGTCGATACCCTCCGTGCCCTCGAACACCTGGATGGCGACGTAGTCGCTCGCGGATTCGAGCACCTGGCCACGGCGGGTCTGGCCGTCGCCGGTCTCGATCTCGACGATCTCGTCGTAGCCGACGGGCTCGTCGGTCTCGACGAAGACCAGCGGTCCGCTGATCTCTGTGATTGTCTGATACTCTTTCATTGTTAGTACATCTCCCGGATCTCGGAGGTGATGTCGTCCTCTAGGTCGTCGATATACTCGTTGTAGTCTTCCTGGACGCCGATACGGTTGAGCCGCGGTGCGGCGTCGATGTCGGTGATCTCCTCGACGGGGACGCCGGCTTCGAGCGCCTCGAAGGCCGCGTCGTTGTACGTCTTGATGGCGTCCATGATGCGGTAGGTCTTCTCGGGCTCACAGTAGGTGTCCGTCGGGTGGAACGCGTTCTGCTGGAGCCACGCCTCGCGCAGGTAGCGGGCGATCTCCAGCGTGAGCTGCTGGTCCTCGGGCAGCGCGTCCTTCCCGACGAGCTGGACGATCTCCTGCAGTTCCGCTTCCTCGTCGAGGGTGTCGATAGCCCACTGGCGCGTCTCCGGCCAGTCCTCGCGGACGTTCTCGACGAACCACGGGTCGAGCTGGTCCCGGTAGAGGGAGTACGACTCGTTCCAGTTGATAGAGGGGAAGTGCCGGCGTTCGGCGAGGTCGGCGTCCAGCGCCCAGAACGTCTTGACGATACGCAGCGTGTTCTGGGTGACCGGTTCCGAGAAGTCCCCACCGGGCGGGGAGACGGCCCCGATGACGCTCACGGAGCCCTCGGTGTCGTTGATGTTCTGGAAGTAGCCGGCGCGCTCGTAGAACTCACTGAGGCGAGCCGAGAGGTACGCGGGGTACCCCTCCTCGCCGGGCATCTCCTCGAGACGCGAGGAGATTTCGCGCATGGCCTCGGCCCACCGGGAGGTGGAGTCGGCCATCAGCGCCACGTCGTACCCCATGTCGCGGAAGTACTCCGCGATGGTGATACCCGTGTACACGCAGGATTCACGCGCCGCGACGGGCATGTTCGACGTGTTCGCGATGAGGCAGGTCCGGTCCATCAGGGCGTTGCCCGTGATGGGGTCTTCCAGTTCCGGGAAGTCCTCGATGACCTCGGTCATCTCGTTGCCACGCTCGCCACAGCCGACGTAGACGACGATGTCCGCGTCGGCCCACTTCGCGAGCTGGTGCTGGGTGACCGTCTTCCCCGACCCGAACGGTCCGGGGATGGCGGCCGTCCCGCCCTTCGCGATGGGGAACAGGCCGTCCAGCACGCGCTGGCCGGAGATGAGCGGTTCCGTCGGCGTCTCTTTATCCTTGGCCGGGCGCTGACTGCGGACCGGCCACTCCTGACGCATCTGGATCTCCTCGCCGTTGTCCAGTTCGACGACCGTCTCCTCGACGGTGAAGTTCCCGGACTCGGTCGCGGTGACCTCGCCACCCTCGTAGTCGGGCGGGACCATCACTTTGTGGTCGATGCTGGGCGTCTCGGGGACGGTGCCGACGATGTCGCCGGACTCGACCGTGTCGCCCTCCTCGACGGTCGGCTCGAACTCCCAGGTCTTCTCCAGGTCGATACCCGGCGCGTCGACACCGCGGTCGAGGTACGGCGAGCCCATCTTCTCCTCGAGGACGTCGAGCGGGCGCTGGACGCCGTCGTAGATGGCGTCGAGCATCCCCGGCCCGAGGTCCACGGAGAGGGGTGCGCCGGTCCCTTCGACTGGCTCACCCGGGGAGACGCCGGACGTCTCCTCGTACACCTGGATGGTGGTGATGTTGCCTTCGATCTCGATGACCTCGCCCATCAACCCTTCCGAACCGACGTAAACGACGTCGTTCATCCGGGCGTCGAGGTCTCGAGCCGTTACGACCGGTCCCGAGACGCTTTCGATGATACCGTCCTCGCGGACGTCGGATTCTGTTGCTTGACTCATAGTTAGTCTTCGTCCATCAGGTCGATACCGATGGCTCGTTTGATCTGTTCACGCAGTCCACCGCTACCGGTGCCGCCGCCGAGCGTCACCAAGACGGGTTCGACGCTCGTCTCGGCGTCCTTCCGGACGCCACGGGAGAGATGCGATAGGTCGTCGTCGTGCATCACGACGATGCCGACGTCGTCGTCCGTGAGCATCTCCTCGACGGCGCCGTCCAGCTGCTCGTCCTTCTCGTCTGCGGGCACGTCCGCGAACTTGCGGACGCCTGCCAGTCGGAACCCCGTCGTGAACTCCGGGCTCCCGATGACTGCTATCTCCTGGCTCATAGTATCACCAGTTCCTGTTCGATCTCGTCGGGTCCGAGGCCGGCCTCCCGACCACGTGCGATGGCGCGGATGTTGTCGACCTCGCGCTCCTTCGCGAGGATGTACGACAGCACCGGGCAGACCGACAGCGGGTACCGGTTCGAGAGCTTGTCGGCGTACTCCAGCAGCGCCGCGTCCAGTGCCCGCTCGAACTCGACGAGGTTCTCCGCGTCTTCGAGGTCGCCAAGGGCCTGGTCGAGGTCGTCGCCGTAGGTGCTCTCGCGCACGGCGGCGACCAGTCCGTCGAAGTTCGACGCGAGCTGTGCGAGCGACTGTTCGTCGAACAGCTTGCCTCCCTCGATGTAGTACTCGGAGGGGTCGACGTCGGCGCCGCTCCGTGCCAGCCGAAGGGCGTTCCGGAGGTTCCGGAAGTCGACTTCGGCTTCGAGGAACTCGATGTAGAGGCCGGTCGGACTGTCTATCTCCGGGTTGTCCGGCAGCCCGTCCAGCAGCGTCTCGTAGAACGCGCGGTCGATGGCGTTCTCGAGGGGGACGAGAACCTCGGTCTCCTCGTATATCTCGTAGGCCGCCGCTAGCGGGTCACCGAAGATGGTGTCGTCGAGTTGCTCGACGACGTCCTCGATAGAGCCGGCGTTCAGTAGCTGGTCGATACGACGCTCGCTGAACTCGCCGGCGCGGATGAGGTCGTCTTCGACCTCGGTGGCGTCCGAGCCGGCGTAGAGGCCACGGATGACCGTCTTGACGTTCCAGACGTCGAACTTCCGCAGGTATCGGGCGATGTAGTCGTACAGGGCGCCCTCCGACCAGCGGAGCAAGTCCTCGAAGTGCTTCGCGAGGTTGCGGTTCAGCGCGTACTCGACGAGGTCGACGCCGGAGTACCGTGAGCCCAGCGCGTTCATCTCGGACTCGTACTCGGTCTCCTCCATGAAGCGGGCGATTTCGCCCGTCCCCATGCGGACCAGTTTGCGGTAGTCGTCGTCGTCGAACAGCGAGGCACGACGGGAGCGAACCCGAGCGATGACGTACTCGTAATTCGAGCTCCGGCCGCGTTTTGCCGTCCCTTGGCTGCTCATTGTGCTTCGAAGAGTCGGTCGCTGATTTCTTTCAGATTGTCCTCCCAGACGCTCTCCAGCACGGAGTCGAACGTGTTGTTCACACGGACGCGGGAGGCCTCGCTCTCGACAACCACACCGCCGAGACACTCGTGTTCCCCGGCGAACTCTGCGTCGTCGTAGTCGGTGAGGATATCCTCGATGAGGGCCTGATCGTCGGCACGACCGAACACGCGAAGCGAGTCGCCGTCGTCGAACTCCTCGGCGGCGGCGTCGACGAGCGAGCGCGTCAACTCCTCGCGACGGTCACCGTCGAGGTCGGCGACGGCCTGTTCGACGTCGTCGTGGACGTCCTCTAAGACGTCACGGCGGGCGCCGAGTCGGGCCTGCTTGGCCTCGAGTTTCGCCGACGAGAGACGCTGCTCGCGTTCCTGCTCTATCTCGCGCTCGACTTCGGCCTCGCGGTCCTCGTGGATCTGCTCGGCGTCGGCCTCGGCCTCGGAGATTATCTCCTCGGCACGCTCGTCGGCCTCGGCGCGTATCTCGTCTGCACGCGCGCGGGCCTCGTCTCGGATGTCCTCTACGACTGTATCAAGGCTCATTGTTGGAAAAGGGGGTGTAGTTTAGACGACGAAGACGACGACCAGCGCGAGGATGACGAGTGTCTCCGGCAGGACCGTCAGGATGAGGCCACGACCGAACATGCTGTCGTCCTCGGCGATGGCGCCGACTGCGGCGGCACCGATACCGCGCTCTGCGTACCCCGAACCGAGCGCGGCCAGCCCGACGGCGAGGGCGGCAGCGGCGGAAGCCGGGATTGCCGGCGCGGCGCCGGTGGTACCTTCCTGCAGTACAGCGTTGACAACGAGTGCGATAGTTTCAATCATGTTGTTGAAGTCCTCTGTGGGGTTGCTCGTGTCCGAACAGGCGTATGTGACGCCACGGAGTTCATAAAGGTTCCCAAAACTGTTCGGCGAGACGCTGTTCGACCGGTTTAGTCCCTCTCTCGGGTGGGGTTGTGGGCTGGTACCAGCCGACTGTCAGACGGAACCGGCGCAGACGCTACCCTCGTGGGAACAGCAGCGATAAAGAGAAGCGGCGGGCGCTCAGTCGTCGGTCGTGTAGGTCCGCTCGTAGCCGAACGGGTTGTAGGCCTTGCCGCCGCCCTCGAAGAACTTGCCGAAGAACTCGACGTACTCGAGACGCACACCCTGCAGGCCTGCGCTGGTGACACCCAGCACGAGGACGAGGACGTGGCCCAGCACGAGGACGAGGAGGCCACCGACGACGCCGGCGATACCCGAGTGCATCAGACCGGGGAACATGATGGCTTCCTGCCCGTACTCGGCGATAGCCCACTCGGGACCGTGTCCGATGAGGAAGTGGAACTCACCGTCGTGAGTGTACGCCCCGAAGAACAGCAGGTTGACCACGAAGGCCATCCCGGCCTTCGCGAGCAACACTGCGGCCAGTCGCGTGTACGACAGGACGTTCACGAGGACGTTCAGGAACTCGACGACTTCGATAGGGTCCGCGAGTGCCAGCAGGACGAGTCCCGCGAAGAACGGGACGAGCCACGCCGAGAACGGCGCGCCCAGCAGCGGTAGCTCGAAGAGGTTGATTGCGGGCACACCGGCGAACCCGAAGGCGTAGGGATTCCCGGCGAAGACGCCGGCGTCGGCGGTGTAGAGGAAGTCGGGTGCGGCGCCGTTCGCGCCGGAGAACACCCACCCCCACAGACCGAAGAGCATCAACAGCCACGACCCGCTCTCGGTGACGGCGTCCCAGAGCCCGTGGCCGAGGTTCTCGACGAAGTCGAATATCCAGCCAGCCGCGAGGTGAACCATCCCGGCCAGCAGACTGAGCGTCAGCCACGCCAGCGCGTAGTCGGCGTAGTGAGGCTGGAGGCCTTTGTGCATCGGCGGACTGCCGCCGAACAGCACTTCACCGACCGTGTGTAAGCCGAATATCTCACCGTAGAGGATACCGAACAGCGCGGTGAACCCACCGGCCCACATCGCGACGCCGCCGAGACTCTTCAGGACGTCGCTGTCGACGTTCGAGTACAGGAAGTATCCAGCGAGGAAGTACAGCAGCCCGTACCCGAGGTCACCGATCATGAACCCGTAGAACGCCGGGAACGTCAGGAAGAACGCGACCGTCGGGTCGAACTCGCCGTACTTCGGGCGGTTGACGACCTCGACGAGGTCCTCGAACGGCCGGACTCCGCGCGGGTTGTCTTGGATGACCGGTGGTTCGTCGGCGCTCATCGTCACGAGACCGCCGTCGGCGACGGCCTCCTGAGAGGTGTCGTCGGCTTCGGTGATGGTGGCGCCCTCCTCTTCGGCGCTCCCGCCGTCGCCGCCCTCGTGTTCGACTTCCTCACGGGAGTGGACGTGGCCGTCGTCGTACTCGGCGACTTCGAGTTTCTCGATGTCGACGGCTTCCGAAACCTCGGCCTCGACGGCGGTCTCGAACTCGTCGTAGCTGTCGTTGGGAATCCACCCCTCGGCGATGAAGGCGTTCTCCGTCGTCGCGAAGGTCAGCGGTGCCTCGGCCTTCTGGACCTCGATGGCCAGTTTCTCCTCCGCGGCCAGCAGGAAGCCCGCGTAGTCGAGTCGGAGGTCGTCGAGTTCGTCCTCGACGGTCGCGAGTTTGGACTCGAGCTTCTGCTTCTGGTGCTGGAGTTCTTCGAGGTACTCCGACGGGTCACCGTCGCCCTCGGGCACCTCGAGTTGCGAGAACGTCGCGCCGACGAGCACGTCCTGGAGCGTGCTCTCGTCGGTCCTGGCGAAGACGGCGACGACGTCGTCCTCGGACCGGACCTCGAACGTGTCGACGTCGCTGTCTGCCAGCGCTATCTTCACCTCGTCGACGTCGCCCTCGCCGACGGCGACCGAGAGCGAGTCGTAGTCACGGAGCAGGTCGAGGTCGATACCGAGCGTGACGAACGGCTCCATCGTGTCGATGCGCTCCTCTACGTCCCGGAGGTCGTCGCGGACGTCGTCACGTCGGTCGTCGAGTTCGTTGACCTGCGTCCGGACCTCTTCGAGGTCCTCTTCGAGCGCGTCGTCGGTGACGAGCCGCGTCGGGCCGGCGTCCTCCTCGTCGACGCCGAGGATGGACTGCAGCGACCGGACAGTGACGAGTTGGTCGGAGGCAGAGTCTGCCCCCTCGACCGGGTTCCCGGGTTCGAACCCTTCCCAGGACCCATCGTACTCGGTGACGTGGAGCATGTCGAGGTCGTGGACCGCCTCGATAGCCTGCTCCATGACACGCTTCGACCCCGTCATCGAGACGCGGCACATCTTCTCAGGTCTGAGCATGTACCGCCTCCTCGAACAGGTCTGTGACGTATTCGACCACCTCGTCGGTACGGCCTTCGGCCTGCTCTTCGAGTTCGGCGCGGGCCTCCTCGCCCTCGGCGATGAGTTCCTCGCGCTCGGCCTCGATGTCCTCGCGAGCGTCCTCGAGACGCTCGTCGGCCGCCGATTGGGCCTCCGCCTCGGCCTCCTCTCGGATCTCGTCGGCCCGTTCTCGGGCCTCTGCGAGCCGCTCTTCGCGGTACTCTTCGGCCTCAGCGACGATGTCGTCGGCCTCCTGCTCGGCCTCCTTTATCCGGTCTAGAACTTCTGGCCGTGGCATTCTCTAATCGTGTGCTCGTTGCTAGAGCGGCTATTTGGTAGTTGCGAAGTTTGCGCGCCTGCGTGAGAGAGACTGGCACCCGACGAATCGGACCGGCGGGCGGCCCCAGACCGAAATCCGGGGAATTATGACCGCGAACCCCTAACGAGTGGGTAATGGGAGTCCTCGAGAACAAAGCCCGCGCGCGGACGTTCTACAAGTATCTCTCGAAGGTGTACGATACCATCAACCCATTCATCTGGGACGAGCGGATGCGTGACGAGGCCATCGAGATGCTGGACCTGACCCCCGAGGACCGCGTTCTGGACGTCGGCTGTGGCACCGGCTTCGCCACCGAAGGACTGCTCCAGCACGTCGACACCGTGTACGGACTCGACCAGAGCCCCCACCAACTCTCGAAGGCCTACCAGAAGTTCGGCAAACACGGGGACGTGCGGTTCCACATGGGCGACGCCGAACGGCTCCCGTTCAAAGACGATAGCTTCGACGTCGTCTGGTCGTCGGGCTCTATCGAGTACTGGCCCAACCCCGTCGACGCGCTCGAAGAGTGTCGCCGCATCACGAAACCCGGCGGCAAGGTTCTCATCGTCGGCCCGGACTACCCCAACTCCTCCATCTTCCAGAAGGTTGCCGACGCCATCATGCTGTTCTACGACGAGGCGGAGGCCGACCGGATGTTCGAGGCCGCCGGCTACGAGGAGTTCGAACACCACATCCAGCAGTCCCGACCCGGTAGTCCGCGGGCGATTACGACCATCGCCGACGTGCCGGAGTAGGCCGATTGGCCGACGTGACTGGCCCGAGACGAGCGAAGCGAGTCTCGCTTTTTCGCCCACGTTTTTGCCGTGAGTGGTGGCCGCAGGCCACCCGAACGGGAAAAAAGGTGGTCTGGCAGTCTCGGCCGGGCAGTCCACGCGCGATTACGACCATCGCCGACGTGCCGGAGTAGGTCGACGTTGCCGATTGGTCGGTCTCGTTCATCGGGCAGTTACGACCCGGTTACCAACCGGTGACTACCGTGCCGGCACGGTGACCGACGTCCGGGTGCCGTCGGCGGCCGTCACTGTCACCGTGTACTGCCCGCGCGGTTCGACGGTCCAGAGGACGCCGTCGGCCCCGCTGGCACCGACGCGGTGGCCGTCGACGTGCACGGTCACTCCGACCGGCGACCCGGTCTCGTTGTTCGTGGCCGAGACGTAGAGGGGGCCGGTCTGATACGCTCGCTGGACCTGCAAGCGGAGCGACCCGTTGACCGCCTGCTGGGAGTCGGTGGGCTGGACGGTCGCCAACTGGCGGTGCTGGAGTTCGTAGAAGACGTTCGTCGTCCCGCCGTCGAGGTAGGCAGTGAGTCTGCCGGTGGGGTGATTGGCGGTCAGTTCGTAGATACCGGAGGTGCCGTAGTACGTGAAACTCGGCCGCTGGCGCTCGTAGAGCCACGTGTACAGTTCCGAGGCGCGGTTGTCGGCCAGGTCGAGACGGTTCGTATCCTCGGAGGTCCCCTCGACGAACTGGTCGGGTTCCGTCGGTCGCCGCTCGCTGCCGAGATACGTCTCGCGGACGTACGCGTCGTCGTCGACGGTCGCGAGCATGTACCCCTCCGTGGCGCCTTCGACGTACACGACGCTCGGGTCGGCGGCACCCGCGACGCTCGCGCGCACCTGCTCGCTGACCGGCCCGTGCAGTAGCTGTAAGTTCCCCTCGACGTTTCGCAGACGAGTCTCCATGCCGCTGGTCATCGAGTAGTCGGGTTCGAGTTGCTGGGCCGACGAGATGCGGTCGAGCGTGTCGAGCAGGACGCGTGACTCCGCGTCGACGAGCACGCGGACGCGGAGCAGTTCGCTCTCGGATATCTCGCCCGCGGCGTAGCGACGGACGGCCGTCTGCTGGCGTCGTTGGAGCTGGGCCGCCTTGGTTTCGGCGTCCGACATCGTTTCGCGGACGAGTTGCCGTCGTTCGAACTCCGAGTCGGCACGCCGGAACCGCTTCTCGAACGCCGACGCCTCGTGACGCTGGTGGAGCTGTCGGGACCCGGCCGCCACCGCCGTGCTGACGTCGACGCCGGTCTCGTTGAACCCGGACGACTGAACCTCGCTGGAGGGGATGGCGAGGTGGTTCGTCGTGTTCGGAATCGGAGTTATACGCGGAGAGACTGACGTCTCCTGAACCGACTGCGCCGGCGTCGCGTCCCAGGCAGCGGCGGGGGCCGCCGTCGCACTGGCCAACAGCAGTGCGACGAGGAGGGCAGGGAGGACTCGCATCACCACCGGGTTGATGGTGAGAGTACAAAAATCCCCCTATTGCTCTAGCACGGATAGACGGCAGAGAGGCCGCGAAACGTTTCAAAAAGGGTGCTGACGTTTTATTCTCGGATGGAAAGGGTTTTGCCGACGGACTGAGCATCCACGTGTGGAAATGTCCTCGCGGATATCCGCCGCCCTCCTCGTCGTCCTCGTCGCGGCGCTCGCGACGACGTCGGTCGCAGCGACGCCCGCCCTACAGAGCGGCGTCGCCGCCTCGCAGACGACGGCGACCGAGACCCCGACGCCGGTCACCGAGAACACCACGTTCTACCTCCAGTTACAGCGGAACGGCGACGCGCGTTGGACGGTCACGGACACGTACGCGCTCGACGACCAGAACGACACGGAGGCCTTCGAAGAACTCGCCCAGCAGTACGTCGACGGCGAGGCCGATACCGGGTGGGAGACGGCGTTCCGGGAGGCAAACGAGGCCGCGACGGCGGCGACGGGCCGCGAGATGAACATCACCGGGATGAACAAGGACTACGTCGTCAACGAGCAGCGCGGGACCCTCGTGCTCGAGTTCACGTGGGAGAACTTCGCCACGGTCGAAGACGGCCGTCTCGTCATCGACGACGCGTTCGATACGCCCAGCGGGACGTGGCTCGGCAGTCTCACGGCGAACCAGACGCTCGTCATCTCGGCACCGGCGGGCTACGGCGTCCAGAGTTCGCCCCCGACGATGGGCGTCCAGAACGGCGAACTCCGGTTCGTCGGCCCCCGGACGTTCGAACCCGGCTACCTCGAAATCGTCTACACCGGCGACGACGAGACGTCGGTCCCGGGGACCGAGGAGACGCCGGGCGGTGGGTTGCTCGGTGACCCGCCGCTGTGGATAGGGGCCGCCCTGATGCTCGTCATCGGGCTCGTGGTGGCCGCGAGGTACATCGACCGGGACGGCGACGTGCCGGCGGCCGGTGCGGCGAGTACGACCGGCGACGGCGGTTCGGACGCGGGGACCGCCGAGGCGACCAACGGTGCGTCGGCGGAGTCGACCGACGCGGCGGAGGATGACGTCGACCTCACCCTGCTGAGCGACGAGGAGCGCGTCGAGCACCTCCTCGAACAGAACGGCGGCCGGATGAAGCAGGCCCGCATCGTCAAGGAGACCGGGTGGTCGAACGCGAAGGTGTCGCAACTGCTCTCGGCGATGGACGAGGACGACCGCATCGACAAGCTCCGTATCGGCCGCGAGAACCTCATCTCCTTCCCCGACGAGGACGTCACCGAGATAGACGAGTAGTCGGGGTAAACCCCAGCTCAGTGGTTTCTGGTTCGGAAACGTTTATTCGCCGTGCGGCCCCACTGCGTGGTATGAAAATACTTGTCACGGTGAAGGAGGTGGCAGACGTCGACGACGAGTTCGAGATAGACGGACTCGGTATCGACGACCGCTACGTCACGTACGACCTCAACGAGTGGGACGACTACGCCGTCGAGGCGGCCGTCCAGATACAGGAGGCCGGCGAGGACGTCGAAGTCGTGGCCGTGACCATCGGTGACACCGACACCGAAGACACGATTCGGCAGGCGCTGGCGAAGGGGGCCGACCGCGCGGTCCGCGTGTGGGACGACGCACTCGCGGCGGCGGGACTGCTGGACCCCGAGACGAAAGCTCGGCTTATCGCCGCCGTGGCCGCCGAGGAGGACCCCGACCTCGTACTCACCGGCGTACAGTCGGCCGACGACGGGTTCGGTGCGACCGGCGTGACGCTGGCCGAACACCTCGGCTTCGAGTGGGCGGCCGTCGTCAACGACCTCGACCTCGACCGCGAGGCCGGCGTCGCACACGTCCACCGCGAACTGGAGGGCGGTGTCGAGGAACTGACCGACGTGGAACTCCCGGCGGTGCTGACCATCCAGACCGGCATCAACGAGCCACGCTACGCCAGCCTCCGCGGCATCCGGCAGGCCCAGAGCAAGGAACTGGCCGAGTACACGCTCGCCGACCTCGGCCTCACGGCGGCCGACATCGAGAGTCCGCTGGAACAGACCGACCTCTACGAACCCGAGAGCGAGGGCGACGCGACGGTGTTCGAGGGGAGCGCCGAGGAGACGGCCAGCGAGTTGGCCGGGCTACTCCGCGAGAAGGGGGTGGGGAGCTGATGACGGTCCTCACCGTCGCGGAACATCGCCGGGGCGAACTGCGCGACGTGAGCCTCGAACTACTGACCGCGGGCCGCGAACTGGCCGACGCGACCGGCGGCGAACTGCACACGGCCGTCGTCGGCGGCGACGTCGAGGCGTTCGCCGAGCGACTGGACCGCGAGGGCGTCGACGCGATACACACCGTCGACGAGGGCGAGGAGTTCAACCACGACGTGTACACACAGGTCGTGCACCAACTGGCCGACGCCGTCGACGCCGACCTGCTCGTCGTGCCGAACAGCGTCAACGGCCTCGACTACGCGCCCGCGGTGGCCAGCCGCCTCGACTGGCCGCTGGTGACCGACGTCGTCGACCTCAGCTACGACGACGAACTCACGGCGACCCGCGAACTGTACGGGTCGAAGGTCGAGACGACCATCGACGTCCACGCCGACCGAGCGGCGGTGACGGTCCGACCCGCCGAGTGGCCGGCCGCCGAGGGGACCGGCGACGCGACCGTCGACGCGTTCGACGCCGACGTCGACGAGTCGGCGGTCCGGTCGACGGTCACCGGGTTCGAAGAGGTCGGTGGCGGCGAGGTGGACATCACCGACGCCGACGTCCTCGTCTCGGTCGGCCGCGGTATCGAGGAGGAGGAGAACCTCAACCTCATTTTCGACCTCGCGGAGGCGCTGGACGCGACGGTGTCGGCCTCCCGGCCGCTCATCGACAACGGGTGGCTGGCGAAGGACCGGCAGGTCGGGCAGTCGGGGAAGGTCGTCACGCCCGACGTGTACATCGCCATCGGCATCTCAGGGGCGGTCCAGCACGTCGCCGGCATGAAGGGCAGCGACACCATCGTCGCCATCAACACCGACCCCAACGCGCCCATCTTCGACATCGCCGACTACGGTATCCAGGACGACCTGTTCGAGGTCGTCCCCGCGCTCATCGAGGAGTTCCAGTAGTCCGCGCCGGCGGTCTCAGTCGCCGGTCGCCTCGCGTTCGACCTGTACCGACCCGGACAGTTCGCGGCCGGACGGAGGTGCGAGTATGAGGCCCTCCTCGTCGAACCGCCGTTTCACTCGGCGGCGGAAATCGGAGCGGACGTCGGCGACACCGCCGCGCGCCGGGTCGTCGATCCAGAACTCCGCTTGTACCGTGATGGCGTCGGGCCCGAGGTCGAGGATTCGGGTGGTCGGTTCCGGGTCCGTGACGACGCGGTCGTGGTTCCCGGCCACGTCGCGCACCGCGAACAGCGCACGTTCGGTGTCCTCCTCGTAGGCCACCTGCATCTGTTCGGTGACTCGGTACGTATCCCGACCGAACGGCCGGACCAGCGCGTTCGTCGTCAGTTCCGTGTTCGGGACGGTGATAGTCTCGTTGTTCGGCGACCGGACCCGCGTCACCCGGAAGTCTACGGCCTCGACGACGCCCTCGCCACCCGGCCACGAAATCCAGTCACCGACGTTGAAATCGGGGTCGGCGACCAGAAAGAAGCCGCTGACCAGCGACCCCAGCACTTCCTGTCCGGCGACGCCGAACGCGAAGGTGAGCGCGGCGACGAGGATAGCCGAGTCCGTCGAGAGGAGGACGTCGCCGTGCCCCGCGCCGACTAGCCCGACGAAGCCCGCGAGTCCGACGAGCGTGACCTGCAGGTACGTCTCCATCGCAGTCACCAGCGTCGGGTTGTTCTTGTTCCGAGAACGAACGACCCGGATGACGACCGGCACGACCAACACTCGACCCAGCAGATAGACGGCACCTGTCACCGCGAGGAAGACGAAAACCTCAGTGATACTCTGACTGTAATCCAGCACCGAATCGGGAAGCCAACTCGGTGGGCGCAACTGAGCGACCATACGGTCCGAAGACACGCGCGCCGGAAAAGCCCACAGACACGGACGGACCGCTCGTCGGGTGTCGAGCAGGACCACGACAGGCGTGATGGCCCCCCAGCCAGTCGCTCGAGCGGTTCAGTCGACTCTCGACGGTCCGGTACCGAGAGTCCCCTGTCGATAGTGAAGGTTGGGAGACCGAGTCCTTCGATACGTCTCCGATTACCGTGACGACGAGCAGGGAAGCGGGTCGTCAGGTACTTTTTCGGGAGGTCCTAACTGGTACCTAATGGAGTATCTGGAGCGGCGTCGTGACCGCGTCGAGGAGCGACTGGAGGCGGTCTTAGACGGTGTCGAACCGGAGGAACTCGCCGACGAGGTCCGTCACGTCGCGCTCTCGGGTGGGAAACGCGTGCGACCGACGGTGACGGTCCTCGTCTGCGAAGCGCTGGGTGGGGACCCCGCCGACGCCGTCGACTTCGCCGTCGGCATCGAACTGGTCCACAACGCCTCGCTGGTCATCGACGACATCATCGACGAGTCCGAGTTGCGCCGCGGCACCCCGGCGGCGTGGGCGGAGTTCGGCCACGGTCCGGCCATCATCGCCTCGGACGGCCTGCTCGGAGAGGCCTTCGCCCTCTTCTCGGCCGACGAGCGGGCGATGCAGACCGTCTCCGAGGCGATGGTCGAACTCGGCGAGGGCGAGGCGACGGAACTGGTCGCCCAGCCCACCAACGAGGAGGAGTACATGCAACTGGCCCGCCGGAAGACCGGCGCGTTGTTCCGGGCCGCCGCGGAACTGGGTGCCATCGCCGCCGACGCCGACGCCTACACCGTCGAGGCGATGGGCGAGTACGCCGAACGCGTCGGCGTCGCCTTCCAGATGCGCGACGACGTGCTTGACGCGACGGCCGACGCCGAGACGCTGGGCAAGCCCACGGGCCACGACGCCGAGATGGAACGGCCCTCACTGGTCGAGGTGACCGAACTGACCACCGAGGAGGCGAACGACCGTGCCCGCGCCGAGTCCGACGCCGCACTGGACGCCCTCTCGACGGTCAACGCGCCGGACTCGCAGTCGATGGAGTACCTGCGCGACCTCGCGGAGTTCGTCGTCGTCCGCGAGCGGTGACCGAGACGAGCAGACCGACGACTGCGAGAACAGCAGGTCTTTAGCCCGCTGTCGACAAACCGCAGGCAATGACAGTCATCGGTATCGTCGGGCTACCGGGCAGCGGCAAGAGCGAGGCGGCCAACGTCGCCGCCGACATGGGGGTGCCGGTCGTGACGATGGGCGACGTCATCCGCGAGGAGTGTCGTGAGCGGGGGTTAGACCCCGCGACCCACCACGGCGAAGTCGCGAAGGCCCTGCGCGAGGAGAACGGGCCGGGCGCCATCGCCGAGCGGTCGCTCCCGGTCATCGAACGCGAACGCGCCGACAGCGACACCGTCCTCGTCGACGGCATCCGCTCGGACGTCGAAGTCGACGCCTTCCGCGACGCCTTCGGCGAGTCGTTCCTGCTCGTGAAAGTGGACGCCCCCTTCGAACTGCGCGCACAGCGACTCGACCTGCGCGGCCGTGACGCCGGCGGCGACGACGGCGGCGAGTCGCTGGCGGCCCGGGACGAACGGGAACTCGGCTTCGGCATGGGCGAGGCCATGGACATGGCCGACCTCGAACTGGACAACACCGAGTCGCTGGCGGCCTTCCAGCGGAAAGTGCGTACGCTGTTGCGCGACGGCCCGGAGGCGGTCGACTCGTGAGCGCCGTGTACAGCGTCGACGTGTCCATCACGGCACCGGTCAACGACACCGAGGTGACCGCCCGCGTCGCCGACGCCATCCGAAACCTGTTCCCCGAGGCCGACCCCGTCCACCGCGAGGGGGAACTCGTCGCCGAGGTGCACACGATGGAGGGGTTCTCCGAGGAACTCCACCGCGCCGAGATTCTCGACACCGCGCGGTCCATCTTCTTCGACTCGCTCTCGGGAGACACCTTCGTGTTCGACCTGAAGAAGCAGGCGGCCTTCGAGGGCCGGGTCAACTTCGCCGTCGGCGACCCGTCGGAACTGGGCGACGTCCACGTCGAGGTCACCGTCCGGGAGCCCGACGCCGAGAGCTACGTCGACTACGTCGCGCCGCCGACGGAGGACGGCCAGCCCCTCGACCCCGAATGACGACCGCACTCTGTTTCGACCTCGACGGCACGCTGGTCCACTACACGCGCCCCTACGGCGACGTGGTGGAAGCCACCTTCGAGGCCCACGGCATCACCCACGACGACGACCTCGAAGCCGTCGGCCGGTCGGCCTACCAGCGCGCCTTCGACGGACTCGAACCAGACCCCCACCGCACGGCGATGGCCGCCGTCGTCGCGGAGGCGGGCGTCGACGCCGACCCCGACGCGATGGTCGAGACGTTGCGCCGGAACGACTACGCCGCGACGGAGGTGCCCGACGCCGCCCGCGAGAGTCTGACCACGCTCGCCGAGGACAACCAACTCGCCGTCGTCACGAACGGGGTCCGGGACTGGCAGGTCGGGAAACTCGACCACCACGACCTGACCGACCTGTTCGACGTCGTCGTCGCCTCCTACGAGGCCGGGGCGCACAAGCCCGACGCCGCGCCGTTCGACCTCCTGCGCGAACGCCTGCCGGCCGACGAGTACGTCATGGTCGGCGACGAGTACGAGGCCGACGTGGAGGGCGCTCGGGCCGCCGGGTTCGTCCCCATCCACTACGAGGAGGAGGGGCCGGACCTCTGGGCGACCATCGAGGCGTTGCTGTAGGCTCAGAGACCGCTGACGAATATCGCCAGCCACTCGCCGAGTTCACGGCGCTCGGTGACCCGCACTTCTTCGACCCACTTCACCCACTGGAAGCCCCGCCGTCCCGGCGCGACGAGTCGGAGCGGGAAGCCGTGCCCGTGCGAGAGACGCTCGCCGTCGACGTGCGTGGCGAGGACGACGTCCCGAGCCTCCTCGATAGGGAGGCTCCACCGGTAGCCCGTCACCGACCGGAACTGCACCCACCTCGCGGCGTCGTCGGCCGCGGCCGCGTCCAGTAGTTCACCCACGCCGACGCCCTGCCACTCGTGGCCCGAGTACCACCCACTCGTACAGTCGAGCACCACGTCCTCGCTCGCGTCCTCCGGGATGTCGTCGAGCGTGTACGTCCGCTCGTTCTCGACCCGACCCGTGACCGCCAACCGCCACGTCGCGGCGTCGACGGGGTCCGGGTCGTCGGCGACCCAACTGGTCACCGGGAAGCGGTTTCCCGCGTCGGTCCCCTCCTCGCGGGACCCGGTGTAGCGCCGGTCGGCCCCAGCCGTCTCGAAGGCGTCGTTGACCGGCCCCTGAAGCCGCCACACGAGCGCGCCCGCCGTGACGAGGCCAGCGTAGCGAATTGCGTCGCGCCGCCCGCGACGCGTCACACTCGACGGCGAGTGGAACCGGTAGCGGAGGTGTGCGAGCAGGAGCGGCGGGACGAGCAGACCGAGGCCGACGTGGAGGTGAAACAGCCCCCACGGGCCCAAATCGAGCGTCCCGCCGAATATCCACCAGACGCCGGTCGCGAGCGCCGCCGCCGCGTCGGCGGCCAGCAGGAGCGAGAAGAGGCGTCGCCCCGTCAGGCGGTCGGGCGCGACCCGTCGTCGGACCCGCCACAGTTTCACCGGGAGCAGGCAGACGAGGACGACCCCCGCGACGGCGTGGAGGTCGACGACCCACGCCGTGCTAGGGGTCCCGGTGAACATCGTCGCCACGCCCGTCGTCAGCAGGACGGCGACGGAGGCGAACAGCCCCCAGTCGACCGCCCGCGGCGACGGGGAGTACCGTCCGACGTCCATACGCCCGTGTTGGCCCTCGACGCGCTTATATTGCCGGTCGTCGGTCCCGTCTGCGAGCGCCGGCGAGCGGTACGTCGGGCTTACTGTCACTGTGTCACTCTGTGCCTCGTAGACACGGCTCTCGCGCCGCTTAACCGCCTCTAGCGCCGAGCTAGACCACGATGAAGACACTGCAAACACGACTGCTCGGCGGGCACGTGCTCGCCCTGCTGACGCTGGTAGCGGCCGACGTCGCGGGGTCGGCCCCGCTCACGACCGCCGCGTTCGCCGCGGCGTTCCTCACCCTCACGGCGCTGTTCGCCGCGATGACCGGGACACTGGTCGGCGGCGTCACGGGCCGACCGACGTCACCGCTCGCGACGAGACGCCCCGGGCAGTAACGAGACGTACAGCGACGAAACCGACCGTTCTCAGTACTCGCGTTCGAGGACGAGCCGACCGTCGGCGTCCCGGACGACGACCGTATCGCCGCCGTTGTTCCAGACCGCACCCGTGCGACCCCAGTAGCGGTCGGTCCGGGTGTCGGTGCCGCGGCCGGTGTGGAGGGTGACAGTCTCGCCGGGGCCGAGCGTGTAGTTCCGGAAGGTGTAGACGTGGCCGGCCTCGTCGGCGACGGTCCACCCCGTGAGTGTCAGCGGGGCGTCCCCGCGGTTCGCGAGGACGACGTACTCGTCGTTCAGGTTCTCGTTGTCGTCGCCCTCGGCGTCGGCGTGTATCTCGGTGACGGCGAGTCCGGACTCGCTGGCGGTGTCCATCGGCGTCGTCTGCGTCACCAAGTCGGGGTCGACACACCGCCAGAGGCCGCGGCGGGCCTCGCGGGCGGCCGACTCGGCCGCGAGGAAGCGGTCCCTCCGGGAGAAGGGGCTCTCGTCGTAGACGCGGGCGTGGCCGGTCGCCACGAGGCGGTAGTTGAACAGGCGGTCGTCGACGACGAGGTACGCCAGCAGGCGGTCGTAGTACCCCCGACGGTCGGTGTCGGGGTCGAACGCGAGGCCGACCGTCTCGCCCAGCAGGCGCTCCTTCGCGTGCGTCGAGGCGTCGACGCCCGCGCCGTGGAGACAACCGGCCCCGGCCTCGGTGTCGGGCACGCCCTCGAACTCGCTCGGGTCGTTCTCGGCGGTGACCTCCGGGGTGTCGACACCGACCAGTCGCACCGTGTCTCTGGTGCCGTTGGCGTACTCGACGCGGACGGTGTCGCCGTCGACGACGGCGGTGACCGACACCGTGGTCGTCGCGTCGGGAAGCGGGCCGGCGGTCGGGACGCCAGCGGCGGTCGAACCGGGCGTCCGCGCGGGGTCGGCCGGGGCACCGAACCCGGCACACCCGGCGAGGACGAGGAGTAGCACGACCACGACACCGGACGGGACTCGTCGCATTGCCGGAGCGAGGGGGCCCACGAACACAAGTCTGCCGGGCGGAGTTTATGGGCCTGCACCGAGAGGGTCCAGACGATGCTCGTCCCACTGCCCGTCAGGGAGGTCATGCAGTCACCGGCCCACACCATCGGCCCGGAGAGTCCCGTCGTGGAGGCCGCACAGCGCCTTCGTGACGAGGGAATCGGCTCGCTCGTCGTCGAGCGAGACGGCGAGTGCGTCGGTATCGTCACGGAGAGCGACATCGTCGCCGTCGCCGCAGAGGAGGGCGACACCCGCGCCCTGACCGTCGGGGACGTGATGGCCACGGCGCTGGTCACCATCGACCCCGACGCGGACGTCGAGACGGCGGTCGAGCGCCTCCGCACACACGGTGTCAAGAAACTCCCCGTCGTCGACGACGGCGACCTCGTCGGCATCGTCACGACGACGGACATCTCCCGGTACGTCCCGCACCTCGCCCACCCCTCCCCGTCCCGAGAGGTGCGACCGGAGCGTCGCCGGTTCACCCGACCGGACACGCTGTACGAGAACGAGGACTGGGAGTTCGAGAGCTACGGCACCGCCGACGGCATCGACGTGGGCGACCACGTCCGCTTCTCGAAGACGCTGTCGGAGAGCGACGTCGAGCGGTTCGCGGAGGTCAGCGGCGACACCAACCGCCTCCACTTGGACGACGCCTTCGCCGAGGGGAGTCGGTTCGGCCGCCGCATCGTCCACGGGACGCTCGTCTCCGGCATCATCAGCGCCGCACTCGCTCGCTTGCCGGGCGTGACCATCTACCTCTCGCAGGAACTCAGCTACCGCGGCCCCGTCGACGTCGGCGAGCGAGTTACGGCCCACTGCGAGGTGGTCGAGCAGTTACAGGCGAACCGGTTCCGCCTCGCGACGGCCGTCGACGACGCCGACGGCGACTGCGTCGTGGAGGGCGACGCCGTCGTCATCTCGGACCCCATCCCCGAGACGGGGTGAGTAGTGCGTGGATTGTTAACTGGTAGCAATAATTAAGCACGCGCCACGTCGTGTCATACGTATGGACGCTTTCGAGCGGCCGACGTTCGAGACGAGTGCGGCGAGGACGGTGTATCAGTACGTCGAGCGACACGGGACGGCGGCACGACACCGGGCGCGGACGGCGACGGAGTTGGACAGCGAGACGTTCGACGAGGCGCTGGAACACTTGCTCTCGAAGGGGTATCTGAAAGACGACGGCGGGACGCTGGCGCTGGCGCTGGACGTCGGCTCCGTCGAGACGCACCAGTCGGACGGCGTCGACTACGTCATCCGGCCGGCCCAACCAGACGACTTCGAGGGACTGGTCGAGGCTATCCGCGACGTCTCCGCGGAGAGCACCTACGTCGTCGCCGAGAGCGTCGCCGAGCAGTTGCTGTACGAGGACGCCGTCACCCGGCACAACACCGTCCAGTCCCGCGTGTTCCTCGTCGCCACCGTCGACGAGGAGGTGGTGGGCTGGTGCCATCTGGACCTGCCGCAACTGGACAAACTCCGCGAGACGGCCCAGTTGACCGTCGGCGTCGTCGAAGCGTACCGGGACCACGGCATCGGGAGCCAACTCATGGAACGCGGGATGGAGTGGGCGCGGGCCAACGGCTACCGGAAACTGTACAACAGCGTCCCCGCCGTCTCCGAGAACGCGCTGGCGTTCCTCGAGGCCCACGGCTGGCACACCGAGGGCATCCGCCGGAACCACTACACCGTCGGCGACGAGGAAGTCGACGAGGTGATGATGGCCTACACGTTCGACTAGGCCAGCAGGACGACCAGCGCGAGCGCTATCCAGAGGATTTTCAGCCCCGTGTTGACGGCGACGACCTTCGAGCCAAAGTCCCGGCCCCAGATACCGTACTGGAAGGGAATCGAGCGCTTGAACGTCGAGACGGCGAAGGAGACGATGCCGCCGACCAGCATCGTCGCCACGGCGGTGCGGGCGGTGAACGTGCCGTCCCGAATCAGCGGCGCGATGACCACGGCCCCGGAGGTCGTGTCCAGCGCGAAGGCGGCCACGACGGGCACCGCCGCGCCGGGCAGGCCGAGCAGTCCGGTCAGGTCGCCCGCGGCACCGACGACGCTCGCTCCGCCCGCGCCGAACAGCGCGAGTATCTGGTCGCTGTAGGCCACCAGCAGGGAGACGACGACGTAGATGGCGGCCAGTCGGGGGAGGATA
Organism: Haloarcula rubra; assembly: GCF_019599465.1. Classification (GTDB taxonomy): domain Archaea; phylum Halobacteriota; class Halobacteria; order Halobacteriales; family Haloarculaceae; genus Haloarcula; species Haloarcula rubra. Next base: position 102,644 of record NZ_RKLR01000005.1, read on the forward strand.
TCCCGGACCTTCGCCACCGTCTCGCCAGCGGCCTCCCGGACCTTCGCCCCGCGAGTCGTCGCCTCGTCGTCCGCCGGGGCCGGGTCGTGGCCGCCGTCGGGACTCGCCTCGTAGTCGCTCGGCACCGTCCCGGCGTCGACGTTGGACTCGTCCAGCAGGAGCGCTCCGGCCGCGATGCCGGTCAGGGTGATAGCGAGGGCGACGAGGCCGCGCGTCGTCACGTAGAGGACGCCGACTCGCGCGCCGAGAATCGGAATCAGGATGGGTGCGTAGAACGTGACGATGTGCTGGGCGAACCCGAAGAACGTGTTGATGGTCACCGCGACCAGCGTCGCCCGGTCGTCCAGCACGCCCGACTCCCGGAAGTCCGCGAGCATCCCGTACCCCGCCGTCGGCGACGCCGTCGTCGTCAGGATGGCCGTCCCCACCTCGTCCGGGAGGTTGGCCGGTTCCGTCAGGTACTGGGAGACGGCCGCGATCTTGTCGACGAGGCCGAACGCCACCGCGAGGTTCGCGAGGAACACCCCCAGCGAGAGGAAGACGGTGATGCGGAGCACCCGATAGCCGACGTCGGCGAGCAGTCCCGCGACCGGGTGTGTCGGGAGGTCGGCGACGACTGACTGCACGGGTGCAAATCAGGCCGAAGGCGGCAAAGGTCCGTCGGTCGGGACAGCGCGTCGGGACCGTGCTCAGACCACGAAGAGTCGAACCACACCGAACAGCACCAGCACCCCCAGCACGTCGCAGACGTTCGTGACGACGGGGATGACCACGTCGTCGGGGTCGAGTTCGAACCGGTAGGCCGCGTACGTCGTCAGCGTGGTGACGGCGATAGCCAGCACCGCCAGCGTGACGCCGCTGGTGAGGGCGACGGCGACGACCAGCGTCGGCGAGAGACGGGTGCCGCCGAGGACGGCCTGTAACGCCCACGCACCGGCGCCGACCAGCGGGAAGACGGTGACGGCGAGGCCGACGGTGGCGACGGCGTTGCCGGCCAGTCGGTCGTCCGTCGGATCGAAGGAGAGCAGGCCGAGGTGGAACGCCGTCGAGAGACGGGCCGCGAGGATGCTCCCGAGGTTGCCGGCCATCCCGATGGTCACCGGGACGAGGACGAGCAACGACGGGTACCGCAACAGCGTCGACTCGAACGTGTCCAGCACGAGGCCGCTCCCGAGTTCGATGGCGGTGAGCACGACCAGCACGGGCAGCATCCGGCGGACGATGCCGCGGACCCGCCACTCCGAGGCGGCCACGTCAGCCACCCCCCAGCGCGAGGACGAGTCGGGTCGCCGCCAACAGCGTCGCGATGCCGACGACGTCGCCGGTCGTCGTCACGACGGGGCCGGCCAGCGTGTCCGGGTTCAGCCCCCGGCGGTAGCCGACGAAGACGACGGAGACGACGGCGATGGTCAACAGGACGCCCGAGACGAGGCCGGCGACCAGCGCGATGCCCACGAGGGTCAGCAGCGGGGCCGACGGCCGGCCGAGCGCCACCAGCAGGGCGACGGCCAGCACCGCCGCCACGCCGCTGACGAGCACGCCGTTTGCCAGCGCCGCCGCGACGGCGGCGTTCACGCGGTGGTCCGCCAGCGAGAAGCGCGGTTCGACGAGCCCCTGATGCAGTGCAGAGCCGAGTCGCGCGCCGAGCGACCCGTAGACGTTGCCACGGGTCGCGAGCAGGGCCGGGACGAGGACCAGCAGTCCGGCGACCCGCTCCAGTTCCGCGTCCATCCCCCCGAGGACGACGCCCGCGAACAGGCCCCCCGCCGCACTGAGCAGCAACACCGGAATCGACTCCCGATAGGCCTCGACGGCGACCTCGCGGACGGTCATTGTCGGGTCCAACCGCCCCCACTCGCAAAAAGAGGGGTGTTCGGAGGCGGTCGGGCGGGCTGGCGACGGGCAGTTGGGACCGAAGCGTTCACGCTCACAGGGTCGAACCCACACCCGATGGACGAGCCACGGGTCCTCCTGACGAACGACGACGGAATCGACGCGCCGGGGCTTGCGAGCCTCTACGAGGAACTGACCGCCGTCGCGGACGTGACGGTCGTCGCGCCCGCCGAGAACCAGAGCGGCGTCGGTCGGACCCGGAGTCACCGCACCGCCCGCGAGTCCCACCCGTGGGGCTACGCCCTCGACGGCACGCCCGCCGACTGCGTGGCCTACGGCCTTCGCGGCCTCGACGCGTCGTTCGACCTCGTGGTGTCGGGGTGTAACCACGGCCCCAACGCCGGCAACTACGTCGTCGGCCGGTCGGGCACCGTCGGCGCCTGCGTCGAAGCGGGGTTTCTCGGCACGCCCGGCGTGGCCGTCTCGGCGTACCACTGCGAGGACTTCTTCGTCTCGCCACCCGAAGCCTACGACTTCGACCGGCCCGCACGCGTCGCGACCGAAGTCGTCGTCCGGGCGCTCTCGGGCGACGTCTTCGAGACGGCCGACTTCCTCAACGTCAACGTCCCCGTCGACGTGGCCGATCCGGCGATGCGCCTGACGGAACCCGACCACGACTACGATCTGCAGGTCGAACACGACACCGACGAGGCCGTCGACGAGCAGTCGAATCTCGGCACCGAGGGCGACATCGCCCTCAGAGACGTGGTCTGGCCCGACACCGTCGGCTGGGAGAACCCCTTCGCGAACGACGTGGACTTAGACGACCGCTACCCTGTCGGCACCGACCGCCGCGCACTCGTCGACGGCGAGGTCAGCGTCTCGCCGCTGACCGCTCCGGCAGTGGGCGTCCAGTCGAGTGCACTCGAAACGCTGGTGGCCGGGTTCAACGAGAACGAGGCCGCCCGCGCACGGGGCGACACCGAGTGAAACTGTCAGGGCGGCGCCGTCGGGGTCGACCGGACGGAGTCGGTCCCCGCCGGCCCCACGTCGCTACCGACCGCCCGGTCGTACCACGCTGGCCGACCCACCGTGGTGTTCCCGACGGCCTCGACCCGCACCGTTCGGGTCACGTGGACCGTCGTCTCGTCGGGCGTGTCCGTCCGGTACGTGACACGGTAGAAGCGGACGAGGCCGTCGGGTTCGACGCGGGCCACCAGCGAGGCGTTCGCGGTGTCCGTGACGAGTTCGTCCCCGACCCGGTCGTCCCGTAGTTCCGTGCCGCCGACGGTGACGGTCCCGTCTCGCGTCGCTCCGACCGTCCGTGTCCGGAACGCGCCGATAGTCTCGGTCACGTCGTCGGCCGGCCGGCCGTCGAGCGCGACGTCGTGGACCCAGTAGCGCCACGTCCCCGCGTAACTGTCCGGCGGCGTGTACTCGTTGTAGATAGTCCGGTCGTCCCGTTCCAGCCGACGGAGGAACCGGTCGCCGTCGGACCAGAACGTCGCACTCGCCGGCGGCCGACCCAGCAGGACGGGTGCACCGGGACCCTGCGTCGAGATTCGCACGCTGTGGGTCCGGTTGGGCGCCAGTTCGACCCGGACCCGGTGCCGTGAGTAGAGCGTCCCGTTCGGATAGCGCGCCGTCCGGTTGGCCGTCAGGACGTACCCGGTGCCGTTGAGGGCATCTCCGTGTGCCTCGCCGAGCGCTCCGGGGTTGAGAACCCCCTCGGGCCCGATTCCGGGCGGATACGCGGTCGCGTTTTCGGGGACGGGGGCCGGCGTCACCGTGTCGGCGGACCGGCCGGTCAGGTCGCCGCCGAACCCGGCACACCCGGCCGACAGCAGAACGAGCAGGACCAGTCCCACGGGGCGCGGGTCCCCGTACATACGCTAACGATGGGGGTGATGGAACATAAGTTATCATACAACGTTGTGTTAAGGTACCTAATCAGCCAACAACTACTGTGAAACGTGTGGTTCACCTTCCATAACTATTATGAAGGTTAAAGCGTACCGTGAGTGTATGTCACAGGATGACAGTTCTGTTAGTCGTCGAAGGCTACTGAAAACCGCAGGTGCAGCGAGCACGATTGGCCTCGCTGGTCTGGCCGGGTGTTCCGGTGACGGGGGCGGCGGTGGCGACGGCGGCGATGGCGATGGCGGTGGCGACGGCGGCGGCGGTGACGGCGGCAGCGACTATCCCGCCCTCGGGAACTTCCCGGTGGAGGGAGACACCGTCACGTTCGGGTTCAACGTCCCCACCTCCGGTCCGTACTCCTCGGAGGGCCAGGACGAACTCCGGGCGTACAACCTCGCGAAGAAACACCTCAACAACGGGGGTGGCTGGGTGGAGTCGTTCCCGGACCTCAGCGGCGACGGCGTCCTCGGCAAGACAGTCGAGTCCGTCGAGGGTGACACAGCGACCGACGCCGACACGGCTCGCCAGTCCGCACAGCGGATGATCAACCGGGACGACGCGGTGATGATCTCCGGCGGCTCTTCGAGCGCCGTCGCCATCGCCGTCCAGGGCCTCTGTCAGGAGGAGAAGGTCATGTTCATGGCCTGCCTGACCCACTCCAACGACACTACCGGGAAAGACTGTGTCCGGTACGGGTTCCGGGAGATGTTCAACGCCTACATGACCGGACAGGCGCTAGCACCCGTCCTGGAGCGCGAGTACGGCTCGGACAACAAGTTCTACCAGCTGTACGCCGACTACAGCTGGGGACAGACCGTCCAGGAGTCGATGAACCAGTTCCTCACCGAGATCGGCTGGGAGCAGATCGACAGCGTGCCGACGCCACTGGGGACCAGCGACTTCTCGTCGTACCTCTCGGAGGCGGCAAACAGCGACGCCGACGTCCTCCTGCTCGACCACTACGGGCTCGACGGCGCGAACTCCGTCTCCCAAGCCGTCGACGCCGGGCTGGACGAGGACATGGAGATCGTCGTCCCGCTGTACAACCGCCCGATGGCACAGGCCGCCGGCGGCGCCATCGAGGGCGTGTTCGGCACCATCGCGTGGGACTCACAGATCGACAACGAGCCCTCGAACACCTTCACGCAGGCGTTCCAGGACGAGTACGACCGCGTCCCCTCGGGGCCGGCCCAACTCGCATACGCCCAGACGCTGCAGTACGCGGCGGCCGTCGAGCGGGCCGGGACGTTCTACCCGCCCGAGGTCATCCGGCAGCTCGAGGGCTACGAGTACAACAACATCGGGATGGGCGAGGAGCTGATGCGTGCCTGCGACCACCAGGCACAGCGGGCGATTCCGGTGGCACGTGGCCTCCCCGAGAGCGAACAGTCCAGCGGAAACTTCATCGAGATAGTGGAGCTGACCGCGCGCGGCGACGTCGGCTACGGCTGTGACTCCGGTCCAGCCGCGGAGTGCGAGCTCGGCGAGTACGGAGACGAGTAGGGCCGCACCGTCGCAAATTCATCAGTATTTATTTCCATGAAGCGTGTTATGCCATACGATACCGATACGCATGTGTAAGACCGTACAATCGACAGACAGCTTCGGAGGGCGTCGACGGTGAGTCTCCTCTCACAGATACTGACGATCCTGCTCAACGGACTCCAGCAGGGGGCTATCTACGTCCTGCTCGCGGTGGGGCTCTCTATCATCCTGGGGACGCTGAAGTTCGTCAACTTCGCCCACGGTGCGTTGTACCTGCTGGGGGCGTACCTCGGGTTGTTCATCACGACCGAGGTACAGTTGACGAACGGGATGCTCCCGGAGTGGGGCATCACGACGTTCGGCCTCGGACTGGGCTTTCTCGCCGCACTCCTCATCGTTCCGCTCGTCACGTTCGTCGTCGGCATCGTGATGGAGCGGTTCGTGGCCAAACCGTTCTACGACAGGCCGGATACGGACCAGATACTGGTCACGTTCGGGCTGGCGGTCATCTTCCAGGAAGCGCTGCGGGCGCTCATCGGCGGCGACAGCCAGTCGCTCCCCCAACCCGCCTGGGCCTCGGGCCCCATCGCCCTGCCCATCATCGGGAACTTCCCGCGGTGGCGGCTCGGCGTCATCGTCATCACGGCGCTGCTGGTGCTGTTCGTCTACGCGCTCGTCGAGTACACCGACTTCGGCCTCATCGTCCGCGCGGGGACGATGGACAGTGAGATGGTCCGGCTACTGGGTATCCGGCTCGACCGGCCCTACCTGGTGGTCTTCGGCATCGGCGCGGCGCTGGCGGGTATCGCCGGCGTCGTCGGCGGTCCGCTGGCGAACGTCAACCCCAACATCGGCACCGAACAGTTGGTGCCCGCGTTCCTGACCGTCGTCATCGGCGGCGTCGGGAAGATAGAGGGCGCCGTACTCGCGGGACTGTTGCTGGGGACGTTACAGGTGTTGCTCATCCAGACCGGCTTCGCCGCCTGGAACCGGGTCGGCATCTACGTCCTCGCGGCCGTCATCCTACTGGTCCGGCCCCAGGGACTGCTCGGCTCGGAGGTGGACGTCGAATGAGCGACGAACCGAGCGATGCGACGGCGGCCGCCGAGATATCCGAGGAGGCCGGTCTAGACGGCCGACTCGAGGCGATACAGGACAGCGAGCTCGCCGTCGTGGGCATCGCCGTCGTCGGCGTGCTCCTCTTCCCACTCGTGTTCAACAACCTGCTGAACGGCTACACCCAGCTCGCGACGCTCGTGCTCGTCTGGGGCATCTTCGCGCTCGGGTTCGACATCCTGCTGGGGTACACCGGCCTGCTGTCGTTCGGGCACGCCCTCTTCTGGGGGGGCGCCGCGTACGCGGCCGGTATCTTCAGTGCCAGCGTCAGCGGCCAACCGGTGCTGGTCATCCTCTTCGGGACGCTCATCGCGGTGCTGCTGGCCTGGATTATCGGCTTCCTCTCCCTGCGCCGAGGGGGTATCTACTTCGCCATCCTGACGCTGACGTTCGGCCAGATGGCGTTCTACCTCTCTTCGTCGCCGCTGGCGTTCCTCACCAACGGGGAGAACGGCTTCACCTCCGTCAGCATCGCCCCGCTGTTCGGGGTCCTCGACCTCCACGGGTCGCTCGGTGGCCCGCTGGCGATGCTGCCGGGCAACACCCTCTACCTGTTCGTCGGCGCGGTCACCGTGCTGACCATCGCGCTGGCGAACCGCATCCTGAACTCCCCGTACGGCATCGTGTTCAAGGCCATCCGCGAGAACGAGTCCCGCGCGGAGTTCGTCGGACTCGACGTCTGGCGGTACAAGCTGATGGCGTTCATCATCTCCGCGCTGTTCGCCGGCATCTCCGGGAGCCTCTTCGCCATCGAGGGCAACTACGTCCCGCTGAGTTCGCTGTACTGGACCACCTCCGGCGAAGTCGTCATCATGACCGTCCTGGGCGGCGTCGGCTCGCTGTTCGGGCCGCTGTTCGGGGCCGCGGTGTACCTCTACATCGAGTTCATCGTCAGCGGGATGGACGTCGTCGGCCCGTTCTGGCACCTCATCCTCGGGCTGGTGTTCGTCGTCGTCGTCGTGCTGTTCCCCGACGGCATCTGGGGCGGCGTCACAGCCATCCGCGACTACATCGGAGGTGAGCGCCGATGACGGTCCTGCAGACGGACGGACTGACCAAGCGCTTCGGCGGCCTCACCGCCGTCGACGAAGTCGACATGAGCATCGACAAGGGCGAGGGCGTGAGCCTCATCGGCCCCAACGGCGCGGGCAAGTCGACGTTCATCAACCTCGTCACCCGGCGGCTGGAACCCAGCGAGGGCGACATTCAGTTCAACGAGCAGTCCATCCTCGGGCTGGACCCTCACGAGGTGGTCCAGCGGGGGATGAGCAAGTCCTTCCAGACGGCGTCCATCTTCCCGGACCTCTCCGTCGAGGAGAACGCCATCATCGCCGCGCTCGCGGCCGAACACGGCTCGTTCCGGTTCAACTTCCTCCGGCACCGCAACGCGTACCCGGAGGTGACGCGGGTGGCCGACGAGGTGCTCGAGTCCGTCGGCCTCTACGAGCAGCGCAACGCGACCGCGAAGAACTTAGACTACGGGAACAAACGCCGGCTGGAGATAGGCATCGCGCTGGCGGCCGAACCGGACATGCTCCTGATGGACGAGCCGACCGCGGGGATGTCCCCCGAGGAGACCGAGTCGACGGTCGAACTCATCAAGGAGGTCAAGGAGGAACTCGACCTGACCTTCCTGCTCGTCGAGCACGACATGGAGATCGTCTTCGACATCTCCGATCGCATCGTCGTGTTGAACCGCGGGCAGGTCATCGCGCAGGGCACGCCGGCGGAGGTCCAGGACGACCCCGCCGTGCAGGACGCCTACCTAGGAGGTGCCGAGGAATGACGCTCCTGGACGTCGACGGCATCGACGGCTACTACGGCGAGAGCCACATCATCCAGGACGTCTCGATGACCGTCGACGAAGGGGAGATAACGGCGCTGCTGGGCCGTAACGGCGCCGGCAAGACGTCGACGCTCCGGTGTATCTCCGGGGCGACGCCCCCCGAGGTGCGGGACGGCACCATCCGGTTCGACGGGACGGACATCACGAACCAGCCCCCGGAAGACATCGCCGTCCGGGGCATCTCGCTGGTGCCCGAAGAGCGGCGGGTGTTCACCGACCTCACCGTCGCCGAGAACCTCCATCTCGCGGAGACGGTCCGGAACAAGTCCAACACCTGGAACCGGGGACTGGAGTTCAAAGACGAGGGCATGTCGACCGACGAGATATACGAGTTCTTCCCCCGTCTCGACGAGCGCCGCGAGCAGAAGGCCGGCACGCTGTCGGGCGGCGAGCAACAGATGCTCGCCATCGCCCGGGCGCTCCACCAGAGCACGGACCTCCTGATGCTGGACGAGCCCTACGAGGGGCTGGCGCCACAGATCATCGAAGCCGTCGAGAACGCCATCGAGCGAATCAGCGAGAACGGAACGACCGTCCTCCTGGTCGAGCAGAACGCCGTCGCGGCGATGAAGATAGCCGACCGGTGTTACGTGCTCGACCGCGGGGAAGTAGTCTTCGAGGGCGCCGCCGACGAGCTACGGGCCAACGACGAGATTCGCGACCGGTACCTGGGGGTCTGAGATGGCGGTCGAACACTCACCCGAGGAGATGCTCGAGACGCTCGTCGAGGAGGACGTCGTCACCGTCGACCCCGAGACCGACCTCGTCAGCACGACCGACGAGTTCGAGTCCCACCGGTCGGTGTACTACGACACCTACCTGACGATGCCCGACGCGGAGTTCCACGAGTCCGTCGCCGACGTGTTCGGACTCCCCTCCGCGGAGGCGGCCGCCGAGCGGGTCGCGGAGCTAGAGGTCAGCCGGGAGGAGTTCGCGACGTTCCTCACGCTGCGGTCCCGGCTGGAGGGGTACGACCAGTCGGAACTGACCGTGATGGCCCAGCTGGCCACCGAGGCCGGCCCGTCGACGCCGGTCCCCGACGGCGTCGAACACCTCGACGACGACACGTGGGCCGAGTTCGTCGACCGGGACCGGGCCATCGTCACCGTCTGGAAGATGTTCTGTGACCCCTGTGAGGCGATGAAAGACGAACTCGACGACGTGCTGGCGACCTTCGACGGTATCCCGGTCGGCGGCGTCGACGGCGAGCAGTGTCCCGAGTTCTGCCGGTCGGTCGGCGTCAACGCCGCGCCCGGATTCGTCTTCTTCGAAGACGGCGAACCGATAGAAATCGTCACCGGCCGGACCGACCCCGACGCACTGGCGGCGCGCGCCGACGAAGTGTACGGTCGCTGACGCGGCCGGCGGCGACGCACTGGGCCGGTTCAGTCCTCTTCTTCGCCGCTACACACGAGCACCGGTCGGTTGGTGCCGAGGATGACGCTCTGTGTGACGCTGCCGAACAGCACCTTCCCGGTCGGCGTCCGTTTGCGCCCGGCGACGACGATGAGGTCGGCGTCCCGTTCGTCCGCTATCTCGAGGATGGCCGCCGCCGGGTCACCGCTGGATTCGGAGAGCGAGACGGTGACGCCGGCCTCCTCTAGGATGTTCTTCGCGCGGCGCACCGAGGACACCTGTTCGACCGACGCCCCCTCCGGATTGTCCTGAAAGTCGTGCAGGAGCGTCACGTGGACCTCGTCGTGGTCCATCGGCATCCCGGTAATCTCTCTGGCCTGGGCCCGTGCGCGTGCCTCGCTCGTGTCGATGCCGGCAACTATCTCGTACATACGTGATAGTTTGCGCGCCCATCACCTTACTTTACTGGTCAGAATCGGCCGAACGACCCAGCCTGCGCCCTGCCAGCGTCGGGTCGACGGGCCAGTCTCAGAACGGACCGGGACCGCCGCCGCCCATACCGCCCATGCCGCCACCGCCGCCACCGCCCTGTTGCATCTGTTTCATCATCCGCTCCATGTCGCCGTCGCCCATCCCCTGGAACTGCTTGAGCATCTGCTCCATCTGCTTGTGTTGCTGGAGCAGTTCACGGATGCGCTCCTCGGGCTTGCCGGACCCGCGAGCGATGCGCTCGGTGCGGGACTGGCCGACGACGCGGGGGTTCTCCAGTTCCTCCTCGGTCATCGACTCCATGATGACCTCGAAGTCACGCATCCGTTCCTGGGTGACGTCCATGGCGTTGTCGGGCAACTGGTCCATCAGTCCCCCACCGAGGCCCGGAATCATGTCCATCACCTGGTCGAGCGGCCCCATGTTGTTCATCGTCTCCATCTGCTTGCGCATGTCCTTGAGGGTGAACTGGCCCTCCAGCATGTCCTCGGGGTCCCAGTCTTCCTCGTCCTCGCCCGTCTCCTCCATCGCCCGCTCGACGCGTTCGGTCAGTTGCTTCAGGTCGCCCATCCCGAGCAGTCGGGAGATGAAGCCCGAGGGCTCGAAGCGCTCGATGTCCTTGACCGTCTCACCGGACCCGAGGAAGGCGATGGTCGAGTCCGTCTCGTCGACGGCCGCGAGTGCGCCCCCACCTTTCGCCGTCCCGTCGAGTTTCGTGATGACGACGCCGTCGATACCGATGGCCTCCTGGAAGTCCGCGGCCTGACTCTTCGCGCTCTGGCCCATCGCCGCGTCCAGCACGAGGAGGTTCCGGTCCGGGTTCACCTCGGCCTCGATGCGCTCTATCTGCTCGATGAGTTCCTCGTTCAGGCCGTCACGACCGGCCGTGTCGACGATGCGGACGTCGGCGTCCTGGGTCGCGCCGAGGCCCTCGCGGGCTATCTTCACCGGGTCGTCCTCGTCGGGGTCGCCGTAGAACTCCACCTCGGCCCGGTCGGCCATCTCTTTGGCCTGGTCGTACGCGCCGGGGCGGTCGGTGTCGGTCTGGATGATAGCCGGTCGAAGCCCCTTCGTCGAGAACCACCACGCCATCTTCGCCGCCGTCGTGGTCTTCCCCGACCCGTAGAGGCCGGCGAGCATGATGGTCTGCTCCTCCAGCGGGATGTCCGTCGACTCCCCCACGAGGTCGACCAGTTCCTCGTAGACGATGCGGAGCACCCAGTCACGCGGCGTGGTGCCCGCGGGCGGTTCCTCGTCGAGTGCGCGCGACTTGATGTTCTGTGAGAGTTCCTGCACCAGCGAGACGTCGACGTCGGCCTGCAACAGCGACCGCTGTATCTCTTTGACGACGTCCTCGATGTCCTCCTCGGAGATGCGAGATTTGCCCCGGAGGTCGTCGAGAGTCCCCCGCAGGGAACTCCCCAGATCGTCGAGTACCATTGTTGGCCCGAGGTACGCGACCGCACGGGTAAAGGCTTGTTGTCACCGGGAGTCGGGGCCACGGCGGGGACGAAAGGGACAAGAGGACCAACCGGCTGGAACCGGTATGGCCGTCCTCGGACAGCTAGCGTACATGCTCGCCTTCCTCGCGGCCGGCGTCGGCTTGCGTCGCGTCGGCGTCCTGAACGAGGAGCGGACGGGCCTGCTGACCGGGGTCGCGTTCTACGTCGCCCTCCCGGCGCTCGTGTTCGCCTCGACGTACGACCGACCGCTGGGCGAACTCGTCTCGCCGGCCCTGCTGGGCGGGTTCTGGCTCGTGCTCGCGCTGACGCTGGCCGTCGGCTGGGTCGTCCACCGCGACCACGACAGCGACGCCCGGCGGAGCGTCGCCATGGTGCAGTCCTACCACGGGAACATGGGCTTTCTCGGCCTCCCGCTGGTGGCCGCGACGCTCGGTGGCGAGGCCGCCGCCGTCGCCAGCGTCGTCCTCGGCGTCGGGGCGCTGACCCACGTCCCCATCACCGTCTTCCTGCTCGTCCGGTTCAACGACAGCGAGGCCTCGCTCGCGGGGGAGCTCCGAGAACTGCTGACCAACCCGGTGCTGGTCGCCCTCGCCGCCGGCATCCTCGCCTCGCTGGCCGGCGTCGGCGTCCCGGCAACGGCCCTCGCGGGACTGGAGGCCGTCTCGACGCTCGCACTCCCGCTAGCGCTCGTCTGCGTCGGCGGCACGCTCGACACCGACCTCTCGCTGTCGTCGCTGGACGAGAGCGTCGGCGTCGTCGCGATGAAAGTGGTCTGGATGCCCGTCCTCGCGTGGGCGGTGTTCTCGGCGCTGGGGCTAGAGTCGACGGCGCTGGCCGCGGCCGTCGTGATGCTCGGCGTCCCGACGGCCGTCTCGACGTACGTCTACACGAGCGAACTCGGCGGCGACGAAGCGTTCGCGTCGCTGAACGTCTTCACGACGACGCTCGCCTCCCTCGGGACGCTGTCGGTGCTGGTCTGGCTGTTCGGCTGACCACATCCTTTTGCCCGCCGGGGCCGCCACGTCGGCTATGGGCTACCACCACCTCGATCCCGACGACCTCCCGGCGACCGAGGACTACCCCTGTGACCGGCGAGGCATCTCGGACGCCGCCGAACTCCACACGCTCCACGCCGGCACCTACGAGATGGCGCCCGGCGAGCAGTTGCCCCGGACGTACCACTACCACAAGCAGCGCGAGGAACTGTTCTACGTCGTCTCCGGGACGCTCCACGTCGAGACACCCGAGGGGGAGTTCGTCGTCCCCGCCGACGAGGTGTTCGTCGCCGAACCCGAGAGTCCCCACCGCGCGTTCAATCCCGCGGACGCCGACGGCCCGACGAAAGTGCTGGGCGTCGGTGCGCCGAAGACGGACATCGCGCTGCCGTACGACCCCGACGGCTGAGGCCTTTCACCTACGTTTTTGCCCCCTGCCCGCACACGCTCTCTCATGACGAACAAACAGGCAGTCCAGCAACAACTCGTAGACAGCGGGGTCACGGCCGTCCTCCGTGGCATCCCCGAGGAGAAGATGGTCGACGTGGCGAAAGCCGTCCACGAGGGCGGGGTCACGGCGCTCGAACTCACCGCCGACGCCAAGCGGTGTTCGGACATGATAGCGGCCGTCGACAAGGAACTCGAGAGCACGGACGCCGTCATCGGCGCCGGGACCGTGATGGACGCCGCCGCCGCGCGCAACGTCATCGAGGCCGGCGCGGAGTTCGTCCTCGCGCCGAACCTCAACGAGGACGTCGTCGACGTCTGCAACCGCGAGGGTGTCGTCTGCGTCCCCGGCGTCATGACGCCCAGCGAGGCCGCCGACGCGATGGAGGCCGGCGCGGACATCCTGAAGATGTTCCCCGCCTCCACCGTCGGCCCGGGCCACATCGGCGCGCTACAGGGACCGCTGGGCGACGTCCCCATCATGCCGACCGGCGGCGTCTCCACGGACAACGTCGCGGAGTACTTCGACGCGGGTGCCGTGGCCGTCGGTGCCGGGTCCGCGCTGGTGGACTACGAGGCCATCGAGAACGACGACATGGATCAGGTCCGTGAGAGCGCCGCCGAGTTCGTCGAGGCCGTCGAGGCCGCGAGAGAGTAGCGTGGTTCCGACTGCAAGGAGGAACCACGTTCAGGCGACGCGGTGAGCGGAGCGAACCGCGGAGCAATAGCGAGGCACCCGGCGGAGCCTCGAAGTAGACGAGCGACGAACGCCGGACGCAGTGAGGACCCTGACACCGTTTTCTACCGTAGAGACCGACAGGCACAGGACTACGCTCACCAGCCGAAAGGAGCAAAACAATTATGAAATAGTATTTCACACATAATCGCATGCCAACGGATGGCGCAGTAAGCGGGGGGATAGCACCGACGCGGTGGGGCCGCGTGGGGACCGAGACCGGGGTTCGACCGGTCGAGCCGGGTATCGCTTCGGCGGGGGAGACAGATGAGTGACGGCGGGTTGATAGGCGTCGTGCGGTCCGTGACGCCGGCGTTCGTCCGCCGCAGTTTCGCGCTCAAGTTTTTCATCGCGCTGCTGTGTATCGGCGTCCTCGTCGGCAGCGTCGGGGCCATCGGGACCCAGCAGATGACCGCCGAGTTCGAACAGCAGGTGCTGGACGAGCACGCGACGACGGCCAAGCAGGAGGCCGACAGCCTCTCGAACTGGAACACGCAGAACTCGCTGTTCGTCGAGACGATGGCTCGCTCACAGCCGGTTCGGGCCGGGAACGTCTCCGAGATACAGTCGCGGTTCGACCGGGAGATGCGCGAGCGCGACTTCGACGCCGACGACCAGCCGAATCTCCACTACGTCGACGCCGACGCCGGCGTGGTCGCCGCCTCGACGAAGTCGAACTACCGCGGCGAGTCCGCCGACGTCCTGAACGAGACGGTCAGAGCGGCCTTCGACTCGGGAGCAGAGACGGTGGTCACCGAGCCCTACACCGACACGCCGACGCTCGAATCGCCACAGCCGCGTATCGCCTACGTCACGCCCGCAGACAACGGGGCCGGCGACTACGTGGTCTACACCGTCCCGTTGCAGATGCGCACCGGGACGCTCTCGGGCACCGGGAGCAGCACCACGCTGGTGGTCGACGGCTCGAACGACGTGCTGTTCCACCAGTCGAACACCGACCTGTTCCTCCAGCCCTACGGCGAGGACAACGGCGCGCCGACCGCAGCCCGCGAGAGCGGCCCCGCCGACCCCGGTGCGCTCCGGGCCGGCCCCGCAGCAGCGGCGCTCGACGGGTCCGCGAGCATGGCCGGGAAAGAGTACGTCGTCGGCTACGCGCAGGTGCTGGACACTGATTGGGTCGTGCTCGTCCACACCGACGTCCAGACGGCCTACGGCACCGTCCGAAGCGTCGCCGACCGCGGCCTCCTGGCGACGGTGCTGGGTATCGCCGCTATCGGTGCCATCGGCGCCGTCCTCGGTCGCAACACGGCCAGCGCACTCAACCGCCTGACTCGCAAGACCGAACGGATGCAGGACGGCGAACTCGACGTGGAGATACAGTCCGGCCGAGTCGACACCGTCGGCCGACTGTACGACGGGTTCGGGGCGATGCGTGACGCCTTACAGGAACGCATGGCCGAGGTCGAACGCGAACGCAAACGCGCGGAAGTCGCCCACGAGGAGGTCGTCGAGACGAACGCCTACCTCCAGCAGACGGCCGCCACCTACTCCGAGGTGATGGAACGGGCCGCCGCCGGCGACCTGACACAGCGTATGGGGACCGACGGCCAGCACGACGCGATGGACGCCATCGCCACCGACTTCAACGAGATGATTACCGAACTGGAGAAGACGACGGGACAGCTCAAGAGCTTCGCCGGACAGGTCGAGGAATCCGGGGAAGTCGTCGGGGCCAGCGCCGCCAGCGTCAAGGACGCCGCCGAACAGGTGGCCGAGTCCATCCAGAAGATATCCGACGACGCCCACGTCCAGCGCGAGCGCCTGCAAGACGCCACCGAGACGGTCGATGCGGCCGTCGCCGCACTCGACGAGGGTGACGTCGAACGCGCCCGCGACAGCCTCGGCGACGTCGCCGGGACGCTCAACGACGTGGCCGACGCCACCGACCACACGATGTCCGAGGCCGAGAACGTCGCCGGCGCCGCCGAGGAACAGGCCGCCGAACTCAACGAGGTCAGTAGCCGGGCCGACGAACTCGTCCGCTACGTCAATCCGCTGTACGACGTGCTCGACCGGTTCGAGACCGAAGCCGAACACCAGTTCGTCTTCACCGGCGGCCCGTCACTGGGCGAGGGCGAGACGGACGACTGACGACGCCGGGACTGCGGCCGCCGCCGCTCAGTGGTCCGCCTCGTGGGGGTGCAGTTCCGTGCCGTACTGTTCGGCGTGGTCAGCGTAGTCGATGAACCGCGGGGCGTCGGGGTCGAACGGCCGCTCCAGCGACTCGAAGGCCTTCTTCTTGTCCCAGCTCTGGAGGCCGCCGATGGCGCTGCGGTCCTCCAGGTCGTGGTAGTCGAGGTCCGGTTCGGTCAGTTCCCACGCCCGCAGGCCCTGTTCGGTCCGGACGATGACCGAGGAGTACTCGTCGCTGGACCCGACGGAGCCGACGGTGAGGTCCGCACAGTAGCCCGTGAAGTCGGCACACTCGTCACACCCCTTGAGCGCGGCGTCGTGGAACGCCTCGACATCCTCGACGAGGATGGGGTCGCCGTCGTGGTCGTACACCCGCATCTCGCCGTCGAGGACGTCGAGTTTGCCGATGTCCTCTGGCTGGATGTCCCGCTTCTCGGCCAGTTGCTCGCCGACGAGCGAGTAGTAGTTGAAGTTCTTCGTACACATCAGGGCGATGGTGTAGTCGATCGCCCGGACGCCGTCCTCTTGGGCCGCGTAGTCCCACTCGAAGTCCTGCAGGGCACGGATGCCCTCGATTTCACACGGCGTGCCGACGAGGGCGAGGGACGCCTCGGAGAGCGGGACGTCGAGTTTGTGCGCCCACCGCGAGAGGTCCAGATTGCCCAGCGCCAGCGTCTGATTGTAGAAACTCCCGGCGTTCGCAATGCACTCCTCGGGCGTCGTCGCGAGGAACGACTCGGCCTTCCACGTCTCCTCGTCGCTCTCGGTAGCGACGAGCGCGCCGTCTATCTCGTCCGCCTCCAGCAGGTGGCAGAGAACCGACGTGACGAGGCCGCCGTCCTGCGCGTTCTCGCTCCAGTCGTCTTCGACCTTCGCCGAGAACTCCGTGATGGGGTCGCCGGCGCCCTTGACGTTGTCCTCGCCGCCGGTAATCTTCCACTGTCGCTCGTAGCGCAGGCCACCCCGTGGACACATGTCCCAGCACAGCGAGCAGCCAGTACACATCTTGACCAGTTCGGGCAGGTCGTCGTCGCCGATGCCGATGGAGTCGCTGGGACAGGCGGCGACGCAGGTGCCACACTGGATACAGCGGTCGTCCTGGATGACCGCCTCGTCGAGTTCCATGAACCACGTCTTGCCGTCGGGTTCCTCGATGTCGCTCATCTCGGCGCGGATGCCGTACCCCGGGGTATCGAGGTCCGCGCCGTCGGGGACGTTCACCCGCTCGTCGGGTGGCCCGCTCTCGACGTCCTGACTGACGCCGGCGGCGGGTTCGGTGAATTCCACGGACTCGAGTTTGCCGTGCTCGTCGACGTTGCTGGCCGCCGCGCCGCCGTCGGACCGGACGGTCTCGTCGTGGCCGCCACAGCCACACGAGTCGCCACAGCCACAGCCGTCGTCGGCCGAGTCTGTGGCCGGAACGCCCGGCAACGGGCTGGTGTCGCGGCCGCCGTCGGTGACGAGACGGCGCTCGTCGTCGGGCCCTTCGTAGGGACGGGACGGCTCGACGAGTTCCGGAGCGGCGTCGGCGGGCGCGACCTGTGGGTCGTCTCGCTCGCGGTCAGTCATCGTCGGCCACCTCCTCGCGGGCCACGCCACCGGCGACGTTGGCGTCTGCTCGCTGCATGATCCGCCGTAGCCGGTCGTTCTCGACCCCGCGGCACCACTGATAGAAGCGCTCGCCGTCCTCGCGTTCGGCGGCGTATCGCTCGAACAGTTCTTCGAGGGCGGGAATCACGGCGTCGGCGGGGACGGCGTGTTCGACCCAATCGAGGAACTCGTTGTCCGTCCCGAGGCTCCCGCCGAGGCCGAAGTCCATCCCCTCGACGATATTGTCTCCTTCCTCGTTGGTGGTCCCCTCGGGGTCGTCGATTTGGACCGTCTCTCCGCGGAAGCCGATGCCGGCTATCTGTGGCTGGGCGCAGGAGGCCGAACACCCGGACATGTGCATCCGGACCACCTCGACGTCGTCGGGCGTGTCGATTCGTTTGTCGAGCGCCTTCGCCCACCGACGGACGCGCTGTTTCGTCTCGATGATGCCGTAGTTACAGAACTCGGAGCCGGTACAGCCCACGGCCCCGCGGGAGAACGGGCCGGGGTCGGGCCGGTAGTTCCGGGCGAACGGTTCGTTCAGCAGATCGCCGAGATTCGTCTCGGGGACGTGGGTGACGAGGAAGTTCTGGTCGGTCGCGAGTCGTATGGACGCGTCGTCGGTGCCGTACGTCTCGGCGGCGTCGGCCGCCGCGACGAACTCGTCGCCGCCCATCCGCCCGGCAATGACGTTGAAACCAACGTACTTGAGGCCGTCTTCGCGCTGGTCGTGGACGCCGACGTGGTCGCCGCGGTACCCCTCCGTGAGGTCGGTCCCGCGGGTCGGCAAGTCGACGGTACAGCGGTCCCTGACGGCTTCCTCGAACGTTTCGGCACCCATCTGCTGGACGAGGTAGCGCATCCGGCAGACCCCGCGGTTGGTCCGGTCGCCCAGTTCCTTGAACGTCTGGGCGACGGCCCGGCAGAACTCGACGGCGTCCTCGGGCGGGACGAACACGTCGAGGTTCGAGGCCATCCGGGGCCCGTCCGAGAGGCCGCCCCCGACGCGGACGTGGAAGCCGTACTGCGGCGCGCCGTCGACCGTCCGTTTCGCGGGCGTCATCCCCACGTCGTTTATCTGGGACTGGGCGCAGTCGGCCCGACACCCGGTGATGGTCATCTTGAACTTCCGGGGGAGGTTGGCGTACTCGCGGTTCTCCGTGAAGTACTCCGAGACGGCGTCGACGACGGGTTGGGCGTCGAAGCACTCGTGGTCGTGCAGTCCCGCGGCGGGACACCCGAGGACGTTCCGTGCGGAGTCGCCACAGCCCTGAATCGTCGTCAGTCCCACCTCGTCGTAGCGGGCCCATATCTCGGGGACGTCCTCGACTGCTATCCAGTGCATCTGGACGTCCTGCCGGGTCGTGATGTCGAGGAAGGCGTCGCCCCAGACTGGGTTCTGTTCGTCGCCGCCGTACTGTTCGGGCGCCGTGGCGAACTCGTCGGCCACCTCACCGACGACGCGGGCCTGTTCGGGCGTCAGGCGGCCGCCGGGCACCTTCGTCCGCAGCATGAAGTACCCGTCCTGCCGGCCGTGGGCGTACAGTCCGGCCCACTTCAGGCGCTCCCACTCGCCGTCGCCGGCCGCGGCCTCTATCTCGTCGAAGGTCATCTCCGCGTCGGCGTACCGCTTGACGTCCTTGACGACGTCGAGTGGGTGTTTCTCCTGTTTCCATCGTTCGACTGTGTTCATGGGAAGTCCACCTCGTGGGCGTGTGGTGTGGTACACAACACCGCGCACAATCAACGCGCCCGTGGCGGCGAATACGGCCCCACCTCCCCCGACGCGGACAATATTGCCGGTACGTGGTCGACGGCGGCCTCGCTGCCGTCGGCCAATCGGGGGTAGAGTTCGACCGCTACCGAGCGCTCAGCGTCGTCGGTCGTGGAAAGAATTGCCGGTACGTCGCGGCGGCTACTCGTCGAACAGACTGTCGACGATTCGTTCCGGGTCGAACGGTTCGAGGTCGTCGTAGTCCTGTCCCGTCCCGAGGAAGAGGATGGGCTTGCCCGTGACGTGGGCCACGGAGATAGCCGCGCCGCCCTGCGGGTCGGCGTCGGCCTTCGTCAGCACCGCGCCGTCTATCTCGGCGGCGTCGTCGAACTCGCGGGCGCGGTTGACCGCGTCCTGTCCGGCGACGGCCTCGTCTACGAAGATGGTCATGTCCGGGTCGATGTTCCGGTCTATCTTCTCCAGTTGGGCCATCAGGTCGTCGGAGGTGTGGAGGCGACCGGCGGTGTCGCCAAGCACCACGTCGACGTCGTTGGCCTTCGCGTACTCGACGGCGTCGTAGACGACCGCCGTCGGGTCCGAGCCCTGCTCGTGGGTGATGATCTTCTTGCCGAGGTTCTCGGCGTGTTTCTGGAGTTGCTCGTTCGCGCCGGCACGGTAGGTGTCGCCGTTCGCGAGCACCGTCGACATGCCGCGGTCCTCGAAGTACTGAGCCATCTTCGCGATGGTCGTCGTCTTCCCGACGCCGTTGACGCCGGTGAAGATGATGACGACCGGACTGTCCGCCTGCTGGACGCGCTCGTCGAAGTCGAACTGGCCGACGCTGATGACGTCGTACAGTGCTTCTCGCAGCGCGTCCCGGACGAGGTTCCCCGTACTGGAGAGCCGTCGCCGCGTCTGTCCGGTGAGGTTCTCCTCGACCCCGGTCAGAATCTCGTTGGCGACGGACATCTCGACGTCGCTGGACAGCAGGGCCAGTTCGAGGTCGTCGAGGTGTTTCTGGAGGTCCTCCTCCTCGATGACCGTCTTCCCGGAGGCCATCAGTTTGGCCTTCTCGGTCAGACTGCGCCCGCCGCTCTCGTCGTCGGGCGTCGCCCCGCCCTCCGGTTCGTCCTCGACGGTGGGCGCGTCGCTCTCGGTGGGCGTGTCGCTCTCGGCGGCCTCGTCCTCTGTGTCGACGCCGCTGGGCGGTTCTTCGGCCGCCGTGTCGACGTCGGCCGCCGTCTCCGGCGACGCGACTGCTTCGGCGGTCGGTTCGACCGTCTCCTCGCCGGGTCCGCCTTCCGGCGTGTGACCGTCGATTTCGGCCTCGGCGGGCGACTCGTCGACGGGCTGCTCGTCGGCGGCGTCGTCCTCGTCGCCCTCGACGGCCTCCTCGTCGACGTCTTCCTCGACGTCACTGGTGAACCCGCTGAGTTTGTCCTTCAGTCCGTCGAACATGGCGGCCTTACTCGTCGTCGCCCTGCTCTTCCTGCTGCTGTTGCATCATCTGCTGCATCTGCTGTTGTTGCATCTGCTGGGCCTGCTGTTCGAGTTCCTCCTTCTCGGTCTCGACCTCGGCGATCTCGGACTGGAGGTCCTCGATGCGGTCGTCCAGCGTCTCCTTCTTCGTCTCCAGAGAGCTGACGGCACCCTCCTGGTCGCGTTCGGCGGCGTAGCCGCCACCCAGCGAGACGACGATCTCGTCGATGTCGTCGACGGTCGCTCGGATGTACGCGTCGCCGCCGACCGGGACCTGCACGGTCGACCCGGACTCCAGCGTCTCGATGGCCTCGATGGCCTCGTCGGCCTCGGTCTTCTCCTGACGGAGGCTCTCGATTTCGTTCTCGATGGCCTCTATCTCCTGGTCCATCTGCTCGATCTCCTGGGAGATCTGCTGCATCTGACCGCCGCCGCCACCGCCACCGCCACCCATCATGCTGCCACCTCGTCGATGGTGACCTGGGTGCGCTTGAGGTTGTGCTGGGAGCCGAGGTTGCTGAGGATGCGCTCCTCGGCGACGTCCTCGTTGGGCGCCTCGACCTCTGTCTCGAACTCCTGGGGCCCGTCGCGGGCCGGGAAGCTACCGCGAACAGTGTACGTGCTCATACCCACCGATGCGGGCAGGACAGGGAAGTATCTTCCCTTTCCTCACGTTTCGCCGTCCCGCTCGTGACCCGTCCGCCGACGGGACGGGCGAGCTTTATTACCGCCGCTGGCGTCGGTCGTGACCAGACGAGTGGGACCCGACTGGTCATTGTTCGAGCGCGACGCGCGGGGGCGACTGCCGATGGAGCGACAGCTCTCGGAGTCCCACGCCGTCCTCTGGACCGTCGTCATCCTCGCCTCGCTGTTCGACATCGTGACGACGATAGTGGGTCTCGAACGCGGGTTGACGGAGGGGAACGCCGTCGCTCGCGCGTTCGTCGAGACCTACGGCACGCCGGGCATCGGGCTGCTGAAGTTCAGTGCTCTCGTCCTCGTGGTCGTCTGCTGGGCGTGGTTCGACGACCGACGGGCGACGGCCGTCCTCGCCGCCTTCGCGCTCGTCTCGCTCCTCGTCGTCGCGTCGAACGCGCTGACGCTGGCCTCGCTCTGAGCCGCTCACTCCTCCCGGGCGGCGGCTATCATGTCGCCGCCACACTCCGGACAGGACGGCCGGAGCACCTCCGTCGTGTACTCACACTTCCGGCAGACGAGCACCTTCCGGCCTGTCGCGGACGACTCTCGCTGGACCATGGTCGAACGTTCACACTAGTGGATATTAACAGTTGACACGACCCCGCCGTGCGAGTTTAGCCGGTTCCGACCCAACCTGCAGGTATGACCACGACGTACGAGTGTCTCTGTGGGGCGACGCTCAGGTACCGACAGGACATGACTCGGGAGCGTGGTGGGACCGGTCGCACGTGGTCCTGCTCGGACTGCGGGACGCCCGTCCCGGGGATGGTCGCCGAGCGACTCAGCCACCAGCACCCGTCGTGAGAAACGTCGAGACGAGTGGTCAGTCGATGTAGCCCAGCGCCGCGTCGATGCGGCCCAGTTCCGGCCCGGAGGTGTCCGACCCGCAGACGTAGCCGTGGTCGTTGGCGACGAGGCCGGACCCGACCAGCGGTCCGCCGTAGTTGACGGTGCCGATGTCGGCGGGCACGTCCAGGAGGTCCTCCAGCGCGTCGAGTTCGCCGTCGGTGGCTTTCGGGTGACAGAGGACGCCGCTGTTGGTGGCGACGGCGGCGGTGCCGACGGTGTTGACGCCGGCGATGACGCCCCGTTCGACGGGGACGCCGAGGCCGTCGCTGACGGCCTGGACGGCCTCCCGGGAGAGGTCCGGGTGGACGTACGCGCCCGCGTCGTTACAGCAGACGACGTTGCCGGCCGCGTTGATGCGGCCCGGCAGTTCCGTCACCGGGACGTCGACGACGTCCTGGATGCGCTCGATTTCGGGCTCGCGGACGCGAGAGGAGACGAGCAACCCGTTCTCGTTGCCCGTCGCGAGGGCGCCGACGGTGGCCGAGCGGCCGACCGTCGTCTGGACGACGGGCACGTCGAGTTCCTCGCCGACGTCCTCGCAGAGCGATTCGTCTAAGTCGGGGCGGACCAGCACGCAGTCGTCGGTCGCACGAGCGAAGACACCGACGTACGACGACCCGGAGAATGCCGCGCGGAGCAACGTTACTCTGCGGTCTCGGCTTCGACGACTGCTTCGCCCTCTTCCTCGAATCGGGCGGCGCGCACGCGAAGCTTACTCGGCGGACTCGACCGGCCCTTGGCCCACGTCGTCTCGTTGATGGAGGGGTCGATGCGGACGGCCTCCTCGTCGACGGAGAAGTGTTTGGCCAGGTGCTCGCGGACGAGTACCATCGCCTTGTCGGCGCGCTTGTGCTTCGGTTCGGCTCGAACGTCTCGGAGCGGAATCGTGACGACGCGCTCCTCGAAATCACCGGCGCTCATTATTCGTCAGTGTCGTTCCGCCGCCAGTGGCGACGCTTGTGGTTGCGCTGGACCTCGCGGTCGGTCTTGAGCATGACCCAGGCCGGAACGCGGCTGTTCTGGTTGTCGAGTTTGGCCAGACGCTTCTTCTTGGCCTTCGACTTCTTACTCATGGTGTCCCGAGTGTTCCGCGCCACGACTTAAATTCCTTCCTTTTCAGGCCGCGTCGTGTGGCGACGTCGGCCGGTCCCCCTTCGTTATCAGGGTTTGTAAGCGGGCGCGTAGAATTAAGTAGCGAAATCCGCGAGTCTCACTCGATGAAGCGCCGGTCGGTACTGCAGACACTCGGCACAGGGTTGGCAGCCGTCGGAGCGGGCTGTCTGGGCGGTGGCGGCGAGGTCGTCGTGAGCGTCCAGCAAGACGTGACCGTCGAACCGGGCGGTGCGTGGCTCGAAGAGGACATCCCGGACCTCTCGGAGACCGGGGGTGCCATCGAGTACATCGTCCGCTCGGAGACGCCGTTCGACGTCTACTTCTTCGCCGACGAGGCGGCGTTCACCGCGTACGACACCTACATCAAGGGTCGAGAGCCGGACAGCACGCCGGCGGGCCACCCGAAGTTCAGCCAGACGGCACTGCCGAAAGACGAGTCGGACCTCTACGAGGCGTCGACGACGGACGGCGGGAACCGCGAATCCGTCGAGGCGGCCGGGCCGTACTACTTCGCCGTCGACCACTCGAACTACCGGATGGAGACCCGGGTCGACGAGTACGACGACCCGCTGACGGCCTTCGTCGACCTGAAGGTCATCCGCAGTCGGTCGCCGTTCTAGACGAACGCCAGCGGCACCATCGCGAGCGAACCCGTCACGGCCCCGGTGAGAAGTTCACGCTTCCCGCCGCCCGGCAAGTTCGCCCCGTACTCCAGCGCCTCGGGGACGAACTCGGTGGCGACGAGGTACACCATCGCGCCGGCGGCGAAGCCGAACCCGAACGGGAGGAACTGCTTGGCCAGCGTGACGAAGTAGTAGGCGGCGACGGCACCCAGCGGTTGCGGGAGCGAGGAGAAGACGGCCCACCAGACCATCCGCCACTCGCTGACCCCGAGCGACCGGAGCGGGATGGCGATAGCGGTGCCCTCCGGGACGTTGTGGATAGAGATGGCGACGGTCATGAACACGGCCAGTAGCGGGACGGCCGTCCCGGCGACGAGGAGCGTCTCGTCCGGCGAGACGCCCGCGAGTCCGAGTTCGGCGAACGAGACGCCGACGGCGACGCCCTCCGGGAAACTGTGGACGGTGAGGATGCCGAGGATGAGCAGGAGTTTCTTGTAGTCGGCCTGCTCGAACTGCTTCGGACTGTGGTCGACGTCGTCGAGCACTCGGTCCGCCCCCTCGACGAGTGCGACGCCGGCGAGGACGCCCGGAATCAGGAGTACTGCGCTCCCGTAGGCGAGGCCCTCGCGGACGAGGCCGAACAGCGACGCCGCGACCATGATGCCCGAGGCCAGCCCCCACAGCACCACGTTCCAGCGGTCCGAGAACTCCTCGACGAGGAAGAACGGAATCGCGCCCAACCCCGTCGCGAGCGCCGTGAGGAGGCCGGCGACGAAGACGAACGCGACGTTCTCGAAGGCGACCATGTCGGTGCTACGAGACTCGCCCTCATAACAATTATCACGAATCTGATTGTTTTTCGGTCGGCCTAGAGCCGGCGTCGGCCAGTCATAGTGTTACCGACGAGACAGTACTGTACTCCGGGCCGTCGTCCCGCAGGACGCTCTCGGTGAGCCGAATCTCCTCGACCTGCAACCGGCCCACGTCGGGGTCCTCGTCCTCGACGACGCGCTGGACCCGTTCCTTGCCGCCGGCGTGGTCCATCCGGGCGACGGTGGCGTGGGGCGTGAACTCGTGGTCCTCCGGATCGAACCCCATGGCGACGGTGCGGTCCTCGACGGCCTCGTGGAGGGCCGTCAGTTCGGCGTCGCCGTGGCCCTCGCGGACGCCGACCCAGACGACGCTGATATAGTCCAGCGACGGGAAGGCGCCGAGGCCGCCGAACCGGGCCTCGAAGGGCGTGATACCGCTGTCCGCGACCGCCCGTTCGAGTTCGACCGTGAGGTCGTCGAGGCGGTTCGGGTCGGTGTCGCCGAGGAACTTCAGCGTGACGTGGGCCTGTGCCGGGTCGGTGAATCGGAGGCCCGACGCCCCCTCGAAGCGCGCCTGTACGTCGCGCACGGCGTCTTCGAGGCCGTCGAGGTCGACGCTGACGAACAGCCGTTTGCTCATACTCGCCCCTACGCCCGGCAGGCACTTCGTCGTGGGTGGTGACGGCCGTGCGCTTTACTCCGCTGGGGCCACGCCGACCGCCATGGACGACGTCGCCGTTCGGGGTCGCCGTCTCGTTCGGCGCCCTCCTGTATCTGGCCGGGAGCCTCGTATTCGTCCCCGAGTCCGACGGGGCGAGCGACGGCGACGACGGCCCGGCAGACCGGAGTGAGTCCGGGACGTAGCCCTTAACCGCCCTGACCGTCAATCGGAGTGTATGACAGACCGAGAGCCCGAGGACCACGAGTTCTCCGAGGGACAAGGGTTCGACGACCCCTACGAGGGCTTCGACCTCGAACCGCCGGAGTTCGAGGTGGACCCCGACAAGGTCGACCCCGTCGACTCCCGCGTCGTGACGGACCTGCTCGACCGGCGGAACGTCTCGAACGACGCCGTCGACCCCGAGCAACTGCTCGACGTCGGCCTCGAGTACATGCACATCAACCGCCACGAGCAGGCCGCCGAGACGTTCGAGCGGGTCGCACAGTACACCGACGACGACTGCCTCGAACAGGAGGCCTGGACGAACAAGGGCGCGGCCCACGCCGAACTGGAAGAGTGGGACGCCGCCATCGGCGCCTACAAGGAGGCCCTGCGGGAGCTCGAGGACACCGAGCACGCCGCCACCGCCGAGACGAACCTCGCGTACGCGCTGTGGGAGTCCGGCCGCTCCGAGCAGGCGCTGGAACACGCCGAGCGCGCGGTCGAAATCGACCCCCGGTTCGCCGAAGCGTGGTACAACCGCGGCTTCTTCCTGCTCGAACGCGGCCTCGCCGAGGACGCCGTCGAGGCGTTCGACAACGCCATCCGACTCGGCTTCCGCAACGCCGACGTTCTGGAGGAGAAGGCCCGCGGGCTGGAGGAACTGGGCGAGTACGAGGAGGCCGAGGAACTGGCCGACGAGGTCAAGGAGATGCGCGAGAGCGCCGAAGAGCAGTTGCTGGAATGATACTCAACGAGCGAGAGACGGACGAGGGACTGCTGGTCTCGGTCTGTGACCCCGAGGTCATGGGCGAGACGTTCGAGGACGGCCCCGTCTCGCTCACCGTCGACGAGTCGTTCTACGGCGGTGACAGCGTCTCCGAGGAGGAGGTCGTCGACAGCCTCGCCCGGTGTAGCGTCGCCAACATCGTCGGCGAGAACAGCGTCGACGTCGCCGTCGAACACGGCTTCGTCGACGAGACGAACGTCCTCGACGTCGACGGGACGCGACACGCACAACTCCTCTGGCTCTGAGGGCACCGCCCTACTGTATCCGTACTCGGTCGAGTTTCCACCCGCCCTCCAGAACCACCAGTCGAACCG
Organism: Haloarcula rubra; assembly: GCF_019599465.1. Classification (GTDB taxonomy): domain Archaea; phylum Halobacteriota; class Halobacteria; order Halobacteriales; family Haloarculaceae; genus Haloarcula; species Haloarcula rubra. The sequence goes on from NZ_RKLR01000005.1 coordinate 129,347, forward strand.
TCTGCGCGCCACGCGAGAGGTCGACGCGCGTCGTCACCTCGCCCCAGCGGTCCCACCCACCGGTCGGGTCGAACCGCATCCGCGTCCGCGGTTCGCCGTCGACGGCGATGCCCACGCTGCCGCCGCCGAACCCGTCGGCCGCGGCGACCCGGAGCGTCACGTCGTGCGGGCCGCCCTCGCGGGTGTCGACGGCGTAGGCCAGCCACTCGTCGGTGACCAGCAGGTCGGTGTCACCGCCGGTGACCAGCGGGGTGTCGTCGTAGCCCCAGCGACCGTCGTGGTGGTAGATGCGGTACGCGCCCACCGGGACGGTCGCCGGGAGTTCGTGACGGCGCATCTCTGGCTGTTCGTGGGCGCCGTCGAGCCGGCCGTGCCACTCGTGGCCGTGTTCCGGTCGGTCGGCGTCCACGCGAGTAACCGGTCCTCGCTCGTCGGTCTCTGAGTCCCCCATGGTAGACGGTGACACATCGACAGCCGGCATTGTATTGTGGCAACTAACTACGCAGTAGACGGCGACTACGTCTCCGCTGCCGAAGGTTTAGGCGAACCGAAGGAAAGTTGCCCGTCGAGCCCGTGTGTTCCGCTAATGGGACAGACCGATATCGAGCCGCTCGACGTCGAGAGCATCCGTGCGGACTTCCCCATCCTCCAGCGGGAGTTCGATGGCGAGCAGGTCGTCTACCTCGACAACGCGGCGACGACGCAGACGCCCGAGCCCGTCGTCGAGACTATCGCGGACTACTACCGGACGACGAACGCGAACGTCCACCGCGGTCTCCACCAGTTGAGTCAGGAGGCCTCCGTCGCCTACGAGGACGCTCACGACCGCGTCGCCGAGTTCATCGGTGCCTCGGGGGAGCGCGAGGAGATAGTCTTCACGAAGAACACCACCGAGAGCGAGAACCTCGTCGCCTACGCGTGGGGCCTGAACGAACTGGGCCCCGAGGACGAGGTGGTGCTGACGGAGATGGAACACCACGCTTCGCTGGTGACGTGGCAACAGATAGCGAAGAAGACCGGCGCGACCTGTCGCTTCATCCGCGTGCAGGAGGACGGCACGCTGGACATGGACCACGCCCGCGAACTCATCGGCGACGACACGGCGATGGTCAGCGTCGTCCACGTCTCGAACACCCTCGGGACCGTCAATCCCGTCGCCGAACTCGCGGACATCGCCCACGACCACGACGCCTACATCTTCGTCGACGGCGCCCAGTCGGTGCCGAACCGACCGGTCGACGTCGAGGCCATCGACGCCGACTTCCTCGCGTTCTCCGGGCACAAGATGGCCGGCCCGACCGGTATCGGCGTCCTCTACGGGAAGAAACACCTCTTAGAGGAGATGGAGCCTTACCTGTACGGCGGCGAGATGATAAAGAAGGTCACCTTCGAGGACGCGAAGTGGAACGACCTCCCGTGGAAGTTCGAGGCCGGCACGCCGGTCATCTGTCAGGGTATCGCGCTGGCCGAGGCCTGTGACTATCTGGACGACATCGGCATGGAGAACGTCAAGCGCCACGAGGACGAACTCGCCCAGTACGCGATGGAGCGCCTACAGGAGGAGGGCGACGTCGAGACGTACGGTCCGCCCGCCGGCGAGGAACGAGGCGGTCTGGTAGCGTTCAACTTAGAGTCCGTCCACGCTCACGACCTCTCCTCGATTCTGAACGACTCCGCCGTCGCCATCCGCGCCGGCGACCACTGTACCCAGCCACTCCACGACAAGTTGGGCGTCGCCGCTTCAGCGCGGGCCTCCTTCTACATCTACAACACCCGCGAGGAAGTGGACAAACTGGTCGACGCCATCGACGACGCTCGGCAGTTGTTCGCCTGACGGGCGCGAGCGAACGAGTGGCCGCCGTTTTCTCACGTGTCGTAGAGAGCACCGAGCGGCGGCCGTGCGACCGGCGGCGTCACTCCGGCCGCGACCCGCGGGTCCGCCGACGCCGACCGCCGGCCGCGTGACCACGCGAGCGACGGCGGTCCGTCGCCGCCACGGACAGGCGCGTCACGGCGACGGTCCCGACGGCACCGAGGAGGACCCCGAGCGCGAAGACGGGGTAGCTGACGACCAGTAACACACCGACGAAGAGCACCACGAGACCGAGGCTTCCGCGGACGGACGAGGCGGGCCGGTCGGCCGTCTCGGCCCGTCCTGCACGGGATAGACGAGTGTCGTTCATCGTGTATGGAACGTGGGCCCGGACGGCCTTAACTATAACCAGAACGACATTTCTGTAAGCGAGCTTTCCGAAGAACGCTTCTGTTTGCAGTCTGACTATTTCGGGCGAGACGTGCCGACAGCGGTCGGTCGCCCCCGCGTTTTACAACTCGAAGCGACCTACCGGAGCGCATGACCGACGAGGACGCGGCCGAGGCGACCCTCGCCCCGGACGAGGCGTTCGCCGTGCTCGGTGACGAGACCCGCATCGGCATCCTCCGTGCGCTGGGCGCGGCCGAGGAGCCACTCTCCTTCTCCGAACTCCGCGAGCGGGTCGGGGTCGACGACTCCGGTCAGTTCAACTACCACCTAGAGAAGGTCGTCGGCCACTTCGTCGCCAAGAGCGACGAGGGCTACACCCTCCGACGGTCGGGTCGCCGGGTCGTCGAAGCCGTGCTTTCGGGTGCCGTCACGGAGACGCCCGCCTTCGAGCGGACCCGCATCGAGGAGGCGTGTGAGTACTGTGGCGCGCCGGTCGAGGTCCGCTGGCGGTCGGGCAACGTGGAACTGTTCTGTACCGAGTGTGCCGGTCGCTACGGCCAGTCGTACGGGGCCACCAAACGACCGGAACCGGTGGCGGCGGGGTACCTCGGTCGGATGCCGCTCCCCCCGGCGGGTCTGCAGGGCCGGACGCCCGACGAGATAGTCCGGGCCGCGTGGACGTGGTCGCATCTGGAGATGCTGGCGATGTCGAGTGGGCTCTGTCCCCGCTGTTCGGCACCCGTCGAGACCGACGTGTTCGTCTGCGAGGACCACGACGCGAGCGACGGCCTTTGTGACCGGTGTGACGGCGCGCACGCGGTGAACGTCGGCGCCCGGTGCACGAACTGCATCTTCCGAAGCGGCGGCGTCCTCGTCGTGGTACTCCTCGCCGACACCGCCCTCCTCGCGTTTCTCACCGCCCACGGCCTCAATCCGGTGGCACCCGACTCCATCCGGCGTCTCAACGAAGTCCTCGCCGACTACGACGAGACGGTCCTCTCGACGGACCCGTTCCGGGCCCGGTTCACGTTCGGCGTCGATGGCGACCGCCTGACCCTGACCGTCGACGACGACCTGTCCGTCGTCGGCGTCGACCACGGGACCGCCGCCAGCCAGTGAGCGTGTCGCCGACGGAGTGGGCGACCACCGCCACGCTCCGTTTCAATCTGTGAGAATTCGTTCAGAATATTTATCATGTAGTCCAAGCTACAGACTGTCGAGAGATGTCGGACAGGGTCGAAATCCCGGCGACCGTGCTGTGTCACGCGCTCGGCGACGAGCCAGTCGCGACCCACCTCTCGCTTGGCAGTGACACGCTCGGCATCGAGGGCGACGGGTTCGCGGACGAACTCCGCCTCGACAACCTCTTCGACGTCAGAGTCGGTGCGCCGCCGCAGGCGGCCGCGTCGGCCTTCAGTGGGACCGTCCTGACCGTCGGCTTCGAGCGGGACGGGGGGCGGGAAGTGCTGTTCGTGCGGACCGACCCGGACACCCTGACGACGTTCGCCGGCCTGCTGTACCGACGACTGCTCGACGGCGAGGAAGTGGCCGTGTGCCACCCCGCCGAAATCGGCGGGCGCGTGACCGACGCGACCTACGACATCGGACGGCTTCACGTCGTCCCGGACCGGGTGGGCGTCAGTGACGTGCGAGCGCCGTTCGACCTCGAACTGGGGATGATAGTCGACTTCTGGCGCTCCACGGAGGAGTTGCTCGGGGACCGCCAGCAGGTCATCCACATCCAGTACGTCCGCGACGGCGTGGCGGTGTCGCTGGACCTCGCGCTCAACCCGCCGCGCGCCCAACACCTGCTGGGGCGGCATCTCCAGCGGAAGTACGTCGAGACCAGACGGGAGATACGGGGGCTCGACGTGCCGCCCGTCGGTGTCCGGGCGCTCGTGCGCCTCTACTCGCTCCGCGGGCGGATGCGGCCCCAGTCACTGGCGGACGGGGAGTCGGTGTCCACCTCGGCGCTGGTCCGGGCGCTCCGTCGCCGGGGGCTGATAGAACCGGCCGACGGGGAGGTCGCACTCACGTCGCGGGGGTGGATTCTCGTCACCGAGTACGTGAGCCAGAGCGGCCACGGCCACGAGACGACCGACGGGACGCGCCAACGGGCGGCCGGCCAGACCGATTGAACGCGTCGGGCACGAGGGCGTGAGCGACGACCGGCCAGACACCGGCCAACGGTACCGCCGCCCGACCATTCAAACCGCGGAGGCACGAACCCCGGCGCATGGCACTCGACGACATCGACCTCGACTACGTACGACTCGGCGAGACGGGCCTCTCGGTCAGCGAACTCGCCTTCGGGACGTGGCGGTTCGGCCGGGAGACGGCGGACGGCACGCTCGAAATCGGCGAGGACCGCGCCCACGACCTGCTCGACGCCTACGAGGCGGCCGGTGGGCGCTTCGTCGACACCGCCGACGTGTACGGTGGTGGCGACAGCGAGGAGTGGATCGGCGACTGGCTCTCGCAGCGTGACCGCGAGGAGTACGTCCTCGCCTCGAAGATATACTGGCCGACCCGCGAGGACGACCCGAACGGGCGCGGCCTCGGGCGCAAGCACATCCGGCGCAACATCGACCTGATGCTGGACCGCCTCGGGACGGAGTATCTGGACGTGCTGTACATCCACCGCTGGGACGAGGAGACGCCGGCCCGCGAACTGATGCGGACGCTCACCGGCCTCGTCGACGACGGCAAGGTGAACTACCTCGGGGCGTCGACGTTCGAGCCCAACGCGTGGCGGGTCGCACAGGCCAACGAACTGGCCGAGCGCGAGGGACTGGAGCCGTTCACCGTCTCCCAGCCCCGTTACAACCTCGTCGACCGCGAAGTGGAGGGGGACTACCTCGACATGTGTGACCACTACGGCCTCGGGGTCTGCCCGTGGAGTCCGCTGGGACAGGGCGTGCTGACCGGGAAGTACACACGCGACGACCGCGACACCGACGCCTCGGCCGGCCGGAGCGACGACTGGAAGGAGTCCTACCTCACCGAGGAGAACTTCGACGTCGTCGACGAGGTGCGGGCCGTCGCCGACGAGGTGGGCGCCACCCCCGCGCAGGTGTCGCTCGCGTGGCTCATGCACCACGAGAACGTCGCGTCGCCGCTCGTCGGCGCTCGGACGGTCGACCAACTCGAAGAGAACCTCGCCGCGGCGGCCGTCGACCTCTCCGAGTCGCAGTTCGAGCGCCTCGCCGAGTCGAAGGGCGGTCCCTACGACGACATCTGAGGAGGCCGCCGCGCCGCCGGAGGGAGCCTCGGAAGCCTTTTCCGGGCCAGTACCGTAACTGAATCCAACAATGGGTATCGGCGGCTCAGATATGTACCGGCAGCAGATTCTCGACCACTACAAGAACCCTCGGAACACCGGCGAACTCGAGGACCCCACCTTCACCCACGTCGGCGAGAACCCGATGTGCGGCGACGAGATTCGCATGGACGTCGTCCTCAGCGAGGACGAGGAGACCATCAAGCGCGTCGCCTTCCGCGGCGACGGCTGTGCCATCTCGCAGGCGTCGGCGTCGATGCTCACGGAGAAACTCCACGGGATGTCCGTCGACGAACTGGAGGAGTTGGACCGCGACGACATCGTCGACATGCTCGGCGTCGACATCTCCCCGATGCGAATCAAGTGCGCCGTCCTCGCGGAGAAGGTCGCACAGGACGGCGCGGAGATATACTTCGGCGAGAAGGACCTCGACAAGACGACGACCGAAGACGACGACTGATTACAGCAGCGACGGCCGCGGCAGGAACCGGACTCGGCACCGCTGGCACGCGACGATGCCGTAGTGGTCGAGACACTGGTGTTCTTCCTCGCAGAGTTCACATTCGAGCCGGTCGCCACGCTGCCCGTCCGGCCCGAACGGAGTCGTCCGCCGTTCGCTACTCCGTCGAATTGAGGCGAGCATCCCGTAGGTGGAGCTAGCGTGTGCTGGGGGATAAGTAGCCGCCCTAGTCTGTCCGTGGGACTATGACGGACGGCCGTCCGTCTCGCGGCCGGCGGTACCACGGGTCGGGAAAGCTTATCGACCCCGACTCGCTGTGTGACAGTATGACCGACGGCAACGAGTGGGACCCCGACGACTACGACGACGGCCACGGCTTCGTCCACGAGTACGGCCGGGACCTGCTGACCCTGCTGGACCCGGAACCGGGCGAGCGAGTCCTCGACCTCGGGTGTGGCACGGGCCATCTGACCGCCGCCCTTGCCGACAGCGGTGCCGAAGCGGTCGGCATCGACGCTTCGGCGGAGATGGTCCGGCGGGCCCGCGAGACGTACCCGTCGCTGGACTTCGAGCGGGCCGACGCCCGAACGTACGCGCCCGAGCGGTCCTTCGACGCCGTCTTCTCGAACGCCGCCCTCCACTGGATTCCCGGGCCGGACCACGACGCCGTGCTGTCGACCGTCGCGGACGCGCTCGCCGCCGACGGCCGGTTCGTCGCGGAGTTCGGCGGGCACGGGAACGTCCGGCGCATCACCGACGCACTCGAAGCCGAACTCGCCGAGCACGGCCACGAGGTGGCCCACCCGTGGTACTTCCCGACCATCGGCGAGTACGCGCCGCGGCTCGAAGCCCACGGGTTCGAGGTGGCGTCCGCACGGCTGTTCGACCGGCCGACGGAGCTAGACGGCGGCGAGGACGGCCTCCGCGAGTGGGTCGGGATGTTCGGCGACGAGTTCTTCGATGGGGTCGCGGCCGCGGAGCGCGAGCGAGTGCTGGACGCCGTCGAAGACCGGGTACGGGACGAGTTGTTCGACGCCGACGGCGAGACGTGGACCGCGGACTACCGACGGCTCCGGGTCGTCGCCAAGATGTGAGCGCGGCGAACGGGCACTGGGTCAGACCGGGCGGAGGTGGTCGTCGCGGGGTTCCCAGAGCGCGCCACCCATCCGCAGTTCGTACAGCGTGTCGAGCGTCTGTCCGACGGTCCACCCCTGTTTGCTCGTCGCCGCGGCGACGATGCCGACGGGGATACCGCGTTCGAACTGGTCGTCGAGCGCGTGGAGGACCGGTCCGAGGTCACCGGCCTCGGGTGCCTGTGTCACGGCGGGGTGGTCGGCGACGACCCACTCGACGTCGGCCCCGGTGAGACGGTGTCGGCGGCGGTAGAACTCGACGACGTCGTTGGCCGTCGACGCCTCGACGCGTTCGCCGGTCTCCGTACACTGTGCGACGAACGGGGCGGAGTCCTGTTGGCTCATGTCTCCTCAGGCCTCGTAGGCTTCCTGTGCCAGTCGGTGTAGCTTGTGGACGGTGTGCTCGTTCGGGCCGAGTTGGGCCTGCGCCAGCGCGCCGGACTGGAGGCCCTCGTACTGGCGTTCGACGAGTTCGAAGTCCTCCTCCTGCAGTTGGCGACTCGTCTGGACGAACTCGCGTTCGTCCGCGGTCATCTCGGCGGACTGGAAGTAGTAGTCGGCGATGAGCTGGAACCGCCCCTCGTCGATGGGGTCGATGATGTACGTGCCGTAGCCGTCGGCGGTGCCGTACATGTTCACCGTGAAGTTCGGCCAGAAGTAGTAGAACTTCGCCTCGTGTTCCTCGTGGATGCGCATCTCGTCCTCGACGTCCTCGGCGTGGGTGTAGTGCAGAATCCAGTGGTAGTCGTCGACCTCGAGTTCGGAGTCGTTCAGTTCGACGCCGGTTATCCAGTCCTGGTGGTTGGCGTGACAGTGGTCACACTCGGAGTAGTTGCCGGCGAACGTCTTCCAGTTACACTCGACCTCGGAGACGTAGCGGGCGGCGTGTTCGTACTCGCCCAGCGGCAGGGCCTCCAGTTCGTCTTTGAGCGTCCCGGCCTGTTCGGCCAGCGGCATCGGGTCCTCGGCGAAGTTGAGGAAGACGAGCGGCCCGATGCGGTCCGTCTGTACCTCGCGGAGGCCGTTCGCCTCCGAGTCGAGGCCACACACGTCCTCGTCCTCGAGGTCGGGGTTGAGCCCCGCCTCCTCGAAGCTCTTGGGCGTGCTCGTGAGGTCGCCGTCGAGGTCGTAGGTCCACATGTGGTACGGACACCGGATGCGCCCCACGTTCCCGGGGTCGGTCATCGGCGTGTCCTCGACCATCTTCGAGCCGCGGTGCGCACAGACGTTGAAGAACGCCCGTACCTCGTCCTCGGCGTCGCGGACGACGATGACCTGCCGGTCGCCGACCGTCCGGGTGAAGTACGCCCCCTGTTCCTGTATCGCGTTGGCGTGGCCGGCGTACACCCAGTACTGGCCGAACACCTTGTCCTTCTCCATCTCGTGGACCGCGGGGTCGGTGAAGTACCGCGCGGGGAGCGCGTTCGTCTCGTCGGTGATGTCGGGACTGACCGCCTCTACCTCGTCGTTCGTGGTGTTCCACCGCGTCATACGTCGAAACCTTCGGGCAGTTGCCCCATGGGAGTTCACCACAGATGACACACCATTTAAGTCCCCTCCGGAGAACTGGCGCCGTCGCAGACGGCACTCGGGGTGGGACCCCATTCACTCGTCGACGAGAACGTCCTCGACGAGTTGTCGCGTCCCTCGGCGGAGGCGCCCGCCGACGGCGGTCGGACAGATACCGAGTCGCTCGGCCAGTTCGGCCTGGGTCGTCTCGCGTGGCTCCGCGAAGTAGCCACACCGGTACGCTTCGGTCAGCGCGCGTCGCTGTTCCTCGCTGACGGCCGTCACGGTGCCGTCGGCCATCCCGTGCCGGTCGTAGACGCGGACCAAATCGAAGGCGATTCCCTCCGACCGGCAGTGCTCCCAGAGTTCGGCGATGGCCTGCCGGTCGGGGAGTTGCAGGCGGAGTCGCCACCCGGTGTCGGCCGTCCGCGCCTCCAGCACCAACCCGCCCAGTTCCGTGACCTTCGGGGAGAGGAGTTCCGTGTCGGAGCGGTGGGTGAACCGGTACAACCGGGAGGTATCGGACTCGGAGACGACCATGGCCTCGGCGACGGTGTCGTCCCGTTCGACGGCCGCGTCGAAGCGCTCGAACTCGCCCGACTCGCTCTGGACGAGGAAGAAGAACATCGACGTCTCGGGGTCGGTCATCGAGTTCGTCACAACGCGCACGTCGACCGACGGCACCCGTTCGACGGTGGGTGCCAGCGTCAGTTTCTCGTGGTCGATGCGGATGACGGCGATTAGACTCATAGTGCGTTCCTCAGACGGGCCGTCCCCGTCTCGGGACGGACGAGGGGCCGACGACCCGCGGGCACGTCCGACTCCACGTCCCGGGCGAGCGGCGGCCGCCGTGACTTCGTGGCACGCTCCCGGCCAATCGTTCGGTTTCGTCGCGGTACGTGTGCGCTTCGTTCACACAGATACCGGAACGACGGTCGAACGAATCACTCTTGAGACGTATTATCTCAGGTTTTTATACCGACGGGGAGGCCGGCCGAAAGTGAGAGTCGGCGCCGGCTACGCGAGGAAGACGTGCCGCGGGCGGTCGGCCAACACGTCCCGCCCCCAACTCACCGTGTCGGAGAAGGCGTCCGAGCGGAAGAACGCCATCGCGTCCTCCTTGCTGTCCCACTGGCTGGCGATGAACATGTCGTTCTCGTCGTCGCGGTTGGCGAGCAGCGCCGTCTCGCGGTGGCCGTCCATGTCCGCCAGCAGGCCGCCGACGGTGTCGAACTTCTCGACGAAGTCCTCGCGGTACTCGGGCTTGACGGTGTAGAACATCCCCATCGTCCCGAAACCGTCGCTCTCGCCCTGCCGGCGGACGACGTCGGGGAGGTCCGAGAGGTAGCCGCTGGCCGTCTCGGCGGCCTCCTCGGTGTCCCACAGGGAGGCGACGGCCGTGGTGTCGGCGTCGAGGTCGGTGTAGACCGTCGTCCGAACGTGGGTGTCGTAGCGCTCGAAGGCGCTCCGGAGGTCCGCCACCTCGTCGGCGAGTTCGTCGGGGTCGGCCTCGGAGTAGACGACCAGCGCGTAGACGTCCTCGCCGTGTGGCTGGCCGGCGTAGACGCCCTCGGCTTCGAGTTGCTCGCGGATGGACTGGGAGGACGCCGCGGCCTGTTCGTGGTCCCCCTCGTCGTCCGCGGCGTCACCCTCTCCCAGCGGGCCGCCGAGTCGCTCCTCGACGCCGTCGAGGTCACCGAGGAACCCGGCGGCCGTCTCGGCGGCCTCCTTGGCCGTCCAGACGCTGACGACGTAGGTCTGGCCGCTCTGGGCGCGGACCGTCGTCGTGACGTGGCGGTCGTAGTGGCCGAAGCTCTCTGCGAGGTCCTCCACGTCGTCGACGATGTCTTCGGCGTCGGCCGAGGAGTGGAACACCAGCGCGTATTCACCGGCGTCGTAGGCCTCGCCCTCGTGGAGACCAAGCCGGCCGACCCGCTGGGCGACGTCGTCTATCTCCTCGAAGTCGCCGGAGACGTCCGGCCGACCGCCGCTCGACCCCGAATCGTCGTCCTCGTCGCCGTGGTCGCTCGCCGGGTGGTCGGCGTCGGCAGGGTCCTCGCCGTGCGGGTGGTCGCCCTCGCTCGCACCGCCGGGGTGGGCGCCGCCGTGGTCCTCGGCGTCGCCGGCCCGAGCGTGGCCCGCGTCGGCCTCGGCGTGCGCGTCGGGCTGCCTCTGCCCGCCGACCTCGACGTGCGCGTCGGGCCGCCCCTGCCCGCCGCCCTCGGCGTGCGCGTCGACGCCCGTCTCGCGGCCACCCTCCGCGTGGACGCCACTCTCGGCGGCGGCCGTCCCGTCGTCGGTCGGGACTCGCTGGCCGGCGAGGACGGCCGGGAGGTCCGCGGGGTCGAAGCGCCGGCCGACGTAGAAGGGGCCGAACTCGGCGAACTTCGAGGTCGAGGGGTCGAAGCGCATCTCGGTCAGCAACTCCTTGATGCTGGTCATGTCCTCGCTCCAGAGCGTGATGCCCCACTCGTAGTCGTCGAAGCCGATAGAGCCGCAAATCATCTGGTTCACGTCGCCGCCGTACCCACGGCCGATGTCGCCGTGGCGCTTGATGTGAGCCGCTCGCTCCTCGAAGGACGTGTCGTACCAGTTCTGGTCGGGGTCCCGGCGCTTGCTCATCGGGTAGAAACAGACGAACTCCTCGTCGGGCACCTCGGGGTGTAGACGGGCCTGAATGTACTGTGCGAGCCCGGAGTCGTCGTCGACCTCCCCCTCGAAGTACTCGCGGGCCTTCTCGGTGTAGCCCGACGCTTCGGTGACGGAGACGTAGGAGTAGACCTGTTCGGTAAACTGCGCGAACTCCGTCTGCTCGAAGTGTCGCTCCGCGGCGTCTAGGTCGCCCATCGTCGGCCGGAGATGCAGAACCATGAGGTCGGCCTTGTGGCCCAGCACGGTGTAGACGGCCGTCTGGCCCTCTTCGGCGTCCTCGATGGCTTCGTACGCCGAGAGGAAGTCGATGCCCTCCGAGAGCGCGCGGTCACGGACTCGCTGGGGGGCCTCCCGCCACGCGTCCCAGTCGATTCGACGGCAGTCGTGCAGCACGTACCAGCCCTCTTCCGTCTGTGGGGGCGTCCGTTGGTCCATACCGGCGGCTTACAGTTCGACGGTAACGAACCTTCCCATGTCGGCGAGCGTCCTTCGACGTGTGTATCCTCGGACCCGCGAGTAGTTCGAACGGCCAGAGAGCGCCGGGGACTTGCTGGGCCCGAGCGATGCGACTCGCGAGAGATAGCGGCGGCCGCAGTCGAGACGGCTACTCCTCGACGCCGAAGATGCGGTGGAGTTGGGACTCGATTTCGTCGGTGAACTCCTCCAGTACGACCTCGAACTTCTCGTCGTCGACGACGATAGCGGTCAGGCGCTCCTGTGGGTCCTCGGGCAATTCCACGTAGAAGCCCTCGCTCTCGTCGTAGAACGGTTCGGACTCGTTGAGAATCTGCTGGTCGATGGCGTGGACGAGTTCCGAGTCGTAGCGGTCGTTCAGCACCTCGAAGGCCTGCTTGTAGGCCTTCTGCAGTTCCGGGAAGTAGTTGGCGTACTTGTCCTCGAACTGCTCGGGGTCGAACTCCGTCATTGTCGGGGACGAAGACGGCCGAGGATAAAGGTGACCCGGACTCGTTCAGGGACGGGCCGACCGGGCGTCCTTCTTCGGCAGGTAGACGACCAGATAGGCGACGAACGACATCCCGAACAGGCCGCCCAAGACGAGGTAGACGCGGATGTCGAGCGTCGCGAGGACGGCGATAATCTCCGCGAGGGTCGCCCGCGGGTCGGCGAAGCCGAACGTCTCCGTGTAGGCCAGCAAGCCGGCGACGACGACCAACACGAGGTCGAACAGTTCGCGAGAATCCATTCGTCTCTCCATCGGATAGCGGCCCGTATAGCTCTTTTTGCCCACGATGACGGTGGGACGCCGACGCACAGACCAGCCCGGAGACCCGACTCAGTCGAGTTGGCGGGCGACCACGTCGTCGGCCGCCTCGACGAAGGCGTCCTCCTCGCCCGCGGGAATCGTCGCGCCGGCGGCGATGTCGTGCCCGCCGCCGTCGCCGCCGACGGCCTGTGCGGCCTCCCGCATCACCACGGAGAGGTCGACGCCGCGGCCGACGAGGGGGCCGGTCGCCCGCGAGGACACCTTCGTCTCGCCGTCGGCGTCGGCGAAGGCGATGATTGGTCTGTCCGAGTCGACGCCGTCCGTCCCGAGGGCCATCCCCGCGACGATGCCGACGATGGTCTCACGGATGGCGGTGCCGGCGTCGAAGTACTGGACCTGCTCCGAGCGGGTGACGCCGCGCTCTTTGACCAGGTCGAGGCCCTCCGAGAGGTTCCGGCGGTGATTCGCCAGCAGTTTGCGGGCCTGTTCGAGCGGCGCCTGCCGGTCGCCGAGACAGACCGCCAGCCCCACGTCGGCCCGTTCGTAGCGGGCGGTGGCGTTCAGCAGCGTGGAGAACTCGCTGGCGTCCCGGAGTTCGGTGCCGGTCGGTTCGGTCGTGAGCGTGTACGTCGTCCCGACTAGCGACTGGATCTTGTCGGCGGGGACGCCGCGCGTGACCGCTCGCTGGACCAGCGCACTGGCGACCGTCTGTCGCTCGTCGTCGGAGAGGTCGGCCCACGTCCGCCACTCGCCGTGGCGTTTCAGGTCGAGGCCGAGGTCCTCGAGGAACTTCGTGGCGCCGGCCTGGTCGTTCGAGATGCCCGGAATCGGCACCTCGGTGGCGTACTCCAGCAGTTTCGGGAGCGGGCGAGTCTGCTTGCCGTACAGCGAGAGGTCGGTCCCTTCCTCCAGTACGTCGGCGGCGATACCCTCCTCGACGATGCCCTCGTTGGCACCGACCAGTTCGCCGCCGACGGCCTGCATGTCACCGACGGCGCCCACCACCGCGAGCGCCGCGAGGTCACGGTTGTCGCCGTCGTCGGGTTCGAGGGCGCGGGCGAGGACGTACGCCGCGCCCGCGCCGGACAGTTCCGAGGCCCCGTCGAGGCCCACGAGCAGGGGGTTGCAGTGGTAGTCGAAGTCGGCGTAGCCGTCGGTGTCGACCACGGCGTCGGCGTTACAGTCCGCGGGGGCCGAGGGTTGGTGGTGGTCGGCGACGACGGCCTCGAAATCGCCCGCGGCGACGTGGTCGGAGATGACGTCCAGTTGGCCGGAGCCGAAGTCGGTGAACAGTACCGTCTCGTACTCGCGGGCGGCGATACTGGCTATCTCTGTCGGGTCGAGTTGCTTCTTGAACACCGTCTCGACGGGGATGCCGGCCCGCGACAGCGCCGTCGTGGCGATAGCGGCGCTGGTCAGGCCGTCCGCGTCGATGTGGGAGGCCAGCAGTACGCGGTCGGCCGCCCGTAGCCGGTCGGCAGACGCAGTCGCGCGGTCGGCCAGCGCTGGAACGGGGCCGGATGTACTCATCGTGCCGGGGTAGGCGCGCCCCGGGATAAAAACCTTCAGTCGTCGTCAGGCGACCTTCCGCTGGCGGTAGAACGTCATCACTCTGTCGTCGTACTCGACGGTCGTCTCGATGGTGACGTAGCCGTCGGCGCGTTCGATAGCCAGCGCCTCACCGAGCGACAGGTCGACGCGCTGTGTCGTGGTGTAGGTCTCCCCGGCGTCGAGGGCACCGACCCACTCGTAGCCGGACCAGACGACGCTCCCGTCGGTCCCCTGTCCGGCGTAGATGGTGGCGGTAACGCCGATATCCGAGGACGCCCGGGGCTGTGCGTTCCGGAGCGTCGAGGTCACGTCGCGGCAGGTCCGTCCGCACTGCGTTATCCGGTCGATTGCGAGCGTGAACGGCGGCGGTCCCTCGGTGGGCGTGGCCCGTGGGGGACCGTCTGGCGCCGGTGGCGCGGCCGCCCCGTCGTCGAGTCCGAACGGGCCGACACCGAGGAGAAACGCCGCTCCCGCGCCGACGAGGAGGAGGGCGAGGACGCCGACGACGACGCCGACCCGCGTGTCGGAGACGGCCCCGAGGCGTCCGTCGGCCACGGTCAGACCGACACTCCCGGCGGTCGTCGGGTCGACGGACGTCCGAAAATCCCCCACGAGACGTGATGAGTTGGCATACGTCTGGTACGGAACGGTGGAAGATAAACCCGCCAGTCGAGTCAGGCGACCTGTCGCTGGTCGGTGAACGTCACGGTCCGGTCGTCGCTCTGGACCGTCGTCTGGACCGTTATCCAGCCGTCCTCGTTCTCTATCGCCAGCGCCTCGCTGTAGGACAGTTCGACGCGCTTGGTCGCCGTGTAGGACTCACCGGCGTCGAGGGTGCCGACCGGTTCGGACCCCTCCCACACGACGTCGCCGTCGGTGCCGTTGCCGGCGTAGATGCGCGTGTAGACGGTGACGTCCGTCGCCGTGGTGTCCTGCTGGTTCGTCAGCGTCGAGGTCACGTCACGGCAGGTCTGGCCACAGTTCTCGATGTCGTCGATGGTGAACCCGAACGGCGGCGTCGCCGTCGCCGTCGTCTCCGCGCTGTCCGCACCGCCGCTGTCGGTCGTCCGCTCGGCGGGCGTCTCGGTCGGGAACGACTCGACGTCCGACCCGCTGTCGCCGCCGGATGCCGGACCGAACCCGGTCAGCACGGCCCCGGCGGCACCCGCGAGGAGGAGCACCACGCCACCGACTGCGAGCAGTTTCGTGCGCATCGGTTAGCCGTCGGCCCCGTCGTTCGCGGCCCCGCTGACCTCGTCACCGGGGTCGCCGCCCAGTGCACCCTCGAGGAACTGCGTGATGCTGTCGAGGATGGACGAGACGAAGTCGGGCACCGGGTCGGGCAGGCCGCCGGGCGGCCCGATAGCCTCGGTGCCGTCGTCGGTCACGTCCGTCGCGGGCGCCGCCGCCGCGGCGCCG
Organism: Haloarcula rubra; assembly: GCF_019599465.1. GTDB lineage: Archaea > Halobacteriota > Halobacteria > Halobacteriales > Haloarculaceae > Haloarcula > Haloarcula rubra. Next base: position 144,779 of record NZ_RKLR01000005.1, read on the forward strand.
GTCAGGAGCGTCAGTATCGCCACGATCACGCCGGCCGTTCGGAGCAGTTGTCGCGTCATCTGTACCCGGTCGTTGCGACGCCGCTACTATCAACGGGGTCGACGGTGAACGCAGATTACCGCGAATTAGCGCCTCTTTCGCCGATTTAACTCGGCTTAACGGTCGGAAGACGGACAGACCCGCCGTCCTCGCCGATGGTGTTATCTCACTGTCACTCGTAGGCACCTGCATGTTCTCCACCGGACCCGCTCTCGCGGCCCGACGCACCGAGACCACCGACGAGGTGGCACGATGAGTCTCCTCGGTCGCATCGGCTTCGCCGTCCGCGCGAAACTGAACGCCCTGCTGAACCGGGCCTCGGACCCCTCGGCCGAACTGGACTACTCCTACGAGGAGTTGCGCGACGAACTCCAGCGAGTCACGCGCGGCATCGCCGACGTGACCACCCAGAAGAAGCGACTGGAGATACACCGCCGACGCCTCCGCGAGAACGTCGAGAAGTACGACGGACAGGCCCGCGAGGCGATGCGACAGGACCGCGATGACCTCGCGCGCCGTGCGCTGGAGAAGAAACAGACACACGTCGAGCAGATAACCGACCTCACCGACCAGATAGACAACCTGCAGGAGACTCAGGACCGCCTCGTGGGCAAGCGCGCGGAACTGTCCAGCCAGATAGAGCAGTTCCGCACGCGCAAGGAGACGATGAAGGCCCGCTACGAGGCCGCCGAGGCGTCGGCGCGCGTCTCCGAGGCGTTCACCGGCGTCGGCGACACGATGGCGGACGTGAACCGGGCCATCGAGCGCGCGACCGAGCGCACCGAACGCATGGAGGCCCGCGCCGCCGCCCTCGAGGAACTGGAAGAGAGCGGTCAACTGGAGTCCGTCCTCGAAGAGGGCGACGACATCGACCGGGAACTGGACCGCATCTCGAACGAACGCGCCGTCGAGTACGAACTGGAGACGCTCCGCGCGGAGCTAGACGCCGACGAACAGGCCGCGGAGACGGCCGACTGAGACGGCCCAGCCCCGCTACGGGGTCGTCCGGCGGGCGACGAGGGCGACGAACCCGACGCCGACGGCGGCCCCGGCGGCGAGCAAGAGCCACCCGGCGCGGTACGACATCGAGTCGGCCAGCCATCCGAACGCGGGCGGGGCCAGCAGTGCGCCCGCGTTGAGCGCCGTCTGGCCGCCGGCGGTGGCCGCCCCCACCTCGTCGGCGGGCACCAGCGCCGTCATACAGGCGTAGTAGAGGCCCGTAAAGCCCAGTATCGTCGCGCCGACGCCGACGACGAGCGCCAGCGCCACCGGGCGCGGGAGGTCGGGTAGAGCGAGCGCCGCCAACAGGAGGACGCCCAGCGCCGCCTGCCCGAGGAGGACCGTCGCGTTCGCCCGGGCCTCCGACGCGGCCCGGCGGTCGGCCAGCCACCCGGCGGCGACCCGGCCCAGACTCCCCGACACCTGCATCGCCGCGAAGCCGAGACCCGCCACCGCGACGGAGACGCCGACGGCGTCGGTCAGGTACAGCGTCGCGTAGCCGACGGTGGTGAACAGCGCGGCGCCGAGGAAGAAGCCGCCGCCGGCGAGCGCCACGTAGGGCCGGTTCTGCCGGAGTCCGTCGAGGTCCGGCAGACGCCACTCGCCGCCGGGCGCGCCCCGGTAGCCGACGGCGAAGGCGGCGGCCACAGCGAGAGCGACGCCGCCGGCGACGAGGAAGCCGAGGTTCCACGCGCCGACCGACGGCGCGGCGCTGACGACGAGGACGGCGGCGACGCCGCTCCCGCCGGTGACGCCGACCTGTTTGATGCCCATCGCCCGCCCCCGGAGCGAACCGGGGACGCTCGTCACGATGGCCCGGTTCGTCGCGGGCATCGCGGTGGCGTAGGCCGCCCCGAGGAAGGCGGCGGCGACCAGTAGCGAGGGGAACCCGGCGGCCAGCCCCACGCCCGCGACGCCGACGGCCAGCGCCACGAGGCCGCCGACCATCACCGCCTTCTCGCCGACGCCGTCGACGGCCGCGCCGACCGGGAACAGCGCGACGGTGTACCCGAGCGTCCCGGCGGTGACGACGACGCCGACGAGGAACCGCGAGAGGTGCAGTTCCGTCCGGAGCAGTGCCGTCCCGGCGAACAGCGCGTAGAAACAGGTGCTGGCGACGACTTGCCACCCAGTCACCAGTCCGAGCGGTCGGAGTACCTCGCCGAGGCCGCCCCCCTCGCCGCGCATCAGTCGTGGTAGGTCGGGGCCGCCGTCTCCACGACGTCACACGCCAGCGTCTCGAAGTCGGCGCGCTCGGGCACCACGTCGACCGGGATGCCGGCGTTCTCGGCCGTCTCCCTCGTCGGTTCGCCGATGGCACCGACCGTCGCCTCCCGCAGGCCCTCGATGGCCGCGTCGCGAATCCCGCGGTCGGCGGCCGCCGCGAGGAAGTGCCGGACGGTGAGCGAGGACGTAAAGAGCGCGGCGTCCAGTTCGCCGTCGGCGGCGAGTTCCGCGGACTCGCCGGACTCGGGCGGCCGGACGAGGCGGTACAGGACCGTCTCGTGGACGTACGCGCCGGCCGCTTCGATGCCGTCGGTCAGGACCGCAGAGCCGTGGTCCGAGCGGGCCACCTCGACGCGGGACCCGGCTACCTCTGCTTCCAGCGCCTCGACCAGCCCCGTCGAGGAGTACTCCTCGGGGACCACGTCGACGGCGTAGCCGGCCTCGCGGAGCGCCGTCGCGGTGGCCTCGCCGATAGCACACACCGTCGCCGTGCCGGGGTCCCAGTCCCCGCCCGCGGCGAGTTCGACGCCGGTCTTGCTCGTCAGGACGACGTAGTCGGCGTCGCTTCTGGGCGTGCTGTCGGTCGGTTCGACGGCGAGCATCGGGTCTGCGACGGGGTCGGCCCCCAGCGACTCCAGCAGTTCGACGGCCGCCGCCAGTCGCTCGTCGTCGGGGCGGAACGCCGCCACCCGGAGTCGGGGTTCCTCGCGCATCAGGCCCCCTCCAGAAACTCGATGACGCGGTCGCGCTCGCCCGCCACCTCGCCGACGACGGTGATGGCCGGCGGTTCGATGCCCTCGCTGTCGCGCACGTCGACGATGGTGTCGAGGGTGCCGGTGGCGACTCGCTGGTCGGGCCACGTCGCCCGCTCTATCAGCGCAACCGGCGTGTCGGGGTCCATCCCCGCCTTCCGGAGTTCGGCGGTGTAGCCCGGCAGTTTGCCGACGCCCATCAGGACGACGATGGTGCCGCCGGTGTCGGCGAGCGCTCGCCAGTCCACCGCGGATTCGTCTTTCGTGGGGTCCTCGTGACCCGTGACGAAGGAGACGGAGGAGACGTAGTCGCGGTGCGTGACCGGGATGCCGGCCGCCTCCGGCCCGGCGATAGCGCTGGTGATGCCCGGCACGACTTCGAACGGAATCTCGTTCTGTGCGAGATGGACCATCTCCTCGCCGCCGCGGCCGAACACCGTCGGGTCGCCGCCCTTCAGGCGGACGACCGTCTCGCCCGCCTCGGCGAGTTCGACCATCCGGGCGTTCGTGTACTCCTGTGGCGTCCACTCGCCGCCGGCGCGCTTGCCCACGTCCTCGCGCTTGTCCTCGGGAATCTGGCCGAGAATCTCGGGCCCGGGGAGTTTGTCGTGGAGGACGACGTCGGCGCTCTCGAGGAGGCGCTTGGCCTTCACCGTCAGGAGGTCCGGGTCGCCGGGGCCCGAGCCGACGAGGTACACTTTCCCCACGTCGTCGCTCATTCCTCGTCCTCCTCCCGGGCGGTCGCGGCGTCGTCGTCGGCGGCCCCGGCGTCGCGCTTGGCCTCGGCGATGAGGTCGGCGGCGCCCTCGTCGGCCAGTTCCGCGGCGAGGTCGACGGCGGCGTCGATGTGGCGCTCGACGGGGAGGTCCCGGCTGACACGGACCTCTTCGTCACCGTCCCGGGAGAGGACGCGGACGTTCGTGTGGACGACCCCGCCCTCCAGCGTGGCGTACACGCCGATGGGAGCGACGCACCCACCGCCCAGTTCCGCGAGGATGGTCCGCTCGACGGTCGTCTCGGCGCGGGTCTGTGGGTCGTCGATGCGGTCCCGGACGGTCTCGGCGAGGTCGCCGTCGACGGCCGTCACGGCGAGGGCGCCCTGCCCGGGCGCGGGGACGAACGTGTCGAGGGGGAGGTCGCTCGTCCCGACGTGGTGCGTGAGTCCGGCGCGGTCGAGGCCGGCCTTCGCGAGGACGATGGCGTCGTACTCGGTGTCGGGGTCCCGCTCCATGGCGCGGCGTTCGAGTTCGGCGAGCCCGTCGAACCACGCCTCCACGTCTTCGTCGTAGGGGAACTCGTAGTCGTCGTCCTCGTCGGACTGGTCGCTTCCGTCCCCGTCCGATTTTTCCGAGGCCCGTTGGGCCTCGCCACCCGCGTGCTCCTTCCGTTCCTGTTCGGCCTCGTGGCGCTCCTGGTGCTCGCGCTGGAGCGACGGGGCCAGCAGTTTCTCGACGCGCGTGTCGACGTTGCCCCGGAGCGGTTCGACCGTGAGGTCCGGACGCTCGGCGAGCAACTGGGCACGGCGGCGGAGACTCGACGTGCCGACGGTCGCGCCCTCGGGCAACTCCTCGAGGGTACTGCCGTCGGGCGTCACCAACACGTCCCCCGGCGCGGCCCGGTCGGGGACGGCGGCGACCACGAGGTCGTCGGGTCGCTCGGTCGGCATGTCCTTCATCGAGTGGACCGCCGCGTCCAGTTCCCCCGCGATGACCTTCTCGTCGAGACTGCGGACGAACGCCCCCGTCTTCCCCAGTCGGTGGATGAGTTCGTCGCGTATCTGGTCGCCCGTGGTCTCGACCTCGGTGAGTTCGACGGTGAGTCGCCGCCCCGAGAGGAGGTCCCGGACCGTCGCCGCCTGTCGCAGAGCGAGGTCGGACCCCCGTGTCGCCAACCGCAACGTGTCCGCGCGCGTGGTCATGTCCTACACTTCGATGGGCCGGTGTGAAAAGCACATCACATCCACACGCCGGCCTACCACGGCTCGTTCTTCAGGCCGAGCAGGTACGCGATGCCGTTGGTCACGACGTGCAACAGCGGCGTGACGAGGAGAATCGCCACGACCACCGGGAGCGTGAACGTCCGCCCGAACCACGACGGCGCGAGGACGAACGCGCAGAGGAGGGCGCCGACGACGAAGTCCAGTTGGTCGAGGCCGGGGAACGCCGCCCCGCGCTCGCGGCCGCTCCGCCGTTTGACGAACGACGCGCCGATGTCGCCGAGCATCGCCCCGAACGCCAGTCCAAGCCCCGCGAGGACGGGGAACCGCGGGAGCGAGTGGCCGACAGCGGCGCTCACCGCCGGCGTCACGGCCGAGAGCGCGAGTGCCAGCGCCGTCCCGGCCAGCGTCCCGGCCAGCGTCCCGCGCCACGTCTTGCCGTCGCCGAGTAGTCGACGCCCACCCATCGTCCGACCGCCGTCTATCGGTCGCCCACCGCCAGCCAGTACCGCCGCGTTGTTGGGCACGTACGCGGGCAACATCGCCCACAGCGCCGTCGCGACCACCCCGAGTATGTCCATATTTTCGCGTATCGTCCCGGTGTCTTAATCGGTGTGGCTCGGCCCGAACGCGCCGCGCGAGGGGCGACGGCAACCTTCTTGCCACTGGGGCGGCAAATATTACCTATGTTGCCGCCAGTCGCGAGTCGATTCGTCGCCGGGGAGTCGGCCGCCACGGTGCTGGAACACGCCCGCAAGATGAACGAGTCCGGCGTCGGCGTCATCTGCAACCGACTGGGCGAACACTACCACGAACGGGACCCGGCGGACGCCGACGCCGCGGCCTACGAGCGACTCGTCGCCGACATCGGCGGCTCTGACCTCCGCGCCTGTATCTCGGTGAAACCCTCCCAGCTGGGGTTGTTCGTCGACGAGGACGTGTTCCGGGAGACCCTCGCTCGGGTGGTCGACGCGGCCGCCGACCACGGCGTGTTCGTCTGGATAGACATGGAGGACCACACGACGACGGACGCCACGCTGGACGCCTTCGAACACCACGCCCGGGAGCGCGGTGGCGGCGTCGGCGTCTGCGTGCAGGCGAACCTCCGCCGGACGGCCGACGACCTCGACCGACTGGCCGACTGTCCCGGGAAGGTCCGGTTGGTCAAGGGCGCGTACGACCCGCCGAGAGACGTCGCGTTCACGGAGAAGTCCCGCGTCAACGAGGCCTACCGGACCGACCTCGAGTTCATGTTCCGGGAGTTCGACGACGGCATCGCCGTCGGGAGCCACGACCCGGCGATGCTGACGCTGGCGGCCGACCTCCACAGCAAGCACGGCACCCCCTACGAGGTGCAGATGCTGATGGGCGTTCGCGAGGACGCCCAGCGGGAACTGGCCGGGGCCTGCGACGTCTGGCAGTACGCGCCGTACGGTGAGAAGTGGCTGTCGTACTTCTACCGGCGCGTCCTCGAACGCAAGGAGAACGCGCTGTTCGCACTGCGGGCCATCGCGAGCGGGTAGCGAGAGCTGTCAAGAAAGGGAAGGGCTGATAATCCGTGGCCGTCTGATACTGATATGGCCTCCTCTTCGTCGTGGAAGCGTGACTTCGCGAGTGGCCTCATCATCCTGCTGCCGGTCATCGTCACGCTCTACGTCATCGTCTACCTCTACGGCATCCTCGCGTCTGCCGCGTTCTTCATCCCCGCCATCGACACGGAACTCCTCATGGACCTCGGCGTGCCGGCCGACGTGGCCACGGTCCGGACCGTGGAGTTCGCCCGCGTGTTCGTCGCGCTCGTGTTGTTCGTCCTCATCGTCTTCTCGGTGGGCTACCTGATGCGGACGGCCTTCGGCGACTTCGTCGAGAGCGCCCTCGACGACGCCATGAACCAGGTGCCGGGGCTCCGGGTGGTGTACAACGCCTCGAAGATGGCCGTCGAGACGGCGGTGTCGGGCACCGAGGAACTCCAGACGCCCGTGAAGATAGAGGCGTGGGACGGGATGCGGATGACGGCGTTCAAGACCGGCCAGACGACCGACGACGGCCGGGACGTGCTGTTCTTGCCGACGGCACCGAACATCACCAGCGGCTACGTCGTCGAGGTGGACCCGGACGACTACGAGGTGAGCGACGAACGCGTCGAAGAAGCGCTCACGCGGATACTGAGCGCCGGGTTCGGCGACACCCACAAGGGCGAGACGCCGCTCCCGATGACGAACACCGACGACGACTGACTACACGTAGCGGAACCACTCCTCGCGCTCGCCCGACTCGACGAGGTCGAAGAAGGCCGTCTGTATCTCGTCGGTGACCGGGCCCTTCGTGCCCGCGCCGATCTCGTTGTCGTCGACACTGCGGATGGGGGTCACCTCGGCGGCGGTGCCCGTGAAGAACAGTTCGTCGGCGGTGTACAGTTCGCCCCGCGAGATGGTGGCGTCGTCGTGGACCGTGTACCCGCGCTCCTCGGCGAGTTCGATGGCGGTCCGGCGGGTGATACCGTCTAAGATGGACTCGGCGAGGCCGGTGGTGTATATCTCGCCGTCGCGGACGAGGAAGATGTTCTCGCCCGGCCCCTCGGCGACGTTGCCCTCCTTGTTGAGGACGATGGCCTCGGTGTAGCCGTTCTCCTTGGCCTCCAGCGACGCGAGGACGCTGTTGACGTAGGTGCCGGTGGTCTTGGCGTTGGTCGGAATCTGGCTGGAGGCGTACTTGCGCCACGAGGAGACGGCGACGTCGACGCCGTCCTCTAAGGCCTCCTCGCCGAGATACGCGCCCCACGGCCAGACGGCGAGGCCGACCTGCACCGGGGACTTCCCGGGGTTCAGACCCAGCGGACCGTAGCCGTAGAACGCGATGGGGCGGATGTAACAGGACTGGAGCCCCTCCCGACGGATGAGTTCCTCCGTCGCCTCGGTGAGTTCCTGCTTCTCGAAGGGAATCTCGATGTCGTAGACCTCCGCAGAGTCGTAGAAGCGGTCGAGGTGTTCCTCCCAGCGGAAGATGGCCGGCCCCTCCTCGGTCTCGTAGCACCGGACGCCCTCGAAGACGCCCGTGCCGTAGTGGAGCGCGTGGGTCAGCAGGTGGACGTTGGCGTCCTCGAAGTCGACGAACTCCCCGTCCATCCATATCTCGTCGACGTCCTCGAACATCTCGGGACGGTCGCTCATGCGCTCGTCCCCCGCGTCTCGCGATGACTCGCCTCTGTACCGGCAGGTGCCTCGTCGTGTGTCATATATCCCCCATTGAATCCCTCGGTTAAGAGTGTTGACGGTCTGTGCCGCCGGTTCACACCCGAGACCGACGGCGGGGCGCGAGCGGCCGCGACGGTCGGGACCGAGCGAGTCTCAGTCGGACTCGGCGGTCGACTCGTTCTCCGGCGTCGCCGTCTCGTCGTCGAAGATGTCGACCGGCGTCTCCGTCCCGTCGTCGTCCGCCTCGGGCGTGTCGGTCGGCGACGTGGTCTCGGTCTCCGTCGGCGTCTCCGTCTCGTCGCCGAACAGACCGCCCGGCGTCTCCGTCTCGGTCGGCGTCGCGTCGACGAGCGACGCGCAGTCCTCGGTCGTTATCGTCAGCGGTTCCGTCATGTTCAGCGCGGTCTCGTTCGTCACGCTCGTCCCGTTCACCGTTTCGTTCGAGAGGGCGACCCAGCCCGTGACGGTGCCGTCGTAGTACTGTCCGGCCAGCACCGCGTCCTCGTTGAACGCCGGCTGCACGGTTATCGTCTCGTTGGCTCCCAGACCGCTGAAGACGCCGCCGTCGGTCGCGGCGTCACCCCACGTCCAGTCGACGCGGGTCGTGCCCGGTTCGACGGTCCAGACGTCGTAGCTGTCCGAGGCGTTGTAGTCGTCGTCCCGCACCGTCCACGACCCGTTCTCGGGGAGGCCGGTGATGTCGAACGACGCCGACCCGCCCGTGGAGTTGTCGTCGCCCTCCTCGCCGTGGACGAACACCAGACTCAGGGTGTCGTCGCTCTCGTTCGCGGTCCCGTTGGTGTCCCGGTAGAGGAAGACGACGCTCGTGTTCGCCCGCTGGAGCCCGTCCAACCCCTCGGACCCGTATGCGTTCCCGGTCGTGTTGATGTACGGGTTGTTCGGGAACGGGAGACGGTAGTCGTAGAACGTCCGGGCCGACTCGTTGCCGGCGAAGGCGGTCATCGGCGTGCACTGCTGGCCCTGCACGGCGACGAACGATGTCGCGGTCTGGTTCCCCGCCTCGCGGGTCTGGTTCCCGGCGGTCTGTGCGACGACGACGCCCGAGAGGGGGACCAGTACGACGGCGAGCACCACGGCCAGTACGGCGACCTGTCGCTCCGGTGTGGAGTCCGAGTCCATACCGACGTACCCCACGACAGACGACATTTGTTATAGCCGTCGTAGCGAGCCGTAAGGTCGGAGCAAGCGGCGCGGTCGGCGTGAAAGCCGGGCTTATTCGCGCCGCGGAAAACCGGCCGAGTCAGGGGAGGTCTGCGAGTAAGCTCGCACCCTCGACGTACACCAGTCCCTCGCGTTCGGCGTAGGCCCGTGCCGCCGTCGGCGGGAGCGCCGCCCCCGTCTCGTCGTCGAGCATCTCGCAGACGACCGCGGCCGGTGGCTGGTCGGCGGCGTCGGCCAGCGCGATACCCAGTTCCGTGTGCCCCTCGCGGTCGGCCAGCAGGTCCGGGGCGGCCCGAAGCAGGTGGACGTGGCCCGGCGACCGGAACTCGTCGGCGAACGCCTCGTCGTCGGGGGCCGCCGCCACGTCGGCCAGTTCCCGGATGGTCAGCGAGCGGTCCTCGTCGGTGATGCCGGTGAAGGTGTCGCGGTGGTTCACCGTGATGGAGAACGAGGAGCGCTCGTCGTAGCCGAGTTCGTGGTCGGCGGACGTCGGGTGGTCGAGCACCTCCTGCATGAACGGGAGGCCCAGCGCGTCGGCCACGGCGTCGGAGAGAGCCACGCAGACGAGGCCGCCGGCGTCGTTGCGCATGCGGGCGACGGCCGCGGGGTCGACCGCCCCGGCGGGGTAGACGACGTCCGTCTCGCCCTCCCGGTCGGCGGCGTCGTGAATCAGCACCGGTTCGCCGCGGGCGAAGGCGGCGACGGCGTCGGCGGCGCTGTCCGCGTCCACGGCGCGCTCACTCCGTGACATGGACAGTCACCTCGTCACCGTCGGCCAGTTCCAGCACGTCGCGGAGTTTCTCGGGGGCGATGACCTCCAGTTGCTCCTCCCCGTGGTGGGTCCGTTCCGGGGCGATGATGTGGGCGGGGGCGTACTCGCCGTCGCCGCTGACGACGGAGGCCGGGTAGCAGTACGCCGGGCCGTAGGTGCGTTCGTCGTCCTCCCACCCCTCGATAGTCACCGGTTCGAGCGCGCCGAGTCGGGCGCGCTTGCGGACGCTCTCCTCGGTGAGTTCGAGGTTCAGCGTCCCCGCGAACGGCTCGTAGTCCAGTCGGTCGATGAACTGCTCCATGTACCCCGGGAGGGTGATGTAGTGGCGGCCCTCGCCCATCCCCGAGGTGACGATGCCGTTCAGGTCGACGCTGGCGTCGGCCTCGAAGATACGGCGGTAGTCGGCGTACTCGGACTGGAGGCGGCGTTCGCCAGCCTCGGTAATCTGGACTTCCTGCCCGTCGCTGACGATGTCCCGGTCGAGCAGGTCGGACTCGTCGAGGCGCTGGAGGCGTCGGGACGCCGTCTGGTTGGAGGCGTCGAGTCGCCCCGCGAGGTCCGCACAGGAGACTTTGGTCCGCTCGTCGAGGGCCCCGTCGAGCGCGAGCAACTTCAGCGTCGCGAGCTCGTCGCGCCCGACGGCCCGTCCCGATGATTCAGCCATATGCCGGGCTACGGACGCGCCGCTCATAAGCATACCGAATATGGAATGCGTTCCAGATTTGGAACGGTTAGGAACGGGCCGTCGATTGTCGCACGGACCGACGCGTGGTGAATTTTGGCGGAGCACTGGGATGAACGTTGTCCCTCACACCTACGGGTGTTCAACATTCGACGGACGAACCCCGGTCCACTCTCGGCCGCTCAGTACTCTACGAGCGGGTCCTCGACCCAGAACTCGCTCGACTTCTCCAGTTTCGGCACCCACGTCTGTTCGTCCTCGGCGAGCATCGCCACGCGGGACTCCTCGACTTCCTTCAGGACGCCGTGGTCGGGCAGGTACGCCTGCATCTCCTCGGTGAACGCACGGACGTCTTCGTGGCTGGGCATCGAGTCGCGGTCCAGTCGGCCGCGAGAGTGGCCGACGTGCATGTACGCCTTCATCTCCACGAAGTCGGCGTCGGCCCGGTCGCACATCGCCGCGTACCACTCGGGATGGTGCATGTTGTGGCCGTTCACGAGCGTCGTCCTGATGACGGTGCGCGTATCGTCCTTCTCGGCGAGGACGTCCAGCGTCTCTATCAGCGAGTCCCACGCGTCGTCCTCGACGGCCTTCACCGTGGAGTCGAACGTCTGCCGGTCGGCGGCGTCGACGGAGACGTACAGTTGCGTCGGGTCACACTCGGCGAGCATCTCGGGGTTCGTGCCGTTCGAGACGAGGAAGGTGGTGATGTCGCGGTCGTGGAACTCCTCGATGAGTTCCGGGAGGTAGGGATAGAGGGTCGGTTCGCCGTCCAGCGAGATGGCGACGTGGCGTGGCTCCATCGCCTGTTCGAAGACGTCCCGCGGGACGTTCTCGTTGCCGCCGAATCCCGAGAGGAGTTTCCGCTGGAGTTCGACGGAGGCGTCGGCGACGGCCGCCGGGTCGTCCCACTCGACGTCGCCCAGTTCGTAGGCGTGGCCCGCGTGGTCCCGCCAGCAGAACACGCAGCGCTCGTTACACTTGACGACGGGCGTCATCTGGATGCAGCGGTGGGACTCGATGCCGTAGAAGATGTACTTATAACATTTGCCACGTCCTGTAAGTGCATTCTTCGTCCAACCGCAGGTTTGGGCGGCCGTGTGATTCTCGCTGTGGTAGTTCGGGTCCGAGACTTGTTTCGGCCCGCCGGACTCACTGTCGCTCATTGGTAGGGATAGTGCCCGCGGACACGCAAAAGCCGTGTGGTCACGCCGGACGCGAGGGTGCGTGGGCGCTCAGCCGTCGTACTCGGCGTCGGGGACGACGACCACCTTGCCGAACCCTTCGCGTTCCTCCAGCAGTTCGTGGCCCCGCGCAATCTCGCTCATCGGGAGCACCTCGCGGATGCGCGGTTCGAAGGTACCGTCCCACACCAGCGGGAGCACCTCGTCTATCTCGCCCGGATTGCCCATGGTCGACCCCATGATGTCCAGTTGCTTCCAGAAGATGCGGGAGATGTTCGTCTCCGGCGTCGGCCCCGCCGTCGCCCCGCACGTGACGATGCGACCGCCCTTGACCGCCGCGTCCATGTTGGCCGTCCAGTTCTCGCCGCCGACGTGGTCGATTATCACGTCGACTCCCCGGCCGTCGGTCCGGTCGTGGACGGCGTCGACGAAGTCCTCTTCCTCGTAGTTGATGGCGTAGTCGGCGCCGATTTCGCGGGCGTACTCCAACTTCTCCTCGCTGGAGGCCGTCGCGTACACCGTCGCGCCGGCGTGGGCGGCTATCTGGACCGCGGCGTGGCCGACGCCGCCGGAGGCCCCTTGCACGAGGACGTGGTCGCTCTGGGACACCTCCGCGCGGGTCTCTAACATGCGCCACGCCGTCTGGAAGACGAGCGGCGTCGCCGCCGCCGTCTCCCAGTCGACCCCATCCGGGAAGGGCACGAGGTTCGCCTCGGCCACGGCGGTCAGTTCGGACTGGACCCCGCGCGTGTGCTCGCCGATTATCTTGAACTCGTCACAGCGAGTCTCGTCGCCCCGGCGGCAGAACTCGCACTCGCCGCAGAACACCGAGGGGTACACCGCGACGCGGTCGCCCGCCTCGAAGCGTGTGACTCGATCGCCGACCTCGCGCACGACGCCCGCGGCGTCGCTCCCGGGGATGTGTGGGAACGACGGCGGCGTCGGGAGGCCGCGACGGGTCCAGACGTCGAGGTGGTTCAGGCCGGCGGCTTTCACCTCGACGAGCACCTCGTCGTCCTCGAATTCGGGGTCCGGTTGCTCGCCGTACTGCAGGACGTCGGTCCCGCCTGTCTCCTCGTAGTAGATGGACTTCATGCGTCTGTCAATGACTGGCAGGGTGCTTAATTCATCTGTCTCCGGTCAAGGCCTCCGCCACCGACAGTCGGGAGCGCCGCTCCGAATGAGTTCGCTCGGTATGTTGCTTTCTTCTCCCATTTTTAGATTTAGATATGCGAAAGCGTACGTATATATTCAGTTTCTCCCACCCGATAGCGAATTATACACATATCTGCTCGCTTCTGGAGTTGTATTGTCGCATTTCTACTCGTATTTCGCGTTTAAGATTCTATAGACTTCCTATATGGCTATAGGACTGGCTCCACTGCGAACGAGTCCACGGCCGGGGAAACACATTTGTCGGCCGGTACCCTCGTCGGGAGCATGGCGGAACGAGCCACCCGTATGGAGGAGCCACTGGAAGGGCAGACAGCCGTCGTCACCGGCGCGAGTTCCGGTATCGGCGCCGCGACGGCGCGCGCCCTCGCCGAGGACGGCGCGGACCTGACAGTCGCCGCACGGCGCGAGGAGCGACTGGAAGAACTGGCCGCCGAGATTCGCGAGACGACCGACGCCGCCGTCGCCGTCGTCCCGACGGACGTCACCGACTCCGACGCCGTCGCGGCGCTCGTCGAGGCCACGGTCGACCGCTTCGGCGGCCTCGACATCGCCGTCTGTAACGCCGGCCTCGCCATCGACGAACCCGTCAGCGAACTCACCGACGAGGAGTACCGCACGATGACCGGCGTCAACGTCGACGGGATGTTCTACACCGCCCGGGCGTCGATTCCGCATCTCGTCGACTCGGAGGGCCACCTCGTCTTCCTCGGGAGCATGTCCGGGAACCACCCACGGCCGGCCAACCCCGTCTACGCCGCCACGAAGTGGTGGACGCGAGGGTTCGCCGTGAGTCTGCAGGCCAGCGTCGGCGAGGAGGGCGTCGCCGTCTCGTGTATCAACCCGACGGAGGTGCGCACGGAGTTCGGGTCCGAGAGCGGGTCCCCCTCGAAAGAGGCGTTCGAACCGGGGAGCGTCACCGAACCCGTCGAGGTGGCCGACGCCATCGCCTACGCCGTCCGGCAACAGTCCCCGAACTCGATAACGTCGCTGGACCTGTACCGACGGGACAAACTCTCGCACTTCTGAGCGGCGCGTCGGTCGAGCGCCTCAGTCCAGCGCTACCGGGCCGCCCGCCGCCGCGCTCTCGTAGATGGCGTCGATTATCTCCATGATGGCGACGCTCTCGGTGCGGTCGACCCGGGGCGTCTCGCCGCTCGCGACGCAGTCGGCGAAGTGTTCGACCTCCAGCGTGTAGTGGTCGGTCGGGTCGAACCGCTCGGTCACCGTCCGGTCGCCGACTCCGTAGGTGAGTTCGGTCGCGGTCTCGGCACCGATGTCGAAGGTCGGTTCCGCCTTGAGCCACCCGTCCGTGGTCTCGACGCGGTAGTACTGCGTGAGCGGCGTCTCGAACCCGGACTGGACGCGGGCCGTCGCACCGCCGTCGTACTCCAGAATCCCAGCCATCTCTGTGTCGACGCCACAGTCCCGGCCGTCGTTGGTGACGCCGTACACCCGGTCGGGGTCGCCGAGGAACTGGCGCGCGGCGCTGATGGCGTAACAGCCCACGTCCATGACGCTCCCGCCCGCGAGGTCCGGGTCCAGTCGGATGTCCTCGGCGCCGTCGGGCATCCGGAAGGTGAACGTCGACGTGACGTTGCGGACCTCGCCGAGTTCGGTCTGGACTATCTCGAACGCTCGCTCGGTCAGCGGGTGGAAGCGGTACATGAACGCCTCCATCAGTGTCACGTCGCGGTCCGCACAGTAGTCGAACACCGCCGCCGTCTCCTCGGCGCTCGCCGTGAGCGGTTTCTCACAGAGGACGTGCAGACCGGCGTCGGCGGCCCGCCGAATCCACTCGGCGTGGAGGCCGTTGGGCAGGGGGATGTACACCGCGTCGATGTCGGCGTCGGCGAGCAACGCCTCGTACCCCTCGTAGGCGGCGGGGACGTCGAACTGGTCCGCGACCGCCTCGGCCCGAGTGCCGTCCCGGGAGGCGATAGCGCCGACCTCGTGGTCGCTCTTGCGGATACCCGGAATCACCGAACCGGTCCCGATGTCTGCCGTGCTGAGGATGCCGAATCGCATACCGGATGACCGCGCGACGAGCGAATAAAGCTAGTGGTCTGTCGCGACGGCTGCCGACCGCTCGGACCCGTCGCCGACGTGTACTGCAGGTCGGACGGCCGTTCAGCCATACTGAACGAACTCCTAACCTATGTACGTCTGTTATCCCGTCTGATTGACTCGTATCCGCGGTTCTAGCGGACGTTCGTCCGACCAGATGGCGAAATCTACTCGAATCGTAAGTTATGCGTTCACGTGGGCCACGGCGGTGCCCGACGACGGACCGTTCAGTCATAGCGAACAGATGCGTCGCGATGTCGGTACTCACGCCGCACCGTCGGGACCGACCGTCGGCGGTTACGAGTACGTGAAGTTGAGTTCGATGACGTTCGCGACTTCGAGGACTCGCTGGGGGAGTTCCTCTCTGAACCGTTCGCCGCGGAAGCGGTTGGTCGGCCCCGCGACGCTGATGGCGCCGATGATGTCGTCGCTGTTGTCGAGCACCGGCGCGGCGACACAGCGGAGGCCGTTGAGTCGCTCCTCGTCGTCGAACGCGACGCCGCGCTCCCGGATAGCGTCGAGCGTCTCGTCCAGTTCCGCGCGAGTACCGATGGACTGTGGGGTGTTCTCCGCCAGTCCGTGCCGGTCGACGATTTCGTCGACGCGCTCCTCGGGGAGGTACGCGAGGATGGCCTTGCCCAGCGCCGTGGTGTGTAGCGGCACGCGCGTGCCGACGTGTGCCTTCACCCGGACCGCCTGTTCGCCGTAGGCCCGGTAGAGGTACGACCCGCGGCCGTGTTCCTCGACGAGGACGTTCGCGAGTTCGCCTGTCTCGTCAGCGAGTCGGTCCACCTCCGGTTTCGCTATCTGAAACAGTTTCCGCTCGTGCCGCGAGTACGCGCCCAACTCCAGAAACCGCAGTCCGACCCGGTACTCGTTGTCGTCCTTGACGATGTACTCCTCCTGTTCGAGCGTGCTGAGATAGTTGTGGACCGTACTCTTCGGGAGGTCCAGATAGCGCGCCAGTTCCGTCACGCGGGCACCCCCGAGTTCTTTCAATCCGTTCAGAATCTCGAACGTCGTGCCGACTGATTTGACCGGGTTTTGGGCTGTACTCGCCATGGTCGTAGCACGAAGTATACGCACTAAACAGTTGCTCGTTTTATCGAGGTGCTCAGTCGCGGAATATTGTCGACCAGCCGTTACAACTCGACGACGTCGCCGCTCTCGGCGGCCTCGTGGATGGCACGGACGATACGCATGTCCTGCAGGCCGTGGCGGCCGTCGGCGACTATCTCCCCGTCGGTGAGCACGCGGTCCGAGAAGAAGTCGAACTCCTCGCGCATCTCGCGCTGGGAGTCGAACGCCTCGTGTGAGACGGTGGCCGTCATGTCGCCCCGAGACAGGTGCATCGTACACTCGCCGTGGAACGCCGGCCGGAGGTCTATCTGGCCCGCCGTGCCCGTAATCTTGAGTTGCGTGTCCTCGTGGGCACGCTGGCTGTCGGTCGTGACCATCCGGACGCCGTCTTCCAGCGTGAGCAGTGCTCCGGACCGCTCGTCCGGGACCGCTTGGAACGCCTCGTGGTGGGAACTCATCTGTGACTGGACGGTGACCGGGTCCCGGTCCAGGATGAACCGCGTCGTGTTCAGCGAGTAGATGCCGAGGTCCATCACCGACGTCCCGTAGCCCGAGAGGTCCGGGTCCAGTCGCCACTGGTCGTGGTCGGGGATCATCTCCAGCAACGGCTGGCTGTTGTTGCCGTAGACCGACACCGGGTCGCCGACGAACCCGTCTTCGACCAACTCCTTCGCCCGCCGGACCGCGGGGTCGGTCTGCATCCGGTAGGCTATCATCAGCGGGATGTCGGTGCTCTCGGCCACGTCGACCATCTGTTCGGCCCGTTCGACCGTCGACTCCATCGGCTTCTCACAGAGGACGGCCTTGCCGTGGTCGGCCGCGCTCTCGACGTACGCGAGGTGGTACGCGTTCGGCGTGCCGACGTAGACGGCGTCGTAGGCGTCCGTGGCGGCGCCGTCGTGGAACTCGTCGTAACTGATGCCGTGGGCGACGTCGTGGTCGTCCGCCAGTCGCTCGGCCTTCTCGGTCGAACTGCTCACGAACGTCGTCACCTCGCCGAGGTCGGAGTTCTCGATGGCCGGTAGTGCCACGTCGACGGTCCACCACCCGAGGCCGAGGAGCGCGTATCGGACGGTGCCGTCCGTGGTCGTCTGCCAGTCGCGGTCGTCGTAACCGTCGAGCCAATCTTTCATCGCCTACTGGTACCGACGACTGTGAGTAAAAAGTTCGGATAGCTATCAGCGGGCGGACTAGTCGCCCCGTGGCCGCGCCGTCAGGCGTACAGTTCCGAGACGTCGAACACCGGCTTGCACGTCTCGCCCGCGACGAACGCCTCGAAGGCCTCGTCGGCGTCCAGCAGGGAGAACCGCTCGTCGAGGAACGTCTCGGCGTCCACGTCACCGCTGTCGATGAGGCGGAGCGAGCGGTCGAAGTCGTCGTACATCGACGCGTACGAGCACTGGAGGTCTATCTCCGACCGGACCAGCGGAGAGTACGGCATCGTCGTCTCGCCGGTCTGCCCGACGAGCACGATTTGGCCGCCCTTCCGCACCTCGTCGACGGCCGACGGGAGCCCGGAGGGGTGGCCGGTCGTGTCGAACACCACGTCGTAGCCGACGCCGTCGGTGACCGCCTCGCGGCGCGCCGCGACGTCGTCCTCGGCGACGTTGACGGTCTCGAAGCCGAGGTCCTCGGCCAGTGGCAGGCGGTAGGCGGCGTCCTGCCCGACGCCGGAGACGAGCACCTCGCCGCCCTGTGCGTCGGCTATCTGGGCCGTGAGGAGGCCGATCGGTCCCGGGCCTTCCACCAGTACGCGGTCGCCCGCCCTTACCCGCGAGTTCTCGATGACCGCACGGGCGGCGATGCTCGTCGGTTCGACCATCGCGGCGTGTTGCTGTTCGACGGAGTCCGGCACGGGATGGAGTGCGTCCTCCGGGACGGCGACGAACTGCTCGTAGGCGCCGTCGTGGTCGACGCCCGTGATGACCGCGTTCTGGCAGACGTTCGACTCACCGATTTCGCACTGGTAGCAGTCGCCACAGCCCCGAATCGGTCGTTCGACGACGCGGTCGCCGACCGCGAACTTCGTGACGTGCTCGCCGACTTCGACCACGCGCCCCGAGTACTCGTGGCCGATGACCGTCGGGAGGTCCATCCGCTCGAACGCCGACTCGAACTCGTAGATGCCGGCGTCGCTCCCGCAGAGGCCGGCGTAATCGACCTCGACGAGCGCCTCGTCCGGGGCCGGTTCTGGCCGCTCTCGGTCGACGAACTCCATGGCGCCGTGACGACGGCTGACTTTCGCGAGTCCTCGCATACCTCCCGGCAGTCGACGGAGAGTATTAATTCTATGGTTGTCGGCTAGGCGTCGCCCGTGGCCCGACTACGACGATGCTACCGCGAACTCGAACCGAGCGTCGCCCACCAGCCTCCACAAAGGTCAAATAGGCACGCACAGACAGACCGAGTATGAGTGCGTACGACCACACGCCAGTGACAGTCGCGGGCAAGCGAGCCGTCGTCGTCGGCGGCACGAGCGGTATCGGGCAGGCCATCGCCGAGGGGTTCGCCGCGGAAGGGGCCGACGTCGTCGCCACCAGCCGCCGCGAGAGCGCCGTCGAGGAGACGGCAGACATCATCGAGGAGTACGGCGTCGACACCGCCCGCGTGACGTGTGACGTCACCGAGATGGCGACGCTCGAACGGGTCCGCGAGACGGCCGTCGAGGAACTGGGCGGCGTCGACGTCGTCGTCGCCTCACAGGGCGCCATCTCCCGCGAGACGGTCCGGGACATCGGCGACGAGGACTGGGACTTCGTGACCGACGTGGCCTTAGACGGGGTCCGCCGGGTCACGCAGGCGATGGTGCCCGCGATGGACGACGGCGGCGCTATCGTCAACATCTCCTCGCTAGCCGCCCGCCTCGCGATGGCGGACCTCCCGGCCTACGCGGCGGCGAAGGGCGGCGTCGAGGCGTTCACTCGCGCGTCGGCGAAGGAACTCGCGCCGGACGTCCGGGTCAACGCCATCGCCCCCGGGTTCGTCATCACGCCGCAGAACGCCGAGACGTACGCGGAGGGGACCGAGAAGCGGGCGAAGATCGACGAACGAGCGCCGCTCGGCCGGGTCGCCGACCGCGAGGAGATGGTCGGCGCGGCCGTCTATCTGGCGAGCGATGCCGCCTCGTACGTCACGGGCGAAGTCCTCACCGTCGACGGCGGGTTCGCCGATAGCGCGCTCTGAGCGGCGGCGGGAAACGAACGGGGCGTCGACCCGAAACTACAGGCGAAGCGCCTGCGGGTCGAGTTCCAGTTGCCGGGCGTGGAGCGCCTCGCCGGTGGCCGTATCGAAGACGTGAATCGTCTCCTCGGGGAGGTGGACGGTCACCGACTCGTTCTCCCCGACCTCTCGCATCCCCTCGGTGATGGCGACGAGGTCCTCGGTGCCCGTCGTCTCGCCGGGGAACTCCAGGTGGACGACGTTCTCGTTCCCCATCGGTTCGACGACGGTGGCCGTCATCTCGAACTCGTGGGCCGGGTCGTCGCCGGCCTCGTCGCGTATCGCCACGTCCTCCGGTCGGATGCCGACGATGACGTCCTCGGCGTCCTCGACGGCGTCGGCGACGGTCTCGGAGAAGGGGTACTCGATGCGGTCGGTGACGAACGACGACCCCTCGCGCCGCCCGGAGAGGAAGTTCATCGACGGTTCACCGATGAACTCGGCGACGAACAGGTTGGTCGGTTCGTGGTACAGTTCCAGCGGCGGGCCGACCTGCTGGAGGCGCCCGTCGTTCATCACGGCGATGCGGTCGGACATCGTCATCGCCTCCGTCTGGTCGTGCGTGACGTACACCGTCGTCACGTCGAGTTGGTGCTGGAGTTGCTGGAGTTCGGTCCGCATCTCCGCCCGCAGTTTGGCGTCCAGATTCGACAGCGGTTCGTCCATCAGGAACACCTCCGGGTCCCGGACGATGGCCCGCCCCAGCGCCACGCGCTGTTGCTGGCCGCCGGAGAGTTGGCCGGGCTTGCGGTCCAGCAGGTCCGAGATACCCATCATCGACGCGACTTCGGTCACGCGCTCGTCGATGTCGGTCTGTGAGAGGTCGGTCGACTCCTCCAGCCCGAACGACATGTTCCGGCGGGCGGAGAGGTGGGGGTACAGCGCGTAGGACTGGAACACCATCGCGATGTCCCGGTCCTGCGTGCGCACGTCGTTCAACACGTCGTCGCCGAGTCGAATCTCGCCGTCGGTGATGGTCTCCAGTCCGGCTATCATCCGGAGCGTGGTCGACTTCCCACACCCGGAGGGGCCGACCAGCACGAGGAACTCGCCGTCCCGAATCTCGACGGAGACGTCGTCGACGGCGACGATTTCGTCCTCGCCGTCCTCGAACACCTTCGTGACCGCGTCGAGTGTTAAGTCGGCCATTATACGTTCGTCACCTCCGCTTCCGGCCCGATGCGGCGGTTGTGCAAGGCGTCGCCGCTCTCCCCGTCGAAGACGTGGACGTGGCTCGGGTCGATGGTGACGACGACTTCCGAGCCCTGCTCGAAGATGTCGGTGCCGCCGGTGAGCGCGTGCAGGAGGTCGTCTTCGGCCGTGTCGTCCGGGTGGTTCAGGTGGAGGACGTTCTGGTCGCCGTGCGGTTCGATGACCGAGACGTGCATCAGGAACTCGTGGGCGCCGAGGTCGGACTCGTCGACGCCGTCGGCCGTCGAGACGGCGATGTCCTCCGGTCGGACGCCGAGGACGACGTCGTCGGCACCGTCGACGGCGTCCCGGATGGTGGCGTCGAACGGGTACTCGACGTACGTGCCGACGAACCGGCCGCCCTCGTTGCGCCCCTCGACGAAGTTCATCATCGGTTCGCCGATGAACCCCGCGACGAAGCGGTTCTCGGGCGCGTGGTACAGTTCCAGCGGGGGGCCGACCTGCTGGAGGTGCCCGTCGTCCATGACGGCGACGCGATCGGACATCGTCATCGCCTCCGTCTGGTTGTGCGTGACGTACACCGTCGTCACGTCGAAGCGGTGCTGGAGTTGCTGGAGTTCGGTCCGCATCTCCGCCCGCAGTTTGGCGTCCAGATTCGACAGCGGTTCGTCCATCAGGAACACCTCCGGGTCCCGGACGATGGCCCGCCCCAGCGCCACGCGTTGCTGCTGGCCGCCCGATAGCTCGTCGGGCTTGCGGTCCAGCAGTTCGCTGATGCCCAGCGTCTCGGCTATCTCCTCGACGCGGGCCTCGCGCTCCGCTTTCGTGTACCCCTCCTCCTCTTCGAGGCCGAAGCGCATGTTCGCGCGGACGGTCATGTGGGGGTACAGCGCGTAGTCCTGGAACACCATCGCGATGTCCCGGTTCTGCGGGACGCGGTAGTTCATGTGGTCGCCGGCGATGTAGATGTCGCCGGCCGTCGGCGTCTCTAGCCCCGCGAGACAGCGCAGCGTCGTCGACTTCCCACAGCCCGAGGGACCGACCAGCACGAGGAACTCGCTGTCGGCGATGTCCAGCGAGAGGTCGTCGACTGCCGTCGTCTCTCCGAACTCCTTCGTCAGGTTCTCGATGACGATTTCGCCCATCGTCATCCACCTCCCGTCCGCAGGCCCTTCGCAAACTGCTCCGCGAAGGCGACGTAGATGATGAGGGTCGGAATCGCGGCGAGGAACGCCGCCGACATGCGGATTCCGAAGTCGATACCGGACGTCGAGGCGCCGACGGCCGGGAGGATGAGCGTCACCACGGCTTCGGGCGTGTCGGAGCCAGTGATCAGCGTGAACGCGAAGAGGAACTCGTTGTATATCTGGGTGAACTGGTAGATGAACACGACGCCGAACATCGGCTTCGAGATGGGGAGCACGATGCGCCGGTATATCTTCGAGATGGACGCCCCGTCTATCTTCGCGGCCTCGACGAGCGAACTCGGGAGGCTCTGGTAGTACGAGCGAAAGAGGATGGTACAGATGGGAATCCCGTAGGCGATGTGGGTGATCATGAGGGGGACGAGGTTCGAGTGGAAGTCCTGCACCACCGGGAGCGTCTCGAACGTCGGCGCCAGCATCGACGCGAGCGGGAAGATGTTGTTCCAGAACCGCGCTAGCGGCACCAGCACCGCCTGATACGGCAGGAAGATACCGATGAGGAACAGTATCAGGAACAGCATCTGGCCGCGCCAGCGGACCATCGTGAGGCCGTAGGCGGCCATGCTCCCGAACAGGACGCTCCCGATGGTGGCCGGAATCGCCATGAACAGGGAGTTGAAGAAGGCGCCCGAGAGCTGTTCGAGCGCGAACTGGAGGTTGCCCCACGTGAACCCCTCGCCGGTCGGCGGCGCCAGCGGAATCGTGCGGGCGACGGCCTCGTTGGTCTTCAGCGCCGTCATGATGCCGGTCTCCAGCGGTGCGAGGAAGAAACCGATGAACAGGATGACCAGCACGTACTGGCCGATGCGGGCGAGGTTGAACTCCTCGACGAACGATGCGACGTCGATGCCGGAGTCGGACGTTGACTGTGACATGTTAGAGGCTCCCCTGTCTGTACTGGTAGTAGAGGTACGGCGCGATGACACCCAGCGCGAGGACCATCAGGTACGTCGCGATGGTCGCCGCGTAGGCCCACTTGCCGAACTTGAACGCCTCCCGGACCATCAGGGTCGCAAGGATGTCCGTCCCGTTGGGCGGCCGGTACCGGCCGGTCAGCGCGTACAGGAAGGTGAACGCCTTCAGCGCGAACACCATCAGGACGACGGCGGCGCTGACCGACGACTCCTTCAGTTGCGGGATGATGATGCGGAGGTAGGTCTTTACCGTGCTCGCGCCGTCGACGCGGGCGGCCTCGAACTGGTCGTCGGGGAGCGACCGGAGGCCGGCCAGATAGACGACCATCGTGTAGCCGCTGAACTGCCAGATGAGCGCGAAGATGATGGACCCGAGCGCTATCGAGGGGTCCCCTATCCAGTTGACGGGTTCGAACCCGAACGCCGTCACGATGATGTTCAGCAGGCCGTTGTTGTTGTTGAACATCCAGAGCCACATCTGGGCCGTGACGACGAACGAGAGGCTCATCGGCAGCAAGTAGATGGTCTGTACCTTGTCGTCGTACCGAATCCCCTGGTCAATGAGCACCGCGAGGAACAGGCCGAGAACGAGGCAAACCGTCGTGAACGTGACGAGCAGTACCAGATTGTTCTGGGTGGCCTGCAGGAACGCGTTGCTCCCGAGTACCTGCGTGTACATCTCGAGGTCGAGATTGCCCAGACTGTAGTCCGGCGGCGTCAGTCCCCGCGCGTCGGTCAGCGATATCGCGACGTTGAACCCCATGCCGCCGTAGACGGCGGCGCCCATGATGAGGAACGGAATCCCCCAGAAGGGCGAGGACCGCACGAAGTCACTGTTGAGGAAGTACCGCAACTTCGTCTCCCAGTCGACCTCCTCGGTCGGGGTTGTGGTTGCCTCTGCCGTTTCGTGGGTGTCCATAGGTAGTGTGATTTCGTTCCGGTATAATAAAATGTGTAGTTCGTCGACCCCGTTACTGGGACACGGCGTCGAGCAGTCCGTCGGCCGCCGCCTGCACGTCGTAGGGACCCATCATGTTCTCGCTCATCGCCGTCTTGCAGGCGCCCATCTGCTCTGGCGGGACGGCGAGGCCGTGTGCGATGGTGGGCGGGTACCGCTCGGAACTGGTCAGGTCCTCGTAGGTCAGGCCGATGAAGTCGCCGAGTTCGCCCGGGTCGATGTCGGTCCGGAGCGGGACGGAGCCTTTCAGGTTGTTGAACGCGATCTGGGCCTGTTTCGTCCCGACGAACTTCTGCCACGCGATGGTCTCGTCCTCGCTCGGGTTGTTCGCCGGCGCGACGATGGCGTCGATGTGGTAGCCGTAGGTGCCCTCGGTGCCGGGGAACGGTATCCAGTCCCAGTGCTCCTTGTAGTTGAACGAGTCGTCGACGCGGAACTGACCTGCGAGCCAGTTGCCCTGATGCATACAGGCGACTTCGCCGTTTATCATCTTGCCACCGACGTCGGTGAAACTCACCGAGGACGCGTCGTTGGTGATGTAGTTCTGCTGAATCTCCCGAACGACTTTCAGCGATTCGACGAGGGCCTGCCGGTCACCGTTGCCCTCGATGAAGTCCATGTAGGCGTCGACGCCGGCCTGACTCTGGAGGACCTGTGCCCACAGCTGGAGGACGGTCCACGGTGCGACCATCGCCTGTCCCATGGGTGTGATGTCCGTCTCCGTCTTGATGGCGTCGAGCGCGCTCATCAGCGAGTCGATGTCGTCGAGGCCCGACGGGTCGACGCCCGCCTCCTCGAAGGCCGCGATGTTGTAGAACAGGTTGTTCATC
Source organism: Haloarcula rubra (assembly GCF_019599465.1). Lineage (GTDB taxonomy): Archaea > Halobacteriota > Halobacteria > Halobacteriales > Haloarculaceae > Haloarcula > Haloarcula rubra. The sequence goes on from NZ_RKLR01000005.1 coordinate 169,344, forward strand.
CGGTGAGAGCCCAGCGGGACGGAGGACATCTTGCCGTTGAACGTACAGAGTTCGACGGCGCGGTCCTGCATCACGTCCTTGTACCCTTCGGCGTCCCAGACGGACGATTCGAGGTTCATCAGGTTCCCGCGGTAGCGTTCGAGATTGTTCCCCGGCCAGTTCGCGAAGGAACTCATCGGGTTGTTGTTGACCATCCGGCGCAGAATCGTCGCGTTGAGGTTGACGTTCGCGCTCGCCCCGACGGCCTGGAACTGTGTCTCCATGTCGGGGTATTCGCCCTTGAACTCCTCTATGAGGGCCGTAATCGCGGCTTCACCGTCACCACCGGCCCACCCGTGGAGGACTTCGAGCGTGTCGTCCCACTGCCCGCCACCCCCCGAACCGTCGCTGCCGTCGCTGCTGCCGTCACTCCCGCCGTCGCTGCCGCCGTCGCCGCCGTCACTACCGCCGTCGCCACCGTCACCGGAACACCCGGCGATGCCGAGTGCGGCACCTGCGCTCAGCGCAGCGAGGTATCTCCGCCTGTCCATTGCCGAATCTGGTTTGTCACTGTCAACCATACGGTTTAGAGCGATAATCTACTAGAGTATAAAGCTGTCGGCGTTTCGGCCCGCAGAACGGGTAATCGTCGACGTCCGACCGGTGTCGGTGGTACACCTTCGGCGGACTTTCGGGACCGACACCGTCGTCGCCGACCGCGACCGTCCGCTCACGCCGCGTCGAACAGTTCCTGTCCCTCCGCCAGATGTGCCTCGACGGCGTCGAGGTCCAGCGTGAGGCCCAGCCCGGGCTCCTCGGGAACGTCCATGTAGCCGTCGACGATGAGGTCGTCTTCCTCGACGAGGTCCTCCCACCATCCGAGTTCGTAGGAGTGGTACTCGACGGCGAGCGCGTTCGGGATGGCGGCGCCGACGTGGGCCGACGCCATCGTCCCGATAGGCGAGGAGACGTTGTGCATCGCCACGGGGAGGTAGAACATGTCCGCCAGCGTCGCAATCTTCGCCGTCTCGCGCATCCCGCCGACCTTCGGGCAGTCCGGCGCGACGATGTCGACGCCCTCCTCGGTGATGAGGCGGCGCTGGCCGTGCGTGCGGTAGACGTTCTCGCCGGCGGCGATGGGCGTGCCCGTCGACTGGGTGACCTCGCGCTGGACGTCGTGGTTCTCGGGGGGGACGGGGTCTTCGAGCCACCACACGTCGTACTGTTCGAGTTCGCGCGCGAGGCGTTTCGCGCTCCCGCTGGCGAACGCCCAGTGACAGTCGAAGGCGGCGTCCGCTCGGTCGCCGACGCGTTCGGTGACCTGCCGGACGATTTCGGCCTTGTGTTCTATCTCCGGCCGGCGGAGGTGGCGGTTCGCACGGTCCTTCTCGTGGCCCGAGGGGACGTCGAGGTCGAACTTCAGAGCGTCGTACCCGAGTTCCTCGACGACGCGTTCGGCTTCGTCGGCACAGGCCTCCGGGTCGGCCTCGTCTTCGGTGTGACAGTCACAGTACGTCCGCACCGAGTCTCGGTACTTGCCGCCGAGCAGTTGGTAGGCGGGGACGTCGAGAATCTTGCCGGCGACGTCGTGCAAGGCGAGTTCGATGCCGGAGATGGCGGCGATGTCCTTGCCGGCGATGGAGCCCTCGCCGGACATCTTCTGGACCATGTGCTCGTACAGGCGGTCGATGTCCAGCGGGTTCTCGCCGACGACAAAGGGGGTCAACCGCTCGATTATCTCCGGCAGGGCGCCGCCCCAGTAGGCTTCGCCGTTGCCGACGGGCCCGGCGTCCGTGTAGACGCGGACGAGCGTCCACGGGTAGTTGCCGTCGACGATGACGGTCTGAACGTCGGTAATCTCGACGTCGCGGCGCTCGCCGCGGTCCGCCGTGAGGCCCATCGTCTCCGAGGAGAGGTCCCGCATCGTGTACTCTGCGTTGGGGTCACGCAAGTTTCCGTAGTGCATGCGACAGCGGTAGATACACACCCTCCGACAAAACACTTCCGGGCGTTCGGGCCGGAGCGCGGGCAGCGCGGCCGCTCGTGGCGTCACCGAGTGGAACGGCGGCCGGTCGTCTCGTCGGTGACGCGTGCTGGTCAGACGGTCGTCACGGGATTGCTCAGCGTCCCGATGCGTTCGACGTCGATGTCGACGCGGTCGTCCGCTCGGAGCGTGAACCCCTCGTCGGGGACGAGCGACGTCCCGGTGAGGAGGACGGCGAGTTCGGGGACGGCGTTGTGCGTGGTGTAACAGTCGACGAGTTCCTCGCAGGTGCGGACCATCTCGTCGGTGTTCGTCTCGCCGCTGTACACCCGTTCCCCGTCGCGGTGAATCGTCATCGAGATGGCCAGCGAGTGTGGGTCCTCGATGTCGGTGACGACGCTGGGACCGATGGCACAGCAGCGGTCGTAAACCTTCGCCTGGGGGAGGTACAGCGGGTTCTGTCCCTCGATAGACCGACTGCTCACGTCGTTGCCGATGGTGTAACCCACCGTCTCGCCCTCGTAGAGGACGATACCGAGTTCGGGTTCGGGCACGTCCCACTCCGAGTCGCGTCGGATACCGACCGCCTCGCCGGGACCGACCGTCCGACTCGGCGTCGACTTGAAGAATATCTCCGGCCGCTCCGCGTCGTAGACGTCCAGATACATGTCGGGGGTGTCACTCTCCTCCCGACGGGCCTCCTCGCTTATCTGGTAGGTGACGCCGGCGGCCCACACCTCGTCGGCGTGGACCGGTACGGTCCGGGTCCCGTCGAGGTCGTCCGGCGAGAGTTCGTTGTCGGCGGCGACGTGGCGCGCCGCGACGTCGTCGGGGGGCTGTTCGGCCACGTTCGCCGCCGCGAGGAGGTCCCGAAGCGACTGGAGGCGCGGCTTCGCGGCGGTGAGGTCGTACAGGCCCTCGCCCGTCGAAACGACGAGCCGACCGGTGTCTCCATCACTGAGCTGATAGTACCGCATACGGTCAAAGAATTAGTAATCATTAAAAAGTGTTTCGTCGGTGAGGGCGTGTTCCACGTGCGACGGCGAGCGAGCGTCCCGGCAATCGGGCGGTTCGACGCGTCGCACGCCTCCGTCGCGCCGGCCGAACCCACCGTTCCGACAGAATGACGAAGATACCGTCAATCCGGAAAACTGTTCAGCATTACTGAACGCAGTACGTAACAATAGTACTTCCGTTATTCCTACGATGTCGATTGTTCACATGCCCCGAGGAGCCTTCTGGAGCTAGATATCGGGAGTTTGAGCGAGGCAGTATGGCGACGACACATTGTCGTACTGAATGTTCTGGTGAAATTTTGTTCACTCTTTCTGAACAGCTCTCCCCCGAAGGGATACCGCCCGCTTCATCAGGTGAACACACGACGGATAGCGCCGAGGCGGTACGACCGAGAGAACGGCACGGTGTCGGTGTTCTGGTCAGTCTCGAAGTGTCTACACCGGAGTCGGGCACGCCGGCGCGTGAGTCGTGTCCCAGTTCGTTGGCTATCACGCACTCGACTGAGAGTTGCGCAATCGTAGTCGACTCTCTGTCGGCTTCCCCTCGATAAGACCGTAAGTTTAGACACTATATGCACATATACACGAATCTTGTCCCCGTTATCCTTATCTCGGAGCTCAATCTCGTATTTTGCTCATAGAATAGTCGTATATGCCCCCATTTCCCTATTATACCGGACTTTTACACATATATGTCCCTGATTGTACTTTCCTCGTGCTTTCTGCGGCCATATTCGGCCGAAGTGAGTGTCGGAGGGAGTAGAGCGTGGTCTGCCGCTATGGGCACTGTGGGCCGCACCCGTTCAGAGGGGGCCGCGGCGGACGAATGCCCGAGAGACGGCCCTCTACGTCTCGTCTCGGGCCGACGGTTTTTGTCGTCGGCCTGCCAACCGACGTCCATGACCGACCTTCGCTATCTCCCCGACGCCGACGACGTCACCGAGTTCGAGGCGACGGTGACCGACGCCACCGAGGAGTACGTCGTCCTCGACGGGACGTACTTCTACCCCGAGGGCGGCGGGCAACCGGCCGACCGCGGCCGCCTCTCGTGGGCCGGCGGCGGCGCGACGGTACGGGACGTGCGCAAGAACCACGGGGACGTGCGCCACTACGTCGAGGACATCGAGGGGGCGGTGCCGACGGCAGGGACGACGGTCACCGGCGAGATAGACGCCGACCGTCGCGAACGGTTGCGCCGGATGCACACCGCCCAGCACGTCGTCTCCCGCGTGGTACTGGACGAGTTCGACGCCGCGACGGCGGGCAACCAGATTCACGTCGACCGCTCGCGCATCGACTTCGACCCCGCCGACTTCGACGCCGAGGACGTGGCGACCATCGAGCGCGAGGCCAACCGCGTCGTCAACGCTGACCTGCCCGTCTCGAAGGCCGAGCGACCCCGCGCCGACGTCGAGGCCGAGACGCCCGAGGGCCGGACCCAGCTCGACCTGATTCCGGACCACGTCGACCCCCTGCGCGTGGTCGAGATAGCCGAGTTCGACACCTGCCCCTGTGGCGGCACCCACGTCGACCGCACGGGCGAAATCGGCGCTATCCGCGTCACGGACCGCACGTCGAAGGGCGCCGACGTCGAGCGAATCGAGTTCGAACTCGACGGGTGAGAGTGGTCAGCGGCCGAGCCGTCGGAGTCGCTGGGCCACACCGACGAGGACGAGGCCGACGAACAGGAGCGCCGCCAGTCCGAGGTCGAATCCGGGGCCGTCGCCAGCGGAGAGCCCCGAGGGCGGGTCGTCGTCCCACTGGTTGCCCTCGCTGACGTTCATCTGCCCCGCTTCGGTCCCCTCGACGGCGACGGTGCCGCCGCCGGCCGGGAACCCGATGGTGACCTCGTCGCGTTCGCCGGGTTCGAGCCGAACCGTCTTGTTGGCGACCGGCCGCCCGTCGACGGTGACGGTCAGGTTGCGCCGAGCGGGCCGGTCGCCGGGGTTCTCGACCGTCGCGGTGACGTTGGTCCGGTACCCCTGTCTGGCCCAGTCCGGGGGGCTGGTAGTGTTGACGACCCGGACCTGTCCCGGCTCCATCGAGACCACGGCGAGCGACGAGAGGCCGCCGGCGCTGGCGAGATACTGGCCGGCGTTGCTGTCGTATCGCGTCGGTAGCGCCGTCCAACTGCCGTTCGTGTACCGGTAGACGACGACGCTGTCGCGCGAGCGGTTGGCGGGCAGGGCCCGGTCGTCCAGTTGCATCGCCAAGGCGACGCTCCCGACCGCCTCGTCGTCGAGGTCAGTCTCGACGGCCACGTACCCCAGCGCGTCGCCTCTCGGGACCGGCGGCAGCGGGCCGGAGTCGCTCGTCGGTTCGAACACCGTCGCCTCGACGGTCGACTGGTCGGCGGCGAACGTGACGTTCATGCTGGACAGCGTCACCGCCGATGTCTGCGAGTCCTGCTCGGCGAGTTCGAACGACGGCGTCGCACTGTCTCCGGCGCTGGCTCCGCGAATCGTGACAGTGACGCCGTCCGCCGTCCGGGACTGCGTGATACGTAACCGGTCGCTCCCCGGGGCGTTGGCCTCGCCGGAGTCGCCCGAGCTGCTCCCGAAGTCGTCCCCACCGTCGTCTCCCGAGGCGGCCGACGGGCCGTCGTCGCTCGAACTGCCCCCGCCACCGCCCGAGGACCCGCCGCCGTCGCCACCACTACTGCCGCCGCCACCGCCGCCGGTGTTCGACGGCGCCGCAGTCGGCGCGTCGGTCGGCGTCGGCGAGTCCGTCGGGGTCGGTGACGGCGTGGGCGTGTCGGTGGGCGTCGATGTCGGCGTGTCCGTCGGGGTCGGCGACGACGGGAACAGCGGCGGGAACAGCGGGTCTGGGGTGCCGGTCGGTATCGGCGTGAGCGTCTCGGTCGGCGTGGACGTCGGTGTGTCAGTCGGCGTTTCAGTTGGTGTCGGCGAGTCTGTCGGCGTGTCCGTCGGCGTCGGGGTGGGCGTCGGCGAATCTGTCGGCGTTGGCGTATCGGTCGGCGTCGGGGTGGGCGTCGGCGGAGGGGTCGAGGGCTCCGTCGGTGTCGGCGAGTCTGTCGGTGTGTCAGTCGGCGTCGCAGTAGGCGTTGGGGTAGGCGTCGGCGTGTCAGTCGGCGTGGGCGTGGGTGTCGGGGTATCCGTCGGGGTCGGTGTCGGCGTGTCTGTTGGTGTGGGGGTGGGCGTCGGCGTTGGAGGTGGTGTCGACGACTCCGTCGGTGTCTCGGTTGGCGTCGGCGTCTCAGTTGGCGTCGGGGTGGGTGTCGGGGTATCCGTCGGGGTGGGTGTCGGCGTATCTGTTGGTGTGGGGGTGGGCGTCGGCGTTGGTGGTGGTGTCGACGACTCCGTCGGTGTCTCGGTTGGCGTCGGGGTAGGCGTCGGCGTGTCCGTCGGCGTCTCGGTCGGCGTTGGGGTAGGCGTCGGTGTGGGCGTGTCCGTCGGTGTGGGTGTCGGTGACGGTGTGGGTGTCGGTGACGGTGTGGCCGTCGGCGTAGGAGTCGGTGTAGCCGCCGGTTCCAGCGTGGCTGTGGCGGTCGGCTCTGGGGTCGCTGTCGCCGTGGGTTCCGGTGTCGGCGTGGCCGTTGGAGTCGGTTCCGGTGTCGGCGTGGCCGTTGGAGCCGGTTCCGGCGTCGGTGTGGCTGTCGGTTCCAGGGTCGCCGTCTCCGTCGGCTCCGGTGTCTGTGTCGGGGTCGGCGTGGGCGTCGCAGTCGGTTCCAGCGTGGCTGTGGCGGTCGGCTCTGGGGTCGCTGTCGCCGTCGGTTCCGGTGTGTCCGTCGCTGTCGACGGAACCGACGGCGTATCGGTCTCCGTCGCCACCTGTAACGTACTGTCCGATGAAGAGACGGCCGCAGACGTATCCGTGAGCGCGCCAGCGCCCACGAGCGCCGTGGCGATGACGACCGAGAGACTCAGGAGGAGGGCCAACAGGAGGCGCGAGAGTCGGCGGCGACCCATGGCGGCCCCTCCGTCTATCGTATGATTAGTTACCCGCAGGCAAGGATTCGATAAGCCCGACTTATCGGACCGCTGGGCACTCGGTCGAACGCGACACTGTGCGGTCGCGACCCCCCGAGAGACCGACCGACGTCGGCGCAACGGTCACCCGTACCGCACGACACTGGTCTTTCTCACGTCGACGGGAGTGCGGAAAGCCGTGGTTGCGACCGGGTGAGGCGTGGTGGACGGTCCGCTCCCGACCACCACCGGGTGTCTGCCGGGACGCGGCCGACGGAGTGTAGCAGGTACCAAACACGGCTCTGCGGCCGTTCGGGCCCGGAAGAGTGCGGATAACTATCAGACGGCGTAGGCGAGGAGTAGCCATGGCCCAACGCGTAGCGTCACGGCGACAGGTCCTCCGAGCGGCGAGTCTGGCGGGCGTGGTCGGTTTAGCTGGCTGTGGTGGCGACGGCGGCGACGGCGGTGCCGACGGCGTCACCGGCGACGACTACCCGACGATAGACGAGTGGCTGACCGAGACGGACCTGGGCGGGGCGGACGACACGTACGACGGGTCGTTCGTCGACCAGCGAGACAGCGACAGCGTGACCGTCGACGTGGGCGCCGAGGGCAACGGCGGGGCGTTCGCGTACGGGCCCTCGGCGCTCGTCGTCTCGACGGGCACCGAAGTCCAGTGGAACTGGACCGGCGAGGGGAACCCGCACAACGTCGAGGCGCTCCCGGAGGAGCAACTCGGCGAGTCCGACTACGAGTTCAGTTCCGGCGAACCAGAGGGCGGGTCGGGCGTGAAGTACACGCGTACCCTCGGCGAGGCCGGCATCGTCCTCTACCACTGCGAACCTCACTTCTCGCTCGGGATGAAGGGCGGCATCGCGGTAGAGTGAGCGGCCTCAGTCGTCGCCGCGACCGAGGTCGTAGAACTCGTCGTTGGGTCGCATGTCCGCGAGGTGGGCCAGCCTGTTCGAGAGGTTGAAGAAGGCCGCGACGCTGCCGATGTCCCAGACTGCGCGGCGACTGAACCCGTGGTCCTCCAGTCGCTCGACGTCGGCCTCGGTCACTGCCGCGGGGCGCTCGGTGAGTTTCACCGCGAAGTCGAGCATCGCACGGTGTGCCTCGCCGACGTCCGCAGTCCGGTGGTTCGAGGCGATTTGCTCGGCCAGTTTCGGCGCGTCGGCGTAGATACGCAACAGCGCCCCGTGGGCGACGATACAGTACAGACAGTCGTTGACTCCGCTGACGGCCACGACTATCATCTCGACCTCCTCGCGTTCGAGTTCCGTCTCCTCGACGAGGGCGTCGTGGTAGGCGAAGAACGCCCGGAAGTGCGACGGGCGGTAGGCCATCGCCGAGAAGACGTTCGGCGTAAAGCCCGCGCGGTCGGTCTCCTCGTCGATACGTGCCTGCAGGTCCTCGGGCAAGTCGTCGTAGTCGGGTACCTCGAAGCGCCGCATCGCGCCGTCCGTGTCAGTCATACACACACTGGCGTCGCGGGCGCGCTTCAAGCTTGGCCCGACCGGCCGACCGGCGCGGTGCCGAACGAATCAGTCCAAAGGTCTAAGCCTCCCCGGCCCGGACGTATTGTCACTATGAGCACGGAGACAGAGGACGGGGACGACCTGCGCGAGCGCATCACGAACTTCCTGCGCCGGAACTTCCCACAGATTCAGATGCACGGCGGCAGTGCGGCTATCGAGGAGATAGACCGCGAAGAGGGCAGCGTCACCATCCGCCTCGGCGGCGCCTGTTCCGGCTGTGGCATCTCGCCGATGACCATCCAGGCCATCAAGACGCGCATGACCAAGGAGATTCCCGAGATCAACGAAGTCGTCGCGCGCACCGGGCAGGAACAGCAGGAGGGCATGGCCGGCGGTGCCGGCACCAGCCCCTCGTTCCCCGGCGAGTCCCGCGGTGGCGACATCGGCGGCGACGACGACGAAGGCCCCGAAGCGCCGTTCTGACGCCAGACTTCTCCCGTTTTTCCCGACCGAGTAGCGGTAGCTCCGGTCGAGCTGTGCCTGTGCGTAGCTGTGCGGGTATTTCTGTCGTTCTGGTCGAAAGTGTACGTATACGATTGGCTTTCGGCACTATTCGATACTGTGTGGGGTATGACGAGAGAAAGTAGAGGCGCTTCGAGAGGATTTGGCCGTGTATTTTCTTTTTCACTCCCAGATGTGGAGAGTGTAGAGAGAACGGGGTTCGTTTCAGGCGCCTTTCATCCCGCCACTGGCGAGTCCTTCGACGACCCACCGCTGGACCAGCGCGAACAGCACGATGACGGGCACCATCGTGAGCGTCGCCGCAGTCAGTAGCAGTTCCCAGGCCACGGCGTTCTGTGACTGGAACAGTTGCAGTCCGAACGGGAGCGTCCGGGTCGCGGCCGTCTGGGAGAGGATAGAGACGAACAGGTAGTCGTTCCACGAGAGGATGAACGTGTAGAAGCCGGCGACGGCGATGCCCGGCAGGGACATCGGGACGATGATGCGCCCCAGGATGTCCAGATGCGAACAGCCGTCCATCTTCGCGGCCTCGTCCAGCGATTTGGGGATGTCGTCGAAGTACCCCTTCAGCAGCCACGTCCCCAGCGGGATACCCAGCACCGAGTGGGCGACGATGATGCCCAGCAGCGAGTCGATGAGCCCGATGGTGAACATCATCAGGAAGAACGGGATGAGGATGAGCACCCGGGGCAGCATCTGGGTCCCGAGGAACGTGAACAGGAGCCCGCTCCGTCCGGGGTACTCGAACCGGGACAGCGAGTACGCCGCCAGCACGCCGACGACGAGCGTGATGGCCGTCGTCGTCGTCGCGACGATGGCGGAGTTGATGAAGTACTGCTGGAACAGGCCGGTCGACATGACCGTGACGTAGTTGTCGAGCGTGAAGTCACTCAGCGCGGGCACGAGTTGGGACGAGTACAGGAACTCCGCCGACGTGAACGTCACCAGCACCATGTAGAACACCGGGAGCAACAGGAACGTCATGTACAGCCCGATGACGGCGTAGACGGCCAGTGCCCGGCGCGGCGACATGTCCTCTGCGAGCCACGCGTCGAGTCGGTCGGCGAACGAGCGGTCGGTGGCTTGTGTCGTCTGCTGGTTCGTTTCGGTTGCCATGGTCAGTCACGAGCCTCCAGATGCGCGTACACGACGGTGAACACCATCATGATGAGCAGCATGGTGACACCGATGCTCGCGGCGTAGCCCATCGCGTACTGTTGGAACGCCTGCTTGTAGATGTACGTCGCCAGCACCTCGGTGTTGCCCAGCGGGCCCCCGCCCGTCGACAGGTAGATGATGTCGAAGTTGTTGAACGTGAAGATGACGTGGAGCACGATCATTATCATCGACACGTACGATATCTGCGGGAGCGTGATGTAGCGGAACCGCTGGAGCGGGCCGGCCCCGTCCAGCCGCGCGGCCTCGTACTGGGTGTCGGGGATGGACTTCATCGCCGCCATCAGCGCGATAGCGTAGAACGGGACGTTCCGCCAGACGTGCATCAACACGACCAGCGGGAACGCGACGCCGGGTTCGCCGAACCACGCGGTCGTCTCCATCCCGAGGCTCCCGAGGATGATGTTGACCGGGCCGAACCCGTTCTGCGTGAGGAACCGGAAGATGATGACCATCACGATGATGGGCAGGACCCACGTTATCATCGACAGGCTGCGGAACAGCGCCGCGCCGGGCACCTTCTCTTTCAGCGCCAGCGCGAGCCCCAGTCCCAGCACGTACTGGATGGACACCGCCAGCGCCGTCAGCAACACCGTGTGCCACAGCGCCGTCTGGAAGCCCGCGGCCCCGAACAGTTGCGCGAAGTTCTGGAGCCCGACGAACGTCTGCTGCTGGGGGCTCAACAGCGACGCCTCGTAGAACGCCAGCTGGATGCCCCGGAGCGTGGGGTAGATGATGATTATCCCCATGAGCACGACCGAGGGGAGCACGAGGGCGTACCCCAGCCACGTCTCCTCGAGGAATTCCCGGAACTCCGTGCCGTATCGGGCCAGTGCGCCCGGCTGCCCTGTTTGGGTTGCCATGCGCGTCTCCTAGAGGTCCTTCGCGAGCGTCTTCAGTTCGTCGTGGAACTGGTCCCCGGCCTCGTACGGGTCGGTCTGGCCGTAGGCGACCTCCTGCATGTACGTGTAGAAGGGGCCACGGACCTGTCCCCAGCCGATCTTCGCCAGCGCGCGACCGGTCTTGAAGACCTCGGTGAACGGTGCCCAGTTCTCGTTGGTGATGGTGGACTCGACGTCGGTGTGGACCGGCGTCATGCCGTTCCCCTTCGCGTCCTCGCCCATCGCGGTGAGCGTATCCGGCGAGGCGAAGGCCGCGGCGACGCCCTTGGCCGCCTCTTTCTGGTCGGAGTGGCTGTTGACCATGACGGGCTTGACCTCGAGGAACGTCCCCTTCGACGCGCCCTCGCCACGCGGGAGGTGGCTCACGAGCGTCTTGTTGTTGAGGATGTCCTTGGTCTTCTCGCTGTTGTTGATGTTGTCCCCGGAGGTCCAGCCGCGGAGCCACGTCCCGCACTCGATGAACGCCCAGCGACCGTTGAGGTAGCCGGGGTCGTTGACCTGCCAACCGGTCCCGAGCGTGTCGGGGTCGCCGACCGGGTCGTCGGCGGCGTAGATTTGGTAGTACCAGTTGTCGAATATCTGGCCGAGCTGGTCGGCCGTGATGTCGAGTTTCCAAGAGTCGCCGTCGGGGACGTACAACTGGTCGGTGTGCTGGTAGACGTGGGACATCCACTCCTGGAACGCCCGCACGCTCCCCTTCTTGGTGCAGTTGTGGTAGGCGTAGGTGTCGTCGTACTCGCTGTTTATCATGCGGCCGACCTCGTGGAACGCCGAGGCCGACTGCGGCACGTCCTGTCCGAGTTCGTCGAGGATGTCCTGTCGGACGATGAACGCCCGAGCGTTCCCGTTGTACGGGAGGCCGTACAGTTTCCCGCGGTAGGTCAGCGCGTCGAGGGCGCTCTGTACGTACCCGTCGTACCACGGGAGCCCCTCGGCGAAACTCCCGATAGGTTCGAGGTGGTCGGCCTTGACGTACTCGGTGAGGTGGCTCAGGACCCCCTCGATGACGTCCGGGTCACCCGTTCGAGCGCCGGTGAGGTACTTCTGCCGGAGGTCCTCGTAGGCGAAACGCCCCATCCGCGGCTCCTGTCCGATGCGCTCCTCGGCGTTCTTCAGGAACGTGGTCCGCCAGATGGGCTCCGACCCGTCGTTCGGGAACGCGTAGTTCCAGAACAGGGGTGCGTCGCCGCTCCCGCCGCTGCCCCCGTCGCTACTGGTACTGCCACCGCTGCCGTCGCCGGTGTCGCCGCCCATCTCGTCTGCGGCCCCGTCGCCGCCGCCCCCACAGCCAGCGAGGCCGGCGGTGGCGCCGACGCCGAGTGCCTTCACGAGTGACCGCCTACTGAGACCGGATGAACTACTGTCTGACATGGTGCAAACCCTAGCAGGCACATTGACCCATCCCTATTTAAAATTTTCCCCGGTCGTTCATCGACAACCGGTGTGACAGTGGGTCGCGCGCCAGTAGATTTATTACTCGGAACCCGGGAGAGTACGGTGCATGCCGAAGATAGCCTTCGTCGGAGCGGGTAGTATGGTGTTCGCCACGAAACTCGTGGGGGACATCCTCTCGTTCGACGAACTGAACGACAGTACCATCGCGCTGATGGACATCGACGAGCATCGACTCGACCAGACGACCCGCGTCGCCGAGGCGATGGTCGAGAACGAGGACCTCGACGCGACGGTCGAGTCGACCACCGACCGCGTCGAAGCACTCGACGACGCCGACTACGTCCTCAACATGATAAACGTCGGCGGCACCGAACCCTTCGAGAACGAGATTCGCATCCCGGAGGAGTACGGCGTCGAGCAGGCCATCGGCGACACCATCGGGCCGGGCGGCATCTTCCGCGGCCTGCGGACCATCCCGACGATGCTGGACATCGCCAGCGACATGGAGGAGTTGTGTCCCGACGCCCTGCTGATGAACTACACGAACCCCATGTCCATCCTCTGTCAGACGATGTTCGAGGCGACGGACATCGAGACGGTCGGGCTGTGCCACAGCGTCCCCCACACCGCCGAGGCCATCGCGGACTACGTCGACGTCCCCGAGGACGAACTGGAGTACTGGGTCGCGGGCGTCAACCACGTCGCGTGGTTCCTCGAAGCGAAACACGACGGCGAGAGCGTCTATCCGGACCTCCGCGAGGCCTACGACGACCCAGAGACCTACGAACGGGACACGGTGCGCTTCGAGATGATGAAACACTTCGGCTACTTCCCGACCGAGTCCTCCCACCACATGTCGGAGTACGTCCCGTACTTCCGGACCGACGAGGACACCATCGAGGAGATGACCGGCACGGACTACGCAGAGCGGATGCCCACCGCGACGTACCTCGAAGGCTGGCAGGAACGCTCCGAAGAGCGTGACGACCCCGAACTGGGCGTCGACCTAGACGAGGTCGGCGTCGAGCGCTCCGAGGAGTACGCCTCCCGTCTCATCCACTCCATGGAGACGGACACGGCTCGCCGGTTCAACCTCAACGTCAGCAACGAGACGAACGCCATCACGTCGCTCCCGACCGACGCCTGCGTCGAGGTACCGGTCCTCGTCGACGGCACCGGCCTCCACCCGTGTTCGGTCGGCGAACTCCCCAACTCCGTGCGCACCTTCCCCCAGCAACACGTCGCCGTCCACCAACTCGTCGTCGAGGGCGCACTGGAGAACGACCGCGAGAAGATTCACCGCGCGGTCAAGCAGGACCCGCTGACCGCGGCCCAGTTGACCCTCCCGGAGATTCACGAGATGACCGAAGAACTGCTGGCCGCCAACGAAGCGTACCTCCCGGCGTTGCACTGAGTCCGTCGCCGACGGTGTGTTATCTTTCTCCGTTCGATCGGTACGTCCAGTGCCGACTGTCGAGTCCTAGAACAGGGCGGACGATACCGTGGTCGGGCGACGGCGGTCCGTGACTCACTCGACGCCGATCTCGACGCCGGTGGCGTCGTCGAGTCCGGCCAGCGCCTCCACGTCGTCGCTGTCCGGCGGCGCGCGGTTGCGGAGCGCCTCGCCCGTCTCGGCGTCGAAGACGTGGATGCGGTCCTGCGGGAACTGCACCGTGAGCGTGCGGCCCGACTCGATGACGATGTCGCCTTCGAGCGTCGCCGTGTACTGCTCGCCGTCGATATCGAGGTAGACGTAGCTCACGTCGCCGAGCGGTTCGGTGACCTGCACCGTCGGCGAGAGAGCGTTGTGGGTACCCTCGGGCACCGCCTTCACGTCCTCGGGGCGGATGCCCAGCGTGAACCGCGACCCGTGTCCCTCGACGTCGGCGTAGACGTCGTCGTCGAGTTCGTACTCGAAGGCGTCGTGGACCAGCGTCGGCGTCGGCCCCGACGTGTCGAGTTCGACGTCGAAGAAGTTCATCGAAGGCGACCCGATGAACCCGGCGACGAACCGGTTGGCCGGTTCGTGGTAACACTCCAGCGGCGTCCCGAGTTGCTGGAGTTGCCCGTCGTCGAGGACGGCGATGCGGTCGGACATCGTCATCGCCTCCGTCTGGTCGTGCGTGACGTAGATGGTCGTCACGTCGAACTCCTGCTGGAGTTCCTGCAGTTCGGTCCGCATCTGCGTGCGGAGCTTCGCGTCCAGATTCGACAGTGGCTCGTCCATCAGGAACACCTCCGGTTCCCGGACGATGGCCCGCCCCAGCGCCACGCGCTGTTGCTGGCCGCCCGAGAGCTCGTCCGGTTTCTTCTCTAAGAGCTCTCCGATGCCCATCATCTCGGCGGCGTTCTGGACCCGGTCGGCTATCTCGTCGGCGGCGAGGTCCGTCGTCATCTTCAGTCCGAACGCCATGTTCTCGCGGGCCGTCATGTGGGGGTACAGCGCGTACGACTGGAACACCATCGCCATGTTGCGCGACTTCGGCTTCTTGTCGGTGACCGTCTCGCCGTCGAGGACGATGTCGCCCTCCGTGGGGTTCTCCAGTCCGGCAATCATCCGGAGTGTCGTCGACTTCCCACACCCGGAGGGGCCGACGAGCACGATGAACTCGCCGTCGTCTATCTCGGCGTCGAACGAGTCGACGGCGACGATGTCGCCGCCGTCGTCGTGGAATACCTTGGTGAGGTTCTGAATGGCTAGTTCGCCCATGCCTCATCAAATATTGTAGGAGGTGTTAAATCTTGCCACGAGTCGGGCGAGCGGGCACGGCGGTCGCTACCCGGTCGACTCGGGCGCTACTGTTTCCAATATGTGAACGAGAGCCGGATGCCGAGTCGACCCGGACATGGTCGTGTCCGGACGTGCGCGCGAGGCGGTACTAGCGACGACCGCTCCAACCGGAGACACCGCACGCGGGCGAGCGGACCGGTGCACGGCGGCGGCGTCGGGTCGTCGGGGTCACAGACGTCCCGGCGAACCCGACAGCGTCGGACGGCCGTCAGTTCGCTTCCGCGGCGGTGGGCCGGCCTCACTCGGCGTCGGCTCGGTACTCGCGGTACAGTTCGTCCTGCATCACCTGACTCCGGCCGCCGTCGACGAGGACGCTCTCGCCCGTGACGAACGTCGCGTCGTCGCTCGCGAGGAACGCGGCCACCCCGGCGACGTCTGCGGGCGTGCCGAGTCGCCCGACGGGATGAATCTGTTCGGTGTACTCGTAGTCGTCACCGAGTTCCTCGCGCGTGCGCTCTATCTCTACCCACCCCGGGTTGACGGTGTTGACCGTGATGCCCTGCGGCCCGAGTTCCAGCGCCATCGCCCGCGTGAGGCCGTTGATGCCCGCCTTGACGGCGTTGTACGGGAACAGACCGGGCATCGTCAGGAAGGCGTGGTTCGAGGACACGTTCAGGATAGTGCCGCCCTCGGGCATCGCCTCGACGGCGTGTTTCGCACAGAGCCAGAACGAGCGGAAGTCCGTCTCGACGACGAACTCCCAGTCCGAGAGGGTGGCCTCGCTCGCCGTCGTCTCCGTCTGGACGCCCGCGTTGTTCACGAGGACGTCGACGCGGCCGTACTCGGCGACGGTGTGGTCGACGAGCGCCTCGATCTCCGCGGGGTCGCGCACGTCCGCCCCCACGAACGTCGCCTCGCCGCCGTCCTCACGGATGGACGCGGCGACGGCCTCGCCCGGGTCCCGGGAGCGGCCGGTGACGATTACGGAGGCCCCTTCGGCGGCGAAGCGGCGGGCGACGCCCTCGCCGATGCCCCGGGTCGACCCCGTGACGACGACGACACGCTGTTCGTGACGGTTCGGGACGGCGTTCGCAGTCGGGTCTGTCGAAACCATCTATCCCCACTGCGCCCCCGACCGAGAAATAGCTGCTGGACGACAGGGAAGGGACGCCACGGCGTCGGTCAGGTCGCTACCACTCGGCGACGCTGCCGTCGTCGTGTCGCCACACGGGGTTGTGCCAGTCGACCTCCTTCTCGGCCTGTTCGCGAACGTACGACTCGTTGATGTCGACGCCGAGGCCGGGGTCGTCCGGGACGCTGACGTAGCCGTCCTCGTAGTCGAACACCGAGGGGTCGGCCAGATAGTCCAGTACGTCCGTCGTCTCGTTGTAGTGGATGTTCAGGCTCTGTTCTTGGATGAGCGCGTTCGGCGAGCAGGCGTCGACCTGCACGCAGGACGCCAGCGCGAGGGGGCCCAGCGGGCAGTGTGGTGCCATCGCGACGTCGTAGGCCTCGGCCATCGACGCTATCTTCTTGACCTCGGTGATGCCGCCGGCGTGGGAGAGGTCCGGTTGAATCAGGTCGACGGCGCCGTCCTCGAACACCTCCTTGTAGTCCCATCGGGAGAACATCCGCTCGCCCGTCGCGATGGGGATGGTCGTGTGGGCGGCGATGTCCGGCAGCGCCTCGTTGTGTTCGGGCAGGACCGGTTCCTCGACGAACATCGGTTCGTGCGGTTCCAGCGCCTTCGCCAGTCGCTTCGCCATCGGCTTGGTGACCCGGCCGTGGAAGTCGACGCCGATGTCCACCTCGTCGCCGACGGCCTCGCGCACCTCCGCCAACCGGGTGACCGCTGCCTCGACGGTGGCGGGGTCGTCGATGCGTTCTATCTCCGGCGTCGCGTTCATCTTCAGGGCCGTGAAGCCGGCGTCGACCTGTTCGCGGGCCTGTTCGGCCACGTCCGAGGGCCGGTCGCCGCCGATCCACTGGTAGACACGGATGCGGTCGCGGGCGGCGCCACCGAGCAACTGGTGGACCGACGCCCCGAGTTGCTTGCCCTTGATGTCCCAGAGCGCCTGGTCGATGCCCGCGATGGCGCTCATGAGGACCGGGCCGCCGCGGTAGAACCCGCCGCGGTACATCGTCTGCCAGTGGTCCTCGATGTTCTCGGGGTTCTCCCCGAGCAGGTAGGTGTCCACGAGCTCCTCGACGGCCGCTTCGACGGTGTGCGAGCGGCCCTCGACGACGGGTTCCCCCCAGCCGACGGTGCCGTCGGCCGTCTCGAGACGGAGGAAGAGCCACCGGGGCGGGACCTCGAACAGTTCGTAGTCGACGATTCGGTTCGCGTCGCCGCCGTCCGTCCGTACGGTGGTGTCGGTCATCGGTGAAGGAACTGGAACGTCGCGGTAGTCGTCACCGAGTCGTCCCGCTGTCGCCGGGTTACTGACTGTCCGGAACCACACGAAGCGAGTGATGGTGTCGGTGTCATCGTCCGTCGGTTCGTGGATGCCGTATTTAATCGTTGTGTCGACACGAGCGTCCGCAGAGCGGCGTGCCGTTCACGGTATGCGAACGCGAGGATGGTTCACACGGAACCGGTGCGCCACGGCACCTCGGTCGCCGTCGAGACGGCCGCCCCTCGAACCTCGCGTTCACGATGTGGAAACGGATGGCGGACGTGAACGTGACACGGACTCGTCTGTCGATACCTCGTCGAGACGCGGGACAGGGGAGAAAACGACCGCACCGGGCGTGAGGGCATAGACGACGAGCCTCCGAGCGAGTACTAACAGAGGTACCCGTGTTATCGCGCTCCCGCGGGGAACAGGAGCACCAGCGTTCACGAAGTGTGAACGGCTCCGAGGGAACGTGACGTACCGGTTTGGCGAGGGAGTCGATGGGACAGACCGACGACCGAGTGGCGCGAGTAGTCTGATTTCTTACTATCACAGCTATATTTTATAATGATACGACATACCGGACACGGATAATCGAGTTTTTCGACGTTTTCCCACTCACTGCATCGACTTTGCTCTCGATTTATCGTGAGTAGAGAGAGACCAGTGTCGTCCTCGAATCGACAGCCCTCTATCGTCATACTCGAGGCTTACGATACTTCTAAACCGAATTTTCTCTCATAATTTCCCGAGACGTGGTGGAACAGTCAGATTTCTTTGTATTGTGCTGAGTTCTATTTCGCTAGTACTGTTCGAGCCCGACCGCATCGAGGGGCGACTCGACCACGGCCACGTCGTACGCGCCGACGGTGTCGTCGCCGACGACGAACGCGGCGTCGGCCGGCACGGCGAGCGACCGTGGCTCGCTCGTGAAGTTGGTGACCCACGTGTAGCCGTCCCGCTCCGCGGCACGCACGCCGTCGGGGAACGGGGCCGTGTGGGCGACGCCCGCGGCCGCTAGCAGGTCCTCGACGAGGGCGTCCGCGAGGCCCGCGCCGGGCCAACACCCGACGGTCGTGACGGTGCCGTCGCCGGCGCCATCGTGGACGACGGCGGGTTCGTCGGCCGCTTCGCCACTCCGGTACCGGCCCCGCGTCTCGGCGGTCGTCGGGTCGAGCCACCCGGCCCACGTCCGGAACTCGTAGGCCCCACCCCGGTAGTCGACGGCGGTGTCGAACTGCTCGGGGAGGCTCTCGTGGCGAGCGACGCGCGCCCCCGCGAGGTCCGCCAGCGGCCCGGGCGCCAGCGTCTCGTGGAGTTGGTTGTACGGGTCCTTCTCGCCGGTGCGCGCACCGAGCAAGAGGTGGCCACCGTTCTCGACGAACGCGGTGAGGTGGTCGGCGAGGCCCTCGCCCGCGAGGTACAGCGTCGGCGCGACGGCGGCCGCGTAGCCGTCGAGGCCGGTCGACGGGGGCACGACGTCCACCTGCACGCCGCGGGCCCGGAGCGCGTCGTAGTACGCCCGGAGGTGCGACCAGTAGTGCCAGTCCGGGGAGTGCGGTTGCGTCTCGGTGGCCCAGAGGCTCTCGTAGTCGTGGAGGAGGGCGACGGGCGCGTCGACGGGCGCGAGGTCGAACAGTTCGGGCGCGGTGGCGGCGGCGTCGTGGTACCCCCGGTCCGGGCTCCCGTCCTGCTTGCGGAGGCCGGCGTGGTACTGTTCCTGCCCCTCGCGACAGCGGCGCCAGCGGAAGTACAGCACCGCGTCCGCGCCGTGAGCGACGGCGTGGTGAGCCCACAGTCGCATCGCCCCCTCGCCGGGTTGGGGCACGTGGGGCGGCCAGTTCACGTCGCCGGGTTGCTGTTCCAGTACCCAGAACGGCGCTCGCTTGGCCCCGCGGTAGACGTCGTGGTTCATCCCGATTTCGTCGGGGTCGCCGGCCCGCAGTTCGTCGGTGGTGGGTGCGCCGGGCCGGCGGTCCTGTACGAACCCCGTGGGGTAGGAGTCCCACCCGAGGAAGTCGAGGTCGTCGGCCAGCGAGTAGGCGTCGAGCGTCGGGAAGTCGCCCATGAAGTTGTGCGTGACGAACCAGTCGTCGTTGGCCTCGCGAATCAGGTCGGCGTGCAGGCGGTTGTACTCGACGACGCTGTCGTTGGCGAATCTGTAGTAGTCCAGCAGGCGCGAGGGGTGGTGTTCGGCCGGCGTCGGGCCCGGCGGGTCGACCGACTCGAAGTCGGGGTACTGCTGGCTCCAGAAGGTGTTGCCCCACGCCTCGTTCAGCGTCTCGACGTCGCCATACGTCGATTCGAGCCACTCGCGGAACGCCGCCGCGCAGTCCTCGCAGTAACACCGCACGGTACGGTGACAGCCGTACTCGTTGTCGGCCTGCCACCCGACGACGTGCGGGTCGTCCGCGTAGCGCGCCGTCATCTCGCGGACGATGCGTTCGGTCTCCTCGCGGTAGGTCGGCGAGTTGAAACAGGTGAACCGGCGGCTCCCCCACTCGCGGGGGGTCCCGTCAGCGTCGGCCTGCCGAATGTCTGGGTGTTCGTCGACCAGCCACTTCGGCGGCGTCGCCGTCGGCGTACACAGCACGGCGTCCATGCCGTGGTCGCCGACCAACTCGACGGCCTCGTCCAGCCACGCGAAGTCGAACTCGCCGCGTTCGGGTTCGACGCGCGCCCACGAGAACTCGGCCATGCGGACGTACTCCAGTCCCGCCTCGGCCATCTGTTCGACGTCGGTCGCCCAGCGCTCGCTGGGCCAGTGTTCGGGGAAGTAGCAGACTCCGAGTGACATACTCGCTCGGGCGCGGCGGCGTGGCATACGTCTTGCCCCCGAGGACGGCGAGGCCCGACGCCGTCGGCGCGTCCCGGAATCCGCGCAGAACCGGACGTAGAGTGCCTGATAGAGGATTTCTAGTCGGCGAACCGGCACACTGTCGGCAGAAATCACACCGTTTTAACGTCGTCGCGGAGATGGTCCCAGTATGACCGACACGGACGGGTCGAACGTGCTTTTCGTCGTACTGGACACGGTCCGGAAGGACCGACTGTCCGTCTACGACCCCGACATGGAGACGACGCCACGGCTGGCCGAGTTCGCCGAGGAGGCCGCCGTCTTCGAACAGGCCGTCGCGCCGGCCCCGTGGACGCTCCCCGTCCACGCCTCGCTGTTCACCGGGAAGTACCCCAGCGAACACGAGGCCACGCAGGAGAACCCCTACCTCGAGGGGTCGACCACGCTCGCGGAGTCGCTGTCGGCGGCGGGCTACGACACCGCCTGTTACTCCTCGAACGCGTGGATCACGAGTTACACGAACCTCACCGCCGGGTTCGACGACCACGACAACTTCTTCCAGATAATGCCCAGCGAACTCCTCTCGGGCCCGCTGGCGACCCTCTGGAAGACGATGAACGACAACGACACCCTGCGCGGGGTGGCCGACCGACTCGTGCAGGTCGGCAACAAGATTCACGAACACCTCGCGGAAGGTGGCGGCGGCGACACCAAGACGCCACAGGTCATCGACAAGACCATCGACTTCGTCGACGAGAGCGACGAATTCTTCGCGTTCATCAACCTGATGGACGCCCACCTCCCCTACCACCCGCCCGAGGAGTACGCCGAGGAGTTCGCGCCCGGCGTCGACTCGACGGAGGTGTGTCAGAACTCGAAAGAGTACAACTGCGGCGCCCGGGACATCGACGACGAGGAGTGGGCCGACATCAAGGGCCTCTACGACGCTGAACTGGCCCACATGGACGACCAACTGGACCGCCTGTTCTCGCACCTGAAAGAGACCGGGCAGTGGGAAGAGACGACTGTCGTCGTCTGTGCCGACCACGGCGAACTGTTCGGCGAACACGGCCTCTACGGCCACGAGTTCGGCATCTACGACCCGCTGGTGAACGTCCCCCTGATGGTCAAACACCCCGACGTCGAACCGGGTCGGGACGAGGAGACGGTGGTCGAACTGGTCGACCTCTACCACACGGTGCTGGACGCGGCCGGTGCCGAGGGCCGCGGCGAGCGACTGGAGGCGGCCCGCTCGCTCCTCTCGGCGGACTACCGCGAGTTCGCGGGCGAGATCGGCGGTATCCCGCGCGGCGACGTCGGGTTCGTCGAGTACCACCAGCCAGTCGTCGAACTGCGCCAGCTAGAGGGGAAGGCACAGGCGGCGGGCATCGAACTGGACGAGCAGTCCCGGTTCTACTCCCGGATGGGCGCGGCCCGCACCGCCGGCGAGAAGTACATCCACTGTACGCGCATCCCCGACGAGGCCTACGACGTGGCCGAGGACCCCGGCGAGACGGAGAACCTCGTCGGCACCGACGACGAACCCGACCACCTCGAAGACGCGCTGTGGGAGTTCGTCGACTCCGTCGACGCCGACTGGCCCGACGAGGCCGACGGCGCCGACGGCGAGGTCCTAGACGAAATGGACGACGACACCAAAGACCGCCTGCAGGACCTCGGATACATCGACTGACGTGACCTCGGACAGCGCCGCCCTCGACTTCGCCGACCGGCGAACTGTCGCCCAGATAGTGCTGGGCTTTGCCGTCGCGGGGCTGGTCGTCTACCTCCTCGTCGACTTCGTCGGGACGGCCGACGTCGTCGCTGGACTCCTCCGGGCCGACCCCGGGTGGATGGCGCTAGCTTGCGTCTCGACGGCGCTGTGTCTCACCGCGTGGGGGAAGGCGTGGCAGATAGTGCTGGGCGTCGCCGGCATCGACGAGTCGTTCTCGCGGCTCGTCGTCACCTACTACGCCGCGACGTTCGCCAACTACGTCACGCCGCTGGGACAGGCCGGCGGCGAACCGTTCATCGCCTACGTCCTCTCGCGGGACACCGAGGCGAGCTATCAGGACAGCCTCGCGAGCGTCGTGACGGCGGACCTGCTGAACCTGTTCCCGTTCGTCACGTTCGCCGGCGTCGGCTTCGCGGCCCTGCTGTACGGGAGTTCGCTCCCGGAGGCCATCGAACCGCTCGCGGGCGGCCTCGTCGTCCTCTCGGTGGGCGTCCCCGTCGTCGCCGCCGTCGGCTGGCGGTTCCGGAAGCGACTCGGGAAGGCGCTGCTCGACGCCGTCGCGCCGCTGGCCAGCAGGACGCCTCGCGTCTCCCTCGTCGGCCTGCGAGAGCGACTGCGCGAGACCGAACAGGCATTCCAGCGCATCGCTCGCGACCGCCGCGCCCTCGTGCAGGCGCTGTTGTTCTCGTACGTCGGGTGGGTGTTCTTCGCGCTGCCGCTGTACTTCTCGGCGCAGGCCATCGGCGCCGACCTGACGCTCCTGCTCGTGTTCTTCGTCGTCCCGGCGTCGACGCTGGCCGGACTGGTCCCCTCGCCGGGCGGGTCCGGCGCCGTCGAGACGGCGCTGGTGGTCCTGCTCGTCGCGCTGACGAGCGTCGGCCAGACGGACGCGACGGTCGTCGCCATCCTCTATCGGGTCGCCAGTTACGTCTTCGCGCTCGTGCTGGGCGGGGCGGCGGCACTGTACGTGCTCAAGCGGAACTAGCGGCGGGCCGGTCACGAGACACCACCGGCACCGGAGAACCTCACCAACTAATCCACGCAGGCGGGACTAAGAGGGGATTCTCTGGCAGTTCGTGGGTGGTCTGGTCGTCGTGTGTGGTTCGGGTCGTTCGTTCCTAGGCCGTGTTGTGCTCGACGAACGTCGGCCGCCAGTTCGCCAGCTTGCGGATGTCCCGGCCCGCGACGCGCCAGTCGCCGTCCGGCGGGACGGGCGAGACTATCATCGTCGTCGGGGTCGCCAGCGGTCGGAGCGGGAGGCGCTGGTCGCTGTGGAAGCCGAAGGCCGCGAGCAGGTCCCGTGGCATCGAGTCGCCCCGCACCGCGACCACCGTCGAGTCGGCGTGGTCGGCCAGCACCCGGTCCAGCAAGGCCGGGAGTGCCCGGTCCCGTTCGGCGTCGCCGACCAGCGGAACCACGTCGGCGACGTTGGTGACCGTCTGCCCGTCCGACTCTTGCGTTCCGGTGACGACCCCGGCGACTGGCTCACCCCCGAGGCGGGCGGTGTAGGCCGTGTACTCCCAGGTCGGGTTTCCGAAGCGGTAGTCGAAGAACTGCTCGTCGCGGTAGGCGTGAATCTCGCTGGGGGGTCGTCGCCGGTAGAGGCGGGCCAGCGTCGCCGCCGGTATCTCGGTGTGTCGAGCGACGCTCACCTCGTCGGGGACGTCGACGCGCCGGCCGCGCGCCCCGAGGTACGTTCGGGCGGCCAGACGGCCGGCAGTCGCGGCGACGCGATTCGCCACACGGGCGTAGGCCGCCGGGTCCTGCACGCGGTAGTAGGTGGTGTGTTCGCCGGCTATCTCACAGCCCTGTTTGGCCAGGCCCGCCGTCGTCATCGGGTTGGGCACGTTGAACGTGAACTCGACGCCGGCGTCGGCGTAGTCCTCGAACAGGCGCTCGCTCGTCCGACTGAACAGGCCCTGTCGGCGGTGGTCCTCGTGGACCATCGTGTCACAGGACTGGATGGCGGTGTGGTACGTGTCCCCCGCCCGCATCTGGAAGGCGAGGTTCGGTCGCGCCCCGACTATCTCGCCGTCGCGTTCGGCGACGACGATGGGCGCCTCCGGGAGGTACGGGTTGTCCGCGAACTTCCAGTCGAACCACTCGGCGGAGAACCCCGAAAAGACGCGGTCGTGCAGCGTCAGGAACCCCTCGCGGTCGGCGGGCCGGTACCAGCGAATCGTGTAGTCGTCGGTCGACCGGCTCCGTTCGACGGTCGTCGTCTCAGTCGGCATCGGTGAGGTCGAGGCCGGGGACCAACTGGTCGCTGTCGAGGTGGTACCGCTGGTACACCGCACAGTGTGTCTCGTGGTCGAAGTCCGCGCGGTCGTTGCACAGGTCGGCCGCCATCGGGGACACGAACGCCTCCTGTATCTCACAGTAGGGCCGCTCGTGGTCGAACGAGTGCTCCCCGTCGGCGTCGCGGTAGTCGAGATGTGGGCAGACCATCGACGTGAACGACAGGTTCGGTGTGTTTGGTTATGGACGCCATTCTTCCGCTAGCAGTTTGTTACCCGCCGTCTTCGTCAGATAGCTGTGTCGTAACGAAGTACCGAACGGTGTGAGACTCACGAGTGTCATACGACGACTACCACCGGCAGAAGAAGGTCATCGTCACCGTCGCCACCACGGGGGCGGTCCACGGCAAGGACGCGAACCCGAACCTGCCCGAACAGCCAGAGGAAATCGCACAACAGGTGGCGGCCTGCGAGGACCTCGGTGCGTCTATCGCCCACGTCCACGGCCGGAACGAACACGGCGAGAACGACGCGACGCGCTTGCAGGAGGTCAACGACGCGATTCGCGACCACTGCGACGACATCATCGTCCAGAACACCACCGGCGGGCAGAGTCCCTACGAGCGCCGGGTCGCGGGCATCCGGACCGACCCGCCGCCGGAGATGGCCTCCCTCGATTTGGGCCCGTTCAAACGGGACAAGCACATCATCACGAACCACACCCGCAACAACATCGAGCGCCTCGCCGTCGAGATGCAGTCGAAGGGCATCAAACCTGAACTGGAGGTGTTCAACTCCGGCCAGCTCGCCGAGGTCAAACGCCTCGTCGACGAGGGACTGGTCGAGGAGCCCCCGTACGTCAACCTCATCTTCGGCGGGTCGTTCACGCCCGCGAACCCGCGGACCCTGCTCACGATGGTCGACAACGTCCCCGACGGCGCGGAGTTCAACGTCCTCGCCATCGGGCCACACCAACTCCCGCTGACGACGATGGCGGTCCTGCTGGGAGGGCACGTCCGCGTCGGGATGGAGGACAACCTCTACTACCGCCGCGGCGAGAAAGCACAGAGTAACCAGCAACTCGTCCGCCGGACCGTCGAGATTATCGAGCGACTCGACCGTGAGGTGGCGACGCCCGCCGAGGCCCGCGAGATGCTCGGCATCACCCGGCAACAGGTCGAACAGCCTGCCGACGGGGACTGAGCCGCGCCGGTAGCGGGCCGCGCCGACCGAGTAACAGGTGGCTACCGACCTCTCGCCGTCGTCTCTCACCGCTCGCGTTCGGACCCCGTTCGCGTCTCCCACAGCGTCACCAACCGCGTCAGGGTCTCGTTGACCGGCACCGGCGTCGTCGCGGCGTCGACGACGTAGCCGTTGATAGCGGCGATCTCCGTCCGCCGACCCACCTCGACGTCCTGCAACATCGACGAGCGGTTGGCGGCGGTGTCGCGGATCACGCGCTCGGCCAGCGAGACTGCCCGGTCGTCCGAGAGGTCGACGCCCCGTTCGCGGGCGACGCGGGCCGTCTCGCGGGCGGCGTCGGCGGCCAGCGTCCGACCGGGGCCGTCGGCCAGCGCGCCGTTCTCGACGCGGGCCAGCGCCGTCGTCGCGTTGATGGCCGCGTTGACGGCCAGTTTCTCCCAGAGACGCGTCGGCATGTCCGTCGCCACCGTCGTCTCGACGCCGGCTGCCTCGAACGCCGTGCCTACGTCCTCGGCCGCCGCCGAGGGGCCGCCCTCGCGGGCCCCCAGCACCACCTCGCCGCGCCCGGTGAAGTCGACCCGACCCGGGTCCACGAGGTTCGCGCCGTAGGTGCAGGTGCCCGCGAGCACCGGACAGTCCAGTTCGGCCGCCAGCGTTCCCTCGTTCCCCATCCCGTTCTGGACCGAGAGGCACGCCTCCAGCGAGCAGTCTGCGAGCGCCGCCGCGGCGTCGGCGGTGTCGTAGCTCTTGACCGTCACCAGCGCGAGGTCGGCGCCCGCCGGCGGGTCGGTGTCGGCCGCCGGGTCGACGTGGAAGGACTCGGTGCCGACCACGTCCAGTCCCGCCCGCCGGACGGTCCCGACGTGTGGCTCCCGACCGACCAGCGTCACGTCGTGTTCGCGGGCGAGCAACCCGCCGAGGAGGCTGCCGAGACTGCCCGCACCGACGACGACGATGTCCATACGCCACCGGAGGGCAGGGTCGTACAAAAGCGTTCCAGCGCGGACCGCCAGCCACAACACCACGCGCCGCGACTAGCGGGTATGGACGAGACGAACCCCGAGTCGGACGCCGACCGGATGGCCGAGGCCATCGAAGCCGTCGGCGTCGACCGCCTCACTGACGCCATCGTCGACGCGTGGGAGCGGGCCGGACTCGACACCGGCGCGCCGACGTGGCCCGACGACGAGCCACGGTTCCGGGTGCGCCAGCCCGCGGAGGCCACGGACGCCCGCGTCGACGTCCTCGCGGGGGTCTTGGACGCCACCCCACGCGACGCCGAGACGACGTTCCTCTACCTCGACGTGGGCCGGCGCGCGGACGTCACCGGCCGCCCGCGCTTCGAACTGGAGACGCTCTCGGGCCACCCGGACGTCACCGTCGCCGACGACCACACCGCCGGCACCGTCCCGTTCTCGGCCGAGACGTTCGAGGCCGTCGCCACGCTGGCCGACGAGGTGGCCTATCTCGTCGTCCGGGACGCAGACGGCGATGCCCTGGTCGAGTGGCGCGAGGAGACGGTCCGCTTTAGCGTCCCCGAGGACGCGCTGACGGCGGTGACGACGGGACTCGACGCGGGCACGGCCGACCGCGTCGAACGGGACTGAACCGCGAGAAATCGGGGTTCGGGGCGCCGCTCAGTCCTCCTGCCAGTAGTAAATATCCTCTTTCGGCGCGCCACAGGACGGGCACTCCTCGGGAAGTTTCTCTATCTGCCCCATCTCGCCACACTCCCAGCAGCGCCACATCAGTTCCGCCTCGCCGGCCTTGCCGGTCGAGACGTGTTCGCTGGAGAGCGCCTCGATGCCCTCGTCGACGGTCACGTAGAAGCCGTGCTCGTCGAACCCCCGTATGGTCCCGATTTCGTTGCCAGCGTCGTCGTACACCGTCTGACCGAACGCGACCTTGTTGCTCTCGGAGCCCGTGGACATGTCGCTCATACAGACTAGTAGTCGCGTCGAAGTGTGTTAAAGACTAGCGTGAGAAGAGGCTGTTGTGGACCGGCGCGAAGTCCGACGGTTCCTCGGCGCTCTCCTGCGTGTCGGAGATAGCGTTCCCGTCGAGCCCTTCGTCGAGGAAGTCGGCCAGCGGCGGGCCGACGCTGTCGGGTTCGACGAGGAAGGCGTCGTGGCCGTAGTCGGAGTCGACGACGTGGTGGGCGACGCCGGTGTCGGTCTCTCGCAGGGCGTCGGCGAGTGCCTCCGACTGCTGGGTCGTGAAGTGCCAGTCGCCGGTGAACGACATCACCAGCGCCGTGCCGTCGAAGGCCGCCAGCGCGTCGGCGTCGCCCTCGAACCCCGAGGAGAGGTCGTAGTTGTCCATCGCCCGCGTCAGGTAGAGGTAGCTGTTGGCGTCGAAGCGCTCGACGAACTTCGAGGCGTTGTAGTCCAGATACGACTCCACGTCGCGGTACGGGAAGAAGCGCCCGGCGGGGTCCGTGGGGAACGCGCGTTCGGCCTCTCGCGTGGCCGCGCGGCGGCCGAACCGCCGCTCCATGCTCGACTTCGAGAAGTACATCACGTGGCCGAGTTGTCGAGCGAGCGCCAGTCCCTCGTCGGGGTGTTCGCCGTCGCCGTAGTAGTCGCCGCCGTTCCAGTGCTCGTCGGTCGTGATGGCTCGGCGAGC
Organism: Haloarcula rubra; assembly: GCF_019599465.1. Lineage (GTDB taxonomy): Archaea > Halobacteriota > Halobacteria > Halobacteriales > Haloarculaceae > Haloarcula > Haloarcula rubra. The sequence continues at coordinate 197,449 of NZ_RKLR01000005.1, forward strand.
GATGCCGTCGAGCGCGAGACACTGCGGGTCGAGGCGAGGGGCGGCGGCGATGGGGACTATCTTCTCGACGTGGTCGGGGTGGCGTTTCGCCCACTCGAGGACGTTCATGCCGCCGACGCTGCCGCCGACGACCGCGTAGAGCGCCGGGATGCCCAGTTCGTCCAGCAGGCGTCGCTGGGCCTCGGTCCAGTCGGCGACCGTGACGGGGGGGAAGTCCGGACCGTAGGGCTCGCCCGTCTCGGGGTTCTCGCTGGAGGGGCCGCTGGACCCGTAACACGACCCGGGGACGTTCACACAGACGACGAAGTACTCTTTGGTGTCGATGGCCTTCCCCGGCCCGACGATGTCGTCCCACCACGCGTACGCCTGGTCGCCCTCCTCGAACCGGCCCCGCGAGGCGACGTGTGCGCTCCCTGTCAGGGCGTGACAGACCAGCACCGCGTTGTCGCCCTCGAACTCGCCGTACGTCTCGTAGGCCAGTTCGAGGTCGGCGATGGTCTCACCGCACTGGAACTCGAACTCGCCGAGCGAGACGGTCTGTGACTCGACGCTCATGTGGCACGCTCGATGGCGTCGTCGATGTCGGCCACGACGTCGGCCGGGTCCTCGATACCGACGCTCATCCGGACGAGGTCCGGGCTGACGCCGCTCGCGCGCTGTTCGTCCTCGGAGAGTTGGGCGTGGGTGGTCGAGGCGGGGTGGATGACCAGCGTCTTCGCGTCCCCGATGTTCGCGAGGAACTGCGCCAACTCGGTCTCCTCGCAGAACCGTCGGCCGGCGTCGTACCCGCCTTCGAGACCGAACGTGACGACGCCGCCGAACCCGCCCTCTAAGTACGTCTCGGCGAGGTGGTGGGTCTCGTGGCTCTCCAGTCCGGGGTAGGTGACCCACGACACATCGGGATGGTCCTGTAGGTGTTCGGCGACGGTGAGCGCGTTCGAGCAGTGTCGCTCCATCCGGAGCGAGAGGGTCTCGCTGCCCTGCATGGTCGCCCACGCGTCGAACGGTTTCTGGCCGTCGCCGAGCGCGCGCAACCCGCGCTGGCGGGCGGCCATCGAGAACGCACGGTCGCCGAACCGCTCGGCGAAGTTCGCGTCGAACGCCGGGTTCTGGCCGCCCATCTCCGGGTACTTCTCGGGGTACTCGCCCCACGGGAACGACCCGCCGTCGGCGAGGACGCCGCCGATAGTCGTGCCGGACCCGTGAATCCACTTCGTCGTCGACTCCCAGACGATGTCGACCCCGTGGTCCAGCGGTCGACAGAGCGCCGGCGTCCCGAACGTGTTGTCGACGAACAGGGGGACGCCGTGGTCGTGGGCCACCTCGGCGATGGCTTCCAGCGGCGGTACGACCAGCGAGGGGTTCCCGATGGTCTCACAGTGGACGTAGGCGGTGTCGTCGTCGATGGCGTCGGCGTAGGCGTCGGGGTCTAAGGTGTCGACGAAGCGGGTGTCGATACCCCGTCGGCTGGCGGTGTTCGCGAGGTAGGAGTGCGTACCGCCGTAGATAGAGGAGGCCGAGACGACGTTGTCGCCGGCCGACGCCAGCACCGTCGTCGCGGCGTCGAGCGCGGCCATCCCGGACCCGGTGGCGACGGCGTCGACGGCGTTCTCCAGCGACGCCAGTCGGTTTTCGAGCATCCGTACCGTCGGGTTGTCGAACCGCGAGTAGACGTTGCCGTCGTCCTCCAGGGCGTAGCGGTCGGCGGCCGTCTCCGCGTCCTCGAAGACGTACGAGGAGGTCTGATAGATGGGCGGAGCACGCGCCCCGGTCGCCGGGTCGGGGTCCTCCTGTCCGGCGTGGACGCATCTCGTCCCGAATCCGTAGCGGTCGGTCATGTGCAGTATGCATATATCTCTACGCATCTATAACCACGAGTTACGGCAAAACTCTCCCCGTGTGGTACGGTAGCGCCTCTGGACGCGGCGGCGAGGACCGTCCTCGGAGGATACAAACCGCTGGCACCGGAAGGGGGAGTCGATGACCGACGACGACACGGTTCGGTGCTGGCTGGTCGAACGCTCCAGTTACGGCGACGAGCGGATGGTGACGCTCGTCTACGCCACGCCCGAGGGCGACCGCCACGTGACCAAACAGTTCTCGACGAACCTCCTGATGAAAAAGCGCGTGACCGCCGCCATCGACGTCGAACCCGCTCGATTGGAACCGGTCGACGAGACGGAGACCCGCGAACGGTACGCCACCGAGGCAGAGCGGATGGCAGGCTCCCACAGCCCCGACGAAGAGGTCTGACGGCGTCTCGGCGCGCTACCGACCGGTCTATAACACGAAAGACTATACCGGAGGCCGGCACAAGCGGCGCGTATGACCGCCATCGAACTGGACGGCGTCCGCAAGGAGTTCGGGGACGTCGTCGCCCTGAACGGAGTGGACCTCACGGTCGAGGAGGGTGAGGTATTCGGCTTTCTCGGCCCGAACGGTGCCGGGAAGTCGACCACCATCAACATCCTGCTCGACTTCGTCCGCCCGACGGCGGGGTCCGCGACGGTCCTCGGTCACGACGTCAACGAGGAGTCGAAGGCCATCCGCGAACGAATCGGCGTCCTCCCCGAAGGCTACGACGTCTACGAGCGCCTGACCGGGCGCGAACACGTCGAGTTCGTCGTCGAGTCGAAGGACGCCGACGACGACCCGATGGAACTGCTCGAACGGGTCGGCGTCGCCGACGCCGCCGACCGGCGGGCCGGCGGCTACTCGAAGGGGATGAAACAGCGACTGGTGCTGGCGATGGCGCTCGTCGACGAACCGGACCTCCTCATCCTCGACGAACCGACGACGGGGCTGGACCCCAACGGCGCGCGCAAGATGCGTGACCTCGTGCGCGAGGAGAGCGAACGCGGCGCCACCGTCTTCTTCTCCTCGCACATCCTCGGGCAGGTCGAAGCCGTCTGTGACACCGTCGGCATCCTCCAGGACGGCGAACTCGTCGCCAAAGACAGCGTCGAGGGCCTCCGGGCGGCCGCACAGGGCGACATGAAACTCGTCGTCACCGTCGGCGACACGGACGGCCTCGACGCCGCCATCGAGGACGTGCGCGCCCTCCCCGAAGTGTCCAGCGTGCGAGCGGACACCGACCGCGTCACCGTCAACTGTGACGGCGACGCGAAGATGACCGTCCTCAACACGTTCGAGGAGTCCGGCGTCGCCGTCGAGGACTTCGAGACCCAGGAGGCGTCGCTGGAGGACCTCTTCAGCGCCTACACCGAGCAACAGGAGGTGGAGGTATGAGCACCGCCAGCGAGGGCGGCCTCGCCGGGCTGGACCGTCTGCTCAGGAACACCTTCGAGTGGTACACCGTCTCGAAGAAGGAGTTCAAGGACGCCATCCGGTCGAAGGGGCTGTGGCTGCTGGGGCTCATCTTCACGACGGCGTTCATCGCCCCCGTCGCGCTGGCGCTGTACTTCGACATCGGCGTGAGCCAGCAGGGGCAGGGACTGGGGATGCAACTCCTGCTCTCGCAGGTGTACCTGAACATGGTGACGTTGCTGTTGCCTATCGTCGCCATCTTCCTCGGCTTCGCCGCCATCTCGAAAGAGCGCACGTCGGGGTCGCTGAAGCTACTGCTGTCTCTCCCGCACTCCCGGAAGGACGTCATTATCGGGAAGGTGCTGGGCCGGTGTGCCGTGCTGGGCGTGCCGCTGGTCGCCTCGCTGGCCATCACTGCCGTCTTCCTGACGGCGTCGCGACTCACGTTCAAACCCGAACTGTTCGGCCTGTTCTCGTTCTTCACGGTGGTGTTCGCGCTGGTGTTCGTCGCCATCGTCGTCTCCATCTCCGGGGCCTTCGAGAAGAGCCTCTGGTCGGGCGCCGCGAACTTCATCGTCTACTTCTACTTCACGTTCCTCTGGAACGCCGGCGCCAACGGCGTCGGGAACATCCTCTCGAACGAACTGGGCGTGACCGGCGCCATCCGCTGGCACGTCGTCTTGCTGTTGAAACTCGTCAACCCGAATCAGGCCTACAAGACCCTCGTCAACTCGATGCTCGGGTCCGGCGAGGCCCCCGCGCTGTCGGCCCGCTACGGGATGTTCAGTCAGGGACAAGAGGCGAGTCGCACCATCTGTGCCGACGTCCTCAACGGCGCCCCACAGGCCCAGGAAGGGGTCTTCGGCACCATCGTGACCTGCGCGCCCGGGTCGGGGTCCCTGCCGTTCTACTACTCCGACCCCGCCGTCGTCGTGTTCATGCTCACGTGGATCGGCATCGCCGCGAGCATCAGTTACTACACGTTCAACCTCGCGGACCTGTAATCGGGTTCGTCGCTTCGGCGTTTTCGATAGCGGCTCGGGACCGCGACGAACCGCCAGAAAGCCCCCGGCCGCTGGCGGTCGCTGCCCGACATATCCTCGTTCGCTTCGCTCGCTCGGATAGAGGTCGCGCAGGCGACTGCCCGTCGGCGCCAGCGGACGGCCCCTTTCAGTCCCACCCTGTGGACGGTTCATTAGCCAGAACTCCGGTCACCGGAGACTGTCGTCACTCGATTTCGACGCCGTACTCTGCGAGTTTCGACGCGAACCCCCCGCGGCCGTCGAGTTGCTCGACGTCGTTTGCCTCGGCGTCTTCGCGCTTTCGCTGGCCGGCGTTCTCGCCGACGACGAGGAAGTCCGTGTTGCCCGAGACGCTACTCGTCGCCGACCCGCCGTGGCGCTCCACGACGTCCTGTGCGTCCCCGCGCGTGAGGCCGTCGAGTGACCCCGTGAACACGAAGGTCAGGCCCTCCAGCGCGTCGCCGCCGGTCGCCTCGGCGGCCTGCGGGTCGACGTGGTCGAGCAGTCGGTCCAGCACCGCGCGGTTCCCCTCGCTCTCGAAGAACTCGACGACGCTCTCGGCGACCTCCGGGCCGACGTCGGGGACGGCCTCGAACGCCTCGCGGTCCTCGGCTTCGCCGGCGTCGAGAATCGCCGCGAACGTCCCGAACTCCGCTGCGAGGTTTCGTGCCGTGACGTCGCCGACGTGGGGAATCCCGAGGGCGACGACGAAGTCCGCGAGCGGTGGTTCGCGGGCCGCGTCGAGTTCGTCGACGAGGTTCCGTGCGCTGGTCTCTCCCCAGCCCTCTAAGTCGGCCAGTTCGTCGACCGAGAGGTCGTAGAGGTCCGCGGCGTCGGAGACGAGGCCAGCCTCCAGCAGTTGCTCGACGGCCTTCTCGCCGAGGCCCTCGATATCGAGGGCGTCCCTGCTGGCGTAGTGTTCGATGGAGCGTTCGCGCTGGGCGGGACAGGACAGTCCGCCGGTGCAGAACGCCATCGGGCCGTCGCGCTCGACGGCGCTGTCACACACAGGACAGGTGTCTGGGAACTCGAAGTGGCCCTCACTCCCCTTCTCGACCACTTCGACCACGTCGGGAATCACGTCGCCCGCGCGCTTGATGCGCACGCGGTCGCCCACGTCGACGCCCAACTCCGCGATGAGCGAGGGGTTGTGGAGCGACGCGCGCGTGACGGTGACGCCGCCGACTTCGACGGGGTCCATCAGCGCGACGGGGGTCAGGCGTCCGGTCCGACCGACCTGCACGACGACGTCTCTGACGGTGGTCTCCTCCTTTCGCGCGGGGAACTTGTAGGCGAAGGCCCACCGGGGCGCGCGACTGGTCGTCCCCAGCAGGTCACAGGCCTCGGTGTCGTCGACCTTCAGGACGACGCCGTCTATCTCGTAGTCCAAGTCGTCGCGGGCGTCGAGTTGGGCGTCGCGATAGTCGATGGCGGCCTCGACGTCGTCGATCACGTCGGTCCGGTCACACACCCGTAGGCCCCACTCGGGGAACCGCTCGTGAAGCGAACTGTGGCTCTCGAACTCGGTCGAGGAATCGAGGACCCCGAAGAAGAAGACGGCGAGCGGGCGCTTCGCGGTGACACCGGGGTCGAGTTGCCGGAGGGTGCCCGCGGCGGCGTTGCGGGGGTTGGCGAAGGGGTCCTGTCCGTCTTCGACGCGTTCGCGGTTGTACTGCGTGAACGCCTCGCGGGGCATGTACACCTCGCCGCGCACGGCCAGAAAGTCGGGATAGTCCCCGCGGAGTTGCTGGGGGACGCTGGCGATGGTCCGGACGTTCTCGGTGACGTCCTCGCCAACCTCGCCGTCGCCGCGGGTGGCCGCCCGCTGGAACTCGCCGTCCTCGTAGACGACTTCCACCGAGAGGCCGTCGAACTTCGGCTCACAGAAGTACTCGACAGCGCCGTCGTAGTCGGCGTCGGCCAGCCGTCGCCGCACTCGCTCGTCGAAGGCCCGTGCGTCCTCGGCCTCGCCGCCCTGGTCGATGGACTGCATCGGCGCGACGTGTTCCACCTCGCCGAGTTCGTCCAGCGGTTCGCCGCCCACCCGTTGCGTGGGGCTCCCCGCGGTGTCGAGGCCGAACGTCGACTCGAGGGTCTGGAGCCGCGAGAAGAGGGCGTCGTAGGTCCGGTCGCCGACGAGCGGGTCGTTCTCGACGTAGTACCGGTGGTCGTGGTAGCGGATGGCCTCGCGCAACCGGGCGGCCTGTTCGCGGGCCTCGCTCTCGCTGAGTTCCTCGACGGGGTCGAACTCCATCGGCGGGTCGGAGACGTAGGGGTTCTCCCCGAGTTCCTCGGCACTGGCCATGGATGGGGGTTGGTTCCCGCCCGTGGCTCAAAACGGCTCCGCTCCGGCGCGCCCGCCTACAGGTCCGCGACGTCTTCGATGGCGTCGGTGAGTTCCTCGATGCTCTCGACGGTGTGTTCGCCCATGTGGCCGATGCGGAACGTCTTCTCGCCGAGTTGCGACCCGTAGCCGTTCGAGAAGACCATGTCGTACTCCTCGGAGACGGCCTCGATGGTCGCGGCGACGTCGATATCCTGCGTGTTCTCGATACAAGAAACCGTCTGGGAGCGATACCCCTCCTCGGCGTAGAGGTCGAAGTGCTCGCGGGCCCAGTCGTGGACGTACTCGGTCATCTCCGCGTGGCGCTGGTCACGACCCTCGTGGGTCTCTTCGAGCATGTACTTCATCTGCTTGCGGTAGGCCAGCATGACGGGAATCGCGGGCGTGGAGTGAGTCTGCCCTTTCCGGTCGTAGTAGTCCAGACAGCGCTGGAAGCCGCCGTACCACGACGCCGACTCCGTGTCTACTTCGCGGTCGTAGGCGTCGTCGCTGACGACACAGACCGCGAGGCCGGGCGGCATGGCGAAGGCCTTCTGGGTCGAGGCGAAGATGACGTCGATATTGTGCTCGTCGATATCGACGTAGTCGCCGCCGAGCGCGGAGACGGCGTCGACGACGAAGTAGGTGTCCGGGTACTCCGCGACGACGTCGCCGATCTCCTCGATGGGGTTGCGGACGCCGGTCGAGGACTCGTTCATCACGGTCGCGACGACGTCGTAGTGCTTGTCGCTCTGCTCTAGGGTCTCGCGAATGTCCTCGGGTTTGATGGCCTGTCCCCACTCGTACTCGAGGCGGTCGACGTCCTTGCCGAGTCGTTCGGCGACGTTCGCGTGGCGCTCGCTGAAGCTCCCGCAGGTCGGGACGAGGATGTTCTCGTCGACGAGGTTGAGCGTCGAAGCCTCCCAGAACTCGGTCCCGGAGGCCGTGAGGATGATGACCTCGTTGTCGGTGCCGAGGAACTCCTTGGTGTCCTCGACGATGGTCGTGTAGAGGTCGGTCATCCGGTCCATACGGTGGCCGAACATCGGTTGGGCCATCTCCTGGACGACGTCCTCGCGGACTTCGGTCGGGCCGGGAATGTACAGCGTCTTGTCGGGATAGTCGTCTGTGTACTCGCTTTTCTTGGTCACGGCTGGCACCTGATAGGTGGAGTCTCGTCGTCGGCAGTCATGGTAGTTTTGATACCGGTGTGAGCGTCACCGGCTCAACCGACGAACGGCGAACAGAACCAGCCCCGCGTACAGTATCGGACCGAACAGGTCGGTGACGGCGACGACAGTGAACCCGGACAGGAGGGCCGCTGCGACCCAGAGCACCAGCGGCGCCACGGCCAGTGCGGTGCCGCCGTCTCGAATGGCGTCCGCGGCGGAGGGCTGGCGGGTCGCATAGAGGCCGACGCCGGCGACGGCCGCCAGATAGAGGAACGTCACGCCCGACGGCGAGACCATCGGGAGGGTCACGAACGCGACGACGGCCAGCACGACGCCGACGACTCTCGGGCCGTCCTCGTGGCTCTCGAACGTCCGGCCGATAGCTCTGGCGTCCCCGGATTCGAGCGCCGAGCGGAGGCCGGTCGGCTCGTCGAGGCCGTGGCCGACGACGCGGCCCCCGTCGGCCTCGACCGGTTCGGCGAAGTCCTGCCCGCAGTGCATACACCACGTCGCCGTCGCACTCACCTTGCCGTCGCAGTGCGGACAGCGGGGGTCGCTCACCATACCTGTCTGTCGGGGCGCTGACGAAATAGCCGTTTGGGATGGGAGAGCATTGAAATCGCTCGGTCGGCATACACGGTGTATGGACTGGGTCGAACGGGCCGGTGACCTCCTCTACGACGGGGAGTCGATACGGGAGCACGTCCGGGTGGGCGACGGTGGCGTGGTCGTGACGAGCCACCGGCTGCTGGCGTTCACGCCGGACCGCGACGGGCCGAACTTCCGGCAGGTCGACCGGCCGAACGTCGAGGGCGTCGACAGACGGAGCGCCGGGAATGCCGACTTCCTGGAACAGGGGGTGAAGGCGCTCGTCGCCGGCGTCGTACTCGTCGTGGCCGGGCAGATGGTCAGCCTCGACGGCCTCGTGGCGGGCGTCTCGCTGGACGGCGTCGGGAGCGCCGGCGCGATGGGGCTGGGCGGGATGCTCGGACTCTTACAGGGGCTTCTCCGACTGCTGGCGCAACTGGACGACATCATGACGCTGTTCGGCGGACTGGCGCTGGCGCTCGCCGCCGTCGTCCTCGGCGTCTACCTCTGGAGCCGCGAGGCGGTGCTCGTCGTCTCGGTGGCCGGCGGCGACGACGTCGAACTGTCGGCACCCGAGGACGACACCGTGCTGGAGCGGATTCGGGCCGCCGTTCGCCCCGACGGGCCGTCGTCCGCCGCCAGCGAGCCCCCGGTCACGGACGACCCGCTGGCGTGACGTTCAACTCCGCCGAGCGCTAACCCCGAGGCGATGGATCCAGACGGCGTGCGTACGCGGGCGGCCGACCTCCCCCGAGAGCCCGGCGTCTACCAGTTCGAAGACGACGAGGGCCGGGTGCTGTACGTCGGGAAGGCCGTCGACCTGCGGGACCGGGTGCGCTCCTACGCCGACCCGCGGAGCCGCCGCATCGCGAAGATGGTCGACCGGGCGGCCGTCGTCGACTTCGCGGTCACGGACACGGAGACGCAGGCGCTCCTGCTGGAGGCCAATCTGATAAAGCGCCACCGGCCGCCGTACAACGTCCGGCTGAAAGACGACAAGTCCTACCCGCTGGTCCAACTCACCGACCACGCCGTCCCGCGCATCGAGGTGACCCGCGACCCCGACGACGGCGCCATCGTCTACGGCCCGTTCACGGACAAGGGGCGCGTCGAGACGGTGGTGAAGGCCCTGCGGGAGACGTACGGCCTGCGGGGGTGTTCCGACCACAAGTACAGCACCCGCGACCGGCCCTGTCTGGACTACGAGATGGGCATCTGTACCGCCCCGTGCACCGGCGAGATTAGCGAGGCCGACTACGCCGCCGACGTCGAGAGCGTCGAGCGGTTCTTCGAGGGCGAGGTGGGGGTGCTCGCCGACCCCCTGCGCCGGGAGATGGCGGCCGCCGCCGAGGCACAGGAGTTCGAGCGTGCGGCGAACCTGCGGGACAGACTCGGTGCCGTCGAGGCCCTCCACGGCGAGGGCGACGCGGCGGTCAGCGACGCCGGCGGGGCCGCCGCGACGGACGTACTCGGCGCCGTCGTCGAGGGCGACCGGGCCGTCGTCGCCCGCCTCCACGCCGAGGGCGGGAAACTGGTCGAACGGGAGCGCCACACCCTCGACGCCCCGGACGGCGAGGGACCCGCGGGCGTCTATCGGGCGTTCATCACCCAGTACTACGCCGAGCGGGACCTGCCCGGTACCATCCTCTGTGCCGAGGACCCCGCCGACGCCGAGATAGCGCGCTGGCTCGACCGCGAGGGCGTCGAGTTGCGAGTGCCCGGCGCCGGCCGCGAGGCGACGCTTGTCGACCTCGCGCTGAAGAACGCCCAACAGCGCGGCGGTGCCGACGACGCGGTCGGGGCGCTGGCCGACGTGCTGGGTATCGACCGCCCCCGCCGCATCGAGGGGTTCGACGTGAGCCACGCGCAGGGCAAGAGCGTCGTCGGGTCGAACGTCACCGTCGTCGACGGGGGCGCCGAGAAGTCGGACTACCGCCGGAAGAAGCTCACCGAGCGCAACGACGACTACGCGAACATGCGCGAACTGATTCGCTGGCGGGCCGAGCGCGCCGTCTCGGGCCGCGACGACCGCCCAGACCCGGACCTGTTGCTCGTCGACGGCGGCGACGGACAGCTGGGCGCGGCCCGCGACGCTCTCGCCGAGACTGGGTGGGACGTCCCCGCCATCGCGCTGGCGAAAGACGAGGAACTGGTTATCACACCGGAGCGCGTGTACGACTGGGCCGACGACGCCCCGCACCTGCACCTCCTCCAGCGCGTCCGCGACGAGGCCCACCGCTTCGCGGTGCAGTACCACCAGACGCTCCGGGACGAGGTGTCGACGGCGCTGGACGACCTGCCCGGCGTCGGGCCGGAGACGCGCAAGCGACTGCTCCGGCGGTTCGGGAGCGTCGAGAACGTCCGCGAGGCCTCGACGGACGAACTGACGAGCGTCGACGGCGTCGGCGCGGCGACGGCGGAGACGATTCGCAGTCGGTTGGGTTGATTCTGTATCGCGGTGAGAGATTTATCGCGTGCTGTGGGCGGGGCTGCGTGAACCGGCGCCGTAACGGGATTCTCGTCCGAAACCGGTCGAATCGGTGACTACTTCGCCGACGCGGCGACCCTGTCGATAGTCGAAGGAGCGACGAGACGCCCGTCACCCCGGCCGGCGTGAGGCAGTCGTAGTCCGGCGGGCGGTTCTCGACGGCACGGTGCCGACCGGTGCGAGGCCGACGCGGCGGTCGACGGGCGCCGAGTCGGACCCGCCAGTACTGGCGCGTCGGTCGAGTGTCGGGAGCACCCACGATCGGTCTCGTGGACGGCGAACCGGCGGAGCGACGCTGTCGACCCGACACGGGAGTGGCCCATCGGCGAGTCGGTGGGTCGGTCTGCCCTGCGAAGACGGCGTGCGACCCGCCGGGAGAACGACACGCCGGCGCCGTCGCCGATACGGCTAGCGCGCCGCCCGTCGGACGTAGCGCGCACGAACGCGAGCGTCGGTGGCGCGTCGCGCGGACGACGTCAACGGGACAGGGGCCTCGCGACCGCCGCCGCGGCGGTTTCGCCCCGGTCCGGCGGGTGAGTCCACTGGGCGGATGCGGGCCCGCCTGCAGCGACAGCCCGTCGTGCCGGTCGGTGTCCGACGACTTCTGACGAGCGGTTTCAGCCACGCTCGTAGCACTCTCGTGCGTTTCGGAGTGCCGTCGTCGAGCCGGTGGCCGGTACACGATAAACTTCTATCCGCGATACAGAATCCCTTCTCGCGGACCGCCCCGGACCTGCGACCCGACTGTAACAGAAGGCGTTTCGGCGTCCCGCCCGTACGCTCGGTCGATGGACGCAGGTCGGCGGGTCGCACTGGCGGTGCTCGGCGTCGCGTCGCTGGTGACGTACGCCGCGGCGGCGGTGGTCGGGTATCGGGTCCTCCGTGCGGTGTGGGCGTCACGGCCGTCACCGGTGGTACTGGCCGGGGCGCTCGTCGGGACGGCGGTCGTCCTCGGACTGCTGAGCTACTGGTCCGGGACGACGCGGCTGAAACGGTCACTCGACGCGGTGGTCCTTCCGCGGGCGCGCGCCCCCGAGACGTACCGTCGGTTCGACGCCCTCACCGAACGGATGAACGCGGGGACGCCGACGCTACTGGTCGCTCGGTTGCCGGTCCCCAACGCCTTCGCAGTCGGCGGGTTCGGGGCGGCCGTCGTCGTCGACCGACGGCTGTTCGCCTATCTCTCGACCGACGAGATGGAGACGTTGCTGGCCCACGAACTCGCCCATCTGGAGCGCCGCGACGCGCTGGTCCAGACACTCGCCTACAGCCTCACACAGGGGCTCGTCGCCGTCGTCGGCGTGGTGCTGTTCCCCGTGGTCGTCCTGACCGGCGGCCTCGCGCGGGCGTGGGCGCTGGTCCGTGGCGACCCCGCTAGCTGGTCCCGGTCGTGGCTCGCCCGGACCCAGCGCACCGCACTCCGAGTTGTCGCGCTGTTGGGACTGGCGGTGACGCTGGGCGTGCTGGCGTACTCCAGACGACGGGAGTGGGCGGCCGACGACCGGGCCGTCGAGGTGACCGGGAAACCGCTGGCGCTCGCCCGCGCGCTCCGGACGATAGAGCGCGTCTCGGCCCCGGGTCTGGGACCGTTGACGCCGCTGTACGTCCACGGCGACGAGGACGGGCCGCTGTCGGACCTCCTGTCGACGCACCCGCCGATGGACGACCGGGTGGAGCGCCTCGTCGAGCGGGCTCGGTCACGGCAGTCGCTCGGGCCGCGACGGCCCTGATTACCCCGAGAGGAGGTCCGACAGCGTCCGTCGGAGGTCCGCACTCCCCGGACTCTGTGGCACCTGTGCGAGGACGTCCCGCCGGAGGCCCGACAGCGCCTCGTCGACGCCGAGCGTGTCCAGCCGATGACCGTGTTTCAGCGCGACCCGCGGCGAGACGTCGAACAGGAGGTCCTGCTTGCCGATGGTCGAGTGCGTGATGGCGAGCGTCTCGACGGCGTTCTCGACGAACCGGGCGCGGGCGTCGGGGTCGCCGACGCCGTCGAGGGACGCGACCAGCAGGCCTTCGAGACGGTCGGTGCGGTCCTGTAACGCCGGCGGTGCGTCGAGGACGGTGGTGCCGTCCGGCTGTTCCGGGGTCATGCTGTCGCGGGGCGCGTACGAGAGGACGGCGCCGCTGACCGGTTCCGTGGCGTCGGGGAGCGGCGACGTCAGGCGCTTCGAGGGCCGCGTGTCGGTGAACACGACGAGGGCGTTGGCCGGGTCCCCCGACACCGGGTCGCCGTCGCCCGTCGACTCGGGTGGCTGGTCGTACCCTCGCCGGAGCGCCTCGCGGAGCGTCCCCGGAATCGGACCAGTGTCGCCGCGGAGTTCGACGTGGACGACCACCGGGCCGTCGGCGCTCCGGTCGATGACGCGCCACAGCGTCGCCACGCCGTCGCGGGCGAGCGCAGAGAGTCGGACGCACGGGCAGTCGCGGTCGGCGGCGAGCAGTCTCGCGAGCGTGATGCCGCGCCAGCCCGTGAGGTCGGGGACGTAGAACCACGGGACGGCGTGAACGGGGCCGACGGTCGGGTCGCCGGCACCGGGGCCGAAGCGGTCGGGGACCGAGGCGAGGTAGGCGTCGAGCGTCCGGCGTTCGGGGGCGAAGTAGTCGCCGACGGCGGCCGGGAGCGTCGTGTCGAGGTGGCAGTGCTGTGGAACCGGAGCCATGTGTCCACGTATCGGACCGGCGGGTGGAAAACGGTGGCTCTAGTGGACCTGCCGTGTCTCTGCGTCGTAGTCGACGAGGTCGGTGGCGGCCAACCGGGGGAGGTGGTTGTGGTGGAGTGCGATGGCCGCGCGTTCGACGGCCGCCGAGTCGGCCGTCTCCCGTTCAGATTCACGGGCCGCGACTTCCGTCGCTAGTTCGTCGAGGTGGACCGGGCCGACCCGGTCAGAGAGCACCTCGAGAGCGATGCGACGACGCTCGTCTGTCAGGAGTCGGTGACGGTCGCTCTCGGTCAGTTCGACCGTTCCGGCGAGGTCACCGTCGGAGTCGCTGAGTATCTGAGTCATGGGTCGTAGCGCCAATCCGGTCGGATGGAGGCGTACACGGTGCAACGAACTATGCGGGCGTAAGCGTGGCCTAGAAGATTTTAGGTCGGTACTGACGATAGCGCGCGATTCCGACGGCGAGCGGCGCCGTCTCGCCCGCGAACGTTCACACACGGCGACAGAACGCGGACACCGACCGGCGGGACGGGACGACGACTCCGCCGGCGGAGGGTATAATTGGGTAGCGCTGTTACCCGGGTCCATGGCTGGACAGTCGCTGACCGAGAGTCTCCGGGAGACGCTGGCGTTGTTCGACGGGACGGGGACGCCGTTGACGACCACGGAAGCGGCCGACCGCCTCGACCTCGGTCGGCGGAGTACCTACGACCGCCTCGACCGACTCGTCGACCGCGGTCGGCTCGACACGAAGAAGGTCGGAGCGAGCGCGCGAGTCTGGTGGCGGCCGCCGTCGGACGACCCCGTCGACGAGACGGACGCGGCACGCGTGTTAGAGACGGCGCCCGTCGGACTGGTCGCCGTCGCCGCCGACGGGACCGTCGACCGGGTGAACTCGCGTGCGCGGGCCACGCTCGACGTCGACGAGTCGGCCGAGTCGGCGGCGACGGACCTGCGGTTCTACGACGAGGACGGCGACCCCGTCCCGCCGGCAGACCACCCCGTTCGGACGGTCCTCGACGACGACACGCCCGTCAGCGACCGGTTACTCGAGCACGAGACGCCGGACGGGACCCGCCGGTGGGTCCGGGTCAGTGCGTCGCCGAGAGCCGACGGCGGCGCGGTCCTCGCCTGTACGGACGTGACCACCCTGCGGCAGACACAGAGCGAACTCGAACGGGAGCGCGAACAGTTCGCGGACGAACTGCGGGAGATGGTCGACCGAATCGACGACGCCTTCTTCGCGCTGGACGAGTCGTGGCAGTTCACGCAGGTCAACGACCGGGCCGCGACGCTGTTGGACAGCCCGGCCGACGAGTTGGTCGGCGAGCGCGTCTGGGAAGTGTTCCCGGAAGCGGCCGACTCCCGGTTCCAGACCGAGTACGAACTGGCATTCGAGACGCAGGAGTCCCGGTCGTTCGAGGCGTACTACCCGCCGCTCGCGACGTGGTTCGAGGTCACCGCCTACCCGTCCGAGACCGGTCTCTCGGTGTACTTCCGCGACGTCACCGACCGCAGGAGACGCGAACGAGAACTGGAACTGTACGAGGCCATCGTCGAGACCGTCGACGACGGCATCTACGCGGTGGACGACGACGGGGAGTTCGTCCTCGTCAACGAGCAGTTCTGTGACCTGACGGGCTACGAGGAGGCCGAACTCCTCGGGGCGGACGCGACGACGGTCCACAGCGAGGCGATTTCACAGCGAGCCCGGACGATGGCCAGCGAGGTCGTCTCGGACGACCGGGACGTCGCGCAACTCGAACTCGACGTCCGGACGAGTGACGGCGGCGCCGTCCCCTGTGAGGCTCGCTTCTCGCCGTTCCCCGTCGACGACGGGGTCGGCCGCTGTGGCGTCGTCCGGGACGTCTCCGACCGGCTCGAACGGGAGGCCGAACTCGAGCGGCGAGTCCACCAGCAGGAGGTCGTGACCGACCTCGGCCAGCGAGCGCTCGCCGACCGGAACGTGGACACTCTGATGCGGACGGCGACCGAACTCGTCGCCGAGACGCTCGACAACGAGTACTGCAAGGTACTGGACCTCGACCCGGCGACCGACGAACTGCTGCTCAGAGAGGGCGTCGGCTGGGACGACGGACTGGTGGGGTCGGCGACGGTGTCCGCCGTCGCCAACGACTCGCAGGCGTCCTACACGCTGGCGTCGTCCGCCCCCGTCGTCGTCGAGGACCTGACGACGGAACGGCGCTTCAGCGGCCCCGACCTGCTGACGGACCACGACGTCCGGAGCGGTATCAGCGTCATCATCGGGCCGCGGGACGACCCGTGGGGGATTCTCGGGACCCACGACACCGCCGACACGACGTTCACCGAGCACGACGTCAACTTCGTCCAGTCGGTCGCGACCATCCTCGCCTCGGCCATCGCGCGCCGCGACGACGAACGGGAACTGGTCGACCGGCGGGCGGAACTGCGCCGGCGCGAGCGAACGCTACGGCGCGCCCACGAGATTATCGCCGACTCGGACCGGTCGGTCGAGGAGCAGATCGAGTCGCTCCTCGGCGTCGTCCGCGAGACCGTCGGCACGCCGTACGCGTCCCTGTCACACGTGCAGGGCTCCGACTACGTCTTCGAGTCGGTCGACGCACCGGCCGACGCGGACCTCGGAGCGGGGGACGTCGTGCCGCTCTCGTACACGAACTGTGACCGGGTCGTCTCGACGGCGGAGACGCTCGTGCTCGAAGACGTCGAGCGGGACGCGCCCGAACTGGCCGACAAGGCCGGGAACGCGGAGTGGGGCATCTCCTGTTACCTCGGTGCGCCGGTCACCGTCGACGACGCCGTCTACGGCACCTTCTGTTTCTACGGCATGGAGCCCCGGACGGAGGAGTTCTCCGACTGGGAAGTCGCGCTGGTCGACCTGCTCAGCAACTGGGTGGGTAGCGAACTCGAACGCCAGCAGCACGTCGAACTCCTCTCGGCGCTCAACGGCCTCAACGAGGTGTTCAACGAGATTACCACGGCGGTCGTCGAGCAGTCGACCCGCGAGGAGATAGAGGAGACGGTGTGTCACCACCTCGCGAACTCGGCGTCCTACCAGTTCGCCTGGGTCGGCGAGGGTGACAGCGGCTCACAGCGGGTCGTCCCGCGGGCCGAAGCCGGTGCCGAAGACTACCTCGACGGGCTCGAGATATCCGTCGACCCGGACGACGAACGGGGCGGAGGGCCGACCGGCGAAGCCATCCGGACGGGCGAGATACAGACGGTCGGCGACGTCAGGACGGCGGACGACTACGAGTGCTGGCGGGACCGGGCCGAAGCGCACGGCGTCCGGGCGTCGGCCGCCGTCCCCATCGTCCACGAAGACACGGTGTACGGTGTGTTGAACCTCTACACCGGCCGAGAGAACGCCTTCGAGGGACGGGAGCGCGTGGTCGTCGAGCAACTCGGTGAGGTCGTCGGCCACGCTATCGCCGCCACACAGCGGAAACAGGCGCTGATGAGCGACGAAGTCGTCGAACTGCAGTTCCACATCCCCGACGTCTTCGAGACGCTCGACGTCGACGCCGGGACCTGTGGCACCGTCACGCTCGACCACGCGATTCCCGTCACCGACGACGAGTACGTCGTCTACGGGTCGGCGACGCCGGACGCCGTCGAGAGCGTCCACGCCATCACCGACGCCATCCCACACTGGGAGTCGGTGACCTTCCGGGACGACGGGACCGATTTCGAGGCTCGGCTCTCGGAACCCCCGGTGCTGTCGGTCGTCGCCTCCGTCGGCGGGTTCGTCGAGTCGGCCGTCGTCGAGGACGGTGACTACCGGATGACGATTCGCGTCTCGCCGACCGTGGACACACGCCGGATAATCGACGTCGTCACCGACGCCTATCCCGGGGCGCAACTCCTCAAGCGTCGACAGCGGACCCGAGACGACGACGACCGCCTCCAGCGGGAACTGACCGAGGCACTCACCGACCGCCAGCTAGCCGCCCTCGAAGCCGCCTACCACGGCGGGTTCTTCGAGTGGCCGCGGGACGTCTCCGGGCAGGACGTGGCGGACTCGCTGGACATCGCCGCGTCGACGTTCCACCAGCACCTCCGGAAAGCGGAGCGCAAGGCGTTCGACTACATCCTCTCGTCGGCGATGCCGGCGAGCACGTGACGGGAACCCCTGCTCGCACGGCCACGGCGCCCCGTCGACGGTGGCTATCGCTCACCGGCGACGGGGGCTAGAGAGATAGGCCCGGCTCACTTCCACGTGGAGACCAAACGCTAGATACATGAGTATCGATCAGGAGCAATCGCCGCTCCGTCTCCTCTACGTCGGGTCCGGGTCGCTGTGGTCGGACGAGTCGGCGTCGCTACTCGCGGACGCCGGCGAGTCGCAGACCGAACTCACGGTGGAGACGGCCGCGGCGGCGCTCGAACTGGTCGAACAGCAGTCGCTGGCGGCCGTCGTGGCGCGGTACGACCTGCCGGACGGCGACGGCGTCTCGTTTCTCTCGGACTGTCTCGACGCCCAACCGGGGCTGGTCACGATTCTGGTCGCCGGACAGAGTTCCCAGTCGCTCATCGACCGGACGTTCGAGGCCGGCATCGACGAGTTCGTCCACGACACTGGCCCGGAGAAGCGTCGGCTCCTCGACCACCACCTGCGGTCCTATCTCGGTGCCGGCGAGACGACGCGCGACACCGAGGACAGCGGGCGGTTGCTGGGCCGCCTGCAGTCGGAGACGACCCTCGGCGAGGAGCGGAGCCTCACCGACCGCATCCTCGAGACCAGTCCGGTCGGCATCGTCATCGTCGACGCCGACGACACCGTCCGCTACATCAACGACCGGGCGGCCGACATGCTCGGTATCGACGGGTACGACGGCCCGCTCGTGGAGACGGCACTGGACGTCGACGTGCTGTCGTTCGACGGTGACGTCGAGGGCGACGACCGGCGACCACACCAGCGCGTCGTCGAGGACGGCGTGACGGTCCGCGGCGAGGCACGCGTCGCCGTCGACGGGCAGACCCGGTGGCTCTCGGTCGCCGGGGCGCCGCTCTACGACGCGGACGGGGCGGTGAGTTCGTCGGTGTTCTCGCTGGAGGACGTCACCGACCAGAAACAGCGCGAGCGCCGCCTCCAGCGACAGGAGGCCGTGATGCAGATCGTCGACGACGGCCTGTACGCCGTGGACGACGAGGGGCGGTTCGTCGCCGTCAACGACGCCTACACCGACCTCGTGGGGTACGACCGCGAGACACTGCTGGGTCGCCCGGCCAGCGAGTTCTTCGAGACGCGCCTCGTCGAACAGGCCGACGACCTCCAGTCACACATCGAGTCGGACGGCCGCGAGAGCGTCACGCTCGAAGCCGTCCTGACCACCGCGTCGGGCGAGCAGGTGCCGGTGGAGGCCCGCATCTCCCTGTTCGAACTCGACGACGGACGCCACGGCCGGGCCGGCGTCGTCCGGGACATCAGCGACCGCAAACGTCGCGCGGAACGGCTCGCCAGCCTCAACGAGGTCGGACAGGCGCTGACGACCGCCGAGACGGCCGAGGCGGTGGCCGACATCGTCGTCGAGGGGGCACGGGAGATACTGGCCCTCCCGCTGACCGCCGTCGAGTACCACGACGAGGCGACCGGACGGCTACGCCCGGCCCGGCGGACGGCGGCGCTGGAGTCGCTCGTCGGCGACGGACCGCTGTTCACCTCCGAGTGGGGGTGCCCGTGGCAGGTCTACGCCGAGAGCGAGGGGCGCGTCCTCGACGATTTGAGCGAGACGGCGATGGACGCCGACGAGACACCACTGGAGAGCGCGATTCTGCTCCCGATGGGCACCCACGGCGTCTTCGTCGCCGGGGCGACCGAGCCCCACGCCTTCGACGACACCGACGTGATGGTCGCGGAGATTCTCGTCGCGAACGCCGTGGCCGCCCTCGACCGGGTCGACCGGGAACGGGAACTGCGGGCGACGACGGCCGAACTGGCCGACCACAACGAGTCGCTCCACCACCTCAACCGCCTCAACGACATCATCCGGAGCCTCACGCGGGACCTCACACAGGCGTCGACGCGTGCGGACGTCGAGACGGCCGTCTGCGAGCGACTCGCCGACGCCGACCCGTACGTCTTCGCGTGGGTCGGCGAACAGCGGGCGAGCAGCGACGACGTCTCCGTGCGCGCGAGTTCGGGCGACGACGACGGCTATCTGGACTGGCTCGCCGACGCAGAGCGACCCGCGACCGGCGAGACGCCGACCGAACGAGCCATCAGTACCCGCGAACCGGTGGTCCAGAACAGCCTCCACGCCGACCCGCCGCTGGCGCCGTGGCAGACACAGGCTCTCAGACGCGGCTTCGACGCCAGCATCGCCGTGCCACTGACCTTCCGCGAGACGGTGTACGGCGTCCTGCACCTCTACGCCGACGAGGCCGGCGTGTTCGACGAGATGGAGCGGGCGGTGCTGGGCGAACTCGGGGGGATGGTCGGGTACGCCATCAACGCCATCGAGCGGAAGAAGGCGCTGGTCAGCGACGCCGCCGTCGAACTCACCTTCAGCGTCGACGACCCCTCGATTCCGCCGTTCGAGTTCGCCGCCCAGACCGGCAGCGAGTTCGAGTTCGACGAACTCGTCCAGCACAGCGACGGGACCGTCCGGGTGTTCTTCACCGTCAGCGGGGCCGACCCGGACGCAGTCTACCGGTACAGCGAACGGATACCGTCCATCCACCAGCTCTCGTTGCTCACCGAACGCGAGGACACGTGTCGCTTCGAGGCGCTGGTGGGTGACTCCGGGTTCCTCGCCGACCTCGTCTCCTACGGCGCACACCCGACGGCGATGACCGCCAGCGCCGACGGTGGTCGAGTGAGCGTCGAGTTGCCCCAGAGCGGCGACGTGCAGGCGTTCGTCCGGATGTTCCTGGAGCGGTACGAGGGAAGCGAACTGGTCGCCAAGACCGAGCGGGAACGCTCCGTCCAGACGCCGGCCGAGTTCGAGGCGAACTACCGGGACCGACTCACCGAACGCCAGCGGGAGGTGCTGGAGACGGCCTACTTCAGCGGGTTCTTCGAGTGGCCCAGAGACGTCAGCGGGCAGGAGTTGGCGGCGATGCTCGACGTCTCCCAACCGACCGTCAGCCGGCACATCCGGACCGGCGAACGCGAACTGTTCGGCCTGATATTCGACGACGAGGAGACGCGGGGCTAGCTATCTAGCACCCGTCCGGCGTTCGGTAGTATACTCTTATCGAGAGCGGCTATGCGGGTAGGACGCGTCTACTACAGTATGAACTGTCCCACGCCCTCATCGACCGCCAACGACGCCGACGCGCTGGTCGTCGCTATCACCGAAGCGATAGCCGCGAAACGCGGCGTCGACCCGATAGACCTCCCCCCGTTGAACGACTACGTCGACGTCGACGCCCTCGCGTCGCTGTTCCCCGCAGGAACCGATAGCCGAGCGACACACGGCCACGTTCGCTTCGAGACGGCGAACTACGAGGTGTCCGTCTATCACGACGGGACGTTCGACGTCAGACCGCTGGACGACCCCGTCTCGGGCGCCGCGTACCGGGAGCGACGATAGCCGATGATGGCGAACAGTGACGCGCCCGAACCGCCGGATTTGGACCGGTATCGCGCCATCGAGTACCGGAGCGAGAACGGTCTGGTGACCATCATCCAGGACACCGAGAACGAGGCGGCGTGGGTGCAGTCGGACGTCAGAGAGGAAGTCCGTCGGTAACCGACACCAGCGGTGCCGCCCTCGGAGTGACACGATAGCCACACTGCCGATTCGATATAGCGTAAAAGAGTTTATCGGCCGACCGGAGAGCGGGGTCGCCGAATCGGCACCCGTCGACAGAAGCGTGCTTTACCGCCCCGAGACGGCCGATTCGACGTGAGACGCGACGGCGTCGGGGTTCTCTCGCGGCGCCCAGTGCGCACAGTCGTCGAGGACGTGGAGTTCGGCCCCGGGGATGGCGTCGGCGGCGCGTTCGGCCCAGTCGACGGGGAACAACTCGTCGTGGGCACCGTGGAGCAAGCGAGTGGGGACACCCACGTCCCCGTACCGGTCGGTGAACGTCGTCCGGTAGCCGTGACGGGTCACCTCGGCGTCGCGGAACCGCCGGAACGCCGCCCCTGCGGTCGGCCGCTGGACCTCCTCGTAGACGGCGTCGACGGCGGCCTCGGGGAGCGCATCGAGGTCGTGGACGATACCGTCGAGGCTGGCCCGCGTGAGGCGACGGCTCCGCCGGAAGGCCGCGATGGCGAGGCGGTTGCACACCTGCACCCGCGCGAGGAGAAGCGAGAGGCGGCCGTTGGGCAGGTCCCGCCCGAGGCCGAACGGGTCGATGGGGACCAGCGTCTCGACGAGGTCCGGCCGGTCCAACGCGAGTTGGATGGCGACCCCGCCGCCCAGCGAGAGGCCGACCAGCGTCACCGGGCCGCAGTCCAGCGAGTCGAGCAGCCCCGCGACTATCTCGGCGTGGCGCGGAATCGAGTAGGTGTCCTCGGCCAGTTCGCTCTCGCCGTAGCCGAGCAGGTCCGGCGCGACGACCCGGTGCTCGGGCGTGAGGCGGTCGACCACCGGCGGCCACGAGACGTGTGCCGCGTCGATGATACCCCCGTGTAAGAGGACGACGGGTCGGCCGTCGCCGGCCGTTCGGTAGTGGATGCGCGCGCCGTCGACCGTGAGCGTCTCGTCGGCGATCATGCCCGGTGGTCGACGGCCACCCACTGAAGGGTTTCGTCGATGCGACCGACGACGGCGGTTTCGGGAACGCTCGGGCGTTTTCGTAGCGGATTCTGTATCCCGGGGTAGACAGCCGATAAATCGCACTTCGCTATACGAAATGTGCTATTCGACGCTTCGACCGTGGCGTCGGACCGAGGCCGAATGGCAGGAGTACCGTCGGGAGCGGCGTCGAGGGCGAAGTGCGCGAGCGGTCACTCGCCGGCCGTGCCGGACGCCGCCTCGATTTCGCGTGCGCGTTCGAGGACGAGGGCGTCGTCGACGTGGTCCAACAGTCGCCGCTGACCGCGTTCGGTCCGTGCCGCTATCTCCGCCTCGGAGACGTACGTCGCCAATCGACGGTCGATGGCCTCCGCCCGGAGTTCGACACGTCGCTCGTCGGCGAGGCCGTGGTCCTCGGGGAGGCGGCGGTCGAACCACTCGCGCCACCGGTCTCGGTCGTCCCACTCCTCGTCACGCGCGCTCTCGGGGCGGACCCAGTCGTAGTGGTCCGCGACGGCGTCCGGGTAGCCACGCTCACGACGGGCGTGCGCGACGAGTTCGAGTGCGGTGCGGGCCCCGCGCCCGGCGGCGACGATGGCCTGCCGGTCCGTCTCGTGGGACGGCGAGGCGACGTACAGGCCCTCGACGGGCGTCGTGCCGTCGTGGTCGGCGTACGAACGGTCGAAGCGCTCGCGTTCCTCGCCGTCGTACTCGTGGCGCTCGAACATCGCGCCGTCGTCGAGCGGACGGAGGTACGCGCCGTCGTACCGGGTCGCGGCGAGGACGTACCGCGTCGTGACCGCGTGGCCGTCCTGTGTCCGGACGACGAACCCGTCGCCACCGTCTGCGCGCTCGACAGACGAGACGAGGTCCGGGACGACCGTCCCACCCGCCTCCTCGACGTGGTCGTGCATCAGTGCGTACAGCGTCTCGACGTCGACGCCGGCGGGGAACCCGAGATAGTTCTCCAGATAGGCACACTGCTTGAGCGAGGACCGCCCGCGGTCGAAGACCACCGTATCAAGCCCGTCGCGAGCCAGAAAGACCGCGGCCGAACAGCCGGCCGGGCCGCCGCCGACCACGACGACGTCGCGGTCGTAGTCACTCACGGTGGGTCACCTCGTCCCGTCGAACCGCTCTCAGGTTGCCTTCCATACGGGGGACACCCGGCTACCCGAACATACCGTTTGTGATTTTTTGGCCGCCCTAAAACGCGTCGTAGAGGACTGCGACGGACGGCCGACACCGAGACGGCGACGGTCAGCCCCGTGAGTCGGTGCCCGTCACCGACAGGACGGCGTCGGTGATGCCGTCGGCTCTGTCGACGAGGACGCTCCCGACGACGCTCATCACGAGGACGTAGCCGACGGCGAACGCGGGGATGACGGAGCCGAGTCTGCCGGTGCCGATGCTGGCCGCGAGTGCGACGAGGACCAGCGAGAACTCCCCGCGCGGAACCAGTCCGAGGCCGACGCGGAGCGAGCGGCGCTGGTCCAGCCCGTACACCCGACCCGAGAGGGTCCCGCTGAGGAGTTTCCCGGCCGTCGTCGCCACCACGGCCACCGCGAGGAGGCCGGCGACGCCCGCGAGCAACGTCACGTCCGTCGAGAGCCCGATGGCGAAGAAGAAGACGGCGGCGAAGAGGTCCCGGGCCGGCGCGACGATGTGTTCGATGCGCTCGACGTGGGTCGTCTGACTGAGGCCGGTGCCGAGGAAGAAGGCGGCGACGGCCTCGCTGACGCCCAGTGCCAGCGCCGCCCCGGCGACGACGGTGGTCAGCCCGACGACTCGCAGGACGAACTGTTCGTCCGACCCGGTCTTGAAGAAGCGCTCGAACCACCCGGCGCCGTACCACGCGACGACCGACAGGCCCCCGAGGAAGAGGAAGGCGACGCCGACGGAGGTGGCCGCCGCTCGCAGACCGCCGCCGCCGGTGATGGCCGCCAGCAGGGCGAGGTAGACGGCGATGAGGATGTCCTCGAACACGAGGGTCCCGAGGATGGGACTGGACTCCTCGTTGGCTATCCACCCCGTCTCGATGAGCGACTTCGTGACGACGGCCGACGAGGAGATGTAGACGATGCCCGCGAGGAACAGCGTCTCGACGAGCGTCCACCCGAAGGCGAGGCCGATGGCCGCGCCGATGCCGAAGTTGACGACGAAGTCCAGCACACCGACGGCGGATATCTTCCGGCGGTCCCGGAGCAACTGGTCGACACTGAACTCCAAGCCGAGAAAGAACAGCAGGAAGACGACGCCCAGTTCCGCCAGTACGTCGATGACCTCCCCTTCGTTGACGAGGGCGACGGGGACGCCGAACAGCGCCGTCGGTGCGTTCGGCCCCAACAGGACGCCGACGAGGATGTACGCCGGGATGACCGAGAGGCCGATACGCCCCGCCAGCATGCCCGCGAGGGCGACGCCGGTGACGGCGATACCGACTTCCAGCAGTAACTCAGCCATCGTCGTCGGGGGCCACCAAATCTTCGAGTGCCGACTGCTCGTCGCGGGTCCCTAGCGTCACGAGGATGTCGCCCGGGGTGATGGTGTCCTCTGGGTCCGGGTTCGGGAGCGTCGTCCCGTCGCGCTGGATGGCGATGATTGACGCCCCGGTCCGCTGTCGGACCTTCGCGTCGGCCAGCGTCTGGCCCGCGAGCGGCGAGTCAGACTCGACGTCGACCCACTCGATGATGGCGTCGCCCAGCGGCACGTCCACCGAGTCCGTCTCGACTGGCTGGAAGTACGCGCCTTGCAGAATCGCCCCCACCTCGCGGGCCTGTCGACCGCCGAGCGTGAAGAGGCGGTCGGCGTCGACGTCCGGCCCGTCCTTGTGGAACACTTCGCGTTTCCCGTCGTGGTGGATGACGATGACGAGTCGTTCGTCGCCGTCGAGTTCGACCTCGAACTTCTTGCCGACGCCGGGAACGTCTGTCTCGTAGACGGTCATACCGGTGTAACCACCCCGAACGAGATAAGCGTCGGGCCGCGAGGCGGGTGACCACAAGCTATTAGTGGTCGCGTTCCATCGTCAAGACAACAATAGTTTGGCTAAATCAACCTGGCTTGATTTAGTCGGCAGAGAACCCATGCCTCACGACACACTCCTGCTCATCGGTCGAGAGACTGCCCGCGCGACGACCGCGTTCGAGACGCACGCCCGGCGGCTCCGGGACCGTGCCCTCGTCGACGACGTTCGGTTGCTGACCTACGGCGAGGAGCCACGTCGGACGCTGACCGAGGCCGTCGCCGACCTCGACACGGACCGGGTCGTCGCCGTCCCACTGACGGTCGCACACGACCACGTCACGCTCCAGACGGTGCCGACGCTGTTGCGTGACGCCGACGCGACGGTCCGGTACTGCGAACCGGTCGGCCGGAACGCACTCGTGACCGCCGCCGTCGAGGCCCGGGCGGCCGCGGCCGCCCCGACCGACGCCGGGACGTCGGTGGCACTGGTCGCGGCGGGGTCGAGTAGACGACCCTACCAGCGACAGGTCACGGAGTACCACGCCGAACGGCTCCGCCGACGGTCGTCGTTCGGCGAGGTCGTCCCCTGCTACCTGCGGCAGAACCCGACGGTGGAGTGCGTCCGGTACAACCTCACCGGCGACCACGCCGTCGCGGTGCCGCTGTTTCTCACCGAGTGCCCCGCGACGACCGACCACGTCCCCGAGAAGCTCCAGCTCGACCGGGGCGGGCTGGCGTACGCGGCCCCGCTGGGCGACCACGAACACGTCACGGAGGCCATCGTCTCGACCGTCGAGACCGAACGCGCTCTCGACACGGGTCCGACGCCACAGACCTTCGAGGAGACGTTGACAGCGACGGCACGCGCGATGGCGACCGACGGCGAGGGTCGCTAGGCGCGCCGGACGACGAGCACGGAGAGGTCGGAGAAGGGCGTGTCGCCCGCACCGTCGCCGCCGGCGTGGTCGGCGAGCGCCGACAGGGTGG
This sequence comes from Haloarcula rubra, assembly GCF_019599465.1. Classification (GTDB taxonomy): domain Archaea; phylum Halobacteriota; class Halobacteria; order Halobacteriales; family Haloarculaceae; genus Haloarcula; species Haloarcula rubra. The sequence goes on from NZ_RKLR01000005.1 coordinate 223,616, forward strand.
TCTCGGTGCTCGCCTCGTCGTCGTGTGTCAGTCGCTCGTAGACGATGGCCGTGAGGTCGGGGGCCGCGCCCGCGTCGAGGAGGTCGGCGGCGACGTCGCCGGGCATCACGTCGTAGGGACGGGGCAACACCAGCAGGTGGCGCTCGCCGACGTCGCGGCGGAGTCGCTCGCGGTCGGCCGAGAGGTCGCCGCTCTTGTGGAGCGTGACGAACGTCGCGTCCTCCATCGGCGTCCGCGCACGACTCGCCGCCATCTGGAGCGACGAGATACCGGGGACGACCCGGACCGGCGCGTCGACGGCGCGCTGGACCTTCCCGACGAACTGGTAGCCCGAGTGGTTCGGGTCGCCCATCAGGACGGCCGCCCCCCGCTCGCCCGCGGCAACGCGGTCGGCGAACGTCGCCAGCGTCGCGCCCTCGTCGCGGTAGCCACAGGTCAGCAGGTCGGCGTCGGTGCGGGCGGCGACGAACTCGACGACCGTCTCGAACCCGACGACCACGTCGGCCTCGCGGATGGCTCGCTCGCCCCGTGGCGTGAGGTATTCGAGGTTCCCCGGCCCGATGCCGACGGCGTGAACCGGGTCGGCGGCGTCGGGGTCCTCCGGGGCCGCGGCCGCGAACGTCGCCGGGTCGGGTCCCGAATCGAGGTCGTAGTCGTCAGCCATCGAGGTCGACCGCTCCCTCGCGAACGTCGCTCGCGACGTGCACCAACTCGTTCGTGAGTCCCGCGGCCAGTCCGGAGCCGCCGCGACGGCCGACGTTCGTGATGGCCGGGACGCCGTGGTCGGCCGCCACGTCTCGGAGCCGTTTCCGGCTCTCGGCGGCCTTCACGAACCCGACCGGCGTGGCGACGACGACGGCGGGCCGGGTCCCGTCCTCGATGCAGTCGGCCAGCGCGAGCGCCGCCGTCGGTGCGTTACCCACGACGGCAATAGAATCGTCGTACACGCCTTCTCTGTCGATTTCGAGGACCGAGGCGGCGGTCCGGGTCATCCCCGTCTCGGCCGCGAGGTCGGCCCCGTTGCCGATGGCCTTCCGGACCGGGCAGTCGTGGCCCCGGCCGGTGATACCGGCTTTGACCATCGTGATGTCGGTGACGATGGGCGCCTCGTCGAGGACCGCACGCGCGCCCGCCCGGACCGGTTCGGCGTCGTCGGTGCCGGTGAAGCGGACGAGGTGCTGGAACTCCGGATCGCCGGTCGCGTGGACGGCCTTCTGTCGCATCCGGTCGGCCAGCGTCTCGTCGAGGACCAGTTCGCGCACGCGGTCCATCGACGTCTCCGCGATGTCCATCGCGTTCTCGGTGGTCGCGCCGAGGTCGGCGTAGTCCTCGAACTCCGTCCCGTCCTCGGCGGCTTCGCCGCCTCCGTCTCGCGAATCCTCCGGATTCGCGCTCTCAGTCGTCATCACTGGTCACCTCCGTGGGGTCGCCGCCGGGACCACTCCCGGCACGCGCCTCCAGGTCACCGTCGACGTCGAGGTTGAGGTCACGCAACCGTTCCTCGGTCTCGGCGTCGGCGTCCCAGAGGCCGCGGTCGATGGCCTCCAGCAGGGTGTCGGTAATCGAGTCCAGCGCCCACGGGTTCACGTCCCGAAGCCACTCCTGTCGGTCCTCGTCGAAGGCGTACTGGTCAGCCACCTCCGCCCAGAGCGTGTCGCTGACGACGCCGGTGGTCGCGTCCCAGCCCAGCACCACGTCGACCGTCGTCGAGAGGTCGCCCGCGCCCTTGTAGCCGTGCTCCTCCATGGAGTCGAGCCACGACGGGTTGAGGACGCGGGCGCGCATCGCCTTGCGGACCTTCTCCTCGTTCGTGTAGACGTCGACGTCGTCGGGGTCCGACGAGTCGCCCACGTAGGAATCGGGTTCCTCGCCAGCGATTTCGGTCACGGCGGAGATGAACCCGCCGTGGAAGGCGTACCAGTCCGAGGAGTCGAACTCGTCCTGTTCGGCGGTGTCCTCTATCTTGACCGTCGCCTCGACGGAGGCGAGCCTGCGCTCGAAGGCGTCGTGGGCGTCGCTGACGCGGCCACGGGACCCCATCGCGTAACCACCCCACTGGACGTACACGTCGGCGAGGTCCGAGCGGTCCTCCCAGTTGCCCTCGTCGACGGCCTTGTTCGTCCCGGCACCGTAGCCGCCGGGTCGGGTCGTGAACACCCGGTGTTTCGCCGCGTCGCGGGCGTCCTCGGGGCCCATCCCGTCGGCCACGAGGTCCTCGGTCTCGTCCTCGACGTGTTTCTTGACGTAGTTCATCTCGTAGGGTTCGTCGAGGTCGACCACGGCCTCGACGGCGTCGTGGACGACGCTCGCGGCGGCGGGGAACGCGTCCCGGAACAGGCCCGAGACCCGCGTGGTCACGTCAATTCGCGGCCGGCCGAGTTCGTCCAGCGGAATCGGGTCGACGTCCTCGACGCGGCCAGCGTCGGACCACACCGGTTCGACGCCCATCAGGGCCAGCACCTGTGCGATTGTCTCGCCGCGGGTGCGGACCGTCGGGGTGCCCCAGACGACGACGCCTATCTCCTCCGGGTAGGCACCCTCGTCGGTTTCGTCTCGCGGTTCGTCGGACTCTCCGCTCGACTGGTCCGCGGCGCTTCGCGTCGCGCTGACGTGTCTCTCGAGGACCCCCTCGGCGACCTCGCTCCCGACGTCCCACGCGGATTTGGCCGGGACCTTCCGGGGGTCCAGCGTGTAGAAGTTCCGCGCCGTCGGGAGCAGGTCGACGCCGCCCCGCGTCGGTGCGCCGGAGCCACCCGGCGGGACGTACTCGCCTTCGAGGGCATCTGCGGTTCGGGGTATCTCGTCGGCCGCGCCGGCGACCCGCGGGGCGGCCTCCTCACAGATATAGGCCAGCACCTCGCGCAGGTCGTCGTGAGCGCCCGACCGGGCGCGTGCGTCCCCGAGCGGGTCGATATCCACGACGAGCAAGTTCATGTTGACCTCGCTGTCGCCGTCGTCGAGTTCGCTCTCGGGCACGTCGAAGCCGTGGTCGGCCAGCGTCCGAACGAGGTCCTTGCTCGTCTCGTGGACGTGGTCGGCGGCCTCGGCGTAGGTCATCCCCAGCGCCTCGTCGTACTCGCCGGGGGCGTTCCGGAGTTTGTCGTAGTCGACGCCGAGGACGCCGGCGACGCTCTCGCGGAGGGACGGAGCACCCGGATTCTCCAGTCGCGTGAGCGCGACGAGGTAGTCGACGAGGCGGTCGTCGGCGGGCGGTTCGCCCATCGTGTGCAGGCCCTTCCGAATCTGGGTCGTCTTGACGTCGGTGAGGTACTCGTGGACGCGTTCGACCAGTTCGTCGATAGAGAGGTCGTCGCCCGCGACGTCACCGTCGGCGAGCGTCGTGCCCCCTTCGTCTCGCGGGTCGCTGCGCTCCCCGCTCGACCGTTCCGAGGCGCTGCGCGCCTCGCGCTCGGGACCGCGCACGTCGGCTTTCTCCTCTATCTCGCCCTCGATACCGAGTTCGACAGCGAGGTCCAGTTCGTCGACCGTCTCGCGGAGCAGGTCCGCGAGGTGCTCGCCGTCGTCGGTGCGGGCGTCCTCCATGCCGGCCTCGCGGTAGCGGTCGGCCAGTTCTTCGAGGTCGGCGAGGTCGTCGTAGGTGCCGGCGTTGGCCATCACCGGCGTGAGGTAGTCGACGATGGCGGCGTAGGACCGGCGCTTGGCCTGGGTGCCCTCGCCGGGGTTGTTGACGATGTAGGGGTAGACGTTCGGGACGTCGTCGATTAGCTGGTCGGGCGCGCTCTCGCCGTCCAGCCCGACCGTCTTGCCGGGGAGCCACTCCAGACTGCCGTGGGTGCCCAGATGGACGACGGCGTCGGCCGCGTAGGCGTTGCGGAGCCAGCGGTAGAAGGCGACGTAGTCGTGGGGTGGCTGGAGGTCCGAGTCGTGGTACACCTTCGAGGGGTCCATCCCGAACCCGCGCGGGGGCTGGACGGTGACGAGGACGTTGCCGAACTCGACGCCGGGGACGGCGAAGGGCCGGTCGGGCGGGTCGCCCCACTCCTCGACGACGCTCTCGCAAAAGCCCGAGTCGAGGGCGTCGAACCACTCGGCGTACTGGTCGGGCGAGACGGTGTCGACGCTCATCTCGCGCACGTCCTCGGGCGCGACCCAGCGGTCGTCCAGCGTGAGTTGGGCGGTCAGGCGCTCGACGAGCGACTGGCCGGAGTCGGGCATCGTGTCACCGAGGTCGTAGCCGCGGTCCACGAGTTCCTCGAGGAGATTCACCGTACTCTCGGGCGAGTCGAGGCCGAACGCCGTCCCGATGCCGTCGTCGCTGGGCGGGTAGTTGTGGAGGACGACAGCCACATTTTTCTCGTCGTTGGGCGTGTGGCGCAGGTCGGCCCAGTTGACCGCGAGTCGGGCGACGTGGTCGACCCGGTCGTCGATGGGGAAGTGCTGTTTGGGGGCGCTCCCGATGTCGGCGGCGTCGTCGGTGCGCTCCTTGCCGGAGATGGGGTGGGTAATCACGTTGCCGTCGAACTCCGGCAGGGCCACGGAGAGGGCGAGTTCGAAGCCCATCACGCCGGTATCACTCGAATCGTACCGGGAGCGCGAGCGCATCGTCGTCACCGTCTGGAGGACGGGGACGCCGAGTCTGTCGAGGAACACGTCCTCGGCACCGTCGCCCTCCCCGTCGGCACTCCGCCCGCGTTCGTCCATCGACAGCGAGAACATGAACGACGAGCAGACGGCGTCCACGCGGGCGTTCCCGTCGGCGTCCAGCAACCACTCCTCTGTCACCTGCTCGGCGTTCCACTGGCCCTCGGCGTCGGTGGCGGGCTCACAGAAGATGGGGAGCGCGTTCGCTCCCTCGCGCTCGATGGCCCGCACCTGCGCGTCGACGTAGCGGGTGTTCTCGTGGGTCCAGTGAGACTCGTAGAACCAGACGGCGACGGTCGGTTTCGCGGGGTCGAAGGTGGCGTACAGGTCCTCGAACCCCGCGGCGGGGTGGTCCGGGTGGTAGACCCCCTCCGTCGGGAGGTGGACCGGGTCGTCGTAGGCGGGGTCGGCGTCGCCGTACTGCGCGAGGATGTAGCGCAGGCAGTTGGCGACGTTGCTCGCCCCGCCCCGCTCTAAGTACTCGTAGACCGTCTCACGGTGGTCGTCGGGGACGGACGTGTCCTCGAACGCGAAGGCGTCGCCGGTCGCCTTCACGACCAACGGGACGCCCGCCGCCCGCAGTCGCTCGACGGCGCGTTCGTAGCCTGGCATGCTGTCCTCGGCGCCGTGAAGCCAGAGGACGACGGCGTCGGCCGTCTCCAGTTCCGTGAGGAACGCCTCGACCGCGGGTTCGTCGTCTAAGTCGCTCTCCGAGCGCACCGTGAGGTCGGCGTCGACCTCCGAGGCGGCGCGCTGGACGGCCCCGAGTTCGTTCTCCGTCGCGGTGTAGAGTCCGATGTGTGGCATAAAGTTGTTAAACTCCCGTTTGCTCTAATACAAGTATGATTGTATTCGGTACGGGCAAAAAAGCTTCGCAGGGGCCGTCGTTCGAGGCCGTGGTCGGCCAACGGGACCTCAAGGACGGACTGCTGGCAGTCGCCGCCGACGATAGCCTCGACGGGTTGCTGATTCGCGGCGAGAAGGGCACCGCGAAGTCGACGACGGTGCGGGCGCTGGCGGACCTGCTGCCGAGCCAGCGGGTCGTCGCCGACTGCCTGTACGGCTGTCCGCCCGACGACGCCGACCGGCAGTGTGCGGACTGTCGGGAGCGTGCCGACCCGCCAGTCGAGGAGCGGTCGGTGCCGCTCGTGACCCTCCCGCTGGGCGCGACCCGGGACAGGGTGGTCGGGACGCTCTCGGTGGCCGACGCGCTGGCCGGCGAGTACGAGTTCGACGCTGGCCTGCTGGCGCGGGCCAACCGCGGCGTCCTCTACGTCGACGAGGTGAACCTGCTGGACGACCACCTCGTGGACGTCCTGCTGGACGCGGCCGCCAGCGGGGTCAACCGCGTCGAACGCGACGGCGTGACAGTGACTCACCCCGCCGAGTTCACGCTCGTCGGGACGATGAACCCCGAGGAAGGCGAGTTGCGTCCGCAACTCCGCGACCGCTTCGCCCTCCAGACCGAGGTCACGGCCTGCGAGGCCGTCGAGGACCGCGTGACTATCATCGACCGTGCGCTGGGCGACGACGACGGTTCGGAGCCACGAACCGAGGCCGACCGCTCCCCCCGCGAGCGCCTGTTGACGGCCCGTAACCTGCTCGCCGACGTCACCCTCGCCCGCGAGTTCCGCGAGCAGATAGCCGAACTCTGTCGGGACGCCCGACTCGACGGCCACCGCGGCGACATCGCGACGGCGCGGGCGGCACGGGCCTTCGCCGCGCTCGACGGACGGACCACGGTGCTGGAGTCCGACGTGGAGCGGGCCGCCGAGTTCGCGCTCCCGCACCGCCTGACCTCCGAGCCGTTCGAGGAACCGCCGGACGTCGACGACGTCCTCGACGACCACTTCGAGGACGAGGAGGGAGAGAGCGAGACGGACGAGGCAGAGAGCGACGGTGCGAGCGACGACGGGGAGTCCGACGCCGAGGCCGACGAGGGCGACGGGACGGACGAGTCGACCGGCGACTCGTCTACCGACGACGACGGTCACGGGGACGACGCCGGCGGCAGTCCGGACGAGAGCGACCGGGACGGGTCACCAGCGCCCGCCGAGGGCGACGGTGATGCCGACGGCGACGACGAACGAGAAGGCGACGACGAGGACACCGAAGAGGCGGCCCCGCCACTGCTCCCCGGGCAGTCTCGCGCGTCGGTCGGGGACAGCGACGCGCCGACGATGGACGCTCCCTCGGTCGACACCGACGGCGGCACGGCGAGTGGCCGAGCGAACGCGACCGGAACCGACCGCGGGGCGACGGTGCGGACGGAGCGCGCCGACTCCGAGCACGATGTGGACGCCGCGGCCTCTGTTCGGGCGGCGGCCAGACGCGGCGCGGACGGGGTCGAGTCCCGGGACCTCCGGCAATCGGTCCGCGCGGGCGACGCCGAGACGCTGGTCGTCTTCGCCGTCGACGCCAGCGCGTCGATGCGGCCGGCGATGCGGGCCGCGAAGGGGACGGTGATGGAGTTGCTGAAAGGCGCGTATCGGGCCCGCGACGCGGTGGCGTTCGTCACCTTCGCCGGCGAGGACGCCGACGTGGTGTTGCCGCCCACCGACAGCGTGACGCGGGCGGCCCGCCACCTCAAGGACCTGCCGACCGGCGACCGGACGCCGCTCCCGGCAGGTCTGCGGACCGCGAGCGAGGTGGTGGCCCGAGCGGACCCGGACGCCGCCGTCGTCGTCCTCGTGACCGACGGCCGGGCGAACGTCGCCGAGGGCAGCCCGGTCGGTGAGACCCGCGAGGCGGCGCGAACGCTCGACGCAGTCGCCGACCGGACGCTCGTCGTCGACGCGGGAGACGACGGGCGCGCGGGGGTGACCGACCTCGTCGCCGGCGAGACGGCCGCCGACGTGGTCCCGCTGTCGGCACTCAGCGCCGAGTTCGTCGACGCCGCCGCCGACCGGTGAGGTGAGGCGGAAGTTTTACAACCTTACTTGTTCTGTTAGCAAGTAGAATTTCAATGCAGGCAACCGACGACAGCGTCTCCAACCGCATCGAACGCGCCAGAGCCAGTCTCACCGGCACACAGGTCGCCGTGGCGCTCGCGCTAGTGGCCGCGCTCGGCTTCACGCTCCTGTTCGTGCAGGACCCGATGCTCCACGACTCGCTGCACAACTTCCGCCACAGCGCCGGCATCACCTGTCACTGATGGCGACCGACCACCTCGAACGCGGCGCGCTGGCCGGCGTCGCCGGCGGCCTCGTGTACGGCCTGTTCGTCGCGACGGTCGGCAACAGTTTCACCGCCGGTCTGGAGACGTTCGAACACGGCCACGGCGGGAGCGGCCCGGTCGTCTCGGGGCTGACGACGACGATCACGAGCGTCGGCGGCGGCGTTTTCTGGGGACTGCTGTTCGGCGTCGCCGTCTTCGGTATCGGGTACTACTTCCTCGAACCGGCGCTGCCCGGCACCGGAGCGACGAGACGGCTGGCGCTCGCCGGCGCGGGCTTTCTCACCGTCTCCGGCGCGCCGTGGCTCGTCCTGCCGCCACAGCCTCCGGGCGTCGAGCAGGCTCTGTCGACGGAGACGCGACTGGCGTGGTACGGCGGCCTGATGCTCGCCGGGGCGCTGGTCGCCGTGGCCTGTGGGGTCGCGTACCGGAGAGCGTCCTCCCGCTCCCGGCCCGTCACCGTCGCGGCGACGCTCGCACCGCTCGCGTTGCTGGCAATCCCCGTCGTCCTCTCCCCAGCGAATCCCGTCCACGGCGACGTGCCGGCGGCGCTGGTCGCGGCCTACCGCTGGACGGTCGTGTTCGGGCAGTCGGTGCTGTGGGGGACGCTCGCGGCTGCTCACACGTGGCTGGGTGAGTCGGCGACGACCAGCGTCGACACCGACTACCCCGCGACGGCGGACTGAATCAGTTCTCGGCGGCCAGGTCGGCCCCGCATTCGGGGCACTCCTCAACGTCGTCCGGGACCGACTCTCCACAGGCCGGACACTCCGGGGTCCGGTGGTCCTCGGCCGCCTCGCTGGCCGTCTGTTTGAACTTCTCGACCTCTCGACCCGCCTTCTCGAAGAAGCCCACGCTAGGCACCTCCGGTCGCGTCGTCGTCGGTCGTCGGACTGTCCATATCTCGGCAACGGACGGTAGCGGCAAAAGGTTCGGGTCGGTCGGTGCGAGCGTCACTCGATGGAAAACCGGTGCAGTCGATACGCACCGCGTTCGCGGCCCTCGTCGTGGTAGACGACGGGTTCCTCGACGGCGACGACAGTCCCGTCGTCGACGGCCGTCGCGGTGACGACGCCCGCCGTGTCGTGGGTCGCCACTCGACCGGCGAGCGTGTCGTAGACGCGGACTGCGTGGGCGTCGGGGTCGCGGTCCCGGAAGTGCTGGGCACCCGGCACGGCGACCAGCGAGTCGTCGCTCCCCAGACCGCTCGCGAACCCGCCGACTGGGCCGGTCCACCGCTCTGTTCCTTCGAGGGAAACACCGACCGCGGTGTGTTCGCGGGGGTGCCTCGCGTCCGTCTCGCGCCCCTCCTCTGGATAGGTGTTGCCCGTCACGAACACCGCACCGTCGTGGGTCGCGTGAACGTGGTTCGGATAGGCGTACACCGTCTCGCCGTCCACGTCCCGCGGCGTCGCCAGCGGGACGCGCCAGCGTTCGGCACCGCCCGCTTCGAGGCGGTAGCCACAGTAGTCGCCGTGGCTCGTGACGACGGCGCCCGAATCGAGGAGCGTCACGTCGCCGACCCGGCGCTGGCCCTCGGTACCGGGGTCCCACATCCAGCGTGGCGTCCCGTCGCCGGCGTCGAGGACGGCGAGGCCGTGCTGGTGGTCGCCGGGACAGCGGTTGTACGCCACCGCGAGACGCCCCTCGCGGACCGACAGGGCGATGGGGGAGGCGTCGGTCCGGTAGGTCCAGTCGATATCGCCGTCGGGTGCGAACGTGTAGACGACGCTCTCGAAGGTGCGCTCGCCGTCCGACCCCCGTTCGTAGCGGCGCGCGGCCGCGTACAGTCGGTCGCCGTCGCTCGCGAGGCTGGCGACGAACGGCAGGAGAAAGCGCGTCTCGTTCTGTGGCGTGCCCACGTCCGCGCGCGTCTCGTAGCGCCAGCGGACGCGTCCGTCTGCGTCGTGACAGCGTATCTCGCCGCGGGCGCTGCGCTCGCCGACGACCCAGCCACGTCCGAACCGTTCCGCCGCGACGACGCTCCGCTCGCCGTCGCTCTCGTGGTGCCACCGGACCGTCGGGCGCGTCTTCGAGACGTCGACCGCACGCAGGTCGCCGTCTGCGGTGCCGACGAGTGCGGTGCCGTCCGCGACGGCGACAGCGGAGCGGCGGCCCTGTTGGCGAGAGCGTGCCGGCGCCACCGCTCCCAGCGAGACGGTCGGCGCGTGTTCACTCATCGACGGGGAACGCCTCGTGGAGGACGTCGTGGGCCTCGCCCAGCCCCACGAGGACGTCCTCGCCCTGCGTCGTCAGCCGTTTGACCGCTCGTTCGGCGTCGCGCACCGCGACGAGGCGGCCCCGGAGGTAGTCGTACTCGGGGTCGTCGCTGTCCGTACGTGCGATTTCCTCCTCTAAATCGACGAGCGCCGCGTCGAGGTGGCGCTCGACGTCGGCCAGCGTGTCGGCGTCGGCGAGCGCCTCGATGGGGCCGCTCATGTGGCCCTCCAGTTCTTGTTCCGCGTGCTGGCGCGCGTGGTCGTCTTCGGTACCGAGAACGTTCATGAGGCCCAGTCTGAGGGCCTCGATTTCGTAGCAGCTCATAGTGTATCAGAGCGTCTGGTCGACTAACTCGCTCACGATTCGGTCGCGGTCCAGATGCGACGAGACGATACCGTCGGCGTCGTCCTCGCCCACGCCGCCGTACCAGACGCCGTCCGGGTAGACGGCGACCATCGGCCCCTCGCCACAGCGACCCAGACAGGACGACCGGGTGATGCGGGCGTCGCACTGGTCGCTGTCGCGGGCGGCCTGCCGGAGGCGTTCGAGGACGGCGGGCGCGCCGTCCTGCGCGCAGGTCTGGTTCGTACAGACCGCGACGTGTTTCTCCGGGGGGTCGTGGACGTGCGGGTCGTCGTCGACGTCCTCACGGTCGGCGTGTTCGGCCTGATGGGTCAGCGCCCGGAGCATGGCACGGGCGCCGCCTTGGTCGGCCTCGTATCCGTCGAGTTCCACCTTGTACTTGCAGGTGTCACAGGACATCTCGACGCTCCCCGTCCGCGCTTCCTGCCAGCGGTCGCCGAGCACGTCGAGCAGGCGCGGGTCGGTGCCGAGGGGTTCGCCGTAGGCGACGTCGACGTAGGGGTACTCCTCGTCGAACTCGTCGGCCCCGTCCTTGATGCGCCCGGTCAGCACGCCGTCGCCGAGCATGTACGGCAGGACGACGACGGCGTCGGGCCGGGTCTTCGCGAGGTCGTGGAGCGTCTCGTCCAACAGCGGTTCGGTGACGCCGACGAACGACGCCTCGACCCGCGAGAACGCTCGCCCCTCGTACAGCAGGCGAGCGAGTTTGTGGACGTCGGCGTTGGCGTCGGGGTCCGACGACCCGCGGGCACACAGCACCACGGCCACGTCGTCGGCCTCGCGGTCGACGCCCAACTCGGCTTCGACGGCGGCCGCCCGGTCGTCCAGTAGGTCGAGGATGGCCGGGTGGACGCCCAGATGCGCGCCGTTGTCGATGGTCAGGTTCGGATGGGCCTCGCGGGCCTGCTGGACCGCCAGCGGCACGTCGTTCTTGACGTGGCTGGCGGCAAAGAGGGAGAGGTGGACGACGGTCACCTGCGACACCGTCGAGGCCAGCCCCGCGATGGCCTCGTCGATGGCCGGCTCGGCCAGTTCGAGGAAGGCGGCGTCGACCGGGATGCCCAGTCGGCCTTCGAGGGCGGCCGCGAGTTCACGCACCTGTTCGTTGGACTTCTCGCGCCGGGAGCCGTGGCCGGCCAGCAGGACCGCTTCGTCGTCGAGGCCGTCGGGGGAAGTGGTCGCTTCGCTCATCGGACTCTCTCGACGCTCTTTCGGAGCTTCCGCCGTCGACTCGGCGCGAACAGCCCCGTGTTTTCGCTCCCTTCGTAGAGCCAGTCGGCCAGTGCGGGGACGGCGTCGTCGTCGACGCCGAACCAGTAGCCCGACGAGGCGTCGGCGAGGCCGTCGTACGGCGCGTCGACGGGGGCGCTGTCGAGGAGCGACTGGACGGTCCGGAGGAGACGCTCGTCTTCGTGGACGAACGAGACGCCCACCGCCGCGTCGTCAGACTTGAAACACACCGTGCCACACCCCTCCAGCAGCCCTCGGAGGAGTTGTCGGCCGTGGGCGGCGAGCGTGTCGAAGCGGTAGCCGCCGGCCGCCCCGTCGAACGGGAGACCCAGCGCGGCGCTGGCCCGGTCGGCGAGGCCACCGAGGACCTGCACCGTGTACTCGTCCTCGGTCCGGGTTATCGACGTGTCGTGGGCGTACGCGCGCTCGACGATGCGGTGGTCGGCCCGTTCGGCGCCAGCGATAGCGGCGAGTCGTCGGGCCGCCGTCTCGTCGCTCGTCCTGACGGTGACACAGTCGTCCTCACACTCCCCGTCTGCGGCGACCCGGCCCCAGAAGTACGCCGTCTCCGGGTGGGCCGCCAGCAGGTCGCTCGGCGCGCCGGTCTCGATGCTCACGGTTCCACCTCCTCGGTCGCGGCGGCCGTCTCGGTCTCTCCGTCGGCGTCCGTGACGGCGATGGCGTCAAGCGGACAGGCGGCGGCCGCCTGCTCGGCCGACTCGCGCCGGTCGTCGTCGAACGTCGCGGTGACGGCTTCCGCGTCGTCGACTTCGAGACTGGCAAGTCCCTCGCCGTCCTCCACGAACCGGTCGTCGCGCACGAGACAGGCGAACACGCCGTCGCAGGCCTCGCGGTCGATAGTGATTCGGTACATGCTCAGTAGTCGTACTTCGTCTCGTAGCCCCGCGGCGTGACCATCCGCTCGTCCCAGACGTAGGTGTCCTCGTTGCCGACCAGCAGCGTGGTCGTCATGTCAACGAGGTCCGTCTCGCCCAGTTCGGGGAGGTCCCCCAGGTCGACGATCTCGACCCGTTCGTCCTCGCGGCCGGCGGCGTGGACGACGCCGACCGGCGTCTCGGGGTCGCGGTGTTCCAGCAGAATCTCGCAGCACTTCTGGTAGTTCTCGCGGCGCTTGCGACTCCACGGGTTGTAGATGGCGATGGTGAACCCCTCCTTGGCGGCGGCGTGGAGCCGTGACTCGATGGTCGGCATGTCCGTGAGGTGGTCCGACAGCGAGATGGAGACGGTGTCGTTGACCAGCGGCGCGCCGACGCGGGCGGCACACGACTGGGCCGCCGGGACGCCCGGCACGACGTCGAAGTCCAGCATCGACGCCGTCGCGCCCTTCGACTCGACGATTTCGAGCGCGAGACCGGCGAGCGCGTAGACGTTCGGGTCGCCACTGCCGATGATGGCGACGTCGTTGCCGGCGAGCGCCCGGTCGATTGCCTCCTCGGTTCGGGAGACTTCGCCACACATCGGCGTGTCGTAGATGTCGTCGGCGCTCTCAGTGATGTCGTCGGGGAGCAGGTCGACGTAAGTCGTGTAGCCGACGATGTGCTCGGCGTCGGACAGGGCGGCCTTCGCGCGGGCGGTCATCCCCTCCGGTTGGCCGGGGCCGAGGCCGACCGCCACGAGGCGGCCGGGGTCGGCGTCGAAGTCGTCGACGGTGGCGCCGACCTCCTCCTCGTCGGCGTCGTCGGTGGACGCCCCGCACCCGCTACTGCTCGACGACGAGGACGACGCGCCACACTTCGACGTGGTGTCCTCTGTGGCCTCGGTCTGTCGGTCGGTCGTCGATGCTCCGCAGGTCGTGGTGTCGGTGTCGTCAGTACTCATGGCTCAGAAGTCCTCCACGTCACGCCCGCCGCGCGGGGTGACGAGAAACTCGCGGTAGTCGTTCTCCCAGACTTCGGTCTCGTGGGTGCCGACGAGGATGGACGACCCCATCCCGCCGACCTTCTCGTCGTGGTCGGGCAACGCGCCCAGCGTCGTGATGGTCTGTGTCTCGCCGTCGACGTTGCGGCCGGCCTCGCCGCGGCCGGCGTCGTTGACGATGGCGGCGGGGACGTCGTCGGCCCGTTCCTCCCGCAGGACCGAGACGGCCCGTTCGTAGTCGCGCCAGCAGTTGTACAGGACGACGACGAATCCCGAAATAGCGGCCGCCCGGAGTTTCTCCTCGATCTCGTCCCAGCCGCGCCACTTGTCCGACAGCGAGACGGTACAGAAGTCGTTCGAGAGGGGCGCGCCGAGGTTGGCCGCCCCGCCCAGCGCCGCCGTCACGCCGGGGACGATTTCGATGGGGACGTCGCCGGCGTCCTCGGCCTCGGCCATCGTGAAGAGGAGGTCCGACTTCCCGTAGACGTTCGGGTCGCCGCCGGAGACGTGGGCGACGTCCTCGCCGTCGCGAACGCGCTCGAAGGCCTCACGGGCCAGTTCGACCTGCCGCCCCATCGAGGACCGGACCAGCGTCTGGCGGGTGCCGTCGGGGCGTTCGAGGACGGTCCCCTCCTCGTCGACGCCGGTGTCGGCACTGGCCTCGACTTCGGCGCTCTCCGGCGGGAGCGTCCCGTCTCGCCGGAGGAACTCCTGATACAGGTTCGACGCGACGACGCAGTCGGCGGTGCGGACGACCTGCTTCGCTCGCTGGGTCATGTCGTGGGGCAGGCCGGGGCCGATGCCGACGACCGAGAGCGTGCCGTACGCCGACCGTCGGGCGTCGGTCGTGGTCGCGGCCGACGCCTCGTCGGCCTCGCTCATTCGCCTATCGCCACCGTTACCGCCTCGTCGTAGCGCGTCTTCTCGGCCAGCAGGTCGTGGTCGCGGCCGCCGGCGATGGCCGACGCCTCGGCGATGCCCGGCCAGCCGATGAGTTCCTTCGACCGCGAGGGCGTCGGCCCCTCGAACTCCTCCAGCGTCTCCTTCTCGAAGGCGACGACGCCGAGGTCCCACGCCTCGGCGGCGGCGAGCATCCCCTCCTCGTCGGCCTTGCGGGTGCCGGTGGCGACGAAGTCGACGTCACTTCGGTCGCGGCCGGCCTCGTCGAGGGCGCGGTCCCACGCGGCGTGGAACTGCTCGACGTCGGCCCCGGCGACGCTCCCGGTCCCGAGGACGACGCCGTCCTCGCCGTTGCGCTTCAGGACGGTCACGTCGTCGTCGACCAGCACCGCTCGCGGGCCGTCGAGTCGCTCGACGGGGCCGAGTTCGTCGTCCAGCACCGCGAGGTTCGTCGCCACCGTCGAGTCGCCGTTGACAACGTGGGAATCGAGGGCCTTCGCCTGCTTCTCGACGCCCTGCTTGCCCGCCGCCTCGCTGGCGGTGGTCATCGCCGGCACCGCACCCATGGAGGCGAGGTCGTCGGCGACCTGATTCGCGCCGTGGTGGCCGCCGGTGATGGGGATGGCCCACGTCAGTTCCTCGTCGACGACGCAGATGGCGGGGTCGTCCCACTTGTCGTCCAGCAGGTGGGCGGTCTTGCGCATCGCGATACCGCTGGCCATCAGGCCGACGAAGCAGTCGTACCCGCCCCAGTGCTCCTCGAAGACGTCGCCGTGGTACGCCAGAATCTCGATGGAGTCGTAGCGGTCGCCGATGCCATCGGCGATTTGCTGGGCGGTGTCCATCTTCCGCTCGAAGGCGACGATGGCGATGTCTTCGGCCACCTCGCCGTCCGAGTCGGGCGCTTTGCAACTGTTCGAACTGCTGTCTGTGTCGTTGTCCGTGCTCATGAGAACCTCTCGGCCGGTGACGCAACCGCACGTGGCTGCCGGCCGGTCAGCCACGCGGGTGGGACTGAAAGGGGGCTTTCTGGCTGTACGCGGTAGCGGTGGACCATCCTAATCGTCGGCCTCCCCCGTCGAATCGGAACGGTTCGCCCAGTCGCCGTAGAGGAACGACCGCTCGTAGTCCTCGCCGCCGACGGCGTCGCCGATAACGACCATCGCGGAGGCGCGGTAGCCCGCCGCCTCCAGTTTCTCGCCGATGGTGGCGATAGTACCCTCCACGACGTCCTCGTCGGGCCACGAGGCGTGGTACACCGCCGCGACGGGCGTCTCGGGGTCGTGACCGTCCGCCAACAGTCGGTCCATCGTCTCGCTGACGGCGTGCGTTCCCAGATAGATACACGTCGTCACGTCGCCCATGCCGACGAACTCCGAGATGTGGTCCTCGTCTTCGCTCAGGGTCTTCCCCTGCGGGCGGGTGAAGGCGACGTGGTTGGCCACCTCGTTGAGCGTCAACTGCGTCCTGAGGGTGGCACTCGCGGCGAAGGCGCTCGTGACGCCGGGGACGATGTAGGTCGGGACGCCCTCGTGTTCCAGCGCGTCCATCTGCTCCAGCGCGGCGCCGTAGATGGCAGGGTCGCCGCTGTGGAGGCGGACGGCCGTCTCGCCGGCCTCGTAGGCGTCCCGCATCAGCGGAATCAGCTCCTCTAAGTCCTTGCCGATGGAGGTCACCGTCTCGGCGTCGGCGCAGTACTCGTCTAAGAGTTCGCTGTTGACGAGCGACCCCGCGTGGACCACGAGGTCGGCGTCGGCGAGCAGTTCGCGCCCGGCGACGGTCAGCAGGCGCGGGTCGCCCGGCCCGGCACCGACGAAGGGAATCCCCTCCTGTTCGTCGCCGGCGCTGTGGTCGTACACCCGGTCGTCGCGGTTGCCGGCGACCGAGTCGATGGCCTCCTGCGGGTCCGTCTCTCCGGCGTCGCTCATCGGTCCACCTCGTCACCACAGAGGGCGCTTTCGGACCGTTCCTGTCGCACCAGCGGGTCGGACGCGTAGTCGCCGCCGTCCGAGACCAGACCGCTCTCGTCGCTCGCTTCGAGGAACGCGTCGGTCGCCTGTTCGACGCGGGCGTCCGGTCGTTCGGCGTAGGCCAGCGTGTAGTAGTCTCGCTCGTCGAGTTCGGACGGGTCGTCGGTGACGAGCGTCTCTCCCTGTTCCATGAACAGGCGGCGGCCGTAGGTCACGTCGTAGCCCGCCTCGACGAGGCCAGCGTGGGTCGCCGGCGCGTCGGTCACCTTGAACAGCACCATGCGGTCGGGGCCGGTCGGCGACTGGCCCGCGTCGGCCTCTCTGAGTGCGAGACTGGCCCCGGCGGTCACCTCGACGCCCAGTGCCGTCGCGAACGCGGTGACGGCGCTGACACCCGGCACGACTTCGAGGTCGACCTCGGGGTGGAACGCCGCGAGCGTTCGGCGGAGGTGGCCGAAGGTCGAGTAGACGTTCGGGTCCCCCAGCGTGACGAACGCCGCGTCGCCCTCGCGGGCGGTCGTCGCTATCTCGGCGGCCGCCTCCTTCCACGCCGCCCGGAGTTTCTCCTCGTCGCGGGTCATCGGGAAGTCGAGGTCACCGATGCGCGCCTCGGGGACGTGTTCGGTCGCCACCGACCGGGAGAGTCGGCCGGGCGAGTAGACCACGTCGGCGTCTTCGAGGGCGCGCTTCCCGCGGACGGTGACGAGGTCGGCCTGTCCGGGGCCGAGGCCGACGCCGTAGAGCGTCATCGGTCGCCCTCCGCCGGGTCGGGTGACCCGCCGTCGGCGGCGACGGCGTCGCTCGCGCTCCCGACGAGCATGTAGACGGGGTTCTGCGAGTCGAAACTCGTCGCGCCGGCGAGTTCGTAGCCGTGGCTCACCTGAAACTGGACGACCTCCTCCAGCAGGTCGCGGTCGCGGAACGCCTCGGTCGCCGCGCCGGCGACTTCCAGTCGCGAGACGTTCATCACGACGCGGTCGACGCCCGTCTCGACGGCGTGGTCGAGGACGGCCTCGTAGTTGCGCGACCCGCCCAGAAAGAGCGCGTCGGCGTCCTCGGGCAGGCCGTCGGGGGCCTCTGCCTCGCGCAACTCGACGGCGGCACTGGTGTCGTTGGTCGCGAGGTTCTTCCGGGTCACGTCGAGACGGTCGGGCTTCCGTTCGAGCGCGGTGACCCGGCCGGCGCGACGCGCCGCCTCGACGGTCACCGCACCGGTACAGGACCCGACTTCGGCGAAGTGGTCGTCCGCTGTGAGCGCGAGTTTGCTGGCGAGGACGGCCCGGACCTCCGATTTGGTCGGGCCGGCCTTCGCGTCGTGGGGAAGCGAGACGCGGGACATCACGCTATACAACTGCAGTAGCGCCTAAAACAATTTTGGTTGTATTAGTGCAAACCGAGGGTGATTACTCGTTCAGGTACCGCCGGCCGTGACGGTACAGCACCGCGAGGGTCAGACCCCACAGCAGGTGACTGCCGAGCGTCGTTGCGGCGACGTTCGGCAGCGGCGCGGGGATGCCGACGAGTCGGAGCCACAGGGGCATGACGAGCCCCGCCGCGACCAGCCACAGGGCCACCGCCCACCCGAACGCCGTCCCGTAGTATCGGAGTCGGTCGTCGACCGACGACGGGACGAGTTGGACGAGTCCCGCGTACGTCAGCCCGAAGACGACGCTGTGGAACTCGTGGGTTATCCAGCCCACCGTGGGGTCCGTCGTCCCGTACAGCGCGCCGATGATGGGGACGGCGCCGCCGAGATACTGCATCAGCAGTCCCATGACCGCCCCCGCCAGTAGCGACGCGCCGACGACGAGTCCGAGACCACGCCGTGAGAGGCCGTAGGAACTCCCGGCGTCGGCCCCGGCACCGCCGTCCGTGTCGGCCCGGCGCACCGTCAGCGTGACAGTCGTCCCCGTGTCGTCGACAGAGGCGTCGACGCGCCCGCCGTAACTGCCCGCGAGCAGGCGCACGAGGTTCAGTCCGAACCCCGTCGAGCGCTCCGCGTACACCGCGACCTCGCCGCTCTCGACGAGTGCCTGCTGGTCGGCGGGCAGTCCCGGCCCCTCGTCGGCGACGGCGATGGCGACGCCGGCCTCGTCGGCCGTCACTCGGACCTCCACGGCCGGTGCCTCGGCGTCGTCGTAGACCACGGCGTTCTCGACGAGGTGGGCGACGGCGTCCTCCAGTAGTGGGTTCGCCCAGACGGTGACCCCGTCGGCCGCCGACGTGTCGACGGTGATACTCGCCGCGGGATAGCGGTCCCGGACCGCCTCGACGGCACTCGTCACGCAGTCGGTCACGGGAATCGCGTCCAGCGCGCCGAGCGTGTCGCCGTCGCGGGTGATGTGTTTCACGTTCTCGACGGTGGTCGCCACGTCGTCGGTCCGGCGCTCGATGGCGGCCGCGGAGTCGGTGTCGTGGGTCCGCTGTAACACCTCGGCGCGGCCGCGGATGACGGTCACGGCGTTGAGCACCTCGTCGCGGAGGAGTCGCGTCACCATCTCCAGCCGCCCGGTCTGGCGTTCGAGTTGGCGGCGCTGGCGGGCCGCGTGCCCCGCGTAGACACCCGTGAGCGCACCGCCGGCGCTGCCGCCGATGAGGAAGTTCGCGAGGTAGGTCTGTGAGCGGACCGGGTCCATCGCGAGGTTCGTGCCGTTGGCGACGAGCGTCAACACCACGAGGACGAACATCGCACCGGTGCCGGCGACACACCACGTGGCTACCGTGCGGACGAACGACCGCTCGAAGTCGCCCACCACGAGCGAGACGCCGAACACCGAGAGCCCGAGCCCCAGCGCTAGGGGGACGAGACCGCCGACGAAGAACCGGAGTGGGTCGTCGTACGCCGCGAGCGTGACGGTGAACCGCGTCAGGAAGAAGCCGAGGCCGGCGACGACCAGCCCGCTCGGAGCGAACCGCCGGGAGAGAGACGAGACATCCATAGTGAGCGTCGACGGTCGGTCACCGACCGACTCGGTTACACGTAGGTAGTTGTATGACTATTGATAAGTGTTGCCCAAAACTGTGCGCCGGTGGTCAGAACTCGTCGGTGCCGGGTGCGGGCACGCCGCCGTCGTCGCTCTCCGGCGCGTCGAGGTCGAACTCCTCGCGCAGGTCGCGGATGCGGTCACGGATGTCCGCGGCGAGTTCGAACTCCAGATTGTTCGCTGCCTCCTGCATGCGTTCTTCGAGTTGGTCGACGCGGCGGGCGGCCTCGTCCTCGTCTGCCGGCCCGTCGCCGGAGACGTCGCTGGTGTCGGTCTTGCTCCCGGGGAGGTTCGTCTCGCCGACCGCCTTCTCGATGGTCGTCGGTTCGTAGCCGTGTTCCTCGTTGTACTGTTGCTGGATGCGACGGCGTCGCTGGGTCTCCTCTATGGCCGACTGCATGGCGTCGCTGCGCTCGTCGGCGTACAGGACGACTTCCCCGTTGACGTTTCGCGCGGCCCGCCCCATCGTCTGGACCAGCGTGGTCTCCGAACGGAGGAAGCCTTCCTGGTCGGCATCCAGAATCGCCACGAGCGAGACTTCGGGGATGTCCAGTCCTTCACGCAGGAGGTTGATGCCGACGAGAACGTCGATCTCGCCCAGTCGGAGCGAGCGGATGAGTTCGTGGCGTTCGAGTGTATCGGTCTCGTCGTGCATGTAGGCCACGTCGACGCCGGCCTCTTCGAGGAACTCCGTGAGGTCCTCGGCCATCCGTTTGGTGAGGGTGGTGACGAGGACGCGTTCGTCCCGTTCGATACGGTCGTCGATGCGGTCCATCAGGTCGTCGACCTGTCCGGTGGCGTCGGCCACCTCGACGGCGGGGTCGACGAGGTGCGTGGGTCGGACGATCTGCTCGACGACCTGCTGGCTCTCCTCGCGTTCGTAGTCGCCCGGCGTCGCGGAGACGTACAGCGTCTGGTCGGTCTTCGCCTCGAACTCCTCGAACGTGAGCGGGCGGTTGTCGAACGCGGTGGGGAGGCGGAACCCGTTCTCGACCAGACTCTCCTTGCGGGACTTGTCGCCGGCGAACTGGCCGCGAATCTGCGGGAGCGTCTGGTGGGACTCGTCGATGACCGTGAGGAAGTCCTCGGGGAAGTAGTCGAGCAGGGTGTAGGGGGCCTCGCCGCTCTCACGGTCCGAGAGGTGGACCGAGTAGTTCTCGATGCCCGAACAGTAGCCCGTCTCCTGCATCATCTCTAAGTCGAACGTGGTCCGCTCCTCGATTCGCTGGGCGGCGACGGCGTCACCCTTGCGGTCGAAGTAGCGGATGCGCTGTTCGAGCAGTTCCTCTATCTCCTCGATGGCGCGTTCGAGGCGTTGCTCGGGAATCGAGTAGTGTTCCGCGGGGTGGATGAGCGCGGCCGGTTCCTCGCGGACCACTTCCCCCTTCAAGGGGTCGACCTTCAGCATCCGGTCTATCTCGTCGCCCCAGAACTCCACGCGCAGCGCGTAGCGGCCGTACATCGGGTAGATTTCGAGCGTGTCCCCGCGCACGCGGAAGGTGCCCTGCGTGAAGTCGACGTCGTTGCGCTCGTAGTTCAGGTCGACCAGACGGCCCAGCAACTCGTCGCGCTCTATCTCCTGGCCGACCTCCAGCGAGAGGGACATGTCGATGTAGTTGCGCGGGTCACCGAGGCCGTAGATGGCCGAGACGCTCGCGACGACGATGACGTCGTCTCGCGTGAGCAGCGACCGAGTTGCGGAGTGGCGCAGGCGGTCTATCTCGTCGTTGATGGAGGCGTCCTTGTCGATGAACGTGTCCGTCTGCTCGACGTAGGCCTCGGGTTGGTAGTAGTCGTAGTAGGAGACGAAGTACTCGACGGCGTTGTCCGGGAACAGGTTCCGGAACTCCTCGTACAGCTGGGCGGCGAGGGTCTTGTTGTGGGCGATGACGAGCGTCGGTTGCTGTATCTCCTCGACGACCCACGAGACGGTGTTGGTCTTCCCCGACCCGGTCACGCCGAGCAGGGTCTGCTTGTCCATCCCCTGCCGGTAGCCCTCGGCCAGTTGCTCGATGGCCTCGGGTTGGTCGCCGGCGGGGTCGAACGGGGCGTCGACGCGGAACTCGCTGTCGGCGTCGGGGCGGTCTATCGAGAGGGGGCCTCCGGCGTCGCTCATTGTGTGGGGGTAGGGTTGGAGAGACTTGAGGCTAGCGAGGAGCCGAGCAGCGCGAGGCTCCTCGATGCGGAACGGCGAACGGAGTGAGCCGTGGAGCGGTAGCGAGGGGCGCGAACGGAGTTCGCGGCCCTCGAAGCGACGCGGTGAGCACTGCGAACCGCGGAGCAAGAGCGAGGGACCTCGCTTCACTCAGTCCCTCGAAGCGAACGGGGAGCGGAGCGACCCGTGAGCAGTAGCGAGGGCGTCGGGCGCAGAATTCGGGAAGCCGGAGACGACGAGCGACCCGCAGACTGTCTCAACAGACCGGCTTCGGGTTGACGCCGAGGTCTTCGAGCGTCTCGAAGTAGTCGTCGTAGGCCGCCGCGACCACGTCGACGGCGGCGCCTTCGGCGGTCTCCCAGTCGGCGTCGTCGGCACACGTCTCCTCCAGCAGATCGGCGGCGTCCTCGCGCAGGGCCTCGACCTCGTTGCCGGCGCTGCGGAACGTACTCGCCGTCTGCGGGTCGGCCTGTCCGGTGAAGAAACCGGTGAGTTGGCCCTTCGTCTTCTGGTCGACGAGCGTCCAGCCGACGAGGCCGCCCAGTCGCTCGACGGTGCCGGTCAGGTCGTCGAGTATGTCGTGCATCGCGAACTCGCGGTCGGCCGGGTCGGCGTCCACGTCGTCCAGTCGGTCGGCGGCGTCTTCGGCGGCGTCGGCGAACAGGTCGCCGGCCGCGCCGTCGCCCTCGTCGGCCCACGCCGAGAACGTGTCGTGGGCGGCCTGCTCACGGGCGGCGGCGGCCGCGCGCACGTTCTCGGGGTCCATCTCGCCGCGGGTGTCGGCGTACAGCGTCTTCGAGGAGCCGAGTCGGGAGAGTTCTGTCTGCTGGTCGTCGCGGACGGCTTCGATGAGGTCGTCGGCGGTCATAGGGGCGACTCCGCCCGGCGCAGGCTTGAAACCGTCGGACCTACCCGTGCCACGCGCCGCGGCGCGTCCGGTAGCTGGCATCGGTGAGACGGTCGGGCAGGCGGTCGTCGCCGAGGACGCCGAGCAGTTGCCGGGCGACGTGCCAACTGGCCGCCTCGCTGTCGAGGTCGACGAGCAGAATCTCCGCTCGCGTGTACGTCTCGATGGCGCCGTCGCGGTCCGGGTCCGTGCCCTCGACGAGCAGACATGAGCCGGCGTCGCTCCGGCAGTCACTCGACGCGACGGGAGTCACGACGACGTCGGCCGCGTCGGGGTCGGCGACGAGTTCGGCGGAGACGTTCGACGGGACGGTGCCGTCGGCTCCCTCGCTCACGTACGCCAGCGCGTAGGCCACTTCCTCGCGGTAGGCCGTCCGTTCCTCGACCGAGAGACTCTCGTTCCGAACCGCCACGGTCAGCGTCGTGTCGTTCCACGGGACGGGACGCTCGCTGGCGTTCGGTCGCGGGAGGGTCGCCAGCGTGCTCCGGTGGCGCATCACCGCTCTCGGCGGGTCGCCGTGGCGCAGGCCCAGCAGGTGGCCCACCTCGTGTTCGACGACCAGTCGCGTCGACTCGTCGGCGAAGCCGCGTTTTATCGACACCTCGGCCGGCCGGTCGACCCGCGTGGAGGCGTCGAGTCGCGGCGCACACCCCGCGGAGTAGTCGGACCCACCGCAGTCGGTGACCGTCTCGACGAAGGTTATCTCGACGTCCGGCGGACCGTCGGCGGGCGTCTCGCCCGGTTCGAGGACGCGGAAGGCCACGTCGAACCCGGCGTACTCGGGGGCGTTGGCCTCCCAGTAGGCCAGTCCGTCCGCAGCGAGCGCTCGCTCGCGGTCGGTGCCGTCGACGACGACGGTCACCGTCTCGTTGGCGAGCGGGTGGCCTCGCTCGACGAGTTCCGACGTCGAGTCCAGCGCCTCGGAGGCGGCACTACACCCGGCGAGGCCGCCGAGCAAGAGACACAGCACCAGCGCGATCAGTCGTCGGTCCATCGTCCCGGAGTCGGGCCTCTCGGCAGTAGTCAGTTGTGGCCAGAGTACGGCTGCGGGGAGTAAGCCCCCTTCTGTTCGGGCCGGCATTCGGCTCAGCGGCCGCGTCCAGCGCTCGCGCGCGGTACCGGACTACCTGTCGACGCGGCCTTGCACCGGTGAGGATTCGCCGTTCCATCGGTCCGTCGTAGGCGAGGGGCACCGGATGGTGGCCCTCGATAGCCCTCGGTGGGTTAGCTCTCCCTCGCTTCCGAGGGGCGAGACGGTGTCACCGCCTCGCCACCCGTCGCTCGGGATTCGCACACCTCATCGGTCCCACGACGACGTGTCGTTGCTGTTCCATAGCCGACGGTCTCCCGCCCCGGGCTTGCGCCCGGTCACCTGTCCGGCGGGTGGGGGGACTTTCCTCATGCCTCTCGGCACGGGGGCCGGCCTCCCGCTGCCAGTCGTGCGTAGACGATTGCCGCCGATAAGACTTACCACCCGCCGTCAGGCCGTCAGCCGGGTCTCGGTCGGCGCGTCCAGTCCGTCGAGCACGCTCTCGACCACCGCGCGTGCGCTCCACCCGTCCGCGCGGGCCCGCGATAGCGTGAGGTGGTGTGCCAGCGCTGCCGGCGCGACCCGCCGCACGTCCGCGGTGGTGACTGCGGAGCGCCCGTGGACGCTCGCCCGCGCACGCAAGAGGCCGAACAGTCGGCGTATCCCGGCAGGCGTGACACCACATTCGACCGCTGGGTGTCGGTGGGTCGCACGGCCGAGGTCGGTGACGAAGCGGCGGTGGTCGTCCCCGACGGCCACCGCGTCGGCACGTGCCCGCCGTCGCCGTATCGCCGCCAGCGTCGACACCCGCTGGAGTGACGAGGGGACCGAAGCGGCGTCTCGGCGGGGGCGGTCGTCTGCCCGGTCCGGGTGTGCTATCAGCCCCGACAGCGCGAACCGGTCGTGGCACGCGTCGGAGGTGCGGGCGCTCTCGGAGCGCCCCGGTGTGGCGACGACACAGAACGGGTCCGGCAGGTCGTGGCGCTCGCCGTCGAGGGTGACCGCTCCCGTCGCCATCGCGTCCTGCAGGACCGACCGGGCGGCGGGTGGGGCCCGACCGTACCCCTCGACGACGACCACGTTGGCGAAAATCGGGCCGGGGACGAAGCCGGTGACATCGTCGCTCCCGTTCGCTACCCGTCCGTCGGTGAGAGCCGCCGGGTCGAACTCGGCGGCGAACTGAACCCGCGAGTACTCGAGGTCCAGCGCCGCGGCGACCCCTCGTGCCGTACGCGCGATGCCGTCAGGGCGGTCCTCGGCCGCCAGAACGTGGGCATCGGCGACGAGACCGGTCAGTAACGTATCCAGCGTCGCGTTGTCGCTGGGGACGACAGTCGACACTGCATCGACCAACGACTCCGCGTGCGTGGCTGTCCCAGCGGCGTCCATACACTGTTGGGCGAACGGACTCGCTTATACGTACCGTCGGTTACGAACGGTGTGGCCGTCGGCTAGCGAGCGCGATAGAAGACGGGATACCGAGCAGGAGCGCGCTCAGTCGTCCGAGGGCAGCGGTTCGCCTGCCCCGTTCGTCGGGGCGGGCGAGGACTGCATGTCGTCGTCCTCGGCGTAGGGGTACCACGTCATCTTCGTGTTGTGCATGTACGGGTCGTGGTAGTCCGTCTCCTCCGGTTCGACGAGGTCGGCGAGGGTGTCCTCGTCGCGGGCCTCGACGAAGTCGCGGAACGTCTCGCCGTCCTCGCGGCGGTCCTTGAAGTTGTTCACGAGGTTCTCGATAGCGCCGGGCACCTCGTCGGCGGGGACGCGCATCTCCACCCAGTCGGCGAAGCGCGGGTCCTCGCCGAGGCCGCCGCCCAGACCGATGTCCAGCGCCTCGACCGGTTCGCCGTCCTTGCGCGTCTTCATCCCGCGCAGGGAGACGTCGGCGATCTGAGGCTGGGCACAGGAGGCCGTACAGCCCGAGAGGTGGATGTGGAAGTCCTCGTGGTCGGCCGGGAGTTCGACGTTGTCCTTGAGCCAGCGGGCGTAGCGGACCTGCCGGTTCTTCGTCTCGACGATGGACAGCGAACAGTACTCCGTGCCGGTACAGGCGATGGAGCCACGCATGAACGGCGAGGGCTCGGGCGAGTAGTCCTCCAGCAGGGGCTCGTTCTTGAGGTCCTCGAGGTTCTCCTCGGGCACGTCCATGATGATGACGTTCTGGCGCTGGGTCAGTCGGACCTCGCCGGAGCCGTACTCTTCGGCGATGTCCGCGAGTTCCAGCGTGTCGTCGGCGCCCATCCGGCCGACGAGGACGTTCAGGCCGACGTAGTAGTTGCCGTCGTCCTGTTCGTGGACGCCGACGTGGTCGTCGTGGCCCTCGTTGCCGCCGGAGTTGTAGGTGTACTGGTCGCGCATGTCCTCGCCCGCCGTCTCCAGTTCGAAGTCGACGAACTCGTCCTGCAGGACCTGTCGCATCTTCTCGGGACCCCACTCGTCCATGAGGAACTTGATGCGGGCGTTGAAACGGTCGTCGCGGTCACCGTACTCGTTGAACAGCGCGGACATGCCGGCGGCGACGTCGGCCGCCTGCTCCGGGGGCACCCAGACGTCGATGTCGCGGGCGAGGCGGGCCTCCTTCCGGGAGAGCCCGCCGCCGACGCGGACGTTGAAGCCGAGTTCGCCGTCCTTCTCGGCCGGTTCGAAGGCGAGGTCGTTGATGTCGCCCTGCCCACAGCCCTCGTCACAGCCGGTGACGGCGACTTTCCACTTCCGGGGGAGGTTCGCGTAGTCGTCGTTGCCCTTGAACGTCTCGTGGAGTTCCTCGGCGACGGGCCACGCGTCGATGTGCTCGTGCTTGTCCTTGCCGGCGACCGGACAGCCGACGATGTTCCGCCAGGAGTCACCGCAGGCCTGCTGGGTCGTGAGGCCGACGGACTCTAGCTTCTCGAAGATTTCCGGGATGTCCTCCAGTTTTATCCAGTGGAGCTGGATGGACTGGCGCGTCGTCCAGTCACAGTAGGCGTCGCCGAACTCGGGGTTGTCGGCG
The DNA here is from genome assembly GCF_019599465.1 of Haloarcula rubra. GTDB lineage: Archaea > Halobacteriota > Halobacteria > Halobacteriales > Haloarculaceae > Haloarcula > Haloarcula rubra. The sequence goes on from NZ_RKLR01000005.1 coordinate 250,019, forward strand.
GGGCCGGTGGCGTACTCCTTCGCGACTTCGCCGATGACCTCTAGCTGACCCGGCTTGATGACGCCGTTCGGCGTCCCGATACGCATCATGAAGTACGACTCCTGCCCGGAACGCTGGTGGTACAGGCCCCACCACTTGAAGCGCTCGAACCACGCGTCGTGTTCGTCCTCGGGGATAGACTCCCAACCCTGCTCTGCGAACTCCAGAAGATGCTCCCGAATCTCGTTACCGTAGACTTCGTCTTTCCATTTCTCTACTTTGCTCGGCATGGCTGATTGTGTAGGACCACTAGATACCCAGCCTTATACGACACGCTTTGCCGTCAACCGTATCCCCCACTCCCCGAAACAGGAATATGTTGCCTACTCTCCCGGACGGGCGAGACGGGTGCGCTTCTCCGGGAAATGCACGCTCTCGTGGACGACACCGTAGAAATCACCTGCGTCCGGGTCTACGACGCGCCCGACTATCAGCCAGTCCGTGACCCCGCTCTCGCCACACGCGATACACTGGCCCGCGATGCGAGCCTCGATGTTCGGGTGGTCGACGCCGACCTTGACGAACCCCTCGGCGAGGAAATCGGTCGTCTCACACTCACAGAAGTCGCTCCGCGCCAGCAACCACAGGTCCGAGACGTTCACTTCCCTGGAGTCGTTGACGGATATCCACGCCCCGTCGTCGAGCTGGTGAACGTCGGTCGTCATTACATGTCATTAGGTCCCCCGACTACCTGAGGGCGTCGGCGCTCGCAAGTTTCGCCGGGGCCGGGGCCACCCGGCTCCCGTCGTGCGCCCCGTGTTCCGAGTTATCACGATTCGTGTTCTGTCAGGTGGCGTACAAGGTAGCTGCACGCGTTGCCGGTAAGCCGCAGTGCGGGTGACAATTACAGGAGAGTGCGCCCTTATGATGGTAGGTCTGTTACGAAGGGATACCGACACGCGGCGGCTCACGTCGCCGTGCCAACAGAAACGATGACGAACGCACAACAGACGCACGACGAAACCGACGCCGAAATCGACGAACCGTCCACCGACCACCTCGACAACGTCGAGGACGGGTGTGGCTGCACCGAAATCTGGGAGCACATGAGCGAAGAGCGCGAGAGCGCTTCGGACGACTAACCCCCGCCGGACGGGATACTTTTGTGCGCTGGCCGCCAATCACGTGACGATGCCAGAGGACGCCCCGTCGACCGACCGCGAATCACCGGTCGGGAAGCCGGTCATCCGTGGTGACCCGAACTTCACCGGCCAGCACGCCGACGAGGCCGTCGAATTCGACCCCGACGACCCGGAGAGCCTCGAGCTCGCCGCAGAGACGGTTCGCCGCTTCTCCGAGAACACGGCTGGCGCCGACGACAACGTCTACATGCTCCGTGGCGCGGCGGCGTGTGCGGCGCTCGTCCGCGGCGAAGGGTCCTACAAGGCCGCCGCCGAACGGGCCGGCGGCGAGGCCACCGTCTCGTTCATCCGGAAGTGGTCGCGCGTCCACGACTTACCCCGCTCGATTCGCATCCACGTCGCCAAGGGCGAAATCGCCCCGACCGCGGCCAAACACATCGCCCGGGTCGCCGGCGAGGCGCGCTTGCTGTTGGCGTGGGCCGCACTCGACCACGACCTGACGGTCCGACAGATTCGCTCGGTCGCGAGCAGCGTCAACGACGGCGCGAGCATCGAGGACGCGTTAGCCACCGAGGGGTACCGGTTGGGCAGACTCACCGTCGACGTCGACGTCGACGCCTACTGTAAACTCCGACGGCGTGCGGCCCTCGACGCCACCGACCCGAGTACCGTCGTCACCGACGCGCTGGAGACGACGCTCGACGACGGACCGTAAGGTCTTAACCGCCACTCCCCCCACCGACTATCGAGGGCCGGTAGCTCAGTCAGGCAGAGCGTCTGGCTTTTAACCAGATGGTCGGGGGTTCAACTCCCTCCCGGCCCGTGCAACGAACTGACGAGCGCAGCGAGTCAGTGAGTGAACCGGCAGGAAGGAGTTGAACCCTGGGAGTCACGCGCAGCGAACGAACGTGAACGAGCATGTCTCCCTCCGGTTCAACTCCCTCCCGGCCCGTTGCCCTGCGAACGATAGTGAGCAGTGACAACAACAGGAGGGCGTTGAACCCTGAGAGTCGCAGCGGCCGAGCGGAGCGAGGCCGACCGTCTCCCTCCGGTTCAACTCCCTCCCGGCCCGTTTCCACAGTGGGCAACACGCGAGACGCGGTGCTGCCCTGTTTAGAGACCGATTGATTTACCACGCTCACCGGCGAGCGGTCGCACATGAACACACTCACCGAGCGCTTCGGGAGCCCACTCAAGCCCTTCGGCGTCGCCGCCGGAACGTTCCTCGTCCTCGCCGCACTGGGGACGATTGCCGGTGCGCCGTGGACCACACACGCGACGATGGCGAGCGCAGTGCTACAGGTCGTCGGCGCGGTGTTGATGGCTATCGTCGGGGCCGGACTCGCCTACCTCACGCTGGCAGACGGCGAATAATCCGCGAGAATCGGTTTTTTGCAGTCAGCCGCGAGTCGGGAGGTACGCCATCCCCAGCATCAGGACAGCCGCGATACCGGACAGAATCGAGACGCCCCAGAGCCCGTTCTTGCGCTCGTGGAAGTAGTCCTGTTGGCCGAGTTGCTCCTGATAGGTCTGGTACTCGTCGACGCTGACGACCTGTACCGTGCTGTGGTCGGGGAAGTGTGCGAAGTACTGCTGGCCCTGCAGCGTGAGGTTGCCACCTTCGGTGAGTTCGACAGTGCGGTTACGTGGGGCGATCCACGTGACGGTCGCACTGCTCGCTGTCACCTGTGACAGCGTCGTTTGCTGGACACCACTGTCGCTCTGGTAGGGAATGGTCTCGGACTGCTGGTAGGTCCGAGTCTCCGGTTCCGGGAGCCACTCGCTGACCGGGCGGAGCGTCCCGTTGTCCTCGTAGACGACGTACTGCGTCCCGTTCTGCGTCGCCAGTGAGTCCTCCACCGCCGGGTCCTCGGCGGCGAGTTGTGTCGCGTTCAACTGCTCGGTGTAGGTCACCGTGCTGGACTCGTTGTCCGTCGTGACCAGCCAAGTCTGGTTGTTTATCGACGTCGTCGACCCGTTCTCCAAGGTCCCGGAGTACTGCCACGACTCGTTGGTCCACGAGAGGTCCGCGACCATCGACCCGCCGCCACCACCGTGCCCGCCGCCACCACCGGACATGTGGATATTCGAGACGGTGTAGGTCGTTCCGTCGACGCTGAACGTGCTGTCGTTGCTCAAGCCGTTCGCTTCGAGCTCCACCTCCGGCCGCTGGCTCTCCGCGACGCCAATGTACGTGTAGGCTGCGACACTGACGACGAGGAAGAACGCGAAGTATGCCGCCGCGGCTCGTCGTTGCATGTTCTGACGGTCGGTCGGCGCGCGGTTTAATGATTACTTTTCGACCCCACGAGAGTTACCACGTGCGTAGGGGCGCGCGACCGCACGCCCACTGGTCGCGGACGACGCCGAGCGGCAGTAGTCGCCGACTCGGGACGGGTCCGAGACTGGTCGTCCACTCTCGACTCTGTCAGTCGTTTGCCGACGTCGGTCTGAAAAGCCAAGGGCCGGATTTGAACCGGCGATGGGCGGCTCTGCAGGCCGCTGCGTTAGGCCGGACTCTGCCACCTTGGCGCGAATAGACGTAGTGAAGTCGGTCGCTTAAGGCTAGCGAATTCCTCTAACCTTCTCCTTCGGACTGCCCCGGTTCCCCGACGCCTTCGACCGGAACCACATTGAAGATGGACGTCTGTGCGTCCTCCGCGGAGTCGAACTGGTCGCTCCCGATACGGTCGAGGACTGCCGCGAGTGGTTCGGAGCCGTCGGCGTAGACGAGTGTGACGTCGTCGAACTGCGACCGCATCGCATCGGCCGAGAGAGGATACGACGCGCTCTCGAGCAACTCGGTCAGTTCGTTCAGTTTGACCTCGTGTGTCATACAGACGGCTCTCTCGGGAGTCGCATAGTTACCTACACCTTATGAAATACAGAAAGCCCCGCGGAGAGACGACTCTCCGCGAGGCTCGAAATGAATAAGGTATGAATGGTGGCGGCGAACCAGCTTTCCCAGAGGCTCGCGCACTCCAGTACTCCCTGGAACGCTGGCGGGCTTATCTTCCGTGTT
>NZ_RKLR01000006.1 GCF_019599465.1 Haloarcula rubra
GAGGGGCAGTCAATCCAGCGCGAAACAGTGGCTACGACGCTTCAGACACCACTACAACCACGAACGACCGAACCAGGCACTCGACGGCAAAACGCCAGGTGAGGTCATCCAGAACTAGACAGTGCCCCGCGGAGAGATATGTAAATGTCTTGTGAAAATTTTCATCCAATGAAGAAAGAGATAGAGTACCGACACATCTGGAATCTGCCGCCATCTAGAGATGTGCATTACGGGTGGATGTCCGACGACATCGGCGTTTCGAAGGCCTGCGGCTCGACTGGCCTCGCTTCATCGCGGACGCGCTCGAAGGTCGCGATGGCCCACTCTCGAGCTGCTGGGGCGTCCGTATCGATGACCGCTGTCAGGGCCCCAGTCTCCGGGTCATGGCAGCAAATGCCGGCGCGGTCGTCGACGATACCGAGCCCGCACCGGGTCCTGTCGGGGAGTGCGTCGTGGACGTATACGTGGCAGTGTTCACGAGAGGCGGCCTCCATGACTCGCTCTGGGTTCCAGGCGAGCGTCTGCTCGAGGGCGGTCGGCGAGTAGACGTACTCGAGTTCCATGCCATCAAGAACAGCCTGGCAGACCGCCTCGTTGTTGATGGACTTGAATACGATACTGTCGAATCCTCGCAGTCGCGTGGTCCCCTCGATGAGGTGGCTTAACCGCTCGATGGGCTCGTAGGGATAGCCCGGCCCAGGATAGGAGACTACCGCATCGGCGAAGCAGTCGACGGAGAATTCCTCCATCTCACGAGGGAGCCATTGCCAGACGTCGCGCAGTTTGCGTTCGATCGCCATCGCTTCCCGGAGCTCGAGGAAGCGTTCGGCCACGAACTCCCCCAGCGGTGTCAATTCGTAGTTCGGCCCGCTCCGTTCGATCCACCGTCGGTCCTCGAAATCGGTGAGAATCCGACTCATAGTCGGCGTTGAGGCCCCCGTCGCAGCGCGTAGCTCCCGTCGTTCGCGGACACCAGCCGTTAGTTCCTCCATGACACCAACGCGGTGGTTCGATCTGGTGAGAAAATCAATCTCGTCGAGGGCTGGATCCATGGTGTGAGTATGCGTAACACGATATTACGTATATCGGTTCACGTGACCGAGACGAATCGCCGTACGCTGTCAGTTCGTTCCTCGCCGCACCAGTACGGGATCGGCACCAGCGCACTCAGGGCCTTCGGAACCGGTAGAGGAGCTCGTCGTCACTGCCGACGAACGCGCTGTCGCCCGATACCGCCGGCGTCGAACGAATCGAGCCGGTGGTCTCGAAGCGCTCGACGACGGAGCCGTCCGCGGCGTTCACCGCGTACAGCCGCCTGTTCCCGGTCGCGAACACTGTGTCGTCGACGACGACGGGTGCCGTATCCACGACGGGAGCAGAGGAGGAGTCGATCGTGAGCGACCAGCGGCGGGTCCCGTTAGCGTCGAAAGCGTGGAGGAAGCCAGTGTATTCGGGGTCCTCGGTCTCCTCTTCGCTCCGTTCGATGCTCGTCGCGTACACCGAGTCCTCCGTGGCAGTGAGCGACCTGACGCGGTGCGTCTCGTCGGGCCACGGTGGCGCCCGTTCGCTCAGGTCGAACGCCCACCGGACCGACCCGTCGGCGCCGTTCAGCGCGTAGACAGACGAGTCGGAGACCTCTTGGCCGTAGTAGACGCCGTCGCTGTCGGCCGCCAACGAGGTCAGCTCCTGGTCCGTTTTCGTCGTCCAGATTTGAGATCCGTCGGTACGGTCCAACGCGAAGATCCGGCCAGTTCCCCTAGAGTTCCTCGCGACGTAGACGGAGTTACCGGCGACGACCGGCGGCGCCGCGACCTCCAGTGAGGGGCACACACCCAACTCGGCAGACGACCACCGGGTGTCTCCGGTCCCTGCGTCGATGGCCATGACATTTGCTCCGTTGGTTGGCGGCGCGATGTAGACAGTTCCGTCAACCGCAGTCCGAGCGAGGCGACCACCAACGTCCAGGGACCACTGGGTAGCGCCGGTTTGGACGTCGAAGCCCGAGAGGCCGTCGCTGATCGTGATCACCTGATCGCCGGCGGCGACGATGCCGAGTCCAGCAGTCGCACTCCCATCCAGGGTCTGCCACCGCGCTTCGCCACTCTGGACGTCGATCGCGTAGAAGGCGCCGGTCGTATCGGCTGCAAACACCGTAGAGTCGGCCACGGCGAGAGCCGACCGTACTGGTCCCGCCGCGTCGAAGCGCCAGCCAACCTCCGAATCCGACCGCGCCGATGAAGGAGCGCCGTGTGTGGTCCGGCATCAAGGAACACTGTCTAGTGTGAGTTGGATTATTATGTATCCGTTAAGATATACGAACCACTCCTGTACCATGTATCGCTAGACCGTGGCAAATGCCCTCAGTAGCTACTACACTGGCTGGGTTTGAAGATGGGTGCCGTTCGCGATGGACGTCGGCGCCTCCGCCCCTAGGCGGTTGCGTCCTTTACCAGGATGGCGACGGTAGGATCCTGTCCGTGGATTGCGTTCTGGATGTCGTACCGGGCGTCGCCCCGGAGCGAGGTCACGACACCGACCCGCTCCGGGAACGCCGGCGGGCGCTGTTTCTGCTCGTCGTCAAACCAGCCACGCTCTTCGAGTTCGCTTTGCAGCCGCTCGACAGCGGCTGCCTGGTCGCCGTCGCCGACAACGATCACCTCCCACGGCTTGAGGTCGATTTTCCCACCCTCAGTCCAGTAATCGATATCGCCTTCGAGGATGACCTCGGTCCCGTCCTCGAGTTCGGCGTCCATGTTCCGGTAGCGGTTCGCCCAGATCATGCAGGGGAGCTCGGCGTCGCCGTCAGTGAGGGTGAAATAGAGCGCCGTACTGTTCTGATGGAGATCCGTGACTTCGCCAATACAGCGGACACCGTCGAGAGCAGGCGCGTCCTCGACGACCGACGCAATCCGATCGTTCAGCTGTGACACGCTGAGGACTTCTCCTGCCTCAGGCTCGACCGCCTGCCGTTCAGTATCCGGTCCCTCCGCCATACACGTTTTCTAACTTCTGGGCAGGAACCTCAAAAAGCTACGTTCGAGCGACGGGTTGGCTGTGAGACCTCAGGCTATAGGTCGCGGGGCTGGACCGTCTTCCGGTCGTTGGCCTCAGCCCGCTCCGCGGCGTCGTCTAGCAGTTCGGCGACCTCTTCATTGAGGGCATCGTAGAAATCTGCCGAGACGTTGTGGTCCGAGAGTGCGTCCTTCACGGCTGCTTTGACGATTAGGTCAGACATTCCATCGCGGAGTTCTCTTGTCCACCATATAAAGGTTCGAAGATAACACGTAGAAATTCGGCCACGTAGTGCCAAATATGGGTCTTAGAACATCAGAGAGGCCCTCACCCAGCGGACTGTGAGTCAGTCGGGGGTGCTACACCCGGCAGGTCCGGGAGGGACAGATCGACACGTCGGAGCAACTGCGCGTTAATCGCAACGATCACCGTACTCAGCGACATCAGGAGCGCACCGACGGCGGGCGACAGGAGAATCCCGATCGGAGCAAGAACACCCGCTGCGAGCGGGATCGCGAACACGTTGTAGCCGGCGGCCCAGACGATGTTCTCCTGCATCTTCCGGTAACTCGCCTTGCTCAATTTCACGAGGCGAACGACGTCCATCGGATTGTTCTGCACGAGGATGACATCCGCTGACTGGACCGCAACGTCGGTGCCGCTGCCGATGGCGATCCCCACGTCCGCCCGTGTCAGTGCAGGCGCATCGTTCACGCCGTCGCCGACCATCCCGACGAGCTTCCCCTGATCCTGGAGTTCCTGCACTTTCTCGTCCTTGTCTTCGGGGAGGACCTCCGCGAACACCGTGTCGATGCCCAGTTCGTCGGCGACGGCGTCGGCGACATCCTGGGAGTCGCCAGTCAGCATCGCCACCTCGATGCCCAGCTCGTGGAGCGCGTCGACGACGGCGTAGCTTTCGTCGCGGATCACGTCTGCCATCGCGAACGCTGCTATCAACTCCCCTTCGCGAACGAGATACACCACTGTCTGGGCGTTCTGCCCAGCCGTCTCCGCGAAGCGCTCGAGATGGTCAGGTATCTCGCTGTCGAGTTGGGTCAAGAGGTTCGGTCCGCCGACGTACACCTCCTCTCCATCGACATTCGCGCGGACGCCCCTGCCCTTGATCGCCTCGAAGTCAGTCGCGTCAGGAGCGGATAGATCTCGCTCGTCGGCGGCCTCACGGATCGCTCGCGCGATCATGTGTTCGGAGTCGCTCTCGACAGCTGCCGCCAGTGCGAGCGCGTTGTCCTCATCAACGCCCTCGACGGTCGCCATATCCACGACACCGTGCTCGCCTTCGGTGAGCGTCCCCGTCTTGTCGAAGATGATGGCGTCCAGTTTCCGTGCGTCCTCCATCGCGATGCGGTCGCGGACGAGCATCCCATTACGCGCCGCCAGCGAGGTGTTGATCGCAACGACGAGCGGAATCGCAAGGCCGAGCGCGTGGGGGCAGGCGATAACCAGGACCGTCACCACGCGTTCGATGACGGTCGCGTCGAAGGTCGTCGCGACGGTCCAGGCAACGGCGGTTACGGCAGCCGCCCCGACGGCAACGTAGAACAGCCAGCCAGCTGCCCGGTCGGCTAAAACTTGTGTTCGCGATTTACTCTGCTGGGCCTCCTCAACGAGTCGCATGATGCCGGCCAGCGTCGTCTCTTCGCCGGTCGCACCGACGCGCACCCGGAGACTCCCGTCGCCATTGACTGTCCCACCGATGACCTCGTCGCCAGGCTCCTTTGAGACGGGCTTTGACTCGCCGGTGATCATCGCCTCGTTCACATCGGAGTCCCCTTCGTCGACGACGCCGTCGGCAGGGACGCTTGCTCCCGGGCGCACCAAGACGAGGTCACCTTCCTCGAGGTCGCTCACGGGGACCTCCTCAGTCTCACCGTCGTCGGTGATTCGTTCCGCGGTATCTGGCATCAGTTTCGCCAGTTCGTCGAGCGCGCTGGAGGCCCGTCGGACCGACCGCATCTCGATCCAGTGGCCCAGCAGCATGATGTCGATCAGCGTCACGAGCTCCCAGAAGAATGCCGACTGCGTGGGGAAGACGACACTCGCCAAGCTGTAGACGAACGCGACCGTGATGGCCATCGAAATAAGCGTCATCATCCCCGGCGAGCGGTCTCGCACTTCGGGGACAGCCATCTGCAGGAAGGGAACGCCACCGTATGCGAAGACGATCACCGCGAAGACGGGGTTAATCCACTCGCTGCCGGGAAACGTTGGGACGGTGAAGCCCAGCCATTCCTGGAGGGTCGGGCTGTAGAGCAGGACAGGAATCGAGAGGAGCGTGGAGACGAAGAAACGACGTCGAAACATCTGTTCGTGGCCTTCGTGCATCCCACCGTGGTCCCCCTTGTGGTGGTCGTGTTCACCAGAATCGGTACTGTGGTCGTGGTGTTCGTGCGTGGCAGACGAGTGGTTTGGAGGGGAATCAGAGTCCATCGTGAGACCTCACATCAGGTTACTCCCATAGCTACTCGGCCGGGTGTGAAATATCCCTGCGCCGATCGAGAGCACAGCAAGAAATTTGATTAACAGCAATCACTATCGTCGGGTGACCACGCACACGCATTCCCCGTAGTCAGCTCGTTCTCGTCGATATACGTCGAGAGACAGGCATAGTTGCAGAAGTACTCGGGTGAGCCACAGTCGTCGTCACAGTCGCGGACACAGATGGGGTTGTGATCGAAAATACGCGACCCACAGTACGTACACATCTCGTCCACATCAGGTGTTGCGACGGTCGTAGACATACCTCCACTAGGGGGAGAGCTACTGAAAGAGTTTCGTAGAGAGCTCGTTTGACGTATCAGCGACTTCGACCGGTCGCTGTTGCCTCTCTCCTTCGGTGGGAATCCGTAGTATGAATCCAATATTTCAAAAGTGTCACCACCTCTGAGCCTTGGTTTATAAGGAGAAACGAGCATCAAGTAGGAGGCCCTATATTCGACCGAGAACACTCTCAGGGGATAATTATGCCAACTACTTCAATCAACAACCAGCTCGTCACCGTCGTCTTGGTCGTCCTCGGTGCCCTGCTCATTCTCCCCGTCCTCTTCATGGGATTTGGGATGATGGGATTCGGCCCGATGATGGGTGGAATGTGGGGCGGTCATATGTGGGGTGACGGAACAGTCCCCGGATGGATGGTCCTCGTCGGACTACTGATGCAGCTGCTGTTCATCGCTGCTATCGTCGGCGCAGGGTACCTCATCTATCGCGCGGTGGCCACCTCCAATAGCGGGACTGATCAAGCCCTCGAGGAACTCCGGCTCGCCTACGCTCGTGGCAATCTCACGGACGAAGAGTACGAACAACGAAAAGAGGCACTCGAACGGGACTCCTAACTCGAAATCCAGCTATGGTCACCACCGGTGAGACAGCACCGTCACTTCCGGCGCCGGTAGAGCAATACACGACAGGTGGTCTCTACGGACTCCTGCTCGGCACCATCTTCTGTCTCGTTGCTCTCTTCACCAATCCCGTCCCGGACCCATCGTTCCCCTGGGCCACGCTTCCTCCATCGCTGAGACTCCCGCTCCAGCAGCCGAGAATCGAACACTGGCCGGTCACCTACACGGTCGGCATCTGGCTTTGGGTTTTCTGTTTTCCAGCCCTCTTCTTTGCGGGATATCGACGATACGGCGAATCGAATCGTGGGCCAGCGGTGTGGCTCGCTGGATTGCCAACGATCGCAATGCTGGGCTGGACTACGTACTGTCGGTTCTTCTGGCCGAAGCTCCATCCGCCGACTTGGAACGCCCCGGCCTACACGTTCGCTTGCTGGCTGTACTGTTCGACCTACGGCGCCGTCTGGAGCAACGTAGCCTACGTAATCGCGCTCCTCGGCGTCGTCGCCACGTTCCTCGCACTCCAGCGAACACGGCGGAGCGGGTACGCGCTCATGGGGTTCGGCATACTGGCACTACCACTTGGACTGCCGGCCCTTTACCAGGGATACCGTCAAGCACGGAGCAAAGCCTGATCTCGATCGATCATTCCTGAGATTGTGGATCGGTTTCGCCCGTTGTCTCTGTCACGATTCAGAGAATCGAGCGACGATCGACGGCGACACATACCATTTCCACTGTGTCCTCGACGCCCTCGTCGTTCCGTTCGTGATCGAGGCCGACAAACCAGTTTTAATCCGAAGCGAGAGCCCCGTCTCCGGGACCGTCATCGAAATCCGGGCCGGGCGAGACACGCTTATCGTCGAGCCGACAGACGCCGTGATGTCGTTCGGAGCGGCCATCGACTTCGATACACCGGATACCGACGAATTCGATCTGTCACTTGCTCACGAGCGGTTCTGTCCGTATGCGAACGCGTTCCCGACCGAAGCGGAGTACGAGAAGTGGGCCGCTCAGACCGATGCAGTCACCACGGCGTTCCCGATAGAAGTCGGCTATCAACTGGCCCGTCACGTCCCCGACTCAGACCTCCCGATGTCCACCTGAGATCCGGTGGTGATGAATGCACGTTGGCCTTGCCCTAGTTCCATACGAACGTACTCCAAGGAAGTCGTTACGTCCAGAAGTCAAAGGACATCGTAGCCACGCCATATTGACATCAAGACAAGCGTGACCGGGACAAGAATTCGCGGGACTTAGTTCATCCGTCAATTTCGTCGAGGGCCTCAGTCGCGATATCACCTAACTCACCGGCTTCGATGTGTGAGTAGCGTTCACGAACCAGCTTTTCTGAATTGTCGAGATACCGTGCTGCCACCGTGTACCCAAATGCCCGGAAAAGAACCTCACCCATCCCGCGGCGACCGCCGTGCGGTGCAAGATAGTCGTGTTTCGGATGGTCGATCTAGATCTCGGCGGAGGCGGTCAATTGCCGAAGGATCGACCGCGGCCCATCTGTCGTAATCGAGGGCGACCGAATGTCAGCATCAAGAGCCAGCAAGAGGTCACGGGCGTACTCGCCACGTCGCTCATCGACTTCATCAGGACGGAGTCCGCGGTCAGCGAGTTCTTCTCGGACGCGAGTTGCGAGCGTCCGCTGGTCGAACGTCGGAAACACCGGCCATCGCTCTGTCGGCGGATCCAATAGTTTTCGGTAGCTCCGTAGCGGCGGGATAACGGGGTCGGGGAGAGAGGCAGCGTCCCACTGCTGTTTTTTCCGATCGCTCTTATGCAAAGCTGCGGAAAGACCGTATAGTTACACTGATCCGACGCTAGTTTGGCGATATGTCTTCTGCTCAGCCAGCGTTCGGCGGGATGTTTCGGCAGCTGATTGAGCTGGGCGTTGTCGAAGTCAATACGGTGCCGCTCGATGCCCGCATCGAGCGGCGACTCAAGGAATTTTGGGAGATACGTCCTGTCCACGGTGCGGCCACCAGAGCATCGTGACCTGGAAAGAAATCGACCGAATCTAGTGCCGTGATTGCAATTTTAAGCCGGTTTTCACCTACGGAACGCCGTTCCACGAGAAGCACCTCTCCTGCGGTGAGGTGCTTCTCGCGTTCACGCTCTACGCCGATACGTTGCTCAGCATCAACCAGATCGCGCCGTTCCTCGGTCGGGCCTACAGAACCGTTCACGCGGCGATCCGTGAGGGGGAAGCCGCGGTTCAGCGTGTCTTCCCCGTCGTCTGGAGCCTCCTCGGCCAGACCATCGATGGGCCGACACAAGTCGACGAATCAGGCCAGGTCTGTTCGGGCTACAAAGGCCAAGAGCCGCCGCGGAACAGCCGTTCTCGCGGCGGCTCGTCCCAGTCTGGCCGCTCACGCTGGCGAGGACGTCACGGTGGTCAACTGACGCTCGTCGTGGCATCCCGCGACTCGCTTCGTGTGATCCGCGGCCAACTCGGTATCGACTACAGCGGCGATCTTGAACCAGTAATCCAGGAGGCTGAAGACCTCTCCCAGCCACTGGGAGAGGTCTGGACCGACGGACTCCAAGCCTACCGAAAGATGGAGCGTGACCACCGAACGGTCGTGCACAAAGAGACGTACGTATCGCCCGAGGGGGTCCACATTAACCAAGCTGAGTGCCTGTTTTCGCTCGTCCAGCCGTGGCTGCGGAAGTTCCGCGGCCTGTCCAAGCAGGGCTTGCAACAGGCCGCTCACACCTTCGGCATCGTTCGCTCACTCACTTTGGCTGGTGAATCCACCGATTCAATCGTTGATTGTCTCGTTATCGGGGCTTTCCGCAGTTCTACACAAGAGCCACGAGGCAGTCGCTTTCGCCTTCCGCCTTCACGGGAGGTCGTCTGTCACGTCGACGAGCTCCTCCTCGGTCTGCCAGCGATACAGTCGCCCCTCCTAGTCGAACAGCTCGAAGACGCCGTCCTGCATCCAGCCGAAGGGGTACTCCTCGTCCCCGTACACCCGCTTGAGGACGTGACTCTTCGCGAAGAACTCCGTCGTGCCGACGAGAAGCCCCTGCTCGACGAGAAAGTCACTCGGTTCCTTCTCGGCGACGCCAACGAGGTAGGTCACGATGTCGGCGATCAGGCAGAACTTCTGGATGCTGTTGTCCCACTCGCCACGGATGTCGACCATCCGGAAGGCGTAGGCGTCCTGCCGGCGGTTGAGGCGGTCGACCACGAGGTTCAACCGTCGAATCGGTTCCCGGTCGTAGTTCCCCAGCACGAAGTACGAGCGCTCATTTTCGTAGACGGGGGTCAGTTCGCTCAGTGCGTGGATGATCTCCTCGTTGTCCGCCAGCGAGATCTCTTCGTCGTCGAGTTGGTCCTTCGCACTGGTGAGGACTTCCTCGGGGACGGGCGGCTCTTCGTCGGACAAACACGATTCCTCTCAGCGTCGTGCGATATGGTTTATCGAGTAAATCACCAGCTTAGTCAGGTGTGGTTTACTCCAGAGTGGTTTACTCAAGGGTAAACTACTTGCCACCAGGCCGTGTATCGTGTCGTATGAGCACCGACCTGGGGACTGCTGATGGGATGGAATCCCGCGAACTCGTCCACTTCGTCACCCAACAGACGCGGTTCGCGCTGATCAACAACATCCTCCAGCACCCCGACCAGCTGCCCTCGATGTACGAACTCGAGGAGCTCAACCCCAGCGTGAGTGATGCCACCGTCTACAAGCATATCCAGAAACTCATCGACGCCGGCATCGTCAAGGAGGTCGCCCTGGACGACGACCAGCGCCGGCAGGGCTATCCCTGGAAGTTCTACGGCCTGACCGAAGAGGGTCGAAAGTTCCTGGAGGAGCATAACCTGCTCGCTGCGGAGGAGACGCTCCAGCAGATCTACGACACCATCGCCGATAAGCCCGAGAAGATGGTCAAGTACGAGAACGCGCCCCGTCCAGATTAGGAGTAGTTGTCAGAGCATAGGGAGCGATAGTCTGCCGTTAGTCCCGGAGGTTAGCCACTGACTGACCGACTTCACGGACGTAGCCGCTCCGCTCAAGATCAAATTCTTCGGCTACGAGTCGAGGTACATCGAAGGCACCGCCGTGAACGTCGCAGACGTGGAAAACGAGTGGGTATCCGCAACTCAACCCAACGCGAAGCGAACAGGGAAGCGACGACAGTGAGTATCGTCTCCGATTGACCTCCTCCTACGCGTGAACGCGGAGAATCCGACCACCGGATTTCCGCCAGGTGTGGCGTTCGAGGTTCCAACCCGCACTCAGAGTGAACCGGCGACACACCGGAGGAACTCTCGTTTGTCTCCCTCGTAGGGCTGTGGCCCGGCCAATGAGGCCCCATCGGAATCCGTGTCATCGCCGTGTGAACCACGGTTGGTTCACCACCCCTTGTGGTTCGGGGACGGCCTCTCACCGATTCCGTAGCAGTCCATGCTACACGGGGCCACAGCAAAATGATTTTGGTGGGAAATCCGGCTCGGCCACCGACGACGGCTGTTGCGCCAAGCCTACCGCTTGACCTCCGCCTGAGACGGAGGTATGCGCTATCGGTCTATATCACCTCGACCTAGAGGCAGTCCGACACGCGCCGCTGTACCCGTTCCGGTACTACCAGGCCTACACCGCGCTGCAAGACGCGGATGTCCAGGCACCGACGGTCGAGCAGTGGCTCGAAAACGCAATTGATGTCGCAGTCGAGACGGTACCTGGCGGATTCGGAGATACCTTTGTCGCGGTCGACCTGTCGGGATCGATGGATCATCCGTTGTCCGCGAACAGCACGCTCCGACTGAAGGAGATCGGTGCGTTGTTCGGTGCGATCCTGGCCGACCAGGGTGCCGACGTCGGCGGGTTCGGCGACGACTTCCAGACAGTTCCGATGCACGTCGACACGCCAGTACTGCAGCGCCAAGCGGCGGTGTTGGCGATCGACGAGGACGTCGGGAACTCGACGAACGGCTGGAAGGCGATCCCGACGAAGACGGCACCGATCCCGAGCACGATGCCACGTGCAAGACTCGCGCCCTCCGTGCAGCAACACGCTTCCCTCCTGCTCAGCCCTCGTCAGTAACGGTATGACCAAGACAGGGTGTGTATCGAGCAGTTGGGTACCGCCCTGTGGGTCCCTGATGGAGAGGCAGGATGAGCGTGTGGTCATCAGGTATTTGACACACTGGGTCGGAACGAAGATCGGGCGCGTCAGCACTCTCTCGCGGTAGTCCCTGTGGCGACGGTGGTCTCGGTTTTCGCCGCTCGCTAACCACACTGCAGTCACCTAGCGAAGTGGATCCGGAGTGAGGGATTCACGGAATCTTCCACACCGCATATAAAACGGTTATACGAATAAGCTACACGCCGATGCGGTTACAGGCCCTTCGTTCGGTTGCATGACAACGAGAACCCCTTCTGATGATCGAGCCAGGGCGACCGACTCGGACCTCTATCTCCCCGCCGGGGTCGCCCCACCGGTCGAAACCAGTTGACTTGAGCGTCTATGGGAACGGCTGTTCAATCACTGGGTAGAACCGCCGAGATAGAGCGGAATATCCGTAGATAACCGCCAGCAGAGCCATCCCTGCGCCACTCACCCGAACCGCACCGGTCCCGGAGACCTGGGGTAAACAGACGACTCCGACGTCGACCTCCTCACCTCGGCCCGGACTCCGGCGGTCACCGGTCTGGCGTCTCTCGGTCGAGGCGGGGTGTCGCTGGGCGGTAAGGCTGAAAGCTGGCACCGAACAGTGCAAAAACGACCGATTGCGAATAGTCATATACTCAAATCAGTCATATCACGAAACAATGAGCGATATAACGGCGGCTGTGCGTATCGAGCATCCCGACGTAGTGCTCACGAAGACAGTCGCTCACGACCCAACGTCGGACGTCAGGTCGGTGTCTGAAGCAGGGACCGACCCGACATCGGGTAAGTTCTTTTATCACGTAGAGTCGGCGGACTTCCAGCGGTTCGAGGACGGACTGCGGAACGATCACACCGTCGGAGAGTTCGAACGAGTAATCGAGACCAGAGAAGGGAAAGCGATCTACAGCTTCCAATATACGGACGAGGCGAAGATCTTCTCGCCGGTCGTCTCCACCGCAAACGGTGTCGTGCTCGATATGGAGAACGACGGGGACGTCTGGATATTCACAGTCTGGATGCCCGAGCGGACCCACTTGGCGGACCTCTGGGACAACGCACGGCGGGAGGAGATCGATATCGAGTTACTGCGCGTAAACGAGTACGCCGGTCTGGGTGACACCGACTCCGGATTGACCGACAGTCAACGGAAGGCACTCCTCGTCGCGTTCGAGGAGGGCTACTTCGAGGAACCGCGGAACGCGACACTCGGCGAGGTCGCCGCCGATCTGGACATCTCTCAGCCGGCGGCCGGCGGTCTCCTTCGACGTGGAATCAAGCGACTCATCGTCTCGTCGCTGATGGAGGACAGTGAACGAACCGACTGACGAGGGGACCCCCGCCGACGGTTCAGCGTGGCGCGGGACGACCATCACGACCGGGTGGCTGTTGCTCCTGTTTGTCGGTGCGTACCTGATCTCGCCGGCCAGCATCCTCCCGCTGGTGATGAGCGACCTCGGCATCACCGAGGCCACAGCAGCCGCACTCGTCTCGATGCCACAGGTCGCTGCAACGGTTATCGGTATCCCGGTCGGTATCTATCTCGACCGCGTTGAGACCCGCGCGACGGTTCCGGCTGCAGCGACGTTGCTCCTCATCGGCAGTACCGGCGACTGGTTCGCCGCGAGCGAGGGGAGCGTCTCGCTGTTGATCGGTTCGCGACTACTTGCCGGCGCCGGGATGTTCGTGCTGTGGGTGACGTGTATCAACGTCGCGGCGAGTACGTTTCGACCGAGCAGGCGGGCAACGGCGACGTCGGTGATTATCTCCGGCTATCCGGCAGGGTACGCGCTCGGACAGCTGGGTGCGCCACGCGTCGCCGCGGTCGTGGGCTGGCCGAAGGTGTTCCCGGCATTTGGCGTCGCGGTACTGGTGATGTCGGTCGCGTTCTACGTCGCCGTCGGGCGCGTAACGCGGTTCCAGCGGTCGACGGACCCAATGACGCCACTCGTTTTCAGGGGGGTGATCCGGAACCGGAACGTTTGGGCGGTCCTCGTCGTCACTGTTCTGGGCTACTCGCTATACATGGTGTTCAATTCGTGGATGCCGACGTACATCGCCCGACGGTTCGGCGTCTCGCTGGCGGAGAGTGGCACGTTCGTCGCACTGTTTCCCGCGGTCGGGATCCTCGCCCGGCCGATCGGGGGATGGCTCTCGGACGCGGTGCTCGGCCAGCGACGGAGGCCCGTCTTCGCCACCTCGTTCGTCGGAGCCACCGTACTCGCGGTCGCGATGTTCTACAGCACGACGATCATGGTGCTGGTCGCAATACTCGTTCTCGCAGGGGTGGTCGTCCAGCTACAGATCGGGCTCATGTACCAGTCGGTCCAAGAGTTCGTTGCGCCTCAGGCTGCCGGGACGGCCGTATCCCTGGCGAGCGTGGCCGGCTGGCTGGGGTCGTTCGTCGCACCGGTAGTGGCCGGAGAGCTGGTCACCACCACCGGAGTGGACGCCGTGCTGTTCGTGTTCGCGGTCGGCCTCGGTGTGGCCGGCGGCCTCACAGTCTGGCGGATGGCCGAGTCCGGCGAGTCTCCGGCACTGGCCTGATTACATCCCGCCATCCGACTGGGAATCGGTGACGGGTTCCGAGTACGTGCGTATCGGAATAGGCCGTCGGTTACCTGTCCCGGACGACCTATCCAGCTGCCAGTGACCGACTGGTCGAGGCTGAGTCTGTTGCCTGTCACCGGCAGAGTCGTGGGAACGTTCTGGTTCCGTCAGCTGTCACGAGCGATACGGAGCACCTGTTCAGCACGTCTGTCTCTGCTCGCTCGTCACCACATCTCTCGAACAGCGGGCCCGCCGCGGCCCGAAGACGTAAAACGGCCAGTCAGTCTCCGGGTCGACCGCGACCGAGGCCCAGCCGTGGTACAGGAGGTGCGTGCGGCCGATCGGCGAGATACCGACCGACACGTCGACTGGCTCTGTCAGGGGGTCGTCTCCGGTCTCGAGCGCTCCGCTGTGGCGAATTTCGAATCCTAAGACCCTGAATCGTCCATATCGTCCCGGGCGTGGATCTTGGCCTGCTCGCGAGCGCTGGGATTGACCGACTCCTTGAATGGGACCTTCGCCACCGTTGCGTAGACAGGCTCGCCGGCCTCCTCGGCGTACTCGTCCGGGAGATGGACTTCGAATTCCACGTCGACGTCTGCGTCGTATATCGAGTCGTCGAGCGGCACGTCGGTGGCGGCCTGTAGCTTCGCCGCCGGCACGAACCCGAGGCCGATGTTGGTATCGAGTTCCGGGTTCCACCACGCTGACGTCAGGTAGCCACACTCCTCGCCGGTCTCCGGATCCGAGACGATCCAGAAGTCGGAGGCGTAGTCCCGGATCGGTTCGCCAGCCATCTTCAGGCCGACCAGTTTGTGCGTGAACGGGAACTCGCCGTTCTCGATAGCTTCTTGCTGTCTTTCGAGTTCGGTCTTCCCGATGTAATCGGCGTCCTTGTCGTCGGGAACCTGATAGCCGAGGTTCACCTGGAACGGCGACGTCTCCTGGTCCATGTCCTGTCCCAGCGACATGATGCCAGCGGCGATACGTCGCTGATGGGAGATCCCCGTCGTCGTACCGCCGTGGGCTTCGACCGCCTCGAGGACCGGGTTCCACACCGCTTCGGCGTTCGTCGTCGCCTCACGGACGTATATCTCGAATCCCGCCTCTCCCGAGAAGCCGGTCTGACTCACCAGTACCGGGATGTCGTTGACCGTGGCTTCCATCAGTCCGTAGTACGGGATGTCTTCGACCACGTCCCCGATGAGCGACTCCATCACGGCGGGCGATTTCGGGCCCTGAACCTGCATCGGCGAGACGTCGATCTCGTCGATGTCGACCTCGAACTCGGAGTTGACGGTGACACCTTGCAGCCACTGTTTCAGGTCGCCGTCTGCGATGGAGAACCAGAACTCGTCGTCTGCGAGGCGCAACAGGACGAAGTCGTTGAGAATCCCGCCGTCTTGGTCACAGCAGATGGCGTACTTCCCACGCATCGGCTCGATCTCGGTCGCGTCTCGCGTGATGACGTAGTTGACGAACGCCTCGGCATCGGGTCCCTTGACACGGGTCTGACGCTCGACGGCGACGTCCATCAGCGTCACCTCGTTGACGAGCAAGTCGTACTCGGCGTCCAGCCCGCCCTCGTCGGGGTCGATGTACGACCGTGGGTGGTACATGTGGTTGTACACCGTCGCCTGCCGACACCCCGCCTCGATGGAGAGATGCCAGAACGGTGACTGCCGGACTCGGGTGGAGATCAGGAGGTCGACGTCCGCGTCCCCCGTCTGCCGGAGATTTCTGGGGATGGTACGATCCGATTGGTCGACATCGGGGTGGTTCGGATGGTGATTACTCGTCATGGTCGGTCTATTCCGGTAGTCCAGCGCGCTCGCCGAACAGCGCCGTCCAGGTACGCCTGAGTCGACTGGCGTCGGCCGTCGTGATACCGCCGTCGGGGTGATGGGTACGTGCTATCGCAGTTCTGGCTCGGTCGCCGGTACTGTGTTGCGGTGTCATACCATCGACTAGCACAGCCGTGATGGTAATCGGTCTGTGTCTTATTCGCTTAACACGCTTATATAGCGGTGAGCGATTCCGTGTCCTCTTGACCCGTCCATCGCTCGCTCGATGCGGTCAAGACAGCGAGGAGAGGATATGTCACCCACCAACGGGTGGTCCCGACTGCTGCATACGCGCTGTGTATCTCGAACGCCCTTTCTGACAACCCTCGAGCAAGTCTGCTGCAAAACTATGGATTGATTTGCTAATCGCTATCAGTGGCTGTGCGAGTTGGTCTCCGGGATCGAGTACGTCGACGGCGACACGACTGCCGACCGCTGACGTCGTTGCTCGGTTTACTCATCTAGAGAGAAAATCTAATTGGCACCGACCGATAGCCGCTGGTGCGGACATTGTCAGAGCCCTACTCTCAGATGTCCGCGTTCCACAGCACCCCAACCCCTCACGGCGTCGGGTGTTTCAGCCCGACGTTCACGTCGCGAAGTCGCCCAGTCCGTGCAGGTCTCGATGGAGGGAGGTGCGGTCGAAGTCCCGGATAACGGCCACGCGGTTCCGTGGCTTCCTCGACCGGCGGGTGAGCGCACTCCTGTAGCAGTCGCCCAGCGGGTTAGCTCGTCGATAGAGACATCTTCAAACTATATTTCCTTTTTGCCGTCGTTCGAGGTGCTGATCCCCGGAATCTCCTGACTCGTCACCTTCTGGCGCCGACGTAATCGGTCAGATCGGACTTTGACCCCTCGAGAGGAGAGAACTGGCCAGATTCCATGCACAACTTCGGGGTTATTCGCAACTACAGCACTGTACGATACGTATAGCACTCAAGAGTTTATGAGGAGGAGAGTAGATGATCCGATACTCCCATCTGCAACAGGTTGAGAGCCTAAGCTAGCTGTTCTTCATTCCGTAGCCCCACCGACGAAGGACGGCCGCAGGTGTCGACCCTTCTGCGCCGGCAACGAGCAACGCTTCCACGACGTCGGTCTTGTAGACGTCCTCGTCGAATTCGGTCTCCATCTCGTCGACAGTGTCTTCGATGAGGTCTTCGGTGGTCTCCTGCAGGAACATCGGCTGTTGCGTTCTGGCCTCCTTGACGCTGTCACGGCGATATTTGTACGGAAGCTCCGAGACAGTATCCACCGACCTTCCGCGGTCTGTGTCGGGCGTTGTCGCCGTAGACTGGCCGATGTCGCTGGCGGGGCGAGAATCGGCGCTGATTTCGGTGCCGGACGACGACTCAACGTGCTCGTCTGCCGGTTCCTCGTCGTCCTCGGCCGGGTCGTCGGCGAACGGGTCGTCACCGGTGCCGGACTTCATGCTGTCGCCTCCACGGTCCCGTGCAGTTCTCTACTCAGGGATCGGAGCTTCTCCAGCGTCTCGAGTTCGTAGTCCCGCTCTCGATTCCGGTGTTCCTCGATGTACTTGAACGCTGAGCACTGCTGGCGCCAACACCCCTCGAACAGTGACCCCCGCTCGTTCAGCACCACTGGGACGTCGTACCCCTTGTTCCGAATCTCCTCGAGCATATCCCGCTGGTCGTTCGTCCCCGAGAAGTTGTTCGGGACGATGGCGAGTACGCCGACATTGATGCCGAGGTTCTCTTCGAGTCCGGGGACGAGGTCTTCGAGCCCGTGGACGCTCTTGAAGCCCTTACCGCTGGGTTCGAACGGGACAACCAGCGAGCGCGTGGCGTGGATCGCGTTGTAGAGTTTGACGTCGGCCGTCGCGGGTGGATCGATGATGAGCGTGTCGTAGCGGTCCTGAACGTCGTTCTCTCGGAGCACCCGCAGCAACTGGACGTTCCGGTTCCAGTTCTCACCGAAGTCGTTGGCCTCCTCCTCACGCCGTTGGAGATGTTTCCCCAGCATCGAGAGGCTGTTGTGGGCGGGAATGACGTCGACGCCCTCGCTCGTCTCGATAAGGTCGTCGAACTCCCCACGGGGACGCTCGACGAGGTGCCGAACGAGCGAATCTGCCGAACTGTCGTCTCGGTCGTCGTCGACGTCGAGCAAGTACGAGAGGGAGGCCTCCTGAGGGTCGAGGTCGATGACGAGAACGTCGCGTCCATCGCGGGCGTCGGCGACAGCCAAACTCGCTGCGAGTGTCGATTTTCCGACGCCGCCAGCTTCGGAATACGTCGTGAAGGCCAGCATAGCAGTACCGTTAGACCGACGGACTATAAAACTCAGTCAGACGGTATAGCTACATAAAATAGCCGTACGGTATAGCTATACCATATATCTAGATAGTTTAGCCAAGCTTTCTGGCTAAACAATACAGCTGCATTGTATATCTGAATAGTATGGCTGTTAGGTGTCGCTGGATAGAATACCCAGACAGCCCAGCCAAACGTTGTAGCTGAGGCAGTCAGTCCAACTTGTTAGCTCGGAGAGCTTAGTAGATCGGCCAAATGGCACAGTCAACTGGGTGTGTCAGTGGGACCGAGAAGCTGGTTCGGTGGCAGACCACTGCTCTCGTAGTGGGTAGTCTAGTAGCGCGTCACGGAACCCGACGGGGCTAAACCGCTAAGTGGGTGCGACGGAACAGTTAGTGCAATGGGGGATAGAGACCGAGCGCTCGAAGCGCGAGGCCGGTTGCGGGACATCGACGTCGACCAGCTGGAAGGGGACGACGTCCGAAAGAGCCACCGTGAAGCAGTTCGGGCGGTTGAACGGTTGATAGAGCAGTTATCGGGAGACACGGACAGAGAGGAACACAACGAGCAACCACGGTCGAAACCGGATAGTTGGGAAGACGAGGAGACGTGGGAGGAAGCGCTGGAATCGGCCCACGAGAAAGCGGGAATCGGTCGCTCCAAGGGGACGATAACGACGAAGACTATCGACGAACGCGAGTACTACTATCTCCAGTGGCGCGACGGCGATGCAGTCAAAAGTCAATACATCGGCCCGGTGAACCCGGCCTAAGCGGTCCGGAGTCACACGAGAATACTGTCCACGAAAGAACTCTCCGGCGGACCAACACGCGCAGTATACCGCTCAGTAGCGCACGGCTACCCATCCCGGTTGCTGTCGTGGTTTTCGAAGGCGTCGCCCGTCACGTCTGCGAGTTCACTGGCCTCGATGTGGGAGTACATCTGCGAGGTAGTGCCCGGGTCTTCGTGCCTGAGTGCCCGTTGAGCGGCCTCGAAGCCGACGTTTCGGTAGAGAAACTCCCCGACGCCGCGTCGGGCCCCGTGTGGGGTCAGATACTCTTTATCGCCTTCGACAGTGATGTTTCCGTCCTCACAGAGCCGCTTGAGAACGTTTCGAACGCCGTTGACGGATATCGAAGGGGGTCGAGCGTCCGACGCACGTACGGTGTCGAGTACGTCTTCCTCGACCGTCACGTTGTCCGGAATTTGGGCATGGAGCGACGGGGCGTGGAGCGTCGGAAACACCGGCCAAGAGTCGACTGGTGGGTCGAGAATACGCTCCCACTGTTCGATAGCGGGATGCGCTTGCTCTGGAAGGGGGACGTGTTCTCGTTGCTGATCCTTCCCGAGGACCTGAATCCTGTTGTCTGCGAGGTCCACGTCGCTCCACGTGATGCCGTTGCGACGTCGGTCACGGCTATCGCGGACCAGTTCGCCCACGCGAGCGCCCGTGTACGCGAGAATGTACACTAACGCCCGGTCACGGGCCGCCGTGCGGGCCTCGAGACCCACCTCGTCGATGGCCTCGCGGGCCCGTTCGTCGGCGAAGGCACACAGTTCGCGCCGTTCGGCCGGCGACCAGAACTGCTGGGTGTCGGTCTCGCCGAGGCTCCGCTCCGGTAGCTTGTCGGTCACCCGTTCTACGATAGCGGGGTTGTCACTGATCCACTCCCACTTCTGGCAGTGCGTGAGGAATGCACGGACTAACGAGTAGTACTGCTGGGCCGTGCGACCGGTGATGCCCGCCTCTCCCTGGGGGTCGGCGGCTCGAGCCTGTGCACGTCTGGCGAGGTAGTCGGCGTAGCTCTCCATGTGACGAGGTTCGACTTCGTCGACGTACTCGACGCGGTCACAGTGCTGGTCGGCCCACTTTCGCACGACGCGGCCGGCCATGTCGGCGTAATTCCCGGAACCGTCGAGTTTCTCCTTGTCGGCGACGAAGTGGTCGATGGCCGTCGAGAGGGGCTGTCGCCCGTCAGTCGACGGCGGCTGGTCGGGCTGTACCATTCGTACCCACCGTACGGCGTGGGGGCTAGTAAAACCAGTACACATTACTTGATTAATGCACAGTAAGCTTATTTCCCCCATAATCGCAAGACAGCGGTTGATTTTGTTTGTTATAAATTACATACCGCTATACAGAATGATCTCGTTGTCTTCCCCACCACGAGTTCGGTACACTCACCTGTAGTCAACACGGGCGCGTAGTCCATCTCGTCGTCGACGCCCGCTTTGAGCAGGAAGTCCGTGAGCCGCCAGATATTGTACAGCAGCACCGCGAACACGAAGTAGAACAACCGCACGCGGTAGTCCTTCGAGAATGTTATCGAGATGAATTTCGTCATCGAGGACGGCGTCGGGACGGCAGTGGCGCTGGATAGCGATGCGTTTGGTGATACCCACGGGCTGGTGGCTGATGCCAGAGAGATTGCCATCCAAGAGCGCAGAGAGGCGATCGGGAACAACGGTAACTGAACGTGGTTCGTCTCATCACCGACACGAATTCCGAACACGAGTTTGCAGCCGTGTGTATCCGGGAGACCGGTCTGTATCTCTGTTACGACGATGAGCCCACTGAAGCCAGCACCCCGGACACGATATTCACAGCGAACAGTGTCGAGCAAGTCCACCCAGACGAGACCGTCGACGAAGTGCCTCGGCTTATCGACGTCGAAGGTGACGACTCGACTGGTGTCCCGGTCGATAAAATGAAACCCATGCGCGATAGCCGCGTTGTCGTCGACTGTTGGGTCCGATAACGCCCTCGGCCACTAGTACGAAGCGAGTCCGGTCTCTGTACCGCGCGATTTTCGGAGGGACAGTTGTGGTTTGCCAACTGTTCTATGAGCTCATCTTATTCGGAGTGATTGTACGTACCGCCAAAGCCACCATCAGGGTAGCCCGGAGTCCTCAGATTCTTCGTCGAATCGATTATACTCTAGTTCTCCGTCGACGAATATCCCACCATCACTCTCGATAGTTATATCATGCTCTGGGAGTTCGAACGATAACTGCCACGGAGTACTCGAGTGGTTGGTGAGCCGGCGAATCGCATCTCCAGAGATATGATTTTGGAGTGTTACGTCCAGTTGCTTTGGTGGGACATCTCTTGCGCTTGCAACTGCTTTGACCACACCCTCTACAGCCCCTTCGACCATGTGTTACCCACATATGAGATACACATATAAACCCACGTGAACTGAAAGGTATGATTCAGTATTCGTCCTGAACAGACGCCCCCGCATTCTTGTTCATGGTGCTGTTGATAGTGCTCGAGCCGTGGACACAGATTCGGTACGGGAGTGAATCTCCGGATTCGCGAATCAAGCAACGATCACGATCCTGGCGATGCGTATCCTAAGCACGGGAATCAGCTAAGTATCGGCGCACTGTCGTCCAATAACTATTCCCCGTAGTGGCACAACGGTGGTGCTATGGCTGACATGACTGTCGACGAGGCGATGGCAAAGTACGGTCCCAGTGAGTTGACGCGGGATGACCTGTTGACGATAGACGACGCGAACTACACAGCCGAAAACGTCGTAATCGTCACAGGTGGCGGTGCGGGTATCGGCCGTGCGACCGCACTGGCATTCGCTGCGAACGGCCTCACAGTCGTAGCGACTGACCGAGATTCGGAGGGACTCGACGCCGTCCAAACCGAAGCTAGGGAGCTTTCACTACCAGGTGAGGTCGTTACTGTGACGGCGAATCTGACGGACGATGATGATCTCCAACGCATCGTCGAAACTGCCACAGAACAAGGCTCGCTCCGATATCTCATCAATAACGCCGGCATCCAGACCGTCTCTCCTATCGATTCATTCCCTATCGAAAAGTATGATTTAATGCATGACATCATGCAGCGAGCGCCGTTGATACTCACCAAACACTGTCTCCCACACTTTCGGGCCACCGACGACGGTCGTGGGGTAATCGGCAACATGTGCTCTGTCCATGGCCATATCGTGACCAGAGACAAGGTCGCGTACAATACGACGAAGTTCGGACTCCGTGGGCTGACGCAGTCGACAGCTGCCGAGGGGGACGGGAAGGTTCGTGCCTTCACCGTCAGCACTGCCTACGTCAAGACTGCGTTGGTCGCCAAACAGCTTCCCGATACCGCCGACCGTCGTGGGATGACTGTCGACGAGGTCGTCGAGGAGGTGATGCTCGAACGAACCCGCGTAAAGGAAATGATGGAGCCCTACGAGGTGGCGAATCTGTTCGTTATAGGTTGTTCACAACACAGCAAGCATCTCAACGGCGGCGATATGACCCACGAAGGTGGTATGAGCCTCACGTACTGACATGCAGTATGTGGAAGCTAAGTACGTGGACGATATAGACTGGGCTATGCCAGTGGTTTTCACGCCGTATTTACAAAAGGCGAAAGAACGGCTTCCACCGACGTCCAGTACCGAGAAGGATGCCGACACCAAGTCAGATAGTAGGCGACCCAGCCGGCAATTCGTTTTTGGCGCAACTCTCGGCACCATCGTCGGTGTCGCTGCCTTGGCCGTCGCTCGCCGGCTCCCTGGTCGACGACGCGGCGACATATCGATGACAGCTTCGAATGGCGATACTAACCCTAAGGAATGACAGCCCCGGTTCATTCACATACAGTGGGCTTCGACGTCGAGACGATACGGAGACAGTTCAGAGGGGCCATCAGCGAGAGAGATTGAATTTTCGTACGTCGATGCCGTCGAAGGCACGGTCGATGTTTATATTTCAGGTGTCTTTTCGCCGAAGTAACTACGTCGTACGTGCTATCGACGATGAGAAACGCACTACTACTGTCGTCGACGTCTTCGAGAAGAGCGATATCCGCCAGGTCGACACCGAACAGACGTGGCATGTCAGGGCCAACTTCAATTTCCGCTACTCATCAGATCTCGGTAATGCCTTTGTACTCGGAGAGTTCTGGATACCAGTCTTCTCAGTCTGAACCGTCTTCCCGTCCCGAAAACCGATTCATTCGTCATTCTCTCTTTCGTTTTCACCCACTCACGTCACTCGTGGTCAGTGAACCACTTGGGTGGCCTTAGGTGACGGCTGACCAGCGACGAAGACACGGATCGCCAGCGCCGTTCAGAATCACCCGTTCGAAATCGACCAGTCGAGGTAACCCGGGCCGCAGACACCAGTTCGAGAGTTGCGTCACCAGACAACGTTGATAACGCAAGCAGAATAACATAAGTACGAGTGTGAGTACATCGGCCCCGCGGTGGATAGCAAAGGCCGACATGGCGAATCGAACCAGAAGCCACCTTCACCCGACACGAACGACGAGAAAAAGCGAACGACATCACCGAGACTGTAGCTGGGGAGTACCGCGACAATGGCGGTATGCAGCCGTGCGTAACCGAAGGACAGGACTGAATCGGAGAGTAAAGAGTCAGGATACCGGCTACGTCGACACCGACGATGTAGTTCGGCTCTCGTATCGCGACTAATTGGCCGAGGTTGATGGCAACCCGAAAACTACGTTGCGGTCGCTTACGTCCGATTGGGACCACATTGCCGGTATCTGTGGTCTGCCGATAGATTGATGCGGCCAAGCGACAGTGGTCGCAGTTCGAATCGTCGACGAGCGTAGGGTGGTCGCCAGTAAGTGAAAGCTCTGATCGAAAGCACAGCCGCTGCGTTCACGGACCGAGTACTCGAGGGTCGACGGTCAGACGTCACCGGCCCTCGAAGACGTGCCGCGCGCAGACGGCCTCCGGACCAGTCGGGGGAAAGTCACCATTCGTCGAGTTCTCACGCACACGACATCGGCAGCGACCACCTCGGACCTAGCTACCAGTGAGTATCGTCGGTCGAGCGGAGCGCATATCCATCACCTAAAGTCGCAGTTGGAACCCGGGGAGGTGCGACATAAGCGTGCTTCCGACATCGATGCAGTCGTCGTGGCGGGCAGCGGCCGGCCTCCGACAGGATATCGCCGTGGGAGCGAGACTGGAGAGAGTACAATCCGTTCGCTACGTCCATCGGACATGTGAACGTGACAGGAATAGCGAGTCAGTGGTGCTGACCCAGAACCGGTGAACGACTCCGGAGCAGGGACCGAAGGTGGTCTGCCTCATCGAACACTGTCAGTCGGGCGTTCGGTAACCGGTCACAGAGACGCCGAACACCGTCGACCGGGACGTTCGTATCTCGTGCCCCGTGCCAGATCCCGACAGGGCCATCGAACGAGTCCACACCGTCGGCCCAAGGGCTGTTGACGAGGTGGAACTCGTGGACGGCCCCACGTCGGTGGGTGGCGAACGCTTCGAGGAAGTCACGGTAGACGACCGTTGCGACGTCGTCGGGGACAGTGCCCGTGGCGTCGTCGGCCGTGTACTGCTCGACCACGAATGACGGGTCGAACCGCGCCGCCAGACGGGCCTGTACCCCGAACAGCATCGAGAGCGCCGTCGGGGTGTGATTCGCGAGTGCGGCCAGCGTGCGCTGTACCAGTGGCGTCTGCGTCCGGAGCGTGGGTGGCGTCGGACTGGCGACGACGTCGGTGCGAGTGACTCGGTCGCCGAGCGTCGACGCGGTGGCGAGGGCGTGCGGGCCGCCGCCGGAGAAACCTACGATGCCGGCCTCGGAGACGCCTGCGTCGTCGAGAATAGCCGCTACAAACGAGCCAGTGTCGGACAGCGTGCGCGTCGGCCACGGCGACGACCGACCGAACCCGGGCCTGTCGGGAGCGAGAAGCCGTACCCCTGCCTGGCGAGCAGCGTCGTGGAACAGTTCGCCGAGGAGACGCGACCCCGGCGTCCCGTGGAGGAAGACCACCGGGGTACCGTCGCTCACTCCGTACTCCGCGTACGCGACAGTACGGTCACCGGAGACGGACGTGGTCCGCGTACGTGAGTCCGCGTCGGGGTCCCGACGCCCGACCGGTTTCGAAGCGTGTTCTGTCATTGTCTGCCGATACAGAGTCGGGTCGGGAATAATATTCGCCGGATTAGTCTGGTTTTATTTATCAGGGTGTGCGTTCGTCCGTATGAAGCAGACGACGTTCAGGGTCGACTATCCGGCCGACCTGCGGCATCCGATGCACGCCCGGATAATGGAGACTACCGACGTATCTCGCGCGGAACTGTTGATGTGGGGGCCGACGGCGGAGGTCACGACCCTCTGTTGGTACGACGGGCCGAAATCCGACGTGCGAACGATACTTGACGCCGTCGAGCCTGTCACGACGTCGCTCGTCACCAGCGTGGAGGGTACCTACGCGTTCGTCGAGCAACGGGCGTTCGAGTTCGACGACTCGGTGATGGCCGTCGTCGCCGACGCGAGCGTCGTCTTCCTGCCACCTGTCGTGTTCGAAGCGTCCGGTACAGTCGAGTTCGAGGCCGTCGGAGACGCGAGTGGACTGAGCCGCCTCTACGACGACCTGCGAGCGCTGGGCGACGTGACGATAGCGCAAGTGAGTGCCTTCGACCGTGTGCGCTCGAACGCACGACTCACATCCCGACAGCGAGCGGCGCTGGAAGCCGCCCACAGCGTCGGTTACTACGAGGTTCCGCGGACGGGGTCAGTCGAGGACATCGCGGACGAACTGGACTGTGCCCACAGTACTGCCGGGGAACTACTTCGGAGAGCGGAAGCGGCCGCCTTGGTGCCGTATGCACGGTAAGAGGACAGTCGTCCGACTGTTCGGAGTTGGTGAGAGTGATCCGTGTCCCCCAGACAGTATCGGCCCGCAACCGACGGGGTCTCGGGCGGGCGAGAGACGTGCGCCGATAGTTAGCGGGCGTCCTCTACGCGATGGGACGCCTCGTGCCACGGGTCAGCGTCTGACCGGCGCTCGAACTGGTCGAGGGCGACCTCGCCGTCCTCTTTCGTCGCACGAATCGCTTTCTGCATGGTGAAGTAATCGACCATATCGTCCATACAGGCACGGGGACACCTCACTATGCAGTCCTTAACTACTGTCGACGTCGTTCCCCCGAGTGAATTAACGGCCTGTGAACTAAACTAGCGAAATCCGACTGAGAGAGTGTGCAGAGTCGAATCTGTCGGAAATCGTCGGCGGCGAATAGTGTAGAGCGTCGACTCCCGTCGTCTCGGACGACGGAGTCTGCTGACAGCGGTCCGTTCGACCGTGGACGCCGCTGACAGCGAGTCGGGAGCACTCGCTGTGCTCGTGTGGCTACTGCTTCGTGACAGGCAGTGAGAAATATCGGTGGTCGTCGGGTGCGTGCCCGTCAGGTCTGGGCACGAGTCACTAATCGCGTCGTCAGTTGGACGCCTCGTTGACCGTCGAGTCGTCGGATTCGTTCAGCGTGACCTCGATGGAGTCACCGTCTTTCAGGACGTAGGTGTTCGGGTCGACCTCCTCGCCGTCGACGGTGACGGTGAAGGACGTCTCGCTCCCGTTCTCCATGTACGTCGTCCCGTTGTACGTCATCGCGTCCTCGGAGACGTTCATGCCGGGGAACGTCGAGAGTGCGTACGCGGCGGTGAGGTTCAGCGAGTGACCGTGCCAGCGAGCCGCGTTCTCGTCACCGTGGAAGTGGAAGGCTTCCTCGGCCATGACGTACTTTTCCTGCGTGAAGTCGACGGGTTCGCCGTCGACCGTCATGTTCAGTCGACCGTGCGGGTGAGGGTGGGACTGTTCGACGAGGCGACCGGGAACCTCCTGGTCGTGGTCGTCGACGCGGACGACGAGTTCGTGCGCGGGGTTCATGTCCTCCAGCGTGTACTCGCTGGGATCCTCGATTTCCGTGCCGGCGACCTGATACGTGATGGTCGTGTTCGTATCGCTCTCGTTGTACGTCTCACCGTCGATGGTCAACGAGTCCGGTTCGGCCGTGACGTTGGCCGTCTCGAGCGCTTCGGCGAGGGTCATCGGCTCCTCGACCGTCCACGTGTGTTCGTTGGTCTCGTTGAAGGAGAACTTCGCCCCCGGTTCGGTGTCGAGGTGCTTCTCTTGGCCTTCGACGACGACGAGCATCCGCCCGGAGAGTTCGGACTCGCTGTCCCCGCTCGTCGTGTTGGTGTCCATCTCCGATTCGGTCGTCTCGTCGCTCATCGTCTCCTCTTCGGTCGTAGCGTCCGTCTCCGTCGGCGTCTCGCCGCCGGACCCGCCGAGTGACGAACACCCGGCGAGCAGCACCAGCAGTGCGGCGAGGACCGCGGTAATCTGTGAACGCGACAGCTTGAGTGGCATGCGACTCTGACTCGGTCCGTTGAGTCCCTTATTACTCGGGCGGTAAATCCTATATAAACGTCAGGCCACAGAACATAGCAGTGTGATAAAACCGGGAAACCGCAGGCTGGCGGCAAGCCGCTCGTTCTCGGGGCCACAAGGTTTTAACGAAGGGTTCGAAACGGCGTAACGGAATCCTATCTCGTATCGACGGTCTCACTGCCAGCGAAACGGTCGCGGAACGGCCAATCAGTACTCCACGGAGGTCCAGCGAAGTCTGTCGTACAGGAGGGGCGAGCGGACACACGGGGGTTTTGTGACAGGTCGACACCCACCATTAGCACTCAGTTAGTAATTGCCCGTGTGGCCGACCACAGAGTATGAACGTCACCGAGGCCGGGGACAGAGCCACGGCCGTGTTGAACGAAGTATCGAACGCCGTCGTCGTCGACGAGAACGTGTTGCGGATGATTCTGACCGGAGTCGTCTCTCGTGGACACGTCCTCCTCGAAGACGTTCCCGGGACCGGCAAGACACTGACCGCCCGGAGTTTCGCGACCACGCTGGGCCTGAGCTTCAATCGCATCCAGTTCACGCCCGACCTCCTGCCGACGGACATCACCGGGACGTACATGTTCAACGAGAAGACCCGGGAGTTCGAGTTCAGCAGCGGCCCCATCTTCGCGAACGTCATCCTCGCCGACGAGATAAACCGCGCCTCGCCGAAGACGCAGGCGGCCCTGCTGGAGGCGATGGAGGAGGGGCAGGTGACGATGGAAGGGGAGACACACGACCTGCCCGAACCCTTCTTCGTCATCGCGACGCAGAACCCAGTCGAGAGCGGCGAGGGAACCTTCCCACTGCCGGAGGCACAGAAGGACCGCTTCCTCGTGAAGACGAGTCTCGGCTACCCGCCGAAGGCCGGCGAACGGGAGCTGCTAGACCGGCGTGACGCCCGCGACGACCAGACGCCGAGCGCCCAGCAGGTGCTGACGACGGCGGCGGTCAGGGAGTGGCAGCAGGTCCCCGAACGGATCACCGTCCACGGCGACCTCAAAGACTACATCGTCGAAGTGGTGCGCGAGACGCGGATGGACCCCCGTGTCGAAGTCGGTATCTCCCCCCGTGGCTGTCAGCGGTTGTTCGAAGTCGCTCGAGGCTACGCCAGCCTGCAAGGGCGGAAGTACGTCACCCCGGACGACGTGAAAGCCGTCTCCGACCCGGTACTGGCACATCGCATCGTGCTGACCGCCGACGCCACTATCGACCAGACCACCAGCAGCGACGTGGTCGACGACGTTCTCGACGACGTGCCCGTCCCGAGCGTCGGCTACGAATAGGAGTAGCGGCGACGCGCCGGGCTACCAGCGCAACGCCACGGTCAGCAACACGAGGGCGACGAACACCATCGCGAACGAGGCCAACGACAACCCGTCGTTCGCGAACCCGCGGGCAAAGAGGACGACGGCGGCGCCCACGGCACCGACCAGCGTCGTGGCGAGGACGTGGCTCGCTTCGAGGCGCCACGTCGTGGCCCCGCGGCCGAGATGTTCGCCGACGCCAATCGCGTGTTCGCCAGCGTCCCACGCGACGATTGTCCCGACAGCGGTCCCGAGCAACAGCGTCAGGTCCGCCGTCTGGAACAACCCGGCGAGGACCACGCAGGCGAAGAGACCGCCGGCACCCAGTTTGACGAGTGAGCGCGACCCGTCGCCCCGTACCGGCACGAGTGCGGCGGCGAGGACGGCGAGTCCGAGGAACCCCGGAACCAGGCGGAGTAACTCGCTCAGTGGGCCGCCTTGGCTTCCGAACCCACCGATGGCGACGGCACAGACGGCGGCCCCGACGAGTCCGAGCGGGAGACCGACGACGCGGTAGCCGGTTCGGTAGGCGGCGGCGCCGAGGCCGACGATTCCCAGACCGACGAGTTCGACCACCAACCACGTGCCGACGCCAGTCGCATCGCCCGCGAGTGCGAGGAGAACGGCCGCGGCAGCGGTCACCGCGAGGGCGCTACTGACGAGCGTCGGTCGCGAGTTCGAGTGGGTCGCGTTCATCCGTGCATGGCCTCCGTTCGGCGGTGGAGCGTCGCAGAGAGCGGCTCCGTCGTCTCCCAGTCGACCGCGGTGACGTCCGACTGTCGCAGTCGTCGGAGGCGACTGTCCCGCTCGATGGCCGCCAGCGTGCGGCCACCCGCGCCGGCGTCGCTGACCGTCACGTCCGGCGAGACGAGCGTCACCCGGTGCCGTTCGGCCTCGAACCGTTGGACCGCCTCGACGACGTCGTCGTCGAGTAGCGGGGAGACGACCAGCAGTTGCGTGTTGTCCTCGAGACGCGCCAACAGCGTCTCGACCTGCGCCTCGACGTCGACCGTCGTCTCCGGTTCGGGAGGGCGTGCCTCGAACGCCGAGTGCGTCGCGAGGAGTTCCTGAAGCCGGAGCCGATGGCGACGGCCGCTACTGGGCGCCAACCAGAGGTCGTCGGTCCCGAGCACCGACAGGCCGACGTGGTTCTGCCCGTCGAGGACCGTCTCGGCGAGTTGCTGGGCCGCGCCGACAGCCGCGACCACCGCGTGTGGCTCGCCCTCGCGGCCCCGGTAAGCCCCCGGCGTCGCGTCGACGACGACGACGACGCTCGCGGTCTGTTCCTCGCGGAACTCTATCGTCGTCAGTTCGCCGGTCCGGGCGTAGCGGTTCCAGTCGACGCGTCCGACCGGGTCGCCCCGTCGGTACGCGCGTGTCTGGTGGAACTCGGTCCCGCTCCCGCCGGAGTCGGCGGGGTTCTGTCCGGTCACGTCGAGCGTCTGTGACCGGAGCGGGGCCGTGCCGACGTCCGTCGTACAGTCGACTTCGGTGTCTGTCTCGACTTCCACCTCGACTTCGTGGCCGCCGCTCGGGTCGCGAGCGATAGCCGTCGCCGCCTCGAACCGGTGGCGACCCCGCTTTGCCGTCATCGTGTACGAGAACGAGGCGCGCTCTCCCGGCCGGAGCGCGGTCCCGAAACGCGGCGTCCCGTCCGTCACGGCCAGCGCCGGGGGCACACCGTCGACGACGCGGAGGTCGAATATCGGTCGGTCGCCGACGTTCTGGACGGTCGTCGTCACCTCGACGCTCGTGCCGGCCTGCGGGTTCTCCTCGCTCACGCGACGGTCGATGTCGAGTCGGGGCTCAGAAACCGACGACAGGCGCGGGTACACCGCGTACACGACCCCGAGCGCCGACAACATGAGCAACAGAGGCCGCTTCGCGAGCAGGCCGACGCCGGCGGCCCCGAGCGTGAGGACGAGGACGCCGCGCCAGCGATGCGTCCGCCGGGCGTCACTCATCGGGAACGCCCCCCAGTGCGCTCGTGGCACTCGACTATGGCGGCCATGGTCCGTCGAGCACGGTACCGAACGGGCGTCTCGCCGTGTGCGAGTGCCCGGAGTCCGGTGCCGACCGTGTCCCGACTGCCACCGGTGGCCAGAAACCGGGCCGCGACCGGGTCGTCGGTCCACGACCCATCGGCGACTGCCGACGATGCCTTCGCTTCGGGCCACCCGCGTTCGGCCGCGACGGTCCGGATAGCCGCCTTTCGCAGGCGATCCCTGACCGTTTCACGGACGTCCCGCCCGACGACAGGGACCACGGTCCGCCATCCATCGAGTCGCTCGTCGAAGCGCTCGCCCGGTTCGGGCGCCGGCGTCGGCCCTTCGACCGCCGGCATCTCGCGGACCTCCACGCTGTCACTGCTCGTGAGAAACACTAGCGACGCGAGTGCCACGGCGACGCCGCCGAACGCCATCACGAGGAGGTAGTCGTTCTCGACGCCCGCACGGAGCGACGAGACGACCCCGGCAGCGAGGTCACCCGCCGTGACGAACGCGCCGACCATGACGAGAAACCCGACCCCACCGAGCAGGATTCGGGCCCACGGGAGGTCGCCGAGGCCGTCGAGGCCGACGTCGGTCGCCTCAGTCATCGCGCTGCCCCATCGAGCGCCGAAGGTACGCCGACGCTTCTCGTACTTCGCTGGTCGTCACGGGTCGGTCACCGTACCGGACGTCCTCGAACAGGTCGGTGAGTTCTCGAACGGGTTCACTCCGCAACCCGGTCTGTGCGACCGCTTCCGCGCGTTCGCGCGGCGTCAGAGAGGGGTCGTCGGCGGCCCCTGCACTGGAGACCATCTCCAGCCACGTACGCTCTATCTCGTTTCGCGGTTCGCGATTCGGGAGTTTCGTCGTGGCCGCCCGCACGTCGGCCGTCGTCTCACGGCCGACGTACTCACGGAGGCGGTCGAGTAACAGGTCACGCTTGTAGCCGGCGAGCGCGAGCATCCCGAGCACCGCCAGAACGGCGACGACGGCGAGCAGTCGCTCGAACAGTTGGCGGAGCAGGTCGAGCAGACTGTCGACCGGTCCACCCGGTCCGAGACCAGCCTGTTTGGTCAGCCCGCTCTGACCGCCCTCGGAATCGGCGGTTCCGCCCGAACTCTGACCGGTGCCGTCGGTGGTGTCCGACATCGAGTCCTTTGCCCCGCTGTCGGCACGACTCGGCTCACGACCCTGTTGGCTACCGTCCGAAGAGGGCTGGCTCGTCGTTCCCGAGTTCCCCTCTGTGTCGCTCTGTCCACCCGACTGGAGCGCGTTTTTCACCTGATCGGCTTGCTCCGACGGCAGCGGGAGGGATTCGGTGTCGACGTCGACGACGTCGTCGGGGTTCCCGGGGACCGACGTTTCGAGGGACGCCGCCATACTCACCGCGGCGAACAGACAACAGCCGGCGAACAGGATGGTGATGACGTGCTGCTGATTCATTGCTCCCCGACGAGCCAGTCACCGTTCGGGTACAGACGGCCGGCCGCAGGATGGTGGTTTGCTCGTGGCGATACACTGGCGATATCGAGCCAGTTCCAGATAGTCGCTGACGTAGAACGCATTGTCTGTGTGACGAAACTGCCCTTAACGGCGTTATTATACACCAGATAAGCGGTTCTATCGGGACGGTAATAAACCGCCCTCCACCCCTTTGTATACTCGATACTGATGTTTGGCATTCCGAACCGGCGCTTACTTGCACTACTCGTCGCGGGACTGCTCGTACTGGGGGCCGGCTGTGCCGGCCTCGGTGCGAGCGAAGGCGGATCTAACGCGACAGCGACGACCACGGCGACAGCCGAGGAGACGACGGTCGCGACGACCGAGGCGGAGACGACGGCGGCATCGACGCAGAGCGGGAGCGAGGACGACGGCCACAACCACAGTCACGGCGACGAGGAGACGTCGACACCGTCGTCGGCCTCGGACGCTGACGGGACCGACGCGACGACGACCGGAAAGATGACCGTCGTCGTCGCCGCTGACGAACTCGACTTGCAGGACCGCGACGAGTCGGGCGACGGCTTCGATATCGCTAACGACCCTCACACGTGGGTCACCGACTCGAACGTGACGCTCGCCGAATCGCTCTCACGGTTCGACGTCGACGCGCAGGCGAACTCGCTCTCCGTCGACGGGACCACCTACGACGAATCGACCGACGGGACGGAGATATACTACCGCGTGAACGGTGAGGAGGTCGACCCGACGACCGTCACGCTGGAAGACGGGGATCAGGTGTGGGTCACCGTCGAGACGGCCGACATGAACGCCTCGGTACCCGGTAACTACATCGACAACGAACAGCAGCACATCCACGGTGACATGACCGTCACCGTCGACGGCGAGGAAGTCGACTTCAGCCGTTCGAAGTACCAGTCCAACGACCGTTACTTCCACTTCGAGGGCGGTGAGGGCGAGTACTGGCACTCGCACTCCTCGAACGTCACCCTCAACTACGCGCTGGACTCGCTCAACGGCGTCAACGTCACCGAGGACACGATTACGTTCAACGGGACGACCTACGACAGCAGCGACTCCGGCACGACCATCTCTATCGAGGTCGACGGCGAGTCGGTCCAGCCGAGCGAGTACTACCTGAAAGACGGCGACGACGTCCAGATTACCATCGAGCGAACGGAGGGCTGACGATGACGG
Source organism: Haloarcula rubra (assembly GCF_019599465.1). GTDB lineage: Archaea > Halobacteriota > Halobacteria > Halobacteriales > Haloarculaceae > Haloarcula > Haloarcula rubra. Next base: position 33,330 of record NZ_RKLR01000006.1, read on the forward strand.
CTCGCCCGCCTACGTACGACAGGCCGCCCCGGCAGACGCCCACAGTGTCGAGTCGTCCTGCGGTGGGCAGGCCAGCGCATCGTCAGACGAGGCCGACGCCGTCAACAGCGTAATGGCTTCTGACGTTAGTCACGTGACGCTCGACTGGCCAGCCACCGTCGTCGTCGTCGGCGAGAGCGAACGAGTCGAGGCCGCACTCGAAGCACTCACTGCTGAGCACGATGGCGCACGCGTGGTGTCGTTCAAGTCGCCGCGAGCGGCGCTGACCAGTCTCGAAGACGGTGGCGACGCGGACGTTATCGTGAGCACGAAGGCCCTCGACAGCGGGAGTGGCGTCGACTTACTCCGACACGTCACGGAGGCGTACCCCGACCTCCCGTTCGTGCTGGCCGGCGCGGACGTGACCGTGACCGACGAGCGGACGGCGATAGAAGCAGGGGCGACCGACGTCGTTCGTCTCGACCCGGCAGATTCGTCCGGCGACGGTGTCTTACGGGCCCGCGTCAGGCGTGCACTCGAAGGGTCGAGACCACGGGAGCGCCCACGAGTCGCCGACAGGAGCGACGCCCCCAGACTGCTGGGTGGCACCAGCGAGACGATTCGCAGACTGTTCGAGGCGTCGACGCGGGAGGCCGTCGCGGAGGCCGTCGTCGAGTCGGCCACGAAGACGCTGGACAACAGATACGCAGCGGTGTACCTGCTGGATAGCGACGGCCAGCACCTCCGGCGCGTCGCCGCGGCACCGGTGGACGACGACAGCGAAGGACCGGTGCGTGCCGGCCAAGGGACGCGACTCTGGGAGACGTTCGTTACCGGAGACGTGCACAGACACCGTGGTGCGTCCGTGGGGCAGGAGACCGGTGCCGACGGCGCTTCGGTGACGCTCCCGATCGGCGAGTTCGGCGTGTTGGACGTCGCCGTGGACGGCCCCGACGACGAAGCCGTCGGTGCCGGCGAGCAACTGACGAATCTCGCGACGGCAGCGACGGCGGCGCTCGAGCAGATAGCCGAGTCGCAGTCACTGCAACGGCAGGCGGCGGAACTCGACGAGCGTGCCGGTCGTCTCGAACGGCGTCGCACTCTCGTCGACGCCCTGTCTACCGTGCAGCGAGCGGCAATCGAGGCCGAGTCGCAGGACGAACTGGAGCAGCGGGTCGTGAACGGTCTGGCAGACACCGGCCAGTTCGCGTTCGTCCGCATCGAGCGAGTCGGGAGTCAGCGTGACCGACTCGAACCTCGGACGTGGGCGGGCGCGGAACGCGGCTACCTCGACGCGGTCGACCTCCGGCTCGACGAGAGTGTTCAGGAGCCCGCAGTTCGGGCCGCCCGGACCCGGTCGACGCTCGTCGTCGACGACATCACGACCGGACTCCGGGACGACACGTGGCGCGAGGAAGCACTGACCCGCGGGTACCAGTCGGTGTTGAGTGTCCCGCTCTATCGGGACGACCGACTCTGGGGGACGCTGACCGTCCACGCGACCGACGCCGACGCGTTCGACGACGAGGTCGCCGGCGCGTTCGACGACATCGCCAGCGCCATCTCGAACGGTATCAGCGTCGTCGAGCGCAAACGCTCGCTACTCTCGGACACGGTGATAGACCTCGAGTTGACGCTGACGGACGGGACCGACCTCTTCAGCCGCGTGGCCCGTGAGACGGGCGCCACACTCGACTTCGAGGGGGTGCTCGCCCGAGACAACAGCGCGGTCCTGTTCCTCGTCGTCACCGACGCGGAGCCGGCAGCGGTCGAACGTGCCTTCGAGTCGGCACCGCTGGTCGACGCCGTCGACCACGTCCCGCACGGCGACGGCGAACTGTACGAGATAGAACTTGAGTCCGTCTCCCTCGTGAGCGAGATACTGAGTTCGGGCGGAACACTGCGTGACCTCACCGCCGACGGCGACACGACGCGCCTGCTGGTAACTCTGCCAGCCGAGACGGACGTTCGGCGGTTCGTCGAGTCACTCGAACAGGTCGCTCCGGACGTACGGTTGCACTCCCGGACTCAGCGGACGCGCCCGTCCCGTCGGGACCAACCGTTCCGGGTCGAGTTCGAACAGCGCCTGACCGACCGGCAGTTAGAGGCGCTTCGGACGGCGCTACTGAGCGGCTACTTCGAGTGGCCGCGCGAGCACACTGCCGAGGAGGTGGCGAGTTTGCTGGACATCTCCCAGCCGACGTTCAACCGCCACCTTCGAGTTTCGCTCAAGAAGCTGCTGGAGTTACTGTTCGACGTCGACGAGGAGTAGCGACCACCGGTCGGGTCGTTTGCTCTCTGTAGCGCTCCTTAGCCACAAGATAAGTTCATACCTTCAGATATGATACCGAGGTGACGATGATCCACTGCGACCTGGGAGCCGACGTCGAGTACGACGCCCGGAGTAACACGTACCGGTTTCAGCGACGGGAGCACTGCGAGACGAACACGAGCACTGCGGTGGTCGCCGCGGTCGCACAGGCAGTCGGCAGGGAACCGACGGAGCTCGAACCGCTCGAAGAGCAGATAGACTCTGACGCGCTGGACATGTTCTTCGACCCGGACATCGGTGAGCGCACGTGCGACGGTGCGTGTCGCGTGACGTTTCCGTTCGCGGGGTGTGAGGTGACGGTCGACGAGAAGCAGTCTATCGTCGTCTCCGCGCCGGAGTGAGCGGTGAAGCGCGCCCCGACAGGTGGCGGTAGATCGCTGCGACTATAGACCGGCACTCGCTCACGAGACACGCTACTAGAACGTCATGTGCTGGCCACTTCGCGAGACGGACTGCTCAGGAGAACTGTCGGATGCCCGCTTCCACTACCAGCACCACGAGATGGAGCGCGAGTAGGGCGGGCAGGACGAACGACGTCAGTGCTGGACCCAGCGATAGGGTCGTGCCGAGGGCGACTACCGTGATGACGCTGGCGGCGAGCGTCAGGCGAAACGCAGGTGGCGAGGTGTCTTGCTTTTGATCGTCGGCCAACCAGTGACGGCCGATGTCGTCGAAGGCCGGACCGATTTGTATCGTCTTCGTCTCCGAGTCGTATTCGACGAGACCGACCTCGTCCAGTTTCGGCAAGTGGTTCTGACACAGCGAGATGTACACGCTGTTGTAGATGTCGTCCGGAGATTTCGACGGGTCTGATACGATCTCCGCGACTCGTTCGCTCAGGTCGCTGACGTCCCAGACCTCGTCGGACTGGGACAGCAGTTTGAGACACACGCGCCGACGTTCGTTACCAAGGAGGTCGTACACCGCATCCTCGTCGAGTTTCGGAACCTCCCGGTCCGGGCCTGATGTCTCGTCCTCGTCGGACGAGAGCCACGACGGGCGCGCAGATAATTTCGATAGTACCATTAGTGTATTTTCCCTCAATAGTCTATTATGTATCGAGAGAGGTCCACGTCGGGTGATCGAACATCGAATCGACTCACTGGTTCCAGTTGCTCGCGTCCGGGTCGGTCAACCCGAATCCCGACCAGGACGACTCGGTCATCCAGTGGCTCACGGCGAGCAGTGTGAACAGCGCGCTCACCAGAATCCCCACACCGATTTGTGACGGGAGCGCCGCGGACATGAGCCCACTAGAGAGCGCAGACGCGACGAACAGACTGCCACCGGCAGCGTAGAGATAGCGTTTGTGCCAGCTTACGTCGACGTCAGCGCCCGTCTGGTCGTCGCCATCCATCTCCGGTGCCGGAGTGTCGGCGGAAGCCTCGGCATCCGTCCCCGGTTCCTCGTCTTGTAGGAGCGAGGGTTCGCTGGCGAGGTAGGCGTCGAATCGCGAGGCCAGCTCCGTCGTCTCGACGTAGCCCCGACTCTGGTTGTACTCGAGGACGCCCGCCTTGTCCATCTTCGGCAGATGGGACTGATAGAGTGCGATGTACACGCGCTGTCGCTGCTGGGAACGGAGCGCGTCGATGGTCGTGTCGTGTTCCAGGGCCGCGATGTGCTCTGCGATGTCGCCCATGCGCGCCGGCTCGTCGCCGTCGTACTCCTGGAGATACTTGAGGACGAGGCGACGACGGCGACACTGGAGGACGTGGAAGATGTCGTCGCGCGTCAACTCCGGTTCCGAGTCGGAATCAGAGTCGGACGCGGATTCCGTCTCGTCGGAGGTGCTGTCTGACGTCTCGTTTCGGAGTGTAGCTTCGGGCATGTTCGATTCCGGCTTGAACCCATTTCCCCATATAAAGCGCCGGTTGTTCCGGTCCTTTCCACCGTCAATAACTGTTTCACACGGTCCGGCAAGAGTCTAAAACGTCGTTAAACACCGTTCACGTCCAGTGGAATGGTTCGTTCCGAGGGGTCGAAAACGCCAGTAAGCGGGTCCTGAACCCGGCTGATTGCGTACACTCACCGTCGGACTCGCCCGAGAGCGGCCTCGGAGCCGTGTAGCTCTCCCTACGGGTTCAGGTCGATGTCTACCGTTGCAGCCTCTCTGAGGCCAGTTAGTGCGTCGATAAGGCCACCTTACCGGGAAGAATCGGGGCGACAGTCACGTTGGCGAGAGTGCTCGAGCGGTCAGAAGTGGCTATCGGAGAGGTGGAAGGCCGCCGCGAGCGACGACTGACGCGACAATCTCGATGGGACGAACAGTCCCACGGCTATCGACCGCGTGCTCGCTCGACAGTGCCGACCACAGCGGTGGTCAGCAGACTGTGCCGGAACCGGGACGGTCGACTGGCCCGGAGCGGTCGTCCCGCTCTCGCTCCAGTTGCATCTGAGGCGGCTTGGCCTCTTCGAGGCAGATGAGGTTCTCGCGCCCGATGCGGAGCTTCACGATGTCGTCGTCCTCGTCCATGCCGGAGAGTAGCCGACTCACCTTCGCCTTCGACCAGTCGGTGACGGCGACGATGTCACTCTGTTTCATTCGCCCGGCCTCGGCGCGCAACATCTCTAACACCAGTTCGTCGTCGGCGACGAGGTCGTCGTCACGGTCTGCGACGACGGCGTCCGCGGAGTCGGCTATCGGCTCTGCGTCGCCGTCGGCGTCCGACGTCGAACCCGACTCGATAGCGCCGTCGGTCATCTCGAGCGCCCGGTCTTCGGACCGGAGGAGGCCCCTCTGGACGGCTCGAACCCTATCGACGACGTCGATGACGAACCCACCTCGGATGGCGGTGATACTGAGTCCGATACCGACGACGAACCCGAGGAACGTACTCGTCAGCCACGCGGGCGTGAGTTGACTCGTCGGGTCCGTCCCCAGAGTGGTCTCTAGCTTGTCGCCCATCAGGTCGCCGTCCGTGTCCGCGCTGGTCGGGTCGGTCCCCGCTCGGTGGACTTCGCGTCCGTCTTCGAGGCCGTCACCGTCCGTGTCCGCCACCGTCGGGTCGGCGCCGGCCTCTAGCTCCGCTCCGTCGGCGAGGCCGTCGTCGTCAGTGTCAGCAACCGTCGGGTTCGTCCCTTCGGTCACTTCCTCCTTGTCCGTGAGTCCGTCACCGTCCGTGTCCGCGACCGTCGGGTCAGTGCCGAGAGAGACTTCCTTGCTGTCTGCGAGGCCGTCGCCGTCCGTGTCCGCCGTGAGCGGGTCGGTACCCAACTCCAGTTCTTTGCCGTCGGAGAGCCCGTCACCGTCCGTGTCCGCGACCGTCGGGTCAGTCCCCTGTGCGAGTTCACGACTGTCCGTGACGCCGTCACCGTCCGTGTCCGCGACCGTCGGGTTGGTACCCTCTGATAGTTCGACGCTGTCAGAGAGGCCGTCGTCGTCCGTATCGGAGGCGGTCGGGTCGGTGCCGAGTTCCAGTTCACGGTGGTCCGAGAGCCCGTCACCGTCCGTGTCCGCCACCGTCGGGTCGGCGCCGACGCTGAGTTCGACTCGGTCCCCGAGGCCGTCCCCGTCGGTGTCGGCCGTCGTCGGCGACGTCCCGTGTTCGTGCACCTCTGCGCCGTCGGACAGCCCATCACCGTCGGTGTCGCTGTTGCTCACGTTCGTCCCGGCCTCGACCTCGTTCTCGTTGTTCAGGCCGTCGCCGTCGAGGTCGCCACTTCGGGGAATCTGCTGGACCGTGATAGAGTGCGTATCGAGAACGGTGCCAGTCTCGGTGTCTCGGAGCGTCAGGTTCAGCGTCGTCTCGGTCGCGTTCGAGTCAGAAGGATAGGAGAGAGTCGGTGAAGAGGTGTTCGCGAGCGACGTGCACGTCGTAGTACCGTTCGTTTCGAGACAGAGTTCGGTCTGCGGTCCTGCCGAGGACGTCTCCACACTGACGAGATAGGCGTCGACAGGCTGACCTTGGGCCGTGTGTCCCCAGACATATGTCGTGTTCCCAACAGAACCGGCAGCGTGTGTCTGGCGCACGTCGGCGATGGTGGCCGATGCCGTTCCCTCGCTGTCACTTGCGGGGGCCGCGCCCGCTGCAACGCCGGCAGAGAACGCTATCACCGTCGTTAAAGCGAGGATAACCCTGATTGCGCACGATAACTGACGCTTGTCCATGTTGCGCGAGCAAAGAACGCAATAACTGATAGCCTTTTTGGCTCGTCAGACGTTAGTCACACGTTTTAAACCCAACAGAGGTACTAGCCAAATTTTGTCAAAAAAGCCGCTTCGTTCAGTTAATTTCATCTTAAGCGAGGGAGCTGGGACCGATTAGTCAATTTTGCCGGCGAGGTGACTCGCCATCAGTAATTAATCATACACCTCTGGACGACCCGGTCGATACCGACCGATACTGGTTCGCGACAGACCGTTCCAGAAATATTAATAGGGGTTTACGCTCCGAACGGTGTCCATAACGTACTGTTCAGTTATGCCCGTACGGTGCGGACGCCGCCTGAGGGTCCTCTTGGGGCTGTACGAGGTCCGAAGGGTCTATAGAGGTAGAGGTGTCGTCTGTGGTCGAATCGAGCCAGGTGGTGACGTCGTTGACACGGAGTTTGAGGCGCCAGGGGAGTTCCTGGACGCCCGGCGAATCCGAGAATATCTTCTCGTCGAGCCCGCACTGGTCGTACAGCTCCGCTCGGTCGGGCCACGGTCCCTGATAGCCGGAAACGAACGGCATCGCTCGTCTGAGGAAGTTGTCTATCTGGTTGAAGGTGTAGGAGTCGTACGGCCGGTCCGGGGGTCGGTGGTGGAGTATGTCGTCGTCGAGTTTGCGGAGGGCACGCAGGTACGTCTGCGTGTTCCGGTGCTCTGGCGGTGTGGCGAGGTGCCACTCGACGAGTTCCGCGTCGAGTGAGACACAGGACTCGACGAACTTGTCGCTCAACTGGAACCGGAACGGCCGCGAGGGTTGGTTGAGTATCCCGAACAGCGCCATCCCGTTGTAGAGTCTGTCGAAGCGATGGTCCCAGCGGTCCAGAACCTCGTCGACCCGACGACGGAGGAACTCCTTGCCGGACTCGTCGAACATCGTGGTGTCCCGAGAGAGCATCTCGGAGGCGGGGAGGTAGCCGAACTTCTCGGCGAAGTGGTTCGCGATGTCCGGGTCGGGGTCCATGCGATACGGTGGACACTTCCGGTCGAACACCTCAACGCCGGTAATCGGCTGGAAGTGCCCGCGCAACATCGTGTCGGCGAGGCCGCCGTGGTAGATGGTGTCCACGTCCATCTGGTCCATGTACCCCGCGTGGTGGATGTGGAGGGACTCCATGATACCGTGCCCGTACTTGACGGTCTCGAGGTCCGTGTTCAGGTACCGCTCGTCGACGGAGAGCGTCTGGTGAGGAATCCCGTACTGCGTGGCGAGTTGCTCTGCGACGGTGAGTTCGGAGCTATCGGACTCCCCGACTGTGTAGGCGGCGTCGAGGTCGGAGATGCCAGCGAGAATCGTCCGTGAGTCGTACCCACCGCTCAGCAGGACCCCCTTGCGTCCGGGGAGTCCGCTGCGGCGTTCGAGCGCGCGACGCATCCGCTCGGCCAGTTCGGCCGCGTAGTCGAACTCACGGGACTCGTAGACGAACCGACCGAACTCGTGGGTATCTGTGGCAGTCAGCCAACTGTCGAAGGGAATACGACTGACCTGTTGGAGCGCCGTTCTGTCGTCGAAGACGACGCCGAAGTGCAAGAACTCGAGCAGCGGTTCGTAGTCGACTCGCGGGCTGGAGACCGTGGCGGCGACAGTCGCCGGGTCGGTCCCGAACACGCGCGTCCCGTCCGTGTCCGCGTAGTAGCACTCCCGACTCCGGACGCTGTCGGTCGCGACGACGCCGGACTGGTTCTCGTGGTCAGCGACGGCGATGAACGAGCCGTTGAATCCGGTCAGCGCGTCAGTGCCGTGCGCTGCGTACTCCGAGAGCGCCCACTCGGCGGGGTCCGTGCCGTCGATGGAGCGAGGATAGGCCTCTCCCCAGACGGCACAGACGCCTTCCTCGTTCTCGTAGACGGTAGTTCGACCGGGAATGTCGAGTTCCGAACTCCGTACGCCGAACGTGAGGTCGGGACCCGAGACGACTCTATCGAACTCGTCCGGCGACCGGTACTGTTCGAACGTGCTCTCGTCACCGAACACCCCGAACAGTTCCTTGTTCATCGGGCGGACGTCCCGGTCGACCTGTTGCATCTGGAGAGACATTACTGGACTGTCACACTCTTCGCGAGGTTGCGTGGTTTGTCTATGGCCCTGTCGAGTTGCTTCGCCGTGTGATACGAGACGAGCTGGAGCTGGATGTTGGCGAGGAGGTTCTGACACACCGGATGCGTGTCGGGGACTTCGAGGTAGGCGTCGGACTCCGCGACACCGGGACCGTCCGCCGGTCCGACACCGATAATCTCGGCCCCCCGAGTCTGTGCCTCCTTCGCGTTCGTAACCGTCTTCTCGGCGTCTTCACCGGTAAAGAGGCCGAAGACGGGCGTCTGAGAGGTGACGAGTGCCAGCGGGCCATGTTTCAGCTGTCCCGAGGCGAAGCCCTCAGCGTGTTCGTAGGTAATCTCCTTGAACTTCAGCGCGCCTTCGAGCGCGACGGGGCGACTCATCCCCCGTCCGATGAAGAAGTACGCGTCGTACTCCAGGAGCCGTGAGGCCAGTTCCTCAGCACGGCTGGTCTCGACGACGTGGTCGATGTGGTTCGGAATCTGCTCCAGCGCGGCGAGCAGTTCCGAGAGGTCTTCGCGTGGCGACGCGTCCGGGAGTTCGGCCGCTATCTTCTGCGAGAGCAGAATCAGCGTGACGACCTGTGACGTGAACGTCTTCGTCGCAGCGACCCCTATCTCGGGGCCGGCGCGGATGAACACGCTCTCGTCGGCCTCCCGGGCGGCGGTGGATCCGACGACGTTCGTGACGGTCACCGTCGACGCGTCGCGCTCGGTGGCCGTGCGGAGTGCCGAGAGCGTGTCCGCCGTCTCCCCGCTCTGGGTCACCGGGATGACGAGCGTCCCGTCAGACGTGGGGCCCGCCATCTTCGCGTACTCGCTGGCTCGGAACACGCGGGCACGAACGCCGGCGTCGGTGAGCATTCGCGCTCCGAAGAGCGCGGCGTGGTACGACGTCCCGCACGCGACGAGGTGGACGTTCTCGACGCCGTCCAGAATCTCGGGGTCGAGTTCGTCGAGGGCGACCTTCCCTTCGTCGGGGTCGACCCGACCACGAATCGTCTTCGAGAGTGAGGTAGACTGGTTGTGAATCTCCTTGAGCATGTAGTGGTCGAACGCGCCCTTCCCGACGTCCTCTGGGTTCCAGTCGACGCGCTCGCCGCTCCGGTCGACAGAGAGCCCGTTCTCGTCGAAGATGTGGGCCTCGTCGGGTTCGAGGATCACCACGTCGCCGTCTTCGAGATAGACGACGTCGCGCGTGTGCTCGATGAACGCGGGGATGTCGCTAGCGAGGTAGTACTGGCCGTCGTCGAGGCCGAGGACGAGCGGCGACCCGGCCCGGGCCGCGTACACGCGACCCTCGTCTCGGACGAGGGCGGCGATAGCGTAACTGCCTTCCAGTTCCTCGACTGCGCGACGGAAGGCCGCGATAGTCTCCGACTCTTGCTTTCGGAAGTGTTCGAAGAGGTGCGGGATGACTTCGGTGTCGGTGTCGCTCGTGAACTCGTATCCCTCGTCCGAGAGGAACTCGCGCAGTTCCGCGTGGTTCTCGATGATACCGTTGTGAACGACGGCGACGTTGTCGGTGTCGCTGGTGTGTGGGTGGGCGTTCTCGTCGGTGGGCGGGCCGTGGGTACTCCAGCGCGTGTGGCCGATACCGACGTCGCCTGACGACGCGGCGGTCTGAATCTCGTCGCGGACCTCCGAGACGTCACCGGCGCGCTTGTGGACGGCGATGCCGGAGCCGTTCTGGACGGCGATGCCGGCAGAGTCGTAGCCGCGATACTCGAGCCGTTCCAACCCGTCGATGAGCGTCCCCACTGCGTCGTCCGCCCCAGCATGTGCAATGATACCACACATCAGTGGGACACCTCGTGGCGGCCAGTAGAGATGGAGGTAGAGGAGGGGGCTACTGCAGTCGAGGTGGGCGGTCCGTTCGTGGGGTCAATCGTAGTCGAGGACAGTGTTCGTGCGTACATGTGTTCTCACCCTGGTCCCGATTCGACGGGAAGGACTCGTTGGTATCCACGGCTTTACGGGCCATTCCTATACAGGGTCTAAGCGCAACACTGGGGTGGGACACGGTGATTACGGCACTCCAGCCGGGTGACTGTCCGATGAACGCCAGCGTTCCCGGATAGTTTACCAGCTAAATAATGAACCGGTGACCGGACTAATGACCGTTAATGCCTGAGAGACCTTCTCGGAGAAAGTTCCTGGCTGCGCTGGCGGCTGGGTCGGCAATCACCGTCTCTGGCTGTGCGAGTGTCGTAGAGAGTGTCAACGGATCTGGCGGCGAGACGCCGACAGAAAGCGGCGAGGTGCCAGTATCGAACGCGTCACAATCGACGCCGGAGCCGACGCAGACGGCGAACGGGACGAGCGCCGCAGAAGAGACCGAGACCGAAGAGCAGTGGTCGATAGACGAGGTGACGATATCGGAACCGTCCGTCTCACTCTCCTCTGTCACGCTCCCCGAAGACGATGTCGCGTACCCGACGATGGGCGACGCCGACGAGACGCTGACCGTCTACGGAAGTTGGAAGTGCCCCTACACGCGCGAGTTCGTACTGACCCAGTTCCCGAGCCTCGTCGACGAGTTCGTGCGTTCCGGTGACGTCTCGGTGCAATTCCGGTCCGTCGCCTATCGCGGCGGCGAACCGTTCCTCGGCGTCGACGCACCGCGGTCGACTCGCGCGGGACTCGCCGTGTGGGAGACCGACCCCGAGTCCTTCTGGGAGTACTTCACCTACGTCTTCGCCAACCAGCCACAGGAACGGTATCGCTGGGGCAAGCCCGCACTGCTCACGCGCTTTGCCGGTGCCGCAGACGTGTCCGACCCGTCCGAAATCCGGCAGGCGGCGTCGGACGAGAGCGCCTACGAGTCTCGCATCGAGCAGACACTCACGGACGCGGACGAGAACGATATCTGGACCGTTCCCCGTGTCGTCTACGACGGCGAGGTGACGGCGCCGACACTCGACGCCGAGAGCACGCGCGAGCAGTTCGAAGCGGCGGCCGACGAGTAGTCGACGGAGACGGTGGCAGCCTCACTCGGAGGAGCCATCGACCCGCAGAGCCTGTTTTAATGGAGATTTAAGCGGTCGCGAGGCGTCGGCACTCCGTCGTCGGCATTCGCATCAGCTCGTTTCTCGCGTGTAGACGCGCGCTGCGCCGGACACGCGGACGCGCGGCGTGAGACGCCAGCCGTGTGAATAGACCACAGTCCGCGGTCGGAACCTTAGGCACCTGCGAAGCAGTCCACTCGGGCGACACGATTCGTCGCCGTCACGCCGTCGTCTGTTTTATTTCACGCGAATTAGGCGCTATCGTACTTAGCGGGCCCATAGGAATGCCCCCACGGCGTCGTTGTGTGAACGAGAACAGCCCGTATAGGTCGCACAGGGCTGGTGAACCGGTGATATCTATGAATTCGCTCCCAAGCAACGACGCAATCGACGGTATAAGCCCGACACAGGTACCTCAGGACGTTACACCCCGAGAGACGACGGTCTGTGTCGTCGGTCTCGGCTACGTCGGGCTCCCGCTCGCGGTCGGCTTCGATCAGTCGGGCTACGACGTAATCGGCTACGACATCTCGGAGGAGACGGTGGCACGGCTCTCGGACGGCAACGACACCACTGGTGACCTCGGTGACGAGGCCATCGAGGACGGCGAGGTATCGTTCACCACCGAACCCGGAAGCATCGCCGAGGCTTCCTACGTTCTCGTCACCGTCCCGACTCCTATCGACGAGAACCGGGACCCCAAGATGGACTTCGTCGAGGGCGCGGCCGAGACTGTCGGTCGCCAGATGACGCCCGGGACCACTGTCATTCTCGAATCGACCGTCTATCCGGGTGCGACGAGGGAAGTGATGGTGCCCGCGCTCGAAGACGCCTCCGGACTCGACTGCGGCGAGGACTTCTACGTCGGCTACTCGCCCGAACGGGCCGTCCCCGGCGACGAGGAACACGGTCTTCAGAACGTCATGAAGATCGTCAGCGGACAGGACGAGGCCGTGGGCCAGAACGTCAAGGCGCTGTACGACCACGTCATCGACGCCGGCGTCCACCTCGCGCCCACGATGGAGGTCGCGGAGGCGGCGAAGGTCGTCGAGAACGTCCAGCGGGACGTGAACATCGGCCTCGTGAACGACCTCGCGATGACCTTCGAGCAGATGGACATCGACACCGAGGCCGTCCTCGACGCCGCCGGGACGAAGTGGAACTTCCACGATTACAGTCCGGGGCTGGTCAGCGGACACTGCATCCCCGTCGACCCGTACTTCCTCATCCACCGCGCGAGCCAGGAGGGTCGGTCGCCGGAACTCGTCGAAGCCAGCCGGTCGGTCAACGAGTCCATGCCCAAGCACGTCGCCGACCTCATGGTGAAGGCGCTGACCGAGGCGGGCCGACCGCTCGCGGACTGTCGGGTTCTGGCCGCCGGGCTGACCTACAAGGCCGACGTGGCCGACATCCGGAACGCGAAGATAGCCGCTGTCCTCGAGGAACTGCAGGAGTTCGGCATCGAAATCGTCGGCTACGACCCGCTCCTCGACGACGAGACCATCACGGACTACCTCGACATCGAGACCCAAGAGAAACTGAACTTCGACGGGTTCGACGGCCTCCTTCTCGGGGCGGCCCACGACGAACTGGAGAACCTCAACCCGAACATCGTCGCGGCGGAGCTTTCGGACCCGCCGGCCATCGTCGACGTGAACCGCGCCTTCGACGAGGGGGACCTTCCCGACGGGGTCGCCTACAGGAGGGTCTGAGATGTACCGTGGCCAGACGGTCGGCGTCGTGTTGCCGGCGTACAACGAGGCCGAACACGTCGGGTCGGTCATCGAGTCGCTCCCCGCGTACGTCGACCGCGTGTACGCCATCGACGACTGCTCGACCGACGAGACGTGGGACGTGATTCGCGAGTACGCGACTACGAGCGACCAGACGACCCAGCAGGTCGCGGCCGCCAGCGCGGACGCTACCGAGGAAGTGATGTTGCCCGACGGCCACGGTGGTAGGGTTCCCGACGTCGTCCCGGTCCAGCACACCGTGAATCAGGGCGCTGGCGGGACACTCAAGACCGGGTACCTCCTCGCTGCGCGCGACGGCATGGACGCGACGGTCACCATCGACGCGGACGGACAGATGGACCCGGACGAGATGGACCGCTTGCTCGACCCCATCGTCGAGGGGCGTGCAGGCTTCTCGAAGGGGAACCGGCTGGCCGACACCGACGCCGCGGGCGGGATGCCACCGTTCCGGTTGCTCGGCAACTGGCTGCTGACGCTGATGATGAAGCCCGCGAGCGGCTACTGGCGGCTTCGCGACCCGCAGAACGGTTACACCGCGATTTCGAAGGAGGCGCTCGACGCCGTCGAAATCGAGGCCATCCCCGACGACCACGACTACCCGAACGACCTCCTCGCGCGCCTGAACGCCGCGGGCGTCCGCGTCGCCGACGTGCCGATGGCGGCGATATACGGCGACGAGGAGAGCACCATCGAGTTCTCGGAGTTCGTCAAGCGAACGTCGACGACGATACTGGCGGCGTTCCTCTGGCGGCTCGGCACCGAGGGCAAGCAGGGCCGCGCCCACCTCTCGGGGCTCTACTCGGTCGGCGCAGTGGGTGTGGTCGTCGGTCTGCTCGCGGCGGTCAGTAGCGCCCTGTCGGCGCTGCTCCCCGACGCGTTCTCGGCCAGTTGGCCGAAGTCGCTGTTCGCTATCCTCGGTGGCGTGGTCGCGCTCACGCTCGCCGTCGGCACGGAGCGACAGACCGACGCCGAGGTGATTCGGGAATGAACGTCGTCGTGACCGTCCAGCACGCCGGCCACGTGCACTTCTTCAAGCACGCCATCGACGAACTGACGCGGCGCGGCCACGACGTCCGGGTGTTCGCCCGTGACAACGAGGCCTCTATCGAACTACTGGAGTGCTGCGACATCGACTACGAAGTCCTCGCAGGGTCTTCCGACTCGCTCCTGTCGCTCGCCACGGCGCAAGCGACCTACGAGGCGCGTCTGTTGCGTCGGGCGATGGCGTTCGAGCCGGACGTCATGACGGCCATCGGTGGCGTCGCCGTCTCCCACGTCGCGTCGCTGGTCGGCGCACGGAGCGTCGTCTTCTACGATACCGAGCACGCTACACTCATCCGACGGCTGGCGTTCCCCTTCGCCGACACGGTGTGTACGCCGGACTGCTTCCGCGACAACGTCGGTTCGAAGCAGGTCCGCTACCCCGCCTATCACGAACTCGCCTACCTCCACCCGGACCACTTCGACCCGGACGAGTCGGTCCTCGAAGACGTCGGACTGGAGACGGACGACGACGTCGTACTCGTCCGTCTCGGGGACTGGAGTTCCTCTCACGACGTCGGTGTGAGCGGTATCGACGACCCCGTGGCCCTCGTCGAGCAGTTGGAGGCCGACGGGGCCGAGGTGCTACTCAGCACCGAAGGTGACCTGCCCGACGGACTCACCTCGCGTGGGTTCGACCTCGAACCCGACCGCTTCCACGACCTGCTGGCGGCCATCGACCTCTACGTCGGCGAAGGCGGGACGACGGCCGCCGAGTGCGCCACGCTCGGCACGCCCGCCGTCTACGTCAGCGACCTCACGCTCGGCTACCTCGACGAACTCGAATCGCGGTACGGCCTCGTGATCAACTGTGCCGGAGACGAGGGTACCGACACGGCCGCCGAGGCAGCCCGGTCGATGCTCGCGGAGCCAGAAACGGAGTTCCAGCAACGACGAATGCACCTCTTGACTGAGAAAGTAAATCCGACCGATGTCATACTCGAACAACTCACAGGCGACCCGAGTGCCCCACGGCGGGGCACAGAGGCTGTCGAAACACCGCCGAAGAACGTCGGGTGATGAGATGCGGATACTGCACCTGACGACTGGTCGGCGGTCGTTCTTCGAACAGCAAGTCGAGGCACTGCGCTCTCACGGCATCGACTGTACGGTACTGAACGTGCCGGGCGACTACGCAGCCGACGACCCCCGGAGCGTGACCGACTATCTGAAGTACTACCCACAGGTACTCGAACACGGACTCGACGAGTACGACCTCGTCCACGCGAACAACGGCCTCACGGCGCCGTTCGCGCTCGCACAACCGACCCGTCCCGTCGTCGTCACGTTCTGGGGCAGCGACCTAATGGGCGACCACGGCTGGGTATCGAAGGTCGGACAGTACAGCGCGAAACGGGCCGACCGTGTGATACTCCCGAGCCACAGGATGTCCGACTACGTCGACTGTGACTACACGCACATGCCGTTCCCCGTCGACACGGAACGGTTCCAACCGATGGACAAGGCCGAAGCGCGTGCCCACGTCGGCTGGGACCAAGACGAGACTATCGTGCTGTTCCCGTACGACCCGAGTCGGCCCGAGAAGGACTACGACCGGGCCGAGAAGGTCGTCGACGCGGCCGACGTCGACGCCGACCTGCGGACGCTGACCGGCAAGCCGTACGACGAGATGCCGTACTACCTGAACGCGAGCGACACGGTGCTCGTCACCTCGAAACGCGAGAGCGGGCCGATGGTAGTCCGAGAGGCCGCGGCGTGTAACGTCCCGGTCGTCTCGACGGACGTCGGGTTCGTCCGAGAGACGCTCGAAGACGTCGGCCAGTCGGCCGTCTGTGGCTCCGACATCGAACTCGCCGGCTCGCTCGAAATCATTCTCTCGACCGAGCAGCGACCGGACGCGCGCGAACAACTGGACCAACTCGACCCGGCCGGGTTCGGACAGCGACTCGAGCAGACGTACGCGTCGGTCATCGACCGGACGGAGGGGACCGCATGAACGCTCAGCAGACCGTCCGGCGATGGCTCCCGTCGCGTCTCGACACTGGGGCCGCCGTCGCGGGGCTACTCATGGCCATCGCCCTGTTCCCGCTCCGCTTTTTCGCGTCTCAGATATACATCAAGACGATTCCGCTCGTGCTCGGGTCGGCCTGTATCCTCTACCTCATCGCGAGCGTCCGCGACGACAGCACGGTCAACGGTCTCCCGACGTTGTCACGGGACGTCCTGCGACTGCTCCCGATACTCGTCGTCGTCAGTTCGGCCGCCATGGTCGTCATCGCCGTCGAACACGGCGAGCGGTCGGTGTTGTTCTTCGACGTCGCCGGCGTCGCCGGGACCCTGTTGCTGGCACAGATAGCGTTCTCGGGGAAGAAGTCCTTCAACCGGACTCAGATACTGCTCCAAATCGTCCTGCTCGCGGCCGTCCTCCGCCTGAGTGCGCTGTACGTGACGCCGGGGCTCATCGGCATCGACATCTGGACCCACATCACCCAACTGGCCGGGAACATCAAGGCCGCTGGCACGCTCGAAGCTATCGCGGACAACAAGCACTACACGTCGCCGCTGTACCACCTGCTGGTGGTCGCTACGTCGCTGCTTGCAGACGTGCCCTTGCGCTTGGCCCTGTACCTCTCGCTCGGCCTCGCGATGCCGGTGGCGATTCTGGTCGTTTTCACTATCGCGAACCTGCTCGTCGAGCCACGGTGGGCGGCCCTGGCCACGGCCCTGTTCTCGTTCGGTGACTACGTCATCGAGTGGGGCATCCACATCATCCCGACCAGCATGGGACTGATACTGTTCCTCGGCGTGCTGTACTGGCTGGTCCGGGTCATGCGGACGGACTACGGACTCAGGGAGTTCGGCCTGCTGGTGCTGTTCACCACCGCGGTCATCCTCACCCACCAGGTGTCGTCGTTCATCATGCTGGTACTCCTCGGTGCCGGACTCGCCGCGTATCTGGTGCTCAAACTGAGCATCTTCAGCCGGTCGCCGCTCGACCCGGACGTGTTCAGAGTGCGGAATCCGCTGAACATCGCCGGGTTGCTGGCGTTCGACGCCGGGTTCATCACCTTCCTCTGGTCGTTCACGCCGTACAACGGGAACTCGTTCCTCGTGACGGTGCTCAGCTATCTGCAGGAGACACTCGCCTCCAGCGCGGGCGTCCTGAACCTCGCCGGACCGTCCGGTGGGAGCGCGGGCGCGGCGGCAGCGAGTCAGGGGCCGACGCTCATCGAGACCGTCGCGACGTACGTCGACACCATCGGATTCCTGCTGTTGCTGTTCGGGACCTTCGTCGGATGTCTGTACGTCGTCAACCGCCAGCGCGCACAGCAATCCGTGTTCACGCTCCTGGCGGCCTCGGCGATAATGCTCGTGTTCGTCCTCGGGCTTCCGATGTTCGGCATCCGAAACTTCATCCCACAGCGGTGGTTCGCATTCCTGTACGCACCGCTGGCCCTGCTGACGGCTATCGGACTCAGGCACCTCGCCATCGAACTCGACAGGCGAACGGTGGCCGTCGTGGTACTCATCTTCGTCCTCGTGTTCCCCAGCGTGATGGTCATGTCCAGCAACGGGACCATCGACAACCCCGTCTTCGAGAATCAGGAGGCGCAGTTGTCCTACACCGAGGCCGAGATAGACGCCGCGTACACCATCGGCGAGATGACGGGGTCCCCCGACGGGGACAACCTCCGTCCGGACCAAGTCGTGTTCACGGACCACCCCTATCAGACGCTGTTCATGCGGACTGGGTCGTATCCGGCCGACACCGCCCGGATAAACGACAGCGAACCGGTCACGCACGACATCACCGTCTACCGGCAGGAGCAGACGGAGGCGGCCACCTACTTCATCAACAGCAACGGTATCGGCGAGATTCGAAACATCCCCCAGCAGCGAATCTGCCGATCGAATCAGGCCGTCATCTACAGCAACTCTGCCGTCGAGATGTGCGTCACGTCGCCGGCGACTGACGCCTGACGGACCAATTTTCGCGCCCGATCACTCCGCGACAGCGTCCAGCAACCGTTCTTCCGCCGCTCGGCCGGGATCGAAGGCGCTGCCGTCGCGCTCGCTCGCGAGTGCGTCCTCGACAGTCCGTTCCATGGCTTCTTCGACGGGCGTCGACTCCCAGCCGAGCGCGGCGAGTTTGCACGTCGACAGCACGTGGGGGTAGTTGTGTCCGAGGTGGTGATAGAGGACGAAATCGTCCGGCGTGAGCCCGACCGCTTCGAGTTCGCGGCGACTCGCGTGGACCACGTCGACGGACGTGTCGAGCGTTTCGGCGACGAGATCGACGACGTCCTCCATCGTGAGGACGAGTCGGTCGGCGACGTTGTACGCCTCGCCGGGGGTGCCGTCCTCGGCCACGACGCGGAGGGCACTCGCGACGTCTTCGACGTAGACGCGGTGCCAGATGGCGGTCCCGTCACCCGGCACGACGACGCGGTCGTAGTCGGCGACGCGGTGTATCCAGTACTCGTGGTGGTTCTGGATGCCCGGTCGGTCGGGTGCCCACGAGACGGACCCGTCCCAGCCGTCGAGTGATTTCGGGCCGTACACCATCGTCGGTCGGACGCTGGTGGCGGCCACGCCGTCCTCGGCCGCACGGGTAACGATACGGTCACACTCGGCCTTTCTGGGGCCGTAGCTAGCCATCGTGTCGTCGTCGCCGTGTGTCGGAGAATACGAGTGGAGCGGCGTGTCAGATTCACGTTTCGGGATGTCCTTTCGGGCGTATACCCCGCCACTGGAGACGTAGACGTAGGCGTCGACGTCGGCGAACGTCTCCACGGCGACCCGGGCGTCCTCCGGGTGGAACAGCGCGCAGTCGACGACGACGTCCGGGTCGGTCCGGTCGACTGCCGACCGGAACGCTTCGGTGTCCGTTCGGTCGACCGTGACGTGTGTGACGGCGTCTAAGTTATCGGCCGATTCGGCCCGGCGACGACGGCTGAACGCCGTCACGTCGTACCCGTGGTCGAGCAGTTCGGCTACCGTGTGGCGGCCGACGAAGCCGGTTCCGCCCACGACGAGCGCGGAAACCATGCGAGAAGTTGTATCTACACCAACATAACGATAGCTCCGTCACTGTCAACAGGCGTCTCCCAGCAGGTCGAACATCGCCGACCAGACGGCCGCCGAGTGCTCGCTCTCGAACAGTCGCTGCCCGTGTGCGGCCCCGTCGAAGGTCAGCAGTCGTTTGGGGTCGGACGCATCGTCGTGGAGTCGGGTGGCGATGTCGACGAACCGCTGCTCGTCACCCTCGCTGACCACGAACAGTTTCTGCCCGGTCAGCGCGCCGGCCCGCTCTGCCCCGCCGGCCGCAGAGAGGGTCACCACACCGTCGACGCGGTCTGGTATCTCGGCGGCGGCACCGACGATAGCGGCGCCGCCGGTACTCGCACCGACGAGGACGACGGACGACACCGCCCGTTCGGACCGCAAGAACTCGACGGCGGCCCTGACGGCGGCCACCCGTTGTTCGCCCTCGTCGATGGCGAGCGCCAGCCATCCGTTCGAGGCCAGTCGCTCTGCCTGCGGTCGCCAACTCTCCCGGTCGAGGTTGATCTGCGGGACGAGGACGACCCCACAGTCGCCAGCCCCGTAGAGCGTCCCCTCGACTGTCGCCCCGCCGGACGTGTCGAACGAGACGTCGCTTGAGCCAGTGGTCGTCGTCGATTCGGTAGCCGACGACGACGCCGTCGCGTCACTCGTCGTTTCGGTGGTGGTGGGTGAAGCGCCCTCGTTCGAGCCATCCGGTCCCATACACCCCGCAGTCGCTCCCGTCAGCGTGACACCGGCCGCGGCGAGCAACTGACGGCGAGATAGTGGTGTGTCCACAACCACGGTTCGGCGAGTGTGTGATTACTTATCTTGCCGATAATGCGTCCGTGCGGCCCAGCCGACTCGGAGAGCGTCGCGCTAACGGAGGCGTACCGGAGGCCGTCGCCGGTCAGTCGACGGACGGACGCTCCGGCAACGGGAGAATCCCGAGTCCGGGACAGTCGTCGGCCCACCAGACCAGCAGCGTCGTGCCGAGCAGCGCGACCTCCAGCGAGAGGAAGAGCAGTCCCCGCGGCGTCCCGAGGAAGAAGAGGAAGCGGACGAAGTAGTAGAGCGCGTTGTCTAGGAATCCCCCCTGCCCGGAGCTCTGGATGGTCACGAGCGGCCACAGGTAGGCCTCCAGACGGAGCGGGTTCCCGACGACGACTTGATACATGGCGTCGGCGGGGATGTGGGCGAGGTAGGCGACGCTGAACCCGGTTCCGACCGCCCTGTGCCCCAGTTTGCCGAGGAGGACGACGACGGCGAGCGACAGCGCCGTCGCGGTGAAGACGGAGTGGGCGACGGAGACGCCGCTCGGGAATAGCTCGAACGTCCACGCGAGCGGTTTGTCGACGAGATCCGGAAACAGTGCGCCGAACCCGACGGCGAGCGCCGGCAGCGTCCCCGGCGACTCGCCGTACCGGAGGTGGACGTAGCCCGAGTACAGCAGGTAACCGACGGCGACGTGTTCCCATGGCCACATCGTGGTCAGGCCAGGGCCGGTGTTGGCAGTGCAGTCGTCGGCGTCGAAGCGTCATGTATCGCGTCGTCGTATCGAGTAGGTAGTATCGTCATTGGAGTTCAGGCGACTGTAATCGGCAGTCGGAGCGACTGGTAGGCCGACTCCATCGTCGGGTCGTCGGGAGCCTGTCCGCGGTAGAGATAGACGACCATCCGCTGGTCGGACCCCCGCATGGAGGGCGACACCTCGAAGTTTACCGTACGCGTCTCGGCGTGGTCGACGGTCACGGACTGTGCGGCCACGCGGTTGCTCTCTACCACTTGCGCGTCGGCGCCGGTCCCGTTGGTGCGCTGGACGTGGACCACCGCCTCGTACTGCATCTGTTCGTGCTCCTGGTTGGTGACGTTGACCGAGAGGGTGCGCGTCTCGCCAGCGACGAACTGGGCGGGGTACATCGATTGGGTGTCGCCCGTCACGTTGTCGGTGTTGACGTAGAACTCCGTGAACCCGTCCTGCTGTGGCGGGTTGACCGCAGCGTACCCGACGCTCGACACCAGCAAGAGCAGACTCACACCGAGGGCGACGTTGAACAGGCGGCGTCTGCTGTCCGCCGTCCCGAAGGCGTTGCTCGCGTCGGAGTACGTGACGTTCGAGAGGAACTCGGAAATCTGCGGCGTGTAGCGCCGCTCGGCCGGCAGTCGGTACCGTCGTATCAGGCCACCCACCGTCAGCAGGAGCGTGAGGCCAGTCGTCCCGAACAGCAGTGGGTACAGCGTGATACCCCACGGGGTGAAGTTGGCGACGACGGCCACCAGCGGCACGATGAACAGCGTCGTGACGACGGCGAAGACGAACCGTTCGAGGGCGTCGATACCCTCCTTCGTCGGGAGCGGATTACGCAACCCGCGTTGGTTCTCGTCGAAGGTCCGTACGGCCGAGTTCCCCGCGGCTGGGTAGAGAAACGAGACGAAGGCGTATCCGGGCAAGACAGTTACGAGCGGTACGACGACGGCGGTCCGGAGTACTCCGGTCACGCCGAACGCGACCGTGAGTACTGCCAGCCCTGTCGCGAACGCGACCAAGGAGAGGTCGACGTACCATCGGTCCAGCGGTGACATTGCTACGTCGTACACTCCAACGGGCCCTTATTATTCGTCGGATAAGGCCAATACACCCGAATCGCGAGACGGACGACTGACAGGTACCCGCGCACTACGCCGAACTCGCCGCGTCCTTGAGACCCGACCCGGCACTCCAGAGGACGCCGGGGAGGTGTCGGGGTTCGAGGCGAGCGTTCTTGAGGTGCCGCGCGGCGTCGACGAAGTCGCCTTCCTGTAAGTAGAGCTTCGTCAGGAGGAGGTCGTGGGCCGCCTGTACGTCGTAGCCGTCCCGCTCTGCGGCTCGGACCAGCGAGGCGTGCTTCGCGATGAACTGTTCGTCGGCGCGTTCGACCGTCTCGGCGGGCGGAGAGCCGGTCTCGTGGCGCGTCACGAGCGGTCGGTCGACGTATCCGAGGTACCCCTCCTGGATGACCCGAAGGAGGAAATCGGGGTCCTGGAAGCGGTCCAGTTCCTCGTCGAACCCGTCGATGGCACGTGCGACGGACGTCTCGACGAGGAGGGTCGACCCGGCGCCGGAGTGGAGATAGTCGGCGAGAATCTCGCCAGAGAGCTCTTTGCCGCCTTCCTTCGGGCGGCCGTCGTCGTCGGCTCTCGAGAGGACCGACGCGGCCGCGGACAACAGTTGTCCTCTGGTCCCGTCGAGGTCGTACTCGAAATCGCAGTAGACCGCGACACACTCGTCGGGAGCGGACTGGTAGCGGGCCAGTTGGCGGCCCAGTTTCTCGGGGTGCCACTCGTCGTCCGAGTCGAGGAACGCGACGAACTCACCGTTCACGTGTTCGATACCGGTGTTCCGTGCGACGTTCGCGCCCCGGTTGGTCCCGTGGGTGACCACCCTGAGCCGTGGGTCGTCGTAGCTGTCGAGGAGTGAGAGCGTCCCGTCGTCGGACCCGTCGTCGACGACGACCAACTCGAAGTCCTCGTAGGTCTGGTCGAGGACGCTGTCGACGGCGCGGGGCAGCACGTCAGAGCGGTTATACGTCGGAATGACGACGCTTACGGTCGGCATGTCCGAGCGAACACACCGGGGGGAGTTTATTACCCACCCGATAAGCCGGAACCCGTCGTCTCAGTAGGTCGTCCCGGTGACGGAGACGTCACTGCCGCCGGCGTCCTGAATCCCGTCGGGGAGTTCGTTGTTCTTGATGCGGACGGAGGTGGCGTCCGGCCCGATGCGAATCGACTCGTCGCCGCTGTAGGAGTCGAGGTAGTTGTCCTCGATCCAGATGTCGTCCCCGTAGGCGGACACCGGGCGGTCTGAACAGCGGATGCGACATTTGTAGACGGTGTAGTCCTCACCGAGGAGTGCGAGTCCGCGGCGTTTGCCGCCGCCCCACTGGTCGACAGTCAGCGCCCGGAACTCACAGTCGTCTCGCTCGCACCGAACCGCGTGACGGAGCTCCTCCCCCGAAGCCCCACCGGCGATACGGCTGTCCTGTACTACGACCGAGCCCCCGTTCCCCAACAAGCGGAGCGCGTTCGCACTACAGTCGATATCGATTTCTACGTCGACGATAGCGAGTGGGCCCGACCCCGACTTGGCGACGATACCGGCGGCGGGGACATCGGCGATGTCGATGTCCGTATCGCTGACGGTGGCGTCGTCGACGTCGTCGAGGAACTGAATCGCGTCACCGTTCGGCGCCGTCAGGTCGACGGAGACGTCACGAACCTCGACGTGGTTCGCGTAGTCGAAGCGGAGCGGAATCTGCGCGAGGTAGTTCGGTGAGCGCTGGTCCGTGACGAACTCCGTTCCCGCGACGGTTGCCCGGTCGGCCCCGATGCGGACGTTCACCGGCCCGCTGTTCTGGAACAGTCCCCTGACGACCGAGACGGAACCGTCGCCGGTGACGTACAGCCCGTTGTCGGGATAGTTCCGGACGATGCAGTGTTCCAGTCGCAGCGACCCCGAGTGGTTGTTGACGAGGATACCGGTCGGACCGCGCCAGAGGTCACCCGGCGTCTGGGTCTGCCAGTCGGCGCCGTCGGAGAGACGGAATCCGTTTACGTGGCCGCTCCCGCTCGCGTCGGTGATGCGGAACAGTGCCGGCCCCCACGTCCCGCTGTCGTGGCGGCCGATGACGTCGATGTTCTTGACGAACAGCCCGTCCGAGGCACTCACGTGGAACGCACGGATGCCGGTATCGTCCGCTCGCTGGTCGACTTCTAAGTTCTTGATACGGATGTCGCGGGCCGGGTCGTAGTACGTGCCGAGTCGGAACAGTCGGTACTGCGGTCCGTCGAAGTCGTAGTAATCCGCTGGGACGAGCGTAGCGTCGTCGCCGACGAGCCCCACGTTGTCGGCCCCGGACTCACGGATCTGTTCGTCCATGTAGTACCGGCCCGGTGGGAACTTGAGCAGCGTGTCGTCGCCGATGACGTCCTGCAGTACCGGGCTGACCGATTCCGAACCGCTGGGGTCCGCTCCCGCCTCGACGACGTCGACGACCGTCCGATACTCGTCTTCGATACCTGCCGCTGTCGCTGTGCCGATGAGTCCAGTGGCAGCCACCCCCCCGCAGACAGACCGGAGAAAGCTCCGCCTACTGGTTTGTGCTGCCGCTAGGTCGTTGGGTTGCACATCCGAGGAGTGCGACGGGGTAGATTTATTTATGCAGTCCCCTATACAGCCCTAATCGTCCATTTTCTGTCATCAATGGAGTCTATCTCGGGTCCCGTGGTTTCGCTCGTCCGACAAGTAGCGCGCTGAGAGCCACTGACGCCGCCGCAGAGACTGGCTCGAAACCGATAGTCAATATCCCTGGGTGTAGGAGGCCGTCGTTCGTTGACGTGCTCTCGGTCGTCTGGGTCGTCTCGGACGTCGTCGTGTTCTCGGTGGCCGTCGACGTCGTCGTGGTCGTGGCTGTCTCGGTGGCCGTCGATGTCGTCGTGGTCGTGGCTGTCTCGGTGGCCGTCGATGTCGTCGCTGTCTCGGTAGTCGTCTGTGTCTCCGTCGTCGTGGCAGTCTCGGTAGTCGTCTGCGTCTCCGTCTCGGTGTCTGTCGACCCGCCGCCACCGAGGAACCCGTCGTCGCCGTCGTCAGTTTCAGTCTCCGTAGGTGTCTGTGTCGCCGTCTCCGTCGGCGTCTGTGTCTCCGTCTCGGTCTCCGTGTCTGTCGACCCGCCGCCACCGAAGAACCCACCGTCGCCGTCGTCGGTTTCGGTCTCCGTCGCCGTTTGCGTCGCCGTCTCTGTCGGTGTCGACGTGCTCAGAGAGCCGTCCTCGTCTGTCTCAGTGGTGGTCGTCACTACTCCACCGCCCTCTGTCTCACCGCTCGTCGTCGGTGTGTCCGTGGCCCTCTGAGTCGAAGTACCAGTGTTCGAGGACGACTGAGTGTCTTCTGGGACCGGTGTCGTCGCCTCCGTCGGCGTCTCCGTGGCGTTTCCGGCACCCGGCATCTCCGCCCCACCGTCGGTCACGATGTCCATGACGGCGATGCCAGTCCCCGACGCGAACAGTAACAGTCCAACGAGTAGCAACCAGAACTGCCCCCCGTTCGGAATCAGGTCTGGCATGCTGAGACGACTGAGACGGGCGTCGGCCCGTTCCACGGTACTCCCGATGGGGTCCGGGAAGGCCGAGAGCAGGTCGACGCACTCTCGTAACTCCAGCGCTCCGGTGAGGAACGCGAACGTGAGGAAGACGGCGAGACCGACCGGCGGCACCACGACGAGGGCCACGATGCCGCTCGGAAGGAAGGCAGGCAACGACAGGGAGAGGTTCGTCGCGAGATACTGCGGCAGGAGCAGAATCGGCCCCGCAGCGAGCACCACCGTCAGGCCGACTCGGAGCAGACGTGCGTCGGCGAGCGGGTCGAAGTCGAGTTGTCTCGCGCTCCAGATGTGGAAGAGGAACATCGACGCGTACCCGACGCTCGTCGCTATCGCGGCCCCCGTCATCCCGTACCGGGGGATGAGCAGAAGGTTGAGCCCGAGGTTGAGGACGGCCGACGCACCCGTGGCGACGACCGAGTACCGCAAGGTGCCGTGCCCCTCCTCGATAGCGATCGTCGGCCGGACGGCGGCGAACCCGAGAGCCCCCGGTAGGAGGAACAACAGCGGCGTCACCGCTGGTGCGGCCTTCGCGCCCCAGTACAGCGGGACGACGGTCTCGGCGAGCGACGCGAGGCCGAGCGCCATCACGGTCGTCAACAACAGCGTGTACCGCGTCGTCCGTGACGCGAGACTCGCGATTCGGTCTGTCCGGTCCTGTGACCACAATTCCGACGTCGAGTGAACGTAAACTGTCTGTAATGTCATTGGTACGAACCAGAGGAACTCAGCCAGCGTGAGAGCCGTCTTGTAGTTGCCGACCTGCGTACTCCCGGCGAGCGACTGGAGCATGATGATGTCGACGTGATACAGGGACATCTGGCAGACGGTCAGGGCGACGGCCATGGTGTTGTAGGTCAGCATCTGCCGTCGCGGCAGGGACCCCGACGACGTCGGCAGGAATATCGACCGGAGCGAAACGCGCCGCATCACGAGGCCGACACCGATGACGGCGGCTATCGCGGTGCCGACAATCTGTCCGGCCAGTGCGCCGATGACACCGAATCCGTAGTACACCAGCGAAATCGCGACGGCGGCGAAGGCAACGTGATAGAGCACTTTCAGCGGTTCCGAGTAGCGCTCGAGGCCGAAGCCCATCAGCGTCCGACGGGCGTAGGCCCAGAACTGCGCGGCGACGACCATGAACACCATGAGCTTGAAGTACGGCTCGAAAGAGGGGTCGAAGTACCAGGCGACGAGTCCCATCCGGACAGCGCCGAGATAGCCCAGCGCACCCAGTGCGGCGAGCAGCGAGGCCATCCGGAAGTAGAACCCCACCACGTTGTCTTCCCAGTCGCTGCTGGTCCGGTCCTCGGCGACGAACTTCCGAACGCCGTTCGTGATGCCCGAACTGACGAATATCATGAACAGCGCGTGGATGGACATCACCGTCGTGTACTCTCCGAACTGCGCCGGTCCGAGGAACCGATACAACAGCGGCATCGTCACGAGGGTCACTAGCAGGGTCAGTATCTTCCCGGAGACGACTGAGAGGACACCACTCAGGATATTTCGTCGCATATGATGTGTCGTATGTTCGTATCAGTGTGCGCGCAGCCCTCGAGCGGGTCCGCGAGGGAACGGTGAACGTGGAGGGTGACACGCGAGACATAGGTTCTGGATGCCTAGTTCCATCTGTCGCACCGTCGTTGGTTTATTATTGAGCGGGTAAGCGTCGGCGCGTAGTCGGTTAGACCCGCGATACGCTCGACAACGAACTCGCAGTGTGTCGTCAAGCGTATCCGAGGTCACGGAGGCGTTCCTCGACGACTTCGGAGGCGACGTCGTCCGTCTCCGTCGCGGTGGCGTTACCCTCGACGATGTCTTTCCGTGGCCCCTCGTCGTAGACGTGCCACGGAATCTTGGTCAGCTCTTCCGTGTGTATCCCGGACGGGTGCCCGTACTCTCGCATCGGCAGCGGGAACGCGCGTTCGCCGAACATCTCCCCGTGGTCTGCACTCACGACGGTCTTGCCACGGAGTGAGTCGAGCAGACGCTCGACGTGGGGCACGACGACGTCGAGGTTCTCTCGGTATGCCTCCCAGAGAATCTCGTCGTCGATGTCGACCTCGCCGTTCATCACGCGGTTGAAGAAGTCCAGCGAGTCGTTGTCGAAATGTTCCTGCCCCGTCGGTCCGATGTAGGGGTAGTGGGGCTGGAGGAAGTGAACGAGCAGGCGCTTGTTGGGATACTGCTCGGCCGCGCGCTCGGTCGCGTCCGCGACAGTCTCCGGTCTGACGGTCCGGAACGTCTCGTCCCAACCGTCTTCCTGCCATATCTCGACGACGTCGTGGAAGTCGACCGAGACGAATTCTCGGTCACTCTTGCGGTAGTGCTGCGGGTTCGCGGTGACGTAGACCGTGTCGGTCAAGTCCCGTCCGTCGAAGTACTGATTCAGGAACTCGATGGTCGAACTCGACCGGGAGTGGCGGTGTTCGAGTGTCCCGGGTAGGTCGACGACGTCCGCGAACGTGTCGTACCGACACGCATCGAGGAGGAGGAGGTTGTCCCAGTCCTCGTCGAAGAAGTCGACGCGGTCCTGCTGGTCGCCGTACTGCCGCTGGAGGTCGAAGTAGAACTCGTTCAGTCGTCGGACGACGAGATGGGGTTCGCGAAGGCCCCAGCGTACCTGTTCCGAAAGTGAAGAGCGTGGGCGTTGCATGTGCTCCGACGTAGCAGTACTGGTCCCAATATTATGCGCCTGATAGTGCCTCGGGTTCACAAACCAGTCCCGCAGGAGCCTTGGAACGGTGTTAAGCATTTGCCTAGACCACTTCCCATCGGCGGTTTCCGGCGTTTGGAACGGATAGCCGCCGATAGAGCATGGGTCGGCTCCACGCCCAGATACCGTCTCGGAGCGAGGGTATCATATGTAAAAACCACAGACAGCGGTGGTTTTCTCTCCTCGTCTCGTGCAATATCCGTCGTATTTGATGGTCGAGCAGGGTATTCGAGCAGATATCCATGGGGGTAGACGGTCCTGAGTATCAAATATGATTCTTAGCAGGCAGATAATGAAAATAGTATTACGATTAGCACCATCCATGTCGTCAGACGACATACACGATGTGGACGGCGTCGGCGAGCAAAGTGAAGACAGAATCGAGACGACCAGACGAACGTTGATGGGTTGTATCGGTGGACTGACGTCGATGTTGGCGGGCTGTGTCAGTTCGGACAAAAAGTTCTACTCGATACCGTCGTCCGAATTCGAGAGCATGGAGTCAACTGCCGTCGCTCGCGAATTCGACGGCGACGTCGACTTCAACGGAAACGACATCCTCGATGTCGGAACTATCCGAGGCGGGACGACCATCGAAGAGGCTTCCATCGATAGCTGGAACGTCGTGGACGTCGGCGAGCTGGGTGTCGAACCCGGCAGTGACACCGACCTCGGCGCGGCTATCGACCAACACTTCGACCGTGACGACATCGAGAGCACGATGTATTACCTCTCCGAGGGGACCTACACGTGGAACACGCCCGTCACGTCCCGGTCGTTCGAAGGGTTCGGTATCGTCGGGAAGCCACAGGCACGGGTTCGGTGTACGAACGTCGATATGCCGTACTTCATCAGTCTCGGCACCGAATCGTCGAACAACGCGGACATATTCATCGCACGTAACGTCACGTTCGACATCAACAAGGAGAACGTGGCCGCCTCGGCTATTCTGGCCTCTGTCGACGAGTATCTCGAAATCGATAACTGCGAACTCGACGGCCAGATCGACCGCATCGTCCCACCCTTCTACTCCTTCGTCCCGACGCTGCTGTCCGAGAGCGGGACGGGGTACGTGTCCCTCACGATGACCGACGGGTCGTTCTTCGACCCCGGTCTCAACGAACAGTCCCATCCGATGGGTCTGGCGATCGAAGGGACGCACAAGGGGTATCTCATCGTCGAGAACACCGACATCGAAGGGTTCGTCAACAACGGCATCTACTCGGCCGGACACAACGGCAAAGTCGCCATCCGAAACACGTCGATCAAGAACTGTGGCGCCGGGATGCTCCGTCTGGGTGACGGCGACTACGCCTACAAGTGCGCACTCGTCAACGACGACGCCGAGGACCGCGGGTACTCCTACGCCGCCCTCTGGGTGACTAACGCCGAGCACGCCGTCGCGGACAGCATCAAAATCGTCTCACGACAGAGCACCCCTTCTGAACTCGTCAGGGTGAACTCCGATGCCGACCACTGCGAACTGACCAACATCGACATCCGAAGCGAGGCTAACCAGTACATCTTTGAGTTCACTGGCAGCGGTCAGGACACCGGGCAGGTCGTCGCCTCCAACTGGACGATAACCGACACGGGAAGCGCGCAGTCGAACGCTCAACTCGGCCGCATCGCCCGACCGAACGTGATTCTGGAGAACTGGGACCTCACCATCGATCCGGCCGGTGACGGGAAACGCCACGGCCCCATCGTCGACGCCCCGTGGGTCGACATCAAGAACTGTACGTTCACGCACACCGACGGTGGGTTCGGCCTCCTCCTAGACGATGACGCAGACTACCTACGACTGAAAGACTGCGACTTCCAGCGCGGCCAACTCTTCCAGTACAGCCGAGCGACGACCGAGAACGCCATCGTCGCCGACAATCGGTTCATGGACGGGACCACGCTGGCGGGCGAGCAGGTGAACTGGACGACGAGAGGGCCCGGATACGAGTAACTCGGTGGCTGGGTCGCTACACAGACAGTGAGCGCGGCCGAGAATGCACCCAGCCACCGGGAGATGAGAGGGCCTTCCACCGGGCCGCTCACACCTTAATTTCGCATTTAGCGATACGCTGTGGATAACAAGAAGCCCGGTTACCGTTGCATGGTACATGTCATTGAGGAATAATGATGGCAGGAGGGAACGGGAACGCGGGCGCCTTAGCGGCGACGGGCGCACACGGCGAGAGGTGCTGACGCTCGCGGGCCTACTCGGACTGCCGTGGATGGCCACCGGTGCCAGTGGCTCCCGGCCCGACGAATCGCTCGGCTCCTCGGTGCTCGACGGCGACCTGAACTTGAACCGGAACAGCATCCTGAACGTCGGCACCATCCAGATGGCGCCCGATAGGCCGGCGCTCCAGACCTCGGGAACGGGCGACGGCTCCGTCGAAATCTGGGACACGGTCGCGGACGACTGGGCCATGCGGGTGACGGAGAGTGACCCGGATGCGCCGGGGCCCGTCGAGTTCAACGCACCGATCAGCGGCCCGGCTACCGACGGCCGTACGTCGCCGTCGCTCGCCGTCGACGGCGCTGTCGACGCCGACGGCCTCTCGGTCGATAGTTGGCGCATCGTCGACGTGCGCGAACGGGGGGTCGAACCCGGGTCGGACACGGATTTGGGTGCGTTCGTCCAGCGCCACATGGACCGCGAGGACGTCACCGGCGCCATCTACTATCTCCCGGAGGGGACGTACACGTGGAACACGAAAGTGACCGTCCGGCAGTTCGACTCGTTCGGTATCGTCGGCCGGCCGCGGGCACGAGTCCGCTGTACGAACCCCGAGATGTCCGCCTTTCTCGACCTCGGGACGGGCGAGCGCGGCGACGCCGACGTGTTCGTCGCGCGCGACGTCACGTTCGACGTCCGGACACCGGACGTGGCCGCCTCGGCGATAATCGCGGCCGTCGACGAGACCCTCGAGATAGACAACTGTTCGCTCGTCGGCGAACTCGACCGCGTCGTCCCGCCGTACTACTCTATCACGCCCGCACTCGTGACAGAGCGCGGGCGCGGGTACGTCTCCGTGACGATGCCCGACGGGAGTTTCTGCGACCCGAGCATGAAAGAACAGGACCACCCGATGGGGCTGGCCATCGAACGACACCACCGAGGCTACCTCGTCGTCGAGAACACCGACATCGAGGGGTTCGTCAACAACGGCATCTACTCGGCCGGCCACAACGGGAAGGTCGCTATTCGGAACACGAGCGTCAAGAACTGTGGCGCTGGGATGCTCCGTCTGGGCGACGGCGACTACGCCTACAAGTGCCACCTCGTCAACGACGACGCCGAGGACCGCGGGTACTCCTACGCCGCCCTCTGGGTGACCGACGCTGGCCACGCCGTCGCCGATAGCGTCGAAATCGTCGCACGACAGGCCACGCCGTCGGAACTGGTCCGGGTGAACGGCGACGTCGACCACTGCGTCCTGACGAACTTCGACGTGAAGAGCCACGCGAACCAGCACGTCTGTTCGTTCACGGGCGAAGACCCGACCCTCGGACAGGTCGTCGCCGCCAACTGGACGGTCAGCGATACCGGGAGCGCGGAGTCGAACGCCCATCTGGGTCGTATCGACAGGCCGAACGTCGTGCTGAAGAACTGGAACG
The DNA here is from genome assembly GCF_019599465.1 of Haloarcula rubra. Classification (GTDB taxonomy): domain Archaea; phylum Halobacteriota; class Halobacteria; order Halobacteriales; family Haloarculaceae; genus Haloarcula; species Haloarcula rubra. The sequence goes on from NZ_RKLR01000006.1 coordinate 65,130, forward strand.
TGACTATCGACCCCGCAGGGACCGGCAAACGCCACGGCCTCGTCGTCGACGCGCCGTGGGTGGACGTCCTCGAGTGTTCGTTCACCCACACCACCGGCGGGTTAGACCTGCTACTGGACGACGGCGCCGACTACCTCCGTCTCAAGAACTGTGACTTCAAGCGGGGTCAGTTGTACCAGTACGAACGGGCCACGACGGACGGGGCTATCGTCTCGGACAACCGCTTCGTCGACGGCGTCGCCCTCGCCGGGACGCAGGAGAACTGGACCGCACGCGGGCCGGAGTTCCAGTAGCGCGACGGTCGGAGACTCGGTGGCAGTCGAGTCTAGAACTCGTTGCCGAGGATCTTGAGGTTGTCACACCCGTGGTCTTTGATGCCGCCACGGAGCGTGTTGTGCTTCAGGTAGACGTTGGCGCTGTCGGGGTAGAGACAGTACGCTTCGTAGTCGCCGTAGGAGTTCGCGTAGATCTCCTCGACGTGGGTTCCATCGCCGAGGTCGATGATGGGGTACTCGCTGGCACGGTAGTCGCCCTTGTAAATCGTGACGTCGTCGCCCGTGTTCACGATGGCGCGTCGGTCCGACCCACCGGACTGGTCGACGTTGACCGCACCGAAGCGGACGTTGTCTCGGTCACAGCGAATCGCGGCCTTCGCGGTCTCGTCGCCGACGTTGCCGACGAAGTCGACGTACTCCAGTAGCACCTGTCCGGTGTTGTCGCCGTCGTTGATCTCGATGCCGAACCCGCCGGGCGTGTCCATCTCGATGCGTGAGCCGACGAGCGTGACCTCACCACAGTCGGGTGAGGTGACGACGGCGTTGGTCACTTCGTCGCCGGCGACGTAGATGTCCGCGTTCTCTATCCAGGCCGACGTACAGGTCCCCATGACCGAGATACCGAAGCTATTCGGGAGGGGAGCGGTGTTCCGGACCGTGACGTTCTCGACGCGGATGTCGCCGCCCTTCTCGAGTCGGATGGCGCGGTGAGACTCGTCCCGGGGTCGGTTCTGGTCGACGACCACGGTGGCGCCGTCGATACTGCTCCCGTCACCGCCGATGCGGAGCGACGCGGCGTTGCTGTTCGAGTAGTGGCCGCCCTCGACGGTGATAGTGCCCGAGCCACCGGACGCGTAGAGACCGTTGTCGGGAAACGCGCCGACGACGCAGTTCCTGAAGGTGAGCGATCCGCTGTTCGAGTTGGCGAGCAGACCCGTCGGGCCACGCCAGATGTTGCCGGCGTTCGGCGTCTCGTCCTCCCACGCGCCGCCGTCTGGAACCTCGAAGCCCTCGACGAGGCCGCTCCCGTTGGGGTCAGAGACAGCGAACCGGCCCGGGCCCCACGTCCCGCTGTCGTGTTCCCCGTGGACCGTGATGTTCCGGACCTCGAGACCGTCGTCGACGACGGTCTCGATGACGCGGATGCCCGTATCCGGGGCGGTCTGGTCGACGTCGAAGCCGTCGAAGACGAGTCGGTTGCCGGGGCTGTAGCCGACACCGAGACGGAACAGGCGGTACTGTGGGCCATCGAAGTCGTAGTAGTCGGCCGGAACGAGGGTGGCGTCGTTCCCGACGAGACCGAACTTCTCGAAGCCGGTGAACCGCACCTGTTCGTCCATGTAGTACTCGCCCGGCGGGAAGACCAGCAGCGTGTCGTCGCCGCGGTACTTCCTGATGACGTCGACGACGGATTCGTTGCCGGTGTTGTCGGCGCCCGCTTCGACGACGTCGATTACCGTCCCGAACTCCTCGTAGTACTCGTCGAGGCGGTCCGACGTCGTCTCCGCACTCGCACGTCCGGTCATGGAAGCGAGGGTTCCTCCAATCGCAGTTGTCGCGATACCTTGAAGCACCTTTCGTCGGCCCAGCATCACACCGTCTGTCGCGTCGTGGTCCGACCGCGTCTGTTCGCCAGCATCGATTTCAGAGGGAGAGTCATTTGGCACGATGAATCTGAATAGATGTCTGGACTATGTGGAGAATAGAGTTTACCTGTCTTATTGCAGGTATTAAGTGCTATCTAGCCCAGCATTAATTCTGTTAACGGCTCAATCAGCCGTTTAATCGGGTTCTAAATAAGTCGTTAACAGGGTATTAATACGGTCGAGAGGGGCGAAATCGATGGTCTGGGCGAGCCCGTGTGTGTCGGGGTCAGGGTGAGCGCCGTCGGAAAAGTCATTGCGCGAGACGGCCAGGGACACGCCGGTTCGCTGACCACTATATCCGGATTAAGCGTCGTCGGTCTCGAGCTGGGCTTCGATAAGTTGACTGGTGGCGCGGCGGAGTCGCTGGGAGACAGCCGACGGAGAAACGCCGAGTCGCTCGGCCAGTTCCAACTGGGAGATGTCACGCGGGACGTCGAAGTAACCGGCCTCGTAGGCCTGACAGAGTGCGTCCCACTGCTCGGGCGACAACCCGTTGAGTCGCCAGTCCGACCCGCCGTCGTCCCAGCAGAGGCGGTGGAGTCTGAACGAGATGTCGTTGTCGGCGCAGTGGCTTCGGAACTGTAGGAACGTCTCGCGGGACCGGAACTGCGCCCGCACATCCCACTTGCCCGCCGACCCGACGACGTCGATGGTGCGAGCACCGAGTCGGGTCAGCATCGGCGAGATGGTCATCGTCCCCTCGCCGAGGGTCGCCCGGTAACAGCGGCCGTCTCTCCCGTTGCTGATGAGCATGTAGTCAGAGACGGCCGAGGACATGCCGAGTGTCTGCTCGAAGCGGTCGAACTCGTCGGCGTGGACCGCGAACAGGAACATCGTGTCGGAGCCGTCCGGGACCACCCGCTCCGGCCGGACAGTGACATCTGGAACCTCGGCCGTGACGTCCGTCAGTGCGATGTCAGAGTGAGTGAGAGTGAAATCGCCACAGATAGTGCGTGAGGGCGCGTCTGAGTCGGCGTCGACGTCGGCTCTCTCCCCCGATCGTCTCGGGTCCGAAGATGGTCCAACGACGGCTGTCTCGCCGAGTTCGCCACTCGCGGTCCCGTTCTCGGGGAAATTCGCTGCCCGGTCCTCCATACCGGTTGCATGCTCATCCCCGGTAAGTGAGTTTCCGCTACACACGTAGTTACCACTTCGACGCCGTTTATCAGCATAGCCACGGGCCCGCTCGCCGAGCGTATTCGTAGTACGCAATCGTATACGCATCTCTTACCCACCAGTTAGCGGTGGGACAGGCCAACTCGGAGTCACTGCATCTGGTTGGCGTCAGCGAGTCGAGAATCTCTGCTGGGACCCAACAGTGTCAGTCGTTCCGCCCCTCGGCGGTTCGGACACGTGTCCGTTCGGGGAACGCTTGCCAGACCCACGAGAGGTCGTGGTACCGGTCCGCGAGACGCACGCTGACGACGGCGAGCACTGCGCCGGCGACGACGTCCGTCGCCCAGTGGATACCGAGATACATCGTGGAGACGACGACGAGCCCCGCCAGTACCGTCGAGAGCTTGAACCACCCGGGGTAGACGTCTCGCGTTCGACGCGCCAGAAGCGCGACGGTGACCGACACGGAGGTGTGGAGTGAGGGGAACGCGTTGGTGTTGGTGTTGACCGTACTCGTCAGAATCTGTGACTGGGGATACGTAGCGTAGAGTAACTCCTGTACGGTGTTCGGGAGGAGGTTTCGGGGGCCGAACGCGATGAACAGCGTGTAGCAGACGAGTCCGATGGCGTAGTTGAGCGCGTAGGCGACGAGGGTCCGCTGCATCGGGTCGGTGTCGGCGAGTAGCCAGTACGCGACCACCGGGAACGTCGCGAGGAACACGTATCCGTACAGGTAGACGAACGAGAAGAAGACCGTCAACGCTGGCGTCGCGACCACCTGCACCAGTGCGACGAACTCCCCCTCGATGGCGTAGATGAGTCCGGTGACGTTCCACCCCAGCATCCACGAGAGTTCCTGTCCGAGGTTCCGAAAGACCCTGTTCAGCGCCAGTACGCCGAGGAGGACGAGGATGTGTGGTGTTACCTCGCGGAGGCGGCGCCACGGCTGGTCGAAGGCCGCGGCCGCGTGCTCGCGGTCGACGAACAGCCACCCACCGACCGCGACCATCACGAGGACGCCGGCGAGTAGTTTGCCGAGGAACTGGAGGAGGACCACGCTCAGCTCACCACCAGTTCGCCCTCGGCCGTGTACCGATAGCCAGCGTTTCGAAACGCCTCGCGGGCGCGGTCAGTATCGAGTCGGCCATCCTCGCCGAAGAAGGGGGCCACAGGGTCACGCCCGTCCCACGCCAGTTGCGACGCGAGCGAGTCGTGACGGGCGAGTGGACTCGCCGCCGGTTTCCCGTAGCCCTCGAACACCTCCTCGGCGAAATACGCCTTGTCCAGCAGTCGGGCGACGAGTCGACGGAATGCCGGGTCGTCGAACGGTGGCCGGCGGGTGTTGTAGCCGACGTGGTAGAACGTCCGCGTGGGCGTCACCGACAGGTCCAGTGACGAGTCTCGCCCGATAGTCGGGATGCTCGACGGGGCGACACCGAGGCCGGTTCCCTCGGCGTCGCCGTTCTGGACCAGCGAGATAGCGGCTTCCGAGGACGGGGCGCGCCGGAACGTCAGCGCGTCGTAGTCGACGCCGTCCGCGAACGGCTTCAGGTGTGGTGCCGTGACGTCGGTGAGAAAGTGGTCCGCGAACGGTTCGAGGACGAGTCGCTCCTGGGGCTGTAACCGACGGAACCGGAGCGGGCCGCTTCCGACGGGGTTCCGATTGGCCCAGACGACCGCTTCGGTGAGCGTCTCCTCCGTGTCGATACTACCGACGAGCGCTTTGCCGGTCTTCGACTCCCAGACGTGCGCTGGCAGAATCGGGACCGTGAGTGCCTGCCGCGCGACGGGGCGACTCACCGAGTCGAACGTCAACCGGACGGTGTTGCTATCCAGTGTCTCGACGGCGTCAAGTAGGGACGCCCGGCCGCTGAACCGTGGTGCCGGGACTGGGCTGTCGAACGCGCCCATCGAGGTATCCGAGAGGAACCGATACGTGAACGCGACGTCGGTGGCGTCGACGTCTGTGCCGTCGTGCCACGTCGCCCCCTCGCGGATTGATAGGTCGAGCGACACTTCGACCGGCGACTCGTCCGACCACGTCCACGAGTCGGCCAGCCACGGACGAACCCGGCCGTCGATTCGTTGCCCGAGGGAGTCGTAGAGGAGACTCGTCACGACCCCGTCGTCGCGGGCGGCCGCCGACAGCGGGTTCAAGTTCTTCAGCGCCCGGTTGTCGGTGAGCGTCATGCGGATGCCGTCGGCAGGGGAGCGGGTCTCGCTCGGTGCCGCTGTCCGTGTCTCAGCCGTCCCGTTCGTCTGCCCTGCCGTCGGGTCCGGAACGGTATCGAGTGTCGCGGAGGAAAGGGTGAGATACCCCAGTTTGGAGTGGATGCCGTCCGCGCCGTACCCGACGCCGACCGTCGAGGACAGCGCCCGGAGTTCGTCGACGAACGCGAGGACAGACAGCGGTTGGGCCCGTGCGAGCTTCTCCTGAATCGTGCCGAGCGTCCGTCGGCGCTGCCCACCGTCCTGTCGACGTTGGAGTTCAAGCAGACTGTCGACGTCGCCGTCCTCGAACCCGAACGGGTTGTACCACCCCGCGGTATCCGTGTACCGGGAGTGAAAGAGCGGACGGAGGAAGTCGGGGTCGTCGCATTCGGGGAACGGCGCGACGTAGACGTCGAACTGCTGGTTCACGAGGACGTCTCGCATGAGCGTCTCTCGGCGCGTCGGGACGACGGTGGCGTTTATCCCGACGGCCGTGAGGTTCGTCGCGAGGAACCGAGCGATACGGAGGGCGCGCGTGTCCGCATCGGCCGGGGGTGACTTGATAGCGACCGAGAGTTGTTCGCCCGGGTCCGACCGTTCGAACAGGTCCTTCGCCCCGAAACAGCCGCCCAGGAGGCCGAGTGCTCCGGATCCGAGGAGGCCGAGGGCACGTCGCCGTCCGATTGGTTCGGTGACGGCGGGGCGCTCTGACTGCCGCTCGTCAGCCATCATGACTCGCCGGTGCGTCTCGACTCTCGGACGGTACGTGACGTGGTTGCCTGACTGGAGGAGTACGTGGCAGCCGAGATGGAGGGGAGAGGAGAGACATGGAGTAGTTGCAGACTGGATGCCGCCGGACTTTATTATCAGCTAAATAAGCCCACATAGCTATCTTTAATCCGAGCCAGTCACCGGCCGAGCAGCGGCCAGAGGAGCATCGTGACCCAGATGACACTGCCGAGGGTCCAGTAGCGATACCGTGTCGTCCGTTCGGCGGCCCAGCGGGTCCCCCCTGCGCCGATGAGTCCCAGACCCAACAGGAGAACGAGGCGCTGGATAAGCGCGCCGTAGGGGATGACGGACAGGCCGAGGTACGCGTAATCCGCCATTATCCCAGTCCCGAAGCCAGCGACAGCGAGAGTGAAGCCGTCGGTCGTCCGGAGGTGTCGCCCGAACGCGACCGCAGCGGCCGGCAGTCCCGCGACGAGCAACACGTAGAACGGGGCGCCGACGACCTGGGGTTGCGCCGCTGGGTAGGCGCGTTCGGCAGCTATAGCGCCCGTCCTGACGACGAGTGGGAGCGAAAGCGTCGACAGGAACAGGGCGGCGTGGTAGCGCGAGAACCGGCTCTCTCGAACTCTATGAATCGTCGCGCGGGCGTCAGCGGTGAGGTTCGAGAGCGAGCCTGCGGCACCGAGAGCCAACGCCGGAAGGAAGAACAGTAGCGGGGCAAGTGCGCTCGGCCGGTCGTGTCGGTACTGCGGGCCGAACGCGATTCGCCGACGCGGTTCGATGACGGTGACCCACCCGTCGGCGTCGATAGCGCCGCCGTTCCCCCAGCGCTCGCGGCGCATCTCCCTGACGACCCCGGTACCGAGGAAGTCACGTTCGAGGTGGTGCTGGGCGCGACTGAGACTCCCCACGTTGTGTTTCAGTCGGAACCAGTCCCAGTGTTCGTGGTGGGCCTGAATCGCCGTCCACTCCTCGGTACCGGACCCACCCTCGTACAGTCTGAGGTGGTACCGGGACCCGAAGTAGGTGCCGTCGTGAATCTGGTACGTCGCGTCGGCCCACCGACTCGACGTGTTGGTCATGACGAACGTGTACCGCTCTGACCCCGTCGACTCGCTCCAGTAGACGCCCGTACCGTTGATGCTCACGTTCCCCTGACCAGCCGACCCTGACTCCCACGTCTGGGCCGTCTTGTTCCAGTACAACCGGGTTTCGCCGGACGGTGTGGACGTGAGCAACTGGTACACCGTCGTGGCATCCGTGTGGACGATGGCGTTGATGGGCAGCGTCGCCTGACTAAACGAGTGGCCACGGCTCGTGTACGGCCAGAGTCGGGCCGAACTGTCCTCGTCTGGCTCCACGAAGCCGACGTCCGAGACGGTTTTTTTCTCCGTGGGCCCGCGCTCGACGAGGGGGGAGACGGGTCCGAACACCGACAGGGCGAGCAGTATCGCGAGGACCAGTAGCACGGACCGTGACCGGTCGCTACCCTCCATTGTATCACGGCTAGGTATGCTATCGTGTTATTATTTCGCCGCTAAGCCAAGCAGGGGTCTGTCACGTCGGTTAACGTACCGTTTCCGACCACCGGTCGGGAGAATCGAGACCGGTCGGTTCACGCGTAGTAGTTCGACGTGTCGCTCGGTAAGGCAGTCTAGAGTGACGCCGCCGCAGTGGTGCGAATTCATTACTGTCTATATAATAAATCGCCTGTCCACACCATACGCACGTAGTGAACGGTTTGAAATCCGGTCTGCGGTTGCTCTTCGTCTGTCTGGTGGTCGCTTCCGCGGCAACGGTGGCGACAGGCTACACGGCGTCGGACCAGACAGCGACGGCCACCCGCTTCGCCGAGGGGAACGACGTCGCCGAACACCGGGACGGCGTGACAGTGATAACCACCGACTCGAACTCGTGGCTCGGACGGGGGAAAGAGGGGCCACGGGCGAAAGCCGAGATAATCGCCGTCGGTCCCGACGGAGCGGTCCAGTACTACAACGACTCACACACACGATACTGGGACGTCGACCCGGTAGCTGGCACAGAGATGACCGTCGAGTACGTCGCCGCAGACCACCTCACGCCCGAGCAGTGTGGCGGCGAGACAGTGTGTACGCGCAACGTCGTCGAGCGGGTCAACCTCTCGACGGGCGAGACGGAGCGCGTCTTTAGCCGCGTCACCGAAGGGAAGCACTCGACCCGGTGGCACGACGCCGACCGCATCGACGAGGACCACGTCGTGGTGGCCGACATCGCCAAGGACAGGGTGTTCGTCGTGAACACGACGACGGGGCTGACGACGTGGGCGTGGAGCGCACAGAGCGAGTTCGAGACCGACGAGTCGGGCGGCCCCTACCCCGAGGACTGGACCCACATCAACGACGTCGAGGTGCTCTCGGACGGTCGCATCATGGTCAGTATCAGGAATCACGACCAGGTCGTGTTCCTCGACCGCGAGACGGGGATGCTAGAGAACCAGACGCTCGGGAGCGACGGCGACCACGAGACGCTGTACGAACAGCACAACCCCGACTACATCCCCGAGTCGGAGGGGGGTCCGGCGGCTATCGTCGCCGACTCTGAGAACGGCCGCGTCGTCGAGTACCAACGGACCGACGGCGAGTGGGAGCGGTCGTGGACGTGGAGAGACGGCCGCCTCCAGTGGCCTCGCGACGCCGACCGACTGCCGAACGGCCACACGCTCGTCACGGACTCGAACGGGAACCGCGTCGTCGAGGTCGACGAGAACGGCGAGGTCGTCTGGTCCATGGACGTCGCGTTCCCGTACGAGGCCGAGCGATTGAACACCGGCGACGAGAGTTCGGGCGGGCCGAGCGCCCAGCGAGCCGGTCTGCAGAGCGAGACGGCCGACGGTGACGAGGCGGGCGCCACCGCTACCGACACCGCCGGCGTGTTCGGGGCCGTCTTCGGCGTCATCGAAGGCCTCCTCGGCAGTACGGTCGTCAACGCCGTGATGTACGTCCTCCCGGTCTGGGCCGGCGGCCCGGAAGTGGCCGCGGTCGTGGTGGCCGTCGGCGCCCTCGTCGCGTGGGCGGGCGTCGAACTGTACTGGTCCTCGTGGCGGCCCAGCGTCGACCACCGAATCACCATCGAGCAGAGGGACTGAGCCATGTCGAGTGACCACCCATCTGACGAGCGAGTCGCGTCAGACGGTCGCGTCGAGTCCCGCCCGCTCATCGACGGCGTCAGCCGGCGCCTCAGACGTGTCTTCGGGGGCGAAGACGTGCCGTTGCTCGGTGCCGTCCTCCTCGTCGGGGGGCTGCTGTACGTCACCTACCTCCTCACGCACGACTATCCAGCCTACGGTGCGGGCCTGTACCTGGAGATAGCCGACCAGATACGGACGCACGGCTACGCGCTCCCGGAACAGATTCCGGGATACACGAAGGGCGGCGTCCCGTTCGCGTACCCGCCGCTGATGTTCTACGTCGCCGCAGTCCTCCGTGACCTGACCGGTATCGGCCCCATCGCGTACGCCCGGTACGTCCCCGGTATCCTCGTCCTCCTGTATCTGGTCCCGTACTACTTCGTCGCGCGGGACCTGCTCGCCTCGCCCCGGCGGGCGGCGCTCGCCAGCGTCCTCTTCGCCGTGACGCCGGCGGCGCTCCAGTGGCACCTCTCTGCTGGCGGCATCGTCCGCGCGATGGGACTCCTGTTGGTCCTGACCGGGACGTACGTCGGGCTTCGACTGTTTCGCCATCAGGACCGACGGTGGCTGGTTCCGGCAGTCGTCTGTTTCGGTCTGACGGTCCTGACTCACCCGACGTACACGGTGGTCTTCGGGCTGACGTACCTCCTGCTCGTCGCCTGCTTCGACCGGTCGCTGACCGGACTCGTGACCGGTGCCGCAGTGGCCAGCGGCGGCCTCCTGCTCGCGGCCCCGTGGTGGCTGGAAGTGATACAGCACCACGGCGTCGGCATCTTCACCGCCGCCGCCGGCACCCACTCGGGGCTCGGCGGCGGTGCGAGTCGACTCCTCTCGGAGTTCGTCTACCTGATGGACTTCGACACGGAGGCGCTGTACTACGTCGGCGCCTACGCTGGCACGGGGTACGCGCTGTATCGACGGCAGTGGTTCCTCCCAGCGTGGCTGTTCGGCCTCGGCTACGTCGTCGGCAAACCGCGGTTCCAGTTCCTCGCGGGGTCGATGCTGACGGCTGTCTTCCTCGTCGACGTCGTCGTGCCTCGGGTTCGGCAGTCAGACCTGTCGGTCGGCCGCCAGCGAACCGCGAGTCTGCTCGTCGCCGGGGTGCTAGTACTGGGTGCGGTCGGACTGGGGACGGCCTTCGTCGCGAGCGCCTCGAACTCTCACGCCGGGAGCACGACGATGCCGTCGTTCATGGACGAGGCCGACGAGGAAGCGATGGCGTGGGCCGAACAGAACACCGCGCCGTCGAGTTCGTTCGTCGTCCTCGGCGACGCCGCAGAGTGGTTCCCGCTACTCACCGACCGGACCATCCTCGTCGGACCGTGGGGCGTCGAGTGGACCACGCCCGAGCGCTACCAGTCACAGTTGGAGCTGTACGAGTCTATCTCGGAGTGCGGGGGCGCACCCTGCCTGACTGCGAAACTCCAGGCCTACGGTCACTCGCCGGACTACGTCTACGTACCGAAGGGTCACTACACCGTCCGCGGCATGGACCACACCCAGAGCGACCGGATGCGCTCGTCGCTGGTGGCCGCCGACCGCTACGAGATAGTCTACGAGAACGAGGGCGCGATTATCGTCAGCGTGTCTACTGCCTGACCCACGGCCGTTCCTCGAACAGGCGAGCCTCGCAAGCTAGACACGGAACAGCGACGACGGCGATGGGTCGATAGGACGCCGCCACATGAACACGACCATGGACAGGTTGGACTCCGGTCCGGTAACCGACTCTGAGAAGGAGGCGGTGATTCGTCACCGCCACGTCCCACTGGCTACTCCGTAGTATCGCCCATAGACGGTGTCTACCAGGGATTGATTGACTGGTTACGATATGATAAACAGCCAATAGGTAAGTGAACTGATTGTGAGGCGGTGGCATGGGAGGATGCCCATTCCACACGGATGACCGAGATTCGGAGGCACCAGAGGACCCGGTGGAGGGGGAGCGGACACACCAGTGGTCGTCGGGTCGGAGTATCGACCGCCGGGCGTTCCTGAAAAGTGCCGTCGCTATCGGTGGGATGAGCGCACTGACGGCCGCTATGAGCGTCGAAGCCGACGGAAGCGACCCGTCGACGACGTCTCCGGACGGTGACCCGTCGAACCGACCGCCACAGCAGCACCTGTGGTCGGACGCGGGATACGCAGACGAACACGGGAACCCCGCGCCACCGACACACCAACTCGTCCTGTTGCTCGACTATATCGGCGACGATATCGACGCCGACAGGGCCCGGATGGAGGCGTCGTTCCGCCAGCTCGAAGACGCGTTCGCCTACGACCAGTCCGAGGGGTTGTTGTTCAACGTCGGGTACTCACCGGCCTACTTCAAGCGCCACTCGACCGGCCAGCCCAAGGGCGTCGACATTACCGATCCACGGGCGGTCTCGCCCTACAACGACCCCGAGATGGACCGGCAAGACGTCTTCCTCCAACTCGCGAGCGACCGCGCATCGGTGGTCCTGGCAGCCGAAGCGGCGCTCGAAGGGAACGCCGACACAGTGAACGGTGTGTCGGTGGAAGACTCGCTCGCCGAGTTCTGTGTGGTAGCGGAGCGACGATCGGTTTTCGCCGGCCCGGGATTACCCAAAGAGCGTCTCGCCGACGACGTCGCCGAACACATCGACGAGACGTCGCCGCTCTCGATGGGCTATGACTCCCTCTACACCGACAGCATCCCGCCAGAGCGGCGCGTCACCATCTCCGAGGGCCCGTGGGCAGACGGGACGGTGGCGATGGTCTCGAAACTCCGGTTGAAACTGCGGGAGTGGTACGAGGAACGGACCGAAGCCGAACGGGTTCAGGAGATGTTCGCCCCCGACTACACGCCCGAGGACGTCGGTGATTTCGGCGAGGGACTCGGCGAAGGCAGCGGGCGGGAAGACGGTGCGGAATGGTCCGACGAACTGACCGACCAGACCGAGGCCGACGCGCGCGAGAAGGGGGTCGTCGGCCACTCACAGAAAGTCTCCCGCGCCCGCGACGACGACTTCGGGGTCAAGTTGCTCCGTCGCGACGGCGACATCACCGTGGCTGGCGGCAAGGGCGGGCTGAGCTTCGTCGGACTGGTCGAGGGCATCTCAGATTGGTTCGACGTGGCCGACGCGATGTACGACCCCGGCCTCGACGGCGTGCTTCGTGACCACGACGACACCGAGGGGACCGACGGCCACCACCCCCGGAGCGGTATCAGCGCTCGAATCGATGTCCTGTCGCGAGGACACTTCCTCGTCCCACCCCGCTCGTTGCGTGCACTCCCACCGTCGCGTCCGTAAGCGTCCTGTCGCCGTCCCGTCGGGGGAGATGTCGCCGCCCTCGCGGCACTCGGGCTGCGCCACCTGTAGAAATGGGATACTGTGGCCTCACGATCCTGTAGCGAGTGGATTACTAACCGTGGGTTGCGAGAGTACCCATTATATGTCGGGGCCGATCGATCTGCAAGAAGATAGTGTTCTGGACCACCTCTCGCTACAAAGTGTCACCACTATCCTCCACGCCGTGAAAACAGCCCTGTTACGCGTTTTCTTTTGGATTTCGATCGTCTTGCCACTGTTTTACATACCACTACTAATCACTGGCCTCAACAGTATTCAAGAGTCGCTGCTCTTTCTCGGACTTATTGGGTTACACAGTCTCACCTTGATTTGTGGTCGATCCTATAGAAGCCATTGAATATCGATACACACCCGACCGCACGACTGCAGTGCAGTCGGTGTGTAAATTGTTTCCATTATTGCTATATCAGGGGTGATAATCGATGTCCTTGTGCCCCCTTGTGGGAAGACAGTTGATAACAATATGGATAGTACGGAAGTGGAGACTGTATGTCGACGTCAGACACAGAGACTGCGACGGCTTCGAGTACCCTTTCGGAGAAGCAATCGCGTATCCTTGCATACCTCGAAAAGAACGCCACAGAACAGACCTACTTCAAATCTCGACTCATCGCAGACGAACTCGGTCTATCGTCGAAAGAGGTTGGCTCGAACATAAATATAATCTGTCAGAAGACAGCCGAGATACAAATCGAAAAGTGGGGCTGCTCATCGGGGACAACGTGGAAAGTTACAGTGTAAAACGCTGTACTGACACCGAGATTGGGACCCTACTGTGATGTCTCCGCTTCGCCGACGTCAACGGCTGTGATGGCACCCACGACTGGGAAGAGCGACGACCACGGTAGTATCGAGGATGACGAAAAGCCAAACTGACGGCAGTTGCTCAGGCGGAGCAGTCCGATTACCTCGGGGAGTACTATTATCGAGATGGGAGAACCGTTCGCGCTGTTGGCCGTTCACCAGTGGGCGTTGACCTCGTACTGCTTGCCCGACCGCCCGAGACGTTTCGCACAACTGTATCCAGGCTCTCGCGAGACCGTCTGCCTGTCGATGAAAACCCGGGCATCCGGGCCGGTGACGAACGGTTCCGTCAGGAGACCCAAGGGTGCTGCAAGCGACGGTCCGATAGTACCAGTTGAACGATGGACACACCGATCGCACTGCAGTCGTGCGGTCGGGATACTCGATTTTCGAGGGCTACTATAGATCAGCCGAGGACGTCCTCAGCCGGTTCCTCGAACAGGCGGGCCTCGCAAGACTGACAGGAGAGCGCGACGACGTCGACGGACCGACAGCACGACTCCACGGTGTCGGTTTCGAGCATCACCGGCCCGCCACACGTCGGACAGCGGTCGAGGAACAGTCGCAGACCGCCGAGGACGGCGCTCCGCTCCGAGACGGACAACCGAGCCCAGTCGGGCGACCACTCGGCGAGGAGTTCGCCGCCGGCCACGTCCGCGACGAAGGCCGCACGAGACTCCCACTGCCCGGCGTGTATGCCGTTCCGTCGAACGACGAACGCGTCCCCGTAGTCTTCGAACTCGACGTCGTCGACGGCGGCCCCGAGCACCGGTGCGAGCGCCGTGCGGTCGGGGTCTCGTTCGCGGAGCGCAGCCATCCGCTCGTGCCACGTCCGGCGGAACTCGGGCGCTATCCGCACGTCCTCGTCGTCGGCCGCGGGCGTTATCGCGTCCGCACGCCGGAGAACCCGTTCTAAGTCGAGGTCAGATTCGTCGTCGCTGGCGGCCGGTGCTGGGTGGTGGTCGAACAGCGCCAACACGCGGTCGGGGAGGAACCGCTTCGTCAGCGTCGGTGTCCCGGGCACGAGATAGCCCCGAAAGTAAATCAGGAGGAGCGAGACGACGAGAAACAGCGCGGCAATCGAGAGAGCTACCGTCGCGAGGACGGCGGTACACAGCGCCGCGAGGACGAGATTTACGACGGTACAGGGTAGACACCGGTTGTCACCGGTGTACTCGGGTCGCCGGAGGCGACCGGCGAGCGTCCGAACGTGGTCGAGGGGCGATACGAGCGCCATGTCTATAGCCCTCCGAATAGCCGGTCCAGCAGTACCCACCGATAGCCCCGAAGTTGATACGCCGTCGACAGTGCGACGGCGACGAGAAACAGACTGGCCCACAGGACGGAATCGATAGCGCTGACGATCGGGGTGCCGATTTCGACGGCTAACAGCGTCAGGAACCCGATGACTGCGACGGAGCGGTAGTACTCGGCCCAGGTGAATCGGTACGAGTCGAACAGAAAGACGTCCATGTACGGGTTGACCTCGCGAGCGTCCCGGCGGAGCGAGACTGACTTCCGGTTCTTGTCGTAGTCGATGATACCCTGTCTGTCGAGTTTCGGCAGGTGTGTCTGGTGTAAGGAGTTGTAGACGCTCTGTCTGATGTTCCGCGGTGGTGGTGATTCGCCTGTTTCGTACTCGGCGATGCGCTCTGCTAAGGTACGGAGTGATGCCTCGCCGATAGTCCGCTGAAGTTGCTGAATGACTGCTCGGCGGCGCTCGTTTCGCAATATCTCGTGTACGTCCTGTTCGCTGAGGATCCGGTCCTGCTTCGAAGCCTGTGGTTCCTGTTGCATTGATTCTCAACAGCGACGACACGGGCGACAAGTGAGACCCCCCAATTCGGTCGCTGTGTTTCGTCGGCTCGCATGTTAGCCATGTTACTATTCGCTCTATTACTCGGAGTAGCCGGCGTAATACACCTAGAAGAGACACGAAGGGAATCCGAAGAGATCCGGCGTAGAGACGTTTTCCCGGGCTGATACGACCACCTGATAGTAGTAGGCCGTGATAGAGTCGGTGCCACACCGGTGGAAACCGCGGCCGTTCGGCGCGGGCACGATGTGCTGACGCAGAACGGTGAGCCGAGCGCAATCGACGCCGAGCGCCCGCAAATCGGAGGGAACGACCGCGTTGGAACATCTCTTGGACGGGTTCAGGAAGGTTTCGTCGTGGTTATACGTCGTATACTCTCCGGGATAGGAGTCGTAATGGGCCGATGAACAGGTTAATCGAGACGTTTGGAGCGTTCCACGGTCTGTTCAACTGTCTGTCGTGTCACCAATGCTGCCATTATCTAAGCCCGTATGGCCTGGACGTTGAGTCGCGTCCGGCGTGTGGCACAACCACTGCTGGACACTGAGAACAATGACGGACAAATTCGAACTATCGAGGCGGAAAGTGCTCGGCGGACTGGGGACCATCGGGGTCGCCTCCGCGGGCGCTGGACTCGGCACGACGGCATTCTTCAGTGACACAGAATCGTTCGACGGCAACCAACTGACCGCTGGTTCACTAGACCTGAAAGTCGACTGGGAAGAGCACTACTCCGACTGGTCCGAAGACGAGAGCAAGAATCTGAACTACGACGTCAAGATGTCCGCGCCCTCGGACACGAGCAACTGGGTTGGGCTTCCCAATCCGAGCGATCCGCTCATCTGGGTGCACAGGGACGACCTCGGGACGTTCATGGACAACACGTCAATCGAGGCGTACCCGGACGACGACGACGACGGTATCCAGGACGATCTCGAACAATACGACGCGTGTGATGACTTCGCGGACACGCCAGAGGACCTCGATCCCAGGATTCAGAACGCGCTCCGAACAAAGAACGACGACACGCTGATGGAGGACAAGGACGGTAACGTGGTCCCGGCACCACTCGTCAACCTCCACGACGTGAAGCCGGGTGACTTCGGCGAATTGACGCTCAGCTTCCACCTGTGTGACAACCCGGGATACGTCTGGCTCAACGGCGAACTCGTCAGTGCGAGCGAAAACGGACACACTGAGCCTGAGCGAAAGGACCCGGACGAGATGTCAGGAACGGTGGAACTCCTCGACGCGATCCAGACGCAACTCTGGTACGACGAGGACGGTGACAACGTGTTCGAGCCCGGTCGCCAGGGACAGCCCATCTGTGTGCAACTCGTCCTCGACGCGTCCGGGTCGATGGCTGGGGATCGGAACACCCAGGCCAAGAACGCCGCGAACCTTCTGGCGGACGAAATACTCGATGCGAATCCGGATAACAGAGTCGGAGTGACCTACTTCGGCGAGAACAACCAAAATGCGCGGGTCGTCCAGACGGTCACCGACGACGGAACTGCTGTCGAGAACGCCATCGATGGCCTTCCGGCCGAAGACGGCACCCCAATCGGAGACGGGATTGAGGCGGCCGACGAGGACCTGGCGAACTGCCCGTCGGATGCCTTCACCACCCAGATCGTCATCACCGACGGACAGCACAACCTAGGCACCGACCCATCTGAGGCTGCTAACGACGTCACCGGGTCCGACAGCGACGACTACACCGACGAAATCTTCGCGGTCGGAACTGGCGGTGCCACCGAGAGCTCGCTGGCAGAGTTCGCCCGTCCGGCCGACCAGGGACACATCTTCTTCACTGGCGAAGCGAACGAACTGGTCGATCTCCTCGCACAGATCTCGCAGATACTCGTCGGCGAGCAAGAGTTCTTCCGAGGTACGCTCCGCGAACTGCTGGAAGCCGTCGGCACGGACTTCGGGATACCTCTCGACGGGAATCGCTCGACTGCGTACGACGAGGTCGATAGCAACAAGTTACCGAACAGCGGCGACGACCCGAACCGCGAGTGCTTCGTGAACTCCACGAACAACTTCATCGGTCTCTCGTGGTGGCTGCCGGTCGACCACGCAAACGAGATCCAGACGGACACCGTGAGCTTCGATCTCGGGTTCTACACCGAGCAGTGCCGCCACAACAGCGGCGCTGGGCAGGCCTAGACCCGCTCCGAGCGACTGAATCGAACGACGAACACGACCCACGCTGGCACCACGGCGGTTCGACTCCGCCGGTGGGTCTTCCCCCGAACGGGGAGAGGGAGAAAATGGCAGACAGATTCGAACTTTCGAGGCGGAAAGTGCTCGGCGGACTGGGAACCATCGGGGTCGCCTCCGCGGGCGCTGGACTCGGCACGACGGCGTTCTTCAGTGACACGGAAACGTTCGAGAACAACAAACTGCAGGCCGGTAGTCTGGACATGAAGGCGGCCTATTCGGCCCACTACTCCGACTGGTCGGAGGACGAGGACGACGGCCTCGACGGCGAGGTGCAGATGACCGACCCGAGTGGTGGTCCAGTAGCAGACGGTCGGGTCGGCCTCCCGTCGAACGTCGCTTCGATGATCTCGGTGCAGGACGCCGACGACGCGAAACAGTTCCTCGCGAACACGCAGACGGGAGCTGACGGCGACGCGTCGTGTTCCGGTGGAACAGACGCCGATGACCTCGACAAGCCGGTCATCGAACTCGGCGACGTCAAACCGGGCGACTTCGGCGAGGTGACGTTCTCGTTCGCGCTGTGTGACAACCCCGGCTACGTCTGGATGAACGGCGAACTCGTCGACGCGAGCGAGAACGGTGTCACCGAATCGGAAGCTGACGACGACGACGAGGACCAGAAAGAGGATGGAAGCCTCAAGGATGCAAACGATTCGGAGAAAACCGTCGAACTCCTCGACGAGGTCAAAGCCGCCGTCTGGCTCGACGACGGGAACAACTACCAGAACGGTGGCGAGCAGCCGCTTATCGTCGACTCGCTCAGGAACGTTCTCAACGAACTGGAGACGAGTGGATCCGACAGAGGAATCCGCATCGACGGGCGGAACGTGGCAGCGAGCGATATCGTCCCTACCGACTTCACGGCTCACGGCGTGAACCGGTTCGATTTCAGCACAGACGGAGACTACGACCTCGACTTCGAACTGACGAACGACCCGGCCGGTGGCAGCGGCAAGGTCGCCCACGGTACGTCCGGTGGTGCGTCGACCACGGACTACGCTACCACCTCAGTCCCGGTCGGGGAGACCATCGGGAACATCAAGGGCGGGTCGCTGACCTACGAGTACTACGGGGGCGCGGACAACACCAACTCCGCACCGGACGAGGTGTGGCTGCTCATCGAGGAGACGGACGGGACCCAACACGTCGTCTACCACACCTCCAACGACGGTGACATCGACGCCCAGACGTGGAAGACTCGCAACGTCCATCTGGAGGTCGACGGAGACCCGGACCCCGAGGACAACCCCGGCTACAACTGGTTCGAAGTGACCTCAGGAGGAAACACCAAAATTCCGGACGACGATGGGAACGACGGCAACAGCGTCGCCGATCTCGGGGCCAAATACGACGACGACGCCACGGTGGTAGCGATGGCCGTTGGTCTCGGCAACATCGGGAGCGCGTCGGTCTCCGACGTCTATTACCGAAATCCCTCGCTGAACGGGACCTCGCTCGGCCACTTCCCGACGGCGTGTTTCCGAGGGTCCGCGGACGATCACGACCACGTCCACAGCGCCGTCTTCGCGTGGTGGCTGCCTGTCGACCACGCCAACGAGATTCAGACGGACAGCGTCGAGTTCGACCTCGGGTTCTACACCGAGCAGTGCCGCCACAACGACGGCACGGGGATGGCTCCCGAGAACGCCTGACCCTGCATCGTTCCGCGACCATCGGCCCACGCTGGCACCACGGCGGTTCGACTCCGCCGGTGGGTCTTCCCCCAAACGGGGAGAGGAGAGGCTGAAAATGACAGACAAATTCGAACTATCGAGGCGGAAAGTGCTCGGCGGACTGGGGACCATCGGGGTCGCCTCCGCGGGCGCTGGACTCGGCACGACGGCGTTCTTCAGTGACACGGAATCGTTCGACGGCAACAAGCTGACCGCTGGTTCACTGGACCTCAAGATGGACTGGCAGGAGCACTACTCCGACTGGTCCAGCGACGAGGAGCAGTACGCGGGGATGGCGTCGAGTGAGTCGACCGCGGACTACGTCCTCCCCGGTGGGCCGGCCGGCGAGTCCATCCTGCTGACCATCTCCGACGAGGACGAGTTCATGGCGGCGACGTCCATCGAAGCATTTCCCGACAAGGACAACGACGCGATCAACGACTACGACGCGACGCTGGAAGCACTCACGGACACCGACGCGAGTGACCCGGGTCCGGGAGACATCTGTAACATCGGTGCCGACACGCCGGAAGACCTCGACCCGACCACAGGGTACCGCACGAAGAACGCGGACACCTACGACCAAGAGAGTGGCACGTACAAGCCGCTCATCTCGATCGACGACGTGAAACCGGGCGACTTCGGCGAGGTGACGTTCAGCGCACACCTCTGTGGAAACCCGGGGTATCTCTGGATGTTCGCGAGCAACGTCGACGGGAGTGAGAACGGGTACACCGAACCTGAGATCAAGGACGACGACGAGTCCGGTGACGCTGACGGCGACGGTGTCGACGACACCGTCGAACTCCTCGACAAGATCCAGGCGCGGGCCTGGTACGACGGTGCCGGACACATCGGAGGCGATTCCGGAAACAACCTCAAAGACGCCGACGAGCCGACGATCGTCGGGCCCGACTCGCTACGGAACGTCCTCAGTGCACTCCAGCAAAACCCGGGCGTGCCACTGAGCGCCGCGAACTTCACGAAGCCGCACTGTGGGGCCTCACAGGACGGGAGTGGCATCGACGGCTCCTCGACGTTCACCTGCGTGGGGTCCACCAGCGTCAATCCGGACTGTGAGAGCCAGGGCTACAAGGTCGGCGTGAAGTTCGACGAGAGCGAACTGCCGGACCAGGACGGGAACTACCACACGATCACCAAGACGGTCACCATCGACGGCACGGATTACGACTTCTCGGTGGAGGTGAAGGTGACCGCCGAGGATGACGGTCAGCCACAGAAACTGGTCTACCAGAATCTGGAAGTCAACGGGACCGAGGCCGGTGCCGGTCTGGTCATCGTCAAAGGCGGTCCGAACGCGAACCTTTGTACGCCCGACGACGGCCCCGCGTCGGGAAGTGGCTCCTACGACCTCCATCCCCCAATCAATCCGAACAACGGCAAACCGTACGCGATCAGTCACATCGACTTCTGTATCGCGAATGGCATGCAGCCCCCAGACGCTCCGCCGCGGACCTGTCTCGTCAACTCGACGACGGTCTACGTCGGCTTCGAGTGGTGGCTCCCCATCAACCACGGCAACGAGGTCCAGACTGACAGCGTGAGCTTCGACCTCGGCTTCTACACCGAGCAGTGCCGCCACAACGACGGCACCGGAATGCAACGACAGTAGACCAGTAGCATCGCTTCACAACTATCGACCCACGCGGGCGCGCGACAGGCGGTTCGACTCCGCCGGTGGGTCTTCCCTGGAGAGGGACCCCATGACCAAACACAACCTCGAACTGTCACGGCGGAAGGTGCTCGCCGGCCTCGGCGGTGTCGGACTCGCATCGACCGGTGCCGGACTGGGAACGACGGCGTTCTTCAGCGACACGGAGACGTTCACGAACAGTCAACTCGTCGCCGGCGAACTGGATATGCTGGTCGACTGGGAGGAACACTACGCCGACTGGTCCGACGACGAGAACGACGACCGGACAGACGACTTCGGAGGCGACGAGACCGACCTCGACGGGGACGGAGATACCGACGACGATGGCACCGGGAACTTCGACGTCTTGATGACAGACGGCGATCCGACGACCGTTCCCGACGGCTATACGGGACTCCCCACTCCGATGGAGCCACTCATCGCGGTGCCCGACGAGTTCGTCGACGACTTCATGATGAACACGGCTATCGAAGCCTTCCCCGACGAGGACGACGACGGGATTCAGGATACGATATACACCCGTAACCAACTCAGCAAAATGACGTCCTTGTCGCCCGAGGAAATAGAGGAGGAATTCCGGTCACAGTTCGCGAACGTGCCTGACGAACTGGATTCGGACCTACGAACCGAGTCCTCACGGGGGGATCCGCTCGTGTATCTGGAAGACGTCAAGCCGGGTGACTTTGGTGAGGTGACGTTCAGCCTCCACCTGTTCAACAACCCAGGGTACATCTGGCTCGACGCGGAGATACTCGAGAACGCCGACAACGGCATGACTGAACCCGAAAAGAAAGACGACGACGAGTCGGGGACGAACGCGAACGGGAACAACCCGGGCGAACTCCTCGACGCCATCCACACGCTGGTCTGGCACGACGACGGCGACAACGTCCTCGAACAGAGCGAGATCGTCTACGCGCCACACGACGTCGACAGCAGCACGTCCATCACGCTCGAAGGCGACGAGCGTATCGTCGCCCGCGGAACCCTCCGTGACGTCCTCGAAAGCGCGGCCGACGGCGGCATCCCGCTCGACGCCGACACGCGGACGAGCGAGCGTGACTGTTACCCGAACTCGACGACGCGACACGTCTGCTTTGCGTGGTGGCTGCCCGTCGACCACGCCAACGAACTCCAGACCGACTCCGTCGGGTTCGATCTCGGGTTCTACACCGAGCAGTGCCGTCACAACGACGGGTCTCGACTGCCGGCCGAATGAGGTCGACCCGGCGCATCTCCACGGTTCCTCTTCTCACCGACCGATACGCTGACTCATCGTCACAATCCAAACTTCGATCAGCATGTCGTAGGCTGTTGCTTCCCGAACGATCGAATCTGTTCACGCAATCAGGCGGTTTCTAAAGCGCAGTCTCGGGAAATCAGTCGACGGCTGAAAATTGGCCGAAGCGGCACGTTTCGCTGTCGAATCGACCAATTGACTCATTAGATAAGCCCAGACAGGTCGACCCCCCACACGGTAATCGGCAGCAACCCGCCAAACAGGTCGTTCAAGTGAACGACCAGTGGCTGTTGACTGTCTAACAGTCGAGTCGGACTCCACGCTGCCGGGCCGATGGGTGTGATCGAATATGCAAAATGAACGGACGTTCAGCGAGTCACCGGTCACGAGCGCGTCCGAACACGCGCGCGTGTACAGGACCATCCGGGAGAGCGGTATTCACGGTTCGGCTCTCAGAGCTGTCGAGAAGCAACCGGCGAGCATCACGGGCCAATCGAATGACGGGGCTACAGTCATCTGGAGGGCGCTTCGCAGTCGATGACAGACCGTCGAATTACGCGTCGGCAGGTCCTCGGCGGGCTCGGAACGGCGGGGATGGCGTCCGTCGCGATAGCGCAGTTCGGGTCGGCCGAGACGAAGTACACGAACGCGACCGTTTTCACCGACGAGGACGACACGCCCGTACTCACCATCGAGTGGCGCGAGCAGTACAACGGGCAGGTCGTCGAACGGGCGTCAGTCGACTCGGAAACTCCCGAAGGGGAGTTGCCGGCGTTCGTGACGTCGAACGTTCTCCCCGGCGACTCGGGCGGGGTGCTGTTGCATATGACAGTGCCACCGTCGGGGGGCAAGCCTGAAACGTGTCTCTCCTTCGAAATGCGCGTCGAGGACATCAGCGAACAGGGCGAAACCGAGCCCGAGCGGAAGGCCGACGCCTCGACAGTGCTGGACGAGGCTATCGACGCCACCGTCTGGTACGACACCGGCCCCTTCCGGTCGAACGTCCTGTTCCCGTGTAACGGACGTCGAGACCCCGGCGAAAGAGTACTGGCGAGTGGACCGCTGGCAGCTGTCACCGACACACTCTCCGGTTCGTCGTCGCCGGTCGAAGTGTCCTGTCTCACCCCCTCGAATTCGCTTTGTCTCGGATTCGACTGGCACCTCGACGAAAGCGTGTCGAACGCGGTGCAATCGGACCGGGTCACCGTCGCGTTCGACGTCGTGATCGAATCGAGTGGGGGACACACTCATGACCGCCCGACAGACGATGCTGCTGGAGATTCGGCGAGGGAGGACCAGCCATGAGTGAGGAATGGAACCGCCGCTCTTTCCTCAAGAGCACCGCTGCCGCAGGGGTAATTGGATTCGCGGGCGGATCGTTCGTCCACATCCTCAAGACACAGGGCGGCACCCGGGCGACGCTCAACGACGCTGGAACCTACCCTGGACTGATCGGTGGCAAGGAACTGGATCTCCGGATGGCAGCGGCCGTCACCTACGACGGAACGACGACGACCACCCCGACACAGCAAGTCGACGAGTTTCCGCAGGTATTCGAGCGGGAACAGACGATCCAATTCTCGTTCGACGACATCGGAACCGACGCGACCGGGCGGGCCATCGTCGCCTTCGTGGTCTGTGACACACCGTCGGACGTGACAGTTCGCGTCGGCGCAAAGGGCGACACCGATCTGGCTGACGCCATCGAGGCCACGTTGTGGAGAGAGGAGACGCCAGATGCGAGTAGCACCCCCGGCAATTCGCCGCTGTACACGGGGACGCTTACACAGTTCTTGCCAGAACCAGTTCCGATGGCGGTGGGCGACTGTGTCGGGTGTCAGCCACTCGGCCTCGGCCTCGAATGGGAATTTACCGGAAGCACCGACAATCTTGCCGACACGTCCCTGAGTCTCGCTCTCGATTTCCAGGCCAGGCAGTGCGACAACCGGGAGGAGTCACAATGATAGACAGAACGAAACGATATCGACGGCGACGCAGAACCGAGCAGCGAACGGCCATTGCGGAGCGTGCAATGGATGGAGGTGAGGCGCGTGTCGGGAGCTAATCGGGTCGTCAAAATACTCGGGACACTCGCGTTAGTCGCAGTGGTCCTGCCCTTCGCGGTCGTCGGTGGCGCGAACGTCGTAGACGGCTATTCGAGTCACGTTGTCGTCAGTGGGAGCATGGAACCGGCTATCGGAGTTGGAGACGTCGTCATCATCGACCACTCACCAGGTGAGATACGGCAGGGCGACGTCATCACGTACGGGAGCGGTGACGATAGGCTCCCCACGACCCACCGTGTCGTCGACATCAGGTCACAAGAGGGGCAGGAGACGTACGTGACCAAAGGCGACGCGAACGAGGACCGCGACCCCACGCCGGTGCAACGACAGCAGGTCGTCGGGGAAGTGTTCCTGACGGTTCCGTATATCGGCCACGTCCTCACCTTCGCCGACACGACCTACGGGTTCGCCGTACTGGTGGTCGTTCCCATCGGTCTCCTGCTGTTGAACGAGGCGTGGGTCCTGTTCAGGTCGGCGCGCGACTCCGATGGCGACAAGCCGGACGATAGTGAGGAAGGAGACAGTGACAACGGTGCCAGTCCAGCCAGCGCCGGCGATGCCGACGATGGTGGTGAGACGATTACCCTCACGGCGAAGGAAATCCAGCTTGCGCTCGTCCCGACGGCTGCTTTGACGGTGGTCAGCGCCTGGATCACCTACGACACGCGCTCAGGTGTCGCGGCCGCGATTACGACCGCAGCGGGAGTCAGCCTTCTGTTCGGCTTCGGGATGGTCGTCACCAGTAGCGGACCGACCGACGAGATTGAAACGGCTAGCCAGGACGAGTCCGACAGTCTCAACTTGGTCGGTGAGGGAGAGTCACCACTGGAGATCACGACACCTGTGACTGTCGACGACGAACGTCTCGTCCCCGTCGAATCGGTCGAGACAATCGTCGCATGCGCCGAGGACATGGAGCGTTGTCTCCTCTGGGACCCAGCAGAGAGCGAATGCTACCTTCCGAACGGCGACCATCTCTACCGTTGTCAGTCGGTGAACGAATCAGTCGCGGAGACGCTGTCGGGGCTCGCTCCCGAAGGTGAGGAAGCCGCTGCCTCAACGACCGGCGCGGACGGACAGTCGGACGTGCCAGAGAACGGGTCGTCGATGCAGGACAACGCCGAGGCCGTCGAGTACCAGTTAGAGGAGGGGCCCGATGACACGTAATCAAGCGTCGGGGCAGAAAATCGCCGTACTGGCAGTCGTGACGGCTATCACGCTTGCGACCGGCGTCGGTGGCTTCTACACGGCAAGTGTCTTGAGCGACAGCGAGTCGGTCGTCAGTTCGTTCACCGTCGGGAACTCCGGAAATGTAGGAGGGACAGCCGAGACGACGACTCAGACTGAGACGGAAACAGCTACCGAAACCGAGACTGAGACTGAGACAGAAACAGCTACCGAAACCGAGACCCAGACAGAAACAACTACGGAGGCGATGGTCGCGCTGCCATCGCCGTCTAGAGTACATTCGGGAATCGCTGGTAGCCGTTCGTCCGCAGTCCCAGAGAGGTTGTTGTACAGGCCCGGTAATAGCCCAGTAGCATAGACGCCGGTGAGCGGGACGACCCTCGCTACCGCAGATTTGTTAGGTAGATACTAAATCAGCTGCAACTAAAATCGCATTATCGCAGAATGAGAGCCGAGACGCACAGTTTAATCAGCCCACAAACCACGGTCGGCACCATTTACCTGCTGAATAATAAATGTCGGATAGCGCGTTGGGTGAGATGTCCCGGGCCCCGATTGCCCGTACCAGAACCCCCACCCCACCCCACCCCAACGGTGCAATTCACGCCATCCCCGCTGCAGCCATCACTGGTCCGGGACGTTCCCTATCTTTCTGTCGTACGAGGACCTGGCGAGTGACGCCACCGCCGAACTCGGTCAGCAGTTCCGTTTGCAGTAGGCGTTCCCGCTGACGACCACGTAGTCGCCAGACGAGCCACCACCACGGTGTGTGTCCGACCGGCCACGGCGACGGAGTAGCGTCCTGAGCACGTCGGCTTTCACCCACGCGAATCCGACGAGGATGGCCGTGAAGCCGACGAGGGTCAGCGGCGTGAGTACCTCGCCGAGCAGGAGCCACCCGAAGACGGCAGTCACCGCCGGTACCGCGTAGGAGACGAGGCTGGTCTCGGCCGCCCCGACGGCGTCGACGAGCTGGAAGTACAGCAGGAAGCCGGCGGCACTCGCGAAGACACCGAGGTAGACGAGCGCGGCGAGGTGTTCAACGCCGGCCGAGACGGCGCCCACCTGCTCCGACGGCAACAGGGCACTGACTGCGTGGAGGATGACGGCGCCCACGACCGTCATCCCGGCCTGTACGGACACTATCGGGAGCGTCGTCGCGTACCGCTCGGTGAGCACCGCGCCAGCCGCGAAGACGACGGCGGCGCCGATGAGCAACGCGATACCGGTGAGTCGCGAGCCAAGCCCTCCCGGCGACGGGTTCGCGATGACCACTACGCCGAGGAAACCGCTGATGGTACCGATAATCTCGTGAGGGCGGGCCCGATAGCTCGGGAGGAGCGTCGCCGCGAACGCCGGCGTCACGACCGGCGTGAGACTGAGCAGGATAGCCCCATAGGCGCTCGGAACGTACTGTTGTCCCAGAAACAGCAGCGTGAAGTGGGCCCCGATGAGGAGCGTCCCGCCGACGAGGAACAGCGACACGTCGTCGCGGGTCCGCGGGCGAAGCGTTCGGCCGCGGTAGAGGGCGTAGCCGACCAGTACCGCGGCGGCGATATCGTGTCTGAGCGCCGCTAACAGAACGGGCGGGAACCCTTCGATGCCCGTCTTGATGGCGACGAAGGAGAGGCCCCAGAGCAGCGCGAGGGTCGCAAACAGCAAACCGATACGTCGAGTCGTTGGTGTCGTCACAGTAGAGGACAGGTGTAGACGCTGGAGACGTATCAAGCTTCTATCGCTACTGCGACGCATACACACAGAGAGGGCGTGACAGGGTCCCAGCGGTACGTTCGGGCTCCACTCAATCGTCGCTCGGGGCCGTCGACAACGAACTGGAGCGCGTCCCGGAGCATCGTACTGTCGTCCGGGCTGACGGTGACCGATAGCGCTCCCGTACAAGTAGGGCAAAAGACATTTGTTCGCGAGGAGAGAGCCGCGGTACATGCCCTCCAGACGACGATTCCTCGCCACACTCGGCGCCGGCGCGCTCGGCGGACTCGCAGGCTGCACGACGAGTGCCGACGAGCCACCGGAGCCGGCGACCCCTGAACTCGACGCCGACAGGCAGATTTACGGCTCCGACGGCAACTGGTCGAGTTTCGGCTGCAACGCCGGCAACACGCGGAGCGTCCACGGCATCAACGCGGGCGAAGCGCCAGTCGACGGCGTCAGCGAAGACTGGCGAGTGCCGGTCCCCGGCCTACAGCGAAATGCGCCGGTCGTGGCCGACGAGCGTGTCTATCTACCGACCCGTTCCAGTCTCCGTGTCTACGATGCGACCGACGGAACGGAACTGTGGCAAGCCGACGGTATCGGCGATTCGCCGGTCGTCCGTAGCGGGACGGTGTTCGCGGCAGACGGCCGTGAGAACGTGGTCCGAGCGCTCGCTGCGGATACCGGCGACGAGCGGTGGTCAGTCGAAACGGATGCACGACCCGTAGGGCCATCGATGTATCCCGGGACGCCGCTCGTCGTCGGGGCTGGCGAACGAGTGTACGGACTCGACCCGGGAACGGGAGAGTCGGTCTGGTCGCGAAAGGTGTTCGGCACCGTCCTACCCAGCCCGCCAGTGTGGAACGGGTATGCCGCCGCCGTCGCGACCGAAGCTGGTGAAGTCTCGCTACTCACGCTCACCGACGGCACTGGTATCCAGCGGTTCCGACTCCCGGCAACGCCAGTCTGTCCGCCGTCGGCCGACACGGACGCAGTGTACGTCACGTGTCGTGACGGCACGACCTATGCCCTGTCGGGAGACACGAGTTCCAGTAGTCGACGTCTCTGGTCGGTCGAGACGGGGTGGAGTCCCGGCGGCATCGCGCTCGATTCGGGCCTCGTGTTCGCCGGTACGTCGGGCGAACTCCACGCCGTCGAGAGCGACTCCGGCGACGTCCGCTGGACCCATCAACTGGGTGATTGGCGGCACACTGCCCCGGCAATCGGACGGGACACGCTCTTCGTCGGCGGCGACCGTCTGTGGGCACTGGACCCGACGCCGAAAGAGGGAGTCTTGGGCTCTGGTCCAGCGGTGCGGTACGAGCGCTCGTTCCACGGTCGCGTCGGTCCCGGGCCGGTACTCGACGACGGGACGCTGTACGTCGTCGCGGAGACGGGACCGGACTCGACGCATCTGCTCGCGCTGTCCTGAACCGCTAACCAACATTTTGCCGCTATCTCCCCCGCTGTTGGTTAGCCGACGGCGTGCGAGGTATCCAAAGCGGTGGACTGCGACTGGCACGTCGGTATCGCTCTGCCACAGGTTATAACGTGACTAACAAAACGATCCGCCGACCCGGTATCGGTCGGAGAGAATGGGCGTGTCGGAAACAGAGATGGTGAGCGTCGTCGTGCCGACGTACGACCGGGAACGGCTGCTCGTCGAGGCTGTCGAGAGCGTCCTCGCCCAGACCTACGACCCGATCGAACTACTGGTGGTGGACGACGGGTCGCCGACGCCAGCTCAGGAAGTTCTCGAAGACGTCGATCTCGGTGCCGTAGCGGATGCGACGATCATCAGACACGACGAGAACTGTGGTGGAAACGCAGCCCGAAATACGGGCATCGGAGCGGCGAGCGGCGGGTTCGTAGCGTTTCTCGACGACGACGACTACTGGCTCCCGAGGAAAATCGAACGTCAGGTGAGGGCCCTGCGGCGCGCCGAGGACGACGTTGCAGCGGTGTTCACCGGTCAACAGTGCGTCGACGGGGACGGTCGTGTGACGAACCTCACACGGCCGCTCCCACCGGGTGATTTCTTGACACAGCTCACTCGGAGTGGGTCGTTCGGACAGTTTTCTGCGCTCCTGGTCAGGTCGGACGTGTTCGACGCGGTGGGGTATCTAGACGAGCGGTTCCCGTGCCTCCAAGATCGCGAGTTCTACTTCAGGTTAGCGACCGAGTTCTCTTACGAAACTGTGCCCGAACCACTGACTGTCCGCCGAATCGCGGACCATAGACAGATATCGGACGATTACGAGACGAAACGCGACGTCGGGTGTCCCCTTCTGTTGGCGAAACATCGCCCCACTATCGCAGCGAACCGGCCGTCTCAGGAACGCCACTTCCTGGCGGGGATTCATCGACTGGTAGCGACGTCTGCGCTTTCGAACGGGTACTACAAGGACGCCATCCGCCACTCACTGCTGACGCTACGGTATCGGCCAGTCTATCTTCAGTCGTACGTGTTTCTCCTGATAGCCCTCGGTGGTGACTGGGGGGTCAGGGTCGCACGTTTGCTAAAGCGCTCCTTCAACCGACTGTATGCTAACGTGACTGTTCGCACCTCGTCGAAGTGAGGCGTGCTTCGAATCGGTCGTCGGCTACTCCTGGAGTGCGGTGACGAGTCTTCCGAGTTCGTCTCTGGGACCGACGTCGAAGAGGCGGTTCCCGATGAGAAGGATTCCTCCGTAGGCCACCACGCCCGTCAAGACGAGCATGACAAAGTTGATGCTGGGAGAAAGAGAGACGAACGCACTTCGGGAGGTCCAGACAACGGCCCCCATGAGTGCACTGGCGATAACCGGGACAGTCAGAATCTGGAGGAAGTGCCAAACGCTGCCATCGACTTGACGGATGGCGACAAAGAGCGCGATGGGATTCTGCAGTCCACCGCTGACGAGGAGCGCGACTGCAGCCCCGGCCGTCCCCCACGTAGTGGTCGCCGGATAGAGGCAGACGAGGAGGACGAGCAAGCGGGAAAACTGGAGGACTGTGCTGTATTCGGGATGGTCGATTGCACGGAAGAGCGGCCCGAGTATCGACACGATAGCACGCAATGCAGCCCAGACCGCGAGAAGTTGCATGGTCAGTATCATGTCGGTCCAGGAGGGGCCGAGGAACGCATCGACGAAGACCGGTGTGACGAGCACTATCCCCGTCGCCATCGGCACAGCGACGTACGACACGAATTTGACGGTCCCGAAGAACCCGTCGCGGAGTGTCTGCAGGTCACTTTGAGCCTGCGAGAAAGCCGGAAACGTGACTCTGGAGACGACGTGTGTGATCTCCGTCGCCGGCGCGTTCGAAAACCGGAACGCCATCTGGTAGAGCCCCAGTGCGGTCGTCCCGAGCGTCAGACCGACGAGTGCGTCGTCGACACGATTGAGCAGGAAGACGAGGATACCGGACCCGAAGATCCACTTCCCGTATCCGACCAGCTCCCCCGCTGCGTTCCGGTCGAAACTGAGTGCCGGCCGGTATGGATGCACGAGATACGAGACGATGGTCTGCGAGACGGTACTCGCTATCAAAGCCCAGACCAGAGCCCAGAGCGTGCCGAGGGTGATGGCCACACCGATAGCAGTGATGGTGTGAGCGACTGTCCCGGAAACCTTGTACACGAACTCACGGTGGAACTCGAGTTGTTTCTTGAAGTAGACGACGCCGGGATTACGGAGCCCTGTGACCAGTGGAACGACCGCCAGTGCGCGTATCACCGGTTCTAACGTTGGACTCTCGAAGACTGTCGCGACGAACGGTGCAATGGCGACAGCGGTGACTGCCAGCCCCACCCCTCGGACACTTCGCAAGACCCACGTAGTGTCGAGGTATCCGTCGACGTCGTCCCGTCGATGTTGGACGAGCGCTTCGTCTAGGCCGAGCTGTGAACACCGTCGGAGAACGGACAGGCTCAGCATAGCGAGTCCGACCACACCGAAGGCAGTCGGCGAAAGGAGCCCGGCGAGGACGACGAGCGTCCCCATTCTGACGAGACGGTCGAGAACGTTCAGCAAGCCGAGCCACAGGCCTCCGGTAGCGGCCTGACCGAGGAGTGAACTCCCCGGCCGGAAGAGGTCGACGACTCGGCGAACCGCCGACAGAACCTTTCGCAACACAGGTCACGTTCCGACCACGCCGAGATAGTTATCCTACGTCTACGGAAACAGGCAGTGAATGGCCCTCGATAGAAGCCTGTGAATACTATAACGAGTCCGGTCGGTGGGCTACGTTATCACGATGGCTTCCGAGTCCGCACGGAGTCCCGACATCTCTGTAGTCATCCCGGTGTACGAGGACCCTTCGGGTGTTCGACGTACCCTCCAGTCGGTGACGGACCAGACGGCGTCGGCTTCGACGTACGAGGTCATCGTCGTCGACAACGGGTCCGGGGACGCGACCCCCACCGTCGTCCGAGAGTTCGAGAGGGCGGCACCAGACCTCGTCACACTCGTCGTCGAGGACGAGGTGCGAGGCTCCTACGCGGCGCGGAACGCGGGCATCGCTCGGGCGGTCGGTGACGTCGTCGCGTTCGTCGACGCGGACATGACTGTCGAGCGGTCGTGGGTGGAGGCAGTCGTCGAGACGATGACCGAAGACGTGGATTACGTAGGGTTCGACGTCGAACTGGTCGAATCGACGCCGAACTCCGTCGTCGATGCGTACAATCGGTACACCGAATTTCCGGTGGAGCGGTACCTCACAGAGGACAATTTCGCGCCGACCTGTTGTCTCGCCGTTCGTCGCGAAGTCTTCGAGGCCGTCGGTCCGTTCGACGACCGACTCTGTTCGTCGGGTGACGCAGAGTTCGGTAAACGTGTCCACGAAGCCGGGTTCGACCAACAGTACGAGCCGTCGATTACCATGTACCACCCGACGCGGTCGACGCGTGAGTTACTGGCAAAGTACGTCCGCATAGGGCGAGGACTCCGACAGCGGGAGCGATACCACTCCGAACTGTTCGATCGTCGGCCGCTCTGGCATCCAAAACAACTCGTCCCGACCGTCTCGCCGTTCCAACTCCACGACTCGGCACGAGAGGTACAGGCCGAGTCTGACCGTCAAGTCCGCTTGCACGAACTACTCGTGTTCTACTGCCTCGACCATCTGATTCGAGTCGCCACGTTCGCTGGCCGAATGTACGAGTGGCTATGCGACCGCGAGACACAGGCTGAGGTAGCACCTGTCGAAAAGACGTCGTAGAAAGAAAGTGGTCCCGTTCCCAACCCGTTTTTAAGCGGGTGAGACCGGTGTCATTCTTCGGGTAGCTCTACGGTGATGGTGTGGGTGCCCGGGCCGAACGTGTCGGTGGACGAATCGACGAGCTCCTGTTCGTCGGCGATTTCGCGACTCCAATCAGCCTCCGGTTTCGAGTAACTCACCAGCGAGAGCTCGTACGTACAGCCGTCGTCGACGGTGAACGTGACCGACGCCGTGCCGTCGTCGACCTCGATGTTCTGGTCCTCGATGCAACCGGCGACCGTCTCGTTCAGCGTGTCGGGACGCCCACGCCGCGTCACGGGGTCCTCCGAGCTTCCGTGGAGGTACTGGACGAGCCTGTCTTGGTCACTGTAGAAGTTGTCACTGTCTTCCGGGCCGAGGTGTTCAAGGGGTTCGCCTTCGACGAAGTCGACCTGGTAGTAGGTGACCTCCTCGTCCTCGGACGACTCAACGGCAATCGACGCGTCGCCCGTGTCGGTCACCGTGTAGGAGTCACCGTCCTCGTTCCCCAACGCCTCGACGCTCAGTTCGACGTCACTGGACCCGTCGCTGTCGCCGCGGACAGTGACCGTCGCGATGGTGACGCTCCCGCTGTCGGACGTGTCCGCCAGCGCAGCCTGCACCTCGGCGCTGCCGTCGTCGATGGATACCTCGGTCGTCTCCGACGATGGGCCGCCTTCCAGCGTCACGTCGGTTATCGTGGCGACACCCGGGTCGGCGAGACTGACCGTGAAGTCGTACGCACCGACGCCGCCGTCGGCGCTCTCGACGACGACGTCGTAGGTCGTCGTGTCGCCGGCCTCGACGGTCGCGCTGTCGGGGTCTAGCTGGACCTCGGTCTCCAGCTCAGGCGAGGGCTCGTCGGGCTCTTCGATGGCGATGGTCGCCGTCGCCGAGTCGTCGTCGGTGAACACGCCGTGTTCGTAGTCGCCGACATCGAGTCCGCTCGTGTCGAGGTCCTCGAACGTGACCGTCTCTGACTCGCCGCCGTCCAGCGTCAGTTCCTGTGCGACGAGTGCTTCGTCGGATTCGAGGTCGTCGTCACCGTCGACGTCGAGACGGAACTCGACGTCCTGGGTCCCTTCCTCGTCGCCCTCGTTGGCGACCTCGGCGGAGACGTCGATTGCGTCGCCCTGCGTCGCGCTGTCGGGCGCCTGCAGGTTCGACACCTCGAAGTCAGCCGGGTCCGGCGCTGGGTCGGGGTCAGGGTCTGGGTCCGGGTCCGGATCAGGATCAGGGAGTGCTCTGACGTTGAGTGAAGCATCGCGCGTCTCGTTCACCGTGTAGGACTCTCCGGCTTCGGTCCCGAGCGCCTCGACATCGAGTCCCACGTCGCTGGTACCGGCGCTGTCACCGCGGACGGTCACCGTCGCGATGGTCACGGTTCCCGTCTGGTCCGTGTCGGCGAGTGCGGCCATCACGTCGGCTTCGGAGCCGTCGCCAGCGATCGAGACCTCAGTCGTCTCGTCGGCCGGATCCCCATCGACGGCGACATCCGTTATCGAGGCGACACTCGGGTCGGCGAGACTGACCGTGAAGTCGTAGGCACCGACACCACCGGTTGCGGGCGCCACGACCACGTCGTAAGTCGTCGTATCGTCGACGTCGACGTTCCGGCTACTCGGCGAGAGCCGAACGTTCGTCTCGGGGGCCGGCTCTGGGTCGGGTTCCGCGGCCGCTTCGACGGTGAGCGTGGCCGTCGCCGAGTCGTCGTCGGTGAACACGCCGTGCTCGTAGTCGCCGGCGTCGAGACCGCTCGTGTCGATGTCCTCGAACGTGACGGTCTCTGACTCGCCCCCGTCCAGCGTCAGTTCCTGCGAGGTCAGCGCTTCGTCGGACTGGAGCGTCCCGTCCCCGTCGACGTCGAGACGGAACTCGACGTCCTGGGTCCCTTCCTCGTCGCCCTCGTTGGCGATTTCGGCTGAGACGTCGATAGCGTCGCCTTGCGTCGCGCTGTCGGGCGCCTGCAGGTTCGACACCTCGAAGTCAGCCGGATCTGGCTCTGGTTCGGGCTCCGGCTCCTCGGCAGCTTCGACGGTAATCGAGGCACCGTTGGTCTCACTCACGACGTAGGACTCGCCGGCTTCGGTTCCCAGTGCCGAGACGCTCAGGCCGATGTCGCTACTGCCTGCCGCGTCGCCGCTGACGGTGACTGTCGCGATGGTCACGCTCCCGCTGTCGGACGTGTCCGCCAGCGCGGCCTTCACGTCGGCGGTGGACCCGTCACTGGCGATCGACACCTCGGTCGTCTGATCGGCTGGGTCACCCTCGACGGTCACGTCAGTTATCGAGGCGACGCTCGGGTCGGCGAGACTGACCGTGAAGTCGTACGCGCCGACGCCGCCGGCGGCGCTCTCGACGACCACGTCGTAGGTCGTCGTGTCGCCGGCCTCGACGGTCGCACTACTGGGCTGGAGGCTGACCGTCGTTTCAGGCCCTTCCTGCTGTTGTGGCCCCGCGATTTGTAAGGCGCCACCGGGGCCGACGCCGACGGCGGCGCCACCGATACCGACCGTCGCGACGAGCGCTGCCATCGCGATGACGAGTACGCTCTTCGTCTCCAGCACCGCGGGAACGCTCGCTCGCACGCTAGTTCACCTCCGTGAACAGTTTCTGCACGTCGACCACGTCGACGGTGCCGTCGCCGTTGAAGTCGAAGTTCGCCGCGTTGTTCTGGACGGTGTCACCCTCCAGATTGGCGAACAGGGCCTGCACGTCGACGATGTCGAACTCGCCGTCGCCGTTGACGTCCTCGTAGAGGCCGTCGCCATCGGGGTCGGTCGGGGCGTTGGCGAAGTCGCCGACGGGCGGGATGCTCTCTGCTTCGACGGTGAGCGTTGCCGTCGCCGAGTCGTCCTCGGTGTACACGCCATGGGTGTACTCGCCGGTATCGAGACCGCTCGTGTCGATGTTCTCGAAGGAGACAGTCGTCGATTCACCGGGCTCTAACTCCACGTCCTGACTGGCTATGGTCGTCCCGTCGAGACGGAACTCGACGGTCTGCGTGGCCGTCTGTTCGCCCGTGTTCTCGACGGTCGCGGAGACGTCGATGACGTCGCCTTGCGTCACCGTCACGTCGGTCGGGCTCAGGTCCGAAACCTGGAACGACGCGGGTTCTGGCGGCTCCTCGACGGTGAGTGTCGCCGTCGCCGAGTCGTCCTCGGTGTAGACGCCGTGCGTGTAATCACCGGTATCGAGACCGCTCGTATCGATGTCCTCGAAGGTAACCGTCGTCGACTCACCAGGCGTGAGCGAGACGTCCTGACTCTGAAGGACGGTTCCGTCGACCTGGAACTCGACAGTTTTCGTAGCCTGAAGGTCACCCGCGTTCTCGACGGTCGCGGAGACGTCGATGACGTCGCCTTGCGTGACAGTCACGTCCGTCGGACTCAGGTTCGACACTTCGAAGGTCGCGGGTTCCGGCGGCGCTTCGACGGTCACGGAGGCTCCGTTCGTACCGGTCACGTCGTATCCAGTGCCGCTCTCGTCGAAGACCAGCACACCGTCGTTGCCGTCAGAAGGACCGAGAGACAGTCCAGCGGTCCCAGCGCTCTCGCCCTGGACGGTCACTTCGGCTATCGTGACGCTACCGGTGTCGGCGGTGTCGCGGAACGCGTACTCCACGTCGACCGACGACCCGTCGTTGGCCACGTCGACCTCGGTGCTTCCGGACCCGAGAACGTTGGCACTCGTTATCGTCGCGACGCTCGTGTCGTCGACAGCCACGCTGAACTCGGCGGCCCCGACGCCACCGTCGGCACTGTCCACGACCACGTCGTAGGTGACCGCCTGCCCGGTGGTGACCGTCTGGTCACTGGGCTCGAGGCTCACCGTCGTCTCCTCGCTCGGCGGTTCCGGCGGTTCCTCGATGGTTATCGTGGCCGTCGCCGTGTCGTCGGGTGTCGCCACACCGTGCGTTAGCGTTCCCGGCGAGAGACCGCTGGTGTCGACGTCGGTGAACTCGACGGTAGTCGAGTCGCCTGCGTCCAACTGCACGTCCTGCGAGGCGATGGCGCTCTCGTCGGCTATCGAGTCGTCGCCGTCGGTGTCGACGCGGAACTCGACGGCCTTCGTGGCGGCTTCGCCACCAGTGTTCTCTACCGTCGCAGAGACGTCGATGGCGTCGCCCTGCGTCGCGCTGTCCGGCGCCTGCAGGTTCGACACGTCGAAGGTTGCCGGGTCGGGCGCCGGTTCGTCAGCGGCGACGGTCAGGGTCGCGTCGTTCGTACCGGTCACGTCGTAGCCAGTACCCTCCTCGTCGAAGACCAGCACACCGTCGTTACCCGGCGCCGCGGCGAGGTCGATGCCGGTCGAACCATCACTAACGCCCTGGACGGTCACTTCCGCGACCGTCACGCTACCGGTGTCGGCCGTGTCACGGAACGCGTACTCCACGTCGACCGACGACCCGTCGTCGGCGATATCCGTGTTCGTCGCACCAGACCCGAGGACGTTCACCTCGGTAATCTCGGCGACGCTCGGGTCGTCGACGACCACGCTGAACTCGGCGGCACCGACGCCGCCGTCAGCGCTGTCGACGACGACTTCGAAGGTGGCCGACTGGCCGACGTCGACGCTCGAATCTGTCGGTTCGAGACTCACGCTGGTCCCGCCGGCGGCGGCCGCGAATGGAGCCGCAGCGGGCACCATCACCAGTAGTGCGACCGCGGCGACGACAACGCGCCACACGCGTCCATCGTCCGGGAGTCGGTCCAGTGACATGGGTTACGCCGTCACCTCGCTGAAGAGCGTTTGCGCGTCGCCGACGTTGACCACGCCGTCGCCGTTGAAGTCGTACGCGTCGGCGTAGTTCTGGACGGCCGGCGAGTCGCGGTTGCTGAACAGCGCCTGTGCGTCCCCGACGTTCGTGCTGCCGTCGCCGTTGACGTCCTCGTAGAGGCCGTCACCGTCGGGGTCACTGGGCAGAGCTCCGTCGCCGTTGACGTCCGGCGGGGTGAACTCTATCTCGGCGGTCGAACTGTCCGCAGTCGTGAACACGCCGTGCTGGCGGGGGCCGAAGTCGGCGTCCGCGGGCACGGAGACGGAGAAGGTCACTTCGTCCGTCTGGCCGGCCGCTATCGTCTCCTGCTTCGTGACGACAGTCTCTAAGTCACCGTCACCGTCGGCATCGATGCGGAACTCGACCGGTTGAGTGCTCTCGACGCTCCCGTCGTTGGTGACGTTCGCCGTGACCGTGATAGTGCTCCCGACAGCCGCCTTGTCGGGCGCGCTGAGGTCGCTGACGAGGAACTGCACTGCCTCCACGTCGAGGGTTGCCCCGTTCGTACCGGTCACGTCGTAGCCCTGCCCTCCTTCGTCGAAGACCAGCACCTCGCTGTTGTCGTCAGTCGGTTCGACCGAGAGGTTGGCAGTGCCAGCACTGTTCCCTTCGACGGAGACGGTCGCCACCGTGACGCTGCCGGTGTCGGCAGTGTCGGCGAAGGCGTACTCGACGTCGACCCACGAGCCGTCAGCGGCGACCTCTATCTCCTCGGTCGCGCTGTCGTCGACTACGTTCGCGTCGGTAATCGATGCGACGCTCGTGTCGTCGATGGCGACGCGGAGTTCGGCGGCACCGACGCCGCCGTCCGCGCTGTCGACCACGACGTCGTACGTCGTCCCGACGCCAACCGCGGTGGTCTGGTCGGTGGGCTGGAGGCTCACCGTCGTCTCCTTCGCCGGTTCAGACGGCTCCTCGATGGTGATCTGTGCCGTCGCGCTGTCGTCGGGCGTCACGACCCCGTGCGTGTAGGTGCCGGCCGCGATGCCGCTCGTGTCCACGTCGAACTCGACGGTCGTCGATGCATCGGCATCGAGCTGGACATCCTGCGAGGCGACGGCGCTCTCGTCGGCTATCGACCCGTCACCGTCGGTGTCGAGACGGAACTCGACGGTTTTGGTCGCAGACTGACCGCCGGTGTTCTCGACGTCGGCCGAGACGTTGATGACATCTCCCTGCGTCGCGCTCGCGGGCGCTTGCAGGTTTGTCAGTTGGAAGTTCGCTGCCTCGGGTGGCTGGACGGTGACGTTCACCGTATCCGAGTCGGACGCGCCGTCGTCGTCGGTGACGGTCAGTTCGAACGCCAGCGTCGTCTCGCTACTGACGTCTGGAGCGGTGAACGTCGGCGTCGCCGTGTCTGCGTCGGTCAGCGTGACGCCACTGCTGGTCGT
Source organism: Haloarcula rubra (assembly GCF_019599465.1). Lineage (GTDB taxonomy): Archaea > Halobacteriota > Halobacteria > Halobacteriales > Haloarculaceae > Haloarcula > Haloarcula rubra. The sequence goes on from NZ_RKLR01000006.1 coordinate 103,409, forward strand.
CTCGGTCCACGAGTAGGTCAGCGTCCCGTCGGGGTCGTCCGAGCCGGTGCCGTCGAGCGTCACCGTGTCGCCGGCCGTGACCGTCTGGTCGGCGCCCGCGTCCGCGATGGGCGCGACGTTGACGTCCTCGACGGTGAGCGTCGCACTACCGACGGTGTCGAGCGTGTAGCCGGCGCCGTCCTCGTCGAAGACGACAAGGTTGCCCGTCTCGCTGTTCGGCACGACGTTAACGTCGGTCGAACCTTCCGCGGCGCCCTGTAGGGTCACCTCAACGATGGTGACAGCGCCGGTGTCGGAGCTATTGGCGAAGGCGTACTTGATGTCCGCCGCCGCCCCGCCGCCGGTGATGTTGTTGTCGGTACTCCCGGGCGTGTGGAGGACCGTCACGTCGGTGATGGTGGCCACACCGGGATCACTCAGTTCGACGCCGAGTTCGGCGGCGCCGACGCCGCCATCTGCGTTCGCCACAGCTATCTCGACCGTGGTGGTCTCGTCAGGGGCGATGGTGTTGTCGCTGTCTGTAATCGATACCGTCAGGTCCGTCGTGGTCGCTGCGCTAGCGAGGCCAGCGGTCGTCCCGAGGACGACGATGGTCGCTAACAGCAGGCTCAGGACCTGCGACCGCGATGGGTTCGTTAGTCCGCGTGATGTCATTATGTTGGGTTTTTGCGTCGTGCCGTTCCGAAGTCGATGCGTGAGTTCCAGCGACGTGGCGCGTTGGTCGCCGACCCGGCGGAGACAGTCAGCCTCTGGAGTGGTGCCGGGTCGAAGGTGGAGCAGAGGCTGATCAGGCCTCCAGTCCGTTGGCGAACAGCGCCTGCGCGTCCCCGACGTTCACCGACCCGTCGTCGTTGAAGTCGAACGCGTCAGGGTTCTCCTGCACCTCTGGGTCGTCGGTGTTCGCGAACAGCGCCTGCGCGTCACCGACGTTGACGTCGCCGTCGCCGTTGACGTCCTCGTACTTGCCGTCGCCGTCCGGGTCGGTCGGTGCGTTCTCGAAGTCACCGATCGGACCGGGACCTTCGTCGACGGCCTCGACGGTCATGGCGCTGAGCTTCGCGTTGTCGTAGATAGCGTCGAACTCGACGGTGAGTTCGCCGTCGGTCACCTCGACGGTGTACGTCTTCGAGGTGGCGTTCAGCGGCCCGACCTCCGAGTAGATGTCGTAGGCCGTCAGTTTCTGGTCGCCCTCGACGGTGGCGTTGAACAACCGGTCGTTCTCGTTGGTGCCGTCGGTCGGCCCCGTGGAGTCGGGCGAGTCGTTCGGCGAGACGCCTTGATAGATTTCGGCGAACTGCAGGGTGACCTCGTAGGTACCGTTCTCGACGCCGACGGTGTAACTGAACGGGTCTCCGTACCGTTCGGTCTGGTACAGCGTGTCGTCGTCGGTGTCACCGATGGCGCTCGACACCGAGTACGTCGACCCGCTGGTGAAGTTCGTGTCCGCCTGATAGGTCGTGCCGTCCGTGGCGGTGTAGGACCCGCCGCCGGCGTTGACCGCGAACACGACCGTGCCGTCCTGGTCGGGTTCGTCGACGTACACCGCGAACGACTCGCTAGCCGTCGCGTTGCCGTCGTCGGCGGTCACCGTCAGGTCGTAGGTGCCGACCGTATCGGCTCCGGGCGCGATAGTGACCGTCCCGTTCGCGTCGTCGGCAGTCGCGAACGGTGCCCCGGTGACCGAGAGGTCGAGCGTGTCGCCGTCGGCGTCCGAGGCTGGCACGTCGATGGTCAGCGACTCGCCCTCGGAGACGCCTTTGTCCGTGATGCTGTCTATCGTCGGAGCGGTGTTCGCCTGCTCCTCGGAGAGTTGGAGCACCACGTAGTCAGACGTCGGACCGGTGTCGCCGTTCGGTTCCTCGACGTGTGCGACGAAGTAGTTCAGACCGCCCTCTTCGGTGGAGTTCGTCAGCGTGACGTCCACCGTGGCCGCACCGTTCGAGTCGGTCGTCGCCGAGTAGTACTGGACGTCGACGGCCTTGTTGGCCTCGTAGTCCTCGATCTCGTAGGGGTCGGGGACGTTCGAGAGGTTCAGTTCGCCCTCGATGCGGAGGAGCGTCACGTCCGCGTTCGCGGGCGCGTCCGCGATGGTCACCGTCTGGTTCGCGTCGGTGACCGTCGCGGCGGAGTGCCGGTCGGACATCGCAATCGGAGACAGCGAGACGTTGTCGGCGCCGATGGTCGGTTTGGTCTCGTCGGTGTCGTTCAACACCGTGGCTTCCGACCCACCGGGGCTGCCGTCGCCAACGAGGGTCGCCTCGTACATCCCGGTCGAGTCTGCACCGACCGAGACAGTTCCGCCGGCCAGTTCGAGTCCGGAGACCGGACCCGCAGCCTGCGAGCCGAGGGTGGTGCTACTGATGCTGGTCGGGTCGTTGTCGATGGAGAACGCCATCGTCTCGCTCGGTTCGAAGCCCGAGAGCGTGACGACCAGACTGTCGTAGCCCGCGCTGTTGTTCTGGCCGTTGTGGAAGTTCGTGTACTCGACGTTCTCGACGGTGACGTCGCCGCTGTCGAGCGTGAACTCCTTGCCGACGTCGTCGCCGGCGGTGTTGAACGGGTCGAACACCATGTCCGGCAGGACCGTGTCGTTCAGGTCCACACGGAGCGTCGTGATGTTCGTGTCACCGGTGTTGGTGACCTGGTAGGATCCGGCGTTGTAGGTACTCGACTCGATGCCGCTGTTCGGCGTCAGCGCCACGCTGGCGCTGGTGTTGCCGGAGACTGCGGCCTCCTCGTACTCCAGTGCCACCGTCTGGGAGACGGCCCCGTTCGAGGTTGGGCCGTCCTGCACAGCGGCCTGGTAGTAGTTCAGGTTCGTCGTGTCGAGCGTGACCGGCACCGTCGCCTGCCCGTTCGAGTCGAGCGTGACCGTCTGGTTGCTGACGACTTCGGCGTTGTCGGCCTCGTAGGCGTCGATGTCGTAGCCGTCCGTCGGCGGTTCGCTCGCCTCGATAGTGAGCAGGTTCACGGTCGCGCCCGCGGGCCCGCTCAGGGTGAGGTTCTGCTGCTGGTCGCTGACCGTCGCGGCCTCGTGGGCCGGGAAGTCGGTCGCGCCGAGCGTGACACCCTCGACACCGAGCGTGGGTGCGGCAGAGGCCCCGCTGTTGACGTTGGCCTGCGACCCGCCGGCGGAGCCGTCGGTGTAGAGGTCGTTCGACACCGTGGCACTACTCGAGGAGACCGTGACTGCGGAACCCGACAGTTCGAGGCCGGAGACGGCCCCAGCGCCACCGGTCGTGGAGGCGCCCTTGATGGTCGTCGGGTCGACGTCTGTCGAGAACGTCACCGTCTCGCCGGGCTCGAAGTCGGTGAACTCCAGCGTCAGCACGTCGTAGCCTTCCTCGTCGTCGACGCCGTTGTGCGGCTGGCTGAACACCGCGCCGCTGTCGGTCGTGACCACGCCGACGCCGTCACCGGACTCGCTGTCGATGACGACGCCCTTCGCGGTCGCGTCACCGGCGGTGCCGTTGGGGTCGAACACCGCGTCGGGGATGGCGCTCTCGCTCAGGTCGATTTGGACCGAGGAGAGGTTCTCCTCGCCGGTGTTCGTCACGCTGAACGACCCGCTGGAGTAGGTGCTCGCGTCGACGCCACCGTTCTCGGTCACGGTCACGTCGGCACTGGTCGCGGAGGGCGGCACGTCGCCGACCCGCACGACCTTCACTGCGCCAATCTTCGCGTTGTCGACCTCGGCGACGAAGTCGACGTTCAGTTCGCCGTCGGTGACGACGACGGTGTAGGTCTTGTCCGTCGCGTTGAACTGGCCGGCCTCGGCGTAGATGTCGTAGTCGTTCAGGACCTGCTCGCCCTCGACGTAGACGTCGAAGAGGCGGGCGTCCTCCGAACTCTGGAACAGTTCGGCGAACTGCAGGGTGACCTCGTAGGTCCCGTCCGCGACGGGCGCCGAGATGTTCGGCTCGGGCGGCGCGTTGGAGCCGCCGCCGTACAGTTCGGTCTGGTACAGCGGGTCGTCGGTGGTGTTCGTGATCTCGTTGGTGACCTCGAAGGTGTTTCCGCTGGTGACGACGTCGGTCTTCGAGCTGTTGACGTACTGGACGCCGTCGGCGGTGGTGTAGTTCGAGCCGCCGGCGTTGACCGCGAGGACGACCTCCTCGGTCGGTGCGTCCTCGACGGTGACGTTGACCAGGTCCGAGTCGCTGGCCTGCCCGTCAGAGACGTTCACCTCGAAGGTCAGCGTCGTCTCGCTGTCGACTTCCGGTGCGGTGAACGACGGGGTAGCCGTGTCCTGCACGTCGAACTGGACGGCGGGACCGGCCAGCTGCGTCCACGAGTAGCCGAGCTGGTCGCCGTCCGGGTCCGAGGAGCCGGTCGCGTCGAGAGTGACCGTCGTGTTCTCCTCGACCGTCTGGTCGTCGCCGGCGTCGGCGATCGGAGCCGAGTTGGTGTCCTCGGCCGTCGTCGTCACGTTCAGGTCGTTCCACGTGACCGAGAACTGTTCGTCGCCCTGGTAGGACGTCGAGATGACGCCCACTGCGAGGCCGTTCCCGTCGGACGTGTTGAGCCACTCCGCGGGCATGGCGGTGCTCCCGACCATCGTCCGCGGACCGTCGTCGATGGTGTAGTAGGCGGTAACGTTGACTTGGTCGACCGAGTCCCCCGGTATCGGGTCCGTCGTCGGGTCGACCACGAGTTCCAGTCGGGTGGTCGTCCCCGGTCCAGTGAACTCGTCGGAGACGTTCGGGTTCGCGACGCCGTTGTTAGTACCGGCAGTCTCACCGAACAACTGGACGCCGTACTCACCGCTCGAGCCGCCACCGAAGCCGTTGACCGTCAGCTTGCGGTAGTTGTCCTGGTCGCCGGTCCCGATGAAGATGCCCGCCGCCTCGTAGGCGTCTGGGTCGTCGGTGAACCCGGTCACCGTCGTGTCGACGACGAACTCCTCTTCGGGCGGGTTGACGCCGAACTGGTAGGCGTGCTGCTGGTCGTTGTTGGTCGCGTCGCCGGTCTTGACCGCCTCGACGGTCAGGGCCGGGTTCGCGCCGCCGAAGATGGTGTCTTCGGGGATGTAGAGGTCCTGATAGTCCGTACTGCCGTCTTCGGGAATCATCAGGCCCGTGAACCCGACGCCTTCGAGGCTGTCGTTGACCGACGCGCGGACGAAGGTGCGCTCGACGGGGAGCGTCGTGGTGAGACCGTTGTCGGGGTCGACGGCGAACTCGTCGTTCACGTCGTCGATGCCGTCGTTGTCGTCGTCGGGGTCGTTGACGTTGGACGTCCCGTCGTCGTCGTAGTCCGGCGGCGTCGAACTGGCCGAACACGGGTCGCTCCCGGCGTCCAGTTCGTCCGCGTTATCGTACCCGTCACCGTCTTCGTCTATCGTCGGGTCGTCGTCGCCCGTACAGGTCGTGCCGTCACCGTCGTCAGAGGTGTTGTAGTCGTTCGGTTCGTACGCGCTGATTTCGCCGCCGAACTCCGCGACGAAGACGGTCCCCGGGAAGGGGCCGTCGTCACCCACGGCGTCCACGTCGAGCGGGGTGTTGCCCGGCGAGAACTGCGCGTTCGGCTGGGTCGAGATATCCGTGCCGTCCGAGTTCAGCTGAATCCGGTAGACGTTCCCGTCGAAGGCGGCCGTCAGCAGGTCGCCCTGCATCTTGCCGTCGAAGTTCGACGCGGTGTACTCGTCCATCCCGTTGGTCGAGGCACCGTTCTCCCAGAGCGCACCGTCGCCCTCGGCAGAGGGCTGGTAGTCACACTCGGCGGAGCCGTCGTAGCCGTCGTAGACGGCGCCCGCGGTGCTCCCTATCTGCTGTGGGTCGTTGGTGGTCTCCTCCCAGAGTCCAGCACCGTCGGGGTTCGCTCGCGTCGGGTTCGGGTGCCCGCCGTAGAATCCCTCGGTGACGTAGTGGAGGTTGTCGCCGTTGCTCTCGTCCCCGTTCTCGTTGGGTTCGTTGGTACAGACCGGGTCGCTCCCCTCGCCGACTGGGACTCCGCCCCAGCCACCGTTGGGCCCGTTGTCGACCGTGTAGACCTGTCCGTCGACGGTTCGTTCGACGTCGTAGGGGTTCCGATACCCCGGCGAGAAGACGCTGACCCCGTCACCTTCGACGAGGATGGCCATGTTCGCGCCGTCTTGCCCACCGAACGGGGTCGACGTCCCGTTCAGCGTCGGCAGGTCGTAGAGGTACTCGGCGTCGGTGTTGGCCGCGGCCTTCTCCGAGTACTGGTTGTTGATCTGAGTGAGGTTGACCTGCAGGATGGCCGCCGAGAGCGCGTACTCGGGGGTGTACGCGAAGTTGTTCGACGGGGCACCCTGATTGGTGTGGCCACCCTGTGCCAGGAGGAGGTACTCGTTCCCGTTCTGGGTGTAGTACTGGACGCCGTTGGTGGCGTGGTTCTCCTCCGAGCGCGGTAGTCCGCGCAATATCATGTCGTGTTCCCAGCTACCGTCGCTCTGCTGGGTGAGCCGCGACACGACGCCGGAGTTGGTGTCGAGTCCGGTCTCGTCCCCACTGCCGCCACCGCCGACGCGTGGGTCGCTGGACGTGACGTATATGACCGGCTGGTCGGCCGTCCCCGTGACGGTCAGGCCAGTGACTTCACGGCTGCCGACGCCCGACTGGTAGTTTCCTTGGTCGTCGTGATTGGGGAGGTTCTTGACCGTCGTCAACTCCTCTTCGAGCGTGGCGTCGTAGCTGTCCTCACCGGTTCGGGTGACGTTGAATATCTTTATCGCGCCGAACCGCTGGGATACGTAGAGTCGCCCGTCGGGGCCGAACTCTATCGAGGTCGGACTGCTCACCTGCGAGGTGACAGTGTCTTTCGCACCGAACCCGACCGTCGCCGTGCTCTGGCCGTTCCCACTGAGACCGACTGTCAGCGGTGACGTCGTGTTAGAGGCGTTGTGCGTGGCCTCCAGCGAGGCGCTCTTGGCTCCGGTCGTGGTCGGAGCGAAGGTCACGTCGACCGTCGTCGACTCCCCGGGTGCGAGGGTCGTGCTCCCGGAGAAATCCTGACTGAACGCACTCGCGTTCGCGCCGGTGATGTCGACGCTATCAACCGAGATGGTCTGGTCGCCGGTGTCGCCCTTGTTAGTCAGGGTGACAGACTCAGTGGCCGTATCGCCGACGACGACGTCACCGAAGTCGACAGACGAAGGCGAGGCCTCTATCACGCCGGGTTCGGGCTGGGCCTCGACGATTTCGATGGCCGAAATCTTCGCATTGTCGACCTCCGTGGTGAAGGAGATGTCGACCGTCCCGTCGCTGGGCGTGACTTCGAACGTCTCGACCGTCGCGGTCGTCGCACCGCCCGTCTCCGCGACGATGTCGTAGTCGTTGAGGACCTGCGAGCCCTCGATGCTGACGTCGAAGACGCGGTCGCCCGTGTCGGCACTGCTCGTGCTGACACCGTGGTATATCTCGGCGAAGTACAATCGGACCTCGTAGGACTGCCCCGAGGTCACGTCGAACGACCACGAGTGGTCGCCGTAGCGTTCCGTGAGGAACACCTCAGACGGCGCGCTCGTGGGGTTCGTGATGTCGCCACTCGAGAGTGAACTCGCCGTATACGGACTCCCGCCTGAGCTATACGTGCTCCCGCTCTCGTCGGCGGTCCAATCCGGTCCGGAACTCGCGGTTACGCTCGGTCCGCCCGCGTTCACGCGGTAAACGACGTCGCTGTCTGTCGTCTGCAAGAGTTCCTGTCCGGAGCCTGTTGCGCCTGGTGCGGTCACGAACGCGCCAGCTGTCCCACCGGCAACGATCGATAGTATCGTCAGTACCGATAACGTGACCGCGAGTGTTCGTTGTCTGAATTGCCTATCTGGCATCGAGGGAACCCTCGAATGTTAGCCTTCTTAGAATGGACCGACTGAAATTCCGACAGAGAGCCGTTTCTCGGCATTATATAGTTTATAACATATCTCGAAGTTGTGACTCGCCGCACTGTCATATGCCGAAACGGGACCCTTACAGACGTTTTAACGTCGAGTGAGTGATTACGAAGGTACGATATTGAGCAGTTGCTTACCAGATATATACTCGCCTGCACCATCGTCGAACGCTCGACTGCGTCACAGTTCAACAGCCGAGTGCGCCAAATACGCTCGATCTTCTGCATCACGGATATATATCAGATGCGCGAAACAGGGACCCATGGAGTACGAGATAACCCATCGGCCGTCGTACGCACAGATCAGCCTCTCGTTGGAGCCCGGTGAGTCAGTCCGGTCGGAAGGCGGTGCGATGGTCAGTCACACCAGCGGCATCGACGTCGAGACGAAGGCCGAAGGTGGTCTCCTGAAATCACTCTCCCGGTCCGTGTTGGGCGGCGAGTCGTTCTTTATGAACACGTTCACAGCCTCTGAGCCCAGTACGCTTCGACTCGCACCGGCCCTGTCTGGCGACGTCCAACACCACGAACTCGAGGACGAGACGCTGTTCGTCCAGTCGACGTCGTTTCTCGCCTCGGACCCCGCTATCGACGTCGACACGAAGTTCGGTGGCGGCAAGACGTTCTTCGGCGGGGAAGGGCTGTTCCTGCTGAAACTCACCGGTACTGGACCAGCGTTCATCTCGAGCTACGGTGCTATCGACGAACTGACCGTTTCGAACGGTGACCCCGTCGTGGTCGACACCGGCCACATCGTCGCTTTCGAGGAGTCGCTGGACTTCACCGTCCGGAAGGTCGGCGGCCTCAAATCGACACTATTCAGCGGAGAAGGGCTGGTCTGTGAGTTCACCGGTGAGGGGACGGTCTGGACACAGACCCGGAGTCCTGACGCGTTCCTCTCGTGGTTGATTCCGAAGCTACCGAGCGGAAACAGTTCCCAGTAGGGTCCTTCGACACAGCGGTTTCGAGTGGGCGAAGCTGTATCGCGATGCGGGAACACAGTGGTGTCGACGAGAGTTGCTAACCAACACTCACGGCAGTTCCCTCCGTATGTTGGTTAGCTGGCTCCGAGCGAGTGTCACGCCGTTCGGGTTCGGACCACCGACTGGCATTCGACTGTCTCCGTGCTATCGTGCGGTCGAGGACAGTTCGAACACTTCGATACAGGTGTCTCCCCCACCCCATATTCAGGTACGGTGGATACACTTCGATAGAGGGGTGTGTATAACCGACGGCCCGGACTGGACCCTTTCGTAGACGGCGATTCGTAACACTGTTTCATCTGGAAATGTAGAACAGCAGACAACCGTATTTTGGCCGTTAAAGCGGTTCAGGCCGCTCGATACACTTCGATAGAGGTGTGTCCACGATACGGGACGTGTCGCGAGGCATCGACGGTGAAGTGTGAGACAATTCGGCAGGAACACTTCGATAGAGGCGTGTCTGTCGGGCCACAGCGTTACAGAGAACCGACGAGATAGACCACGACTGCAGTCGTGAGAGAAGTCATCCCTCGTTGCGTATCTGTGCCTGTACGACGGATGCGACCTCGTCCTGCGACACCATCTCGATACGGGAGTCCTCGCGAAGCGTCTCCAGAATCGTCGCCGGTGACTCACCGAACTGGAACTCGAGGAACATCCCGGAACTCGGACCGTGACTCCGACGTTCGAAGTCGACGAGCGAGTACGTCGTCAACTCTTTCATCTTGTTGACGTACGTCTCCTGGTGGTACTGGTCGGCGTCTATCGAGTCCGTCAGGAACTGGTACACCTTGTAGCCGGTCGTACTGCGTGCTGCACCGCTGTTTGACTCCGCGGCGACAGCAGCCGTCGCGTAGAGACAGAGTTTCTTCTGGGTGCTGATTCCCCGGACGACTTCGAGGACCCGGTTCTTCTCGACTTTGTCCTGTGCTTCGCGGACGTGTGCTTCGTTGACCCGTGGGTCGCCCTCCCGCTCGGCCAGTTCGCCGGCGACACGCATCAGGTCGATAGCCTTCCGCGCGTCACCGTGGGTCTGTGCCGCGAAGGCGGCCGCCAGCGGGATGACGTCGTCGTCGAGGACGTCGTCGTAGAAGGCGTCCTGTCGACGACGGAGAATCGCCTGTAACTGGTTCGCGTCGTAGTCGCCGAAGTGGACGTCCTCGGGCGTGAAAGAACTGAGCGCCCGGCTACCGACCGACTCCATCATCTTCGTGTCGTTGGATATCGCGACGACGGAGATGAACGTCTCCAGTTCGCCGTCTGCGCCCGCGCGCGAGAGTTGATAGAGGAGCCGAGAGAACGCGGGGTCCTGCTTGTCCCGCCGTCCCACGAGCATGTCGAGTTCGTCGAGGACGAACACGAGTGAGTCGAAGTTCTCGTCGACGATGCGGAACAGTTCGTCCCACTTCTCTTTGGTCGCGACGCCGTGCTTGGGGACCTGTACCTCGACGCCGGCCTCGTCTGCGGCACGGGAGACGAGTTCGTAGACGGCGACGCCGAGCGTGTCCAGATCCTGGCAGTTGACCTCTATCGTCCCGAATCGGATATCTCGCGGTTCACAGATTTGACTGATGTTCTTACAGACAGCCTTCGTGATGAGGGATTTGCCCGTCCCGGACGGTCCATAGAGAAAGAGATTCGGCGGGCGGTTGTCGCCGAGCGCGACCCGGAGCATCTTGGTGACTTCCTGTAACTGGTCGTCACGTCCGACGATACGGTCCTCCTCGACGACGTAGTTCGGGTCGAGCAAGGTCCGTTCTCGAATCAACCCCTCCTGTTCGTCGAACTCGAGGAGCATCTCTTCGATAGATTGGGAGCCGGACTCACTGTCGAGCGTCGTGTCCGCTTCCGAGGCGTCCGACTCGGTGTCGAGCGTCGACTGGGTTCCCTCGTTCACAGTAGAGAGGTCTCCAGAAGACCGGTCCTCCGTCGACGATTCGTCGTCGTCCGATGACCCCGACCGGTCAGCGGGGTGTTCGGAGTCGTCGGTGTCCATACGTTGACCAGACACGGACGTAGTAAAAATCTTGGCACCTCTATCGATGTGTGTTCATCCCGTCGAGGTTGTCTATCCCGATGATTCGTCCGGGTATCGGGAACGTGTCCGTGAGGCGAAAGAAGGTCTGACGAAGTGTTTGGAGAGCTGTCGACGGGGCAGCCGGGGTATAGACACACACCCCTCTATCGATGTGTTTCGGGAGAAGAGTGGGAGGGGGGTAATTTCGGCAGTCGAGGCGATAGATCGAGGACTGTCCGAGAGCGTCGACTACTCTCTGGCTGATTCTCGGGTTCTCTTACCTCACATCCACTCTAGTAGCGGTTCTCGTTTCGTTTCTCTCTTCTTTCTTCTAGTCTAGCTAGTACCTAGACACACACACCCCTCTATCGAAGTGTTCGATGTGTTCGTAACGCTACGGAGTCTCTTCCTCTAGCCTCTTCGGTAGAATACTTCGCCTCGACCGTCGGATACTCCCGAATTAATACTGTTCGTGGACTCTTTCGGCAAATTACGCGGTCTCATACTCACGAACTATGGCTGTCACCAGCGCTCCCCCGACGACACCTATTGCTCGAACACATCGATAGAGGGGTGTCTGTGTCATCGAGTCCTATTCCTGTATTTTCTCTATCTTCGGTCGTTCACATCTTCCTCGCACAGTGACTCCTGGTCGAGGGCCATCCAGTTCGTCCGTAATCACACATCGATAGAGGTGTGTGTGATGGCTCGGATTCTCTCTGCTCATCACAATTCGCCCTCGTCGGTCACTCTATCTACACCTCTCGACTTCAGTTGTCGGCTTCATCCCCGCCCTAAAGGGCGAGGCTTTCGCCTCGAATCTTCCGTAACCGACAACGACGCATCCACAATCGATCCGGGATAACTCTCTCTGGCGTTGACGACACGAGTCTAGGGCAGTATCTCTACGACGAGTACGAAACGCTTTGTCCCGTCCTCGCCGTCGTCGCGGAGTTGGTCGACACCATACAGTCCTGTCGGACGCGCTGTGATCGGTGACCCGATTTCGACATACCGTCTCTGTTGACCATCTCAGCCGCTCGAAAATCAGGTATCTCTCGACTGTTTCATAACGAGCAAACGAGATACTCCCGTCTTCATTTGTGAAGATATGTATATACAACTTATAAATATGTACCAAATATGGGCGCAGATTGCGTAGAAATAGACTCCTGGGCCCGTATTCAGAGCTGAATCAAAATATATACAACCACTATACTAGATACGGAACTAAAAATGGCGAAAATAGAACAACTAGTTGCAGGAGATGGGAATATCGATTCGGGCTCGAAGCTCGTACTGACCGAACATGCATCGGGATATATGTGGATGCCGTGAGTACCGATACGTGCGGCAACTATAGAGACGACGATGACACAGACACTCGAAATCAGTGACGAACTCATGGACCGACTCGAAAGCCACCTCGAGGAAGACGAATCCACGGAGGAGCTCATCGAGGAACTCGTCTCGATGTACGAGACAGAGGGGACGTTTCTGCAAGAGGGGTATTCGGAATAATCGCTCTGGACGTGACGCCCTCTCCCACAGCACTTTCGCCTCGAAATACAGCACCGATAGCTATGGCCACGGCCGCTTGCGACGATCCGGGCAGTTGTCGACGTCGGCGTCCCGTCTGATGGCACACCACCAGTAGGTACACAAAACTGAACCGACCAGACCTGCGACGACGTCTGCGAGTTCGAACGCTCGCCCGGGAACGGCGTTTTGAAGCCGTCCGGTCACGAGACTGAGGAGCGTCGAGACGCCGACTCCGAGCACTGCCGCACTGCGGTCCGACGAGACGTCGGAAGCCACTACGTCGGCGACTAGCATAGCGTACACACCGTGGCCGACGAGATGTAAGAACTTGTCCGGTCCGACCCGCTCCCACTCCGACCGCCGTTCGAACGGCGAGGGAACGAGCCCAGCGACAACGAGCACGAGGGTCGAAACGTAGACCAACATCCGACGAGAACACTCTCTCCGAGCGCGCATAGGGTATTTTTGTTCCGTATCTGTTTGAAGTTATTGCCGGCGACGGTGGTCGCTCTTCGTGGTCGAGATGCCGTGTATCGGTGCCGCGACGAGAAGATCCCTGACAAAGTTCTCGTCGGACGAGAACGAGTCACACACTTTACGCCGTAGACGAGCAACAGTTCTAGTGGTATGTTTGACAGACTCCTCGTACCGACTGACGGGAGCGACGTCGCCACTGCCGCGGCCGATGCCGCCATCGCGTTCGCGGATCGATTCGGCGCGACACTCCACGTCGTCCACGTCCTCGAACCGTACGAACTCCCGCCAGACGTACTCGACGAGGGTGCGGCCGACAGCGCTCACGCGGGTGAAGCGGCGATAGCCGACGCCGTCGACGAGGCGATGGTAGCAGGCGTCGAGACGAGGTCGTCGCTCATCGACACTCCCGGACAGATACACGAGAACATCATCGCTTACGCTGGCAACCACGACGTCGATTGCATCGTGATGGGGACGTACGGTCGGACCGGACTCGACCGGTTCGTCCTTGGAAGCGTCGCGGAGCAGACGCTCCGGGAATCCCCGATACCAGTACTGACCGTCCACGAGGAGACAGAAGTCGCGTCGGAGTTCGACGCCGTGTTGATCCCGACGGATGGTAGCGACAGTTCGCGTGCCGCCACCGAGTCCGCTATCGAACTCGCCATGTCGACGGGGGCGGCGCTCCACGTCCTCCACGTGGTCGACGCCGGGATGGCCACCAACGGCCGCATCGCCGGACAGATCCTGCAATCGCTGGAAGACGCCGGTGAGCAGGCGCTCGAAGACGTCATCGGTGCCGCCGAGAGCGCAGGCGTTTCGACTATCGAAGCCTCGCTGATGAACGGACAGCCACATCGAGCGATTACCGACTACGCGCACAGCAACGGCGTCGACTGCATCGTAATGGGTACTCATGGGCGGACCGGACTCGACCGGTATATCCTCGGGAGCGTGGCCGAACGAACCGTCCGGTTGAGCGAGGTGCCGGTACTCGCGGTGAAAGATGCGGACGGAGAGTGAGTGTTGCGACATCGACGTCTTCAGACGCCGCCCACCTTGTCTCCGAACTGTATCGCTACACACGGAACCTGATACGGATGCTCGCCGTCCAGTTGTGTCACTCCGTCCTTACTCTGGCACCGGGGGTTACAGCGACCCTACTCGAATCGGCTAGAGTACGTATCGACTGACAGGCGCCGTTGTGGGGACTGCCTCGGTTGATTCTCTGCTCTCGGCAGATGTCACAATAGTACGTATGTTAGCTTCGTCTAACTGCACCGAGCCGATTGTAAGATGTATATAATTCTAACGCCGATAGCGAGTGCCCACTGTAGTCAGTTGACATCACAGACACAGACGAGTGCCTCGAGGGTAAACGGAGACAGCCGCTCGGTATCGACGGAACTCACACTCGAAAGAGCGGAACGAACTCTCGACGTCTGTGCGGTCCAACTCGACATAGATGGTACCCGTTCCACACCGCTCGCGAACACGAGATTATATTATCGTGACGGTTGAACAACACAACGATACACTATGAAGGCATTTGTCATGCAAGGCATCGGGTCGACAGCGCTCGTCGAGAAAGACCGGCCGAAACCGGGCCCCACTGACGCGATACTCTCACCGACCGTCGGCCTCATTTGTACCTCCGACTGTCACACGGTACACGGGGCCATCGGTGACCGTGACAATTTGACGCTGGGCCACGAAGTGGTCGGCGTCGTCGACGAAGTCGGTGAGTCCGTGAGTGACTTCGAACCCGGCGACAGAGTTGCCGTGGGTGCAATCACGCCCGACTGGAATTCCATAGCGGCACAGGACGGTCACCCGTCGCAATCTAACGGGCCGCTCGGAGGCTGGAAGTTCGCGAACGTGAAAGACGGCACGTTTGCGGAGGTCGTTCACGTCAACGACGCGGACGGGAATCTCGCACGTATCCCGGACGACTTGACGGACCACGAAGCGGTCTACACGGCCGACATGCTGAGTACCGGTTTTGCGGCCGCAGAGAACGCCGACATCCCGATGGGTGGGACTGTCGCTGTCTTCGCACAGGGGCCGGTCGGACTGATGGCGACGAAGGGTGCCGCACTGCAGGGTGCTGGCGAAATAATCGCTGTCGAGACTGTCGACCAGCGACAGGAACTTGCGCGGGAGTACGGTGCCGACCACGTCGTTGACTTTCAGGAGACGGACCCTGTCGAGGAGATACTGGCCCTGACCGACGACAGCGGCGTCGACGCGGCTATCGAAGCACTGGGGTCGGACGAGACGTTCCAGGACTGCATCGAGGTCGTGAAACCGGGTGGTACCGTCTCCAACGTCGGGTATCACGGTGAGGGAGAGTTCCGTCACATCCCGCGGGAAGAGTGGGGTGTCGGCATGTCCGAAATCGAAATCGTCACCGACCTCTGTCCCGGCGGACGACTTCGGATGCGACGGCTCCTCCGGATGCTGGAGAACGACCTCGTCGACCCGACGAAGATGACGACACACGAGTTCGAGTTTGAGGACATCGAAACAGCCTTCGAGATGATGGACGAGAAAGCGGACGGTATCATCAAGCCACTCATTCACTTCGAGCGAACCGGATAGCGCCTCGCTAGTGACCTGCCGTACTCAGTTCGGTTGGTTGAGTGGCTAACCGACTCCGAACCAGAACCTACACGTCGGCGTCGGCCTTCGATGATCGTATGTCTCCAACCGTAGACGAACTTCGAAACGAGATTCGGCGGGAAGTTGGTCGATACGAACGTGTCGAGTCGACGGCATTCACGAAAGAGGCCCTCGCGGCGATTTGTGAGGCTGTCGGACACGATATCGAATCGGGGCGGCTACCGCCGAAGCCGGAGATGCGGGCCACGATATTCGACGCAATCGACGATTTCGACGCCGACGACGTCGACCGTGCGGACCGTGCGTTCCGCAAGGGTGATCTTACGGTCATCGCCGACGCGGTTCGGTCAGAGTAGCACGGGTTCTCGTCGCCCGGTACTTCGAGGCTGACTATCTGGTCGCTGCTCCGGTCCGAACCATCCATTTTCAAAAGAACGCGTCCGTACAAGCGCTTGCGGTCTCACGGGCGACTCACAAACACTTTCGGCGTCTACGATTGGTTGTAACCTTCTCGAAAATTTGACGAGAGATACCCCTGAGAAGAGTGTGAAATGTGGGACTAAGAAGGCAAAAATACGAATAAAATACGGCTGCCAACAGAAATATTCGTCTTATAGGAACAAAGTAGCCTGTAGCAGATGAGAAACGCCCTCTTTGAAATCTTCTGGGGGTAGAACGCTCGGTCGATAAGTATCGATCAAAGATCGACGCTTAGAAATCTGTTCTGCCTCGGTTCGTCGAACGGCCGGATGGGTGTGCTAGCGAAGCAGACCGCTATTCCCCGACGTTCTCGAAGATACTGGAAACCGAGTTTTCCGCGATACTTGCCGTTCTTTCTATTCGCCCCCTACTCTCATCGCTCCCACTGGGCGTCGTGAGAGAGGGGCCGTGAAAGTATGAAATTTTCTGAAGTCCGTATAAATAGGTTATAGAATTAAGCTACAAAACAATGCGGTCACGCCCCCTCTATTCGTTTGTATGACACAGAGAATCCATGCCGACGAACGAGGCAGAGCTATCGAATCGAAATTCTATCTCCCTGCCGGAGGCATCCCGTCGTTCGTAACCAGTCGGATCGAGAGTATCTGGGCGACGCTGTTCAATCACGGTGTTGCAACATCGAGATAGCCGCGAACGAATGCGCCGAAATAGTCGGCTCAGGTAGATTGTGTCAATCCTGATTGAACATCTTTGTCTGACTGACGTAAATAAAGTAAGTACTTGAGCAGTATCTTTTAATGACGAAATCACGACTAACCGACTCACTTAAGCCACCACACTGCTACCATTACGACCCAGTAGCAAACATCACGATATGTGTTTTTAATATGGAACTCAAAGTATTGATTGTACTACACTCCACGCTGTAAATTACCACCATACAGAACAATGATAGATATTAAAGCGGTCGTCCGTGTCAAACATCCTGATATAGTACTTACAGAAACAGTCACTCACGACCGAAGTTCGAAAGTCAGGTCGGTGTCAGAAGCAGGAACTGACCCAACGTCGGGAAAATTCTTCTATCATATAGAGTCATCAGACTTCTCTCAGTTCGAAGACGGATTGCGGAATGATAGCACCATCGGGGAATTCGAACGAGTTATTGAAACCAGAGACAAGGAGGCGATCTATAGCTTTGAGTATACGGACGAAGCGAAGCTCCTCTCACCAGTAATTTCGACCGCGAATGGCGTCATCCTCGAAATGGAGAACGAAGGAGAGGATTGGATATTGACGATATGGATGCCCGAGCGAACGAATCTGATCCATCTCTGGGACTACGCACAACAGAACGACATTGATATAGATCTACTGCGCGTGAACGAATACGATAGTTTAGGTAACACGGACGCTGGGTTGACCGACAGCCAACGAGAAGCACTCCTCGTTGCATTCGAAAAAGGGTATTTCGAAGAACCACGGAACGCAACTCTCAGCGAGGTCGCCACCAATCTGGATATCTCTCAACCTGCCGCCAGCGGTCTCCTTCGGCGTGGAATCAAGCGACTTATCGTCTCATCTCTGATCGATGACAGCGAAAAGCCAGAGTGATCAACAGTTGCTCGGTGCAGTATCGACAGCAATACTCTGAGGCATGATTCGTGTCTCCGTCGGCATGACAGGGGCCGTGTCGTGACCGAGACGCGAACTGTAATCAGCATCGTCCTCTCGATAGCTCAGAATCACACAAGATGGCGATGCGGGATACAGAAGGATAGGCAGTAAGACAAATATCGTTCTATCTTGATTCAGCGAGAGAATCCGGCCGTTCACGGCGGGGGGTGTCACTAGGCTTTGATCGGCGTTTGGTTAGCGAGAAACGTTTGAATTGTGCTGTTAAAGAACTCAGGGTTATCCCAGGGGGAAGCATGGCCTGCGGTGGGGACTTCCTGGACAGTCGAGTTAGGAATTTTTGCTGATAGTGTCGGAGCGTGGCGGCTGATGACGGAGGTTTCGTGTTCCCCGTAGAGTATGAGTGTCGGGATGGTGATCGAGGAGAGGTCAATGTCGGTATTGTGGAAGCCGGCAACCGCCTCGAGGGCATTCACGGCGTCTGCGGTATGCATATCCGGGAAGGCGCCCGGACGGAGACTTGTCGTCTGATTGCGCTCTAGTTTGCGTCCGAACCACAACATGAGACCCTTCGCACGGTTGTATCCTACGACACGAATGAGTCCCGCCGTAGCATTCAACAGCGTCCATCGCTCGATGCGGTCGCGCCGGCCGAGGAACGCCGGAGAGAAAGTGTCGGCGAGTACGAGGGCGCTGAGCTGATCCGGGTAGCGACTTGCGTAGACTTGGGCGATCATACCACCCATCGAGACCCCACAGAGAACCGGTTGCTCAAGACCTATCTCGGTAATGAACGACTGGAGGTCCTCTGCCAGCAGATCTATAGTATACGGTGCGTGCCGAGGGTTCGTGGTGTTGCCGTGGCCTCGGAGATCGTATGCAATGGCGGTGTATGTGTCACTGAATGCCTCCACCTGTCGTACTGCTGCCGAATGATTAGACAGTGCACCGTGTATGAAGACGATAGGCGGGCCACCTCCACGCACTTCGTAGTAGGTCTCAATGTCGTCTGTCTGAACGGTGGGCATATACCCACCAATATGGTACTATACGAGATGAAGTTGCCGTAGGAACCCGAGACGTCGCTCCACTCCCCACAAAAACCGTATACTGGTACCGCGATCTGACCTCCTCCCACGCGTGAACGCGGCGGAATCGGACCAACGGATTTCTGCCGAGTGTCGCATTAGAGGTTCCAATCCGCACTCAGAGGGAACCGGCGACACACCGGAAGAACTCTCGTCGATAATTATATCGAGTCGGCTGATGACACTGTTTATATTCGCGTCGAGGGCTTCTCGCCGCATTGGAACCCAGCGTGAACCAGTAGCACCAGACAGACAGTCACCCTAATCCGGCGTCGGTCACGGTGTCAGTACGGACGCGTGGCGGTCCATCCCACACTGTTTCCCGAGTGCTCTTATCTGTCGAGCGGGTATCTATCTCGTGTCCACTGCCCGCTGGTCCAAAATTGTACACTCACCACGCTATCGTGATGCTGCACTCTTCGTGCTCCTCGCCGCCCTCTTCGGCGGCTCGTTCGTCGCGATCAAGACCGGGCTCCGTGAGCTGCCACCGCTCCTGTTCGCAGGTCTGCGGTTCGACGTCGCGGCCGTCGTTTTGCTCACGTACATTGCTCTGACGAACGACCGGTCGACGTGGGTGCCGAAAACCCGCGGCGACTACCTCGGTATCGGAGCTGGTGCGGTGTTTCTGGTGGCCCTCAACAACGGACTGTTGTTCCTCGGGCAGGTCACGACGACACCCGCCGCAGCGTCGGTGATGTACGGACTCAACCCGATACTCGCTCCCGTGTTCGCGTGGTGGTTGCTCGGGGACCGACTCTCCGCACTCGGTGCCGTCGGAATCGGGGTCGCGCTATGCGGCGTCGTCATCATCGTGCAGCCGTCGCCGTCGACGATCACCGATGCCAGCGCGGTTGGACAGTTGCTCGTCCTCGGCGCCGCCGGGGCCGTCGCCCTCGGGAGCGTCCTACTCCAGCGCCTCCAGCCACGGATGCCGAGTGTCTCGTTGACTGCGTGGGCCATGGCCGGTGGTGCGGGTATCCTCCACACTGGCAGTCTTCTGCTCGGAGAACCACAACCGGACCTGCTCACGCTCGATTCCGTGACGGTACTGAGTCTACTCTCCGTCGGTATACCGTCGACAGCAGTCGCGTATGCCATCTATTTCGGACTCATCGAGCGGGTCGGGCCGGTCCGAACGAACCTCGTCGCGTACTTCGTGCCGGTCTTCGCTGCCCTCAGCGGTTGGCTACTGCTCGACTCGCCCGTTTCAGTCTGGACTGGCGTCGGCTTCCTGGTCGTCGTCGCCGGGTTCGTGCTCATCGAGCGGCAGGTGGTCGGCGCAGAACTTCTCCGACTCCACCGGCGACTCCGCGGACCACCTGCCGGGAGAGAACCAGCAGAGTCTGACGACTGAGGCTTCTCGAACGCTACGATTTGCCACAATTCGCACCGCTTGCGCCGTGGGTCGGGAGTGATCCGAGGCAGGAACGCTGTCTGGAAAGTAACTCGACGACCAGCTAACCAACACTCGGCCGAAACATCCGACGATGTTGGTTAGTCTTCTAACCATCCGGGCGTCGCGAACTCACGAAGTACTTCTGGCGGCACCCCCTCCCGAGACGCAACACGGGGTTGAGCGCCAAAGCGCCGTATAGAAGCCATTTCGGTGGGACGGTGTCGACAACCCCCGACTGGGCTCAGTCGTTCTTCTGGAACAGACTCCTGAATGCGAGGCCACATGAGATTCACTGGCCAAAGCACGCTAGGTGTGACTCCCGGTTGGAACGTGACGCTCGCCGCCGTAGCGCTGGCATTCGACGATACCAGCTACGGAGTCAACAACGTGGTGAACGCAAGCCAAGCAGTCGTACCGGATTCGGGAGTCGCCTCGCCGAGTGTTACCTATCGTCTCCCGTCGAGATCTATCGGCAGTACTCCATTGCGGGGGCTGTCTCTCTGTGCCGTCGACGGCGACGCGCCCCGCATGGCGGACCACTCACAGTCGTCCAGTGATTCCGGTACGTGTGAAGCTTGGCCCGTCCGTGGACCTCACCATCGTCCCACGTCGCTCACATAGCTGACTAGGGCGAGTATTGTTTATGAGGGTAGACCATTGATGCGGAGTGAAAACGAAAGGCACTCCGAGCAATCGGCTACTCTTGAGACAACTAATCCTGTCGTTGTCACGAACGATTTCACGCCTGAAATTGTGACGGATAGGCTTATATCGGCCACCGGCGGGGTTACGACTAAGTGACCGAACCGAGCCGATACAAGTTACTGTTCGTCGCAGAAGACGACGGCCAACTGCCGGACATCGTTTCCGAACTCGACTCGATTCCGATATTCGATGTCGAACTGGCAGTCGAACTGCCCAATGTTGATCCAGCGGCCATTCCCGACACGGTCGACGGTGTGATAGTGTCTGGGGCGCTGGACGATGCGACACTAAACAAAGTCGTCGGAATCGCTCGGAACCGGTGGCCAGAGACGCCCGTCATGCTGACGCTGACCGATTCTCAGGCCCGGACGACGAGCGAAGCCGCTCTCTCAGCCGTCGACGATTGTCTCTCCGAGTCTATCCCTGGGGCAAACCGCTCAGTACTCAAGCACCGGATCATCTCTACGGTCCAGAACAACCGGGCACAGATGGAGCTGCATCGCCATCGCGAGTTGCTCAAGCGAACGCAGGAACTCGGTGATATCGGTGGGTGGGAGTACGACATCGACAGCGAGGAATTGCGGTGGACCGAACAGATCTACCATATTCACGAACTGCCGCTCGAATACGAACCTACCGTCGACGACGCACTGGGGTTCTACCACGAGAAAGACCGGTCGCAAATCCGGGAGAAACTCGAGACACTACTCGAGACGGGCCAACAGTTTAGTCTCCAAGTCCGACTCGTGACCGCAAAGGGGAACGTGAGGTGGGTTCGCGTTCAGGGGGACGCAAAGATAGACGACGGCCGCGTTCAGAAGACACGTGGTGCCATCCAGGACGTAACTGGACTCGTCGAACAGCGGACGGAGACGGAGAAGTTGCGGGGAAATCTACGAGAAGAGAAGGACCGTCTGGAGCGACTGGCTAGGGTGCTGTCCCACGAACTCCGGAATCCGCTGACGGTCATTCACGGGCAACTGCAACTGTACCGCGATTCGGGCGACGAGTCACAGTTAGACGCCGTCGAACGCAACGTCGACAGACTCGACGACGTCGTCGACGACACACTGTGGTTGGTACAGGAAGACGATACGGTCACAGAGATGGCGATGGTCGACGTAGACTCCGTCGCGGAGGATGCCTGGCGGATCGTCGGCGACGACGCAGTGACGCTCCACACTGCATCGATGGAACGCATTCCAGCCAACAGGTCACTCCTGCAGACGATCTTCGAGAAACTGTTCGAGAATACTCTCACCCACACGTCAGCGTCCCGGATCGAGGTCGGGCCATGCTACATGGGTGATTATCTCGATGGCTTTTACGTCGACGACGATGGGGAGGGTTTCGATACGGCGACGCCGGAAGAACTGTTCGAGATCGGAACCAAGGGTATGAGTGGTGGCTCGGGCATCGGGCTCTCCGTCGTCGACGAAATCGTCCGGCGCCACGACTGGTCGATTACAGCCATGGAAAGCGACGATGGTGGTGCCAGATTCGAAATCAAAACCAGTCTGTTGTAGGGCATCGTGGCCTTCGACGGCGACGCCACCGATGATTCGATTTGTCGCTCCCAGTTCTTCGACAGTGATAGCGTGTCCCGCTTCGTGTCTACGGGTACGATTAACCACACTCTACGTACGCTATCGATACCGCCGTCGCTGTTCACGATACCACCCTAACTGGACAGGCCAGCGTATGCCGACCTGACCGACATCGGTCGCCGAGTAAAGCGACCATCTAGACTGTTAAAACGACCGTGAGAACTGTCGAGATCGCTCTCTAATATCGGCCAGTACTGAAAATGAATGTATCGTTTGTTTCTCTGTTTTCTACGACGGAGAGGAGTACTTGATCTGCACCACCTTTATATGTACAGGTTATGATTATATACTACGGAATCACAGTTTCATACTGTGCGTTTGTCCCCGACGATGAAGGGGCCGCTTGAGCCGGTGTACCGGACGTGCAGGGATTACCCCGTTTTCTCTTCGCGTGGTCGTCACGTGGAACGTATCAGCGAGTCTCCGCGTTCCGCACTACGAGCCACCACTATGCAACGAACCACCGACTCGGCGTCACTCGACAGCATGTTCGACGCCCTACGAGACCCGTACCGCCGACGAATCTTGACCGCCATCTCCGACCACAATCCACGCGATATAAACGAATTTACCCGAAACAAATTCGCGTCGATCAGTGGGGATGAAGACGACCCCGAACAGCTGGAACTGCAATTGCACCATTCACACCTGCCCAAACTGGTTGAGAAGGGGTATATCGACTGGAACCACGAGGCGCAGACGATTCGCCGGGGGTCGAACTTCGACGACATCGCGCCGCTTCTCGAGCTGATAGACGACCACGCCGACGAGTTGCCAGCCGAGTGGCCGTAACTCACGCTCGTTGCTCAGGAGCGAACCATTACATTCGTAGGTCAACTGAGCGGTTAATTCCTGGCTTCATTAGTGAAAAAGCGGGCTATTGCTCCACGTCTAGACGAGGCCTGTGCCGTCAAAAACATAGAACGATCGCTCACGGCCTAACTCGGGCGGTTTCGAGCATCGAAACGAGGCCAAGGGCAAATAATCGGTACGTTCCGACCGCAATCGGGACTCGGAGACGATTGCTTATTACAGGCAATCTGTAGCTCGGACGTCGTCGAACAGGCTGTAGCGGTTGGACTCACGCTCAGCGCGTGACAGCAATCATTGCAACGACGGTCCAGATCGGCGGTCTATATCCCGAGCCATTCGTCGTTTCGGACCTGATAACCGTTCGCCCGACAGAACTTCGCCGCTTCTCGGCGTACTGCTCGGGACGACGGGAGCGTTTCTTTGTCGTGGATTCGTTCGATGATCCAGTCGGCGATAGCTTGGATTCCTTCGTCGTCGTCATCAGCGTCGATCGCTTCGAGTTCCTGAAACGTCATCTCGTACGCTTTGCGCTGTGTCCAACTGAACTCCGTATTCGAGAGCGTCTTGCTGGCTTCGACGATCTGTTTCATGGCCGTGGCAACTGTCGGCCGCAGTATCTGCACTCGGATGGCGTCTGGAGAGTCGAACGTCTCTTCGTCCGTCTCTGGGACTAGTTCTCCGATAGTGTAGCTCCTCTCGGCCGATTCGAACTCGTAATCGCCCATCGCCGCAACGACCTCGGTTCCGGTCGCCGGGAACGCCAGCTCTTCGAGTTCCGCCTCAACATCCGCGAGTGCTCCCGCGTCCACCGGTGGCTCTATTTCGTCGCCACGCTCTAGTTCTGCGTCCATCTCACGCTCTTGCTGGCGTCTCTCGGCGTCTTGTGCTTGCTTGTCTCGACCGCTCTTATCGTCTGCCATCCTATAATTTTGGTTCCCCAACAAGATAGCTCTGTGGTCGCTACCAGCCACTCCCAACCGTCCACGTTAGCGAGTAAAATCGCGCGTATCGTTCACCGGCAGACTGGCAGCAGCGAACACCCGAGGATGGCTGTAAGCATCTGTGTCGAGTGGTCACGAAATGACGGATGGAGAACGACTCGTACACATGTCACACCTGTTGTCGAGACATCTGACACGAGAGCGCTGCGTGTGTCGTAACGCACACAATCTGTACAGTAGGGGAGCCGTCGGCTGCTGTAGCTGGAGCGCCCGTGCATCGGCGGCGGCGGGGTGATACATAACCGACGATCGGTACATATCCGACAGTCCGTTGGTTAGTCAGTCACAAGGTGTTTCAATCATAGGGGGGTCGAAAGATGCCCGAGAAGGATGCCCTTATTACGACAGGCGAGGCTGAGAGACACTCTTCATCGGATGCGTCAGTAGGCTCCACTCCAGTGTCGTCGGGTGGGTAGCGGCGGACGATACCGAGTAAGCGACATGTAGTGATGTATCACAATTCGAATATCGTGGTGTGCGCTCGTCCATCACCACAATCGGCAAATGGATGCTCGTCAAGGCTGACAGGCTCGGCATCGCTACTCCCGACATTATCTATGGGTTCGGTGACCGGTGGCTTCAGTTGGTTTCTACCACGCCAACCGAGGAAGCCCACGCCGTCGCCGACGTCTTGTATCGAGAGTACGAGCCTGACTCTGTGATCGACTTCGGGTGTGGACTCGGCCGGTACCTCACTGGGTTCCAAGCTCATGGCGCGACAGTACACGGCGTCGAAGGCTTTTCCGAAGCCCGGGAGCACGCCGAGATACCCGCCGATGCACTCACTATCCACGACCTCCGTGAGCCGCTGGAACTTGACGACCACTATGATTTGGCGCTGTGTATCGAGACTGCCGAACACATCCCGTCGCGATTCGCCGACACGCTCGTCGAGACCGTAACGGCAGCGGCGCCACGCGTGGTCTTTACTGCCGCCCCACCCGGGCTCAGAGGGACCCATCACGTGAACGAGGCCCCGAGGGAGTACTGGATCGAGAAGTTCCGGTCGAACGGATTCTCGTACGCCCCCGAGGAGACGGATCGACTCCAAGAATCGGTTCGCTCCGAAATAGACGCCGCAGACTGGGTCGCTGACCGCCCATTCATTTTCGTTCGACGATAGGCCACCCTGTCTCGACGTCGATACTCTCTGTCAGTCGGTGTCTAGTCCCGCTAGAGGTCTCTCGGATGAATCCGGTCCACTGATCTTTATACCTGACACTCTCGACGCCATCGGTTCCCATTTCACGGAAGGCCACCTGAAACCGTATGATTCCAGATACGGTCAGCTACACCTGGTATCCTGTGTGCTGCCTGAAACATTAGTTGATAGACGCTCGACGCTGAGCTATGATGCGCGATAGAATCGCCAACACGGGTATCGGTCGTCAGATTGCGATTGTTCTTGGGGGCGTATAATATGGGGAAGCTCATCGAAGGGGAGTGGATCACCGCTCCCGAACGTGGACACGATAGTCAGGGGTTCGATGACTGGATCAGGGACCCATCCGAGCACCCCGAGGCGAAGTACGTGGCTGAGCCGGATCGATACCACCTGTACATCTCTCGTGCTTGCCCGTGGGCACACCGCGCGGCTCTCGTCCGCACCCTGAAGGGACTCGATGACGTAATCTCGGTGGACATCGTCGACCCAGTACGGCGGGACGATGGCTGGGAATTCACACCGTCGAAGGACGGTTGTACACCGGATTCGGTGCACGGGTTTGAGTATCTCCGAGATGTGTACACGTCGGCTGATCCCGCCTATACCGGCCGTGTTACCGTACCGGTCCTGTACGACACGGAGACGGAGACGATTGTCAACAACGAATCAGCGGATATCGCCCGGATGCTGGATCAAGCGTTCGGCTCGGCCAGTTCGCACGATATCGAGTTGTATCCCGAGGCGAAACAGGACCAGATCGATTCGATTATCGGCGAAATCCACGACAAAATAAACCTCGGGGTGTACGAGGCGGGGTTCGCAGAAAATCAGGTGGAGTACGAGCGAGCCGTCGACACGCTCTTCGAAGGTTTGGAAAGGTGGGACGATGTCCTTCAGGACCAGCGTTTCCTGGCCGGCGATCAACTGACACTCGCCGATATCTTCCTCTTCCCCACACTCTTCCGGTTCGATCTGGTCTACTACACGCACTTCAAGTGCAACGTGCAGCGGCTCGTCGACTTCGAGAATCTCTGGCCGTATGCCCGTGATATCTACCAGCACCCGAGTGTCCAAGAGACGTGTGTGGCCGAGCACGTGAAGGACCACTACTACCGGAGCCACGAGGACATCAATCCGACCGGGTTCGTTCCGGTCGGGCCGGACATCGACTGGCCCGCAGCGCACGACCGCGACCGACTCGGTGGGACCACCCACGCATCTCGTTCGACACCCGATCACGTATGAACCGGCATGCAGCCCGATCGACTGATACAGTAACGACGGGCGATGATTCCGGGTTCCTCCAACTGGCGAGCAACCAGCGGGTGGCCCACACCGAGTATGGCGACCCGGATGGCGCACCAATTGTCTTCCTCCATGGAACTCCCGGCTCTCGGCTGTTGGCGAGATTGTACGCAAACGTTGCTTCGGAGGCTGGCGTCCCGATCAAGGACGTTCGCCGGTTCGTGACTGCGATTCCGACAGCCGAACTCCGGGAGGTAGACGATGCTGATCACCTCCGGACACTACTGCAGACTGTTCCCGATGTACTGGAGGAACATCGATGACCCAAATCCGCTCGTTCCGGCAACTCGTCTCGACACTCTATGTCGATGAACCAGTCGGAAATAGACTCTGGACGGTGCTCGCGATAACGATACTCCCCGTACCGCTGGTCTCGGGGCTGTACATCATCCACGGCGCAATGACAGGCATGGCCGCCGGTGCGTATTCGGTGCGAAATGGCTATCTGGTGTACGGGGTCGTGAACCTGTTCGTGGTCGCACTAATGTTCGGACTTCTGGACACTGAGCAGCGGGCTCGTGTGTTTGCGTTCCGCCCCCCTTCGATACGGGAACTTGCTGCAGCGATCCTCGCGTTCGTCGTTGGTCTCGGTGTCTTCCAGGTCACCGAGAGAGTGAGCAGAGCTCTTGGCTACCAACTCCAGGGCCTTTCGTACACGTTGGACAATCCGGTGGCGGTGTCGACGATTCTCATCGGTGCGGTCGTACTGGCACCTGTCACTGAAGAGCTTCTCTATCGTGGGCTTGTCCTCGAGACTCTCTCTGAACGTGGCCTTGGACCTGTGAGTGCGACCGCCCTGATGACTGCGCTCTTCGCACTCATCCACCTGCCGAACTTCGGCGTCGCTGGCACCATCTTCATCGCGGTGTGGGGGATACTACCCGCCGCGCTCCGACTCCGGTACGACAATCTCACTGGCGCGATCCTGATGCACATGCTGAACAACCTGTTCGCGTACGTCATCGTCGTCGCTGCAGGGTGGTCTTGATTGAACCAGCATGGCCATTTGGTAGAGCTGTATCAGACACCCTTTGAGAACAACACATGATCGGTGCAACACTCAAGTTCGAGTTCGTCACCCCCACGGATGAGGACCGCTTCATCAGAGAGTATCTGGTCGACGCATGGGACAGATTCCTTGAAAGCGACTTCTGGACCAACGGATGGTTCTGGCGATACAGTCAGTTCGCTGAGTACGAGTCGGGACCAGACGGGGGACTAGTGCGAATCGTCTTCGATGGTGATCCTGACGCACTTGTTGAGACTGAATCCGAGTACTGGGCCGATTTCGATGGACTCCAATCGTGGGATTTGCAGCGATACGACGAGCTTGGATACCAGAGTCTGCTGGAACAGCAGCAAGACACGCGGGGAGAGCTCGGCGGACGGTGGGAGTACAGGATGAAGTCACTGCTCTCGCAGTTCGCATTGGAGTATCACCGCGAATTCTCCACTCCGCTGCCGGTCGTCGGCGAGAAAACGCAAGAAAACCCGCTACAAGTTGGGTTTTGGTCGGCATTCCACAACCTGATGGTCCAGTGTGGTTACGACTGGTACGACGAGACCGAGCTCTGTCAGAAGGCGATGGAAAATCGATTGAAATGGATCGCGAATTACAGGGGGACACAGGCGGCTCTCAAGGAGTATGTGCACATTCTCAGCGAGTGGCAAGCCTACGAACAGGAACTCGAAGAGTGGTTCGAGGAGAACCCCACCGGAGAGGCGAGCGAACCCTGACTGTGCGACGGCCGAATGACTTCTTTCGGATCTGATTAACGTGAACAGGAGTGGTTTCGTCCGTGTAACCTGATTTACTAATACCCGCCTGAGACTTTTGCCCCGGCAAGTGAAATTGCGAACGAAGCTATGATGGAAACCGACATCCAGCTGCAAATCGCACAACGCAGTCGACGACCCGATACAACCACGGAGACAGTTCCGCCGGGTATGGAGATAGAGCGTTAGCGATGCGTCAGAATATTTCAGATTCGGAACGGATTGGGAGAGGTGTCCTCGGCATCTGGTTGATCGTCATTGCAGTCGGGGCCCTTCGCGCACGACGCCGAACTGTCGCGGCAATCGCGGGTATCGCAGGAATCGGACTGATACAGAACGCTGTCACCGGGTTCTGTGGCGGTAATTGGCTGTTCAACATTGATTCGACCAAAGAATGACCGAACAACGCGATCAAGAGCGGCGCTACGATGACCACCTCCCTGTAGATGTCGATTCACAGTTGAAACCGGTTTCCCGAAACCGGTTCGGTCCAACCTCACAGGAAGAACTCTCTGGGGCGATCATTTCTGCAATCAAGAGCGCAGGTGGGACTGGTCATAGGACTGCCAATCTGCCGCCACTGTACGAGGTGATCGACATCGATGCGTTGAAAGAGATGTTTTCGTGGCCCCAGCCCGACGAAGACGTGGTGCATCACTCCATGACAGTCACATTTCGGTACGAGAGATTCCTCGTCGTCGTCCGTGACGATGGTCTCATCCAAGTCTACGAATCGAATGAGACTGATCGGCAGACCAATCAGCAGCCCCGGCCTTCGTAGTGACCATGACAGACAATCCGAAACCCGAGACAGACGCTATCCACGCGGGTGAGCAGGAGGCTGACCTCAGTGTCTCGTCGGGGGATATCGTTTCACCGATCCATGTCGCGACACACCACGAGATGGAACAGCCAGGGGAGTCAGGTCACGGCTACAAGTATTCCCGGTTCGGAAACCCAACACGGGAGTCGCTAGAAAATCGACTCGCCGCATTAACGGGTGCGGACTATGCCACTGCATTCAGCTCTGGGACAGCTGCTATCGCGACGGCGGCCCTAGCACTGTGTGACTCCGGAGATCAGGTCGTCGCTTTCGACGGCATATACGGTGGCACACGACTCCTGTTCGAGGACCTGCTCTGCACCAAGTTAGATGTTCAGGTGGAGTACGTCGACGCAACTGATTTAGGAGCTGTCAAGGAAGCGGTTACCTCAAATACATCTCTCATCTGGGTCGAAACACCGACGAATCCGTTACTGAAACTCTGTGATTTGGACGCTATTGCCGAGATAGCCACGCGCAACCAGGTCAGGTTGTGTGTAGACAATACGTTCGCGACACCGATTTTTCAACAACCGCTGGACCAGGGGGCCGACCTCGTCGTCCACAGCACCACGAAATATCTGAATGGACACAGCGACTCGACGGGTGGCGCGGTCGCAACGAACGAATCCGCTCTTGCGGATCGTGTCGCAGAATTACAAGAGTATGCGATGGGCAATCTCATGTCGCCGTTCGACTCATATCTCGTCCTTCGGGGCACGAAGACGCTCCCTCTCAGGATGCGGCAGCATGAGGCCAACGCGGCCGTAGTTGCGGAGTTCCTCGATGAACACCCATCCGTTCGGTCGGTACACTATCCGGGTCTCGAGTCACACCCACAACACGATCTCGCCAGCGCCCAGATGGATGGCTTCGGTGGGGTCGTCTCAGCCGAGTTGGATGCGACCGATGCGGAGACGAGAGCAGTGGTCGAGGAACTCGATCTGTTCCGGACAGCAGTGAGTCTCGGTGGGGTCGAGTCGCTTGTCGACCACCCGTGGTCGATGTCTGCCTCCTTTATTCCTCCCGAGGAACGTCGCGACGCCGGGATCTCGGAGTCGCTCATTCGCCTCCCAGTCGGAATCGAACATAGCGATGATCTGATCGCCGATCTCGAACAGGGACTGGATAATTTACGCTCAGAATAGATTCGTTAAGATTGGACGGTGCAGGGCAATCGGCAGACGGTGTAGGTAATCCGGCTTCGACCAGATCTGATATCGAACTCACCGAGTCTCGGATACTATTTGCGTGGGTGTTCGTCGTATACCGCCTCGGCGAGCGTATCCTTGTGACCCTCGTTCGGTCCGCCGGCTATCGTCAGGAGCCTCGCGTCACGGAGGTACCGCTCGACATGTTGTTCGGTCGTATAGCCGATTCCTCCGTGGAACTGTATCGCTTTATTTGCGTTATCGACAGCTGCCTGGGTCGCAGCAGTCTTCGCCATACTGAACGCTCGAGTGGTGTCGACACCTCGATCAGAACGCTCGGCTGCCCGGAGCGTCAGCAATCGAGCGACGTCGACACGTTCTGCCATCTCCGCAACTTCCCACCGAATACCTTGGAACTCACCGATTGACTGATCAAATTGTTCTCGTTCACTCGTGTAGGCAACCGTATCGTCGAGAGCGGCACGAGCGATACCGACACCGCGGGCTGGCACGTTCACTCCAGTCCGTAGCTTGCTGCGCTGGACGTAGGCTTCGCCCACTTCACCTACCCGTTGCTGGTCAGACACTCGAACGTCTGAAAACGTCGCTCTCGGCGATTTGACGCTCCGGGCACCCAGGGTATCCCAGACCTCGTCGACGGTGAAGTCGTCTGTCGGCACAAGGAACGCGGTAATGTTATGCGGACTCTCCGAATCAGAGCCAGTCTTCGCGTACGTGAGCACGTAATCGGCGTGGAGCAAGTTGGTGATCCATTGCTTATGCCCGTTCAATACCCACTCGTCGCCATCCTGCTCAGCCGTTGTCTCCATCTGCAGTTTGTCGCTTCCTGCAGATTGCTCACTGAGTCCTAACGCACCGACCGTATCGTAGGCTGCCATCTCAGGAAGATACGTCTCTCGCTGCTGGTCGGTTCCGAACTGTTGGATGACCTCGGCGACACCGAGATGAAGGCCCAAGGTACTCGCGACAGACATCAGCGCGGCCGACAGTTCTTCAATCAGAATCGCGAGGTCCGTAGCTCCTCGACCCAGTCCGCCGTAGGCCTCCGGAATCGTGAGGCCCGTGTAGCCGAAGTCGCTGAGTTCATCCATAATATCAGTCGGATGCTCCCCGGCCTGATCCAACTCTTTTGATCGCGGTTTGATGATATCCTGTGCGAATTCACGGGCCTCGCTACGGAGATGTCGTTGCTCGTCAGTCAACTGGAATCTCATAGGCGAGGAGAAGACTACTCTGCTTTGACACTAATATCTTTGGTGAATTTCATTTTAGTCACTGTGATTATACGATTACCTCAGCATCTCATCCCGGTATTCCGCAAGAAACCTGATTTAGTATCCGGTGTCTGAAATATATTGATGTCGGATTCGACAGTAGATATGTATGACAGAAACGACAGATGCGACGGTCACACTGACCCAGTTCACCGACCCGATGTGCACGTGGTGTTGGGGTTCAGAGCCAATCATCAGGCACCTAGAGACAGTGTACGGTGACCAGCTTGAACTGCGGTTCGTGATGGGCGGACTCATTGAGGATTTCGATGAGTTCTACGATGCAGCGAACGATATCTCCGAACCGAGCGAAGTCGCCCCACACTGGCGCGAAGCCTCAGAGCATCACGGGATGCCGGTCGATACGACGATATTCGACGAAGACCCGGCGAAGTCGACGTACCCCGCGAGCATCGCATACGTTGCTGCCCGCCAGCAAAGTCGTGACAAGGGCCATCGGTATCTGCGGCGACTCCGGGAGGCGTTCGCAACGGAGGTTCGGAACGTCAATCGTCGCGATGAGCAACTCGAAATCGCCAGGTCAGTCGGGCTGGATGTG
The DNA here is from genome assembly GCF_019599465.1 of Haloarcula rubra. Taxonomy (GTDB): domain Archaea; phylum Halobacteriota; class Halobacteria; order Halobacteriales; family Haloarculaceae; genus Haloarcula; species Haloarcula rubra. The sequence goes on from NZ_RKLR01000006.1 coordinate 135,664, forward strand.
CCAGCGTTCACGACGGCCGTGGAAGATGGAAGTGCCTTAGAGGAGTTTCGAGAGGATCTCGAAGAGACACGGCAGTCGGGTGTTCGTGCCTTCCCAACATACCACGTCAAGGGTCCAGACGGCGAACGTCGCGTGTCGGGGTTCCAACCCTTCGAGCGTCTAGACGCTGAATTGCGAGCAATCGCGCCGTCGCTAGAACGGGCCGAACTACCGCAGATTCGAGAGTTCATCGATCGATACGATTCCGTCGCGACGCAAGAAGTCGCAGAAGTGTACGATCTAAGCTACGGAGAGACGCGCCAGGTACTCGAGTCGCTCGTTGACGAGAGTGATATTGAGGGTGAGAAACGTGGGAACGGATACCTCTGGATGAGTTCTTCGGAGGGCGAATCACGATGAGGCAAGATCTCTCCTCGGATGGCCTCTTCAGACAAGGCACCGATCAAGGTAGTAACGAGGCGCCATCGCCATCGATTAGCCACTTTGCAGGAAGCAGGGCGAACCCGAGCTTACACAATCACGGACCGATCTCGAAGAGGCCACAACGACATTCATATCGAGCAGTCCCCTCCCGTTCGGTCGGTCTCAGGAGAACCTCCGATACGCCGAACAGAGCAGACGCACTCCATCAAGAACACAAGCGCCATGTCCGAATACAGTTGGTGACGAAACCAGAGGATGTCTCGCGAAGACGCTGACACAGTTACCGTGACGGTACAGGATGGTGACGAGGAGTCGGTGCCGGGAGACGGCGAGGAACTACGTTTCTCCCGGAGCGGCGCTGTGTCCGGGTTCGTCTCGTGTGTCCCCGTTGCGCTCGGCGTCGGTGGGTACGGACTCATATTCGGCGTCCTCGCACGTGAGGCCGGTCTGAGTGTCGTGACTGCAGTCCTGATGAGCGCTACCGTCTTGGCCGGCGCAGCACAACTGATCGCCGTTGGACTCTGGGAATGGCCAATTCCCGCCGTCGCCGTAATCGGAACGACGTTCGTCGTGAACCTTCGGTATCTGCTTATGGGGGCGTCGTTGCGGCAGTGGTTCACGCGTCTCTCGTCCCGGCAAGCCTACGTGAGCCTGTTTTTCATGGCCGACGAAAATTGGGCCCTGACAATCGAAGATCTCAGAGAGGGCACCGGACGTGGCGCGTTTCTTCTGGGCAGCGGGCTTGCGATCTGGATCTTCTGGGTGTTGGCTACTGCTATTGGCGCGGTTGCAGGTGGTCGTATCGCTAACCCGGAAACCTACGGATTGGGGTTCGTCCTGACTGCGATTTTTCTTGCTCTCCTCGTTGGGTTCTGGGATGGCCGAACTTCGTTGGCCCCCTGGGCTTTCGCTGTCGTCGTTGCGCTCACGGTCGAGACGATCTTTCCAGGCCGGTGGTATATCCTGGCTGGTGGAATCGCTGCGTGTCTGGTCGAGGTGATCCAAGATGGTCGCTGAGGTTTCTCTGACGGCAGTGATGGTGGTGTTCGGGATGAGCGTTGTCACGTTCGCGACGAAAGCAGGTGGGTTCTGGGCGATCGACCGAATCGAACCGGGGCAATCAACTCGGGACGCGCTCGATGCTCTCCCAGGAGGGATTATCGTTTCTATCCTCACGATTCGTCTCCTCGAAGGCGGGCCAGCTGAGTGGGTCGCCGGAATCGTCGTCGTTCTCGTCGCTCGCAGCACAGAGAACGTTCTCATCGCTCTAATTGCCGGGATGGGTACCTTGGTGCTCGTCCGTTGGGGACGAACTGGGTTCTGATAACTCATCCCAGCGGTTTCCTCCTACAGGACTCGTGCAGCGTGTCCGTGTGATGGTATTCGCATTCGCCGGTGTAGTCTGGGAATCCTGGTATAGCATACTCTGCCTGAACACTACATGCCGACAATTCGACTCTCCCGACGTACGAATGTCGGCAGACGCAAGGCAATATTCGACGGTCTGGAGCGGAGTAACGATTAACCGACGAGGGCTTTGGATTGTTTCGAACAACAGGACTTCCAAAGGGCGGGCAAACATATGACCGGGCCGGTCAGCGAGGGGTTGGACGGCATCGCAGTTGGCGAGACCGAAATCTCACAAATCGATGGTTCGACCGGCTCTCTCGCTATCCGAGGGTACCCGATTGCGGAGGTGGCCCAAGAAGCGACTTATGAAGAGACCGTCTTCCTGTTGCTGTACGGCCGACTTCCGACGGCTGAGGAACTGACCGGGTTTAGAAAGAGGATCGCGTCAAATCGGGAAATCTCGAATAAGGTTAAGATTGTCATCGAGCAAGCAGCCCAGGAGGAGAAATCCGCGATGGATGCCCTCCGAATGGGTGTCGCTGGTGCGAATCTCGGGCATGAACGAGATAATCCTGAAGCTGACGCGATTCGGCTGATCGCCGTTTTTCCCACAATCGTAGCGGCGTACTGGCGGTATCGGCAGGGGAAGGATCCGATAGCACCTCGACAGGACCTCCGACATGCCGCGAATTACCTGTACATGTTGACCGGAGAGAAAGCCTCAGAGGCCCGCATCGAGGGCGTCGAAACGTACCTCAACACGGTCGCCGATCACGGCCTGAACGCATCGACATTCACGGCACGAGTCGTCGTCTCGACTCAGGCCGATCTCGTCTCTGCAGGGACTGCCGCTGTCGGCGCGCTCAAGGGGCCACTCCACGGTGGCGCACCCGGTCCAGTCTTGGAGATGCTCCGGACGGTGAACGAAACCGGGAATCCAGCAGACTACGTACGGAGTACACTTGCGGGCGGCGACCGTCTGATGGGGTTTGGACATCGCGTCTATCGGACGCGTGATCCTCGTGCAGCGGTACTCGAGGACGCCGCTCACGAATTCTACACGGAGAGTGATGATGCCGACCTCTTCGAGACCGCACGGGAGTTCGAAGAGGTCGCTGTGGAACTCTTGGCAGAGCGGGTGCCTGACAGACGGCTAGAGACCAATGTCGAATTCTACACCGCGGTGCTGCTCGCCGGTGTTGGGGTCCCCAAGGAACTGTTCACGACGACGTTCGCCATATCTCGGGTCAGCGGCTGGATGGCACACGCACTCGAACAGTTGGACGATAATCGTCTTATCCGACCGACTGCCCACTATACCGGCGAGATCGACCGGTCGTGGACAGCGATTGCAGAGCGATAGTGTCGACGATGCGATCTCTCGCTCACAGAGATGGGGGACTGTTCGTGTTCTACGGTGTCCTCGGGGCGACACCGTTCGTGGGTGCGGTTGCGGGATTGCCGTTCTTTCCCCCAGTCCTGTTTGCGGCCTTTCGGATCGATGTGGGTGCCGTACTGTTGCTGCTACTTGTAGCGATCCGTGCAGACTACTGGTACCCTAAGACACCCGGCGATATCGCTGGTGTCCTCGTGACCGGGTTGCTCACTCTCGGGGTAAACATCGCGTTGGTGTTCGCTGGCCAACAGTACGTTACGAGTGCAACTGGTGCGGTCATCTACAGCCTTGCTCCGTTGATTACTGCTGTATTTGCGTTCTTTTTGATTCCAGCCGAACGTCTCGATAGCCTAGGTGGCCTCGGGATCACTCTCGGGTTCGTCGGCGCAGTCATCGTCGCAGATCCCAATCCATCGAACTTGATGACCGCCACGAATCGTGGGGTGGGGCTTGTTCTGCTGAGTGTGACATCGTTCGGGATCGGGAACGTCCTCACCCGTCGTATCGATCCCGAACTACCTAGCCTAACGCTCACCGCTTGGGGGTTGGGAGTGGCCGCAGTGTTCGTCCACGGCGTAAGTCTCCTGCGGGGAGAAACGATCGCTCAGGTCGAGTGGACGACACCGGCAGTGCTCTCGCTGGTCGGTGTCGGTGTCCTTGCTACCGCGGTTCTCTACAGAGTCCATTTCGAGCTACTGGAGAGTATCGGCGCGACGAAGACGAATCTCGCCTACTACGCACATCCGATCTCGACCGCAATTGCGGGAAATATCCTCCTCGACGAACGAATCACGGTCTTTACAGTTGTCGGATTCGCCGTGATCTTCGTTGGGTTCGTCTTGATCGAGCGGCAGACGGTTCTGACAGGGCTCTCGGCGATTCGCTCGAAGTAGCTCTTGCATCCAACTCTTGTTCGCCTATGGTATCTCTGGGCGCAACTTTACGGCTCCATGGCGGCCCTTCAGACACTGGCTATGATGCACTTGGTGGCGACCGCAGGGAACGTGATGTCCCTGGAAATAGCTTCTCCACCCGATATAGCGCAGCACACCTGATATAGTGTAATTTGCCTGAAATATATTCGTGAGTGGCCAGTATCCTCACTTGCAATGATGTCGATGATAGGCATCCGCTACACGACGATCGGAAACGAAGCGATCACCAACTATCCACGTCCGCGCGGCTTCAGCGGAGGTGGGAGCTGATGGCGTTTTCCTCGGCACTGTCTGGAGCAGCGTTCCTGTTCGGACGGATACTGTTCGCACTCGTAATCGGCTATCTCGCACTGGGGAACCTGCTCGATTTGGAGGCCTCCGTCGGCTATGCGAAGAGTAAGGGCGCACCCCTTGCATCGGTCACTGTCCCGGTCGGGAGCCTTGGACTCGTTGCCGGTGCTCTGGCCGTCCTCGTCGGCGTCTATCCTGCGCTCGGTGCGATTGCGGTAGTCGGCTTTCTCATCCCGATTACGGTCGTCATGCACGACTTCTGGACGATGGAGGGACAGGATCGGCAGAACGAACAGATCCACTTCCTGAAAAACGTCGGGCTGATCGGAAGCGCGCTGATCTTCCTAGCACTATCGACGCTCTCGTGGCCGTTCGCTGTCGGTGTGGGGCTCTGATCGGTGATGGGTGCGACCGAGGCGTCGACGAGCTCCGAATCTACCGTCGGAATTCCGTGGCGGTCTCCGACGTTGCTCGCCATCCTCGCGGCCACCCTGATGACGCCGCTGGACGTCCCGCTCGTTAGTCCCGCCCTCCCACAGATCCAGTCGACGTTCGGCGTCTCAGCTTCCCAGGCCGGCTCCTTCATCACGATGTATGCCCTTCCTGGGATACTGCTCGGTCCCATTATTGGTGCGCTCGCAGACAGGATCGGTCGTCGACATGTCCTCTCGGGCTGCCTCCTTGTCTTCGGTGTCGCTGGCACCGCAATCGCGTTCACGAGCGACTTCACGATCGCGTTGGGGCTTCGTGTCCTCCAGGGGTTTGCGGCCGGAAGCATTCTCTCTGCGCTGGCGATGACCGTCGTCGGCGACCGATACGATGGTCTTCAGCACGATTCGGTGATGGGCGTGACGACAGCGATGCTGTCACTCGGGACTGCTGTCTATCCGGTCGTCGGTGGCTTTCTGGCCGCCCGGACCTGGAACGCACCCTTCCTGATGTATGCACTGACGATTCCCGTCGCGGGGTTCGTTTTCTTCACACTAGACGACCCCGGGTCGACCAATTCTGTGACCGAGCGAGGATACGTCCGGGAAGCACTCGAAGTGATCCCGACTGGCCGTGCGGTGGCACTCTATGGTATCATGTTCGTCTCGTTCACACTACTCTTCGGTGGATTGTATACGGTCCTGCCGTTCTACCTCAGTGAGACGTTTGGCTTCTCGGCCGCTGTAATCGGTGGTGTTACGAGCACCGTGCTCCTCGTGACCGGCATTGTCTCGACACAGAACGGTAAGCTGACCGTCCGGATACCGATGACGACGTTGCTCGGGACTGGTTTTGCGTTTTACGCTCTGGGTCTCCTGGGCGTTGCTCTCGCGTCCTCACTCCCTGCTCTCATCGCGGCCTTACTCGTGTTCGGGGTCGGAAGCGGACTCGTCACTCCGACGTTGTTCGGTGGTGTCAGTGCGCTGGCTCCTGATCACGTCCGTGGAGGAGTCATGAGTTTGCAGACCACGACGATCGGAATCAGTCAGGTAGTCGGGCCGGCTCTGTTCACTGGTGTGGCCGGTCTTGTCGGCTACAGGGGGTCGCTGTTGCTTGCGAGTGGTGCCGCTGTCTTCGCTGTGGCTGTTCTCGGGGTGCTGACACTCGAGACGTGACAGACTACGAAAATTTTTATGGGTGCGTGTGCCGCTTCGATAGGTATGAGCGATGATTTGGGCCCTGACGATTCTCTGGTGACCGACGCTGAATCAGCGTTCATGACCCTAAGTCACGACCTTCGACTGAAAATCCTCCTCGCCCTGTGGAACGCCCCCGAGTTTTCCCTGTCGTTTTCCGAACTCCGAAAGGCGGTCGGTGAACGCGATTCTGGAAGTTTCAATTACCACCTGTCACAACTGGAGGGCCATTTCGTCGCTTCGACCGAGGATGGCTACGAACTTCAGTATCCCGGCCACAGAGTGCTTGACGCGATTCAAAGTGGAGTCTTTCACGATGAGGCAGTCATCGGCCCAGTCGGACTCGACGAGACCTGCCGGGAGTGTGGCTCCGAACTGACGTTCGAGTACGATACGAATTATATCGGTCGAGTTCACTGCCCTGAGTGCGACAATCGGGTTCTCGAGTGGCCGTTCGATCCTGGCGGGACCGTGGACAGAGATCCCGCAGCCGTAGTCGCTACGTTCGACCGGCGAACACGGTTGATCTGGTCCTGTGTTCTCGATGGAGTCTGTCCGTTCTGTGCCGGCCGTGTGGATCGAGAATTCGCCAATCATATCGGCCAACAGGGCACCTGTGTCGGCGTCATCGAACAACTGGACCGGTACGACGAATATTTCGCCCGTGATCATCCTGTCGTCGTCTTCGTCGACTGCAGTCGGTGTAGTTTCTACAGCTTCATCCCCGTCGGGATGGTGCTATTGACACGTCCGAAGATTTTGGGAGTCCTTCAAGATGCCGGGCTCAATGTCAGAGACACACCGTTGTGGGGTCTCGAGTTTGTCGTTGCCGCCGATGCAATCACGCTCCGAACGCATGACCCTGTACAAGTCAGCGTCGCCGTTCCTGAGATCGACAGGCCGGTGTCGGTCGTTCTCGACGAATCCTTCTCTGTCACTGTCGAAGCCGTCGACTGAGAGTATACGAAATTTTACTGGAACTCGTTTCGCCGAGCACTTATCTAACCTCTGTCCGTGTATTCTCTCAGGTATGGACGTGACTGAACGTGAACACGTCGTCGCGCTCTGTGGTAGTCAGCGCGATGGGAGCTATACTCGTCGCGCACTCGAATTAGCATTGGACGCGGCCGAACGGCGCGGGGCCACGACTGACCTCGTGGACGTTGCAGATCTCAATCTCCCGGTCTTCGATCCCGAGGAGACCGATGCCGGCGATGCCCCAACGCTCCGGAAACGAATCCAGGCCGCTGATTGTGTCATCCTAGGGTCGCCGATGTATCACGGTTCGTACGCTTCGCCGCTGAAGACAGCCCTCGACTACAGCGGCTTCGACGAGTTCGAGGGAACGACCGTCGGGTTGCTGGCCGTCTCCGGTGGTGGGTTCCCAACTCCCGTCCTCGAACACCTCCGGACAGTAGCCCGGGCTCTCGATGCGTGGGTACTCCCACATCAAGTGGCGATTCCGAACGCCGCCGAGTCATTCGAGTCAGGTCGGTTGACGGAAGACGGTCTCGCCGATCGGATCGAGACCCTCGGCACCGAACTCGTCGACTATGCTGGCGTCGAATCGTACCCCGAAACGAATCCCGCCTGTGCAATCGCGAGTGCTGATTAACCATGGCTGCCGAAACTGAAGCCCGACAGAAGGAGATCGAGGAAGAGAACGCAACTGCCTGCCCGGTCATCCACGCAATCGATCAAATCGGAACCCCGTGGCGAATGAACGTCATCCACGCCCTGCGCGACGGAGAGAAGCGGTTCAACGAACTCAAGCGTGCGACAGGCGCGCGCTCGAAGACGCTCTCGGACGCCCTCGACGAACTGGTGGACAACAATATCGTCGGCCGCCGTATGGAGGAAGACGCTCCGATCGCCGTCTACTACGAGCTCACCACGAAGGGCGAAGAACTCCTCGAAGCGCTCGCAGGATTGGACGAGTGGGCCCAGGACTGGGGTGAGGAGATTCCTACGGGTCCCGGGCCGCGCCCGTAGCACGCGCAGCGATCGGTTGTTCTTGGTTGGCCCCCCGTGACAGGCAGTCGAACTCCACGACACGATTTCGCCGGCGCAATTTCAGCCTGTGGTGCCGCCGACGGTCTGCGTGAGAACAGCGAGTAACACCAGCACGCCGACGAGCAACAGTACCAGTCCGGCAGTCGATTCCAGCGGCCGGTAGAGGAGCCAACCGACGCCGACGTTTACTCCCGAGAGTATACAGGGGTACAGGAGGCGGAGGACGGACATCGTTGCTTGGAACGTCGAACGCGACCACTAAAGCCGCTATCAACGCTCAAACTCCAGTTGAGTTTGTGACTGGCTAGCAACCAGTACGTAGCGACTTCGCCGACGCCGATCCCGAGCGGCGAGTCATGTTGAAAGAAACCCCCAGATCTACTCACTCGCCATCTGACCACGGGCCCTAACGACTGCTTGACCTCGCTTGCGGCCTGTTTCGATCGTGTGTTTCGCGGCCATCCCCGCCTCCGACGACCCCGACAGTCGGGGACTCACCCGTCACGTCGGGCTCTCGAATTTCACGCCGGCGTTACTCGAAGAGGCACTCGACCTCCTTGACGCCCCGCTGTTCGCCCATCAGGTCGAGTGCCACCCGCTCCTCCCGCAGGAGGAACTATGCGCCCACGCAAGGGAACTCGACTACACCGTGGTCGCCTACTCGCCAAGGGGACCGTCGCTGATGTGCCCGTCCTTCAGGAAATAGTGGCGGACCACGGAGTGACACCACACCAAGTGAGCCTGGCGTGGCTCCTCTCGAAGGACAACGTCGCCGTGATCCCAAGTCGACCACCCCTGAGCATATCGAGGCGAACCTGGAGGCTGGGGACCACCAGCTCAGCTCTGCAGAGCTCAGTCGAATCGATGCATTGGAGAGGAGATTGGGCTATCGGCTAAGGAAGTGGGAGTAAATATGACCGCGCTCGAGGGAGATAGCCACGGGATTCGAATCGAAAAATGGGGATACTCAACGTCAAAGACATGGATGGTCGAAATCTGAGAAGCCTGTCCGGCTCGATTGGCTCTGTTGCAACTATCGTCAGTTGATAGGAACACTGTGCTGCAGACAAAGGATAGAAACAGCAGATGACGGAGCTATATTCCACCCTTGGTGGTGAGTTGATTCAGTACAACGAGCGGGGGTTCGAACGCATCACGGTAGGTTGATACGGCGGCGAGGTGAACACCGATGGCGTGTCGAGCGAAGACGCCACGTTGGATGCTACGACGGCCGTGACGAGCGAGCGCGCCCGCTGGGGACTACTCGCGGGTGCGATTCTCATGTCTGTGGCGCTCGGGGCCTACGAGCTCGTCCCGGCGAGCGTGACGCCGCTCATCCGGGAGTCTTTGGGGGTCAACGCCTCGAAAGCCGGGCTCCTCGTTAGTGTCATGTTCGGGACGGCGGTCCTCACGAGCATTCCGATCGGGGTCGTACTCGACCGGACGAACTCACGGTACGCCATCGCGGTGGCGGTCGGGCTCCTTCTCGTCGCTGGAGTATGGGGCTGGCTGGCCGCGACCGCCGGCGCCTATTGGTCGCTCGTCGCCTCACGTGTCCTCGGCGGGGTCGCCTACGTCGTCGTCTGGAACGCGGGCATCGACATCGTCGGGCGCTCGTTCGACCCTGCCAGACAGGGGACGGCCGTGGCGACGTTCACTGCGAGCGGGCCGGTCGGCTTCGCCATCGGGCAAGGCACCGGCCCCATCGTCGCCGAGCAGTTCGGATGGCCGGCGATCTTTCCCATCTTCACGGGCATCGCGTGCGTGGGAGTGATTGTTTTCTGGCCGATGAGTCGCGGCAGCGGACACGCGACTGGGACCCCGGCGCCGACGCTGTCGGACCTCGGCCGCGTCGTCACGAACCGCCGCGTCTGGACGGTTGGCCTCCTCGGGTTCCTCAGCTACGCGCTGTATCTGTTCGTCAACAGTTGGGCCCCGTCGTATCTCACCGAAGATCTGCAGCTGTCGTTGGAGCTCAGTGGCGCGCTCGTCGCCCTCTTTCCGGCCGTTGGTGTGCTCTCGCGAGTGACCGGCGGCGTCCTCTCGGATACCCTCTTTGGCGGCCGCCGTCGCCCGGTCGTCCTACTTTCTTTCCTCGTGACGACGCCCATCATCGCGGGCTTTACCGCGATTCGAACCGTCCCTGTCGTCGTCGCGGCGCTGCTCGTCGCCGGATTCGCTATCCAGTTGTGTCTCGGCCTCGTCTTCGCGTACGTCCGTGAGCTGGTCGAGCCAGCCGTCGCCACGACGGCCGTCGCCTTCCTCACGAGCGTCGGCCTAGCGGGGGCGTTTATTGCACCCATCGCCGCCGGGCGGCTCATCGACGCCTCGAACTACGAGGTGGCCTTCCTCGTCGCTGGCACCCTCGGGGTGTTCGGAGCGCTCTTAGCGTGGTACGCGCCGGAGCCAGAGGAGACGTAGCCACGAACGCCAGGCAGAGTGGCGACGAGAGTCGCCTGGACGACAACCTCCAATCGCCGAGGAATCGATCGAGTCCTGCGAGCGCCAGGCCGGCCCACTCTCGGGACGGGTGTCGTCGACCGTTGTCTCGAAGCGGCGAGTGCGGACGGTTCGACTTGCGCATGCCCCGTGGTCGAGCGCACCGTGTTGCCCCTACTGTTATAGAGGCCGACGGTCTGTACCGCTCGGTGCAACCCGTTCGGTGGTGGCCAATTCGCGCCTTCTATTCAGCGCGGCAAATATCGATTCATATAGATTCTGTCAGCTATTGCATCATAGGATGAGCTTAGCACAGTCGTCTAATTTCTTTCACGCTGAAGCCAGCGAACCAGCTGTTCAGTAGACCTACGAAGTGACTACTCGATTTCCAGTTGGCCAGTTCCGCTGGTCCCCCCATCGGCGTTCTCGTCCCATTCGAGTTCGAACTCGACACTCAATTCAGTCATATTGCCAGCCGGGCCTTCGCGTTCAGCTTTGACCTCGAAGGTTGGCCGTGCAGGCGGATTCAGTGTGACAGACTCGGAGCCTGCTTTCAGGCTGATAGCGTTTCCGCTGTCGAGATTATCCGCGACTTTCCGAAGGTACGCTGCAATCTCTTCTCGACTCTGGTTGCTTTCCGATTTGAACAGGACTTCTTCAGGCATAATGAACGATACGCTGCCTGCACCGATAAGTGAATCCCCTGTATTGACCGATTCACTGTAGCAATGCCCAGTAGAAACCGGGTGACCGATACGAGCTGTGTATGCAGCACTGCCTTTTCGAACTGCTCAATGTCTGTCAGTACTATCGCACAAGATACAGAGAATGGGTTCCGCAGTCACATCCGGTCCGACGGTCATTACCCAATGCGCCTGTAGCATGTGAGGTGTTCCGGATCTAATCCAGTGGATAATGGCTCTCTTTTTCGCTTCGCTCACCGTCTCAGTGGAGCATATCAAGCAGGAATATTGCGAGGAAGCCGACGAAGAAGAGCGTCGTCGACACCGGCGTCTCAGGAACTTTCCCGGCCTTCACCAGCAGTTCCTCGGTGACGAGGTACAGCAGGGCCGCGGAACCGAAGGCGAGGATAATCGCGATGGGGGCGCCGGTTACCCCGTCCAGTGCAAGCACGCCACCAGTTACCCCTGATGCGAGCAGCAGCCCGAAGACTGTCGGGACTGAGAGTTTCTGGACCATCCCCATATCCTGTGGTAGTGCGATGACACCGGCAACACCGAGGAAGAGAACCTCGATGGCCAGCGCCACGGCGATGATGACGCCGGTGTCGGGATTATCAAGGAAGGTTACCCCAATGAGGACTCCGTCAATGAGCATATCAATACTAACGGTGATGAGCAGCCCCGCCGCGCCAGCAAACTGGCCACCAATACCGCGCTTCTCGATAGTCTTACTCAGCCGGTGGATGCCCAACATCGTCACAACCCCGATGGCGAACCCCAGCACTACGACTTGGGGTGCCCGCCCGTGGATGTTCGGGAGCAACTCAGCGGCAACGGCGGCGATCACAACCCCGGCCGCGAAGTGCTGAATGTTGCTTTCCATCTGAGGCCCCGGTGGATAGTAGATAGCGATTACGCCGCCCACCAAGGCGGCCACAACCGCTAGCGCGGTGTATGACAGCGCCTGAACCAGTACCATACGGTCCCTGTTGACCGAAGCGTCAAGAGTGTTTACTGGATAATGTTCACTGATCAGGCAGTGGACGCGTCGCTGCTGGCTCTGGGCCCTGTATGCAGCAGCGACGACTCGAACTACTCAGCGTCTATCAATAACGCCATAACCGATACACAGGGTGAGTTCAGCACAGGTGCTCTGTTTCGTTTGCGACGAAGCGACTTGCACCACCCGCTGGCTACACTCGTGAACTGAACAGCCGAGCATCGGTTCTTAACGGTATTAGACGATATTATCTGTTATCGTTAGACTGCGTATCGTTGGCATCACTGTCGTCCTCGGTTGATTCTAGCGTATCGAGTACTGAAGGCAACCGATGCTCAAACGTCCACGATGTGATGCGGTATACCCCGTACGCAAACACTAGCAGGAATACAAGGTCGAGTAAGTACAGTTCAAGCAGTGAAAGTGGAGTGACATCACTCAAGAGGAGGTCACCGGAGAGAATGAGAAATTCCAGGGTCAGCAGAACAAAGAAGGCTGGTGCAAAAATCACCAGTAGACCGATGACGAGGAGTGACAGACGGGTCTGTGAATCTGACGAGGCCATATTAATCCTTGCCATTCACGCTACAAATATCCGGTGACGGTCATATATCGGGTGGTATACACGTCTGAGTTTGACCGTAAAGATGTCGACCCATATGCGCCCTGTATGCAGCACGGTCTCAACGAATTACCGAGGTCCTGTCAGGAGGAGCATGCAAGATACAGAGAGTACAGTCAGCATCATCGTTACTGGCACACTGACATCAGCGAACCAACTGTAGAGTAGACGTGCTTACTTCACGGCACGCAACACGGTCGAACCGTTCCCGTCGGACACTTTGACGTCATCGAATCCGACGTCGAGAAAGATTTTCTCGAGTGTGTCTGGGTCGTGGAACCGGCCGTGGAACACAGTTCCCATCTTGGCCTCGGTGTCCTCGATTTTATCTCGAATATGGAAGAGGTACGTCGTCGTGTACTGACCTTCGGGCGACGTGACTGCACTTACGGAGTGGCGGTCGACCACGAAACGCTCTGATTCGACGGTTTGACGCTCGCGACTGCCGTTGTCCAGGTCATCAGATAGCGGTTGGAAGAAGGTGCCGAACCTACCACCCTCCCGGAGGCTGTCGTAGACGGTTGCGGCAAACGCTTCGACATCGCTGTCATGCGTGAGGTGGAGCAGTCCGCCCATCAGCACCGCAGCATCGAATGCGCCCCCTGCCTCGCTGGCAGACCACTCCCTGAAATCCGCTTCGAGGACTTCCGCACTCGCCACTCGCTGCCTCGCCACGTTGAGCATTGCTTCGTTGTTATCGACGCCGAGTACCTTCTCGTACTGTCCCTCGATGCGTTCGAGCAGCGGCCCGGTCCCACATCCAAACTCGATCACACGACTCGTTTGGTTTGGTTCGATTCGGTCGAGCAGGCCCACCTGCACGTCCCGGTCGAGCATCCGAGAGTGATAGAAGTCGTATAGCGCCGGATATTCGTAGAAGCTTCGTTCTCGATGCGGGTTTCCGTTTATATCTTCGATGACCGATGAGAGGGACATACGACAAATCCACTGGGTTTCGGATAATGAACATTTTGCTGGTGTGCTGATTGCTCGCACTGTATTGACCGATTCACCGTATCCCTGCTCGGTAGAAGTCGGCTGGCAGATATGCGCTATGTATGCAGCAGTGTCATTTCAAGCTACTCAGCGTCTGTCAAGAGCGCCGTAAAAGATACAGAGGATGAATTCATTCTGTTTCCCAGTGATCCCGTGCTGTCGATGCTACCATCGATTTCGGAAGCACCCGTGGGAGGTGATACAACAATTTCTCCCGAATCCCACCGGGCACCACTATCGTGTCTCCTTGTTGGAGGCCAGTATAGCCACTCTGAGCAACCGTCTCCGGATCGAGGAGATCATTCTCGGGCAAGGCCGAATGCTGTATCCCACCTTTTTCGAGGATTGCGGTATCGGTTTCCCTCGGACAGAGGACTGAGACGGTAACACCGTCTTCGGCGAGTTCGTTAGCGAGTGCGACCGAAAATGAAATCAAATAACTCTTCGCCGCCGCGTAGACAGCCGCCTTGGGAGTCGGATACAAACCCGAGACTGATGAAACGTTGAGAATTTGTCCGGTACCCCGCTCACACATCGGTCTGGCGAAGCGCCAACTCAATTCTGTGACAGTGACGAGGTTCAACTGGAGTGATTCCCGATATCGTTCCCACTCTGTCTCATAAAATCGTCCGTACGTTGCGATCCCCGCATTGTTCACGAGCGTATCAACGCGAATCCCCTGTGCGGTAGTTGCATCGTAGAGTTCTTCAGCCGCCTCCGGTACTGACAAATCCTGAGAAATTACGGTCGCCGTAATATCGTGCGACTCTTCGAGTTCTGTGCCAATCTGCTGCAGTCGGTCGTGACTCCGAGCGACCAGCACAACATCGTATCCATCCCGTGCAAACAGTTTGGTCAATTCATACCCGATGCCCCGCGATGCACCTGTTACAAGAGCTGTGCGCCTCGACCTGATCTCCGCTGACCGTGTGGATTTTCCCATGTTGAGTCACTCTCGGGATATACAATGTGACAGCCGATCTATCTCACAGTACTCTGTGTGCAGTGTTCATAGGTGTGTTGGGGACGTGGCTTACATCGGGGCCTCTTCGAGGATTTCGTTCCACTCCGCTGGCTCGAATACTTCCCAGGCTTCGATAGCTGTGAGTCCAAGTGATTCGTACGCGGTCTGAACCTTCCCGAGAGCTTCCCCATCCGGGAGATCTGCAATACCCACGATATCGTACCGGCCAGACCCGTAGTAGAGTGCCGTGACTTCCCCGCCAACTTCCTCCACCATTTCAACCCCCCGCTGGCGTCGTTCCTGTGCCTCTTCGGGGTTAATTGTGCGTCCTTCGTCCGTTTTCTCGAAGAGGACTACGTAGGTTGGCATTGGCTGATTCACCTCTCGCGTTCCAGATATCACGCACCTTGACGCCGACCATCCTCTACATGGAACGCCCTTTCATATTCGTAATTTGATGTGTTAATCGTTATCATGGGTTGATTGCCTACTGCATCAAGGGACCTCTCGTAATGAATGCGTGCTCTTTACTGAGCGATTTAGCTGGACTCATGTTCCGCAAATACCTGTGCTGACTATGCGCCCTGTATTCAGCACGGTCGGTAAAACCTATCAGCGATTAGGTCTTTGACAGGACCGACACTCAGATGTGTCCGATAGCACGCCGAAACCGGTCACAGCCCGACGTCAGTCATCGACCTGATGATGTTCTCCTCGGTCGGCGCTGCCAGATACGGCTCGATCGCATCGTAGGACGACCACCCACCGAGTGCCATCACGATACGCGGGGAGACGTTCTCCTCGACGAGTAAGTGGTTCGCCCAACAACGTCTAAGATCGTGCGTAGAGATTCGTCGGTAGTCGTCGTC
The DNA here is from genome assembly GCF_019599465.1 of Haloarcula rubra. GTDB lineage: Archaea > Halobacteriota > Halobacteria > Halobacteriales > Haloarculaceae > Haloarcula > Haloarcula rubra. The sequence goes on from NZ_RKLR01000006.1 coordinate 151,270, forward strand.
GCCCAGTTCGTCGGCGGCTCCGTCGGCTGCATCTTCGGCCCATTGTACGGTGCGCTTGCTCTTGTCGGCGAGCGGTCGATCGACGTCGATATCGTGCTCCTGAATGTAGCGGTGGATCGTGGCTTCGACGTCGACGGGCAACCATGTCTCGCGGTGTTTCCCGCCGTCGTACTCGCCAGTCGTGTCTTTCCCACCGACGACCTCGAGCGCGTAGTGTCGGCCGTCGGTCATCCGCGAAATGTGATCGGGTGTGACGTCGAGGACTTCGCGAACACGGAGCCCGCAGGCTCCCATCAACCGGATGGCGATCTCTCGCTGCGTGGTCGTTGCTCGTCGTGGGAGTTCCCGATACTCGTCACGAGTCATCCAGACGTTGTAGCTCCTGTCCTTGTTGCGCTCCGTTCGCATTTCGTACTCGTCATGTACTATATGCAACTTCAACGCAGCGGACTGTGAGGTTGATTCGGTGAGTCACAGGAAATCAGCGGCTTCAACAAGTGGACAGTTGGAGAGTTTCGCGTTTCTGTGGAAACGTGCAATAGTGCGACCGTAGACCACAATATCCCAACATGGGAACCCTACTGCTGAATCCGCCGATGAATGTTAATTGGTGTTGCACTACACGTCTCTGGCGTCCTTGACTACACCGTCACAATTCTGGCTGAGTGGACGTCCACAACACGATCTCACTTTACCCGACAACCACGAATTTATGTACTGACCCTTCGCTAACGGGATGGCATGACCGATTCGGAGTATCCGATAGACGACTTGGACCGACAGATCATTCACGCGTTACAAGGCGACGCGCGCCACACGTCTGCCAGCGATATCGCGGAGTCGCTGGATGTCTCGGCCCGCACCGTCCGCAACCGAATCAACAATCTCGAAGAGGATGGGGTTATTCGCGGCTACAACGTAGACGTGGACTATGAAGCCGCAGGCTATCAACTCCACACGCTCATCGTCTGTACGGCCCCGATACACGAGCGAGAAGAAATAGCCCAGCGAGCGCTAGAGGTTGACGGCGTCGTGGCCATCCGGGAAGTGATGACCGGTGCTGAGAACGTCCACATCGAGGTTGTTGGCATTGATGGCAACGATCTCAGCCGCATCGGTCGTGATCTCAACGATGTCGGTCTCAAGGTCGTCGACGAGGATCTTATCCGCAACGAGTACACACGACCCTTTCATCGATTCAACACCGAAGCAATTGTCGACGATAATTGAGAATACAATTCCGATAATGCCACATATGGGTCCCTGTATTTCTGAACCGGAACTGTAACCTATTGATTTATCCCTTTTCGGAATCAAAGAACGAGTAGCAACCGCGTGCTCGGGCGGCATCTCGCCAGCCTGACACTGCTCTATCCACAATGAAGGCTCGCACCCGCTTGGAAAACACAATCGACCGCTCGCCCGAAGAGACGTCGCTACTCGTCGTCAGTGATAGCCACGTCGGGTCGTTGCTCGCTGCTGACATCGACTCCGTCCGAACTCATCTCATTACCGACTCCTCCACTGTCGCCTTACAGACGCCCGACAACGTTCGAAAGACAGTCGGTAACGTGACCTCAGCCGAAATCCTCGGTGCCGGCGCCGGTGCCACCGCCGCTGTGGTCGCGCTCCAGCGCGACCGGCAAGCGCTACTGGTGGCACAACTGCTTCGCACACGATTCGAAATCGACGAACTCCTCATCTCGGTCAACGACCCACAGAGACGCGAGGCCTTCGAGGACATCGCGACCACCATCGTCTGCGTGTCGACTTGTCTCTCGACGGAACTGGGTGACGCCGTCAAACAGACGCTGTCAGAACCACGGTCCCACTCATGACCAAAAACCTCGAACGAGATCTCGGACTCCCCTCCGTATTGGCTATCAGTATTGGTGCGATGATCGGCAGCGGCATCTTCATCCTCCCAGCATTGGCGCTGGGTATCGCCGGCCCGGCGGTCATCGTAGCGTACGCGCTGGCGGGCTTACTCGTAGTTCCCGCCGCCCTCTCGAAGTCGGAGATGGCGACCGCGATGCCCGAAGCTGGCGGAACCTACATTTATATCGAACGTGGGATGGGGCCACTGCTTGGAACCGTCGCTGGCGTGGGCACGTGGTTCTCGCTGTCGTTCAAAGGCGCGCTCGCCTTGGTCGGCGGAGTCCCATACCTCCTCTTGCTCTTCGATCTCCCGCTGAAACCGGTCGCGCTGGCACTGGCCGCCGTGCTCATCCTTATCAATATCGTTGGTGCTAAACAGACCGGCCGACTACAGGTCGCCATTGTCGTCGTGATGCTTGCGGCGCTGGGCTGGTTCGCCGCCGGCAGCGCTCCCAGCGTCCAGTCGGCTAACTACACGAACTTCTTCGTTGACGGTCTCGGCGGACTGTTGGCGGCGACAGGGCTTGTGTTCGTCTCCTATGCTGGTGTCACCAAGGTCGCTAGCGTCGCCGAGGAGGTTGAAGACCCCGGTCGGAACATCCCGCTGGGGATACTGGGATCGTTAGCCTTTACCACGATACTCTATGTCGCTATCGTGGCCGTACTGGTCGGCGTGACTGACCCCGGAAGCGTCGCCGGGTCGCTGACTCCGGTCGCCGTCGCTGCCGAGGCAACTATGGGCCAACTTGGCGTCATCGCCGTCATCCTCGCGGCCATCCTAGCGCTGGTCTCGACGGCCAATGCAGGCATCCTCTCCTCGTCGCGCTACCCCTTCGCCATGAGTCGGGACAAGCTAGCGCCGCCGTCTCTCTCACAGGTCAGCGAACGCTTTGGCACTCCGCTAAACTCCATCACGCTCACCGGTGCGGTGTTGCTGGTGCTCATCGCGTTCGTCCCTATCCTCGATATCGCGAAGCTCGCCAGCGCTTTTCAGATTATGGTGTTTGCACTCATTAACGTCGCCATCGTTGCCTTCCGGGAAGGAAGCGTCGAGTACGAACCGGAGTTTACCTCGCCACTGTACCCGTGGATGCAGATATTCGGCGTGGCGACTGGCCTCCTCCTGCTGACCCAGATGGGAACCGTCGCGCTTCAAGGGGCAGTTGTCATCACCGTCGGCAGTATCGCTTGGTACTTCCTCTACGTCCGCTCGCGAGTCGACCGAGAGGGCGCGGCGACCGATGCCATCCGTCGGCAGGTCGGCCGAGAGGCACTCACCGAGATCGAATCTACCATGGACGAGAACCGCAACGAGGTGCTCGTCGCCCTGACAAAAAACGACGGCAGTGCACGCGAACGGGCGCTTGTCTCGCTGGCGGCCGACCTCATCAGACCTGACGACGGCCGCGTGGTCGCCGTCCGGTTTCAGGAGGTGCCCGACCAGGTCCCGCTCACTGACGACATGACAGTCCAGTCCTCGGCGGACCGCTCTTTCGAGACCCGGACTGAAGCACTCGCCGAAGAACTCGGCGTCAATATCGAGGCCGACGAGATCGTCAGCCACGACACGAAACACGCCATCGTCAACTTCGCCGAGCGTCGCGGTGTCGACACTATCATTGCCGAACACGAACCGCTCCGTCTCCGGTCGCGACTCGTCGGGGACCCCATCGACTGGGTCGTTAGACACGCACCATGTGACGTCCTCCTCGTCGATAACCTCGGCTACGACGAACCGAAACACGTCGTCCTCTCGGGCGAACGTGGACCGTACCCACCGCTCGCTGTGAACGTTGCCGGGGACATTGCGACGGCCAACGACGGCGCAGTCTCGCTTTGGTACCCTGTTAACGAGAAGAAGGCCGACACACAGTACGAGACCATAGCCGAGTACCAGTCGGAGCTGTCGGAAATGCTCTCAGTCTCGGTCACCTCAGAATCGCTTAGAACCGACGGTGGACAACCCTCTCAGCCCGACCTGCTGGTCCGACGTGGGATCGAGGACAGTCTCCGAGGGGCACTGTTCGACGCGCGGCCAACGTTCCCGAACCCTGGCTGTACGACCGTTACAATTTATTCTCACGATTCGCGTCAGCCGGGGTTCATCCGGCGGTTACTTGAACGCGTAACCTTCTGATTGGAATCGTTTCCGACACCCGACCCGCCGTACCGGTATGGACACCGTAGTATTTCAACCATTTCGTAATGTAGCAAACGCAATCAGTGTGCTGACTACATCCTCTGTATCCAGTAGTTGAGACTGTCGTTCTCAATACATACGGATTTACATCAATTTGGCTCTGTTGAACCTCTCAACAGCTGATAGTATTGCCGTGCTGCATACAGAGGTTGCGTTCAGCACACGGGGACTACAGACCGGGTGCGTAAAACGCCATCAGGAAGGCCCATCGTGGTGAATGTACCGCGAGTGTGACTTCCAAGTTACCATACCTTTTTTCATCTATATGGGACAACGGGTAGTTATGGTCCCCCTCCAATTCGGTATTCCCGGCGGTCCAGAACTCCTAATAATCGGTCTGTTTTTCCTGATTATTCCCTTCGTGCTTGCCTACTGGGTGTATAACGATGCAGAGCAGCGTGGGAACGAGAACGCTGCATTCTGGGCGCTTGCCGTTGGCGGACTGACCTTTTTGACCTTCTTCGGCGGACTCCTTGCGCTTGCGGTGTATCTCTGGGACCGTGAGTAGACCAGCAACCCAACTCATTCCGTCTTGTTGTTAGAGAACTAAATGTCGTTATCACCGGTTTTGCCAGTGTAGAGCGTCCAAGATATGCGCGCTGTATTCAGCAAGCCGGTGGTGGACCTATACGTATCCTGTCAGAAGTCGCGTGCTGAATACAGAGGGTGTACGCAGTAGACGTCTATCGTTCTTTTCGACACAAAAATTATGAAACAGCCGCCAGAACGGACCTGCGAACTGACCGTTGACTCTTATATGAAATTTCAGTAGTGTTTGCAGAGGCGTGCCAGATGCAGAACGCGGATTTGATACTCAGTCCATGACTTCCAAGAGCAGAGGCAACCCCCTTTTTTAATAATTCACCACTTGAATACCGACTGATGACTGGCGGCGAAAATCGGCATCAAACAATCCTTGAACAGATTCGCGATGGAGTATATACTTTAGACAGTTCTGGAGAAATTACGTGGGTTAACGAGACGGCGGTCGAGAATTTCGATATTGGCTACACACGAGACGATCTTGTCGGTGCCCCTGTTTCCAAGGTCCTGACAGATGCTGACGTTGAGAAATGCCTCAGCATTATTCGAACGTTGCTACGATCCGACGAACGAGAGAGTGGCCGGTGCGAAATTAGGTTACAGACAGCTTCCGGCGATAGCATTCCCTGTGATTTGCATCTAGCACTATTACCTGCTGAAGATGGAGAGTTTCAGGGAACCGTGGGCGTTGTCAGGGATATCACCAATCGCAAACAGCGTGAACAGCGATTGGACGTACTGAACCGCATCCTTCGACACGACCTCAGTAATGCCATGACTGTAATTCTTGGCCGTGTCCAGCAACTGGAAGATGGGGTTGACCCGGAGTTTCAGCCAGCGATAGATGCAATCCGTGAACGCGGAGAAGAACTTATCGAAACCAGTGAGAAGGTCCAACAGATTCACCACATCCACAACGACATGGCAGACCAGCAGGGTTCGCTCAAGCTCTGTAGCCTGGTTGAATCCATTGTTGACGATTTCCGTGTTAATTATCCAGCAGTCGATTTCGAAGTAGACATCCCCAGTGACGCCCACGCTGCAACGGGACACGAGGAACTGGTTACAACTGCGTTCATCAACCTGATCGAAAACGCGATAGAACACAACGATTCTGATCAACCGTTAGTTTTAGTCACGATACAGAAGGATCCTGATCGCATTCAGATTCGCATCGAGGATAACGGCCCGGGAATTCCATCGGAAGAACGGGACGTTCTGGAGATGGGGTCGGAGTCGCAACTTCGTCATAGTATGGGACTCGGACTATGGCTCGCCTCTTGGAGTGTAACAGCCTGTAGCGGCGATATTCGATTTGATGATGATATCTCGCAAGGAACAGCTGTGCTGATGGAATTTCCACGTGCGGCAGCCTCGGATCAATAACTCGTCCGTGGTTCTAAGAAATGTTAGTACGCCAGTTTTCAACTCCGAGTGACATCATAACAGAACTGTGGTCAATAGACCACCTGTACTGATCGATTCCCAAAATCGGATTTCTGTGGTGGTGTCGTGCGACACTCGCGCCCTGTATTCAGCAGTCCATTTTAGATCTACTCAGTGTCTGTCAGTAAGGGCATGACCGATACGGAGGTTCTATTCAGCAAATTGGAACCGACTGAGACTAAGCTTCCCGAGTTGTATGCACTGAAATACTGAGAGGATTGGATCACTCTTCAAGTGGTTCGACGTCACCGGGTTGGTATATGGTTGGAACTGGCCATTCAGGCCATCCGTCTGTCTTCGGCCCGTAACATACGGATTTTCGTCACTTCGATCCGATAGCTGATAGCCCCACGCAATTACTTTTACCGCAGCGTGTGTAACTGTACCATGGGCTCGTCGATAGAGGACATCGAATTCCTCGCGCGCTCGGAACACCGCCCCGGGGTGCTCGAAACATTGGCCGAACAGCCGTTCGATCGGGACGACTTGCGTGGGGCGACCGGTGCCTCCTCGCCCACCATGGGCCGGATCCTCGCCGACTTCGAGGAGCGCCGATGGATCGAGCGTGACGGCCCGACGTACGAACTCACGCCGCTGGGCGAGTTCGTCGCCGAGCGGTTCACCGACTTCCGAGACGCCATGGTGACCGAGCGAAAGCTCCGCGACGTCTGGCGGTGGCTTCCCCGGGAGATGGAAGGGTTCTCGGTCGAGATGTTCGCCGATGCCACTGTCTCGTATCCGGGAGAAGGATACCCCTATGAACCGGTCGAGCGGGTCACCCGACTGATCAAGGAGAGCGACACTATGCGGGGGTTCGGCACAACCGTTTTCAAGTCAGTCAACAACGAAACCGTCTGCGAGGCCGTGCTCGACGGGATGGAGTTCGAATACATCTACTCGCCCGAGGTGCTCGAAGCGACGGTCGCGTGGAACCCGGAAAAAGTCGCAGAGGCAGCCTCCCGCGATAACTGCTCACTGTTCGTCCACGACAACCTCCCTGACCAGCACCGCTGTGGGATCGGGCTCTTCGATGAACGAATGGGCATCTGCTGTCACGACGCTGAGTCGCGACAGCTGGAGGCCGTGGTCGATACCGAGGCGGCGACGGTTCGAGAGTGGGCGGAGACGGTCTACGAGCGCTATAGGGCAGAGGCACGACGGATCGAGGAAGCGGGGTCGCTCCTCTCGTCGGATGTCCTCGCGTAACCGGCCGTTCGGGAGTTCGACGAGCGGCAGACGCTTTCACGGTGTGAAATATTTCACTGGAAATTTACATTATTCCAGCAGGCGAAGGGACTCACCGAGACTCCATGAGCGAACACGATACACCAGTCGAACTCGAGGACGCGGCAAGGAATCTCGGGGCGGAACTACGGGGCAAGGTCCTCCTCCCCGGCGATGCGGTATACGACGAGGCCCGCGAGGTCTGGAACGCGATGATAGATCGACAGCCGGCCGTCATCGTCCGTGCGTCGGGGGCGGCCGACGTCATGCGAGCGGTCCCGTTCGCGCGGAAGCACGGACTCGAAATTGCCATCAAGGGCGGCGGCCACAACGTCGCCGGCAACGCGGTCGTCGACGACGGACTGATGCTGGACTGTTCGCCGATGGACGACGTGCACGTCGACCCCCAACGGAAGACGGCCCGGGTCGGCCCTGGCGCGGTCCTCCACGACCTTGACGTGGAATCCCAGGCCCACGGCCTCGCCACGCCCGCGGGGTTCATCTCCACGACGGGCGTGGCGGGACTCACCCTCGGCGGCGGCGTCGGTTACCTCTCCCGGAAGCACGGCCTGACCGTCGACAACCTCCGGTCGGTTGACATCGTCACGGCTGACGCGACGTTCGTCCGAGCGAGCGCCGACGAGCACCCCGACCTGTTCTGGGCGGTCCGGGGCGGCGGCGGGAACTTCGGCGTGGTGACGTCCTTCGAGTTCGAACTGCACGAGCTTGGACCGACGGTGCACGCGGGCCCGGTCGTGTGGCCGTTTGACGACGCCCCCGACGTCCTCCGCGAGATAGCGTCGTTTCTCCGCGACGCGCCCCACGAGGTGTCCTTCCTCCCCATACTCAGGCATGCGCCCCCGGCACCATTCCTGCCCGAATCGGTTCACGGGGAACTAGTGGTGATCATCGCGATGATATACGCAGGCGATCCCGACGAGGGGAAACGGACGCTGGCACCGATCGCCGAGTATGGCGACCCCATCGGTGACGCGCTCGGCCCGAAGCCGTACGTGGCGTTCCAGTCGATGTTCGACGACGCTGTCGGCCCGGGGGCGCGCAACTACTGGAAGTCCCACTACCTTGCCGACCTCACGGGCGAGGCCATCGACGTGCTCTGTGACCATGCGGCCCGGATGACCTCGACGGCCTCAGCGATCGGGATGCTCTCACTCGGCGGGGCCGTCGCTCGGAAACCTCACGACTCGACCGCGTACCCACACCGGGCCGCCGGCTGGGTGCTCAACATCCAGTCACGATGGGACGACCCAGAGGACGATCAACGCCACGTCGAGTGGACCAGGGAGTTGTTCGAGGCGATGGCGACGTACTCGACCGGTAAGGGTCTACGTCAACTTCATGAGCGAGGACGAGACCGACCGGACGCACGCCGCCTATGGCGATCAAATATACGACCGACTCGCACGGGTCAAGGCCGAGTGGGACCCCGAGAACGTCTTCCACCTGAATCAGAATATCACACCAGCGACCTGATGAGTAGGAGACCACGGAATGAGATCACGGATACCGATTGAGTAGATTCGGCCTCAGGGTGGTGCTGAACAAGCGCTGTGTATGCAACACTGCCTTTTCGAACTGCTCAATGTCTGTCAGTACTGGCGTGCAAGATACAGAGGCTGAATCCAGCACCGTACCGAATGAACGAGTCCGAGTTACTCCACATCCCGAGTCCGGAACGAAGCTCGGTACCCTCTATTTTCACTCAAGCCAGTCCACGAATGGCTTTCCAGTCCCGGCCTGTCGGATGTACTCCCGTTGCATCCCAATAATGGCAGCCCTGATGTCGTCACCGGCGCCGAGTCTAGCTCGAACTTGGTCACGCTTCCACGTCGCCGGAGTTGTCCGGGCCGCCCAGCGACGCTCAACAGGGGCGAGAAGTTCATCGATACGGGCGTCCGTTAGCCCTCGGTCGCGGAGCCCGGTGCGAGCCACGGCGAACAGGTCCGGATAGAGGACTGCTGGGTCGTCGGTACGATCACCGTCGCGAGTCACCCACGCGAGGGACGCCTCGAGCCCGTCACGGCCTGCCGCGTACAGAGACTCCTGGGCAGCCTGCCAGGGCAGGGTGAACAGGGGATGATCTGTGATGATGACACCATGTAGCAGTCCAGCAACGAGCAACTGAAATCCGATGACATCGGCCGCGCTTGGCTGGGAAGCGAGCGGTCGATACTCAATACGCGGCCCTTCGGGACCGAACACGGGTCGGACCCATCGCCAGCAGGTTCCTTGCTTGTGGAGCAACTCCCAGTAGTCAGCTTCGAACCCCTCTGAAGACCCCTCCGTGATCCATTCGTGAAGGTAGGGCGCACAGACCCGGTCGTCGACGATGCGATTAACGGCATCCGTGGGCGAATCGAGATCCCTGGGTAACCGAACTTTGCCACGGTCGCGGACGTTCATCGACTCGAACACGGGGAGACGGAGTTCGACCCCAGCGGTCAATACCGTTTCCGTGTCAGCGCCAGTGTATAGCTCGGGCGGGAGAAACGGGGAGTTTGCCGCCAGCGCAACCAGCGGGCCGACGGTTCGCAGTGCTGCGTTGAAGTACCGCGCGAACTCATCGGTCGGCGATTGAAGGTGCATCTGCATGGAGGCAGCCAACGATTCTACGAGGATCGTTTGGAGCGTCCTATGGCAGCCGGGAAGCTCCAACTCCACCGGGCCTGTGGCGGTGATATCCGCATCAAGTGCGTAGTATCGATCTTTTGGTGAGAGGTTCGTTGCAACTTCGATTCCGCCCCTGGTCTCGCTGGCGGACAAATACGCTATTGTTCCCTCTGGTGGGCCAATCGTCCATATCCCGTCGGTGACGAACTGCCTGTCGTGAGCTGCAAACGCCTCCCGGACAGCAGTAACGCGCTCGGTGAGACTGTTTATCTGTCGCGTGACGCCCTCCGGATCGAACGTCGTCGCGGGCGTGTTCAACTCGGCGTTGTGCCGCCCAAGTTCGGGTTCACAGACCGACGACATCGCCGTGTTGGGGGCAGCCGCGAGTTGGCCGTCGCTATCCACGGTGTAGCCTTCGAGTTCGAGTCCGAGTCGAAATCCGCCGTTGAACCCCTCGGCTCTGAGTGCCTCGCGAAGCGCCGCCGCCTGTCTCTTGACCCGACGCCGGAACGTCCTCCGCGTCGACGCGCGCTGGCTTTGTCGGACGACCTCGGCGCAGTTCATACCGCTTATTCGGCTTCAAAGGATTTGTTGTTTGGTACCAATTCAATACGACGAATCATGTCAGTGAGCGATATGCGCTGTGTATGCAGCACTGCCTTTTCGAACTGCTCAATGTCTGTCAGTACTGGCGTGCAAGATTCAGAGGATTAGTTCATCACAGGGCGGGAATCCCCAATACGGTAGAATAAACCGGTGTTTGATATGGGTCAGCTAGTTGATTATCGGTGATGAGAAGGTGCCATGAATTTTTACAGACGCCATGAGATTTTCTACCAGTGACGCATATGCACTCACCAATCATCCCCCGGAAATTTTACCAAATTGTGTTTTTGATTGCGGGTGTATACAACATCACCTGGGGACTCTATTCGAGTATTCAGCCACAGTGGTTCTTTCACGTCGCTCGCATGGAGCCAATGCGCCATCCTGAGATATTTGCCACCCTCGGCATGATTGTCGGGCTGTATGGAGTACTCTACCTGGCCGTCGCGCGTTCCCTGGATCGTGGCTGGCTCATAGTCGCCGTTGGACTCGCTGGAAAAATTCTTGGACCTATTGGGATGGCTTTCCTCGTATTGTCGGGGGATTGGCCTGTCCGAGCAGTGATTTTGATACTAACCAACGACCTAATCTGGTGGATTCCGTTTGGGCTGTATCTGTACGATTACTGGCCACAAGATGAGCGAAGAGCAATTGACCCAGACAATTTACAGTAGTCTCCAGACAAGAGTAACTAAAATGAGTACTGAAAAAGCGAACGAGATGGCGCCCCAGCCCCCCAGAACGTCCATGATTGGACTTCTGCAGTATATTGGGGAGCCACTCGCAGCTCTAGAAGGCATCACGGACAAACACGGAGACATCGTCACTGTCCCTATCGGGACGGAAAAACTCTGTATAATTGCGAACCCGAAAGCAGTTAAACAGGTATTCACGACAAAGGCATCGTCGTTTGGCAAAGGTCATCTGCAAAACCAATATCTGGGGAGAATCGTAGGAAACGGACTGCTATTGAGTGAAGGCGATTACTGGACGGAGCAACGAAGCAAAATACAGCCGGCATTCAATAGGGAACGCCTTTCTCAATATTCAGACACCGTTGCTGAACTGACAATCCGGATGACCAATGATTGGGAAGATGGTGACGTAATCGCCCTCGACAAGGCATTCCAACCCCTGACACTCCAGGTCCTGGCGAAGGCGTTGTTTGGGATTGAACTAGGGGAAATAACGGACACGTTCAGCAGGACGGGCCATACGATTAGCTCTCGGTTCGATTTTACAGAACTCACTACGTTCGTTCCGGAGTGGGTTCCGATCCCCAAGCACCGGCGTTATCACCGTGCCATCGCCGAGTTTGATGACGCATTATACGATCTTTTGGAAGATCGAAGATCGGAGTTTGAAGCCACGGATTCGGAAGGTTCTCCTGATGATCTCCTCACCATGTTGCTACCGACGTGTGACAACGAGACAATCCGAGACGAGGTTGCCACGATCCTACTCGGTGGACACGACACCTCGGCTCTGGCGATCGCATATACATTGTATCTAGTCGCAAAGCGGGCAGATATCGAGCGCCAAGTGCGGGATGAAATTGCAGAAGCGACCGACCGTAAACCAACACTCGAGACACTCGAACAGCTCGAATATACTGAAAATGTTGCGTACGAAGCCATGCGGCTCTACCCACCGGCGTATTCGGTGTTTCGTGAACCGACTGAACCAGTCGAAATCGGCGGATATACAATTAAACCAGGAACGACTGTCGTGTTGCCCCAATGGCTCTTACATCGTGATGCGCGCTGGTGGGATGATCCAGAAACTGCTCGACCGGAACGGTGGGCAGAAGAAGACGATCGTCCCGATTACGTGTACTTCCCGTTCAGTAGAGGTCCCCGCGGCTGTATCGGCCGTGATTTCGGTATGATTGAAATCCTTGGTGCCGTCTCGGTATTGCTCCAGAACTACGATTTTTCTCTGGTTGACAACGATCCCGTATCATTTGCACCCGCGTTGACGCTCCAGCCCGAGGACGATCTAGAAATGCGTGTGCGTTCACGATGAATTCCCCTCCCCACATGACTGGAGTTTTGCAGTTGTTTCCTGAACCGCAGACCGTCTTCGATAGATGGACTCTGCCGATGCTGAATATGCGTGCTGTATTCAGCAGGAGCCGACCGAACTACCCGACCGCTGTCAGTAGCGAGGTAACCGATACAGCGGACGTAGTCAGCAGCACGATCGTCCGACAGTACGACGACCGCTGGCCCCCACGATCGAGGAGAGTCCAGCTATCGATACTGCCGTCTCCATTCAGCCCCGACAAACTACAGTGCTGTTTTGAGCGAACACCAATATTTTTCCTCCCGTCTCTGACCGTACACCTATGCAGCAGTACACTCGCCGAAGCGCACTCCACGCGAGCAGTATCGCCCTCTTCGGGATATTCGCGGGATGTTCTGCTCTCTCGACGGAGTCCACCGACTCTGAGGGTCTTTCACTCGAGCGTCTCGACACGACCGCTGTCTACGTCGACGACGAGGTGGCACTCTCGATGCCTGCAGAGATCGAGACGGTGACCGAACCACATAACGCCGACCTGCTAGTCCTTTCCGGCGACACGAATATCGACGGAGAGCAGGCGGTCGAGTGGTTCACAGACGACCGTATTATCGCTCTCCTCGGAGACAGTTCGGAAGCGACGTGGCTCTCCTGGGCTCGGAGCGACGCATTTCGTGACGCGTTCAAGAATGGCGGATCTGGCGATTCCGAACCGGATCCCTCGCTGGTCGTTGGGGCAAGGGTTGGTCTCTACGTGACGACGCACCGCCGCTCTTGGAGTGGAACCCCGAGAGACCGCGATATTCTCAGGGCACTCGACGAAGTACTCGTGGCCATCGAAAAGGAGACCCCGCCGGGATAAATCGGTGCTGACTAGGCGCGCTGGATACAGCAGTCTACAAACTATCAGCAACTGAGCGTTTCAACAGAGCCCCTTTGATTTTTTCGTCAGGGCTTCGACTAGAGTCCCAGTACCGATCCGAGCCGTTCGAGCAGTCCGCTCTGCAGGTCGAAGATCTCGGCCATCTCCGGGTCGGTCTATGCGAACTCGGAGAGCGACAGATTGGCCTGCAGATGGGCGCGACGCGCGGCCTTCGGGATCGCAGCGACCGGGGCTTGCTGGACGAGCCAGCGGACTGTAGGCGGTCAGCATGCTGTCGTGATCGCTGCAGTACTCCAGCAGATCGGCCTAGTCGGTGGAGGGGTTGTACTCGATATGGTTCGTCACGATCGGTGTTTCGGAGGCGTCACGTGCGGTCTCGAGCCGGTCGACCGAGAAGTTGCTCACGCCGATATGGCGCACCTCGCCGGTAGCCTGGAGGTCGTTCATCGCCTCGATCGTCTCCGCGATCGGGACCGACCGACTCGGTCAGTGGATCGCCAGGAGTGGGATGAGGTAGTTTACGGAAGTACTAGGAGAAAGCCCCGCCGTACAGGGCGGGGATGAATCCGACAACAGACTACACAATCCACCGTTCGATTGCACGGCAGGATATTCCACGCTCGAATCCAGACCTTCAAGTAATTTTGACTACATAGGTTACGTATGGCGAAACAGGTCGTCTCCCGCACCTACACTGCTTCCATCAGGAACCAGCAACAGGTGCAAGACGACCTCGACGCCCTCGGGTTCTCGGCATCGAAACTCTGGAACGTCGGACGGTGGGTCTGCGACCGTGTATGGTCAGAGATTGGCCACATCCCCGGTCACAACGAACTCACCTCGTACCTGAAGTCACACGAACGCTATGATGACCTGCATTCGCAGTCAAGTCAGCGAGTTTTGCAAGAACTCGCTGAAGCGTTCAACGGCTGGTACGGCAAACGACACAACGGGGACACGAAAGCAAACCCACCGAAGTACCGCAAGCACGGCGACGACCACCCACGAAGCACTGTCACGTTCAAAGCCGCAGGCTTCGAACTCGACACCAAGTACGAGCGAGTCCGACTCAGCAAAGGCTCGAACCTCAAGGAGTATTGGTCGGACTTCATCCTCTGCGAGTACCAGACCCGGCCCGACGTTGACCTCTCCACCGTTGAGAGCGTTCAACAAGTCAGAGCCGTTTGGACTGGTGACGAGTGGGAAATACACTTCGTGTGCAAGGTTGAAATCGAGATTTCTGAATCACCCGGTGAGAAAACAGTGGGTGTTGACCTCGGTATCAACAACTTTGCCGCGCTCGCCTACGAAGACGGCCACAGCGAACTGTATCCGCTCAACTGCTTGAAGCAGGATGACTACTACTTCAGCAAGCGGATTGCTCACTGTGACGACTCAGACTCCGACCAAGCGACACGGTTGAACCAGAAGAAGTCGGCGCGTCGCACCCACTACTTCCACACGCTCTCGAAGCACATCGTCCAACGGTGTGTTGCCGAAGGGGTTGGAACGATTGTGGTTGGCGACCTCTCCGGTATCCGTGAGGATGAGGAGAACGGCGAGTCGAAGAACTGGGGGAAGCACGGCAACCTCGACCTGCACTCGTGGGCGTTCGACCGCTTCACCTCGATGCTCGAATACAAAGCCGATATGGAAGGTATCACGGTCGAGCGAGTGTCTGAGCGCGATACGTCTAAGTCGTGTTCGTGCTGTGGTCGCAAGCGCAAGGCGAACCGTGTTGAGCGTGGGTTGTACGTCTGTGATGAGTGCGGTACGGTGGCGAATGCAGACGTGAACGGCGCTGAGAACATTCGGCAGAAAGTATCTCCGAGTCCCGCCACAGATGGCGGTGATAGGAGTAACGGCTGGTTGGCACAGCCATCGACGTACCTGTTCGATTCAGAGAGCGGATGCTTCGCACCGCGAGAACAGGCCACGTCGTAAACCACAATATCCCAACGGCTATCGGGAATCCTCGCGCTTCAGCGCGGGGAGGATGTCAAGCAGTGGTCCTCCTCGTCCTCGAAGCCCGCCAGTTCGTCGATCAGTATGGGCTCGTTAGCGTAGCCGCGACGCACGTCGATTGGCTCGGAGAGTTCGAATCGACGCCAGACCTCACCGTGCAGGGGCTGTACGAAGCGTACCAGTCCGGGCAGTTGTCACCGCTCGTCGAGTTCCTCGGCGACCACGCAGCCCTCTTGACGTCCGTGGTCTCGAACTTTTTCCTCAACCTGTTCGTTACCGTCATCGTCACCTACTACCTCCTGCTCGACGGCCAGCGTATCCGTGAGTGGCTCTTGCGGTTCGACGACGGTGCCATCATCCGCGAGTACCTCGAAGCCGTCGACGAGGAACTCGAAGCGGTCCTGTTCGGAAACCTCCTGAACGTCCTCGCGATATCGCTTATCGCTATCGCCGCCTTCTCCGGGTACAACGCGCTGGTTCCGGAATCCGCCGAAGTGCCGTACCCAGCGCTTGCTGGTGCCCTGACCGGAATCGCGAGTCTTATACCGGTCGTCGGGATGAAAATCGTCTATCTGCCGCTGACGGCCATCACGGCACTGCCGGTGTTCCTCGGTGGCGACTCCTCGGTACTGATATACGTACTGACCTTCCTCGGCGTCGCTGTGATCATCGTCGACACCATCCCCGACCTGCTGTTGCGACCGTTGCTCAGTGGCGAGAACACCCACGTGGGCCTGCTGATGCTGGCGTACACGCTCGGGCCCGTCGTCCTCGGTTTCTACGGGCTCTTCTTCGCCCCGATACTGCTCGTCGTCGGACTGACTTTCGCCAACACGGCGCTACCTCGCCTCCTCGGGGCCGACGAACCCGACGGACTCCACGCTGACAAGTTGCGACTCGACGATTTCAGCTGATGACTTCCTCCGCACCGTGACCGACGCGGTAGTTAGGTCAGAGCGAGACGTCCTCGCTTCGGACGTCTTTCACCCCAGACTCGATGCCCGCCCTGTCGTCGTAGTACTTCCGCCCGATGAAGCCGTCTTCGAGGTTCCCCATCAGCGACGTGTAGAGTTCGTCCGGCGAGTGATACGAGGTCTCGTCGGTGCGATTCAGGACGTCGCGGAGCGTAACCACGTCGCCTTCGGGCGTCGACAACTCCACGTCACCCAACTGCGTCACCACGGTCTCTCTATCGGCAGGAAAGTCGAAGGCTTGCTCGAACAGTTGTAACGTTTCGGAGTAGCGCATCGGTGCCGGTCAATCGAGTTCATAATCAAAAAAGATTATGAATTTCAATCTTCAAGGGTGGCACTACACGAGACGACGGTAGCGATTCCGCGGCCGAAGCAATCTCAGAACTCGTCGATGACGGGGATACCGACCGTCTCGAACTCCGTCATGGACGCCAGCTTCTCGCCGGTCTCCTCTATCGACACTGTCTCGGAGACCATCGCCGCTGGGTCGATTTTGCCGTGTCTAATAAGCCGGAATATCTCGTCGTACCGAGGCCGCGGCATTCCGATGGTCCCGACGAACTGGAGTTCCTTCGCGACCATCAGGTCGGTCGGCAACGAAACCTCACCGCCTTCCTCGCTCGAGGTCAGGCCGATTTGGAGGTGTTGGCCGCGCTTGCGCAGGCAGTGGACCGAGTTCTGACAGGTCTCGGCGATACCGAGTGCGTCGACGGAGACATCGGCACCGCCGTCCGTAATCGCACGTATCTCCTCGGGGACGTCCGCTACCTCGCTGGCGTTCACCGTCTCGACGGCACCCAACTCGGCGGCGACGGCGAGTTTCTCGTCGAACAGGTCGACTGCGACGACGGCCGCACCCAGCGCATCGGCGATGTGGACCGCCGACAGGCCGACACCGCCACAGCCGTGGACAGCGACCCAATCACCCGCAGTCAGCTCCGCTCGATGGACCAAAGCGTGGAACGAGGTCATGAACCGACAGCCGAGCCCGGCCATCGCTACCGAAGAGACACTCTCGGGTAGTGGGACCACGTTGAAATCGGCCCACGGGACGTGGAACTGCTCGGCGAATGCACCCGGTGATTCGGGGGTCAGCCCGAGCGGAATGCGGTTATCACAGAGGTTCGAGTGACCGTTGCGACACGATGGACACGTCCCGTCACCGAGGTTGAACGGGACCGTGACACGGTCCCCTTCACGGACCTGCTCGACCGCCTCGCCGACGTCGACGACCACGCCCGCAGGTTCGTGTCCCAGTACGTGCCCCTCTGCCAGGCCCCTTGACTCCCAAAGCGGGTCACCTTGCCACGCGTGCCAATCACTCCGGCAGATGCCACACACGTCGGTCTCGACGACCACTCCTTCGGGGTCTGGCTCTGGGGCGTCGATGTCTCTGACCTCCAACGGACGCTTGTGCCCGGTGAACACTGCTGCGCGCATCTTACCGTACCAATAGTTGACACACAGCATAACGGTGTGGGTGGACGAGGTGGGTCCCAGAGGTCCACAGCCAGCCCTACTTCTGTGAGCGACACAGCCACGACCGAGACTAGGGGCCTCAGACGACGGCCGAAACCCACTCGGCCGTGACGAACTTGTGCCGACAACCCTCACAGAGTTCCATCTCCATGACTTCGCCCGTCGCGAGGTGGACGTGATACCGCTGTGTCGGCAGGTCCTCGTCGCAGTTCGCGCAGTGCACGGGCATACCTGACAGTACAGCGACGAGCGTGTTAGCTATTTATGCGTTAACACCTTTCGCGGGCTACCGACGGTGTGACCGTTCCGAATAGGTCACACGGCCACGATACGGCTGTTCTCACCTTTCGAGTATTGTCACCGAAACGGCGTGAACAGGCCTGAGAGGCCCAGAGACGGAGTACCGGTTTCATCATTGTCGGTACTTTTCGACGTCTCGTGCCGGTCGCGTAAGCGACGCTTTGTCTCGGTGACGTGCTCACGGTCGGTCGACCGTCTCCCGGCGACGAACACACTATCCGGCACACTGGGCCGGCACTCGGCAGTGTGAGGTGACACACCCACGTAGACACTATTATTGTAGTGGACTTTTGACGATGGAGACAGTACTTCGTACTATGACAACCACGTCGGTCGGGGACGTGTTGGCAGCCATCGCGAAGGCAGAGGACGTTGAGCCAGACGACCTAGAACTGGTCCTCGAAAACTACGTCGCCTGTGATGCGATTTCGACACTGACGAAGCACGGGGACGGCGACTGGCAACTCTCATTCGAGGTGCCCGACCACGAAGTAACGCTCACCAGCGATGGGGACATCACCGTCGACGGGACCGTCGAACATCACTGGACCGACGACTCGACACGGTTTTGAGAATCAGAGGCGCCTTGGATGGCTTTTTCTTCGTCCAGTAGGTGTCGCCTGAACAGCTAACGGCGCGTTTAGTGGTGGTATCACAGCCCGTACTATTGTAGCCGGGTACCGGCCAATGCGCATGGTCGCGCCGCAGCTGCGGGTCGGCCGACGACATCCAGACGGCAGGCAGGTGACCCGCGCGTGAATAGAGTTCGGGTTTTCGGACTGCTCGTAGTCTGTCTCACGGTACTCATACCGATGGTGACTGGGCCGGCCCTCACCGTCTCGGACGCGACGGACGAGACAGAGACTCGCGAATCCCGAACGACCGAGACACCCCGACCAGCGACTATCGACCCGTCACTTCGGAACAGCTCTGGCGTCGCCGATATCTGGGTTCGCATCGCAGACGACGGGGCCTCAGCGAGCGACAGCGCTTCGGCCCTCACGAAACTGAGACGGGAGCGCAATCGCACCCAGGGCCCACTCCTCGCCTACGTCCGCCGCCACGACGGGATGGCGGTGGAGAACCGCTTTTGGGTAGTGAACAGTGTCATCCTTCGAGTCGACCTCGCTCGCGTCGACCTCACCAGCCTAGCCGGGGTAGACGGCGTCGTCGAACTCACTCGTCGGCGACCGGCATCGAACGAGGCAGCGTCGCAGTCGGGGGCCGTCACCGATAGCGATGTGGCGTCCTCGTGGGCGGCGCAGTCCAACGACACCTCGGGTACGGCGTGGCAGGTTGCGGCGACGAACGCCACGCGGGTTTGGTCGGCCTACGACACTCGTGGAAGCGGGACCCGCGTCGCGGTTCTCGACAGCGGCGTCGACCCCAGACACCCCACTATCGAAGTGTTCACGACGAACGCGAACGACCCGACGTATCCCGGAGGCTGGGCCGAGTTCGACGCGGATGGCAACCGCGTCACGGGCTCCGAGCCACATCTCGCAGCGGCACACGGACAGGCCACCAGCGGCCTCGTCGCCGCTGGGAACGCGACGGGGTACGACGGGATGGGCGTCGCTCCGGAGACGCAGTTGCTCCACGCCCTCGTCGCGGAGCGGGCGTCGGTCATCGCGGGCATCGAGTGGGCGCTGGCGAACGACGCGGACGTAATTAGTATCAGCCGCGTGGTCGACAGCCGAACGACACGCTACGCCCCACTCGTGCGGGCTATCTGGCGCGCCGAGCAGATGGGGACCGTCGTCGTCGCGGCTGCTGGCAACGACGGACCAGGCTACGTCCGAGCGCCGGCGAGCATCTACGAGACGGTCAGTGTGGGAGCGACCGACAGATCGGGTGCCGTCCTGGAGGAGTCGTCCTCGAATCATCGTGCGCTGTTCACCGGGCCGTACAATCGCGACCGGAGACGGACGGTCCGCTATCCTCGCGAGTGGCCGCTTGCATACTCGAAGCCGGACGTAGTCGCTCCGGGACAGGACCTCGTCGTGCCACAGGGGAACGAGTCCGTGGGGTCATTCGGCGGGACGAGCGGTGCCGCACCACTCGCTGCCGGGACGCTCGCACTGATGGAGAGTGCAGCCGGTCGGGAAGTTCACCCCGGTGTCCTGAAGACGGCACTCCGTTGCTCTGCTAGGGAGCCAGCGAACACGGCATCGACAGAGCCAGTTCGGTACGGCGGGGGGCACATCGACGCACACGCCGCGACCGAGCGGGTGGTCGACGGACAGGGGGTTCGGGGGCAGATAGTGGCCGCGGACGGAACGCGAATCGCTCCGGCGACTGTCTCGGTCAGTGACTGCTCGTACTTCACCTCACACGGTGGCTCGTACGGTCTCTCGACCGGGGCCGGACGACAGACGCTGACCGTCGACGCACCGGGGTACCGCCCGAAGACCGTCGCTATCGACGTACCGGCGGGTCATTACGTGAACCGGACGATACGACTCGACCGGACGGGCGTCGTCGAGCGCTGGAACGACACCTATCCGACCGACGTCACCGCCGACGACGTTGGTGCGACCCGGGCGACCGTCGCTGGACTGGAATCGGTTCGCGTCGACGTCGGAGCGAACAACACGGTCCCGCCGTCGACGGTCACCGTCGAAATCGTGTCCGACGGTGAACCGGTCGGCGAGTTGTACGGCCACTCTGAGCTTCCGTTCGGCGAGCCGTACCAGTTGCGAGCGCCACAGACAGGATACGTCCTCCTACGGACGCGAATCGACGGCGCCTACGAGGGGCGTCTCGAACTCGACGTCACACTCCGAGGTCAGGAGTCCGTCGCGACACGCCACATCATCGCCCGATTCTCGACACCAACCACGCCGACTGCGACGGCTACTGAGACACCGACAGCGTCACCAACGCCGTCGCAGTCGGCGACGTCCACGCCCGCTCCGAGTCCGACGGCTACAGAGTCGTCGTCATCTCAGGCCAGCCACACTCCGACTCCGACACGTACGCCGACGGCCACGCCGACCCCTACACCCGAGCCAACGCCAACCGGGACGCCGACAGCACAGACCCCTACGCCAAAGCCGACGGCTACTGGCACGCCGACATCGACGGACGAACCGACCACGACGCCGACGACGACACGGACTCGAACTCCGACTCCGATACCTGCTCCGGAGCCTGTGCCGGAACCTGTTGGCCAGCGAGCGCCTGAGTCGAACTCGGAACCGTCAGTACAGCGTGCTACGGCGACGGGGACCCCGACACGAACGGCCCGCACGACACAGACAGCGTCCCCGCCACGAACGGCCCGCACGACCCAGACAGCGACCGAACGGCCCGAACCGCCAACCACCCAGTCGCCGACCAGAACCACGGTCGCACCGCTCTCACCGAGTGGAGCCTCGGAACGAACGGGTCAGTCGGCAAGGACTGGAGCGACAGACCGGTCGACGCCCGCCAGCTCGTCGACAGACGGTAGTGGACCGGCCTTCACTGTGCCGCTCACCGTGTTCGCACTGGTCGCTACCGTACTGCTCGCAGCGCGCCGGCAGTCTCGTTGAACCGGACGGAAGGCCGACGATCGTCGAATTCACAGACCGAAGCAGAGCGACATCTGAAACGGGTACGGCCTCACGCGTCGGTGAGGCCAACCTGTTCGAACAGCGATTGCGTGTCGTAGTAGATCTGGTGTTCCTGCACGGTTCCGTCCGCTATCTCGACTGTATCCATGCCTTCGAGTTCGACGCTGTTCCCGGTCGGTGGTATCTCGGCGAACTCGCCCTCGTGGGTGCCCGTCATCGTCCACTTGGCCATGACCTTTCCGCCGCTCGTGGCCATGTCCTCTATCTCCACGTGGAAGTCGGGGAATCCCTCGCGTAGCTCCCGGAGGTACGTCTCGAAGGAGTCTCGGCCACGGACAGTTTCAGGATAGCTCGGATCCTGGAGCACGAACGAGTCGGCGACGAGCGCCGGAATCTCCGCGTAGTTGCCCTCGTTCCACAGGCTCTCGTAGTCGCGAATCACGTTCTCGACTTCTGCTGTTACCTCTGGCATTGTCTTTCCCCGTGGACGTTCACCCGTCCACGACCAACGTCTCTCGACAGTGCAGAACGTCCGTCTCTAACGTCGGTAGCCACCGTGTTAGGTATTCACAGGGTATCGAAATCTCGAGCCGGGTAAGGGTCGGTAGACTGGATAGACGGGGACCGAACCGTGGGATTCAGGGCAGGTTCGCCAGAAGGTCGCGGTAGTCGTCTTCCGGCCAGGCCTTCATCGTCTCTGAACTGACCGCACCGGACTGCCCGATTCGGAGGAGCGCCTTGGCCGCGGCGTCGTCGTCCGGGAACTCCGCGACGGTGACGATGTCGTGTGCTCCCATCGTGAGGTAGAACGCCTGGAGTTCGCCCCCTACGGAGTCGATGAGTTCGATGGCGCTGTCGAGGCGCTCCGGGCTATCCTCGATGTTCTCGATGCCGTGCTGGGTGTAATCCCAGAGTGTGATGTACGTTGGCATAGGATTCGCGTCCTTCCGACGCCGCCGACGACACCGACTGCACGACACAGAACGCCATTGTACGTTGGACTCCAACCACGTCAACAGTAGCCACATAGGGAACCGAGATGACGGTAAGAGCGGCGTACCGATACGTCGACTTCAGCGAACAATATCGCCTCTGCAAACACCGAGGGCGGCATGTTCGAGTGGTCGACTCAGGAGTGGACCTACAGGCGCCGGAGTCAGTCACGGCGAACAGGCGGTCACCGACCCGTGTCAGAGCTCCCCTCCTGTTATTAAGCCGGCGCGTTCAGCGAACCCCACCATCGGGACCATCGACCGCCCGTAAAATCTCTCTGACCGTGGGGACCAGGCACCTACAGGTCGACGACGACGGCCTCGTACGGACGGTAGGTGCGTCGCACGTCACGAGTCGAGGCATCCTCGTAGTTCGAAATCAGCACACTCGGGTCGACGACGTCGACGTCGTCCGACTCGAACGAAGTACTCTCGTCGGACCAGTTGAGAACCACGAGCACCCTCGATTCGTCCAGCGTCCGGGTGTAGGCGAACAGTTGCTCGTGGTCGGGACACAGTAACTCGTAGACACCGTAGACGAGTACGTCTCGGTCGTGCCTGAGAGCGACGAGGCGACGATAGTGGTGCCAGATAGAGTCCTCGTCGGCGGTTGCGTCCGCGACGTTGACCTCGGTGTAGTCGTCGTTGACTGCGAACCACGGGTCGCCGTCGGTGAAACCGGCGTGTTCGGTGTCGTCCCACTGCATCGGCGTCCGGGCGTGGTCGCGACTCACGTAGTTCACGAACTCGCGGACGTCCTCGTAGCCGTCGATGGCACCGGCGTCGAGGAGGTCCTCGATAGCGCCGATCGTCTGTGGGTCGTCGAGATCGGCCAGACTGTCGAACTCGGCGTTGGACATCCCGATTTCCTCGCCCTGATAGACGAACGGGGTTCCACGGGAGGTCAGGAGGAACGTCGCGAGGAGTTTGGCGCTCTCCGCGTGGTACTCCTGGTCGTCGCCGAATCGGGAGACGATTCGAGGCTGGTCGTGATTGCCCAGATACTGGGCGTTCCAACCGTCTTCGCCGAGGTCACGCTGCCACCGCGACACGATTTCCTTGAACTCGGGAAGGCTCCAGTCCCCCCATCCTTCGGGGTCCCACCGTCCGCCGGGTCCGGTGTCGACACCCATGTGTTCGAAGTGGCAAATCATGTCTAGCCCGTCGCCGCTCTCGCCGAGGTACTCGCGGGCCAGTTCGACGCTCGTGTCGTTCATCTCGGCGACGGTCATCACGTCGTAGTCCGCGAACGTTCGCTCGTACAACTCCCGCAGGTACTCGTGAATGTGAGGTCCGTGACTGAACTGCTCGACGCCGACTGGGGACCGTCCGGGGTCGCCGTCCGGCAGTCCCTCTGGCTTCGAGATGTAGTTGATGGCGTCGAGGCGGAACCCGTCGATGCCTTTCTCCAGCCACCACTCGACGAGCGAGGCGACGTCGGCACGAACGTCGGGGTTGCGCCAGTTCAGGTCGGGTTGCTTCTCGTCGAAGAGGTGGAGGTACCACTGCCCCCGGGTTTCGTCGTAGGACCACGCCGACCCACCCATGAACGACCCCCAGTTGTTCGGCGGCTCGTCCGGGTCGCCGTTCCGCCAGTAGTAGTACTCCTCGTACCCCTCCTCACGCCGCCGAGACTTCTGAAACCACTCGTGCTCGTCCGAGGTGTGGTTGACCACGAGGTCCATGAGCAAACGCATGTCTCGCTCGTGGAGGGCGTCGAGCAACGCTCGCCAGTCGGCCATCGTCCCGAACTCGTCCATGATAGCACGGTAGTCGCTGATGTCGTAGCCGTTGTCGGCGTTCGGCGACTCGTACACCGGGCACAACCAGACGACGTCGACGCCGAGGTCGTCGAGGTAGTCGACCTTCGCCGTGATGCCCGGGAGGTCACCGACGCCGTCGCCGTCGCTGTCGTAGAAACTCCGTGGGTAGACTTGATAGACGACGGCTTCCTTCCACCACTCCCGTACTCCGTCGTCGGCGGTCGACGTGTTCACCGAAGGCATAATCGAACAGACGGTGACCGTACCCGTAGTGTTTTCTCACGGGCCGGGCAGTCCCGGCAGATGATACGTCGCCCGTTCGGACCGCCCCGTCTCACCGCACACCCACCTGTACAGTATCGCCGGCTTGGGTCTCCGTGACAGACTCTACTCGCTGACACCACGCACTGCTAAACTTTCTCTCTGTCGTCGACACCAAACTGCCGAGCGTCCAGTGTGAGTAACACGAAATTTCCCCGGCGAACGAGACGGGCCGCTTCACCACTTGTCGACTGCTGCCTCCCCATGGTCGCTTTCCGTCCCCGTCGCAACGGTACTCTGGCTCGGTTCGGGACTCGACGTACGGACCGGTAATTCTGCCTTACCGGCGAGCTCACGGTTCGACGGCGGGGCTTACGGACAGTCTGGTCAAATAAAGAACGTAATACAAAGTGCGCAGTGGCGATTGGTCATCTCAGTCGATGGCCTCCACATATCGACGTCGCTACAGTCCGTTTTCGAGACGGAGCGCGGCTGAGGGTACATCCCAGAGACGATGAGGCGACTCCTCACTATCGCACTCACCCTGCTGTTGGTGTCGGCGCCAGTGGCACTGGCGACGGCCTCCACGACGTCGACGACGGTATCGGCCGGAATGTGCGGTGACGACGACGAGTGCCACGACGACGACAACGGAGGTGACGGTTACAGCAACGGTGAAAGCGACGATGACGGAGACAGCGACGACGGCGACGATACCGACGATGGCAGCGAAGAGACGACCGAGCCCTCGGGCTTCCGACTGGTCGACGTCGACAGGGACCTACAGGTCGGCGAGGACGGCACGGTGTCGGTGAAACTGGAGAACGAGGACCTCGGCGACCTCACGGACGCGACCGTGGTCCTGCAGTCCTCGAACCCGGAGATTCGCGTCGGGACTGGCCTGAACGGGAGCCGGTTCGTCGGCGACTGGGACGAGGGGGAGCAGAAACGGGTCGAGTTCGCGGTGTCGGCGACGGAGGCGGCACGGTCACAGCGGTATCCGCTCACAGTGCGGGTGCGATACACCGACCCCGAGGGCAACACCACGCAGTCGGCCCCGCTGTCCTTCGGCATCACGCCCGACCGAGCACAGCGGTTCTCGATAGACGACGTGGACGGGTCACTGCGGGCCGGCGACGACGGCGACATCGAGGTCACCGTCGAGAACGACGGGCCCAGAGACGTCGACGACGCGGTGCTGGTCGTCCGGGAGACGGCGGAGGGCGTCACCGCCCTCAAGTCCGAAGTCGCGCTCGGCGAGTTCGACGACGACGAGGACGAGACCGTAGAACTCCCGTTCCGGGTGGCGCGTTCGGCGAAACCGACGAAGCGACAGTTCGAGTTCGCGGTGTTGTACACCACGGAGGAGGGCAACCGTCGCGAGAGCGGCCCGCTGTTCGCCGACGTCAAGATTCGCGACCGGCAGGACGTCGTCGCCGTCGAGGACGTCGATTCTGACGCGCAGGTCGGTTCACTTGGGACGGTCGAGGTGACACTCGAGAACGAGGGTGACGACGAGTTGACCGACGCCCGCGTGACGTTCTCTTCGCTGGACGCCGGGTTTCGGTTCGGGACGGCTCGGAACACCTCGCGGTTCGTCGCCGAGTGGGACGCTGGCGAGGAACAGACCTTCGAACTGAAAGCACGGTTCTCGAACGACACGGTGACCGACGAGTATCCAGTGTCGGTCACGACGAGATACACCGACGAGGACGGTGACGAGCAAATCGCCGACGACGTGCAGTTCGGCGTCGAACCCGACGACGAGCAGTCGTTCGAGGTCGACGACGTCGAGGGCGACCTGCGGGTGGGCGACGACGGAACGCTTCGGGGGACCGTCGAGAACGACGGCCCCAGAGACGTCGAGGACGCGGTGCTGGTGGTTCAGGCACCGGAGGAGGGCGTGACCCCACTGAAGACGCAGGTACCTCTGGGCGACTTCGAGGACGGCGAGTCGGAGGACTTCGAGTTCCCGTATCGCGTCGCGGAGTCCGTCGAACCGACGGACCGTCAGTTCGAGTTCGCGGTGCGCTACACGAACGCGGAGGGCGAGCGACGGACGAGCGATCCGCTGTTTGCGACGGCGTCGATTCGTGAAGAGGTCGACGTAGTCGAAGTAGTCGATGTCGACTCGGACGCTCAGATTGACGATAGCGGTACCGTGACGGTCACGCTCGTCAACGACGGCGAAGAAGACCTGACGGACGCCCGCGTGACGTTCTCGTCGCCGGACCGTGGGCTCAGGTTCGGCACTGCGGCGAACACGACGCGCTTCGTCGGCGAGTGGAGTGCAGGCGAGGAGCAGACGTTCGAACTTCCGACACGGGTCAACACCGATGCCGCGACAGACGAGTATCCGATACTGGTCACGACGAGGTACTCCGACGAGGACGGTGACGAACAGGTCGCAGACGACGTCCAGTTCGGGGTCACGCCGGCGGCCGAACAGCAGTTCGACGTCGAGTCGCGGTCGTCGCCCCTCCGTGTCGGCCGAGACGGCAGTCTCGAAGGCGTCGTGCTCAACGACGGTCCGCAGGACGCCGACTCGGCGGTCCTGCGTGTCATCCCCCCGAACGATGACATCGTCGCGCTCGAATCGGAGTACGTTCTCGGGAACTTCGACAGCGGAGACCGCGCGTCCTTCCAGTTCCCTGTTCGGGTCCTCGACAGCGCACGGCCGGGTCGCAAGCAGTTCGAGTTCGTAGTCGAGTACCGCAATCAGGACGGCGACGTCGTAGAGAGCAAGCGCCTCCCCGCACGGTACGCCGTCGTCGCCGAGCGGGGCCAGTTCCGAATCGTCGACGTGGACAGCGACGTCCAGGTCGGGGAGGACGGAACGGTAGCGCTCACACTGCGCAACGTCGGTGGGGAAGACCTGACGGACGCCGTGGTCCGGTTGGAGTCGGTGAGCGGCGACCTCACGGTGGGTGCGGCGGGTAGGCGTAACGGGAGTCGCGCCGTAGGAACGTGGGACGCGGGCGACCGAGAGACAGTACGGTTTCAGGTGGTTACGCCCGCCAACGCGGCCCCACAAGACTACCCCTTCGACGTTCGGGTCGTCTACGAGGACGAGGACGGCGACCAACAGCGGTCGGACTCTATTCCCATCGCACTTACTCCGGACCCGGAACAGGCGTTTTCGGTCAGCGACGTCCGCGGGAACCTCGAAGTCGGCGCCGAACGTGACCTCACTGGACAGGTCGTCAACGACGGCCCGACCGCAGTCGAGGACGTTGTCGTCGAAATCACGTCCACGACCGAGTCGCTGATGCCACAGGAGACGGAGTACGCGTTGGGAAATCTATCGGCCGAGGAGTCTGCGCAGTTCAGACTCCCGGTTAGGATTCCGGCCGACGCCGAGGCCATCCCTCGACAGGTCCAGTTCGTCGTCCGGTACACCGACGTCGACGGGGACCGTCGCGAGAGCAAGCGCCTCTCGTCGCGACTGCCGGTAGACAGAGAGCGGGACACATTCCGAGTCGTGCGCGTCAGGCAGTCGGTACGGGCCGGCGACGACGGCAATGTCACGCTTACCCTCGAAAACGCGGGTAACAGGCGCGTCCAGCAGGTCCTCGTCTCGTTGCGCTCCCGGAGCGGCGAACTCGTCGTGGGGGACGCCGCGAACGCGTCGCGGTTCGTCGACGAGTTACGACCCGACGAGCGACGGACAATCTCGTTCCGAGTCAGTGCACCCGAGAACACGGGAGGTCAGCGCTTTCCGCTCCGCCTCAGCGTGGACTACGAGGACCGGACCGGCCACAGCCAACCCGCAGAGACGACGTTACTCGGGGTGCGGACCGCCCGGGAACAGGCCTTCGCGGTCCGGAACGTCACCGGGACGCTGCGCGTCGGCGACGAAGGAACAGTCAGGGCGAGAATCCGAAACCGCGGCCCCGGAGCCGTAACGGGCGCGTTCGTCAGACTCGACGTCGGCAGCGAGAACCTGAAGGTTCAGGAGAGCGAGGCACCTATCGGCCGCTTCGGAGCGGGGGAGACAGCGACGGTCACGTTCCCTGTCGAAGTCCTCGACGGGACTGAACCCGGCGAACGGCGCGTCTCGTTCGTCGTCGAGTACCAGAACACCGAGGATGAGACGCGTGAGAGCGACTCCCTGCCCGGGTTTATCCCCGTCGACACGCGGCGACCGGCGTTCCTCGTTCGGGCCGGGAACGCGACTCTCGACGTCGGCGGGAGCGACATCGTCACGCTGGTCGTCACGAACAACCTCGATATCACGCTCACAGAGGTCGACGCGAAAGTGTTCGTCAACGACCCGCTGAGTACCGACGACGACCAAGCCTTCGTCGGACGTCTCGAACCAAACGAGACGGTCGAGTTAGAGTTCGCGATGAGCGCGGCCGGGGGTGCGACGACGAAAGACTATCCGCTATCCATCGACTTCCAGTATCAGGAACCGGACGAGGAGACGAAACTCTCCGACACGTACCGCGTCCCCGTCACGGTTCAGGAGCCGGCCGGTGACGGGATTCCGTGGCTCCTGTTGCTCGGACTCCTCGTGATACTGGTCGTCATTGCCGCCGCAGTACTCTTCTACCGCCGTCGGCAGAGCAGAGCGGATGTCGAGGGGACTGAGAGTGGCGAATCGGAACAGTCGGACCAGTCGGTCGACGACGACATAGAGACGACGGGGGGCTGAGCCGTGGCCCCGCAGGATAGGTTGCTACGGCGCACAAACGACCTGGTCGTCGGCCGCCCCAGAGCTGTCGTCATCACGTTCCTCCTCGTGACGGTGCTGTTCGTCCCTGGTCTCGCGACCGTCTCGACCGAGGCGGGGACGGAACAGTTCACACAGGAGAGCCCGGCCCAGATCGCACTCGAACGAGTGAACGAGGACTTCGGGCCGACGTTCGCCTCGTCGGGTGGCAGTACGCAATTGATTCATCGCGGACGGAACGTGCTCGCGAAGCCTGAACTACTCCGGATGCTCGAAGCGCTCGAGCGATTGGATTCTCGCGACGAACTACGCGTCTCGTCGACCAGCAGTGCGGCGGGTACAGTGGCAATCACGCTCGACCCGTCGGCGACCACGCTCGACGCACAGATTCGGACGCTCGAATCCGCCTCGCCGGGTGAAATCGACCGCGCGATACGGACGGCAGCAGACCAGCCGGGCTTCCGGAATCAGTTGAGCGACGACTTCAACCGGCAGTCGGCAACCGCCTCGGCGACGATAGCCGTCGTGCAACACCGTATCCCCGGTGGCGTCGACGAGGCTGCCGGGATGGGTGGTGAAAGTCCACTCGTCTCCATCCAGCGCCAGAGCCAACGTGTGGTGCAGACCGTGGGTGGTGATATCGTCGTGTTCGGGTCGGGACTCGTTGCCGACGAGTTCTCCTCGGTCATCTTCGACTCGTTGTTCATCGTCGTGCCGGCCGCCGTCGTACTCATCTTCGTCTTCCTCCTGTACGCGTACCGGAACCCGGTTGACCTCGGGCTCGGACTGCTTTCGCTGGTTATGACCCTCGTCTGGACGATGGGTTTTCTCGGATTGGCAGGCATCCCGTTCACGCAACTGCTCATCGCGGTACCGCCGCTGTTGCTCGCCGTAGGCATCGATTTCGGTCTGCACGCTATCAATCGCTACCGTGAGGAGCGTGCGACTGGGGCCGCCATCCGCCCGGCGATGGCGCTGGCGAATCGACAGTTGCTCGTCGCCTTCTTTATCGTCACTACGACCACTGTCATCGGCTTCAGCGCCAACACGGTCAGCGACCTCGGACCGATTCGCGAGTTCGGTATCGTCGCCGCCTTCGGTATCCTCTTTACCTTCCTCATCTTCGGCATCTTCCTCCCGGCGGCGAAGGTGGCCGTCGACGAACTGGTCGACTCGCTGGGGCTCACGATGCCGTTCCAGCGGCCGCTCGGCCGGGAGGAGACACTGCTGGGAAGCGTCCTTCCGCTGGGGGTCGAAATCGCTCGACGGGCACCGACCGCCTTCGTCGTCCTCGTCCTTCTGGGATCGCTCGGGGCGGGGTACTACGGCACCGGCGTCGACACGACGTTCTCACAGGACGATTTCCTCCCGCCGGAGGAGACTCCCGCCTACCTCGAAGCGTTGCCCGAGCCCTTCCGACCGGGCGAGTACACTGTCACGGAGCGAACGAACTTCCTCGAAGAGAATTTCGAGACAGCACAGGGCGACACCGTCGTCATCTACGTTCAGGGACCGATGCGACAGGACGACGCCTTGGAGTCCATCCAGCGAGCGGGTCAGAACCCACCCGATACGTTCGTCGCTACGGACCGCACAGCGGACTTCGAGAGCATCATCGGCGTCGTCCGGTCACATGCCGACCAGTCAGCTTCGTTCGCCCGTCTCGTGGACCGGAGTGACGTCGACGACGACGGGGTTCCCGACGATAACCTCGAAGCGATATACGACGCGCTCCTCTCGTCTTCGGCACGCGACCGGGCGCTCCAGTTCATCACCGAAGACCTCCGCAGTGCGCGGGTTGTCTACACGACCGAGGCTGACGCCGAACAAGGAGCGGTCGTCGGGGATGCCCGGACCGTCGCGGACCGGTACCGATTCGAAGCTACTGCGACCGGTGGAGTCGTCGTCTTTCAGGACGTGGCCGACGCGATACTCGCCTCTGCGGTCCAGAGTCTCCTCATCGCGCTCACTCTGACCGCCGTCTTCCTGCTCGCCATCTATCGCGCCCTCGTCGGCCGGGCGTCGCTCGGTCTTGTCAACCTCGCCCCCATCCTGGTGACGATTACGCTCCTCGCTGGGTCGATGCGGTTCTTCGGTCTCCCGTTCAACGCACTCACAGCGACGATACTCTCCATCTCGCTCGGCCTCGGTATAGACTACTCGGCGCACTTCGTCCACCGATTCGCCGACGAGTACGAGGCGCGCGTCGAGTCTGTCAGTGTCGCCGACGGCACGCCGCCGGCGAATCCTGTGTTCCCGGCGCTTACGGCTACTGTCACCGGCACTGGTGGTGCACTCACCGGCAGCATGGTCACGACTGTCAGTGGTATCGGCGTCCTCGTGTTGGCAATTACGCCCATACTCGGCCAGTTCGGCGTACTCACGGCCCTGTCTATCTTCTACTCCTACCTCACCGCGATGGTCGTCACACCGAGCGTGGTCGTCGTCTGGGCTCGCTACATCGGATGACGGTCGAGGTTTCGGCCCACCGTTCTCCGGGGGAACCGGATGGCTCCGTTAGTATTGTCGTTCGAGGACGGTCCCACCGGCTCCGACGGCGACGGCAGACGTTTCAGCCACGGCGACCCCGTCGATCGAGCTGCTGGTCGGGGTGAGTGCTCGCTCCCACTCCTGACCGGCATCGCGCTCGTAGAGCGTCCCGTCGTCGCCACCGGACAGCGAGCGTCGGTCCCACCCTGCTATCGACTGTAGTCCACCGTCGGCCACGCTCCGAGGCGTCCACGTATCGCCATCGTGGTGGTACACGAGCCCGTCGTCGGTGGTTACCCACGTTGCCTCGGCCGTCGCAGTCACGTCGGTCATGGTCCCCGACACAGCATCCACAGGGACCTGCTCGAACGTCCGGCCACCGTCAGTGGTGCGAAACACCTGTTGACTCGTGTCACAGACCCACCCGACCGAATCGTCCACCATGGTGAGGCCGGCGATACTCGACCCACTTCCGGGAACGACCGGGTCGTCCCAAGCCATCTCGCCGTCGTGATACATCCCCCGACGGATGCGTCCCGACCCGTCTGCGAGAAACACGGTTTCACCACCCGATCCAGTGGCCGCGGCGATGTCGACGAGATTCGACGTATCACTCGCGGGTTCGGAGTAGTCGGTGTGTTGTCCAGTCTCAACGTCGATACGGGCCACTGTCCCGCTCGCACCGGCCGTCCAGACACTGTCGTCCCCCGCACTATCCACCGCTCGGAGCGAGGTAGACTGTGCCCTGGGCCCGTCCGACAGCAGCGACGACCAGCCCGCATCGTCGCTGGTCAGCACGACGCCGCCCTCACCGACTGCGTAGGCAGTGGTACCAGCAATGGTGGCGTCGTTGAGGTGGCTCTCAGTCGGACCTGTTTCGAGTGACCACCGCGTCGACGGCTTCGAATCGGTGTCTCGTTCCGACGCTGTCGCCGACGTCGACGACGCCTCCGTGTCGGCAGTCCCACGAAAGTACAGTACGAGTGGCGGCAGGGTGTACGCCGCGATGGCGACGGCGGCGAAACGGGTATCGATGAACGTCAACGTCCCGAACGCAGTCAACGCTGCCGTAGCGAGCGCGTGAATCCACGTCTTGGTGTAACGTCGGACGAACGCCGTCGGGGACTCCCGACCGGCCTGATGGGTCATCAGTGACCGGTTGGCACTCCCGACGGTCGTGTCTTTCGCCCGCTTACTCGAGGTCGAAGCGGTCGAGGGTCATCACTTTGTGCCACGTGTCGACGAAGTCCTGCACGAACTGCTCCTCGGCGTCGTCGCTCCCGTACACTTCTGCGATGGCTCGCAGGCGGGAGTGCGAACCGAAGATGAGGTCGGCGCGGGTCGCCGTCCATTCGACTTCGCCCGTGTCACGGTCGCGCACCTCGTAGCGGTTGTCCCCGACTCGTTCCCACTCCGAGTCCATCCCGAGCAGGTTCATGAAGAAGTCGTTGGTCAACGTCTCCGGCTGGTCTGTGAAGACACCGTGGTCGGCCTCTCCGTATGTCGCGTCCAGCGTTCGCATCCCGCCGACCAGCACCGTCATCTCGGACGGCGTCAGATTCAGCAGGTCGGCCTTGTCCACCAGCAACTCTTCGGCCGGTTGGTCGGCCTCCTCACTGCGGTAGTTACGGAACCCGTCGGCGTCCGGCTTGAGCGCCTGGAACGATTCGACGTCGGTCTGCTCCTGCGAGGCGTCCGTGCGACCCGGCTCGAACGGAATCTCGACGTCGTAGCCCGCTTCCTGTGCGGCCTGCTCGACGGCCGCGTTGCCGCCCAGCACGATGAGGTCGGCCAGCGAGACTTTCGTTCCGTCGGAGCGCGAGGCATTGAACTCCTCTCGAATGTCCTCCAGCGTCTCCAGCACGGTCGCCAGCTTCTCGGGTTCGTTGACCTCCCAGTTTTTCTGCGGTTCGAGCCGAATCCGGGCCCCGTTCGCACCACCGCGCTTGTCGCTGTCCCGGTACGTCGACGCCGACGCCCATGCGGTCTTGACCAGTTCGGAGACGGACAGGTCGGACTCGAGAACCTCTGCCTTGAGGTCCGCAATCGCTTCTTCGCCGACCAGACCGTAATCTGCATCCGGTATCGGGTCCTGCCACAGCATCTCCTGATCGGGAACCTCGGGACCGAGGAACCGCGTCGGCGGGCCCATGTCGCGGTGGGTCAGCTTGTACCAGGCTTTGGCGAAGTTGATGCCGAACTCCATCGGATTGTCCTGGAACCGCTCGATAATCTCCCGGTAGTCCGGGTCCTTCTTTAGAGCGATGTCCGTGGTCAGCATCATCGGCGTCCGCTGCTCCGACGGGTCGTGGGCGTCCGGGACGGTGTCCTCTAGCTCGCCGTCTTTGGGCGTCCACTGCCACGCGCCGCCGGGTCCTTTCTCTGGCTCCCACTCGTAGTCGAGCAGGTTGTTGATGTAGCCCATGTCCCACTCGATGGGCGACTGCGTCCACGGACCCTCGATACCGCTGGTGATGGTGTCGGCACCCTTGCCAGATTCGTAGTCGTTCTCCCAGCCGAGGCCTTGTTGTTCGATAGGTGCGGCCTCGGGCTCTGGACCAAGGTTCTCGGGGTCGTCGGCGCCGTGGACCTTCCCGAAGGTGTGGCCGCCGGCGATGAGCGCAGCCGTCTCCTCGTCGTTCATGGCCATCCGGCTGAACGTCTGTCGGATGTTCTTCGCCGACGCCTCTGGATCGGGCTGACCGTCTGGGCCCTCGGGATTCACGTAGATGAGTCCCATGACGGAAGCACCGAGACCCTCCTGAATCTCTCCGGCTTCGTCGAACCGCTCGTTGGTCTCCATCTCGTTTTCGGGGCCCCAGTCGACGGCGTCGTCTGGCTCGAACGCGTCCTCACGTCCGCCGGCGAAGCCGAACGTCTTGCCGCCCATCGACTCTATCGCGACGTTCCCGGCCAGCACGATCAGATCGGCCCACGAGAGTTTACGGCCGTACTTCTGCTTGACAGGCCAGAGCAGTCGCCGAGCCTTGTCGAGGTTCGCGTTGTCGGGCCAACTGTTGAGTGGCGCGAAGCGCTGCCGAGCGCCGTCGGCGCCGCCTCGACCGTCGCTCGTGCGGTACGTTCCGGCGCTGTGCCACGCCATCCGAATAAAGAGCGGACCGTAGTGACCGTAGTCGGCCGGCCACCAGTCCTGCGAGGTGGTCATCACCTCTTCGATGTCCTCCTTCACTTCCTCGAGATCGAGTTCCTGAAACTCTGTCGCGTAGTCGAACTCCTCGTCCATCGGCCCAGTCTGACGGGCGTTCTGGTCGAGAATGTCCAAGCTCAACTGATTCGGCCACCAGTCCTTGTTGGAACCTTTCATCAACGGGGCATTGCCGCCTTCGCCTGATAAAATTGTCTACTCCGGAAATAAAATATTGCTATCCGCCAAAGCAATCTTTCGCATTCGTCAATTTCCGTCCGTTGTGGTTCTGAACCGCTCGGTGAGACGGGGCCGACGTGCCGGTCCTAAGCGCCGTACCAGCATGTCATACGGTTGTGGCTTCCTCCCAAACGATCGACTCTCGGGCCCGCACCGCAAGTGACAGATGGCGACAGCGGGCAGTACCATCGCTACAACCCGGTAACACTCACGTCAGCACGTATTGAAGTAGCTTCGCCGCCTACAATGTTTAATGGCAGACCCAACCCCCACACCGGGCATCCACCACGTGACGTGCATCGCTGGCGACCCACAGCGGAACATGGACTTCTGGGTCGAGACGCTCGGCCTGCGACTCGTGAAGCGATCCATCAATCAGGACGACCCCGGCACATACCACTTCTTCTTCGCGGACGCCGAGGGGACGCCGGGGACGAGCATGACCTTCTTCCCGTGGGAAGACCTTACACAGGGAAAGGTCGGCTCTGGACAGGTCTCCCGGACCGCGTTCCGCGTCCCAGAGGGTAGTCTGGACTACTGGGAGGACCGGTTCGAGGAGTACGACGTCGACTACGACGACCGCGTCGAACGGTTCGGAGAGACGGTTCTCCCGTTCCGTGACCCGGACGGCCTGCCGGTCGAACTCGTCGAAGTCGAGATTCCCGACGACGACCCGACCGTCCCGTGGTCCGAGTTCGTCCCGGTGGAGTACGCCATCCGCGGGTTCCACTCGGTGACGCTGTGGCTGGCCGACCCGGAACCGACCGAAGACCTGCTTCGGACGATGGGACTGGAAGAAGTCGGTACAGAACAGGCACAAGGTGACACGCCGGGCGACGAGCGAACGCGATTCGCCGCGTCAGGGCCCGTCGGCAAGTACGTCGACGTCCTCCCGACCATCGAAGGGGGCCGGCAAGGCCACGGGACAGTCCACCACGTCGCCTTCCAGACGCCGACCGACGAGGACCAGCAAACGATGCGCGAAGCCGTCCAGTCCGCGGGGCTCCGACCGACTCAGCAGATAGACCGCCACTGGTTCCGGTCGGTGTACTTCCGGGAGTTCGGCGGAGTGTTGTTCGAACTGGCGACCAGCGGCCCCGGCTACACCGACGACGAACCACTCTCCGAGCTCGGCGAGCGTCTCGTCCTCCCCGGGAAGTTCGAAGGCCAGCGTGAGCAGATAGAAGCCGGTCTCACAGATGTTACGGTGCCGAGAGCGTCGAAAGCCGAGGCAGACGACTGAGACGAACGCAGGGTAACGAGAGCAATGTGTGGGACAGTTCCAGTTCTTTCAGTTCGCCAGAATCTCGGATAACCGTGCCTCGCCCAGTGTGTCGACCAGTTGCGCGAGTTCGACGACGCGTTCCTCACCCAGAGTGTCGACTAGTTGTCGAATCTCCTCTGGATCGAAGGTACGGGCGACATAGCCGAGGTTCTCGACCATCTCCGTGGTCCGTTCGACCACGTCCTCGTCGGGGACGAGACTCAGCGGCCGGTTCGTGAACCGACCGTCGTCGTTGTAGTAACAGAACCGGAGTTCTGCCTCGTCGGCGTCGTCCGGCTTGACGACTTGCAGGACCCCGGTGCCATCCTCCCACTCGTCCAGTTCCACCTCGAGGAGCGTCTCGTAGCGAGTCATAGCAGCCGATACCAATCGATTGCACGTATCTCTTGGGACTGCATCTGTGGGAGTAACCGACTCAGTTTGGGAGACGCAACTGCCCCTAAGTATCGTTCGGCCGGATCTCCATGGCGGCCGCCGTCGGCAGGCTCGACGAACGGTGCCCGTACGAAAGTGTGTGTTGGCGGTCCGCTAGTGTGACCGGAGAAAAACATCTTTCCCCGACCCGGACCTCGACAGAAGTAGATGACCCCGACGAGCTCCCGGCCACCGACGCCACCCGGCAAGCCGATGGTCGGGCATACAGCGGCCTTCGTGCGCGACCCCTTCGGCTTCATCAGACAGTCGGTCGACTCGACTGGCGACGCGTTCCGTATGCAGTTACTCGGCAAGGACGTGTACGTGCTGGCACACCCGGACTACGTCGGCACGGCGTTGTCTAATCCGGAGAGGTTCGCTAAGCCCGACGATTTCGAAGTAGCGTTCGGGGATGCCCTCCTCGCCGTGGAGGGTGACCAGTGGCGGCGTCAGCGCCACTCGATGGAGCCGTTCTTCAGTCCGCGACGTATCGCCGACCACGCCGAAACGATGGCGGAGGTCGCCGAGTCGCGAATCGGTGGGTGGGCCGCCGACACGTCTGTCCGTGTCGACGAGGAGATGAAGGCGGTCGCTCTGGAGAACCTGTTCGAAGTCGTACTCGGACAGTCAGTCTCGGATGGGGAAATCGACGAGTTATCCACTGCCGCCCGCGACCTCAACCTGTGGTTCAAGCCGACGTCGTGGGCCCTCCCCGAGTGGGTGCCGACGCCGTCGCGTCACAAGTTCGAGCGCGCCAGTACGGAGTTGCGTGACCGAGCGGGGACCCTGTTGGCCGAGACGGGCGAGAGGCCCCGAGAGGATAGCCTGCTCGCCACACTTGCCGAGTTGCGTGACGACCCCGATTCGGGGTACGACGAGGCGGAGGTGCTCGACCAAGTGGTCGGGATGCTGTTCGCTGGCCACGAGACGACGGCACTCGCGATGACGTACGCATTGCACCAGCTCGCGACACACCCAACGGTTGCCGAACGGTTACACGCCGAAATCGACGACGTCATCGACGGCACACCGACGTTCGACCAGTTGCAAGAGTTGGACTACCTCGAACGGGTCGTCGACGAGACGCTTCGCCTCTATCCCCCGGTCCACGCGATTCCACGAGTCACGACCGAGTCGGTCGACGTCGGAGACTACACCCTCCCCGAAGGGGCGACCGTGTTGCTCAGCGTCTGGTGTCTCCACCGCGATGCTCGATTCTACGACGACCCGCTCACGTTCGACCCCGACCGGTGGGCAGGTACCTCGCCGAGGGACCGAGGGCACGCGTTCGTCCCGTTCGGAGCGGGGCCACGCATCTGTATCGGCCGACACTTCGCTCGCCTCGAAGCGAAGGCCGTCATCGCCGAAGTCGGCCGCCGGTATCACATAGACGCCGCGGACGGGATGGAGGTGATGCCCCAGATGACGACCCAGCCAGCGGACCCGGTACGTCTCCGAGTGTCTGACCGGACCTGAGAGTCGCGATGGGAAGGGTCGACGTGTGGTTGGAAACCCGTGAGACGTCGCTACGACTACCGTACGTTGTCGGGTTCGACGAGGTGACAGGCGGCCCGATGCTCATCTGTCACCCACACTTCTTCGGGGTTTTCTTGAGCACAGACTGTCGGGAACGCGGCGTCGAGGTGTTCGTGCGCTCCGGCGACGTCGCCGCCGAGAACCTCTGACAGCGCCGCGTCGAGAACGTCCTCTGCGTCACGGTCACCCAGCGTGTCAGGGATGCCGAACTCCGCACGGATGGCGCCCCGAACTTGCCCGTCGGTCACTGTCTCGACGGGCCTGCCGGACTCGGCGGCGACGAACTCACGGACAGAGTCTGGGTCGACGCCGTCCGTGGCGAGACGACGGCGGAAGTCGAGGACTGCCCGCCAGGCCTGCTGGTTGATGTCGTACCCCGGCGGCGGGATGACCTTCGGACAGCGGGTGTGGAAGCGACAGCCACTCGGCGGGTCGCTCGCTGACGGCACATCTCCACGTAACTCGACCCGATTGCCGCGTTTTCGCGGGTCCAGCGTCGGTATCGAGGCGACGAGCACCTGCGTGTACGGGTGCTGTGGCGTGTCGAACAGGCGGGTTGTCGGGGCGTACTCGACGATTTCGCCGAGGTACATCACGGCGACTCGGTCACAGATTTCCCGGACGATACCCATGTCGTGGGTGATGACGACGATGCCGAGGCCGAACTCCCGCTGAAGGTCCTCCAACAATCCGAGAATCGCCGACTGTACGGACACGTCGAGCGCACTCGTGGGTTCGTCGGCGATGAGAAGGTCCGGGTTGAGGACGAGCGCTCTGGCCAGCGCGACACGTTGTTTCTGCCCGCCCGAGAACTCGTGTGGATACCGGTCGGCGTCCTCCGCCGATAGGCCGACTCGCTCCAGGAGGTCTGCGGTCACCTCTCGCCGGAGTTCGCGGTCGGTTACGCCGTGGACGACGAGCGGTTCGGCGACGGACTCGCCGATAGTCATCCGCGGGTCGAAACTGGCGCTCGGGTCCTGAAATATCATCTGGGCCTTCCGGCGGAACGCCTTGAGTTCGCGCCCAGAGAGGTCTGTAATGTCCTCGCCCTCGAAGCGTATCGACCCCGCGGTGGGCTCTTCGAGACGGAGCATCGTCCGGGCCGCAGTCGATTTCCCACACCCGGACTCGCCGACGAGGCCGACTGTCTCACCCCGATGTACC
Source organism: Haloarcula rubra (assembly GCF_019599465.1). Classification (GTDB taxonomy): domain Archaea; phylum Halobacteriota; class Halobacteria; order Halobacteriales; family Haloarculaceae; genus Haloarcula; species Haloarcula rubra. The sequence goes on from NZ_RKLR01000006.1 coordinate 190,943, forward strand.
GAGAGGTCGATGCCGTCGACGGCCCGCACAGTCCCGACCTGTCGCCTGAGGATACCCTCGGTAATGGGGAAGTGCTTCGTCAGGTTCTCCACCTCGAACAGCGGTGAGTCAGCCATCGGACTCACCAGCACTGTGACCGTCCCTGAGCACCGCCGGGTCACCGCTCGGGCCGTGGTACACGCAGGAGGCGGTCTGTGTCTGCGTCTCTTCGACGTCGTAGAGCGGTGGCTGGTCGCCGGTGTGACACTCGTCACGAGCGTAGTCGCATCGGGCGGCGAACCGACAGCCGGGAGGAGGGTCGTGGAGGTCCGGAAGCCGACCCCCGATACTCCGTAGTGGCCGGCCTCGACCTGGCAGACAATCGAACAACACCTGCGTGTACGGATGGGCTGGGGCGTCGAACACCTCGTAGACGCTCCCTCGTTCCATCACTTTCCCAGCGTACAGCACGACGACCCGGTCGGCCAGTTCGGCCACGACGCCGAGGTCGTGCGTGATGAGAAGAATCGACATGTCGTACTCGGCCTGCACCGCTTCGAGAAGGTCCAGTACCTGCGCTTGAATCGTGACGTCCAGCGCCGTCGTCGGTTCGTCGGCGATGAGGAGGTCCGGGTTGGCCGCGAGTGCCATGGCGACGACGATACGCTGTTTCATCCCGCCGGAGAACTCGTGCGGGTAGTCGTCGTACCGCGTCGTCGCGTCCGGAATCCCGACCTGATCCAGCAACGTGAGCGTCCGCTCTCTGGCCGCGGCGTCGCTCACGTCCTCGTGGACCTGTATCGCCTCACGAATCTGCCAGCCGACGGTGAAACAGTGGTTGAGTGCGTGCTGCGGGTCCTGAAACACGTGCGCGATGCGGTTGCCACGAACCCTGCGAAGTTCCCGTTCGGAGAGCGAGAGCAGGTCACGGCCGTCGAGTTCGGCCACACCGCGGACGACACGACCGGGCGGCATCCGAATCAACTTCGTAATCGTCTCGGCGGTGACGGTCTTCCCGCTACCGCTCTCGCCGACGAGACAAACCGTCTCCCCCTGTTCCACGTCGAATTCGACGCCGTCGACGGCCCGAAGTGGCCCTCTGTCGGTGTCGAACTCGACGGTGAGGTCGCGAACGGACAGGAGCGGCGTCCCCTGTTGCCTCTCAGTCCGTTGCTCGTGTCGCTGGCCCATCACTCCACCTCCGAGCGCGGGTCGAGCGCATCCCTGAGTGCGTCGCCCACGAAGTTGAAGGCCAGAATCGTCAGGAACAGAAAGACGCCGGGGACGGTGGAAATCCACCACGCGGTCCGGAGGTCCGAGCGACCGGCGGCAATGGTCTGGCCCCACGAGGGTATCGTCGGGTCGCCCAGCGAGAGAAAGGCCAGCCCCGCCTCGAACAGGATGAGGCCGGGAATCAACAGCGTCAGATTCGTGATGACTGTTCCGGAGACGTTCGGCAGGATGTGCCGCCTGATGACGTGTGCAGTGCCCGCGCCGGCACAGCGCGCCACCTCGACGTACTCGTCTTCGGACCGCTGGAGGGCCGCGCTTCGCACGAGTCTGGCGGTCCCGCCCCAACTGAAGAGGCCGAACACGAGGATGAACATCAATAGACTCCCGCCGAAGAGGTAGATGAGCAGGAGGTACAGCAGGAACGAGGGGAACACCTGCTGGATGTCGACGTACCGCATCAACACCTCGTCGACGAGGCCGCCGACGTACGCGGCGACAGTGCCGACCGTCGCCCCGATGCTGATGATGAGGAACGACGTTATCAAGCCGATTCGAATCGAGACGCGCATCCCGAGGACGACCAGCGACAGGATGTCCTTGCCGTCGCCCGTCGTCCCGAGGGGGAACTGCCAGTTCCCGTGACAGCGGCCGCCGACGACGTCACCGACGCAACTGAGCGGGACAGTGCTGTCGACACTGAGACCGACTGGCGGCTGATAGCTCTGTGTGAGCGCGACCTGTGGTTTGCTGACTATCAGTGGCCCGACCAGTCCTAGCGTGAAGACGACTATCAGAAACCAGAGGCTGACCACGGCAGCCCGGTTCTTCCGGAATTCTCGCCAGTAGTGGGCGGTCATCCGCCGATGGGTCGCCAGTGGGACGAGGACGTAGAAGACGAACAGTGACAGCGACACCACGAACAGCCAGTCCAGTTGGGTCAGGTCCCAGCCGTCGCGGAACAGGGGGTTCGGCGAGAACAGCGGGGCTTCCCGAACGTAGTCGAACGCGAAGACGACCGCGAGGGCTGCCAACGTCGTCAGGAACCCTGCTGTCTGTCGACCCACGGCGATACCGTGGTTCGCCTCCCAGTCGATATCCTCGAAACGGCGACGGGGTGTGTCGGTACTCATCAGCGGTCACCGTAGTCGATGCGGGGGTCCAGCACGGTGTAGGCGACGTCCTGCAACAGGTTGCCGATGACGGCGATGAACACGCCGACGAGCGTCGTCGCCAACACCAGTGGAGTGTCCTGATTCTGGATGGCCTTGAAACTCAACTGTCCCAGTCCGGGGATGCCGAACACCACCTCGACGAGGTAGGAACTCGCGATGAACAGTCCGAGCAGGTCCGCCACGAGAATCGTCGAGAGCGGCACTGCCGCGGGCCGAAGCACGTGCAACAGCAGTATTCGCCGCTCCGAGACGCCCTTCGCCTTCGCCGTCTTCGTGAACGTCGCCTCGACGTACTCCAGCGCTTCTGCCCGAGTGTACCGCGTCAAACTCGCGATAGAACCGGTCGTCAGGACGAAAACTGGCAGAACCAGTTGTCTGGCGTTGGCTAGACTGAAGACCGGCGCGTCCGGATCGAAGACGATTGGGACCATATCGAGGTGGACGCCGAACACCACCAGTAGGACGATGCCGAACCAGAAGTTCGGAATCGCGTACCCGAAGAACGCGACGAACGTCGCGGCGTAGTCGAACCGGGAGTACTGGTGCGTCGCCGAGTACAGGCCGATAGAGAGTCCGAGCGCCACCGTGAGAATCGTCCACGGCACGGAGTACATCATCGTGTACGGCAGGGCGTCGGCGATGGCCGCAGTCACCGGTTGGCCTCGCGAAGTGCTATACCCCCAGTTGAACGTCGCCATGTTGGTCATGTAGTCGGTGTACTGTCGCCAGAGCGGCCGGTCGAGGCCGCGCTGTTGTTCGTACGCCGCTCTGGCGGCCTCCGCGTCGCCACCGGAGACAGCGGCCTGGAACTGGATACTGGTGAGCGCCTGTTGCTCTGTGACGTACAGCAGTGCCCACGTAATCGAGAGGATGACGAACGTCGCGACGATGGCCCAGAGCAGCCGCCGGGCGACGTACCACCTCATGACTCGAAGTAGTACGTCTGGGAGTTCCAGCCGCTCGCGAACGTCTCCGTCGGCCCGACGAGTTCGTCCTGTGCGCCGACGATGTTCGACGGCATGAGCAGGAACCCGAACGGCTGTTCCCGGGCGAGTTGCTCGAACACCTCGGCGAACAGTTCGCGCCGTTGTTCCTCGTCGACGGTGCTAGACGCCTCTGCATACAGTTCGGGGATGTTCGACTCGGGGACGTAGCCGTAGTAGTTGACGTTACCCCTCGTTCTGAAGAACGTGGCACTCGAACTGGGCGTTCGCGGGTAGGTGTTGAACCCGAGGACGACGGACATGTCCCACGGTTCCTGACTGACGGATACGCCACGTGGACCGCCGTTGAACGCGCCGGCGCTCCACGGGACCTCCTTCCCACTCGGCGGACTGTTCGCCGCGTACTTCTGCTGGAACGTGTTGCCGGGGACTGTCTCGATTCCGACGCGAATGCCGAGGTTGGCTTCGACCTCTTGAGCGACGAGTTCCGCCAGCGTCTGGTTCGTCCTGCTCGCGGAACTGGCGTACAGCGAGAGCGTCACAGCCGACCCGTCGGGGCCGATGAGTGTCTCCCCGTCGTACCGGTAGTCTGTGTCTTCGATGGCGCGCCGCATTCGGCTTCTGGCAGGGGCGCGTCCGTAGAGGTCACCGACCCCGAAGCGATACTCCTCGATGCCCTCTTCGACGTACCACTTCGAGAAGCGTGGCTGCATCGTAAATGCTGGATCGGCGAACCCGCGATACAGATTGTCTGCCAGCGTCTGCTTGTTGACGGCACAGACGAACGCCTGCCGGACCGGTATCTTCCGGAACAGTCGCCAGCCGTTGGCACGCATATTGTACTTTATCGCCTGCACGAACGGTTGTGGCTGGACGTAGACGTCGACCGTCTCGAGGTCCTGGAACTCCCGGGCGTTCTGTGGAGGGATACCGGCGCTCGTCACTTCGCCCTCGCGCAACGCGTTCAGTCGTGAGGACTCCTCCGCGATGACCCGTATCGTGTACGAGTCGAAGTACGGGACGTTGCGCCACTCCTCGCCGACGTCGTCCGCCTCGCGGATGTAATACTCCTCGTTGCGTGTGGTGACGTACTGCGATTCACGTTCCCACTCTTCGAACGTGTACGGCCCGAGGTTACCGGTGTACTGGAGTTGGTTGATCTCCTCGTCCTGCTGGAGACCCTGTGTGTCTTTGTCGGGAACGTACTTCTCCAGAATTCCCTTCGGCAGACATCTCTGGCCCCACAGGACTGGTTTGAGTGGGAAGGAAGGGTCGACTTCAGGGAGCCGAATCTCGAAGGTCAGGTCGTCTATCTGCTCGACCGGAATCGGTTCGCCCTGTCGGAACCAGTCGCCGGCGTTCGTGTAACCCGCCCAGTTGTCCTCCCCTTGGAAGACGTTCCGTATCATGTACACCCAGTCCTCGGCGGTCATCTGCCCGTACCCGCCGCTCCAGCGAAGGTTGTCACGGAGCGTGATTCGATAGGTCTGTCCGTCCTCCGTCGATGGCTCGGCCCAGAGCGGGAACACGTTCTGGTCTTCGTCGACGGCCCACGCGCCGTCGAGTGTGAGACCGACGAACGCTCCGGACGTAGTGTCGTTGGTGAACAGCCAGTTCAGCGAGTTCGCGTCGGACCCGGCGACGCCGGCGAACTCACCGGCCGGTCTTCGTACACCCGTCTCGTCGGTGCCTCCCTCGATCTCTGTCGCCCCGGGTTGCGTATCGCCGCCGCCGTCACCGAACAATCCGTTACAGCCGGCTGCCGACGCCGTGGCGCCGATGCCTAACGTCCGGAGTATATCACGTCGGGTCGGCGTCGAAAGCGTCCGGGAAACGTCGCTTTCGTTTGACATTAACTAGCACAGAAGAACTGTGAGTAGATTAACTATTTGGATTTTTGCACCGTCTAGACGATGTCGCTAGGGAATTTCACCGGTTCGCCGTTCCCCCGCCGAAACGAGTCCGAGGCCCATTTACCACTCGACTGCATGGGGCCATGTATGGAACCGGACGACGTCCGCCGAGACTGGGCCGAGCGTTCGGGCAAGTACTCGCCGACGTACTACGCAGATATCGGCCCGAACGAGGTGAGCGAGACGCTCGTCGACGTGTTGAGCCACTACGTGTCGGACGATGCCGCCATACTCGAAATCGGGTGTGGCTCCGGGCGTCACCTCGCGCACCTGCTGGACGACGGCTACGAGGACCTCACCGGCGTCGACATCAACGCCGACTCCTTCGACGTGATGGCAGAGAACTATCCACGACTCGCCGAGACGGGAACGTTCCAGACGGGCGCAATCGAGGACGTGGTCGAGGAGTTTCCGGACGACGCATTCGACGTCGTCTACACCGTCGAGACGCTCCAGCATATCCACCCAGACGACGTGTGGGTGTTCGAGGAGATTGCACGAATCTGTGGCGACCTGCTGGTGACGGCCGAGAACGAGGGCAACAGTCCCGAGCGAGGTCGGTCGGACGCCGAGGTGAGCTACGTCGACGACGAGTTCCCGCTGTACCATCGCAACTGGAAGGAGGTGTTCTCGGAGTTGGGGTTCGCCCAGCTCATCCGTGAGCCGACTGCACGCGACACGATTCGCGTGTTCCGTGGACTTTGACATACTCCCCGCGCTGAAGCACGGGGTTTTCCTCGAATCTCCGTAACGCGGCGAGTTCTCACTGCTAGAGCCGAACAGACCTGAGCGAGTCCGGGACTGAGCGACGACGGTCGGTGCCACCCCGTGACTAACACTTTTCTGTCGGCTAAGATAACCAATCCTGTCGAACCGGGTGGGGTTAAGGTAGATACCTGTGCGACTGAGGATACCAGACGTGGTCGGAGAACGTGATTCAGCGCCGATTATGAACTGTCTAAATACATTCGAGACCGTTTTGGAAGTTCGCACCGGCGTCGTGAAACTGGCTAAAATCGACTAATTCTGGTAAACAGTGTTGAATCGAGGACAACGGTCTGTCGTTTATATGCGGATAGCTCTGCATGGTGAAGATACGCGAAGCACCAATGTCCACCGTCGACTCCTCCCTCCCACGGTTGCCCACCGTCGTCCCGACCCTCCGAGCGCTGGCCTCGCGCGTCGCCAAGTCCTGTCTGACCGCCGTCAGAGCCACGGCCTTCTGGGCGACGATACCGTTGCCACTGGTCGTCCTCGGGATGCTCGTGAGCGGTGTCGTCACCACGGCACCGCTGCTCGTGGCAGGTCTCGTTCTCTTGAACGTCCTCTGTGCGGCCGTCGGCCACGACCACTCCCCGGGTAGCTGAAACTCCTACGGGCCTGTCAACGTCAGCGACGCCGTTTTCCTTCGCCAGGATGGACGGGCGTCCGCGAGGACGACGACACTCACACTGGGCGCCGTCTCGCCGACCATGCCTGCCAACAAATCGCCTGCGAATGTCGCCAGTTCACTCGCCGCTGGGGTCGCAGACGGGCCGCAGTCGCGTCGGTCGCTTCACCCGACCCCGACGAACGTGTCCGACCGTGACGTGGTCCGAGAACACCGATTTCGACAGTGCTAAGCACGTATCACCGAGTGTGTTCGTGGTATTCCGCTTCGTGAGGTTCAGGCACCGGTGTCGTCTTTATAGTGGTTCGGCGTCGCCTCTATCGCCGTGACCATGCCGAGGGTTGCCTCGGACGTGTCGACGACCGATAGACCGGCTTCAACGAGTTCGACCGGTCGCTGGTTCCAGCGACGTCCCTTCGCCTCGTAGTGGCCGTCGGCACGCCAGTCGGGGAAACAATTCACAACAGAGACGTTGCCCCGACCGCGCTCTCGGAGTTCCTGTTCAGGCGGGTCCGGAGTCATCGAGTCGCCGTCACGTCCCTCCTCGAGACTGCCGTTTCCGAGTGAGGGACTCCGAGGGGGAGTTAGCAGTCACGTCGTGGCCGGTCTGAACGGGCGGCCGTGGCCTTACTCGTTCGCAAGCGGGAGTCGGACGACGAACACCGCACCGCTCGGGTCGTTGTCTTCGACGCGGACCCGCCCGCCGTATGCTTCGACCATCGTGTCGACGAAGAAGAGGCCGAACCCCGACCCCGTGGACTTCGCGTGACCGGTCTCTCCGCGTCTGAAGATTGTGTCCTTCTCGTCGTCGGGGATGCCGGTCCCGGTGTCGGCGATGCTAACTGTCGCGCAGTCGCCCTGCTTCTCGACGGTGACGGTGATGCTGAGGCCGTCGGGGTCGTTGTGAACGACGGTGTTTCTGAGGATGTTTGCGAAGACCTCGGACAGCAACTCGTTCGCCAGCACAGTCGTCTCCGCCGGCGCGGACGCCTCGACATCGACGACTGGATACGCCGAACGGACCGACGCCAGTTCGCCTTCGAGAATCGGACCGAGGTCGATAGGTTCGACGTCTACCGTCCCGTCGCCGGTCAACGTATCGACGACCGATTTGACCCGCTGGACGACGCCGACGACGTCGTCGGACCACTTCTCTATCGTCTCTGCATACTGACGGTACTCGTCGTCTTCGAGTTGCTCGGAGAGCGTCTCAGCGCGCGCCTGAATGACGAGCATGGCGTTCAGGACGTCGTGTCTGATGATGCTGTTGAAGAACTCCATCTGAGAGGAGGTCTTGGCCAGCATCTGCTCGCGTTCCGCACGGTCGAGCGCACTCGCAGACGCCGCGGCGAGCAGTTCGGCACCGTACACCTCGTTGTCGTCGAACGGTCTCGCCCTCGTCGACCCGACGGTCAGGAGGCCGAACTCGTCGAGGGGGACGACGAGTTCTCGCTGCCGGTCGGCCCCGTCGAGACCGGTCGAGGGTATCGGCTTCGAGTTGTCGAGTTCTCTGGTCTCGCCCTCGACGAAGGCGTTCCAGCGAGGGCACCCCTCGTCGGCGGAAATAGAGGCCGTCTCCGTGGCCGTCGGACGGGGGCCGGTCTGTGCGAGCGGAGACAGATTCGTCCCCGACTCGTCTGGGGTCCAGATTGTGGCGATAGGGCGGTTCAAAACCGTTACTGCGGCATCGACGGCGATGGCACACACTCTCTCTGGGTCGGCCGTGTCGTTCATCCGCTGGGTCGCGTCGTGCAGAGCCGCTATCGTCTCGTTGCGCCGTCGGAGTTCGACGAATCGACGCCGGTGTGCGAGTAGCCCGTCGATGCGTGCTTCTAACTCCTGCTGTCTGATTGGCGTCTCGATGACGTCGTCGACACACCGCCAGACCGACGGTGGGAGGTCGGAGACGTCCCGCCGACTCACCAACAGAGACGGTAGATACTCGCCGGCGCGTGCTTGGTCGAGACTGTCGCGATACGTCTGGTACGTCTGTCCGTCCACGATAGCCGCATCGAAGGGGTCGTCGAGTGAATCGTGGCCGTCGAGGACGACGACGTCGTGCGACCCAGAGAGCCACTCGACGAGCAGTCGTCTGTCCCGGGCGGCCCGAACCCCGACGAGTACGGTCGGTGTGTCGGCGGTGATTTCGGTGTCCACCGTTCGCACTCGCTCGGAGTCCCCACCGATCATCTGCCGTCTGCTGACCCCTCGTCGGTGAACTCGGGCGTCCCGCTGAGAACGCCTCGGAGTCCGGTGAGCGGTTTCCCGACCGTGATGCCGTGTTGCGTGATTTCGAACTCCCGGAGGGTCCGCTCGAAATCGCTGGTTCGCTTTTTCAAGATTCCGATGGCTTTCCGCAATCTGCCGTTCATCTCCAGATAGCGGAGGAAGACGATGTTGTCGGCGAGGTAGCTGACCTTGCTCTTGGTCGGCTGGAACTGGCCGGTCACGTTGTCGACGCAGTCGACCAGAATCACCGTGACGCCCATATTCTTGAGGTATCGGCCGAGGCTGTTTAGCTCCCGCTCGAGGTCGGCTTCGTCCCCTTGGAGCGAGAGGCGGTAACCGTCGATGCCGTCTATCATCACGATTCGGGCGTCACGCTGTTCGACCTCTTCGCGGACCATCGCGGCGAACTCGGCCGGTGACTTATCGAGCGGTGTCACGTCTTTGATAGTCAGTGTTCCGCGCTCGACCATCGTCTTGGCGGGGACGTTCACCGATTCGCAGCGGGCGAGGAGCGTCGCCCTGTTCTCCTCGAACATGTAGATGGCGGACCGCTCACCGCGCCCGGCCGCCTCCTTCATGAACTGGGTGCCGAGGGTCGTCTTCCCCACACCTGTCGGCCCGCTGAGTACCGTCACGGTCCCCCGCTCGACGCCGCCGTTCAGGAGTTGGTCAACCTCTGGAACGCCGGAGGAGACGACTTCGGACGTGAAATCCTGACTGTGTACCTCGGGGTGCAAGACGGGATAGACCTGTATGCCTTCGTCGGTGATGCGGACCGAGTGGTGGCCGTCTTCGGTACCGGACCCACGGAACTTCGGGACGGAGATGGCTCTCCCGTTCTCGGTTCGGGTCAACTCGAACGTCCCGTCGCTGACGTACTGGAGGTCGTCGTCCGGCGACTCGGGCGTGGCCTGTGAGGTGAACAGAACGGTCGCGCCCCGCTGTCTGAAGAACTGTATCAGCCCGTTTATTTGCTTTCGGAACTGGTACGTGTCCGGCGAGAGGTTCCGAAGTTGTGTGAGTGGGTCGATGAACACTCGGTCGGGGTCTAGTTCTCGAACACGTTCGTCGATGGCGCTCACGACGTCCGGGCCTTCGACTTCGCTGGGCGCGAAGATTTCGTACTGCTGACCGTCGGTGAAGGCCTCTGACCCGGGGCTCATATCCAGAAACTCGACGCCTTCGAGGTCGAATCCCAACGTCTCGGCGTTGGCACGGACGTCAGATTCGGACTCCTCTAGGTTGACGAACAGAGACGACGACTCGCTCGGCCCGCTAGTGAGAAAGTGCTGCCCGAGGATGGTTTTTCCCGTCCCCGGACGTCCGGTCACCATGTACGTTCGACCGGGCACGAGGCCGCCGTGGAGCACGGTGTCGAGGCCGTCGATGCCGGTGGTACACCGCCTCTCGTCGTCCTCAGCCATTGACGACCCTCCGTTTCGGTTCATTCTTGTCGATTTGGTGAAACAACGCCGTCGTATCCCGGGCGCTCAGTCCGTGCGAGATTTCGTCTGTTTCGGCACTGACGGTCTGGATACGCCGCACGAGGCGGGAATACGCCGCACTCTCTTTCAGTTCGGCGTCCGTCTTTCGGTCCATGAGCGTCGCCCGCTTGGCGACGAGTGCAAACAGTTCGGACAGTTTCCAGCCGTAGTCGCTCCGACGGCAGAGTGACTGGACGACCGCCCGGAGCTCCTCAACAGTGACGGGTTTCAGCACGTACTCGTGTGCCGGCATGTCGACGATGTCGAAGTCAGATTCGACCGCGGTGACAACGGCAACTTGACAGTCGTAATCCGAGTCTGCTATCGCATCGAGGATGCCCTCGTCGGTGTGGTCTGGGCGTACAGGGTCAAGCAGAACGACCGAGATGTCGTCGTCGAGCCTGTCGAGCGCCATCTCGGCGTCGTGGGCGACCCGGACTCGATACGACGATGAGAGCCATCCCGCGTATAGGTCGGCGACGTTCGGGTCGTCGACGACCAGAACGCCCGGTTCGTTGCCTACCATGACGTCGGAGACGGACTGTTCGATTGCTCCGACCCGCACTGTTCTATCAGTACCTCGCCGCCGGCAGCGACGCGAACGTCGCACCCCGCGAATCGGAACCTAACTCCCCCGGCCGCCCGATCAGACTCGGGGGCCGGTTCGAAGACGCTGTTGAGGGCGTCCGGGTCGATGACGTCGTACAGTGGACGTTCGGTTGCGTAATTTTTGTCGCCGACGACGTGGCTGATCCCGTCAAGAATAGTCGTCGTCAGAGCCGTGTCGCCACCCCACTCGTGACGACACCGGTGTTCGGCGATAGATGTACGCTCTCCATTCATATGGTACGATAGTGGTACGCTCAGGATAATCGTAGTGTAGACTCTAGTGGTACTGTGACTCGCCGACACTCTAGGTGGCTAGAGACAGGGCTGTCAGGGTGCGTCGAGTATGGCCGAGATTATCTTTCGTTCGGCCGCTCGGAGGTGGTACTGGTATGTCGAGGCGGCGATGTCGCGTGTTTCGGCGAGTTTACTGCTCGTCGTCTCTCGCGGCCACTCGTAGAACCCGCCGAAGTGCGCCGTTTTGAGGGCATCCAGTTGCCGGTCCGTCAGTTCGTCGAGTATCTCCTCGTGGAACATCTCCCGAGGTTCGACGGGGGTGGGGTTCTCGCGTCGGGCCAGCAGAGTCGTCTCGGGATACAGCGATCGAACCTCCTCGATAAACGACCGGACGCCGTCCGATTCGGACAACACGGTCACCAGCGTCGTCGTCCCGCCCTCCGCCGTGAGCGTCCGCAGGGTGGCGTCGCTCGCTCTGAGAGCCGCCACCAGCGGCGGCGTCGAGATACGCAACTGATATAGTCCGTCTCCGTCCTTGACTGAGAGCGGTTGCACCGAGCGAACGGTCTCGAAGGACGTGAGTTTCTCTGCGACGTCGGCCGGGGTTCCGCGCAGGCGACAGAACAGCCTGTCCGTGTCACTGTCATCGCGTATCATACCGACGACAGCCATCTCGGCCCGGAGTTCGGCCGTCAGACGGTTAGTGAACAGGCGGTCGGTGGTTATCTGTAGCTCCACCTCCGTCCGCTGGGTCGCTTGCATCCCTTCGGGCCCCGGGACGTTGTGGAGGGCGTAGCCAATCGTGTCGCCCAACTCGTCCAGGACGGTCCTCTCTCTCTCGTCGAACGTGTCGGGGGCGTCCGCGTGGATGACGAGGACGGCGTCGACGTAGTCGCTGTCTCCCACCGGGACCGCCGCTATCGACTGATATCCGTAACTGAGCGCGACACTCCGATGCCCCTTCCACTCGTCGTCGTCGAGAATGTTCCCGGCGACCTGAATCTCGTTCTCGTGGTACGCGGCCTCGACGAGTCTTGCAATCTGTGGATAAGACCCACCCGACCGGAGTTCGTCGACGAACTCCGAGTCGACCCCCTGCCACTCCTCGGGAGTCACGGCGTCGCTATCTGCGTCTCTTTCCCCCCACCACGCGAAAGTGTACTGGTTCGCCGTGGCGAACTGTTCGCAGACGTCCGCTCTAATCTCCGCCCGTGTGGACGATCGAACGAGCGTCTGCACGATTTCGCGGATTATCTCGTTGAGCCGGTTCACCTGTTCGAGCACCCGGTTCTGCTGTTGGAGCTGTCGGTCCCGCGTCTGTATCGTCGACGCCTTGCCCGCCCGGTCGAGCGTGGCTTCGAGTCCCTCTCCGACGAGACGAGTGATTTCGCGCTCGGAACTGGCAACGGATTGGTCAGTGGTCAGTCCACCGACGAGGACGCCGTGATTGCCGATTGGTACGACCAGTCCGGACTCGAAGGGCGGTGTCGTGTCGTTTCTCTCGGTCTGCTCCCTGTCCCAGTCGCGTACCTCGTCCTCAACGAACGCCGTCCACAGGACGCCGCCGTCCGTCCGAGACGCGGCGCTCTCGTCGAGATACCCCTCCCCGTCCGCCTGCACGAGCGGCGTGAGCGACTGGCTGCCGTCGAACTCGTAGAACACCGCCGCGTCGAAGTCGAGGAGTTCGGTCAACGTCTCTGTCGCGACGTCCGCGATAGCCGCTCGCTCCTCGGCACGCGTCATCTCTCGCATCCGGTCGTGTAGCGTGGTCAGACGCTCCTCGTACCGGTGCTGCTCGGTGACGTCGATGACCACTGCCTGCCCGACGCGCTCACCCTGCCACCACCCGGACGTGGTCTTCACGCGAACGTGGCGGACGTCGCCGTCGTCGCGGACGAGTCGGAACTCTGTCGGGCCGACGACGTCCCGGTCGTGTATCACCGCCTCTATCTCGGCCTCCGCGATGCCGTGGTCGTCGGGGTGGATGAAATCGAACACCGAGCGACCGACGAGTTCGTCGCGACTGTCCACCCCGAGCAACTCGACTGTCGCGTCGTTACACCAGACGGTGTCGCCGTCCGCGTCGAACAGATTGATTGGGGCCGGCGAGTCCTCGACCAAGTTGCGGTAGCGCTGTTCCCGCCGTTCGAGTCGCTGTTCGTACTCCCGCTGGTCGGTCATGTCCCGAATCACGGAGAGGTGCTGGCCGGGCACGACGTCGCTCGTCGCGGCGTACTCCACGATGCGTTCCTCGCCGTCGGACCGGACGAGCGGGAAGGTTCCACGTCGGGACCCGTCGTCGATAAACCCCTGCCACGCGCTCGCCTCGTCGAACCCGTCGTCGATGAACTCGTCCACCGGACGGCCGAGTAGCGCCTCCCGAGAGAGGCCGAACAACTCGATCGCGCTTTCGTTCGCGTCGAGGAACCGCCGGTCGTCGTCCAGTATCACCATCGCGTCGAACGCTTCCTCGAAGACGGCCCGGAACCGGTCACGCTGTTGCTGGAGGTCACGCTCCCGTTCCCGGTGCTCGGTGATGTCGCGGACGAAGCCGACGATCCGTATCACGTCGCCGTCGTCGTCGAGAATCGGTTTGCTCTCGCCCCGGACCCAGCGCTGTTCGCCGTCCTCCGTCCGGACTCTGTACTCGACTTCGTCGGCCGTCCCGTTCGAGAGTCGCTCCATAGACGCCCGTGCTTTCGACCGGTCCTCGGGATGGACGAACTCGAGGAACGACTTCGGTTCACGCTTCAGACGGGCGATCGATCTGTCCCATATGTCCTCGTACGCCGAGTTGACGAACAGGAGTTCACGCCACTCCCCGTCGAACGCGAACAGAATGTCGTCGGTCCGTTCGGCCAGTTGGGTCAACAGCTGCTCGTTCGACTCGGCCGACCGTCGTGCCCGATGTCGGTCGACAGCGTCGCGTATCCGGTGTTCGAGGACGGCGTACTGGGCGTCCTCACCGTTTCGCTGGACGTAGTCGGTGGCACCGGCCGCCAACGCATTGGCGACGTCCGACTCGTCTCTCGCGCTGCCGAAGAGGAGAACCGGGAGGTTGGGGTGGTCCTCTCGAACCGCCCGCAAGAACTGGTGAGAATCGGTTTCGGGACGGGCATCCTCGACGACCAAGCAGTCAACGGTCGTCTCCTCGAGCGTCTCACGGGCTTCACTCACATCGTCTGCCGCTGTGATTTCCATTCCGTCGCTGCCTTCCGCCAGAGATGCGCTGACTGCCGTTTCGACCGCCGAGTCGGCGGTCACGTAGAGGACGGTAATCGGGTTATCTGGAGGGTTCATCGCCGGAGGGGAGTTCGTCGTCGAGGGCAGTCTGCGTGGCCTGCGGGCGGTGCATCGTTGCCCCATCTCTCAGCTATATATGTGAACTCTTCGCTCTTTAGAGGGTCAAATTCCTCTCCCGTCCACATGGGTCTGGCCACGGCGAGCGCCGGAAACGTCGTCCCAAAACAATATTTATAAATAATGATGTTTTGAACGTACACTTACAGGCCACATGACGACAGACAACTCTACCGTCGACCTCGTTACACCACAGTTGCGCGCGCTCTTGCGAGAGGGAGAGGAGAGTCCCGAGACGCTCTGGGCCAGGGTCGCCGACGACCTGCACTGGTTCGAACCGTGGGACGCCGTCTACGAGGAGGACGGCGTCGCCGACTTCGCGTGGTTCTCCGGTGGGCGGACCAACATGAGCTACAACGCCGTCGACTACCACGTCGAGAACGGTGGCGGAAACCGTGCGGCGATGGTGTTCGAGACGGGGGAACGGGGCGGTAACGAAGTGTACACGTACAGCGAACTACGTCACGAGGTGGAGCAAGTCGCGGGGATGCTCAGAGCCTACGGCGTCGAAAAGGGTGACCGCGTCACCATCTACATGCCGATGAGTCCCGAGGCAGTCGTCTCGATGCTGGCGTGTACGCGCATCGGAGCGATTCATTCGGTCGTGTTCGGTGGCTTCGGCGCCGGAGCGCTCGCCGACCGTATCGAACTCGCGGAGCCGAAACTCCTGCTCACGGCCGACGTGGGCTTTCGCGAGGGTGGGACTGTCGACCTGAAGTCCATCGTCGACCGCTGTTTCGACGACCACGAGTCGGTCCACGACATCGTCGACGACACTATCGTGCTCTCACGAGGCGACGAGGAGACCACCCTACGCGACTACGAGACGGACTGGGACGACGCTCTCGCGGCGGGAGCGGACGAAGATACCTCACACGTGGAGATGGACGCGACAGACCCAGCGTTCATCCTTCCCACCTCGGGGACGACCGGCAAACCGAAGGGGACCGTCCACCAGCATGGCGGCTACCAGACCCACGTCTACGCCATGGCGAAGTGGATGTTCGACTTAGACGAGACGGACACGTGGTTCGCCACCTCCGACATCGGCTGGATCGTCGGCCACTCCTACATCGTCTACGCGCCGCTGCTGACCGGGTCGACGACAGTGGTGTACGAGGGTACTCCGACCTATCCCGACGCCGGTATCTGGTGGGACCTCGTCGAACGGCACGGTGTCGACAAAATTTTCACCGCGCCCACGGCGATTCGGGCGCTGGCCGGCTACGACGACGAGTTCCACGAGCGCGCGGACCTCTCCTCGTTGGAGGCGATCTTCTCGGCCGGCGAACCACTCAACCCGCCGGCGTGGGAGTGGCTTCAGCAGGAGGTGCTGGACGACGAGGTGCCGGTCATCGACCACATGTGGCAGACCGAGACAGGCGGCCCCATCATCGGCAACCCCTACGGCATCAACACGCTCCCTATCAAGCCCGGCTCTGCGGGTATCGCGCTCCCCGGCATCGAGGTAGACGTCGTGGACTTCGACGGCGAACCGCTCGAACCCGGCGAGGAAGGCGCGCTCGTCGTCGAGAAACCGTTCCCCGGCATGACGCCGACCCTCTGGGAAGGCCACGACCGGTACGAACTCGAATACTGGCAGCAAATCGAGGATCTGTACTGGGTCGGCGACGCCGTCTCGATGGACGAGGACGGTTACCTCTGGTTCAGCGGCCGCGCGGACGAGGTCATCACCATCGCGGGCCACCGTATCGGTCCGACCGACATCGAGGACGCACTCGTCGCTCACGAGGCCGTCGTTGAGGCCGCTGTCGTCGGTAAACCCGATCCGGAGAAGACCGAAGTCGCTGCCGCGTTCGTCGTCCTCCGAGACAGTTACGACGGCGACGAAGCGCTGGCCGACGAACTACGTACGGCCGTCCGAGAGGACGTCGGGCCAATCGCTATCGTCGGGGAACTGGAGTTCGTCGACCAACTGCCGAAGACGCGGTCCGGGAAAATAATGCGGCGGACCATCCGGGACATCATGTTGGACGAAGACCTCGGCGACGTCTCGACGATGGAAGACGAGTCAGCCGTCGACGAAATCGAGGCGGCGACCGAGGACATCGACGCGGACGCCGACGTCGGGAACTGAATCGCCCGACACCGGTCGCGCACCGAGTCCCGGACAGAACACATCGTTAATCAACCGCGACGGCCTATCCGATATACGATGTCAGCGGAGTCGGGCACGACGTGTAAGGTCGACCGGGTCGCCGAGAAGCGGGGACTCGCCGAACTGGACGACGAGATGCGGGAGCGCTGGGCTGACGGCGACAGCCTCCGCGAGCTCGAACGCTACTGTAACGAGGCGATACTCCGGTCGGCGATGCGGGCGGCGGGGATGGACACCCTCGACGGTGAGGCGGCTAACCTCTATCGCCTCCTCACCGACGACGACGTCGGGCCGGGCAAACGCATCGACGCCAAGTCCAGACTCCAGCGCAACGGATTGGACCCCGAGACGCTCACGAGCGACTTCGTGAGCTACCAGACCGTCCGGACTCACCTCAACGATTGCCTCGACGTGACCACGGCCCGGGACAGCACGCTCTCTGTCGACAGCGCCCGGAACACGGTCCTCAAACTCGTCTCGCGCACCGAATCCGTGACCAACCAGACTATCGCCCGTCTCACCGAACAGGGATCGCTGACGATTCCGTCACCCTCGGTGACGCTGAGCCTCCGCGTCGCCTGCGGTGAGTGTGGCGACGAGTACACGTTCACCGGGCTACTCGAACGTGGGGGTTGCTCCTGTCAGGGCACCGAGGACGCGGCGGAGACCTAGGAGTCCGCGACGAACGACTGCGTAGAGATGGTGTCGTAACGCCCGTCGAGTTGTGCCCGTTCTTCCGGCAAGACGGCCGTGACGACGTAGTCGGCGGACTCGCCGAAGTGTTGCATGAGGCCGTGGATGCGCTCTGCGTCGAACATCTCGACGGCGTCGACGACGATGAACGGGACTTCCTCGGCGACGTCGTGGACCAGATAGCCTGCCAAGGCGACGATGAGGCCGATGACTTCCCGTTCGCTCTTGCTGAGGCTGTCCACTGTGTCGTCGTATGCTGTGCCGTCCTCGGTCGCTCGGACTACGTGTATCTCGAACTCGGTTTCGGACGTTATCCGGTCACCGGAGGAGCGACGTTCCAGCCAGATACGTTCTATCGAGTCGTACTCGAGCGTGTCGAGGACGTGTTGCATCGTCTCGTTGAACGTGCTCACGAGGTCCCGTTCGAGTTCGTCGATGCGGTCACGCTGGGCCTGTAGCTCGGTCGCCACCGCGTCTCGGTCCGCCTCGATATCCGCTCGCTCGGCGAGTGCTGCCTCGACCTCGGCTATCTCCGACTCGATGCGCTCCAAGTCGCTGGCCAGTTGCCCACGTTCGTACTCGAGGTCGCTCACCGCGTCGTAGTAAGTAGCTAGCTGTTCGTCGTCCGCTGATGCGTCGTCGATGTTCCGTTGCAGGGCCTCGATTTCTGTTTCGAGCGCTCGCCGGTCGGATTCGAGGGATTCGAGCGTCGTCTCCCGGCGCTCGATTTCGTCTTGGATGTCCTCGCGCCGGGCGCGCAACTCCTCGCGGCTCTCCCGTCGCTGTTCCAGTTCACGTTTCTGTTCGGAGAGGCGCTGGATGCGGTCGGTGACGGCATCGCGTTCGGCGCGTTTCTCCTGAACGATACTCTTGACGGCTTCGACCTGGTCGGCTATCTCGGCGCGTTCGACGGTGCTACCGCACGTCCAGCAGGTGATGGTCTGAGAGGCCGGGTCCAGTTCCGAAACGATGTCGTCGGACCTCATCGCACTCGGGATGTCGGCGGACTCGTCCAGCACCTGTGAGTTCATCTCCACGATGGGGCTCAGGGCGTTGATTGTCGACGTGAGCCGTTGTTTCTGTTGGTGAAGGGTTTCGAGTTCGGCGTCGAGGTCTGCGACATCCGTCTCGGGGTCGTCACCCTCCGTCGCCTCCAACTGCTCCGTGACCGTTTCCAACTCCGACCGGAGTTCCTCGATAGCGGCCTCCTGACTGGAGATTCGCTGTCGGAGGTCGTTTCTCTCGGAGCGTTTCTCGCGCAAGGCTTCCGTTTCGCCGTCTCCGCCGTCGGCTTCGGCTTCGAGCGTTTCGATAGCGTCGCGTTTCTCCTGAAGCTCCGCCTCGACGTCGGCGAGTTCTTCCCGAAGACTGTTCTCTCGCGTTCGAAGGCCCGGCAGTCGGTTCTCCATCGAGTCGAGTTCCGCTAGGCGGTCGTCGAGCGCCTGTTTCTCGTCGGTCAAGCGGCGTATCTCCGACTCGATGGCGTCGGTGTCCACGGGACGCATCAAATACTCGTAGAGGTCCTCGTCGGCGAGGACCGCCTGCCGAATCGGGTTCGTCTCGGTCAGCGCGACGAACAACTCACACAGGTCGTCCGCGCTGGAGAATAGGTCGGCGCTTCGGACGACGGTGTCACTCCCTTCGCGACCGAGTTCGACGTGGAACTCCGTACCGTGCAGCGTCATGCTGACCCGGCCCACTTCGGCATCGCTCTTAAGCGGTGGCAACGGGCCACCCAATACGCCTGCAAGTGACCGCAAGAGAGACGACTTGTTCGATGCGTTCCGACCTGAGAGGAGTGTAACGCCCTCGGTAATCGTCAACTCTGCGTCCTCGATGCCGCCGATGTTCTCCACCCTGAGTTCGAAGTAATCGTCTGCCGCGCGCGAACCTGTCTCGTTGTTGTTCGTCGTATCCATCGTATCTTCCCTCAGTGAGTGTATTGGCAGGTCATGACGCTAGTCGTCGACTACGAGGACCCAGACCGACGTGACCTCCGCCGGCAGACGGGCATATTGTGTCGCCATCGCTTGCTCTCTGTTCGAGTGCGTCCCCCGTCTAGTTGTCGACTTCGGCAGGCGGCACACGTCTCAGTCGTGAACGTACTATCGACGACCAGTATCGACAGCGTCGTGGCTCGCGTATCGGATTCAGTATCTGCAATTGTGTACGCTGACCTATGTACGTTTTGTGTTTAAAAAGACGTTGCATATTCCACATTAACGCCCATCATATTCAGGTGCGTCATCAAGTCACATGGGCGTAGCACAAACAGACGGCCCCGACGGAACGACTCACCACCTCAGTCACCAGTGGGACGGTAACAGCAGTGTGAGTGAGACGATACTAAACGCGGTCGCGAGGTACGCCGCCGTGTCGCGAGAATCGTTGCCGCCGATGGACGAGAGCATCAACACAGACGCACTGGACAGTCTGTTCGAAGCGGGGACGGAGAGCACCACTACACCGGGGTGTGTTACGTTTTCGTACTACGGATACACCGTCGTCGTCCAGAGCACCGGGCAGATATTCCTCAGAGAGAGCTGAGTCGATCGACTCCGTCCGACTAGACGAAGACGAACGGGGCCTGGCCACTGTCTGAGTAGGTTTGAGCCTCCTTCTGGGCCTGTGCGCATCTTTTAGTCGTCATCAGCACACTCTAGTCACCGGTGCAGTAACCTACCTAATTAAACATTCCCAATTTTCTCGACATAAATGCCCGGAATTATACCCCTCAACCCCTATCTGTGGGGAACCAGTAATTAGATTCGAGATGAACAAAATCCAAACCCAAGACGAGAAGTCGACCACGACAGAGAAGTTCTACATGCCGGCTGTCACGCTTCCCCCGCACCTCGACCGCATCGAGGACGTGGTATCCGACGTCTTCGATTTCCACGGTGTGGTCCTCATCCCCGACAGTTACAACAAATAGTCGCGCTGACGCCGACATGCCGACGAGATCTACTGTCGGACTGTTCTACGTTTTCGGACTGCGGCAGTATCGACGATAGGCAGCTACCACTGTTTTCGATTCCGGATAACTCTCAGATCATCCTGAGCGGTGAAGCTGCCGTGAGGCTAGGCCGACGCTGTCGGTCACATCTAAACACTATTGTATGCCGGTTGTGTACGTTCACTGAACAGGGTACGACCGAACGCACCACCACACGACGACCGAGGTCCGGTCCGCTCGCTGGTGGTGCCACAACACGTCCTGCACGTTACATGTCGATTACAGCTAAAGTACACATCGAACACGAACGACTCGCACTCGTCCCGACGCTTCAGACCCTCGAAGGGATCAATATACGAGTCATCACACAGGGAAACACCGACCCGGGTTCGACCGTGTTCCCGTTTCTCATCGAGTACGACGACAGAGACGAGTTAGAGGCGACGCTTGACGAGGACCCGACGGTCGATAGCTACGAACTCGTCGACTGGACCGACCGAACCGGAATCTACTATATCGAACACTCGCCGGAGACGAAGCTCATCAGTACCGTCGTCACGGACGTCAACGGTTTCCTCGTCCACACCGAGACGAAGCGCCACGGATGGTTGGTTCGCCTCCTGCTCCCCGACCGTGCGGCGCTGAACACTATCTGGGAGTACGCCAACGAGAACGACATCGCCCTCGACATCATCGAGATATACGGCAACAGCGAGACGGGTGGCGAACAGTCCTACGGCCTGACCGAGGAGCAACGCACCGCGCTGACGATAGCTTACGATGAGGGATACTTCGGAGAACCGCGCGACATCTCACTCAACGAGGTGGCCGACGAGATTGGACTCTCGTCGACGGCTATGAGCGGCCGACTGCGCCGTGGGATGCGGAACCTCGTCGGGGCGACGCTCGTCGACGACGACACCGAGGAGTGACGCCGCCGACCCCGTCACTGTATCCGTAGACGCTACTCTGACTATTTGGACCGATAAACGGGCCTGAGCGACGTCACGTCTTTGTCGTATCCGAGCCACTTGCTGAGAGCAGTGGCTACCAACACTAGATAGACTGGGAACAGGACGAGGAGTGTGTACCCGGCGACGACGGGCGTGATCGTACCGAAACTGTACAGTAACGCGACCGCTGCGAGTCCGACGATGGCACCGGCGACGATGCCGAGCCGAAACGCGTAGGCGGCGGCTGGACCCGGTTTGGTCCGAATCGCATTCATGTGGGCCTTAACGGCTACAATCCAATAAGTCGCGCGGGACGGTGGGTATCGTGTGTCGCCCGAGACGTGGTGACGACCACCAGGAACTGCGACGCCGCTCCCCAGCGTGTCATTCGAACGGGTCGTTGTGTCACCTGTCACCATCCGGCCGCAGATCGACATTATATATTTATCTTATAAGTTGGCGAACTATCAATATACTATTTCTATGTGAAGAGCCATTCTTCACTTAATAGAACCGTAGACGAATACTATAAGATATCCCACAGAAATAGAGAGCACCGGACATAACCGGAAACTATCTAGGGAGAAAGGTACATTAGACCGTCTTGTGTCCACTAATCGATACTCGCACAGTCTGGACCACCGCGCCTAACATAGTAATCAGACCGATACGAGAGTTCTCGTCAGTCCGAGAAACGACACTGTACGTCTTCAGAGTGTGCACATATATTAGATTTATTACTATACTATTTTATTTATAGCTCTGTCTGAGTTGGTCCACGCTGACAGCCTCAGCGACAGAGGCCACCACTAGGGCCGACGCCGAAACGTGTTCCGGCCGCGTCCCGATGAGTCAGGTTTTGTATCCAGACGTCCTCTCTGTGGGACGAGATGCGAATCGCACTCGTCGCCGCCGTCGCGGCCAACGGGGTCATCGGGTCTGAAGGAGGGATTCCGTGGCACTACCCGACAGACCTGCAACACTTCAAGGAAACCACCGTCGGGCATCCGGTCATAATGGGACGACGGACCTTCGACACCATCTATCGAGAGCTGGGCACGCCGCTACCGGACCGTCGGAACATCGTCCTGACGCACCGGCCGGAGAGTCTCCCGGACGGCGTCGTGCCCGTGGATTCGACGGCAGCGGCGCTTCGAGCGGCCGAAACCGACGACGTGTCGACGACGTACGTCGTCGGCGGTGGCGCCGTTTACGAGCAGTTCCTCCCGCGCGCGGACGAACTGATTCTGACCGAGATACACGAGGCGGTCGACGGTGACACGGCCTTTCCGGCAGTCGAGTGGGACCACTGGCACGAGACAGACCGCGAGCGACACGAAGCGTTCGATATCGTCTGGTACGCGCGCTCAGGCGAACCGCCTGACGAGTGAATATAGGTGAGAATCACCGTCGAGAAGTGCCAGATTGCTACCGGTATATAAAAAGTAGGGGTAATCAGCGTCATCTTTTATGAGAGACACCAGTCTTTGTCCACAAGCATGTCCGGGAACGAAAGTCATCCCAATCACCCTAGTGTCGACCAGTCGGATCGGACAGTACCACGGAACTTGCGGCAGACCGGCGACCCCGGCATCGAGATGCTCGTCTCGACTCGTGTCCGCAAGTCACCGTTCTTCCACAAGTCCTTCAACGAGGAGGGTGCGTGGCGTGCTACCGTCTACAACCGACTCTATCACCCCCGCGGTCTCATCGAAGAGGAAGATGGCGGCGTGATGAAGGAGTACGATGCGCTGACCAACGATGTCACGCTCTGGGACGTCGCCGTCGAGCGCCAGATTCGCGTGAAGGGCCCCGACGCCGAGGAGCTGACGAACTACGTCGTCACCCGCGACGTGACGAGCATGGACGCGATGGACGGGAAGTACGTCATCCTCTGTAACGAGGACGGTGGCGTCCTGAACGACCCCGTTCTGCTGCGTCCCGAAGAAGACGAGTTCTGGTTCTCTATTTCGGACTCGACCCTGATGCAGTGGCTCCAGGGAGTCAACGTCGACAACGAATTCGACGTCGAAATCGACGAGATCGACGTGGCCCCGATGCAGATTCAGGGGCCCAAATCCGAGGACGTCATGGTCGACGTCGTCGGTGACGAGGTCAAGGACATCCCGTACTACGGCCTGATGGACGCCGAGATCAACGGAGCCGAAGTCCTCATCAGCCAGACCGGTTTCTCCGGTGAGGCTGGCTTCGAGATTTACGTCCGAGACGCCCACGAAAACGCCGAGCGTGTCTGGGACCCTGTTATGGCGAGCGTCAAAGACCACGGCGGTCGTCAGATCGCGCCGGGCCACCACCGTCGGATCGCCGCCGGTATCATGTCGTGGGGTCAGGACCTCGACCACGAGACGTCCCCGTTCCAGGTCAACCTCGGCTATCAGGTCCCCGACGACAAGGACGCCGACTACATCGGTAAAGAAGAACTCGAGCGCCAGAAGGAACTCATCGAGAACGGCGAGTACCCGTTCGAGCACAAACTCATCGGCCTGAAGCTGGCCGGCGAGCCGATTCGGGACTACGCCCCGGACTTCTGGCTCATCTCCGACCCCGACACGGGCGAAGAATGCGGGTACGTCACCTCGCCGTGGTGGAACCCGGACCTCGAGACGAACATCGCCATGGGCTTCGTGCCGGCCGACAAACTGCAGGAAGTCACCGACACGCCGCTCAACGACGAAATCTACGACGAAGAACTGGACCTCGAGTTCCAGGTCCACCTGCCCGACGAGTACGCCGAAGAGGAAGGTGAACCGGTGTTCGCTACCGTCGCGAAGGTGCCGTTCAAGGAGTCCGTCAACCCGAGCGCTCGCGAACAGGCGAAACTCAACGCGCGCAAGGAAGCCGAAGCAGAGTCCAGCGACGACTAATCGGCGCCACCCTGTCGCTCATACCACACCACCCGCTCCGCTCTTTTTTTGCCTTGACCCAGTGTAGAGGCGGCTGTCCCGTCTTAGAACCTACCCTGTAATCGTGACTGGTCGCTCCGAGGACAGCAGGACGTCCTGTGAGATGCTTCCCATGATGACCTTCTGCACGCCGGTCCGCTTTCGGCCGCCCATCACGATACTGCTCGCGTCGACGTCGCTCGCGGTATCGAGTATCTTTCGGGCAATCTCCCCGCCCACTGCGGTCCGTTCGACGGGGATGTCTCGCTCCTCGAGGTACTCTGCTGCTGCGACGGCTGCCCCGATTTCCTCGAACTCGTGGGGCGGGGCACCCGCGTAGTCCTGATGCCGGAACACGTAGAGAACAGTCGCTCGAACGTTCTCTGCGGCCCCGGGTAGCCCGGCAACGAACTCCGCCTGATTGAGTGCCCGTTCGCGACCCTGATCGACCGGCACCAGTACGTGGCGCTCGCCCTCGCCGAACACCATTCCGGTGCCGGTAATCGTGACCGGCCGCTCCGCCGAGACGAACACGTCGTGGACGGTGCTTCCGAGTAGGACTTTCGCCACCCCCGACCGCTTCCGTCCGCCCATGACGAGTTCGTGGCTGTCCAGCGCATCCGCAGCGTCGATAATCGCTGCAGCCACGTCACCTTCCTCTACGCGTCGGTCCACGGTTATGCCCGCCGTCTCCAGATGCTCGGCGGCCGCGACGGCAGCATCCACCGTGCCGAACGAGACGCTGTCGGCCCGTTCGAGGTCGTCAGGTGGGACGACGTGGAGCACTGTCGCCTCGATGTCCGGTTCGGCGTCGGACAGTCTCGCCACGTACTTCGCCTGGTGGAGCGCGCGGTTCTCGTTCTCGTCGACCGGAATGAGCGTCCTGTACATCCCACCTGGAACTGGCACCTCGCCACAAATATAGACTAGCCTACAAATAGTGGCTGGGACCGAGGTCCCCGCTCCGGTCGCTCAGTCGTAGAGGGTGTATTCGTCGGTGAGTTCGTCGACGCGCTGGCTGACCTCGGCGACGACGTCGTCGTCGTGGGGCGCGTCGACGACGTCGTAGATGAGATCAGCGACTTCGCGACACGCTTCCTCACCGAAACCACGCGTCGTGAGACAGGGCGTGCCGGCGCGGATGCCCGACGGGTTGAACGCGGAGCGCGTTTCGCCGGGGACGGTGTTGGCGTTGAGGACGATACCGGCCTCCTCGAGGCTTTCCTCTACCTCCTTACCCGTGGTGTCGGGATGCGACGGCCGCAGGTCGACCAGCACGAGGTGGTTGTCCGTGCCGCCGGAGACGAGGTCCAGTCCGTGTTCCTGGAGTCGGTCGCCCAACGCCTTCGCGTTGGCGACGGTCTGTTCCGCGTAACGTTCGAACTCGGGTTCGAGGGCCTCGCCGAACCCGACGGCCTTGCCAGCGACGTTGTGCATGGCCGGGCCGCCCTGTGCACCTGGGAACACCGCACTGTCGATGTCACTGGCGTACTCCTCGTCGCACATGATGATACCACCGCGACCTGCGCGGATGGTCTTGTGCGTGCTGCCGGTGACGAAGTCGGCGATACCCACGGGCGACTCGTGGACGCCAGCGGCCACGAGGCCGGTGATATGCGCGATGTCCGCGAGGTGGTAGGCGTCTACGGCGTCTGCCGTCGCCTGAATCCGCTCGAAGTCGACTTCGCGCGGGTACGCCGAGTACCCCGAGACGATGATGTCCGGGTCGAACGACTCGGCCGTCTCGCGAAGTCCCTCGTAGTCGACGTAGCCGGTCTCGGCATCGACTTCGTACTGTTCGACCTCGTAGACCTGCCCGGCGAAGTTCGCCGGGTGACCGTGCGAGAGGTGGCCGCCGTGGGTCAGGTCCAGCGAGAGTATCTTGTCGCCCGGTTCGAGCGCGGCGAGGTAGACACCCATGTTCGCCTGCGACCCGGAGTGTGGTTGGACGTTGACGTGGTCGGCACCCCACAGTTCCGTCGCGCGGTCGATGGCCAACTGTTCGACGTCGTCGGCGTACTCACAGCCACCGTAGTATCGTTCGCCGGGATATCCCTCGGCGTAGTTGTTTGTCAACTCGGAGCTCTGGGCCTCCATGACGGCCTCGGAGACGTGGTTCTCGCTCGCGATCATCGCCAGCGTGTCGTTCTGGCGGGCACGCTCGCCTTCGAGAGCCTCGGCTACGGCTGGGTCTGTCGCTCTGACAGTTTCGTACGTCATGGCAAAGAGCAGGAGCCAGAGCGGCAATAAACTGGCTCTCGACAGAACGTGTCTGTATCTTTATGCGACGTGTCGACGGCCGTCGGCAGCGATTCGTGAGCGGGGAATCAAAATGCGGCGTGTCGGCCGACTTACTTTTCGAGGCGTTCGTACCGCCACGACTCCGTATCGGGAGTCTGGTTGAACGTGTATATGTGTACGCCCTTGATGTTGTACTCGTCGTCGTCGACGTATGGGGCCAGACCGTCGATGAGGTCGTCGGGCTTGTACGTCCCCCGTGACCCGACGAGTTGCTTGATGAAGCCGAGGACACCAGTCGTCTTCTTGAGGAACTTGATGGAGTCACCGACGCCGACCTTCTGCGATATCTGGAGCAATCGCTGATACTTCATGACACCGGGGATGCCGATTTCGACGGGGAGGTCGACGCCCCGGGCGCGAATCTTCTCGATCCATTCCAGCACGGTATCGGGGTCGTAGCAGAGTTGCGTGACGATGTACGTCGCGTACGGTGCCTTCTTCTCCATGGCTTCGGCCAGCGTCTCGTCGTCGATGAAGTCGTGGCCCTCCGGGTAGCCGGTGATGCCGACCTCCTCGAACGAGTACTCCATGCCGTCGAGTGTCGAGAGGAGGTCGTACGCCGACTCGAACTCGCCCTCCGGTTCCTCTCGGTCGCCGCCCGGGACGAAGATGTCAGTGATGCCTGCCTCTGTGAGACGCTGGGCTATCTCCTCGAGGTGTTCCCGGTCACGGACGTAGCGCGCGGCGATGTGCGGGACGACTTCGAATCCCTGCTCGACGGCGTCCTCGGTCCGCTCGAGCGTCGCCTCGATGCCGAGTTGCGGAGAGGTCGTGATGGCAATAGTCGCGCCGTCGGGGAGATGCGTTATCTCCTCGTCGAAACTGTCGAACGGCATCAACTCGAAGCGAGCGTTCGTGAGGAGGTTCTCGACCCCGTCCTCCGGCGTCATGGTAGGACTTCGCAAGGACATTACTTACCGATGAGAGGTATCGGGGATACTTTTGTTTGTGGGTGCTTCACCGAACCCGTTTAAGTTGTGTCCGGAGGAACTCAAGCCGCACGGGGGGTACATTCCCGGATACGACTGGCGACTCGCTCGTACGAGACAGTCTGTTCCGGGTTGTCCGACAACTGCCGCATGACGAGGTCCAGCAAGTTCAGTTCCTCCAGTAGTTCCTGCGTTTGCTGGCGTCCGAGGTCGAGGTGTCGCTGCACTTCGTAGACGGTTACCGAATCGACGACCGCGTCGGCGATGTCCTCCAGATGGACGTTCTCTGGGAGACCGAGTCCGTCGGTGACGAGTTGCTCGTCTGGAATCGTCTCCATCGGGTCCTCCGGGGCCGCCGTCACGGCCTGGTCCGCGTCCGTCGCCGGATTCACTGGGTTGGCGTCCGCGTCCGTCGTGTCGACGCCGGTCGAGGTGTCGTAGGAAGTCGGGTCGTGGACGTCAGCCTCTATCATGTACCGCCGAACCGTCTCCGAGGAGACGTCCATTTCGATTCGCTCGCTCATCTCCGTGAAGTTCTCACAGGTCTCGTAGAGACGCTCGAGGTACGCCGTGTCCTCGTAGGGTGGCACGTCGTCGTCACGGACGGCCGCGAGTTCGTCTCGTTCGTCTTCAGTCTGTGCATCGTCGCTGTCGGAGCGCGGCGCGGACGGGTCGGCGCGGCCCCCGTCGAGAGCTGTCTGTTCCGGCGTCGATTGGTCCACTTTCCCTGAGTCGTGGACGCCGTCTTCCACGGCGACTGCGTCGGCCGTCGTTTCCTCGGCTGGGTCGATAGTGAGTTCGACGCCCAGAACGATACCACCGTCTTCGACGCGGACTGCCTCTTCGCTCGCCGAGATAGAAGCCGCAGTCGTCGGCGGGAGCGAAGCGAGAGCGGAAGATGAGAACTCGACCTGTAACCCACCGCCGTCGGTCAAGGTCGCCGTCTTCGGGGTCAGGTCAGAGTGCACGTCGTCACCGCTCGCTGCACACAGTGATACTGGGACCTCCATCGAGACGTTTAGCGACCCATCGTCGCTGTCGGTCGCAGTCGCTTCGACGTCTCTGACGGTCCGGCCACGCGACTCGTACTGGTCGACGATTTCGGAGAGGACACCGAACGAGGTTTGTAGACCCATGTTATTGCTTATCTATGACACGTTATGGAGCATAACGATGTGTGAGTAATAACCAACCTATTTAAATACCCGGAATACAGCGCTGGATATCTTACCCGTGGCCCGTTCAGCGTGTGGGCCCGAACAGAATCACAGGGGTGTCGCGAGACCGGCGATTCGCTCACCGGCCACGACCACGGCCTCTCGGGCGAGAGAGTAGGCGACGCCGCCGTCCTCGGCGGTGGGCGTCTGGAGTCGCTCGAACGTCGACGGCGAGTAGACGGTCCCCAGTGTCTCGCCGGCGCTCACGTGGTCGCCGACAGAGAGGTCTGGTCGGAGTTCGAATAGGCCCGACTCGGCGGCCGTGATGGTGGCTCCGTCGTTACGGAGTCGCGTCTGGTCGGGTGGTCGGGTCGGGTCGTCCGGCAGTACGTCCAATTCGCGGAGCACGTTTTCTACGCCAGCGACGCCGGTGTCGATGGCCGAGTGGGTGACTGTCCTACTGTTCGCGAGTTCGACGGTTATCGCTGGGATGCCTGCGCGTGCGGCCGCCGTCCGAAACGTCCCACTGAACTCGTCGTCCGCCGGCGTCTCGTCGCTGTCGACGACGAGGTACTCCGTCCCGAACGACTCCGCCAGCGACTCGGCATCGGTCTCCCCGTCCTGATATCGGACGTGTTCGAGCATGTCAGCCGTCCCCGTGTGGAGATCGATGGCGGCGTCTGCATCGGTCACGAGGTCCCACAACCGTGCGGCCAGTCGTTCCTGGAGACTCCCGTCCTCGTCGCCCGGCCAGACGCGGTTCAGGTTCGGGTTCATCACGTCGTACTCCGCCGGTGTCATGTACGAGCGGTGGTCGAACGCCAGCGGGTTCACCACCGGGACGACGACGATGCTGCCCGCGATTGCTGTATCGACCAGTCGGTCGTGGAGACGCCGCAGTGCCGCCGGGCCGTTGAGTTCGATGCCGTGCTGGGCCCCCTGTACGTAGACGGTCGGGCCGGGACCACCGTCGTACCTGTGGAGGGTCACCGACACTTCGCTGCCCGACGGGAGGCGACCGAGACGACGGTCGCTCTTCGCGTGAGTGACAGACTCGTATTCCATACCTCGCCACTGCGGCGCGAGTGTAAAAAGCACCGGGAGTACGGGCTTTATTCGAGTTCGCACAGACGGTGCGAGTATGCACATCGAAGCCGAGACGTGGACGGACCTCGACGACGTCGAGACGAACCTCGCCCTGCTTCCGGTCGGAAGCACGGAGCAACACGGGCCGCACGCGCCACTCGGAACGGACACGCTCAACGCGGAGGCGGTGGCCGAACGGGCCGCCGGAGAGTACGACGGTGAGGTAGTGGTCGCACCTGCGATTCCAGTCAGCGTCGCCGAGGAGCACCGAGCGTTTACCGGAACACTCTGGGTGTCGGAGTCGACGTTCCGGGACTACGTCCGCGACGTCGTGGGAAGTCTGGCCCACCACGGCTGGGACCGAGTTGTCCTCGTCAACGGCCACGGTGGTAACATCGCCGCACTGCGGGAAGTGGCGAGTCGGATTTCGAGACACGACGACGCGTACGCGGTGTCGTTCACTTGGTTCGACGAGGTGGGAGACCACAGTTCCGACATGGGCCACGGCGGCCCCCTCGAAACGGCCCTCCTCCAGCACGCGAACCCGGAGACGGTCCACGAGGACCGCCTCGATTCGGCCGCAGAGAACGGGAGCGACCGCTGGGGTGACTGGCAGGGCCGTGTCAACCTCGCCTTCGACTCCGACGAGTTTACCGAGAACGGAGTGGTCGGCGACCCCCGCAATGGGAGCGCCGAACTGGGTGAGAACCTGCTGACTTCGGCCGCGGACGCACTCACGGATCTGTTAGACGCCGTCGAAGAGCGTCAGCCAGGTCCCAGAGAGGACTGAACGCGTTACTCCGTGAGTTCGTTCCAGCGCTCGACGCCCGCTTCTGCTACTGTTCGGTCCTGTGAGACGGCGCCCCCAGAGACGCCGATAGTGCCGACGATGTCGCCGTCGCGTTCGAGCGGGTACCCGCCGCCGAAGATGACGATTCGCCCCTCGTCGGTCGTCTGGAGGCCGTAGAGGGAGTTACCCGGTTCCGACGGCTCTGCGAGTTCGTGCGTGGGAGTCTCCAGAGCGGCCGAGGTGTAGGCCTTGTTTCGGGAGATGCTCACCGATGCCAGCCAGGCACCGTCCATGCGGTGCTGTGCGACGAGGTTTCCCTCGCTGTTGGCCACGGTGATGACCATCGGATTGTCGATTTCCTCGGCTTTCGATTCGGCGGCAGCTATCAGTTCTGTCGCTGTCTCCAGCGAGATGGAGTCGACCATGCAAGTGAGACCGCACCCGAGAGGCGGAAAAACGTTGTCACCACTTGCGTACTGGAATTTCAGGCATGGAGCGCAGTTCGTGACGTAGAGGGCTGTTAGAGACCGTATACTCGTGGATGTCGGCTACCACTGTCACCGGCCTCGAGTCACCGTTACGTGTGTTTCACATCACTATCACTGTGAAGCGAGAAACCTCTACCAGACAGCGAAGTGATTGGTTGAAAACCACCGGGGGGACAGGGGATAACTATATTTGACCGCCAGAATCACCTTCGAGTCAGGATTCATGGAGACGACAGACAGCCTGCCGACCGAAGCTGGTACCGTCATCGTCGGTGCCGGCATCGTCGGTTGTAATCTGGCGTATCAACTCACGGAACTAGGACGCGACGACGTGGTCGTCGTCGACCAAGGGCCGATGCCGACGACAGGCGGGTCCTCGACCCACGCGCCCGGCATCATGTTCCAGACGGCCGAGCCGAAGGTACTCAGTCAGTTCGCAGATTACAGCCGTCGGCTGTACTCCGAACTCGAAGGCGCCGACGGACAACAGGCCTACAACGAAGTCGGCGGCATCGAAGTCGCCCGGAGCGAGGAGCGGATGGACTTCCTCCAGCGCAGGGTCGAACACGCCAAAGCGTGGGGTATCGACGACCCACAACTCCTCTCTCCGGAGGAGGTTACCGACCATCTACCGCTCGTCGACTCCGACCAGATACTGGGCGGGTACTACTCGCCGACGGACGGGCAGGTGTCGGGCGTCGTGGCCTGTGACGCACTCGCTCGGGAAGCGATGGACAACGGCGCGAAGTTCGTCCCGCACACCCGTACTGAGGACGTCGTGACGGAGGGCGACTCCATCGAGGGTGTCGTCACCGAACACGGCACCATCGACTGTGACGAAGTCGTCGTCGCGACGAACATCTGGGCCCGACAGTTGGGCGAGAAACTCGACGTCCACCTCCCGGTGACGCCCGTCGAACACCAGTACACGATGACGGAGTCACTCGACGAACTCTCGGAGAGCGCCGTCGACATCACGGACCACCCGCTGTTCGAGAACTACGAGAACGTCTCTGGCGAGAAGGCCAAGCGCCTGCTCGTCGGCCCCGACCGGCCAATCCTCCGGGACCAAGACAACGCGATGTACTACCGGAACCACGGTGACGCCTACGGTATCGGCTCGTACAACCACGAGCCAATCGTTCCGGACCCGCAGGAGCTGGGCGGGAACGACCCGGACGGTGAACAGGGCTCTGTCCACGAGTTCACCGACTACCACATGAACACGGCGACCCACCCGGACCGTCCGGACAAGGCGCCGCGACAGGCCAGCGACGAACTCATCCCGGCAACGAAGGACAAGAAACTCGAACACAAGTACAACGGGATGTTCGCCGAGTCGCCCAACGGCCTCCCCGTCATGGGGCCGGTACAGGAGTACGACGGTCTCTGGACGGCGGCAGCCATCTGGGTCACCCACGCCGGTGGGGCCGGGAAGGCACTGGCCGAATGGATGGAGAACGGCGTCCCGCGACTCCCCGAAGGCCCCATCGACCTCGCGCACTGCGACGTCAACCGCTTCGACGAACACGAGGGCAGTTGGGACTTCGCCCGCGACATCGGCGGCGAGGAGTACCGCATCGTCTACAACATCATGCACCCGAAGTGGGTGTGGACGGACCACCAGCGAGACATCCGCCGGACGCCGATGTACCACTCCCACGAGGAGTGGGACGCGGAGATGTGGGCCGAGGCCGGATGGGAGGCCCCGCAGTGGTTCGACGCCAACGCGGACCTGTTAGCCGAGTACGGCGACCAGATTCCCGAGCGTGAAGGCTGGGAAGGGAAGTACTACTCACCCATCGAGGGCGCCGAAGCGCTACACGTCCGGAACAAGGTCGGTCTGCACGACATGACCGCCTTCAACAAGATGGAGGTCGTCGGCGAGGACGCCGGCGAGTTCGTCCAGTACCTCTGTACGAACGACATGGACCTCGACGTGGGCGACGTGAAGTACACCCTCATGTGCAACGAGGCCGGCGGTGTCCGGGCCGACATCACGGTCACGCGCACGGACGAGGACCGCTACCTGCTCCTGACCACGGGCCGCGAAGTCGGGAACAACCACGTCGCGTGGGTCCGCGAGCAGTCGCCCGAAGACGTCCTCGTCAACGACGTCACCTCGAACCTCGCAGCGATGGTCTGTACCGGACCGGACGCTCGGAAGGTGTTGTCGAAGGTCACCGACGTCGACCTCTCGGACGACGCCTTCCCGTTCTTCACCAGCCAGCAGTTCTTCGTGAAGAACGTCCCAGTGACTGCGCTCCGCGTGTCCTACGCCGGCGAACTCGGCTGGGAGCTGTACACGCCCTCCGAGTACGGCGAACGCCTCTGGGAACACATTCTGGAAGCCGGCGAAGAATACGACATCCGGCCCTACGGGAACGGCGCGCTCGACGCCCTACGCATCGAGAAAGGCTTCCGCCTGTGGGGCGAGGACCTCCACACCGAACACAACCCGTACGAGGCTGGTCTCGGGTGGGCCGTCGACCTAGATACCGACTTCATCGGCAAGGAGGCCGTCGCCGCGGCCGCGAACGGGGACAACATCGACCACGAGGTTGCGTGCCTGACGTTGGACGACCCGGAGGCCGTGGTGCTGGACGACCGGCCCGTGCTCGACGGTGACGAAGTGTTAGGATACCTCCACAGCGCGGAGTACGGGTACACGGAGGGGGCCTGCGTCGCGTACACCTACCTCCCGCCGGAGTACGCCGAACCCGGCACCGACGTAGAGATTCTCTACGAGGGCGAGCGCTACGAGGCGACGGTCCGCGAGGAACCGCTCGTCTCCTAGGTCGTACGAGCCCATCAAATCGTATCGCGTTCTTGTCACGCTGTGGTTCGAGAGACACACGCCGTCTCGGGCCTGTGTCCGCCGTCGTTGCGGAGTAACTGAATATCCCGATATCGACGTATTCAGACGGTCTCCAGAGGTATTCCTATAGAGCCGTGTCGAGCCCGCCGGTGTATTTAAGAGAGTGACAGAAGGACCTCGATACGAGATACATGAGCACAGAGGCTCCCCCATCACGGGCGGATACCGTCATCATCGGTGCCGGTGCCGTCGGGTGTAGTGTCGCGTACCACCTGACAGAACTCGGTGCCGAGGACGTAACGGTCATCGACCAAGGACCGCTGCCGGTAACGGGCGGGTCGTCCGTCCACGCACCCGGCATCATGTTCCAGACGTCGCCGTCGAAGATTCAGACGAAGGCAGCTCACTACACGAGTCGGTTACTCTCGGACGCTGGCGTGTACGACGAGGTAGGCGGAATCGAACTCGCTCGGAGCGAGGACCGAATGGACTTCCTCCGACGCCGCAAGGAGTGGGCGACGTCCTACGGACTGCCCGAGCCACAGCTCCTCTCCCCGGAGGAGGTTACAGACCACCTCCCGATGGTCGACGAGGACGAGATTCTGGGCGGGTACTACTCCCCGACAGACGGCCGCGTCGACGGCATCGCGGCGCTCCAGTGGTACATCGGCGAGTCCTCTGCGGACTTCTACGGCAACACCGAGGTCACCGACCTCGACGTCTCCGGCGGCGAGATACAGGCCGTCGAGACCGACCAGGGTCGCATCGAGTGTGGCCGCTGTGTCATCGCCACGAACAACTGGGGCTACCAGACCGGGCAGTTGGCGGGACTGGACCTGCCCATCGCGCCCGTCGAACACCAGTACGTCGTCACCGAACCGATGGAAGAACTGGCCGACGCCGACTCCTCCGTCGGGGACAACACGACGGGACTGGACGTACCCGGCGAACGCTCCATCGCGGAGTACATGAGCGAGGGGCCGCACCGACCGGTCGGCCGCGACCAGGACCACTCGCTGTACTTCCGGACTCACGGCGACTCGCTGGGGATGGGGTCGTACAACCACGAGACCCTGTCCGTGGACCCCGAGGAGATGGGCAAGAACTCCGAGGAGCGGCAGGCGTCGGTCCGCGGGTTCACCGAGGAACACTGGACGAAGCCGACCCACCGCGGCCGTGACAAGTCCGCGAAGCAGGCCTTCGACGAACTGCTCCCGGACACCCAGGACGTGGACTACGAGATGACCGAGAACGGCATCTTCGTGTTCACGCCCGACGGGATGCCCGCCGTCGGCGAGACGGCGCAAGTCGACGGTCTCTGGACGGCACTGGCTATCTGGTGGACCCACTCCGGCGGCTACGGCCGCATCCTCGCCGAGTGGATGGAGAACGGCACGCCGCGGCTCCCGTCCGGGCCAGTCGACACTGGCGGCATCCACGTCCGACGGTTCGAACCCCACGCGGGCGAGAAGGACTACTTCGTGGATCGCGGCGCGAAGCGGTACGAGCAGGTGTACAGCATCGTCGAACCGCGCTGGCAACCCGACGACCACCGCCGTCTGCGCACCAGCCCGTTCTACCATCAGGAGAAGGAACTGGGCGCCGAATTCTACCAGAGCGGTGGCTGGGAGTCGCCGCAGTACTACGAGTCGAATGAGGACCTCGTCGACAAGTACGAAGACCAGATTCCCGAACAGGACGGCTGGCAGGGCATCAACCGCTCGCAAATCGAGGCCGCCGAACACCTCCACACCCGCGAGAACGTGTCGATGTTCGACATGACCTCGTTCAGTTCCATCATGGTCGAGGGTGAGGGGAGCGAGGCATTCCTCCAGCGAGTGTGTAGCAACGACATGGATATCGACGTCGGGCAGGTCCGCTACTCGCTGCTGCTGAACGAAGGCGGCGGCATCCTCGCGGACATCACCGTCGTCCGACTCGACGACGAGGAGTACATGGTCACCACCGGCGGTGGCAACTCGCCGGGCATCCACGGCGGATGGTTAGAAGAGCACGCGCCAGAGACCGTCTCGGTCCACATCGAGGAGGGCGCGAAGTCCACCATCGGGCTCTGGGGGCCGAAGTCGCGGCTCCTGCTCCAGCGGTGTACCGACGCCGACGTGACGAACGACGGGTTCCCGTACTTCCGCGCGAAGCAGATGTACGTCGGCGAGGTGCCGGTCATCGCCATGCGCGTCTCGTACGTGGGTGAACTCGGCTGGGAACTGTGGACGCCGACGGAGTACGGCCAGCGCCTCTGGGAGACGCTCTGGGAGGCCGGCCAGGACCTCGACGTCCGCCCGATGGGCGGCGGCGCTCTCAGTTCGATGCGACTGGAGAAAGGCTTCAGACTCTGGGGCACCGACATCGACACGGACTCGAACCCGTTCGAGGCCGGTCTCCCCTTCGCCGTCGACATGGACACCGACTTCATCGGCAAGGAGGCACTCGAATCGGCGAAAGCCGACGGCATCGACAACCGCATCACGCCGCTCACCGTCGACGACTCGTCGGACATCATGCTCTCGGGGCGTCCCGTCCTGAAGGACGGCGAAGCCATCGGTTACGTGCAGGCCGGCGACTACGGCTACAGTATCGGCGAGTCCATCGCCTACACGTACGTACCGAGCGAGTACGCCGAGGCAGGCACGTCGGTCCAGATTCAGTGCGAGGGCGAGACCTACGACGCGACGGTTCGGGACGAACCGCTGTTCGACCCCGGCCGGGAGAAGATACTCCGATGAGCCGCCGCCGGCATCGCTCGACGACCGACCGGGGGTAACTCCCGGCACCGACAAACCACTCATGACAACGTCAGAATCCTCGGAACTGCCCGTCACCTACGCAGACATCGAACGGGCGCGTGAACGCCTCGACGACGACACCGTCGTCAAGAAGACGCCGGTCGAACGGAGTTCGTCGCTCGACGAGTTCGTCGGCGGTGAGGTGTACCTGAAGATGGAACACCTCCAGTGGACGGGGTCGTTCAAGACCAGAGGCGCGTACAACAAGATTTCACAGGACGTCGAACAGGGCGTCGACGAGTTCGTCGCCGCCAGCGCGGGTAACCACGCACAGGGCGTCGCCCTCGCGGCGACGAAGTGCGGGGCGGACTCGACCATCTTCATGCCGGTCAACGCCCCGCAGGCGAAGGTCGACGCGACACGAGGGTACGGCGCGACGGTCGAACTCGTCGGCAAGGACTTCCAGGAGACGATGGCCCACGCGCAGGCCGCCGTCGAGGAGACGGACGCCGCGTTCGTCCACGCGTACGACGATACAGACATCATCGCCGGCCAAGGCACCCTCGGCGCCGAGATGTATCACGACTGTCCCGACGTGGACACCGTGGTCGTGCCTATCGGTGGCGGCGGCCTCATCAGCGGCGTCTCGACGGCCATCAAGCACCTCTCGCCGGAGACGCGCGTCGTCGGCGTGCAGGCGACCGGCGCGGAGACGGTCCACGAGAGTCTGGACAAGGGGATGCCAGTGACGTTGGACGAGGTGGACACCATCGCCGACGGTATCGCGACCGGCGGCATCTCCGAGACGACCCTGAGCATCATCGAGCGCAACGTCGACGACGTGGTGACCGTCACCGACACCCAAATCGCGCAGGCCATCCTCCTGTTGATGGAACGCGCGAAGCAAGTGGTCGAGGGGGCGGCCGCCGCCTCAGTCGCTGCCATCCTGAGCGACGACCTCGACGTCACCGACGAGACGGTGATGCCCCTGCTCTGTGGCGGAAACCTCGACATGACTCAGCTCCGGACGGTGCTCATCCACGCGCTCACCGAGCGTCGCCAACTCATGCGCCTCCGGGTCCGAATCGACGACCGGCCCGGTGTCATGGAAGACATCTCCGGGACTATCGCGGACCAAGGCGCGAACATCCACGACGTCCGCCACGAGCGCTCCGTCGAAGACTTAGACGTCGGCGAGGCGTACCTCGTCTTCAACGTCGAGACCAGCGGACAGGAACACGCCGCCGCTATCGTCGACGCCATCCGCGAAACGGGATACCTGGTCGAAGACATCGCTCGAACTGTCTGACAGGTGTCTTAGTCCTCCGCAGTTCCACGGGGTGTGAGTGAGCATTTCGCCCGACTTTTCGACGATAGTATTTACCGAATACTGATACTTCTCGGGGGAAATTATTTCCGCGCAGTCGTGGAAGTACGATTGCACCGTAGGGTATGTACGAACACATATTAATTCCGTACGACGGAAGTGCTGAATCGAAGAAGGGGGCGACACACGGTATCGAACTCGCTGCCGAACTCGGGTCGACCGTTCACGCCCTCTACGTCATGGACCTCCCCGGCGTCCCCCGGGCGATGTCGATACGGGACGACGAGGAGACCATCCGTGAAGAGTACGAGCAGTACGGTGATGAGACACTGGACGAGATAGCCGAAGTC
This sequence comes from Haloarcula rubra, assembly GCF_019599465.1. Taxonomy (GTDB): domain Archaea; phylum Halobacteriota; class Halobacteria; order Halobacteriales; family Haloarculaceae; genus Haloarcula; species Haloarcula rubra. The sequence goes on from NZ_RKLR01000006.1 coordinate 229,104, forward strand.
GCCGCCGAGTACGGCGTCGAGTGTGAGCGAGCGCTCCGGTCCGGTACTCCGAGTGAAGAAATCGTCGCCTATGCTGACGAGGAAGGCCTCGACGTCATCGTGATGGGCTCTGCGTATCGCGGAAAAATAGGCACCATACTCGGTGGGACGACAGACAAAGTGGTGCGGACCGCGACAGTCCCAGTCATCACACAGCGGATGGAAATGGACGAACTGTAGTGTCACGGGCGAGACGTCGTGCTGTCGTAGCTTTTTCTTCGAGACTCAGGTGTCGACGAGTCTGGTCTCCCGCAGATAGATAACGAGACTCGCACAGAGGAAGCTGAAACCCGCCACCCGCAGGTCACCGTTCGACATCGCGAGCAACGCCGTCCCAATCAGCAAGACGGCGAGGCCGGCCGCGGCGGTCGCCACCAGATTAGCCATGGAGACGAGACGGTCGGCTGATAAATAAAGGCACCCGGCACAGACCGTCGCCTCAGTACGAGTGTTTGAACTCCCAGTGATACCGGCAGTTGTGACACGTCGCCCACTCGGGGACGTCGAATGCCTGCGGATGTCGCTGGCCGTGTTCCATCTGGTTACCACACACCGGACAGACAAAGTACTCTACCTCCAATTCGGGGAAGTCTTCGTGAGAAAACTCGGCGACACAGCGAGGACAGTCGATGTCTGCTCGCGGGCCGGGCTGGTCGATATTTGCACCGCAACGTGGACACCGCAGAACCACCGGAGGACGATGCCCCCACCCCACGTCGCCATCGATGGTCGTGGTATGCGTCTCTGGGCTGGAAAGCCGGAAACTCTTCGAATCCGGGTCGGCCTTTAGTGGGTTGACGACGGCCTCGAAGGCCGCCCTGAGCCGAGCAAACACGACCTTCAGGAATTCCATCATTATTGGTTGTTGTTGTTGGTTCACTGTCTTAATTCGCGTTGGTCGACGACATCGGCCACAGAACGATCGATGACCGCTACCAGAAGCATCACGAGCTGTCACGTGATAACCGAAGGAGGACACGAGAACAGTCTTCGATTGAACCGGCACAGGGGGGATTAGTACCTTCCTACCCGTAGTATATGGGCGAAGTTTTAATATATTGCACTCGTTCCTTCGGGGTGAGGTAGTCTAACACACGACGGAGGTTCGGACACCGATGGCCAGATTACCGGTCCGACGCTTGTCGAACCGCGTACGATGGCCCGGTGAGAAGCTCAGAGTCGGCCGAGACGGCGTCTTGGCCGCGTGCTCGAACGAAAATGGGGAATCGGGCGGAGTGAACGACCCGACACGACGGGAACACCGAGAATGAAATCACGTACAATGCGGATACGCACGACGGGGGTAACGTATGTCAGAAAGTGACGACACCACTGGAGCGATGTCGGACGGATTGCAGGTAGAGCTGTTCCATCCCGAGTCCGACCGGGAACCCGGTGACACCAACATCCAGCGTTTCGGGTTCGACGTCCATCCGATAGTCTTCCCGGTATCGCTGGTCATCATCGTCGCCTTCGTTGCGGCAACCATCGGCCTCGGTGAGCAGGCGTCGGCGGTGTACACGGACATATTCAACTTCATCAACGGAACCTTCGGTTGGTTCTACATTCTGGCGGTGAACCTGTTCATCGTCACGATACTGTACTTCGCTTTCAGCAAGTACGGCAACATCAGAATCGGCGGGGTGGAGGCCGAGAAAGAGTTCAGCGACTTCTCGTGGATGGCGATGCTGTTCAGCGCAGGCATGGGTATCGGCCTCATGTTCTTCAGTGTCGCCGAGCCGATGTGGCACTTCGGTTCCGGCGCCTCGGATTTCATGGTCGTCCCGCCCACTTTCGGTGCGGAGGGCGGTACAGCAGGTGCCGCCAGTGCCGCGATGGCACAGACGTTCTTCCACTGGGGATTCCATCCGTGGGCCATCTACGGACTGGTCGGTCTCGGACTGGCCTTCTTCTCGTTCAACCGCGGCCTCCCGCTAACGTTCCGGTCGATTTTCTGGCCGCTCCTGGGTGAGCGTATCTACGGGTGGCCCGGACACGTCATCGACCTCGTGACCGTCTTCGCGACGCTGTTCGGCCTTTCGACGTCGCTGGGTCTCGGTGTCGCACAGATAAACACCGGCCTGTCGTACGTCGGAGGGGACATCCTCGGCCTCGTCAACGTCCCGACAGGGACGGTACCACAAGTCGTCCTCATCGCGGTTATCACCGGCATCGCGACGCTCTCCGTCGCGGCTGGTCTCGAAAGCGGTGTCAAGCGCCTCAGCACGCTGAACCTCTACCTGATGTTCGCCATGCTGGGGTTCCTGCTCATCGTCGGCCCGACGGTGTACATCTTCGGGACGTTCGCCGACGGTCTCGGTGCCTACCTCGGCAACTTCCTGACGCTGAGCTTCTTCACCGGCACTATCGGTGGCTCCGCCGCTCTGGGCGGCTACACCGTCAAGGGCTGGATGGGAAGCTGGACCGTCTTCTACTGGGGTTGGTGGATCGCGTGGTCGCCGTTCGTCGGGATGTTCATCGCACGCATCTCGAAAGGGCGCACCGTCCGCGAGTTCGTGCTCGGTGTGCTGTTCCTGCCGGCCATGTTCTCGTTCCTCTGGCTGGCGACGTTCGGCGGGTCGGCCCTCTGGGTCGAACTCGCTGGGGGCGGCGGTATCGCCTCGGCTGTTGCGAATCAGGGCCAGACTGTCGCGATGTTCGCCATGCTCGAGCAGTTCCCGCTGGGAGCCGTCACGGGACTGCTCGCGACGCTGCTGGTCGTCACCTTCTTCGTGACGTCCTCTGACTCTGGGTCGCTGGTCGTCGACCACCTGACCTCGGGTGGCAAGCACGACGTGCCGAGAGTCCAGCGTATCTTCTGGGCGGTCACGGAGGGCGCAGTCGCTGCAACGCTCCTCATCGGCGGCGGCCTCGGGGCCCTGCAGACGGCCGCGATTACCACCGGCTTGCCGTTCGCGGTCATCCTCTGCCTGATGTGTTACACCGTCTATCTGGGACTGGACAACGAGTACGAGATTCTCGAGTCCGAACAGTTCCAGGAGCGCATCCAGGACATGACCGCCGAAGAGGACGTCGACATCACGAAAGCCGGCGGCGACGTCGTGACCGACGTCCAAGGCAGTGCGGACCCCGAAGGCAGCGACTGACTCTTCCTTCGCGTTTCTCCTCTCGGTCTCAAACCGACGAGTAGCGACTGCCCTATCCACACCAACGACGGAGACGGTCTCACGTCTGTCATGCGTTTTTCCGACTTCTCGATTTACTCGCGAATAAAACAACGAAAGAGGTATTTTAGCTATCTTGGCGGGCACACTTGAACGTGTGTCATATGTAATCTCAGGATTGACCACCGGGCCCCGAAGATTGAGGGATGCATGCGGACGATACGCACGACAGTACAACAGTTCGTCGACGAGCTCGACCTCTCCGTGTTTGGGGTCGGGTTCTCGGTATCGTTGCTGGCGATTCTGGTGTTCTTCCTGAACCCGGAAGCGTCGGCAGCACAGATGGGACAGATAAACGAGTACCTCTGGACGGAGTTCATGTGGGTCTACGTCGGGACGATGTTCCTGATGGTCGTCTTCAGCCTGTGGCTGATGTTCGGCCGATGGGGATCCATCAAGCTCGGGAAACCCGACGACGACCCCGAGTTCAGCCTGCTCTCGTTCTTCTCGATGATGTTCTCGGCCGGTATCGCGGCCGGCATCGTCTTCTGGGGGCCTGCGGAGGCGCTGAGCCACTACGAGACGGTGCCACCGCTCGTCGGCGCCGACTCCAAGACGCCGGCAGCAGCGGTCGGTGCGATACAGTACACGCTGTTCCACTGGGGTATCTCCTACTGGGTTCCGTACCTCATCGTCGCGATTCCGATAGCCTACTACGCGTTTCGGAAAGACGCCCCCATGCGCGTCTCGACGCTCATCGCGCCGTTCGTCGGCGTCGACAACCTCGATGGGTTCTGGGCGAAGACCATCGACATCCTCGCGGTGTTCGCGACCATCGGCGGTATCGCGACGACGCTCGGGTTCGTCGGCAAGCAGTTCCTCACGGGACTCACCTACACACTCGGTGTCTCGCTCGGTGACGGCGGGACGGTGCTGATGATAACGGGGCTGACGGTGGCGTTCACCGTCTCCGTCACCCTCGGCGTCAAGAAGGGTATCGCGAGGGTATCGCTGTTCAACATGGCCGTCTTCGCACTGCTAGCCGTCGCCACGTTCCTGCTGGGTCCAACCAACTACATCATGAACACGGGCCTGCAAGCGGTCGGGGGCTACTTCGGCCAGTTCCTGACGATGAGCCTCTACACGAACGCCGCTGGCACCGGTGAGTGGGTCGGGAACTGGACCGTGTTCTACTGGGCGTGGGTGTTCTCGTGGGCTCCGTTCGGCGGTCTGTTCGTCGCCAGAATCTCGAAAGGACGAACGATCCGGCAGGTCGTGGCGACGGCGCTGGTCGGCGCGACGGCCTCTACGATTCCGTGGTTCCTGACGATGGGCGGGAGCGCCATCTACTTCGAGCGCAACGACATCGCGCCGATGCTGGAGATGGTCGACCAGTACGGCGTCTCAGTTTCGGGGTTCCCGTTGTTCGCCAGTCTCCCGTTCGGTGAAGTGCTGGCGGCAGTGTTCCTGTTGCTTGTGGTGACGTTCTTCGTCACCTCCGCGGACTCCTCGACGCTCGCGCTGGGGATGCTCACGACGGGCGGCAAGCAACACCCATCGACGGTCAATCGGGTCATCTGGGGCGGCCTGATGGGCGGCCTCGCGTCCCTGCTCATCGTCGGCGGGGGCATCAGTGCGCTCCGCTCGTCGGCTATTATCACCGGCTTCCCGTTCGCACTCATCTCCGTCGTCGCCATCGTCGGCATGGCGTTGGAGTTCCAGTCGGTCCGGCCGCTGCTGACGGCCGAGCGAGACCGGCCAACCCCCGGAACCAGCCGGTCGGCGGCAAGCACTGACGACGATTGACGGCCTTCAGTAGTACTTCCAGTCGTCTTCGTCGGACCCGCGCTTGACCCCGTCCTCGCTGTCTTGGTCCTCCTCCATCTCGTCCGGCCAGCGGACGCCGTCGCCCGCGAGGCTCTTGTAGGCGAACGCACCGAACGCGACGAGTAACATGAGCAGGACGAGCGCACCGACGGCACCGATTAGTTGTGCGGCGACTTCCCCGAAGCCGAAGTCGAACGGTAACTGGAGCAGGAGCATACAGTCTCGTACGGGTCCCGCACGTTTCAGGGTTCGTAGGGCTACGCCGGGTCCGCAGGGGGACCGCTTCCGTGGACCCACCGGCGCGCCGGTCCGCCGAGGCCGATGGCGGCGATAGCGAGCCAGACGGCCACACTCACCACGGCTGGGAGCACCAACCAAGCGACGGCACTGACCGCCCCTACGCCGACCAGTCCGGCCCACGGGTCCCGCCCGCCGAACGACTCGGTGACCCAGACGCCGACGACGGCGAATCCGAGACCGCCGAGCGAGAGGAACGCGACGGCGAAGACGACGGCACCCAGGGCGGTCAGGACTGTCGTCCCGATTCCGAGGTTCGCCAGTTGGCTGAACGCGTAGACGACGAAGAAGGTCACGATACCGAAAGCCATCAGACCGTATACGACGGCGGCCAGCGGACGCTCACTGGAGGCCTCGACGGCCCCGTCGAGGCGGCCGCCGCCCCGATAGATGACGGCACCACCGAACAGGATTGTCAGCAGGAACGATGCCGCCGCCCGAACCGCTGGGGACGCCTCGGTGACCATCGACGGGTCGAACGCCTGTATCGGGAGTATCGACGGTGACCCGAAGAGTGGGGGACCGATAGCTGACACGGTGGCTGCTAGCATACTACGGGATTTCGAGACGTGTTGTGAAAAACTGTCGGTCGGTATCTCGCCCTGTTGCGCCGTGCTAGCCTCGGTCTACACGTCGTTCGCCGCCGAGACAGTACGTACCGCCGCCACGTTCTCTTCGACATCGTGGACCCGAACCACCTCTACGTTCCGCTCGGCCGCCATAGTCGTTACTGCGATGGTCGGCGGCAAGCGATCGCCGCTCGAACAGTCGACCCGTTCGAACATCGTTTTCCGAGAGTGGCCGACCATCACCGGGCAACCGAGGGCTCGAAGTTCTGCGAGTCGGTCGACCAGCGCGAAGGATTCGGCGGCGTCCTTGCCGAACCCACAGCCCGGGTCGACGATAATTTGCTCCCGGTCGAGACCCGCCTGTTCGGCCAGCAAGATCTGTTCACGGAGGTCCGAGACCACGTCGGCGACCACGTCGTCGTACGTCACCGTCCGGTCCGGGTCGACGGGTGCCGAGAGGCTGTGCATGAGTACCAGCGATGCGTCGTGGTCGGCGACGACGAATCGCATCTCCGGGTCGGAGAGGCCCGAGACGTCGTTGACGATGTCGGCACCCGCGTCCAGTGCGGCGTCCGCGACTGCCGCCTTGCGAGTGTCGACAGAGATGGGTACGTCGAGCGACGAGAGCGTCTCTATGACCGGGACCACGCGGTCGATCTCCTCACTTGCCGGGACCGGGTCGGCGCCGGGACGAGTACTCTCCCCGCCCACGTCCAAGATGTCTGCGCCGGCCGCGACCATCTCCTCGGCGCGTTCGACCGCCGCGTCGAGGCGGTTGTACTCCCCGCCGTCGTGGAAACTGTCGGGTGTGACGTTCAGAATCCCCATCACGGCAGTCCCCTCGGTATCGATGGCGGGGGGTGATGGGGGGCCCTCGAGCACCGCCCCCAGTTGCTCGGCGAGGTGTCCGAGGCCGTGGCCCTCGTCTGTTAGACTACTCGCCAGAGCACGAAGTTGAGTAGGGGCCCCCGAGAGCGTCGTCGAGACCAGTTTCTCCGGCGCGTCACGGTCGGTGCGCACACACGTACCGCCGATTGACTCCAGACGCTCGCTCACGACGGCCGCCTGCTCGGGCCTGAGGGTCGTCGAGAGGACGCGGCTATCGACGCCGTCGGCGGTCGTCCCCCCGTCGGCTCTGGCCGTCAGCGTCACCGAACTCGACGGGCCGGCGTCTTTGGGAACGACCGTCCGCGTCCAGCGGTCCCGTGCCTCCGCGACGGCGTACAGCGACCCGGCGACGAGGACGCAGTCGGACTCGTCGGCGGCGGCTATCGCTCGTTCCGTCGCCTCGGGGACGGACTCAATACGCTGGACCGTCTCGGCATGACCAGCGAGAGCGTCGCCGAGTGTCTCGACAGTCGCCGCGCGGTCCACCGCCGGACGCGTCGCGTACGCCGTGTCGACCGGCGGGAGTTCGGCGACCATCTCCTCGATGTCCTTCCCGCCCATCGCCGCGAAGACGAGGTGCAGGTCGTCGTAGTCGTACCGCGAGAGCAGATCAGAGAGCGTCGCTACTGCGCCGGGGTTGTGTGACCCGTCGAGGACGATCAGTGGGTCCGTCGAGCGGACTTCGAACCGACCGGGCCACGTCGCCTTTCGCAGCCCGTCTGCTATCGTCTGTTCGTCTATGGACGCTACCTGTCTGGCGAGCGTTGCAGCGACACCCGCGTTCGTCGCCTGATGCTTACCTAACAGTTTGAGGTTCGTCGCTACGGCCCAGTCCGGCCCGGTTATCGAGACGTGATTCTCGACGGCGGAGGACATCCCGTTCTCGACGGCTGAGACGTCGGCATCCTCTCCGCCGACCTGTATCACGTCCGACTCCGTCCGGATAGCGTCGAGTGCCGCACCGTCGGCCCCGGTAACGAGTGGTCCGTCCGCGGGCGCGACCTGTGCCTTGTCGCGAGCGATTTCCTCGACGGTGTCACCGAGCAGGTCGGTGTGCTCCAAACTGACGCTCGTGACGGCGCTCGCGACGGGGTCTACAGCGCTGGTCGCGTCGTACCGGCCGCCGATACCGACTTCGAGGACGGCGACGTCCACATCCTCGGCGCCGAAGTGGTACAGCGCGAGTGCGGTGAGGACTTCGAAGTGCGTGGGCATGTCGTCGTCCGCTCGCAACCGCTCGAGACAGGGGTCGATTCGCTCGACGAACTCCGTGACCCGCTCTTTGGGGACCTTGCGGCCGTTGACCGTCACTTGCTCGCGAAAGTCGTTCAGTGCCGGCGACGTGAACAAGCCCACGTCTAGGCCGGCAGTCCGGAGGACGCTCTCCAGCATGCGGGCGGTACTCCCCTTGCCGTTCGAACCCGCTATCTGGACGCAGTCGACGGATGCCTGTGGAGTCCCGAGGTGTGAGAGCATCCGCGCCGTCGTCTCCGTCCCGAGTTTGGGCCGACGGCGCTGTAGCGACTGCAAGTAGTCGGCAGACTCGTGGTACTCCATAGCACATATGGTCGGCTTCGGCCTGATTAAGCTATCGCCGTCCCACGGAGCGGGCTCGAGCGCGTGATTTATTGGCATGGCTCCCGAGGCGATGGGCATGACTGTGGAAGCGACAGCCAACCTCGCCAGCGACCAGCCGTACGTGACGTCGTTCGACGCGACGGTCCGCGCCGTCGACGGCCGTGACGTGACGCTGAACAGGACGTACTTCTACGCCGAGGGCGGTGGCCAACCGGCCGACAGGGGTACACTCGCCGGCGTCGACGTCGTCGACGTCCAGAAACGCGACGGTGAAACGATCCATACGCTCGCCGAGACACCCGGAATCGAAGTCGGCGAGACGATAAGCGGCGAGATAGACGAGCAGTTCCGTACGTACAGCATGCGGGCCCACACCGCGAGTCACGTGGTCTACGGCGTCGGCCGGAAACTGTTCGACAGTCACGGTTACGGCGGGTTCGACATCGGTGAGGATAGCGTCCGCCTCGACTTCGACGCCGACGCGGACGCTGACGAGGTGAACGCGCTTACCTTCCAGCGGATGGCCAACGAGGCAGTCTGGGACAGCCGGTCGGTGGAGTGGTACGAGATGGACGTAGAGGAAGCACGCGCCGACGACGACATCGTGTTCAACCTCGGTGACGCCGATCCGACGGACAGCGTCCGTATCGTGGAAATCGACGGGTGGGACATCTCGGCCTGTGGGGGCACGCACGTTCGGAACACGAACGAGATCGGGCCCATCGAGGTCGTCGACGTCTCGAACCCGGGTGCAGACCTCGTCCGTGTCGAGTACACCGTTGGACCCTCGGCGATTCAACGACAGGTAGACCGGCGACGGAGTGCGTCCCGTGCGGCCGACACGCTAGATACGAGCGTCGACGATCTCGCCCGGCGGGCACAGGGACTGTTAGAGGAGAAAAAGTCGTTACAGGCCGAGGTGGACGACCTCCACGAGCGACTGTTGGACGCCCGCATCTCGTCGCTGGCGGCGGACACGGCGGCCAGAGACGGCCAGGAGTGGCTGGTCGGCACCATCGATGGCGCCGGTCCCAACACCGTCGCCGACCGCGTGGGAGCGCTTGACGACGATATAGCGGACGTGGTTGTCCTCGTCGGACGGGACGGGGCGACGTTCGTCGTCGTCGGCACGAACGGCGAGACGGACGCGAACGCTGTCATCGACGACGTGACCGGCGAGTTCGGCGGGGGCGGCGGCGGCCAACCGACGCTCGCGCAAGGCGGCGGTCTCGACGCCGACCCCGAATCGGTCGTGGAGTATCTGCGCGAAGGGTAGCACGCACCGACGGTGGGGTTCGAATCTCGTCACGTTGTCTGACAGACACGACGAGCGAACAGAGCGACGCCGAACACATCCTATCCCCCACTTGTCAGCTACACTAACATTATTACGGCGGTGAGGGGAAGGTCCGGGTGAGATGTCTCTAGACGACGACCCACAGGACCCGATTCCGACGGACTACGATATCGCACAGTCGACCGACATGGAACCGATTTGGGAGCTCGTAGAGCCGTGGGGCCTCGGCCTCGACGACCTCCAATACTTCGGGGAGTACACCGCGAAGGTCAAACACCACGCCATCGACCGCCTCCGTGAGAACGCTGAGAACAAAGAGGAGAACCTCGTACTGGTGACGGGAATGACGCCGACGCCGAAGGGCGAGGGGAAGACCGTCACGACAGTCGGTCTGGGCCAGACGCTCAACCATCTGGGCGAGGACGCGATGATCGCCATCCGAGAACCGTCGCTCGGCCCGGTGTTCGGCGTCAAGGGCGGCGCGGCCGGCGGCGGCCGCTCGCAGGTGCTCCCGATGGAGGACATCAACCTCCACTTCACGGGCGACTTGCATGCGCTGACGGCGGCACACAACCTCATCGCGGCGATGCTCGACGCGCGCCTCTCGCAGGGTAACGACCTCGACATCAACGTCAACGACGTCGCGTGGAAGCGCGCGCTGGACATGAACGACCGCGCGCTCCGCGAGACCGTCGTGGGTCTGGGCGGCGAGAGCGGTGGTACCCCGCGAGAGGACGGGTTCAAACTGACGGCGGCCTCCGAACTGATGGCCGTCCTCTGTCTGGCCTCGGACCTCGAAGACCTCAAAGAGCGCATCTCGCGCATCATCGTCGCCTACGGCGAAGACGGCGAGACCATCACCGTCGACGACATCGAGGCGACGGGGCCGGTCACGATGCTCCTGCGCGACGCCATCAAGCCAAACGTCGTCCAGACCATCGAGGGTACGCCCGCGTTCGTCCACGGCGGTCCGTTCGCGAACATCGCCCACGGGACGAACTCGCTCATCGCCGACAAGGCCGCGTTCGGCATGGGCGACTACCTCGTCACCGAGGCCGGCTTCGGGTCGGACCTCGGCGCCGAGAAGTTCATGAACATCGTCTGCCGGCTGGGCGACATGACACCGAACGCCGTCGTGCTGGTCTCCTCGGTCCGTGCGCTCCAGTACCACGGACTGGACCAGTGGCCGGTCGACTTCGACGAGATCGACGAGTCCGGCGTCGACGCCGTCGAGGCCGGCTTCGAGAACCTCGACAAGCACGTCTCGAACCTCCAGAAGTTCGGCGTCCCGGTCGTCGTCGCCCTCAACCGCTTCCCGGACGACACCGAGGAAGAGGTGCAAGCCGTCCTGGACCACTGTGAGGAGGACCTCGGCGTCAGAGTCGCCGAGTCCGAAGTGTTCGAAAAGGGCAGCGAGGGTGGCGAAGACCTCGGCAACCACGTCATCGACGCCGTCGAGGAGAGCGACGAGGACGAGTTCGAGTACCTCTACGACGAGGAGGCCCCCATCAAGGAGAAGATAGAGACCGTCGCCACCGAAATCTACGGTGCCGATGGCGTGAAATTCACCGGGGGCGCACTGGACGACATCGACCGCATGCAGGACCTCGGCTTCGACGACGTCCCAGTGTGCATGTCCAAGACGTTCCACTCCTTCAGCGACGACGCCAGCAAGAAGGGCGCGCCGGAGGGCTGGGAACTGGAGATCAGCGAGGTGTACCCGTCGGCCGGTGCCGGCTTCATCGTCGCGCTGACCGCGGACGCGCTGACGATGCCGGGACTCCCGCAGCGTCCCGCCGCCGCCGACATGGACATCGACGAGGACGGCAACATCTCCGGTCTGTTCTGAGGACCGCGGTCCGACCGCCTCAGCTCTTTTCTGCCCGGAGAACCGCTTTTAACGGTTGCTAAACTTCTCTCACCCAGTCCCAAGAGTCCGCGGTTGACCCGGGATGTGCGCCAAATCGAGAGCCGAAAGCCGCTGGTCAACCCTCTTTTCGGTCGCTTACTTGAATGGCCAGAGAATTATGGGGTCGGGTTCTTTCGCGTCTGAGCGGAATCGGTCCGTGTCGGTCGCGGGGAGAGCACCGCGTCTCGAACTCGGAGCGCAGACTATGACACCGTTAGCTGGATTACTGTTCCAGTCGGGTGCCGAAGTGACCCGACCAACGTTCTGGCGTATCGGGCCGATAGGAAAAGTGCTGTTCTACTATCTCGCTGCCGTCGCAATCGGGGTCTTCCTCGTCGGGAGCTACCAACGCGTCATGCAGTACACCGAGGGGAGATCGGAATCGTTCCCGCGCCTCGACGAACTGCCGCGCCGTGTCGTCGCCGCCGGGCGGACGGTCCTCTCGAACCGGACGCTGTTCGACGGTGACGTCGTCGCTGGATTGATGCACGCGATGGTCATGTGGGGGTTTCTGACGCTCCTCATCGCGACGACGATTCTCGGCATCGACATGGACCTCTATCGTCCACTGACCGGGGAATCCTTCTTTACCGGACAGTTCTACCTCTCGTACTCGTTCGTCGTCGACGCGATGGGGCTCCTGTTCGTCGTCGGTCTGGGGGTCGCTCTCTATCGCAGGTACGGTGTTCGCACCGAACGGCTCTGGGACCGTCACACCGGACTCGAGGACGGGGCGTTCGTCTGGGCGCTGTTCGCACTCGGTGTCGGCGGCTACCTCACCGAGGGCGTTCGCATCCTCGGGCAGTCGTTCCCACCGTTCGAGACGGTGAGTTTCGTCGGCTGGGGGGTCGCAGTAGCCCTCGAACGAATTGGAGTGACCCCGGACGCGGCGGCGACGGTCTATCCAGTCGTCTGGTGGGCACACTCGCTGCTCGCACTGGCATTCGTCGCGGCGATTCCGATGGGAAAGCCGTTCCACATGCTCGCTTCCTTCGCCAACGTCGTCGCACGCGACGACGACGCTGGGAGACGGTTACCCGGCATCCCGGGAGACATCGAAGCGACGAACGCGGAGTCGGTCACTGACTTCTCGTGGAAAGAGCTCCTCGACCAGGACGCCTGTACGAAGTGTGGTCGATGCTCGTCGGTCTGTCCGGCGAACGCCTCCGGGCGCGACCTCGACCCGCGTAACGTGGTGCTGGACCTGAAGGAGTACCGCGAGGCACGTGACGCAGGTTCGGAGGCCGTCCCCATCGTCGCCGACGGGACGGAGAGCGTAGTCGACAGCACGACGCTGGAGTCGTGCATGGCCTGTATGGCCTGCATGGACGCGTGTCCCGTCGACGTCGAACACCTGCACTCGTTCACGCGGATGAACCGCCAACTCGTCGACCAAGGCGACGTCGACCCGAACCTGCAGGACACGTTCCAGAATGTCATGCGTGAGGGGAACACGCTCGGCAACCCACAGCGCGAGCGGGGGGCTTGGACCGAAGACCTGACCTTCGACGTCGAGGACGCTCGCGAGACGGAGGTCGAGTACCTCTGGTACGTCGGTGACTACCCGAGTTACGACGAGCGGAACAAGAAGGTGGCAAAGTCGCTGGCGACACTCCTCGAGCGCGCCGGCGTCGAGTACGGCATCCTCTACGAGGACGAACAGTACGATGGGAACGACGTCCGCCGTATCGGAGAGGAGTTCCTCTTCCTCCAACAGGCAGGGCACCACGTCGAGACGTTCGAGGACTGTGAGTTCGACAAGATCGTCTGCACGGATCCTCACTCGTACAACACCTTCCAGAACGAGTATCCAGAGGTCGACTTCGAGAAGTTCGCCGACGACCCGATGATGGCGGTCGACGTCGACGGCTCGTGGGACGGCGCACCGGTGTACCACTGGACTCAGGTCGTCGAGGAACTGGTCGAGTCGGGCGCACTCGACCTCTCGGGTAACGAACTCGACTACACGGTGACCTACCACGACCCCTGTCACCTCGGTCGGTACAACGACGAGTACGAAGCGCCACGCGAACTCATCGAAGCGACGGGGTGCGAACTCGTCGAGATGCCGCGCAATCGCGACGACTCGTTCTGTTGCGGTGGCGGTGGCGGCGGCCTCTGGTTGGATTTCGACGACGACCCGAAACCCAGCGAGGAGCGACTTCGCGAGGCGCTTCAGGACACCGAGACCGCCGGCGAAGTCGAGAAGTTCGTGGTCGCGTGTCCGATGTGCCTGACAATGTACGAGGACGGGCGCAAGACCGGCGGCTACGAGGACGAGATAGCGGTCGTCGACGTGGCCGAACTGCTCGTCGAAGCGGTCGATCAGCGGACGACGACCGAGCCAGCGGCCGTCGCGCAACCCGCGGACGGGTAGCCGATCGCCTCACCAGTTTCTGTTGGCCCGGACCTGCGAAAGCGCCTCCTCCGCGGCAACTTCCATCTCCGCCGCCCGCCGTTCCATCTCCGTGACGAACTCCGGGTCCTCTATGGTCGCAAGGTTTGCGTGGACGGTGGATACGGAGCCTTCGAGAGCGGCGTGAGCCAGCAGTGCGCCGACGACAGCGTCGGGGACAGCGACCTGCGTCCCCTTCGCCGTGACGGTGACAGCGGCGTCGACGACGTCGAGGCAGATCTCTGCTGTCTCTATTGGGACCATCGTCGACCGCTTCGCTGCCTTCTGTATCCGGTCCGAGTCCCCCGACTCGAACGCCGTTTGCACTCGGTCGACGGCCCGCACGTCGTCATCGGCGAGTTCGAGTAGCCGACGCCGACTCGCGGCGAGTGTGTCACGACAGTCGGTCATTTCGTCGGCGACGTCAGCGTGCTCCTCTGTCCCGAGCGTGTGGATACAGACCATCTCACAGAGCGCCGCGCCCATCGCACCGCTGATCCCGGCAACCGCGCCGCCGCTGGGTGTCACTTCGTTCGACGCAACGTTTTCGAGGAACTCGCCAATCGTCCGGTCGGCGAGCGTCACGGTAGCCCTCCGGTAGCGCTTCGCCCCACCGAGGTGAGTGACGTCCTACAGGTGGTGTCCGAAAATCGACACCGCGAGGTCCAGTAGCGATGCACAGGCAGATTTCAGGGCGCCCGGTCCTAACTGTTACGCTGAAGGCGCTCGGCCGAGAGCCGACGTCAGGGCTCCTTGCCTAGCGCCGCGTTCAGTTCGGGCACGACCTCGTGGAGGTCACCGACGACTGCGTAGTCGGCCTTCTGCATGATAGCCGCCTCGGGGTCCGTGTTGATGGCCAGAATGTTGTCCGCGCCCTTACAGCCGACCATGTGCTGGACCGCACCGCTGATACCACAGGCGATGTAGAGGTCGGGGCTGATCTTCGCGCCGGTCTGGCCAATCTGGTCCTCGTGTGGTCGCCAGCCCTCGTTGACGGCGGCCCGCGACGCACCGACCGTGCCGCCGAGACGGTCGGCCAACGTCTCCAGTTTGTCGTAGTCGTCCGGCCCGCCGACGCCTCGGCCACCGCCGACGACGACTCGGGCCTCACCCAACGCGACACCGGTCGTGTCGGACTCCTCGACCCTGTCGACGCTAACACGGAAGTCCGACTCGTCGAGTTCGAGAGTGAACGGCCGTACGGTCGGTGCGGTGACGGTGTCTGCTTCCGAGGGCGAGAACTCGTGTTCGGCGGCCGTCAGCAGTTTCGTCTCGCTGTCCAGTACAGCGTGTTCCACGAGGCTCCCGCCCCACCGCTGTCGAGCCAGTTCGTACGTCTCTCCGGCCTCGACGTCCAGACAGTTCGAAACCACGGGGAGGTCACGCTTCGCGCCGACGTGGGCCAACACCTCCTGTCCACGGTCGGTCCCCGGGGCCACGACGGCCTCCGGGCCCTCGGTGTCGACGAGTTGGCCGACGCTCTCGGCCCACGCTTCGGGCGCGTACGTGTCCAATCGCTCGTCGTCGGCGTGGTGGACCGTCTCGACACCGTAGGTGCCGAGATGGTCGGCAGTGGCCGCTCCCTCGGCACCGAAGACGACGGCGTCCAGTCGAGACGCCGTGTCGGCCGCTAGCTCACGGGCCAGCGTGAGAGCTTCGAGCGACGGTTCTGTCGGCGTGCCACCGGTGTGTTCGACGAACGCGAGTATCATGTCACGTCACCTCCAGTTCGTTCTCGAGGAGGTCGGCCACGGCCTGGACTGCCTCGACTCCCTCACCGAGGACCTCCGCGTCTCCCTCCCCGGTATCCGGGGCCTCTAGTCGGAGTTTCTCGATACCGCCGGCGAACTCGCTGGATGGCGGGTCGCTGCGCTGAATCGACTGCTTGCGTGCCTGCATCTTCGCGCGCATCGAGGCGTAGCGGGGTTCGTTCACACCTTCCTTCACGCCCACGGCCGCCGGAAGGTCCAGTTCGTACACCTCCATGCCGCCGGTGACGTCTCGCTTCGCGACGACCGTTCCGTCTTCGACGTCGAGGTGCGAGACACCCCCGACGAAGGGGACGTCGAGTGCCTCGGCCACGCGCACGCCGACCTGATGGTTCCCCGCGTCGGCCGACTCGTCGCCGAACAGCAGGAGGTCGAACCCGAGGTTCGCGTCCGCGTCGTCCCGTACGGCGTCGGCTATCGCGGTTGCCGTCTCTCGGGGTCGCCACTCCTCCCCCTCCGTCTCGAGGAGGACGGCCTCGTCCGCGGTCATCGCCAGTCCCGTCCGAAGTTGTTCCTCAGCGTCCGGCGGGCCGAGCGAGAGCACTGTCGCGGTGCCCTCGTGTGCTTCCGCCTGTTGAATCGCCGCCTCGACGGCACACTCCTCGTGTGGCGATATCGTGAACCCGAGATTGCTGGCGTCGATGTGCTGGTCGTCGTCGGTCAGCGTTATCTTCGCACCCGTATCCGGTACTCGCTTGATGCATGCTAGCGTGTCCATATCGTATCTCCTCGTTGGTCGGTTGATTGCATGTGGTCTCAGCTCCTGATTCGCTCGTTCTCCGGGTCGAACAGCGGTCTGCTCCCGACTACCTCGACGGTCACCGGGTACTGCTGCCCCATGTACTCTACCTGCAGGCTGCGCCCCTCCTCGGCGTACGACTGCGGGAGGTACGCCATCAGGAGGTGTTTCCCGACGGTCGGCCCGGTACCGGCGCTCGTCACGTACGACCGGCGTCCGTCGTCGTCGACGAGTACGTTTCCGTCGTCGTCGAGAACCGGTTCGTTACCCAGCATGAACCGGCGCTCGCCGCCGTCGGGAGCGTGGTCGTCGACGGAGAGCGTACACAGCGTGGCCGTGTTCTCCCGGTCGATTGCCTCCGCGTATGCCTCCTTGCCGATGAAGTCCGCGTCCTTGACGCCGTGGAAGGTGAGGCCCGCTTCGGCGGGGTCGTACTCCAGTTCCAGTTCGTGACCGAACAGTCGGTAGCCTTTCTCCAAACGGCCGGTCGTCCCGTAGACGCCCATCCCTGCCGGGCGGACGTCGTGGTCCTGACCGGCCTCCCAGAGCACGTCCCAGAGCCGCTGCCCCTGCCCCATCGGGGCGTAAATCTCCCAGCCCTGTTCGCCGATGTAGGAGAGTCGCATCGCCCACGCGTCGATTTCGCCGATGGTGACCGACTGTGCAGTGTAGGGCTCGAAGGTCTCGTGAGACATGTCTTCCTCTGCGACGCTGTCGACGAGGTCCCGGGCGTTCGGGCCCCAGACGCCGAGCGTACACAGCGACTCCGAGCGGTCTATCAACGTGACGTCGGCGTCGTCAGGGATGTGGCCCTCGAACCACGCCCGGTCGGAGCCACCGGCGGCCCCACCGGTCACGACTCTGTAGTGTTCCGGACCGAGTCTGGCGATGGTCAGGTCCGAGACGAACCCGCCGTTCGCGGCGAGTATTGGCGTGTATACGGTCTTGCCGACGTCGACGTCGACGCGACCGACGGCCATCCGTTCGAGGTAGTCGACGACGTCGGAGCCTCGGAAGTCGAATATGCTGAACCCCATGTCCCCGATCATGGACACGTGGTCCCGCGTGTGGAGGTGCTCGGCGAGGATTATGGGTGACCACCACCGAGCGTCCCACTCGTTGGGTCGTCGGAAGTCTTCCAACTCGTCTTCGTACCGCTCCAACAGGTCGCTGTTGGACTCGTACCACTGCGGTCGTTCCCAGCCGGCGGCTTCGAAGAACCGCGCGTCGAGGTCCTGCTGTCGCTCGTAGAACGGACTGGTCCGAATCTCCCGTGCGGACTGGTACTGTTCGGCCGGGTGAACGATGTCGTAGATTTTCTGGAACCCCTCGCTGGCCCGGTCCTTGACGAACGAGCGGGACGTGCCGTACTCGTAGAAGCGGTTGACGTCCGCGCCGTGCAGGTCGATATCCGACCACCCTCGCGTCATCCACTGTGCGACCGCCTCGCCGATGGCCGGAGCCTCCTTTATCCAGATAGCCGCACACGACCACAGGCCGTCGACGTCCTGTAGCGGACCGAGAAGTGGCCCACCGTCGGGCGTCTGGGAGAGCAGTCCGTCGATTTCGTGTCGGATGCCGGCCTCCGGGTCGTCCAGGAGGTCGGGCACGATTTCCAGCGCGTCCTGCATCGACTGCTCGAAGGCGTCGTCGGTCAGCGGCGGTTGCGTCGGGGACAGCGGCGCTTCCTCGATAGACGGCACGTCTTCGACGTCCCAGAGTATCGGTCGGTGTTGGTAGGACCCGACCTCGAGGTCGTTACCGTGCTGTCGCTCGTACATCTGGGTGTCCATGTCCCGGACGACCGGGAACGATATCTCGCCGTCGTAGTCCTCGAAGAAGGAGATGGGGCCGACGCTGACCATCTGATGGACCGCCGGCGTCAGCGGGATGTCGACGCCGGCCATCTCGGCGATTTTCGGGCTCCAGAGCCCCGCCGCGATGACGACTTCGTCGGCGGAGACGGTACCTCGGTCGGTCTCGACGGCCTGTATCGCCCCGTTCTCGACGTGAAGGTCCAGCACTTCGGTGTTCGGCGAGACGGTGAGGCCACCGTCGGCGTACTCGTCGGCACGGGCCCGCATCACTTCGCCCGCGCGGAGGGGGTCACAGGTCCCGGCTCCGGGGCTGTAGAAGCCCACCTTGACGAGGTCTGTGTTCACGTACGGGACCATCTCCTCGACCTCCGACGGTGTCAGGAGTTCGGCCGGTTCACCCCACGCTTTCGCCGACTGCACGCGCCGTTTCAGTTCCTCGACCCGCTCGGCCGTGCGTGCGACCTCGATGCCCCCACTGTTCGTGAACGTGTCCATGTCCTCGTACTGCTCGATGCTCCGCTGGGTGAGATGGGTCATCTCCTTGGAGTGTTCGACCGGCATCAAGAAGTTCGAGGCGTGGCCAGTCGAACCGCCCGGGTCGGGGAGTGGCCCCTTGTCGACGACGACGATGTCGTCTCGCCCCATACGTGTGAGGTGATACGCGAGGCTGTTGCCGACGATGCCGCCGCCGATTATCACCGTCTTCGTCTCCGGTGGAAGGTCGTTCGAACTCACCGACGACTCACCCGCGGTTGGTCACGCAACTCGCTGAACGGTCGATTCGCAACTACGGCTCGCGGTGTGGTAGCTCTCCGCATCATGCGTTCCGTTTCGAACGAGGAATGTCGGGGGAGTGAATCAGGCACCACCGTTCTGCGGGCCTTTATCAATCGAGGGACGATTCGGTCCCGAGAGCCCGTGAACGTATCGTCGACAGTGCTTTGCTGTCGTAGTCCGTAGTTCTGCGATAGAAGGCGTCAGAGTCGAGATTTTTGAGGAGAACCTGTAGAGAGCGACGCCAACAGCGATGCTGTGGGCGTGTGGTCGACCCAAACGGCTCCGAACGAATCCCTAACTTATCGTGTAAACTGGACTGATAGTTGGGGAACTGTCTCGTGGTCGGGTCAGTGGCCGTCCGACGTGGTGCCGTGACGTCGAATGGCTTCACGGAACTGGTCGCGGTCGGCCTCGCTGAACGTCCCCGCTTGTTCCCTCGTCGTCGTCTCCGTCGACGTCTCGACGCCGCGCATGACCTCGCACATGTGCGTCGCCGTCACTTCGACGGCCACGCCGCGGGCGCCCAGTTCCTCGGCGAGGCCCGTCGCGATATCGTTGGTCAGTGCCTCCTGCGTGGTCAGCTGCCGCGATTGCCACCGAACGTAGCGAATGAGTTTGGAGAGCCCGACCATCTCCTCGTCCGGTCGGTACGCGACGTGGGCGACGCCGTCGAACGGGAGCATGTGGTGTTCGCACATGCTGTGGAGCGGGATACCGGTCTTGACGACGAGGCTGTCCGTCTCCGCCTCGAACGTTCTCATGACCGGCTTCGCCTCGTGCCTCGTCCCCTCCGTGAGCGTCTCCAGCATCTCTGGGACGCGGCGGTTCCACGTGTCGTAGATACCTGCCTCGTCGGGGTTCCGCCCGACCGCTTCCAGAAGTAGTCGTGCGCCCTCACGGGCCTTTTGCTCGTCGAACCCGGCCATCGGACCGGTCGTCTCGCCGCCAGTGTCGTACTGGAACTCGGCCTGCTGTTCCTGCGAATCCATTACGTCGGACAAACGGAATCCAGCGTATAAAACTACTGTCGACTGGAGTGAATTCGGTCAACGTGCGCTGTGCCTAACACTGATAGTACTGTGAAAATAGTATTAATACAGTGTAATTACCACACTGTTTAGTTTTAGAGTTTCGTAAAAACAGGTTGAGGACCTCAGTCGTCGCCGGCCACGCTACCCGCTCCGGCATCGGGCGTTCGGAGGACGGCTTCGTCCGTCTCCGGGCCGAGCGGTTCCAGCCTGACGCTCGACACCTTGTACTCCGGAATCCCTGCCGTGGGGTCGAACGTCTCCCCGGTGAGTTTGTTCACCGCGCCGGCGGCGAAGTGCATCGGGATGAACAGCGTTCCCGGCCCCACGCGGTCGGTGACCTGTGCTTTGACCACGATGGACCCGCGACGGGACTCCACCCGGACGTATTCGCCGTCGGCGACGCCCAACTGCTCGGCCGTGTCGGGGTGAATCTCCACGAAGCTCTCGCCGACGTGGCTCATCAGCCCTTCGACGCGCCGCGTAATCTGGCCCGTATGCCAGTGGTACAGCACGCGCCCCGACGTCAGCGTCAGCGGGAACTCCTCGTCTGGGACTTCACCGGGATGGCCGCCGTCGGCCGGGACGAATCGTGCGAGGCCGTCGTCGTGGTTGAAGTTCCCCTCCTCGTAGTCGTAGAGGTACGGCGTCCCCGGGTGGTCCTCGTCCCAGCAGGGCCACTGCAGGCCGTGTTCCTCACCCGATTCGAGGCGCTCGTACGTGACGCCGCCGTAGATGGGCGCCAGCGAGTTGATCTCGTCCATCACCTCGCGCGGGTGGTCGTAGTCCCAGTCGTAGCCCAACCGGTTGGCGAGCGCCTGCGTAATCTCCCAGTCCTGCCGGGCCTCACCTGGCGGGTCGGCCGTCGGGCGCACCCGCTGGACCCGCCGCTCGGTGTTGGTGAACGTGCCGTGTTTCTCCGGTGACGTCGCGGCCGGCAGAATCACGTCGGCGTACTCCGCGGTTTCGGTCATGAAGATGTCCTGCACGACGAGGAACTCCAGGTCCTCTAAAGCCTCGGCGGCGTGCTGGATGTCCGGTTCCGAGAGCGCCGGGTTCTCCCCGACCACGTACATCCCACGGAGGTTCCCCTCGTGGGCTTCGGCCAGCATCTCCGGCACTTTCAGCCCGGGTTCTTCGGGTGGTCGTTCGCCCCACGCCTCGGCGAACTTCTCGCCCACTTCGTCGTCAGCCGGGTCCTGATAGCCCGGGAGACTCCCAGGGAGGGTTCCCATGTCGCCCCCGCCGCCCTGCACGTTGTTCTGGCCCCGGAACGGCGACAGGCCCGCACCGGGCTTGCCGAGTTGGCCGAGTAACAGCGCGAGGTCGGCCATCGCCAGCAGGTTCTCGGTGCCGTGGGACTGCTGGGTCATGCCCATCGCCCAGCCGAAGACGACGGTATCGGCCTCGGCCAGCGTCTCGGCGGCCGACGCCAACTCGTCCGGTGAGACGCCGGCCAATTCTTCGACTTTCTCCGGCGTGAACGCCTGCACTTTCTCTTTCAGGTCGTCGAAGTTCTTCGTGTTGCGCTCGATGAACTCCGTATCCTGTAAGTCGTGTTCGATGATGTAGCGCATCAGGCCGTTGAGCCACGCCACGTCGTACCCCGGATTGGTGCGGGTGTACTGGTCGGCGTGTTCGGCGATGCCGACCTTGCGCGGGTCGAACACGACGAGGTCGGCACCGTCGCGGACGTTCTGCTTGATGCGAGTCGCCAGCACTGGGTGCGATTCTGTCGTATTGGACCCACTGATGAGGTAGGCGTCGGCCTCGCCGATGTCCTCGTTGATGCGGTTGGTCATCGCCCCGTAGCCCACCGTCTGCTGGAGGGCGGCCACTGTCGAGGAGTGACAGAGGCGCGCGCAGTTGTCGATGTTCTTCGTCCCCAGCACCTGTCGGGCGAACTTCTGGACGAGGTACGCTTCTTCGTTGCTCCCCTTCGAGGAGGCGAGACAGCCGAGCGCGTCGATACCGTGTTCGTCCTGTATTGCCGAGAGTCGGTCGGCGACGTAGTCCAGCGCTTCGTCCCACTCGACGGCTTCGAACTCGCCGTCGTCGTTGCGGACCATCGGTTCGGTCACGCGCTTCTTGCTGTTGGCGAACTCGTGGCCGAACTTCCCTTTCACGCAAGTGGAGAAGTTGTTGGCCGGCGCCGTATCGGGGTCGTCGACGGGGACGACCCCCAGCGAGTCACCGTCTTTGCCCCACATCTCGAACCGACAGCCCACCGCACAGAATCCGCAGGTCGTCTCCTGTTTGTCTATCTTTCCGAGCCGGTACTTGCTCACCATGCTGGCAACGTCGAACAGACGGCCCTCGGGGAGCGTGTTCGCGGCGATGCCCTCCGCCGTGTGTTCGGCGGCGAGGAACGCCTCGTTACCGAACTGCTTGGCGAGGTCACCGGCGTTGCGTTTGGCCTTCGAGA
>NZ_RKLR01000007.1 GCF_019599465.1 Haloarcula rubra
GTTGTGTCGGCTTGTTTCCGTCCACGTTGTCGAGAGCGTCTTGAAGTTCCTTGACGGATATCTCGTCAAGATGATCCATTATACTACTCAACGTACTACGGGCGGAAAGTTCTAACGATTGCTATAGTCACTGCTGCGACGGTCGGTGACGGCGGTTGGTGCAGGGCCGCCGCCGAGAGGCGATACCCGAGGACGAGTGACAAAGCGGCGTCGTCGCTGGAACGGCGTTCCGACTAGGGGCGCGGTGCGGCCTTCTGGAGTGCGCTCTCGGCGATGTTGCCGCCGTAGTCGGCCGTCCGGGAGAGCGAGTCGACGACGCGGCCGAGAATCTGCGCACTCTGCGGGTCGAGTTCGCGGACGTCGCTATCGACTTCGCGTGCCGTCTCGTCGACGCCGGGAATCTGGCTCCGGGCCTCGTTCGCCAGTTCGACGGCGTCGTCGGAGTCCTCCGCGAGGAGAGCGTCCATCGCCGTCTCCGAGACGGCCGTGGCCTCCTCCTCCAGTTGCCGGAGCAAGTCGGCGGTTTCGCCGGTTATCTCGCCTATCTCCTGTGACAGCCCGGCGATCTTCGTCGCGTGGTCGGCGATGCGCTCCAGTTGACGGGCGCTGGACTGGTAGTCGAACACCGTCTCGCGGGGGAACCCGATTTCGTTGGCCGCCGTCGGGTTCCGGAGGACCGTCCGGAACACCCGTGAGACCATGTACCAGAGGCGGTCGACGTCGTCGTCGCGTTGCATCACGTCCTGAGCGAGGTCGTCGTCGTCCTCTATGAGCGCCTCGACGGCGTCCGAGAGCATCGTCAGCGAGACGAGTCGCATGCGCGTGATGGCGTTGTGGACGGACAGTTCCGAGGAGTCGAGCAGGTCCTGCAACACGACGCGGTCCGATGTCTCCTCGATGACCTCTAACCCCACCAGCCCCTGTGTGGCGTCGCGGATGATGCGGCGTTGCTCGGCGGTGATGCGAGGTGCTTCGAGACGGATGACGTCGAACCCGCTGACGTACATCGTCATCACCGCGCGCGTGAGTTCGTGCTTGTTGTCCAACCCACCCACGTCGAGGGTCCCCTCGACTCTGTCGTCGTCGCGCTTCGGTGCGAGCAACAACAGGTCCTCCTCGGCGTGGAACTCGACGACGCTGCCGGCGCTCACGTCGTTCTCCGTGGCCCAGTCTTTCGGAAGCGAGACGGTGTACGTCGAACCACCGGTCACCTGCACCTTACGGGTCTCCATGTACGTCCGTATCAGTCCCCCCGTGACATAAATCCCGCCCTATCTATATATTCGATGATTTATCTGTCTTTGCAGTGCCGAAACACCTCCAAATAGGCTGACAGCCCAGCTGAGTACGTCGTCGGTCACCGTGGCGCGGGGGTCCGTCGGGTTTTCGAGAAACCCTCCTCTGTCGCCGTTTCGGCCGATGAGGGGCTAATATCCGTATCATATCGGTTCCCCTGACACACGTTCTCAACTTTTTGCTATATAGACAACGTAGCCAACTATACACGTCATAGTAGAGTACTTATTTATCACTGGTCTCCGTCCCGATGATGACAGACTCACCGAACCGCGGCGTCTCGCGTCGTAGTTTTCTGGCAAGTACCGGTGCCGTCGGAGCACTCGCCCTCGCAGGGTGTACCGAAGGCCCGTCTAGTGGGGGCTCCGGCGACGGCGGCGGTTCCAGCGGTGATAGCGGTTCGAGCGGACTCTCCGGGGAGATAAACATCACCGGGAGCAGTACGGTCTACCCCGTCGCGACGGCCGTCGCGAACCGGTTCCAGCAGGAACACTCCGGCATCGACATCAGCGTGAGTTCGACCGGGTCCGGCGGTGGGTTCAGCAACCACTTCTGTGTCGGCAACTCGGACTTCAACAACGCGTCTCGTCCCATCACCGAAGAGGAGAAACAGCTCTGTAGCGACAACGACATCGAGTACCACGAAGTCAACGTCGCCACGGACGCGCTGACGGTCATCGTCAACGACGAGAACGACTGGGTCGACTGCATGACCCCCGAACAACTCCGACAGATCTGGCGCGCCGACGGCGCCTCGAACTGGTCCGACGTCAAGAGCGAGTGGCCCGACGAGCCCATCAGCCGCTTCGGCGCCGCCGACACCTCCGGGACGTTCGACTACTTCAAGGAGGCCATCCTCGGCGAGGAGGCCAACCACACGAGCAACTACGAGGCGACCGAGCAGGACAACCTCATCCTTCAGGGTGTCCAGAGCGACCAGTACGGCATCGGCTACTTCGGCTTCGCGTACTATCAGGGCAACAAGAGCGCGGTGAAGGCGCTGGGCATCGACAACGGCAGCGGCTGTGTCAAACCGTCGCTCGAAACCGCCAAAGCTGGCGAGTACAAGCCGCTCTCCCGCCCGCTGTTCACCTACCCCCGGAAGAGCGCCCTCGCCGAGGAACACATCGCAGAGTTCGCCCGCTACTACGTCGAGCAGAGCGCCAACTCCTCGCTCATCGCCGACGAAATCGGCTACGTTCCGAAGACGGAGGAGGCCATGCAGGAGGAACTCGACGCGCTGAACGAGGTCATCGACGAGGCCCAGTAACGACTACGTATCCCGATATTGAGACACGATAGCCCTATAGATACAATCCGGGTACTTTTTCCCGAGATACGGTATATGACTCAACGACCACGATGAGCAACGAGGGACAGACTCCGGACCTCACAGGGGACCGGGGGTTCAGGACGGTCCGGGAGTCGACGTACAGATACGCCCTTGCCGGGTGTGCCGTGTTGTCCGTCCTGACGACCGTCAGCATCATCGCGGTGCTGGTTCTCGACGCGGCCGACTTCTTCTCGGTCGTTCCCATCGCGGAGTTCCTCGGCGGGACGCGGTTCAGTCCGAACCTCCAGCCCCGGAGTTTCGGCGTCCTCCCGCTCATCCTCGGGACGCTCCTCATCACTATCGGGGCGGCCGTCATCGCGCTCCCCGTCGGCCTACTGACGGCCATCTACCTCAGCGAGTACGCGACCCAGCGGACCCGCTCGATTCTCAAGCCGATGCTGGAAGTGCTCGCCGGCGTCCCGACCGTCGTCTACGGCTACTTCGCTATCGTCTACATCACGCCCGCGCTCAACGTCGCCCTCGACTGGCTGAACTCGACGCTGGGGCTCGGACTGCCCAATCTCGGTCTGTTCAACGGGCTCTCTGCCTCCATCGTCGTCGGTATCATGATCATCCCGATGGTCTCCTCTATCAGCGAGGACGCGATGAGCTCCGTGCCGGACTCGCTGCGACAGGCCGGCTACGGCCTCGGGGCGACGAAGTTCAACGTCTCGCTCCGCATCGTCGTCCCGGCCGCCGTCTCGGGCATCGCGTCGTCGTTCATCCTCGCCATCTCTCGGGCCATCGGCGAGACGATGGCCGTGGTGCTGGCCGCTGGCTCACAGCCACCGGACATCCCTACGGTCCAGTCGGCCTTCGGCATCCCGTACGTCGCGCCGGGTGACCTCCTCGGACTGTACACCGAGAGTTCGGCGACGATGACCGTCGCGATGATCGACATCGCGAGCGGGGACATCTCGGGGGGGTCGACCGCCTACAAGTCGCTGTTCGCCATCGGCCTCACGCTGTTCGTCATCACGCTGGCGATGAACGTCGTGAGCGACGTCGTGGCGAGCCGATACCGGGAGGAGTACGAGTAAATGGCGACACAGACACCGACACAGGAGACGACAGAGTTCGGCGAAGTCAGCCGACTCAAGGGCATCGCGTTCAAGTACACCTCGTTCGCCGCGTCTATCGTCGGTATCCTCGCGCTGGGGGTCCTGCTCGCGTACGTGTTCTGGGACGCCTTCGGGCTGGAGTCGGCGGGGACGACGTGGTACCTCTCCTACACCGTGACGCTACTGGTGCCGCTCCTCGCGTTCTTCGCGTACGCACGGACGAGACCCGACGTCGTCGCCGGCGCGTTCGAACTGTTCAGCCTCACGTTGGGCGGCGTGATGCTCACCGTCGCGACGGTCATCGTCCTCTCCGTCATCGCCAGCCCACCGGTCTGGTTCGCCTACTTCCTGACCGTCGTCGGTCCGGCCATCGGCATGTACGTCTACGGTCAGTACAACCGCGAGGCGACGTGGGTCGGACTGGGTATCCTCGCCGCCGTCGTCGTCGGCCCCGTCGTCGGCACGCTGGGTCTCGGCACGTTCAGTTCGCTCGGTGCGATGCTCGGCGCACCGGGCATCTACTTCCTGTCGCTGGTCCTGCCGGGCGCGGGGATGGCCGCCTTCCTCGCGCACGACCGACTGGAACTCTCGAAGCGACAGAGCATCGGCATCGGCGTCGGCCTCCCGGTGCTGGCTATCGTCGGCGTGCCGGTCGTCGACATGGTCCCACAGATAGCCCGGTCGGTGTGGCTCATCGGTCTCGTGATGTTCGGGTTGCCAGTCGGCTTCACCGTCGTCAACACCGCGCAGCGACGCGAGCGGTGGGCCGCCTTCGCGTTCCCGGCTATCGCTATCCTCGGCTTCCTGCTGGGCGAGTTCGTCGTCGGCGTCGTCGGCGCGACGGAGCCCTCTCCGTGGCTCGACTGGCAGTACGTCACGAGCGGGCCGTCGATATCCAACGCCGCCGAAGCGGGACTGTACCCGGCCATCATCGGGTCGGTGTTCCTCATCGTCCTCGTCAGCGTGTTCACGTTCGTCTTCGGCGTCGGCACCGCTATCTACCTCGAAGAGTACGCACCGGCCACCGGGCCGCTCGGGACGATTACACGACTCGTCAACGTCAACATCTCCAACCTCGCCGGCGTCCCGTCCGTCGTGTACGGACTGCTCGGACTGGGTATCTTCGTCAACATCAACGCCCAACTCGGACCGATTACCTACGCCGGGTTCGGCGTCGGGACGGTGTTCACCGCGTCGCTGACGCTCTCCCTGCTCATCCTCCCTATCGTCGTCATCTCTGCACAGGAAGCCATCCGGTCCGTGCCCGACTCGCTCCGGCAGGCGTCCTACGGCATGGGTGCGACCCGGTGGCAGACGATTCGGAACGTCGTCCTGCCCCGGTCCCTACCGGGCATCCTGACGGGGACGATTCTGGCGCTGGGCCGGGCTATCGGCGAGACGGCACCGCTCATCATGATCGGTGCGGCGACGACGAAGTTCTCGCCGCCGTCCGGACTGTTCAGCAAACTCACCGCGATGCCGATGCAGATATACGCGTGGGCGTTCCAGCCCTCGCCCGACTTCCGCTACGGCGTCGTCGCGGCCGGGGTCGTCACACTGCTCATCGTCCTGCTGACGATGAACAGCGTGGCGATTCTCGTGCGGAACAAATACCAACAGGAGGCACACTAATGACGACAGAGGACATGGCGACAGAGACCGAGGCACAGGACGAGGCAGACGAGGACTCGCTCATCAGCACCGACCCCGGCAAGGGCGGATTGGACGAGAACGCCGACCGCGGCGGCGTCACGTCGGGGAAGACCATCATCCACTCGCGTGACCTGGACGTGTTCTACGGCGAGACGCAGGCGCTCCAGCACATCGACCTCGAGATTCCAGAGAACCAGGTGACCGCGATGATAGGTCCGTCCGGGTGCGGGAAGTCGACGTTCCTGCGGTGTATCAACCGCATGAACGACCTCATCGACATCGCCCGGGTCGAGGGCGAACTCTCCTTCAAGGGCAAGAACGTCTACGACGACGACGTCGACCCGGTGGCGCTCCGCCGCCGCATCGGGATGGTGTTCCAGCACCCCAACCCCTTCCCGAAGAGCATCTACGACAACGTCGCCTACGGCCTGCGCACGCAGGACAAGACCGACGACATGGACGCGGTCATCGAGGAGTCCCTGAAGAAGGCCGCACTCTGGGACGAGGTCAAGGACCGCCTCGACGAGTCGGCGCTGGACCTCTCCGGTGGCCAGCAACAGCGACTCTGTATCGCCCGGGCCATCGCCGTCGACCCCGAAGTCGTCCTGATGGACGAACCGGCGTCGGCGCTGGACCCCATCGCCACCTCCCAAATCGAGGACCTCATCGAGGAACTCTCCGAGGAGTACACCGTCGTCATCGTCACCCACAACATGCAACAGGCGGCCCGAATCTCCGACAAGACGGCCGTCTTCCTCACCGGCGGGGAACTCGTCGAGTTCGACGACACGGACAAGATATTCGAGAACCCCGACAGCCAGCGCGTCGAGGACTACATCACCGGCAAGTTCGGGTAACGTCGCCGCAGTCGCACTCCTTCGCTCGTCGTCACTCTGCCAGCGTCGCCTCGGTGTCGATACCGTACACCGCACGCGGCGTCTCGACGTGTGCGGTCCGCACCGCGTCCTCGTGGCCCTCTTCTAACAGCCAGCGGACGCGCCGTGGGACCGTCTTCGGCCCGAGTACCGCGCCGGGTCGGTCCGGGTCGTCGATGTAGTCCGTCTCCATGAGGAACGGGTCGTCTTCTTCGATGGCTATCTCCAGTTCGTCCTTGTCCGCGAGGACGGACTTCGTCGGGCCCTGCAGTCGGCCGCCGGAGTAGTGCTTGACGACCTGCCGGCGGTCGAGGCCGCGCTCCTCGGCCCACTCGGCCACCTGCTCGAAGTCTTCGCCGCCCTCCGTGTGCAACTGCACCGCGAAGTCCCCGTCGGCGGCCAGTTCGAAGGCGTGACACATCACGGCGTTCGAAGCGTCCCAGACGTCGTCGTCGACGTCGTAGTGGGGTCGCCCCGACTTGATGGCCAGCGCCGGGCCGTCCCTGACGTACTCCGCGGCCACGTCGAGCCCGGCCTGCATGATGTCGCGGGCTTCCTCTGGTGTGTAGCCGTCGTCGACCAACTTCGAGACGAGCGCCGGGTGGACGCCCAGCACCGGCCACGCTCGGCCGGGCAGTACCTCGGTCGCCGACTCGACGGCGCCGACGGTCAGGTCGAACGCCTCGCGGAAGGTGTCCTCGCCGGTGGCCGCCTCGACGAGGTGCCACGACGGCTTGTTGAGGACGAGCAGGTGGGTGCCGCCCTGTTCGGCGAACTCCTCGACGGCCTTGACGTTCCGGCCCTGCACCGGGTCCAGATGCATGTGGTTGTCGAGCACCGGCGTTGCCTCGATATCCATGTCTCGGGGTCCGGTCCCCGCGCAAAAAGGGGTTGGCTATTCGACGTCGGCTTCCAGCGACAGCGAGTCCTGTGCCGCGTTCTGCAGGGCGTCCGACTTCCCGTGTTCGCCGGGCGCCAGCGCGACGGTTCGGACGTCGTTCCGGGCGGCCACCTCGAGTGCCGGCTTGAAGTCCGTGTCACGCGAGGCGACCACCAGTACGTCGATGCGGTCGGCCGCGACGGCCTCCGTCGCGTCGACGGCCAGTCGCACGTCGACGTCGCCGCTGGTCGTGACCACCTCGAAACCGCGGGCCTCGCCGGCCTGAATCAGTCCCGGCGAGGCGTTCTCGTCGAGGTAGAGTCTGGTCGTGGTGAGTGGCCCGTACGATTCCGCGATGGTCCTGACCTCGTCCAGGTCGACGTCGAACTCCGAGCGCAACACGTTCGGGCCGTCGACGTACAACCCGACGCGTGTCCGGTCGTCGGCATCCTCGCCGACGAGGCGACGGAACAGGTTCATGGCGCTTCTCGCCCGCCACTGGGCTTATGTGTGGCGTTTCGGTCGTCCGGCCCCGAACGAGCGTAAACAGCATATCGCTATACCGAATCCGTCCCGGGCCGCGATAGCTATGGGTTCGACCGGGTCCGAACGCTCTCGGAGACCGATACGGTGGCACGCTCACGGGTGACCTCGGTGGCGGAGGTGCCGGTCCGCGCTTGGCACACTCGCCCAGTAGGTCCTGCCCGAAACACCGAGTTGTCTTCGCCGGCGTCGAGGGAATCGAACGGCGGCGCGAGGGGGCCCGGACAGGTGACGAACAGCGTGGCCCCGGGACGCAGGTCGTCGACGCCTCGGCCGGGTGCCCCGAGTAGGCGGTCGCCGCCGAACGATTCGACCGTCACGCGCGCGCGGGACTTCCCGAACCAGTACGACTGCTCGACGGTCCCCTCTCGACGCCGGCCGCGCTGGTCACGACGGCCGACTACAGGTCGCCGGCGAGTGCGGCGAACTGGTTCGGGCCGGCCTCGAAGACAACAGCGGTCCGCGCCCCTCCGACGGCGGCCGCGTAGAACGCGCCGAGACAGTCGACGGCGTCGGCCACCATTCGCGTTCGGTCACGTCGGTGAGGCGCCGGCGACGACGTGCTCCCGTGGCGTCGCCGCGACGAACTCGTCGACGGCACCTCCCCCCTCGACGAGGCCGTCCCCCCGACCTGTCTATCGCGCGGTCGAAGAGAACGAACGAGACACACGAACCTATCGGCAGACCGTTCGACGGTCGGCCGGAGCGTGGTTCCGGTTCGTGGCCGGGCTGCGGCCGCGTCTCCGCCACGGGGACGAGCAAGTCGCTGTCGGCGGTCCAGACGGAGCCGTGGTTTTCGGATAGCGCGGGTATTTGATATCGCACTATGCGATTTATACGTCGGGTCGAGAGCGTGATTCGACGGCGTCGGAGGCGAAGTAGTAAGGTGGCTGGGGGCGATTTCCCGGCTATGACACTCCGCTCACCCCCGCTCGCTGGAGTCCACGAGGCGGCGGGCGCCAAGATGACCGACTTCGGCGGGTGGGAGATGCCGGTCGAGTTCGCGTCGATTCGGGAGGAACACGCCGCCGTCCGGTCGTCGGTCGGGAAGTTCGACGTCTCGCACATGGGCGAGATAACCGTGGACGGCCCCGACGCCGAACGCCTCACCCAGCGGTTGACGACCAACGACGTGGCGGCGCTGGACCCGGGCGAGGCACAGTACGCCGCAATCACGAACGACGACGGCGTCATGCTCGACGACACCGTCGTCTACCGCCTCCCCGAGGGCGAGGCCGACGAGTTCCTGTTCGTCCCCAACGCGGGCCACGACGAGGAGATGGCCGAGCGGTGGGCGTCTCACCGCGAGGCGTGGGACCTCGACGCGACGGTGACGAACTGCACGACGGAATACGCGATGGTCGCGCTTCAGGGCCCGGACGCACCGGGCCTGCTGGCCGAGGTGACGGACCTCTCGCTGACCCGGATGGACCGGTTCGACGTCGAACGCGGGGCCGTCGCCGGCGTCGACTCGCTGGTCGCGCGCACGGGCTACACGGGCGAGCGCGGGTTCGAGATTCTCTGTCCGTGGGACGAGGCCGAGGCGGTGTGGTCGGCGTTAGAGTGCCAGCCCTGTGGTCTCGGCGCGCGCGACACCCTCCGTCTGGAGATGGGATTCCTCCTCTCCGGGCAGGACTTCGACCCCGAGGACGAACCGCGGACCCCGTACGAGGCCGGCATCGGATGGACGGTCGACCTCGGCACCGAGTTCGTCGGCCGTGACGCGCTCGAACAGCAGGACGCCGAGGGCGTCGCGGAGAAACTGGTCGGCGTCGAACTCGTCGACCGCGGGGTTCCGCGCCACGGCTACGAGGTCACGTCGCCCGACGGCGAGTCCCTCGGCCACGTGACCAGTGGGACGATGAGTCCGACGCTCGGCGACGCCATCGCGCTGGCGTACCTCCCGACCGAGTACCGCGACCCCGGCACGTCGGTGCGGGTCATCGTCCGCGGCGAACCGAAGAAGGCACGTACCCGGGCCACCCCATTCATCGACTGATGAGCTTCGACGTTCCCGAGGACCTGCGATATCTGGAGTCCCACGAGTGGGTGCGCGTAGACGACGGCACCGCGCGTGTCGGTATCACCGACTTCGCGCAGGACGAACTGGGCGACGTAGTCTTCGTCGAACTGCCCGACGAAGGCGAGGAACTGACCGCCGGCGACGAGTTCGGCGTCGTCGAGTCGATAAAGGCCGTCTCGGACGTGTACGCCCCGGTTTCGGGGACCGTGACCGGCGTCAACGAGGCGCTGTTCGACGACCCGGAACTGGTCAACGAGGACCCCTTCGGCGAGGGGTGGATGGTCGAACTCGAACTGGCCGACGAGGACGAACTCGACGCCCTCCTCTCGCCCGACGCGTACCGCGACCAGATAGCGTAGCTCCGCGTTCGCCCGCGTGCGAGTCTCTCGCGCGGACCGAAGGAAGGAGTAGGCTAATGTACAGCCAGTTGTTAGCATCACTCATCATGTCCACCCGTGCGGATGGGCGTTCTGACCTATGAGCGAGAGAGACGTATCCCCCACTGGCAGTCCGTACGCACCGCACACGCCGGCCGAGACGGCGGCGATGCTCGACGCCATCGGCGTCGACGACGTCGAAGCGCTGTTCGACGTGCCCGACGCGGTCGCCTTCGACGGCGACTTCGGCATCGACGCCCACGGCGAGCGTGAGACACGCCGGGAGGCGGTCCGCCTCCTCCGGCGCAACGACGACCTGACCGAGTTTCTCGGGCGGGGCCACTACGACCACTACGTGCCGAGCGTCGTCGACGACCTGTCGAAGCGGTCGGAGTTCCTGACCTCCTACACGCAGTACCAGCCAGAAGTCGCACAGGGGTTCCTGCAGGCCCTCTTCGAGTACCAGTCGATGCTGGTCGAACTGACGGGACTGGGCGTCGCCAACTGCTCGATGTACGACGCCGCGACAGCTCTGGGCGAAGCGGCGACGCTCTCCCAGCGAGTCCGTTCGGTGTCGGGCGACCGGATTCTGGTCCCCGAGCACCTGCGGGACGGGAAACGCGCCGTCCTGGAGAACTACGCCGACGGCCCGGACCTCTCCGTCGAGTCGTACCCGATGGCCGACGGACAGGCCGACGTCGACGCACTCGCGGAGACGGCCGACGAGGACGTGGCGATGGTGTACGCCGAGACGCCCAGCGTTCGGGGCGTCGTCGCGGAGCGTCTCGCCGACGTGGGCGACGTGACCGACGACCACGACGCCCTGTTCTGTCTCGGGTCGGACCCGGTCGCACTGTCTCTCCTAGAGCGCCCGGCCGACGTGGGCGCCGACGTGGTGGTCGGCGACGCCGCCTCACTGGGTATCGGTACCGCCTACGGGTTCGGCCTCGGGATGTTCGTCACTCGCGAGGAGTACCTGCGACAGGTCCCGGGGCGTCTGGTCGGTGCCAGCGACGACGCCGACGGCCGGCGCGCCTACACCCTCACGCTCCAGACCCGCGAACAGCACATCCGCAAGGAGCGGGCCACCTCGAACATCTGTACGAATCAGGCGTGGGTCGCGCTCCGCACCGCGATGCACGCGGCGTGGCTGGGCCCGCAGGGACTGGTGGACCTCGCCGAGGAGTGCGTGACGCGCGCCCGTGACCTCGCGGCAGAACTCGACGACGTCGTCGGCTTGCAGGCCCCGGTCCACGACGGCCACCACTTCCGGGAGTTCGTCGCCCACACCGACCAGCCAGCGCGGGCGGTCGTCGAGGACCTCGCGGCGCGCGGCTACGCCGTCCACGCCGTCGACGAACACCTGATTCAGGTGTGCACGACGGAGGTGACCGCCGCCGAGGAAGAGGCGTTCGTCGAGGCGGTCGCGGAGGTGGCGGCGTGAAGTACGACCAGGCCCGCTGGACCGACGACGGAGACGAGCGCTACGAACCGCTGCTCTCCGAGAAGGCCAACCGCGAGGTAGAGGTCGAGGACTCGCCGCTCCCCGACGACCTGACGCGGGACTCGCTGGAACTGCCCGACCCCGCCGAACCGGAACTGGCACGGCACTACACGCGCCTCTCGCAGATGAACTACGGCGTCGAGAACGGGCCGTTCCCGCTCGGTTCGTGTACGATGAAGTACAACCCGTCGTTCACCGAGGACGTCTCGCGGCGGGCCGAGGCCGCGGTCCATCCCGACCGTCCCGACAGCACCGTGCAGGGGACGCTCGCGCTCTGTCACCGCCTGCAGGACTATCTGGGCCGTATCGGCGGGATGGACGCGGTGACGCTCCAGCCACCCGCCGGCGCGGCCGGCGAGTTCACGGGCATCCAGATTGCGAAGGCCTACCACCAGCACAACGACGACGAGCGCTCGGAGGTGGTCATCCCCGACTCCGCCCACGGCACGAACTTCGCCACGGCGGCGATGGCCGGGTACGACGTGGTCGAACTCCCCAGCGGCGACGACGGCCGGGTCGACCCCGAGGCACTGGAGGCGGCCGTCGGCGAGGAGACGGCGGCGCTGATGCTCACCAACCCCAACACGCTGGGTCTGTTCGAGCGAGACATCGAACGGATTGCCGACGTCGTCCACGACGCCGGCGGGTTGCTGTACTACGACGGCGCGAACCTCAACGCCCTCCTCGGCCGCGCGCGACCGGGCGACATGGGGTTCGACGTGATGCACTACAACGTCCACAAGACGTTCGCGACGCCCCACGGCGGCGGCGGGCCGGGTGCCGGCCCGGTCGGCGTCACCGACGAGCTAGCGCAGTTCCTGCCGGACCCACACGTGCAGTCCAGCAAGGGCGGTTACGAGTACTACACGCCCGACCACTCCATCGGCAAGGTCCACGGCTTCTACGGCAACTGGCCGGTGTTGCTGAAGACGTTCGCCTACGTCACCCGACTCGGCGACGCGGGACTGGCCGACGCCAGCGCGAAGGCGGTGTTGAACGCAAACTACCTCGCCGAGCAGATTCCCTACGAGGTACCGTTCGGCCCGTTCCACCACGAGTTCGTCGCGAGCGCCAGTCCGCAGGACGCCGCCGACGCCGCCAAGCGGATGCTCGACCACGGCGTCCACCCGCCGACGACGAAGTGGCCGGAGATCGTCGACGAGGCGCTGATGACCGAACCGACGGAGGCCGAGAGCAAGCGCTCGCTGGACCAACTGGCGGCGGCGTTCTCGGCGGTCCACGACGAGGACGACGAGACGCTGGCGTCGGCGCCCGAGCGGACGGCCGCCGGACGCATCGACCAGGTCGAGGCGGCGCGGAACCCGCGACTCTCGTGGCAGGCGCTCGATTCTGAAACCTGATAATCTGGGCCGAGTTTATTAGTGCAGGGCCCTCGCTTACGATGTAACCACCAGCATGTCCGAGCAGTTCGTCGTCTTGCACGTCCGTCCCGCCACTGTGGCCGACGGTGTCACCTCGCTCTCGCTCTCGGCGGGCCCCGCCGCCGAGGTGACGTCGGTCACGTCTCGCGATGCAGCCCTCGACACCGCGGCCGCCGTCGACCCCGACGTCGTCGTCTGCGAACACGTCCCCGGCGCTGGCCTCGACGGCCTCGCCGTTCTCGACGCACTCACCGACCGGCATCCCGACGTTCCGGTGTTGCTGTGTACGCCCGACCCAGACGGCAGCGTGGCCGCCGAGGCGACGCGCCGCGGCGCCACCGAGTACGTCCCCCGGAGCGAGACGGACCCGGTCGAGCGGATTCGGGCGGTACGGACCGGACGGGACGGCCCCGAGAGAGAGACGGACGACACCGACGCCGCCGCCCCGTCGTTGCCGAACGACCTCTCGGCGTCGTTCGACGCCATCGCCGGGAGCGTCTCGGACGCCATCGTCACCATCGACGCCGACAGCACCGTCGTCTACGCCAACGAGTACCTCTCGGACCTGACCGGCTACGACCGCTCGGAGCTGGTCGGCGAACCGTTCGTGAAGCTCATCCCCGAACACCTCCGCTCGGCCCACGAGGCGGGGGTCGCCCGGTATCTGGACACCGGCGAGAAGTCGCTGGACTGGGACTACCTCGAACTCCCACTCGTCGACGCCGACGGGACGGAACTGACGGTGTCGGTCTCCTTCGGCGACTTCGAACGCGGCGGCGAGTGGTACTGTACGGGCGTCATCCGGAACATCTCCGAGCGCAAGGCGCGCGAACAGCGACTGGCGGAGACCAACCAACGACTCGACCTCGCACTGGACGGCACGGACACGGGCGTCTACGAGTGGGACCTCGGGACTGGCGACATCGTCTGGGACGAGGCGACCGCGGCCCTGTTCGACACGACGCCGGAGGCGTTCGGCGGGACCGTCGAGGACTTCTACCGGTACGTCCACCCGGACGACCGCGAGGCCCTTGAAGACGCCTTCGAGGCCGCCCGAGAACGCGGCGAGCAGTACGAGGCGGAGTTCCGGACGCTCGTCGACGGCGAGACGCGCTGGATTCACACCGACGGCGTCGTCGAGGAACGCGACGCACAGGCCCCGCGACTGGTCGCCATCGCCACCGACATCTCCGAACAGAAGAAACGGGAGCGCGAACTCCAGACGAACAACGAGGCGTTGCGGGAACTGACGCGACTGGCGACGCGCGACGACCTCACCAACGCCGAGACAATCGACGCGGTGCTCGAACTCGGCGCCGAGCGACTGGACATGCCGGTGGGGTACATGAACCGCATCGACGACGAGGACTACGAAGTCGTCCAGGTCGTCGGCGACAGCGACGTGATAGAGGCCGGTCTGACGACGGAACTGGCGAACACGTACTGCAAGCGCATCGTCGAGACGGGCGAGACGCTCAGCATCCTCGACGCCCCAGCCGAGGGGTGGGCCGGCGAACCGGCCTACGAGATGAGCGGGTTCGCCTGTTACTTCGGCGGTGGGATTCACGTCGACGGCGAACTGTACGGCACGCTGTGTTTCGCCGACGAGGAGCCACGGTCTGAACCGTTCAGCGAGGGTCAGCGGACGTTCGTCGAACTCCTCGTCGAGTGGGTCAGTCGGGAACTCGAACGGCGTCTGCGGGAGGACGAACTCGAACGCTACGAGGACATCATCGAGGCCGTGGACGACGGCGTCTACGCGCTCGACGACGAGGGCAACTTCGAGTTCGTCAACGGGGCGATGACCGACCTCACGGGCTACGACGAAGACGCGTTGTTGGGTACGTACACGGGAGCGGTCAAGAACGACGAGAGCGTCGAGCGCGCGGAGTCGGTCATCCGGGAGATGCTGTTCGGTGACCGCGACGACGAGGCCACCTTCGACCTCGACATCCAGCGGGCCGACGGGACCTCGTTCCCGGCCGAGGACCACATGACGCTCCTCTACGGCGAGGACGACGCGTTCGTGGGGAGCGCCGGCGTCATCCGGGACGTCACCGACCGCGTCGAACGCGAACGGGAACTCCGCGAGGCACGCCAGCGCATCCAGCAGATACTGGACCGCATCGGCGAGGCCTTCTTCGCCGTCGACGACACGTGGGAACTCACCTACTGGAACCACCGCGCCGAAGAGGTCCTCGGGCGAGACGCCGAGACGGTGATGGGCGAGAACCTCTGGGAGATGTTCCCCGAGACCGTCGGGTCCACGTTCTACGAGGCCTACCACGAGGCGATGGAGACGCAAGCGCCGGTCTCCTTCGAGGAGTACTACCCGCCCGTCGAGAGGTGGTTCCGGGTCAACGCCTACCCCTCGGAGAACGGGCTCTCGGTGTACTTCCACGACATCACCGACCAGAAGGAACGCGACGCGAAGCTCTCGGGCCTCCTCGAAACCACGCGGTCCCTGATGCAGGCTCACACCGCGGAGGCGGTGGCCGAGACGGTCGTCGAGGCCGCACGGGCACAACTCGGGTTCGACCTCAATCTCGTCAGACTCCACGACCCGGAGACGGACACCTTACAGCCAGTCGTGGGGTCCAGTTCACTGCCCGAGCGACCGGTGTACGACGCCGACGAGGCGTTCCCCGGCGAGGCGTTCCAGCGCGGCGAGACCGTCCGGGTCGACGATTTCGCCGAGGTCGGCGAGTACGACAACCGCCACGCCGAGGCGGCGATGTACGTCCCCATCGGCGACCACGGCGTGCTCAGCGTCGCCGCCGCGGAGACGAACAACTTCGACGACGCCGACGTCTCGGTCGCCGAAATCCTCGCGTCGAACGCCGCCGCCGCGCTGGACCGCGTCGAACGTGAGGAGGACCTCCTGCGCTACGAGACGGCCGTCGAGAACGTCCGTGACATGGTGTACGTCCTAGACGAGGAGGGGACCTTCCAACTCGTCACCGAACCGCTCGCCGACTGGTTAGGCTTCGACCGAGAGGAGATGTTCGGGCAGCATCCACGGTCCGTGCTGGACGACCACTCCGTGGCCGCCTTCGAACAGGGCATCCGTGACCTCCGACAGCAGACCGACGACGGGTCGATACAACTGGAGACGTCGCTGGTCACGGCCGACGGCGTCGAGCGCCCGGCCGAGATAGAGGTGTCGCTCATCGACGACGACGTGTTCCGGGGGACGGTCGGGGTGGTCCGGGACCTGACCGAACTCAAACAGGCCCGGGAAGAACTCCGCGACGAGCGTGACCGCTTCTCCTACCTGTTCAACAACCTCCCGGACGCCGTCGTCGAGACGGAGTTCACAGGGGACAGGCAGGCGGTGCGCTCGGTGAACCCCGCGTTCACCGAGGTGTTCGGGTTCGACCACGCGGCGGTCCTCGACCGGGAACTGACGGACCTCATCGTCCCGCCCGACGAGGCCGCCCGGCTGGAGGCCGACCGTCTCGCGGAGGCCAACGCGACCGGCGAGTCGGTGCAGGCCGAGATACGCCGCCGGACCGACCACGGGTTCCGTGACTTCCTCTACCGGGGGATCCCCTACCAGCGCGACGACGGCCGCATGTGGGGCTTCGGCATCTACACGGACATCACCGAACAGAAAGAGCGCGAGCGCAGACTCGAAGTGCTCAACCGCGTACTACGCCACAACCTCCGGAACGACCTCACCGTGGTGATGGGGCTGGCAGACGAGTTGGCCGAGCGACTCGACGACGAGACGCGACTCTCACTGGTCGAACGACTCCAGCGGAAGGCCGCCGACGTGGCCTCGGTCAGCGACCGGGCCCGCGACATCGAGCGTGCCGTCCGCCGGGACGACGCCGGGACGAAACCGGTGGATGTCCCCGACGCCGTGGCCTCGCTGGTCGACACCTACGAGGCGGAGTACGGGGGGCACATCGAGACGACCATCCCGTCGGTCGAGGCGTCGGCCGCAGACGGACGCTTTACGCGCGTCGTCGGCGAGTTACTGGAGAACAGTCTCGAGTACGCCGGGCCGGACCCGGCCATCACCGTCGCCGTCGACGTGACCGCCGACCGCGTCTCGGTGACGGTGGCCGACGACGGGCCGGGGATTCCCGAGCACGAACTGGACGTCGTGACTGGCGACGAACCGATCACGCAGTTGAGTCACGGCAGCGGCCTCGGCCTGTGGCTGGTCATCTGGGTGACGGAGTCCTACGGGGGAACGGTGACGTTCGGCGAGTCGGCGACGGGTGGCACGTCGGTCACGCTCGACCTCCCACGGACGGACGTCTAGACGGCGTCTCGGATGCGGTCGGCGAGGGCGCTGTACTGCTCGGTGCCGGTCCCTTTCTGGACGAACGCGGTCACCCCGGCCTGCGTGGCCGCTGGCTGTACGTCCCCCGGTTCCCGCGCGCTGAACAGGAAGAAGGGGAGCGACTCGTCCTGTTCGCGAATCGCCGCACACAGCTCCAACCCGTCGAGTCGCGGCATCTTGAGGTCGCTGACGACGGCGTCGTACTCGCCGGTCAGCGCCATCTCGAGAGCCGTCTCGGGGTCGGCCTCGCTCGTCACGGAGAGGTCGTCTTCCTGACCGAGGAACGTCTCCACGATCTCGAGTACGTCACGGTCTTCGTCGACCAGTAGGACCTCCAGACTCATCATACAGTAGTTCCGGCCCGAGGTGGTAAAACTCCCGGTCACTGCATCTCGTCCAGCGGGACGAACGCCGACCGGTCGGCCGTGAGCCACGTCGACATCCGTGGCACGCCGGAGAGGCCGGGCGGGTACATCGTACATCGGTCGGACCCGTCGGCGTACTGCACGACCGTCAGGGACAGTTCGACGTCTAGGTCGTCGGGACCACCGCGTGCGTCACCGGTCACCCAGTCCGGGTCGAGGCTCATTGGCTCTATCCGACGGGTCGTCCATCACGGATAAAACGCCTGCTAAGAGCTCTCTATACGGCTATTGAGCCGTCTATGCGGTCTGTCCGGTGTCGACTTCGCCGTCGATGCGGACGAAGCCATAGTCACACTCGGGGCAGTGCCACTTGACCTTCGTCCCGAGGTGCATCGTCGTGCTGGCGACCTTCCAGAAGTCGCGGTACTCCTCACACGCCGGACAGTAGTGCTCCAGTTCGAGGCTCATGCACTACGGTTCTGTACGGCCCCAATTGAAGGTCCCGGTTTCGGCCGGTTCGCGGTCCCACCGGCACCCGAAGACGCAAACCGCTCGCGCCCGTCCCGCCCGTATGGGACGACCGGACCGGGAATCGACGCGACCGACCGCACTGGCACTAGACGCCGCGGCGCCGCGGCCCGAGGCCACAGAGACGGCGACGTTCGGCATGGGCTGTTTCTGGGGACCGGACGCCCGCTTCGGCGCCATGCCCGGGGTCGTCCGAACGCGCGTCGGGTACGCGGGCGGGAACGACCCAGACCCGAGTTACTACTCGCTCGGCGACCACACGGAGGTCGTACAGGTCGAGTACGACCCCGAGGAACTCGCCTACGAGGACCTACTGGACGTGTTCTGGGCGAACCACAGTCCGTTCTCGGCGCCGCACAAGCGCCAGTACCGCGGCGTCGTCCTCGTCCACGACGACGCCCAGCGAGAGGCCGCAGAAACGTCGAAGGCGGCGCTCGAAGAGCGTACCGGCAAGACGGTCCAGACGTCGATCGAGACGCTGACGGAGTTCTACGGGGCAGAGGCGTACCACCAGAAGTACGAACTCCGGTCGACGCCGGTCGTCGCCGACGAACTCGAAGACGTCTACGGCCCGGCGTTCGTCGAGTCGACGGTCGCCGCCCGCCTCAACGGGTTCGTCGCCGGCCACGGCGACGACGACCAGCGGCGCGACCTGCTCGCCGAACTCGACCTCACCCCGGCGGCCCTCTCGGAGGTCCGCCGACGGCTCTGACCCCGACCGGGCGGTCTCGCCGGACGCCTCGCCGCGCGCCCGAACGGTTCGCCCACGGCTATAAGAGCGTGGCAGACCCACTTCCGGTATGACCATCTACACCGGCCGCGGCGACCAAGGGCAGACGGACCTGCGGACCATGGACCGCGTCTCGAAGGACTCCCGCCGCATCGAGGCCTACGGCACCGTCGACGAGGTGAACGCCCTCGTCGGGGTCGTCCGACCGACGGGCTACGACGACTTAGACGACCACCTCCGGGAGGTACAGAACCACCTCCACATCGTGCAGGCCGACTTCGCGAACCCACAACCCGACGAGGACGACCCGCAGATAACCGAGGCCCACGTCGACGAGATAGAGGCCATCATCGACGAGGCCGACGAGGAACTGGACCCCCTGGAGTCGTTCATCCTCCCGTCGGGGTCCGAACCCGGCGCGAAACTCCACCACGCGCGGGCGGTCTGTCGCCGGGCCGAGCGCCGGTCCGTCTCGCTGGCCGCCGAGGAGGCCGGCGTCAACGAGACGGCCATCGTCTACCTCAACCGCCTCTCGGACGCGCTGTTCACTCTCGCGCGACTGGTGAACAAGCGCGAGGGCGTCCGCGAGGAGAGCCCGGACTACTGACGACAATCTCTGCATTTTTCCGCGTCGGGGCGTTTCGTCGAGGCAGGAATGTCGGACACAGTCTCGCCCGATGTCACGGTACGCGGTCCGGACGGCGACCCCGAAGTGACGGTCGTCGCGGGGATACACGGCGACGAACCCAGCGGGGTGCGCGCCATCCAGCGAGTCCTTGACGCGGGCCACGAGTTCGAGCGCCCGGTGCAGT
The DNA here is from genome assembly GCF_019599465.1 of Haloarcula rubra. GTDB lineage: Archaea > Halobacteriota > Halobacteria > Halobacteriales > Haloarculaceae > Haloarcula > Haloarcula rubra. The sequence continues at coordinate 19,657 of NZ_RKLR01000007.1, forward strand.
TCGTCTACGCGAACCCGCCGGCGCTGGCGGCGGACCGCCGGTACGTCGACGTGGACATGAACAGGGCCTTCCCGGGCGACTCGGACAGCGAAGCACAGGAACAGCGGCTCGCCGCCGAACTGCTGGACGTCGTCGGCGACACGCCCACCCTCTCGTTGCACGCGACGCACTCGCAACCGGAACCGATGACGCTGGTCTCGCGCGAGTACCCGACGGCGCTGGAGACGGCGGCGGCGCTCCCGACGCCCTCTGTCGTCGACACGAGTCGGAACGTCGACGGGACGCTCAACCAGTTCGCCCCCGTGGTCACGGTCGAAGCGGGGCGACAGCGGACCGAGGACGCGACGGACACGGCGACGATGCTCGTCGAGACGTTCCTCCGGATTCACGACGTGCTCCCGGGCGCTATCCCGGAGGGCGACCCGACGTTCTACGAACTGGACGACGTCGTGGAGAAGCCAGACGACGCACCACCGGGCGCGGCGTGCAAGGAACTGTACGACCTCGAAGCCGAGAACTTCGAACTGGTCCCGGAAGGCACCGTCTGGGCGACCATCGACGGCGAACAGGTCCTCGCCGACGAACCGTTCGTCCCCATCCTGATGTCCGAGTGTGGCTATCAGGACATCTTCGGCTACAAGGGGTTCGTCGCCGGCGAGACGCTCTCGGACGCGCGGACGTACTGGGAGATGGACTGACGGTCGCGGCGCACCACTTGTCGTACGACCGCACGGCGACGCCCCGGACTACCTCGGGGGTGGCCGTGCCGATGCGGACAGCGACGCGCCGGCGTGCTCCGGCTATCGTTATAGAGGGCCGTCTCACACCCGTCGACCGTCGTCGAGTCGTTCGCATCTGCTGAATAAAGGATGCCAAACTGGCATTTTATAAATAGGAGTGGTTGGTGTCTTGATGTGTCTGTGAGGCGAACCGTTAATCGTGCTGAGTGGTGACGTTCACCATGAAGTACGAAGCCACGACTGTGCGGCCGTCGACGGCGGCTCGTTCGACAGGTACGTCACCAGACCCGGCACGGCCGAGCGGGGGCCCGAGGCCCCGGCTGTCGGTCGCAGGGCAACGTCGCCCGCCTGACCGGTGCGTCGGTGGAGACGAGGCCCATGAGCACTGACGACGACGTCGTGGGCGAGTTATCGGACGGCATCCAGGTCGAGTTGTTCCACCCGGACACCGACCGGAAAGCCGGCGACACGAACGTCCGCAAGTGGGGGGTCGACGTCCACCCGAAGGTGTTCCCGCTCTCCTGTCTGGTTATCGCCTGCTTCGTCGGCCTCACGCTGGCGTTCAGGGCACAGGCCGCGGCCGTCTTCGACGCGGTTCAGACGGCCATCTCGGCGACAGCAGGGTGGTTCTACATCCTCTCGGTCAACGTCTTTATCGTCGCCATTCTCTACTTCGCGTTCAGCAAGTACGGCAGCATCCGTCTGGGCGGCGTCGAGGCGGAGACGGAGTTCAGCGACTTCGCGTGGATGGCGATGCTGTTCAGCGCCGGCATGGGCATCGGCCTCATGTTCTTCAGCGTCGCCGAACCGATATTCCACTACGGGGCCGTGCCACCGTTCTTCGAGGGTGTCGAGAGCGGGACGGCCGCGGCCAGCGGGGCCGCGATGGCGACCACGTACTTCCACTGGGGACTCCACCCATGGGCGATATACGGGCTGGTCGGCCTCGGACTGGCGTTCTTCTCGTTCAACCGCGGCCTGCCCCTGACCTTCCGGTCGATATTCTGGCCGCTCCTCGGTGACCGTATCTACGGGTGGACGGGCCACGTAATCGACGTCCTCTCGGTCATGGCGACGCTGTTCGGCCTGTCGACCTCGCTCGGAATCGGCGTCCAGCAGATAAATGCCGGCGTGAACGTCCTCTCGCGTCAGTTTCTCCCGGTGACCGTCCCGCAGACGATTGGAGTGCAGATCGTCCTCATCGGGTTCATCACTGCCATCGCTACGCTCTCGGTCGCCGCGGGACTGGACGGCGGGGTCCGTCGTCTCAGCGAACTCAACCTCTACCTGATGGTCGCGCTGCTGGCCCTGATGCTGGTCCTCGGCCCGACGCTGTTCCTCCTCGGCACCTTCGTGTCGAGCATCGGCACGTACGTCGGCGTGCTCCCGGAACTGGCGTTCTGGACCGAGACCGCCGGCGGCACGACGTGGCAGAGCGGGTGGACGATATTCTACTGGGGCTGGTGGATATCGTGGTCGCCGTTCGTCGGGATGTTCATCGCGCGCATCTCGAAAGGGCGCACCGTCCGCGAGTTCGTGCTCAGCGTCCTCCTGCTCCCGTCGCTGTTCTCCTTCTTCTGGATGTCCGTCTTCGGCGGGTCGGCGCTGTTCGTCGAACTGGAGACGCCCGGGACGCTGGTCGACGCGGTCGACGCCGACGTGGCGACGGCGCTGTTCGAGATGTTCTCGTTCTTCCCGCTGACCGCGCTGCTGTCGGTGCTCGGCGTCGTGCTGGTCGTCACGTTCTTCGTCACGTCTTCGGACTCCGGGTCGCTCGTGATAGACCACCTGACCTCGGGTGGCAAGCACGACGCGCCGGTCGCTCAGCGTATCTTCTGGGCCGTCATCGAAGGCGTCATCGCGGCCGTGCTACTGGTCGGCGGCGGGCTCGGCGCGCTCCAGACCGCCTCCATCACGACCGGGCTCCCCTTCGCGGTCGTCCTCCTGCTGATGTGCTACACGGTCTATCTCGGGCTGGACCGCGAACACGAGATCATGGAGTCCGAGGAGTTCGCCGAGTGGCTCGAACGAATCGAAGCGCGGGACGCGGCGGCGCTCGCCGCGGACGACGTACCGACCGAGCACCGGGACAGCGGCGACTCGGCGTCCGTAGACGGGTAGCCGTACGGCTTCGGACGCTCGACCGGTTACCACCGGTCTGCCCACCAGCTACTTGTCGGATGGTACCGTGGTACGGACCGATGGCAGCGACGTTCGAACTCTACACCGACAGTGCAGACCAGTGGCGGTGGCGGCTTCGCCACTCGAACGGCAACATCATCGCCGACAGCGGCGAGGGCTACGCCAGCAAGGCGAAGGCCAAACAGGGTATCGAGAGCGTGAAGTCTAACGCCCCGGACGCCGACGTCGAAGAGCAGTGACGACCGGCACGGGTTCGCAATAGCAAAGTGACCGGCCCGGAAGGGTGAGGTATGAAAGCGACCGCGAAAGCCCACCCGATTCAGGGTCTGGTCAAGTATCACGGGATGCGCGACGAGGAGCTCCGCCTCCCGTACCACGACAGCATCTCGGTCTGTACGGCGCCGAGTCACTCGAAGACCACCGCCGAGTTCGACCCGGCCCGTGAGGACGACACCTACGTCATCGACGGCGAGACAGTCGAGGGCCGCGGGGCCGAGCGCATCGACGCCGTCGTCGACCACGTCCGCGAACTGGCGGGCATCGACCACGGCGTCCGCTTCGAGTCGACGAACAACTTCCCGACCAACATCGGCTTCGGCTCTTCCTCGTCGGGTTTCGCCGCCGCCGCGATGGCGCTCGTCGAGGCCGCCGGACTGGACATGACCCGACCCGAGATTTCGACGGTCGCCCGCCGTGGCTCCTCGTCTGCGGCCCGCGCGGTCACCGGTGCGTTCTCGCACCTCCGGACGGGGATGAACGATAAAGACTGCCGGAGCGAGCGCATCGAGACCGACCTCGAAGACGACCTGCGCGTCGTCGCGGGGATGGTCCCGTCCTACAAGGAGACGGAGGCCGCCCACGCCGAGGCCGCCGACAGCCACATGTTCGAGGCCCGGATGGCCCACATGCACGGCCAGATTTCGGATATGCGAGACGCTCTCTACGACGCGGACTTCGACCGGGCGTTCGAACTCGCCGAACACGACTCGTTGTCGCTGGCGGCGACGACGATGACCGGTCCCGCGGGGTGGGTGTACTGGCAACCGCGCACCATCGAGATTTTCAACGCCGTGCGGGAACTGCGCTCGGAACACGACGTGCCGGTCTACTTCTCGGTGGACACCGGCGCGAGCGTCTACGTCAACACGACCGAGCAGTACGTCGACCGCGTCGAGGAGACGGTCGCCGACTGCGGCGTCGACACCCGTGTCTGGGACGTCGGCGGCCCCGCCCGCGTCCTCGACGAGGACGCCGCGCTGTTCTGAAGCTACTTCTGACCGACGGGCTGGGACAGGACTATCCCGCTCCGGACCCAACCAGTTGCCATGCGCGTCGCCGTTCTGGGTGCCGGATACGCCGGCCTGACACTCGCTCGCTCGCTCGAACGGACACTCCCCGAGGCCGTGGACCTCGTCGTCGTCGACGAGCAACGCGACCACCTCGTCCAGCACGAACTCCATCGAGTCGTCCGACGGCCCTCGCTCGCCGACGACATCACCGTCTCGCTGACCGAGGTGCTCGACTGCGAGGTTCGGCGGGCCGAAGTCACGGACGTCGACGCCGACGCGGGGCGCGCGACGCTCCGGACGGCCGACGGAGGGGAGACGCTGGACTACGACGTCGGTGCGGTCTGTCTGGGGGCCGAGACGGCCTACTACGACCTCCCGGGCGTCCGCGAGCACGGGACGCCACTCAAGCGTCTCGACCACGCCCGGCAGATTCGCGAGGACTTCCTCGCGCTCGGCGACGGTGACAGGGTCGTCGTGGGTGGCGCGGGCCTCTCCGGCGTGCAGGTCGCCGGCGAACTCGCGGCGTTGGCCGACGAGGAGGCCGTCGACGTGGAGGTCGTCCTGCTAGAACAGGAGGCCCACGTCGCGCCGACGTTCCCCGAGTCCTTCCAGCGAGCAGTCCACGAGTCACTGGTCGACGCCGGCGTCACCGTCCGCACCGGCACCGGCGTTTCGGGGGCCGACGCCGACGCCATCGCGCTCGAATCCGGCGACCCCCTCGCCTACGACCAGTTCGTCTGGACCGGCGGGATTCGGGGGCCCGAGGCGTTACACGACGAACGCCCTGTCGTCCGGGCCGACCTCAGACTGGGCGAGTCGACGTTCGCCGTCGGGGACACCGCCCGCGTCGTCGACAGCGACGGCGAAGCGGTGCCGGCGAGCGCCTCGGCTGCCATCCGCGAGGCCCGCGTCGCCGCCGACAACGTCGCCGCACTCGTCGACCACCGCCTCGACGGCGACGGCGGGTTCGAACCGCGCCTGACGCAGTACAACTTCGACGTGCCGGGGTGGCTCGTCTCCGTGGGGAACGACGCCGTCGCGAAGGTCGGTCCCACGGTGGTGACCGGACGGGCGGCGCTCGCGCTGAAGACGACGGTCGGCGCGGGCTACCTCGGTAGCGTGGGCGCCATCCAGAACGCGACGGACCTCGTCCGGGAGGAACTGAACGTGGCTGTCGACGAGGCCGACGTCGACGCGGACGTGCCGGACGTGGTCGACGTCTCGGAGAAGTAGGCCGCTCAGTCCTCGCTGGTCGCCGCTTCGAGTGCGTCGTCGGGTTCGACCCAGATGACGAACTGGTCGTGGTCCTCCCGGTCGACGACGCCGCGGACGTACTCGGCGTCGACCGGCGGGTCGTTGACCTCCGACTCGGCGACGGGGACGACCTGCCGGACGCTGTCGACGACCCATCCGACGGCGCCCTGTTCCTCGAACACCTCGGGGTCGAAGACGACGATGAGGTCCTGACTGCCGTCCTCGGGGATGTCCATCATCTGCTTCGGTTCGAGGATGGTGGTAATCTGCCCGCGCAGGTCGACGACCCCCTCGACGTAGTCGGGCGTGTTCGGGACCCGCGTCACGGCGTCGCGCTTGACGATTTCCTCGACGTACTCGATGTCGAGACAGTAGTACTCCTCGCCGAGGGCGAACTCCAGTACGCGGACGAGTTCCTCGGTCTGGGTCGCCGCTTCGTCCATCGCGGCGCCGCGTGCGCCCTCCGTCCGACCGGTCTGGCCCGTCGCCATCGCCTCCTCGAGGAGTTGCTGGTCGGGGAGTTCGACGCCGGTCGGGCCCTGCATCGGGGACGCTGTCGCCGAGACGTCGCCGGGTTGGGTCGCGGTGCCGGCGTCGGCGTCGGTCCCCTCGCCTGTAATCTGTGCGGCGGCGGCCGCCGCCCGTTGGGCCACCTCTGTCGGGTCCGCCTCGGTCCCGGAGTCCTCGCCGGCCGCCTCCGTCTCGGCGTCGCCCTCGGTGGTCGTCTCGACGGGTGGGTCGTCGGTCGTCCGCTCGGAGTCGGACGTGTCGGTGCCGGGCGCCTCGGCGTCCGTCTCGGTGGTCCGCTCGTCCGTCGACGCGGTCGATTCGCCGTCGTCGGCTTCGTCGTCGTTCCTGTTCCCCGTGCGCATCTCCCTGATACGCTCTGCTCGGTCCATGCGGTCGTCGTCACTCATGCTGTTACCTCAGTGTAGCCGAACTGTTCGTCGAGCGTCGCGGCGATGTCGCTGAAGACGTCGGCCATGTCACAGCGCTCCTCGGTCGCGAAGATGGACTTCCCCTCGGTGTAGGCCCGCTGGAGGGCCACGCGCTTGCGGACCTCCCACACGGGACTGTCCGGGAACGCGGCGTCGAACCACTCCAGCATCATCTCGTCCTCGGACGTCGTCTCGATGCGGTTCGCCACTACGCCCAGCGTCCCGATAGTGGTCCCGGTCTGGCGCTCCATGGCGGCCATCTGGTCCATCAGGAGTTCGATGGCTCGCTCGGAGGTGGCTTCGGCCAGCGCCGGGATGAGGATGTTCCCGGCGGCGTACACGCCGGTGTCGGTCAGTTTCCCGTAGAACGGCGGCGAGTCGACGACGACGTAGTCGTAGCCCGTCACCGTCTCCAGCGCGCGGTCCAGCGTGTCCAGCGCGTGGTCGCCGGTCACCGTCTCCGGCGTGACGTTGATGGCGAACTGCGAGAGCGCCGCCGGGTCGACGTCGTACCCCTGCGTGCGGACCCGGGCGACGAGGTCCGCGATGGTCAGTTCGTGTTCCGCCTGGAGCATGTCGATGCTGGAGGGAACCACGTCCATCTCGTCGTGTTCGACCACGAGGTCACCCAGTAGCGTGGGGTCGCTCGTCAGGGCGTCGAACAGCGTCGGTGGCTGGGCGTCGTACACTTCGGTGAGGCCCAACCCTTCCGTCGCGTTGCCCTGCGGGTCGAGGTCCACGAAGAGGACGTCCCGGCCACGGTCGTTCAACGCACCGGCTACGTTGATGGCTACCGTCGTCTTGCCGGTCCCGCCCTTCGCGTTCGTCACGCAGATGCGAGCGGGGTCGGTCGTTGCGTGCCGGCTCATCGTCGAAGTGGCTCCACCTCGGTCGTGGGTCACTATAAAAATACGCCCCCGATTATCAACGGCGTAACTCGGGGCCGGCAGACGAATCGGCGGGCAGGCGGCGTGAGCGAGCGTCTGACGGCAGTCAGACGGGGTGCAAGATTTAACTTAGCGTAGATAAAATGGAGAAGATATGACTATCAATCCGCGCGACTACGACCTCGACGAGTTGCGCAAGATGGCTCGCAAGCGCGGTGACCGGAGCGGCGGGGTGGGTGACGACGAGGAGATGCCGGACCCGTCGAATCTGGGAGTAGGGCTCGAAGACGCCGACGAGGAGGTACTGGCTGGCAGTTCCTTCCGGTCGGGGCTGTACCGCGAACTGCTCCCGTTCCTCGCCGGCGACGGACAGGAGAAACCGTACCTGACCTCGCTGCCAGAGACGTACGCCGCCGAGTTCGTCGTCTTCGAGTGGCTGGAGTTCCTGTTGATGCACTCCGGGTATCAGGGCGCCGACGAAGCGCTGGACTACTACGAGTCCATCGACTGGATAACCGAGGCCGTCCAGTCGGACCTCTCGGACTACCTGCTGGGCATCGACGAGTCCTCGACCAACGACGGCAACGACCTCAGCGTCGACGACCACATGCTGAGTCTGGTGTACATCGCGAAACTCACCGCGATGACCTGAGGTCGGTATCAGCGCTGATTCTTGACGTGAGGTTATATACCGGGGCGGCGACAACACGCCACCGTACATGAGTGACGACGACGCGGAGGCCAGTGGTGGAAGTGGCCGTTCGGTCCCTATCGGTGTGAAACTCGGTAGCACCCGGACGGTCATCGCCCTCCCCGACGAACACGGGACCGAGAACCGCATCATCAAGACGCTGACCTGCATGGCCACCTACGAGGACGCGCTGACCGGCGAGGAGAAGGTCCTCTACGGCGAGGAGGCCGCCCGCGAGTACCCCGACCGCGTACAGTACATGCTCCGGTCGGGCCTGCCGGAGGACAGCGACCGCGCGGAGATGACGAAGACGTTCTTCGAGGCGCTCATCGAGGAGAACGACCTCCCGGCCGACAGCGGTGTCGTCTACGCCATCCCGACCATCGACAATCCCACCGGACTGGAGAACCTCCGGGCGGTCATCGAGGACTCCTCCATCGGCCTCGACATGGTCGAGAGCTACCCCGAGTCGCTGTGCGGGTCGATTCCCGCCTTCGGCGACGACCTCGAGGCCATCGACGAGATATTCATCTCGGTCAACATGGGGTCGACGAACCTCGAAGCATCTGCCTACCGCCGCGGCGAGCAGCTCGCGCCGTTCACGACGGGCGCGGTCACCGGCAACGAGGTCGACCGGATGATAGCGAACTACGTCGAGGAGGAGACCCAAGGTCGGGTCAACATCGACACCCAGACCGCCCGCGAGTACAAGGAGGAACACGCCGACTTCGAGGCGTTCGAACCCTTTACGGACATCATCCAGCAACCCGGCGGCGGCACCCACGAGTTCACCATCGAGCGCTCGGTGATGGACGCCGTCGACGAGTATCTGGACGACGCCGTCGACGAACTCGCCAACACCTTCCTGCCGGAACTGGCCAACGACTACATGAAGGTGTACAAGTTGGCGCTTGACCGCCCCGTCGTCCTCACGGGCGGGATGGCCTGCATCCCCGGCATCGTCGAGGAGTTCGAGCGACGACTCAGCGAGGAACTGAACCGGGAAATCGAGGCGACGGCGGCCGACCAACCGGACGTCGCACCGACCGTCGGCGCACAGCGCATCGCCGCGCGCCTCGTCGAGAACAGCTAACCGCTCCAGCAGTCGAGCCACCGCTCGACGACCGGCCGCATCGCCCGGTCACGCCGTGGCCGCTCACCCGAGAGGATGGCGAACACGTCGGTGTCGATTCGGACGTCCAGTCGCCCCTCGACACGGTTCTGTCCCCCACTGTGGTCCGTCGTATCCAACCGTACCCGTGGCATGGCGCTGGCTATGGAACCATGATTTGTAAACCTCAGTCAGACGCCCGTCTGCCGTCTCGACAGTCGGAAAGCCGCACACAAAGGTAATTGAAGGACGGAGCCATAATCACGCTATCGACGCGAGAAAGTAAGGTAGATACCGGAAAATTCCACCGAGTATTATCGGATTAGATAAGTGAATATCATAGTCACCGACGCTGTACGCCGTATTGATGGGTCAGGTTATCAAAGTAGATAATCGAGGGGGTACCACACCCGACGTACTCACTCGGATCGGACAGGGTGGGTTCCTGTCCACGGGCTATCTCTGCGACCGGCCGGCCGCGGCGGTCCTCGACGACGCCGAGACACCACAGTTCGTCCTCACGAACCGCAAGAACGGCGTCAGTATCGAGTCTCCGTCGTCGACCGACCACGTCACGCCGGGCAGTGGGTATCGGACAGTCGCCGTCCTCACCGACCGCCGCGTCGTCGTCCTGGTGGGTGACGCGGACGGCGACACGCAGTTCGCCGTGCCACTGGTCGAAATCGAACAGGTCGAACACACGACGAGCATCCGGCGCGGTCGGCTCACCTTCCGCCGCGAGGGCGGGTCGACGTGGCACGTCCACACCGGGGCCGACGGACTGGCCGAGGTCGCCGACTACCTCGCCGCCGCCTCGCAGGCCTGGATACGCGTCGAGAACGAGTGCAACAGAGTCACACAGACGCTCGTGACCGCCACGGACCACAGGGACGACGGCGAGTACGACGAGGCGCTCTCGACCGCTCGGCGCGCCGAGGACCACCTCGAAACCGCGCGGGCGACGGCGTTGCGGTTCTCGACGGACCGACCCGGCGACGCCCTCCGCAAGCGACTGGACCCGGTCGAATCGCGCTGTGTGAACACCGTCGCCGAGATTCGGGTCGGCCGCGCCAGACAGGCCACGGACGAGGGCGAGGCCCACTGGCGCGAGGACGACTACGAGGCCGCCTACGAGGCCTACGAGCGCGCCCGGAGCGAGTACGAGGCCGTCCTGTCGCTCGACCAGACCCGCCTCGACGACGTCGAGGGGATACGCGAGGAACGGGAGCGCCTCGACCGCATCGTCGGCCACCTCGAACAGTCGCCGCTCCGTCGTGCCGTCAGGGCCGACAACGCGGCCGTCGACGCGGACGACCCGGCCGTCGCGGCCGACCGCTGGACGGAGGCGATGGCTCACTACCGGCGCGTGCTGGAACTGGACTGGGGGAGCGGCGACCGGCGTTTCGCGGGCGACCCCGAGAAGGTGCGCGACCGACTCGGGACCGTCGCGGAGCAACTGACCGGGGCCCAGCGAGCGGTCGCCGTCGACGCGATGCGGGCGGGGGACTGGTACAGCGACGCCGAACAGTACGAGGCGGCACTCGCGGAGTTCGAGGCCGCCGCCGAGGCCTTCGAGACGGCGCTCGCGACGGCCCGGGACTGCTACCCGGACGCGGTCGACCACCTCGAAGCAGAACGCGAGGCGGTCACACAGCGTATAGAACGGACCGAAGCGATACTGGCCGGCGACGAGGTGGGCGACCACATCGAGGGCGACGCGGACCCGGACTACTCGGTGACGGCGACCATCGGCGACCCGGTTCCGGAGGACGACGGCCCGACGGCCATCGAGGCGGCCATCGAGTCGACGGGGACACGGCCCGGGCCGTCCCTCACCGGACAGGGTGCCCCGGAGTCGACGGCGGCGCGCCTCCGTCGACTCGACCAGCACGAACTGACGGCGGTGGTGGCAGACGCCCTCGACGAGACGGTGTGGTCGACCGCCGAGGCCGACCAGTCGCCGTTCGACCTGCTCGTCCGGCGGGACGACGACGTGATGGGCGTCGTCGTCGCGGACTCGGGGGACGAGGCGGTGGGTGCGGCGGCCGTCGAGCGCTGTGCCGACCTCGCGTCCGACGACGACGTCGACGCGGCGTTGCTCGCGGCGGCGGTACCGCTCGAAGACGGACTCTCCTCGCTCGCGGCCGAACGGGACGTGCGAGTCCTCGACGGCGGCTCGCTCTCGGCTATCGTCGACGCACAGGACGTCGCGCTCCCGGAGTCGACGCGGCGCGTTCTCGAGGAGTAACCGACGTCTCGGCGGTTCTCGCAAGCGCCGAATACCGGCCGCGCGACCCGGAGCACTCCCGGTCTGGCTCTATCGGAGGCCGACTCGGCCACGCACTACCGGGAAAATCACCCGAGAGCGGCCCGAAAGAACCAACGCTTAATACTGCCGATAGTCTATCATCAACTATAATGTACTGTTCGCGATGCGGCACACGGATGACGTACAACGACGAGACGACGAAACTGACAGAGTTCGTCTGCCCGAACTGCCACGACACGCTCATCGACTGGAAACCTGAGGCCCGGAACGCGCGCATCGACTGACCCGACAGCACGGTTTTCGCCGCCTCGGCCGGTCGGAAGAGGTTCCGCCGCCCGTCCGGTCACGTTCGCACAGGAACAGACACGAACGATTGCCGAATCCTTTTATATTTGAAAGGGTGAGTTCCCCCAATGGTAGAGTCGCGACGTGTCGGCTGTCTGTTCGTCGACGCCTGTTCCGACGAACAGGCAGCAGCGTACGAGTGGTGCGAGGAGACGTTCGACGACGTCGAGCGGTGTTCCCTCGCAACTGTCGACCCGACCGACTACGACGTCCTCTGGTGGCACCGGGACGATCCCTTCGACGGGGAGGCGGTCGCGGGCCCCGAAGGAGAGGCACTCGCCACCTACGTCCGGTCGGGCGGGGCGCTCCTGCTGACGCTCGGTGCGATGGCCGCCGTCGAACCGCTCGGGTTCGACCCGGTCGGCCCCGACGCGGTCGGGTGGGAGGAGATTCCGGAACCCACGGGACCGCTCTGGAAGGCGCTGTACGCCGACCACCCGGTCGCCGAGGGGTTCGACACGCTCCGCGTCCACACGCGCGGTCCCGGGGTGACGGTGCCCTACGCCCGATACGAACACGTCGCGCCGATGGAGGGCGACGTCCTCGCCAGCACGGCGCGGGGCGACACCGACGTCGTGAAAGGGATGGCGACAGTCGTCTGGGAACCCGACGAGGGACGCGTCCTCGGCATCGGTTCGGCCGTCTCCTTCCGCCAACCGACCCACGACATCTGTCACCGCAACCGCGAGACGCTCGTGTCGAACGCGCTGGAGCACCTCGTGGACGGCGACGCGGTCGGGTTGACCGGCCGCCCGAAAGACGTGGCGACGCTGACGGAGATGCGCGGCGAACTGGCCGACGACTCGCTCCGCCCGACGTACCACGTCACCCCGCCGGCAAACTGGCTCAACGACCCGAACGGCCTCATCCACTGGAACGGGCAGTACCACCTGTTCTACCAGTACAACCCGACCGGTCCCTTCCACAACACCATCCACTGGGGCCACGCGGTCAGCGACGACCTGATACACTGGGAGGACAAGCCCGTGGCGCTCTCGCCGTCGCCGGACGGCCCGGACCGGGACGGCTGTTGGTCCGGGTGTGCGGTGGACGACGACGGCACCGCGACAATCCTCTACACCGGCGGCCGGGACAAGAAGCAGTTGCCGTGTATCGCGACGGCGGCCGACGAGGACCTCTCGTCGTGGGTCAAAGACCCCGACAATCCGGTCATCGAGGAGACGCCCGCCGAACCCGAAGTCCTCCGGACCGAACACTGGGAGGGCGAGTTCCGCGACCACTGCGTCTGGCGCGAGGACGGCGTCTGGCACCAACTCATCGGCGCCGGCATGGAGGGCGGCGGCGGCGCGGCCCTGCTGTACGTCTCCGAGAACCTCCGGGACTGGGAGTACCGTGGGCCCATCCTCAGCGGCGACCGCGACACCGCCGGCACCGTCTGGGAGTGTCCAGAACTGCTGGACTTCGGCGACAGGTACCTCCTGCACGTCTCGAACTACGAGGACGTGGTGTACTTCCTCGGCACCTACGAGGACGGCGAGTTCACGCCCGAACGCCGGGACAAACTCGACCACGGCGACTTCTACGCGCCCCAGTCGATGTGGACCGACGACGGCCGCATCCTCACGTGGGGCTGGGTTCCGGAGGCACGGGACGTGAGCGCCCAGTGGGACGCTGGCTGGTCCGGCACCATGTCGCTCCCGCGCGAACTGACGCTGGCCGACGACGGCGGCCTCTGTCAGCGGCCCGCGCCCGAACTGACCGACCTCCGCGGGGCCAACACCCACCACGACGAACTCCGCCTGTCGAGTGGGGACCGCCGGCGTCTGGACGTCGAGAGTCGCACGTTCGAACTGCGTGCGACGGTCCGACTCGAGGACGCCGAAGCCGTCGAACTCTCCGTGCTGGAGACGCCCGACCGGGCCGAGCGGACGCCGGTTCGATACACCCGTAACAGCGAGATATTCGTCGACCGCTCGACGTCGAGCCACGACCAGCAAGCGACCACCGCCACCCAGCAGATGCGTGTCACGCCGTACGACTCGCCCCTGTCGCTACGGGTGTTCGTCGACGGGAGCGTCGTCGAAGTGTTCGCCAACGAGCGCCACTGCCTGACCAGTCGGGTCTACCCGACGAACGAGGACGCGACCGGCGTCTCGCTGGCCGCCGAGGGGGGCCGTGCGACGGTGGCGTCGCTCGACGTCTGGGAGATGGAGAGTGCGTGGGACGCGGAACGCGACCCGAGTCCCCGCGAGAAACCGTCGATACGGCGCTGATTCAGTCGGAGGCGTAGCCGCCGCGGTCGTCGTCGTCCGTCTGGGCACGGCGAATCAGTTCCCGCTCGGTCGGCGGCAGTTTCTCACCGGCCATCGGGACGTGCCAGTGACCGAGTTTGCCGACGATACGTGTCTTCGTCCCTTCGACGGTCAGTCTGAGCGTCGGGCCGAGCGTCCCGCCGAAACGTCGCATCTGCTCCGACTCGGGGAGGTGGGCGATTTCGTCCAGCGTCTCCCCCGCGAAGTCGTAGTAGTTGAAGAAGCTCTGGACGAGCACCTCGTCGTCGTGGGGGAACGCCATCCACGAGTACGACTGGAACGGCGCGTTCTCGGGATTCGTCGCGACGAGGCCCGACTCGTTCAGCGGGACGTAGTCGCCGCGCAGTTCCTCCGCGACGAAGCCGTACAGTGCGTCGTACCCCTCCAGCCCCGGCGCGAACGTGTGGAGGTGGCTGGAGATGAAGAGGTAGTACAGGTCGTCCGTGTAGACGATGTGGGGCCGTTCGAGTTCCTGGTTGACGCCGACGGCGTCCAGTAGCGGGTCTTCCAGTTCCCACTCCAGTGGGTCGCCAGTCGGCGAGCGTGCGATGCCGACGCTGCCGTTGAACCCCTGCTGGGCGGCGTCGCCGTCACACACGTCGCTCCCCTCGGGAACGGGTGAGTTGGCCTCGAAGAGGAGCCACGTCTCGCCCGTCTCGGGGTCCTCGAAGAACCACGGGTCGCGGAACGTGTATATCATCGCGCGGGACTGGTCCTCGCGCTCGTAGCGCTCGCCGTCTGGGTGGAGGAGTTCGTGGTGGGTCCACGGGCCGCGCAGGGAGAACCCCTCGGCCGTGTCGATGGTGCCACCGCCGGCCCCGACGATTCGCTGGCCGTAGGTCAGGTCGTCCGCGCCGTCCTCGCCGGCGGCGGTGTAGAACAGGTAGACCGAGCCGTCGTCGTCGTACAGCGCCGACCCGGCCCACTGGCGCTGACCCAGTGCGTCCTCGAAGACCGGGCCCCCGTCGTGCCAGTCGCGCCCGTCGTCCGAGTAGAAACAGCGGATGTTCGCGACGTCGTGGCGCTTGCCCGGCAGGAGGTCCGAGGGCGCGGTCAGCGAGAAACAGACGCGGTAGCCGTCCACCTCGGCGAGCGTGCCGTCCCGGTTGCGCAGGAACCACGTGTCCCAGATGTGGAGGTGCGGAATCTGGTCGTCCTCGGGCGGGTAGATGACGGGCGCGACGGTGTCGTCGGTCCGTTCGATGCGTGCCGCGTGTTCGCGTGTCCAGCCGGCGCGGGCTCTGAAACCGGGAGCCCCGTCGCCGAGCGAGTCGTTAGCCATGCTTCGGTGTGTGTCCACGACCGGGATAAGGGTTTCTGGATGACTACAACTGCTGTTGTACGTGTTTTTCTGCGCGTTCTCACGCGGACTTACTCGCTGGCGTCGCCGAACTCCTCGGCCTCGACGCGCGAGAGGCGCATCGCGTTGCCGGTGACCCCGACGGTCATCCCGGCGTCGCCGAGCAACACCGCCAGCGCGACGCCGACGTAGCCGGTGACCGCACCGACCGCCAGCAGGAGTTTCAGGCCCAGACTGGACCAGACGTTCTGCTTGATGACGCCCGTCGCTTTCTTCGAGAGGACGGCGAGGTAGGGTAGCCTGCCGATGTCGTCGCCCAGCAGCGCGATGTCGGCCGTCTCGATGGCCGCGTCGCTCCCGGCCGCCCCCATCGCGATGCCAACCGTCGCCGTCGCCAGCGCGGGCGCGTCGTTGACGCCGTCACCGACCATCGCCACGTCGTCGTACTCTTCTAACAGTTCCTCGACGGCGGCCACCTTCTCGTCGGGCATGAGTTCGGCCCGGAAGTCGGTGATGCCGACCCGTTCGGCGATGGCGCGGGCCGTGCGCTCGTTGTCGCCGGTGAGCATCACCGGTTCGATACCGAGGTCACGGAGGCGCGCGACGGTTTCGGCGGCGCCGGGGCGCAGTTCGTCGGCGACGGCGACGATACCCTCCAGCGAGTCCTCCGTCCCCACCAGCACGACGGTCTTGCCCTCGTCCTGCAGTCGCGGGATGGTGTCCTCGACGAGGTTGAGACAGCCCTGTCGGTCACACATGTCTCGGACCTCGGTCGCGAGATTACCCGACGGCTCGACGACGTGGGCGTGGTCGAGTTCGAAGCCGAGGTCGTCGAACAGACCGGGTTTGCCGGCGTAGTGGCGCGTGCCGTCGAGCGTCGCCTGCACGCCCTCGCCGGTCAGACTCTCGAAACTCGACGGCTCGGTGACTTCGACGGCCGCCTCGTCGGCGCGAGCGACGATGGCCTCGCCGATGGGGTGCTCGGACCGGGCTTCGAGGCCCCGCGCACAGCGCAGGACGTCCGTCTCGGTCCGGTCGCCGACGGGGACGACGTCCGTGACGGAGAGTTCGCCCTTCGTGAGCGTCCCCGTCTTGTCCAGCGCGATGGCGTCGACGCCGCCCATCGCTTCGAGGTGGGTCCCGCCCTTCACGAGGACGCCGTGCCGGGCGGCGCTGGTGATGCCGGCGACCACCGTCACCGGCGTCGAGATGACGAACGCGCAGGGGCAGGCCAACACCAGCAGGGTGATGCCGGTGACGAACCACTCCAGCCACGGCGCGCCGAGCAGGAGGGGTGGGCCGACGGTGACGGCGATTGCCAGCGTGACCATCAGCGGCGTGTAGTAGTTCGAGAACCGCTCGACGAACTGCTCGCGCTCGGTCTTCTTCGCCTCGGCGTCCTCGACGAGACGGATGACCTGCGAGAGGGTGTCCTCGCCGGGCGGTGCGGTCACCTGCAGTTCGAGGTAGCCGCCCTCGTTCATCGTGCCGGCGTAGACGGCGTCGCCGGGGGCTTTGTCGACGGGGACGGATTCGCCTGTGACGGGGGACTCGTCGACGGCCGACTCGCCCTCCAGTACGTCGCCGTCTGCGGGAATCTTCTCGCCCGGCCGGACGACCACCCGGTCGCCGACGGTGACGTCGTCGACGGGGACGGTCACTTCCTCGCCGTCCCGCAGGACCGTCGCCTCGTCGGGCGCGAGGTCCACGAGTTCCCGCAGGGAGTTGCGGGCCCGGTCCATCGCGTACCCCTCCAGCAACTCGGCGATGCTGAACAGCACTGCGAGCGTCGCCGCCTCGACGTACAGCGTCTCGTCGCCGACCAGCGAGGCCGTGATGGCGCCGACGATGGCCGCCGACATCAGGAAGTCGATACCGAGGTTGCGTTGCCGTGCGGCGACGACGCCGCCGCGCAGAATCTCCTGTCCGGCCGCGGCGACGGCCCCCAGAAAGAGGAGGTCCGCGAGGACGAACTCCACCAGACCGACCGGTCCGACCGGACCGAGGGTGGCGACCGGTATCGGGGCCAGTCCGAACTCGGCGAGGAGGCCGACGGCGAGTAACACACCGCCGACGGCCGTCTTCTTCGCGCGGGCCGACTGCCAGACGGACGCGCGCTCGTCGCTCCTCGGTACGTCCGCCTCGTCGCCGTCGCTCGCGCTCTGGACCGGGTACCCCGCCCGTTCGACGGCCGAGACGAGCGTCTCCCGGTCGACCGCGTCGGGGTCGTACGTGACCACTGCGATACCGCTCCCCGGCCGCGTGTCGACGGACTCGACGCCGGGGTGGTCGGCCACCGCCGAGTCGACCGTCGCCGCACAGGACGAACAGTCCATCTCCGGGACCCGGAGGCGGAGCGTTCGTGCGTCCTCACTGCTCATGTGCGACGGTAGTCGGTGGTGTCTTATTAATCCAGCTGCTACGAAACCCGGTTCCGTTGGTGTATTTTAATAATCCCGACGGTGTGAGTTATTACTCTTCCGCGGAGTCCTCGTCCTCCGGGAGGCCGACGCCGTCGGGCGCGCCGATATCGAGCGGTCGAATCCACTCGTACCAGATGTACACGACGCCGAGGCCGTACCCCAGCGCCCAGACGGCGCTCCCGACCCACGGGTATCCCATCTGGCTCAAGAACCCGTTCGCGAGGCCGGGGACGATTACCACGGCGGCGATGGTGACGCCGAGGACTATCGTGTCGTCGCGGTTCATCGGCCCCTCACCACCGCTCCGGGGACGGTCATGGCCGCGAGTACGCGCTGGCGCTGTTTAGGCGTGGCGTTTGCCCGACAGTCGGCGGCCGAGAGCGGGGTCCGACCCTCGCTCCACAGCCAACCCATTTTTATTACAGTACGCCCTACGCCGGGTGACGGGAATGTCTCAGAACCACACTGGCCGGTCGTCAGAAGAAGATATTGAGTGGTGCTACGACGCCGTCCACCGGGTCTCGCGGACGTTTAGTTTGACAATTGCGGAACTCGACGAGCCGATGGCACGCGACATCTGTGTCGGGTATCTCCTCTGCCGCGTCGCCGACACCATCGAGGACGCGGGCCACATCCCCCCGGCGGTACAGGCGGACCTCCTCCGACTGTACAGTCGGACGCTGGACCCCTCGGCGGACGCCTCGATACGCGCGTTCGACGACGCGGCGTCGGAGTGGCTCCCCGCCACCATGACCGACGACTGGGAGGTCGTCGACAACGCCGGTCGCGCGGTCGGCGTCTTCCGCTCGCTCGACAGCCACTCGCTGGACGCGATTCGCGGCCCGGTCCGCGAACTCGTCGACGGGATGGCGATGTTCGTCGACCGCTACGCCGACGAGGGCGGCCTGCGCATCAAGACCCTCGAAGAACTCGAGGAGTACTGCTGGTACGCCGCCGGCACCGTCGGCACCCTCGTGACCGGGCTGGTCTCCCACGAGGCCACCGAGGAGCAGGTCCAGCGGATGGAGGAGAACGCCCGCTCGTTCGCGCTCTTGCTCCAGCTGGTCAACGTCGCGAAGGACGCCGCGACGGACATGGAGGAGGAGAACAACGTCTACCTCCCGCTGGAACTGCTCCGCGAGGAGGGGCTCGACCACGGCGACGTGGGCGACCCGAGCAACGTCGACTCGCTGGTCCCGGTCATCGAGCAGGTGACCGCCCGGGCCGAGAGCTACCTCGACGGGGCCCAGACGTGGCTCGACGCCATGCCCGAGACGCGGGGCAACTCGCTGTCGGCGTGGGCCATCCCCTTCCTGCTGGCCGTCGGGACCATCCGCGAACTCCGCGCTCGCCCGGCCGACGTCATCGAGCAGGGCAACGTGAAGATAACTCGCGAGGAGGTCCACGCGGTGTGCCAGCAGTTCGTCGGCGACGGCGACCCGTCCATCGGCGACCTGCGCCGTAAGATACGCCAGCGCCCCCTCAACGAGTACTGACGCGGCGACCGACCGGCCGCCACGACATTCCTCTCCGCGGACCGAGCGTGGTCCGCACAACCCTGAAACGTCGCCCGCCCGTAGCCGTGGCCATGAGCGAGACGCTCGAACTCCCGAACGGCGACGAGGTGTCGCCCGAGGACGTCTTCCTGTACAACGACTACCCCTATCGGCTCGTCTGGCTCGATAGCGACACGCACGCCTTCGAACTGTCGCCGCTGTACTGGGGCGACAGCGGCATGGACATCCCGTTCCGCGACCGGGAAGCGCTCGTCGACCAGTGGGAGACGGACTCGCGGGGCCTGCTCTCGGACGAGGAGTGGGCCGAGTGGTTGGAGTCGGCCGTCTCGGACCCACGGTTCGGCGACGAGGAGGTAGCCGAACTGGCCGACGAACTGCCGGCCGAGTGGGAACCGCCCGGCAGCGACTCCTCGTCGACCGGCGGCCTCCGGGACAAACTCGGGCTCTGAGTGCGGTCCGCCGCCCGCCCGGCCGTTTTTAGTTCGCCGGCGCCGATGCGGACGCGTGACTTTCAGCATCTGCGTTCGCGAGTCCTACGAGGACGAGAGCGGGGCCGAGCAGACGCGGTACGGCGTCGCTGTCACAACGCGACTGGCCGGCGTCGGGACGCTGTGTCCGTTCGCCAACGAGCACGGGGCAGTGGCGACGCAGTCGCTCGTCAACGTCGACCTCGGGCGGAAGGGCGTCGAGTACCTCGCCGACGGCCTCGCCGTCGACGACGCACTCTCGGCGCTGTTGGCCGCCGACGAGGGGAAACCATCGCGGCAACTCCACGGCGTCGACGGCGACGGGACGTTCGCCTTCTCCGGCGAGGAGTGTGGCGAGTGGTTCGGCCACCTCGAACGCGAGGGACTGACCGTCGCGGGGAACCTCCTCACCGGCGAGGCAGTCATCGAGGCGACGGCGGACGCGTTCGAGGCGGCCGACCCCGACACGCCGCTCCCGGAGCGTCTCATAGACGCGCTGGAGGCGGGCCACGAGGAGGGCGGGGACAAGCGCACCGACCTCGAAATCCAGTCGGCCGCGCTGCGAGTGACGACAACCGAGGACCGGGAGATGGAACCGTACGACGAAGACCTCCGGGTCGACGCCACGCGGACGCCGATAGCCGACCTGCGCGAGACGTACGAACGCGCCGGCGAGAGTTTCGCGGCCGCCGTCGCGAAGTACGAAGACGAGTACGAGGCCGACAGCCTCGACGACGACGGCGAGTAATCCGGGCGTCGACTCTACAACCTATTAGAACGCGGGGCCTGAGACACCGGACATGGAACTCATCTGGTTCGCGGCCGGCGGCGGCATGCTCACTCTCCTGCTGGGTCTGGTAGTGCTCCGACGCGACGGGTCGTCAGACGCGGCACAGTCCAGACGTGCCCACGAGGACGCACAGGAACGCGACCCACCGGTCGATATCGGCGAGACGTACGAGTTCGGTATCACGGAGTTCACGGACCACCACTCCGGCGACCGCGTCGCCGTCGGGAAGGTGGAGGGGTTCGTCCTCTTCACCGAGGACGTCCCCGCGTCGCTCTCGGAGGGCGACGTCGTCCGCGCGCAGGTGCTGTCGTTCAACCGTGGCCACACCTCCGCCGACGCGCAGTTCGTCGAACGAGCCTAACACGACCGAGACGGCGTTCGTCTGGTCGGTACCGGACGACGGTCTCGTCGGGATACACCCGCCGCCAGCGACGTCGAGGACGTCCAGCGTCGCCGGCGGAGCCCGTGTTCGGCCGGCAGGGTCGACGCCCGTCGCCGCTACGGGTCCGGCGACTCACCGAAACGAACTGCCCTCCCACCTCCTCCGACGTACGCGACTAACCTGTGGTCGCTCCACTCGTCGACTCGCGAAGGTAAAATGGGTCGGGGCGGCTTCTCACCGACTGAACTTCGCTCGTAACGCTCGCTCGTTCCGGGGTTCGAATCCGCCACACGCTTCATACACGCGACGCTCGGAGTGGAGCGGCGCGAGAAGTTCAGTGGGTTGGGGCGGATTCGAACCGCCGACTTCCTCCGTGTGAAGGAGGTATCATAACCGGACTAGATCACCAACCCGACTACATCGGTGGCTATTCGACCGGATACATTAAGAATTGCGTTCCGTCTACGCTTCCGTCTCGTCTTTCTGGCGGTAGGATTCGATTTTCGACCGTGCGTCGGCGATGGCCTGCTCTGCCTCACCCTCGGCGTTCTGCTGGAGGTCTTTCAGGTCGGTCTTGACCTTGTCGAGGCGGCCCGGCTCCGGTTCGCTCTCCTTACCGGTCAACTCTCGGAACCGCTGCTCGACGGGTTCGAGTTCCTCTTTGACGCCCTTGCTCGCGGTTTCGCCGGCGCGCTTGAGGTAGTACCGAGCATCTTCGAAGTGTTTGTTCATATCTGTCCCTTGGCGAACGACGAATAAATCCTTTGTGCCCGACCGGGCGTGTACGAACTGTTTTCCATCCCGCCACACATCGTCGTGGTATGTTCACACGTGTATCTATCCCGACGCCGTTTCAGGTCGGGGCGGTCAACGCCTACGTCGCCGGCCGCACCGTCGTTGACCCGGGACCGGACAGCGAGGAGGCGTGGTCGCGGCTGTTGGAGACGCTGGAGGCGCGGGAACTCACTCCCGGCGACGTCTCACAGGTCGTCGTCACCCACCCGCACCCGGACCACTTCGGACTGGCGAGTCGGTTGCGCGCCGAGGGGGCACGGGTCCACGCCAGTCCCGACGCCGCGGCCATCATGCAGGACTTCGCCGCCCGCCTGAAGTACGAGCAGTCGTACTTCTCGGACCTGTTCGAACGCTGTGGTATCTCCAGAGAGACCGCAGAAGCGGTCACACAGCTCCCCGAAGCGTTTCTGGCCTACGCTCAGAGCGTCGCTACGGACAGAGAGTTGACGGCCGGTGACACGCTCACGGTGAACGACGAACGGATAACTGTCGACAGCGTCGCCGGGCACGCCGCCGGCGAACTCATCTTCTCGTACGACTACGACGGCCGCCGCGAGGCCATCGTCGGCGACAACGTACTGGGCGACATCACACCGAATCCGTTCCTCCAGCCTCCAGAGGACCGTGGCGGCCAGCGGCCACGGGTGTTGCCCGCGTTCAACGACTCGTTACGGTGGCTCCGCGAACAGGGCCACGACCGGTTCCTGACCGGCCACCGCGAACCGGTCGAGTCGCCCCGAGAGCGCATCGACGCCATCCTCGCCGAACACGACCAGCGAAGCGAGGAGGTCGTCGATATCGTGAGCGAGGGCGCGACGACGCCCGCGGACGTGATGACGGTGCTGTTCGGGGACCTGCCGGCGACGGAGTACTTCTCGGGGATGAGCGAGGCTATCGGCCATCTGGACGTGCTAGAAACGCAGGGTCGGGTCGAAAAACGGGAGAGCGGTGGCGTCTTCGTCTACGAGTTACAGTAGTTCGACGGCCCGGAACGCGAGACTGGAGACGTAGTCGAAGCCGGGGATCAGCAGCACCGTCACGACGGCGGCCGAGACGATTGCGGTGTAGAGGCCGGTCGGGTACGACTCGATGGACCGGTCGCCGGTCGGTTCCTCTATCCACATCGCCTTGACGACGCGGGAGTAGTAGAACAGTGACAGGGCGCTGTTGATGACGAGCGCGGCCGCGAGCGACCACGCGCCGACGTCCAGCGTCGCCGAGAACAGGTAGAACTTCGAGAAGAACCCGCCGCCGATGGGCAGGCCGGCGAGGCTGAACAGGAAGACGGTCATCGCGGCACAGGCCAGCGGTGCCTGCCGGCCGAGGCCGTTGTAGTCCTCGAAGCGGCGGCCGACGCCCCAGTACTCGGCGAGCGCGATGAACAGGAACGCGCCGGTGTTCATGAACCCGTAGACGAGCAGGTGGGCCATCCCGGCGCTCATGCTGAGGGCCATGCCGTCACCGGTGGCCGACAGCGCGGCCAGGCCGATGAGGATGTAACCGGCGTGGCCGACGCTGGAGTAGGCCATCATCCGCTTGACCTTCTCCTGGGTGGCGGCCGCGAAGTTCCCGACGAACATCGTCGCGATGGCCAGCACCTGGAAGACGACGAACCAGTTCAGCGCCTCGCCGCTGGAGACGAGCGACTCGATGGGGAACGCGACGGCGAAGGTGCGGAACGCGAGCACGAACCCGGCGGCCTTCGAGGCCGACGAGAGGAACGCCGAGATAGGCGCGGGCGCGCCCTCGTAGGCCTCCGGCGCCCAGAACTGGAACGGGACGGCGGCTATCTTGAACGCGACGCCGCCGATGACCATCATGATGCCGACGCCCAGCACGGACATCGGGACGGCGGGCGACCCGGCCTGGGCCTGCACGGTGCCGTCGACGACGGTCTGGACGGTGCCGCTCTCGATGGCCGTCGCGACGCCGTCGAACCGGAGGACGCCCGTCGCGGCGTACACCAGCGAGATGCCGTAGGCGAACACCGCGGAGGACACCGCGCCGATGAGGAAGTACTTCAGGCCGGCCTCGACGCTACCGCGGTTCTTCTTGAGGAACGCGACGAGCGCGTAGGAGGGCAGCGAGACGAGTTCCAGCGCGACGAACGCCGTCGCCAGACTGTTCGCGGCACTCAGTACGGACATCCCCGTCGCGGCCAGCAGGACGAGGGCGTAGAACTCCGCCTGATAGGCGTGGTTCTCGACGTAGTCCGTGCTGGCCAGCGTCACGAGCGCCGTGACGCTCGCGACGATTATCATGAAGAACAGGGCCATCTGGTCGACGACCAGTTGCCCGTTGAACAGCACGGGCGTCCCGACGCCGCCCTCGCTGGTCGGGATGCCGGTGCCGCCGAAGATGAACCACACGGCGAACGCCAGCGACGCCAGCGACCCGACGACCGAGACGCCGCCGAGGAGACTCGTGTTCGTCGTATCGGGGTCGACGCTGTCGACCAGTAGCAGGACCAGCGCGGTCGCGGCGAGCGCGAGTGCCGGTGCGAGGCCTGCCCAACTCGGTAGCTGATGGACCATCTATGCACCACCTCCAGTGAGCGGCGTAATCGCGTGTTGAATCATGTCGTACGAGAGGTCGGGGGCGACACCGAGGACGATGACCAGCAGGAGGAGGACGGCCAGCGGCGCGACGTCGTGGAACGCGGCCGGACCGACCTCGTAGTCGGTCTCCAGACTGAAGCCACCGAACAGGGTGCGTTGCATCGCCCACAGCAGGTAGCCAGCGACGACGACGATACCGAACATCGCGGCCGAGGTCAGCACCGGCGCGGCGCTCCCGAGCGTGGCCGCGTCGAACGCGCCCTGGAAGATGAGGAACTCCCCGGCGAACCCGGCCATCAGCGGCAGGCCCATGTAGCCGAACGCGGCGGCCACGAAGATGCCCACCGTCCACGGCATCCGGTCCGCGAGGCCGGACATGTCCCCGACCATGCGCGTGTGGGTCGTGTTGTAGATGACGCCGACGGTCATGAACATCAGCCCCGAGATGAGGCCGTGTGCGACCATCTGGAACGTCGCCCCGCCCATGCCGTGGGGCGTGAACGCGACCAGTCCGAGGATGACGTACCCCATCGACGAGATGGAGGAGTACGCGACGATGCGCTTGAGGTCACGCTGTGCCAGCGCCAGCATCGCCCCGTAGATGACGCTGACGACGCCGACGATGGCCAGCGGAATCGCGAGTGCCTGTGCCGTCTCCGCGAGCATCGTGAAGTTGAAGCGCAGTAGCGCGTAGGTCCCCATCTTCAGGAGGACGCCGGCCAGCATCACCGACACCGGCGTCGGCGCCTCGACGTGAGCGTCGGGGAGCCACGTGTGCAGCGGGAAGACTGGCACCTTCACCGCGAACCCGAAGAACATCAGGACGAACGAGATGGTGGCCAGACTGAACCCGGCGATGGTCGGCAGGCCGCTGGCGTTACGGAACGCCTCTGCCATCGCGGGCAGGGCCAGCGACGTGAGGTCGGTGTTGAACACCAGCGCGAACAGGCCCGCGAACATGATGAGCGAGGCCACGTTCGTGTAGATGAAGAACTTGATAGCGGCGTACTTCCGCCGGGGACCGCCCCAGACGCCGATGAGGAAGTACATCGGGATGAGCACGCCCTCCCAGAAGACGAACCAGAGGAAGAAGTCGAGCGCCGCGAAGACGCCGACGAGGCTCGTCTCCATGAACAGCATCAGCCCGTAGAACTGGGACTGGCGCTCGTCGATGGGCGTCCACGCCGAGACGATGGCCAGCGTGGTCAGGATGGTCGTCAGCGCGAGCAACGGCATGCTGACGCCGTCCAGCCCGACGTAGTAGGAGATCTGGTAGCCCGCGAGGTCTATCCACGGAATCTGCTGGCCGAAGGCAACCTCACCGGGCGAGAGGAGGGCGTTGCCCGCCCCGCCGTTCTGGGTGAGGAAGACGTAGTACATGTACACCGAGGCCAGCGCCGGGACGGCGCTGATGGCGGCGGCGAGTTTGCCGGCGTAGCGGTCCGGCGAGAGCATGACGGCGGCGCTCCCGAGCAGTGTCACTGCGAGCAGTGCAGCGACCCACATTCAGAACCACCCCCCTGCGAGGCCGAAGGCGGCCAGCAAGAGTACGAGCCCCAGCGTCAGCAGCGCCGCGTAGTTGTTGACGACGCCCGACTGGATGCGGCGGATGCGACTCCCGCCGAACAGGCTCACGCTGGAGATGCCGTTGACGACGCCGTCGACGACGCCCTGGTCGAACTTGTCCATCGCACGGGCCAGCGGGTGGGTCAGCCCCGTCGCCAGCCACACCTGATACTCGTCTTGGTAGTAGTTGTGCATGAGTAGCGTCTTCAGACCGCCCAACTTGTCCGTGTGTTCGACCGGGTCCGGGCCGCGGTACAGCATCGTCGCGGCGCCGGCACCGGCCAGCGCCAGCCCCAGCGAGACGGCCGCCGAGGCCAGTAGCGTCCCGGTAGCACCGAGTGGCTCACCGGCAGCGACACCCGCCACGTTGTGGAGCAGTTCCTCGTAGTGGTGGGAACTGGTCACGAGTGCGGCCGGCCAGCCACCCTCGTCGGGCCCGGCGAGCCACGCGTGCAGGAAGTCGATGTGTGCACCGGTGAGTTCCGCGACGGGTTTCATGTTGATGAACCCGACCGTCGCGGCCAGCACGCCCAGCACCGCCAGCGGCCCCTTGACGTTCCAGCGAACGCCGTGGGGGTCGCGTGCGGTGTCGGAGCGAGCGTCACCGTGGAAGGTGAGGAACACCATCCGGAAGGTGTAGAAGCCAGTGAAGAAGACGGCCAGCAGCCCCATCGCGTACGCGAGGACGTAGGCCGTCGCGAGGCCGCCCTCGCTGCCGAGGCCGTGGATGAGCGCCTCGTACAGCACTTCGTCTTTCGACCAGAAACCGGCGAACGGGAGGATGCCGGCCAGTGCCAGCGACCCGGAGAGGAACGTGTAGTAGGTCACCGGCATCTTGTCTTTCAGACCACCCATGTCCCACATGTTCTCGTTGTGGTGCATGGCGATGATGACCGACCCGGCACCGAGGAACAGCAGCGCCTTGAACACGGCGTGGGTGGTCAGGTGGAAGACGGCGGCGATGTAGCCACCGGATCCCAGCGCGAGCATCATGTACCCGTACTGGGAGATAGTCGAGTACGCGAGGACCTGCTTTATCTCCTGTTTGACGAGGCCCATCGTCGCTGCGAACAGGGCCGTGAAGCCGCCGACGAGTGCGATGACCGCCAGCGCCGTCGGGGAGATGGCGTAGAAACCGTACATCCGGGCGACGAGGTAGACACCCGCGGCGACCATCGTCGCGGCGTGGATGAGCGCGGAGACGGGCGTCGGACCCTCCATCGCGTCGGGGAGCCACGTGTGTAGCGGGAACTGCGCGGACTTGCCGATGACGCCACCGAGAACGAGCAGGCCCAGCACCGTGAACCACGCCTGCGCGCCGAGGCCGACGGTGTCGAGCATCGCGATGGGGCCCGTCTCGCCGTCGACGACGGCGTGCTCTGCGAGCACGGGGAAGCTCTGGGCGACCACTTCGCCGTTCTGCGTGACGGGGGCGAACAGGCCGGTGCCGAAGGTGGCGAAGATGCCGACGACGCCGACGAGGAAGAAGTAGTCACCGAAGCGGGTGACGAGGAACGCCTTCTTCGCGGCGCTCGGCGGGCCGTCCTCGCGGAACCAGAACCCGATGAGCAGGTACGAACACAGGCCCACCAGTTCGAAGAACATGAAGGCCATCAGCAGGTTGTTTGCCACGACGAACCCGAGCATGCTCGCCGTGAACAGACCGAGGCCGGCGTAGTAGCGCGGTAGCCCCGTCTCGCCCTCGTCGTTCATGTAGCCCAGCGAGAAGATGTGGACGAGGAACGAGATGAGCGTCACGATGAGCAGCATCAGCGCGGAGAGCGGGTCGAGTAGCAGGCCGAACCGGAGCGTGACCGACTCGACGCCGGCGACCCACGTGTAGATGAACTCGTTGTGGTAGCCCCCACCGGCGACGGTGAGCGCGACCCAGATAGAGAGCAGCAGCGACCCGCCCGTCGCGGTGATGCCCGCGAGCGCGCCGCCTTTCGGCATGCGGTCGCCCGCGAACAGTGCGACGAGGAACGATACGAACGGCAGCAGGACGATCGCCGGAGCGTATGTGAATGCAGCCATCTGTTACCACCTCATCGTCGTCGCCTTCGTGACGTCCACGTCACTGAAGTTGCGGTACAGCACCAGGATGATGCCGATGCCGATAGCCACCTCGGCCGCGGCGAGTGCCATCCCGAACAGCGCGAACACCTGTCCGGTCAGGTTGCCATGCTGGAGCGAGAAGGCGACGAAGTTGATGTTCGCCGCGTTCAGCATCAGTTCGACGGACATCAGGAAGACGAGCGCGTTCCGTCGAGTGAGAATGCCGAACAGGCCGATGCAGAACAGTGCGGCCGAGAGCAGGAGGTACAGTTCCGCCGGAATCACGTCTCGTCACCTCCCACGCCGTCCGCGTCGCCGCCGTCGGCCGCGACAGCGGGTTCGTCGTCGCTCGTGTCCTCGACGCCGATGTCGACGATCTCGCCGGCCTCCTCGCGGCGGGCCAGCATGATGGCGCCGACCAGCGCCGCGACCAGCACGACGTCGATAATCTCGAAGGCCACGAGGAACCCTTCGCCGGGCACCGCGGCCTCGTTCTCGCCCATTATCGCGCTCGGCGCGATGTCGAACATCGCCGCGCCCAGACTCTTCGTAATCGCCGCGGACTCGCCGAACCCGACCGGGTTCGGGAACGAGGCGCCGAGGAACACGACGCCGAGGACGACGAACAGTGCGATTGCCGCCAGTCCCGCGACGAAGTTCCCCTCGGTGTTGAGTCTCGGTTTGCTGGTCATGGTGCCACCTCGATGACGGAGTCGTCCTCCCGAGTCAGCATCACCGCGAAGGTGATGAGGATGAGGACGCCGCCGACGTACACCAGAATCTGCATCGTTGCGACGAACGCCGCCTGGTTCATGACGTAGAACACGGCGACGCTGACCAGTGACACGCCCAGTAACAGCGCCGAATGCCAGACGTCCCGAACTAACACGACGCCTGCCGCGCTGCCCACCGTCACCAACGCGAACAGCGCGAACGCGATTGACTCGTACAGTGCCATCTTACTTTGAGACTCTTTGCGGCGTCCCTTTGAAGATTCCTCTTTCGTCTCGTGTGAACGGGCACTCAGTAGCGTGCCGGGACGGTGTCACGAGGGACCCACCGGCAGCTAGTGCCCCCGTCTGCTCGCCGAAGAGAAGAGGCCGCAGGTTACTGGTAGTCGACTTCGCCGTCGCCCTCGCCGATCCACGCGCCCCGGTCGGGTTCGCGCGACTCGAGCGGGTCGATGTCTTTGTACCACGGCACGTTCTTGAGTTGCTCCTTGTCGTAGGCGAACTCGTCTTTCGTGTCCGCGGTGAACTCGAAGTTCTGGGTCAGCAGGATGGCGTCGGTCGGGCAGACCTCCTCACACAGCCGGCAGTAGATACACTGGCCGATGTGGAGGTTGTACTGCTCGCCGTTGCGCTGGTCGTCCATCACGATCTGGATGGTGTTGTTCGGACAGACGTTCTCACACTGCCGACACCAGATACACCGCTCCTGACTCCACTTGTGGACGCCGCGGAAGCGGGGGCTCACCTCGGGGGCGACGTCCGGGTACTCCACCGTGAACGTCTCCCCGTCGAGGGCGTGTTTCATCGTCGTCGCCATGGACTTCAGGATGCCAATCATTGTGGGTTACCTCCAGCGTAGTCGGTCGTGGGTGCGGTCATCAGGCGATCACCCCGACGATGACCGCGGTCAGCAGCAGGTTCGCGAGCGAGAGGACGAGCATCCCTTTCCAGCCGATCTCTATGAGCTGGTCGATGCGGACGCGCGGCACCGCCGAGCGGGCCCACTGCGTGAACAGGAAGACGCCCCATATCTTGACGAGGAACCAGACGATGCCGAGGCTCGCCGGTCCCGGCCCGGCCGGGCCGCCGAGGAAGATGGTGGCGATGATCGCCCCGCCGAGGAAGATGTGGATGAACTCGCCCAGGTAGATGAGGACGAAGTACACCGAGGAGTACTCGGTCTGGTACCCGGCCACGATCTCGGTCGGTGCCTCCGGGATGTCGAAGGGGTTGCGGCCGACCTCCGCGAGGTTCGCGATCATGAACAGCACGAACGCGAACGGGTTGACGAACGCGTACCACGAGGGAATCGGGCCGATAAGCGCCTGCTGTTGGGCCGCGACGATCTCGCTCATCTGGAGCGAGCCGGCGAAGATGACCACCGACGCTCCGGTGAGGATGAGCGGAATCTCGTAGGCGACGTTCTGTGCGACGGCGCGCAGGCCGCCGAGGAACGAGTACTTGTTGTTCGATGCGTAGCCGGCCATCACCAGCCCCACGGACGCGATAGAGGCCGTCGCGAAGACGTACGCCAGACCGACCTCCGGGTCCGCGAGGTGGATGCCGCTCCCCATCGGGATGACGGCGAAGCCCAGCAGCGCGGAACTCGCGATGACCAGCGGTGCGAGGTCCCACGCGGGGCGGTCGACGCCGTCGGGGACGATGAGCTCCTTCGAGAGCAGTCGGACCGCGTCGGCCACGATGATGAACAGGCCGTACGGGCCGATACGGTCGACGGCGATACGGTCGGTGAACGCGGCGGTGATCTTCCGCTTCGCCCACGGCCCGGCCAGCGCCGTGTTGGTCATCATCAGCGTCCCGATGAGCGCCGCGCCGACGAGGCTCATCACGATCATGACCGGCGTGCTGTTGGGGTCCAGCCCCACGAGGTTGGCCAGCGTCTCCGGGAGCGGGGCCGACTGCATCAGCGGTCCACCTCCCCGAGGACGATGTCGAGGCTACCCAGCGAGGCGACCATGTCCGGGACGTACTCGCCCTGGGACATCTCGGGCAGGGTCTGGAGGTTCGAGAAGCACGGACTCCGGATCTTGAACCGGGCGGGCTTGTCGGTGCCGTCCGACCGGATGTAGATGCCGAGTTCGCCCTTCGCGCCTTCGACGGCGCGGTATATCTCCTCGTCCGGGTCCGGACGGAGCGTCCGGGGGACGTTGGCCTGTATCTCGCGCTCGTCCTCGGGCCACTGTTCGAGGAGGTCGACACACTGCTCGATGATGCGAGCCGACTCCTCGACTTCGCGCATGCGGACGAGGACGCGACTGAAGTTGTCGCCGCCCTCCTCGGTGACGACGTTCCAGTCGAGTTCGTCGTAGTAGCCGTAGGGGTCGTCCCGCCGGAGGTCGTAGTCGACGCCGGAGCCACGGGCGACCGGGCCGGTGGCGCCGTACTGCTTGACCATCTCTTCGGAGAGGACGCCGGTGTCGACACACCGCATCTGGAAGATCTCGTTGCCCGTGATGAGGTCGTGGTACTCCTCCAGTTTGTGCGGCAGGTCGTCGAGGAAGTCGCGGGTCTTCTCGAAGAACTCCTCGCGCGGTTCCGGCAGGTCCCACGCGACGCCACCGAGGCGCAGGTAGTTGAACATCAGGCGCTGGCCGGTGAGGTCTTCGAGGATGTTCTGGACGACCTCGCGGTCGCGGAACGCGTACTGGAAGATGGCGGTGAAGTCGCCGAAGACGTCCAGTGCGAAGGTCCCGAGCGCGAGCATGTGTGCCGCGATGCGACACAGTTCCGCGCTCATCGTCCGGATGACCTGCGCGTACTCGGGCACCTCGATGTCCGCTAAGTCCTCGGCCGCGCGGGCGTACGCCCACTCGTTGAGGATGCCGGCCGAGACGTAGTCCCAGCGGTCCGGGTACGGCATGATCTGGTGCCGGTAGGTGCCCTGCTGGCACATCTGCTCCTCGCAGCGGTGGAGGTAGCCGATGTCCGGTTCGATGTCGGCTATCTGCTCGCCGTCCAGCACCGTCTTCACGTGCAGGACGCCGTGGGTCGCCGGGTGGTGGGGGCCGATGTTGACGAACATCGTGTCCGGGTCGTCCTCGCTACGGTGGTCCTCCTCCAGCGGGTTGGCGTTCTCACGCAGCGTGACTATCTGTGGCTGGTCCTGGTTGTAGTCCTGCGAGAGCGGGTGGCCCTGCCACGTCTCTGGCAGGAGGATGCGCCGCAGGTCGGGATGGTCGTCGTAGTCGATGCCGACGAGGTCGTAGGCTTCCCGCTCGTGCCAGTCGGCGGTGTCGTAGACGCGGGCCGCGGACTCGCTGTGGGGGTCGTCTTTCGTCGTGGGGACGACGACCGACAGTTCCTGGGTCGGGTCGTCGAACTTCCGGAGATGGTAGATAGACTCGTACCGGTCGTCGTACTCCTGTGCCGTGACGCAGGCACAGTGGTCGAACCCCGCCTCGTTCTTCAGCGTCGAGAGGACCTCCTGTACCTCGTCGGGACGGATGACGAACCCCTCTGCGTTGACGTGTTCCTCGCGGTCGAGGACGTGGCCGCCGAGCAGGTCCGCGAGCGCGTCGTAGTCGAGGCCGTCCTCGGTGACGCCGACCTCTGTCGCCGTGTCGGGTGTGGGTTTTTCGAGACTCATGGTTATGGCGAGTTGTCCCAGTTGTACCGCATGACGAGGTCGTCCTCGTCTATCTCGTCGGCGAGTTTGTCGACGAGTTCGTCCTGTTCGAGGTCACCGAACTGTTCGAGTTCGTACGGTTTGACCGTGACCGGCGAGGACTCGCCGTTGGCGATGCGTTCCTGCAGTTTCGCGACGCCGTAGACCAGCGCCTCGGGGCGCGGCGGGCACCCGGGAACGTGGATGTCGACGGGGATGACCTCCTCGGCGCCCTTGACGACGTTGTACCCTTCCTGGAACGGGCCGCCGGAGATGGTACACGAGCCCATCGAGACGACGAACTTCGGTTCCGGCATCTGGTCGTAGACGCGCTTCATCCGCGGGGCGAACTTCGAGACGATGGTCCCCGGAACGATGATGACGTCGGCCTGTCGCGGCGACGCGCGCGGAATGCCGGCCCCGAAGCGGTCGAGGTCGTGTTTGATGGCGTAGGTGTGGATCATCTCGATGCTGCAACAGGCGATACCGAACTGCA
This sequence comes from Haloarcula rubra, assembly GCF_019599465.1. GTDB lineage: Archaea > Halobacteriota > Halobacteria > Halobacteriales > Haloarculaceae > Haloarcula > Haloarcula rubra. The sequence goes on from NZ_RKLR01000007.1 coordinate 52,301, forward strand.
GCATGAACATCGAGGAGCCCCGGACCCAGTTCATGAACTTGTCGAACTTGGTCAGGATGAACGGCGTCGACCCGAACGCCTCTCGCAGCGTGGAGTTGAACCGGTCGTCCACGCCGTCACCCATGCGGGCTTCTTGCGTCGATACATCTTCGACTGCCGGCGGTGTCTGGTCACTACTCATATGTGTCTGCCCCCTTCGTGGCACGCGGACTGCGCACCCATCTGACTGCGCCGTTACGCCACGCCCAGCCGAGTCCGACGACGAGCACGCCGATGAATACGACCATCGGCAACAGGGCCTTCGTCATCCCGACCGCGCTGACGGCGTCGCGGTAGATGACGGTCCACGGGAAGATGAGGACCGTCTCGATGTCGAAGACGACGAACAGCAGGGCGACCATGTAGTACTGGATATTGAACTTGATCTGCCTGCTGCTGCCGGTCGGCACCTCACCGGACTCGTAGGTGGCGGTTTTGCCTTGCTCGGGCACGCGCGGACGCAGGAGGCTCGACACAGCCATCATCGTGATGGGGATAGCGAGCGCCACGACCGCGAGTGCGCCGATGGCAATCCATGGATTACTCATTCCGAAATCTCCTATCGTGCGACGGTTAGAAGTACTGGCATATAAGGGTTGATAACCACTACGGCGGCGGTTTTCGGGCGGTTCGGCGGTCCTTAAAACGGGCGGCCAGTGCGGTCGTCAGTCCCAGTATTCGTCCTTGAACCCCGGCGTTCCGAGTTCGTGTAGGTCGCGAGACACCTCACCGACCTCCTCCTGTAGACCCTCGTGGTACTCCACCAGACGGTCGCGGAGTTCGTCGTGTTCGCGGGAGAGCATCTGGACCGCGGTCAACGCGGCGTTGAACGACTTGCCGGCGTCGACGGCGGTGATGGGGGCTCCCTGTGGCATCCCGATGACGGAGTCGACGGACTTCTCTTGGACCGGGACGCCGATGACCGGCAGGGGGTAGGCGATGCTCGCCGTCATGTTCGGCAGGTCGGCGGACTTCCCCCCCGCGCCGGCGATGACGACGTCGACGCCGCGGTCCTCGGCCGTCGCCGCGTACGCGTACATCAGGTCGGGCGTGCGGTGGGCCGAACAGACGAACGTCTCGAAGGTGAAGCGGGCGTCGGGCGCGTCGGTGTAGTCGGTCTGTTCCTCGAAGCCGAGTTCGTCGGCGAGTGCGGCGTAGGCCCCGGGCCGTTTCCCCTTCCCGCCGGCCATCGTCGGGAGGTCCGAGTCCGACCCCATGACGATGCCCACGTCGGGCGTCAGGTCGTTCGGGCGGTCCATCTCGGCTTCCTCGTGCAGCTGGTCGACGAGCGACTGGACGCTGTCTGCGGTCATACGCGGGTGTCCGACCGGCGGGAGTGTAAGTGTAGGCGATTCCAGTCCGTCACTCGGCGTCGAGCACGGCCGCGAGCGCGTCGTAGCAGGCCTGCGGGTCGGCGGGGAACAGTCTGAGCGGGCGGGTCTGGCCGGAGACGCTGACCCTGAGCGCGCCGCGTTTCCGGTAAGTGAGGGCGGTGCTGACGAGGCCGGCGACGACGAACAGGGCCGCGAACAGGAGGTCGCGACCGACCGAGGCGAGACCGAACCCGACGAGGCCGAGGCTCATCACGACGAGGAACCAGTCGACGTCCTGAAGGGTCACGTCGACGACGCCCGAGAGCGGAACGGCGACGGACTCGTCGTCCGGCCGGTCCACCAGCAGTCGGTCACCCGTGACGGTGATTCGGCCCCCTCGTCGGAGCGCGCCGTCGTACACCGCCTCGCTCTCGTCGGACATCGCGAGTCAGTCGTCGCCCGAGACCGGCGGTCGGTCGCCACCGCGACCGCGGACGCGGTCGAACGCCGAGACGAACTCGTCGTCGTCCTCGGTGAGTTCCGCCCACGCCGTCAGGCCGCGTTCCTCGCGGGTTCCGGGGATGGTGTTGTCGAGGACGAAGGCGACGATGCCGCCGACGACCATCCCGGTGCCGCCGACGACGAACAGCGTCGTCGCCACGACGTCGGTGCCCAGCACTGCGCCGAGCACCGGGACGCCGGCGAGACCCTGCTGGAGCGCCGTCGCGCCACCGGCGTCGAGTCCCTGCCCGACCTGACTCATGTACTCGGGGACGGCGAGGCCGGCGAACAGCGCGAACCCGACGATGAAGACGTTGCGGTTGGCGTCCAGGTCGACGTACTTCAGTTGCGAGAGACCGACGGCGGCTATCTGGCCGAACATCACCATGTAGAGGCCGCCGATGATGGGCGCGGGGATGGTCGCGAACAGTTCCCCCATCGGGCCGAAGTAGCCGACGAGTATCATCACCGCGGCGCCTATCTGGACGACGTAGCGGGAGGCGACGCCGGTGATGGCGATGGCGCCGACGTTCTCGGTGTAGGAGGTACAGCCGTTACCGGTGCCCATGATCCCGGCGAAGACGTTGCCGACCCCCTCCATGCCGATGCCGTGGTCGATGCGCTTCGCGCTCGGTGCGCCCTTCCCGGCGATGCGGGCCACGGAGTGGTAGTCGCCGAAGCTCTCGACGACGGAGGCGAGCATCCCCGCCATCATGCCGACGACGAACCCGGGTGTGAACTGAGGGAGACCCCACTGGAACGGGTAGATCGGCTGGAGCAGCGGGGCGCTCGTCACGCTCCCGAGGGCGACGTAGCTCACCGACCCCTCGGCGAAGACGCCGGTCACCGACAGCACGGCGGCGATGCCCCACGCAAAGGTGATACCGAGCAGAACGGGGAACAGTTTGAACGCGCGGTGGCGCCGGTCGAGATACTGTGAAAAGACGACGATGGCGAGCATCGTCAGACCCAGCAACCACCAGTTCTGTCCGGTGCCGGGCGCACCGAAGTTCGGGTTCGAAATCTGGGGGACGTTGAACAGCGCGAGACCGATGAGCGCGATGACGGGCGCGATGACGACCGGCCCCATGTACCGTTTCAGTTTCCCCATCACGCCGGTGTAGCCGATGCCCATCTCGACGAGGCCGGCGACGATGACCGCGCCCTGTAACTCGACGAGCATCGTCTGCCAGTCGGCCCCCTGTTGTGCGAGGACGCCGATGATGGCCAGTCCGGGCGCGAGCATCGAGAACGTCCCGCCCTGCACGATGGGGTACCGGTTCCCGATGGTCGTCTGGGCCAGCGTCGCGATGCCCGAGACGACGAAGAACGTCCCGATGAGCCGACCGACCTGACTGGGCGCCGCCTCGAACATCCCCATCGCGCCCGCGAGGCCCAGCGGGATGGCGACGGACGCCCCTATCATCGTCAGGTAGTGCTGGACGCCCAGCAGTATCGACTCGCCGCTCGGTGGTCTGTCTTCGATGCCGTACTCCACGAACCCGGCGGCCGACGTCTCGCCCGCGACGTCGCCCTCCGGCGTGAAGTCTTTCTCCACCTCCTCAAAGTCGTCCGCGCTGTCAGAGCCCATGTGCCAACTATGGTGGAACTGAGTGTGGGGCCACAAATTTCTTGCCAGTTAGGTCGCCCTCGGCCGCACGAGAGCGCTGGACGGCCACACCGAAAGGAAAACGCTCTTAGCCCGGACCGACACATCTGCGTACATGAGCAACGGGGACGACGAGACCGCCGAGGACGCCCCTGCCGAGGAAGACGGCGAGGGCGTCGGTAGCGAGGAACTCGAATCGCGGCTCGACGAGGCCAGCGAGAGCCTCGAGGCCGCCGAGACGGAAGCGGACCTCGATGAGGTCGAAGCGGCGCTCGACGACGTCGAGAGCGACCTCGAGGCCGCCGACCTGCCCGAACCCGACGAGGACGACGAGGACGCGGAGGACCCCCGCGAGGAACTCGAAGCCCGCCTCTCGGACCTCCGCGACGACCTCGAATCCCAGCGCGGACCCTACGCCGAGGACGTCGTCGACATCGTCGAGACCGCACAGAGCACCGTCACCGACAGCGAGTGGACCGACGACGGCGAGGCGGCGGCCCACGACGCCGTCGAGACGTTCCTCGCGGCCAGCGAGGAGTACGTCGACCACGACGCCGACGCCGGGTCCGACCTCGACGCCGCGGCCGACGCCCTCGGAACGGTCGCAGACACCATCGAGAGCGCGGCCCTCGATGCCGACGAGGACGAGGAGACCATCGCTGGCCTCCTCGAAGCGGCCGAGACCCTCGAAGACGACCTCGAAGCGGCGGAGGTCTGGGACGACCTCACCGTCCACGAGCAACTCGACGCCAAGGGGTTCTACGACGTCCTCACCAACGAGAACCGCAAGGACTTCCCGGCAGAGTGGAACGCCGCGAAGATTCACGCCAAGGAGGGCAACCTCGATATCGTCCTCTTCGCGCTGGAGATTCTCGGGTCGGAGTTCATCGAGGAGTACTTCGTCGACATCCTCTACCACCTCGGGAGCGACGCCGAACCCGCCTTCGACGTGATGCACCAGCGCGCCCAGAAGCGCGACAAGGGCCCCATCGAGGTCCTCGGAAAGATAGGCGACGACCGTGCCACCGAGACGCTCCACGACTTCATCGACGGGGACGGCGACCCCGCGCTCCAGAAGGTGACGATGCGCTCGCTGGGCGCTATCGGGAGCCCCGAGTCGGTCCAACCGGTCGCGAACCGACTCGACGCCGAGAACGACGAGGTCCGGTCCGTCGCGGCCCGGTCGCTGGGCCTGCTCGGCGACACCCGCGCCGTCGACCCCCTCGCTGACGTTCTCGAGAGCGACGAGAGCGACGAAGTCCGCGCCTCCGCCGCGTGGGCGCTCCGCCAAATCGGCACCGAAGACGCACTCGACGAGGCGGCGAAGTACGCCGACGACCGCGCCTACCTCGTGCAGGCCGAGGCCGAGAAGGCCGAGAGCGCGTAGTCCCGAGCTTTTTGTACGAAGGGGCGACCAGCCCCGCCGATGCAGTCGTCCCCCGCACGGCCGGCCAGTCGTAGACAGATAACGACGACGGCCGGCCGTCTCGCACTCGCCGCCCTGTTGCTCCTCGCGACCGTCACGGCCGCGACCGGAGTCGCGTCCCCGACGCTGTCGGCAGACGGCGACCGACCGACCATCCACGCCGTCTACCCGGACCCGGTGGCCGGCGGCGACCGGGGCGAGTTCGTCGTCCTCGACGTGCCCGGGATAACCGACCTCGGCGCGTACGCGCTCACGGACGGCCACACGACCGCCCCACTCCCGAACCGGACCGTCCAGGGGCGCGTCTACCTCACGGCTCACCCCGACCGCGTACGGAACCTGACGGGCGAGTTCGTCTACGGTCTCGACTCGCCCGTCGCCCTCGCGAACGGCGGCGACACGCTCCGATTACTCCGGAACGGCACCGTCGTCGACAGGATACGGTACCGCGACGCCGACGAGGGTGCGGTCGGCGTCGTTCGCGGGGCCACGATACGCTGGCGACCGCTCGGTGCCACGGACCGACCGGTCGTCTCCGGCCGAGCGGACGACGTCCGTGCCTTCACGCTCCCCGACGCTCCGAAGGCACCGCTCGCACCCCTCCGCGACGCCGACGACCGACTCTATCTGGCCGGCTACACGCTCTCGTCGGCCCGGGTCGCGGACGCACTCGTGGCCGCCCACCGTCGCGGGGCCGACGTGCGCGTCCTGCTGGAGGGGTCGCCAGTCGGGGGCCGAACCCGCGCGGAGGCCCAGACGCTCGACAGACTCGCCGCCGCGGGCGTGAACGTGCGGCTCGTCGCCGGGCCGCACGCTCGCTACGCCTACCACCACGCGAAGTACGCCGTCACGGGGGACGCCGCGGTCGTCCTCACGGAGAACTGGAAGCCCGCCGGAACTGGGGGCAACAGCAGTCGCGGTTGGGGCGTCACGACGACACAGCCACGGGTAGTCGACGGTCTCGCGGCGACGTTCCGTGCCGACGCTGGCTGGCGGGACGCCGTCCCGTGGGCCGAGTACCGACGCGGGCGGCAGTTCGAACGCGGCGAACCCGCCGACGAGACGTACCCGTCGCGGTTCGACGCAGCGTCCGTCGCCGTCGAGCGGACCGACCTGCTCGTCACGCCGGACAACGCACAGCGCGAACTCGTCGCCGAACTCGACGCCGCGGACGAGTCCGTCGCGGTGGTCCAACCGACCGTCGGCGGGTGGGACGAACCGTTGCTGCGAGCCCTCCGCCGGGCCGCCGACCGCGGTGTCGAGGTCCGTCTCCTGCTGAGTTCGACGTGGTACGTCCGCGAGGAGAACCAGCGCACAGTCGCCCGGTTCGAGTCGTGGGCCGAGCGGACGGGGGCCCCGCTGTCTGCCAGACTGGCCGACCCCGGTGGTCGGTTCGCGAAGGTTCACGCGAAGGGGGCCGTCCTCGACGGCAAGCGAGTGGTGCTGGGGAGCCTCAACTGGAACGAGCAGGCCGCGACGACGAACCGCGAAGTCGTCCTCGTGTTGCACGGCCCCGAAGCGGCCGAGTACTTCGGCCGGGTGTTCGAGGCGGACTGGTCCGGGGGTCGCCCGGCGGTACCGCTGGGGCTGGTCGGTGCCACGCTCGGCGTCCTCGTGGTCGGCGCACTCGCCGCTCGACGGGTGCAGTTCACGAGATGAGGCGTCGACAACGGGCCGTCGCGTCGCTCAGACTTCTTCGGGGAGTGCGGTCGAACTACCGAGTTCCTCGTCGAGTTCGGCGTCGGCCATCTTCTCGACCAGTGCCTCGATGACGGCGTCGCGCATCCCGGAGACGAACTTGATAGAGCCGACGACGAGGTGGCCGCCGCCGGAGACGCCGCCGCCGTCGACCTCCTCGGTCAGTTCCGAGACGTAGCGCGGGATGTCCAGACGGACGCCGTCACTCCGGAGGACGGCGAAGTCCGGACCGTACCCGATGGTGATGACGGGGTCGCCGGTCTCGGCGACTTTCCGGTCGTGTATCTCGCCGGTGGTCTTCCCCGGAGCGGGGTAGGTAAAGCGGTGGGCGTGGTTCTCCACGTCGATTTGGTAGAGGTGCGCGCCGTTGTCCAGTCGCTCGTGTTCGACGTGGCTCATCGCGGCGTCGAGTTGCTCCTCAACGTCGCGTTCGGCCTTCTCGGCGAGGAAGTCGACGAGTTCGCCGTGGCGGTCCCGGTCGTCCGAGTCGACGTTGAGCACGTCGCTGATGAGTTGCTCGCCGGAACTGTACCGGAGCCAGTGGGTGGCGTAGTCGAGCGCCTCGCCGATGTCGCGGAGGTCCGACTCGTCGTACCCCTTCTCGCTGGCGAGGTCGAGGTAGTCGCCCATCGCCTCGGCCTCGGAGCGGTCCGAGAGGCCGGCGACGGCGGGGACGTGTTGGAGGTCGTCGGTGAGGTCCGGGTCTATCATCCGGGCCAGTTCCACACAGAGCATCCCCGTCGTGATGCGGTAGTCCTCGCCGTGGAGGTAGGGATTGACGTGCTGTTCGATGAGCGGTTCGACGGCCTCCGGGTCGGGGTGGTGGTGGTCGACGACGACGACGGGGATGTCGTAGTGCCGGAGGTTCCGGTAGGCGGGCGTGTCCTCCTCGGTCGACCCGTTGTCGAGCATCAGCACGAGGGGGAGTTTCTGCCCGTGGCGGGTGCGGTCCTCCAGCGCGAAGTTGAGGTCCCGCGTCACGTCCTCCATCTCGTAGTAGGGGGCCTTGCTCGGCAGGCGCTTGAGGAGGTGCTGGGGGGCGTCCCCGTCCTCGTAGTGGTCGGCGATGAACCGTTCGAGGGCGACCTGCAGTGGGACGCTGGCACAGAGGCCGTCGCCGTCGGCGTGGTGGCGCATCCGGATGGGGCGCCCCTCCAGTACGGTCTTACGAAGCTCCGTGGCGACGTCGCGCAGGTCGTCCCACAGTTTCTCGAAGGCGGGCCACTCGACCAGCGGGTCGATGTCGGTCGGTTCGGCGGCGGCGGCGAGCGCCTCGTCGAGTTCCGTCTCGACGGCGGCGGCCTCGTCGCCCTCGAGGACGGTCAGCGAGTCGACTTCGACCTGCACGCCGCCGTCTCGCTCCTCGGCGCGGCCGGAGACCCGAACCACGTCGTCCATCTCGACGTCGGGGTAGGCACGCACGCCGGCCTCCTCGAAGGCGGCACACGGGACGATGCCGGTGCCGTCACGGACCTGAAAGACCGTCGGGCCGCCGGTCTGCTTTATCTGGACGACCTGTCCCTCGACGACGACGGTGTCGCCCGTCTCCCCGCCGAGGTCGGTGACGTCGGCCGCGGTCCCGTGCGGGACGTGTTCTTCCTCGTAGTCCGTCAGGCGGACCTCCTCGAAACTGAGGTCGCCGTCGGGGCGGACCTCGCCCAGTTCGACGACGAGGTCGTCGCCGACCTCGTAGGCGCCCAGCAGGTTCGAACTGTGGACGAGGCCGGACACTTCCTCGGAGAGGTCGACGAAGACGCCGTAGTCGACGACGCCGTTGACTGTCGCTCGGTAGCGGGCACCTTCCTCTACGTCGTCGGCGGTACACTCGGCGGCGAGATCGTAGACGATGGTCCCCCCGTCGGGAACCGCGGCACCGTCGTCGGTGCCAGTTGGCGGAGACATTTGGCGTCACTTCGGCACTCCCCCGTTTGTACCCTTCGGAATCGCTGGCTAGCCGGTGCGTGTATCTGGTGGCCGTCCACCGTGCGCGCCGACCGCCAGCCGAACTGCCGAGAGCGGAACCCTTAGAAAGCGCCCGACCCGAGCGTACAGGTATGGGGCTGTTTCGTTCGGGCGGCATCCTCGGCATCGCCGAGTCGGCGCTCGACTTCGCGCGGGCCGCGTCCGAGGAATCCCATCCGAACGAGTACATGGGACTGCTTCGCGGCGACGACGCCGCCAAACTGGGACTCGACGAGGACGGCACCGTTCTCACGGACGTCCTCGTCATCCCGGGGACCGAGTCGAACCCGGTGAGCGCGACGGTCAAGACGAGCATGGTGCCAAACGACATGCGCGCCGCGGGGTCGATTCACTCACATCCGAACGGCGTGCTACAACCGAGCGACGCCGACCTCGCCACGTTCGGCCGAGGGGACGTCCACATCATCGTCGGCTACCCGTACGGACCCGACGACTGGCAGGCTTTCGACAACGACGGCGAACCGATCGACCTGCCGGTACTCGACGTCGACCCGCCCGAGGAGTCCTTCTTCGACTTCGACCAGACGGACATCGACCGGGAACTGCGCGAGGAGGAGTTCGACTCGTGACCCGCGTCGTCGCACAGGGCACCTTCGACATCCTCCATCCCGGCCACGTCCACTACCTACGGGACGCGAAGGCGATGGGCGACGAACTCCACGTCATCGTCGCCCGGTCGGTCAACGTCACGCACAAGGAACCCCCCGTGATTCCGGACGACCAGCGCCGGGAGATGGTCGCCGCGCTCAAACCCGTCGACGAGGCGCACCTCGGTCATCCGGAGGACATCTTCGTCCCCATCGAGCGCATCGACCCGGACGTCATCGCACTGGGGTACGACCAGCACCACGACGAAGAGAAACTACAGGCGGCGCTGGCCGACCGCGGCATCGACTGTGAGATTCGGCGTGCGAGTCCGCTGGACCGCGAGGACCCCGACCGTCTGCTCTCGACGGGCCGCATCATCGACCGGGTGCTCGACGAACGGGCCTGAAGAGAAGGGGCGGGTTCACAGAGAAGCACACCCGTTTCACCAGTTGACGCGGCCTTGCCGTAGTCGCCTACCCGCTCGTCGACGGGTACTCCCTCGCGCGTCGATACGGTGCTATCGAGTTCGAGCGACGCTGGCGGCCCAAAGTATTTGCCCGTGAGGGTGCTGTCAGTCGCTCGTGCCCCTCCATCGCCGCTCCCTCCTCGCCGCACTCGCACTGTCCCCGGTAGCCGTCCGCCGCGTCGGTGCGACGGAGAGACGGTCGCTTGCCGTCGACTGGCGGACGACGGTCGGTGACGCCGGACTCCTCGACAGCGCCCGGGTCGACGGTCAGACGCTGTTGCTCACCGACCACGCCGACCGGACCGCCACGCTCCACGCCGTCGACGACGACGGGTCGAGCGTCTGGTCCCGGCAGTTCGACGACGTCCCCTCGCCCGAGACCGTCACCGGAACCGACGACGGTGGCGTCCTCGCCGCCGGACGCACGGGGCGTGACGACCAGATGATGGTCGCACGGCTGACGGCCGACGGGACGCTGTCGTGGCGACACCGCGTATCGGTGGGGTACCACGACCAGAAAACCGGCGTCCAACCGCTCGACGGCGACAGGGTCGCTCTCGTCTCCAACAGTATCGGGACACACGCCGTCTCGGCACGCCTCCAGTGTCTCGACGCGTCGGGGACCGTCCGCTGGGACCACACCCGCGACGGGTTCGCCGCGACCATCGCCGACGTGGTCGACGGCGACTTGGTCGCCGGTGGCTACGCCTTCGAATCGGCGTTCGGCGGCTGGCTCGACCGAATCGATGCGGACGGCCGGCGAGTCTGGAGCCACCGGTGGCCGGAGGAGTACACGGACGCCGCTCAGTTCGGACCCGGCGGCGGCGTCGCCGCGGCCGGCGTCTACGAGGACGACGGGACGGACGCGTGGCGCATCAGCTACCTCTCGGCCGACGGTCGGATACAGCGCGAGTGGCGCCACAACTTCGCGGGCGACGACCGAGCGAGCCCCGGGGCGGCCCTGCGATTGGCCGACGGGAGCGCCGTGTTCGTCGGCGAACGGGACGAGTCGGCTCGGGTTCGACTCCTCCGGACCGGTCCGCAGGGGTCGCCCGACACCGTCACGCTCGAACCGTTCGACGCCGCCGTCGCGCCCCACGACCTGTTCCCCGTCGACGGTGGTGTCCTGCTGACCGGCGATTTCGAGTCGGCCTCGGACGGCGGTAGTTGGGTGGTTCGCCTCGGCGACGCCGGGACGCCGACGGGGACCGCCACGCGGACCCGGACGACGCGGACGGGAACCGACACCGAGGTGACGCCCTATCCACCGCCACCGACGGACGTGACCGAGACGACGACCGGGGACAGCGGCCCTGGATTCGGGCCACTGGCGGCGCTAGCGGGACTCGGGGCCGCGTCCCTAGCGCGACTTCGAAACGGCGAGAAAGACGCTGATTAGATGAGGTCGTGTTCGGCCAGTCGGTCGACCGCTTCCTGCAGACGCTCCTTGCTGTTCGCGTAGGAGATACGTGCGTAGCCGGGCGTCCCGAACGCGCTCCCGGGAACGGTGGCGACCTGCGCGTCCGAAATCGCGGCGTCGCACCACTCGGTGTCGTCGCCGTCGGGCGCGACTTCGGGCATCATGTAGAACGCGCCCTGCGGTTCGGGGACGTGGACGCCGTGGTCCTCGAACAGGCCGATGAGGAACTCGCGGCGTTCGGCGAAGGCCTGTCGCATCTCCTCGACGGCCTCGTCGGTGTTCGTCAGCGCCTCGATACCGGCGTGCTGGACGAAGTTCACGGCACAGGAGACGGAGTGTGAGTGGACCTTCCCGGCCTGCGAGACGAGTTCTTCCGGGCCGGCGAAGTAGCCCAGCCGCCACCCGGTCATCGAGTAGGCCTTCGAGAAGCCGTTGAGCGTGACCGTGCGGTCCTCCATCCCGTCGAGGGTGCCGAGGCTCGTCGCCTCGACGCCGTCGTAGGTGATCTCCTTGTAAATCTCGTCGGAGATGACGGTGATGTCGTGTTCGACGGCGAGGTCACGGACGCCTTCGAGTGCGGCGTCGGAGTAGACGGCCCCGTGGGGGTTGCCCGGGGAGTTGACGACGAGCAGTTCGGTGTCGTCGGAGACGGCGGCGGCGAGGTCGTCGAGCGCGCCCTCTAGCTGGAAGTCGTGGGCCGCGGTGTCGACCCGCGTCAGCGTGCCGCCGGCGAGTTTCGCCATCGCCTCGTAGGAGACCCACGCGGGGTCCAGCAGGGCTACCTCGTCGCCGTCGTCGATGACGGTCTGGAAGATTTCGTAGAGGGCCTGCTTGCCGCCGGGCGTGACGATGAGGTTCTCGGCCTCGTACTGGGTGAGGCCGTCGTCGTGGAGTTTGTCGACGAGGGCGTTCTTGAGTTCGGGGATGCCGTTCGACGGCGTGTAACCGGTGTGGCCGGCGTCCATCGCGTCCTTCGCGGCGTCCTTGATGTTCTCGGGCGTGTCGAAGTCGGGTTCGCCGACCGAGAGGTCGACGACGTCCTTGCCCTCTGCTTCGAGTTCGGCGGCCTTGTTGCTAATCGCGAGTGTCGCGCTCGGTTCTACACGTTCGACGCGGGAAGCGAAGTCCATAGTCATAGGTTTGCGAGTTCGATGGCGCTCGTGACGGCCGACCCGCCCTTGTGGGTGCGGGCCTCGGCCTCGTCCTTGCTCATGCCCGGACCGATGATGCCCAGCGTGACGGGGGTGTCCCGTTCGAGGGAGACGTCGGTCAGGCCCTGTGCGGCGGCGTCGGCGATGACCTGGTCGTGGTCGGTGTCGCCTTCGATGACGACCCCCAGCACTGCCACGGCGTCGACGTCCTCCCGACGCGCCAGTCGGTCGGCCGCCAGCGGCGTGTCGTAGGCTCCGGGCACGGTCACCGTCTCGACGACGTCTGCGTCGTGGTCGGCCGCGGCAGCGCTGGCCGACTGTCTCATCGCCTCGATGACGGCACCGTGTTTGTCGTACTGGGCGACGACCAATCCGAGCTGCACCATGTCTGTGTGGGTGGCTGTGGACCCTAAAGAACTACCGTTCCGGCACGGCGAACCAGAAGGGTTCTAATCCTGCCCCTGCTTGCCACCACCATATGGCTACGTCGAGCCGTTTCCTGCCCGCCCTCCAGAACACGCGCCGCCGCGTCAGTTCGTGGGCGCGGGCCGACGAGCACGCGACGGTCAAACTCGTCGTCGGCATCACGCTCCTCGCGCTCGCCCTGCGACTGGTCTCGCTCGGGCAACGGGTCGCGCACTTCGACGAGGGGCGCGTCGCCTACTGGGCGTGGCACTACGGCGACACCGGGTCGTTCGCCTATCGATACATCATCCACGGACCGTTCATCCAGCACGTCGACCGGTGGCTGTTCGCCGTCGTCGGCCCCTCCGACTTCGCGATGCGGCTCCCCGTCGCCGTCGTCGGCGGCCTCATGCCGCTCGTCGCACTCCTCTTTCGCCGCCACCTCCGTCGGACGGAAGTCGTCGCCGTCGCGCTCTTGCTCGCGGTCAACCCGGTCCTCCTGTACTACTCGCGGTTCATGCGCAGCGACATCCTCGTCGCGGCGTTCATGTTCGCCGCCTTCGGCTGTATCGTCCGGTTCTACGACACCCGGAGACCGCGCTACCTCTACGCCGTCACCTTCTTCATGGCGCTGGGCTTCGCCTCGAAGGAGAACGCGCTCGTCTACGTGCTGACGTGGCTCGGCGCGACGGGACTGCTGCTCGCGAAGGTCCTCGTCCTGCCGAACGGCTTCCGCGACGCCGTGCTGTTCATCACCGACACGCCCTCGGCGGGGGAGATTCGCGACCGCGTCGTCGGCCGAGTGAGAGGCGACGTCGCACTCGTCGTCGGCACGGTCCGGTCGTTCCGCGACCGCCACGACAGCCCCCTCGGTACGTTCGGCATCTACGTGGGCCACGTCGCGCTCGCCGTCCTGCTGTTCGCTGCCGTCTCGTTGTTCTTCTACGCGCCGCGCGGTGCCGGCGTCGCCGGCATCCAGCACCCGCCAGCGCCGCCGTCCGCCGGTTCCGTCGGCTTCTGGGAGGGCGTGACCAACCCGGCGCTGTTCGGCGAGATGGTGCAGGCCACCGTCGACCGCGTCGTCGACCAGTGGAGCGAGTGGCTCAACCCCGCCTCGGAGAAGACGCTCGACGACTACGAGCGGCACCTCGGCGTGTTCGTCAAGGCGATGGCGTACGCCTCGGCCCCCCTGACGGCGTTCGCCGGCCTCGGCTACGTCCTCGACCGACTGGGGTACACCGCACCGCGACACCTCGTCCCGTTCCTCTTCTACGGCGGGTTCGTCTCCGTCTTCGGCTACCCGCTGGGGACCGACATCGGCGCCCCGTGGATCGTCGCCCACGCCGTCGTCCCCCTCGCCGTGCCCGCGGGCGTCGCCCTCGCGGCGGTGTTCCGCTGGGGACTGGAGTCACTGTCGACCGACGACGAGACGGGCGTCGCCATCGCGGCCGTCGTGTTCCTCCTGCTGACGGTGCTGGTCGCCAACGTCGCCGTCACGCGCGTCTACACCAACACGACCGCCGACAGCAACGAACTCGTCCAGTTCGCCCAACCGGACCAGTCGGTCAGGGAGGCGCTGACCGAGATGGACCGCATCGCCGTGGCCCACGACGGCGGCCCCGACGTCGTCGTCTACCACGGCGAGACCGGCGAGGACTACGACGAGAACAACGCCTACGTCGAGGAGAGCAGGGACTCGTGGGACGACGCGTGGTGGAACACCCAGCCCACCTGTCTCAAGTGGTACAACACGCTCCCGATGCCGTGGTACTTCGCGGCCAACGACGTGAGCGTCGCCTGCGAGAACCAGGAGACGGCGCTGGGCGTGCGGGCGATGCAGAACCAGCCACCCATCGTCATCACGCAGGCGTACGACTCGACGGTGCCCAGCGAGCGCCTCCGGTCGGCGGGCTACACGAACGAGAGCTACATGATGCGCACCAGCGGCTACAAGAACACCTTCACGGTCTGGACCCACGAGGAGTACGCGGCCAACGCGACGGCCGGGTGACGCCGCACGAGGCCCGGTCTCCTCCTCGGTCCAGAAATCAACGCTTAAGCGCTCGCCAGCGAAAGCGCGGCACATGACACGTACGTCTCCCGGCCCGACCGTCGGCGTGGTCGGCGGGGGCCAACTCGGACGCATGATGGGCGAGGCGGCCGCACCGCTGGGCGTCGAACTCGTCGTCGCCGACCCGACGCCGGACTGCCCGGCGACACCGGTCGTCCGCGACCAACTGGTCGGTGGCTTCGACGACGAGGAGACGTTCCGCCGGCTGGCCGAACGCGCGGACGTCCTCACCTACGAGATAGAACTCGCGGACCCCGACGTCCTCGAACGGGTCGCGGAGGAGACGGGGACGCCGGTCCACCCCGACCCGGACACGCTCCGGACCATCGAGGACAAACTCGTCCAGAAGCGACGGCTCTCCGAGGCGGGCGTCCCGGTCCCCGAGTTCCGCGCCGTCGAGACGGCCGAGGAGTTGCGCGAGGCCTGCGACGAACTGGGGTACCCCGCGATGCTGAAGGCCCGAACCGGCGGCTACGACGGCCGCGGGAACGTGCCAGTCTCCGGCCCCGAGGACGTCGAGGCGGCCATCGACGACGTCGCGGGCCCGGCGATGGTCGAGGAGATGGTCGACTTCGAGCGCGAACTGGCGGTGATGGGCTGTCGCGGCGACGGCGAACGCGACACCTTCCCGGTCACCGAGACCATCCACGAGGAAGAGATTCTCCGCGAGAGCGTCGCGCCGGCACGCGCGAGCGAGGCGGTCCGTGACCGTGCCCGCGAGGTGGCGCTGGACGTCTTAGACGTGATGGACGGCCGCGGCGTCTTCGGCATCGAACTGTTCCAGACGGCCGACGACGAGATTCTGCTGAACGAAATCGCTCCACGCCCCCACAACTCCGGGCACTGGACCATCGAGGGCTGTCACACCTCGCAGTTCGAACAGCACGTCCGGGCCGTGATGGGGATGCCGCTGGGCACGACCGAACAGCGCGACCCGACCGTCTCGACGAACGTCCTCGGCGACGTCGACGAACGACAGCCAGCGACGCTGTACGGCGACGAGGCGGTGTTCGCGGCCGACCGGGCGCACCTGCACTGGTACGGCAAGCACGAGGTGTACGAGTTGCGGAAGATGGGCCACGTCACGGTGACCGGCGACGACACCGAGACGCTCCTCTCGGACGCGCGGGACCTGCGAGACGGCCTGACCTTCCGAGACTGAGACGACCGTCGGCGTCCTCGTCAGGAGCAAAAAGTGGGTAACAGGGCGTCGGTTACGTCGACGGTTGTGAGACCGACTTCGACTCTATCTCTTCGAGGAACGTCATCTCGGGGTCGCCTACCACGCCGGCCGTCTCCATCTTCTCGCGGAGTTCGGGCGAGTCGATGAACTCTCTCGCACCCTCCATCGACTCCATCTCGAAGATAGCGACCAACTCGTCGGGGTCCTCGCTGGTCCGGAACAGTCGGTACGACAACTGCCCAGCCTCCTCCCGCCGTGCGTCGTCTTCGTCGAACACCGGCTTCCACTCGTCGAAGTCGGCCACTTCGTGTCGAATCAGTACGTATACCATGGTGTAACACCACGTTAGTGTTAGTTGTGCGACAGTATAGCTTCGGATTTCCAGATACGGGTCAGGTAGTCGCTCACTGCATCCGATGGTCACGGGCTCGACGGGACGGCACAGAACCGAGGCGTCTTTGTCCGTCCGGTCCCGATGCGGGCGTATGGAGCGACGGGCCTTCCTCCGGGCGGTCGGACCGGCCGCGGCGGTCGGACTCGCCGGTTGTATCGGCGGACGCGGCGCGAACACCGACTACGACGTCGGCATGGGCGCGAAGGTGTTCCGGCCACAGGAACTCCGGGTCGAACCGGGGACCACCGTGACGTGGCTCAACACGAGCAAACAGGGCCACACCGTCACCGCCTACGAGGACACCCTCCCCGAGGGCGCCGACTTCTTCGCATCGGGGGGGTTCGAGTCGGAACAGGCCGCTCGGGACGCGTGGGGCAACAGCTCCGGTGGGACGCTGTTTCAGGGCCAGTCCTACGAACACACCTTCGAGGTGCGCGGGGAGTATCCGTACTTCTGTATCCCGCACGAACGCGGCGGGATGGTCGGCACCGTGGTCGTCACTGACGACCCGGGAACGACCGAAGAATAGTCGGGCGCGTGCCGAACGGAGTTAGGCTTCTTCGACTTCGACGTCTTCCTCGTCGACGTCGACGGCCGTCTCCTCTTCGGCGGCGACTTCCTCGGGGCGAGCCTCGAGGGTGGTCTTCTGAATCTCGACGCGGCGGAGCGGGTAGATCTCCTTGGCCTCACCGTAGATGGCCGAGGAGAGACGCCCCTCGACGACGCTGTCGACGAGTTCCTCGAAGGTGCGGTCCTTCGCGGTCTCCTCGACGAGATCGATCATCGTGCGGCGGATGGCCTTCTCCTGAGAGGCGTCGGCCTTCTTCGTCGTGACCGCGACCGGCTGAATCTGGACGCGGTAGTCGTCCGTCGTCAGCACGGTCACGAAGGCCTCGACCTTCGAGGAGCCACGGCGGACGAGCGAGCGCAGGTAGTCCCGCGTCAACTCGTGCTTGATGAACTCCGTGTACGCGGAGTCGCTGGCGACCTCGTTGATCTTGAAGGTCAGTTTCGTGTTGTTCTCGCTGGCGTCGTTCTTCAGTTCGCCCAGCGTCGTTTCGATGGTGCGACCGAGCACCTTGTCCGGTTCGTCTGCGGGTGTCTCACCGAGAACCTCCCGGTCGAACTGTTCGGGAGCCTGCACGGTGTACCACCGCTTCTGCTGTTTGCGCTTGGAGACGCTTCGTTCACTCATGGTTGGATTGTGTTGGTTGGTCGGATAGCTGTGCTGCGACCCGGAGGTTGACGACGTAGTCGTCGACAGTCGACTGCAACCCGCCCGTCGAGTCGCGCTCGACGGTGGTGACCACGGCGTCGTCCTTGACGCGGGTGGTCATCTCGTCGGTGTTGTCCGGCCGGAGTGCGGCCGCGACGCGCTCTGCGCGGGTCTGTGAGCCGTGCGTCGTGCGAATCTCGGCCCGCCTCATAGTGCCTCCCTGAACGCTTCGATGAGGTCCGCGGTCGGCACGTCGAAGCGCGCTCTGGCGCGGGTACCGCGTCCTGCGGCCTTGCCGTCGACGGCGTCGGCGGCGGCCCGCATCGTCGCGGCCACGTCCCGGCCGTCGGTGGCCCGGGCCGCGGCCTCGCCGTCCGTGACGACGAGCGTCACGGGTTCGGGCGCGCGGAAGTCGGCCACGAGACGGGCGACGGTGCCGACCGGCATCTGGTCGCCGCGGGCGACGAACAGGCCGTCGTATCGGCCCGTCGTCGCGTCGTCGACGGCGGCGTGGGCTCGGCGAGCGTGGGTCCGCCACGCGGAGAGAGCGTCCTCGCGGACGCCGTCGTGACCGAGCGCGAGTGCGATGCCGACTCCGGGCCGTTCCCGGGCGACGGCGTCTAGCACGTCGGCGTAGCCGCCGACCGTCTCGAACGGCCCGCCCACGTAGGGGTGGAGGACGCGGCCGAGGGCGTCGGCGGCCCGCGGCGGCGCGTCGTCCACACCAGTGACCGACAGCGCGACCAGCGACGCGACGCGCCGGTGGTCGTCGTCGGTCGGGTCGGCGGGCAGGTCCAGTTCGGCCAGCGTCGCTCGCGCTTGCTCCTCGTCCCCCGAGAAGGGGCCCGAGAGCAGCGTCGAGTGGGCCAGCCCGTCGGCGAGGTCCGCGACCGGTATCGCGAGTCCGGGGCGGCGGTCGAGGCCCGCCTGCCCGGCGGCGCTCTCGACCGACCCGTCCACGTCGCCGCCGGCGATAGTGCCGGCGAGCGCGAGGGTCGGACTGGTCGCGGTGCCGAGTTCGCGCGCCACCTCGAAGGCGGCCGCGGCCGGCCGGTCGGCCAGCGCGTGGTCGGCGGTCGGGAGCGAGCGACCGAGGGCGACTGTCGCGTCGGCCTCCGTCGTCCGGTCGGGGTCGGCGAAGGAGGCGACGACGCTCGCCTGGAACGGCGTCCCGGCGGCGTCGAGTGCCCGCGCCACCACGCCCGCCGCGGCCAGCGAGGCGCCGGTCGCGTCGCTGACGAGCCGAACGAAGTCGGCATCGTCGAGTGACGCGGCGACGTCACTGGCGGCGGGGGCTGGCGTCTGTTCCCGACCGGTGGTCGACATTATTCGTCGTAGAGCAGCGCGACGGCCTTGTCGTAGCTGTAGGTGAAGTCCTCGTCGATCTCGTCACCGCGGTAGTAGTCGACGAGTCGGCGAATCTTCGACTGCGTGTTCTGGAGTGCACGCTTGTTCTGGTGGTCGCCGGGGTTCTCGTCCATGTGGTCGCGCAGACGCACTGCGCGCTCCATCAGGTTCCGGAGGTCCTCGGGCAGGTCGCCCTCGGCGTCGTTCTCCTCGAGAATCTCGGTGACCTTCTTACCGGTCGCGAGTTTGACGTTCGGGACGGGCGTGCCCTGAACACCTTCGTCGCGTAGTTTGAGGCCGATTTCGCTGGGCGAGTGGCCCTGCTCTGCGAGTTCGACGACGCGCGCTTCGATGGCGTCGTCGTCGACGTCGCTCCACTCCGGGGGTTCGTCTGCCGCGGGCTTGTCCGAGTCGGACGAGCCACGACGGCGTGTGTGCATTCGTGCCATTGTTGTCTGGTTGGAACCGCACGAACCGCTCGTCGCTGCCGGTAGCGAGGCGTATCGGCATCGGTGGATGCCAAACACGGCCGCAATCCCGAGCCGTGGAAGCCCACGGCGTGTCAGATTTGCGGTCGTGCTGTTCCCGTGAGTGGGTCGTCGGTCGCGCGACTAAACCGTTTCCATCTCGGGCCCGTGGCCAGTAGACATTTGTACTGGTACGTCCACCGAGGGTGCATGGATAGACGTGCGTTCCTGCACAGCGGCGTCGCAGTCGCCGGCGTGGCGCTGGCCGGCTGTGGCAGCGACGCGCCGATGGGGACGCTCGCGACGTACGTCAGCGACCGCCCGGGCGACATCGGCGACTTCGACTCCTGTGTCGTCTCCGTCGACGAGATTCGCGTCCTCCCGACGGCGGCCGCGACCGAGACCGAGGACCACGAGGGGGACGAACTGACGTTCTCCGTCGGCGGCGTCACCCTCGACCTCGTCGACCTGACCGGCGAGGCGGCCGCGCTCGCCGACACCGTCGAACTGCAGACCGGGGAGTACGTCTACCTGAAACTCGGCGTGTCCGCCGTCGAGGCGTCGCTGTCCGACGGCGGGACGGCGATGGTGTCGACGCCAGGGAACGCCCACCTGAAGTTTCCCCATCCGTTCGAGATTCGCGCCGACGAGACGACGCGCTTCACTGCCGACTTCACGCCCGTCGCACAGGGTGAGACCGGCCGGTACGTGCTCAGTCCGGTCGCCGAGGAGACGACGGTCAGGTACGAGTCGTGAGATATCACGCTCGAAACCCGGGCCACATAGTTTATGCCTCACCGTGATTATCTAATCAAGAGAATGGCGAGTGAGACGGTTCTGGAAAGTAGTCGTGGACAGAGCGGTCCACTCGGCCTCGTACTCATGTTGGCTTTAGTCGTCGCCTCGACGACCGCGGTCGTCGTCGTCGGAGCCGGTGCCATCACCGCGACCCAGAGTCAACTCGACATCGAACGCACCGAGAAGACGATGACGCAGTTCGACTCCCAAGCCGCGCTCGTCGCCCTCGGTCAGTCGAACGTCCAGCAGGTCGAACTACCGGCAGCAGGTCGCTCTAACTACGAAGTTCGTGGGAACGCGGGGTGGATGAACCTCACCTACACGAACGCCACCGGGAACGTGACGACTATCAGAAACGGCACGCTCGGTGCCGTCGTCTACGATGGTGGCGGGACCGAAATCGCGTACCAAGGTGGTGGCGTTTGGCGTGCTGACGACGACGGCGAATCGGTCATGATCTCTCCCCCGGAGTTCCACTATCGGAGTCGGACGCTGACCCTCCCACTCGTAACTGTCTCTGGACAGGGGAATCTTGAGGGGCGGGCCAGCATCACGCGAAACGACACGACACAGTACTTCCCGGACACTGACAGAGACGAGGCGTTCCGGAACCCGCTCAACGGGAGCGACATCAACGTCACCGTCCAGAGTGACTACTACCGCGCGTGGGGGCACTACTTCGAGGAGCGGACCGATGGGACCGTGATATACGACCACCCGAACGAGACGGTGACGGCCGAACTCGTCATCCCGTTCAACGCATCTTTCGAGAACGTCGTTGCTACCACCGACCCCGGAGGGTTGTCGGTGGACGGCGCCGGCAGTCCGCCCACACCGAACGAACAGGGCGTCGCGTTCCCCTCCGTTGACGAACGGATTGAGGACGAGGTTTCGGACTGCCAGAGCGGCGGTTGTGATATTTCAGAACCATCGACAATTAATAGCGACGGGACCTACTACTACGCCAACGACCCCGGCAGTCTGACCGTAGATAACCCCGGTGGCAACGTCACCATCGTCGTCAACACGGGTGGGACAGAGTTCGAGACCGAAGATATCGAACTTCGCGGCGTCGACGGAAACCATGGTGTGTCTATCCTTGTCAGGCATTCGCTGGGACTCGACGGCGGCGATTCGGTCAACGTGGTTGACGGCGACCCCAGTGAACTCAAGGTACTCGTCCACTCTGATGGGGACGTCGATTTCGGCGGGAGTACCAACTTCGTGGGCCTGTTGGTGGCGCCGGGGTCGTCCTGCAATCAGAACGGTGCCGGTTACATCGAAGGCGGGATAATCTGTGAAACCGTGGAAATCAATGGCAACCCCTCGAATACCGTCACGTACAACAGTTCGGTCCAGCAGATCGACCTCGATCTAACGAACCCCAGCGACACGCAGATTACGTACCTCCACGTCTCGGTCAACGACGTGAACGTGAGCGACGCCTAACCTACCGCTCGATGTCGATTCTGATGTCGTGGCTGACGACGTAGGTGCGCTCGACCGACCCGGTCGTCGGATATTCACAGCGCATCACGGTCGACGTCTGTGTGGGACAGTCGAATCCCTGCCCGAGGAAGTAGTCGCTCCACAGTGGCGCCCGCGTCGACTCAATCTTGATTGAGACGTTGGTCGCCGCACCGCTAGTGTCGCCGTACCGAACGGCCGACCCGTCATTGAGCGTCCGGACGAGCGCGGTCGATCCGCCGACGCTGGTCCCGTTAGACGCGCGCAGGACGACCATATTGAGGAGGAACCGGCCGTCCCGGACCACGTGAGGTGGCTGTCGGACGAGGAGACCACCGTCCGGGTTGGTCCTGAAGACCGCGCCCATGTTGTACACCAACCGCTGATCCCGTTCGTTGCGGTACACGATGGGCGTCGAGGTTCGATTCAGGACGTAATCCCCGTCTACGGTTACGTTTACCGTCGCGGGATTGCCGGTGTACAGCGTCGCCTCCCCGACACTCACCTCGGTCCCACGGCTGGGGGCACCGCGTCTGTACACGTCGGCGACGTTGTCGGCGAGGATGTCGAACGCCCGCTCGCCGTTGTCGAGTTGCTCGGCGCTCTTCACGTCGTCCAGCGTGGCGAGTCCACCGACAGAGACGACCGCGACCGTAGAGACGACAAGGCTGAACACGAGGACGTACCCGAGGACCTCGCTCACCCCTCGAGAGTCGGTCGGCTCAGGCATCGCGTACCTCCAGTGCGTCACTCGTTCCGTTGTAGGCCACCTCGACGACGCCGCCGTCGACTGTCGATACCCGGAGGTCAGTCCGGCTCGTCACGCTGACCGTGACTCTGACTTCGGGGTCCGTCGAAGTGAGGACGAGCCGCTCGGCACTCGGGTCGAGACGCGCCTGGTAGCCGCTACCCGCCACTCGTTCGGGGAAGGTCTGTCGGGTCTCGGCTTCCAGCGACGACCCGCTACTGTTCGCCGCTACGACCAGTCTGTCGACCCGTGCGAGGTCGGCTGCGACTTGCTGGCCGACGACTGTCAGCTCTTCCCTGATGACGTTCTCCTGTCGGCCCTCGACGAAGTCTGTCCCCGCTATCAGTAGCCCTGTCACTAGGATGGCCGTGATTGACAGCGTGAGCACGTAGTTGAGTGCCGTCGAGACGGCCCGTGACTCAGACATCGGGCTCACCCGGTGCGACCCGCACCGTCGTGTTGTACCGCACGTCGGGACCGTCGTACACGAACCGGACCGTCGCGTCGTAGATGGCGTCGCCCGACGGGGACAGTAGCGGGAGCGATAGCCCACCGTCGTCGTAGACCACCAGTTCGAACTCCCCGCTCACGCCGTTCGTGTTCTCGAAGTGGATTGCGTAGTCACTCCCACTAGCGAGGACGCCGTTCCCGTACCAGAAGTTCTCCCCGTCGTCGTTCCACCGCAGGGCATCACACGGTTGATCGTTCACCAGTCCGGCAGTCACCTGGATGCGGTTCTCCGGTGCCGACGAAACCGAACAGTGCTCGGTCCGGTTCTCTGACGGGGTCGTCCCGTTCCGTATCGTCTGTATCTGCACACCGCTGCTGTTCTCCCAGATACGGGCGCGCCAGCTCCGCTCGTCGCCGTCGAAATCCGTGTCGTTCACCTTCACGACCAGTGGGGGGTCGCTCCCGTCCGGAAGCCCGGAGGAGTTGAACGCCAGTCCTCTGGTCCCGTTCGCGTCCGGCACCCGCTCGACGTCGCCGACCACGGTGTAGTTATCGTCTCCCTGGTCGATGCTCCCGTTGATACGTTCTCCCTCCCGATGGTCGACGTAGGTGACGTTGACCAGCGTCCCGGATGTAGCCGACAGGTACTCGCTCTGTGTACTCACGTTCCGGAGACTCCGATTGAACGCGGCGACCGGCGCGGACCCGTTGTAGTAGTTCGCACGGTCCATGGCCTCGCCTACGTTCGCTTCGACGCTCGCCCTGGCGGCCAGTGCACCGTCACTCCCAGCTGTCTCGCCCCGGCTCGCGAGGTTCTCGGTGAAGATGGCGGAGTTGACTACGAGAGCCAGTCCGATGAACACGAGTGCGAGCGCCAACCCGGCGACGAGCAGGAGCTGCCCGCGCTCGTCGTCGCTCAGATCCGCCACGACACCACCTCCACGCGGACCGTGTTGTAGACGTTTGCCCCCCGGTCGGGAATCGGGAAGCCAGTTGCTTCCGACAGCGTCGTCTCGTTCTGCGTCCCATCGGAGTCGTAGAGGTGGTCACCGTCCATCAGCGTGACTGTGTACGAGGCCGCCACCGCGTTGTCGCTTGGACGCCCGTTGTACAGGTAGATTATCCGGCTCTGACTACCGCCGTCGCGGTACCGAAAGTAGACGTTGTACGCGATGCCACGCTCGTCGAAGACACGTTCGAGCATCGTACCGAACGTATTGTTCGGGGGGGTGCTGGCATACTTACCAAGCCCCGTCCCGCTCTCGTTGTGGTACTTCTGGCTGCTGTTGTTCCAGTACAGCAGCGCTGGCTTGAGCGCGGCACGCTCCGCCGCAGTCGCCAACACCCCCTCGCTGACGGACTGCTGTTGGTTCTCGATGTGCTGGCTCGACGTACTCGCCGATAGCGGGGTCACCGCCGTCATCTGTAACGCGAATATGAGCCCAGTCAGGAGCACGAGACTGGCGACGATAGCCTCCAGTGTGTGTGCCTGCCCCCGCACTTACCACACCTCCACGACGACGGTCACGTCCGCTCCGTTCAGCCAGACGACTCTGAGGGCCGTCACCGTCGCTTCGTTGCCTGCCGGCACTGTTTCCCCACGCGTCAGGTTCGTCCCCGTCGACGGACAGGCTGTCGACGCGACCAGCGAATCGTTGCCGTAGTCCCAACAGAGGGTGTCTCTGCTGGTCACCGTCGACGACGCGTTTCCGACGACAGTCACGTTGACGCTCTGGGTCGCCGGGTCGAGGCCGAGTTGCTTTGCTATAGGTGCCGGCGAGAACGCGCACCCAGTCGTGTTCTCGAAGAACTGGACCGTGCAGTGGGTCCGCAACGAGTGTGGGTCACGCGGTGACCCCAGCACCGATTTGGTGAGATGGTCGGCCGCTCGGTCGGCGCTCACAGTCTGCTCCTGCGCGCTCGCGGTGAACGGCGATAACAGCCCCGGAACGAAGAGAAATATGAAGATTAATACCCCCAAAAAGAGGCTGACGCCGATGGCGAAGTCGAGGTTGGTCTGTCCTCGCGACGCAGACCCCGCCCGCGGCTCTCCGTCCGAGCACGTACGTTTCGTATCCCGTTGCATACTCACTACCGACCCGTGGTACCTGCTTGAGCCTCACACTCAATGCTCTTATCCATTGTGGCGTGTGTGACTCGACTGACGGACGGCACCGACTCGCACGCCCACCACGCTTCGATGGGTTTAATAAATGCCACCGGATACCATTTGATGCAACGAGGGCTCGTAGATCAGGGGTAGATCACTCCCTTGGCATGGGAGAGGCCCCGGGTTCAAATCCCGGCGAGTCCACTACAATTTCTCCGCCGTAACAAGGGTTCACGACCGCAAGGTGCGGACTCTGATACAGCCGGATTCGCCATTTCCGGGTTAGCAAACGCTCCCTCGAAGAGGGGAGTTCGACAGGATTGCAAGCGCGGGTCTCGCCGTCCGGCGATTTCTGAGAGGGAAGTCTGTCGCTACTGTGGCGACTTCGCCGACCAGCACTATCGCTGTCCCGCCCTCGACGACGGGAGGTGCCGCCCATGACCGTCACGCTGGAGACGCCGTGTCTCACGGACGGCAACTGGGTCCGCAGGCCGGCCGACTCCCGAGGTGTCGACGGGCACGATCTCTGCGACCAGTGTTTCCCCGACGGCTGGGACACGGTCACCGAGAAAGACGTCGAGACGTTCCTGACGACCGGTCGAACGCGGTCGAAACTCCACCGAAGTATCGACACTGGCGACGACGCCGATACCAGCGAGTTCGGGAATCACGACTATCCCGACCGAACACTCGCCTCGCGAGTCCTGAACGACGAGGTCACGGTCGAACACGAGTTCGAGTGGGACCGCGCGGGAGGTGACGTCTAGATGGTGTCGCACGACGACGAGTGCGAGTCTTGCGGTGCCACCGGTCGGCGACCAGAGTGCGGTGGCCCGACGGCGAGTATCGCGAGATGTGTGGCCCCTGTGAGCGGCGCTGGCTCATCGTCTGGCGGCACAGCAGGAGCACTTGCTGCTGACCGTCCTGCGAGATATGACGCCGGCCGACCAGTCGATGGCCGAGACGCTCGCGACCGACGGCGGGATGCGCGCCGAGCAGCTTGCCGACGCGACCGACACGTCGCAATCGACCGTCTACCGGATGCTACAGAGGCTTGAGGGTATCGTCACCAGCGATGACGGACACGTCCGCTCGACGTTTCGGGTTAGCAGCAGTTGTTCCCGTCGGGATTCCATTCACACGCATCGCCCGTTGTGAGACCCTCCTCGTCGATGTGAGCGGAGAGACAGGCGTGGTTACAGAAGTACTTCGCTGACCCGCAGTCATCGGTACAGTCACGGACACAGATGGGCTCGTGGTCGAAGATACGCGACCCGCAGTACACACATACCTCGTCGACGTCGGGTGTTTCTATAGTCGTAGACATACGTGTACTAAGGACTCTCTCAGTGAAAACGGTTCTTCACGCACCGATGGGTATGTCACCTGTTTGTAGCGGTCGTGCCGACGGAAATTTCCACTGATTCCAGTGACCGACTCGTGCTGTGTATTCAGCACGACTTCTACAAACTATCCGGAGTGATGGTGGGATATTCGTCGACGGAGAACTAGAGTATAATCGGTTCGACGAAGAATCTGAGGACTCCGCGCTACCCTGATGATGGCTTTGGCGGTACGTACAATCACTCCGAATAAGATGAGGTCATAGAACGATTGGCAAACCACAGCTACCCGTCGGAAAATCGTTCGGTACAGAGACTGGACCCGCTTCGTACTGGTGGCCGATGGCGTTATCGGACCCAACAGTCGACGACAACGCGGCTATCGCGCATGGGTTTCATTTTATCGACCGGGACACCGGTCGAGTCGTCACCTTCGACGTCGATTAGGCGAGGCGCTTCGTCGACAGTCTCGTCTGGGTGGACTTGCTCGACACTGTTCGCTGCGAATATCGTGTCCGGGGTGCTGGCTTCAGTGGGCTCATCGTCGTAACAGAGATATAGACCTGTCTCCCGGATACACACGGCTGCAAACTCGTGTTCGGAATTCGTGTCGGTGATGAGACGAACCACGTTCAGTTACCGTTGTTCCCGATCGCCTCTCTGCGCTCTTGGATGGCAATCTCTCTGGCATCAGCCACCAGCCCGTGGGTATCACCAAACGCATCGCTATCCAGCGCCACTGTCGTCCCGACACCGTCCTCGATGACGAAATTCATCTCGATAACGTTCTCGAAGCACTTTACCAAACAGGTCAATTCACCGTGGTCTTCAGAGAAGATATCGCTATAAATCGGTGCTGCTAGCGACTCCAGTCGCGAGTCGTCGATCGCCTTGTCAATTTCTTCAGTAGCATACTGGTCACCGACATCGTCTCGGAGATATATCACCGTGAAATCGCCCTGCTCGTAGTTTACGATGCTCCGGAGGCTCCCATCGGTTTCCGCGCGAAAAAACGATTCTAAACGGGAAGCCAGCCGTTGTGACATCGAATAGTAATGACTTCTCGAATTATATAACTCTTGGGCTGAATGTTTTGATGATTATCGCTACAATAATACTTTTTTACTTGTTGCTGGCGAGATTTGGTGATTCGGACCTTTCGACTGCCGAATCTGTTTTCGATACTATTTACAGTATGACCCTCGATCAACGGCCGAAATATCAGAACTACCAAAATTTTAATACATAGTCCTGTCAGCGCTACTGATAATGAATGCAGTACAGGCAAAAGTCGAATGTAAAGAATGTGGCAACTGGCTCAGCGTGCCCAGCAACACAGAACTAGTGAGATGTGACTGTGGCGAGGTCTATGCGGTGACGGTTACACACTGTTAAATCCGGATTGCAGATTTGTACCAGTAGTCGTATGCAGGTGTGCTAATCGGTTGTTGCAGTTTGACTAATTGAGGATCGAACTACGGTCTGCACGAGAGTAAGGGCGTCTCGTGCATCAAAATATCCGCTCTCAGAAACAAACCACTCGACGATGTGGTCTGATATTCACTCATCTACTGGTCGGAGCTTCTCACCGTCGTAGTCGACTGCACCCTCTTCGATGAGTTCCTCCAGGGCTTCCTCTACTCGCTTCGGTTGTTCGCCGGCATGTGCACAGCGTACTGTTTTGAATCCACTAAGACTGACACCGTCCGTCGGTCCCGGCGAGTCCATTTTCTTCCGCCGCTTCACTCGACCAACCACGGGGTCGCCGACCAGCGCGATGCGTCGCAGTCCCGGTTCCGTCCAGTCCACGCCGACTCACTCACCCGAGTCCTGGTCGAGTCCGAACGGACCGAGGAACCCGAAGTCGATACGCAACGACTTGATCATGGTGGCCGCGTGGCTCTGCATGAACACGTCGGCACCGCGGAGCCGGTCGGGCCCCCACGTCTCCAGCGTGGCCTCGGCGGCGACGCGCGACGTCTCGTCGATGTAGGCCGCGAACGTCTCCCAGACGTTGGTCGGCCCGGCCTCCTCGACGACGTCAGAGAGGGTGACCGTCGAGATGGCCTCGCGGGCGTTCGCTTCGAGGTCACTGACGAAGTCCCGCTGGGTCCGGACGTCGGCGGGCGTCCCGAGGCGAGTCAGGTGGCCGGCGACGAGGGTGTCGAAGTCGTACTCGAGAATCTGGTCGTGCGCTCGAACGTAGCCCTGGATGTCCGAGGACTCGGCGAGGTTCTGGAAGGGAATCCAGCCCGGAAACACGACGTCGACGAACACGAGGACTCGGTGGTCCGGTGCGTACACGAAGATGTTGTCGACGGAGTGGTTGGGGCCGCGGTGGTCGAGTTGAAGGCGCTGGTCGCCGACGTCGAGCGTGTAGCTGTCGCCGACGACGTGGCGACGGTCGGTCTCGGTCTGCCCGCCCGGGGTGGGAGTACCGTCGGTTGGCGTACCGTCGGCCGGGGTGCCGCCGGTGTCGTCCGCCTCCTGTCGGTCGTCCTGCATCGGCGTCCTCACTTCTCTCGGGCCGAACACGGTCGTCGGCGACGGCCGGTTGTCGTCGCCGAACCGGTCGAGGAATCTGGCGGTCTCGACGTGGGCGACGTACTCGGCGTCGTCGGGGTACAGCGTCGCGGCGCCGATGTGGTCTGCGTGGTAGTGGCTGTAGACGACGTGGGTTATCGGTTCGTCGGTCACCTCGCCGATGGCGGCGAGGATGTTCTGCCCGATGGTCGGCGGTGCGTCGACCACGACGACGCCCTCACCGGTCGTGAGAAACAGTATCTGGTAGACGCCCTCGGTAATCCAGTAGATGCCGTCGCCGAGTTCCTCGACCAGATACCCCTTCTCGGGTATCTCCGGGTCCTCGGGCGCCGACGTCTGTGCGACGAGTGCGTTCGTCGCCGCTGCGACGTCGTGTCCGGAGGCCGAACCGCTCAGTACCGGCAGCCCGAGTAGCCCCGCCGCGCTGGCGGCGAGGTAGTTCCGTCGTGTCACGTCGGGGTCGAACGAGTCGGCACGCTGTTCCATGGTGTACGGTAACACGCCCGGGCCGCGCAAAGTTATGACCGCGATACCGATTTCGACGCGTCGGGCACCATCTCGGCCGTTCTTCGGAGCCGTGTCTCGCGAGCGTGTACGACGCCGTCGGCGTCGTGCCTACCGGGTGAGTTCGCTCGGACTACTTCGGCCGGGGGTCCGCTAAGACGGGGTTTCGCGGCCGAGACGCGGGCCGATTACCCCACGGCCATCCACACGACGAGCGCTATCGTCGAGAGGACGACGGCGAACTTCACGCCCGCCATGAGGTTCACCTCGCGGATGTACCCCGCGATGAACGAGGAGAGGAGCGCCTGCAGGGTGACGGCGTGGAAGAACAGCATCGACAGGAGGTCGACGTCGACGCTGCCACCGAACCCGCCACCAGTCGCCCCGGAGCCACCGGCACCGGATGCCTGAGTCGCCAGTCCGGACATCACGTCCAGGAACTGCGTCTTCAGCAGGGCCATCACGCCCAGCAGGGTGAGGTAGGTCATGATGATGATGACCATCTGCATCCGGGTGCGCGACTTCCGTTCCCGTGCGATGTCGTCCTGATTCTCGGAGGCCTGTGCGGCCGTCGAGAGCACGTCCTGAATCTGGCTGGAGGCCTCCTGTGCCTCGGCGATGAGTTTCACCGTCCGGGCCAGTCGCGGGACGTGGTACTTGTTGTTGAACTCCCGGAGGGCCTCCTTGAGACTGGTCCCGTAGTTGACTTTCGCGTGCATCGTCTCGAACTCCTCTGAGAGTTTCCCGGCCGACGTCTCGGAGACCACTTTGATGGACTCCAGCAGGGTCATCCCGGTGTCGTTGGCCGAGGCGAGTTTCCGGAGGTTGTCCGAGAGGTTGCCGATGATGGCCTTCCGCGAGCGCTGGTTCCACTCGTAGAAGATGGTCAGCGGGACGAAGTTGATGTACATCGGGACGTACACCCAGAAGAACGTCCCCGGCACGGGCCGGTTTATCATCCCTTCGAGCGACAGCGGTGCCTGTCCGAGGACGACGGCGGCGACGACAGCGAGGATGGAGAGCGGGATCGTCAGCCCCAGTACGAGCATCGGATGGTCGCGGAAGAACAGGTGTGGCTGCTTGAGAATCTGGAGGAGTTCGTAGGTCCCCTCACGGCTCTTCACGCGGTCGAAGACGGCGTAGGTGCCGGTGTACTGCTCGACGAGGCCGAGGTTGAACACGCCGATGCCCTCGTCGACGACGATGTCGTCCTCGCTGGCGTCGGGACGGAGGTAGCCGTCGCCGATGGAGTCCTGCGTGACCGTCGACACCAAGACCAAAAAGGCCATCCCGGTCAGCGGGATGAGGCCGTAGACGGTGCCGTAGATGAGCGTCTGCTGAGCGTTGCCCATCATCGACATGATGACGAGGATGATGATGAGCAAGAGGGGGAACAGCGAGAGGGTCATGTACATCTCGCCGAACAGTTCCAGCGTCTCCAGCATCTTCTCCTGTTCCTGCCGGGCGGTCCGCATGTGCTTCTCCTTCTGGTCCTCGAGGAACGAGGTCATGTCCCCCCCGGAGTTGATGATCGAGAGCATGTCGGTGAGGAACTGCGAGAGGCTGTCGGAGGGCGTTTCGAGGGCCTGATTCCGCACCGCGGTCCGGTAGTCCGTGTCGAAGTACTCCGTCTCCAGGACGATGGACTGGAACTCCTTCGCCACCTCGCCGTAGGTGTCGTCGGCCTTCCCCATCGCTTGCAGGATTTCGAGTTGGTTCAGCCCGCCCACGGAGAGGGCGTACATGAACGAGATGGAATCGGAGAGGAGGATGTTGATTTCGCGTTCGCGGGCGCTCGCTCGGAAGTACGGGATAGAGACGAGCGAGCCGAATCCGATGCCGAAGCCGATAGCGCCGAAGACGACGCCGGTCACCAGCACGAGGAAGGGAATCTTCAGCGCGTCGACGACGGCGAGCAGCGTCTCGTTCTGGATGACGATACCGATGAACGTCGGCCCTTCCGAACCCGAAAAGAGGAGGGTGACGAGCAGATAGCCGAGTAGCGTGCCGACGAGCCACAGCGCGAGCCCGGCGATGACGCCCACGGCCAGCGCCCGCGCGAGGAACATCTCGACGTTGTCGGCCATCCGGGCCTCCGCGAGTTTCGTCTCGACGCTGTCGACGAAGTCACCCTCCTCGTCGAACAGCGTCTGGAAGGCCGGATAGAAGGCGTCGCCGAGAGTGCCACCGCTCCCGAGTTGTTGCTGGCCCTTCGTGTCGAGGCTCATCCGCTATCTGCCTCCTTCCCGGCCTTCGGGACGAACTGTCCGAAGTCGCTCTCGTCGTCGTCGTCCTCGGCCTCTGCCAGTGCGTCGCCGTCCATCAGCGCCGAGACGATGTCCGTCGTGTCGCCGCTGGTGAACTGGTCGAACAGCGGCCCGGCGTTGTCCAGCACCGCTTTGGTCTCCTCGACCATCTCCGGCGGGGCGTCGGGACGCGGGACCATCTCCTCTTTCTCGGGGTCGATGTTGATCTTGACAGACTCCATCTCCCGCAGGTCTTCGAGCGACTGTTCGAGTTGGTCGTTGGCGATGAGCGTGAGGATGGTCTCGGGGTCGTTGATGAACGCCTGAATCGTCGCGGCGACCTGCGTGTAGGTGTTCAGTCCCTGTTCGATGAGGTACGCCAGCACGACCTTCCGCTTGAACAGTTCCTCGTCGAGTTTCTCCTGGGTCCACCCGCGGTCGAACTTGACTTCCTCTAAAGTGTTGGAGTTACCCATCTGGATGTACTCGTCCGTCTCGGCGCGCCACTCGTAGACGTCGCGGACGTTTATCTCGTCGTTCTCGGCGGAGTACTCGTTTATTTCCGTGAGTGACTTGTTCCGGCGCACCTTGTTGCCGTCGACCCGAGTCTGGGTCTGGATGGAGACGAGGTCCAGCGCCGTAAAGAGCGTCTTCGAGACGTTGATGGGTTCGGTCGTGAAGCGTTTGATGACCTCGCCGACGGAGTCGGCGTGGAACGTGGTGTAGGTGGTGTGGCCGGTCGACATGACCTGAAACAGGGTGCGACCTTCCTCGCCACGGATCTCACCCATGACGATGTAGTCCGGGCGCTGGCGGAGTGCGGCCTCCAGCAGGTCGAACTCGTCGACGTCGCCGGTGTCGTCCTCACCGAAGGAAGGGCGGGTGACACTGGCGACCCAGTTGCGCTGTGGCAACTCGACCTCGCGGGTGTCCTCGATAGAGACGATTTTGGAGTTGGAGGGGATGAACAGCGAGACGGCGTTCAGGCTCGTCGTCTTCCCCGAGGCGGTCCCGCCGGCGAAGATGAGCGACTTGTGGTTCTCGATACAGAGCCAGAGGAACGCCATCTCGTCCAGCGAGAACGTGTTCCAGTTGATGAGGTCGATGGGGGTGAACGGGACGTCTTTGAACTGACGGATGGTGTAGTTGGTCCCGTGGTCCGAGACCTCCCGGCCGAGCGTCAACTGGGCACGCGACCCGTCGGGGAGCGTCGCGTCGACCTGTGGCTGTCGCTTCGAGATACCCTTCCCGGACCGCTGGGCGAGTTTGACGACGAAGTCGTCGAGTTCTGTCTGACCGTGTTCGACGTTCGAGATTATCTGCTCGTAGTCGGTGTGGTAGACGAACACCCGGGAGTTGTACCCGTCACAGGAGATGTCCTCGACGTTGATGTCGTGTTTGATGGCGTCGATGCGGGCGTAGCCGATGAAGTCCCGTTTGAGTTCGTACAGCAGTTTCTCGACCTGATACTCGTTGAGCGTCGCGGGGTCGTCCTCGAGAAACGCCGGTTCGGGCCGCGACGAGATGCCGTCGAGTTGCCCGACGTCTTCGGACTCCTCGGCCGCCTCACCCATGTCGAACAACTCTTTCACCTGGTCGAGGATGCCGCCGCTCTCGCCGCTGTCGGCACCGACCGTCCCGTCGTAGAGGTCGTATCTGGACAGGAGGTTCTCGGCCTCGCGCTGGATGACCTCGGCCCGGTCGGCGTTCGACCCCTGAACGATGACCTCGTCCTCGGAGTACTTGATGGCCGTCTTGAGCTTTCCGGAGAGGAACTGCTTGAGGTCGTCTTCGATGGGGTTGAGATACGGTTCGACGACGTAGTACTTCTTCTCGTTCTCCTTACGAGAGTGGAAGATGACGACGCAGGCGTAGGGCTTGTTGACCCAGTACCGCTCTAACTCTTTGAAATGCGACTTCTTGCTCTGCGGGACGGCCTTCTCGAGGTCGTAGCGGTTGACGACGGTCGTGTGGCCCTGTCTGGTCGAGAAGAACGCGTCCTCGTCCAGTTCCGGGTTGACGTCGACGGTGTTCTCGTCGACGACGTCGGCCAGTTCGGACGCGAAGTCCTCGGCCCGTGAGAGGCGGTTCTCGGTGTGGTCCGGGTCGAAGCCGAGGTGCTCCTCGCCGTCGAACGGGACGACTTCGCCCTCCCCGTCCCGCGGGAGCGCACCGTCCTCGTAGTAGTACTCCTGTTTGAAGTGCTCCCACGTGTAGACGTCCTTGGTGACCGGCGTCGTCGTCGGGTCGAGGTACTCCTCGAACGGTCCGTTCAGCGTGAGGGCCGCACTCGCGGCCGCCTCCACCTTGTCGTCGAGTTGGCGTGGCTCGAACCCGAGGTACTCGCTCCGGTCGAAGCGCCCCCCGTCGTGGAACTCCCGTCGCACGTCGTCCCAGGTGTACTCCCCCACGGCCGCCGGCCGGTCGGCGCCAGTCCCACCCTCGCCGACCTCGTTCGGCTCCGTCCCCCCCGTGTCATCAATTGCCATTGTGTTTCATCTGCCGGTTGGTGTGAAAAAACTTGGTGCCAGTGAGCTGACCCGCGATTCCCCTGACGGTGACCCTATTCTGCACAGTTTGAACGTGATTGAGTAGGAACCCTACTTAAGCTTTCGGCACCTCTATTATGGTTGATAACTGGGCGTCTGCCCCGACTCGGAACGGCGTAGGCGGCGTTACTGGAGGAACGACTCCATGCGGTTCATCGCCTCCTTGAGGTCGTCCAGCCCCGTCGCGTACGAGAGGCGGAGGTGGCCGTCGCCGCCCTCGCCGAACGCGGTGCCCGGGACGACGGCGACGCCCTCGGACTGGAGTAGCGCCTCGGCGAACTCGTTGGCGTCGTCCCACGGACACTCCGGGAAGGCATAGAAGGCACCGGCGGCGGGGAAACAGTCCAGTCCCATCCCCCGCAACCGGGAGAGGACGTAGTTCCGTCGCCGGTCGTACTGCGAGGTCATCTCCTCTACGTCCTCCCAGCAGTTGTCCAGCGCCTCGATGGCGGCGTACTGGGCGGTGGTCGGCGCCGACAGCATCGTGTACTGGTGGACACGGTTCATCGCTTCGACGGCCTCCGGCGGCCCCATCGCGTAGCCGAGGCGGAACCCGGTCATCGCGAACGCCTTCGAGAACCCGTTGAACACGACGGTCCGTTCGCGCATCCCCGGGAGCGTCGCGATGGAGGTGTGGTCGTGTTCGTAGGTCAGGTCGGCGTATATCTCGTCGGCGAACACCACGAGGTCGTTCTCGCGGCAGAAGGCCGCCACCTCGCGGAGTTCCTCGCCGGTCATCGTCGCGCCCGTCGGGTTGTTCGGGTAGCAGTAGACCAGCGCGTCGGCCTCGGCCGCACCGGAGTCTTCCAGCACCTCGCGGGTGAGTTTGAACTCGTCCTCGACGCGGGTCGGCACGTCGACGACGTTGACGCCGGCGAACGTCGCGCCGGGGACGTAGGAGACGTAACACGGCTGGGCGACGGCGATGCTGTCGCCGGGGTCCAGCAGTGCGCGAAACGCTAAGTCGAGACCTTCGCTCGCCCCCGCGGTGACGAGTATCTCGTCGTCGGGGTCGTAGGACAGGCCGTGGCGCTCGTCCTCGTAGCCCGCGATGCGCTCGCGGAGTTCGCGCTTGCCGCGGTTGGCAGTGTAGGAGGTCTGACCCCGTTCCAGCGAGGTGATGGCGGCCTCGCGGGCGGCCCACGGCGCGGAGAAGTCCGGTTCCCCGACGCCCAGCGAGATGATGTCGTCCATCTCCTCGGCCAACTCGAAGAACCGTCGGATACCCGACGGTGGCACCGCGTCGACTCGGTCCGCTGGTTCGAACGTCATGGCGAGACGGAGAGTCGGTCGTCGTCGTCGTGGTCGTCGAACTTCATCCCCTGTTCCTTGTACGACTCCATGATGTAGTGGGTGACCGTCTGCGTAATCTCGGGGATGGGCGCTATCTTGTCGCTGATGAAGTGCGACACCTCCCGCATGGAGTCGCCCTCGACTTCGAGGTCGAAGTCGTAGTCACCGCTGACGAGGCGCAGCGAGGTCACTTCCGGGAACTTCCCGATGCGGTCGGCGATGTCGCTGTAGTTGGTCTCGCGGTCCAGCGCGACGTTGAGTTCGACCGTCGCGCGCACCCGCTCCTCGTCGGTGTCGACGGCGCTCCAGTCGACGACGGCCTGATACCCACAGATGACGCCGGCCTCCTCGAACTCGTCGACGATGGTCTCCACCTCGCTCTCGGTGAACCCCGTCATGTGGGCGAGGTCCTCCGTCGTGTAGCGGGCGTTCTCCCGCAGCAGGTTCAGAATCTCGCGGCGACTGCTCATACACAGAGGCGGACGGTCCCGAACAAAAGCCTTGCTCAATGGTGAGAGGGACTGGCACGCCCCCGGTCGGTCGTCGAAACCGACGCGAGGTTTAATTAGGACGCGTCCCTCGGGTCGGCTGATGTTCGAGGAGGCCGCACACGAGGAGACGGTCGACACAGGGTGGGGACACGTCGCGTCACACGACGGCGCGCCGGCGGTCATCGACGCCATCCTGCGACTCGACACCGACGCCACGTACACGAAGACGGAACTGAGCGACGAGGCCGGCGTCCCGCTGAAGACGCTGTATCTCGACGGGACGCTGGACCACCTCGTCGAGATGGGGTTTCTGGAGAAAGAGGTGACAGAGGGCGAAGAGGTACGGTTCGGCGTCGACACGGAGACGAGCGTCTATCGGGCCGCAGTCGCCTTCGACGACGCCATCGCGGACCGGTTGGCGAGCGAGGAGTGACGCACGCCGAACCACACCGTTCTTTGCAGGGGCCCGCCCACAGGGGACTATCGTGGTCTCAGACGCCCAGTCCCGTCTCGTCGTCGGTCTGGTCGGCGGCTCTCACCTCGTCAACCACGCGTACTTCATGCTGTTGCCGCCCGTCTTCGGCCCGCTGAAGACCGACCTCGGGCTGACCGACGCCCAACTGGGTGTCGCGCTGGGGACCGTCGGCGTCGTCGTCACGGCGTTGCAGTTGCCGTTCGGGTCGCTCTCGGACTCGCGGAGTCGGACGTCGGTGCTGGCCATCTCGCTCACTTTCGGTGCCCTCGGTGCGATGCTCACTGCCACTGCACAGAGCTACGAGTGGCTTCTCGTCGCGAGCGTCGTCACCGGCGTCGGTATCGCCGGTCACCACCCCGCTCACTACCCGCTCATCGGGGCCGCGACGACGGCAGACACCCGCGGTCGGGCGTACAGCGTCCACGGGTTCACCGGGGCGCTCGGCTTCGCCGCACCGCCGGCCGTCGTCGCGACGGCGACTACACTGGGAATCGACTGGCGTCTCGCCATCGGCGCTATCGCCGTCGTCGGGGGCGGCTACGGCGCCGCGTGTCTGCTCGCGTTCGACCGCCGCGTCGACGAGGCCATCACGCACCCGACGAGCACCGAGCAGTCGCGTGACGCCCCGCTCGCGAAGCGGGTCCGGAGCGAACTCCGGACCGTCCTCGCCTCGCCACCCATCGTCGCGCTCACCGTCCTCTGGTTCGTCACGTCGATGGCCGGGTGGGGTATCAAACAGTACACCGCGACGTTGCTCTCGTCGGGCTACTCGATTCCCGACGCCACCGCGAACTTCACCGTCTCGGCGATGCTGGTCACCGGCGCGGTGCTCATCTTCGCCGGCGGGTGGCTCACCGACCGGTACTCCCCGGGACCGGTGTTGGTGGGCGGCTACGCCGCACTCGTCGTGGTCGCGGGTTTGCTGGCGCTCGGGACGGTCCCCGTTCTGGGGGCGCTGGCGCTCGTCCTCGTCCTCTCGGCCACCGTCGACGGGAGTCGGCCCGCGCGGGCGTCGCTGGCCGATGCCCTCTCCTCGGCGGACTCTGCGGGCAAGAACTTCGGCTTGCTCACCGTCGGTATCTCGGGCGGCGCGGCCGTCGCCCCGCCCGTCCTCGCAGTCGTCGTCGAACGGGCCGGGGTCGCCGCGGCGTTCTGGGCGGTCGCGGGTATCGGCGTCCTCGCTATCGGCCTGACGGCCGTCGTGCTGGCCGTCGGCGGCGGGAGTCGGCGACAGAGCGTCCAGCCCGGCGACTGAGCGGTCCGTGGGCTTTTATCGGACGACCACGTAGCGCCTCGTGACATGGTTTCGCTCGACTCTGACTCCGAAGTACTCGAACGTGGCGACGTCGCACCGTCGTTCGAACTGCCCGGTGCCGACGGGGAGACGTACGCGCTCGACGACTTCGCCGGCTACGACGCGTTACTGGTCGTGTTCACGTGCAACCACTGTCCCTACGCGAAAGCGAAGATTCCGGAACTGAACCGACTCGCCGAGGAGTACGACGACCTCGCGGTCGTGGGCATCAACCCCAACGACGCCGAGGCGTACCCGGACGACTCCTTCGAGCGGATGCAGGAACTCGTCGAGAGCGGCGAGGTGGCGTACGACGCCTACCTCCGCGACGAGAGCCAGTCCGTCACGGCGGCCTACGGGGCCCGCTGCACACCCGATCCGTTCCTGTTCCGCAACGACGAGGGTCGATTCCGACTTGCCTACCACGGACGACTCGACGACGCGCCGAACCCCGACGACGAACCGAGCGACCGAGAGATGGCCGGCCACGTCGAGACGCTGCTGGCCGGCGACGAGATTACGAGCGCCGAGAAGCCGTCGCGTGGCTGTTCCATCAAGTGGACCGCGGGCAACGAACCCGACTACTGGGACGTCTGACAGGCGAGTCGACGGCGCGACGCCGACGACCCGCCACCAGTCGCCCGTCTCAGTACCCCACGCAGTAGGGTCGCGCTCCCGTCTCGTCCGAAAACACACGCGTTCGTTCCTATCGCCCCGCTCGCTCATCTTTAAGGACTAGTGAGACGATTGTCACCACGTACCATGAAGAAGCTCATCAACGACCCGGACGACGTGGTCGACGAGATGCTAGACGGGATGGTCGCGGCGTATCCGGACCGCGTCCGTCGCCTCGACGGGACGAACGTACTGGTCCGCGCGGACGCGCCGGTCGACGGGAAGGTCGGCGTCGTCAGCGGCGGCGGGAGCGGGCACGAACCGACACACGCGGGCTATCTCGGCGAGGGGATGCTCGACGGCGCGGCCGCGGGCGAGGTGTTCACCTCGCCGACGGCCGACGAACTGGAGGAGATGATCGCCGCCGCCGACAGCGGCGAGGGCGTCCTGATGGTCGTCAAGAACTACGAGGGCGACGTGATGAACTTCGAGACGGCCGGCGAGATGGTCGAGATGGAGGGGGCCGAGGTGGCCGAAGTCGTCGTGAACGACGACGTGGCCGTCGAGGACTCGCTGTACACTTCGGGCCGGCGCGGCGTCTGTGGCACCATCCTCGTCCACAAGGCCGCCGGCGCGAAGGCCGCCGAGGGCGCGGCCCTGGAGGAGGTCCAGCGTGTCGCCCAGAAGGTGGTCGACAACGTCGGTACGATGGGGATGGCTCTGACTTCCTGTGTGACCCCGGAGAAGGGCGAACCGACGTTCGACCTCGGCGAGGACGAGATAGAACTCGGCATCGGCATCCACGGCGAACCCGGCGTCGAGCGGACCGACATCATGGACGCCGACGCCATCACCGAGGAACTCACCGAGACGGTGCTGGACGACCTCGACCTAGACGAAGGCCAGGAGGTCGTGACAATCGTCAACGGGATGGGCGGCACGCCGCAGATGGAACTGTTCGTCGTCAATCGGAAACTGCAGGAGATGCTCGGCGACCACGGACTGGAGACGTGGGACGCGTGGGTCGGCGACTACATGACCTCGCTGGACATGATGGGGTGTTCCATCACGGTCTGTGCCGTCGACGACGAGTTGAAGGAGTTGCTCGGTGCGCCGGCCGACACCCCGGCACTGACGGTCCGATGAGCGACGAGGGCGCGGCAGTGGTCGCCGCGGTGCAGGCCGTCGCCGAGCGGTTGGAGGCCGAGCGGACCCACCTCACCGACCTCGACTCGGCCATCGGCGACGCCGACCACGGCGGGAACATGGCCCGTGGCTGGAAGGCCGCCGCCGAGGAAGTAGCGGCGCTGGACGACCCCGACCCGGCGACGGTGGTCAAGACGGCGGGCAAGAAACTGCTCTCGGAGGTCGGCGGCGCGTCTGGACCGCTCTACGGCGGGTCGCTCGTCTTCGCCAGTCCCGAACTCGAAGATGGCATCACCGCCGAGACCGCGGTGGCGTTCGCCGAGACCTACCTCGAGAAGGTGCAGGACCGCGGCGACGCGCGAGTCGGCGACAAGACGATGGTCGACGCGCTGGTGCCGGCGGTCCACACGTTCAAGAAGTCCGTCGAGACTGACGACCTGCCGCCCGTGGAGGCGCTGGCGAAAGCCGTCGCGGCCGCCGAACGCGGCGTCGACTTCACGGTCCCCATCCGGGCCTCGAAGGGGCGAGCGTCGTATCTCGGGTGGCGCTCGGTGGGCCATCAGGACCCCGGCGCGACCAGCACGCTGTACATCCTGGAGGAACTGCTGGCCGCCGCAGAAGAGCAGTTAGACGTGGCCGAGACGCCCCCCGTCGACGCCACGTCGCCGACGATTCCGGACGGCGAGGAGGCCGCCGAGGACTGATGGTCGGTCTCGTCGTCGTCTCACACAGTCGGAAAGCCGCCGAGGGCATCGCCGAGGTGGCCGCCGAGATGGGCGGTGACACCCGTATCGAACCCGTCGGCGGCGACGGACAGGGCGGGTTCGGGACGGTCCCCGACGACATCGAGGACGCCCTCGCGGCCGCCGACGACGGTGACGGCGTCGTCGTCCTCGTGGACCTCGGGAGCGCGGTGATGAACGCAGACGTGGCCATCGAACTGAGCGACGTGGAGGCGGTCATCGCGGACGCACCGGTACTGGAGGGGGCGGTCAACGCCGCCGTCGCGGCGACCAGTCCGAAGGCCACCGTCGAATCGGTGCGAGAACAGGCGGAGGCGGCCCGCGACGTGGACAAACTCTGAGCGGCTACTGGCCTTCGTGGCCCTCTCTGACGCCGTTCAGTTTGGATACTCGGAGCCGAAGGACCTCGAACTCGAGGTCGTCGACCGGTCTCTCGTGGACCTCGTAGTAGGGGATGTCGAGGTGTCTGGTGGCCTCCTCGACGACGGACTCGACGTCGCCCTCGGAGACGGATTCGAGGGTCCCCTCGGCCACGACGCTGATCCAGCCCTCGTCGGTCTGGTCGTAGACGACGAACGTCACGTTCTCCGCTGCCTCGAGGAACCGCCGTTTCTGACTCCCGGGCGCGTACCCCATCCGGAAGTAGATGCTCGAATCGTCCTCGCGGTAGTTGAACGAGAGTGGGACGCCGTAGCCGTCGTTCTCCCGCCCGAGACAGAGGACGCCCGTGCGCTGGGTCTCGAGGAAGTCGGTCATCTCGACGCCGTCCAGTTCGATACGGCTCATACGTCGTACGTTGGCACTGACCACACGTATAGGATTGCCAATATTTTCACCGAGTGGGGACGGCGACGTTAGTCGAGCCGTGACGCCACCGCCGACCGCGTCTCGCAGGCGAGTACTTCCCTCGCGAGGGCGGCCGCAGTCTCGCTGTCCGTCTCGCGAATCCGGGCTTTGACTGCCGGCACGGTGACGGCGCTCATCGAGAGTTCGTCGAGGCCGAGGCCGACGAGGAGCTCGGTCAAGTCGGGGTCGCCGGCCATCTCGCCGCACATCCCCACCCACGCGCCGCGTTCGTGGGCGGCGGTCACCGTTCGGTCGATGGCCCGCAGGACCGCCGGATGCAAGGGGTCGTGCAGGTCGGCGACGCCGTCGTTCTCCCGGTCGGCGGCCATCACGTACTGCGTGAGGTCGTTCGTGCCGATAGAGAGGAAGTCTAGACGGTCCGCGAGCGCACCCGCGACGTAGGAGGCGGCGGGCGTCTCGACCATCGCACCCAGGTCCGGGATGGCGTAGTCGACGCCCTCGGCGTCGAGCGTCGCGGCGACGGCCTCGACACGGCTCAACACGTCCTCGACTTCTTCGACACGGGCCACCATCGGCACCATCACGGCGAGGTCGTCGCCGGCGTCGGTCGCCGCCGCCTTGAGGAGGGCCCGCAACTGCGTCTCGAAGAGGTCGGCGTGGTCGCCCAGCGAGAGGCGGACGCCGCGCCGACCGAGGAACGGGTTCGGTTCGTCCGGGAGGTCCAGATAGGGGACCTGTTTGTCGCCGCCAACGTCCAGCGTCCGGACGACGACTCGTTCGTCGGGGAACGCCGCCAGTGCGTCCGTGATTGCCTCGAACTGCTCGTCCTCGTCGGGCGGTGTGTCGCGGTCCAGAAAGAGGAACTCGGTCCGGTAGAGGCCGATGCCGTCGGCCCCGCGGGCCGTCGCGGGGTCCAGTTCCGCGGGCCGGCCAACGTTCGCGGCAACCTCGATTTTGCGGCCGTCGGCCGTCTCGACGTGCTCCGTGACGACTGGGGCGTCGACCCCCGAGACGCTCGCTCGTCGCTCGGCGTCGGGGTCCACGACCACCTCACCGGCCTCGCCGTCGACCAGCACGGTCGCCCCGTCGGAGACGTCTGTCAGGGCCTCGCCCACGCCGACGACGGCCGGAATCGCGAGCGACCGGGCGATGATGGCGGCGTGGGAGGTGCGCCCGCCGGTCACCGTCGCGACGCCGGCCACCGCGTCGGGGTCCAGTCCGGCGGTGTCGCTGGGCGTGAGGCGGTCGGCCAGCAGGACCGTTCCCTCTGGAAGCGACCCGAGGTCGACGCTGTCGACGTCCAGCAGTTCCCGGAGGAGACGGTCGCGCACGTCCCGCAGGTCGTCGGCACGTTCGGCCATCCGACCCTCCATCCCTTCGAACTGCGCGATAGCGTCGGCGTAGGCGTCGGCGACGGCGTGTTCGGCAGGCGTCCCGTCGTCGATAGACTCCTCGATAGCGCCGACCAGTTGCGGGTCGTCGAGGAACTGTTCGTGGGCT
The DNA here is from genome assembly GCF_019599465.1 of Haloarcula rubra. GTDB lineage: Archaea > Halobacteriota > Halobacteria > Halobacteriales > Haloarculaceae > Haloarcula > Haloarcula rubra. The sequence goes on from NZ_RKLR01000007.1 coordinate 94,701, forward strand.
TCGAAGACGGCGGCCTCGTCCTCGCCGACGGCCGCGGCCGCCCGGTCGCGGGCCTCGCGGATGGCCGCGCGGGCCGCGTCCCGCGCGTCCTCGAAGCGGTCACGCTCGGCCGCGCTATCGACGGTCGCGGGGTCGGGTCGGTCGGGCAGTTCGAGCGCCGACGGCCGGAACCAGCGAGCGGTCCCGACGCCCGACAGCGGCGTACTGCCGACGCCGGTGAACGTCGCCACGCCGGCTCACCCCTCCTCGACCGGTGTCGTCAGCACGGTTTCGAGGGCGTCGAGCGCCTCGGACGCGTCCGCACCCTCGGCGACGATGCGGACCGACTCGCCGTGTTCGACGTTGAGACCGGTGACGGCCAGCATGCTGTTCGCGTCGACCATGCCGTCGTCGCCGTCGTCGGCGCGGCCGACGGTGACGGTGGCGTCGTACTGGTTGACTGTCTGGACGAACTTCGAGGCCGGGCGCGCGTGGAGTCCTGCCTCGGGGACGACCGCGACGGTACGCTCCATACACCCCAATGGCGTGCGTGAACTATTATCGTGTTGCTGTCACCCAACGGTTTAGTCCTCCCCTCTCGTCGGGCACTGGTGTGAGTCGTCCAGTCGGATATCTGTCGCTCGCGTCCGCCGTCGTCTGTGCCGCCGGCGTCACACTCGTCCAGCGAGTCGGGGTCGAGGGAAGCGTGCAGGGCGTCGCCGTCGCCTTCCTCGTCGTCAAACTGCTCTCGCTCACGGCCGTCGGGTTCGCTACCTACGGCTGTTACCGCATCCTCCTGAGCGTCTACGACCAGCGGACGGCGGACAAGCGACGGCGACACGACGCGAAGAACCTCTTCCGACTCGGCTTCGGTCTCGCCGGGACCCTCGCCGCACTCGGGGTCGTCACCGAACAGTGGGTCGGTCTCCTGTTCTCGCTGGGTATCGTCGGGTTCGCGGTCACCTTCGCGCTCCAGCAACCCCTGTTCTCCCTCATCGGGTGGCTGTACATCATGGTCAAGCGGCCGTATCAGGTCGGTGACCGCGTCGCCATCGAGGACTCGAAGGGCGACGTGGTCGAAGTCTCCTTCCTCGTGACGACGCTGTGGGAGATAAACGGCGACCTCGTCTCCTCGAACCAGCCGTCCGGACGGACCATCACGCTCCCGAACAGCGTCGTCCTCTCCTCGCACGTGAAGAACTTCACGCAGGAGGAGTTCCCCTACGTCTGGAACGAACTCTCGGTGCAGGTGGCCTACGAGACGGACTTCGAGTTCGCCACCGAGACGATGCGCACCGTCGCCGACGACTATCTAGGCGACGAGATGGCCGCCCGAATCGGTCGGTATCGGGAGCGCCTCGACGAGACACCGGTGGAACTGGAGGTACAGGACCGGCCGACGGTCAACGTCGTGCAAGACGAGTCGTGGGTGGAGTTCCGCCTGCGGTATCTGGCCCACCCGCGACGGGGACAGCGAGTGAAGAACGAACTGTACCGGCGCATCCTCGCGGCGTTCAACGAACATCCCGACCGGGTGAAGTTCCCCGTCAGTCGGAACCGGTGAGGCGAGGGTTTACCGCCCACCCGGTCGGACGCCACCGTATGGACGAGACGCCGCTACCGGACGTGACCGAACAGTTCGCTCGGACGCTGGCCCCCGACCGGGACGAGGTCATCGCCGAGATGGACGCAAAGGCCGACCGCGAGGGGTTCCCGACCGTCGGCCCCGCCGTCGGGGGATGGCTCCGGATGCTCGCCCGCATGACCGACGCCCGACAGGTGTTCGAGTTCGGGTCCGGGTTCGGCTACTCGGCGTACTGGATGGCACCGGCGATTCCCGCAGACGGTGAGATAGTCCTGACCGAAGTCGACGCCGACGAACTCGCGGAGGCCCGCGACTTCCTCGCCCGCGGCGGGTTCGCCGACCGGGCGGAGTTCGAACACGGCGACGCCATCGACGTCGTCGAGCGCTACGACGGCCCCTTCGACGTGGTGTTGATAGACAACGAGAAGGACCGGTACGTGGAGGCGTTCGAGGCCGTCCGCGAGAAGGTGCCGGTCGGTGGCGTCGTCGCCGCCGACAACGCCATCGAGGCCGGACCGCTGGAGTTCGAGGACGTGCGGGCGCTCCTCGCGGGCGAAGACGTGGACGCCAACGCGACGAGCCGCGGTATCGCGACCTATCTCGAACGGGTGCGGGACGACCCCGACTTCGAGACTGGACTGTTGCCACTGGGCGAGGGCGTCGCCGTGAGCGTTAGAGTGGCCTGACAGTTCCGGGTTGCTCGCCGACCGACCCGAAGAATGATTCGTGTCCGTGCTGATAGTTTACGCACACCATGGCAGAGAGTGGTTCGGATTCCACGGCGGACATGTTCGGGCTAGACGGTGCCGTCATCGACCGGACGGCCGAGAAAGCCGAGATGGAGACGGACCGGTTGGTGGGGGCGCTCGACGTCCTCCACGCCGAACTCATCGGCCGACACTCGAACCTCGAACGCACCACGGAGTACGTTACGGAGGGCGGCGTCCGCGCGTACCGCGTCGAGGACTCCGTCTGGGACGACTTCCTCGACGAGTTCGACTTCGAGTCGAACACCGAGGCGGCCGTCCGGTACGCCCACACCGAACAGGCCCGCCTCCTGTTCGCGAAGTCGGTCCGCGGCGACGACCACTTCGGGCCCGACGAGGAGGGCGTCGTCGTCGGTATCGACACCGCCGAACAGTTCTGAGCGGGCCCCATTCTCGCCTGCGAAAATGGGGGTGCATAGCTTATGTGGCAGGCCCGGCAAGTCAGCGCCACCCGAACACTCATGAGTCTGATGATAGATATCCGGAAACTCGGCCTGTTCAACCAGATGGCGAAGGAGGGCGGCAACACCGTCGCCAACCACCTGAGCCAGATGACGGGGATGGAGACGGAGATGGAGATCACGAAGATCAACTTCATCGACATTCCGGACATCAAGACCCACGTCGGCGACGAGAAGCAGATCGGCATCAGCATCGAGATGGTCGAGAAACCCCACGGCCACATCCTCTTCCTGTTCAACGCCCGGAGCGCGAAGGACCTCGCACACGGCATGATAGGCGACATGGGCGAGACCGACCCCAACGCGAACGGGTTCACCGACATGGAGCGGTCGGCGATTCAGGAGATAGGCAACATCATGACCAGCGGGTTCATCGACGGGTGGGCGAACGTGTTAGAGACGACCATCGACATCTCGACGCCGAACTTCACTTTCGGGCCCGGCAGCGGCATGGTCGACCAGCTGGTCGGCGGCCGCGACAACGAGATGGCGCTGATGTTCGACTCGCGGGTCCACGCCCTCGACTCCGACATCAACGTGAAGGTGTACACGTTCCCCGAACTGGAGGAACTGGTCGACCTGATGCAACGGATAGAGGTCTGACGTGAAACAACGCCTAGTCCTTCACGATTAATTTACCGACCTTCTTGTAGTATGCGCTCTACCCACACGGTATGCCAGGTGGCTCAGCCCAGACGCTGCGACCGTTCTTGTGGCGCGCAGATCAACTGTACCCGGACACGGAAATCGTCTCTCGCACCCACGAGGGCATCGTTCGCTACGACTACGACGAGTTCGCCGACCGGGCCGCCCAGTTAGCGAACGCGCTCGACGAGGCCGGCTACGGCGACGGCGAGCGTCTCGGGACGTTCTGCTGGAACCACCACAGACACTTCGAGACGTACTTCGGCGTGCCGGGGATGGGGGCACAACTCCACACGATAAACCCGCTCCTGCCCGACAAGCACATCCAGTACATCGTGGAGAACGCACAGGACCGGACCATCTTCGTCGACCAGTCGCTCCTGCCGAAACTGGAGGGTGCGGTGGCAGACGACCCCGATCCGTTCGAGTCCGTCGAGCGCTTCGTGGTGATGGGCGAGTCCGTGCCCGACACCGAACTGGACGCCGTCGCCTACGAGTCGTTCGTCGGCGACCAGCCGACCACCTACGACTGGCCCGACCTCGAAGAGGACCGACCCGCCGGCCTCTGTTACACGTCGGGGACGACGGGCCAACCGAAGGGCGTCGAGTACACCCAGCAGATGATGTGGAGCCACACGATGGCTATCCAGTCCCCGCAGGGGATTCCGCTGGACGACGACGACGTGATGATGCCCGTCGTCCCGATGTTCCACGTCAACGCGTGGGGCCTGCCGTTCTCGGCGACGGCCGGCGGCGCGAAACACGTCTACCCCGGGCCGCAGCCGGAACCGGCGGACCTCGCTCATCTCATTGAAGACGAGGGCGTCACCGTCACTGCCGGCGTCCCGACGGTGTGGCTCGGCCTGATGGAGTACGTCAAGGAGAACGACGTGGACCTCTCCTCGCTGGACCGACTGGTCGTCGGCGGGAGCGCCGCGCCGGAGGCGATGATTCGCTTCTTCGACGACCACGACGTCGAACTCGTCCACGCGTGGGGGATGACCGAGACTGCCCCCGTCGGCGCCGTCGCCCACCTGAAGTCAGACCTCCGAGATGCTGACTACGAGACGCAACTCCAGAAGCGGTCCAAACAGGGGCTCATCACGCCCGGACTGGAGTACCGGGTCATCGACGACGACGGGAACGAGGTGCCCGCCGACGGCGAGGCGTTCGGCGAACTACAGGTTCGCGGACCCTGGGTGACGACGGAGTACTTCATGCGCCCGGAGGCCAACGAGTCGGAGTTCGAGGACGGCTACCTGAAGACCGGTGACGTCGTCTCCGTCGACGAGGACGGCTACATCAAAATCGTCGACCGGGCGAAAGACGTCATCAAGAGCGGCGGCGAGTGGATATCCTCACAGGAACTGGAGAACGCGCTGATGGCCCACGAGGACGTCTCCGAGGCGGCCGTCATCGGCGTCCCCCACGAGCGCTGGCAGGAGCGACCGCTGGCGCTGGTCGTCCCGGGCGAGGGGGCCGACACGGACACGCTGGCCGACGAGTTACGCGACCACGTCCTCGAGGAGTACCCGAAGTGGTGGGTGCCGGACAACGTCGTCACCATCGAGGAGGTGCCGAAGACGGCGACGGGGAAGTTCAACAAGAAGGCGCTCCGTGAGGAGTACGCCGACGAGTCGCTCGTGGAGGGCCGCGTCCCGGAGGACGCCTCGCCGGAGTAAGCCGCTGCTACCGTCTGTCGACGTGTCTCACTGCACGCCGGCGACCAGCGAGCGCACTTCCTCGCGGTAGGCTTCAGGTTCTAGACCGAGGTCGACGTCGACGGTGACGCTGATGCCCGCACTCAGGTCGCTGTCGATGCTCTGGGCGAAGTTCTCCGCGGGGTAGGCACCGCCGGACACCAGCACGTAGTCGCCGTGGTGCCACACCGCCAGCACCGCGTCGATGGCGATGTCCGTGGGGGGTATCTCGACGCTCTCGGACTCGCTGACGTCGAAACTGATACCCTCGAAGGGGTAGACGGCGGTCAGGTCCACCGTCTCGGCCGTCTCGCCGGTGTCGACGTCGATGCTCCCGGTGCCGGTCTGTTCGATGCCCGTCAGCCCCTGGTTCTGCATCTGCTGTTCGAACTGGTTACGGGCGTTCGCCCGCACCTGGTCGACTATCTGCTCTTGTCCGACACCCGCCGGGAGGTTGTCCAGATTCGGGCTGAAGTCGATGCGGGAGGCGAACCACACCGACAGCGCCGTCTGGACCTGTCCGAGCGTCCGGTCGGCCACAGTCTGTGCCAGTTCTGCGTCCTGATACTGGAGGGTGTGCTGGACCGCTGTCAACGTCACGGGGCCGTAGGCCTCTTCGAGAACGGTGCCGCTGTTCTCCTCGGTTTGCTCCCACCCTCCAGATTCGAGTCGGTCGGTCGGTACCGACGGGCGCGGCGTCTCCGCGGCGGCGAAGAACGACGAACACCCGCTCAGCCCGGCGGCACCAACACTCGCTCCGATGGCTAGATAGTCACGACGGTTCATACCGGTGGGTGGCGAGTCCGCTCAAAAAGTGTGCGGTTCCGATTATCAGTATTTTCGAGGGAACAACTTCTGAGAGGTTTCTGGGAGTTCCACGAGGTATATGGTGACACCGTCCATGATACTCCCCATGGAGTTACTATCTGATTACCCGGTCCCGGACCACGCACTCGACGTCAAGCAGGCGTCCCGGGAGTTCGCAGAGGAACACATCGCACCCAACGCCGCAGACTACTACGCCTCGGGGGAGTACCCCTGGGAGATTCTCGAAGCGGGGATGGACGCTGGCCTCGTCGCACAGGACCTCGGGGAAGAGGTCGGTGGCGAGGGGTACGACTTACATCAGGTGCTGGCCATCGCCGAGGAGTTCTACAAGGCCGACGCCGGCATCGCCCTGACACTGCAGTTGGCGAGTTTCGGCGCGGAGATAGTCGAGGAACACGGCGCCGACTGGCAACACGAGGAGTTCCTCCGGCCCGTCGCCGAGAACGACCAGATTACCGGTCTCGCCGTCTCCGAACCCGAGACGGGGAGCGACCTCGCCGGGATGACCACCAGCGCCGAGAAGGACGGCGACGAGTGGGTCATCAACGGCGAGAAGTACTGGGTCGGCAACGCCGTCGAGGCCGACTGGCTCACCCTCTACGCGAAGACGGGCGACGACCCGAACAACCGCTACGGCAACTACTCGATGTTCATCGTGCCCACCGACGCACCCGGCTACCACGCCGAACACATCCCGGAGAAGATGGGCTTCCGGGCGTCGAAGCAGGGCCACATCGTCTTAGACGACTGCCGCATCCCCGAGGAGAACCTCGTCGGCGTCGAAGGCGCCGGGTTCTACATGCTCGCGGAGTTCTTCAACCACGGCCGCGTCGTCGTCGCGGGCCACGGCATCGGCCTCGCGGCGGCCGCTATCGAGGAGGCGTGGGAGTTCGTCCACGGCCGCGAGGCGTTCGGCAAGAGCGTCGACGAGTTCCAGGCCGTCCAACACAAACTCTCGGACATGCATCTGGCCTTCCAGTCGGCCCGGTCGCTCACGTGGGACGCCGCCGACCGGGTCGCCAACCAAGAGAACGCCGGCTACTGGGCCGCCCTGGCGAAGACCGAGGCCACCGAGGCCGCGATGGACTGCGCCGAGAAGGGGATGCAACTCCACGGCGGTCGCTCGGTGCTGACCGAGAACCGCATCTCCCGCGTCTACCGCGACGTGCGTATCCCGGTCATCTACGAGGGTGCCAACGACATCCAGCGCAACCTCATCTACCGACAGGCCCCGCAGTAGGGCCGCCCCGAACCCGTCGGCGTCGGGTGGTCGTCGGTGCCGAGTTTCCGGTCGTGAGTACACGTCTCACGCCGCGTTTTTGCTTTCAGAGTACCTACATCTATCATGGACGATATCAGCGTCACGTTCGTGGACCGCGGGCGCGTGCAGGCAGACCGCAACTTCGTCGTCGACGGCACGAGCGTCGCGACGGCGTCGAACCCCCACCCCGACCACGAGTACGAGACCTACGTCGTCTGGAACCTCGTGATAGAGACGCCCGAGCAGACGATTCTCTGGGACACTGGCTCGCATCCCGAGGCCGGCGACGGCTACTGGCCCGAACCGCTCTACGAGGCGTTCGCCCACGTCGACGCCGCCGAACATACCCTCGCCGACGACCTCGGGGCCGTGGGCTACGGCATCGAAGACGTCGACGCCGTCGTGACGAGCCACCTCCACCTCGACCACGCCGGCGGCCTCTACAACTTCGCCGGCACGGACACGCCCATCTACGTCCACCGCGACGAACTCCCCTTCGCGTACTACAGCGCGAAGACCGACGAGGGCTCTATCGCCTACCTCGCCAGCGACTTCGACCACGACCTGAACTGGCAGATAGTCCACGGCGACAGCTACCACCTCACCGACGGCGTCGAACTGCTCCACCTGCCGGGTCACACGCCGGGCCTGCTGGGTGCCCTCGTCGATAGACCTAGCGACCCCCTGCTGGTCGTCGGCGACGAGGCCTACGTCGAAGCGAACTACGAGGGCCACCCGATGGCGACCAGCCTGCTCTGGAACAACGGCGCGTGGAAGGACAGTCTGGAACAGTGCCGGAACATCCAGCGCGAGACTGGGGCCGAGGTTCTGCTGGGCCACGACCTCTCGGCGTTCGAAGCACTGGCCTGATCAGCCATCGTCGGGGACGAGCGTCAGTTCCTCGCCGTTCTCGGTCCGGACCGTCCACACGCCGTCTGACCTGTCGACGGCGGCCCAGACGCCGAAGAAGAGGTGCAGGTCCAGTTCGACGGCGGTGACTCGCTGGCCCGTCTCCTCGATTCGGTACGCGGCTGGGTCGGTGGCCATGGGTCTCGGACTAGATAGGTGGTTCTCGACGTGGTGGTACGACTCGCCCGTTCGCAATCAGCAGCACCTCGCCGTGCCTCGGTGTTCGCTACTGTTCTACGAACCCGTAACTCGTCTCCAGATGCTCGATTATCCAGTCGACCGTATCCCCGTCGTACGTCCAGAAGCCGTAGAACTGTCTCGGCTCGCGCTCCTCGGCCAACAGGGCGCACTTCTGGCTCGGGTCGCCCCCGCCGTCGAAGACGACGAACCACGAGTCGGCTATCTCGTCGCTCCGTTCGAGGTGGAGCGTGAAGGCGCTTCGTTCGGGTGGCTCGACGTCGGGCACGGCGTAGGCGTGGACGTCGACGGCGGACTCGCCGAGTCGCTCGTACAGGTCGAGTTCGCCTTTCAGCGTCGAGAGGGTCTGGAACCCGGCGTACAGGGCGCCCTCGCCGACGCGCCACGCCCGGTCCTCTATCTCGCGGGAGGCCGCGACCATCCGGCCGATGGACCACGACGTGAACATGGTCTCGTCGAGGTGGTCGAGGATGGACCGATACGGCTGCTCGTCGTCGGTGAGGTGCCGGTCGCGATTCTCTATGGTCTCGTAGAAGGAGTCGAGGTCCGTCGCAGTGACGACGCCGTCCTCGTCGCTCAGCGTGAGGAACTCGCCGGGGCGGCCGCTCTCCGTCCGCTCCGTGACGACGCGGACGTTCCGGTCGGCGAACTGCTCTCGCAGTTCGTCGACGGCCGACTCGTCGGCGTTGAACACCGTGAGCGTTTTCTCGTGGTGTTCAACACCAGCGATAAGTTCCGTGAGCGACATTCACACGAACAGTGTGGTGAGCGACCGATTTAGGCCTTGCGACGACGCCGTTCTGACCGCGCTTCTCGGACGGAATTCGTTTCGCCCGTTTGGCCACAAATCTGAGTCACAGGCCCCATTAATCACGATTAATGAACCTTGATGTAGTGGAAAATCTTTAGTCGTGGCCCCCCAATCTCCCGGTACGGCACCAGAGCTGGGGCCGAGGATTTCACCATGACAGACAACGAACTAATCTGGCGAATCGCTGGTGGTTCCGGTGACGGAATCGACTCGACCAGCCAGAACTTCGCGAAGGCCCTGATGCGTTCGGGACTTCACGTTTTCACACATCGTCACTACCCGTCGCGCATCCGGGGCGGTCACACGTACGTAGAGGTACGCGCGAAGGACGAACCCGTCCAGTCGCGCGGTGACGGCTACAATTTCCTGCTGGCACTGGGCGACTCCTTCGCCCGGAACCCGCAGGAAGAGGCCTACTACGGCAAAGAGGAACTGAAACCGCTGTACGAGAACTTCGAGGAACTCCGCGAAGGCGGCGTCCTCCTGTACGACGAGGGTCTCCTCGACGAGGAAGACGTCGAAGAGATAGAACTCGAAGAGGCCGCCGAGGAGAACGGCTGGCACGTCGTCCCGATGGACCTCCGCGGCATCGCCAAGGAGCACGGCCGCGAGATCATGCGGAACACGGCCGGTATCGGCGCGACGGCAGCCATCCTCGACATCGGCACCGAGGAGTTCGAGGGACTCATCGAGCAGAACATGGCCGGCGACATGCAGGAGGCCAACCTCAACGTTCTGCAGGACGCCTACGACGCGGCGTCGGAACTCGACATCGACCACGACATCGAGGTACCCGAGAACTCCCACGACGAGGAGCAGGTCATCCTCTCGGGGTCGAACGCCATCTCCTACGGTGCGCTCGACGAGGGCTGTCGGTTCATCTCGGGGTACCCGATGACCCCGTGGACCGACGTCTTCACCATCATGTCCCAACACCTGCCCGAGTTCGGCGGTATCTCCGAGCAGGTCGAGGACGAAATCGCGGCGGCGGCGCTGGCGCTCGGTGCGTCTCACGCCGGCGTGAAGGCCATGTCCGGGTCCTCCGGTGGTGGCTTCGCGCTGATGTCCGAACCGCTCGGTCTCGCGGAGATGACCGAGACGCCTATCGTGCTGGTCGAAGCGATGCGTGCCGGCCCCTCGACCGGGATGCCGACCAAGCCCGAACAGGCCGACCTCGAACACGTCCTGTACACCTCGCAGGGCGATTCCGCTCGGGTCGTGTTCGCGCCCGCGAACATCCGCGAGTGTTACACGCAGACCCGCGCCGCGTTCCGAATTGCCTACGAGTACCAGATTCCGGCCATCGTCGTCTACGACCAGAAGATTCAGGGCGAACTCCGGAATCTGCCGGCGAGCCACTTCGACGAGGAACCGAACGCCGACCCCGGGTCGGTGCTGACCGAAGAGGAGATTCAGGACGCCGCCCACCACTCCTCGGGCAAGTTCCAGCGGTTCCTCCACGAACCGGAAGACGGCTCGAACGTCAGTCCGCGCTCGGTCCCCGGCCAGAAGGACGGGCGCTACCTCGCCACGGGTAACGAGCACAACCCGTCGGGCCACATCAGCGAGGACCCCGAGAATCGCATCGCCCAGATGAACCGTCGGCTGAACAAGCTCGACGACATCCGGGCGGACTTAGACGAGAACGCGGGCCACCAGACCTACTACGGTCCGGACGACGCCGACTACGGCGTCCTCGTCTGGGGGAGCCAGCAGGACACCGTCTTCGAGGCCGTCGACCGCCTCAACGAGAACGGTCACTCCGTGAAGGCGCTGGGCGTCTCCGACATGATGCCCTACCCCGTCGAAGAGGTCAGCGAGTGGCTCGACTCCGTCGACGAAGCGCTCGTCGTCGAGATGAACGCCACGGCGCAGTTCCGCGGCCTGACCCAGAAGGAGATCGGCAAGTACGGCGACAAGATGTCGAGCCTCCTCAAGTACAACGGCAACCCCTTCGAACCCGCCGAAATCGTCGACGGGTTCGAGTCCAGTATCAACGGCGAAGACCTCGCCGCGACCAACATGAAGTACCTCCCCGCAGCGGGTGACTAACCATGAGTGCATTCAGTGCAATCGGCGAAGAACGCGAGATAGACCGTGACGAGTTTACACCCGGCATCGAACCACAGGCGACGTGGTGTCCGGGCTGTGGTGACTTCGGCGTCCTCAAGGCGCTGAAACAGGCCATGCCCGAAGTCGGGAAGAACCCCGACGAAGTCGCGCTGTTTACGGGTATCGGCTGTTCCGGGAAGCTCAACAGCTACTTCAACAGCTACGGCTTCCACACCATCCACGGCCGCTCGCTGCCCGTCGCCCGGGCCGCGAAACTGGCCAACCCGAACCTCGAGGTCATCGCCGCCGGCGGTGACGGCGACGGCTACGGTATCGGTGGGAACCACCTCATCCACACGGCCCGTGAGAACCACGACATGACGTACATCGTGTTCAACAACGAGATATTCGGGCTCACCAAGGGCCAGACGTCGCCGACGTCGCCGAAGGGTCACAAGTCGAAGACCCAGCCTCACGGCTCGGCGAAGTCGCCCATCCGACCGCTCAGCCAGTCGCTGAACGCCGGCGCGACGTACATCGCCCGGACAGCGGCCGTCAACCCCAACCAGGCGAAGGAGATAATCGCCGAGGCCATCGAACACGACGGCTTCGCGCACATCGACTTCCTGACGCAGTGTCCGACCTGGAACAAGGACGCGAAACACTACGTCCCGTACACGGACGTCCAGCAGTCCGACGAGTTCGACTTCGACGTTTCGGACCGCGTCGAAGCCGCCGAGATGATGCGAAAGACCGAGGAGCGACTGTACGAGGGCGAAGTGCTGACCGGTCGCATGTACGTCGAGGACGCACGTCCCTCCTACGGAGCGGAGAAGCGCGCCATCGGCGAGATGCCGGAAGAACCGCTCGCGGAGCGGTACTTCGACGAGGACGCGGAGTGGGAGCGGACCTACGACAACCTCCTCGAACACCACAAGTAACTGCCCGTTCCGGGTGTCCCCGTGGCGTGTATCGGGGTACCCGAACCCGGGTTTCCGGTTCGGAAGATATTTTTTCGTCCATGGAAAAGAAACGTACATGAGTGCCGAGTCTACGGAGCGTCGAATCCTGTCGGTTCTGGAGGACGATGCGCAAGCATCGTACGCAGAGATAGCGAACAGAGCGGACGTCTCGAAGCCGACCGTCCGCAAGTACATCAAGAAACTCGAGGAGGAGGGCGTCATCGTCGGGTACTCTGCCGACGTCGACCCGAAGAAACTCGCCGGGCAGTCCATCGCGATGGTGGGCATCGACGTCGCCAGCGAACGCTACGTCGAGGCCACGCGCAAGTTGAAGGAGATAGCCGCCGTCGAGTCGCTGTACACGTCCAGCGGCGACCACATGCTGATGGCCGAGGTTCGCGCGACGGACGGGGACTCGCTGGCGGCAGTCATAGAGGACGACATCCTCTCACTCGACGGCGTCACTGCCGCCCACCCATCGTTCCTGCAGGAACGACTGAAGTAACGGGTTTTTAGACGCTCCGGAGCAGACCAGAAGGTATGCCGTCTCGGTTGGTCCTCGGAGCGGGTTCGACCGCACTGGCGCTCATCGACGCCGCCAGCGACGGTCACGACCCGCTCCACGTCGTCACCGACGACGAGCACCGCGCCGAGACGATACGGACCGACAACGTGGCCGTGACCGTCGGTGATCCCACCGACAGGGCGACGCTCGCCGCACTCGACGTTGACCCGGACAGCGTCGTCGTCGCGACCGAGGCCCCCTCGGTCACCGTCGCCGCCGCTGAGACCGCCGGGACGCTGTTCGCCGACGCGTTCCTGCTCGGCTATCTCGGCACCGACGCGACGGCCGAGCAGCGGTCGCGTCTCGGCGCCGTCGCAGACCGCGTCGTCGACGGTGCGACGGTCGTGGTCGACAAACTGTACCAGACCGTCGGGACCGACGGGACCCGGACCCGACACCTCCAGCAGGTACTCCGAGACATCGGCGGCCACCTCGCCATCGTCGCCCACGACAACCCCGACCCGGACGCCATCGCCAGCGCCGTCGCACTCGGGGAACTCGCAGAGCGGGCCGGCTGTACCGTCTCCATCTGCTACTACGGCGACATCTCTCACCAGGAGAACCGCGCGTTCGTGAACTTGCTCGACTACGACCTCGTGAACCTCACCGGCGACGACCCGGACGCGCTAGACGAGTACGACGGCTTCGCGCTCGTCGACCACTCCCGCCCCGGCGTCAACGATCAGTTGCCGGAGGACCTCGCTATCGACATCGTCATCGACCATCACCCACCGCGCCTCCCGGTCGAGGCCCGCTACGTCGACCTGCGAAGCGCCGCGGGCGCGACCAGTACCTTGCTCGTCGACTACTTCCGTCGCTTCGACGTCGACATCCCCGGACCCATCGCCACGGGGTTGCTCTTCGGTATCCGGGTCGACACGAAGGACTTCCGTCGTGAGGTCTCCGCCGAGGACTTCGAGGCCGCCGCACACCTCGTCCGACGTGCGGACATGAGCGCGCTCCAGCGCATCGAGGACCCCAGCGTCAGCGCCGAGACGCTGTCGGTCATCGGGCGTGCCATCGACAACCGGGAGCAGGAGGGGTCGGTGCTGTTGAGTTGCGTCGGCGAACTCGGCGACCGGGACGCACTGGCACAGGCCGCCGACAGACTGCTCGATTTGGAGGACGTCCACGCGACGATGGTGTACGGCGTCATCGACGGCACCATCTTCGCCTCCGCGCGGGCCCGCGGTGCGGACATCGACCTCGGCGAGGCCCTGCGCGACGCCTTCGGACAGATAGGGTCGGCGGGTGGCCACGCCGACATGGCCGGCGCTCAGATAACGCTCGGGGTGCTCGACTCCATCGACGACCGGGACGAGTCCCTGCACGAAATCGTCCGCTCGGTCGTCAACGACCGGTTCATCGAGTCGGTCCAGTCTCGCTCGCACCGGCTACTCGGCAGCGTCTACGGCTCTTCGGAGTACGGCCCCGAGACGTACGCCGAGATGAAACCGGACCCGGTCGGGAACTCGGCGGGCGACGGCGAAGAGTAGCCGAGACTTTTTCATCGTCCCCGGTCAACTCGAAGTGATGGACGAATCGAGTCGGCCGACGGTCGGGGAGTACATGACGCGAGAGGTTGCGACCGTCGAACTCGACGACACGGTCGGTGAGGTAGCGAAGCGAATCGCCGAGAGCGACGAGTTCAGCGGCTTCCCGGTGACCGACGGCCGACGCGTCGAGGGCTTCGTCAGCGCCCGTGACCTCCTGCTGGCGGGTGACCACGAACCGATGTTCCGGGTGATGAGCGGCGACATCCTCGTAGCTCACCCGGACATGGCGGTGCAGGACGCCGCCCGGGTCATCCTCCGGTCGGGCATCCAGAAACTCCCGGTCGTCGACGACGCGGGGCACCTCGTCGGAATCATCTCGAACGCGGACGTCATCCGCTCGCAGATAGAGCGTGCGACGCCGGACAAGGTGGAGAAACTCGGTCGGACGCTGGAGAACATCCACGGTATCACCACCCACGAGGAGCGCCGCGAGGTCGAGCTAGCCCGCCTGACGCCGACACAGAAGACGGTGTACGCCGACGAACTGGAGGGGCGGGTGTACGAACTCGAACGGGGACTGGCCGAACCGCTCGTCGTCATCGACAACGGCGGCGACCTGTTGCTCGCCGACGGCCACCACCGGGTGAAAGCGGCCGACAGACTCGGCGTGGACCGGATGGACGCCTACGTCATCGTCCTCGAGGGGTCGGTCGAACTCGGGATGGCCGAGACGGCCGCCGACTCCGACCTCGAACGCATCGACGACATCGAGGTGGTCGACTACGCCCGCCACCCACTGGTCGAGACGACACAGCGCTTGCAAGACGAGTGACCGTCGTGCGGCCTCGCGCACACTTTCACGAGGGCAACCCGTCGTAGGTCCGTCCACACGCCGCCCGTGGACGGGGCGGACGCCGACACGACCGCCCGAACACTCTTGCGGACTGGTGACATATGGCGTGGTATGTACGACGAGGATGACCTCCAGCGGATACGGGACGCCAAGGGCGAGTGGGAGCGTGAGACACTTGACCCGGTACTCGACGCCTACGGCGAACGCAGCGAGCGGTTCGCGACCGTCTCGAACCTGGAGGTCGACCGCCTGTACACCCCGTTAGACGTGGCCGACACCGACTACGAGGCCGACCTCGGCTTCCCCGGCGAGGAACCGTACACCCGCGGCGTCTACCCGACGATGTACCGCGGCCGACAGTGGACGATGCGGCAGTTCGCCGGGTTCGGCACGGCCGAGGAGACCAACGAGCGGTTCCACTACCTCATCGACGAGGGCCAGACCGGCCTCTCGACGGCCTTCGACATGCCGACGCTGATGGGGCTCGACTCCGACGCCGCGATGGCCGACGGCGAAGTCGGCAAGGAGGGCGTCGCCGTCGACACGCTGGCGGACATGGAACGCCTCTTCGACGGCATCGACGTCGGCGAGGTGTCCACCTCGTTCACCATCAACCCCAGCGCTCCGGTCGTCTACGCGATGTACCTCGCCATCGCCGACCAGCAGGGCGTCCCACGCGAGGAGGTTCGTGGCACCCTCCAGAACGACATGCTCAAGGAGTTCATCGCACAGAAGGAGTGGGTCGTCCCGCCGGAACCCTCGCTGAAGTTGGTCACGGACGTCATCGAGTTCGCCAGCGAGACGACGCCGAAGTTCAAGCCCGTCTCCGTCTCCGGCTACCACATCCGCGAGGCCGGGGCCACGGCCGTCGAAGAACTCGCCTTCACGCTGGCCGACGGCTTCGCCTACGTCGAGGACTGTCTGGACCGGGGACTGGACGTGGACGAGTTCGCCCCGCAACTGTCCTTCTTCTTCAACGCCCACAACTCCATCTTCGAGGAGGTGGCGAAGTTCCGCGCCGCCCGACGCATCTACGCCCGCGTGATGGACGAGTGGTACGACGCCGAGGCCGACGCCAGCAAGCAACTGAAGTTCCACACACAGACCGCTGGGCAGTCGCTGACGGCTCAGCAACCGCTCAACAACGTCGTCCGCGTGACGATTCAGGCACTCGCCGGCGTGATGGGCGGGACCCAGAGCCTCCACACCAACAGCTTCGACGAGGCGCTCGCGTTGCCCTCGGAGGACGCCGTCCGGGTCGCCCTGCGCACCCAGCAGATTATCGCCGAGGAGTCCGGGGCGGCCGACATCGTCGACCCACTGGGCGGGAGTTTCGCCGTCGAGGCGCTGACCGACGAGATTGAGTCGAAGGCCATGACCCACATCGACCACGTCCGCGACGAACTGGGCGACGGGTCGGTCCGTGACGGCGTCCTCGCCGGCATCGAACAGGGGTACTTCCAGCGGGAGATACAGGACTCGGCCTACGAGTACCAGCGACGCGTCGAGGACGACGACGAGGTGGTCGTCGGCGTCAACGCCTACACCGTCGCGGAGGACACCGAACCGGACGTACTGAGAGTCGACGAGGACGTCCAGCGCCGCCAGCGGGACCGCCTCGACGCGGTCAAGGCCGACCGTGACGACGCGGCCGTTGAGGCCGCACTCGACGACGTGCGGGCACGCGTCGAGGCCGACGAGAACGTGATGCCCGCTATCGTCGACGCCGTGAAGGCCCACGCGACGATGGGCGAGATTATGGCCGTCTTCGAGTCCGAGTACGGCACCTACCGGGAGACCGCCGGGGTCGCCTGACCGCGCTCACTGCGGGTCGCGCTTGCCCGCTTCGTCGTCGGTCCGCCGCGAGACGACGACGACCAGCGCCAGCAACACGCCGAGGCCGAGGCCGACGGTGACCAACCCGTAGATAGCGACGCCGAGCGGCGTCGGTGGGAGGGCGATGAACCCGAACAGTTCCGGTTCGAGGTCGGCCGGGCGGATGTTGCCGAGCACGAACCCCATCACGCCGGCGAGGGCGACGATGACGACGTACAACTGGACGACCACCCGCTCTCCGGACCGCCCGGCCGGTTGCTCGCTCATGCTTCCCGCTAGGTGACAGAGACGATTAGCCTTTTTCACTTCCAGCCCCTAGCGTGGCTATGAGTCAGAAGGAACTGCTGTTCGTCGTCCTCGCCGGTATCGCCGTGATGATGTTCGTGACGGCTATCGTGCTCGTCTCGGGCGCCTAGCCGGGCGTCGGTCGCCTCGAACACCGCCGCTACCAGTTACTCGTCGGAAAAAACGGACCGCGTTCAGTCGTCGCTTCGAGCGCCGGTCAGCGCGGACTGTTCCTCGTCCTCGCCGCCGTCCGTGACGGCCGTCTCAAGTTTGCGGTCGAACCACTGGAACTCGCGGTCGAGCATCCCGTCGCGCTCGAGGTCCCACGGGTCGCCGTCCTCGACTTTCGGGCCTTCGAGCCACGACTGGACGACGTTCCAGACGAAGATGAGTTGGCCGACGAACAGGAGCACTGCGCCGACGGTGGCGAGCAGGTGGTACGTCTGGACCTGTGCCAGCGGTGCGATGGCGCCGTCGAACTGGTAGGTCGCGTAGCGGCGCGGCATCCCGAGGTAGCCCAGCGCCAGCATCGCGAAGAACGTGACGTTGGTCCCGATCATCGAGAGCCAGAAGTGGGCCTTCCCGAGGGTGCGCTGGTACATCCGGCCGGTGAACACCGGGAACCAGTAGTAGATGCCCGCGAAGGCGGCGAAGCCGATGGCACCCATGACGATGTAGTGGAAGTGCCCGACGACGTAGTAGGTGTCGTGGAGCACGAGGTCGACCGGAATCGCGGCGAGGAAGACGCCGGTGACGCCGCCGATGATGAAGTTCGAGATGAAGCCGATACAGAACAGCATCGGCGACGTGAGCCGAAGCCGTCCGTTCCACATCGTCGTTATCCAGTTGAACGTCTTGACGGCGCTCGGGATGGCGATAGCCAGCGAGACGGCCATGAACGAGGCCCGCAGGCGCGGGTCCATGCCCGTCGAGAACATGTGGTGGGCCCAGACGCCGAAGGAGAGCACGCCGATGGCCAGCGTGGAGTAGACGACGAACTTGAAGCCGAACAGCTTCCGGCCGGCGAACTTCGGCAGGATGAGGCTCACCAGTCCCATCGGCGGGAGCACGAGGATGTACACCTCGGGGTGGCCGAAGAACCAGAACAGGTGTTGCCAGAGGAGCGGACCGCCACCCTCGACGGCGAAGAACGTCGTCGCGAGGTTCCGGTCCAGCAGGAGCATGACGATGGCGCTGCCCAGTAGCGGGAACGCGAAGAGGATGAGCGCCGACTGGGTCAGGATAGTCCACGAGAAGATGTCGAGGTTCGCCCACGTCACCTCCTCGGCACGCTCGGTGAAGACGGTCGCGATGAAGTTGATAGCACCCATCGTGGCAGCGACGCCCGAGAGGTGCAGTCCCAGCAGCATCAGGTCGACGCCGGGGTTGGTCTGTTCGACCGACAGCGGCGTGTACATCGTCCACGCCGTCTGTGCGGGTTCGATCATGTTCTCGGTGACCGGCGCGAGGAAGAACCCGGCCCAGATGAGCAGGGCGGCCGGGGGGAGGAGCCAGAAGGCGATGGCGTTGATACGCGGGAACGCCATGTCGTCGGCGCCGATGAGCAGCGGGATGAAGTAGTTCGCGAACGCCGCGATGATGGGCGTCCCGAACAGGAACAGCATCGTGATGCCGTGACTCGTCAGGATGGAGTTGTAGGCGTTCGCGCCCAGCAACGCCCCGCCGGGGGTGACGAGCTGGAGGCGGATGAGCATCGCCATGATGCCACCGACGGCGAAGGCGATGACGGCGTAGACGCCGTACAGTAACCCGATGTCCTTGTGGTCGACTGTCGTTAGCCAGCGAACGATACCTGCGGGCTTCTCACGGTGGACGACGGTCTCGCCCGTCGCGGTGCCGCCACCCGCGAGCGGCGTGTACGACCGCCAGTTCTCGATGCGCGTGAGAAGCGCTGCGATACCGACGAGGAGGACGGCCATCAACCCCGTCAGCACTAGATCTCCTGCTGCCATGGTGGCACGTCAGGACTGGCCGATAATGAAAGGGTCGGTTCCGCGGTGCCGCGGTTTGAATCCGGTTACTCGTCGTCGCCGTCCGCCGAGGCGTCGTCTAGTTCCGCCTCCGCGTCGTCGCCGTCCTCTAGCCCGGTGACCTCGCCTTCCGGTTCGTTCACCGCGCTGGCTTCTTCGAGTGACTCCTGTTCCTGCTCCGCGCCCTCGATCGCTCGGCCGGCGTAGTACGTCAGCACCGCCAGCAGGAGGAACATCGATATCATCAGCGCGAACTGCATGCCGGTGAAGACGGGGTCGGTGCCGAACGCCGGCACGACCGCGAACGCGGCGATGAAGAAGAGGATGATACCGAGTGGGATGACGTTGACGGTGAGGTCGAGTAGGGTATCCTTTTCGAACCCGAACAGTGCCATGTATGGTTCGGCGTTGGCGCAGGCCAGTAAATAGGCTGTTGGTTTCGTTCAGACCTTGGTCTGCTCGGCGACCGAGCCGGCTCCCCCCATCGCGACCATCACGGCGCCGGCGACGACGACGGCGACCAGACGGGTGAACAGCGGGCCCTCGCCGACGTTCGCGAGCGTGAACGCCGACGTCGGCAACTGGAGGACGGCGACGAGTGCTGCGAGGACGGCGAGCAACACGCCGATGCCGACGAGCGTCGGCCACGGCCGGGTGGCGTAGCCGGACTCGGTGAGGATGCCGGCCACGCTCCCGCCGAACAGGATGAGACCGAACACCGCGACCGGGAACAGTCCGATGAAGACGCCGATCTCCGAGAGTGCGAGACCCAGAGCGACGAACACCGGCCACGGACTCGACATCCGATACTGGTCACTCAGACCCGGTTGTTCTTCCATACCGTTGGTTCGGACTCGGTCGGCATATGCCCATCGGACTCGCCGTGACGCGCCTCGTAAGTGGGTCGACGACGGAACCGTACCCGCCCGTGGTCCCGTATTGCCCACAGAATCGGTCGCCGGGGAGACACGTGTCTGACGGGGCACAAACTATTTGTCTGCCATGCGGCTTGATGAAGGTAATGAGCACGCAGACGGTAGAGCTGGTTTCAGAGTGGGACTCGGTGCCTTTCGACGGCGGGTACGAGGGGCTCCGGACACTCGCAGACCAGGAGTTCTCCGGTGCCGTCGTCACCGGCCCGACCCGGCTGTTCATGTTGAACGGGACGGTGGTCGGCATCCTGGACGGCGACATCGAGGCCTTCGAGTCCGGTAGTGGCACCGCCCGCGAAGCACCGCACGAGGCTCTCCCCCTGCTGGCAGTGATGCAGGCGAGCGCGGACGAGGTCCGTGCCAAGTACTACACTCAGGAGACGCCGATATCCGAAGTGGACCGCACGCTCGCGGACGGGAACTTCACCGGTTTCGTCGAACTCTCCGAGAACGTCCTCTCTGGCGACTACTATCTGGTCTACCATCAGGGTCGCTCGATGAGCGTCGCCTGGGTCGGGAGCGCCGAGCGACTCATCACCGACGACGAGGCGTTCGAACAGGCGGACGGCGAAGTCGGCATCTACGAAGTGAAGCCCGCCGAGATATCGCCTATCGAGATTCCGGCGCCGTCGACGGGGTCGGATACGGCCGACGCGGCCGGCGGCGTCGCCGCGAGCGACATCGCCGACGACGCCACGGCGACCGACGAGGGCCCGGTCGACGCCGAACCGACCGCCGAGACAGATGCCCCGGACTCCGACCGTGGCGCCGGCGAACCCGACACGGACGAGTCGGCCGTCGACCGGGGACCGGGACCGGCCGCCGGTGGTCCCCCGGGGTCGAAAGCCGCCGGTGCGAACCAGGGCGCCGCGGCGAATCGCACGGGTGCGGTCGAGTCGTCGGACGAGGAGACCGAACCCGAGCACTCTCAGCAGTCCCAGCAGTCTCAGCAGGGTCAGCCACGGACTCGGGACGACGTGTCGGAGACTGCCGACGCCGACACGTCCGAGCGGACCCCGGAGACCGACCACCGACCGTCCGAGCCACCCTCGACGGAGTCGGTGGCTTCGTCGGCGTCCCCGCGACAGCGTACCAGCGACCCAGAACCGGCACGAGAACCCGACTCGGAACAGCGAGCGAACCGCTCGGCCGGGGAGCCACAGACGCAACCGGAGACGACCTCGTCGAACGGGGCGAGCCAAGGTGGTGACGGCGCCGCCGTCGCGACGACGGCGGACCTCGAGACGCGCTCCATCCCGTCGCTCGACCCCGACCGGTCGACGAACTCGCCGGACACGTCGGCAGCGAGCGACGACGTGGTCACCGGGTCGACCGGCGACCGTCCCCAGCAGACGCCGTCTGCGGACGCACAGTCCCAACCGACGACCACCACGGCAGAACAACCCCCGGCACAGACGTCCGAGGAGCCAGTCCCCCAGTCGCCGGCGCCGGACGCGGTGGCCGACCTCGAAGCGGAACTCGACGGAAAAGAGGCCGAAATCTCGCGCCTCCAGTCGGAGATAGACGACTTGCAGGCGACGAACGAGGACCTCCGGGCCGAGCGTGACCGCCTCCAGTCCGAACTGGAGGAGGCGCGAGCGGAGATAGAGCGTCTGGAGGACGGACTCGCGGAGGCCCGGCGCGACGACACCCCTTCGGTCGGGACTCGCCTCTCCGTGCCGGAGGCCATCGACGGGACGAACCTCTTCGTGCGCTATCACTCGAAGGGGGAGGCGACGCTCGCCGAGGCCCACGACGGGAACGCCGACCCGACACAGGTCGAGGAGAACCTCCGGCTAGAGTACCACACGCAGTTCGACGCCACCGACGCCAGCGTCGACGGCACCGAGTTCGAGACGTTCCTCCAAGACAGCCTCCACTACCGATTCGTCGAGTGGCTGATTCGGAACCTGTTGTACGAGATCCGTGACACCGGTCACGCGAGCGCGATGCAGGTCCTGTACGACGCCCTACCCGAGATAGACCGAGCCGAACTGAACGGCAAGGTGACGGTCACCTACGTCGAGGACGGACAGGAACACCGCTCACAGGAGCAGTTCGACGTCGTCGTCCGCGACCGGATGGGGAACCCGCTGCTCGTCGCGAACATCAACGATAGCCGCCAGCCGGCGACCGAGGGCCAGATGACCGACATCGTCCGGAACGCCGAGCGGGTCGGCAACGCCTCGGACTCGCTGGCGGCGGCGTTCCTCGTCACCAGTAGCTTCTTCGAACCAGAGGCGCTCGAGACGGCCGAAGAAGCGACTTCCAGCGGCCTGTTCAGTCGTGACAAGCGCAAGAGCTTCGTGAATCTCTCGCGAAAGGACGGGTACCACCTCTGTCTCCTCGAAGCGAGAAATCAAGAGTTCCACCTCGCCGTGCCGGAACTCTGAGGGCAGAGCGAAACGCGTTAGCCTTCTATCTCGGCCGCGTCCTCTATCTTCATTCCTTCGAGCTTCTCGATTATCTCGTCTATCTTCTCGTCCAGGTCGTCGACGAATTCGCCCGTCTGTTCGGTCGTGATGGCACCTTGGCTGGAGGGCTCGATGAGGTTCTCCTCTTCGAGGACGCGCAGCGAGTAGCGCACCTTGTGGTGGGGGTAGCCAGTCTCGTTGGACATCTTCACGATACCGATAGGCTCGTTCTCAATAACCATGCGGAGCACCTGTAGGTGACGCTCCAGCATGTCGACTTCCTTCTCAAGCCTGTCTATCATGGCAATTGTTAACTTGTGTTTGCGGGATTTAAAAGTTGCCCTCGCACACCCGTCTTTGCCGGTTTTTCCGTTCGAAGAGGTGGGTATTAAATGCGTCGTAACGTCTCCCATGCCAACCTGTCTCCCCCGCAACCGGACCGAGAGGGACCGTAATCTGTTTATCACGGTGGCCGGAACGTCCGTGCGATGACCGTAACCATCGTCGGCTCGCAACTCGGCGACGAGGGGAAGGGCGGCATCGTCGACCTGTACGGCGACGACGTGGACGTCGTCGCGCGGTATCAGGGCGGCGACAACGCCGGCCACACCGTCGTCCACGAGGGCGAGGAGTACAAGCTCTCCCTGGTCCCGAGTGGAGCCATCCGCGGCAAGGTCGGCGTCCTCGGCAACGGGTGCGTCGTCAATCCGCGAACGCTGTTCGACGAGATAGATACGTTGCAG
Organism: Haloarcula rubra; assembly: GCF_019599465.1. Lineage (GTDB taxonomy): Archaea > Halobacteriota > Halobacteria > Halobacteriales > Haloarculaceae > Haloarcula > Haloarcula rubra. Next base: position 117,974 of record NZ_RKLR01000007.1, read on the forward strand.
AACCGTGGCCTCGACCCGGACGTGCGTGTCGCCGAGCGTGCGCACGTCATCCTCCCGTTCCACCGCGTGCTGGACGGCATCGAGGAAGAGGTCAAGAGCGAGACGGACGACGAGGTGGGGACGACCGGTCGTGGTATCGGCCCGACCTACGAGGACAAGGCCGGCCGCCGTGGCGTCCGCGTCGGCGACTTACTCGACCCCGACGTGCTGCGTGAGCGACTGGAGTACGTCGTCCCGCAGAAGCGCGCCGTCGTCGAGGACGTCTACGGCCTCGACGTCGCGGACCTGGATGACCCCGACGCGCTGGACGTCGACGCCCTCTACGAGGAGTTCCGCGAGTTCGGCCGCCGCTTCGAGGCCGAAGAGATGACCGTCAACGCCGGTGCCTTCCTCACGGAGGCCATGGAGAACGGCCAGAACGTCATGTTCGAGGGGGCACAGGGGACCATCATCGACATCGACCACGGCAACTACCCCTACGTCACGTCCTCGAACCCGACGGCCGGCGGGGCCGCCGTCGGAACCGGCGTCAGTCCCGGCGTCGTCGGCGGCGGCGAAGTCGTCGGCATCGTCAAGGGCTACCTCACGCGCGTCGGGAGCGGCCCGCTGCCGACCGAACTCGGCGGCGTCGTCGGCGACACGCCCGGCTACGACGAACAGGGCGAGGGCGAGAACGAAGACCTCGCACACTACATCCGCGAGGAGGGCGGCGAGTACGGCACCGTCACCGGGCGCCCCCGCCGCGTCGGGTGGCTGGACATGCCGATGCTCCGGCACGCGACCCGCGTCTCCGGGTTCACCGGCCTCGCCATCAACCACCTCGACGTGCTGGCGGGCCTCGACGAAGTGAAGGTCGGCCACACCTACACGCTCGACGGCGAGGAACTGAGGTCGATGCCCCCACGCACCGAGCAGTGGGCGGACTGTGAGGCGAACCTCCGACGCTTCGAGGGGTGGGCGGAGTTCGACCCCGCCACCGTCGCGAGCGAGGGCTACGAGGCCCTCCCCGAGAACGCACGGACCTACGTCGAGTACATCGAGGACGAACTCGACACGCCGGCCTACGCCATCGGCGTCGGCCCCGGCCGCGGGGAGACCATCGTCCGCGAGTCGCCGTTCTAACGGTCCAGTATCTCTGTTTCGAGGTCCACGACGGCCGTGAGCACCTGCTCTCTGTCGGACGGGTCGACGTCGTGTGCCCGGAGCGCCGAGTCGAGGTGGCCGGCCACGGCCGCGAAGTCGTCCTCGGTCAGGTCCAGATGGGCGTGGGCGGCCCGCATACTCTGGCCGTCGTAGCTATCCGCGCCACCGGTGACGGCCGCGAGGAACTGCCGCTGGTGCTCTCTGAGTGCCTCGACGTCCGTGTCTTCGAAGTACTGGGCGAGCGACTCGTCGGCCAGTACGCGGTCGTAGAACGTCTCGACGACCGCTTCGATGCCTGCCTCGCCACCGAGGCGGTCGTACAGCGTCTCGCTCATGGGTCTCGAAGCGGACTGCGCGAGCAAATACTTCGCGGCTAGCGCCAGACAGTACGCTTTTAGGGCTACCGGACCGACGCAGGTGTATGAAAGAGGACCTGATGGACATCATCTGCTGTCCGCTGGACAAACACGACCTCGACCTCGAGGTCGAGGACCGTGACGACGAGGAGATTCTGTCCGGGCAGTTGGTCTGTACGGAGTGTGGCGAGGTGTTCCCCATCGAGGACGGCATCCCGAACCTGCTCCCACCGGACATGCGCGACGAAGCGCCGGCCTGAGTCCCCTGAACCTTTTTTGCGTGTCCCCGCCGAGATTCTCACGTGCCTGACTCGCTCCCCGTCCACGTCAACCGCGAGGAACTCCACGGGTTAGAGGTGCCGGCGACGTTCGAGACGAGCGAGAGTTTCGACGTCCGCCTCGTGAATCACGGGGAATCGACGCACGTCCACCTCCACCTCGACGACGCGCTATCGAGTCTCGCGAGCATCGAGGCACCCAACCACCACGTCGAACGGGACAGCGAACGCCGGGTACGAGTGACCCTGACCCGGGACGGGGCCGTCCGCGGGAAACTGAAAGTCGTCACGGCCTACGGCGCGACGACGCGCTACGTCGACGTCGTCGTCACCGAACCGGACCGGAGCGACGACCCGGTCGAAGTCGACGAGGACCTCGCGAAACCACAGCCCAAACCCGACCCCGGGTCCGACTCCGTCCTCGCCGACGTCCCCGACTTGCCGGTGCTCGCGGTCGGTGGCGTCGCCCTGCTCGCGGCCGTCACCGCCGCGTTCTTCGTCCAGAACGTGGTCGTGTTGCTGGCGGCGCTCGTCGTCGTCGTCGGCGTTCTCGCGACAGTGTACGCGGTGCTCGCGGCCTAGTCGTCGGCGTCGGTCTCGACGCCACAGAGGTTGCCGTCGTCGTCGAACAGCTTCGCCCGGAGGAACCGTGCCCGGTAGCGGTTCGCCCCGTCCGAGGTGTCGGCCTCGCGGATGTCGGCGGCCCGGCCGTCGGCGACGGCGTCGACGATGGCCTCGACCTGCTCTTTCTCGCTGGGGGTCAACTCGAACTCGTAGGTCCGTGGCTCCTCGGCTTCGAGTTTGGTCCACTTGCGCGCGGCCGAGACGACGAGGGAACACGGCTCTCGGCAGGGAAACTCGCCGTCGCCCCCGTCGACGTCGAGGTCGGTGTCGGCGTCGTACCCCCACTCGCGGCGTTTCAGACACTGGGAGTCGTCACAGCAGGCCTCGGCGACCCAGTTGACGTGTTCGTACCCCTCGCCGCGGTCCCACGTCTTGACGACGCCGTAGATGCCGGTCTGGCGTTCGACGGTCTCGTGCCAGTGGGTCACGTCCAGTTGGCCCTCCCGTTCCCGGTACCAGTTCTGGACCGTCGCGGGGTAGAACGCGTGGACGGCCTCGACGAGTGCGGCGGGGTCGAGCGATGGGAAAACCCACCCGGCTCGGAGCGACGGCGCGGTCTTGAGCGGTCGGTACCGTCCCCGGTCGTCGTGTTTCGCGACGTCGCGGGCGGCGGCGGGGTCCTCGTACGTGTCCAGTTCGTCGACCGCCGTCCCGACGTCGGCCTCGTGCCGGAGGTCGTAGACCCGCCCGCCGTCCTCGGTCAGCGAGACGGTGACGGCGAGTTCGCCCCACTCGGTCGTGCGGCCGTCGGAGAGCGCGTCGTATCGCTCGGGGACCGGCGTCGTCTCGGCGCCCTCCAGCCATCGGAGGAACGCCCACCGTGGCTCGGCCTGCGGAGCGGTGGCGTGCCAGAAGTACCAGTTGGTGACGTACGGCGCGTAGTCGGCGGCCACGTCGCCGAACTCGTCGGTCGCGACGACTGTCGCCGAGCCGTCGGCCGTCTCGATGGCGTAGCTGTCGCCCTCGACCTGCGCCTCGATGCCGTCGAACGAGATACCGTCCGACGCGGCGTCGGCGAACGCCTCGACGTGGGTCTGGTCCATACCGGTGCGGTAGGATTCGGACTGCAAAAAGCCGCCCGTTCCGCCCCGCGAACTACCGCTAGTCGCCCGTCGCCGGGTTCCCGTCGCCGGTCGCCTGTCGGACCTGCTCGATAGCCCCGCTCACGTCGGCGCCAGCGTCGGCCGCCCGCTCCAGCACCACGTCGGCCATCAGCGGTTCCGTGCCGACGGCGCCGGCGTACCAGATGTCGTGGCCGTCGACGGTCTCGGGGGTGTCCCACCCGGTCCGGTAGTCGTCGGTCAGACCCATGTCCTCCGGGATATCCTCCTGCGTGTGGTAGCCGTCGGCGACGAAGAGGGGGACGACGACGACGTCCTCGCTCTCGAAGTGGTCGGTGACGTCGTCTACCTCGGGGTCCTCGTCCATGAACAGCGCCTGCACCTCGTCGAACCGGTCCATCTCGCCGATGCGCTGGGCGTGGTACTCGATGGCCTTCGCGGAGTTCTCGTTGCGCTCGGTGCCGTGGCCGACGACGGCGAGGCCGAACCCCTCGCCCACGTCGGGGTCGTCCGTCACCGACTTCGCCCGCTGGACGATGACGTCGCTCATCGAGTCGTGGGTCCCGACCGGCCCGCAGTAGTGGACGGTCTGGCCGGTGTCCGCGGCGGTCAGCGTCGCGTGCGTCGCGCTCGTCCCGTCGGAGTCCCACAGTTCGGGGTCCCACTCGTCGAGGCGGAACTCCCGCGGGATGACCTGTTCGGTGAAGTACCCCTCCGAGATGAACAGCGGCACCAGATACACCTCCTCGGCGTCGACGGTGCGCAGGCCCTCCCGGAACGACGGTTCCTCCTTCCAGAAGGCCTCGCGAACCTCGGCGAACGCGCCGGTCGCACGGATGGTGTCCGCGTGTGAGAACGTCGGCGTGCTCGACTCGGCGTTGAGGTGCGAGCCGTGGGCCGCGATGACGAGCGCTTGGTCCATACCCGTCGTTGGGACGAACCGGTCTTAGGGGCTTCGCTGGCGGTCCACACCGCCGGCGGTCCGGTGCCCGCCGAGCACCGCGTTACTCCGACCCGGCGGTCAACGGCTCCGAGTCGGCCTTCACCGAGGCGAAGACCCGCTCTGCCCACTCGCGGGCCACCGGGTCGTCGGTGTCGACGAACACCTCCATCAGCCCCGTCGACTCGTCGTAGCCACCGACGCCGACGCAGTCGTCGAATATCGCGAGCCCGTACGGCAGGTTCTCGCGGGTGCGCAGCGTCAGATGGCCGCTGTCGACGGCCTCGCTGGCACGGTCGGGGTACGTCTCGAACAGTTTCTCGGCGATGTGTGGGAGGTATACTATCTCGGTGTCCGTCTCCTCGAACACCTGCTGGTGAAACGCGCCGAGGACGAGCGGCGCCATGTGCGTAGTGTTGAACCCCCGGAGTGTCTCCGACTCGCGGACGAGCGAGACGAAGCGCTCGACCGGTCGGTACGGGTCGTCGGGGGCCGCTATCGTCACCGTGGCGTCGACGAACGGTTCGATGACGAACTCCTGATGGTCCTCGCAGATGACGTCCAGCAACGGGGTCAGGCGGTGGGCCGTCCGCACGTTCGCCTCGAACCGGAGGACCTCCTCGGCGACCGTCTGGCCGCGCCCGGTGAGTCGAAATCGTCCGTCGACCTTATCGACGAACCCCTGCCTGTCGAGCCACTGCGTGAACCGGTGGCTGGTCGCCCGCGAGACGTCGAGTCGGTCCTCTATCTCCCCGCGGTCGAGCGGCCGTTCGAGGAGGGCTTCGAGGACCGGCCCGTGGCGGACGATATCGCCGAGGTAGTCCGTCCCCACCCGGTCGTCGGCGGCCGCCAACCGTTCGCCGAGATATCGACGCGTTCGCGCGTTCTCCAGAACGGATTCGAGCACCGGGGACCCCGGCGGTGGCTCCGCACGCTCGGACGCCCCCTCGGTCGTCTCGTCTGTTCGGTCCGTCGCCATAGTTCTCTCTAGCTAGGTACGGTTTCGCACGGTAGTAACTCTAGCCACGCCACGACACGAGACGCGTTGCACGGGCTGAAACGGCGTGCGCTCCGTCGAACGTTCGGTGACGAATGAGGCTAACGCCCCGCGTAGCGTTCGTTCGACCATGAGTCAGGAACACGAGACGCTCCGGGGGGTCGACCGGTTCGCGGACGATATCCACGGGACGGTGATTCGGCCGGGCGACGGGGCTTACGACGACGCCAGGGCCGTCTGGAACGGGATGATAGACAAGCGGCCCGCCGTCGTCGTCCGGTGTGCGGGCGTCGCCGACGTCGTCGAGACGGTAGCGTTCGCTCGTGAGGCGGACGTACCGCTGGCGGTCCGCGGTGGCGGCCACAACGTCGCCGGGACCGCAGTCTGTGAAGACGGTGTGGTCGTCGACCTCTCCGAGATGACCGCCGTCAGCGTCGACCCCGACGAGCGAACCGCGTGGGTGCAGGCGGGCGCGACGTGGGCCGACGTCGACCACGAGACGCAAGCGTTCGGGCTCGCGACGCCCGGTGGCGTCGTCTCGGACACCGGGGTCGCCGGCCTCACCCTCGGTGGCGGCATCGGGCACCTCCGCTGTCGGTACGGCCTGAGCTGTGACAACCTCCGGGCCGTCGAACTCGTCACCGCCGACGGCGAGTTCCTGACCGTCAGCGAGGACGAGCGTCCCGACCTCTTCTGGGCGCTCCGCGGTGGTGGAGGAAACTTCGGGGTCGTCACGGCGTTCGAGTTCGACCTCCACCCGGTCGGCCCGGAGGTGGCGACCGTACTCGTCTTCTACGACGGGTCGGCGGCGAAATCGTGTCTGCGAGCGTACCGGGAGTACGTCGAGACGGCACCCGACGACGTCAGTACGCTCACCTCGACCGGCGTGATGTACGACGAGGACCTGTTCGACGAGGCCGTCGTCGGGGACCTCAAGTTCGGCGTCATCGGCTGTCACGCCGGCCCACCCGAGGACGGCGAGGCGGCACTCGCACCGCTCCGGGAGTTGGACGACCCGCTCGTCGACCTGAGTGCGGTCCGACCGTACGCCGAGTTCCAGCGGATACTCGACGCGGATTACCCCGACGGGAGGCGCTACTACTGGAAGTCGCTGTACCTCGACGGCCTCCCGGCGTCGGCCGTCGACCGCATCGTCTACTGGGGCGAGCAGGCCCCCTCGCCGTTGTCGACCGTCGACGTCTGGGAACTCGGCGGCGCCATCACCGACACCGGCACCGAGGAGAGCGCCTTCGCCGGGCGGCACGCACCGTTCCTCCTCGGCGTCGAGGCGAACTGGGAGGACCCGGCGATGGACGACGCGAACGTCGCGTGGGTCCGGGACTGCCTCGCCGACATGCGGCAGTTCTCCGACGGGTCGGTGTACCTGAACTTCCCGGGGTTCCTCGAAGACAACGACGAGACGATGACGAGGACGTTCGGGACCGCCTACGACCGACTCGTCGCGGTGAAAGACGCCTACGACCCGACGAACCTGTTCGCGCTGAACCAGAACGTCGAACCGTCCGGCGAGAGCGACGGCGAGCGTAGTGGATAGGTGGTTACAGCGCCGTCAGCAGCAGGAACGCCAGCACGACTGCGGCCCCGACCAGCGCGGCGTGTCCCGCCGCACCGACCGCGAGGACGATTCCGGCGACGATGCGCTCTACCGGTGCGAGCGGGTGCCCGAAGGCCGCCCGCTCTCGTTGTGCGATAGCCAACTGTCTTCCCTCGTTCGGAGAGACGGCCGGCCTCCTATCAATACCATAGGACGGTTCTCAGTGACTGGGAGGCCCGATGGAACGGTTTTTGCGCCTGCCCTCGTGACCCTCCGGTATGTCACTCGCCGCCGCCACTCGCGACGCCGTTCGAACGCGCCCGTTCCTCTACGACGCGCTCCGGGCCGGCGTCGTCAACTACACCGCCGCCGCCCGCACGTTAGATGTCGACGGGGACACGGACGCCGTCGCCACGGCACTCCGTCGCTTCGCCGAGGAACTGCCCGACGACCCGGCACACGAGAGCGAAGCGCGCGTCTCGATGCGGAGCGGACTGGGACGGTCGGGTGGGGACGGTAGTGACGGGGACGCGGTGCTCGCTATCGGCGACGCCGAGTTCGTCGACGGCACCGGCTCACTCACCGGCATCGTCGCCAGCGGGGACCTCACCCCGGCGGCGCTCGGCGACGTACTGGGCCGCTTGCGGGCCGCGGACGTGCCCGTGGAGGCGGCCGGCGTCGCCGCCGACTCGCTCGTGGTGGTCGTCGAGCGACGTGACGGGCCCGACGCGCTCCGGGTCGTCGAAGCCGCGGTGGGCCGCTGAGCGGGGCGGCCTCACAGCCCGGTTCCGACGCCTTGAAGCGGCCCGGCGCAGTGTCGTTCGACAATGACGCTCCGCGTGACGAACACGCTGACCGGCGAGACAGAGCCGTTCGAGCCACGCGACCCCGACTCCGTTCTCCTGTACTACTGTGGCCTCACGACCTCCGACCCGCCGCATCTGGGCCACGCTCGCGGCTGGGTCCACGTCGACGTGATGTGTCGCTGGCTGGAGTGGCTGGGGTACGACGTGCGCCACGTCGAGAACTTCACCGACGTCAACGAGAAGATCGTCGCCCGCGTCGGCGAGGACGGCGACAGCGAGGCCGACGTCGCCCGCCACTACGTCCGGCAGGTCATCGAGGACATGCGCTCGCTCAACCTCGACCGCGCGGAGGTGTACCCTCGCGTCTCCGAACACGTCCCCGAGATAATCTCGCTCGTCGAGCGACTCGTCGAGAGCGGCCACGCCTACGAGGCCAACGGGTCGGTGTACTTCGACGTGACGAGTTTCGAGGACTACGGCAAACTCTCGAACCAGACCGTCGAGGACATCGAGGCACAGGGTGAGGACGCCGAGAGCGAGAAGCGCCACCCCGCCGACTTCGCCCTCTGGAAGGCCGGCGGCGTCGACCCCGACGACATCGAGGAGCACCGCCATCCCGAGGCCGCGCCCGCCGAGGCGGCCTGCGAGACGGCCCAGACGTGGGACTCGCCGTGGGGCGAGGGCCGACCCGGCTGGCACATCGAGTGCTCGGCCATGTCGATGACCCACCTCGACGAGACCATCGACGTCCACGTCGGCGGGCAGGACCTCGTCTTCCCCCACCACGAGAACGAGGTGGCCCAGAGCGAGGCCGCGACCGGCCAGCGGTTCGCCGACTACTGGCTTCACGTCCGACTGCTGGAGACGAGTGGCGAGAAGATGTCCTCCTCGCTGGGGAACTTCTTCACCGTCGCCGACGCCGTCGAGGAGTTCGGGGCCGACGTCCTCCGAACCTTCCTGCTCTCGACGGCGTACTCCTCGCGGGCCACCTACAGCGAGGAGACCATCGGCGAGGCCGAGGAGCGCTGGGACCGCCTCCAGCGCGGCTACGAGCGGGCGGTCGACGCCTGCGACAGCGTCGACGCCTACGCGAAGGTGACCGACGAGACGCTCCGCGAGGCCGTCGACGACGTCCGCGTGGAGTTCGAGGCGGCGATGAACGACGACTTCAACACCCGGGAAGCGACGACGGCGTTGCTGGACCTCACGAGCGCCGTCAACACGCACGTCGACGGCCACGACGACGCCTACGACTACCGTGGTCTGCGGCGGGCCGTCGAGACGTTCGAGGAGTTCGGCGGCGGCATCCTCGGCCTCTCCTTCGGTGAGGTGAGCGAGGAGAGCGACGTCGCACTCGCCGGCGACATCGTGGAACTCGTCCTCGACGTGCGCGAACAGGAGCGTGCGGACGGCAACTACGAACGCGCCGACGAGTTGCGCGACGAACTCGAAGCGCTCGGCGTCGAGGTACAGGACACGGACGACGGCCCGACGTACCGGTTCTGAACCGACGTCGATACGTATATCATCCGACAATCCTCGTCGAAAGCCGGATAGAACGCGTGCTATCCTTCGACAGTACGTATTTATATCCTTTCGAGATAATTATATATTCGTTATGATTACCGTACCGTACAGTTCTCGGATACTCACACTCGTGGTGGTCTTCGCACTGGTCTTCGGGTCGACCGCAGGTCCGGTGGCCGCCCAGAGCGACCAGCCGGAGTGGGCCGACGAGATGTACGCCGAGCTAGAGGGCATGGTCGGCGTCTACAACGAGAACATCGACGCCAGCGACCTCGGGGTCGCCGGCGATCAGTTGAAGAACGAACGCGTGAACCTCGTGGTGACGGACGCGAACGGAACGGAAGCCACGGCCTCGTTCCGGATGGACGGTGACCTGCAGATTCAGGAACTGAAACAGGGCACCCGTGACGACGCGACGATGAAGATGACCACCGACCGGGCGACGCTGACCGGTATCGTCGAGTCGAACGACCCCTCGAAGGCGTTCCAGAACGCTATCACCGGCGGGGACATCACCATCGACGGCCTCGGGACCGTGAACGCCGTGAAGTGGGTCGTCATCAACACCCTCGTCAGCCTGTTCGGGTGACGTCGGCGAACAGCTTTTTTACGCCGCACCGTCTCGTAGTCAACACCTATGCGAAAGCCCCTGCTCTCCGCACTCGTCGCCCTCCTCGTCGTCTCCGCCGGTTGTACGGGTCTCATCACCGGCGAGACGGTCGCCTTCGAATCCGAACCGGCCACCGTCGAGGACTCGGCGCGAGCGTCGTCGGGGTACGAACTGACGAACTCGACCGAACAGAACATCACCCGTCAGGTCACCTTCGCCGGGCAGGACCGGACGATTCGGGTCGTGAACCACGTTCAGCAGTACCAGCGCGGCGTCGACCTCGGACCGCTCGGTTCCATCCCGCTGGCCCAGTTCGTCGTCGTCTCGACGCCCGGAGCGAACGTCGCCGGACAGACGCTGAATCCGGCCGCACAGTGGTCGAACCGCCGCGTCGTCGAGCAACTCGCGAGTCGAACCGGGAGCGTGAACGACGTCCAGTCGGAGGGTAACCGGACCGCGGAGATTCTGGGTGAACCCCGCGACGTCGGGATGTTCTCCGGCACCGTGACCGTTCAGGGACAGGAGATAGACGTGACGATGCACGTCGCGAGTTTCGAACACGAGGGCGACGTGCTCGTCGTTCTCGCCGTCCACCCCGACCAGATAAACGAGCGTGCGAGAGTCGACACGATGTTCGGTGGCATCACCCACAGCGGTGACTGAGTCTCGGCGTTCTCGGGGGTACGCTTTTTTATCGGCACCGTGATTGGTGGGCCATGCAGTCGGTCTCGCTGGTTGGTGCCGCCCTCACTGTCGCCGGAATCCTCGGCTACGCGCTGGGTGTGACGACGCCCTATCCGGGCCGTTCGTTCTCCATGACCGCGCTCATGCTCGGCCTGACCGTGCTCGCGGTCGGGCGGTCGAACCGACCGGAGGGCGACTCGTGATATCCGCGCTCGTGTACGCCGACGGGACAGCGGTCCCCTACGACGACCTCGACAGCGCCCGCCGTGCCGTGGGGACGACGTGGGTCCACGTCGCCGACGCCTCGGCCGACGAGATAGACGCCGTCGCCACGGCGTTCGACCTCCATCCGCTGGCTATCGACGACGTCCGGGGCGACGTCAGGGCGAAGACGGAGGAGTACACCGACCACACGTTCGTCCTCGTCAAGAGCGCCGCGCTCTCGCCCGGCGAGACGACCTTCGAGAAGGAGGTCCGAACCGCCCCGATAGCTATCTTCATCGGCCGTGACTGGGTCGTCACCCTGTCGACCGGGACGGCCACCCCGGTGCAGCGGGTGATGGACGCCGTCGAACGCGGGGACGAACGCCTCCTCCACCGTGGCCCCGACTTCACGGCCTACCGCGTCGTCGACGTGGTCGTCGACGCCTACTTCGACCTGCTCGACGACGTCGAGACGGACATCGAAGAGATAGAGGAGGAGGTCACCGTCTCGACGGACATCGAGACGCTGGAGAAGATAAACGACGTCCGCCGGGACCTGCTGTCCTTTCGCAAGCAGGTGTGGCCCGCCCGCGAGGCCGTCGGCGTCCTCGCGCGCGGCGACCCACAGCAGATACAGCCACAGACGGAGAAGTACTTCCGCGACGTCCACGACCACCTCGTCCAGATAGTCGACCTGACCGAGACGTACCGTGACCTCGTCTCCGGCGCGCGTGACATCTACCTCAACACGCTCTCGCAGTCGACCAACGAGGTGATGAAGGTGCTCACCGTCGTCGCGACCATCTTCATCCCGCTGACGTTCGTCGTCGGCGTCTACGGGATGAACTTCGGCGAGAGCGCCTACAACATGCCCGAACTGGGCTGGACGTTCGCCTATCCGGCGACGATGCTCGGGATGGTGCTGATGGTCGCGGTGATGCTCGTCCACTTCCGCCGTCGGGGATACCTATAAGACGAGGGGGACGAGGAGGACCCCCATCAGCGTCGCACGCCGGCAGTCGAAGCGTGGCGGCAGGTGGCCGACGAGCGTCGCGGCCCCGAACGCGGCGACGCCGACCGGCCCCGCGAACACGCCAGAGAGGACGAGGAGGGCGGTCAGGACGGACACGGAGAGCCACGCCGGGTCCAGTCGACCGACGGTCCGCAGATACCGGTCGCCGAGCCACGGGACGAGTACGGCGCCGGCGACGGCCGCGACGGCGACGGCGGTCAGGAGCGTCGGGAGCACGAGCGGCACGCTCGCCCGGTCCAGCGCGACGAGGACGCCGGTCCGTGCGTCGCCGAACGTGACGAGGGCGAACAGCGCGAACACCGCCGTCGCCGTGTTCACGCCGCTGGTCGTGACGACGAAGGCGCGCGGCCCCCGCGTGGAGGTGAGGCCCAGCGCGAGCGTCGCCGCGATGGCGCTCGATACGCCCGGGAGGTAGCCGACGACGGCCCCACACAGCGTCCCGACGGTGGCCAGCGTCGCGACCGTTCCGCTCGGCGTCGTCACCGCCGGATCCGCCTGTGGCGGGACGCCCTCGCCACCGATAGCGGCGAGCAACACCGGCGCGCCGAACAGGCCCGCGAACAACGGGACGAGGACGTCCGCGACCGGCAGGACTCCCTCGACGGATGCATCGAGGAACGCCAGTCCGAGACCGCCGCTCGCGCCGAGCGACGCGAGCGCACCGACTCGCCGCCTGCCCCCTCGCTCCGTCAGCACCAGTAGAGCCACGATAGCAGCGAGCACGACCGGGAGGTTGGTCGACACGACGGGGTACACCCGCTTCATGACGGCGGTGACCGGGAGCGCCAGCGGTGCCGCGAGCAGGACCGCACCGCCGCTCCCGAGCGCCGACAGACGGAGTGCCTCCCGGCCCCGCCCCTCGACGACGAGTCGGTGTCCGGGGAGCGCGCCGGCGGCCATCGCCGGGTCGGGGACGCCGAGTGCCAGCGCCGGCACCACGTCGAGGAAGGTGTGTGTCACGCCGGCCGCCAACATCGCCGCACCGACGTACACTCGCGGGCCGGGAATCTGTCCGGCCGTCGCCGCGAGCAACAGCGCCAGCGTGTTGGCGTGCAGGCCCGGGACGAGACCGCTCACCGTCCCGAGACAGACGCCACCCGCTATCGCAACCAACACCCCCGCGACTGCCAGCGGCTCTGCCGTCAGTCTGACCGGGAGCATACGCTCGCTGGTCCCGGCTTCGTACTTCAACGTCCGGACGGCGCGACCGCTGGTCGGTCGTGCGCGAAAGAAATGCGGTTCGAGTACGGCCGAGTTAGCCGAAGAGTTCGCCGAGACCCTCGCCGCTGGCCTCGTCGTCCTCGTCGTCGTCGCCGTCGTCGCCGTCGTCTGCGGCCTCTTCCTCGGCCTCGTCCTCGTCACCCTCGTCGGCGCTCTCGTCACCCTCGGCGGGTGCGGCGGCGCCGCCACTGGCGGGGACGGGCGCGGCGGATGCCTGCTCGACGGCCTCCTCGATGTCGACGTCCTCGAGGGCGGCGACGAGGGCCTTGACGCGGGACTCCTCGACGTCGACGCCTGCGGCTTCGAGTACGTCGGTGAGGTTGTCTTCGTTGATCTCTTCGCCCGATTCGTTCAGGATGAGTGCAGCGTAAACGTATTCCATTGTTCTGTAGTGGTGGTAGTGTTAGAACATCGCTCCGAGCGCGTCGCCGGCGTCTTCGTCGTCGTCATCGTCGTCCTCGGCCTCGTCTGCCTCGGCCTCGGCGTCGTCGGCGTCGTCCTCGGATGCGGTGTCCTCGGTCTGGTCGTCGGTCGATTCCTCGGTGGCCGGGGCGGCATCCACGTCCTGGAGCTCCTCCGGCAGTGCCTCTTCGTCGTCGATTTGGGAGGCGAGCGCACGGACCTGTGCGTCGGCCTTGCTCACGAGGTCGGGGACGACCTCGGGATCCTCGATGGCGGCGTGGAGCGCGAGGCTCTTGGCGTCGCCACGAGCGGACTGGAGCATGGTCGGCACGGTCTGCTCGGTCGGGTAGCCGGCGTTGACCGAGAGGTTGAACGCCTGCCCGGCGGCCGCACGGATGTTCTGCTCGTACTCCTCGACGTCGAGTTCGAGTTCCTCGGGTTCGAAGAGGACGCCGTCCGCGAAGACGCCGCGCAGGTCGAGCCCGACCTCTTTGGGTTCGATGCCCAGTTCGTTGAGGACGTTCGCGAGGTCCTGCGAGACTTCCTCGCCGGCGTCGAGCACCGTCGAGTCGGAGAGGACCTGAATCGACCCCTCCTGGATGCGGGCGTCCGCACCGATAGCCTGCAGTTCGCCGACGAACGGCCCCGGGTCGACACCCGTGTCGCCCTCGGGGATGACGATGTCGTTCGGCGCGACTTCGCCGGCGCCGATGGGCGCGGGCGTCTTCGACGCTTCGAGTTCCTGGAACAGCGAGAACGGGTTGCTGTTCGTGCCGATGAGGCCGACCTGCCCGCTGACGAACTGCGTCAGGTCTTCGAGGCCGTCGTCGACCTCCTCGAGGGCGCGGCGGAGCAGCGTGTTCCGGGAGACCCGGAGCTCTGCGGTGCCGTGGAGGTCACGGCGCATGTCCTGTAGCTGTCGGGACGGAATCCCGGCGATGTTGACGACGCCGACGCTCTCGTAGGACTCGACCATCTCGACGATGGAGTCGACTTCGTCCTGCTTCCACTGCGGGATGGTCTCAGTCTTGCGCTCGGCGCTCATATCAGGCCACCTCCACCGCGGGGCCCATCGTCGTCTTCACGAAGACGGTGTCGATGTTGAGCGGCCCCTTCTCGAGGTCGGCGTGCAGTCGGCGGATGATGACGTCGATGTTGTCGGCGATGTCCTCGGCGGACATGTCCTCGGCACCGACGCGCGTGTGGAACGTCCGACGCTCCCCACTGCGCAGCTGCACGGTGTTCTTCATGCGGTTGATGACCTCGACGACGTCGTCGTCGGGGTCGAGCGGTTCCGGCATCTTCCCGCGTGGGCCGAGGACGGTCCCGAGATATCGACCGATGTCCTGCATCATGTCCTTCTCTGCGATGAAGAAGTCAGTTGCATCGGCGAGGTCCTTGGCGGCGTCGTCGTCGCCTCCAAGCTCCTCGAGTTCGTCCTCGTCGAGTACGTCGTCTGCTGCCTCCTCGGCACGGAGGGCTGTCTCACCCTCGGCGAAGACCACAATGTTGGTCTCCTGACCGGTGCCGGCAGGCAGAACGACGGACTCGTCGACGCGGTTCGACGGGTCGTTAAGGTCCAAATCGCGCAGGTTGACTGCGAGGTCGACCGTCTCGCGGAAGTTCCGCTCAGGTGCGTCCTCGAGTGCGCGAGAGACTGCGTTCTCTATTTCCTGGTCTGCCATTGTTCACCTCCGTAGTACGCCAAACGGCTTCTACGGGTCAGTGAAACAGGCGGATGCCTGTCTCGTACGGGGAGAGGCCAATGCGACACTTAAAGCCGTCGAACCGACACTAGCGGCGGCAGCGGGCGAGGTCGACCACACCAGTTGCTGTTCGCCCTCGGTGTCGGAGAGAAGACCGCAGAACCGATTCGCGGGCGCTCGTGACCAGTTACGCCGCGGCGGCGTCGGCGAACTCGTCGTCGTACTCGCCCTCGTCGATGCGCTTCTTGAACTCGCGGGGGTCGTTGCCCTCGATGGTGACGCCCAGCGAGGTGCAGGTGCCGACGACTTCCTTCGCGGCGTTCTTCAGGTCGTACGCGAGGAGGTCGGACTGCTTCTGCTCGGCTATCTGCATGACCTGGTCGACGGTGAGGTTGGCGACGAACTCCTCGTGTGGCTCGCCGCTCCCGGTGTCGAAGCCGGCCTCGTCCTTGACGAGTTCGGCCGTCGGCGGGACACCGACGTCGATGCTGAACGAGCCGTCGTCCTCGTACTCGATGGTGACGGGGACTTCGGTGCCGTCGAACGCCTCTGTCTGGTCGTTTATCTCCTGCACGACTGCCTGCACGTCCACGGGTGTCGGACCCAGTTCGGGACCGAGGGGCGGGCCAGGGTTGGCCTGCCCGCCAGGGACGAGCACTTCGATAGTTCCAGCCATGTACGGTCAATCCGTCCCGGCAGTTTAAAGGATTGCGTTTCACCCAGCGCCGCGTGAGGCCCACACACGGTTCCCTGCGCCGACGACCAGCGCTCACGGGGACGACCTACAGCAGAACCGTCGTCGCTTCGACCGGCGACCGCATCAGGCGAAGGTCACGCCGTTCATCGCGAGGAAGTCGCCAGCGTCCTTGATTTCGACGGGTGAGCCGATGATACGGACCTTCGGCCCCTCCTTTCGGACCGTGACCGTGAACCGGCTCTCGAGTTCGTCACGGATGCCGTCGAGCGCACCCGCGGGTAAGAGAATCTGCGTGCTGTCGCGGAACCGATCAGCACCTGCCATTATCGAAATTTGACGGCGGGCATCGTATAGGTGTGTCGGAATCGTAGAGTCGTCGCTCCGGACACACTTCCGCCGAATCCGCGACCACGGCGATGGCAGACCCTTTCTCGTCAGTGATACTGTGGCGTCGAGGACAGTCTCCGACCCGAGAGACAGAGTCGACGTCTGCCCGCCACCCCGGCCCCTAGCACGGGCCTCGTCGGAGAGGGAAGAAAACCTTATTCGGGACGAGGGGCCGACGTACACTTGATGGGGCTCGAAGAGGAGATACAGGAACTCGAAGACGAGATAGCGGACACGCCCTACAACAAGTCGACAGAGGCCCACATCGGCCGGCTGAAGTCGAAACTCGCCGAGAAGAAGGAGAAACTCGAACAGCAACAGTCTGGCTCCGGCGGCGGTGGCGGCTACGGCGTCGAGAAGCACGGCGACGCCACCGTCGCACTCGTCGGCTTCCCGAGCGTCGGGAAATCCACGCTTCTGAACGCCCTGACGAACGCCGAGTCCGAGACTGGGTCCTACGAGTTCACGACGCTGGACGTCTACCCCGGTATGCTCAAACACAAGGGAGCGAACATCCAGATTCTCGACGTCCCCGGCCTCATCGAGGGCGCGGCCGGTGGTCGCGGTGGCGGCAAAGAGGTCCTCTCTGTCGTCCGGACGGCGGACCTCATCGTCTTCATGGTCTCCGTCTTCGAGATAGACCAGTACGACCGCCTGCGCGAGGAACTGTACAAGAACAAGATTCGCCTCGACACCGAGCCCCCGCGGGTGAACATCCGCAAGAAGGCCAAAGACGGACTGACGGTCAACAGCTCTGTCGACCTCGACCTGGACGAGGAGACTGTCAAGAGCGTCCTCCGCGAACACGGCTACGTCAACGCCGACGTCACCATCGGCGAACAGGTCGACCTCGACAGACTCATCGACGGCGTGATGGACAACCGCGAGTAC
This sequence comes from Haloarcula rubra, assembly GCF_019599465.1. Taxonomy (GTDB): domain Archaea; phylum Halobacteriota; class Halobacteria; order Halobacteriales; family Haloarculaceae; genus Haloarcula; species Haloarcula rubra. The sequence goes on from NZ_RKLR01000007.1 coordinate 135,096, forward strand.
GTCCCCTCCATCGTCGCCGTCAACAAGGCCGACCTCATCGAACCGGACTACTTGCCGACGGTCGAGTCGGAACTGGAAGAGCGCGACATAGACCCCGAGGAGGCCATCTTCATCAGCGCCGAGGAGGAGAAGGGACTCGACGGCCTGACCGAGCGCATCTGGGACGAACTGGGACTCATCCGTATCTACATGGACAAGCCGGGCCGCGGCGTCGACTACGAGGAGCCACTCATCCTCCGCGAGGGCGACACCGTCGACGACGCCTGCCGAAAACTCGGCGGGAGCTTCGACGAACGGTTCCGGTTCGCCCGCGTCACCGGTCCGAGCGCCAAACACGACGAACAACAGGTCGGTCGGGACCACGAATTGGCCGACGAGGACGTCCTCCGGATCGTCGCCCGGAAGTGACCGTTCACGCGTGCGTGTGCGAAGAGGTAAGTCGATTAGGCCCTGCCCTCCGGTATGGCCGCTGCCCCCCGTCGCCGCCTCGCCGCCGTCTTCGTCGCCGGCCCCGTCCCGTGGACGATACTCGTCGTCGGCGGTGAACTGACGATGGTGTTCACGGTGGGCTTGTTCAACACGAACCCGCCACAGCTGGTCTCGATATACGACTTCTTCTTCCGGTTCACCGACGGCCTGCCGCCGTTCATCGAGTCGTGGGGGACCGGCGTGGTGCTGTACCTACTCGCACTCGGGAGCGCGCTCTCGGGCGTCGTCTGGCGAGAAGACCCCCGCATCACGGCGTTCTCGCTGGTCGGTGCCGGACTCACGCAGGTCGGCCTCGCCCTCGGCTTCAACAGACGTATCGGCTACGTCGCGCTCCCGGTTGGGACCGTCGTCTTGCTCGTCCTCGCGTGGTGGTACTACTGGCCGTTGCTTCGGCCACCGTCGGCCCCCGCGACGGAGTGAGCCACCGCCGCCGCGTATGGTTGCGTTTTCCGCGCACCCGTCCCACGGTCCGAGTGTGCTGACGCTCGGCCACACGACGATGCGTATCGGAAACCTCGCGGCGTCGCTGGAACTGCCGGCCAACCACGACGGGCGCTCGTACACGATGGCCGACGCGCGGGGCCACGTCGCCGTCCGGACCGACGACCTCCACGAGACGTGGGCCGAACTGATAGTGCGCGCTGCCGAGGACTACCGTGACCCCGGTAGCTGTGACGACCGGTACGCGTCCACGAAGGATGGCGGCGGGGACGAAGTCGAAGTCGTGACGAACTGACACCGGTCCCGCGTTAGCCTGATTCCCTAGAAGGCAGCACTGCCGACGCGAGTGCGTTCGGCGTGCACACACCGGTGTAACGACAAAGCATATAGGCCGGATTAGCCAACGTAGACACGAATGTCTCTCCCAGTCTTGCAGTCCACCGTGACGTTCGGTGGGTTCAGTTTCGACCCGTTGGTGTGGTCGGAACCACTGATGTGGCTGGTTCTCGCGGCGTTTCTCGGCAGTGCGGTCCTCCACCAGTTCGAGACGGAGTGGGCGCGCCGGGTCGCCGTCACCGGATGGGGGCTGTTCGCAGCGTTCTGGCTGGTCCTCACGCCGCACTTCGTGCTGACACAGAAGAGCGCTATCGAGGGCGTGGGCGGACTCGCCGCGGTACCGCTGTCGCTGTACGCGGGCTATCTGCTGTGGAACGGCCGCGACTCGCTGTTCGTCCTGACGCGTGCGGTGGGGCTCATGGGCATCGTCTACGTGCCGTTCATCACCATCGACCCGCTCAGACAGTGGCTCGTCGAGGTGGTCACCGACCAGACGGCGTTCCTGTTGTCGCTGGTCGGCGTCGACCCCCTCGTCGTCGACGGCCTCACTCACGACGGCATCAGAATCGCCACGAAGCAGTACCCCTACGAGAGCACGTTCTGGTTCGACCACGAAGAGGGGCCGATTACGTACAACATACTGCTGGCGTGTACCGGGATGGGGAGCATCTCCATCTTCGCCGGCGGCATCCTCGCCGTGTCGGCGCCGTGGCGGCGGAAACTCCGCACGCTCGCGATGGCGGTGTCGGTCATCTACGTGCTGAACCTGTTCCGGAACGTGTTCATCGCTATCTCCTTCGGGCAACAACGGATGCAGTGGTTCGAGGGCGTCGTCATGTCGCTGTTCGGCCTCTCGGACCCGCGGATGGTGTCGTACTACGTCGCGGACCGCATCCTCGCCCAGACGGGGTCGGTCGTGGTACTGGTCGGTATCACGTGGTTGCTGGTCCGTGAGTTACCCGAGATAACTATCCTCGTCGAGGACCTGCTGTTCCTCGTGACGGGGACGGAGTACGACCTCCAGAGCGCGTTCGACATCGACGGCGACGGGACGGAGGCGGCCGCGACGCCGAGCGACGACTAGGGCAGGCCGGCGATAGCGTCCAGCGCGTCTTCTTCCATCGGGTGGAGGTCGCCCGGAATCACCAGTAAGTGCAGTGGGTCGCCGAACGTTCGAGTGGCGAGTTCGGGAAGCGTGTCCGCGACGACCGCCGGGTCGGGACTCCCCGCACGGGCGACGACGACGCCGAGCGTCTCGGGGAATTCTTCGGCCAGCAGTCCCGCGGCGTGGTCCGCGGTCATGTAGGTGTCGTCGCTGTCGTCCCAGTGTGGGTCGTCGACCTTGATGTCGAGGTAGACCAGCGTGTGGAGGTCCCGGGACCGGTTGTCCTCGATAGTCGCGACGACGCTGTCGGGGACGCCGTCCCCACCGTGGGCCTGTTCGAACGGGAGCGTCGTCGCCTTGCCGAAGCGGTAGTTCTGGAGGCCGGTCAGAGACCCGGCGGCCGTCTGTGCCGTCGTGCCGTGGACGACGCGCGTCTCGATGCCGCGTTCCTCGGCGCGCAGGCGGAGGTCGGTGTGGGTCGTCGAGACCATCGTGTCGCCGGCGGTCAGGAACACCACGTCGTCGGTTTCGGCAGCGTCGAGGACCGGCCCGGGGTCCCGTTCGACGCCGGCCCGGTCGCGGACCTCGATGGTCGTGTCGTGGTACTCTTCCAGCGCTTCGAGGTCGGTACCGACCAGTCGACTGGTGTAGAACTCCGCGAAGACGCGGTCCGCGTCCCGTATGGCGTCCCGCCCGGCGACGGTGACCGAGCGCTCGTCGTAGAGGCCGAGGCCGACGAAAGTGAGCATACCCTGCGTCGGTCGTCGCCGGGGATAAAGGACGCGAAGCGTCAGGCTTACCGCCGCTGGTCGGGGAGAGAGCGTATGGGCGTTCCCTGCGTTCGCGTCGCGCGCGAGGACGGCGAGGCGACTCGCCAGCGGTTGGCCGAGTCCGGCCTCGTCGACGACGGGTACGACATCACGGTCGAAGACGGGTCGCTGTACGTCCCAGTCACCGACCCGACGGCCGTGCCCGAGGACCTCTCGGTCGTCGAGTTCGACGCGCCGGTCCGCGAGGGCCAGACGATGCCGGCGGACGTCCTCGGGTTCGACCCGAGTTACGAGCGCATCGGGGACATCGTCATCGTCGACGAGGACGACCCGGCGAGAGCCCGGGAGATAGCGGCCGCCATCGTCGACTCGGACCTGCCGGTCGAGGGCGTCCTGAACCGCGCCTCGAAGATAAAGGGCGAACAGCGGGTCCGGGACTGGGAGGTACTGGCCGGCGACACGACCGAAGTCGTCCACCGCGAGTACGGCTGTGCCTTCGAACTGGACCTCGCGGAAGTGTACTTCTCGCCCCGTCTCGCGACCGAACGCCACCGCGTCGTCGAACAGGTCCACGAGGGCGAACAGGCCTTCGACATGTTCGCTGGCGTCGGCCCGTTCGTGGTTCCGTTCGCGAAGCGCGGCGCGACGTGCGTCGGGACGGACATCAACGAGGCGGCCGTCGAGTACCTCCGCCGGAACGCCGAGCGAAACGGCGTCGCGGACCGCGTGACGGCCATCTGTGGCGACGTCCGCGACATCGCGGCCGACTACGAGGGGTGGGCCGACCGTATCGTGATGAACCTGCCCCACAGCGCCGACGAGTTCCTCGACACCGCGGTCAGACTGGCCGGCGACGACTGTACGCTCCACTACTACGACATCCAACCCGACGAGGACCTGTACGGGCCGGGCGAGCGGGCGATTCGGGCGGCGGCCGGCCCCGAGTACGACGTGACCGTCGAGACGCGGCGGGCCGTCCGCTCGTACGCCCCCGGCGAGCAGAACGTCGTGTTGGACGTCCGACTTCGGCGCTGACCGACGGTTCGTGCCCGTCTGGGTGACGAACAGTTATGTGGGTCCGGCAGGTGATGCGAACTAGCGACAGATGGGTGTGAGCGCGGCCGACGACATCGACGTACGTGACATCTCGCCCACGGCGTGGCGACTACTCCGCGTCGCGGCCGGGTTCGGACAGCGAGAGGTCGAGACGGAAGTCGACGACATCATGCAGGCACACGTCTCGATGCTGGAGAGCGACACGCGAAGCCTCTCGGAGGCGCGACTCGAGGACCTGTTCGAACTGTACCGCGCCGAGATTACCGACGAGCAACTGTGCGTGCTGGTGGAGAACTTCTGACAATGACGGGGGTACACACGCGGGAGACGAACGGGACAGTGACGCGAGACCGGTGTGAGCGGTGGTGGTGGCCGTGACGTGGAACGGACACGCGAGGCCCCGGCGTCTCGTCGTGGCGCTGGTCACCGCTGGCGTCGTCACGGCACTGGTCGCCACGGCGCCGACGCCGACGGGACTCGACCCGGCCGCACAGTACGCGCTGGCGACGATGGCACTCGCGGCCATCCTCTGGGTCACGAAGGCGCTGCCTCTGCCCGTGACGGCGTTGCTCATCCCCGTCGCGTTGACCACCTTCGGCATCTACGACTCGATGGAACGGGCGCTGTCGGGGTTCGCCGACCCGCTCATCTTCCTCTTCATCGCGGGGTTCATGCTGGCGAAGGCGCTCCAGACCCACAACATCGACCGCCGACTGGCGCTCACCCTCATCAACCGGATGGGGCGGTCGCCGCGCCTGCTCATACTGGCCATCATGCTGGCGACGGCGTTCATGTCGATGTGGGTGTCCAACACCGCGACGACGGCGATGATGACGCCCGTCGCACTCGGCGTCCTCGCGCAAGTGGTCGGCCGTGAGTCTCCCGAGGGCGAAGTGTCGAACATGCGCGTGGCGACGCTGCTGGGGACGGCCTACGCCGCGAGCGTCGGCGGGGTCGGGACGCTCATCGGGACGCCGCCCAACGTCGTGGCCGTCGCCTTCCTCGACAGGCTTGTCGGCGTCGAGATATCCTTCGCCCAGTGGCTGGCCGTCGGCCTCCCGATAGTCGCCGTCACCCTGCCGCTGACGTGGTACGTCCTGACGTTCTGGCTGTACCCCCCGGAGATAGACAGCGTGCAGGGCGCACAGGAGCAGGCCGCGACGTACCTCGAGGAGGAGGGCGACCTGTCCCCTCGTGGTCGGCGCGCCGCCGTCATCTTCGCCGTCACGGCTGGACTGTGGATACTCGGCGGCCTCGGCTTCCTGTTCGAGGGCGTCCTGCCGGACCCGTGGTTCGTGACGCTGTTCGGTGGTGAGGGCGAGAGCGTCTTCGGCCTCACTGGCCACCGTGGCATCCTCTACTTCGTCGTCGTCGGACTGCTGGCCATCCCCGCGCTGGTGCTCTCGGACGCCGACGACTGGGAGAACCTCGTCGACATCGACTGGGGGACCATCGTGCTGTTCGGCGGCGGCATCTCGCTGGCCGACGCGCTGGCCGAGACCGAGGCGACGAACTGGCTGGCACGGAGCGTCTTCGACGCCGTCGTCGGCGCACCGCTGGTGCTGGTCGTCCTCGCCGTGGTCGTCTTCACGGTCCTCGTCACCGAACTCTCCTCGAACACGGCGACGACGACTATCCTCGCGCCGATTCTCATCGGACTGGGGAGCGTCCTCGCCGGGACGCTCGGCGTCGACCCGGTCCCGGCGGCGGTGTTCCTCACGGTGACGGGCGCTATCGCGGCCAGTTTCGCGTTCGCGCTCCCGGTCGCGACGCCGCCCAACGCCATCGTCTTCGGGAGCGGCCATCTCGAACAGCGCGACATGATACGTGCCGGCGTCGTCCTGAACGTGCTGATGACCATCGTGCTCACCATGTTGCTCGTCGTCTTCTTCTCGGTGCTCTGGCCGAACGTCCTCTGGTGAGTACTCGACAGGTTGGTGCGCCCCCTCCGTGTCTGCGACCGGCCGTCGAACAGGTCGTGTGTAGTTACGCAGACCCCACTCCAGACGGCTGGAAAGCCGCCGTTCCGAGTGACTCCTTCTTATCGAAACCCTGCGGACGAACAATCCTTAATGTTTAATAGGCCGTGTCACATTGGCCCGTACAGAGCGTGTATCATTGATACACGCCACTAACAAACCCATGACGAGAGAACACGACCGACGGCAGTTCATCAAGGTTGCAGGGAGCGCAGGCGTGTTAGGATTGACCGGTCTCGCCGGCTGTTCCGGTGACGGCGGCGACGGCGGTAGTGACGGCGGCGATGGCGGCAGCGACGGCGGCAGTGACGGCAGCGACGGCGGCTCCACCGGTGACGGCGGGAGCGGCGAGTCGAACGTCCTCCGACTCGGGGGGTCGATGAGTCTCTCCGGTGACAACGCCGACCTCGGCCAACTGTACAAGGACGCCTACGAACTCACCATCCAGCGCATCAACGAGTCCGGTGGCGTGGAAGCCGGCGACGGCAACACGTACGAACTCGAGATGGTGTTGCGGGACGACGGGACGGACGCCTCGGCGTCGAAGTCCATCTATCAGGAGCTCATCGACCGGGAGAACATCGACTACCTGCTGGGGCCGTACTCCAGTACGGTGACCCTACCGGCCAGCGCCGTCGCGGCGCAGAACGGGAAGCCGATGGTCGAGGGCGGCGGTGCCAGCCCGGAAATCTTCAGTCAGGGCAACGAGTGGATATTCGGGCTCCTGCCCACGGCCAACAAGTACGCGAAGAGCTACATCGACATGTGCCTCGCGCAGGACTCGGCGCCGGAGTCCATCGCCATCCTCGCGGAGGACGGCACCTTCAGCCAGTCGACGGCCGAGGGAGCTCGCAACAAGATATCGAACACGGACCTCGAACTCGTCGTCGACGAGACGTTCCCCTCGGACACGTCGGACCTCTCGACGAACCTCGGGAAGGTCCGCGAACAGGGTGCAGACATCCTGTTGCTGTGTGCCCACCAGAAGCACAACATCATCCTGGCCAACCAGATGGAGAGCCAGAACGTCAACGTCGACGCGGCGATGGGGACCGTCGGCAGCCTCAACGAGTCGTTTAAGAACGAGGTCGGGCCGAACGGCGACTACATGTACGGCCCCTCCTCGTGGGCGGTCAACGCCAACTTCGACGACCCCGTGTTCGGCAACACGCAGAACTTCGTCTCGGCCATCGAGGAGAACTACGACTACACGCCGGACTACCACAGTGCGGCCGCCGAGGGTGTCATCCTGACGTTCATGAACGCCTTCCAGCAGGTCGACGAACTGGGGCCGACGCCGGTCCGGAACCAGATCCGGAACTCGGACTTCTCCTCGGTGTACGGCAACGTGGCCTTCGACGACAGCGGGGTCATCGACAAGAACATGCTGGTCTACCAGTGGCAGCCGGACCCCGGACTCCAGATCACGTACCCCGAGAACGTCGCCCAGTCTGACCCCCTCTACCCGATGCCGGACTGGAGTGAACGATAACACAGATGGCGTTCACGCAGTTCGTCGTCAACGGCCTGCTCATCGGGGCGCTGTTCGCGGCGGTAGCCGTGGGCTTCGCGCTCATCTGGGGCGTCGTCGACATCATCAATCTCGCGCACGGGGAGATGGTGATGCTCGGCGGCTACACCTCCTACTGGGTGTTGACCCTCGTCACCGGCAACGCCGAGGGGTCGCCGTTGCTGTTCCTCGTCACGATTCCGGTGGCCATCCTGGTGCTGTTCGGCGTCGGGTACGCGCTCCAGCGGACGCTGGTCTCGCGGGTCATCGGGACGGACATCTTCCTGACGCTGCTGGTCACGTTCGGCATCAGCATCGCCATCCAGCAACTGGCGCTGCAAGCGTGGTCGGCGAACCCCCGGTCGATTCAGGTCAGTTTCGCCGACCCGTCGTTCACCGTGGCGGGACTCGTCGTCCCGAAGATGAAACTGGTCGCGTTCGTCGGCGCCATCGTGCTGACCGCGGCGCTGTACCTGTTCCTCCAGAAGACGCGGACGGGGCGGGCGATTCGCGCCGTCTCGCAGAACCCGGAGGCCGCGGCGCTGGTCGGCATCGACGTCGAACACACCCGCGCGGTGACCTTCGGCGTCTCCTCGGCCATCGCCGGCGGCGTGGGCGCGTTCATCGCGACCATCCTCAACATCCAGCCACAGATGGGGCTCATCTACACGCTCAAGAGCTTCGTCATCGTCGTGTTCGGCGGCGTCGGTTCGATTCCCGGCGCGCTGGTCGGCGGACTGCTACTCGGCTCCGTCGAGGAGCTGACCGCGGGCTTCATCTCCTCGCGGTGGACGCTGGCAGTGAGTTTCACGCTGCTCATCGTGCTCCTCGTCGTCAAACCGCAGGGCCTGTTCGGTGAGGGGGCGGAACAATGAGTGCGGAATCGGAGAGCAACAGCGGGTTGCTCCGCTCTCTGGTCCCGCCGGACCAGGTCGACCGCCTGTTCGGCGTCTGTGGTGCCCACGGCTGGAAGCTGCTGGCGGCCAGCGCGGTGGTCGGTGCGCTCCCGCCGCTGTTGGGTCTCCAGCAGGGGTACTACATGACGGTCATCTCGGAGATGTTCCTGTTCGCCATCCTCGCGCTGTCGTGGGACATCGTCGGCGGTCAGACCGGCTATCCGAGTTTCGGGAACATGGCCTTCTTCGGCATCGGCGCGTACACCACCGCCATCCTCATCAAGGACTTCGCAATCTCGTTCCCGGTCGCGATGGTCGTCGCCGGCCTCGTCGCCGTCGCCTTCGCGGCGGTCATCGGCGCCGTCGTGTTGCGCCTGCGTGGCCACTACTTCGCTATCGCGACGCTGGGCGTCCTGCTCGCGGCCCAGCAGATATCCCGGAACCTGGACATCACCGGCGGTGCCAGCGGGAAGATTCTGCTGGAGGTGCCCTCGGGAACCGTCTTCTACTACCTCTTCCTCGGCGTGCTCGTCGTGGAGATGGGCGTGGTCTACTACCTCTCGAACACGCGCTTTGGCTTCATCCTGAACGCCATCCGCGACGACGAGGAGAAGGCCACCGCCATGGGGTTCAACACGACCTACTACAAGACGGCCGCGTGGATGCTGGCCAGCCTCTTTACCGGGGTTGCCGGCGGCGCGTACAGCCTGTTCAACACGTTCATCGACCCACAGACCGCCTACAACGGCGCGTGGAACGTCGAACTCATCGCGATGGCGCTGCTGGGCGGGTCCGGCACCGTCGCCGGCCCGGTCATCGGCGCGTTCGGCCTCCACACCGTCATCGAAGTCGTGGAGACGGCCTTCGTCGGCTGGCAGCTCGTGTTGCTCGGCATCGTCGTCATCGTGACGGTCATCGGCTTCCCGGAGGGGGCCGTCGGCACGCTCCGAGAGTACGCCAGCGAGATGGAGTACTACAAGCGCGGTGGCATGGCCGCCACCGACAGCGGCGAGGAGGTGAGTGCCGATGAGTAAAGCGACCGACGCGGCCGAGACCGACCCGCAGGGCGAGCGGGCAGTCCTGCGGACCGACGGCGTCACCAAGCGCTTCGGCGGCCTCACGGCCGTCGACGACGTCGACGTCGAGGTGCAGAACGGCGAAATCGTCGGCCTCATCGGCCCGAACGGGGCCGGGAAGTCGACCCTGTTCAACTGCATCACCGGCACCCTCAACGCCGACGAGGGGCGCGTCTACCTGCAGGGACAGGACGTCACCGACTGGCCCGAGTACAAGATTGCCCGGGCCGGCCTCGGGCGGATGTTCCAGGAGACGCGCATCTTCGGCGACATGACCGTCCGAAAGAACCTCCTGCTGGCCGCACAGGAAGGCGGTGCCAGCGTCGGGAACCTGCTTCGCAGGCCCGACGACTCGCTGCTGGCCCGGACCGAGGAACTGCTGGACTACGTCGACCTCGGCGGCCTCGCGGACACCCGCGCGGGCCGTCTGAGCTTCGGTCAGCAGAAACTCATCGAGTTCGCGATGGAACTGATGGCGGAACCGGACCTGCTGTTGATGGACGAACCGGCGGGGGGTATCAACCCCGCCATGCTGGAGAACCTCATCCAGTACATCCGCACCGCCAACGAGGACGAGGAGGCGACCATCTTCCTCATCGAACACAACATGGACTTCGTGATGGAGATAGCCGACCGCATCTACGTCCTCGCCCACGGCGAGCGCATCGCCGAGGGGACCCCGGAAGAGATTCAGAACGACCAGCGCGTCCTCGACGCGTACCTCGGGAGGGAGTGAGATGGCCACGACAGACACAGACACCACGACGACAGAGGACCCGATACTCGCGATGAACGACGTGACGTCGGGCTACGGCAACACGACCGTCCTGCACGACGTCAGCATGGCCGTCGAGGAGGGACAGATAGCGTGTCTCATCGGCCCGAACGGGTCGGGGAAGTCCACGCTGATGAAGAGCATCTACGGCTTCGCCGACGTGCAGTCGGGGAGCGTCACGTTCCGGAACGAGGACATCACCGGGCGCTCGCCACAGGAGAACCTCAAGAACCGGATGAGCTACGTCCTGCAGGACGCCAGCGTGTTCCCGGGTATGAGCGTCCACGAGAACATGCTGATGGGCGGGTACGTCTTCGACGACGACGAACAGGCCGCCCAACGCGCCGAGGTACTGTACGACGAGTTCCCGGTGCTGGGCGACATCCGCCAGCAGAAGGCCGGCACCCTCTCCGGGGGCCAGCGCCGTCTGCTGGAACTCGCCCGGGCGCTGATGGTCGACCCCGACCTGATGATGCTCGACGAACCGTCTATCGGCCTCGAACCGCGCTTCATCGACGACGTGTTCGAGCGCATCGAGCAACTCAACGACCTCGGGACGACTATCCTGCTGGTCGAACAGAACGCAGAGAAGGGGCTCTCGGTCGCCGACCGCGGGTTCGTCCTCGCCAGCGGGGAGATAAAGTTTACCGGCACCGGGACGGAACTCCTGAACGACGAGGAAGTCGGACGACTCTACCTCGGTGGCTAACATGTACCGCATACTCGTACCCGTCGACGCCGACCCGGACCGTGCCCGCGGCCAGGCCGCCTTCGTGGCGGAACTGCCGACCGCCGCGGAGAACATCGAAGCGATAGTGACCCACGCGCTGACGCCGGAGGAGATCGACGCGCCCGACGAACTCCAGTCGGTCGACCGCGTCGAGACCGTCCGGTTGGTCCGCGACTACCTCGAAGAGCGCGACGTCGCCGTCGAGCTGGCGGAGGGCAGTCTGCCGCCGGCCGACGGCATCCTCGAACTGTCCACGGAGTTCGACGTCGACCACATCGCGATGGGGTCGCGCAAGCGCTCGCCGACGGGGAAAGTCGTGTTCGGGAGCGTCGCCCAGCAAGTGCTGCTGGAGTCGGACGTCCCGGTCACCGTCGTCGGCGCCCGGGAGGCGTGAGAACGCGTCTCTCGACGCCCCTGATTCGCAATCCTTATTGCGGTTATCGCTGCAAGTATCGTGTGCAGACAGGCACACCCGAGACGAGTCGTCGTCACGTGCGTCTGGCAGTGTGTGCCCGCGCCGGTGTAGCTCAGACTGGCAGAGCGAATCCTTCGTAAGGATTAGGCCGAGGGTTCAAATCCCTCCACCGGCTTGCTTCTCTGGACACTATCCGTCAGGAGCGTCGCTACCCGGCAGTCTCGAACTCGAACCCGGTAATCTCCCCACGCCAGTAGGGCAAATCGCCCTGCGAAAGGTTCCACGCCACCTCGCCACGGGTCGGCACGACCATCCCGCCTCGCTCGGCGTAGTCCTCGAAACGCCCGGTCCACCGGGCGGCCTCGTAGCCGTCGTCGACGGCACGGTACCGCTGGTCGGCGACCACCTTGTCGACCAGACTGTCCTCGTCGAAGTGGAAGGCGAGCGACGCGCTCATGTCGCCATCCGTTAGGGTGGCGCGGGCGGTGCTGTCGTCGACGGGCATCCACTCGACGCCGCTCTCGGGCAGGAGGGCCGTCGGGAACCAGACGGCTTCGGCGAGATAGCGCTGGAGTTCACCGGCGTCGAGTTTCGGGGACGGGTCGGCCTCGGCGACCGGGACCGTCCAGAGGAGGTGGGCAGCCAGCGAGCCAGTGCCGTCGACGTAGCTGTCGACCACGTTCACCGGCACCACCGACCCCAGCCGTACCGTCGCGTCCCAGACGAACCCCGGCGGGTCGACGGCGTACGTCTGGGTGGCGTCGAACGGGTGCCACGCCGAGTCGACGTCGCCGAGGCGGAACGCGCCGCGCTGGGTCAGTCTCGCCGTCCGGACGTACGGTGTTCCCGGGTCGAGTACCGTCTCGAAGTACCGGCGGACTGGGTCCGGAAGGGCCGCGTAGTCGTCTTCGGCGACGACTCGGGGGGAGGTATCGCCGGACGCGGCAGACAAGTCGGCCGTCAGTCGGGCCGTCCGCGACGCCAGTCGGCGCTTGCCCGCGAGGACGGCACCGACGGCGACGGCGGCCGCCAGACCGAGCGAGAGGGTTCGACGGGACACCCGTCCCGTCCGGTGCTCTGACGCGGCTTTGTAGGTGGACTGTGGGGACATCGTCGCTCGTGTGCTAGTCGTCGCGCAGCCGAGAAATAGGTGGCTGGGGCCCGTGATAGCACGACAGCGCCGCCGACGGCCGAGCACCCGACCGCTTCCGGCCCGGTATAAACGTCCCTCAGAGGTGGCGCAGTAGACAGACTCGCCGCGGGGTCGAAGGACCGACCGAGCGACCGATGACACGACATCGACGCCGACGACCCGGAACGCCCGACGACCACGGCCCACGCGGAGGTGACTGATACGTGTCGTATCGGAACGCGTGGCACCGCGACGGCGGCGAGGTGACCTGTCTCGCCTGCGGCGAATCGGTGGCACGCGACGACGCCCGCGAGTACGACAAGCACGGGGACCGCTGGGACCGGGACGAGAAGGAGTTCGAGTTCCTCTGCAAACCGTGCTACCGCGAGTGCTGTCACAGTCCGCGGCGAGGACTGGAGGACCGGCTGGTCGAGGCCGGTGCCGGAACGACAGACCGTGCGACGTTCCTGCGGCGGTACTGCGCGCTCGCGCGAGAGGAGGCACCCGAGCGACAGCCCTGACCGAGCGGTCAGGGCGTGATGACCGCTCGCCCCTCGATTTCGCCGTGTTCCAGTTTCTCGGCCACGGTGTTGATCTCGTCCAGTTCGTACTGGGTGGTGTGTAACTGGACGGCGTCGCGTTCGACCAGCGCGACCAGTTCCTGCAGTTCCGTGTACTGGCCGACGATGTTGCCCTGATAGGCGAACTCGCCGTTGACGAGCGCCTGTGCGGGTTCGTGGATGTGGCCGCCGTAGCCGATGATGTGGTGGTCGCCGCCCGCGGCGCAGACGTCCGGGGCGAGTTGGGTCGTCTCGTCGGCGCCGACGAAGTCCAGGACCTGTGCGGCGCCGACGCCGTCGGTGATGTCGGCGACTTCGTTCGCCACGTCCTCGCTCTCGGGGTCGATGGTGTAGTGCGCGCCCAGTTCGGTCGCCAAATCTCGGGCCTCCCGTTTGATGTCGACGGCGACGATGTCGGCCGCGCTCATCGCGTCGATACACTGGAGGCCGATGTGACCGAGGCCGCCGACGCCGACGACGACACAGGCGTCGCCGGGGTTCAGTCCGTCGACGGCCTTCTTCGCGGCGTGGTAAGCGGTGATGCCGGCGTCGGCGTGGGGTGCGATAGTCGCCGGGTCGACGCCCTCCGGAAGGGGGACGACCGACCGCTCGCTGGTGTGGAGTTGGTCGGCGAAGCCGCCGTCGACCGTGAGACCGTTGAACTGCTGGTTCTCGCAGTACATCGTCTCGCCCTGTCGGCAGGGGCGACACGTCCCGCAGGTCTGGACGGGGTGACAGACGACCTGGTCGCCCTCGGAGACGGTTGTCACCTCTTCGCCCGTCTCGACCACCGTCCCGGCGTTCTCGTGGCCGAGTGTCAGCGGGAGGGTCTGTTCGACGTAGTCGGTCCACATCCCCTCGATGATGTGGTTGTCCGTCTGGCACCAGCCAGCCCCTTCGATGTCGACCACGACGTCGCCGCTGTTCGATACCTGTGGGGCGTCTACCTCGTCGACGGAGAGGCCGTTCGTCATGTCGTCGGTGTACTCGTGGAGTCGTGCTGCGCGCATCGCGTGCTACTACGTGACAACCGCTGAAAAAGACTCGCCGAGGGGACTTCCGAGTGCTCCCAGACGGGTGTCGGTCAGTGCGTCAACACCAGCAACTCGTCGTCGGTGCGGACGAGGCAGAACGGGCTACCCGGGTCGCCGAACGTGTTCGTCCGGTTCTCGCTGACGAACAGGCGCTCGAAGGCGTCGCCGCAGGCGGGACACGCGAACCCCTGCCGGTTCGCCAGCGTCATCGTCCCACGGTCCTGTTGCAGGAGTTTCAGCCCGTGGCGGTAGTCGTGGACGTCGAAGCCGTCGCTGACGTCGAGTCGGTCCATGGAGAACAGAGAGCGGACAGTCGCTTAAACCTTAGACGAGGTTCGCGCCCATGTAGAGGACGACGACGAGGAACACCCAGACGACGTCGACGAAGTGCCAGTACATCGACGCCGTCGAGACGGAGGTGTGCCGTTCCGGGGAGTACTGGCCGTAGTACGCCCGGACGAAGACGATGCCCAGCAGGACGGCCCCCATCGTGACGTGCAGGCCGTGCAGGCCCGTCAGGCCGTAGAACGCGGAGCCGTAGATGCCCTGTGCGATGGTGAAGTTCTCGTGGACGATGAACTCGTAGTACTCGTACACCTGCCCGCCGATGAAGACGATTCCCAACAGGAGCGTCAGGCCGAGCAGTTTCATGAACCGCGAGCGGTTCCCGTTCAGCAGGGCGACGTGACTGTAGTGGAGCGTCACCGAACTGACGAGGAGGATGACGGTGTTGACGACGACGAGCGACCCCCAGACGTGCGGGATGGCGGCCTGTGTCCACACGTCCGTCCCGCGGACCATGAAGTAGTAGATGAAGCCCGCGCCGAACGTCGCGACCTCGGTCCCGAGGAACAGCAACATAGCGAACTTCAGCGTGCGGCCCGAGTGGTGGTTCGTGCCGCGTTCCCAGAAGTCAGAGACGAAGGCGTGGTAGAGCCAGCCGTAAATCCCGACGAGGAACAGGCCGACGCTGGCTACTGTCGCCCCGGCCCCGATGGTCGTACTCACGAGTGCGTTCTCGCCAAGCGCGAGGACCAGCAGTGCCGCGCCGACGTAGATGCCCGACCCCCCGATAGCGGTCACGAACGGCCACCAACTCGCCTCGCCGAAGCCGCGGGGCCAGTCCTCCGTGGCCGGGAGGTGGTGGTCCCCGTGTCCGCTCTCCGTGTGTTCTTCTATCTGGCTCATACCGGTCCCTTGCGAAGCGATTACTAAAAGCCCATCCAATTCCGCGCGCCCGACGCGGACCGATGTCGGAACCTACAGGGCCCCGAGGTTCCTAGGCCCGCCGATGACAGCACGCCGACGCCGTGTCACCGCGGCCGCCGTGGGGTCGCTCTGTTGGCTCTTCGCCGTCGGGACGGCCAGCGCCCACGGCGGGAGTCTGGCCGCGGGCGGCCGCGAGTCGCTGACGATTCCGACGTGGCTGTTCCTCTCGACGGGCGGGGCCGCCGTCGGCGCGTCGTTCCTGCTGGCTTCCTTCGTCACCGACCGCTCGTTCGTCGAGCGCGTCCACAGCTGGGGGACACCGCTCGTCGACGGCGGCGTTCGGATTCCTCGATTGCTCGGCCGCACGGTGGGGCTCCTCGGCCTCGCCGCCGTCCTCGTCGTCGGCTTTCTCGGCCCGACGACGCCGCGAACCAACCTCGCCATCCTGCTCGTCTGGGTGGGCTGGTGGGCCGGCCTCGCTATGACGACGTATCTGGTCGGAAACAGTTGGCGCGTCCTCAACCCCCTCTCGACTCTCGCGCTCGTGCTCCCGTCGCTTGACCGCGACTACCCCGAGCGACTGGGCGCGTGGCCCAGCGTCGTCGGCCTACTGGCGCTCGTCTGGCTGGAAGTCGTCAGTCCGCTGGCCGACGACGCCCGACTGCTGGCGACGGTCGTCCTGGGATACAGCGTCCTGACGCTCGCCGGGGCCGTCGTCTTCGGCCGCGAGACGTGGTTCGACGACGTGGACCCGGTCGAGCGCGTCTTCCGGTACTACGGCCGCGTCGCGCCCGTCGGCCGCCGCGGGGACGGCTCGCTCCACCTCAGACTGCCCGGGATAGCGCTCTCCGAGCGACGACTGGTCGACGGGGCCGACGAGGTGGCGTTCGTCGTCGCGCTCCTCTGGGTGACCACCTACGACGGCCTCGTGACGACGCCGGGGTGGCGCGACCTGACGACGCCGCTGGTCGACGCGGGCCTCCCGGCGCACCTCCTGTATCCGCTCGCTCTACTCGCCGGATTTGCCCTCTTTCTGGGCGTCTACCGACTCGCGGTGCGGGCGAGCACGCGGACGGCCGAGACCTACCTCGCGCCCGACGAACTCGCCGAGCGGTTCGCCCCGCCGCTGCTGGCCATCGCCGCCGGCTACCACTTCGCGCACTATCTGGGCTACTTCCTCTTCCTCGCGCCGGCATTGGGGGCGGCCACGCTCGCCCCGTTTGCCGACCCCGTGTCGGTCCCCGTCTACCAGCTGCCGGGGTGGTTCGGCGGCGTCGCGCTGGCGTCGGTCGTCGTCGGCCACCTGCTGGCCATCTGGGTGGCCCACGCGGCCGCGTTCGACCTCTTCCCCTCGCGCTTGCAGGCCATCCGCTCGCAGTACCCGTTCGTCGCCGTGATGGTGTTCTACACGATGACCAGCCTGTGGGTCGTCTCCCGCCCGGAGGTGCCACTCCCCCACCTATGACCGACCACGACTACGACGTACCCGCCGACGCACCGGCCTACGAGTGTGCCTACTGCGACCGCCCGTTCGCCCGCGAGGAGTGGCTGGCGCTCCACCGCGGCCTCGACCACCCCGACGAACTCGACGACGACGAGGTGGCGGCGTTCCGGGCGGCCTACGCCGAGGAGGAAGAGGAATTAGGGACGTTCCGCTTGCAGGCGCTTGGCGCGCTCGTGGCGATATACTTCGTCCTCCTGATGATCTACGCGCTCGTCTGACTGCGGCTCGTCTCTGCTCGGTCTGCCGACCGACCGCTCGGGCCGGAGAGTGCCGGCGGCCGTCGGTGCGGAACGGCCGACTACGGAGAAGCGACACGTTGATGGGCCGCTGAGCGAGTACACGTAGGCATGGACCTTCGCGTCATCGACAAGTCGGACACGGAACTCTCTATCGAGATTGCGGGTGAGGACCACACGTTCATGAACGTCATCAAGGGCGCCCTGCTGGAGACGGAGGGCGTCACGGCGGCGACTTACGACGTGAACCCGGAGCAGTCCGGTGGGCAGACCGACCCCGTGCTGACCATCAAGACGCAGGAGAGCGTCGACGCGCTCGACGCCCTCGAAGACGGCACCGACCGGGTCATCGAGAAGGCAGACAGCCTCACCGACGCGTTCGAAGCAGCCGCGTAAGCTGCCTCTATCCCGTTCTCAGCAGACGACGTAGGTGACGAACACGCTGCCGTCCGGCGCGACGTGGACGTCGACGCCGACGGTGCCCACTTCTGCGGCGCGGAAGCGGTTCCCGCGTTCGACGTAGCTATCGACGAGCGACGACGCCAGCGCCGCCTCGCTGTCGAAGTCGCTCACCGACCGGCCGGTCCGGTCGTAGGCGACCTGATAGGCGACGACGCTGGGCCGTTCGCAGGCGAGGCCGAACCGCTGGAAGGCGTCGCGTTCGGGACCCGACCCGTCGCCCGCTCTGGCCGCGACGATAGCCTTGTTGTAGTAGGCCGCGGCGTCGTCTGCGGTGGCGTTCCGGGTCAGCGCACCGGCGCCCTCGCTGGTCCGGCGTTCGTTCAGCGCGTCGACGTAGGCGTCCTCGGTGGCCGACAGGGAGAGGCCGCCAGCGGTGTCGGCGCTGCCCGGCGCGTCGGGAATCGCGGGCGGCTCCCCGCCGCCGCCCGCGTCGAAGCCGGGCAGCGGGACGACCCCGACCGCACCGAGTGCGACGACGCCCAGCACGACCGCCACGAGCGCGTAGCCGGCGACGTACTTCGGTTCGATGATGTCCCGCCAACTCGTGCTGATGTCCGCCATCGGGTCGGTATCGGCCACCCGTTCGCGCTCGAAGTTCGCGCTCCCACACCGCCTGCAGGGTGGGGAGTTGCGCTGGTGCTGGCGGCCACAGTCCTGACAGACCCAGACGGAGCCACCGTGGACCTCGCCGTCTGCGGACCGATTCGGGCCGACGGGCTGGACTGCCCGCTCGTACGTGCCGTGGCCGCAGTTGTCACAGGGCGGGTCGTTCTCCTCGTGAGGTTTGCCACACCACTCACACCGCCATTCCATTGGGTAACCGTAGGTGACCGAGATACAAAGAGTGCGCGGAACCGGCGTGTGACAGCGCGGGGGTCAGGTCAACATCCGCGGCGGCCGCCGACCCGTGCTACAACCGGACCGGGATGCCCTTGCTGTCCAGATACCCCGTTCCCACCTTTTTCCGACTCGGGTGCGCCACGGGCGCACCACTCGCCGCAAAAACGTGGGCGAAAAAGGCGCGTCGTCGCTCGCTGTGTTCGCTCCGACCCGTGCTACAGTCGAACCGGGATACCCTTGCTGTCCAGATACCCCGTTCCCACCTTTTTCCGACTCGGGTGCGCCACGGGCGCACCACTCGCCGCTAAAACGTGGGCGAAAAAGGCGCGTCGTCGCTCGCGGTGCTCGCTCCGACCCGTGCTACAACCTGACCGGGATGCCCTTGCTGTCCAGATACTCCTTCGTCTCCGCGATGGAGTACTCGCCGAAGTGGAAGATGGAGGCCGCGAGGCCGGCGTCTGCGCCGGCGTCGACGAAAACCTCCTCCATGTCCGCGGGACTTCCACACCCCGAGGAGGCGATGACGGGCGTCGAGACGGCGTCACAGACCGCTTTCATCAGCGGGATGTCGTAGCCGTCCTTGGTGCCGTCGGCGTCGATAGAGTTGACGAAAATCTCGCCGGCCCCGCGTTCCTCGGCCTCCATCGCCCACGCGACGGCGTCCAGACCGGTGCCCTCGCGCCCGCCCTTGACGGTGCACTCGAACCAGCAGGACTCGCCGTCCACCTCGACGTAGTGCTCGCCCTCGTCGTCGAAGCGCCGGCGTGCGTCCAGCGAGATGACGATGCACTGACTGCCGAAGGCGGCGGCGCCCTCCTCTATGAGTTCCGGCTCCGCGATGGCCCCGGAGTTGATGGACACCTTGTCTGCGCCCGCCCGCAGGGTCTCCTTGATATCCTCGCGGGTGCGGATGCCGCCGCCGACCGTGAGGGGAATGAACACCTCGTCCGCGACGGCGGAGACGGTCTCGAGCATCGTCTCGCGGCCCTCGGCCGAGGCGGTGATGTCCAGAAAGACGAACTCGTCGGCCCCGGACTCGTTGTAGGCTTTCGCCATCTCGACCGGGTCCCCGGTGTACTCCAGGTCCTCGAAGTTGACGCCGGTGTAGACGGCGGCCTCCCCGTTCTCGTCGACGTCCACGTCGATACAGGGGATGATGCGTTTCGTGAGCGTCATCTGATACCCGCACCTTTGCCACAGGGCCGTTTGACGGTTTCGGCTGGCGCAATTCGCGGGCAGTCAGTCCCGCGAGAGCGCGAACAGGCCGTCGTGACTCCCGACGAAGACGCGGTCGCCGTCCACCGCCGGCGTGACGGAACTGTACCCGACCGCGACCGACCAGCGCTGTTCGCCGTCGGCCAGCGAGACGGCGTAGCAGTTGCCGTCGTTGCTCCCGACGTAGGCCGTCCCGCCGCCGGGCGCGACGGCCGGTTGGGTCACCAGCCAGTCGTCGGCGTCGAAACGCCACCGCTGTGTGCCCGTGTCCCGGCGGTGGGCGTGGAGCGACCCGCTGGCCGTGCCGAGCAACACCGTGTCGTCTGTCACCACCGGCCGACTGTCGGCCAGCGCCTGTCCGGTGTCGATCCGCCAGCGCTCGCGCCCGTCGGCCGCGTCCAGTGCCACCAACTCGCCCCGGTCGTCCTCGGGGACGCTCGTCGCGACGTACACCGTGCCGTCGACGAGCGTGGGCGTCTGGATCCGGTGGCCGCCGAGGTCGTTGCGCCACCGCTCGGTGCCGTCGGCGGCGTCCAGCGCGTAGACGGTGCCGGCGTCGCTCCCGACGACGACAGTCTCCGCCGTCGCCCCCGGGGGTGTGAGTCCGTCGGCGTCGTCGAGGGCCGTCCACCGGACCGTGCCGTCCGCGCCGTCGAGGGCCGTCAGGCCGCCGCCGCTCACGTACAACCGGCCGTCGACAGTGGTAATCGACTCCAGCGACGCCACGTCCGGCGTCTCCCAGAGGACGCTCCCGTCGTCGACTCGGAACGCCTGCACACGCCCACAGCCAGCGACGTACGCGCGGTCGGTGCCGCCGGCGTCGCCGACGGCGAGGCCCGAATCGTAGCAGACGGTATCGCCGGGGTCGTCCAGCAGAACGCGCCAGCGTTCGGTTCCGTCGGCGCGGAAGGATAGCGCGCGCCACATCGTCAGGACCGTGAGCGTCCCGTCCGCGGGAGCCAGCGCACCGATGGTGCCCTCCGTCTGGACGTACCAGTCGATGCGTTCGTGGCGCCGGCCGGTCACTCGGTCCAGACAACCGGCGACGCTCGCGGTCCCGAGGCCGCCGACCGTCGTCAGCAGGCGTCGTCGCGTGTACTCCATAGCCACTATCGACTCGGTACCGGAAAGTGCCTTCAGGTAGCTCAAACCCGGCTTTGACCGAGCGAATCCGACAGTTACAGGTAGGAGTCTCCAGAACGCCCGTCCATGGGAGACGACCACCACGCCGAGGACCGTCCCGAGTTCGACCCCGAGAACGTCGACCTGCCGTCGAAGGAGCCGCCGCTTCGCGAGACGGCGCCCCAGAGCGAGTTCACGACGTCGCAGGTGTCGACGGGCGCCGTCGTCGCACTCGTCGGCCTCGCGCTCACGTTCGGTATCGCGTTCGCGCTGGTCTAGACCACCGCTCTCTCTTACTGTTCTAAAAGACCGCGGAGCCGCCGTTCAGGCCAGTTCGTCGTCGATGGTCGACCGGAGGTCCGCGATTTCGCCCGCGTGGTACTGGAGCCGCTCGTCCTCGACGGTGAGCGAGAGGTGGTTCGAGCCGTCGGCCTCGCCCAGTTCCGTCACCGGGGCGACGCCGTCGAACGCTTCTCGCACCGCCGCGGGGTCGGTCGTCTCGAAGACGACGCGGCCCGGCCGTTCGTTGAACAGGAGACGCTTCTGGGTGCCGCGGTCGACCGTCTCTATCTCGATGCTAGCGCCGGCGTCCTCGTGGACCATCTCAGCGAGTGCCACTGCGAGGCCGCCGTGGCTCACGTCGTGGCTGGCGAGGACGTGGTCCTCGTCGGCCACGTCCGCGATGGTCTCGACGAGGATCGTCGGGTCCGCGGGGAGTTCCGGGAAGGCGTCGGTGCCGCCGAAGGTGGCGGTGTACTCGGAGCCACCGAGACGCGGGTCGGCCTCGCCTTCGAGGGCGGTGTCGCCGACGACGACGAGGGTGCCCTCGCCCGACAGCTCCATCGGCGGGGCGTCGTACCCCTCCTTGACGCCGACCAGCGCGAGCGTCGGCGTCGGCGGGATGGGGCCGGCCACGGAGTCGTTGTACAGCGAGACGTTGCCGCCGACGACGGGCACGTCTAAGTCGCTGCACATGTCCGCGAGGCCGTCGACGATGCCCTTGAAGCCGCCGTAGACGTCCGGTTTCTCGGGGTTGCCACCGTTCAGGCAGTCGACGGCGGCGTGGGGAATCGCGCCTTTCGCGGCGACGTTGGTGGCGTTCTCCAGCGCCACGGCGCGGGCCCCCTCGTAGGGCGCGGCGTCGGTCCAGTTGGGGTCGGCGCCGGCGGAGAAGGCCAGTCCGGTGCCGGCCTCACGAATCGCGAGGAGGGCGGCGTCGTCGCCCGGCAGGACGCTCGTGCGGACCTGCACCTCGTGGTCGTACTGGCGGTAGACCCACCGTTTGGAGGCGGTGTTGGGGCTGGCGACGATGCGCTCGAACGCTTCCGAGAGGTCGACGGTCGGGAGGTCACGCTCCTGTTCGGGCGGGGCCTCGCTCGGCAGGTCGTTCATCGGGGCGCCGTCGCCGAGGAACTCCGCCTCGACGTCGACGACCGTCTCGCCCTCGAAGGTGCAGACGTAGTTCGTCCCGGGTTCGGTGAGTTCGCCGATGACCGAACAACCGAGGTCGTAGCGCTCGGCGAGTTCGGCCACGCGGTCGACGTTCTCGGGCGCGACCTCGTACACCATGCGCTCCTGACTCTCGGCGAGCAGGTACTCCATGGCGTTCATGTTGGGTTCGCGCTCGTGGACGCGGTCCAGTTCGATGGTCGCGCCGAGGCCGCCCTTCGCGACGAGTTCGGAGGACGCGCCGCCCAGTCCGGCCGCCCCGAGGTCACGGGCCGACTCGACGAGGTCCTCGTCCAGCAGGGCTTCGTTGCACTCGATGAGGAGTTTCTCCGTGTAGGGGTCACCGACCTGCACGGCGGGGCGGTCCTCCGTCTCGGCGTCCTCCGCGAGGTCCTCGCTGGCGAAGGAGGCCCCGCCGAGGCCGTCGCGACCGGTGGAGTTACCCACGAGGACGAGTTTGTTGCCCGGTTCCTGCGCTTCGGCGGTGATGGTGCGCTCGGGCTCCATCAGGCCGATGCAGGAGACGTTGACGAGGGGGTTGCCCTCGTAGTCGTCGTGGAACGCGACCGACCCGGTGACCGTCGGGACGCCGATGCAGTTGCCGTAGTGAGAGATACCCTCGACGACGCCCTCGAAGAGGTAGCGGGAGTGTTCGCGCTCGAAGTCGCCGAAGTACAGGCAGTCCGCGAGCGCGATGGGGTACGCGCCCATCGAGAGGGTGTCGCGGACGATGCCGCCGACGCCGGTGGCGGCGCCGTCGAACGGGTCGACGTAGGAGGGGTGGTTGTGGGACTCGACGCCCATGGTGATGTACATCTCCTCGCCGTCGCCGTGGCTCGGGAGCGAGACGACTGCGGCGTCGTCGCCGGGGCCGATGACGACCTGTTCTCCCTCGGAGTCGAACGCCGTCAGGAGCGGTCGAGAGGAGCGATAGGCGCAGTGCTCGCTCCAGAGGTTCTCGAAGAGAGCGGCCTCCGCCCGGGTGGGCTCCCGACCGATTTCGTCGACCACGATGTCGTGGTCCGCGTCGGACAGGCTCATTAGGTGGTCGTGGCTCCCGGCCGGCTAAATCGCTTTCCATGCGCCGGCGTGGCCGGCCGCTACTCCACGACGTAGGACCGGTGCTCGCCGCGGCTCTCTGTGTCGACGAACCGATAGCGGTGTGCGTCCTCCAGTCGACCCGCGAAGGCGGCGTCGGCGGCCCCCTCGATGTCGTAGGCCTCCTCGGCTCCGACGAACCCCTCGGCCCGGAGCCGGTCGACGACCGAGGCCGGCAGGGTTTTGTCGGCGTCGCACTCGACGACCAGCAGACGGTCGGTGAAGCTCTTGGCCGTCCAGGCGTCGGCGACCTCCGGCCGGTCGGTGAGGGCCTCGGCCAGCGACCGGGCCCGTCGCTCGCGGTCCATGACCGACCGTACGCGACCCGCTCGGGAGTCGTCGGTCCCGAAGGCGTTCGCCCCCTCAGAACGGCGTCTCTACGTCCGTCTCGTCCGGTAGGTCGTCGCCGTCGTCGGCCACCTGCTCCGGTATCTCGCCGGTCTCACGGTAGCTCTCCTCCAACTGTCGCAGTTTGCCGTTGATGGCGACGCTCTGGTGGTGCATCGGGTCGACGCGCACTTTCACGAGGTCGTACTCGTGGCGGTCCGCGAGGCCGTTCCACGCCCGGAACGCGCCGACGGTGAGCGTGTCGCTCTGCGGGCAGAACTCCGTGGTCGGCGTGAACTCGGCCCGCAGGACCGCCGGGTCGTCGGCCTCGCGAGCGTACCGGAACCCGGCGTCGGGATGGCGGTGGTCCAAGTTCAGTCGAGCGAGGTTGTAGCCGAAGGTCATGTCGTAGACGCCGCGTTCGGCGAACAGGGCCATCGTGAGGCGGTGGAAGGCGGCGTGGTCGGCACTGGTTAGCACGTCGTGGCCGTCGAGGAACTCGTCCGGGTCGGGGACGTGTTCGGGCGCGAACGCGTCGTAGCCGTCGAAGCCGGTGTCGTCACCGCCGCGGATGCCGGAGAGGAAGCTCATAGGGGGACCTACTCAGGTAATCGCACAGACAGTGTCCCCGAACACGTTCGGCGGAACCCCCTCCGGCGACGGCGGCCGACAGTCGCGTATGGTCACCACTAGCCTCGACGCGGAACGCGCGTACGTCGAGGACGGGTTCTCTGCACAGACGATTCACGAGACGGAGCGCCAGAAAGTCGTGCTGGGCTACTTCGAACCGGGTCAGTTCATCCCGGTCCACGCGCCGGACAGCGACGTGGCGATAACCGTCCTCAGCGGCGAGGGGACGGTCCGCGACGGCGACGACGAGTACTCGGTGGAGTCCGGCGACGTGGTGGCGGTTCCAGCAGGCGACGAACGCGGCATCAGAGCGGACGGAGGCCGACTCGAAGCGACGCTGGTCACCGCGCCGCCGCCGACCGACGCCGAACACGACCCGGTGCGACGAGGGCTGAAGCGAGGCGAGTTCGACCCCGAGTGACGAACATATTCGGGAGAAACCCCTCCGCCGGTGACGGGGTACCTCCGGGTGATGCCCGCCACGAAACTCGACCTGCGCGACATGGCACCGCCCGAGCGACACCCGACCATCCACTCGGCGTTCGACGAGTTGGACCCGGGTGAGACGCTCCGCATCGTCAACGACCACGAACCGAAGCCGCTGTTCTACGAACTGCAGGCGGAAGTCGACGCGTTCGACGCCGAGCGCTACGACTGCCGGAAGGAGGGGGAGGGCAAGTACGTCGCCGACCTCCCGAAGAGAGCATGAGCGGGGTCGGCGCCGCCGGCCTCGAACGCGTCTCGCTGTCCGACCTCGACGCGTCGGGTCGCGCGCAACTATTCGAGGGCGAACCGAAGACGGTCCGGCTGACGCTCTCGGCGGGCGAGGAGGTCCCGCCTCACCAGCATCCGGGCCGGGACATCGTCTTCCACCTGCTGGACGGCGAGGTGGACCTGACGCTGGGCGAGACGACGCTCTCGCTGTCGGCCAGCGACGTCGCCCGGTTCGATGGCGAGCAAGACATCTCGCCCGCCGCCGTCACCGACTGCGAGGCGCTGCTGGTACTGGCCACGTCCGAGTGAGACATCCCCGTCTGCGGTCCTGACGGGACGAACGACGTTTTCAGGCCGGACGACCTAGGGTGGGTATGGGTGTTACGGTACGATGGACGCTGACGACCGCCCGGAGGCGACGGCCGTGACCGAAGGCGCCCCGGTCGACGACCACCCCGTGCTGCTGTTCGACGGCGTCTGCAACCTCTGTAACCGGACCGTACAGTTCGTCGTCCCGCGCGACCCGACGGGAATCGTCCGGTTCGCGCCCCTCCAGTCGGAAGTCGGGACGGAACTGCTGGAGCGGGTCGGCCTGCCGACCGACGAGATGGAGTCCGTCGTCCTCGTCGAGGGCGACGAGGTGTACCGGAAGTCGGCCGCGGCCATCCGCGTCGCGGAACTGCTCGGGTGGCCCTACAGTCTCGCGAGCGTCGGGCGACTCGTGCCCGACGGACTGCGGGACGCGGCCTACGACGTCGTCGCGGAGAACCGGTACGACTGGTTCGGCCGCAAGGACCAGTGTATGGTGCCCGACGACGACGTGAGCGACCGCTTCCTCGGCTAGCCGAACAGTTCGGCCGCCGTCTCGACGGTCCCGTCGCCGACGCTGCTCGGCTGGCGGAGACTCGCTCGCGGGACCGCGAGCAGTCGCTCGGCCAGTCGTTCGCTCAGGCGTTCGACGGCGGCGGCCTGTTCGTCGGTCAGGTCGCCCTGCGCTCGCAACTGTGTGAGCGCTCGTTCGAGCTGTTCGGCCCGAATCTCGGCGGCTCGGGCCTCTATCTGTCCGAGAGCCTGTTCCACGTCGGTCGTCGTCTCGCGGGTGTCGTCGTTCACGTGCATGGTTTCCAGATGACGGTCACGGTCGCGTCGTCGGTGTCGACGGTCTCGTAGTCGTAGCCGCGGTCGTCGAGTTTCGGGTAGAGGTGCTGTGGGGCGCGGTCGTTGTACTGGACGAGGACGGTGTCGTCGTCCAGTTCCGGCAGTCGTTCGAGCGTCTCGGCGAGCGGTTTCGGCGGCCCCAGTTCGCGCACGTCCAGTCGTTCGGTCGGGGCGTCGGCCGGCGCGTCGGTCTGGGCGACGACGGCGTCGGTTGCCAGTGACATAGGTGGGCGTTGACGCTCCGCCGCGCCGACGGTTTCCCCGAACGTGTTCGGCCACACCGACAGCAGGCCGGCGCCCCAACTGGCGAGTGATGAGCGCGATACCCGGAGACGTCGATACGGACGCGGGCCCGCCGATGACGATTCCGCTCCGGCACTTCGTCGTCGCGCTGGCCTTCCTCGTGGCCGGCGTGGCCGTCGGCGTGGCGGGCGGCCGCGGTGGCCACCTCGCACAGGTCCACCTGTTGCTCGCCGGTTGGGTCTGTCTCACCATCATGGGCGCGATGACGCAGTTCGTCCCCGTCTGGTCGGGCGTCGCCCTCTACTCGCGCCGCCTCGCCGCGCTCCAGTTGCCCCTCGCGGCCGCCGGGTTCGCGGGACTGGCCGTCGGCCTCCTGTTCGGCGTCACTTCCGTCCTCCCGGTAGCCGGAGCGCTGGCCGTCGCGGGCGTCTGGACGTTCGTCTACACCGTCGGTCGGACGCTCGCCGCGGCCGAGTGGGACGTGACGACGGTGCACTTCGCGGCCGCACTGGGCTTCTTCGTCCTCGTGACGAGCGCGGGCGTCGGGCTGGCGCTCGACCACGCCGCCGGCGTCCTCCCTGTCGTTGGCCTCACGCGAGCGGACCTCCTGCTGGCCCACGCCACGCTCGCGGTGTTCGGCGCCATCCTGACCACCGTCTCGGGCGCGCTCGCGCAACTCGCGCCGATGTTCACGCAGACCGACGCCACTCGCGTCGGCGAGGCGCTCCAGCGAGCGGAGACGGCGAGCTACCCGCTCGGCGTCCTGCTCCTCGCGGGCGGGCGATTGCTGGGTCGGCCCACCGTCGCCCGCATCGGTGCGCTCCTCGTCGCCGGGGGGTTGGCCGTCGTCGGCCTGTTGCTGGCTCGGCGGCTCCTCGCCGCGAGCGTCGAGTGGACGCCGATGCTCACCCGGTACGCCGTCGTCGCCCTCTCGCTGGTGGTCTGGGCACCGCTCTCGGCGTGGGCGTGGTGGCAGGACCCGCTCGCCTACGGTGCGCTGTTCGGCCACCCGGCGCTCGCGCCGCTGCTGCTGATGGGCGCCGTCGGGTTCGTCGTCCTCGGGACGCTGTACCACGTCGTCCCGTTCGTCGTCTGGGTCCACCGGTACAGCGACCGGCTCGGGTTCGAGGACGTGCCGATGATAGACAACCTGTACGACGACCGGGTCGCGCTCGGGGACGGCCTCTGTCTGGGCGCCGCGACGGCCCTCGCCGTCGGGACCGGACTCGGTCCCGTGCCAGCGTGGACGGGCCTGCTCGTGGGCTGTCTCGCCCTCGTCGGGGCGGTGCTGTTCGCCGGCAACCTGCTCGGCGTCCTCGTCGAACACGGGCCACAGTCGTTGCCGGCGCTCGTCGGCGGTCGGTTCGTGGAAGAGTCCGAGCCCTGACTCGCTCATTCCTCGCTGGGCTGGTCGGTGTACAGCGAGTAGGTCAGCACGGCGAACCCGGCGGCGGTGAACACGCTCTCGACGGCGGTGCTCGTCGCCACGGGGAACTCGAGTATCTGGTGGAGGCTGCCGGCCAGCAGTGCCCCGGCAGTCACGAGACCGATACCGACCCAGAGCGCACGCATCGCCGTCGCTCGCGTTCGGTTGTACGCCCTGTACGTCAGCGTCGTGAGGACGGCCCCGCAGACGAGCGTCACCGTCTTGGCCGCCACGAGCAGCACGGTACTGGGGTGCATCGTCGTGCGGAGTGCTCCGCGACTCTGGACAATATAAACCGGCGCGCGTTGCCAGCGAGTGAGAAGCCCCGGCTCAGCGCACGTAGAGGGAGTAGAGGATGATGCCGAGGCCGACTGCGGTCAGGGCGCTGGAGACGAAGACGCTCGTGTAGATGAGGTTCACGCCGAGGTACGTCCCGACGACGAGGTCTAGCACGCCACCGAGTATCGCACCGAGCGTGACGATGCCGAACCCGTAGGTGAGCCACTTGTGCTGTGGGGCCCCCGTCCGGTCGTAGGCCTGATACGAGTAGTAGGTTATCAGCCCACCGATGATGAGGATGAGCGTCTTCGAGACGACGACACCGACCTGTGAACTGGGTATGTGTACCATGTGTTAGGTCTCCTTTCGAACTTCCGACCAGAGGTTCTCCAGCCGCTGGTCCGGGGACCGGGCGCGGTGCGTGATGTCGACGGCGAACTCCCGGTGCTCGTCGAGCGCGATGACCACCTCCTCGAAGTCGACCGCGTACCGACTGGCGTGTTGTCCGTCGGGTCGAACCTCGACGCCCTCGTACAGCAGCGACGAGTCGGTCAGTAGTTCGAGCTTACGGTAGGTCGTCGACAGTGGGACGTCACTCTGCTCCGAGATTTCGCTCGCGGTCATCGGCTCGTCGAGCACGCTGACGATGTCCCGGCAGTCCTCGTCGTCCAGTGCGTCGAGAACTGTGGTGAGTTCCGGTGTCTCCTCGTCAGCGAACGGGTCCCGAACCATCCTTGTCGCCAACTCATCTCCCGTACCTTTTAATCTAACCGACTCACGGCGAACGTCGGTTTGCGGCAGTCTCAGGCGTGTATACCCGAAGTATTCGGGGCAGTATTTGATGGCGCTTGCGCCCCATTCCCAGCTGCTGAGAACGGTTCTACCCCGGTGAGAACGTCCCTGCGGGGGTTTATACTCACACTCGTTACGTTCAGGTGTCCATGAGCAAACGAGTCGGTGCACCCGGTTCAGGTATCTCGCGTCGTGACTTCGTGAAGGCGTCCGGCCTCGGCGGAACGCTCGCTCTCGCTGGCTGTACGGCCCCCGGCGACCCACAGGAGTCCGTCGACACGTCGACCGAGACGAGTGCCAGTCAGACCGGCGGAGACCTACCGTCGACGTCGCCGCCGGAAATCGTCAACGTCGACGAACAGGGTGGCGAAGTGACGCTCTCCTCGGTTCCCGCACAGCACCACGCGCACCCGGGTGAGTCGATGGGTGGCCCTGTCGAACTACCGCAGGTGTGGGCGTTCAAAGCCGACGACGGCGACCCGAGCGTCCCCGGCCCCATCCTTCGGACGACCGAAGGGGAAGACATGGAGGTGACGCTGGACAACACGAACGGCATGCGCCCGCACACGGTCCACTTCCACGCCGTCTCGAAGAAGTGGGAGGACGACGGCGTCCCGACGACCACCGGCGTCCGCGTCGACCCGGGCGAGAAACACACCTACACCATCCCGGCGGACGTGCCCGGCACGCACCTCTACCACTGCCACTACCAGACCCCGCGGCACCTCGACATGGGGATGTACGGCATCTTCCGCGTGGACCCGAAGGGGTACGAACCGGCCGACAAGGAGTACTTCCTCTCGTTCAAGGAGTGGGACTCCCGGCTCAACCGCCAGATGGCCGGGATGGACGCAACCTACGACCCGCGGAACCGCCGGCCCGACACCTTCACCGTCAACGGGAAGTCCGCACCGCGCACCCTCCACCCCGAGGACGGCTCGCCCATCATCGTCGAACAGGGTGATACGGTCCGCCTGCACATGCTCAACGCGGGGTACATGGACCACCCGATGCACATCCACAACCACCGCTTCCAGGTGACCCACAAGGACGGCGGCGAGATTCCCGAGGTGGCCCGCCACGAGCAGGACGTCTGCTCGATTCCGCCCGCGGGCCGCCGAACCGTGGAGTTCACGGCCGACGCCGACCCCGGCATCTACCTCATGCACTGCCACAAGGTCAACCACGTCATGAACGGGAGCGCCTACCCCGGCGGGATGCTCACCGGCGTCGTCTACAAGGAGGCGATGCAGACGGACATCTTCAAGCAGTTGATGGAGTACGCGGGGTACGAGGGTTGAGCGAAGCGAAACCCTCGTCACGAGCGAGCGGGGAGGAACGACCCGCGAGCCACGAGAGCTGACCGTAGGGAGGCTCTCGCCACGAGCGAGCGGCGAGGGTTGCGCGCCCCCCTCGACCTAGTCCGACGGGCCAGAAACAGTGTGGCTCACCCGGACCGAGACGACCGACTTCTCCGCTGACCGTCTACGAACACCCGGTACCCGTGGGTCGACGTCGTTGGCTCGACCGCGCCCACGCGGTACCGCCGAACACGACGGTTCTTCACGATTATTTAGGCTAGCCTAAAAAGTACGTTCGCCCGAACGTGTTCGTCCCCGTCGTCGGTCCCCGAGAACTGGGGTCGCATACAAACCCGAGGACGGAGAACCGCCGCCTGTATGGAAGTATCACGACAGACGCTCGCGAAACTGCTCGTCGCCGCGTTCGTCGTCAACCTCGTGGTGATGGGCGCGGGCGCTGCGCTCGCCTACGAGAAGGCGCCGCCCATCCCCGACCGAATCGTCGGTCCCGACGGCGAGACCATCGCGACGGGTGCGGACGTGCAGCACGGCAAAGAGACGTTCCAGAAAGACGGCCTGATGAACCACGGGTCGATACTGGGCAACGGCGCGTACTACGGCGTCGACTACACCGCCGACACGCTGGACCTGAAGGTGCAGTACATGCGCCAGTACCACGCCAGAGAGGAGTACGGTAGCGACTTCGACGCGCTCTCGGCGGAGCGACAGGCCGCCATCGAGACGCGCGTCGAGCAGCGCCTCGACCGGCAGGCCTCCGGCGAGGTGGTGCAGTACTCCGCCGCCGAGGTGTACGCACACCAGCAGATTCGGGAGGAGTACGTCGAGCGGTACCACGAGGGGAGCCACGAACGTGGCGTCCCCGAGGGGATGATTGCCAGCGAGGACGCCGCTCGCGACTTCGCCGACTTCGCGCTCTGGACGGCGTGGTTCTCCCACGCCGACCGGCCGGCCGGTGACCACTCCTACACGAACGAGTGGCCGTACGCACCCGGTGCCGGCAACGACGCCACCGCCGCAGCGATGACGTGGAGCGTCGTCGCCATGGTGTTGCTCGTCGCCGGCGCGGGCGCGGCGGTGTGGCTCTACCGCAGTGTCGACCTCCCCGAACCCGAAGTCGAGGGCATCGACGTGCCCGCGCCCGACGAGGTGGCACTGTTCCCCGGCCAGCGGGCGGCCACGCGGTTCATCCCCATCGCGGCCGGGTTGTTCCTCGGGCAGGTCCTCCTCGGGGGCCTGCTCGCGCACTTCTACGTCGAGCGCGCCGCGTTCTTCGGGCTGGGCGAGCTCGTCGGGGTGAACATCCTCCAGTGGCTCCCCTTCGCCATCGCGAAGACGTGGCACATCGACATGGGTATCCTCTGGATAGCGACGCTGTGGCTCGGTGCCGGCCTGTTCCTCCCGCCGCTGTTGACCGGACAGGAACCGGAGCGGCAGGGGACGCTCGTCAACGTCCTGCTGGGTGCGCTGGTGGTCGTCGTCGTCGGCGGCCTCGTCGGCATCTGGCTCGGCATGCAGGGCTTCTTCGAGGGCGACCTCTGGTGGTGGCTCGGCAACGAGGGGCTGGAGTACCTCGAAGTCGGCCGCGTCTGGCAACTCGGCCTGCTCGCCGGCTTCCTCATCTGGGCCGGCCTCGCCTACCGCGGCTTCAAGCCGCTGCTGGACGACGAACCGAAGTACGGCCTCTCCCACCTCATCCTCTACGCCGGCGGCTCTATCGCCCTGCTGTTCACCGCCGGCCTGCTGTACACCCCGGAGACCAACATGGCCGTCACGGAGTTCTGGCGCTGGTGGGTCGTCCACATGTGGGTCGAGGGGGCCTTCGAGTTCTTCATCGTCGCCATCGTCGGCATCACGCTGGTGTCGATGAACCTCCTGAAGCGCCAGAGCGCCGCCAAGGCCGTGATGTTCGAGGCGCTGCTGGTGATGGGCACCGGCGTCATCGGCGTCTCGCATCACTACTGGTGGATAGGTATGCCCGACCTGTGGGTGCCCATCGGGAGCGCGTTCTCCACGCTGGAACTCGTCCCGCTGGTGTTCATCCTCTACGAGGCCATCAACGAGTACCGTGCGATGGCGGCCGGCGGGGAGAGTTTCCCGTACACGATTCCGTTCATGTTCATCGTCGCCTCCGGCGTCTGGAACTTCGTCGGGGCCGGCGTGCTCGGGTTCTTCATCAACCTGCCGCTCATCAACTACTACGAGCACGGCACCTACCTCACCGTCGCCCACGCTCACGCGGCGATGTTCGGGGCCTTCGGCTTCCTCGCGCTGGGGATGGCCAGTTACATGCTCCGCATCACCGTCGACCCGAGCGACTGGGACGGGTCGTGGCTCCGCGCCGCCTTCTGGTGCTGGAACGTCGGCCTCGCGGTGATGGTGCTGGGCTCCGTCACCCCCGTCGGCTTCCTCCAGCTAGAGGTGGCGTTCACCGAGGGCTACGCCGCCGCCCGGAGCGTCGCGTTCTACGAGCGGCCGCTCGTGGAACTGCTGTTCTGGGCGCGGATGCCCGGTGACACGCTCATCATCCTCGGGACGACCATCTTCACCGCCGACGTGCTACGCAAGCGGTTCTCCCTGCGGTCGGTGCTGGCCGGCGAGGACGAACCCGTCTCCGACCCAGTCGTCTCCGACGACTGAGCGGCGGGCCGTCGTCGCCGATAAACTCCATGTGACTGTATCGACCCCGGACGGGTTCGCTCGGGTTCCCATCGCTTGGGAACACGGTACACCCGTTTTTTGTGGGGCAGACAAGTGACGCGTATGGGAGAACTCGACCACGAGGTGGACGCCCCGCGCGGTGCGACCAGCCGCGAGTGGGAAGTGTTCTGTCGCGAGGCGTCGGCGGACCCGCTGACTCACGTCGGGAGCGTCAGCGCCCCGTCGGCGGACATCGCCCGTGAGCAGGCGACTCGACTGTTCGCCCACGCCGCCGAGGCCCTCTGGCTCTGTCCGGCCGACGAGACGGTCCGCGTGCAGGACGAGTCGCTGGCGCTGGACCCGGACTCGGACGGGGCCGACGCGACGATGGACGAACAGGCGATGCACGACGAGACGCTTCGGGGTGAGGCAGAGTGATATCCGTCTCGAAACTGCTCACCGACCTCGACGCCGAGGGAGACGGCCTGCGCTACGACGCCGCCGAGGAGTCCACGAAGGCCCAGATTCGCGACGAGAAACAGCGCCGGCCGGTCGTCGTCTGGAACGTCACCAAGCAGTGTAACCTCTACTGTGACCACTGCTACGCCGCCGCCGACACCGACATCGCCGACGGCGAACTCACGACGGCGGAGGGAAAGGCCCTGCTCGACGACCTCGCCGACTACGGCGCGCCGGTGATTCTGTTCTCCGGCGGCGAACCGCTCGTCCGACAGGACCTCGAAGAACTCGTCGCCTACGCCGACGAGGTGGGCGTCCGCCCCGTCCTCTCGACCAACGGCACCCTCATCACCGAGGAGCGAGCGGCGTCGCTGAAAGCTGCGGGACTGAAGTACGCGGGCATCTCCGTCGACGGCCTCCCGGAGCGCAACGACGACTTCCGGGGGATGGAGGGCGCCTTCGACGGCGCCGTGCAGGGCATCCAGAACTGTCTGGACGCGGGACTGAAGACGGGGCTTCGATACACTATCACGGAGCGCAACGCGCCGGACCTGGAGGGGGTCGTCGACCTCCTGACCGACGTGGGCGTCGACCGCTTCTGCTTCTACCATCTGGACTACGGCGGCCGCGGCACCGAAATCGTCGACGCCGACCTCACGCCCGTCGAGCGCCGCGAGGCCGTCGAGCGGGTGTGTGACATGACCCGGGAGTACCACGACCGGGGTGAGGAGATAGAGACGCTGCTGGTGGGCAACTACGCCGACGCGGCCTACCTCGTCGAGTACGCCCGCGAGCACATGGGCGAAGCCCAAGCCCGCAGAGTGTACGAGTACCTGCGGGTCAACGGCGGCGACCCGACCGGCGAACGCGTCGCCGACGTCGACTATCAGGGCAACGTCCACCTCACGCAGTTCTGGCAGGGGTACTCGCTGGGCAACGTCCGCGACCGGCCGTTCGGCGACATCTGGGAGGACGAGTCGAACCCGCTCCTCGGGGCGCTCCGGGAGCGCGAAGACCGTCTCACGGGGAAGTGTGCCGACTGCCGCTACTCGGACGTCTGTCGTGGTGGCTCCCGTCTCCGGGCGCTCACCGTCGAGGACGACCTGTTCGCGCCGGACCCGCAGTGTTACCTCGACGACGACGAGATTCGCGGTCCGGAACCGTTCGCCGGCGGCGACGCGACGAGTCCGGCGGACTGAGCGCCGTTTAGCCGGCCGTCCCGTCGGGTCGGTAGGCTACATCAAAGCCCACTGTGCTGAGGCTACGCCCTGATGCCACTACCGACGGTACGCCTACGTGCGGCCGTCGTACCACGGTCGCGACGTATCGTGTCAGTGACTCCAGTCTCGTGGGAGTGAGCAGTTCGGTTCGTTCGGGCCACCGACCGCCCGCTGGGCACGGGCGGTCACTGCTCGTGTTCTCTTTCAGTGACAGTACGGCCGGTGTACCGGGGCGTTTTTGCCCGGGCCACCTCTATGACCGTCCGTGCTGTCGGTCGAGCTTCACACGCACTCTGCGCTGTCCCACGACGGGCGCGACCCGGTCGAGCTACTGCTGGCGCAGGCGGAGGCCGTCGGACTGGACGCGCTGGCGGTCACCGACCACGACGAACTCGACGCGAGTCTGGAGGCCGCCGAACTCGCGCCCGAGTACGGCCTCGTGGGCATCCCCGGGATGGAGGTCACGTGCGCTGCGGGCCACGTCCTCGCGCTGGGTATCGAGTCGCCGATTCCGGCGGGCCTGTCGTTCGCCGAGACGCTCGACCGCATCCGCGACCAGGGGGGCCTCGCCGTCGTCCCCCACCCGTTTCAGGAGTCCCGTCACGGCGTCCTCGAACACATCTCGAAGGACGAACTCGCGACGGCGGACGCCATCGAAGTGTACAACTCCCGCCTGCTGACCGGGCGGTCGAACCGGCAGGCCGAGCGGTTCGCCCGGCGTCGTGGCCTGCCGATGACCGCCGGGAGCGACGCCCACATCGCCGAGATGGTCGGGCAGGCGGTCACGAAGGTCGACACCGACGACCGCTCGGTCGACGCCATCCTCGACGCCGTCGCGAAGGGACGGACGACCGTCGAGGGCGAGCGAACGCCGTGGCGCATCAGCTTCCGGCAGGCTGCCGGGGGCGCGAAGCGCCGCGTGAAGAGCCGACTCGGGAGCTTTCTGGACTGATGGAGGGCGCAGACGAGGCGACCGTTCGCGCCGCCGTCGAGTCCCGTGACCCCCTCCCGGGCACGGTCGGGTTCGCGGGGCGACTCGACGACGCGCTCGTCCGGGACGTCCTCGGGCGGTATCCCCTGTTCGTCGAGCGGGGTGCGGCCGAGGGTCCGGTCTCTGACGCCGACTGGAGTCCGGACCCCACCGAACTTGACGACCCCGACCCGTTTTCGGCGGGCCATCTCCGCGACGCCGACGGGACGCGAGAGGTGTGGTCCCTGCCGGACCCGGACCCCTTTTCGGACCGCGAGACGGCCGTCGAGACCGTCCGGGACGCCGTCGAGACGAGTATCGACGCCGTGGACGCCGACGGCCTCGCGGTTGCCTTCTCGGGCGGGGTCGACTCCGCGCTCCTGGCCGCCCGACTGGACGCGCCGCTGTACGTCGCCGGGTTCCCCGACAGCCACGACGTCGAGGCGGCGCGGTCGGCGGCAAACCTGCTGGACCGTGACCTGCGAGTGGTCGAGTTGACCCACGACGCAATCGAACGCGCGGTGCCCGACATCGTCGCCGCCACGGGCCGGACGAACGCGATGGCGGTCCAGATTGCCCTCCCGTTGTACCTGACCGCGAGACGCGTCGCGGCCGACGGCTTCGACCGCCTCGCGCTCGGACAGGGCGCCGACGAACTGTTCGGCGGCTACGCCAAGGTGGCGAAAGCGCCCGAGGACCCCCGCGTCGACGCCGACACCGTCCGCGGTGCCCAGCGCGAAGTCCTCGCGACGCTCCCCGACCAACTGCCCCGAGATGTCCTGACGCTCCGGGCCGCGGGCGTCGAACCGGTGACGCCGCTGCTCCACGACCGCGTGGTGGCGGCGGCACTTCGGCTGGACGACCGGATGCTCGTCGACGGCGAGACGCGCAAGTGGGCCCTCCGGAAGGCGGCGCTGGGGTCCCTGCCCGAGGCCGTCGCGATGCGAGACAAGAAGGCCGCCCAGTACGGGTCGCTGGCCGCCCGGGAACTCGACCGACTGGCCCGGCAGGCCGGTTACAAGCGCCGGATGGACGACCACGTCACCCAGTACGTCGAGTCGCTGGTCGAGTGACTACTCCCGTGCGGCGCCGCTCCCGGTGATGGCGACGGGACGCTCGGAGTCCAAGATGACCGCCTGACTCACGCTCCCGAAGACGAGAGCCCCGAGCGGCGAGCGTTTCCGGCCCCCGAGGATTATCATGTCCACGTCGTGCTCGTCGGCGACGGCCACGATGCGTTCCTCCGGGTCGCCGTAGGTGGTCTGTGTCTCGACGCCGACGCTGGCCTCGCGCAACGCCTCGACCATGGTCTTGCCGGCCGGCGTCTGCTCGACGGTAGTCTTCTCGGCCGTCTCCTCGTCGTCGAAGACGTGCAGGACGACGGCCGCTACCTCCTCGTCGGCGTACGGGAGCGCCGTCGTCGCGGCCACCTGTGCCGTCGCCCGCGCCTCGCTCGCGTCCACGGGGAGTAACACCTGATACATGCCCCCCGAGACGGCCGTCGCGCCGATAGTTACCGACCGCTTACCGTCTCGATGGCTCGCCGCCCTATCTCCACGACGTCGGCCGGAATCTCGTCGCGCCGGTCGGCGAGGTCCGCCGCCGTGAACCACGTCCAGTCGGCGGCGGGTTGCTCGCCGGGGCCGGGGTCGATGTCACGAGAGGGGGCCTCGCCGTAGAAGACGAAGTCGACGTGCTGGTGGCCCACCTCGCCGTTCTCGTGGACATTGATGTCCTCCAGCAGGAAGTGTTGTGGCTGGGGTATCGAGCGGACCGTCTCGCTCTCGATGGCCTCCCGTGGGGCGACGAGGTCGACGGTCATGCCCAGTTCCTCGCGAGTCTCCCGGAGGGCGGCCTCGTGGGGCAGTTCGTCACGGTCGACGTGGCCGCCGGCGGGGAGCCACATGTCGAGTTTGTCGTGTTCGTGCAGGGCGACGCTCCCCTCGCTGACGGCGTAGACGGTCGCGACGAAGTGGCGGGTCGTCTCCATACGGGTGGCGACGGGACAGGGGAAAGTCTACGTTACGAAGTTCAGGGGTGGACGCTGTCTTCCGCTTCCAGCAGTTCGTGGTAGCGGTTGCGGATGGTGACTTCGGAGATGTTGGCGACTTCGCTGACCTCGCTCTGGGTGACCTTCTCGTTGGTCAGCAGCGAGGCGGCGTAGACGGCGGCGGCGGCGAGGCCGACGGGGGACTTCCCGGAGTGGACGCCCTCCTCTTTGGCGTTCTTCAGCAGCTGGCGGGCACGGCGTTCGACCTCCTCCGAGAGGTCGAGGTCGGAAGCGAACCGCGGGACGTAGCTCTCGGGGTCGGCGGGCTGAATCTCCAGACTGAGTTCCCGGACGACGTAGCGGTAGGTGCGGGCGATTTCGTCTTTGTCGACCCGGGAGACGTTGGCGATTTCGTCCAGCGAGCGGGGGGTGCCGGCCTGTCGTGCGGCGGCGTACAGCGACGCCGTCGAGACGCCCTCGATGGAACGGCCCGGAAGCAGGTCCTCGTCCAGCGCACGACGGTAGATGACCGACGCCGTCTCACGGACGTTCTCGGGGAGACCGAGCGCGGAGGCCATGCGGTCTATCTCGCCGAGCGCCTGCTTGAGGTTGCGCTCCTTGGAGTCGCGGGTGCGGAACCGCTCGTTCCACGTCCGAAGCCGCTGCATCTTCTCGCGCTGGCGCGAGGACAGGGAGTTGCCGTAGGCGTCCTTGTCCTGCCAGCCGATGTTGGTCGACAGCCCCTTGTCGTGCATCATGTTCGTCGTCGGCGCGCCGACGCGGGACTTCTCGTCTTTCTCCTTCGAGTCGAACGCTCGCCACTCGGGGCCGGGGTCTATCTCGTCTTCCTCGACGACCAGCCCACAGTCCTCACAGACGGTCTCGCCGCGCTCGCTGTCGGAGAGCAGGGAGCCACCACACTCGGGACAGACGAGCTCCTCGTCTGCCTCCTCTGTCGTCTCCTCCACGTCGGTTTCGTTTTCATTCGTGTATCGGCGGATGGTGGTATCGGTCATTGGTTGCGAACTGACGGGTCTGGGTACCCGAAAAACGTCTCTTGTACCCTTTTGTTGTGGCCGGAGCAACTTAAAACCTTTCCCAAATCGCAAAGGTATAGTTTGCCTTTCGAAAAACTCTGTTGGCAGTTCTTGCCGAAATACTCTCTCTGTGAGAACCATCCCCAACAGTTTGGCCCGTTGTTTCGAAACGCTTACCGCCGGGCCGATACTCCGCCCGGACATGAGCGACAACGCCGTCGAACCGAGCGAGGTGCGTCACATCGCCGACCTCGCCCGCATCGACCTCGACGACGACGAGGTCGAGCGGTTCACCGAGCAGTTCGGCGAGATTCTGGCCGCCTTCGAGGCGCTGGACGAGGTGCCCGAGACCGAGCGTGAGGCCGACCTCGCGAACGTCATGCGCCCCGACGAGGTCCGCGAGAGCCTGAGTCAGGAGGAAGCGCTCCAGAACGCCCCCGAGTCCGAGGCGGGGCAGTTCAAAGGCCCGAAGGTGTCGTGAGATGACCGACTACAACGGCTACATCGCCACGGAGACCATCGAGGGGGCCGACGACGGCCCGCTCGCTGGTCGGACTGTCGCAGTCAAGGACAACATCTCGACGGAAGGCGTCCAGACGACCTGCGGGTCGGCGATGCTGGAGGGGTACGTCCCGCCGTACGACGCGACGGTCGTCGAGCGTCTGAAAGAGGCCGGTGCGACCATCCCCGGGAAGACTAACATGGACGAGTTCGGGATGGGGACGACGACGGAAACATCGGCCTACGGTCCCGTCGAGAATCCCGTGGCCGAAGGTCGGGTCCCCGGTGGGTCCTCCGGTGGCTCTGCGGCCGTCGTCGCCGCTGGCGACGCCGACATGGCGCTGGGCAGTGACACCGGTGGCTCGATTCGCTGTCCGGCCGCCTTCTGCGGCGTCGTCGGCATCAAGCCGACCTACGGACTGGTCTCCCGGTACGGCCTCGTCGCGTACGCGAACAGCCTCGAACAGATAGGGCCCATCGCCCCCTCCGTCGAGGAGGCCGCGGAACTGCTGGAAGTCGTCGCTGGTCCCGACGAGCGTGACGGCACGACCCGAGACGCGAGCGAGAAAGTCGAGAGCTACGAGTTCGCCGACGCCGCCGACGGCGACGTCGACGGCCTCTCTATCGGCGTCCCGACCGAACTGCTCGACGGCGCCGACGAGCAAGTGGTCGAGACGTTCTGGGACGCGATGGCCGACCTCGAATCGCAGGGCGCGACCTACCACGAGGTCGACCTCCCGAGCGTCGAACACGCCGTCGAAGCGTACTACGTCATCGCGATGTCCGAGGCGTCCTCGAACCTCGCCCGCTTCGACGGCGTCCGGTACGGCCAGTCCGGCGGCTACGAGGGCAACTGGAACGAGTCCTTCGCCAACGCCCGCGAGGAAGGCTTCGGCGAGGAGGTCAAGCGCCGCGTCTTGCTGGGCACCTACGCCCTCTCGGCCGGCTACCACGACAAGTACTACAAGAAAGCGCAGGACGCCCGTGCGTGGGTCAAGCAGGACTTCGACGAGGCGCTCTCGGAGGCCGACGTGCTGGCGTCGCCGACGATGCCGGTGCCGCCGATGAAGCGCGGCGAGAGTCTGGACGACCCGCTGACGATGTATCTGGCCGACGCCAACACGACGCCGGTCAACCTCGCGAACCTCCCGGCTATCTCCGTCCCGGCCGGCGAGACGGACGACGGCCTCCCGGTGGGTCTGCAACTCGTCGGGCCGGCGTTCGGCGAGCGAACGATTATCCGGGCCGGCAGTGCGCTGGCCTGAGAGGGACGTTTTTGTCACTCCGTCTCGACGGTCGGGTATGAGCGACGACGACGGACGACTGGCGTGGATTCACTGGCCGACCATGGCGAAGGGCGTCGCCTTCGGCGTCGGTGTCGGCCTCATCCTCGCACTGATGCTGGAGGACTTCGTGTTCGGGATGGTGTTGGGCGTGGTGAACGGTATCGCCTTCGGCATCGGGTGGTCGCGCTCGCGGTGACACCCCGGTAATCAGGTGTCCCGCTTTTGTCTGGCTACGACCAACTCCGTCTGTGAGCGACGTCGTCGTCTGGCACAGAGCGGACCTCCGAACGGTCGACAACGCCGCGCTGGCGGCCGCGACGGACGCCGACCGGATCGCGCCGGTGTTCGTCGTCGACCCCGGCTACTACGGGCCCGACGGACTGGCCTGTGACGCGCGCCTGCGCTTTCTCCACGAGTGTCTCACGGATTTGCGACAGCAGTACCGGTCGCTCGGGAGTGACCTCGCCCTGTTGCACGGCGACCCACGAGAACGGCTGTCCGACCTGCTCGCCGAGGGCTACGAGGTGTACGTCAACCGCGACGTGACGGCGAGACGCGGTCTGGAGCGGGACCGAACCCTGCTCGACAGAGAGGGCGTCACCGTCTTCGCGGACGACGGCATCCGCTGGCCCGAGACGCGAGACCCTGACGGGACCGTCGCCGTCGACACCCGCGAGGACTGGGACGACCACTGCGAGGCGTACTTCGAGGGGGACCCGCACCCGCGACCGGGGTCGCTCGGACCGAATCCCATCGACAGCGAGGTGACCGTCGCGGACGTCGAGGCCCACTACGACGTGTCGCCGTCGAAGTCGAGGGTCCCCGAGGGCGGCACCGTCGCGGGCAACGAACGGCTCTCGGCGTTCGTCGAGCGACTCGGTGAGTACCCGAGCGTCGTCTCGCCACCGGCCGCCGCCGAGGCGCGGTCGTCGCGGCTCTCGCCGTACCTGAAGTTCGGCGCGCTCTCCCACCGCGAGGTGTACCAGCGAGTGCAGGCGGCCCCGTCCTCGCGAGGGCGGTCGATGTACACCTCGCGGCTGTACTGGAACCGCCACTACCACCAGAAACTCGCCGACTGGCCGGGCTGGACCGAGCGCGCGGTCAATCCCGTCTTCCGGGGCCTGTTCCGCGACGAACACGACCCGGAACTGGACCGGGCGTGGCGCGAGGGGCGGACGGGGTTTCCGGCCGTCGACGCCGCGATGCGGGCGCTGACCGAGACGGGCTACGTCAACTTCCGGTGGCGGGCGCTCGTCGCGACGTTCTACGTCTACGTTCTGAAGCAGTGGTGGAAGCGGGGAGCGGACTTCGTGTACTACCACCTCGTGGACGCCGACCCGGCCATCAACTACACGCAGTGGCAGTCACAGTGCAACCTCACCGGCGTCCACCCGGTGCGGGTGTACGACTCCGCCAAGCAGGTCCGGGAGTACGACCCCGACGGCGAGTTCGTCCGCGAGTACGTCCCCGAAATCGCCGCCCTCCCCGACGAACACCTCGCACGCCCCGAACGGACGCCGGTCCACGTCCAGCGGGAGTGTGGCGTCGACGTCGGCGAGGACTACCCGTATCCGGTCGTCGACTACGACCACGAGGCCGAGCGAGCGCGGGACCTGTACGCCTCGCTCGCCGACCGGGCCGAGGAGGCGCTCTCGGACCCGCGGGTCCGGCGTCGCTGTTCGTTCTCGAACCGGGGCCGGGACCGGACCGACGGCGACGACGGTGCGTCCGGGCAAGCCAGCCTCTCGGACTTCTGAGTCACAGGATGGAGTCGTAGACGGTGGCCAGTCGGTCGACGGCGTGGTCGACGCTGACCCGTTCCCGGCGCGCCAGACAGTTCTCGCCGAGTCGGTCGCGTTCCTCGAGCGTCCGCTCGATAGCCCGGCGGAACCCCTCGACGTCGCCTTCCTCGTAGCTGTACCCAGTCTCGCCGTCGTCGATGGTGTCCGAGAGCGCGCCGGCGTCGACGCCGGCGACGGGGGTCCCACAGCAGTTGGCTTCCAGTGCGACGAGTCCCTGCGTCTCGACGGGACTCGGGAACGCGAAGACGTCCAGCGCGCCGTACAGTTCCGGGAGTTCCGCCCGGTCGAGAAAGCCGAGGAACCGGACGTCGACGTCGGCCTCGGCGGCCATCGCTTCGAGGTCCTCGCGAGCGGGGCCGTCGCCGCCGAAGACGACGGTCACGTCCAGTCCGTCACAGGCCGTGACGACGTCTTCGAGGCACTTCTCGTGGCCGTGTCGGCCGGTGTAGCCAACGAGGGGGCCGTCGGGGAGGCCGTGGCGGGCACGGAAGTCGCTGTCCGGTCGCGGCGCGAAGAACTCCGTGTCGACGCCGTTGGAGATGACCTCGACGCGAGCGTCCGCGCCGACTGTCTCTCGGATGTGGGCGGCGGCGCGTTCGCTCGGCGCGACGACGACGGCGGCGTGGTCCAGGAACCACCGCTCGTAGTGTTCGGCGCTGGACTGAACGGCCGCCTCGACGGTGGTGTTCGTCGAGACGTACTCGGCGTACTCGCCGGTCGGCGTGTGGTAGGAGGCCACCAGCGGCGCGTCGAGTTTCCGCGCGAGTCGCTGGCCGGCCATCCCGAGACTGAACGGCGTGTGGGCGTGGACGACGTCGGCGTCGTTGACCGCGTCGGGTATCTGGGGCATGCCGAGGCGGAACCCCTCGTAGAACGGGAACGGGAGGCTCCGGACGGGGTACTCCCCGTTCTCGGGGTCGTGGTCGCTCTTCGGGTAGACGACGTCCATCCGGCCGCCGCGGGCGTGCCAGCGGTCCCGCCACGTCTTGACCGTGTACGTCACCCCGTTGACGGTCGGGAGGTACGTGTCGGTGAACGCGGCCACCTGCGGCAGTGTCATCGACGCGGCGTAAACAGACCAGCGGGTAAACCCTTGCTATTGGCCGCGAGGCCCGCCTCCGTCGGTGCGTTTTTCAGCCCCCGTGCAGTGCATCTGCCAATGGCTTCGGACCGTTGGCTGTACGCGTGGGCGTTCGGGTCGGTCGCGCTGGGGGCGGCATCGCTACTCGTTCCACTGTACTTCGTCACTATCGGGGGGAGCACGCTCCTGTTGGGCGTTCTCGCCGGCGTGGCCGCCGCGGCAGGCGCACCCGGCGCGCTCCTCTTCGGCCGTATCGCCGACCGCACCGGCAGACGGCGCTCGCTCGTCCTCGCGGCGCTCGGACTCGCCGCCGGGTCGATACTGCTCGTCGCCCTCACGGACGTCGAGTGGGTCGTCATCCTCGGCAACGGTCTCCTGTGGTTCGCGGCGGGCGCGGCCGCCCCCGTCCTCACGCTGCTCGTCACCGTCGGCGCGCTGGAGCGCGACTGGCCGGGCCGGTTCGCGACGCTCAACCGCTATCAGGGGTGGGGCTGGGCCGGTGGCCTCGTCCTCGGACTGGCGTGGACGGCCGCACTCTCCGGACCGCTGGGGACGAAAGTCGCCCAGCAGACGCTGCTGTGGGTCTGTGCCGGCGTCGTTCTCGTCTCGGCGGCACTGGGCGCGAAGTGGCTCCCGGCCGACCCCGGAGAGGCGTTCGACCGGCCACGCCCCAGTCGCGTCGCCCGCGCCATCGCACGCTCTCGGCGACTCCCCGTTCGGAGTGCGACGTTCCCCGTCGGCCCGGCCCGGGTCTACTGGCTCACTCGCTCGATGCATCCGCGGCAACTCGCGGCCCGCCTCACGCCGGCCCTCTCGCTGTACTTCGTCGCCGTCGTCGCCGTCTTCGCCGGCTTCGGCGTGTTCTGGGGACCGCTCCCGTCGTACCTCGCGGGGACGCTCGGCTACGGGTCGAGCGTCATCTTCGCGCTGTATCTGGTCTCGAGCGTCGGGTCGGCGCTGTGTTACGGCGTCGCCGGTCGGTTGGCCGAACGCTACGACGCCACCGGGCTCCAGGCGGGCGGGTTGCTGGCCCGGGCCGCGCTCCACCCCGCCGTGGCCGTCGTCGGAACCCTCGTCCCGGTGGCGGCGTTCGGACTCGTGACGACCGGCGTCGTCTTCGTCGGCATCGGCGTGGC
Source organism: Haloarcula rubra (assembly GCF_019599465.1). Classification (GTDB taxonomy): domain Archaea; phylum Halobacteriota; class Halobacteria; order Halobacteriales; family Haloarculaceae; genus Haloarcula; species Haloarcula rubra. The sequence goes on from NZ_RKLR01000007.1 coordinate 179,545, forward strand.
GTGGGCCGTCGTCGCCGTCACCGCCGCCAGCATCGTCACGCGTCTCGCCCCGCCCGCCATCCGTGGGGAGGCGCTGGGCCTCTACACGGCGATATCTGGTCTCGCGAGCGGCGTCGGGTCCGTCCTCGGCGGGTGGCTCGCGGGGTACGGGTTCACCGTCGCGTTCGGTGCCGCCGGTGCGCTCGTCTTCGTCGGGACCGTCCTCGTCGCCGTCCTCTGGCGACGCGCCCCGCAGTCCACGCCGAGCGCTGCGACGACCGCCGACTGACACGCACGCCCGCTCAGACCAGTCCTTCGTACGTCTCGATCAGTCGCTCGCCCACCCGGTCGAGTCCGTGTTCGCGGGCCGTCTCCTCGGCGTTCTCGCCGAGTCGTTCGCGGAGGTCCGGGTTCGCATCGAGACGCGCCAGCGCCTCGCGGAACTCCGCCTCGTCCGAACAGATGAGACAGTCGTGGCCGTCCTCGTAGTACTCGCGGAACACGGGGATATCCGAGAGGACGACGGCCTTCCCGCAGGCCATCGCCTCCAGCACGACGATGCCCTGATTCTCCACTTTCGAGGGGAACAGGAACACGTCACCCGCCCCGTAGGCACCGCGGACGTCGTCGACCCAGCCGGTGAACGTGACGTTCTCGGGCGGGTCGGAGGTCCACTTCCGCACCTCGGCCGACCCGTGGGGTCCGTCGTCGTAGGTGCCGAACCACGCGAAGTCGTAGTCGGTCTGCTGGGCCAGTTCGCAGAAGGTGGTCAGCCCCTTCCGCTCGAAGACGCTCCCGACGGCGAAGACGACCATCCCGTCCAAATCGTACCGCTCGCGGTACTCCTCGCGGAACGACTCGAACCCCTCTAAGGGGGCCGTGTCGACGCCGTTCGTGACGGGGCGGATGGGGGCGTCGATGGGGTACTCTTCGAGGACGCCCTTCGTGTACTCGGAGGGACAGAGCACCGTGTCCGCCTGCGAGTAGAACCACTGCAGATACTCGCCCAGCGCCGGCGCGACGAGGTTCGACCCGCGGAAACTCCCGCGGAAGTCCTCGCGGGTGACGTGGGCGTGGAGGACCAGCGGGATGTCGTTGCGCGTGGCGTGGCGGGCGACGGCGACCGACCCCGGCCCTATCATGTTGCAGTGGGCCACGTCGTACTCACGGAAGACCGGGTCGTCGAACGCGAGGTTGCCACCGACCGCCCACCCGGGGTGGCCGTCGGTCCACGGGGTGGTGAGGACGTCGACGTCGGTGTCGGCGAGCGCCTGTCGCTGGTGGTCGACGGACGTACCGATGCCCGACCGGTCGAGTCGGTCGGCGAGTTCGAGGTAGTTCAGGACGCGCACGGACGGTCCGACCGTGGCCGCGAGCAAAACTGTACCGACTCCGTACGCAGTCCGGAAGGCGTTTTTACGCGCCGGCCGGAGACAGCGTGATGACAGACGAGGCGACCATCGCCCGCGAGCGCATCGACCGCCTCCAGTCGATGGCTCGCGAGGCCGTCCGCGAAGGCCGGGACGACCGGGCGCGGGAGTACGTCAGGCGGGCGCGACGTATCGCCGAGCGGCACCGTCTCCGTCTCCCGCGGGCCTTCGAGCGGTCGATATGCCGCTCGTGTGATACGTTCCTCGTCCCGGGCCGGAACGCGCGTGTCCGGACCCAGTCTGGTCACGTCGTCGTCACCTGTGAGTGTGGGTCACACGCTCGCTACCCGTACGACTGAACTTCTTTACGACTGCTGGTTTTAAACGTATCGACGACCTTTGTCTCCCCATATGCCCGAGACGTCTCGCGAACAGCGAATCCACGAACTCGACGCGACACTTCGCGTCGGAAAGAACGGTATCGAACCCGTGGTAGACGAACTCGACACGCAGTTAGGTGACAGCCAGTTCGTGAAGGTGAAGTTCCTCCGGTCGGCCCGCGGCGGCACCACGACCGAGGAACTGGCCGACGAGATGGCCGAGCAGGTGAGCGCGTCGGTCGCACAGGTGCGTGGTCACACGGCGGTGTTCGAACGATGATGCTCCAGCAGGGACTCACGCCAATCGCGCGGTTCCTCGATAGCATCGGCGTCCCGGCGGCCGACGCCATCGGGTCGGCGCTCACGTTCTTGCTCGTCTTCGTCGTCATCTACCTGCTCGGCCGTGCGTTCGTCGTGCCGCTTGTCGACCGGGTGCTCAAGCGCCGCGACCTCGACGAACACGCTCGCAAGCCGCTACTCAAGGTGACGAGTATCGTACTCGTGTTCGTGGCTATCGCCGTCGCGTTCGGCATGGCCGGCTACGGTGATTTCCTGCAGTCGCTCGCCACGGTGGCCGCGGCCGCGACGCTGGCTATCGGGTTCGCGATGCAGGACGTGCTGAAGAACTTCGTCGCCGGCATCTTCATCTTCACCGACAAACCGTTCCGCATCGGTGACTGGATAGAGTGGGACGGCAACGCCGGCGTCGTCGAGGACATCAGCCTCCGCGTCTCTCGCGTGCGCACGTTCGACAACGAACTGCTGACGGTCCCGAACTCCGAACTCACCGACGGCGTCATCAAGAACCCCGTCGCGAAGGACCAACTCCGCCTGAAGTTCGTCTTCGGCATCGGCTACGACGACGACATCGACAAGGCGACCGACATCATCCTCGAGGAGGCCGAGAAACACGAGGGCATCCTCGAAGACCCCGCACCGTCCGTCCGACTGGTCGAACTCGGTGACTCCTCCGTCGGCCTCCAGTCCCGCATCTGGATAGACAACCCCAGTCGCTCGGACTTCGTGAAGGCCCGCGGCGAGTACGTCCAGTCCGTCAAGGAGCGGTTCGACGAGGAGGACATCAACATCCCCTACCCGAACCGCACCATCGGCGGCGGCCTCGAACTCGCCGGGATGGACAGCGTGGTCGAACCCGCCGACGACTGACCGACCCTCGGTTTTTCTGTCTCTCCGTCGCCGTCGAGCCACGGCCGTACCGACCGCTCGACGCCGATAGAGCCACGAATACGGTCGGTTCGCTCACGAGGGCGTCGCGCAGGAGTGTCGTCTCGCAGACGTAGGACTACCGGGCGTAGATAGCGGATGAATGGACGGACAGCCGGGATTGCCCGACGTTCGGGCGTGGGTAATCCCGTTTGCCTCCTCCACCCCGCGACCCCACGAGCGACGGGTGTCCGATGGTCCGCTGCTCACTTCCGTGCCTGACGGGCTGCCATCGATCAACCACGAGGGCGCATCCCTGCAGATGCGACCACGTGGACCGCCGTCCCCGTGGGACGAGGCTTCTACGTTGGCTCACGGGGTCCACGCCCGTCTGACCGGACGCCCCCGGGGTTCGGTCCCCGCTCATGACCACAGTGCGGGCGAGGAGGGGGGCCAAGCCCCCCGACCTAGTCCACTTCGATGGTCCGCCGCCGCCCCATAAGGGCCTTTCGGAACACCCGGGGACTGCGCGGCGATACGGTCAGAAGAGTCCGAGTGCACGAGCGAACCACGCCGACCCGACCGGCACGGGGACGCTGGCGACGACGACGGCCCACCGGTGGTGTTCGATGAGCGTCGACTCCGAGAGTCCCAGTACGAGACTGACCGGCACCGTCGCCGCCCAGACGAGGCTCAATCCCACGATGAACAGGCCCAGGACGAGCGTCGCGCCGGCGGCGATGCTGGGGTCGGTCCGCCCCTCACGCCCCGCCGCGAGGACGATGATGGCGACCAGTGCGAGCAGGCCGGGGATGACCGGTGAGACGCCGCCCGACCCGTAGTAGGCGCCGACGGCGCTCGTCGTCTCGACGAGGAGGTACGGCACCCCGAGCGACAGCAGATAGAGGACGCAACCGGCGATACCGACGGCCGGTGCGGTCCGGAGGTCGTTCATACCCGCGCTCCGGCCGGCGGCGTCTTAACACCGACGTTCGAGCGAAACGACGAAATGGCCACTCGCTCTAGCCCGGGACATGGGACTTGGTTCGACGGCGAAGAAGATACAGAAAGTGGCCGACGTCGCCGACAAACTCTACACGAAGGTCAACGAGCTAAAGACGCAGGTACAGGAGCTCAACGACACGGTCGAGGACACGAACGGCCGGGTCGACGACGTAGAGCGTCAGTTGGCCGAGCAGCGCGCACTGCTCGAAGCGCTCGCCGAGGAACGGGACGTCGACGTGGATGCGGTTCTCGCCGACGCCGAGGCGTCGGATTCGGCGGGGCCGGCCCACGGCGAGGAGTGACGGCGCCAGTCACAGGTCGACGGTTCGTTCGTCGAGGTCCGGAAGCCGAACCGTCGCAGTCCCGTCGCCGTGCAGTTCGACGGTGCCGTCGAACAACTGCGTGAGGGAGGCTATCGTCTCGTCGTCGTGAGCCGTCGCCGTGACCGTGTAGAACCCCACTGCGTCGGCGTTGTCGACGCGCGACGTGAAGACGTGCACGAACCGGAACACGCTCTGGAGGTTCGAGTAGACCAGTAGCGGCGTGAGCGAGTCCACCAGTACGCGGGTTCGTTCGATGCCTCGTGCCGTGTAGTACGACTCGACGAACTCGGAGAACTTGCTCCCGATACCGCTCGTGTCTCTCGGTGACGACGTGTACTTCGTGTCCCGGTCGCCCGCGACCGACTGCCCGATGGTCTCCGAGACGGCGTCGACGACCCCGAGCGTCGGCGTGTCCCCGCTCTCCCCGCCGAACAGGACCCGATAGTCCGAGCGCACCCTGTGGGCGGTGTCCCGCGTCGTCACGACGAGTGCCCCCTCCCCCTGTCGGGACCCAGTCGCGAGTGCTCGCATCCCGAATCGACGTTTACCACAGAGTGGTGGTCCCGTGACGAGGACGTTCGTCCCGGGGTCGAGAGCGAAATCGAACGGTCCGTGTCCGATATCGTACATTCCGAACTCACTGGACTGCCGTTGTTAGCGAGTGTCTCGACGCGATATTTGTACGAGTATTCGAACAGACGTATAATCTTTGTCTTGTCGTATGCGCGAGAGGTGGCGACGTCGACGGGTCGAGCGTGCGGGTCCCTCACGAGCGCGATACAGAACCGGTTGGTTTAAACCGGAACACCGAATTACGTATTCACGTAGGGCGCTTAGCTCAGCCTGGACAGAGTGCTTGGCTTCGGACCAAACCGTCGGGGGTTCAAATCCCTCAGCGCCCGTGATTTCTGCGCGAACGACAGTGAGCGCTGGAGAGCGTCGGCTGAGGGATTTGCATCAGGGAGGCGCTTGCTCCGACCGTGGTTCAAATCTCTCAGCGCCCGTGGTTTTGCGAGGAACGGACGTGACAGTGAGCCACCGCGAACATCGACGACGGGCGTGAAACCACGGAGCGTCGCGGGGTGGTAGGACGTGCCGAATCCCCCGTCGGGCGTCCCACCGTGCTGGAACTCATAGTAGTTAATGCGTCATTCTGTCCGGATACGTGGACGTCACACCGGCGGTAGTCCCAGCAGAACCGGGCCACAGTCTCCTCGGTGTGCCCGGTGCGGCGAAACGCGCCGCAGAGACCCTTCGGCGTCTGCACAACGTACGACCGCACGAATCCGATTCGGTCGAGCACGTCGGTACGGGTGTTTAGCCGGGTGCTAAGTCGAGCGTGTCACGTGAAGCGTCACGGGTACCTAAGAGGCCGCGACGCCACCCGCGTCTGTGAGCGAGGAGACGAATCACACCCGACGGAGCGCCCTCCAATCGATATGTAGCGTCGCAATCGCTGGTCTCGCTGGCTGTACCTCGATCGGCTCTTCGGATTCGGCACGCGACCCGACCGAGACACCGACCCAGACAACGACGCCGACCGACACTCGGACGCCCGAGCGCACGGCCACCGAGACGTCCGACGCCGCCCAGTTCGTCGAAAATCCGGCGGCGGTCCATCCGACGCTGGTCGAGGAGACGTCGGTCCCCGCAGACGAAGTCTTGCTCGGCTTCCGTCTCGAGGACTCGTCGCTTCCGTTTACGACCGAGGTGTATCACGCGCCGGACGACGCCGAGGTGCAGGCCACGGAGACGTACGACACGCAGGACCTCTCGGAGGTGGGGCTGGTGCCCGAGTCGCCACAGGCACTCGAAACCGTCGAGACGGACCGCGAGGACGTCCACTACGGAACGACGGCCGTCGGTGAGCCACTGGCGGTCACGCTCGTCGCACGCCACGACGGGGAGACGTTCGACTGGAGCGCCTGGTCGCGGACCGGCTATCCGTACGACGGCCACGACGAGTCGGACCCCGCGCTAGGCGTCGACTGTTACTGCGGCGGCGACATCTACACGGCCCCGGGTGGTGGGACGTGGGCGCGTGTGATTCAGGTGACGCCGACAGAGCGCGTCGACCCCGGCACGAGTGTGGTGCTCAACTGGACGTCGAGTCGGGCCTGAATCCGGCGACCGGGCCCACAGACGCTCGGTGTCGACACCGACCGCACCGGTTATTGCGCTCTGGGTACTGGCAGGGTGTGTGACAGACTGGCCACCGGCCGACCCCGCCGACGCGACGGCAGTCGCCGAACGACGTGACGAACTGGTCGCCGCGGTCCGCGACCACGCCGGGCAAATCGCCTATCAGTTGGCACGACTGCAGGGCGGCGACTACGGGCAGGCGACCGTCGAGACGGACGGCGGCGAGTGGACGGTCAAGTACGAGGGTGGCGACCTAGAGTACCTCCGCTACGACCCCGGCCGGGGGACCGAGGTGTACGTCATCTCGACCAAACAGCCCCCGGAACCGGACGCACTGGCCGACGCACTGGTCGACTATCCCGCCTTCGTCGAGGGCTTTCGCGACTACGTCGATTCGCTCGACGGCGTGTTGGACGACGTCGCGACCGACTTCCCGGTGGTGGCGACGACCGACGGCATCGTCGGCGAACGTGACCGCGTCCTCGGCCGCATCCGCGAGGTGTGTGACCGCATCGCCGGCGAACTCCAGCGCTACGAGGGCGGCGACTACGGCACCTACGCCACGCGGGTCGACGGCACCCGCTGGGAGTTGAAGTGGGAGGGTGCGCGGGCGTCGTACCTCCGGGTCGGCGGCACCGGTGGCCTCTACCTGCTCTCGCAGTACGAACCGCCGTCGGCGGCCGACATCCGTGAGTACGCACCGCGGTTCCGCGGGTTCGTCGCGGCGTACAACGACCACGTCGCGGAACTGGAGTCGGACCTCGCGACCGTCGAGTTGTGAACTGGGCCGCCGTACCGGTCGTCGTGTCGGTAGACCTATACGGACCGGCCCCGCTTCTCTACCGTGGATTCTAACGATGTCCGTGACGAGTGGGCAGACCGTTCCGGCGAGTACTCGCCGACGTACTACGCCCACTACGGGCCGGACGAGACGAGCGAGTTGGTGCAGTCGATTCTCGAAGCCGAAGTCGGACGGGACGCGAGCGTGCTGGAGGTGGGGTGTGGCGTTGGCCGCCACCTCGCCGCGCTCGCCGAGGCGGGCTTTACGGACCTGACGGGCGTCGACGTCAACGCGGAGGCGCTAGACGTCCTCGCGGAGACGTACCCCGAACTGGCCGAGACGGGGTCGTTCCACGCCGAGGCCATCGAGGCGTACGCCACCGACGTCGCCGACGGCGCCTTCGACGCCGTCTTCTCGGTAGAGACGCTCCAGCACATCCACCCCGACGTCGAGTGGGTGTTCGACGATATCGCGCGTATCGCCGGCGACGTCGTGGTGACCGTCGAGAACGAGGGCGGCGAGTACGGCGAGGTCAACTACGTCGACGAGGACATCCCGCTGTACTACCGGGACTGGAACCGCGTGTTCACCGACCGCGGGTTCGTCGAGAGCACGTCGTCCGAGCGGAAGCGCGACACCGTCCGGGTGTTCCGGCGGTCGGAGAGCTAGAGGCCGTCGAGGGCCTCAGTCCGCGCCCTGACAGCGGACCCAGCCACAGTCGCCGCAGGTATCGACGCTCACCCGCTGGTGAAGGTGGCCGCCACAGGACGGGCAGACTGCGGTCGGGTCGCTCGCCAGTGTCGTCTTACTCGTCGTCACTGGTGATGATATCCGCCGAGAGGCCCTGCGCCATCTGGATGTCTTTCGAGTTGTTGAGCGTCCACGCCGTCCGGTCGGTGACCGCCTCGATGATCTCGCGGGCCGAGGGGTAGCCGTTCCCGGAGCGTTTGACGCCGCCGAAGGGGAGTTGCACCTCGGCGCCGATGCAGGGGAGGTTCCCGTAGGCGAGGCCGAGTTCCGCGTGGTCGCGGTAGTAGTTTATCTGGCGGTAGTCCTCCGAGACGATGGCCCCGGCGAGTCCGTACGGGGTGTCGTTCTGGATGTCGACAGCACGTTCGATGTCGCCGTCGTACTCCAGCAGGGCGACGTGGGGACCGAACACCTCCTCGTGCGTGCAGCGCAGGTCGGCGTCGGGGTCGGCCTCGTAGACGAATGGGCCGACCCAGTGGCCGTCCTCGTGGCCGTCGGGAATCTCGTCGGCGTCGAGGTCCGCCCGGTCGACGAGGACGTTCACGCCCTCTTCGCGTGCGAGGTCGTTGTACTCGGTGACCTTCTCGCGGTGTTCGGCCTCGATGAGCGGCCCCATGAACGTGTCCTCCTGCAGGGGGTCGCCGACGGCGACCTTCGAGGCCACGTCGACGAACCGCTCCTTGAACTCGTCGTAGACGTCCGTGTGGACGATGAGACGCTCCGAGGAGACACAGCGCTGGCCGGTCGTCTTGAACGAGGACATAACCGCCGAGTGGACGGCGATGTCCATGTCGGCCTCCTCGGTGACGACGACGGCGTTCTTCCCACCCATCTCACAGGCGGCGCGCTTGCCGGAGACACCGCCGACGGAGTCGGCGATTTCGTGGCCGACCTCCGCCGACCCCGTGAAGAGGACCGTCTCCACGGCGTCCGACTGGACGATGGCGTTGCCGGCGTCGCCGTACCCCTGTACCATGTTGAACACGCCGTCCGGGAGGCCGGCCTCGGCGAACAGTTCCGCGATGACGTTCGCGCACTTCGGTGTCTGTTCGGCCGGTTTGAAGACGACGGTGTTGCCCTCGACGAGAGCGACGGCCATGTGCCAGTAGGGGATGGCGATGGGGAAGTTCCACGGGGTGATACAGCCGACGACGCCGCGCGGTTTGCGGCGCATGTAGGCGTCCTTCGCGGGAATCTCCGAGGGGACGATGTCGCCGCTGGGGTGGCGGGCGTCGCCGGCGGCCCACTCGACCATGTGGGCGGCCTCGACGACGTCGGCGCGCCCCTCGCTAATCTCCTTGCCGCACTCGCGGGTGACGATTTCGCCGTACTCGTCGACGTTGGTCTTCAGTTCGTGGTAGACGTCCCAGAGGTACTCCGCGCGGTCGATGCGGGAGAGTTCGCGCCACTCCTCGTAAGCCGCGTCGGCGGCCTCTACGGCCCGTGCTACGTCCTCGGGTGTCCCGCGGCGGAACTCGCCCAGCGTCTCCCCCGTCGCGGGGTTCTGGCTCACGAACGTCTCGGAGCCCTCGCCGTCGGTCCACTCGCCGTCGATGTAGTGCTGATGTGTCGCTGCCATATCACCTTCTACGCCGAGCGAGTGCCAATAGCCCCATCCGACCATGGACGGGTGGACGATTCAGGGTCGGTCTGAACGCTGTTCATAAAAGGGGACCGACCATGGTCGGCAGGGGTTTGTGAAAGCGTCACGTACATAGCCAGATAGAGGCTACCATATCTATGAGCATCCAGAAGCAGGTACCGGGGACGAGGCTGACCCTCGACCTCTGGCACCCGAACTGTTGGGCCATCGAGGCCACCGGGCAGACGGGCGGCGGGGTACTGGCACACGCGATATACAACTCGCCGGCGACGAGCGGCGATATACCGACGTCGGTCAACGGTCTGTTCACGGCGTTCGGGGACACCGAGGCCGAAGTCGAGCGACTGCTCGAAGCGATCAGCGAGTCGGAGCGGGCCGGCGAACTGAAGGAACTGCAGGAGCGGTTCGGCCGCCAGCGCAACGCGCCGGGCAACGTGGTCCGGGAGTTCTTCCTCGAGTACGACCCCGACGACATGGTGTGTCCCACGCTGCTGGAGAACGGGTTCGTCCACAGCGCGCCGGTCCGTATCGAGGACGGCCGCGAGGAGTGGCAGGTGTGTTTCGCCGACGAGCGCTCGAAGATAGAACCCGCCCTCGAGAAGGTCCGTGAACAGGCCGGTGCCGAGGTGAGCGTCGCCGCCATCACCGCCTCCGAGTCAGCCACCTCGGAACGCGAACAGCGCCTCGATTCGCTGACGTCCGCACAGCGCAACGTCTTCGAACACGCCCGCGACTCGGGGTACTACGAGTGGCCCCGCGAGACGTCGACCCGCGAACTGGCCGACGACATGGACGTCTCGAAGACGACGCTGTTAGAACATCTGCGGAAGGCAGAAGCGAAACTTCTGGACCCGTAATCAGCGGCCGACGACGGCCCGAAGCGCGAACAGGGCGTTGGACTTCCGCTCTCGGATGCGTCGGTAGAAGTACGAGAACCACTTCTCGCCGTAGGGGATGTACTGGTAGACGGTGACGTCGTCCGCGAGGTCGAACTGTGCGCGCTCCCGGACGCCGGTGAGCATCTGCACCTCGTAGGGGGTCCCGTACTCCGCGTGGAGTTCGCGGGCGTACGCTATCATCGCCGGGTCGTGGCTCCCGACGGCGATACCGTCGTCGAAGTGCTGGAACATGTACTCGAGGTACTCCCGGTAGACCTCGTCCACGCGGGCCTTCTCACGGTAGGCGACTTCGGCGGGTTCGTCGTAGGCACCTTTGACCAACCGGACCTTGCCCGGGAGGTCGGCGAGGCGTTCGAGGTCGTCGCGGGTGCGTCTGAGGTTCGCCTGCACGCAGACGCCCACGTTCCCGTCCGTCTCTCGGGCGTGGCGCTCGAACGCGTCCAGCGTCACGTCGGTCGTCGTGTGGTCCTCCATGTCTATCCAGACGAGACACTCGGCGGCGTCGACGATGCGGGCGAGGTTCTCCTCGAACACCTCGTCGCCGACGTCGAGGCCGATTTGACTCGGCTTGACGGAGACACAGGCGTCGGTGTCTCGCGCCGCGAGCGCTCGCACGAGGTCGACGTACGCCTGCGTGTCCGCGTCGGCGTCCGCGCGGTCGTGGTAGTGTTCGCCCAGCAGGTTCAGGATACCGTGGACGCCACGGTCGTTCAGGTCGTCGACGTGGGCCATCGCCGCCGACGCCGTCTCGCCCGCGACGAAATTGCTGGCGATAGGTGGTATCATACACGCAGGCAGGGACTACCCCCACCTATAACGGCCCCCGACCAAACTTTTCGCCGGTTTGTGGGTGAACCAAAGGGTGGTAATCCGTCGCTGTGCCGGCATCGACTGGCCGGCCCGTCCATGGTCGGGGCCCCGTTAACGATGGTCCTTGTGCCATGAGGCACATAGACATGGAGTCAGACGATTCATCGAAGCAACTCGACCGTCGAACAGTCCTCAAAGCGTCAGGCCTCGCCGGCCTCGCCGGCCTCGCCGGCTGCGTCAGTACCACCGACGACGGTGGCGACGGCGGCGGCAGCGACGGGAGCGATGGCGGTAGTGACGGCGGCAGCACGGAGACCGACGGCGACGGGGGGAGCGGCGACGGCGGGAGCGGCCCCTACAACATCGGGATGGTCGACGCCCTCACGGGGTCGCTGTCCGCGTTCGGCGAGCGGAACCAGCGCGGGAAGGACCTCGCTCTCGAAGACGTCAACGAGGTCGGCATCGACGGCCGCGAACTCGCCATCACCGTCGAGGACTCCGAGAGTGAGAGTCAGGGTGGCGTCTCGGCGGCCCAGAAACTCGTCAATCAGGACGGGGTCCCGTTCCTCATCGGTGCGGTGGGCTCCGGCGTCTCGCTGGCTATCTACGAGAGCGTCGTACAGGGCACCGACGTCGTCCAGTTGAGCCAGAACTCCACGGGCCTGTCGCTCACCGACTTCCCCGGCCTGCTCCGGATGTCCCCGACTGGCCGGACCCAGTCGACGGCGCTCGCGAACATCATCGCCGAGGACGGCTACGACAACGTCGCGCTGACCTACGTCAACAACGACTACGGCCAGAGTCTCGCCGACGCGTTCGTCGACGCCTACGAGGGCGAGGTCGTCTACAACAGCCCCCACGACCAGGAACAGCAGTCGTACTCCTCGGTCGTCTCCGAGATGAACTCCGCGGGCGCGGACGCGTGGCTGTTCATCACCTATCAGGCCGAGTTCGCGACGATGGTCAACGAGGTGTACTCCAGCGGCTACGAGGCGCAGTTCTACGGCGCCGACTCCGTCTCCGGCGACAACGTCATCGAGAACACCCCCGAGGGGAGCATTGAGGGCATGAAAATCGTCGTCCCCTCCGCTCCCGTAGAGGAGGAGAACTACCAGCAGTTCGCGTCGGACTTCGAGGAAGCCTACGGCGAGCAACCGACCGCGTGGTCGGCCTACGCCTACGACTGCGTGGTCACCGCCGCGCTGTCGATTCAGGCCGCCGACGAGTTCACCGGCGCCGCACTACAGGAGACGGTCCGCGACGTGACCCGCCCGGAGGGTGAGCAGGTCACCTCTTTCGAGGCTGCGAGCCAGATTCTCGCCGACGGCGGTGGCCCCAGCGACGTCGACTATCAGGGCGTCAGCGGCCCCATCGACTTCGACGAGAACGGTGACCCCGTCGGCTTCCTGCAGATTCTGACCGTCCAGGACCACGACTACGTCGGCACCGGCTTCCTCGAATCCTGAGGCCACGCTATGGTCTTCGACTATCTCGCCAGCGGGCTCGTATTCAGCAGTATCATCGTGCTCGGCAGCATCGGACTGTCGCTCATCTACAGCATCGCCGACTTCGCGAACTTCGCCCACGGCGACACGATGACCGTGGGGGCCTACGCGGCGTTCGTCACGTTCGGCGCCGTCGGCGGCCTCGGCACCAGCGTCCTCGGCCTCCCGATAGGGTTCTTCGTGGCGCTGGTGGCCGGTATCGCCGTCGCCGCCGTCGTCGCCGTCGTCACGGAGAAAGTGGTGTACGACGGCATGAGCGCGGGGTCCATCGAACTGCTCATCACGTCCATCGGCATCGCGTTCGTCTACCGCGCCATCATCCAGATAGGGTTCGGCGCGGACTTCACGCGCTACGAGGTCCAGACGCTGCGGCCCATCGAGGCGTTGCTCCCCTACGGCGTTCGGGTGACCCAGCACGACGTGGCCATCGTCCTCTCGGCGCTCGTCCTCGTCGGGTCGCTCCACACCCTCCTCCAGTACAGCGACCTCGGCCGGAAGATGCGCGCGATGGCGGACAACCCAGACCTCGCGCGGGTCAGCGGTATCCGCACCGACCGCGTGAAACTGTGGACGTGGATAATCGGCGCCGGCCTCGCGGGGTCGGGCGGCGTGTTCCTCGGCCTGTACAACCAGCTCTCGCCACGGATGGGGTTCAACCTCCTGCTGCTCATCTTCGCCGCCGTCATCCTCGGCGGCATCGGCTCCGTCTACGGGGCCATGCTCGGCGGATTCCTCATCGGGATGATAAACCAACTGACGCCCGTGCTGACGGAACTGGGGGCACTGTTGCCGCTGGTGCCCGATAGCTTCGGCATCCCCATCGGCATCGAGTACGCCAACGCCATCGCGTTCGTCATCATGGTGGCCGTGTTGCTCGTCCGACCGAACGGCATCGCCGGGGAGGCGACCTGAGATGCGCGTGCTCTCCGACCCGAAAGGGTACTGGGCGGACCTCACGAGGTCCGAGCAGGGCGTCGTCGCGTTCATCGTCGCCTTCGCCGGACTCCTGCTCGTGGGCCTGCTGACGGGCGCGCTCGCGCCGACGTACTTCCTCTATCTCGTCGGCCTCGCGGGGATGTACGCACTGCTCTCGTTCGGCCTGAACTCGCAGTGGGGGTTCACCGGCCTCATCAACTTCAGCGTGGCGGCGTTCTTCGGCATCGGCGCGTACGGGACGGCGCTGATGAGCGCCAGCAGTTCGCCCATCGCCGGCGACCTGCTCCCTATCGTCGGCCTCGTCGTCGCACTGGTCGTCGCCGCCCTGTTGGCGCTCGCCATCGGGATTCCGACGCTGCGCCTGCGTGCGGACTACCTCGCCATCGCCTCGCTCGGACTGGCGGAAGTCGTCCGCCTCGTCGTGCTGAACGAGCGGCAGTTCACCAACGGGAGCGCCGGTGTGCGGGGCATCCCGCCGTTCTTCGAAGGGTTCCCCGTGCTCGCGGACCTCCCACAGATGATGCCGGGACTGGCGATTCGACCGCTCCCCGGTACGACCATCGTGCTGGAGACGCCGTTCTGGGGCGCACTCCTGAACGTCGTCGTCGTCCTCGGGTTCGTCGGCGTGAGCTACGCCGTCCTCCGGCGGGCCCACCGCTCGCCGTGGGGGCGCGTCCTGCGGACCATCCGCTCGGACGAGGACCTCGCGCGGGCCCTCGGGAAGAACACCTACGGCTTCAAGATGCAGTCGTTCGTCCTCGGGAGCCTCATCATGGCACTGGCGGGCGTGTTCTACGCCCACCTGAACCTCTTCGTGAGTCCCGGCGACCTCGACCCCGTGACGACGTTCTACGTCTGGGTCGCCGTCATCCTCGGCGGGAGCGGGTCGAACCGCGGCGCGCTGTTCGGCGGGTTCGTCATCGTCGGTATCCGGGAGGGGACCCGCTTCCTCAACGAGTTCGCGTGGATTCCCATCGACGTCGCGCCGCTCCGACTGCTGCTCATCGGCGTGCTCATCGTCGTCCTCATGCGGTACCGCCCGCAGGGCGTGCTTCCGCCACAGCGAGAACTCATCTGGCCGAAAGTCGTCGACGAGGCACCGGACCGGCCGGACTCCGGCGTCCGCGAGGCCAAGGTAGGTGGTGGCGATGACTGACGCCGACGCGACGGCGGCGGACGCCGCCGCGACGGACGTGGCGGCCGACCAGTCGAAAGACGACGTGGTCCTCCGCGTCGAGGACTTACAGAAGTCCTTCGGCGCGCTGACCGCCACCGACCACGCGACCTTCGAGGTGGAACGGGGGACCATCACGGGACTCATCGGCCCGAACGGGGCCGGAAAGTCCACGCTGTTCAACCTCGTCTCCGGGTTCTACGAACCGGACGGCGGCCGCGTCGAAGTGAACGGCACAGAGGTCACGGGGATGGAACCGTACGAAATCGCCGACCACGGCCTCATCCGGACCTTCCAGACGCCGCGGAAGCTAGAGGGGATGACCGTCCGGGAGGCGATGCTCGTCGGCCCGCGCAAACAACCCGGCGAGTCGTTCCTGAACCTGTTCTTCAGACCCGGCGACGTCGGCGAGCACGAGGCGGCGAACCTGGCCGACGCCGAGCGCATCCTCGAAGAGTTCGAGATAGACCACCTCGCCACGCAACCGGCGACCAAGATATCGGGCGGGCAGATGAAACTCGTCGAACTCGCCCGCGCGATGCTGGCCGAACCGGAACTACTCCTGCTGGACGAACCGGCCGCGGGGGTCAACCCGACGCTGCGGAACAAACTCGCCGAACAGATACGCCGCCTCAACGAGCAGGGGACGACGTTCCTGCTCATCGAACACGACATGGACTTCGTGATGAAACTCGCCGACCCGGTCATCGTCTTGGACCAGGGGAGCGTCCTCATGGAGGGGACGCCACAGGAGGTACAGACCGACGAGCGCGTCATCGACGCCTACCTCGGGGGGAGTCCATGAGCGACGACGCCGTGCTGGCACTGTCGGACGTCGACAGCGGCTACGGCGAGGTGCAGGTCCTCGACGACCTCACGCTCCACCTGAACGCGTCCGAAATCGTCTGTCTCATCGGCCCGAACGGGGCCGGGAAGTCGACGGTCCTCAAGACGGCCTTCGGGATGCTGACGCCGTGGGAGGGGACTGTCACCTACCACGGCGACGACATCGGCGGGATGGCCCCCGAGGACATCGTCCGCGAGGGCATCGGATACGTCCCACAGACCGACAACGTGTTCGGGACGCTCACCATCGAGGAGAACCTGCGGATGGGCGGTGTCGCCCGCGAGAGTGGGCTGGACGAGGTCATCGAGGACCTCTACGACCGGTTCCCCCTGCTGGACGACACCCGGAAGGCGAAAGCCAAGACGCTGTCGGGCGGCCAGCGACAGGTGCTCGCGTTCGCGCGAGCGCTGGTGATGGAACCCGACGTGCTCCTCATCGACGAGCCGTCGGCCGGGTTGGCACCCAACACCGCCGACGAGGTGTTCGGCCACGTGCAGGCGGTCAACGACATGGACACGGCCATCCTCATGGTCGAACAGAACGCGAAGAAGGGGCTGGGCATCTCCGACCGGGGGTACGTACTCGACCAGGGGACGGTACGGTTCGAAGACGCCGCCTCGGAACTACTGGACAACGAAGACGTCTCGAAACTCTACCTCGGCGGCTGACGGGGGCGCGACGACGCAGTCAGGTGCCCCGTCACCCCACCACGTCGAGTGTTCTCGGAGTGATGGGTTCGGGCCCGCGGTGGGGACGGTCACCAGAGCGGTCGACGCCGACCGATTGCGCCATCCCCTCACCCCACCGTGTCGAGTGTTTCTCCGGTCGTCGCGGGGTGGTGTGCCGGAGTGGTCCGGCACGACGGTGGACTCACGACACTCGACGACCGAGTGCCCGATACTCTCCCCACCCACCCCACCGTGTCGAGTGTTCTGGGAGACCGACGGCGGGCCGACAGCCCGGCGAGTTCGGTGCGTGGCCGTCGACGGAACGTGTCGACGAACCTTCGATTGTCCCGGTTTCGCCGCAGTGAGAACGGACCATTGACGAGGCTTCGGTCCAATCGTTGGACGAGTCGCTATCCGACGGACAAACACTCGACGCGGTGGGGTGGTGTTTCGGGGCCGAAATCGGTTCACTCGACGCAGTCGACACGGTGGTTTTATGTATCGAATGTCCATACGGTGTGGCAATGGCGAGGTTCACCCGTGACGAGGAGGTGTTCCGTGACGAGGACATGTTGCGGGAGGACTATCAGCCGGACTCTATCGCCGCTCGGGACGAGGAACTGGCGTCCTACGAGAACGCGCTCCAACCGGTCATCAACGGCGCGCAACCGCGCAACATCTTCCTCTACGGGAAGGCCGGCGTGGGGAAGACTGCCGTCACGCGGTTCCTCCTCTCACATCTGCGGCAGGACGTCGCCGAGTACGACGACGTCGATCTCTCGGTGTACTGGCTGAACTGTACGAACTTCTCCTCGTCGTATCAGGTCGCGGCGAACCTCGTGAACCTCCTGCGGCCGGCGAACCAGCAGATAAGCACCACCGGCTACCCACAGCAGACCGTCTTCGACATGCTGTACGAGGAACTGGAGGACATCGGCGGGACGGTCCTGTTGGTCTTGGACGAGATAGACCACATCGGCGAAGACGACGATATCCTCTACGAACTCCCGCGGGCGCGCTCGAACGGGTATCTGGAGACGGTCAAACCGGGCGTCATCGGCATCAGCAACGACTTCGGCTTCCGGGAGACGCTCTCGCCGAAGGTCAAGGACACCCTCTGTGAGGAGGAGATTCACTTCCCACCGTATCAGGCGCCCGAACTGGAGTCGATACTCACCCAGCGCGTCGAAGGCGCGTTACGTGCCGACGCGCTCTCCGAGGGGGTCTTACAGCTCTGTGCCGCCATCGCCGCACAGGATACGGGTAGTGCACGGCAGGCGCTCGACCTCCTGTACAAGGCCGGCGACATCGCCCGGACGCAGGACGACCCACCCATCGTCGAGGAACACGTCCGACAAGCCTCACAGGAACTCGAACGGGGGCAGATACGCCACGGGATGCGGGAGTTGACCCACCACGGCCACCTCACGCTCATCGCGACGCTCTCGCTGGCGTTCGAGGACCAGATGCCGGCGCGCGTTCGCGAGATTTACCCAGTCTACCGGTCCGTCGCGGACCAGTCGGGGACGGACCCGCTGGTTCGCCGTCGGATGCACGACCATCTCGCCGACCTCGCGATGGTCGGCATCCTCCAGCGGACCGTCCGTAACGAGGGTCGGGCCGGCGGACAGTACCACGAGTACGAGTTCGACGTACCGCTGGACTTAGTCTGTGACGTCGTCAGGGAACTGGACGACATCGCCATGCCGAACGTCGTCGCTCGGCACATCTGACCGGACGGCGGCGACGGCCGGCGACGCGTCCGCCCTAGCGACGCCGCCGTGAGAACACTCGACACGGTGGGGTGGGGGTGTCGGTCACGGGTGGTGGGTCGGTCACGGTGGACGGTCGAACCGCACGTCCGTCGATGAGCCACGGGGCTGGACGGACCGCGGGAACACTCGACACGGTGGGGTGGGAGGGGCTCGACGCGTAGCCGAGTCACTGCCCGTGCCCGACGAATCGTGTAAATTACCGTCGTCGATTTCCGCCCGAACGCGCACCCCTTTCGCCTCACCTCCACCCCCAAACGCAGAACACTCGACACGGTGGGGTGGGCGTGTCCACCGCCGCGGTCGTGACGTGGAACTATCACCTCGCCGCGCGTACCGCCCCGGTACCGATGTACGACACCATCCTCGTGCCGACCGACGGGAGCGACCACGCGCGCAGGGCGGCCGAACACGGCGCGTACCTCGCCGAGTTGTTCGACGCGTCGGTCCACCTGCTCGCCGCCGTCGACGTGAACGCCGCCAGCGGCCCCTTCTCGGCGGGCGGCGTCGACGACGAGTTCGTCGCGAGACTGGAGGCCAAAGCCGAGTCCGCCGTCGATGCCACCGCGTCCGGGATGGGGAGCGTCGAACCGGTCCGGCGTGAGGTCGTGACCGGCCGGCCGTCGGACGTGATTCTCGACTACGTGGCCGACCACGACGTCGACGTCGTCGCGATGGGGACCCACGGACGCAGTGGTCTCAAGCGAGTGCTGACGGGCAGCGTCGCGGAACACGTCCTCCGCCGGTCACCGGTTCCGGTTCTCAGCGTCCGTGCGACCGAGGACACGCAAGTCGACGACGGCTACGACGACGTGCTGATTCCGACCGACGGAAGCGAGGCGGCGGCGCCCGCCGTCGACCACGGGGTCGCCGTCGCCCGGCGGGCCAACGCCCGGGTCCACGCCGTCAGCGTGGTCAACCTCGGCGACGTCACCACCGGCTCGGAGATGGGTATCCCGCAGGGCGTGCTCGACCGACTCGAAGCGTCGGCCGCCGAGGCGGCGGAATCGGTCGCCGACGTCGCCCGCGAAACCGGTCTCGAGGCGGTCACGGCGACGCCGACGGGCTATCCGGGACACGAACTACTGGCGTACGTCGAGGACGCCGGGATAGACGTCGTCGCGATGGGGACCCACGGACACACGGGTCTCGACCGGGTCGTACTGGGGAGCACGGCCGAGCGCCTCGTTCGCCGGTCGACGGCCCCCGTCCTCACGGTCCGCTCGCGCCAGCGAGACGAGTGAGAGCACGGCGTCGGTGAGGACTCGGCGAGCGGCAGTCAGGACTTATAGTCCACCCAACCAAACTGGTACAGATATGGAGTCAGACCACCCCGTGTCGATGACGGACGACGAGGTAGACGCGTTCCTCGGTACCGGCGGTACTGGCGTCCTCTCACTGTCGAGAACGGCGGTCCACTCCCCGCACTCGGTCCCGGTGTCGTACGGCTACGACGCGGACACCCGGACGTTCTACTTCCGCCTCGCCGTCGGCCCGGAGAGTGCGAAGACCGACCTCGACGACCGACCGGTGTCCTTCGTCGTCCACCGACAGGTCGACGAACGGTGGCAGAGCGTGGTCGCTACCGGCGACCTCGAGGACGTCGAGCGAGACGACATCGCGAGCGAGACGCTCGACGGCCTCGGCCGAGTCGAGATTCCGCTGATAGACGTCTTCGAGGACCCCACACGCGTGGTGGACTTCGAGTTCTACCGCCTCGCCCCCGAGGAACTGACCGGTCGCGCAGAGTCGCCCGGTCGGACCTAACCGGGCAGGAGGAGGTTGGCGACGGCGACGACGAGGCCGGCCAGCGCCATCCGGGCCGCCGCGACGTACCACCGCTGACCGGAGATAGACCCCATGTACGCCCCGAAGGCACCGAGGACGCCGATGCCGAGGCCGACGGCGACGATTGCGGCCTCAGTCATGGTCAGTAGCGTCCCCTCCAGCAGGAACGGCGACAGCGGAATCAGCACGCCGACGGTCGGTCCCAACCCGCTCATGACCGCGTGGAGCAGTCTGGCGCCGCGGTGTTCGCGCTGGATACGGGTGTCGTCGAGGTCCGTGAGCATCGCGCGTTCGAGGCGGCGTATCTCGGCGCGCGTCTCCGCGCGCTCTATCTCCCAGACGCTCCAGACCGCCGAGGTCCCGAGGCCGACGGCCGCTCCGAGCCCGATTTTGACGACCGTGAGACCGTCCGGGACCCCCGAGAGCACCGCTCCGACGACGACGCCGATACAGGTCAGCGTCCCGTCGAACCCGTTGGAGACGAAGTACCGCCGCGAGATGGCGAGGACGTCCTCCTTGCCCAGCAAGCGGGCCAGTAACTCGCGTGCGGAGACCACGGAGTCACCCGTCCTGTAACGTCGGCCGGTCGTCGACGACGTACTCGCCGCAGGCGACCTGGTCGACGGAGTGGACGGTGCCGCCGAGTTCCTCGATGGTCGACTCGATGGCCGACACGTCGAGGGCGTCGCCCTCCACGGTGACCTTGACGTTCTGGACCTCCTGGTCGAGTTCGATGAGGGAGGTGGTCGCACCGCCGACGCTCTCCGTGTCGCTGATTCGGTCGGTGAACTCCAGTAACGGCGGGTCGTGTGGTTTCAGCACGTCCACGACGAGTCGGCGAACTGGGGCCATAGGCGACACTCCGGTCGGACGGTACGTAAATCCGGGCTCGTGTCAACGCCAAACAATTTTGGCGCCGGGCGGAGTCGGTTCGGCTGTGGACCCCCCCCGCACACGCCCAGCACACCGACGCCGTGTACGACGCTCTCGACAGCGACTCCGGGGGGCTGTCCGCCGAGTCGGTCCGAGAGCGACGGGCCGAACACGGCCCGAACGAGGTGGCTCGCGACGCGGGACGGTCGGTGCCCAGTATCTTCCTCGCACAGTTCCAGAGTGTCCTCATCTACGTGCTGGTGGTCGCGGCGGCGCTGTCGGTCTGGGCCGGCCACGCCGTCGACGCCGTCCTCATCGCCGTCATCGTCGTCGCCAACGGCCTGTTCGGGTTCGTGCAGGACTACCGCGCCGAGGAGAGTCTCGCCGCGCTCCGGGAACTGACCGCGCCGACCGCGACCGTCAGGCGCGACGGGACGACGACCGAGGTGGAGGCCACGCAACTGGTGCCGGGCGACGTCGTCGAACTGACCGGCGGGGACGTCGTGCCGGCGGACTGCCGCCTCGTCGAGACGACGGGGCTGGAAATCGACGATGCGGCCCTGACCGGCGAGAGCGCCCCCGTCGCGAAGGCCGCCGACCCGGTCGAGGCGGATACGCCACTAGCCGAACGGACGTCGATGGCGTACAAGGGGACGAACGTCACCCGCGGCCGGGGCCTCGCCGTCGTCACGGCGACGGGGATGGACACCGAGGTGGGGGCCATCGCTGAGGAACTGGCCGGGACCGAGTCGACGGAGACGCCGCTCCAGCGGGAACTGGACTCGCTCGGGCGAACGCTCGGTATCGGCGTCGTCGTCCTCGCCAGTCTCGTCGTGCCGCTGTTGCTCTGGCAGGGCACGGACCCGTTTCAGGCCGCGCTGACGGCGGTGTCGCTCGCCGTCGCCGCCGTCCCCGAGGGGTTGCCGGCCGTCGTGACGCTGACGCTCGCGCTCGGCGTCCGGCGGATGGCCGACGAGAACGCGCTGGTCCGCCGCCTGCCGGCGGTGGAAGCGCTGGGCGGCGTCGACGTAATCTGTACCGACAAGACGGGGACGCTCACGCGGGGCCAGATGACGGTCAGCAGGGTCTGGGTCAACGACAGCGTGGTCGAACCCGACGCCGGCGAGGCGTCCGGCGACCGGGTCGACCTGCTGTTGCGGGCCGCCGCGCTCTGTAACGACGCGACGCCGGGCGAGGACGGTGGCGACCCGACGGAACGGGCGCTCGTGGCGGCTGCCGAGGACGCCGGTATCGACGTGGCGGCGCTGCGTGGGGCACACCCCCGGACCGACGAGATACCGTTCTCCTCCGAGCGCAAGTGGATGGGGACGGTCCACGACGAGCGCTCGTACCTGAAGGGGGCGCCGGAAGTGGTCCTCTCGAAGGCCGACCACGTCCTGACCGACGACGGACCGGAACCGCTGACCGAGGCGGCGGCCGACCGCATTCGCGAGCAGGTCCGCACGTTCGCCGACGACGCCCTCCGGGTTCTGGCCGTGGCGTACACCGAGGGCGACTTGGCCGAGGACGGGGCCAGCGACGACGCCATCGTCTTCGTCGGCCTCGCCGGCCTCATCGACCCGCCACGCGAGGAGGTGGCGGACGCCATCGCCGCCACGGAGCGAGCGGGCATCGAGGTGAAGATGGTGACCGGCGACAACGTCCGGACGGCCGCCGCTATCGCCGCGTCGCTGGGGATGGCACCGAGGTGATGTCGGGCCGGGAACTGGCCGAGATGGACGACGAGACGCTCCGGGAACGTGTCGAATCGGTCGACGTCTTCGCCCGCACCGCGCCCGAACACAAGGTGCGAATCCTGCGGGCGTTGCAGGCCAACGGCCACCGCGTCGCGATGACCGGCGACGGCGTCAACGACGCACCGGCGCTGAAACACGCCGACATCGGCGTCGCGATGGGGATGCGCGGCACCGACGTCGCGAAGCAGGCCAGCGACATCGTCCTGCTGGACGACGACTACGCGACCATCGAACGGGCCGTCGAACGCGGCCGCGCCATCTTCGACAACGTCTGGAAGTTCGTCGCGTACCTCCTCAGTGCGAACGTCGCGGAGGTGGCCATCGTCTTCGTCGCGTCGCTGTTCGGCTACCTCGTCCTGCCGGCGGTGCAGTTGCTGTGGATAAACCTGCTGACCGACGGCCTGCCGGCGGTGGCGCTCGGAGCGGACTCGGCGAGCGGCGACGTGATGGACCGCCCGCCAAGGGACCCCGACCGGGGTATCGTCGACCGAGGGATGCTCGGCCTGATGAGCGGGATGGGCACCGTCTCGACACTCGTCATGCTGGGGCTCCTCGTACTGACGCTCGACGGCGCGCCCGCCGTCACGCCCTACGCCATGACGATGGTGTTCACCGGGTTCGTCGCCATCGAGTTCGAGAAGCTCTACGTCATCCGGTGGCTCAGGGAGACGCCCACCTTCGCGAACCCGTGGCTGGCCGGCGCGGTGGCCGTCTCCGCCCTGTTGCAACTGGCCGTGCTGTACACGCCGCTGAACGAGTACTTCGGCACCGTCCCGCTGGGGCCGGCCGACTGGGGTCTCGTCGGGGCGGTGCTCGCCGTCTCGCTCCCGGCCTATCTCGCCGTCGCCGTCGTGGTCGGGCGGTGGGACCGGGCCACTCGATGACGCCCGTCGTACTCGCCCCCGCGCTTTATCCTGTCGGGCGACGAACGTGTAGGCGGGTCGTCCCGACGACCACGCCGACATCCGCCAGTCACGACTGCCCATGTACGAGCACATCCTCTTCCCGACGGACGGGAGCGACACGGCCGAATCGGTCCTCGACTACGCCTGCGACGTCGCGACGGCACACGACGCGACCCTCCACGTCCTGCACGTGGCGGACACGAACCGCGACAGCGTCACGGACGTCCGCGGGGAGATAGTCGACGTCCTCGAACAGGCGGGCGAGCGAGTCGTCGAGGCGACGGTCGACCGCGTGACCGACCGCGGGGTAGACGCAGAGGGCGAGGTGTTACAGGGCGACCCGTCGCTGACCATCGCCGACTACGCCGGCGAGTACGGGATGGACCTCGTCGTGATGCCGACCCACGGCCGGCGCGGCCTCGAACGCGTGTTGCTCGGGAGTGTCACCGAACGCGTCCTCAACGCCGCCCCGGTGCCAGTGCTCGTCGTCAACCCTGACGGCGAGGCGGCGTACCGGTACCCGTGCCAGCGCGTCCTCGTGCCGACGGACGGCAGTCAGGGTGCGGAGCGAGCGCTGGCCGAGGGCGTCGACGTCGCCGCGGCGACGGGGGCGACGCTGCACGTCCTCCACGTCGTCGAGACGGGGGCGCTCGGTCCCGACGCGCGGTCGGTCGTCAAGGACAGCGAACTCGACGAACAAGCCCACGCAATCGTCGACGCGGCGGTCGAGACGGCGGAGGCGGAACTCGACTCGGTGACCGGGAGCGTCGTCTACGGGACGCCCCACCGCCGGATTCGGAAGTACGTCGAGAACGAAGGCATCGACCTCCTCGTCCTCGGGACGCAGGGGCGGACGAACTTCAGTTGGTACGCGCTCGGCGGCGTGAGTTCGAAACTCGTCCGTTCGTCGCCCGTCCCGCTGTTGACGACGCGGACGCCCGAGGACTGAGGGGCCGCCGGTGGGTCGGGCGAGACCACCCAACAGGATACCCACGGCGACGGCCGTCGCCACCACGGAGACGGTGAACGTCGGCACGTCCCCGGACGGGTCGGTCGGCACGAGTGCCGATACGCAGGGTACCTGCGCCGTCCCGACCAAACGCCGTCCTCTCGACCCGTCTTCGCCAGTAGATGCTTGTATCCAGAGCGACAAGTGCGGACATGAGTCGCGCGCAGACGCTGTGGGACCTCCTCTCGGACAGTGACGAACTCACTATCGTCTGCCACAACAACCCGGACCCGGACTGTCTGGCCAGCGCGTTGGCGCTCGGCCACATCGCGGCGAACGCCGGCATCGACGAACACCACATCCTCTACAGCGGTGAGATATCCCACCAGCAGAACCGGGCGTTCGTCAACCTGCTGGACATCGATTTGCGACCGTTCGACGCCGCACTGGTCCAGGACCGACCGGCAGGGTCGCTACTGGCGTTCGTCGACCACTCGACGCCCGGCGGGAACAACCGGGTGCCGGAGGGGACGGCCGTCGACGTCGTCCTCGACCACCACCCGGCCGAGGACGTCGAAGCGAGGTTCGTCGACCACCGCGAGGACGTGGGCGCGACGGCGACTATCCTCGCGGAGTACGTCCGCGAGTTACCGATGGACCCGACCGCCCGCGTCGCGACGGCTCTGCTCTTCGCCATCCGCCGGGAGACGCTCGGCTTCCTGCGGGGCGTCACGCGCGCGGAGTACGACGCGGCGGGGTACCTTCACGAGTACGCCGAGTCGGACCTCCTCAGACAGCTCTCGACGCCGGCGGTCAGCGGCGCGACGGTCGACGCCATCGCCGACGCCATCCACAACCGGAGCGTCAGAGGCTCCGTCCTCATCTCCCACGTCGGCCGGACCAGCGAACGCGACGCGCTCCCGCAGGCGGCCGACTACCTCGCCACCCTCGAAGGCATCGAGACAGCCATCGTCTTCGGCATCATCGACGACTCGATTCAGCTCAGCGCCCGGACGACCGACTCCAGAGTTCACATCGGCGAGGTCCTGGAGAAGGGCTTCGACGACGTCGGGAGTGCCGGCGGCCACCGCGAGATGGCCGGCGCCGAGGTCCCACTGGGCATCTTCTCCGACTACACCAGCGACGACGACGTGTTGGTGGGTATCGTCGAACAGGTCATCAACAGCCGACTGCTCGCAGCGCTCAACATCAAGGAGGACGACGGAAGCAAGGACGACGAGGAGGCGGACTGACGCTCAGACGAACCGGAACGTCTCCAGGTTCTTCGGGTTGAACGTCCGCATGTTGAAGTTCTGGTACAGCGCCGAGGAGAGCTGATTCGTGGAGCTCTCGTCGCCGTGGACGCAGAGCACTTTCTCGGGCCGCGGGTGCATCGTCTCGACGAACGTCTCGAGCCCCTGCCGGTCGGCGTGGCCGGAGAAGCCGTCGACCGTCTCGACGCCGAGTTTCAGGCTGACGCGCTCGGCGCGCGGGCCGCTCTTGTCGGACATCGAAATCTCGTCCTGCCCGCGCTGAATCTGGCGGCCGAGGGTCCCTTCGGCCTGATAGCCGACGAAGACCATCGTGTTGTCGGGGTCCCCGCCCAGCAGGCGGAGCCACGACATGACGGGACCGCCGGTGACCATCCCCGAGGTAGTGAGGATGATGGCCGGTTCGTCGTCGACGATGTCCTGACGCATCTCCTCGCCGCCGTCGACCTGCTGGAACTGCTCGGCGAGGAACGGGTTGTCGTCCTCGTAGAGGATGCGGTTCCGCAGGCTCTCGCGGAGGTACTCGGGGTAGGCCGTGTGGATGGCCGTCGCCTCCCGAATCATCCCGTCGAGATAGACGGGCATCGTCGGGATGTCGCCCTTGCTCATCGCCTCCTCCAGGACGAGCATCAACTCCTGCGAACGCCCGACTGCGAAGGCGGGGATGAGGATGTGACCCTGCTTCTCGTGGGCCTCGTTGATGACGCGCTTGAGTACGCGTTCGGAGTCCTCCTGGTCGGTCTGGTAGTCGTTCTTCCCGCCGTAAGTCGATTCGAGGATGAGCGACTCGACGCGCGGGAAGTCGTTGACCGCGCCGTCCAGCAGACGGGTGTCCTTGTAGTGGATGTCGCCGGAGAACGCGACGTTGTACCGGCCCTCGCCGATGTGGAAGTGACACACCGCCGACCCGAGAATGTGGCCGGCGTTGTGCATCGTGAGTTTGATGTCCGGCGCGATGTCGGTGACGTTGCCGAACTCCAGCGGGATGGTGTGTTTCAGTGCGTCCCGGACCTGCTGGCTCTCGTAGGGCGGCGCGCGGCCCTCCTTGGCGGCCACGTCGAGATAGTCGAGCTGGAGCAGTCCCATCAGGTCACGAGTCGGCGCCGTGGTGTAGATGGGACCGTCGTAGCCGTACTTGAACAGGATGGGAATGAGCGCAGAGTGGTCGAGGTGGGCGTGGGTCAGGACGACGGCGTCGATGGAGTTCGGCCCGGCCGCGAGTGCCTCGGGGACCTGGAGGTACGGCACCTCGCCCTCGGCGCCGGGCTTGTCGCCGCAGTCGATGAGGATGCGTGATTCCGGCGTCGAGAGGATGAACGAGGCGCGCCCGACTTCCCGGCAACACCCGAGCGTCGTCAGTCGGACCCAGTCGTCGTCGGCCGTCGTCGGCCGGTTTATCTGCCGGCCGACGCGTTCGAGGATGTCCCGACGCTCGTCGCGTTCCTGTTTCAGGAAGTTCCGGACGTTCGAGACGGTGGATGACTCCATCGGCGGCGTCCGGACCACCTCGGGCGTCCACCCGACGCTGGCGGCTATCTGGTCCAGCGTCTCGCCGTGCCGGCCGATGACGCGGCCGGGTTTCTCGGCCTCGATGAACACTTCGCCCGTCGCGTCGTCGAAGTCGAGGTTCTGGACGCCGGCGTCCTCGGGGATGGTCTCCTCTATCTTCGCCCGGGCTTCCGTCTGAGGGACCAGTGCGTCCGCCGTCGGACGGACGTTGATGCGTTTTCGGAGGGTCTGTGCGAGGTTCCGGACGATACCGTCCCGGTTGGCGATCTCCTTCGCGTCGGGCGTGTATATCACCAGCTCCGGGCCTTCGAACGTCACCGACGAAACGGTGATGTCGTCCGGCGTCTCTTCCTCGACCTGTGCTTTGATCTTCTCGAGCGTCTCGTCTGCGGTACTCATGTATGCGGGAAACTGCGATTGAAGACTTCGGCCGTCGAAGAACAACGGCTATCGAATGTCGTTATCTAGGGGATGTGCGACCACGGATAAGAACCTTTGCTTCCCGAGACGACGACCGAAACGACCGGAAGCCGACGTGTGACGCGATACCGTGCGCCGACGAGCGGAGCGACCGTCCCATTTTAGTGGGCGACACACCATCGTTCACACATGGGTTTTGGTAGCTACGACGAGTCCGAACAGAAAGACCAGGACGTAGACACAGACGACAGCGAAGGCGTCACCGTCCACGAGAACGACCACGACGGCGAGGTCTCCTTCGACACCGAGGCGTCGACGAGCGATCTCGTCGACAAGCTCGGCGACATCAAAGACGACGAGTAGCGACCAGCGATACCCGCGGCGGCCGCGACTGTTTCGGCGTTTTTCGAGAAGCGAACGAGGCTGTGAGAACCGGACAGCGATGGGTCGCCAGTCAGGCGTTCAGCGTCGCTTCGAGGTCGCCGTTCTCGTCTAACTGTTCGAGGATGTCGCTCCCGCCGACGAACTCGCCGTCGACGAACGTCTGCGGGATGGTCTCGCGGCCGCTGTACTCCGAGAGCGCCTCGCGGTAGGCCTCCGTGGCCGTCAGGACGTTCACCGTCGCCACGTCGTCGCGGTACTGCTGGATGAGGCCGATGGCCTTCCGTGAGTACCCACACTGGGGCATCATCTCGGTGCCCTTCATGAACAGCGCCACCTCGTTGTTCTCGATGGTCTCGTCGACTTTCTCCTGTACTTCCTCGCGCGAGAGTTCCTCGGGTTCGAAGCTCATGGGTCCCCGTAACACGTCGGGAGGGAAATGACTACCGCCGCCGTCGGGTCACTCGGGCGTCGAGGTGGTCAGTTCGATGGCGTGGATGTCCCGGGTGAGGTGCTCGCCGAGGGCGTCGTGGACGAGTTGGTGCTGGTCGACGAGGGACTTCCCCTCGAAGGCCGGCGACACCACGTCGACGGCGTAGTGTTTGTCGTCGTCGGGGTCCCGCGGCGTCGTGACCGTCGCCGCTGCGTCCGGAATCTCTGCCTCGATGAGTGCCGCGACTTCGTCGGCGTCCATATCAGCGGTCAGGTCCCCGGCGAGGAAAACAGTTGGCTTCCGCACACGGCGACGTGACGACGGGACTCCGTGCCGAGGCGTCCCGACCGTTTCGGACTCGCGGTGTCCGCCGAGTCCCGGTCGGGTGGGCCCCCGAGTGGTCGGCACCGGCCGACGGTACCGGTCAGTTCTCGACCGGGTCGACGACGATTTCGCCGCACCCGCGGACGACCACCAGCAGTCCTGCGTGCGTAAAGGAGAGTTCGATGTCGTCCTCGGCAGAGCGGAGGAGGCCGTCTATCGCTTCGAGGTCCACCGTCTCGTACAGCGGCCCGATTTCCGTCGGGTCACTGTTCATCGCGACGCCGATAGCCCGGCAGACCGCCTCGCTCGGTGGAATCTCGTCCCAGTCGAACCGGTGACGAACCGGTTGCGTACCGTCTACGTCCGCCGTAATCGCTTTGCCCCCGCCATCTGAACTTTCGATGCTCGTCATTTGCTGTTCTAACCCAGTCTTAGACTGTGGTCCTAATCAAAAGGGTCTAGCGTTTTCACGCGCTGAAAGAGCCGTCTGACGCCGGTGGCTGGAACGGTGATAACCCGGCAGAGCGGCGCTCAGACGGCGACGTAGCTACCCGAGAAGTCGCTGGTGGGTCGGCTTCATACATCGGTCCTGTACCACCCGGCGGCCCGCCGACTCGGCCCGTTCGACGGCGTCGTCGTCGTGGATGCCGAGCTGCAGCCAGACGACCTGTACGTCGTCGCGTTCGAGGACGCCGTCGACGATGTCGCCGACCTCCTCGCTCGGCCGGAACACGTCGACGATGTCTATCTCCCCGGGGACGTCGGCGAGCGAATCGTAGGCCTCCCGGCCGAATATCTCGTCGGCGAACGGGTTGACCGGGACGACGTCGTATCCTTGCTCTAGGAGGTACTTCGGAATCTTGTGGGCGTCCTTCCCGGGCGTGGCCGAACACCCGACGACGGCGACCCGATTCAGCCCCAGTATCTCGCGGAGTTCCTCGTCGTCAGTGACTGGCATACCCCACGGTACGCCGGCCGGCGATAAAAACTGGCGGTCGTCGCGCGGCGACCACTGGCGAGCGCACTCTCGTCGGCTGCGTCCCCGCGTCTCCGTCGATGACGACGGCCCGCAGACGTGCCGATTCGAGACCACAGGTCGGGAGAGTGGGGCGTCCGACAGGTCCGGTGGTCGACCGGCAGCGATGTTCGAGTGGGTGCTCGACGAGACTCGGGCGTCCGTCACGGCTACCTGCTGTCGCGTGCCGCTTACAAAACTGATTTAACTCCGGTCTGACAATGTCGTGTATCAGAAATACACCCGGTACGCACGGTGTCGAACGCTATGTCAGAGGACACACAATCGACAGACGAAGATGACGCCGACGAGTCGCGCAGAGCCCAATGGTCGTCTGTCGGCGACTTGACGACGTCACTCCTGGAGGCCGTCGCCGACGAGACGGGTGAGGACGTGACAGACCTCCCGCCACTGAACGACGCCATCGACCCGGACGCGCTGGAGTCGCTCCTCACGAGAGACCCGTCCGATTCGATTCAGCTCGCGTTCTCCTACACCGGTGTGCGAGTTCGAATCGACTCCGACGGCTATCTGTTCGTCCAACAGCGAACGGGGACCGAGCGGTGAGTCTGGCGGCGTCCCGACTGTCCTGCTCGACTCGTTCTCTGGCCGATACGGTGTCGTCCTGACTCGCCGTCACTCGTAGGTGTGGGTGTAGCCGCCGTCGAACAGCAGGTCCCCGCCGTTGAGGTGTCTCGCGTGGCTGGAGAAACCGAAGACGAACAGGTTCGCCACCTCCGCCGGGGCCATCATCTCCTTGGTCCGGGCCTGTCCGAGCATCACGTCCTCGACGACTTCCCGTTCGGAGATGCCTCGTTCTTCCGCTGTGTCCTCGATCTGGTTCACCATCAGCGGCGTCAGTACGTACCCGACGCTGACCGAGAACCCGCGGAGCGTCCCGTCGCCCTCCGCGGCGATGGCACGCGTCAGTCCGGTGATACCGTGTTTCGCGGTGATGTAGGCGGCCTTGTCCGTCGTCGCGTAGTGGCCGTGGACCGAGGACATGTTGGCGATGGCGCCGACGCCGTCGTCGGTGTCCCGGAGGTGCGGCATCGCGGCCTGTGCCATCTTGAACGGCGACCGGAGCATCACGTCCGTCAGGAGGTCGTACTTCTCCATCGGGAACTCGGGGATGCTCGCGATGTGTTGCATGCCGGCGATGTTGGCGACGAAGCGCACGTCGCCCTCCTCGGCGGCGGCGTCGACGACGGCCTCCACGTCCGCGTCCTCCGTGAGGTCCGTCTCGACGCCGTGGAACCGGCCGTCGACGCCACAGTCCTCGGCGATGTCGGCCGTCTCGTCGAGTCCGGTCTGGTCGATGTCGGCGCCGACGACCGTGAGGCCGTTCGCGGCCAGTGCGACCGCCGTCGCACGGCCGATGCCGGAGGCCGCACCGGTGACGACGGCGACGGTGTCGGCCTCGAAGTACGGGTCCTCCAGAACGAGGAAGTCGTCGTGGGTCAGGTCGGGCGCGCTGAGGTCGAACTCGGGGTCAGTCACGGCGTATCACTCGACTGGAACGTCGACCCCCTGCACATTAACTTCCCCTCACGGCCGGGAACGGGCCGTCGGGATACGCGATAACCGGGCGGTTACCGAGCGATTTTACGTAACGAGACCGTACGTAGTAGTGTAAGGTAACCCACTTCCACGACAATGGCTACGAACACCAGCGACACCGACGACGCGGCCGACAGGTACCCCACGACGGGGCCCCACACGGAGACGTACGACCGCTACCGACACGTCACGACCGGTGCGGAGACGATTCTCTACGACACCGAGACGGAAGACGCGTGGATACAGGCCACACTGTCGCTGGACCTCGACGACTGGCGGTGACCGCTGGCGCGTCGACGGCGACCCGCTACGCCTCGTCGGGACCCCCGGACGCGATGCTCTCAGCGACCGCTGTCGTCGTCGCTGTCCGGTTCCCGGAGGTTCTCCTGGCCCCACTGGGCCATCGCGGAGATGACCGGTTCGAGCGACGCGCCGCGGTCGGTCAGCGAGTAGTTGACCCGGAACGGCTGTTCGTTGACGACTTCGCGGTCGACGAGGCCCTTCTCCTGTAAGTCTTCGAGGCTGTCCGAGAGCACCTTCGAGGAGATGCCGTCGACGTTCTCTTTCAGTTCGTTGAACCCCGAGGGCCCGCTCTCGAGGAGCCGGTGGACGATGACCGGGTGCCACTTCTTCCCGATGAGCGTCGCCGTCGTCGTGATGGGACACCAGTCCTCGCCCGCACACCATACTTCGAGTTTCTCCGACGTCTTGCTCATACGGGGCCGTTC
Source organism: Haloarcula rubra (assembly GCF_019599465.1). Classification (GTDB taxonomy): domain Archaea; phylum Halobacteriota; class Halobacteria; order Halobacteriales; family Haloarculaceae; genus Haloarcula; species Haloarcula rubra. The sequence goes on from NZ_RKLR01000007.1 coordinate 211,566, forward strand.
GCACTCCACCGACTAATAGTTACACCGCGTAATCGAGTAACTAGTAGTTACCAACTGCTCTCGTGATTCGCACACGAGTGTCGTGCCATGGAACCGAACGCGTTCCGGACGCCGGACGGTGACTCCGTCACCGCGCTCACGGCCGCCGAGATGCGCGCGGTCGACCCCGACCGGGTCGTGACGCTCGCACTCCCGAAGACGGGGCTCGTCGGCCTCGACGCCGACCTCGTCCTCGCCGACATCGGTCTCCCGAGCGGGGTGTACGCCCGACTCGACCTCCCCGAAGCGTCGCCGTTCGGCGACGAGTACGCGGTGGCCCTGTCGCCGTCTACGTAACCCCACCGTAACTGAACTATTAGGTGCCGCCCGACCGAGTCTCTGGTCATGAGCGACCCGTTCGTGGTCGTCGGTGGCGACGCCGCCGGCCTCAGTGCCGCCAGCAAGTTCGCGCGCGAGAACCCAGACGGCGACGTCGTCGTCTTCGAGAAGGGGCGCTGGGTCTCCTACGCCTACTGCGGGACGCCCTACTACGTCAAGGGGGAGGTCGAACACCTGACGGACCTCCTCTCGCTGTCGCCCGAGGACGCCGCCGACCGGGGTATCGACCTCCGGCGGGAACACGAGGTGGTCGGCGTCGACACCGACGCCGAGACGGTCACGGTCGAGCACGAGGGCGACCGGTTCGACCAACCGTACGGCGACCTCCTCGTGGCGACGGGTGCCCACGCCGTCACCGACCCGATTCCGGGGAGCGACCGCGAGATGGCCTTCACGATGCACGGGATGGACTCGGCGGCGGCGGTCCGGGCGGCGCTCTCTCCTGCCGGCGAGCAGTGGGTCGACACCGACGTCGAGTACGTCGACGCCGAACTGGTCCAGCAGTACACCGACCGCGACCCCCCCGAACGGGTGGCCGTGGTCGGCGGCGGCTACGTCGGGGTGGAGATGGCCGAGGCGTTCCGCGCGCACGGACTGGAGACGCACGTCTTCCAGCGGTCGGCGCACCTCCTCCCGCCGTTCGGCGACGCCGTCTGTGAGCGCGTGGCCGACCACCTCCGCGAACAGGGCGTCTCCCTCCACCTGAACACCGCCGTCTCCGAACTGGCCGGCAGTGACGGCGTCGAGGCCGTGGTCCACGACGACGGGCGCGTGCCCGTCGACCTCGCGCTGGTCGGTATCGGCATCGCCCCGAACACGCGACTCCTCTCGGACACGCCGGTCGAACTCGGCGAGTCGGGTGCCGTCGCCGTCGACGACTACGGACGCACCTCGGTCGACGGTGTCTACGCCGCCGGCGACTGCGCCGAGGCCCGCCACGCCGTCACTGGCGAGTCGACGTGGGTCCCGCTGGGGCTGACCGCCAACAGGGCCGGGCGCGCTATCGGACAGACGGTCGCCGGCGATCTGGAACCCGTCGGCGACGTGGCCGGTACCGCCGTCGTGAAAGCCTTCGAACTGGAGTGTGGCCGGGTGGGCCTCGTCCACGAGGACGCGGCCAGCGACGCGGGGTTCGATCCCGTCTCGGTGACTATCGACGCCGGCTCACGCTCCGGATACTACCCCGGCGGCGACGAGACGACGGTGACGCTGACCGCCGACCGCGACTCCGGGCGAGTCCTCGGCGGGTCCATCGTGGGCCGCGACAGAGCGGCCATCCGCATCGACACGCTGGCCACGGCGCTGGAGTCGGACCTCACGGTGGCCGAACTCGAACGGCTGGACCTCGCGTACGCGCCGCCGTTCAGCCCGGTCTGGGACCCAGTTCTGGTCGCGGCGAAGGTGCTTCGCGGGGAACTCGACTGACGCTCAGCGGTTCCCGCCGGCGAGGGCGCTGGCCGCTGGCAGGTTCCTGAGCCGCCACATCGCCAGCGTGCCGACGAGCGGTCCGACGACGAGTGGGAGGAAGGCCCACTGCCAGCCGACCCGTTCGGCGACCATCGGGAGCAACTGGATAGAGCCGATGGTGAGCAGGAACCCCACGGCGGTCTGGAGGGTCAGCGCGGTGCCGACGTAGCTCTCCTCGGCCAGTTCCGTCACACAGGCCGAGAACTGTGCGGAGTCGGCGACGATAGTGAACCCCCAGACGGCGAGGAAGGGGACGAGGACGGCCAGCGGCGCGTCGAAGACGACGCCGGCTAGGACGGAGAAACTCCCGCTGACGACCATGCTCGCACCCGTGACGCTGGTCCGGCCGAGGCCGTCGGCGAGTCTGCCGGCCACCAGCGCGCCGAGACTCCCGACGCCGATGGTGCCGAACGCGAGGAACGCGGCCAGCGTCGGCGTCGCGACGGCGCTGTCGCGAGCGGCGAAACTCGCCGCGAGGTAGACGGGAATCCACGTCCAGACGGCGTACAGTTCCCACATGTGGCCGAAGTAGCCCAGATTCGCCAGCATCGTCGGTCGGTCGGTGACGATGCGGCGGACGGCACCGGGGTCGAACGGCGCGGCCGGCGACTGGTAGGGTCCGGGCCGTGCCCCGAGGACGAGGAGTCCGCCGACGGCGGCCAGTCCGGCGGCGACGAGGAGGACGAACTGCGGACGGCCCACCCCGCCGACGGCCCGGACGAGGTGTGGGAGCGCCGACCCCAGCGTGAGCGCGCCGACCAGCGCGCCGATAGCGAGGCCGCGTTGTCCCCTGAACCATCCGGCGACGAGTTTCATGCCCGGCGGGTAGACGCCCGCCAGCGAGACGCCGGTGAGAAAGCGAAGCGCGATGGCCGGGCCGGCGCTGTCGACGACGAGGCCGAGCGCCGCGGTCAGCGCCGCGCCGAGGAACGCCGAGGCGGCGAACAGGTAGCGCGTCGGGACGGCGTCCGAGAGGGTCAGTGCCGCCGAGAGCACCGCGCCGACGACGAACCCTATCTGGACGGCGCTGGTGAGCCACGCGGACTCCGTCGCGGTGAGGTCCCACTGCGCGGTCAGTTCCGGCGCGACGGCGGAGGCGCTGAACCACAGCGACATCGCCAGTAGCTCTGCGACGCCGACCAGCGCGAGCATCCGCCAGCGTCCGTCCGTCGCGGAAGCCGTATCGACCGCCGTCCCGTCCGTGGTCTCCGCCGTCATCGGTCTCTCCTCTCTACGTACCGCTCCCTCTCGGTAGTATCGGCTTCGGCGCCCACCGTGGCCGGGGTGGGCGAGCAGTCGAGCGACGCGCGGCCCGGTCCTGACTGGCCGTCGACCATGATAGTTACTACTGGTAACTGTGCTCCGTCTCGTAATCAACGTCGGCCAACTGGGCCGTAACCCCGTAACGACACCGAAACCACGGCCGGACTACCACGCGGCGTCGAGGACCCGCTCGACGTCCTCGAGCGTCGGGTCGAACCCCGCCGGCGCGTTCGCCATGAACGCGTCCGAGAGGACGTCCTCTGCGACTCGGGGGAACTCCTCGCGTGTCGGGCCGTCCACGTCACGGAGGCGCGTCGGCAGGTCCAGCGCGGCGGCTACCTCCGCCACGCTCTCCACGACGGCCGCTGCGGGGTCCTCGGCATCGTCCACGCCGAATGCCTCCGCGAGCAGGTCACGCCGGCCGTCGACGGCGTCGAACAGGTAGTCGAGCGCGTGGGGCGCGACGACGGCGTGGGCGGCACCCTGCTGGACCTCGTACGTGCGCGTGAGGCCGTGCCCGAAGGCGTGAATCAGCGAGAGGGTCGTGACGCCCGGGCGGGAGATGCCGTACTGGACGAGCGCGATGCCCTCCGTGAGTCGCTGGTACACCGCGTCGTCGTCGTTCCCCTCGCCGAACGCCAGCAGGCCGTCCTGTAACAGGTCGAGGCCACGCATCGCCGTCGCGTCGGTCACCGGCGTCGCCGTACTCGCGTACAGCGTCTCGACGCCCTTGTCGAAGCCGTTCATCGCCGAGGCGGCCAGCACGCTGCGCGGCGTAGTCGCCACCACCTCGGGGTCGTAACACACCGCAGCGGGCATCAGGTTCGGGTCGGAGATACCGCCGCTCGCCGGTTCCGCGACGGGACAGGTGTCCGGGTCGGCCGTGACGCCGGCGACCTGCGAGAGGTCCGCGCCGGCGAGCGTCGTCGGCACGGCGACGACGGGCGGGAGCCCGTCGTCCGGGACCCGTATCGTCCCCGTCTCGACGAACTCGCTTCCCACGGTCTCCGGTCCACGGTCCGCTGCTGCGACGGTCGCGAGCACCTTCGCCACGTCGAGACTGCTCCCGCCGCCGACGGCGACTATCGCGTCGGCCTCGACGGCACGGAACCGCTCCAGCGCGTCGTAGGCCGTCCCGAGTCGCTTCGCTGGCGTCGTCTCCGCGAAGACGCCGGCCAGTCGGTCACCGAGACCCGCTCTGATAGGGTCCATCACGGCCGCCGTCTCGCCGACCGTCGACCCGGTGACGACGAGCGCTCGCTCACAGTTCAGTGCGGCCAGTTCCTCGGCCAGACTGTCGACGCAGTTCGGCCCGTAGCGCAGTGTCGCGGGGTCGTACTCGAAGCGGAACGGCGCGGCCGTGTCGTCGGCACGGTGGTCGGACATTAGTGGCTCACTCCGTGGGGACGGTCGGCCCGTCGAACGCCGGGAGTTGCCGTTCGATGGCCTCGCGTTCGTCCTCCAGCCACTCGGGGAGGACCAGCGACTCGCCGAGTTCGTCGCGGTCCTCGTCGGCGGTGAAGCCCGGTCCCATCGTCGATATCTCGAAGAGGACACCGTTGGGCTCGCGGCAGTACAGCGCCGTGAAGTACTTGCGGTCGATGATATCGCTCGGGCCGAGCCCTTTCTCCTCGTAGGCCTCGCGGTAGGCCTCGAGTTCGGCGACGTCTTCGGCGCGGAACGCGACGTGGTGGACCGTCCCCACACCCATCCGACCACGTCCGTCGTCCGTCTCGACGACGTCGACGACCGAGCCGAACCCACCGGTCGCGCTGCGGTAGCGGTCTCGTCCGCCCTCCGTCGCCTCGTGTTCGTAGCCGAGGACGTCGCCGAGTATCTCGGCGGTCGGTTCGACCGCGTCGACGGCGAGCGTCACCGAGTAGAACCCCCGCAACTGGTGTTCTTCGGGGACGGGGCTCTCGTCCCATGGCACTGCCTCCGTCTCGGCGTCGGTCGCGACGAGTTCGATGCCGATGCCGTCCGGGTCGTCGAACCGGAGCACCGTCTCGCCGAACCGCTCGGTCCGCTCGACGTCGACGCCGTGGGACTCCAGTCGCTCGGTCCAGTAGGCCACCGACTCCGTCGGGATGGCATACGCCGTGGCCTGCGTCTGGCCCGCACCGAACTCGCCCTGTCGGCCGCGGTCGGTCCACGGGAAGAAGGTGACGTTCGTCCCCGGCGTCCCCTCGCCGTCGCCGAAGTAGAAGTGGTAGGTGCCGCTGTCGTCGTGGTTGACCGTCTTCTTGACGAACCTGAGTCCGAGTGTCCCGACGTAGAAGTTCGCGTTCCGCTGCGGGTCGCCGGCTATGGCCGTGACGTGGTGAATCCCGGACGTTTCGGGTGACATGCACCGTACTACGCGGCCGGTGCTTGTGGCCCTTTCCTCTCACGCGTGTCACCGGGGGACACGAGGGTTACCACGTCACCGCGGGCAAGTGAACGGTTAACACCGCCGACTCACTACACCCACTATGCCGTGTCCCTATCTGGAGTATCGCGATACCAGCGCCGACCAGTCGTTCGACGAAGCCCGTGCCTTCTGTACCGTCGTCGAGGAGTTCGTCCAGCCCATGCGGGCCGACATCTGTAACGACCGGTACGCACTCGACCACGAGTCCCACTGCGAGATATATCGCGCCCACGCGGAGGGCGAGGAGTGAGCTACGAGGCCTTCCTCGACGGCGACCCGGTCATCGTCACCGCGGCGCTGACCGGCGGCGTCCACGGGAAAGAGGCGAACCCCAACGTTCCAGAGACGCCAGAGGAGATAGGGCGAGCGGCCGGCGAGGTCGAGGCCGCCGGTGCGTCCGTGGTCCACCTCCACGCTCGGCGACCGAACGGCGAACGGAGTTTCGACACGGAGCGCTTCCAGGAGATAGACGACGCCGTCCGCCGGCACACGGACGACGTCGTCATCCAGCACTCGACGGGTGGGACCGGTGCGCCCGACGCCGACCGACACCGCCCACTGCGGACCGACCCGCCGCCCGAGATGGCCTCGCTCGACATGGGACCGCTGAACCGCTACGACCACCTCACCAGCGAGAACACCCGCGGACTCGTCGACTCCCTCCACGCTGAGATGGTCGACCGGGGCATCAAGCCGGAACTGGAGGTGTTCAACGACGGGCACCGGAACGAAGTCCACGGATTGCTGGCGCGCCGTGACCTCGCGGACCCAGTGTACGCCACGCTCATCTTCGGTCCCGGCACGCTCACGCGACCACGCCCGGAGCACTTCCTCACCGCTATCGCGGACCTCCCCGACGGCGCGACGTTCAACACCCTCGGGTTCGGGCGCCACCAGTTACCCTTCGCGACCATGGGTATCCTCTTCGGCGGCCACGTTCGGGTCGGACTGGAGGACAACGTCTACTACGAACGCGGCGAACTGGCCGAGAGCAACGCCCAGCTCGTCGAACGAGTCGTCCGGGTCGCCGAGGAACTCGGTCGCCCAGTGGCGACCACCGACGAGGCCCGCGAGATACTCGGCCTGTGACGCTCGCGCCCCGTACACAGGTGTTACAACGCTGCACGGGCAACTGGTGATATGGGCACGCTCCGCTGTCGGCGCTGTGGGGAACCGCTGACGACTGGTCTCATCGCGACACAGCGGCGTCACTGCTGTCTCAACGACACGCCTATCGCCGGGGCCTGTCCCAACCACGGGCCGGTCGGCCCTCACGACGCCGTCGAAGAGTAGCGCTGTCGCTCGTCGGCGACGGACGCTGAAAGAAGTGGTCTCGGTCTACGCGACGATGCCAGCGGCGGCGATGAACGACCATCGCGTCCCGCTACTGGCTTCGCGCTGTTTCGCTGCTGCACGGGTCTCGTCTCGTGGGTGTTTCCAGTTCATCGTACCTCTCTCTACACACCCGGCGCGTAAAAGTATTCGCTTTTTGATATAATGTCGTGGTCGTTCATGGACAACACCTCACTCCTGAAACGGCTGTTAACGGTCCGAAGTACACTATCGAAGCTCGGAGTGGGGTCGATGTGAAAAAGGCTTCGGCCAAATTATAATATTCTATACTAGTACTCGCCCCACCTCACAGCGCCAGCCACCACCACGCGGCCGCGCTCACACACGCGTAGACGACCATCGCTCCGACTGCCGGGAACGGGGAGCGCTGTCGAGTCACGACGACGCCGCCCCAGAGGAGGAGCGGGAGCGCGAGCGCTTGCCCTGCCACCACTGACGGAGGCAGCACGGTCCCGGCGAGTGCGGCCGTCGACAGGACGGCCCCCGCCGCTAGCGTCCAGTACCCGCGTCTGAGTCCGCGCGCGGACCACCTGACCGCGAGCGTCCGCTTCCCCGTCCGCGCGTCGGCCTCCCGGTCCGGCCAGTGTGTCGCGACGAGGTTACACCCGACGAGCATCGTGAACGGGAGTACCGCGGCGGCGACCGCCCACGTGACCCTCCCGACGACGGCGACGCCGAACAGCGGGAGACAGAACCCACCCAGCACCGCGTTCGTCACTTCGCCGACCCCTCTCCTGACGAGTGCCGCCGGCGGGAGCGAGTACGCCAGTCCGAACCCGAGGATCACTGCGAGCAACGCGAGCGCTCTCGTCGAGAGCAGGCCGGTCCACCACATCGCAGCACACGACACGACGGCGGCGACGACGACAGTGCTACTCGCACGCGCGAGGACGCCACGGTCCACGCCAGTTCGCTGGAGCGCCCCGCTCCCACCAGAGAACGGCGTGCGCTCGGTCAGTCTGTCGGTCTCGACGTCTGCGTACTCGTTCGCGTAGTGGACGCCGGTCGCGACGAGGACGAGCACTCCGGCGCCCGCGAGCACCGGTGTCCATGGAACGACCGGTGTCGCCGCTCGTGCGCGCTCCATCCCGACGCCGAGCGCGTAGACGAGCAACACGAGTGCCAGTTGGCTCGGCCGCGCACTCTTCCACAGGACCCACGCGCGCGGATACTTGTCTGGGACTGCCATGTCGTCGGTCACGGGACGTACGTCCACTCGTGTCTTCAATCACGGCACTATCTCCCGGTAGACGGCCCTTTCAACCCCTGCTTCGGCCATATCTTGGTAACAATTGGCAAGATAATACTATAACCCCTCGTCCATTACCCCGTACTATCCATGAAGAAGCAAGAGCTCATTCACCTGCATAGTCTTCTCGCTCAGGTACAGCACCACTACGAGACAGAGGCCGAGACGACCGTCCAGCACGACGAGTACGCCGAACTCGGGGTCAAGCCGACGTCGATTCACAAGTCGAAGACCGACCACAAAGACGCCGTCTTCGCTCTCGCCGACGGTCTCACCTCCGATATGGTGGCCGAGAGCGACGAACCGCTGACCCTCACCGCCGACTGAACCGATTCTCGCGGCCGTTCTGCAGTGACACTCTCCTCGACCACCTTGGCGTCCGTCTCTCCACCACGGGCGTAGTTCACGTGGTTGCTCCGTGTGGTACGCGGTATCGCAACTCTCAGTTCCTTTATACGCCGAGGGGACGTACTTAGTGTGTGAGTGAAGATACAGGGCGACGGAACCTCCGGATGCCCAACGACGACGAACTGTTCGCGGTCGTAACAGAACACAACGGTGGCAACCACGTCCGAATCCAGTGCGAGGACGGCGAGAACCGCATGGGTCGCATCCCCGGCCGCATGAAGTACCGGACGTGGATCAACGAGGGCGACATCGTCCTCGCCGAACCGTGGGACTGGCAAGACGAGAAGGCGAACATCGAGTGGCGCTACAAGGGTCAGGACGCCGACCAGCTCCGGGCCGAGGGCCACATCGACTCCCTGACCGCCTGATTGACGTATTCTGCGGCCGTACGCTGACTCCCACAGAGAGTGTTCTTTCTGTCTACCACGTCCGGTAGCGACCGGTGCGTGCCGCGGGGTCGTCGTCGGGCTCGCCGACAGTACTCTCTCGCCCGGTTCGACCCGTGCTGTCGCGCCCGCGAGCGTAGTCTCCGGAGAGATATGACGTCTATGTAGCGCTGACGCTTACGGGACGACGCATCGCCCGCTTCTCCGACATCTCAAACAGGCGACTGCTTCTCGGTGTTTGCCGGTACTGTCTGGCGGTCGTGCACGTGAAGGTCTCACGTCACGTATGCGCTATGTGGGGTCGCCACAGGGCGTCCGCGAGACGAGTCATTTATGTATACCCCTCCCATCGGATATGATGCGAAGGTCGCCCCGGGTCGCCCCGGGCCGACACGGTCTGTCGCCACCTGGCGACGGGCCACCCAACATGAGGATTCCACCCCTGCGGTCCGCCGTCAAGATGGAATCTGATGTGAGCCCACGGACCCATACAGTAGTCACCATCGACGTAGGAGTCGATGGGTTA
>NZ_RKLR01000008.1 GCF_019599465.1 Haloarcula rubra
CCGTGAATCGGGCTGGAATACCGAGTGTCCGAAGCATGGTCGCCATAGCAGTCGCGTAATAGACGCAATAGCCTCGTTCCATCTCGAAAATGAATCTGTCTGCGATATTGCCGTCGGGGCGTGTGATGTCCAGCGAGTACTGCTTGTTTCGTTCCAGCCACTGCTCGATTGCAGCTGCCTTGTCGAACCACGTGTCAGCATCGGCCGTGAGTTCGGCGGAGAGGCGGCCGACACGTTCGGGCGTACTGGTCGGCAGTTGGAGGTAGCGATTTCGAATGGGATCAGGGATGTCTTCGTCCGCGTTTCGGAGCTGGGACGTTGTCCACTGCGGACGTTCACTGGTAACCGAATAGGCCTCTCCGTCCGAAAGAGATCGCGTCGGTTGGAGCCCCCCGAGATCGGTCACGCGCGTCCGTTGGGCAATGTCAGTTCCGACGCGGACGGGTTTCCACGCGGCTGGCATCGTGTTGACCGCTGCAGCCGCTTCGAAGGTTTGTTCGAGCGTTTGGGTCTCGCCGGGTGGTGTAGGCAAAGGTCCGGAATACGTCGTCGTCTCGCCAGAGCGTACCCAACTCCCACCGGTGAAGCGATCGTACGCAGCGACGTGCCAGAACGCCGGTCTATCAGCTGTGACGGTGAACCGAACCTCCGGTGATAGAGAGATACCTCCCAGAATGCCCACCCGGTCGGGAGCGTTGATGAGACTCCCCTCGAGGGTCGGTGTCTGCGACGAACCAGATAATCCTGAAACAGGAGAATCGGATGGAGAGGTCGTCAGTCGAGCAGTCACTGGTAAAGCGAGACGTGACACCACGATCACGGCTGTGAGTACGAGCCCGATCTCCCGTATCTGTGGCCACGACGCTCCCGCGCGATCGAGCGAACCGAACCCGAGGACGCCCATCGCACCCGCCACTCCAACAAGTGTGAGCGCCTCACTCGCATCGCCCGTGAGCACAAAGAACAGCAGTGTGAGACCGCCAACCCAAGCAGCCAGATCATATCGATGTCGGACCAATAAATACCACGTCCCGAACACCGGTGCGGGGGCAATTGCAATCGCCCACAGATCCGCTCGGACGATCTGCAACACCGATAGCTCACCCAGGACGAGTACCACCAAATCCGAGAGGAGTCGAAAGGAGAGAAGCGCGACATACGCGTTGGGAATCGCCCAGAGATAGCCACCCAGTCCGAGGACGAACAGGAACACTCCAACTCCGAGACCGATTTTAGCTGGAAGGACACGTGCTGCAATCGTGCCCACGCCGAAGGCACTCGCGACAGCGAGCACGAGCCAGCCCACACCACCGACGACATCGGTGATATGATACAGGGGACTCAAGAACGACCCTATCAACACGAGTCCGGCGAGGAGCGTGAGTCGACGGGCCACACAGACACCGCTTGCGCTTCTTTCTCAGTGCCAGTGACAAGCTCAGCCCAGCGGTCAGTGGAGAATCTCGTGCTCATGAGCGATTTCGTGTTGGCATCGTGTGTAGTGGGCAGAACGGCGACAGCCAGTTGAATCTCTGCTACCCTGTACCAAGGAAACCTCGGCGCATTAATGCCGTGATCGAGAGGCACAAAAGCGGACTTCACGGGAAACAGAACCCGTGGTCGTAGCAGGTTCGTTCCTCACCGGACGATGGCGGCTACCGCTCGGGTTCGATGTAAACTTTCGTGATGCTCGGTTGTCGTTCCATGATCGCATCCTCCATCTCAGTGATTCGGGTGTCCATCTCGACCGTGTCTAGGTTCGGCGTGAAGCTGACGTCGGCAGTGAGAACCGCCTTCTCTGGGCCGAAATACACCGTCCGAAAATCGTCAATATGCTCGACGCCAGCAGTCGATCGGATAATTTCTTGGAGTGGTTGCTCGTCCGCTTCGGGGAGACTCTCGCCCAGCAAGAGCCGCTTGTTCTCCCACGCCAACGCGATCGCAAACCCCATCAGCATGAGCCCGATGAGGAAGGACGCGACAGCATCGAAGATCGGATTTCCAGTCTGTCGTGAGAGGAAGACCCCAAACAGGGCAAGCCCGGCACCGGCCATTGCAATCGTGTCCTCCGTGAACGCGGTGAGCGTCGTTACGTCGCTGGTCTTTTGAAACGCTTCCCAGAGACTTTCCCAGTCATTTTCCTGCATCTGTCGGGTGAGACCAGCGTAGGCCTTCCGGAGCGCGAAGAACTCGAAGAGAATCGCACCTAGCAGGACGCTGTAGTTGACGAACACGGCGTCAAAGCTGATCGTCGTAAACGGTATCGTCGCTGTTCCGGTGCCCGGTGAGTGTGGGTTGATGATCGCCTCGAAGCCCTGTTTGGCCGACTCCCAGCCAGCGATACCGAACAGGAGTACCGATACCAGAAACGAGTAGAAGAACTGCGCTTTCCCGTATCCGAATGGATGGGCTCGATCCGCCGTCCTCTCGCTATACCGGATTCCGACGAGGAGGAATACCTGGTTGCCCGTATCGGAAATGGAGTGATACGTCTCCGACAACATGGCCGGGCTCCCTGTTAGTGTGAACCCGATGAATTTCAAAACCGCAATAGCGGCGTTCGCGACAAGCGCGGCGATGACGACGGATTTACTGCTTGCCATTATCGGGTGGAACCTCCGGAATCCACAAATGCCTGCCGGCTCAAAAGAGGTCTACCCGAATCCGAGACTGCGAACCGCAGTGATAGCCGTTCCTCAATCCTATCTTCTCACCATTCACAAACAGTCAAGAACCCACCGTAAAACCATTCACCCTCCACTGTGATGGACCACCATGGCGATTGCTGAGACCGTTCGGAAGCGCACACGCACCCATCCGCGCGTGGTGACGGCTGTACTGAGTATAATCGGCTACGTGGTCGTCATCGGATCGTTCGTCGGGCTTGTCCCGTTCCCCGAACTGGGGCGTGACACGGTAATCCTGTTCGGTGACCTTATCGCGGTCATCAACACGGCCGCGCTCACCGCGCTCATCACTGGCTGGCTGTTCATCAGGCGCGGTGACGTCCAGAAACACAAGTGGTCGATGCTCACATCGTTCGCGCTTATCCTGCTCTTCCTCGTCGTTTACATCTGGAAGCAGGCCGGCGGGTTTACGAAAGAGTTCGTCGTCAGCCAGGGCCAGTTCCTCGCGGAGTTCGCCACACTCATCACGTATGCGTACTGGGGGATGCTAGCGGTGCATATCCTACTCTCGATTGTCGCCGTCCCGGTGGTGTTGCACGCCGTCGTCCTCGGACTCAGCTATTCCCCGGCCGAACTCGGTGACACCATCCACCCACGCGTCGGGAAGGCAGCCGTCGCGGCGTGGTCCGTGAGCCTCGCGCTGGGCATTGGTACCTACCTGATGTTGAACCACATCTACGGATGGGAAGGGCTTCGCCTCGCCGGATAGGTGGATTCTACTGGTTCGTGAGACACCCCCGGAGTGAAACACACCCCGCGAGCGAATATCCTTAGTGGGTCCGAACGGACATACCCATTATGACCGAACAGCCAGGTTCTGGTCACGAGCCAGAACACGGGAGAGCGGAACCTGGGGAGATCCTCGCACCATCTCCGATGTTAGCTCTCATCGCGTTCGTCGTCGGTATCGGTCTCGATCGAATCGCACATATTGGAACCGTCATCCAGCCATGGAACCTCCCGATCGGTGGGCTGTTGGTCATCGTGGGCGTTGCCCTGTTCGTCGGTGCGATCCTTGCGATGCGACGCATCGAGACGACGCCAGCCCACGACGACGAATCACCGGAACTCCTCACCGAAGGCGTGTTCCGATACAGCCGGAACCCGATATACCTCGGCCAGAGCCTAGCGTACGTCGGAGCAAGCCTGCTTTTCGACACGCTGTGGCCACTGGTGACGCTCGTGCCTCTTCTCTGGTATCTTGACCGAGTCATCGAACGAGAGGAGGCGTATCTCGAAGCAACATTCGGCAATGAGTTCCACCAGTACCACGACAGCGTTCGCCGGTGGCTCTGAGGCTGGTAGTCGAATGATCAGACCTGCTAGTCGGCCCAGTCAGTGAGATCCAGCTGCATAAAAATCGCATCGTCGTGATACTGTTCGGGGAGTCGCGTCTCCGGGTATGGCCCCGTGCGCTCGAAGCCGAGCGAGTCGTACAGCGCGTGCGCTGCATCGCTCCACGGCGGCGTGGTAAGAGCGAGAGTCCCGTAGCCACGTCCGGCGGCCACATCAACGACGGTCTCTGTGAGGGCCTGTCCGAGTCCATGACCTCGGTGAGCGGGCCGAACGTACAGCCGCTTGAGTTCGGCCTTGTCGTCGGCCACGCCGTAGAAGAGGACACACCCGGCCGGGGTATCTCCTCGAAAGGCGAGCCAGCCGAGACAAGCCATCGCGGGATCAAGTACGTCCCGAAGGTCGGAGTCGACGCGCGCGTCGGCGTCGTAGGACACCCTTGTCTCGCGGCCGACCACCGTCTCCATCCACCTGTGATACTCGGCCAAGAGCCCTTCGAGAAGGGATCGGTGAGCGTCCACGTCGACGCGTACAACCGATGTTGCTGGCTCGCTCATATCGATAGGACTCAGGGGACAGACTTGAGAACATGGGGTCTCGAACGTCACTGACCAAGCATCCGAAAAGAATAGGAGGAGCGAGTCGGTATCAAGAGTACGAGGGTCAGAGTGTCACATCTCACATCTCCCTGCTGCAGGACGTGAAAATTGGAAATCCATGACATCATCAGTATCGAATCACATAGAGGCCCGGCTACCACCGACGGGCACGGTTTCGTGGTGGCTCCTGTATCTGCTCGCGCCGGTTAGCCTCGTCGGCCTCGGTCTCGCACTGGTCCCCGAACTCGTCTACGACCGATACATCTGGCAGTACCTCTGGGGGCCGGTCGTTGCGGACGGCGCCGGCGAACCGGTGACTCACGAGGGGATTCGTGCAGTCAAGGGCTACAACCCGGTGAACACGATTACTTACGTGACGATCATGCTGTACGCGCTCCCAGGCGTGCGGGAGTTCTTCACTGCGTTCGATATCGACCTCGACGTCGGTCTCGCATACGGACTCGCCCCGATACTCGTTGCCGGAGGGGTGATGCGCGCACTTGAAGATGCGGAGCTATTGTTCCGGCCACTCAACTTGCTGTTCATCACCCCACCGATCTACTTCACCGTCGCTGCGATCACCACCGCCGCACTCCTTATCGGGGTTCTTCTCCGTCAGCACTTCGACAGCGAACACGCCGTTCCACTCGCGTGTGGAACCGTCGGGACCGTCTGGTCGATTGCCGGGGTCGTGGTCGCCCTCTCGTTCGGTCTCGGGTCGGGACGACCCTTCCGCCCACTCGTTCCGGTAGCGACCGTCGGGATCGCCGCGCTCTTCGTCGCCGGGTTCTATCTTACAGGTGACCGCTTGGACCGTCGCTACCTCCAGCACCCACTAACGCTACTGCTCGTGTTCGGCTAGATGCTCGACGCCGCCCAGAACCTGCTCGGCGTCACCTTCTTCGGATACACGCCGAAGCTGTTCATCACCCAAGTCGTCTACGAGGCGACCAACTTCTCCGGATCGACGTTCCTGCTCAAGTTCGCAGCGGTCGCGCTGATCGTTTGGACCATCGGCTCCGGAGACGAGGACCTCACGTCCCGCTGGAGCTGGATCATCCTCTTCGTTGCGACCGCTGTCGGGCTCCCGCAGGGTGTCCGTGGAATGCTGCGGGTAACTATGGGGGTGTGAGATTCTGGATACGGTACCGGCCGATGGACCGCCCGAAAATGGTGTGAAGAGAACCGGAGGAATCGATGGTGGACTGGCACTTGTGGGAGCCTTGGCCGCCTTTGACCGAAACAACTGTTGCGTGACGAAACGAACTTGGACAGTGTTTCACACGCATATAGCTGTGAAAACCTTGACTCAGAGGAAGATGGTGCCCGAAACGAAATGGCTTCCATCCCACCATTTAGGAGGGACACTATTCAACTACTGCATAACACAAGAGAGATGATATCAATAGACATTACCAGCAAGCGGCGCTTAGCATTCGTTCTGTTCGGAGCGTTCATCCTCACGGGGTTGATCGACAATACGTTGACCAAGATGGGTTACGAAATGCTCGCAACCGGTGTCTGGATACTCGGATATGGACAGATCGTCTTGATCATCTGGTACGTTTGGATACGGCCGTTAGATCTGTCGGGGCCCGAAACAACCGAGGTCGCTGACCCGGAGGACCCCGAGTAATGTCCGCACCGAATCGGTGAGGATGACACTTGGTGAAGAGGGGATCATTCCGGTAAAGGTATTACAGATGCGTGGAAACGATCCTCGTGTATGAGCGAGAGCGATTATGCTAAGGACGTACTCGTCTCGGCCGACTGGGTCGAGGAGCATCTTGATGAGTTCCAGAGTGACGACCCCGAGTATCGTCTCGTAGAGGTCGACGTGGACACGGAGGCATACGACGAGGCGCACGCACCCGGCGCAATCGGCTTCAACTGGGAGACCCAACTGCAGGACCAGACCCAGCGAGACATCCTCACGAAGGACGACTTCGAGGACCTGATGGGCAGCCACGGCATCACCGATGACTCGACGGTCGTGCTCTACGGTGACAACTCCAACTGGTTCGCCGCCTACACGTACTGGCAGTTCAAATACTACGGCCACGACGACGTGAAGCTCATGGACGGCGGGCGCGACTACTGGCTCGACAACGACTATCCGACGACCGACGACGTCCCAGAATCCTCCGCCGTCGAGTACAACGCGTCCGGCCCCCGCGAGTCCATCCGCGCCTACCGTGAGGACGTCGAGAAC
Source organism: Haloarcula rubra (assembly GCF_019599465.1). Classification (GTDB taxonomy): domain Archaea; phylum Halobacteriota; class Halobacteria; order Halobacteriales; family Haloarculaceae; genus Haloarcula; species Haloarcula rubra. Next base: position 6,792 of record NZ_RKLR01000008.1, read on the forward strand.
GCCATCGACCGCGGTCTCCCACTCGTCGACGTCCGCTCGCCCGAGGAGTTCTCCGGCGAGATCCTCGCACCCCCGGGACTGCAAGAGACCGCTCAGCGCGGCGGCCACATCCCCGGCGCACAGAACATCTCGTGGGCAGCAGTCACCAACGACGACGGCACGTTCAAAAGCCATGGCGAGATCGAGGAACTGTATGCCAAGGAGGGCATCGACGGCGAGGGGACGACTATCGCCTACTGCCGCATCGGCGAGCGCTCTTCAGTCGCATGGTTCGCGCTCCACGAACTGCTCGGCTACGAAGACACCATCAACTACGACGGCTCCTGGACCGAGTGGGGCAACCTCGTCGGGGCGCCTGTCGAGAAAGGCGAAGCGGATTAGTCTCCGATATTCGCACGTAGGGCGACCGTTGAGGCACGTTTGATCTCTTTTCGTGGTTCTATCGATGTGAGAACTACCACTCGACATCGAGCTCACGATCGCGGAACAGCGGGTTTCTGACGACCTCGAAGGTTCGATCTGTTGCCTCTGGCGTATCGAGAGCTGCGACCATCAACCGTGCCACATCCCGGCAGGAGACGATTCCCCACAAGCCGGTACCCGCGTCGGCAACTTGCACGTCTCCAGTGGCCCAGTTCCCTACAAGGACACCTGGACGGAAAATCGTATACTCGAGTTCGGATTTCCGAATCGCACGCTCGGCCCCCGTCTTCGCCTTGATAACGGGACGGATGAACACCCGGAACGCGCGGGCCATGATACTCCCGCGGTCCTCGTCGACTCCCAGGGACGATTCCATGACGAACGTCTTGACGTCGGCATCAACCGATGCGTCGACGAGGTTGACGTTCCCACGACCGTCGACGAACTCGTCCGCGAAGAGTACCTTGGATGGATGCGTACCGACAGCAGTCAGCACAGCATCGACGTTTTCAACGGCCTGCGTTATGTCGTCCCGATTCAGGAGATTACCGACGACAACTTCGTCGGCGCCCAAGCGACGTAACCGTTCGACTTTCTCCCGAGAACGTGTGAGTGCCCGCACAGTGATGTCAGTTTCCGCCAAGATAGTCAGTACTTCTCGACCAGTATCGCCGCTCGCCCCAGCCAGAAGGACAGCATCGTGTTCGCTCATTGTCCGATCCATACGCGGGGGGAGCCTAAGTCTTTCAACCATCCCAACGAATTTCCCCCTCGAACGTCATTTGTCCCCTAAGACCGTCTGTATGTGGTGCGAATGGAAATCTAAAGATGGCGAGATCCTAACAAAAATCGCAATCCGATGAATTGTCTGATACCAGTCCGGGAAGTTCTCTGTAGCGCCTTATTCGGGATATTTATAAATGATCCACAACCAGATTATTGCAGAGGCACTGACTAATGGCACTACCACCGATTCCTCCATTTGTGCCAATATTATTGGTTGTAATCCTTTTACCAGTCCTCTCCCGCAGGGTAGGTCACGCACTTGGTATAGTGGTGACTGCCGCCGTTGTACCATATGTGTGGCTACTCCCAGAAGGAGTGCTCATCTCAGGGAATCTATTCGGCTTTTCGACTATTTTTCTCTATATAGACGCATTCTCGCGATTGATGGGCGGTATCTTTGCATTTATCGGCTCAATCGGTGTCATCTATTCATACGCGAGCGATGCCGACACCGTTCAGACAGCATTCGCCCTCTCTTACGTTGGAACAAGTATCGGGGCGGTCTTCGCGGGTGACTGGCTGACACTCGTTTTCTTTGTCGAGTTAATGGCTATCGGGAGTACGCTGCTTGTCTGGCATTACGGCGGCCGGGCCGTCCGAGCAGGGTTCCGGTATGCACTCTGGCATGGAATCGCTGGGTCACTATTACTGGCAGCGATCGTCTGGCAGTACGTCACCGTCAATTCGGTTCTATTTAGTGCTGCTGATGGGATCGTTGGGACTGTCCCTCAAGTATTGGCCGTGGTGGGTGCCGGCGTTATGGTCGGATTCATTGGCCTACACACATGGCTCCCCGATACATACCCCAGACCCCACGTCGCTGCGAGCGTTTTTCTCTCTGTCTACACGACGAAAACGGGGGTTTATATAATGTTCCGGATTTTGCCGGATGGACAACTCGCAGTTGCCTATATGGGTGGCGGAATGGCCGTCTTCGGCGCATTCATGGCTCTCATGCAGAGTGATATGCGTCGACTCCTCTCCTATCATATCCAATCGCAGGTTGGCTACATGATTGCAGGGATCGGGATTGGAACTACACTCGCTACTGCTGGTGCGTTCGGCCACGTATTCAACCATATCCTCTATAAGAGTCTCTTATTCATGACCGTTGGCGTCGTGATTTTTCGAACTGGTGAAAAAAGTCTGAAAAACGTCGGCGGGCTCGCTAGGAAAATGCCCGTAACGGCCCTGGCGTTTTCCATAGCGGCGCTCTCAATCGCAGGATTCCCGGGTTTTAACGGGTTTGTCAGCAAAGGAATGGTCTTAGCAGCTGCCGATTACGAGGAATTAGAGGTGCTCTGGTGGTTGCTGATCGTTGGCGGAGTGGGAACATTCCTTTCGTTCATCAAATTGGGCTACCATGTCTTTTTTTACGGCGACTACGACGGCGAGATTCGCGACGCAACCACTGGACAGAAAATTGCAATGGGAGTTGTCGCAGGATTGTGTGTAATATTTGGAATCGTCCCCAGTGCATTGTTTAGTATCATCCCAGCCGGTTCGGAAATCAAGTACGAAACCTTCACGCTGGGTCACATTGGCGAAGGAGTCGTACTCGCGATAGCCGGCATTATTGGCTTCACTATTTTGCGCCGTCCACTCCAACGAGTCGGCCGCGTTCCAGATATCGACGACATCTATAATCCTACAGTCTTCTATGGTACTCGAGCAATAGTGAAAGGAGTCACAGAATCCTTTGATCGCGTCGATCGCCTCGTTATGTATCTCTTCAGAGGGTATATGTGGTTCCTTAATAATCCCGAAAGAGGAGTCCGACGCATAAGAGGTGTTGTAGAACGATCAAAAGGAGCCGAAAATCCGGATGAAACCCCAAAAACAGGTACGCTTAGAGCAGGTATCGGCCAATCGATTGCCCTCCTCATAACAGTGCTCGCGCTGATGTTATTCATATTGCTTTTCAGTTAATTGATGATACCCGTCATTTCCACAACTCGGTCGACGAACGTTAGGAACAATATTAGAAGTTTGAGTCACTTACAGGATAAGTCCGAACCAAGATCGCCAACGATTCGAAACGAAACCTTGAGTCCGACACTCCATTCTCACCCCCGGCGACATACTCCATGACTGATCAGCACCTGCCGATAAAGCAATAGGGAATAACAAAGTAACGCTCTTGCATTATTGATGGCGGACTGTATTGTGATTCGCTGCTCCAAGCCTTCAACCGGGAACTTTGCTGTAGACCGTTCTACGCACCGCTCAGTCATAACCACGTCTTCGGGTGAACGATATCAACAATCTCTGCTGGAAGAGCGACCGGAGTATAGAATGGAAACAATACTGTCCCCAAACCGGTTCAGAGGAACTGAATAACGCCAGCCGCATCCAGCAGGAACACACCACCAATCACCCACAGAATCACTGCACTCGCCAGCGGCAGGTACTCGTCGACGTTTTCGACGCGTTCCTGTACCTGGTTGTACGCGAGTACCGTCAAAAGTACCATCGTTGTAATCGAGACGGTGACAGCGACGCCATAGACGAGCACCAGGGTGAGACAGTTACCAGCACCTGCACAGAAGCTCAGGAGGACGAGTTGTTCCTCGTGAGCGAATCCAACGAGGAAGGCGAAGCCAGCGAACCCGAGCAAGCCATTGTTCTCGCCGACCTGAAACGCTGACAAAGCGCTCTGGGAGGCATCGGCCGCGTCTGCATCGAATGCGAATCCCTCATCATGCTCGTGGCGATGGTCATATGCTCCCTCGGGATCATCCCCGTGGCCGTCGCTGGACTCGTGGTGAGAATGGCCACCATGGTCGTGATCGTGTCCGTGAGTGTACAGCCGATAGCCGAGATAGAGTAACAATACACCCGCACCAGCACGAATCAACGTGGTGAACGGCGAGAGATCGATCTGCGTGCTCACGAGGATGGAACACGAGCACGAGCGCGCTCGAGGCGAGGATATGGGCAATCGAGAGGAGCAGCCCACCGGCCAGCCCCGTGAGCCATTTGCGCCGCTGATTGAGCGCGTAGACGCCGGCGACCGGCCATGCGTGTCCCGGCTCGAGCCCGTGAAAGAGTCCCATCGCAATCACACCGATGAGTACACCCGAACCAATTGCCATTACCTGATGGAGGAACGAGCCGCTGAAGACGGTTGTTATGTTTGAATCCGGGGATTCGTAATAACGAGAGCTTTCAACCACGCAGTTCCACATATGGATATGCGGACGAGTTTGAACATTCCGTCAGATGTCCTCGAAACGTTCGACCAGACATGGCAAGCCGAGGGGCTAGAGTCGCGGTCACGGGCCGTCAGAGAAGCCATCCAGGAATACGTCGAACGGCATAGACAACTGGAGGAAGTATCAGGCGACGCTACAGCGGCCCTCGCGTTCGATTACGAACACACGCTCGTTATCGGCGAACTCCATACCGTTCAACACGAGTTTCAGGACGTGATCGAGACGACCCACCACACGCACGGTGACTGGTGTCTGGAAACGATTTTCTGTCGCGGTCCGGCAGGACGCATCCGAGAATTAGTGTATCGCCTCCGTGATTTCGACGCCGTCGGACGGGTCAATGTCTTGTTCCTCCAACCCACAACAGAAAATAACGACACTTAACATGCAGAGGCTACGTAGTACTCTACAACCCAACGTGAAAGAGATGTCCTCGCCTCATCATCAACAGATAAAATTCGGGGCTGACGGACGAACCACCGATGAGTGACGACTGCGACTCCGGCGACCAGTTCACCGGGACTAGCCCATGGCCGCTCTTCGTTGCACTCGGCTTAGCACTCTCTGAGGTTGGCGTGGTTCTTGGACTTCGTCCAGTATCTGTCGCGGGACTGCTGCTGTTCGTCGGATCGGTTGCTGGAATCCTGACGGAAGCAGGGTATGTTTCTCGACCTGCGCGTGCGGCTGGGGTGCAAGGAGTTGCACTAGTCGGCGTTGGGATTACGTTGGTACTGCAGAATCAGACCGGGACGACGGTTCGCGGACAGTCGATCGCCATCGCCGGCGTCCTCAGTCTCCTCGGTGCACTCCTCTGGGTGGGGTTCATCCGGACACGTGCCCGAGATTCGAAGGCGACGACCGAATCGACAGAAACAACATCTGATTGAGATCACTACAACATACATGGAATTCAACACGACGACAACCGCAATCGCATTCATCATCCTGCTCGCCGTTCTCGTTGGCGGCACGGCGATGAGTCCGATGAGTACGAGTACCGTTGCGATGGTGAGCGTCGGCCTCGTCGTCTTCGGCGTCCTGTCGCTCGCCCTCGGCGTCAAACACGGTGAATATCGGGCAAACCATCACCGATGATGCTCCCCCAAGGAAGCACAGTTCGGGCTCACAGTCGTCGCGACGATTCTCATCCCGGGACTCGCTGATTACGCCTTGGCATCTGCCGCCATGCACGGCAGCTGTTCGCCACCCGTCACTCAGGAACCGACCGGCGACAAACCCGCCAACGAATCCCGTACTCAACAGCAGTACTACTCCGCCCACAGAACATCTGGGGGAAAGAAATAAACGGTCCTGCTCCGAGCGTCACGAGCCCAACCGCACTCCCAAGAGCAAGCGCTTTCCAGCGGAGCATACATGGGTATCTCTCAACGCGAGACATGGACCCTCTGGTGCAGTTCCCGAACAAGCACAACGGGATCTTGATGTAGTCGGAGCGAGATTGTTAATAACTCAACTCCAGAAAATTGCTAAGGATACTTATTTAGAGGCGGTTTTATAGCAGCCAATTTAATAATTCGCCATTGCCTAGCTTCTGGTAATGACATCGTCCGGCCGGGATTCACACGAGTCAGATGATGAATCCCACGACCACGACCACGATGGACACGGAGCCGACGACGTAACCGCGACATCGTCGAGCGAGGGCGAAGTCGCCCAGTTCTCTGTCCCCGAGATGGACTGTCCATCCTGTGCAGGGAAAATCGAGAATGCCCTAGATAATCTCTCGGGCCTATCGAGCTACGATACCCAGCCAACCACCGGAAAGGTAGTCGTCACGTACGATGCGGAATCCCTCTCACCACCGGACATCGTCGATGCTATCGAGAGCGCTGGCTACGAGGTAACCGACTCGACGGCGACTGACGCGGACGCTGGAGACAGCCCCACCGACGACCGCGAGAGCGTCTGGACCAGCTCGCGGGCGATCAAAACGTGGATCAGCGGTGGATTCGTCACCCTCGGGCTCCTTTTCGAGTTCCTCCTTACGAGCCAGAACGTGCTTGTGGCTGAGATCGTCGGCCGGGAATTATTCATCGCCGACATCCTCTTCCTCGTCGCCATCGGGGTCGCTGGCCAGGTCATCTTCCGGAACGGCTACTACTCTGCACGGAACCTGAATCTCGATATCGACCTGTTGATGAGCATCGCCATCAGCGGGGCCGTCATCGCCGGGCTCGTCTTCGGGGAGTCACTGTACTTCGAGGCCGCCACGCTCGCCTTCCTGTTCAGCGTCGCCGAACTGCTCGAGCGCTACTCGATGGATCGCGCCCGGAACTCGCTGCGCGAACTGATGGACCTCTCACCCGACGAGGCGACGGTCAAGCGCGACGGTGAAGAGGTGACGGTTCCTGTCGACGACGTGGCTGTCGGTGACGTCGTCGTCGTGCGTCCGGGCGAAAAAATCCCGATGGACGGAGACGTGCTCGATGGTGAAAGTGCCGTCAACCAGGCCCCCATTACCGGCGAGAGCGTGCCCGTCGACAAGACACCGGGGGACGATGTGTACGCCGGCACGATCAACGAACAGGGGTATCTCGAGGTCGAGGTCACCTCTGAAGCGGGCGACAACACGCTCTCGCGCATCGTCCAGATGGTTGAGGATGCTCAATCGAACAAGACCGAACGCGAGCAGTTCGTTGAGCGGTTCTCCTCATACTACACGCCGGTCGTCGTCGGTTTCGCGATCTTGGTGGCGGTTATCCCGCCCCTCCTATTCGGGGTGTCGTGGCCGACGTTCATTGTCTACGGCCTCACGCTGCTCGTGCTTGCGTGTCCGTGTGCGTTCGTCATCTCGACGCCCGTCTCCGTAGTGTCGGGGATCACCAGTGCCGCGAAAAACGGCGTTCTCATCAAGGGTGGGAACCACCTCGAAGCGATGGGCGCGGTCGAAGCGATCGCGATGGACAAGACCGGGACAATCACGAAGGGCGAACTCACGGTAACGGATGTTGTTCCGTTGAACGGTAACAGTGAGGAGGACGTCCTCCGGTGTGCCCGCGGGCTGGAGTCGCGGTCCGAACACCCCATCGGGGAGGCCATCGTCGGCCGTGCAGAACAGGCAGCCGTCGCGGAACGCGAGGTCGACGAGTTCGAGAGCATCACCGGAAAAGGAGTCAAGGCTGACCTCGACGGCACGCCACACTACGCCGGCAAGCCGGGGCTGTTCAACGAGTTGGGCTTCGACCTGTCACACGTCCACGCAACGACCGACGGCGGCGTCGTCACGACGAAGAGTCGCCAGATGTGCGAGCGTAACGACTGTCTCGACCTCCTCGAGGAGACCGTTCCCGAACTCCAGTCGCAGGGCAAGACCGTCGTGCTCGTCGGAACCAAAGCCGAGATCGAGGGCATCATCGCCGTGGCTGACGAGATCCGCCCCGAGTCGAAGCAGACGATCCAGCGCCTCCACGATCTTGGCGTCGAGCACATCATCATGCTTACCGGTGATAACGAGCGGACTGCACGGGCAATCGCCACCGAAGTGGGCGTCGACGAGTTCCGCGCCGAACTGCTCCCCGACGAGAAGGTCGAAGCGATCAAGGAACTCGACGAGCAGTACGACGGGGTCGCGATGGTCGGCGACGGCGTCAACGACGCCCCCGCACTCGCAACGGCAACCGTGGGTGTTGCGATGGGGGCAGCCGGAACGGACACGGCGCTCGAAACCGCCGATATTGCCCTCATGAGCGACGATCTGTCGAAGCTGCCGTATCTCTACGAACTCGCTCACGACGCGAACAGCGTCATTCGACAGAACATCTGGGTGAGCCTCGGTGCGAAGGCACTACTCGCTCTGGGAGTTCCGTTCGGCCTCGTCCCCATCTGGGCGGCCGTCCTCGTCGGGGACGCTGGCATGACAACGGCGGTCACCGGGAATGCGATGCGACTCTCACGGCTCACGCCAGATCAGCTTCACACTGACTGACATCCTCTGTCGTCTAAAGACGCAGGTATTCCCCTCAGGTCTCTATAACCGAGTCCGAAGTGAGGTATTGACGATTATCCGGTATCGATTACGGTCGTGAGTGACGATGTACAATCAGTCGGATACAGTCACCCGAGACAGACCGACCGAATTCGGGGGTTCTCACAAGCAACCAATATCGCAGGCAGTATTACCCGAATTCCGATAATGCGACTGTGAAGAGAGAAGCCCCGATGACAGTCGGGAGCGGATAATGGGCCGACTGCAAGGGAGTGGGACAGGGGGTGCTGTCATCGGGATGGCACGCTGTCTCGGAACGTGCCACATGAGCGTTGGCAATCGGTCGTAATACCGATTGCGATGTCATAACGACTACGATGCCGTAGTTCAAAGTGAGAACAGATGAACGACTTGACAGCCTTCCAGCGTGACATCCTGTACGTGCTCGCTGGACTTGATGAACCGCATGGGCTCGCAATCAAGGACGAACTGGACACGTACTACGAGTCGGAAATCAACCACGGACGGTTGTATCCGAATCTCGATGCGCTCGTCGAGGACGGTTTCATCAAGAAGGGCAAACTCGACGACCGAACGAACAGCTACACGCTGACATCACAGGCACGGCGAGTACTTCGGGGGCGGCGGACCTGGGAAAACAAGTATCTCTCCGAGGAAACGAGCGGGCTGAACGTACTCATAGAGTAATCGATGATTGCTTTGAGGCACATAGATAGATCAAGATTGAATGTGATCCCAGACTTGCGAGAACATCGAAAGGGTGTCAAACGGACTACTCGTCGCTTACGCTCGAACAATGGAGCAGCTACAGTCAGCGAAGCCCTCCGTTTCGCTCGATAGCTTATTGTGAGTGATCGAAGCCAGTGATGCTTCGATAGTCCGACTCTATCTCTTGCCGTCCGAGATGCGTGATCGTGTAGAATGTCTGTCGCCCGTCAGCATCTTCAGGCGCACCCGTCCGAGCAATCAGCCCAGCATCGACGAGTTCTCCGAGGTGATGACTGAGGTCGTACCTGTCATCGTCGATAGCGACAGCGAGTTCTTTCCGAGCGACTTCCTCCCGTTCCCAGAGGAGGAACAAAATCGCGTAGCGCCGCTCGTCACCGAGTGCTGCTTTTCGGGCAGTGTGGTCAGCGAGCGCACCCATACTGTCATCGAACAGCCGCTGGTCAACGTACTGTTCGAGCTCTCCCTCATCAGGGGCTGCCGTCGTGGGCTCGGTCTCAGCGGCCATTAGTGAGTGTACCTTCGGCGGGCGTCTATATGAACCAAACGAATACAAAGAAAAATTTCAGTATTTATCTTCGATAGGTTTCGTGGATACCTCTTCGCGTTCGATGGACATCCATTTGCGCTCCAAATCCTTCCAGAGCGTAATGTTCGACGGCGAAACGAACTTCCGGTGCAGTAAGTTGACCTTCTGATGTGGAGAGTCCCCCAATCCTCCGTCAGCCATCCGAGGAACGGCATTCTGCGAAATGAATTTCTCAGAAATTGAGTTCTAATCTCGAAACGTGACTCAAAGCGACAATCCCCTGCATTTGCTGCATGATCCGGAGGCCGTCTTGGACGTTCCTTCTCGCTCCTCTACTCGTCGTGAACGAGCTCTGAGTTCCGACAATGGCGATATCGACCGATTTGCTTAGAGAGCGCCGTCCGGTTCCCAGTCAGCTGCCCACCGTGGCAGACTGGGACCAGGAACGCGAGCCGCCTGCTCTCTCAGCTCGCTATCGGTGAACCAGGAATGACACTGCCCGGCGCGTTCGAAATCGCGGAAGAAGCTGAGATGAACCCAACTATACGTCGCTGGAGATTCGTTTGACTGCCTCCGTTCGTTGATCGTTTCTCTGATCTCCTCAGACGTGATACTGATATCGTTCTCTTTGGCCGTGTGATAGAGCCCCTCCAGTTCGGCTTTCTTGTCCTCGTCGTCGAGATCGTTGTTGAAGTAGATCTCAAGGGCTGCACGTCGAACGGCGTCGGGAGTGTCCACGTTCCCGTCGGTCATCCATACGTAATCTTTCGGCAGGACATGAGTCTTTGTGAAATAGAGAGTATGGATGGCACCGAGTTCGGGGCTCTCGCCGCCAGATTCCTTCTCGTAGACACCCGCGATCCAGTCGGCGTACGTGGCCAGCAGATGCAGTTTGACCGCGAACGGCGATCGGTCGGCGAAGTCGGGGTCACGGAGATCACCGACGACAGCTGCGAACGTGTCGGTCCGCTTGTTGAGTTCACTCTGAACGATTCGGAGATTTCGCTCGAACCCGTCGCGGTAGCTCCCGAGGACGAGGTAGGTCGTGCGCCCGGATACCTGGAAAGCAGGCAACTCTGTGCGGATAAACTCGATCGCTGCCTTCCGTTCGTCGACTTGGAGCGGGTCGGTCAACGCTCTGTTGAGCGCTTGCTTGACCCGTGCAGCATCAGACGACCCGGAGGGAGCCATTCGGGCCGACGTGGGTGTGAGCGTCACTTAATGCTGCCGAAATAACTTGGCTATATTGAATTTGACCAACTTGGATATGCCCACTGGGTTATACCGAACTATTATACTGCTGTGGCGCTGAGGTAAGTGTATGAGCGAGACGCCCCCGGCCGATCCCACTGCTCCCTTCGAGGCCCAGCGGGCGATGCACGAACTCCTCTCTCAGGAGACTCGCCACCACATCCTCCAGACAATCCTCGGGCATCCCGCCCACCTGACCTCCCTCGCAGAACTCGGGTACTACAGCCAGAAAAGCGAGTCTGCGATCCTCGACCAGCTCGGGGAGCTGATCGATCACGGCATCATCGCGGCGTATACCTATGAGGGGAGCGAGGGAACGCGAGATCAGCCGAGCAAGTTCTACGGACTGACCGAACGGGGCGTCGCGGTGCTGGAGGAGTTCAAGTACCTCCGTGGTGTCCCCGTTCTCCGCGCTATTCATGAGAACACAGTCAAGCCGAAACGAATCCAGCGCCACGAGGATGCCCCCCGTCCAGCGCTCCCGGACAAGGTAGCTGAGGCGCTCGACGTCGATGAGGAAGACGTAGACGTGGGTGAACTGAAGGAGCCCGAACAGCCAGCCATGTTCGCAGGCAGAGCAACCGACGATGAGAAAGGAGCCTTCGACGACCTGTTTGAGTGAGGATGATCGTGATTCTTCGGACGGGGACCATTTCTCTCTGAGACTTGAGAGTTCCCCCACCCGTCGGTGTTGAATCAGCGTCCGTCCACGTCGAGGCCGGCTCGCATCCGATGCGGTTTCTGTACGTGCCGTCGACGAGCGGTGAGGGAACTACTGTCTTCGCAACGAACCTCCGAGTCGGACCGGATGAGGCCAAGACGTTCTGTCGCCGGTATAGTCGGCGCTGGCAGATCGAAAACGAGTACAAGAGCATCAAGGGTGATTTTTTTGGCGAAGACGTCCTCGAAAGACTACCGCGTGCGGTTGTTCTACTTCGTGTTCGCGGTGTTGCTCTACAACATCTGGCGGCTCACGGACTTCCTGCTGAAAGCAGGCGTCGATGGAGAGATGGACTACACGCCCGTGTTGACCGCGGGCGAGTGTGTTGAGATCGTCGTCTCGGCGTTGATCCCGCCTGACTAACAGGCTGATCCCTCGCTGAGTCCACCTCTCGGGAGTGGCGACGTTGCTCGGCAGCGCCAGAATTCACGCAATTTCTCACGCCCGTCCGATAGTGCACCCGAAAGGGTTCAAATTCGATTCTCTATCGGGGAGAAGAACTACGAGTTGACGGAGAGTCAGCCTGAAACTAGCCTATCCTCCGAAACTGTGGACGGAGCACAATCTCGGAGGATGGATTTGATGCGTACCTTCTATTCAAAATATCGAGAACTGAATCAAAAATTGGAGGGGTGATTTTCTCCTATTCAGAGGCGGCCTCGGAGGAAGACCGGCTCAGCCTCCTGTTTCGCGCGTTCATACTGGTCTGTCGCCCAGTCGAGCGCGTCGTCGGTATCGTTCACCAAAATGCCACCCAGCCCTTGCTCAGTGAAGACCACGATTCCAACCTCGTCCGCATCCGCAATCCAGAGCCCGAACGAAAACGGGATCGATGCTCGATACAGGTGCACGTTCCCGTCGTTCATCAACTCGTTCGTGAGCGTCGGAAACGCGGTATGGACCTGTTCGAACACCTGGGTTGGCAGGATCATCTCGAGCGAGTAGCGTTCGCTAATCTTCACGCATTCGTAGAATTCCTCGGCGAAGCCAGTCACGACGACTGGAGTAGCGACATACACCTCCGTTGCGTGCTCAACCGAATCGAGAAGTGTCTGTATGACTGCGTCCGGCATCGATGGGTCGGCCTCGTAGACGTCAGCGCCATCGAGGAACGCACAGCCAATCGGCTCGTCGATCGAGAGGTGGTTGAGGATTGGGGCGGCTTCGGCGAGTGTAGAGAGCTGGTCACGATACGCTTCCTGCGCTCGGTAGCTACACCACCCGAGAAGCGTAGGCATCCAGACGCCGTCTTCATACCGGGCGAGATCAGCAGCAGCGAGGTCGCGCAGGGCACGGTCCAGCGTGGAGCGCGAGACATCCACCGCGTCTTCTAAATCGCGTTTCGAGCGTGGGTGTTCGATGAGTACGCGGAGGTAGGAGTGGCGCTCGGTGAGGACGGCGTCGAGATCGTCGCCGGATGAGAGAGCCATGTTAACTATTTACACATAGGCGACGGTTAAATTCTCCCTATAGCTGAGTAGGTTGATTCATTAGTAGCAGATGCGGGGGTTTACTCACGGTGTGGGGGTGGGGGTCAACCTGTGGGGGAGGGGGGTATGGATTGGGAGGGGGTACAATCAACTGGGGGCACCCCTCATCTCATGAAGAATTCATCAGTCGGTGAGATGAATACAACCGCCGGTTATGTGCCGGGTGTGGTGTGTCCACATGCCAGATGACAACCACGTGCACGCACAACCCTCAAACAACGAAACTGAAGTCCGCCCACAGTTGGGTCCGACACCAACTCATAACCGGGAAAGGAGACACAGACATGACACAGCAATCTACACCAATGAAAGGCAATAGAGAAAACACACGCCGTGATTTTCTCAAGAAGTCCGGGATGGCCGGCGCGTTCGCTACCTTACCGATGTTCGACCTTCGGGAGGGTGATCGGAGTAAATCCGATCTTAAGCAAGGCAAGAAAACGGTGGTTGACCTAAAGATCAACCACCCTGCGGCATCAGATCGAATCCCGAGAGTTAGTCCTGCGAATGCGGTTCCAAACACGTACACGCACAAGAATCGGCTTTTCCTTCTGAGAGTCGATCCAGCGGAGCTTCGAGGCCCCCACAACGCCCTCCTCCGAAGTCCGTTGAATATCACCCGGTTCTCTGATCAGACTGGGTTCCAACAGACAGAGATGCTCTACCAGCAGAGCGACTACGACGGCAAAAGCGTAACTCAGCTTCAGCCCGTCGAAGGTTACACTCCATTCACATTCGACGTCAAGATGGAGGGAGGGACCGCAGTCGTGTCCCAGGATGGCAATCCAGTCCTACGTGTTTCCCCGGAGTCGGAAGCAACTCAGGGACTTTCTGAACAGACTGTGACAGTCAAGAAATACGGGGATCCGGTAGAACGAGAGATCAAACGTCCCGGCCATGAGGGGACTTACACAGTCCGTCCTGTCGTTGGGACCGAAAAGACCACAGTAACTCCCGAGCTTACCGTTCGAAATAACGGAACTCTTGATCTGTTCGGAGCGCCGAAGGTAGCCGTCATACCGGACATCCCGGAGTATCCGATACTCGGGATTCTCAAAGGAAACATCGCAGCAGACAATATGAAAGTCGAATCCGTCCCAAACAGCGATCTGTTCGTCGTGCATCGTAATTACGACCATGGTCCGCTCTTCGGTCAGAGGAGGTGCCAATAATGACCTGCATCTGGGATTTCTTCGGCACGGATGACTTCTACAATCACTACGGAAGTAACGCTGAGTCAAAGCTTGATCAAGAAGCTGCGTGGTTCAAGAACAACGTCTGGAACGAGGTCAGTACCGATCCCGTAGCAAACACGTGGAACCTCGAGGTTCCAGTCAGCGCTACCACTACCTGCGGACAGTCGGGTGACCGGCTCGTGGAGGCTGACGAGTGGCTCAAGAACAACTTCGACTACTACGGAAGTAACGATGGGTGTGTCGTCCTAGATCACTACTGGGATGGCGATTACTATGGGTGTGCCTTCGTCGGTGGCATTAATGGATGGACCGAGGACAACAAAACGGCTCTCGTTGATTACGAGGCTGCGACCGGCGGTCATCTTCCTTCCTTCGACACCAACGGAATCGGTATCCGACATTACCTCGGCATGGAACCGGGACATATCTACGGTGCAAAACACCCGGAAGATTCCGTGAACACTGTGGACGGCCTCGTGACCTACATGTTTGACAACGAAGGCCCTCAGTGTGAGGACTCCGGTTCTCCACAAGAATCCGTGTCTACGTATTCTAATTGTGCGGTGTCAACGATCAACGACTACATGACTAATGAGTGCTAATTTACCAGTAACGCCCCTCATCTTTTCATCACTAAAACCGCTCTTGTGGTTTCCAACATTATTTTGAACAGCGATACGATACTCTAATCATGAAGCGTCGAAACGTCCTACGTGTTATCGGAAGTACAGTTGCTGCTAGCCTTGCTGGATGTACTGATGCTTCGAATAGTAATGCCCAAAGCGGTTCAGGTGTGAACATCAAGACCACCAAATCTGTTCTGGAGAAGTACCAGTCTTCCCAGAAAGCGTTAGATGATGGTTATCAGAATTTAGATGTGTGTATAGACAAATTAGGAAAACCGTTTGTCAATCCTGAATTTACGGAGCTCTCCTACGACCAACCTCAAGTTCTCTTTTACCAAAAGACTACCAGCGGAGAACTTGAACTGGCCGGTGCAGAGTGGTTTGTACCGGCTGAATCGACCGATGAGCCTCCGGAACTGTTCGGTGAGGAAGATCGGATGACCCTCAAGGGGCCAATGGAAGGCCACTACCCAGACCAACCACGCCATTACGGACTCCACGGTTGGTTATTCTCCGAGAATCCTAACGGACAGTTTGCCAAGTTCAACCCGAACATCACTTGCTGAGGGTACCATCACACGAATGATTCTTTTTCATTTCTGCAATCCGTCTCGCCCATAGGTATGTGATGACCTGAAACGCTCAGTTACAGACCACCCGCAAACCCTTACCAAGCTCTCGAAGCGTTGATTTTGTAATCTTTCTCAGTACCTCGCATGAGTGGTTCTAGCGGTTCGCATTCTCGTGAGAGTCCGCGAATGCGCTATCTGTGTGAAGCGTACCAGCTCGGGATAGCCATTCGAAACGATCTCCATGAGTCCGACCTCGTCACCGCGTTCGAGAACCTAGACCATTCGATTGATTCAGTTGAAGATGGCTATCCGGCGTGGCACCCTGGCCCGCTCTCCTTTCGTGCGATGGTTCTCTCGTTCGTTTTCATGGAGATTACGGGTGAGTCGTACGCCGCATTCACTCGACGGCTGACGCGGCACCCCGAAGTCGCTTCCAGCTTGGGCTTCAGTCGCGTGCCCGGCGAATCAGCGTTCTCGCGAGCGTGGCGGAATCGATTCGACGACGCTGTCCAGGAGTTCGTGCAGACTGCAGCTCACTTCGTCGTCAAAGAAGTCCATGATTTCGACATCCCTGCGCACGAAGTGCGCCCTAAGAAGGAGATCGTCGAAGAAGCTCCAGTAGAGGAAGACTCAGTAAAAGAAGAGTTGTTCTCCCAGGACGAAATTCTTCAGACGACACGGCTCGCGCGCGATCACGCTTTTGGCTACTTCGACTCTGGGCGTGGTGCGAACGCGTCCTACGAGGACACACAGTTCTTCGAGTTGCAGACCTTCATGGGGATGGTTCGGTGCGGCACCGCACAAGGAGCCGCACGCTTTCAGTATCGACGCGGTGAGGAGTATGGGCCGCATGGGGACACTCACCTCCGCGCTGTCAAACAATTCGAACCTGAAGAACTTGTGGATGGGTTTAATGAAACGACTGATCGCTTACTCTCGGTCATCGCCTCCGAATCCTCGTTCCGCCGGCCAGTGACCGCTGCGATCGACATCACGACTGTTCCCTACTACGGGGATGTCGAGGAGATGCCAATGGTGAGCGGCACGAAAGACGGCGAGGGGCGGGCGTTCAAGTTTGCGACCCTCTCGATCATCGGGCGGAACATCCCACTTGTCCTTGCGGTCGAGCCAGTGCGCGAGAGTTCAGCGTGGGATAAGAACCCGCCGAATCAGATCCATCGTACCGTGCGGCGACTCGTTCAACGGGCGAAGGAACACGTTCCGATCGAGACGGTCCTCTGTGACCGTGAATTTGATTCGATGCGTGTCTTCCAGACCCTCTCGAACCTCGGTGTGAACTACCTCATCCCGAAACGGGTCACCAGCTCCGAACGCGAAGTAATCGAGCGAATGGACGAAGACGACCAAGATGTAGCTGTAGAATCGGCGTCCGTGCACGTCGAAGCAGGCTCACACCCGATGCGATTCTTGTACGCGCCGTCGACGAGCGGCGAGGGGACGACCGTTTTCGCGACGAATCTCCGAGTCGGGCCGGATGAGGCCGAGACGTTCTGTCGCCGGTACAGTCGTCGCTGGCAGATCGAAAACGAGTACAAGAGCATCAAGGGAGACTTCCTCGCGAAGACGTCCTCGAAGGACTACCGCGTTCGCTTGTTCTACTTCGTGTTCGCGGTACTCTTGTACAATATCTGGCGACTCACGGACTTCCTGCTGAAAGCGGGGGTCGATGGCGAGATGGAGTATGCGCCCGTGTTGACCGCGGGCGAATGCGTCGAGATCGTCGTCTCGGCGTTGATCCCGCCCGACTAACCGGTTGACTCCCGCTGAGTCCGCTGTTCGGGAGTGGCAACGCTGCTTTGCATCTCCAGAATCCACGCAATTTCTCACGCTTATCCGAGAATTACGCCTATATCGATTCGATATCGGCCGTTGACCGCCGAGAAAACCACGAGCCAACGCAGATTTACTCCAAAACTGGCCTATCCTCCGAAACTGTGAACTTCCAACGAGCTAAAAATAGTATAGCGGCATACAGTATATGGTGTGTCGGCTAGTCCTAAAACCGTGTGTATGAGCCTTTAAACCCCCGAATATGGACAACACAGACTTGAGCTCAAGTGCTTACGTTTACTCCAATAAACGTAAGCACTTTTTTCAATATGGCCGCCCTCCCCCAACGCGAACATGATGTCTCGGCCCAGAACCAGGGGTAAACCCCAACAAACCACCCGAACACTTCTGTTGGGTCCAGTGCAGCGGTTCACCGTCCTCCATGGAGTGACGTACTGATGCCATCCGAGCCAAAGACGGACTCCGACGATGAGACGGGTGCCATCGCCATCTCCTCCGTGGTCGAGGACTATCTGCTCGACAAGGGCAAGGGGCGGGATGGCGAGAGTGGGAACTATCGACGACACGCGGAGCGTGAGATCGACCGATTCCTCGAATTCCTCTCTGACAGACCTGGTTCTCCTGCGACCTTCGAGGAGCTGTCTGTCGCTGACCTTCGAGAGTACGCTCGATATCTCTCCCGCCAGGGCTGGGCTGAAGGCACTATCAAGAACTACTACGCGCACGTCTCGGGCTTCCTCGGATGGGCATCTCGGGAAGGGCATCTCTCAGAGAACCCAGCCCAGCGCACTCGGGCCAAGGAACCGCTGCCAGAAGACACGGGACGAAAATCGGGTGAGCAACAGGCGTGGTCCCGTGAGCACCGGGAGCAGTTGCTTTCATATGTCGACGAGCAGGCCTACAACGCGATTGACGCTATCAGTGATGACCCGAAAGCCGCGATCAAAGACTGCCGAAACCGAGCATTGGTCAATTTGCTCTGCTTTTCCGGTGTTCGCGGTGCTGAGATTCTTGCTGACATCGACGATGGCCGCCGTGGTCGAGATGGCCTACGATGGTCCGACCTTTCGCTTGGGGATAACAGTCTCCAGGTGCTCGCGAAGAAGCAGCGCTGGGATGACCGAGCACTGCCAGCACCCGCTGTACCTTCCCTGGAACGGTTGAAGCAGGTTCTGGACCCACCATCTGATGATTGGCCTGTCTTCCCTTCGCTCTCGTATTCAACGCTCGTTCAGGACTTCTCTAACAGTCTACTGGAGAGAGGGTACGATAACGAAGAAATAGAAAAAATACGCCTTGAAAAAGTCTCTGAAGGGGAACTCTCGATGATAGAACTCTGTGCTGAGTACGGGGTAGCACCCTCCGCGATGACAACGCATGGCGGTCGCGACGTCATGAAGCGTCTCACTGATCGGGCGGGAATTGAATTAGACGATGACACCCACGGATATCTCGCTCCTCATGGGGCTCGTCGAGCGGCTGGTGAAGTAATGGTCCGAAAATACGGACATGGTGAAGCTGCCCGACTGCTGGATAACTCTGAGCAGGTTGTTCGAGAGCACTACTCACATATCGAGGCCGGAGAGCTCGCTGATCTCGCTGCTGAAGCCTTCGACGAAGCCCCACAATCTGATAATCAAGATTCTACTGAGTAGATTCCGTCTTTTTTGTGCCTCAATGGATTATACGGATAATCCGCAGCAATCGGGATTACTGATGTTAGCTGGATTAAACAGATTATCCAGGTAATCCAAATTATCCCCGACATGTGGACTGACGGATTATCTTGATTATCTGGATTATATAGATTATCCGTATTTCACTCTGTTCCAGAGTCCCCTCACATACGTATTATCCGTATAATCCAGTATGGTCAAAGTTCCCTTAGAACGCTAAACACTCCGTATATACTGTGTCTGACGTAATTTTATAAGATTGGCTGTCACAGAGAGATAATGTAGATAACACGGATGGGTCGGATAAGACGGGTAATCCGGATAATACGACTAATACAAACAATCCATGACGTTTAGAGTTACAATATCAATGCAGAAGGGCGGCGTTGGAAAGTCGACGACCAGTATCAATACCGCAGGGGCGCTGAATGCCAGAGGCCACGATGTTCTGGTCGTCGACGCCGACCCACAAGGGGGTGCAACACTCAAAATGGGGCTTCGAGAGGAGTACCGGTCTGGTGAGTTTGCGTTGTTTGACGTTCTCAGCGATATGGGCGACCTCACGTATGATGATTTAGACCAGTTAATTATCGACTCTGCAGAGTTCGATATCGTCCCAAGCCACCTGAAGAACTTCAACCTCGAAAAATACCTGTACTCCGAAGCTGGCGGCCACGAATCTTTGCGAAAGGCCGTAGATCGGCTGGACACAGATTACGACTTCATCGTCATTGACAGTCCGCCAAACCTTGGCCCACTTTCTGACGGGGCACTAATAGCAGCTGAAAACGTCCTGTTCCCGAGTCATCCCAACACGATTGCGCGAGACAGTCTGGAGATACTGTTCGAGGAGATAGATACAATCGAGGCGAAATTCGACCAGTACAGTATCACGACGCTTGGAGCCGTACTCAATGAAGTTCCGTCTCAAGGTAATGTCGCTCGTGAGGTCGAGGAGTGGTTTTTCGAGACTTTCGGTGAAGACCATGTCTTCGATGTTCCCGAACGCGATGTCGTAGAACACGCGATAGAATATCGGACATCGATATTCGAGTACGACCCTGAAGATGCCGGATATCCATGGGATGACGGTCCCCAGCAGGATGTGATCGCAGCGTACGACCGTATCGCGGATCACCTGGAGCAATACCAATGAGCGACGATAACCCACTGATGGACCGGTTTGAGGAGCATAAACCTCAGAGCAGTGACGAGGATGAGGACTCCTCAACGGGCGACGAGACAGCGTCTTCGGATACTACGGATAACCTGGATAATATAGAAGAGGTACAATCAGATGAGACAGCCGAGACCTCGTCGAAAAACAGCGAATCGGACAGTGAGACCTCCGACGATTCTGACTCATCGGATACTGATACCAGACGATCGAGGCCACATACTGCGATTTACATTTCAGAGGATCTCGTGGAGAAAGTCGACGAGCGATACCGGAAAATCAATGGCCAGCTGATGATTGACGGCAAAGAAGAAATAGAGAAGCACAAACACTTCTTTGAAGGTCTGATCAAGGCTGGTCTTGATCATGATGATCTTGAGGAGATTGTTTTGAATCAGCGCGATCAATAGATTTGAACATAGTTCGCTTGCTACCGACATCGCTTCTGGTGAATATCAGTTCCGAGAGGTTGACAGGTACTGATATATACCTCAGCCATCGATATACCACAGCGACAAGCATACTCATCAAGTCTGACCCGCAGAAAATGAGCAAATCATTTTCGAGCCTTTAGGAGGGTGCTTCGACGATAGCTGCACCATTGGAGGGTGTTTGACTATCGGTGCAGGTAGACGTGAGTGTGAAGTCGCCTTCTCATCAGAGTTGAGCTACAGCCAGTCTGGCGAGGACTCCCGATAGTGCGTATGTGTGGATATTATGAGGTTCTGGACCTGAACGGTCTATTCTGTATTTATCATCGTATCACGTACTAGCTTGCGAAGAGAGACTTTCGTCACCGATTGAAATGCCCTATCTAGCAATGAATCCCGACGGAGATCGTGTCCTTCCGCTCGACGTCGGGGTAAATGACCACGTCCTGTGCCCACTGTGTGAGTGCAATCTGCGCGTTCGAAGCTCCCATTATAATCGTGGTAACTTTGTTGCAGAGCATTTCTTTCATCCTGCGGGGTCGATGTGTCCGGGAGAATCTACTGTTCAAGCCAAAATGAAGACCGTTGCGGCAATGAAGCTCAGGGAGATCTTTCCGTCGGCATCTGTTGCCCACGAAGAACCGATCCCAAAGATAGAGCATACTGCTGATGTCCTTGTTACCTTCGAAAGGCCCGTGTTTCCGTACGGGAACGGCATTGCCGTCGAGTTCCGGCCAACGAATGATGATAAACAAGTAGACGCTATATCGAGTGAGGTTCTCCGGGCGGGCTACACAGTCTACTGGGCTTATCAGGAAGATTTCGACGGCCATGATATGAGCTTTAGAGAAGACCAACTTCGGACTCCATGGCCTCACGCTATCCCAATTACTGAAGATATCGACGGCTACTCTGAAGTTGTCCAACAGCTGCTCAAACCAGACTCCCCCGATGCGGTTGAGATTTCTGTCCCGTTCCCGGATGAATATCTCCGTGCCCATGCCCTCGAAGTGGTCCCCCCGCTTCGGGGCTACTATGACTCTGGCACATCACCAGACGGCTGGCAGAAAATTTCCTCTATATCGCTCCACGGAAAGGGAACGGAGCGAGCATGGGTAAATGTGATTCAAGCTCCGTCTGATCACGTCTTCTTAGAGTTCTGGAAGAAAGACATGGACAAGAGAAATTCATCATATCTCATCTGCCATATCGGCGAAGAGTTACCAGATCTGTTTGAGCAGTTCATGGACAGCGCTCAAACCTGGTTCAAACGTGGGTATTCGAACGAGAATAGCGATCTGTGGGTATCAGGACCGTCGATAAGTTTCTGTGGAACATCTCTATGCGAGAGTTGGTTATCTCTCGCAAAGACTCCGAGAGGTCCGGTACGAATCATTATCGGCCGCAAAGACCTGAAAGGGAACACTCGCACCTGGTCAGTCCCGTATCGAAAAGGCGATCTGAGCCGGCTAGCAGCGCTTCGTCACCCCGTCAAGCAAGTTTTCAGCGAGACGGGCTGAACTCTTCTCACGACTATCTATAGCTCATTCCAGTCCGGTGCAAACTCTCGTCGTATCAAACGAGGTTCGTATTCCGTGTGGATCATCTCTAATGGTTCCGTGTGGGCGGCCTTTGTTGGATACTGTTTCAATTTTCCATCTTGGGGGCTTCCGCCGGATGCCTCACTGAGTTCGTTTTTCCGGTCACGAAGCATTCTGAGTATCCCCTCCCGTCCTCCACTATTTCTCTCGTGAGAAATATAGTAGTCGAGACTCTCTGCCTCGGTAAACATTCGAATCGCTGCCCTGATGACACGTAATCTTGTAGCAGCGAGAAGTTTCTCTGGAGGAAGCGTTTCTAGAACCGCCTTGTCGGTGGCCATTAGTAGTCAAAGGCTGCATTCGGGTCCTCAGACTGGGTCTGGCCGAGACGACCCCAGCTCTCCAGTAGTATACAAGCTTCGTCCACGATGCCCTTGATAGCAGAGTCTGTCGAACCCTCCGTAGACGGCTCTTTCAGATGGCACTTCAGTTCCAGTGCATCTTCGAGCCGAATCGACGGATGGTGGTCATACAGTGAACTGGTGACTTTTTGTTCCAGACCGTCACGCTCAACATCAGGACCGAGATCTTCTCTGACGATAGCGCGAAGGTGCTTTACACGGCGGATGTGCGCGATGCTTTCCTCTGAGAAAACGGGTGGTCGAGAAACGGTTTGTGACGCTGTGATGGAGTCCATTGAATTCAAGCCCTCGCCTCTATTGGGGGAAACAAATTCGCCAGAGTGGAGTTCTTCTTCTACGCTACAATTCTCCTTGCAGAGTTGATGGCTGACAGGCTCGCCCACAGTCGGTGGTGATTGTGGGTTTTGCTATCTACGGACTGTCTACGGCGTAATCAAGCCCTCGTGGTATTCGATGTATGCCCGCTCGGTTTCTGAGCGAAATGCCCGGATACTGCCGTCGGTATACTGGTGGACGATTGCATGTTCGAGTGGTGTCGTCTCATCGTCTTCGGGGTCAAGTCGATCCTCCCAATCATCCGGACCCTCGTAGTCACCCGCTTCAGAGATGTGCATTCCGTTTGCAAACACCTCATCGTCTGGCACCTGGACAGCCTCACCTAAACGGTCAACCGGGGCCGTCCCCTCACGAGGCCAGACACCGCGTTCTTTCCAGAACAAGCGCATCTCACGAAGGCTCTTCTTCACTGTTTCCCTGATGGAGAGATGGTCGCTTCGTTGCCAGCCTTCCCGACTCCAATATTCACCGATATAGGCGACTTTGTGCGCACCGTTCCAATCCAGCCCGACGATATCTGCAGGTGGATCGCCGAACAATGTTGGTGAGGTCAACTGTTGAATCACCTCCCACTGTTTGGTGGGGCTTGCTCCTAGCAGGTGTACACGCCGTCCACGCCAGTCCGAGTAGTCCGAGAAGTCTGAGGCCAGGATATCTGAGTATCCCATTGAGTAGCCTAATACAATCTCTGTGCCCGGTACATCGGCTGAACCGATGATATCGATTGCCTCGTGGCATTTTGGGACTATAATGAGCGTTGAGTCTGGGTACTCTGTTTTCAGCTTACGGGCCTCCCCGACGAAGATATGTGCTTCATCGGCTGAACGTGCGTCTCCGACGACACCAATTTCGGGCTCGATCTCCCGAAATCGCGACAGATATCTCTGCAGGTCTGGATTCTTGAAGTCATTATCCAACATCAGTATTGGGACGTCGACGTTACGGAGGGCAGTTGTCTGCAGGCTACAGTCTTCACGAATCCCGGTCACGAAGCCTGCCTCATATGCGTCTGTCGCGAATGGGTGCCGAGACAGAAATGCAACATAGGTTGCTTGTCGGGCTCGTGAGACTTTCTCGGCGACATCGGTGTGGTCATTGAGTCCCTCAGAGCGTCTTTCCGGTTGAACAGTCGGCCCTGACGCGACCTTCTTAGAATGAATGGAGTTTCCCATGACGAAGGTGTAACCGGGTATTTGGCGGCGCACAGGCTCGTCGCTGACAAATTCAGCTGTCTCTCACGTTCCGAAGTTCTCCACATCGGGGTGCAGGACTCGCTCCGTTATGCTGAGATAGTCGAAATTGTGTACTCTGGTCACGCTATAATCCGCCAAAATCCAATTGCTACCGCTCTGCACCCGTCTCTAATGCCATCTGCAACTGGGTAATGGTGTTACGGACATCTTCTGTCCAAGGACCACCCTCGGGTGCACGTGATTCGAGATCCCCCAGCTCATCTCGGGCAATGCTCAGTGCGTCAGCAATAACCGTTCGAGCGACTGGCGCATGTGTCTCTGTATTATACACGCTCTCTTCGGTGTTCAGGAATCGCTTTTGCTTGTAAATGAGTCCCCCGTCTACCCAGTCGTTCCAAAGCTGTTCTAAGTCGACTGTCCCAGTTCCTCCTCCGGAATATTCCAACCGGACTGAGCCGCTCTGCTCATCCACGTCGGTAACTCCCAGCGTTTCCGTACCATCGGAAATATACACTGGCGAAGCCGGGGTAGCTTCGGCGAACGTCAATTCCGCAATCGCCTGTTCGTAATCCGGTTCGCCACTTTCTGTCCTTGGGAAGGATTCACTCATTAGTATCTATTTCCGACATCTATCTTGGTTAAGCCCGTTTCACACATCCTACGGCTTGATAGAAAGCTCTGAAAGCCGTCTTTAGCACTACTGGATCTATCACAGGTAGAAACTGGCCTTATTCTGCCCCGACTGCAGCGTCGTCAGTGGCCCCGTTTGCTGGGACAAGTTCTTCGTGTGCTCGAGCTTCCATGCACCTACAGCAAAATACCCCGTTGTCAGCGATGTCGTCACCCACAATATCCCCGTTTTTCCAAGTCTCTTCGGCGTATCCCCCGTTCTCCAGTTCGTACACTGCACCGAACTGAACCTGTTCGACAATCCACGAGAATTTACCCTCCAGACACTCCGGACAGACGAGCATCATCGTACCTCGATTAGAGAGACGTCTCCGATACGATATGCATCGACGAGACCGGCAGCATCCAGTACGGCCCGGGCTAGCGCGTTCCCTCTGGCGTAGGCAGCGCATTGGTTTGGCGCAACCACCGATAGAATCACCTCGATTGAGGCGAGGTCGAGTTCCCTAATCTGCAGTGCCATCGAGAACTCATCAGCTACCTCTCGGTCGGTATTTTCCAGAGTTATTTCGATTACGACATCGTAGACTTGCTGTTCCCGGCCAGGTTTCCTATCTGTACTTCTCGAAGCCATCACCTCGTCGGGTGAGACAAACCTGCAGGAGATACAAGCTATTCCTCATCGGCATTGAGTCTGGATTTCTGTCGAGGTTCAGTTTCGAACAGGCACCTAGCGTTGGCTTGGCCGCCACCCAACGTCCGCTGGTCAACCTCGGTGTTGACGAAGAGTGCTTCTTGTCTCCCCTCTGTGCCGTCCCCTCCGTTGCTCGCCCGGATAGCTGACAACGGTCGGTCATCGATGAACTCTTGGCCCCCTCCACTGTCGATTCGTGGGGTTCTGGCCTGTGTGTCGATATCCAGCCCGTGGTCAGACAGTGTGGTTTCGAAGGGTGTGTCATCGATTTCGAGCAGTTCAGTCTCGTCGATACCGTCAGAGCTGGCCGTATCTTCCACAAATACACTCTGATGATGGACCGCAAACGATCGCTCTGTGCAGCTGCTTTTCTTAGTATTCTCTGTAACCATGGTATCCCCATCGGCGGAAAAGACTCCGTCAACGGCGCAACTGGATAGCCGTCACTGTCCCGCCAGTCCGCCCGCGGAAAATAAACCAGAGTCGTTTGCGGAGGGTGGGACCACCTACCGACTCAAACTCTATCTGATACTCCCAATTTCTAGAACGCGTCGTCAGGAATACTCAACCGGTCAAGTGCCCAGTCTTCGATTTCAGGTCGTGTCATCGGGTGGGGTAGCTCGTGATGTCCCACTGGCCGTGCCAGAAACGATCCATCATCGTCGTGTAGATCTTCTCGATAATAACCGAGCCAATACCGCTCTAACCCTGTCACTCCTGGACCATCCATTATTGTTAGTATCCTGTAAGAATCGACTTCGACATCGGATTTAGGACTGAGAGTGGGATATCTTTGGGCGACATTCACGGTTTGCAATACGTCGAGATTCCGCATATAATAGAGGAGTTTACAACCGTTACAACCCGATCTATCGGCGATTTCAGTCTCTCCACATCGGCTAGCCGAGTTCAAAGTCGACAAGAGATCCCTGTGAGGTTTCTTCAGCAGCGATTCTGTCTTCCTCTCCGAAGAATCGTGACACAACCCAATCCGTCTCTTCAACAGTCAATACGGATACTGGTCGTTCCCCCTTGAGCATCCGTCCTGTTCCAGCTGACCACACTTTCTGAGGCTTGAGTTTCAGAGCGTCACCGAGGAGAACATACCCAATGACATCGTTGAGTACGAAATTGATTACTGCCATCTTTGCACACAGCGAATCCTTTTCGTATCCAAGGAAGACAGCCGGAACCTCGGGGGCAACTACCCGTAACTGCCGAGCAGTGTCTACAATGAGTCGTCCACTCCCACACCCGGATATGTCACCGATGACTAGAGGGTCATCAAGTGTTGCCTCTCGTAGATCCCCGTCGTCTGGAATAGTCATCGCTGCCATCGCTCGGCTTACCGGTCCTGGTGTGAAGTACTGACCAAAGCGGTCACTAGTAAGGCCGTAGTGTTCGTACACCCCTCCCAAAATATCCTCTTTTGACTCTTCCAACCCGAGGACTAACCCCCCAAGAGCCTCAGCATGAAGATTGACTAGTCGGTCTACAGCATCCTCGTCGAACCCGTTGCTCCTGTATCGGCTGAGTGTCTTCTGATAGCTTTCTTCATCACCGGTGAAGCTAGCGAGCGTTAGGTTGACCCAGTCGGAAAACACTCGAAACGGGGTGTCTCCGGTTTCTTGGTGAACCGAATCGAGAGGGTTGGTGACCCTCTTTCGGATATCGTCGTCCAGTAATGTAGTCATGGGAGTACAAACGAAAGGCGGCTCAGTTGGTCGTCGATCGGTGCGTCGCAGCAATTTCGGGACTGACGAAGCGCCGTGCCCTATGTGGAATATCGATACCTCTGGTCTTCGGGATGAAGATCGATGAGGATTCGAACCCACAGATATTGCTCGCGAGCAATTCGTGTTTGCACATGACCCGCCACGGCTGGTCATGCTTATACGGGCAGGAGCAGGTCAATCCATCTCCCCAAGGGATGAAGGGGTACCGACTGCCGTTAGCGAAGCGACCAATCAAGAGGGGTGCAGGCAATTCGATTCCAAAGTCCACGATAGAGGGGGCAGGATCCGAATCCGCATGGCTGAATTCTGACTCACGATAGACGAACTCTTCCGGGAGGTTCTGCTGTCTGGCGTATTTTTTCGGGTCCGTGTCCTCACTGACAACGACTGTTCCCTCAAACACATTGTCCTCGGTCAATACAGCAGTGGCCAGTGATGGCCCTTTGCCGCCACTGATGAGCGTCCCATATGAGGACTTCTTGAGTATCTGGTACAGGTTCTTACCGGGAATCGATTCTCGGTACCAGTTTACGCGTCGTTCTCTCGCTTTTTCGAGTGCGCTTTCGGTGTCGTCGTGCTCTCTGACCTCCTCTAATTGTGCTTCAAGGTAGACTGGTGCACCCGCTATCACAGCGCTGTCCTCTGGGTATTCAAAGAAGCGTTCTTCTTCTCTCACCCGGTTATGACAGGATTGCTCGGCGAATTGTAGCCCATTCGGTTTCGCCGGCCCTCGGAGCCAAGGGTCGGTAGACGGATCATCAGCATCGTAGGTCCAATGGTTGTAATCGCTCAGTAGGTGGTCGGCCCGAATCCGCTCGCCGCTAATGAAATCGAGACGGATTTGATGCTCTATGGGTTCGATATCTGGCGGATCGACGCCTACCTCGTACCCATACCGCCGGTCGCTACGGGAGAGAGATCCAGCTGGTAACGAGAGCGGTGGCACACGGTCGTCTGCAGATTCGATAGTCGGATTACTCATGGAGTTCGGACGAAGCGCCCTCACCCCACTGGGGGCCACAAACTAGCGGTGAACTCAGACGTCTAACTGGGGCTAAAAGCCCGCGAGCAAACTCGCGAACTGTTCTAACTGATCATCAAGCCGTTCGGCCGAGTAGATTACTGACTCCCGCTCGAAATACGGGGCTAGTTCTTCAGCTCTAGCTGGCGGATACCCAGGGGTACAATCCGTTGCGAGCGTCAGCGAACAGACTGGAGCGATTGAGTCCCGAATCTGAACTTTGACATCGTCGCTGTCACTGGGGAGTCCATCCGTCATTGTGATGATAAGCGGCTCGTCACGCTGTGTTTCCACTAGTTGGTTCCCAAGTGAGATAGCGTCTGCCAGAGGCGTCCCACCGCCACAGGAGGTATCGAGCAACGTTGCCTGGAGGTGCCTGCTGTCGACACTGAACGGCTTGGCAAGACGGGCTTCGTTGTCGATGAAGTCTACGATTGCAACGTTGATTCCCAGCCCTTCGGTTGCGACAGCGAATCGTGCGACGGCTTTCGTGGCGACATCAATTTTTGCGGGCGTCCCTCTCCGCATCGACCCCGACCGATCGAGGATAAGGACCAAGGAGTACTGCTTCTCGTTTCCGAGGGTCCGGCTCTTACACACACGAGGGTCACCGATTGCCAATCGATGTCCTGCTCTGGTGTCGTACGCGCCGGCTGTGAGTCCTCGACGAACACTCTTTCGCCGATCCAACCTGAGATACATATCGAGCGTGTCTCCGACCCGCTCAGCACCTTTCTCTACGTCAGCCCACTCGTTTCTCGGAACGGGAGTTCCACCCACTGGCAAGACATTCAATTCCTCAAGGCTGCCGGGGCCGCCTGCCGAGCCTTCATCTTGTTCTAAGGGAGCGGACGATTTCTCCTGCTCTTCCCCTGTAGCACGAGCAAAGTGGTCCGCTAGCGCCTCGAATTCAATTTCGAGGGCCTCTTCATCGATACCATTTCTTGTGGCTTCACCGTGGGCTGCTCGCTTGTCTTGAGAGAGCGCTGTCTCGAAGGTCTCGGTATCTCCTCTCGAGGACTTATCTTCTTGCTGGCCGTGAGCCGGTCCTGACGGGATTTCAGCAATGCTTGGCAGTTCGGGAGCCATACTCTCATATAAGCCACTCTGGTCCATCTCCGCGTCACCACTGTTGCTCTCAGCGTCGGGTGATGATGTCGCGCCGGCTAAATTGGGAGTTGGAAGATCGATTGTACCTTCGTCCCCCTTGCCGGTGCTTTCCTTACTTTCGGAGTGTGGACTATCTCCAGAGGTTTGTTGGCTGTCTCGCTCGAAAGTATCGAGTGTGAGTTGACTGGCTGTTGACTCCAGCTTGTCGTCACCATCGTCTACCGCATCTTGCCCACGATGACCATCATCGGCCTGCTGTGTCTCCCTTGCACGTTCTGTCGCTTGTGCGATTGCCTGCGCCTTCGTTTGTGGTTCAACAATTTCGTCCTCAGCCCGGTCATCTACAGTATCTTGATAACTCGGATTATCCATATTATCCGACGATCGTTCTGGACTTCCTTGGGAGAGGGGACTATTCGATGCCGAAGCAGTTTCTGGCTCAATTCCGCCGCCTCCACCAGACGGATCCAACCTCCCCGCTTTGGTCGAATCAGGCTCAGGTGTAATCAGCGGCTGCTCAAAGATATCCTGTCCAGACGTCTCCGTGGCTTGACGGTCGAGTGTAACGTCCGTGTCGAAATTCTCGTCCTGTTCACCAGCGGGTTCTTTCGTCTGTGAATCTGACAACCTCCCTTCGTTTCGGCTCGAATCTGCATCTCGATCACCATTTTGTGATTCGTGGGTTGCTTCAGCCCCCCTTGCAGCATTGTTGTCTACTTCCGGAGCAGTAGCACCGTCTTCGCTGGAAGTTTGCTTGGGCTCGTCGTCTACTTCGAGCAACGGCTCGATGGCATTGTTCCAGGTGTCGATTACGACCCGTGCTCTGCGGAGTGAAGCGGTCTTATCATGTCCGTGGTCGGTATCCTCTCGACTTGCGCTCCGTATTTTGAGGGCGCTGTCGACCATCTCATCCAGCTGTTTCCGGACGTTGAGAAACGCATCTCTATCGGCCTCGGTCAAGAACTCGAGTCGTGTATCCTTCGGGTTGAGCAAGCAGTCGATTGTGCCAGTCTCGAAGATAGCTCTGTCGTAGAGATATCCAGTCACTACGTCCCAGAACGAATATTTGAGGCACTTGTCCGCAGGTAAATCCTCTGGCGTCTGTGAGTGGAGACGTCGAGTCAATTCCAGACGGATGCCAGCGTTGTCACTGAAATTGTCGCCGTGAATAGCTTCTGACTCGATTGCCCCATCCTCGATGAGATTGATGAGGTCGTGAACCTGCTCGTGGAACTGGGATTCGACGTTAGCTTCGATGAGGTCACCGATGCCACTAATAGCGGTTTTGAGGATGTGGAGCAGTTCGTGAAATGCGAGTCCGAACTGGTGTGCATGATCGGCAGTGAGCTGGTCGTTGAGTGGGATTCGGTCTAAGTCGGCCTCATTCCCCGTTATCAGCACCAGGTAGTCTGCATCGATATCGGCTAAGAGGGCCTCCGCTTGATCGCGTTCGATTTCAGTCGCATCTGATGAAACAACTGCGTCGACGTCGGCAGGGAGCACTGCTGCGGTCTGCACACCCAGTGAGACTCGGACAGCGACCGATATGTCGGGAGGTAGATGGCCGCAGATAAACTCTCGCAGTCGGTCAGCCCGCTGGGACGACAGGCGAGTAACTTCAGTCACCTGGGGATTGAGTTCGTCGACGATACTTCTGGCGGTGAGCTTAGTGGCGGATAGTGGCACGATTGAAAACTCCTGAATGGAACGCCCTCTGTGAGTTGGGGAACACAAATCAGGCGGTGGTGAAAGATATTATTTTGCGCTAAATTTGCTTCGGTGCTGAATATAGACCTTGAAGTCGGCACGATGCCTCAGTTTGTTGCGCTCAAAGAATTCTGAACTATCTGCTCAGTAGGTTTGCGAATAGTACGCGCCCTCGCACACAATGCCGCGCGGCTATCCGTTTGTAGCACGACGTGGTAATCAATGAATGGAGTCGGACCGACAACGAAAGAAGAACTCCGTCAGTCCCTGGATAGAACCATCCTACAGGCATACGAGAACGGTGTGAACCTCGAAAACGGTGCATATCAACTTCGTCATGATGACTCCAATATACCAGACTGGGAGCTCATGGTCTTTCTCCTGCAATCGTAGCACGTCCGAACAGAGTAGCCGTTATTTGACGGTGTGCTATTGATTAACTGTACTGACCGGACTCGCGCTCTCTAAATCAGTACTAGTGGGAACACCTGCTATCAGTTCAGCGATGGCAACAAACCCTCTGAGAAACAACGGTTGAGTGTCGCAAAATCCCGAAGTGATTTATATATCGATTCGCTAGTATGCAACAGTATGCTCACAGAAGGCGAGGTTCGCGCCCTCACTGCCCTCCACGGTGAGCAGACGGTCTCTGAGCTCGCGGCGAATCTCGATCGAAGTCTCAGCTATACCTCAGAACTCGTCGAACAGCTCGAAACGTCTGGACTCGTCGAGACACGTCGACAAGGAAAAACAAAGCAGATTCGACTATCGGACGCAAAAGCAATCGAATTACTCACCGCTCTCACGCAGCAGTATTCACACATTGACTGGCCGGAGCTGTTGTCAGGGGCTGCCCTCCGTGTTTGTTACTTTCTGGATACCCCACGGACTGTAACTGATCTCGCACGTCACACTGATGTCCACAGGAGTACCGTCCATCGTGCGCTTTCTCCGCTTCAGCATCGGGGAATCGTCTACCAAACCGACAATGGGACGTACGCACTGAATGACGGCTTCGAACAGTTGAATGCATTCGCTCGTGAGCTTGCCCATCACGTTCACCGCCAGACTGTCGAACAACAGACAAACACGTACACCATTCTGTGGGAATCCCTCGACGAGTTCCTTGTCCAGACGACGACTGAGATTACCGAAGAGCACTTCATTCTGACAGGGCCGGAGCAATTCCAGCGATATGACCTGCCGCTGTTGGCCCGTGACCGCCGATACTACCTCTATTCGGAGACGACGAGTGAACTCTCACCGGAGATATTGTGCTGCCATATGCTCGTGATTGATTCGGGTGCACGGGCTCAGTCATATTGCATACTCTTGCTCAGTCACGCCAGTATCGACAGGGACGAACTCCGAGCTCAGGCCACCAAGTACGGCGTCGACGACGTCGTCGACGATCTTTGCACATACCTCGACACCAGCGGAGACCAGCGGACCTCCCGACTTCCCGAGTGGAAGGACTTCCAGGAACTAGCTGAAGAGTACGAGGTGACGCCATGAGAGCGCGATTTGATAGTTCATACATTCGCTCGGAACTCGAGCGCATCGGCCAACAGCTGGACAACCCACTTACCGTCTTCTTGATTGGCGGAGGGTCGATGGCATTTCGTGGCCTCAAAGAGACGACCAAAGATATCGATCTTATCGTCTCCTCCGGCGACGACCTGAGTCAGTTACAGGTGGTGCTTCTCGAACTTGGATATGAGATCGTTCAGGAGCCGGACGAAGAGTACGAAGAACTCGGTGCCCAACACATCCTCGAGAACGATGATGGGTGTCGCATCGACATCTTCAACCAGCAGGTGATCGGCAAGCTAATCCTTTCACCAGGCATTCGTGAGCGGAGCGAACGGTATCTCGACCCGGGAAATCTCGTCGTTGAGCTCGTGAGTCCAGAAGATATATTTCTGTTCAAAGCGGTCGCCGGTCGGGTGGATGACATCGAAGATATGTTCTCGTTGATACAGACCGGCCTCGACTTCGACATCGTCGAAGCGGAGCTAGAGACGCAAGTCGAACTACTTGAACAAGAACTGTTCGTGACGTATGTGAACGAGGCATTGGCTGATCTCACCGAAGAACACAACCTCACGACACCATTGCACGATACCGTTGCGGAGATCACCGAGCGCGTCTACGAGGAACTCGAAGTGCTGCACGTCCTCGATGAACCGAAGTCGGTGGCCGACTTACAACAGGAACTCGACTGGCCTGCAGCGGACATACAGGAGATTGTGAGACGTCTAGAAGGGAAAGACGCCGTCGCGGTAAACGATGGGCGTGTAGAACGTCGCTCAACGACTATCTGACCACGAGGGGGTAGAAGCTGAAAGTGGTGAATACACTTTTTGCAAGCCTACACGCCTCAGTCGCCCCTCAAAGATAGACCGGCAGTACGTGACATAGACAGAGGATGAGCGAGTAAGTATGACGACAGATAGTGGCTACCTCCCTTCCCGCCGTGGGTAGACTCAGAGAATATCGTTCAATGTCTCGTGAGCATCCTCTGGGTACTGGTTGGGTTCTGCCACAGCCCAGAGTTCATTCTTTGTGGCGGCTTTCGGTGACGCCCCGTCTTCGATGTGTTCACAGAGGATTGTGAGATTCCGTGTGCTGAGAGTCGGCCAGTTCTCGTTTTCGCGAGTCTTGTGAGCAAATCGGACGATCCGTTTCAGCGTCGTACGGTCAACAACTTCGGTGTCACCGTTGACCTGCGGATACAATGTCTCGACTTCCTCGGCGATATCTTGGATGTACGGCTGCTCGAACGACCGAAAGCGCCCTCTGGTCGCCGAGTTCATCGGTTCCGAGTCTCTGTATTCTCTGGTTGGCGGATTCATCGTAATGATGAGTCGCGCCGAGGGGTGTGGTTCGACGAGTTCGCCGTGGCTCTTGACCAGGAGTGTCCCCTCGTTCAGAAGTCGGTGCAGCGCAATCGCTGCTCCGGCTTGCATGACAGGGAATTCGTTGATAACGATTGTATCGCCGTTGATCAGCCCCTGTTTCACGGCGCCGTTGCGTGGAACGATCACGTCGCCGTCGGGAACAAGTGGCCCAAAGAGGTCCTCGGGCTCCGTCGCCCGGTCGACGTCGATGGACTGATAGCCACGATTTGTCTTGTGGCAGAGGTACTTGATGAGATAGTTCTTGCCCGACCCTCGCGGTCCTACCACTCGGATAGGAACGAGTCCTCGTGAGAGTTTCTTCGCAATGAGTTCGTCGAGTGGGAGCTGAAGACGCGGATCGAGGGGGACAGCGGGAGGGATAACCTCCCCATCTTCGTCAACAGGCAGGGCATCGTAGCTGGCATTGGGGTGAGTCTCTGCTTTGGGAACACCTGGGTAGTCCGGATTATCGAGGATATGCAATCCAGTCAGAACTGGATCAGTCGTGTTGCGACCGACATCAGAGACGTACATCCCGCGTTCATCCCCAGCACCCCATCCTTTGGAGAGATAGCGCGGCTCACCGACTGTCTCTGTAATGTTGGTTAGATCAGTAACGCGGGCCTCACCCACGCCACTTGCTGGATTGCTTCGCTGGGCATAGTACGACGCCGCTCGCTGGGCCAGCGCATGACCAACAGGAATGTGTTGCTTAGCTTCCGCAACGATAGCCTCAGCACGGCTCTCAGTGAGGGTACTAGTCAAGTGTGCGAGGTCGTCGATGTCGGCCTCCGAGAGTGCCCGAAAGTCAGTGTAGCCGGCATCCTGAAGTGCATCGTTGATTGAATCGGTTACAACACCGAGGATACGGAAGTCTGTATTGCCGTTTAGTTGACGCTGACCAAATGCGGCGGTAATCACCTCAGGTTCCTCTCCCTGAGGAACGACGTTGTCGATAGTTGCGTTACTGCTACTCAATCGTGTGAGTGTGTAGATTCCGCTCTTCTCCCCCTCGTCGATGAGGTCCGCTGCTTGCTGGTCGCTCAAGTCAGTGAAATCCGAGACTCGGAGCGTGACCCGTTCGACAGGTACGCTCCCTCCTTCGGCTCGCAGGAGTCGATTCACCAAATGAGAGAGAATCCGCTGTCCCTCCGGAGATCCATTGCTACTCGTCTGTGTCGTGGTTGAATCAGTAGACATGCTTCTATGTGTGAGAAATTGTGTTGCTCCTCGCCGATTTGGGAGAGAACAAACAGAGTGTGAATATCTTCCGGATAGCCTCAGCTATACCGTGTCAGAGGCGATATGACCCGACAGAAGGGTAAAAAGTGTGACGCAGGTTAGAAGAAGATGCTGCTGATGAAGCCGCTTCCTTTTCCGCTCCGCAGACCAGTCTCTGAGGGGTCGCTGTAATCGTACTCCTCATCTTCGTTTTCCGCTTCGCCTCGTGTCTGGTCTGTCATTGTATATAGGTTGTAGCTCATGACGTATAAAACCCCGATGGTCAGTTATCACTTATTCTGGCACCGATTGCGAGTAGCGTTACGACAGTCGCTACAATGAGAAGTATTAGTATTACCAGAAGCTCACCTGTCTCCAAATTTAGCAACGCGGCAGCTCCAAGTGCAAGTCCGGTGACGAAGAATATCTCACAAGCCCGGAGTAGATACGCATTCTTTTCTACTATCTCTTGATTATCTTCGATCCACCCTTCAAGCTGGTGGAAGAAGTCTTTCTCCCACGGTTCATCTACTTCATATCTACTCATCCGTCCGAGGTAGTTTGATGTAGGACCAATCACCTCGTTTGACTCGTCATAGACGACCACACCAAAGAATAGAGAAAGGAGAAAAGTACTCAGACTGGCGACTGCTAAGTAGTTATTGATATCTGAGATGCTAATAACTCGCACTCCGGTCGCACCAACGCCTAGCAGTAGCGCGGTGACCCGAACAGTTCTAAGCGCCTTGTCGTCAATATCATCGATATCTTCTTTCTGCGCTCTGAGGACCTCCTGACCTTGTTCGTACGTTATCCCTTCTCGATTCGAGTCCCAGCCCGTTTCAGCATCGTTTGACATTGGTGCACTCTCTTGGAATAGAAGGGTCGTTACAGGACTCTCAACTGGCTACGTTTTGAAACCTCTCTTTTCCCGCATCCATTTCAGGTACTATTGCACAGGGAGGGTATTTCGTTCAAACTGACTCGTCGAGACGCTGTTGTACACCATCTTGGACACGCTGCGCTTGTTCGTTCGAGAGATCTAATTCCGTTTCCACGGTGATACCAGGAACGTCAAAGAGATCTTCTAACGAGTCAGAGAGTGTCTGCTGGTCCTCAGGTAGCACTCGGTCAGTTGAATCGGTAGTTTGTTTGTCGTGCTCCTGCATCGCCAGTTGAATCATCATCGACGGTGTTCGGTAGAGCTCGCCGGCGACTTCGATGTACTCTTGATAGGAATTCGAGGCCATCGACCCATTGTACTCTTCAAGGAGCGCAATGAGCAACGACAACTGGATATTGAACACGGTTGGGCGAGTTGTCGGACGGGCAATTGTCTTTGCTCGAT
Source organism: Haloarcula rubra (assembly GCF_019599465.1). GTDB lineage: Archaea > Halobacteriota > Halobacteria > Halobacteriales > Haloarculaceae > Haloarcula > Haloarcula rubra. Next base: position 43,249 of record NZ_RKLR01000008.1, read on the forward strand.
TCGCCGCCCGTTCGGCGTACTTCTTCGCGATCCCCCAGTACGTGTAACACTCCTTCAGACTGAACGGGAGTTCTTCGAAGTCATACGCGATTGCCCGCGACCGCTGAATTGCCGTTTCGACTGTGACCATCCGGGTATCGATGTCGTCGTAGATCGACCGCCACCACTCGTTGATAGGAGTCCGATTGTTTGCCCGTTCGTGAGCCGCATCAGTGGCCTTTCCGTAGTGACGGCGAGTGTATCGCTTTCCCGTGTCGGGAAGGACAGTTCCAGAAGCAGGGAAGAATAGAATAGGCCGTGCCCAGAGTGTCTGTGTCCCCCGGAAATCGTAGCCAGTTTGAAAGCCCCCATACACCACTGTTTCCGGAGCTTCGTCTTCGGGGGTGGCAGCTGTGAGACCATCGCCATCCAGTTCTTCCAGATCTTCCTCACCGGCAGAGACGACACGGCGAAGGCTCGGACAGATGACGACCATCTTCAATAGCCCACCCCAATCCCGGTAAGAAGCCCATCCGAATACGTCATCTTCTCCACGTTGCTGGAGGGCACTGATGATTGGGAGATACGCCTCTTGCGGATTGATGATGGTGTATGAGTCGCTGGCGATTTGCCACCGGAATTTGACATCGTAGCCGAGTGCGTGCAACGCTTTTCGTCGCTCGTCGACGATGTCCTGGTGGTCCTGTACTTCCACTACAGGTTCAGCAGCCGACCGTTGTGCTATCGTCTCCAGAGCTGAGCCAGTGCCTCGTTCCAGACCCTCGATATCCAGCCCCTCGACGGAGCGTATAGCGTCGATATCAACGTCTCCGGAAGTCCCGATAAACTCATTTGTCGCCCATAGTTCACCAGAAGACGCTGCTGGGAGTGCCTTTACGACATCTTTGAACGTCCGTGGAGTACTCGACCGACACCACATGTTACTCTCGAGTTCGTTTGGATAGTCCTGAGAATCGTGTTCAGTGAGACCAGCGAATCGAAGGACAGATTCCTGTTTCAGAAGGTCGGCTATCGGTACAGTTGGCGAGTCGTTCTTCTGTGAAGTTGGTTCAGCCGATCCATCGGCGCTCTGTTCACTGGGTGTCGCTGCGCTCTGCTGGTCAGAACGCGTGGGTGAGTTTGCTGACATTGTACTGTGGAATTGTATAAAAGAGAAAGGGAGAGCCGCAAATGGAGCAGACAGCGGAGTGGGAGTGTGACAAGCCTGACCGAGACTTCCCCGGTGTTGACTTAGAGAGAGCGCCACTGGACTCAGGAGAGATTCCAGTCAGGCATCAACCCCACACCGCCTCGGGGGAAACAAAACTACAGGTAATGGGAGCGTCCATCGGGCCAATTGAAATATCAGTATTTGGAAGGTCAGCAGACGACACACACACCTGATTTTGAGTAAGGAATGTAGAGTCAGTGGGGTAGGGGGTCGGATACTGGTGTCTAGGGTGGTTTTCTTACTCCAAACTAGGTGTGTCTCTCTAGTCTAGCTATTCTAGTAAGTAGTAGTGTAGTAGTTGTAGAAGTTATGAACCAACAAGCACAGCTCTAACTGCGGTTCTTTCCGACCTCACCCCTCTTCTATTTCTTACTCCAAATTTGGTGTGTGTCTCTGTAGTCCCTTACTCAAAACCAGGTGTGTCTCGACTGAGTTTTGCGTAAGACGGAAATCTATATATCAGGATTCTCACGGCCTATATTCACACTATTACTCCTAACCCGGTCCCCCAATCTTTATTGCGGTTACAACTGTTTGACTCTGACAATGGATAGCGAAGATGGGTCAGACACTATCCACAGTGTCTTTGAGAATGTCGACGAGGGTGGTGGGGGAATCTTTGAACAACGAGAGATACTCCAAATCGACTATGTCCCCAGTGAGAAGCGCATCGTCGGTCGCGATGAGCAAATTGAGAAGGTGGCAGAAGAGATTGGGCCAATAGTCGTTGGTCAGCCGCCGAATTCGATCATCATCTACGGGAAAACGGGCTGTGGAAAATCCCTCGTCGCAAAGCACGTCTCAAAAATCGCTAAAGAAGAAGCTGAGAATCGTGGTGTGAGGCTTGCGACGGGATACGTCAATTGCCAGCAGGCAAAGGGCAACTCCGACGCACTGAGCAAGTACGGTCGGGCAATCAACCCACCAGAGAGCAGTATGACGTTCCCGGCTAGGGGAATTTCCGAGAATGAGTATTTCGAGCGAGTCTGGTCAGTCCTGAATGATTTTTACGACGCTGCGATCATCATCCTCGATGAAGTTGACAAACTCAATAACGACGACCTATTGATGGCGCTTTCCCGGGCAGGAGAGGACGGGAGTGTGGATGTTCCGATTGGCGTGATTGCAGTGTCGAACAAAATTAACTACCGGGAGAAGATGAGCGAGCGAACAAAGAGCTCGTTCGGGCACAACGAATTCATCTTTGAGCCCTACGACGCCAGTCAAATCCGGGAGATTCTCCAGAATCGGACTGATGCCTTTGCCGATGGAGTTCTCGACGACGGGGTGATTCCTCGTGCGGCCGCTCTGAGCGCGAAAGAACACGGAGATGCTCGAAAGGCCATGCGACTCCTTCGGTATGCCGGTGACCAGGCAAATAAGGAAAACGCCGACCGGGTGAAGGAATCTCACCTCTCCGATGCACGGGCTTCGGCAGAAGTTGACCGTCTACTCGAACTCATATCGGGATTGCCTCCTCACAGCAAGCATGTCTTGATCGCGCTGGCAAATCTCACGAAAAACCAGCCTGAGCGGGAGTGGTTCCGGACGATGAAGATACGCGAGATGTATCTCGACGTCTGTGAGCAGAGTGGTGCCGATCCGCTATCAGCCGAACGAACACGGCAATTGCTCAACGAACTCTGTTTCCTGGAGATCGCGGGCAGCCGACGGGGGACTGGTGAAGGAAAAGGACACTACAGCCAGTACACCCTTCTGTGGGATGCGGATATCGTTCTCTCTCTGGATGCCTGATTTCTCCTCCTTCAGTCCGCTTTTCTCTTCTCTGATCTCCACACTTTGAAATACAGTATCGGCGGTGAGCTGTGCTTGATGACTGGGTGTATTACGACACAGAGGCTTTATTGAAACCCTCAGTAGGTGATAGATTCTGGCTCTGCGCGGTCAATACAGGTCAATCACGTATTGTTGTACGTAATTCGGTGTTGAATTGCGAGATGAACGATTCAAAAAACTCCCAGCGGGCACTGGCGAGGTGACGTCCGGGCTCGGTATACAACGAGTCCAGCCGTCGCTCCGCTCTCGCCCGCATACTGGCGATGTCCAGACCAGCCGCTGGATTTCTCTCGTCAATCTCCGGGTTGTCGATAACTCCGATATTTTCACCCGATTGGGCTGATCGTTCACCGAGGATGCAGGCCATCCGAAGAATGCCAACTGCGCCTATTGCATCAAGCTTGTCCGCATCATAGAGAAGCTTGGCCTCGGGCGTATCGGGTTCCGGTGAACTTGACCGGATGCCGTGGGCCTCGATACAGTGCTGTATCGCGTCAAGTTTCTCATTGGAAACACTTTCGTTGGCCAAGAGGTCTCTTGCTTCGTCTGCTGCCCACTGTACGTGATCCGAGATTTCCCCTGCAGTTTCGTATGGGCGACCGATATCGTGTAACCACGCTGCGGCAGACAGTATCCCCCTATCAATCCGCTCGTCGATATCGTCCGCCAGATACTGCGCCAAGCCATAGACGCGGTTTGCATGAAATTCGTCGTGAGACGGGAGGGCTTCGTTATAATACGTCGCGGACTTTCTTCGGGCGATTAATCCCAAATCAGTCGTCATTACTATGCACTTTTTGAGAACGGTTTATATCAGTTCTGGATGTTGTTAATTCAGAAGATATCAGAAGGATACGCCTGCAGATTGGGCAAATCTACTGACCGACTGTTTCACACGAGAACCTATCTGAAGAATAGGATCTCAACAAAGCCGACATGAATTACCTCCAGATCTCGAAAACAGAAACAGTTTAACCAACAATAATATAGACTGGCGACCTTGTGTTGGTTAATCTGCGAGAGAGCTGTACTCACCGGTCTCCGCGTGAACCACTGAATATGCGGCTACCCATCGCATCCGTTGCAACAGTCATGGGAAAGCAACCGTTCTGGTAGACCACAGCAACCACAGATCGGACACTCAGTCAACGATGTCGGCGGCAGAGAATCGCATTCTCGAATTGCCGCCTGGAGATGCGCGATTACATCTGGAGATTCCGCCCGCGTCAATGCCTGTACGAGATGCATCCGGAGCCGCTCTTTGGCCGTCATCAGGTCTCGATACGTGGTGCCACCATCGCTGCGACACTACACTCGCCGTCGGCAATTTCGTAGTCTACCAGCATCGGGAATTGGTCTCCGAATGTGAGAGTGACATCGTCAGACTTGGGGAGCTTTTTGGAGATGTTCTTGATATAGTCAAGACTGAATAGTGCTCGTCCGTCAACGGCGTCTAGACTCTCGTATTCGTCAGCAGTGAGTCTGAGCGAGACGTCATCGGTATCGCCTTCAGCCTCAATGAACACTGTCTCGTCAGCTTCTACGCAGCGGAATCCGATGTGATCGGATACCATGTCAGCAGCCTTCACCGCTCGCGATATCTGGCTCCCCCCGACGGTAAGGCTGATTGGGAGTTCCATCTCCGGAATCTCGGGCTCCTGTCGTATACTATCGGGGTCGATACACGCCATCGTGAACTCGACACCGTCGATGACGATGAGAAGCTTGTACGTGGAAGTGTCGAACGAAACCTGGACGAGATCATCTTTCTTTGCGAGTTTGAGAACGGACTCGAATCGCTCTAGATTGACTCCCAGCAGGCCGTCACCGGACTCGTAGGATTCGAATGCAGCAGCCGACAGCTCTAGATCGTACATCGCGACGTTCGCTGGGTCAACCGCTCTGCTAGTAATGCCGTCCGATCCAACAGTCAGTTTCGCCTCGTCGACGATGACTCGCAGCGTTGAGATGAAATTCTTGAGTTCGCCACCCAAGATCGCAGCCTGAAAGCGCTCTGGAGGGCCCGTGAGTACGCTTTCCTCCTCAGTCTCGTCTTCGGCATCAGCTTCGTCGGAAGCCTCTGCTATCGACTCCTCACTGGTGTCTTGCTCGTCGGTCAGGTCGGCTGCTGGCTCACTGTCGATATTAGCCTCACCATCGACCTCTTCGTTTGTTGTTGCGTCAGTAGCGTCTTCCTCAACCGTACCTTCCGGGTCGGCTTCGATTTCCAGATTGTCGATATCGTCTTCAGGCTGTGCGTCTGCTGTGGATTCAGTGTTCGTGCTCATAATCGATTAGTTGCTCTGCGATAGATTCGCAGTGGCGGGAAAGTCCAAGGAATGCAGTGGCTCTTTTATAGCACACTTGCAGGCTTATCTCCCCTCACCGCATCGGGGGTGACAAATCAGCATTGGAGATGTTCATTTCCAATCGTCCTACGCTACTGCTTGACTGGATTACTGTCGGTGTGTAACGTAGGGATCGTGTCGGCGTTCTCGCACAATTTGCCTTCCTCTTCGAGCTCCTGAAGCTTCCGCCAGATTGTTCGGATAGTGAGTGTGGAGGTGAAGCCAGCTTCAGCAATGGCCTTTTGAGATGCACGTTTTTCCCCGGTCTCAGCCTGTTGAGCGTGATATAATGCGGCGGCTGCAACGCCAGACGGCGGTCGTCCATTCGAAAGTCTGCCGACCGCAGGACAAAGAAGCAGCTCTCGGGCACGTTGTTCAATGTAATTGCCCGCCCCGATTGCTGACGCAATACGTGGGAGGAAATCTTGCGGAAGGGGTGGTGGGATTGCCAACTCTAATTCCCGATTCATCTGCGTATAGGCGTTATTGATCGCATCACTGTCGACACGGGCGACGTCGGCGACCTCACTTCTATGCCGGGGTAGCTGTTCCAACCGGCAGGCAGCGAAGACACTACCACTGGCAATCGCCTCGATAGAGCGACCCTTGAGCAAGTTCGCATCCCACGCATTCCGATAGATATCCACTGCTTCGTCGAATACCGAGTCAGAGAGGTCCAGAACGCTAATCAACCGAGCAATCTCGCTAAGCCCATCCCGCAGCGATTTATCCCGCTTTGAGGGGACTTTCGACTGAGCATCCCAGCGACGGAGGCGCGAAAACAGCCGTTGAGTATTCGAATCGAGCGGGTTTCCGGCGCCGTCCTGGTAGTAGCCGATATCGGTCGAGAGGCCTCGGTCGTGAAGCCGATGGGTGGTTGGAGAGCCAGTCCGTTCGGGCTCACGTCCACTCTCTGTGTAGTTCCACCTCCGGCGACGATCGAGGTCGTCACGGTGGACAACGAGGCCACATCCCTCACAGTACGTTTCGTTTTGTTGAACGACCAAGTCGTCGCTCTCACACTCAGGACAGCAGCGCTCCGATGCTAGCCGGGACGTTGGCGTTTCTTCCGTAGAGAGGTTTGAGCGTCCTTGTTTCTGATGTCGACGACCAGTTGCGGGTGAAGATTCTGTGGACATTGATTATGGGACAACAGTTCGTCGGCCCCTATCCAACGGGGGGCGCACAAATCAGCGTGAAGAGTTGTTTCGCTACGAATCCGTACAGTTCCTTATCCGGGATCGGTGCCTTCTGATTAGTCCCAATAGAACATAGCATCTGGAACGAGAGTTCATTCAATACTCTCTATCGAGCACCGACTGGTCTAAGAAACTGACCGCGTCAGATACTCAGGGAGGTCGGGATCGTACTCATCGTGGAACGCACCGACTACAGACTGCTGCCACTCAATATATCCAGGTTCGCTGGGAGTTATCGTTCCCAACCCTCGGAGCCGTGCGTAGTCAGAGAGATCGATGCATTCGACCGAAGAGACAGCTCCGCCTGCCCCCGGAGAAACACCAGAAGCACTTTCGAGCGGTGTCTCACGCCAGGCATCGAAGCAACCATCGGTAGATGCGCTGACGACGCACCCATCAGTCGCTCCTGCAAAAAGTTCCGTCGTCACTCGGGCCAAATTGCGATAGTGTCCAAATGGGATGAGGAGAGAATTGCTGTGGTGATTGACAGCGGGCTGGCCGCGGGTATAACTTGAATCGCCGTAGACGAGCCACTGTTCGCTGTCATTCATCCAGTCTCCTTCTTTGAGATAGTCAAGGACAGCTTCGAGATGTTCGTTCGAACGGTACGTGATGTAGCCGGCAATAGAAGCGTAAAAGCTCATGATAGTGCTTGGAAGTGCTGATGAGTGAGTTCACGATACGTGGTGCTGAAAGCGGGAAGAACAATCCCCGAGTGAGAGACTCACCGGCTCTTCTCTTCCTTCACCGGGAGAAAATAAACGGGCAGTATTGAACGGTTTGAGTAGGATCTCGTTAACTTAGAGTGCAAATAGTATTTATATGATTCTGGAACTTTGTTTACGATTCTGAATCAGTTGTCCTCACGCCATCGATTAGCACACTCACAGCAGGTCAACATCCGCGTCGGTGGTTCGTCGATAGAACGCAGCTGGACGAGGCGATAGTGTGCCCGGTCGTGAGTACACTTCGGACACGTCGCACTTGTCGATGGGAGGATGATATCCGGCTCTGAGGTAGCCGTCGTTGCGACATCTTCCTGCCGCTCTGCGACACCCACGAGTTCGCTGGCTGCTGTCGACGCTGGCGCGGATTCACTCGGTGACTGCAATGCAGTTCCGAACAACGCATCATCACGAATGAGCGCCCAGAATCGGCGTTTCCCTGGAGGAATCGGAGTCGTGTGTATGGCCTGCCCGCCATCGGGAACGACCAACTGTTCGTCACCGGCCTCAGGAGTATCAGTGACCTCTAATCCAGCCGGTTCAGGGTCAGAATCCGGTGCTGACGTATTCGCGACCACTTCTTGGATAGTAACATTGACCGCTTGACTGGAGGCATCCTCGTCGACGTCGACGGTGACGACGTTATCCTGAGTCCGCCACCACTCGGGGAGTGGAATCGCGCCACCTTCTTCGTAGATTTCCGTCGCCTTCAGCCACTCACCGGCATCGACGCCGTTGCCCTCCGACTCATCAAGCCGGTCGGGTGGCGTATGGACCGGACGAGAAACCTTCTCGACACCAGGCGCACCCATAGCCGGGATCGTCTTCGCCGAATGCACTTGATGGGGTTGTTCGATTCCACGCTTGACGTTGCGCTCTTTGACCGCTTCCCAGTCGACATCAGCGATGTCGCCGCGCGGCGCCGGCCCATCTCCCCGGTCTATGACGGTAATGAGCGTCTCAGAATCCGCCGCAAGCGTGGCTTGGTCGTTGTACTTTCCGACCTTTCCGCCGACGATTCGGACGAGGTCGCCTTCGTGGAGGATGACATCCTGCCCTGAGCGGGTCCAGATAGTGAACTTGATTGTCCCCGTGTCGTCTTTGATGATGCCGACCTGCTGTTGAGACGACGATTTTGGCTGCCAGAGTGTCGTGACCTCGCCCTGAATGTCGGCCTCAACGTTGTACTTCGATGGGATTACAGGGACCGTCGCGATTGGCTGAATAACGCCTGCCTCCTGGAAGCACTCATCCTGAAGGTTCGACATAGCTGTGTAGAGTGATTGCCCACCGAGAACCTTGCCCGCAAGGCGATGTTCGAGCGCCTCAAGTGTTGGGCCAGTGAGCAACCGATCAGACAGTTTCGCGGCCGTCTCGCGAACGGTAGCTGCCGTCTCACCGTCGAGTCGGGCAAAGGGGTCGTAGCGAGTGAGTCCGGCGCCGAGCACGCGGTCCAAGTAGTCCTCCCGACGATTGCGCTGCTCATCGAGGATTTCATCGCGTCGACGAGCCTCTCGGTCGATACCGATTACAGCTGCAGCCAAGGCTTTCTCACGCTGGCGTTTGCGCTCGGATCGAAGCCCATGCAGGCGCTCTTGCGCTTCCAGTGGGAGGCCAGTGAGATCCTCGTCAGCCAGATCTATCGGGTCGATATCCGTGGCAACGCTCGTTCGGAGGCTAGCGTTCACCCAGTGGGCGTCGAGTTCTACCTGACCGGTACCTTCGATTGGCTCCCCGAATTCATCGTATTTGGGCTCGGAGCGAGCGGCGAGCAACAGTTCGCCGGCGTTCTCCAAGCGAGTCCCCAAGCAGTCACTCTGCAGATGCGGACTCGCGTAGAGGCCGCGCATATCTAATTCGTCGAAGCGGCTACCTTGCTCGATTTCTGTGTTCGTCAGTCGGTTCTGTCCACGCTGTCTGTAGTTGGCTCTCATTGCTTGAAACACCAGGTGAGGCGCGAAGGCCACGATGTCACCATCGCCACCTCTCGAACTCCCTCAGCCCCCTTTGGGGGCAAATACTGGCGTGAGTGACTGGCCGAGACGCAAATCTCTCTCACCGCTATGGTTATATCCAAGTCAAGCGTATCCGAAAATGGACCTTGAACGGTCCTACATAAGGTAGGAAGGCAAACCTCGCCTTTCCTTTCGATACTTCTGAGCCGATGCTGGGGTCGAGATTCGAGTTCAAACACGGTTCCCAATAATCCGTCCGACAAGCCGAAGCCAGTCTTCACGGTAGATGTGTGGATTTTGTGTGGCTATCCATCTATAATCGCCAGACTGCGACGCATCCAGCAGCTACAGTTATACTCAGTTCGAGCGTTGTAGAGACCGGAAAGCATCGGCTTGCTTTCTTACCTTATGTACAGCGACAGCAACAGCGATCGCTCCAACGAGGACGATCACAAGAAGAGCGGTAGTACCGACACCCACCATGTCGACGTTCCCCGGTCCCCGTATGTCCGACGCTACATGGGCCTCGATGCGGTCGAGGCTCGCAGTGACGACATTCCTTCAGACTGGGACGTGGCTGGGCAAGAAAGCGCAACGCTCTCCGAGAGCGACTGCTACGGATGGTTCGATGGGCAACCCATGGTTCCCTCCCGTAGCGACGAACGGAGGGCAGAGATCAACGTGATTGGCAGCGCACCCGATGCACTGTCCGAACCTGACTCTGTTCCGCCGAGCAGCGCGCTCATCCTGAAAGGCGCAGACAAACTCACCGATCCGACTGGCGACCAGTTAGTTGGTGTGTCCTCTGGCCTAGATGAATCTCACCCCAGTGGTTCCGCTGATACCACGACGCCAACGGACCAGAAGCTCGTCCCGTGGAATCAACTCGATTTCCGGACGCTTCGACTCCGTTCGCGTGACTACATCCCGAAAGCAGAGCAGACGCCTGCGTCTGCTTTGGGGATAGAACCGACCGACCTCGAAGTATCACTCCCGGATGGTTCGACGCTCCCACTCGGAGCAATCGTTCCAAACCCGGAGCAGTACTCGCGGTCCTCGATTCCAGGCATCGAACGCCGACTTGCACTCGATTACGAGCTCAAGAAGGTGACCAACGGAATCGACCAACACGGTCAGACGTCTGGCGTTGCTGCTGTACTCGATGCACACACTGATGCCTTAGCGATCTATCGCGAGGAGCAGAACAGCATCTTCCCACAGCGACGTAGCGAGCGATTCGAACAATCGATTCAGGAACAGTCAGACCCGCTTCGAGAACTCGAAGCAAGCTATCCTGAGAGTGTGCCTAAAGTCCTAGCTGAAGCCAAGCGCTTCTACACGGACTTCCGGCATGCCCACGAAATTCGAACGAAGACGCCTGTCCAGATGGCATCCGTCTTAGCACGCTGCGTGTTAGATGGACGCGATCTCTCATCTGCAGTCCTGACCCAGTCAGAACTGGAGAAACACGATCCTCGGAACGTACTGAAGATCGGCAACATCCAGTACACCAATACCTACTCTACGAGAGGGTATGTCTCCACTCAGGGACGAGTGAAGCGAGTGTATTATCCGGATAATCCGAAGATCAAGTTCGGATTTATTCTGGAGGATGATTCCGGCTTCGCGTACGTTGCAGTCTGGAAACCCAGCGAACGAGTCATCACCCGTTCGACTTCGGATCCAGACGATGCCGACGGCGAGGTGATTGTGTCTGAGAGCATCTTTGTGGAGCCGAATGAAGGCGATTTGGTTCGTCTCACGGACTTCCGCAAAGACGAATTCAACGACCAGCCCTCGCTAAATTCTCGATGGGATAGCGACATTCGCATCCTCGAGAAAGCCACGCGAACGTCGACGAGGCGACCGCCAACGCAACACCGCCCCACTCCTCCGACCCACAAGCGCAGCAACGCTGCCAGTGAAGACGAGTCTACGGGCGAATCTGCGAACGCAATGGCGAGATACACTGGCGATACCTCGACTGAATGGCCCGATTCGGACTGGCTGAATTGGATTATGTCTGCCGAGATAGCTACCGTCACCCGTCAATCGACGATAGCGCAACCCACCGCCGGTGAGACTGTCTCCAACGGAGCGGATGAGCAGACTGATACCCACCTATCTTCGGATAGTGCATGGGATTCCTCAGCCTGCTGGGTGTGCCAACAGCAATCCGGCTCGATGTCCTACGACAGCGATGTCCGGGCGTTCTATCACCTAATCTGCCTCGACCGTGCTGGTGTCGACAGCTGCTCTGAGTACGAAGAACTCCGGTCCCAGGAGGTTCACCACTGAACACCACTGGAACCGTCGTTTGGATCTCAAGGTACGTCTCTCTCACCAACGAGAGTGCTGCAACTGTCCAACAGAACTGTAACGACCACTAACACCCCCCGAGTTCAGCGACGAACTCAGATCTCTATTCTTCCCTTCGATGGCTCATGAACGGGAGTATGCTCTTGTCTTAACCAACAATTCGGTTCTTTACCCACCCAGTGTTGGTTAATGCGTTGTAAGAAATGCGCCCATTGAGTTCTTGAGTCAGTCGAATTGCGAGATTGATATCTCCCGCGCGCTAAAGCGCGAGGATTCCTCCATCAGGGGTTCTGCTACCGACCCACAGAGGCAATTTGCGGGCTCGTACGCACTTCTTTGGGACTCCACACAGGCCATCGACGGTATGAATCGCTCGGTAGCAAGGAGTTCTCAAGATGGGAGCGGATTCACCGCTGCGGCAACAATTGAAGATCGCTATCGATTGGATAGACCCAACCATATCGATAAGAATCAGGCACCGTTGCAACTGTTGTAACTCTGGAGTCATTATATCAATCCCCGCTAAAGAGTGCATTGCGGAGAAAGCCTGAATCGAAGCCCTGCAATGCACCGCTTGCTGGTGAGATAGCCCTCCATAGTCAGCCCACCAAATTACCCCTCGTCGATAACGGGACAGGGGTCATGGCCCTCCAATGTGTCAGCCCTCCTGCTGGCGCTCGTTAGATACCCTCCCAATCATGATCCATAGCCAGATTTTGAAGAGTAGCACAGTTTCAACAGCCAACGAAGCACCCGATGTGCCTAGCTGTGGGAAGACGAATACTCCAGATAACAGTTCACCATGAGCACGGATGTAGCGCAGTCAGAAGACTGGTATCAAGTACGACTCACGCTGCCGTGGGTCGTGCCAGGGGCACCAGGCGTCCAAGACGCAATCAATATCGCCGTGGCGGAGGTTGGCCGTCGTGCAGACGCCTCAGCGGTTCGTTCTGCCGATATTTCGGTCCAAGACGTTGCCTGCCCAAGCTGTAGCTGGGAGATGGAAGCAGTGCTTTGCACACACGGCTACGCCATGGTCGTACTGGACATTACAGTGGAGATAGAGGCCAGCTCAGTAGATGAAAGCACGACCCTGGTCAAACGCGAACTCGGCTCTCGGATGAAAGATATCCCATTAACAGTCGTCGACTCGATCCCCGTCGACGACATCGAGGACTCGTCGGTCTCGTTCGCGGAGCTCGGTCTTCCAGCAGAGAATCGTCAGGAGACTACAGAGCCTTCCACTTCCAGCAACATACACAAATCCGGTTCGTAACAGGACATTGTCTTGAAATTGTATCAAAATTATTGAAGATAGTGAATATCAAGCTCTGAGTTTTTCTTACTGCGTCCCCTACTAATGTTCGTGTCCTCATAACCCTCCTAATCAGATGAGGGCACTATGCACCCTCCTACTTGGGCCTGATACTCGCTGTCAGAAGTTTCGGAAAAGAGTATACCAGCAGCACTTTTGACGACACGCCAGTCGAGAGTCTATGTATCGTATACTCGCTTAAATATGACCTACACACAGAGTCGAAGTCAGCGTCCGTACGTATACAATCCACTTGTAAATCTCTACTAAGCAAGGACAACCAGAACTGGGGCTCCTACTGAGCTGGCGTCTCGGGAACGTCCATGTCGGCTACCAGTTCGTCTACAGCGTCCTCAACCGCCGACTCGACGTCTTCCGTATTCCCCTCGTAGACAGCCAACACAGCGTCTGCTTCCTCCGTCTCACCGCTTTCCAGTGCGCCCAGTCGGTCCTGCGTAGCGTCCAGCGTCTCTGCTACCCACGAATCCCGAACCGCTTCGTCCACCACCGAAATGTGTTCAGGCTGGAGCGAGACGTTGATTCCGTAATCCGTTTCGTAGCTGTGTATCTTCCCGATTACAGCCACATAGCAGGGTGTCTCGGTCGAAGAGAGGACCTGCATTGCCTCCGGCTGGTACTCACCAGCGTAGACACTGACCGATTCAGAAGCCGCCATGACCGTCCCGCGCCAGTACTCTGAGTCCGTCCCGACATCCTTCGTCTCCATGAGCGTTCCTACGACGAAGACCCGGTTGGCTGCTTCACCGGAGGGGAGCAGTGAGAAGTTCGGCGCTCGGTCCTCCTCACCGTCTTCGGGACGGGTGAAGGAGTGCGTCGCCTGATTCAGGTCCTGTGCAAAGACACGCTTGGCCGGTTGGCGCTGCGTTCGTGCCGGATCGAGGGCACCGTCTTCCAGACCAGGCTGTTCACTGGAGTAGACTGTCTGGGCCACATCGTCGACGAGGAAGTAGTCGCCGATGACCGGACCACTGACCTCGAAGGTTCGGCCGATGAGCTGGTCTCGGAAGGCGTTGAGTACGACAGTGGGATCCACTGTTTCCATCGCCATCTCGATAGCTTCCTCCAGGCTCATGCCAGTGACCGCTTCGGTCATTTCGTCGTTGAACAGCGCCCGGACTGCCGACTGACCATCGTCGAGAATCGCCTTGATACGAAGGTCGAACTCACCATCGACCTCACCGTGTTCAGCACAGCGGCCGTTCGTCACCAGTCGACTGCAGTTCTCCTCCGGGCAGCGCTTGATGAGCCCAGAGCCATCCTCGATGGCGACGAGCGTCCCGGTGGCACTCACAGAGCCGTCGACCGGGATGACTTCCTGTTCGGCCTCTACGACGCTACTGGCTTTGTTGAGCGAGATACTGAATTTGCCCTCGTACTCGTTGGTGATGACCGACGAGAAGTCGTAGGTCACACCTTCTTCGAGAGTCGGGAGCTCGTCGGTGTTCTTCGCCCACTTGACGAACTTCATCTGGGAACTCTCGTCTGCCACGAGGCCGACCTGAGCCATGGAGTCATGCGTTACATCCCAGAGGTCGATGACCTGTGCTCGAACGTCCACCCACTCTTCGTCGCCGAGGTCCGCTATCTCACGGAGGAGCGTTCGGTCGAAGTCTTCTGACCGACCGCCACTGGAACTGTAGCCCGCCAGAGCCGCGAGGTCCTCGGAGACGTCGTCGTCCGAAAGGTCGAACTCATCGATGAGCTTGCGAACGACCGCCACCTGTGCGTCGTCGACAGGCACCTTGAACGCGGTCATCGACTCCATCTGCTCTTCGACCGATGCCGGCGACATGTCGACACCGATTGTCTCGAATTCGCCGCTGATGTTTGCCGCACGGGACGCTACGTCGGAATTGGTGTTGACACTCATGGTCGTCTCTCTGAAGGGATTCACGAGGTGAACCGGTACGAGATGCGAGACCTCGATAGTCGTGACATCACAACTATCTCTCGGACCTGCTCCGCCCCACATCCCCTCAGCCCCCTTTGGGGGCTAATACGCGGGAAATGCGAAGCGGGTTTCTGAGAAGTGTCTCACTGACCCTACGGCCGAGGTCGGGAGAAAAACGCTGATTCGCCCCGGTTGTAAGCGAGCAACGTTGGAACCAATCGGCGGACGAGTGTAATTCGAACCACCCCTGATTCCCTCAGTCTCCTTTGGGGTCAAATACGCGGGAAGAGCGAAGTGGGTAGCTGAGAAAATTTCTCATCGGTCGTATCAGAGGGTTCTACGGTCACTCCCAGAACGCCTGAATACGCTCATCCAACTCCGACAGAATATCCGAAATCACTGTACGCCAATCACTTTCGAACTCCATGTCTTGGTCGGGCGTCATTGCGTCGGGCGGTGGGTGAAAATGCACCCGGTCGTTGTGGCTGTTCGGATGACAATCCCATCTGCACTCCCACGAGTTCCCGTCCCGATACTGTTCCGAGTAGTGAACGTTGAAATCATCCGTTTTGAACCACCGAATGCGAAGATATGCACGCTCTATGGCAGCCGGAAAATATCCGAGAGCGTACTCGGCGACGACCACGTTTGGGGCATACTCAGGGCGGTACTCTACAGCCTCGAAACGAGTACTCCCGCGGAGACGTCGTCCGATCCGTTCTAAGACATCGCTATCGATGCCACCAACGCCGTCTGTGTCCCCCTCAGGCATCGATTGTCTCAGTATGCCCGCCAGACGTATCCTCGCGGCGAGCAGCATCCAACAGCGCTGCTCTCTCTTCGAGAGTCTTCCAGTTTGATACCGCTTCCCAGATGTCCTCTACTGACTCATCGTAGCTCTCATCGACAAGAGAGACATCGTCGGGAGAGTCGACTTCGAAGCGTTCTCGATACTCCGTGGCCGCATCGAGCGTCTCTTTGAGACGTGCCACAATCTCTGTCTCTGAGTACCGTTGGCGAATCTGCTCGATTCTGCGCCACTTCAGATAGGAGTTGTTTCGCTCATATCGTACAGGCCGTCCGGACAGCTCACGCACCATCCCCATCTCAGCAAACCACTGGAGATAGTCGCGAGCAGTCTCTGTATCACAGTCTGCTCGCGTCGCGATGGTCGACACCTTCGTTGGCTCTCGCAGCTGCATGATGACGTCCAGCATCCGCTCTCTGGTCGGTCCTTCCTTCAGTACATCGTCGGGAGACTCCCACGCATCGAAGTCAGGGGCTTCTTCATCGTCTCCCGGTATATCCTGAGGGGTATCGGTCAAATCCATATTCGAGATCACTTACAAGGACTAACGCATTTTTCTGTGAAATAACTACTGTTAACTGGATTATTTCAGTTTAGGTCTCAAGGTTCTGTCCACACGCGACGAGACAAATCGCACGTTGCTGAATTCCTGACAATGACCTATTCGCGGTTTTCAATCTGTCAGTACAGTCCTTCTACTGTCTGATGGCGAGAAAATAGGGGAACTGCTATATTATATTATAGCTTAAGACTCGTATGAGCAACAATCCCATCAAAGAATGCGTTGCTTGCGGCCGAATTTATAATTCGAAAGTCACAGAGCAGCACTGCCCGTATTGCCGAACATCAAATTAAGATATTGAGCCTTTGAGGGATTTCTTGAAAGGCGCCTTCCTACGACTGACTCAACGACAATAAAGCGAGAACAGATTCTCGAGACATTGGTCACACGGCTGCTCAAGAAACGCTACCCGAACAGCCGAGACAACCGGTCACGGACACCTGTACTGGTCTTTCGGTCCGCCCCTCTGATTTGTTCGTTGGCCTCGGTGTATTGCTGAAGGACCGCGTCGATTCCGGTGAGCGTTTCCTTGGCCGTCGGCGTGTCTTCGCGTCGGATCATCGGCCGGATGATAGCCTTGAGATGCTTCGTTGGATGATCTGGAAGACGAGCATCCTCCTCTGACAGGAGGCCTTCCGTCCGAAGCAGTTCCCGGTAGCGATGGCGTTCGCTCATCAGCTCGTCGATGGCTTGGAGGTATACCCGGTTACTGAGCTTGACACGCTCGTTTTCCTCCTCGAGTGCGTGATAGTCAGCATACTGCTGGCTTTCCCGACGAAGTTTTCGGGCCAATATCCGGTTGTCCTCACGAGCCATGTCCAAGGCCTGCTGTGTCGGCGTCCGGCCTTCACGAGGCACACTCCAGTCGTTCGCGTGCTTTTCGGCGTCAGTCAAATGTGGGTCTGTACGCTCCCAGTCCTTTCCGGCTGCCGCCGCCGTGAGTTCCATAGCCTCCTGTGTACTCTCACGGAGCGTATCGTCGGTGTCGAGACCACGGGGAGAAGCAGGAGTGCGTCCGTGTTCGTCCTGTTCTGCTACGTACCCATTTTCGACGGAGTCCCCGGACACTGCATCGGGATTTCGGACAGGTGGGTCAGTGTGGGCTGTGGGCGAGGGAGGCTCTGGTGCCGGCGTCGCATCGCCACCAGAGGCGCTGGATGGCCCCGTGTCGGCTTTACTGTCGGCGGATGGTGAATAAGGCGCCACGCCATCTGAAGTGTCGCCAGTGCCGCCAGCGTTGCTCAGACCAGTTCCCGTGTCAGCCGTAGTGGCGTGGCCCGAAGATTTCGATGAATCGTCGAAAGGAGTCGATGCATCAGTTGTCTCGCTTTTCCCATTTGAAGATGACTCGCCGAATTTCTTCCCATCGGCGGAGGGCAATTCGTAGTAGTCGTCGACACGGAGTAGGGCCCGGGCAATAGTGACATCCCCGTATGTTGACCCCGAGCTGTAGTGACGCCGGTCCCATTTCTCTCGATACAGACCGGAATCGCGAAAGAGGGCGTCCATCTGAGCAGGGTCTTTACCCGTCCAGAAAGCCAGGTAGTGAGCCATCGCCATGTCGGCTTCAGATTGAGAGGGGTACTCGGCTTGTGGTGACCCCCACATCGAGCTATCGCCATCGTAGAGGCGCCGTCGACGACTGCCCCCCTTCGCGTCGAACATCTTGATGAGTATCTCCTCGTCCGATAGCTCAACGCCCGGCCCGGCAAGGTCGTCGAACGTTTTCGGCATGACTTCCGGAAGATACCGAGCATCGACTCGCGCCAGTGCGTCTCTCACAGCCGATGCTTCGATGGTGTCGAGGTCATCACCGTATCTGTCTCGAAGCGATTCTGACTCGTGCTGTCCGCCAGAGGCGGAAGATGAATCAGCTTCGTTTCCACCGTTTTTTGATATATTCGACGCGGCTGCAGTATCTAGACTCGTCTGTCCGTCAGAGTCGATACCACCTCGGATGAAATCTCGGTGAACGGCTTCTATGTCATCTTGACAGGTGCGTATTTCCCGGGGTGTTCCATCGACGTGCTCACCGGTCACAGTGAAGTAGCGGTCGGAGTCATACATTTCGACCCTGCCTTTCCGATTCCCACCATCGGGAAGCTCACCACCGACGAGGATATGCACACCAGTTCCGGAGGGAGAGACTTCGGTGTAGGAGTCCAATCGATCGATGATATCTTCAGCCCATTCTTCGAGTTCACCGGTGTCGGCATCACGGCACTTGTCGAGATCGACGCCGGTGATGGAGACATTCTCGGTAAACACAAATCCGAGGCCGTCGGAGTTGACGCGACTGTCGCCGTGGGCTGCAACTGCTTGCTCGAAATCCCGACGCTGATTCGAGTCGGTGACATCCAGATTCGGGCTGCCACTGGTCCGATACGGTTTCGTCGGGATTTTGGTAGGTTTCCCGTCTCGCTCCCCCTCTCGCCAGCAGATCCAGTTCTCGATGGGGCGGATTTCTTCGGGTATTTCCTCGTCTCTAACGTCGATTATCGGCATGGTTTGAGTTGGTATTGTTCCGGCGCATACGCCTCCGTCACCGAGGCGTGACAAACCGGTTTCAGGGTGGATGGAACACTACGAGATGAAACCGATAGACTGCACGCGATTTCACTGCTGTATCGACTCCGTCCCCACCCAACACTATGATAAATCAATTCGGGAATGGCTAATGGAGACAGGAGAGCGCTCGATAGACCCTCTAGGTATGCTCTCGTCGACGGGCACCACCCTAACGCCCCCTCATTTACAATATTGGTATTAGAGTGGTTCAGACCCTGTATTTCTGCATCTGCCCACTTTTCAACCACCCTTACGCCTTGCGCGGATTTTGTCGCAAACCGATTTCCAGACGCAATCGAGTTTGGAATCTGAGTGTCGAGAGACCCCCAATTAGTCTCTAAGCCATTTTGCACACTTTGTGTGTCCGTCAACAGCAGCCGGGTGTTCTCAGAGGTGGATTCGCGGTTTAGGAGCTCTCTACCTGCCGTGCGCGGAATGCGCACTTTCCGCGCGAATGGATTCACGCGGTTACTCGAGTTCACGGATCAATTCCCGTCCGCCGGCGAACTCCCAGTCACTGTTTTCGCCCCAGATTTCAGCGTTCAGATCATCGTAGGTCAGCCCCTCTCGCTTGGCAGGGAGGTCACCAATCCGCCCTGCATTCGATAGGGCTCGAACAATCTCCCAGGCGACCGAGATATTCGGCACTATCCAGACTTTGCGCTCGGCCGCAACCGCGTTGTAATCGTCGAAGTGTTTGACGATGAGATAGGGGGGACTGTTCGATATGGCCTCACCAATGAGAGCCAACCGTTCACCGTCATAAGCCGCGAGATCAGGCTTGGCAGCCCCATCGTCGATCAGCGAATATTTGCTGATGAAGTACTGATTGGTTCGGTCGTTCGCGAGCGACCGTGCTAAGGCCTCCACCAGTACCTTGTGGACGGTCTTCTCATTCACATCTCCCTGATTCTCTCCAGTAGTTACGGATGCGCCACAGGCCACCTGCCCGTCGCCGGTAACAGTGTAGTAAATCCGGCTCAGGTCTTCGTGCACCTCAAGATAGCCGAGGCCCTCCAGCTTCTCTAAATCTATATCAGAGAACTGATTTTTGATAGCTGCCATCGAATCGAGGATGTCGAACGTGGGATGCCGACCGTTGACCGTGGTAACGACCTCGGTGAGGAACCTCCGTTCGTCAACTGACAGGGTTGTATCTATTTCTGAATCGGCATTGGGACCACCATCGGGAGATTCAGGTTTGCCCCCTGAATCGCCCTTCTGCTGATTCGGAACGGGCTCTGAGTCTGGTTTGGTTCCGGAGGAATCAGCAGGTTTGGGGGTGGCCCTACTGCCGTTCGATTTGGTCGCGTCCAGGTCGTCGACGAGATCGTCCGTTGGTACCGGTCGAGGATGGGTGCCCCCATCGTCTTCGTCTCCGTCTGCCCGGGATTTGGAGGCCGGCCCCTTCTCGTCGCGTTTCGCAGTAGGTGAGCGCCCACCGCCAAGTGAGGTGCCGAGATTGTTCGTCGCGCCACTGTCGCCACCAGAATCTAATTTGCCGGTAGAGTGCGGAAGACCATCTGGCGTTACAGACGGACCGGATGGTTCTGCCTGCGCGTTCGAGACTTGCTGTGCCGATGGTTTCGTGTTGCTGCCCGGCAACAGACAGTAGTCATCACGAGTTCGCCGTGACATTTCATCGGCTGCATCGCTGTACAGAATCCCATACGGCGAGACTGTCTCTTCCGTCACAGGGTCGCCCGAAGCGGTGTGGCCGGCTGGAATGTCTACAGGGAGGAGCGTCACCAGCTCAGGAATATCGGTCATGAAGCCTGTATCGGGTAGTTGTGCGACCCACTCCCCACGCGGAAGCGACGTGATTCGGTCCACGAGCTCTTCAGACTCAATCCCTTCGTGGAAGAGGGTCATGACAAGTTCGTCGTCGACAGCCAGTTTGCCGATGAGTTTGGTGTTGATATTGCGAAGAATCTCTTTGTAGCTCGCAACGTCCAGCGCGTCGGCTTTCACCTGTTCAGCGAAGTGGACGATAACCTCCATCGCGAGTCCGAACTCTCGTCCATCTGGAATCATATCATCCCGGACCAGTTCGGACTGGAGGAGGGGTGCTGCCTCGTCGATGATTAGGTTGATTACGTAGTCGTCACGCACACTGGGCGTTTCACCGATTCGGTGGCGTAGCCGTGCCCCACTCCAGATATAATCCAGCAGCATGAATGTGAAGAGGTTGCTCGAAGCTGGCCGTAGGTCACCAGTGTCGATGAGGACCACGCTCCGTGAGTCCAGCAGGTCCTGGACGTCGAACATTGGCGACTGGTCAGCGTAAGCCCCAGCCTCGTCGTCCCACTCGGGCACGAAATTCAGGATTCGCCAGATGAAACTCCTCTCAGCGAGCTTCGTAATCCGGTTCATCACCGCGTCGATAGACGTCTGGAAGCGCTGTTCATCGGCATGGAGATGACGGGACAGAGTGAGACGCAGTGTATCGTCGCTAACTTCCGGTATCTCGCCCTCCTGCATTTCGAAAGCAGCCTTCAGAAGGTCCTCTATCGGCCAGGCATCGCGGCCGTATTCGGGGTCGAAGAGAGCTTTGATTAGGTTGTTGAGAATCTCTTGTGCCACGAACGCTTGCTGCGTCAACTCGCTCCCGAGAACGTACACCAGGAGCTCGTTGTAGCGATCGATTTTCTCTTGGACTGCGACGGTTCGACTCACACCTGCGGCCAGCTGGGGTCGAATATCGAAGTAGGGGAACGCGAGTACTTCTTCGTCAGGACCAGGCACTGG
Organism: Haloarcula rubra; assembly: GCF_019599465.1. GTDB lineage: Archaea > Halobacteriota > Halobacteria > Halobacteriales > Haloarculaceae > Haloarcula > Haloarcula rubra. The sequence continues at coordinate 64,715 of NZ_RKLR01000008.1, forward strand.
GAGATGAATGACGTTGTCAAGCGAGCCGAATTTGTGGAAATGGGCCCGTTTGTACTCCTCGCTCATTGAGCCCCCTTTCTTGTCGAAGATGAACGTCGGCCCATCGAATGCCTCGTAGGCGCTGAGGGCATCGTTGATCATCGCGGTCGTCTTCCCGCCACCCGTCGTCGCTGCTCGGAGAATATGGTGGGTGAGTTGCTCTGCGGACAGTCGAATCGGGATATCTGGCCGGTTTTCGACGGCCGTTTCTGCACTTCCGATGTGCATCCCAGTGTCGTATTTCGACAGCATATCTTCATCAGTCGCTGTGAGCGGCGCTCGTGCATCCGGCGAGCCGCCAGATGACCCCCGACTCGCCCGAGGCAACGCATCCGTACTGGGAGCGACCACGAAGTTCGCTAGCTCATCAGGAGACACAACGATGATAGGAGACCGATTGCTCAAGAGGCCGCTCAGCGCACTCTCTCTGTTCTGCCGTGCGTGGCATAGTTGTGAGAAGGGCTTGTCACTCTGATCGAGTATCTTGCCCTCAATCCCGTAATATGGACCTGATAGGCTGGTGAACGCGTTCGAGATACTCTGGACGGTATCTGGGTCAGAGGCTGCCCGAAGCGTCAGGTCGAACGTCGTGGTCGGTTGCTTGTGGTCGATCTGGGCCATCCGAGAGCCCGTCGTTTTCTTGGAATCGCCATCGTTGAGCGTCCCACCGACCTGCTCGGGGATTTCGCCTCGGTGGAGATTCTGCCGTTCCTGGTCACTGCTTCCGAAGAGCTGTCGAGACATCTCGTTGGTCGCTGCAGAGAGTGCCCCATAGTTGCCCATCTTGAGGTCGCGTTTGTGTTCCTCAGCCTCGTCTGTCCAATCCTTTCGGGGAGAGAAGACGGCCTGAAACACGAACGGGTCGTCAGTGTGAACTGCCTGCTCCAGCAAGACACTCAGAGGTGAGCGGTACTGGTCATTGACGTCTATGTCAATATCGCTGAACGGCTGAATGAGCGTCATCCAGTCGAGCCCCTTTCGCGGGACACCCTCCCACTGTACGATGGCGGGGCGCTTCTCTGGTGGCACCTCTCTCGGACGCAATGGAACGCCGTCCAAGTGCAGTGATTGCTCTGCCTCGTCAGGTGTTGGCTCGTTGCCCCCACCGATTTCGTGATGCTCGAAAACCGAAGGGTCAGCGAATCCATCGAGTCGTTCGAGATCCTCGATGTCGTCTAGGGCAGCGATTCGTCGACCGCCGACCTGCGCATTACCGTCGTTCGAAGCGAACGCCGCGACTTGGTTGAACGGGACGATCTCGAACTCGAAGCTTTCCGGGTATATTGCCCGCACGTTAGCGGCGAGGTTCTTGAACGAGGTCGCATCGTAGGGTGTCGCAGAAAGATAGAAGTCGAAACGCTTCGTCGCCCGGGGCTTGTGGATGATGAACTCGAACGTCTTATCGTAGTTCTTCAGTCCGAAAGTGGAGAGGAGATTGAAGCGCGAGGTGTTGGTGACACCAGCCCGGTACAATCCAAAGAGCCCACTCACTACGTTCCCGGGCGTCACTTGCTCACGGGCAGGGGAGATATGGATATACGGGCGAGCTTCGATTGGGTCTCCCAGAGCTTTTCCAGGGCCAATGTCATCCTTTGCTGGATCATACGGCTCGACTGTCTCTTCACTCCCCTTCTGCTCCTCAGAGATGTCGACAGAGTCGGCGCCATCTTCCTTCACAGCTGGCGCTGGTAGATTCCGTTCCTCGCTTCTCTGCGCGTTCGTGAAACGCCGAGGAGACTCGGAATCAGCATCTGAGCTGTCCTGACCATCCGATACATGAGAGTCAAGCTTCTTCGCGCGTCGGACATCAATGCCCTTGCCGCTGAATATGCCGTTGTACCCAGTATTCGGAGCGCCGCCAGCGCTCTCATCGTCGTCTGGCGAGGGCGTCACAGCGCCCACCCAATCCTGTTGGGTTTGAACCAGCTTTCACTGGGCTGTGTAACACTCGAATTCTCGCACCGGATGTTGTTCTGTCGGTGGATTTCGGTTTCAATCATTACTGTAGTGCGTCAGTCACAGTGTGAGTGCTGAGACTGCTCGATAATGCCCACAGAAGTGCAAGGCCTCGGTGTCCGGACCTCGTGAGTGGGCTTCGTTGTGATTATACTCGGTACTTCACTCTGGATGATGGCTGAATCCCAGCTCTCTGCTGGGTGCGATTACGCCCCTCCAGCGATGTATTCGAGGAGGCCGATGACGGTGTTCATGCCGAAGTAGAACAGCGTGAGTGCAGCCCCACCGATACCGATTTTCATGCCGTTCTCGGCTCTGTCACTGTTTTTGCGGGCAGTGAAGTAGAGGACACCACCGGCAGCGAGCGCGATGAGGCCCACATAGCGGAGGCCAGTCATCACGACATCGTACATGTTGTTCAGGATTCCTTCGAAGTTATCTGTGCCAGCGTCGCCAGTGACGTCATCCGGATCGCCACCAACCTCCTGTGCGGCCACCGGGGCCACCATCAGGGGGACGAGTACTAGCAGTGCGATAAGCGCCGTGGAGATGCTCTTGACTGGTCGGGATGTTCGGAGGATGTTCATTTTCCCGTTCTTCTTTAGGAGAGTCGATATGATAAACAAAAGTAAGTTGCAACTATTGTAATATTACAAAACGCCGCTCTTACCCCGCTGATATTGTTGATTTAGTGTGGAAATGCTTAATACTTCATTGCGCTAAATGGGATGCCATACACACGCACCCTCCTAAGCGCGATGTGTTACCCGGAGCGATAGATGTCAGCAAACACCCGAAAAGCAGACTCCAACGCTGAACAGAAGAAGACTCCACGCTATCAGAATATTCCACTGAAGCCGGACACGTACGCGAGAATGACGGCTTTCAAGCACCGGAACCCGCTCGTCAATCGGTCATACGACGAGGCGCTTAACGAAATCCTCGACTCGATGAAGTTCCCGCAGAGTGAAGAACTGCAGAGCCCATACCTGCCGATTGGACTCTCGGAACTAGAGGAAGACAGCGAATAGCGACAGTCGCTGTAGGACAGTAGTCCTTTTCGAATCCTCCGCCGGAGACCGTTCTCGAAAGTGTTGATGAATGTATAGATTGATTTCAGCGCGACGACTCTGCTTCTTTGTGTAGGTTCCTATCAAATCAGCTACTCAACGCACCTGCATACTGACCGGAAAAAGTCCTGCCAGTTCGATGGGATGTTAAGCGGGGCGTGCTGCACACAGGGCACGTATCGGCCATCAGTTCAGCACAGAATTTCCTCGAAATGAATCATCAGTACAACCGGCGAAGACAGAAATCAGCTTAATTCGAGCCGACCGGTTTTATTTCTCTCACTGTTTTCAGCGATATTCTAAAGAACAGGGAGAGCAGTATCGCTGTTGGGATTTATCCAAACAGAGCAAGAGTCGAGAACTGTTCTCGAAGCTTTGGGCCGAGATACTTGCTTGTGAACCAAGCCGCCCCCATGACAACTCCAATAAAGTGAGCTCCGGTAGCGACTCCAGGATTTGGTGTGATGTACCCAACAAACTCAAGAATAGATTTCAGGACAAGGATTAACGCTATAAAGAAAAGAACGATGTGCATCGCGGCCTTCCGGTACTGAGCCGGGTCGGCTTTCATAGCCTTGGAGTAGACTGCAAGCTGAAAAAGTACAAAATAGGTTTCTAAGGCGTTGGTGATTCCGCTAATACCGATACCAAATCCTCCAATACCCAGTATTCCAGTGGCAAGATTCGTGGTGTATCCGATAATGATAACTCCGATTACGAATGTTTCCGTACCTGTCTTTCTCTCAGTCCAAGCGCCAAAGAGTGCGAATAACAGTGTGTTCTGGAAGATGTGGTTGTGTGTAGAGTGTAGCCAAGGGTTAAGCAAAAAGTAGCCTAAGTCAGGCAATTCCTCAATCGCAGTGAAAGCAGCGCTGGAGTCTATATTTCCGGCAATGATTAACTGCCCTACGTAGACAATAGCCATCAAAAGGAGTATTCCGATATTGCCGCGAATGCTGTAGAGAAATCCACTTATCGAGGGTCTGGTAAGCCTAAACCCTACATTTTCTTCTAAAAATTCCTGTCTTGTCGCGTAATCAGAATTCCTGAATTCGAGATTGTGAGCCTTAAGTTCGCCATATACGCTTGCAAACCGAAACAAGAAGACAATCACAAAGACGGCAAATGTGACATCTGCAGCAGCTGGAACGAGTTCTTGGACAAGCAGGAATAGACCGTATACGAGGAGTAGCAGTCCATATTCCAGCGAAAGTTCTTGAAACGTCAGGTATACTCTGTAGGTCTGGCTAAGTTCATGGGCGAACGCAGCAATCAATAGTAGTCCGAATGCTCCAGCGAAAAGTTCGACCTGCTGTGCGAGTTCGCTACTTTGATCGCGAAGAATAATTGCTAATCCGGCTATCACTAAGCTAGCGACCAACAACGCCGAGTTGCGTTGTCGTTCTGAGATATCCTCATACACATCGTGACTTTCGACAATACTGAGTTGATGTACTGGATTGATGCCGATTTTTGTCACTAACTCTATGAGTAGAAGGAGTATCAGCCACCAAGAAATTACAGGTTGCGGTACAATATTGAAAACCGAATCAAACAGCATTATAGTTCATAGTCACAGTTCTTACACTTCTTGTTGGAAGTGAGGTTTGAACAGCGGCATTCAGGACATGTCCACTGTCGAAGAGCCTTACCCTCATCGTCCTCATTGGTCATTATTCCACCTGTCAGAATTCATAACCACAGTTGGTGCACTCCTTGTTGCCGCGAAGATTACTTAACTGGCAGTCTGGGCACAGTTTCCGGCTATCATTGGTGAACTGTGGGTCGGAATCGTCATTACTCATAGTTAGAATCGGTGGCTGCAATCGGAGTTTGAGCACGTCTTGTTCTGCCGCAAGTTGTTTGTTCCACAGGCAGGACATTTCTTGTACGATTTCTGCACCAAACCATCAAAGATGTCGTCTGAGTGGTTAGTCACTTTAAAAGTTGGAGCCGCAACCGGAGCACTGATTATTTTGCTGAAGATTCGACTCTTTGCAGTCTGGACATTTTTTATAAGAGTTAGCCCTGATTTTTCTTTGAGGGTTACTATGTGATTTTTCCATAGGCATTACTATTTTGCTACTATTCTAAGCGGCAAAAACTTACTGTTAAATACAGCTTTTAGACTGGAGCTTTCCAATGAAAGACTGGAAAGTCAACTGGAGAGGATACAGCTGCCAGCTAGCTGTGTTCTAAATTCGCAAACGTACCTTTTCAGCCTCGGGTGAGTTCGCCTCGCTCGCCCACCGCTCGGCGCAAAAATCTACGTCAATAAGGCTGAACGCTCACTCCATTCGTGCGAATGCATGCTGGTCACTGCTTCGCCTGCTTTGAGTAGAAAATCGCTGACTAATTCTACAAGAGGATATAGGTGAATACACTGAACAGATTCCCGCCTATCGAGGTAGCAATCATCACCAGCCCGAGAGTTACCCCAGTATTGCTCCTGAGCGAGCCTTCACGCCCGATATGGCCGAAGGCCCACGCAATGATGCCGATGATGAATATCGCCAGACCCAGATGATACAGCAACCCACTGAGCGCTTCTGAAAGGAGTATCAGATCACTCTCCCCTGACCCGGAGAGGGATGCCCCATACGGCCAGCCATCGGGCAGGAACTCAGTCCCCATGACGAATCGGATGGTAGCATAGAGGCCTTCGACGGCGATGATAACCAAGTGGCCCAGAGCACCAGCAATGGCCATCCCACGGAAGCGAACTTGTCTCCCGGGATCTCGGGTTGCACTCACCCAACCGACGAGACCGACGATGAGTGCGATAAGCGTCCCGTAGTACCCAAGCGCGTTAGCAATCGTCGCAAGCGCTTCAGCAGGTGCCACAAGGTCGTCAACGCTAGACATGGAGCTGCCTCGCGACACTGGCCAAATCACAGCAACCGGATTCGCTCGTCATTGGGGTGCCTCCCTCATGCTGATATATTTTCGCCACCAGAAGGCTAGGAGTCCGAGGGCGATCCATTCGACGAACATGAGCACGCTGCCGATAGCCGCCTCAAGATACCGTTCAACCGTCCCCGTTGCTCCCCAGCCGTCGTACGAATAGGGCGCCATGTAGGTCGTGAAATCACCCTCGAAATATCGGCCATCACTACCAGCCAGATCATCGCCAGAATACGAAGCGCGAAGATATGGCCCATCGAGCGTCGTCCACGCTTCACCGTCTCCATTCGTCGTAACGGACTCGTCGACGGCGCCGCTAAGTGCAATCTCGCGGTTCGGTATTGGATTTCCATCGGGATCGGTTAACCGGAGGAGGACACGCCTGTCGCTCGGGTCGTCTCCCGGTACGGTGTCGGCAACGACCAGTTCTGAAAGTTCAGATGTCACGATATGGGCGTCAATATTCGCATCCGGAACCTGGGTATCGAAGACCGTCGAGGCCCGAACATTCAGCGCTTCGTCGACTCTTGCATCTCGTGGCCTGAATTCCCCTTCGAGCCTCTCGAACAGATACGTCGGTGAACCGTTGGCTTCGTCGACGACACCTGCGGGTAGCTCTGTTCCCGGAATTTCCTCGTCAATCACGGTAGATTCCTCAATCCATAGGCCACCGTACTCACCATCTGGCCCGTAGGCAGCGGACACGGACACGTTACCGACGCTCGTCACCGAATGGACGAGCGCAGGCCAAGCGTCACCCTGAGTGTGAGTAACGGGATATGTCTCGCTATCACTACCGCTCCGTTCCTCGACGTGTGTGGTCTGTGATACCCCGTAGAATCGCCACGGTGAATCAACACTGAAACTGGCATCGCCAATTTCGAGTTCGATCGAGCTCCACGGAGCGCCAGTGAGGTCCTGGTCCCCATCCCATTGCACGATTGTCCGGTCCGATTCGACACCGTCGAGGACGGTGACATCTATCTCAAGACCCGACGCGTCTGCGTCGATGATAGTTACCGGGACGGAGTGACTTCGAGTCAGCGTCCGGGTATAGCTCTGAGAGCGTTCATATTCACTGCATCGGCTACTCCGTACACCCCACCGAGCTTCGACCTCGGACTCAACTTCTAGAGTCGCGGTGAGCTCGTATTCACCGGGGGAGAACTCAGGGGAACGGTCTCTTCCTCCATCGGTCGCCATCCAGATGCCTTCCTCATTTTCAACGAGTGCGGAGTCACCATCGTAGCCGGGCCTGTCCAAGGAGACGGAAGTGACGGTCGCACTCGAATCGACGAGGTCGAACTCAGCCCATCGAGTCCGGGGATACCTGTGCGTATGCGTATCCGTGACAGTCTTTGTCTCGTTCCCAACGGTGACTGTTCGGGTGACGGTGTGAGTACGGGTACAGCTGGACCTGCTGGTGAAGTCATCGGGGGCACTGGCCCGATAGTCGTACAAAATGTATGCACCAAGGTCGGCGTTATCGGTGACGTAGGAGTCGCGATACCACGCGCTCTCTCGGACATCGGAAATCCCAATCCAGGCATCCGATATTGTTTCAGAGCTACCGGGCCCGTGCGGGAGCGGAACAGACCCACCGCTTGCTGTGGGATAGACTTCTTCCCCATCAAACATCGGGACGGCTGCTCTGGAGGAATCATCGCTGTATTGCAAATACTGGTCCCGAATGTGCAGATACCGCTCCTGAATGGTCGCACTGCGAGCGGTATAGACCAGTGCATCATCGGAGTTCAGTATCTCAAGCTCTTCGGTGAGAGGATTCCTGTAGACTTGCGCGTTGTAGACCGTCCGAGGCTCTAAATTCTGGTTGCGAGTGACGACTTGCCACTGCCCAGAGGCGTCTGTTGGGACCGTCGAATCAGAGCTAACTGGATAAAATCTGGCTGGTGTTCCACCCGAGCGTTGCCATTCGGTATACGTGACCCACTCGTCCTGATATGGGATAGGCACAGAATCAGAGAGATGTGTCCGGTAAACATCGCCTGTCGTCGTCGCGTAGAGTGCATCTGCGGATGGCATTACCTCATCACCAAGCGCACTGGGGTACCCAAGATATGTCTCATCAGTACCTGGATTTGAGTCAAAATACGATGGTGAGACGTCTTCGTCGTTATTCGCCAGAATTCGGAAAGTCCCGTCGTGGAACGTTTCTACACCGGGAGTCGGTGTCGGGACTTCGTAGATAGGGTCAAGCGAAGTCGCGCTGACGGGCATCGTGACTGAACTGAAAACGATAGCTGGGAGAAGTACAGCGAGGATGATCCTCTGTCGAAAGGGGGCCACCGAGTGCGACCAAGCCTTCGTGCGGGACAAGATACGAGCGAAGGATGAGTTCCCCTCGTCACGCGGTGAAGACATATTGAATCAACTCCTGAAATGTTTCGAATCCGTAACCGACAATCGCGAGGACGAATCCGGAGGATACGAGATAGAAGCCCCGTTCTCGCGTTCGAGCACTTGGACTGACGGCCCACGCCATCGCTCCGACAACGAGCAGAATCAGTCCGAGAGTCTGCATTGATGTTCCGAACCAAGCGGGCATCTCAGCGGCGCCGGCAATCTCGTCAACAATTCCGCTGTGGCCACTGAGGAAAGTCACAACCGTATCGAAACTGCCACCGAGTGGGTATGTGAGCAACATTCCCAGCAGCTGCTGGCTCACAGCTACCCACTCAGGGCTGAGATGGAGGAGCTGAGAAAGAATAGCAGATGTCGATACGTCGGCAGTTGCTCCAAACGCGGGGAACCACCCGATACTGGAAACTACGGGAATGAGATGCCCGAGCAGGTCTGTTGATTCGAATGTCATTGGAGGGATGGAGGAGCTGCCAGCGGCGGAACCCGCTGTCAACTGAGTACGCACAGAGAGGGCGACCTACAGCAAGTAGACTCACAGATACCAACGGTTGTAATGTTACAATCCTTGCAATCCTGTTACCACTATATCATTTACCGACAGAGACCATCCAACGGAAAAGCCCGCTAAAATCCCCCTAATCACACGACAATGCGATGCCCGCCCTCCAGGCGGTTCGTGAGCGTGTAAGCGAGGCTAGTCCGCTCAATAGTAAGGACACCCGACAATGCCCGAAGTACAAATTGACTGGCACTCTGCCGAAGAATACGAACGAATCCGTGACCTCCGTGAACGCCACGGGCTGTTGTGGCGCGGCGTACTCCTCGCAGGCGCGAAAGACGCAGCAAGCACCGACCTCGTCCAAGCGATCCTACGGGCCCATACCAACCCATCGTCCTCCACCAGCCCGGTGAGCACCCTCGACCGGACAGCAAAATGCTCCAGTAGTGGGCAGGGATTCTCTGCTAACGACGTGGCGGATGTCGACAAGGAAGGTGGTCCACACGATACAACCAGGTCGTCCAGTGATGTTTCATCGGTCGACGAAGATCGCGATGCTGGTCCAAGGTCCTTCCAGCCACACGAATCCCTAAGCAACAGTGACGAGCAGAGCAATGAACCCCGGGACAGCGAACATGAAGCCTTCGAGTCTATAGAGACCCACGGCCAGGCGTTTGAGGACGAACCAATTTCTGAGCCATGGGTAGAGGGTGAGGAAACCCACGAGGGTCAGTTCGACTCAGTCGACCCATACTACGGATATGACGAGTATCCTCTCGAGTTCGATGAGGGGCAGTTCTAATGCCATCCGAGACACCTGCCGGCCACAGGACCCGAATCGAGATTTCCGATGCAGATGAGTATGAGTGGCTCGTCACCGTTCGAGAAGATCTGGGCCTGACGTGGCGTGGCCTAATGTTGAAAGCCGAACAGCAGCTCGTCGCGACCGAGCAACAGCTCGGCCTCCCGTCGGGCAGAGACCAAACGGATTGTGCGGAGGATTCGCCGTGAGCCAAGATATCCCGATGGCCTCGAATCTGCTGAAATCAAAGATCGGTGGCTACGAAGTCCGAAAGTTGGCGGAATCAGTCGGCCCACCGATGCTGCCGTGTGTGATACTTTACACACTCGGGTTGCCGCTACAGGTCACCCTTCCCCTCCTCTTGGTCGGAGTCTGTACTGGTGTCTTCGTCTACAGGCGGACGCCAGCCGGGCAACGCCCATTGAATTTCATGAAGGCAATTCTCCGTGACTTGCGGGACCCTGAAGAGTTTATTTGGCAAGCACCGACCCCCGAGCAGGGAAGCCTCGGCCATGGTGACACCTCAAACCAATGGCTCACCCACGACGCATACCCCGCCCAAGAAGCCAGGCGGGCGTTCCACGAGGAGAGTAGTGTTACTGACTCCGAGAGCCCGTCAGCTGTTGAATCCGAGGGGACTCGATGAGCTCCGTCGACGGGTCGGGTTCGACACTCGATTTGATGGACTTCACCACGATTCGAGATGGTGGCATCATCGAGACGCCAACGAGCTATGCGATGATAGTACGGGTCGAGCCAACCGACTGGTTGGTCCTTTCGACTGACCGTCGAGAGAGTATCTACCGCTCGTTCCTCAGCTATCTCCGGAGCTTGTCGTTCCCGACGCAAATCCTGACGATGTCTACGGCATACAACCCTGAGCCGTATCTCGAAGGAGTTGCTGTCGATGACGAATTAGTCATCGGATCGAACTACGAAGATGATTCAGACGTCGTCCCTGACGAGTCCCCGCTGTTAGATTACGGTCGGAAGTATCACGCAGAGTGGGTCAGAGAAGTCATCGACGTCGCAGATATTCGAGATAGAGAGTTCTTTGTCGCAGTGGCTGTTCCCAAGGGCGAAGATCGATCCGAAGAGAGTCCCCTAAACTCGCTTCTGTCTAAAGTGCAGGGCGAGAGCGAACCTGAAGAGAAAGATGAGGACGCGTATATTGAGGAAGTGAAAGCACGCGCCTCACACGTGGCCTCGAAACTGCCCCAGGTACAGGTCGAAACAACGCTCATCGATACCCGGCCCGCTGTGCTGGAGATACTCTACGAGGTCTACAACAATGAGAAGCCAGCGTTCGGGTTCACACAGAGCAATTTCACCCGGCCCTCGGGAGTGGCCGAAGCCGCTGCAATTAGCTCCGCGGACACCGTTAGTGACACACCGGATCCTGAGCAAAGCAGCAAGAATGAGTCTGAGTACAGCCGGGTTTCCGATACAGACCCAGAGCCTGAACCGGAATCTGATGCGACTCATTTAGCTCCTATTCCTGACGGAGGCTTTGCCCACCCAGATTTGGCGGACCGAGTCTCGAAAGACCGTATACTGCGCTGGTATGCCAGAAACATAGGACCCATCGGTCACGGTGAGCGGCCGATTATTCCCGCCTCAGTGTACGCTGGGCTCTCTCTGGCCATCCTGAGCGTGGGGTTAGCGCTCGGTGGTCTCGGCGGATTCGTCTGGAGTCTGGAAGCGGCACCGCGAGGCGCTGATATCTACTGGACCGCACGAACAGCATCCTTCGCTGGACTAGCGGTGAGTCTGCCGGCCTTCCTTCTGAGTCTCGTCATACTGCTACCGACCGGGAGGAGAGCCAAGCTGGTTGGAACAGCAGGCCTCTCTGTCACAGCCTGGGCTACGGTGTTGTTCGTCAGGGCGTATCCCTTCCAATGGGACCTGTCCGCACCGGCACAGACTACGTTCACGATTCAGGTGTATGCAGCTGGTGTCTTTGCACTGGTCTTCGCTGTGGCCGTAGCGATTCGTTCACAGCGTCGACTCAATCTGCCGATTCATACTGATGGTAACCATGGTCGAGACGGAGGCATCGATGTAGAATCCGACGCCGATGACGACGGTCCAGTCGTGTCTGATGTTGCAGCTGATGGCGGCCAGCTTACCACTGCTGGCATCTCAGCAGCAGTGCCAGACACCACAGACCCGGACAGCGAGGAGCAGCGTTCAGGAACAGCCGACAGTGAAGAAGCGTCTGAGAAGGCTCTGAGCGAATCTAGCGAAGAGGTGTCGCCAGCAGAACAGCCAGGTGAAAAGCAAGCAGGAGAGGATGAATGAACCCATTACATATCCTATTCGGAAACGAATCCGACGACGACGACGAAGAACGCATCCCTATCGACGATATGACTGGGAACGAGACCGAGGTCGCGATAGAGTATCTACAACTGATAAACCGGGAGCCAAACCGAGAGAACATCGAGTGGGCGGCCTATCAACTCCAAGCTGATGAAGTCCCGCTCGTCTCTCCCGTTGAATCGCTCGCGGAGCGCGAAAATCTGGATAAGAAACTGATCGCGCCCAAAACGATGGAGCGAACGCCGGAATATCAGGTTCGAAACGGCACCATCTCGACGACGTTAACTGTCACAGCCTTCCCATCGAAAGTCGGCCTCGGCTGGCTCGTGCCCCTCACGGTGGCTGACGCCAACCTCAGGCTATCGCTACACATCGAGCCCACGGACCAAAAGAAGGCTCGCAACAAGCTTCAGGCTCGATATACCCATACGCAGACATCGTTGATGCGGAAGGCGAAGAAGGGGCGTACCGACTTGCAGGAAGACGAAGCCGAACGGGACGACCTGCTTCGCATCCTCCAAGACGTCGTCCGCGGCAAGACGAAAATGTTCCAGATTGCAGTCTATATCGAACTGCTCGGGGAGTCCCAAGAGGAGCTGGCAGAAACCCGCTCGCAGGTCGAGACCATTCTCGCCGAACAAGATGTCGAAACGGTCGTCCTGCGACGGCAGCAGTTCGAAGCCAACGGCTCAGTCGCGCCCTTTGCGACCGATACTATCGACAACACCCACACGGTCCAATTGGAAGCACTCGGGACGTTATTCAATCTCGTCGAACCGCCAATCTACGACGAAGATGGGATACTGCTGGGATTCGACGATACATCCCGTCCGGTCGTAATCGACCGCTACGCTCATTCCGGCTTTGCAGCCGCAATCACCGGGAAAACGGGGTCGGGGAAGTCCTACTGCAGAAAGAGCGAGGTGTATCGCCGGATGCTCCGTGAGCCAGATGTTCAATTCGTCCTCTTCGACCCCGCTGGAGACGACTACCCGTATTTCGCCGAAAAGCTCGGTGGAGAGGTGATTCGCTTCGGTGGGAATCAGAAAGTCAACCCGATGGATCTTGAACCACCGAACAGAGACATTGGCGAGACTGAAGATACCTATGCACTGACCGTCCGGGCCATCGTCGAGATGCTACACACCCTCTTCGAAGCCAGTGGCGGACTTCCACCGGCCGAAGAAGGGATGCTGACCCAGGCAGCGCACTACGCGTACCTCTCGAAAGGGATCGTGATGGGACAGTACGACACCTATGAGAATGAGTCACCGACTATCGGTGACCTCATCCGTGGGGTGAAAATCATCTCGGTGGGCGGCTTCGCGAAAGCGTTCGAGCAAGAGATTGTCCCAATGGAGGACCTCCTCCAGTTACAGGAACTCCATATCCTAGATTCCGATGGACAGCTGGCAGAGACACAGCCATTCGCTGTTCCTGACGCGATATTCGAGCCATCGGAAGCACACCGTAGCTTTGCCGAGGCACTTGAGCCGAAATTCGAGTCGTTCAAGCCCGGAGGCATCAACCAGAATTTGAACGGGCAGACGAACCTGGACCTCAACTCACGCCTCGTCGTGATGGATATGAGCTCCTTCGCTGACACCGGGGAGATGCCCCTCATTCTTCACGCGATGTTGAATTGGGCCTACCTCGAGGCAAAACGCTCGCCCAGCCGGTTCGACGTCACCTTCGACGAGGCCCACTATCTGCTGGGCCGGGAGTCGACGCGTGATCTCATCAACCTCTTCATCAGACACGCCCGGCACTATGACGCCGGTCTGACGCTCATGAGCCAGACGGCTCACGAATTCCTCCGGACACCAGAGGCCCACGAGGTCTACGATAACTGCGACATCAAGATGCTGTTCTACACGCAGTCAGTGGCCGAGGAGACGCGGGAGTACTTCGACCTCTCTCCGGAAGAGGTGAACTACCTACAGTCAGATGCGCCTCGAGGCCAAGCCTCAGGATTTTCTGGCTGTCTTCTCTCCTCCACAGAACACGGCCGTCGCCGTATCGAGGTTCACACCGGGGAATTCGAACACCACGTCCTCGATAACGACCTCGATCCATGGGCGTACATCGCCCAGGAAGAGGGTGGCGTAGCACCTAGCGAGCCAGCGGTCGGTGCTGGAGAAGGCGAGAACATCGCTCCGTCTCAGCCAGTCCAAGAAGATATGCCGGGCGTTGATGACACATTGGACGCATCTGCGGCGCTCAATCAGCCCACTCAGAAGACATCTACCGTGGGAGATCAGTAACCATGGGTATTCGAGAGGACCTGAGGAACGTCATGACCGGCATTGTCGAATTCTTCTTCGATGAGGTGGAGGAGATATTCGAGGATGCCGCCACTGAGTTTTCATCCGCAATTACTGAGCGGATGATTCGACAGCTGATCGTGGTTCCGAATCCGTATGAATCAGCCACTGCTGGCAACGTGTTCAACGGGGTATTCGATATCTCGCTGATACTGCTGCCGATTTTCTTCGCGGTTGCCCTCGTCGCATGGCCGTTCGGGGAGAATAGGGAATTCAGCATCGTTGAGATGATAATCCGGCTGGTGATGGCGATTTTCTTCATCGGGATTTCCCAGCCGGCGTGGGGGTTCGCTATCGATGTGACCAATGCCGTGACGATTGGGATGCTGGACTACGACCCGACTGTCGGTGGGGCCTTCGGTTCCTACGAGTCGGCTGGGGATTTGGCATCCACGCTAAGTATGGTCATCTCTCTGTTCACGGCGTTCCTGACGATGCTAGCTGTGATATTCACGATATTCTTCCTGCTACTCCGGTGGTTCATAGTGTATCTCGTGTTCATCGGAACCCCGTTCTTCGTGGCTCTCTGGTTCGTTGGACGAGGCCCGCTGGAAGCCGTTGGTAACGTCGGGGCGACCTATCTCAAGATGGGCGTCTACGCGCTACTGTCGGGCCCTATTATCTCGCTGGTCATCCTCACGATGGCACTCATCGAAAACGGTGGATTCGTCGAGAGTGCCGACGGAATAGCTGGAACTGCAGCAACTCTCGCTGCGGAGATAGCCCTGATTATGATCTTCCCGATAATACTGGTCGTAGTCGTCTGGAAACAGATATCCTGGGCGGGCAAACCACTCGGCGTCGGGGAAGCCGCGACAACTGCAACTTTGGCTGCCGCTGCAGCAGTCGGGACCGTCGCCACGGGTGGTGTCGGCGGCATTGTGGCGGGTGGTGGTGCAGCAGCCGGTGGCGCCGGCGCTGCTGGTGCTGGTGGTGCAGGAGGTGCCGCTGGGGCGTCCGGGGCTGGTGCTTCAGGCGCCAGCGCTGCCAGTACAGGTGCGTCTAGCTTAGGAAGTGGTGGTTCTGGACTGGCCAGTCGTATGGGGAGTGTAGCGCAGCGAGGAAGGAAATTCGCTACTGATCAGAGCCAGACGCTATCGAAAGTCGACGACAGCGTCAGCTCCGGGGTGAACAAAGTGAGCGAGACGGCATCTGGTGTTGCCGATAAAGCGAATCCAGTGAGTCAGTTCAACAAGTCGGTCGACAATAAGAGAAAGGATGCTAAGCAGGCATCACAAGCTAGTGAATTCGTTTCTGAAGCAATCACTTCCCGCGAACTTGATCTTGAGAGAGCATCTGAACTTGGAGTTATCTCTCAAAGCCCAGCAGAAGGAGCTAGTGCAACTGTGCACACAGATGCGGATTCGGGGGCTACAATGGCCTCCTATCAAGATTCCAGCGGCAGGATGCAGACAGTGAATCTTTCGGAAGAACAAACTGCTGCAGCAGATCGGACACACAAAGAGCAGAAATCAATCAACCGGAGAGAGATGGCGCAAAAGGCAGGTGAGAAAACGTCCGCCGCTGGAAAAGTTGCAGCCGGTCGGAGTAAAAAAGGAGCAAAGATGGCAGGATTCACTATCCCAAAAAATGTCTCAAAAATAGGTGCTTCAGCCCTCGTTGGTGCAGCTGGTGGCAATCCTTATCTGGCCTATTCTGGGACCAAACGGTCTTCGGCAAATATGATGATTCGGCCAAATACGACAGGGAACTCTCCAGGGCGGCCTACTGAAGAAACGACATTGGATGAATTCGGAAAGGCAGCGGCAGGCCAAGCCGGTGACTCTGGGGATATCAAATGAATCAAAATGTCTCAAATAATCGGAGCCCCCACCGTTCTATTCAAATATTATTGAAGTGATAGAACAAACGAAGGAAGTATCGATGATGACTCAGACGAAGACGAAATCAGTATAAATGTCATACATACAGTGGTTGGGAGTCGCGCTGCTGCTCTTTGTAGTTGATCTTCTTTTGACTATCCCAATGCACCTCTCCTATCGTTTGATCGACCGGTTCTGGCTAAAAGCAACTCTAAGCACAATCGTAGTGCTGATTGTAGCTGCTTATATTGGACTTCCTTTTGGTCAGGAATGGGAAACCATAGACAATAGCGTCGCGTTAAATGGAATTCTGATGTATGGACTGGTATATACGCTAATGTTCATACCTGCGTCTCTATGGAATGGAAGAGTCCACGGAGCCATTGGTACAGGCAGTGCCCTGTTGTTTCTGTTTAGCTTCGGGCTGACATTCGTCGAGGACTACGTAGGAGAGCAAGCTCTCAATCAGGGATTCGTCGGTGAGTACGTTCAGCCAACTCTCTGGCTAACTATATTCTTTGTTGGAGTGCTCGTAGCCTGGTATCGCAACGATACGAAGCCTTTGAGCGCAAATTCTGACATACAAAGCGCCAAAACGATCCTATCAACTTCGGGCACTGAACCGAATGTCGACTCAACTGGTATGGAACCACCAGAAAAACCCTCCACTGATGCCCGAAAGAGCCCGCCCCAGCAAGTATCAATGACTCCGGCGCCAGTAGATTTAGATCAATTATCCTACGATTGGCGATACTCTCAAACCACGTTTGTGGATATCGGCGGGTACTACGAGGTGAAAGAAGCGCTAAATCAGCGTGTTCTAAAGCCACTGAGGACCACACTCGAAGGCGATGATCGGTACGAGCGGTTCGGAATCCAGCCGTCTCGAGGGATCATGTTCTACGGGCCGCCAGGAACAGGGAAAACGATGTTCGCTCGGGCACTCGCCGGCGAACTCGGGATTCCCTTCGTAGAGCTGTCACCGGGAGATGTCACTAGCAGATGGGTCAATGCCAGTACTGAACAGATCCAGATCCTGTTTCAAGAAGCGCAAGCGCTGGGCCCCTGCGTGATATTTATCGATGAAGCGGAGCATCTCTTCGGTGCACGTACTCTCGGTGACGGGACGATTCATGCAGAGGATCGCAAAGTGACCTCGGAGTTCCTCGTCCAACTTACGAAGGAGAATCGTGAGGCTATCGTCGTCTCAGCCACGAATCGCCCTGCTGATATCGACTCAGCAATACTCCGTCCGGGTCGACTATCGGCCCACTTTGAGGTCGGCCTCCCCGACGAAGAGGCACGTCATGCCATACTGAACGTGCATCTCGCTGCTGTCCCATCGGAACTCTCCGGTGAAGACCTGGCCGAACTCGCAAGCCACACTGCAGGACTCACCGGAGCGGAATTGAAAGACATCGTCGAAGATGCGCGGAGAAATGCAGCTGAACGCGATGCAGAGTCGGTTGAGCGAGAGGACTTTCCACCGAATGAGGAATTAGAGGGGCTCTCCGAGATGAGGAATCACGACATCGAGGAGCTACCCCGTGTTGACGGAAACGATCCGATTGGGACTAGTACGCCAGACACCACTGATATCGATGCGGCTGACTTCGAGGACCCCGGACAAGGCACGCGCGGGTATCATTGATATGGCGATTCGTACGGTGATACTGAGAGATTGGATATCGCACCCCAGTGTGTTTCTCAGCCTATCCTTCTGAATCGGCTGTTAGAACAAGACTGCAAATCGGCCCCTGCCACCCAACTCTTATTGCATGAAATAGTAAAGTAATTTATTTTACTAACATGAATTTCTGGGTAAAGGATTGTTAAATGGTTTGAGATGACATGTTGAAATGGGCACACTCCCACATCATTTAATCACCCCGCGGCCCGGTATGTCCACTCAATTGTCAGAGGCAACCCTGTGATCCCTTCTTGTCCCAAGGGGGCCATCCTTCGTCTATACTGTTCAGCTCAGAGTAGCCGGGATGATAGATCCATACAGAAAGAATAAAATAAATCAATCTAATTGTAGTGACGGAATGGATATTGAAGCAACTTTGTTAGTGCATTCGAATTTTTTCCGCTCAACAGAATCTAACAGAATAAAACAGACTCTCTCTAAGCACTCTGATAATCATCTCAAACTCAATGAGCAGATCTTCTCTGTCAACGAATGGAAATTACAGTGCAATGCGGATATGTATGGTCCAATGGAGCAAGAAGCAGACTCAGAGTATTTCGATGAGATCTACGCTTTTTTCGTAGAAACTTCTGATATTGAATCAATCGCCCAGGTACTGACAGTTGGAACAGTTAATAAGGAAATAATTGAGAAGCTTAGCAGACAGACAGCTATTGAAGCTCGGTCAACCCGAACAAAAATACGTGAGACACTAGAACAGATTACAGATACATATCCAAACGGGCTCGTTACTGAGAGCGGACCATATCCAGGAATCTTTATGTTACATACTGATAGTAACTTAATTTCTTCTGTAGACTCAGTAGAGTCATTTCGCTCGTCAATTGCTAATCTTGATGTGTATGGAATTGATCCATATGAGTCTCTAACAGTCGTGGATGATCGTCTAATCATTTCGAACGATTGGGAAAGTAACCGCGAGTCACCACTTCCCACACTTTCTGAGATGAAAAACTCACTCTATCCCCTTACAGATTCAGATGATTGGGTTTCATGGTTTCAACTAACCTTTCGTCAGCTGAAGATTCTCACACAACCCTTACTGATTGACCATTGGCTACACTCTCGCTCTGCGGCTATTCGTGCCATTGATGACGAATCACATGGGTTCACTGTGCCGGAGACTGATGAAACTGAAGAACCAGCTGATGTTCGGGAAACCGAAGCAGACCTTGAGTCACTCCGTGATGATTGGGTCCAAGAGTACACGACAACTACAGATGATATTGCCCAAATGAAACAACTTCTTCAGGACTATGTCCAGGGTGAGAGCACCCCTCCAATTGAGAAGTCTATTCCATCAGATACTGATGGGTACCTAACCAACTGGACTACCCACCTGGAAGACCAAATAACGAATCTTGAAGGCTCACTCGAGCGAATACAGACAAAACTTGATATGATTGCTGGTGTAATCCGCGATCGGTTGCAATCAACTGCAACACGATCTAATCTTTCACTCCAGACTTCTGTCGAACGATTAACGTGGTTCCTCCTCGGATTAGGTTTACTCCAATTTATCGTTTCGATTAGAGATACTGGTTTAATCAGCTTTCTAATTGACTATTTAATGTCTACACTTGATTATATTCCTATGACCGAACTTATTGTACTGCTGGGTGCTTTTTTGTTTGTGGGTTATTTTTTCGGACACACAAAATAGTGCTCTCATGGTATTTTCCGTAACACTCTTCGGCTAGGGAAATAGTTGAATAGTAACTTGCAGTACTAAACAATGCATGGATTCCAAGATGGGGCGGCAATTGAGTACGGAGACGTTTCGTGGAGTGGATTTAAGGGATTAATCGATTCTGAAATAAACAATAATACCTACTCCAAGGCCCGGTGTAAAACGGTCTTTTGTCACAAGCCTCCTCATGAAGTACTACCGCGCATCACCGATCGTCAAGAGTCTGCTATTGTGGAAGTAACCGAAGAGGAGGACTTCTATAGCGTTTCGGTCAGTCGGACGATTGAGAGAAGCGATATAGATGGTGGTGAGCGCCAAGTTGAAGGAACATTTGCACTTTATCAGCATGGTGGGTCCCAAATCTGGACCGCATTAACTGGCTACGACCCAGACTTCTTCAAGCGAGGTTTCAAATGGGTTTTCAAACGTTCTGAGCCACATATCTCGAATTTATACGCGGATTCGGAGGAACTTCGAGATATCTTAAAACGCGTGGAAAGAGAACTCTCTGTAGACATCACTGTTGACAAGACTGTTGTTTATTCGCGCGATGAGGGACAAATCAGTTTCCAGACGCGGCCCTATAAGCAAGTATTCACGGATAATAAATTGACTAATGGATACGTTGATAAGCTCAATTTTACAGCTACACGTAACGGTGAATTGTTCTTTGATGGTTTCATTAGCCGAGAAGGAGTAACCAAATTGAATGCTGGAGAGCCTGACCTTTTTTATAAGTATCTTGTTGGTTCGCTAGTTAATGTAGTCTCAGATAAGCTAGAGGTGCTAGTAGATACAAGCCGTGAGGAGGGCGGTCAAATTACTGAAATTGAAGTTGAATTTGACGAAGATGTACTTCGATCACCGGCAGACAATAGAGAATTAATTGATGCTCTTGATGATTTAACAAAAACGACGATGGCTGTCTTCCACGATAACCCCTATGCCCACTTGTCACTGGTGGATTTTGTAGACGGATCGAACCATGATATCTATGTTACAGGTAGTAACACAGTATCGATTGTCCCTGGATACAAAGGGTCAGTCAACTCGCTTATTCGAGTTGCCGACCAGCTTTCAAAAGAATTCCAAGAGGGGGTAATGCATGTCCGTGAAGAACCAAACTACGATTTAACTGACTTTGTTGCATAATTATGAGTGATTCTGATATGCCGTGTGTCCCAGGACGGCATCACCAATTCAAGACCTACAATGATACGGTTGACGTGATTAGTGGCTGGGAGACTGTTTTCGGAGTATATGACGAGTATTTTCCCCAGTATCACTTTGACCGGTTTCCGGATAATGTCGGATCAGGCATTGAGTATGTCCCCGATTTTTCGGTCTATTTTAACTCGAAGTACGGTGTTATCGCAAAGATTCTCCCACAACCTAAATCATATAGCCCTGAAAAAATTGCTACAAAACTGCTAGAGATGTGTAGTGGAGTTGAGGATAGTTATGCAATTGAAGGATCTGATGGTACAGTTCAGGAACCAGAAATGACTGATATCGTCGCTTTTGTTCCAAATGATTACTCCTCGCAGTTCGGCGATTTATTAGCTAAAAGATTTGATGATGGATATTCGTTGGAACCAAATCTGATCTTAATCCGGTATGGCATGGATGATCAGCGAGCCAACTATGTGTTTCAGAGAGAAACCAGACTGGACCAAGAGTTCCGTGAGGATCACCTCCCTGACGAACAATCGCTCAGCAATACAATTGGCCCGGATGGAGGATATCAGGCTTATCAATTGGGGACCAAAGAATTCCTCAGAGCGAAAACTCACAAACCAATTTATAATGTCGAGCCGCCTGAGTCGTATCTGGCATCGTACCTCTGGATGAAAGTCTTCCCCACTGAACTTTCAGATAGGGATTTTCAGGCTTGGCGAGAAGGAAATATTGTAAGTAATGAGGAAATCACTGTCCGCCCACCATCTCTTCAACAGACACTAAATACTCAGCGAATAGAGGATGGAGACGTTGCTATTGAGTGGATTGAAAACTGCCTCCAATTTTTGAGTACGGCTAGGCACGCGGATGAAGCCAATGGGCGATATGATATTAAATATACTGGACTTGTCAAAGATATAGATATTTCTGGGGAAGATAGTTCGTCGGCAAAACACGAGCGTCGACGGGAACTCGCAATTACCCTAATCAGGCGGTACTGTAAGTATGGAGGAATGATTGAAAATGATAACCAGACATCTCTTGTGCAGTTTGAGTAAGTTGTCTATTGAGTGACTGTATTGACCGATACACAGTCCCAATCTAATTGGAAGATTGCTGACCGAAATGCGCTCTGGATTCAGCACGGTCTCAAAAAGCTATCTGCTGCTAAGGATTTCAACAGGGCCAAGATTATCACGAAATCGTGTCTATTTCGATATACGGTTGGGTACCGGCCGGACGGGCCGGCATGAACGTCGCAGTCCGGAACGTCTAGTTCGTAATCCCAACGGTGATCCTACATGAAACTGGAAGACACACGAATCGCGATGTTGGTCGGACCCGGATTCGAAGACCTGGAGTTCTGGGCCGTCTACATGCGTATGGAAGAGGAAGGGGCACAGATTGACGTCGTCGGTACGGAAGCCGGCGTAGAGTACACAGGCAAGAGCGGCGGACTCACCGCCGAGACCGAGGTCGCGGCTGAGGAGGTCGACCCGGCGGCGTTTGACGCGGTCCTCGTGCCCGGTGGCTGGACGCCCGACAAGATTCGCCGCGACCAGTCGGTGCTCGACCTCGTCCGGGACGTCTACGAGGACGGCAACATCGTCGGGATGATCTGTCACGCCGGACTGGTCGGCATTTCCGCCGGCATCGTCGAGGGCTCGGACGCGACGGGGTCACTGGGCATCAAGGACGACCTCGTAAACGCCGGCGCGACCTGGGTCGACGAACCGGCATTCCGCGATGGCAACATCGTCTGGGGGCGCGTCGTCGCGGACATTCCCGATTACTGCCGCGTTTTGGTGGACACACTGGCCGAGCACCCCGCGTAAGAAATCGTCTCAGTTTCCGGTGGCAGGGGATGCGCCCGTAAGCGCGTCTGTGTAACAGCGCAGGTGCCCCTTTGCTTCCGATGGCTCAATACGACGAGCCGGGTTGGCTAATTTTTATTACACCGCCTTAGGTACGGTCTCAGTGGGACACGGATCTGAGGTCAAAACCCCTGATAGCTCCCGACCTCAAATCCGAATCCCGTGTGTCTTTGGCTGGACGTTGGTTACGTTCAGCCAGTCGTCGACGTCGCCAGCAATTGGAATAGAAGAAACTCACCACAAAACGTATATCTGGGGTAGAGAATCTTTCCCGTGTGGGCGACGGTCTCCGCGAGTTTCACACCTCCAGTTTCCAGTTGCCGGGACCTCGCCCAACTGCATCTCGCCGGGTGTTGCCCACGCCCGGTTTTCTGCAACTCGTTTCGGGAGGTGACACTGGTGTTACGGGAGAATTTATGTCGTCCGCATATAATGTACAGAGGCCGATTGGATAACGGCTGTCAGAGGCACCGGTAGATGGTCTACACACCAGCTACCGTTTCGAAACTCAGACTGAAAGCTGCTCAATTCTCCCAGAGTGTTTGGATACGCCCCTCGATAGCATCAAGAACCGTAGAGTAGACATCCAGCGGATGGCGTGATGACAGTGACAAGTCGATGGCTTCCACTGCGGTTGGTGGTTGGTGGAAGTGCACTCGTGCGTTGTGTGGATTTGGATGGCGGTCCCAGCGACACTCCCATCGATTATCATCCTCGTGTGTTTCGACGTAGTGAAACGAGAAATCTCCCGTCGTAAACCAGCGAATATCGAGTCGAGCCGCTATGACGCCTTCAGGATACTGTCCCGCGTCGACTAAGGCGTGAAGCAGGCGAGGCTCGTAGCTGTCTGGATCGAATTTCGTCTCGGCAATGAGTGCCTCAGTTCGAAGGTGCCGGGCCAGGAGTTGCAGCGTCTGTCGGTCGGGTGGACCGGGAGAACCTGAATTCGGTGTGGTTGGGTCTGGCCCCATCTATGCCGGGATGAGATGCCCATCGTTCTCTGCGAGCTGGCGGGCGAGTTCGTACAGTCGAATATCCCGAATAACACCGCGCCACTCACTGACTGCAGTCATCCGGTCATGAATAGCCTCGTGGCTGTCCTGGTCGTAAACGCTCACAGCAGTTGGATCGGTAGCGTCAAATTCATCTTCATAGTCGGCCCGTTCTTCTTCCAGTTCACCTACCCGGTCGATAATCTCCTCGACGGTCAGTTCGTCGGCAATCCGGCTAGCGTCTTGCCATTCTAAATACCCCTCGTTGCGTTCGTACTGCACAGGCCGGCCGTCACGGTTCACACTGACAATGCCCATCTTCGCTAGTCGATCAAGATGCTTTTTCGCAGCGTTCGGAGAACAATCTGCGACGTCTGCAATCTCGGCAGCGGGGGTGGGTGATGTAATCCCCATTGCGACATCGTAGACACGACTGAACGTATCCTCCCCTTGCTGCCACCGTCGTTCGGTGGCTGGCGACTCTGGCGCTGGATCAAACTCCGTCATAAGCATAGGCAGGGTACGAAGCGCAATATATCTTTGTGAGAGTCAGATATATGCGTTTCATTGAGCATTTCAGCTTCGACGGAGATGAGACTTAGTCGCTAGCGATAGGAGCGCGGTACGGGCCGGGCTCGTTCATCACAAGATCGTCGAAGTGAGCAGTCCGGGCGACTAATCGGGGTACGTCGGGTTCCAAGTCAGTCGTCAGCGAACCAGCGAAACCAGGCTCTGTGAGATAGATGTAAAAAGCCAATTCGACGATCGCGTGGACAGCGTACAGCATCTCAAGAGAGTTGACGCCGGGAATGAGTCTATCTTCAGCGAACGCGTCCGTACTGGGAGAGTCTGCTGAAAGGCCACCAGGCATACCACTCCCCAACTCGGAGCTCCGAGTTGCGAACGGTTCCTCAGCGAGCGAGTGCTGCCATGCGGGGTCGACGACGCAGAGAAATTCATCGAGTATCGTCCGGACGAGACTGCCGCTCGCGAGCATGATTTCATCGAATCCAGGCGAGTGGTCCGTGAGAGCTTGGGTCGGCCCTTTCTTGGGTTCGGAATGAGTGTCGATGTGAAGATATTTCGAGGATTTCGCTTTGTTCGCGAGTTCTACAGAGAGGAAGGTGCCACCCTGTGCGGTCGACAGCGCAAGCTGGAGTTCATCGAGGGCTTGAGAGACCACAGGAATGTACTTTTTCGAGTAACCCAGTTCGCCAATAGCAGCGTGGATCGAACTGAGTGTGACTGGGCTGTACTTAGGCGTATTGCTGGGGTTATCGACATTTGATGACCCGTCGTTTTGGGAGGGTGCAGTCATTTACGGAGGTTAGTTACGCCGGCATGGAATATGAACTCGCGCAGTGTTCGAGTGCCACACTTGGAACCGTAGTGTGAGGTTTCTGTTTGAGCGGCTGAAATATCCAATCGAGGACCCTCCATGTGCGATATGTATTATCGGATAGAACAGCAATCGGTTCTAGCTCGCTCTCGATAGTTACCCCACAAATTCAAAGTGTTTTCGCCTTGTGGGGTAACTATGGCAGAGAGGCCCCCGACTCCGGATCTTCCGAAGTATCTTCGTGAGCCACTCCAGAAACAGTCCCCGGAACGGCTGGAAACGGTAGCGGCCTACGCAAGTGACCTTGCCGAGTGGAAACGAGAACAACGAGAGGCAGAACTGGAACAACGTCGAGCTGAGGAAGAAGTAGATGAAGAGGTGCTTGAAGAGCTTAGTGAACGAGATATTTCGACCGATTCCGAGGACTACAGCGATGTTCCGAGTGGAGCCTACATCACGGTGAAGACTACAAAAGAGACTGGCGATAAGTCGTACCGATATTTTTACTGGCAGTGGCGAGAGGGCGATTCGTGGAAGAATGAGTACATTGCCCCGGTTAACCCCAAGTGAAGATTGTCGATGAGTTTGGAAGCGATGACCCCCTCCCCCCGTCATCGATGTGTAAAACCGTGAGAAGGGGGCGGGGGGAGAAGACGAAATCGAGGAAAACGGAGGGAACAGTCGCAAACACGGGCGAGAGGTCCTCACACTCTATAAATAACTTCTCTAGAACTTATGACTCTAGTCTGACGAAGTTTTATGTAACCCCCGAGTTAACCTAATCCGCAGTGGACCTAGAGTAAGTGTCAACTGGAGTATCTCTCAAGTTGATCGAACGAGGTCAATTCCTCTGGATGAATGTCTTTCTACACCCTTCTTCGCGTACTATCGCTAGCTTTAGATGCTCTCTACCTGATTGAGACTACTTGTTCTGTCGCCTCTACCCATCCCTCACTGGTGATTTACACATCGATGACGGGGGGAGGGGGTTGCAGTATGAACTTGAGGTAATTCTTCAGAGACCTCCCCCTCTCTTTTGAATGAATGCATCCTCCAGAATCAGTAGAATATAGCGAGAGTGCTTGCCACTATAGACGACCTGGACTCTGTATTCAATAATCGCGATCGCCCTTGTTCGGTTTCGTGGAATCAGTCACTGCATCGAAATCAGTTACACTTCGATGACGGGGGGTGGGGTCAGGAACTTACACATCGACGGCGGGGGGTGTGTCCTACTCGAACTTGATGAAAATACCGTCCCTCAGTCTTGGTGGAACTCTTTGAGTTGCGCGTTAACCACCGTTCGGAGTAGTTCTCCTTGGCCAACGATGCCCTCTAAACGAGTATCGTCGGTGACTCGATCCATAATCCCCGTAGGGTCACCCGTGAAGGTGAACTCCATGTACATCCCCCCGCCGCGGCCTCGACTCTTCCTCGACGTCGAGATGAGCCCGTACGTAGAAAGTTCTTTGACGTACTTGACATACGTCTCTCGAGTCATTTGATCCGCGTCGAGCTCATCAGTAACCCACTGATACACTTTGAATCCAACTGGGCTCGGAACGGAACTGCCTGAGCGCTTCGAATAATGTGCGACGGCGGCAGTGGCGTACAGCGAGATCTTCTTCTGCGTCGTGAGCCCCTCCACGAGTTTCAACGAGCGGTCCTTATCGATTTCTTCCTGGGATTCTCGGACGTGGTGTTCGTCGACGCTGTCCTCACCACGCTCGTCGGCGAGGTCGCCGGCGCCACGGAACAGGTCAATTGCCTTCCGAGCGTCCCCGTGACTCTGCGCTGCAAAAGCAGCGACGAGTGGAATCACGTCATCAGAGAGGGCGTCTGGTCGGAAGGCATCGCGACGATTCTGGAGTATCTCGCGCAGTTGATTAGCGTCGTAATCTGGGAAGTAGACGTCCCGTGGGTTGAACGAACTCTCGGCTCGGCCGTCGATGTCCTCCATGAATTTCGGGTCGTTCGTCAGCGCTGCGACGGATACTCTGCCCTCTATTTCGTTCGTATTGCTGGCTCGTGAGAGCTGGTAGAGCAACTTCGAGTAGGCGGGTTCGTCGTTAGCGCGGCGTCCGACCAGGAGGTCGATCTCGTCGAGGATGAAGATGACCGAATCGTAGTGTTCGTTGATGAGTTCGTAGAGACGTCGGTACTTGCGTTTCGTCGACACGCCAGTTTCGGGGACGCCCACTTCTGCGCCGACGTCTTTGGCGACTGTCTGGACAAGTTCATAGACCGCTTGATCGAGCGTATTGATCGGCTGGCAGTTGATGTCGACAACACCGAAGCTCTCGCCCTTCGATTTGCAGAGCTCGACGATTTGCTGGGTCACAGCACCGATAATAAGTGACTTTCCAGTACCGGCGGGGCCGTAGAGGAGCATATTTGGCGGTCGGTTTGCTTGCAGTGTCGGCTTCAGGAATGACACGACCGATTCGAGCTGATCGTCGCGACCGACGATTCGCTCTTCGTCGATGATGGTGTCGGGCTCGACGAGATCACGATTGACGAATACTGACCCGTTACCCTCCTCGTTGAGCATATCCCGAATCGACTGCTGTGTACTCTCGCTAGCATTCTCTTCAGAAAGACTGAGGGATGCGTCGTCGGCAGCGGGATTATCTTCAGTGGCGTTGGGCTTCTCCTCTACCTCTGATTGCGTTGATTCCTCTTCCAACGTAGATTGGTCACTCCCACCCTGATTGCTGCCGGCCATACTCCTGCTGTGTGACGCAGGTACTAAAAAGATTAACCTCCGTCGATGTATATCTCTCCGCCTCATTTGGGCTATCCCTCATATTTGCCAATCTGGAATATCTGGACTTTGTACCGGTAACGAAGTACATTGCTGTGGTTCACCCCCCGTGCTCGAAGTGTAACAGCGAGCGGATTGGCTGGATTTGGATAACGCTCTGGTATTGTCGTTCAAATCATCTGTCAGCCACACCCCCCGTCATCGATGTGTAACTTCCACATCTCCGGCAGTCCTCGACTGGAATCTCTCCCAGACATATTGCACCCCCCGTCATCGATGTGTAAATGTTGACTCCTGCGTTTAGCTGAACGTAGGCGCTAAGGCCCCTTCCTCAACGAGCGAGTAGGGTCGGGTAGTTCACCAGCTGTGCTTCTCTATTGGAGTATTTCCCCGGAAATCCGGTGTCCACCCTATCACGTTTCAACAATAGTCTCTCAGTCTCCTCGTAGTTGTTTCAGCGAGCTCCCGTCGAATATCTGTCCGATCCCACCCTTTTGGAGAGAGGATACTCTCGCCCGCTCGAACGAGCTGTGTCTCGTAGTACTCGGGATCGTATTCCTCAATCTCTTCATGCGCTAGGGCGACACGGTCCCGAGATGATTTCTGATCATCGACGACCACGTACTTGATGTCCTGTCCCGGATGGACGCCCAATTCTTGATCTCGTGCTCGTTTGAGCGCGGCCACATTCTGCGTGTTCTGGGTATACCCCTCCAGTGGTTTTGAGACTCGATTCCGTTCGACGAGTTGGTCGGCAGCAACCTCTCCGGAATGCAGGCTTGCAATCGCCGCTTTGAGCCGGCGGATGACTACGTCTGCTGACCGTGTCTCATCAAGCACCTCTATACACTCCCGTTGTACCGCTTCGATGAACGGTGGTGTCGACCGCTGACGAGCTTCGATGCCACGGAGCTTGAACTCCTCCTCGCCGCTGACTTTTCCAAAGTACTTCGTCAACGCGCCGGCGTTGCTCTCTCGCTGCGGGACGAACGCCACCCAATCGTAGTGAGCTTCGTACTCGAGGCGAATCTCGACTTCGTCGGTAATGTCCATCGCGAGCGTTTCGAGATCCTCACGAGCATCGTCGTCGACGTCGGGGTCTGGGGTCACCCAGATGGAGTCAACGATGCCATGGACGACGCGCCAGCCGCCCGCCTCCAAGCGCTGTTTCGCCACGAGCAATATCTCACGAGCGTAGGCGTTGATCGCTTCGTGGCACTCGATACGACCGAATTTCGCGCTACTGAACCCTTGGTAGCCGAAGCACGCGACGAGGATCCACTTCAGCGCTCCCGAGCGCCCCTCGAGTTCGTCGAGGCGCTTTTCGTTGGGCTCGTCACGTTCGTGTTCTCGACGGATGGCCGCCTTGATCTCGTCTCGGGCGTCGATGATCGGCTGGAGGACGCCGACGAGGTAGCCACGCTCGTCACAAATCGAGTACCCCAATCCGGGTACATCGCCACGGTCGCTATGGCAGTCACACCTGATGACGTCGGGTGAGACGTTTCGCGTACAGATGATGTTCGGATACAAACTCGAAAAGTCGAGTTCGTGAACGTTCTCGTGGAAACCGACCTCCGGTGCGAAGATGAACCCGCCACGGTCGGCGTCGTGCAGCGTGCCCATTGGCTTGAAGAATTCGTGACGCCAGGAGTTCCACGGGACGAGCACGCCGCGGCCGTGGGCTTCACAGATCTGAATCGCTGTGAGAACGTTCCCGATAGATGCCCAAGCGAGTTCTTGGACGGGCTTTTTCGAGCGCGATACAAGATCGAGGACGCCGTCTAGATTCGTCTCACCGTAGAAGAACGTGTTCGATTCGTCGACGATTGCCCGGCCCGGAACGTTATACCGTGCTGGTGAGTGGCCTACTTGGCCGTAGCTGGCGTAGGTCGATGCACCCGCGAGCTGCTGATAGTCGACGTCCGACCACCGACTCAGCGAGAAGTCGTCGACACCGGCGTCTGTCGCCATCTCGTACAGCGTCGGGACAATCTCGCTGGTTGAGCAGACCAGGATGTCCGGATCATGTGCTTCGAGCGCCCCCTGGACGGCGATCAGGATATCCGTCGGCGAGCCGGTGACGGTGTCGCCGGCAACGGACAGCTCTCCATAGATATCGTTGCTCGTTTCGGTCACCGGGACGCTGAGCCGGAGCGTCGACAGCTCGCTCGCCGGCGTTGGATCGACGCTGTTCTCCAAGCAGTACCGGAACTCTCGCGAGAAATCGACGTTGAAGCATGCGATACCACCGATCGGATAGTCGGACAACTGGCGTGCCTGCCGAGCGAGCGGAGTGACGCGGTCGATGTGGGCGGCGTCGACGGCGAGGACTGTCTCCTCACCTCGCCGAAAGCCCGGCCGTCGCGCAACCATCTCGGTCGCGACGACGTCCGGGTGCTGGTCGTACACCGACTGGGGTGTCGTGAGGTCGAGGTCAGTCTCTGGGTCGCGAGGGGCGACGTAGAAGCGCGGCGAGTAGTCTTCGTGCTCGGTCGCGACGGCGCCGTCAGCTGTCGTCTCCCATTCGAGGACCCGGCCGTCATCGAGGAAATCAAATGTGAACGGCATTTTCTATTTGTCTCCCTCCAGTATAGGCACGCCAACGTGCGCTCACCCGATAATTGACAGTGTGTCACTTCCGGAGTTCAAGGGATCTGTGCGACACGGCTGTGAAGGGCTTGGAATTCGAATTTGGCCCTGTCCAACCATCTTCCACAAACACTTCCGGGGAGCTGGTTCCTCTTCCCGCCACCTTAACCAACAAAATCAGCGCAGCCCACGATATGTTGGTTAAGACTACTGATTACGGAACTGAGGCGCTATATTCGATACGGATTCACTCGAGAACATCGAGATCCTCGAATCCCAAAGCAAGGAGTGTATAGTGACCAGGACTATCTTCGATCAGCTGTTTGAATGTCAGCTGAAGCGTGTTCTCCTGGTCCATCCGATGTGCAGTTTTGAACACGACGCGATCAGGCGGCACGATCTCGTCAGGTGGATTGAGACGCACTGTCCGGTGAAATTCGATATGTCGGACCTCATCTCCCTTCCGTGGATCCTTTCTCTCTTCGTGTACACTTCCGACGGAGGTCTCCCACGGATTCGGAAACGTAACATCGCCAGCCTCAACCGGACCGTCCCCGGTAAGGTGGATCCGAATTCGATCACCTGATTCCAAGCCGTTGATTCTCTGGAAGCGATCCGTTGCCATACGAAGGGGCTAGTACCCCGTCATAAAAATCATCAGTGCAACCCGTCCTCTGTGGTACCCGTCTTGGGGAGTTGCTGTCGTTTGTTCTCCTCATTGAGTTCGTTTTCGAGCTCCTCGAGGCGTTCCTCGTGGTCGTCGAGTCGGGCCTCCTGTTCCAGGTCAATGCTGAGCAGCGCCGGCAGCAGCGGGTTCTGGTGGTTCAACAGCCCGCTCGCGTCAGCATGCTCGCGGGCGTACTCGAACAGTCGGTCGAACCGGGGCTGGTCGCGACGCCGCAGTGCCCGGCGGAACTCCGCCCAACGTTCTTCGATGGCCCGGATAGCGTCTCGGTACGTCGGGTTTGTGCGCCCCATCGCTATCGGCCTCCTGTCCCGGTCGCGGTCCACGCATCGAGTAAGGGGTCCGCGGTGGCCGCAACCGTCTCACCGTCGGCTGTGACGCCTGTCCCGACGCCCTCCTGGGTCGGCGTTGACGGCGTCGCCGGTTCCACGCCGACCTGCGTGGCGCGTGCCGCGAGCAACTGTCGCCAGTAGGCAAACGTCGTCTGGTAGTAAGCGCCGCCGTCGACGGGGTAGAGGAGTGTCTCGAAGTCGTCGCCACTAATTTTCGGTCCCATCCGGGTCTGCTCGCACTCAAGCCGGTGGTCGGCGGCCGTCTCGACCGGTGCCGCGAACTCGTCACGCTTGCTTCGGGTGACAAGAACGGGGATGTCATACCCCTCAGCATAGGTCGCTAACTTTGCGAGCGCTCGGGCTTGGAGCGTCTCGGCCTGTGCCTCTCCAAGGGTATCGTCGGCACGGTACTGTGCATCGATGGCTGGGGCGACGATGAGCGACGGCGTATACGGGGATGTGTCCTCGTCATGACCCGTGGACTGTTGCCCTCGCAGGCTGTCCTCTGTCGTCGATTCCTGAATACAGTGGTTCACTGCCATCGGGAGATCACAGACAGCGCCGTAATGTTGGGAGGCGGTGAATCCGCGTGCAACGTGGATCCGGTCGAGCAACCGTTGGCTGGGAGCGATTCGTGAGAGCGTGGTGGTCGTGGCGTGCCCGTTGGCGTCAACCCAGAAAGCGGGCCCGTCGCGCATGAGGAGATGGTCAAGTACTATCGACTGCAGGATAGGCACGCCCCGACTGCCGTCGACGTCCAACACCGTGATGCCGTCCTCAAGTGAGGGAAGTAGGATGTCGTCGCTCGCTGTATCAGGTTGGCTGGAAATGGACCGATTCCGGTCAGCTCCTCGCGTTGGTTGCTCAATTTCCAATCGATTCGAGGGTGGGTGGTCTGACATACGTTAGTAGAGGTCCACGGATCCGATAACCTGCGGCGTGTAGCTTCCGTGTTTCAGGAAACCGACCGGAGCAATCTGGAATAGACCGTTGTACCCGGGATTTTGAGTGTCTCGACCGCTTCCGCGAAACTCTCCGGAATCGGCTGTGAGTGTATTAACCAACAAAACGGGTCAAACCAGTCCGACTGTTGGTTAACGAAGCAACTGTAGCGTCGAATCGCTGCGTGGGACTCAGTTCGCCGGCGAACTGACTGGTTCGGTGACGACGGAATACTGCCGGTCTCGGCTCGTCCCGTTGGCTTCTAGAAGGTTGTACTGGACCATCTTCGAGAGGTACGTCCGAATCGTCCGTTTCGTTCGCGGGTCTTCGACGGCGTCGCGATAGCGCTCGTGGATGGCTCCTGGTCCGAGGGGACCATCCTCATGAACGATTTCGTAGACGGTTTGTTGGTGTGGTGTGAGTGAATCGAGGCTCGTCTGCCTGATTTGTGCCCGGGCGTCATCCGCAGCGTCCAACAGCATTTCGTCTGTGATCGTCTCTTGTTCCTCTCTGTCAGCCTCGCTAGCGGCAGTACGGAGAATCCCTATCGCGAGACGGGCGTCGCCGGCGGCCGCGTCGGCGATGCGATAGAGTTGGTTGTCGGTGATAACATCCTCGTCGAGACCCCATTTCGCACGGGCACTCAGGATGTCGTAGAGTTGCTCGTCGTGGTACTTGTCCATCCGGACGTGTTCGCTGGAGCGGAGTCGGCTTACGAGCCGGTCGTCGACACGGCTGAACAGCTCCTCTTCTTTGTTAGCGATACAGACCAGCGCGAACTGCTCCAAGCTGTGCAGGTCGTAGAGGATACCCGGATCTTCCAGCTGGTCGACCTCGTCGAGGATGATCACCGTTCGCGGTCCATCGTACTGCTGAATCCGGTCGACAAGTTCGTCGTGCGGTGTCGACTGCCGGTGGATATCGATAGTCTGGCCGAGGTCGTCGAGAATCTGATACAGCGTGCGGAAGCGGGTGTAGTTGCGCCAGCAGTTGACGTAGGTTGTCTCGATGTCCAGTACCTCCTCTCGCAGGCGTTCGGTGACAAACTTTGAGATGCACGTCTTCCCGGCGCCGCTGGGGCCTGTGACGATAGCGGTGTCGGCGGGTTCCCCGTTCGTAATCGGCTCCAGAACGCTGGAGAGGTGGTTCAACTCGGCGTCGCGATGCTCAATTTCCTTCGGTATGAACCCCGCCCGAAGCACACGAGCATCGCGAATCATGGATTGATTAGTAGATTGGTTTTCTAGCGCGGTATATAATGGTGACTGGGTAGTTTCCGGAAATTGGGGTCTATAGTTTGTTCTTATCGCCAACTCCGCCGTTGTCATGCGGTTCTGTTTCCGGTAAACCGTCGCTTCCAGGATTTCCGGAAAGGATGCGAAACTCCCTGAGTGAAGTCCCGATTACGGCGATAATCACGACCAGAATTCTTCAGACAGTCCCTATAGCCACCACGGCTAATTAGCGAAGGCGCACGAGCGGAAATCGAATCAGCTCCTCGTTATGCATGCGTATTGACCATCGGAGCTTCTATCAATTCCGATAGATATTCTGATGGGCGTGCAAGATACAACGCACATATCTTGCACGTTCTGGCAGCCTCTACATCAATTCCTGCCTGTAAGGACGTAACTCAGTAGAGTAGATAGTACCTCTCCCAAGAGATTAGCCGCAGGTTCAAATCCCACCGTTCCCATTCTAGAAACAAGCTATGACAGATAGTCGAATCCATTTTGAGAAAATCAATTCCAGTGGAACCTTCAGGAGTGGAGATATCCGATTGGATGTCAAATTTCAAGACGAGCACGGAAACCAGTACATCTGGTTCCCGAAGTGGGAGGATCTACAGAAATTGTACGCAGAGGCAGAACGGGTTGAGGAGCTGAATCCAACAGGCGATAAGGATCTGAAGGAGCTGAAAAAACTGAAGCAGTTCGACTTGTCTGTATTGAATGTTATTGCTGAGGTGATAGCCGACACATGGCAAGGGGATGATTTGAATCGTTTCATCCGAGACCTGGGGTATGAAACCGAGTATGATCAACAGACAGAACATCAGGCTGAATTTAATGCCAGTCTCTTTTCACCGGTTGATGGAGCAGAAGGCGTCAGGAAGGATTACGTGATGGACGTATTAGAAAATCTAAACAATCAGGATTATCAACTGATTATTGAGGTCATCGAGCAAGCGGCGTCACCGAAACAGCACATTGGGAAAGAAGACCGCCAAGAAAAGGTTCGGTACAGGTTAAATGAGGTGATCAAGCACGAAGGACTCCATGTGACAACGTCTGGTGCTGTGGAACCGATTGAGTACAATGGTCACGACGAGCGGTAGCGACTCATTCTGTTTTTTAGTCAGTCTAACATGTATCCAACTCCCAAGAAAAAACTGGATCCGAACCTAGCGGCAGTGAGCAATGGTCACTTTCCATTGTTTTCAATAATCTCGATTATCTGCTGAGGGTAGAAGGCGAAGTTCACGTTCAATGGGCCTTCCTCAATCGGATGCTTATTCGAATGGAGAGTAGATGAATGTATACCGAGGAAATACCGCTGCGGTTGTTGGTATACAACCGGCCCACCGTCTATCTGGTCTATAATTGACGGTGTTGTGAAAACAGGGCTGCCGCTCATCCCAGAGTGCGTATTCGCGTCTGTAGCGAATGCAAGATTCCCCATGAAACCGCTACCGTAATGGCTTGAGATGAGCGCACTCCTAATTACTGGCATGTAATCGTTCGGTTCAATCACTGGATAACCGACAATCATCGCTTCCTCGCCTGCCGTTATCTGGCGTCCATCCGGGAGGAAGTTCGGAGGGCCTATCGGTTGATTAATATAATCATCTAGGTCGTCATACAGCTCAACCACTGCTAGGTCGGGTTGTGGTTCTGCGGAGTGTTCCATCCATTTTCGCTCCCCGTTCTCGACTAGTTCGAGCGGCCTGGCAATCCGGAGCATCGGCGCATCAGCGCTGTCTCGCAAATAAATCCGGGCTTCCTCCGCTACTAACTCTTCCTCGCTGTCTTCATTCTCCTCAACGAATACGTGCCTGTTCGTGACCAGGAAGTCTTTCTCCTCGCCTTCCTGTTCGTACCTGAACAGTGTGCCTGTAGCGTGACCCCCGTCCGGAAATTTGATCGGTGTGACGGACAGAAATAATGGATCTAGAGGATTATTCGGCGTGCTCATGTAGTATGCTGGTTGGGTAGACTAACTTATTGCTGTTCGTGATGAGCAGATGCTCTAAGTTTTGCACGGCATTTGTAATAAAATTCTGATAAGTAGTCGCTGGTCACGGTAAGTGTGTTACCTGCACTGACCGATTCAACGACCGTAGGTATGTTGTTAACCAACAGGGCGGTACTTAGTCTCACCTATGTTGGTTAATAGTCAGGCTCGATTCCGCAGTCCTCTACGAGGAAAGAGACTTTCTGTGCCATGAATCAGCGAGGCGCTTCGAATAGATCCACGCAATACACCAGGGTACCGACTGCATCGCGCCCTCACCGATCTCAAATTTCGATCTATCTGGCCGCGATAATCAACTCCTTTCGTCAATTAAGTATCGGGGATGGCTGTAGGGCCTATTGACGTGCCCCGGCCAACCATACAAGAGATGTTAGAAGCCCAGCCAGTCGTCCGCCGCGTCTGGTTCTGGGAAGAGGCATTCCGATTCGAGGAACAAGGGGTTTGATCCGTTTTCGACGTCGGAGCCGGGCAGACCGACCGCGCCTTCTGATGACTCCGCAAACTCGTCCAAGCCCAACATCTCCGCACCGACTTCTGGATCCACCATGGGTTCGTCGATCAGCATTCCGGGCTCCCAGTCGGACATTCCAAACCCGAGTGCTGGTTGTTCAATCGGGTCCATCACTGACTCTGCTGGCTCGGAGAATCCCGGGGCGACGTCGTTCAGTCCAAAAGTATCGGCATCCGACTGCGGCGGCTCCCTTCGCGGTAGTGAATGATTCATATCCATATCGACCGCCGGATTACCGGCTACACCCACCTCTTGCGGTCCGATCGGTTCCTCGCGTATGACCGGCTCGAAGCCAAGTGAACGGCGGTCACTAGAGCGTCTGCTGTCAAATGTGCCCAGCTCTTCGTGGCTACCGTAACCGGTTGTGTCAGCAGTTGTTGGGCGTTGATAACCCGGTTCCGGACTAGACCTGGGCCATGTCTCCGCCGGATGCTGCCGTCTATCAGCCGCTGTCATTGGTTCACGGCGGCTGTCCAGACGCCTGTCTTGGTCACTATACCGAGTCTCATAGGTATCGCGGGGTACCGATTTCTGGCTGGTGGCAGTGTCGTCTGTCCGCCGACGAACGTGGTTGTACGCTGCTACCGACGGCTGCGTACCAACGTCCGGGGTCGCGGTACCGGAGCTTCGTGGAGTGAGTGCGAGGAGGGTCTTGAGGAATGAGGAGATCTTGATCTCGACCGGGCTGCGCACCAACTCGTGGCTCACAACACTTGGCCCGACATCCACCTCAACGAGGTCAGGGATCGGGTCGAAACCGATGAATTCCGGCCCCCAGTCGATATCGAGGTAGCTGAATCTAGTGTCGATCTGGGCGAACTTGATTTCGTGGCTCGAGTCGACCGGCTTGAAATACTGGTTGTCGGTCTCGGTGGATGGGCTCCGCCTCGGTGAAACTGAGGAGGTGACGTGTCTATTCTGGCGAAACGACGTTCCCGCCGTTTTCTTCGTCCGGGAGGAATTGGTGTACGAGGCTGTTCGCTCCGTCGTCTGGGTCTTTTTCAGGAGGCGCTGTGGATCTTTCACCGTGGTCAACGACGGCTCCGGTTTCTCCTCCGATGTTGGCGACTCCGGAGGATCCGTGTTGTCGTTGCTCTCTAACACCCGCTCCTGATCGGTTGATTTGGGGGACTCGGCTGTTTGCGGTGGTTCAACTGCCTGTGAGTCGGTCTGCTGCGTCGTTGAAGCTGTCGTTGACTTGTTGGATGTGCTCGAATACGTTGGTTCGGGAGCAGGCTGCGGACGTCGGCGAAAGGTCGAAGATATCACCGTATACGCCATCATCGTTGTCCCAGCGACGATACCGATAGCCGCGTACCAGAGGCCTGGGGGAGAACGTAGAGCATCCACGAGCAGGAGGGCTGCCCCGTTGAGGACCACGAACAGGGCACCAAGACGGCCGAATACCGTCATTTCCATACAGTACGTCAAGTTTGCTTAAATATCTGCTCCCAATACTGACCGTCTACACAAGGCTCGTGACCAGATTACGTACCGGAATAAAGCTTATATGTTTCAACGGTTTGTTAACACGTCAGAATGGCGTCCGGACTACTCAAAGCCCTCTTGCAGTCAGCGAACTACTTTCGGAACTGGCGGAAGGGCGACCCCGAGAGCGCCACGCAGCGAGGACGAAAGTATCTGTTCTGGGTACTGATCGGCGGTGTTGCCACCCTTTGGTTCCTCTACTAACATGGAATCGCCGTCCCAGTCGACTTCGCCATGTTCACCGGCGGCCTGCTACTCGTCGAACTGTTTGAGTTTGGGACGTTGCTCCGGATTGGAATGGCGGTGGACCCGCTATTTGGCGGCATCCTCGGGACGATCGGACTTGGCACCCTGGCGAAGTTCTTCCGTGTTATCGGCGGTATCTCCGCGGCGATCAACTACTTCCTATCCATCCGATAACATCTTTCTTTACTGCGGTTATGTAGTATGGGGCTGAGGCTGAATAGATCAATAATCACGACCAGTCAAGCGGATACGGTTATTGTGCCGGACTACCATGGGGTGCGTCTATTCTTACAATACTCTTGGGAGGCACATTATTCAGGCAGAGACCTGTTGCGATTCTATGCTGAACCAATTGAGTAGAGAATTGGGCATGGAGGCGTTAGATCGGTAGTTTCTGTTCCGACACACTGTGGCGAACTTTATCCACAATCTCTAACAGAAGAGCGTACCAGAACAATGACACCTATTAGGACAATTCAAAGTAGTCCTCGTTTGTATATAATGCGCCTTTTTTGGAAAGATATGCTACAAGTGATAGTTGTTGTTTTACAGATATGACAATATTACATATTATCAGAAGCCAACGAGTGGGTAAAGGTTATGTAAATGAAGTCTCTGGATATATACTGTGACGGTTGAAATTAATGCTCTTACTTTCTCACCGGTCAATAGTGATGTAGAGAGAGGTTCTGATGAGTTCTGGCAATCAAGTACCCGGGATGTTGATGTCGATGATGACACTATAGATATATTTCGTAAATACATAGCAAAAATCATCAGCAAACCCGATACTAACCAAGTGAGTGTCGGCCAGTTCAGAGATGACGACCGCAGTCAGGAATATCTGGATGAGATGCTTGGACTTGAGTTAGATATGGAAGAAGCGTCGGCTGAGTATGATGATTTCGAAAATGTTGCAGAGAGCTTTTCTTTCCGTTTGATAGAGGAGATGAGCGGGAACACCAATGAGGGGATATTTTTCGTTATTCAAGCGACTTGGAATGGCGAGCCATTAATTAGTATGCTCAAACTGGAACCCCAGGATGAGGAACGCTCCGTAATTGATGAAGATACCCGGGAACTTCGGTATGAGGAGCTTGATAGCGCGTTACCAGATCCTGATGATTTTCAGAAAGGGTGTGTGTATCCGCTATTTGAGTCCGATAATTTCAGCAAATCGGGAGATATCAAATTCCTTGAAGATGACGGTACTACAAAGTATTTCCCTCGGTTTTTGGGCTGTGACGTTGGTCAAGGAAGTCGGAAGCAGTTTCAACACACCCTCGCGGCCGTTGAGGAGACCAAAGAAACCCTAGCTAATGAGTCACTGACATCAGAGGATGTTCAGGATTTTTACGACGCCGTAGAAGAACATGGGGAACTTACAGACGATGTTGCGAAAGAAACGGCGAGGGACATTGTTGGCCCACAGTTTGATGATGATGACTTTGAGCGACGATTGTATGAAAAAGGCGAGGAACATATCAGTTCAGATCCAGACTTTGCTCCCTCTAAGGTAGAATGGACGATTGATGGTGAAATCGTAATCCAGGTTCCAGTGGAACTGCTTGAGAGCGACCAGATCCAGATTTCGGAGCAGGAACATATGCAGGATGAATGGGAAGCAGTTATCAGAGGGTATGACGTCTCCAAAGATTACAAGCAGTAGCTAGTAGATGTTTCAGGAACTGAAGGGGTCCCTATCTTCGTTTGTCGAATCTTGGGACGATTCCTTAACGGAACGGTACGCGGCTCTGACACTCAATGCAGACGATGTCTCGCCTGAGGCATCCCAAGACTTGATCGCTGATACAGAAGAGCTGTCTGAGTTCGCCAGGCTCCGTCCGCTGAAATTTGAGATAATTGGTGCTGATGAACAATACAGCATCAATTACAATCCATCGACTGGTTCAATTACGGGTTCACGGGATCGGAATGGACCCTCGGCGATTGATGACCTCTATCGGGGTCAAGACGCTCTCATAGATGTCTTGGCTGGGTTACGGGATAATACGATTAGTACTACGGATGATATTATAGAAGCTCTAGAGCTTTTCCACACTGTCGATCAATTCCAGGTCGATATTCAATATACACTTCCCCTCGACGAGATAGAGAGAGCCCTCGCCAACGAACTGACTGTAGACAGTATTTCGGTCCATTTCTATATCGAATTGGATACATTCAAACGCGAAATTTCCGACACCAGTATCGCCGAAATACGAGGTAAGCTGCTTGATGATAGACACACTCATTCCCTGGTGGTTATTCTGTCACTTGACAATTTCGTCACAGGCGATGGACTCTCCATCTACGCCTTGTCACGTCTTCACGAATACGACGTAAACGAGGGTCAGTCAAGTAAGTGGCATGACCAGATGGAGAAAATTCGGCGCCAAACACTAATCCAAGAGCCAGAGGTTCGTTTCCTACCACCCTCCTTTTTTCAGTTCAATATTTCTAGCGACCAAGAGTTAGAGACTGAGGCAAAAAAATTGTTTAACCCGTATGTTGTAATCTTCTCGATTTTAGCTATTGCTAACACAGCCGAATTCGTCGATGACTCAACCTGGCGAGTGCGAATTCAGGGCCGCCAGTACATCGAGGGGGAGGTAGTGCAGTCGGCGAGTGAGCAGATCACAGTGTCTTCCAATGGGAATTCAGCGACGATTGAAATCACTGCTGAACTGGTCAAGGATATCTACGCGCTGTATTCGTGGATCTATGATGCACGAGCGGATGACAGAATAACAGTGGTACGCAATGTCGCGACATTATACGCCAACACCCTTGCTGAGTTAATCACTGATGCCGAGCCGATATTGAGTTCAGCCCAATCAAATAGGCAATTCTATGTAAAAGAGAGCGTGGATGAGTTCTTTGAATTCCGGCAAGATCTGACCGAGAGCGCCTTCAACATCCAGAGCGAATATGTTAGACTTAGATCCGAGCTAATGAACGATCTGTCTCGCGACCTATTCAGGACATTTGCGTTCATTGTGATTATTGGAGCCACAGTCGTATTCCGTTTGGATGATCTTCTTCCACCCACACCCACATATATTGGCGTCGCTACGCTGTTGGGTGTCTATTGTTTGATTACTCTCCGACGGATTTTTGGCATCAGAAATCAGTTTATAGATCTTGTTGGTTCTCAGACAGAACAGGTTGATTTTTACAAGAACTTTTTCAGTGATAAGGAGCTCACCCAGCGTGGTATCGGTCTTGAAACCACTTCTCCTTGGTGGGGACGGCCGTTCCGGTGGTGGTGGAATATTAGGAATAAAGATCCCAATCAGGCTAAGGTGAAATACGGGTTCGCCCTTGACCTGCTGATATACTACATATTGATACTTGTAGTGTTATGCATAGCGGCCCTGCTTACGCTTGAGGCGTTAAGCATCACAGATTTCATCACTCAAATTCCGTCTGCGTAGTAACCTAACACAATTATTTATATTTTCAACCAGCACTAACGTTCCGGGATTGCGAGATCA
Organism: Haloarcula rubra; assembly: GCF_019599465.1. Classification (GTDB taxonomy): domain Archaea; phylum Halobacteriota; class Halobacteria; order Halobacteriales; family Haloarculaceae; genus Haloarcula; species Haloarcula rubra. The sequence goes on from NZ_RKLR01000008.1 coordinate 105,933, forward strand.
ATTTGAGACTCATATCCATTTTTCCAACCTAATCAAACGCTGTACAACAATCGGTCGCCCAGCCATCAATGATACAGATCGACCTACTCCAAATCAGATTATCTGAAATGCCTCTTGACGTACTCTTCCGAATCGCTTGAACTGAGTTGTTTCGTGTCGCTATCCTTTCTGACGAATAACTCATCTCCGCTGAATTCGATGGGCTCGTCACTGGGTTCTACCTTCACTACACATACCGACTTCTCGCTCAAAGTCTCGAATTGAACGCCGGTCTTCTGTGTAGCAAACGTTTCACCCAAGTGCTCCGCCAGAGCGTTCTCAAGCTGCTTTTTGAACCCTTCTTGTCCTTTCGTGATTGATTTGAAATCCTTTTCGAGACCCTGAACGTTCCCGTCTTTGTCGACGCCAATGATCAGGTGGCCCCCTGCAGCATTAGCAAATGCAGCAACATGTTGAGCGACTCTTTCTTTTGCGAGGGCGTCAGACTCCGTATCAGGCAGGAGATGCTCTTCGAATTCGACTGTCTTGCTTCGCCCCTTCTCAATCAGCCCCCGAGTATCTTGCTTGGAAGAGCTGACGAACTGATTGAATAGCCAGCTCTGGAATACCTCTGCAAACTCGTCATCATTTGTGGCCTTGTTGAAGAACTTCGTATTCTGGTCAATCATATCCAGCATCTCCTGTCGAGTGACGTTCTCGAACTTCATTTGGGCCTTCTCAGTGCTATTCTTCTTCACAGTCTCTTTCAACGCGTCATTCTCTTCCAGGCGTTTCTTCAGATGCTTGATGAAGGCCTTATCCTGCTCATCAACTTCGTACCCAAACTGCTGGTTCAGCATCTCAACGATGTTCTCCAACGGAGACTTCTTCTCCTCAGTCCTGGCCGTCCCGTCTTTCGACTTGTGAGTCGGTCCCAGATCACCGTTTGACTTCTCAAGCGACCGATTCTCCTCAGAAGCAACTTCTTTGATGCGGTACTGCTCCAGGTCAACGAATTGCTTGACCTCGTTCGGCATCTCCCCCCGCTCCACATCCAGTTTCCGGAACAGAACCCTCGAAAACTGATAGAGCTTGTGCAGTTCTTCGTCCCGGAAGTTCACGACTTTGATGAGGAACGAGTAGAGCTGTATGAAGTCCCGCAGCTTCTTGCGGAACTCTTCTTGAGTCTCCTCTTCCTTACTCCTGTACCGTTCTTTGACGGGGTCGAGTACAGCACTCAACTGATCTTGGGTAGTGTCGTCACCGTACCAGAGTTCGGTGAACTCCTCAACCTCGCTGTCTTCGAACAGTCTGAATTCGCGTATGTCATCCTCAAGATCGTACACAAGCTGGGGGTTAGTCCCCTGCTTGACCCTCGTTTTGGTATAAAAGTCCTCGAAGGCGGCTTGGATGTCTTCCGGGTCGTTCTTGAAGTCAACGACCATCGTATCTTCCTTATCCGGATGGGTTCTGTTAAGCCGAGAGAGGGTCTGGACAGCCCTCACCCCTCCGAGCTTCTTATCGACGTACATCGTGTGCAGAAGAGGCTGATCGAACCCAGTCTGGAACTTGTTGGCGACAATAATAATCCGAGCGTCATCGTCCTCGAATCGGTCCTCAATCTTGGTATCGAGGTCCTTGTTTACCTTCTTCTCCGTGAGTTTCTCGCCCTCGTATTTGAAATCAGAGAAGGCAGCCAAGGCCTCGAAGTCGTAGCCGTTCTCGGAAAGGTACTCGTCGAATGCCCTCTTGTACTTGACAACCTGTTCTCTCGACCCCGTGACGACCATCGCTTTCGCTTTCCCGTCGATCCGATGCATCACCTCTTCCACGAAGTGCTCGACGATGATCTCGGTCTTCTTGGATATAACGAGGTCGTGACTGTCGACAAATGACTTAAGTAGTCTCTTCGCTTTGGATTCCTCAAACTCCGGGTTATCCTCGATTGTTTTTAGCAGGTTGAAGTAGTCTTGATACGTCGTGTAGTTCTGCAAAACGTCGAGAATGAATCCTTCCTCGATAGCCTGCCGCATACTGTACAGGCTGAACGGCTCGTACCCGCCGTCTTCGGTCTCTTCACCGAACATCTCAAGAGTCTTCTCTTTGGGCGTGGCGGTGAAGGCGAACGAGCTGACGTTCGAGAGGACCCCCCTCCCCTCCATGTCCTGAGTTAACCGATCCTGAACGGAGACCTCATCTTCATCTTCTTCGCTTTCAATAGAGGATTCCTCGGAGAGGGCTCTCGTTTGACTGTCTTTGAGTTCGCCCGTTTGGGAGGAGTGAGCCTCGTCTATCAGGACAGCGAAGTTTCTTTTGGAGAGATCCTGCATCTCCTCAACGATGTAGTCGAACTTGTGGATCGTGGTAACGATGATTTTCTCCCCGCTTTCGAGCGCCTGCTTCAACTGCTGGGAGTTGTCCTCGACGTTGGCTACGACCCCTTCGACCTGAGAGAACTGCTTCAGATGGTGCTGTAGCTGGTCATCGAGTACTCTCCGGTCGGAGATGACGATTACTGAGTCGAATATTGGCTCATTCTGATCGTTGTGGAGTTCGGCAAGCTGGTGTCCGAGCCAGGAGATGGTGAAGGTCTTCCCGCTGCCTGCGCTGTGCTGGATGAGGTATCGCTGCCCCGCACCGTTCTGCTTCGCATCGACGACGCTCCGCCGTACAGCCTGAAGTTGGTGGTACCGTGGGAAAACAAGGAACTCGGAGTCTTTCAGATTCCCTTGATCATCTCGCTCACGAAATTCGGTTATGAAATTCTGGACGACGTCGAGAACGCTGTCCGGACTCAGCAGGTACTTCCAGAAGTAGCTCGTCCGGTAGCCAGAGGGATTCGGCGGGTTGCCGGCACCATCCTCGTATCCCTTGTTGAACGGGAGGAAGTAGGTATCCTGGCCATCCAGCTCGGTAGCCATGTACACTTCCTCGGGATCAACGGCGAAGTGAGCGAGACAACGACCAGGGCTCAAGAGCTTGTCTCTCGGATCTCTGTCCGTACGGTACTGATCCTTAGCATCGATAACATCCTGACCAGTGTACTCCCCTTTCAACTCAGCCGTGAAAATCGGAATCCCGTTCAGGAAGATCACGAGATCGACTTCTAGATTTGATCCCGATTTGTAGGTGAGTCTTGGTATGACCGAGAAAATGTTCTTCTCGTAGTTTTCGACTGCTCTCTTGTTGCGGTCCGTGGCTGGTTCGAAGTAAGCGAGTTGCTGGAATCTCGCTCCGCTAAGCCTCAAACCGTTTCGGAGTACGTGGATTGCACCTTTCCGTTTGATCTGTCTATCGAGCGTATTCAGGAACTTATTCTCGGCACCCTCACCGTGGAAATCCGCCAGCTTTTCCCACTCGTCGGGCTGGGTCGCCTTGACGAACTCCAAGACATCCTCCGGGATCAGGGCGAGTTCTTTGTCGTAATGGCGGTTTTCGCGTTCACGGTAACCACCAGGATCAAATCGCTCATACAGTGGTTCTAACTCGCCTTCCTCCCAAGTCGTATCCTCCGAAGTCAAATCCTCGACAATAACGTCCTCAAACTCCCGCTCACCCAGCTTTTTAGACATCAAACCTCACCCCGGACATCAATTTGCCCAGTAACAGTATTCGTAATAAGAGCAGTTCTATACTCCTTTAGCCGGTCTATGCCCTCTCGGACCTTATTAACCAAGTCATCTGTCTCTTTACTTTGTTTGTCTAAGAGGTTAACAATATCATGCTGCTCCTCTAGACTTCCGAACGCAACTGGAAAGCTCTTGAACATAGGCATTCGAAGCGAGTCTACAGTAGATTTTGCATTGTTTTTGAATATCTCCATTTTGAGATTTGCCCTAAGATAGTAATAGAGATACTTCCCATCAATCTCATCTGGAAAATCGCTTATTTTGTAAACCCTTTGATGATAGTCAAACTTCCCGTTGACATAATGGAATACCTCTCCAACACCTACACCATCCCCTGCGGTGAGAACTGCCTCTCCATCGTAAGTGTATGAATTAATTCGCTCTTCTGTCTGTGAGCGTACAAAGAATGGATAGTCGCCATCATCAATGGCGTCTTTAGTGTCCTTGTCGCCAGTGTCAATATCAGCGATGTAACGGAGATCTCGCACTTCCCAATCTTCTGGAATATCCCCTAGCCATTCAACCCCACTTTGTTTAACGTTTCTGTTAGATTTAATCCCATTACTGACTAGGTTTTTGATTAGAGAGACTTCCTTCTCTCTCAGTAAATCAATCAGCCTCTTTTTCTCCCTAATCAATTTATTTATTCTATTTTCTTCTTTGTTTAAGAAATTCACAATGGCTAATTGTTCTTCTTTGGGAGGAAGGGGTTGAGGAAAGTTCTGAAAGAATTCATCTGGGACGCGTTTCTGGCCTGCTGCACCCTTCATTTGACCTTCTCCGACCTTTCTGAAGAGATTTGAGGCTGTTACGTAGTAGAGAAACTCGTTATTCAACTCATCGTCCGGCCGTAAGACAACAAACTCCGTCGTTCCAAAACCTATGTTATTTTTTATATTTTTGGCTAATGCACCCTTCCCGTTCTCGAAGCAGGGTGTTATTTTTGCAACTAAGACATCCCCCTCCCTGAAATATGTATACCCGTCAATAACATCTTCTAACAGTTCGGTCTCCCCGTGATTGATTTCGCCTTGTTCAGATACATCCTCCATAGGCAGAAAAGTAACCTCTGTTTCCGGATCTAAATCCTCTACTTCGTTCTTTGAAGGGTTGATCTTAGCACAGAACTTCAGTCGCCTCACTTCCCAGTGGTCAGGGACAGATAGCAAAGAACCATCTATTTCTTTATAATTAGGGTATTTGCCATAGCGACCGTTGCCCTCTGATTCAAACTCCTGGATAGTCGTCTTTTGAGTTTCCTGCATCACTCGGTCACCTCCTGGATCATGTCGACGACCTGCTGTTCTACTTCCTCAATGTCTTCCTCAATTTCTTCGAGTGGCCGGGGTGGTTCGTATTCGTAGAAGTAGCGGTTGAAGTTGATCTCGTAACCGATCTTGCCTAGTCCACCCTCCTGTGGATCTGTCATGTCTTCGTTGATCCAGGCGTGTGGCTGGTAGGGCTTTACTTCTTCCTCGAAGTAGTCTCGAACGTCTTTGTCCAGGGGGACGTATTCGTATTCGGTTAGGTCTGTGTCGCGTTCTGGTCGGCCTTTGCTGTCGCGGACGATCTCTGCGTCAGGGTCTTTCTCCCCAAGCGCGTTGAAGATATTTCCGCGGACGGATTTTTTGAGGTCGAGACCTGCTTCTTCGATTGCTTCGTCGAGTTTCTCCTCGAACTCTCCCCTGTCCTTGTATAGCTCATCATCAATCCCTTGCAGCATTTCAATGATGGCTTCCTGCTTTTGTTCGCCTTCTTCGCTGCCGGAGAGGTTGCTGAATGCTCTTTCGTCTTTGATCTGCTCGATCCGGTCTTCGGAGGCCTTGAAGTTCTTGCGTAGCGGACGTTCGATACGGACTTTCCTGTAGCCGAACTCGCTTACAGGATGGATCTGGGAGTTCTCCGAGTCCTCGTTTTCTCTGTAGAGTTCGAGTACCTCCTGAATCTGATTTTCAGTGAGTTCTTTCCGCTTGTCTCCCTTGTTGTCATCCATCAAAGTCCAGAACTCTTCACCGGACGCGTCTATTAGCTGGATCTCCCCATCTCGCTCTTCGGGCTTGTCGTTAGAGAGCACCCAGACATAGGTAGTAATCTTGGTGTTGTAGAAGAGCTCGTCCGGCATCCGGATCAGTGCTTCGAGCCAGTCGTTTTCGAGTATCCATCTTCGGATACTGCACTCGTTCTTACTGTCCGAGACGTTGGGGTCTGCCGTAAAGAGCGGTGACGCGTTAGAGATGAAGGCGATTCTGCTGCTCCCGTCGTCAGGATCCTGCATCTTGGACAACATTGTTTGCAGGAAAAGGAACTGACCATCGGTCTTGGAGGGTAACCCCGCTCCGAATCTGCCTCCGTATCCCTGCTCGTATTCCTTTTCTACGGCTTCTTTGTCGCTTTTCCAGTCTTTCCCGTATGGGGGATTGGCGAGCATGTAGTCGAACTGCTTGTCCGGGAACGCATCTTCAGCGAGGGTAGAGCCGTCTGAGATATTGTTTGCTGCTGTGGCGTCCTCCCCTTTGATGAACATGTCTGACTTGGCGATGGCGTGTGTCTGGGGATTGACCTCTTGACCGAACGACCAGACCTCAACCTCGTCGTTGATCTGTTTTATTCGGTCTTCGGTCTCGGTCAGCATCCCACCGGTACCACAGCAGGGGTCATACACGTGGAGGATCTGGTTTTCCTCGTACTCGTCTCTGTCTGGCTCGATTGCCAGCTCTGCCATCAGATGGACGACTTCTCTCGGAGTGAAGTGCTCGCCTGGATTCTCGTCGAGAGATTCGTTGAATCTGCGAATGAGTTCCTCGAAGATGTCTCCCATGGTGGAGTTCCCGACTCGGTCGGGATGCAGATCAACTTCTGGCTGCGTGAACCGCTTCACGACCTTGTAGAGGAGATCGTGCTTAGCGAGCTCCTCAATCGTCGATTCGAATCCGAAGTTGTCGAGAATCTCCTGCATCTCCGGAGAGAAGGAGTGGACGTACTCCTTGAGATTCCGCTCGATGTCGCTCGGCTCGTCGAGCAGGGTTTCGAGGGTGTACTCAGAGTAGTTGTAGAAGGGTGCGTCCGCAGCATCTTTCAAAACTTCCTGGAGGGCCTGTTCGTTCAGCTGGTCACCATATTGTTCGTAGGCTTCCCGCACGTCATCGTTATTTGGTTCAAGAACGCAGTCAAGCCGCCTCAGTACAACAAACGGAAGAATGACTTCTTCGTAATCGCCTCGCTTGAATTTGTCACGAATTAGATCAGCAGTGCCCCAAACGAAGTTCGAGATCTCATTGAAGTCAGACATAGTAGTTGCATTACCACTCCACAATATAAATCCCCCCACTGCTGTACGATTGAATTCCGCCTTCGAAAACGGAACGCGGCCCTCGAAAAGAGGTCCAGAATAGATACCCCCCAATTGTTATCTGATAGCATACCACTGGTACTGGCAATGTACGATCAGCGAGTGACGATTCGGGACGCAGTGCGGCGAATCGAGAACGGTAATTACCTGCTCCCCGCGATTCAGAGAGAGATTGTCTGGGAACGTGAGCAGATAACCGACCTCTTTGACTCCGTTCTGCAGGGCTATCCGATTGGGACATTCCTCTACTGGGATCTGCAGGAAGAGAACTGGGACGAGTATACGATGTATGGCTTCATCAAGGACTATATTACCTCGACGAAGTGGATTGAGACCAATGCCCAGTCCCGTAATTCCAAAGCGAAACCGGACGGGGCTGGTGATCTGAAGCTCATTCTCGACGGACAGCAACGACTCTCTTCATTTTATATCGGTCTCAAGGGAACATACACGTACAAGCAGCCGTACAAATGGTACCGGAACCCGAGTTCTTGGACGAAGTCACGCCTCTATCTTAATCTCAGCTCTAATCCACGGACAGAAGCCGAGGAAGGCGGCGATCGTAACACCAGATACCAGTTCAAGTTCCTCTCGGTGGATAATTACGACGAAACCCTCGTTCAGCGCAGTGAAGACTGGTGGTTCCGGGCGGGTGCAATTCTCAATTATCCAGACTCCATCGACATCCAGGATTATATCACGGAGCAGATATCCGAACGGGAAATAGCAGATGAGCAAGCGTTCAGACAGAACCTCCAAGATCTCAGACGGGCGATTCACGATCAGAAGTACATCACCTACTTCGAAGAGCAACGCCAAGATATCGACCGTGTCCTTGAGATATTCATTCGCACGAATGATGGAGGCACACAGCTCAGTAAATCCGACCTGTTGCTCTCGATTGCGCAGGCCAACTGGCAAGAGTACGATGCCCGGGAGGAACTCACGTCTTTCGTCGACCACCTCAACACCCAGCTTCCGATGCCGAACAGTTACGGGAAGGACTTCCTCCTGAAATCCTCGCTCGTCTTAGCTGACCTTCCCGTCCGGTACAGGGTTAGCCAGTTCAAGCGTGAGAACGTCGCGAAAATGGAAGCAGAATGGACGGAGATTCGGCGAGCCATCGAGGAGGCAGCAACCCTCGTCAACTATTTTGGAATCGGTGGCAAGACACTGCTGAGCCGAAACGCGGTCATTCCGCTCGCGTATTATTTCAAGCAGACAGGGCTGACGGCCGAAAAACTACGCCGGGATGAGAGCAAGCGGGCAGAAACAAAACGCGAAATCAAACGATGGTTCGTCTCGTCACTCCTCCATGGGACCTTCTCGGGCAGTGCTGACTCCGTCCTGACCCGACTTCGAGATGTACTCAGGAATCAGGCTGGAGATGGGTTCCCGGTTGAGGCAATTGAAGCGGAGCTCGCTGACCTCGGAAAGATGACGGGGTTCAACGAGGAGATGATCGAGAATGTCCTCGAGTACACGAAAGGTGGAAGTCGGACGTTCCTAGCGTTGACACTCCTCTATGATCAGATAGACTTCGGGAGTATCCAGTATCACCAGGACCATATCTTCCCGAGTAATCTCCTTAGCGAAGATCACTTGGTCGAACAGGGAATTGACCGTGACCGCGCTCGGACTTTCGAGGAAAAAAGCGACCGTCTAGCGAACCTCCAGCTGCTGACCGGCCGCGAAAACGAGGCAAAACAGGACGAACCTTTCGAGAAGTGGATCAAAAGCAGGGATGAGTCATTCTACGACACCCATCTGATCCCGACCGACCCTCAGACCCACCAGCTAGAGAACTTCGATATGTTCATAGAACAGCGTGCGGAGCTCATCAGAGACGAACTGCAGTCCGTGTTGGGACCTATGTAATAGCTTAAACCTAGTGCTTCCTACGGACCCCTCAAAAGGTGGATAACTTATACACTCGGTCGAGGCCGCAGAAAGTATGCCCGAAATCGGCATCTACGCCCGTGTCTCGACGACAGACCAAGACCCACAACGACAACTCGACGAACTTCGGGAGTTTGCCAGAGACACGTACGATGAGCCAGAGATTAACGCCTATGCAGACATCATCGGTGGTACTGAAACTGCCCGTGGTGAAGAGTACCAGCGGCTCCGTTCAGATATCGAAGACGGTTCTTTGGATGTAGTCGTCGTTCACGAGCTGTCCCGACTCTCCCGACTCGGTGCTGGCGAAATCCACGGGTTCCTCGAGTTCTGTCTGAGTCACGAAACTGGCGTTCAAGATCTGGAAGTCGGACTGGAAATTAGCCTTGAGGATGGCCTCGTTGACAGAGCGGTGAGTCAGCTTATCGCCGGTGTGATGGGTGACCTCGCCCGGGTTGAGCACAAACAGAAGCTCCGTCGGATTCAATCCGGTATCGACGCTGCAAAAGAGGCTGGCCGATGGACTGGACGGCCCCCAGCTGGGTTCGATGTCAAAGACGGCTATCTCCAGGTCAACGCCGATGAGTTCCTGACTATTCGACGCGCGCTCGAACGCATTGAGCAAGGCTATACCTATGCTGACGCAGCTGATGGAACACGTGTCGCGGAATCAACGTTGCGGGTCCTCTATGACGACCGCCGTGACCTCTACTTCTACGCTGAAGCTGAAGACGAGCGCCTCCAAGCCGCCGCAGAAGAACTCGAGGCACTAGAGAAGCCGGATATTCCCGATGATACGAGTCTCCCCAGGCAAGAAATTCGAACTATCGTTCGCGATGAAATCTACCGCTATCAGCAGTAGTTAGGCAAACCTGCAAACTGTGCGATAACCCTCCGCATCGCATATTCATAGGAATAATGTTATTAACTAAATCAAAATATATTATTAGAATTGATGCTGCTTTGGGCATATATTAACAGCCAGTTTAATAATTCTGGGCTGTCCAGGATGAGAGACGAGACGATTGCAATGGAACATGATCATGCTACTGAGAATGGTCACGAGCACAGTGTTAGCGGCGGCGATAGCATCAGTAAACTCGGTGCCGTAGCAGGTATCAATCTGGTCGGATTCGTCGCTGAATTAGCTGGTGGGCTCTTGTTTGGTTCCGTCGCATTACTGAGTGACGCGCTGCATATGCTGTTTGACGCGCTGGCGTACGTGATGGCCTTTGCAGCTGCGGCCGTCGCTGACCGGTACGATAGGTCGCCGGAGTGGTCCTATGGGCTGCACCGACTCGAACCGCTCGCCGCGTTTCTGAACGGTGCGCTGTTGATTCCAATGGTAATCTACATCGTCTACGAGTCGTATCAGCGGTTTCTGAACCCGATTGATATTGGAACAGGCCCAACACTCGCAATCGCAGTGGCTGGCCTCGTAATCAATCTCGTGTCGGTCTATGTCGTCCAGGGTGGTGAGATGAATCTCAACGAACGCGGCGCGTTTTATCATCTGCTCGGTGATGCCGGCGGATCGGTCGCTGTTATTGTTTCAGTGGTGGCGATTGACCTCACCGGCCTTCGAGTCATCGACCCCGTTGTCGCTATTCTCATCGCCGGTATCGTTCTCTGGTCGGCTGGGAAACTCTTGCGAGGCAGCGGTATCATCTTCCTTCATAAAGGCCCCATCTCCGGTGAGGAAGTGGAGACAGCTGTCCTCCGTATCGACGGCGTCGAAGCTATCGAAGACCTCCACACGTGGCAGATCTGTAGCGAACTGACAATCGCGACGTTACACCTACGGACGGCAGTCGAGACGCTCGCCGCAGCGGACCGAATTCGCCGAGAGGTCCACGAGGCATTAGCCGATATTGGCGTGAATCACGCCACAATCGAATTCCTGCACAGTGAGCACGACGACCGCCTCGACGCCCACACTCACTGACGATGACTCCAACTACGACTCACGACGACACGCACCAGGACCACACTGGCACTCCGATGTATGAACTCTTGGGGGCAACCGAAGATAATGTCATCGCGCTCCGGATGCACAAGGGAACACGATCAGGGTACCAGGAGTTCTACGAGTTGTTAAGTGAGAAAACCATCCAATACGGGGCGATCCATGTCTACGAGGAGACCACTGACTGGACTGTGTGGACGTTCCTGACACACCTCGCCGGCCTGATTCCTGACCTACGATATGGATCGGAGTTCGCCATCGAGCGATACGCTGCAGTCGGTGACAACGTGTGGGCGAGGCTACTCTATGAATTGTGGAAGGTGATTCGTCCTCTCTGGCCCGTTGCACCGACGGAAATGCGGTATTTCGATGTCGATGACCGCGACGAAGCACTTCGCTGGGTCAAATACGGTGAGATAGTATGAGAATCTCTCAGGTTACGCGTAATCCCCAGAGTGTGGGGTTCATTCGTTTCTCGTCGGCGCTATAATCGCGACGGATTCCCAGAAAGTAGCGATACACGGAACGTTGACGATTGTCGTCTCTGCCCTCTTCCCATTTGCTGAAGAGCCATGGCTGCGGGAACACTATGGCGAAGAGTATGAAGCATTCCGTGAGCGGACCCCTCGGTTTGTCGGGTGGGATTTGCTGACCAAACTTTTGGGCGTGTCGTAGGACTCTCTCGGTTTCACTACATTCTCAGTCTGCTGGGCTGAAATCGGCAATTTCGCTGGAGCGTGTTGCTGATTCTATCGAGTAGACTAGACTCCCAGTGAACAAAGCAATACTCCCGGCGATAAAGAGTACACCTAGCGGTGATGCTGGGTCAACGAAGACCCAGTACAGTGGCGCCGCAATCGATGGCCCCGCTGCGAGAATCGCGATTTTCGCTACCAGCGGGCCACAGCACCCACAGGTACACGAGCCAACAACTGTCGCTGTGCCTGCAGTCCCCTCTGTAAGTCCAGCACTCTCCTCGATTCGCCAGTACCGAGCGATAATCCCTGCATTGAATCCGATGAGCGAACTCAGGAGACCAACAACTATCACCAGCCCTGGAGAGATTGCGAGGAAGAACGGAATGTGCGGCCGGACAACTTCGAGTGTCGGCCAAGAAACCAGTTGATAAATGACCGGTAAGACGACCAGTTTCGGCTCGTGTGGTAGCCCTTCTTCGGGAAATACGGAGAGATATCCTGTAATGAAGAGGAAAAACAGCCCAACGACGACCGCCACACCAATGCCGAAACGCCGGGCCACTGGGTCACGGAAGACGTCTCGAATAACGTGGGCTGCATCTTTTTTGAGGATATACCCAACAGCGATGGGGAGACTCAATGCCAGCAAGTATCCGAGGGGATGGGAGTTACTCGCTGGTCCTGGGATGAGATATGGGTAGGTCACCCACAGCCCCAAAATGAACCCAAGTCCGGTGTATCGAGGGCGCGTCCGCCATCTAAACCAACCGATTGAGAGACTCCCAATCATGATAGTAAGCCCGACAGCGAACGCTATCAAGGGGTACAACGACCGCGAAAACGGCATAGTCGCAGCCGAGTACTGGACATCAATCGAGAGTGCATCGAACAGAACAGCTCCCGTCGCTGCTGTTACGATACCGATAAAGACACCGGTGAGGGCCTGTTCGGGAGTGAGTCGACTATGTCGTTTGAATCCGACAGCTCCACCGACAATAGCAATCCCAACGAGGGTGAGCATGGCCCCATGTATCTCTGTGAGACCAGCGGCTCCGGTCACGCTATGTGCTGACGCGGTTGGGACCTGTGTCAATGCAATAATACAGGAGACAAGCACCGTGCCTGTCCGAACCCCGACGCCAGTCGAGCGAGTATTTGCTGACCCAGGTTGTATCTGCCACTGAGACCGGGTTCCCGTACTCATAGTACTATAGAATTTGGGTCCATCGTTTTGCATCCACTGGTACACCCTTCGAATTCCGTTGTCGTCGTCGGGATTTCTGAAACCACTCTGTCGATTCGCTCTTTTGCTTGCGATGCTTGTATGCTAGACGCTTGTATTTGCGTTTCATGTTCATCCGGAATCCATGAAGGCGATGAACTGAATGTGTTTGAGGAACCAAAACGGGAGGAATACACCGACCAGTGCAGCGAGTAGCACCGTCGTTGAAACTTGCCATACAATCTCTGCGATGACTGTTCCAAGAACTAGTACACCGTTGTACGCGATGGCGTTTATGACGATATCCGCTCCTGACTCAGGACGAGGCCAGTCGAGTACAGTGACTGAAATTGTGGGTGCCCGGCCCGTCCATATCACCAGTATGAGTCCTCCAACCCCACAAGAGAACCATGCCAGTACGGTTGGTGGCCACGAGAAGAGAATCGTACTGACGATAATCAGCAAAAGGACCGGAAGTACCGTTCCGACGATTTCGATGGCAGTGAACTCTCTAAACACAGAATAGTCTGTGCCACTCTGCTCAATCATAATAGGCGTTGCATCCATTGGAAGTTGGGTAAGTCCTATTCACTTCGTATCTCGACACTGGGGCTAGCAGCGCTGAAACTGCCAACATTTGTGCGCTATTCTCTATTTCGGCTATCGCGGTTCGGGTATATCAACGCATGGCGATGTCCTATGATGTGGGAAGCCGCACCTGTCTCATAATCAGGTACTGTATATTGACCAGTATGGAGCGCAGACAACTTCTCAAAACTACCGGCTTGTTAACGACCGGTGGAGTCATTGGCCTCGCTGGATGCAGCTCTGCGGAAGAAAACGGTAGCAACCGGACCAATACTAGAGAGCCGAACACTGTCCTGATGATTACTGAGGGCGGTGAGTACTATTTTGACCCAATCGGATTATTCGTCGAGCCTGGTGAGACTGTCACGTTTGAAATCCGGGGTGGCCGTCATTCAGCGACAGCGTACACTGAGGAGGCTACTTCGGCATCGGTAACGCGCATTCCTGCGGGTGCTGACTCTTTCGATAGTGGCACTCTCAATGCGCAAGGGGCCACATTTAATCATACGTTTGAAACAACAGGGACATACGATTATTTCTGTATCCCACACAAAACCATTGGAATGGTTGGCCGCATTGTGGTCGGTGAACCTGGTGGACCGGCTCAGGGGAGTATGCCACCGGACGGTTCTGTCCCAGAGAGTCAAACAATCGTTAATCAGGGCTCGCTATCTTATGAAGACTTCACCGGATGATGTACGGTATGACCGATAGCTTGTGTCGATTCACCGTGTAGAAGAAGGAGGCACATACGAGCTATCAGAATCCACCTGTCGAAGAAATATATGCACCTGCGAACTGTAATGCGTTGTACGCGCCGTGCATCAGGGCTGGGACGGTGAGATTGCCGGTGTACTCGTATGCGCCACCCAAGACCAGTGCCAAAATAAAGGCAATGGCTATGTAGACAAGTTTCCCCTCGCCCGACAACGAGAAGAGGTGGATTGATGCGAACAGTGCGCTTGCCAATATCACTGCTCTTGTGGGGTGGAGTGACTCTGCGAGTGTCCCCTGAACGAGTCCTCTGAACAGCAGTTCCTCACCTGGGCCCACTAACAGAAACGAGAGCGGGATGAGAATGAGAAACACGACTGGGTTCTGTTGACCGATGGTAACAACGGTGTTCTGCGCTGATTCGATATCCAGTATTGAGATTATTCCTGAGACTGACAACAGAAGAAGGATAAGAGCGATTGTCCCAACGACTGTGACTGCGATATCACGCTTATTGGGTACCGAAACGGGGACGAATCCGAATCCGAGCCCTCGAATTTTGAGATATACGAGTGCAAGGCCGCCAAAGGTGAGTCCCTGCAGTAGAACTGTACTCAGGAGTAGCCGTAGCGATGGCCGTGATGAGACATCGATTCCGACCACAAGCAGCACTGACGAGGCTCCAAGGACTACCATCGACCCGATAACGATTGGGACAAAAGTCAGTCCGATTGCAGTTGCGACAGAACGGATTCCTGTATCGAACCCGGATGTGTTATTCAAAATGCAACCCCACCATCTAGCAACTGCTTATTTTTGCCATGGTTATACATCTGGCGAGAATCATCAGTGACTCTGCTGTCAGCCTGTTTCTGAGACATTGTAATGCGCCGATAGCACGATTTTTGGGCCAACAAATTCAGTCAGTAATTCACAGTTCAATACTATAGTGGCACCTCGGATTCCTACCAACTGGGACACCGCCGCATGTTCATACGATACGGGCACCTTCTGTGTGATAAGGACCACCATGACTTCCGGAGGGACGTAACGATGTCTGATGATATCACTACACGGACCAGCGGTGACCGTGAACATGAGTCCCAGAAGCAGGAACCAGAGCGCGATGGCTCTGCCATCGAAGCCTGCCCAGAGTGTGGTGGTGGTATAATTGAAGACGAGGCTCACGGTGAACAGACCTGTGAGAGCTGTGGGTTAGTTTTCGAGGAAGCTCTCGTCGATCGAGGACCAGAGTGGCGAACCTTCGAAGCTGGCGACAACAGCAAAAAGAGTCGTGTAGGCGCTCCGACAACTAAGCTGATGCACGATAAGGGACTGAGTACAAAAATCAGCTGGCAGGACAAAGATGCCAATGGGGCAGCCATAGCTGCTCGGAAGCGGGCACGCTTACAGCGTCTTCGAACGTGGGACGAACGATTTCGGGCCAAGGACGCCACTGAACGGAACCTCAAACAGGCGTTCGGGGAAATCGACCGGATGGCATCCGCATTAGGTATCCCGGAATCTGTTCGTGAAACTGCTGGTGTACTATACCGGCGGGCAGCCGAAGAGGATCTACTCCCGGGGCGGTCAATAGAGGGCATGTCAACAGCAGCGTTGTATGCAGCCGCGCGGCAACAGGGAATGCCCCGTCCCCTTTCAGCGTTTGCTGATGTCAGTCGAGTCGAAGAGATTCGGATCCAACGGGCCTATCGATATCTCTCCCGTGAGCTCGGACTGACACTCGAACCCGAGGATCCTACGGAATACTTGCCTCAGTTCGCTTCTGCACTCGATGTGAGTGAGGAAGCACAGCGAGTGGCTCGCGACATTCTAGAAGTAGCGACTCAAAACGCGATTCAAAGTGGGAAGAGTCCAGCCGGATTAGCGGCCGCAGCATTGTATGCTTCTACCCACCTTACGAACGAGCAGTTAACACAAGAGACTGTGAGTAACGTCTGTCACATCTGCCAGACGACTATCCGGAGTCGCTATCAAGAACTCCTCGAAGTATACGCGGAACATCAATAACAGTGCCTGCATGTTCGAGACCCTTTCAGCGACTGAACACACCGAGTTGTATCGAATACACCGATGGTCGATTAGCATTCAATACCGCCATAACAAAACTCACATCTTCTCTCGCAAAAAAACGAGGCAGACAGCAAATGGGTGACAATCCGGGTTCTACCGTCGACACACCCCCTTTTCAGGCTGTTGTTGACGCGTTAGATGACCCAGATTGTCAAGCAATCCTCCGTGAAACAGTTGACCCTATGACTGCAACAGAACTTACCGAAGCGTGTGACATCCCTAAATCAACGTTGTACCGAAAACTGGACCTATTGAGCACGGCATCTCTCGTTCGAGAACGGGATCAAATAAATCCTGGTGGTGGGCGTGTCACGCAGTATGAACGGGACTTCGAGGATATCACCATTTCCATGACCAAGTCTGGTGAGTTCTCCGTCGCTGTTGACAGAGACCAGCGGACGACGGACGAACGGCTTGCAGATATCTGGTCCAAGATGGGTGACGAGCTGTGAACGCTGTTTTGACCGCAATTGCGGCCGTGAAGTTGGTGATTTTGCTCCTTGGTGGCGCAATTACCTATATTGCGTTTAGGGCTTATCGGCATACTAATTCCCCCTCGTTACGAGTGCTCGGTGTCGGATTCGGAATTATTACCTTCGGAGCGTTTCTCTCGGGTATCGCCAATCAGTTCTTTGCCGTCTCACTTGCAGTCGGCGTGCTCGCAAATAGTGTCTTCGTCGCTGCTGGTCTTGCTGTAATCATGTATTCACTCTACATCCAGCAGTGAATTTTCTCGGCGACTGGATTGAGCTTAATAGGTTTCATCCCCGATGATGTTATAGAACGATTCCCAAGGTGTTGTTTGCATCCGCAATTAGGTGAACTAGCTATTAGAACGAGCATGCGAACCTGATGCTGGCACAAAGTGTTTATCGACGAATCCAGACATTATCTCTATGAGCAGATTCAGCCCGGTCGTCTGGGGAAGCGTTCTCCTCATGCTCGTTATTCTCGCGTTCACGCTCTATCGGTTCAGTAGAAGTAGAGTCGCGTAGAGCCGACGCGTGTGGACAATAGGTCAACTGTATCGAACGATTCGCAATGCGAACACTACAGTGTGTGGAACTGTTCTATAACACTCTTTACATCTCTTACTTAGCGAGGTCTACTTGATGAGAACACACAATCAAGGAGTGGTAGTTCAGGATTATTCGATGTCCTTTGAAGATGAAGTATCTACACTTTCCGGGGTGTTATTTTGAGTGTCTCCTCCTTTTTCGCTCGGTACTTTTGCTAACTCGCCCCATCCTGATATTTCCCATTCTGGGCCGTCTTTAGCTGATGAGTCGGCAGTTGTATCTTCGTTTTTAGAACTATCGCCCGTCTCTCGACCTGCCGGCCCAACGAGTTCTACCGGTCGGAGCCAGACAACCCATATAATGCAAACTGCGACACCATAGCCGAGTATCCACACAAAATCGGCCACTAAAGGGAGATTCGCCTGCTCCATGGTGTAGACTAGCAGTCCCGAACCAGCGACGACTGTGGCACTAAGCAGGACAAGAAATGGTCCGTAGGGGAGTCCAGATTGTTCATCGGCAGTGGGACTCTGTTCGGTGTCTTCGGATGTGCTACTCATCGGTGTGAACCTCCGCTGGAAATCGTTTCAGCCCCGCTGTCTTCTGGTGGACGAATTCTGGAGAGGCGCATTGCATTCCCGGTGACGGCAGTCGTCATTCCTGCATCGCCGGCGAGCACTGCCAACCAAATTGGGACGTAACCAAACGGTACTGCCAATGCCAGTGCGGCCTTGACTCCGAGACTGGCCCAGATGTTCTGCTGGATAACGCCGTTAGCGTCATTGGCCAGTTCGTAGAGATACGGCAGCTTGCCCAGATCATCACCCATTAGTGCGATATCGGCCGTCTCCAGTGCCGTGTCCGTCCCAGCGGCGCCCATAGCGACGCCTACGGTAGCGGTGGCTAGGGCAGGGGCATCGTTTACACCATCTCCAACCATCGCGACACCGTCGTGCTCATCGGTGAGTTTCTCGATCGCAGTGACCTTATCTTCCGGAAGGAGTTCTGCGTAAAACTCGTCGATACCCACCTGCTCGGCGATAGCCTGTGCAGTCCGCTCATTATCTCCCGTTAGCATCACTGTTCGTTTGACGCCGAGGTCTTGGAGTCGGGCTATCGTCTGTTTCGCTGCTGGCCTGACTTCGTCGGCGACGGCGATGAGCCCTTCTAGTTCTTCGTCTGTCCCGACAAGCACCACAGTCTTCCCTTCACTCTGGAGTTCTGGGACCGTCTCTTCCAGCAAATCGAAGCAATTATGCCGGTCACATAGTGACTGGGCTGTGTCGGTAACCACGCCCCCATCGGTGGTCGCGTGAACGTGTGACAGATCGAACTCAAGTTCTTCAAACAGGCCGGGCTTCCCGGCAAAGTGATCGGTCCCGTCAAGCTCTGCCCGAACCCCCTTACCGGTGATACTCTCGAAATCCGAGATTTCGCGCTCTGCGACGCTTGCACCGTCTGCTTCCGCGACTATTGCTTCTCCGATAGGGTGCTCGCTACGTTGTTCAAGGCCACGGGCACACCGAAGGACGTCGTCCTCGGAATTTCCATTGAGGGGGATGACATCAGTTACCGTGAGTTCTCCCTTCGTAAGTGTCCCCGTCTTATCGAATGCGACGGCGTCGACTTCGCCCATTGCCTCGAGATGGTTTCCGCCTTTAATCAGCACGCCGTTCTTCGCCGCGCTCGTAATGCCCGAGACGACCGAGACTGGCGTCGAGATGACGAACGCACAGGGGCAGGCGAGTACGAGCAATGTAAGCCCGTAGACGATAGCTGTTGGCCACGTCGTGCCGAGAACGTAGGGGCTCCCAATCGTGACGAGGATAGCAAAAGCGACGACAGCAGGTGTGTAGTACGCGGAGAATCGCTCGACGAACTGTTCGCGCTCGGTTTTGTTCGACTGGGCGTCCTCAACCATCTCGACGATACGCGAGAGGGTATTATCGCTCGCCGTAGCGGTGACTTCCACTTCGAGATACCCCTCTTCGTTGATTGTCCCGGCGTACACCTCTTCACCCTCGCTCTTATCCACTGGAACACTCTCGCCAGTGATTGGTGCCTGATTCACCGCACTCTCCCCGTCTACGACCGTGCCATCCATGGGAATCTTCTCTCCTGGCCGAACGACGACGATGTCACCGACCGTTATTTCCGCAACAGGGACAGTCTCTTCGCCCCCGTTGCGTTTGACGACCGCTTCATCCGGAGACAGATCCATCAGCTCTTGCAGCGAGTTGCGGGCACGGTCCATCGAGTAGCGCTCGAGAAGTTCGGCCACGCTGAAGAGGAACGCAAGCGTCGCTGCTTCAAAATAGAGACCCTCCCCGAATGCAACACTTGCCACCAGGGCACCCAAGATCGCAATGGACATCAACAGATCAATGTCGAGGTTCCTATTTCGCAACGAGTAATACCCGTTGCGGAGAATTTCGTGGCCACCGAGCGCAATCGCGACAAGAAAGAGGGCGTCAGCTAACACCAGGTCGCTTCCGAGGAGGCTCGCGACCTGTATATTCTCCCCGGGTAGGAAGAATTCCAGCAGGAGTCCACCGGCGAGGAACACACCACTAATCCACGTCTTGATAGCCCGGCGGCTTCGCCAGATACTGTCACCAGATTCGCTATTATCTTTGTTACCCTGCTGTGCGGTCGTATCTGTAACTTCGTATCCTGCGCCCTCGATGGCGGCACTGATGTCTGAACCCGTCACGGTTGCAGAATCGTATGTGACTGTGATTTTCCCAGTCGTCGGGTGGGGTTCCGCCGTTGCAATGCCGTCGAGACTGTCCAGTGCCTTCGTGACCTTCTCCGCACAGGACGGACAATCCATTTCTGGGACAGAAAACTTCTCCGTGACCTCGTCGCTGTTTTCGACAGTGTAGCCAGCTTTCTCGACGCGCTCGGTGATAGCCTCCGTCGACGTGATGTCGGCCTCGTATGTTACTGTGAGAGTTCCTGTCGTCACCTGTGGCTCGATTTCTTTGATTCCCTCGACCTTGCTAACACTGTTTTCAACTTTCCCCGCACACGACGGGCAGTCCATATCGGGCACTGAGAGCTGTGCCACACTTCCATCATGGGCTATCGAAGGATCCGATACTTCATCTCTCTCTGAATGTTCACGATCAAAATGGTCATGTGAATGATCGTGTTCATGCGAGTCGTCTGTTTCATCTGACTCGTCACTGTTCTCGTCTGATGAGGTCATTAGCGAATTCTAGACAATCGTATTTTATTAAACTAGCTGTTATAAAAGCCGCATATGACAATAGATACTATTAACAATATGCGCATAAGTTAATAATACAGCCATCGATAAGATCTCGTTTTCGAGATTCCGTGTTCTCCGTCGCTATTCCATCGGTTGGGTCGTTCGTTCAGACGTCCTCTCGGACCGCTGCAAAGTTACAGTTAGTCGAGCACTGGCAAGGACAGAACTACCGATCGCTTCGACGGCGTCGTCATGTTTCGTGCCCGCCTCGATATCCAATATCTCACCGAGTGCATAGAGTTGGAATCGGTGCTCGTACGGTTGGCCGGGCGGTGGACACGGTGCTTTGTATCCTACTTCACCGCCACGCTGTCGACCCTGAGGAGCACCACCCAGTGTCTCTACAGTCGGTGTCCGCGGTATACCGGCGGGGATCGTGGTCCGCTCAGGAGGGATATTCCATATCGACCAGAACACTGGCTCATTTATCGGCCCACGGTCGTACTCTCCGGTAATCGCCAGTGCCGCTGTCGGATCCGGGTGATTCCGTATCTCGAACGGGGGTGACTCTCCAGCCCCATCACACGTGTACCGGGCTGGGAGTGTCCCCCCGTTTTCCATGGCAGGACTCGAGATACTAAATGAGCGTTGCGTATCGGTTGTTCGACTTGCACATCCAGCGATCAGTCCTGTAATTGAGGCGCTGGCCGTCTGTATCAGTCGTCGTCGAGTCAGTTTCATTGTATTGTCGTTTTAGAGGGTTCTGTCGTATGTATCAGGTCAGACAAGCGCGTAAACCATGAGCAAGCAAAAATACAGCAGTATAAGCACACCAAGAGCTCGGAGGCGGAATCGTCCGAGTTCTCCTTCCTCTGCCTCGTACGCTGTCTGAAACGCTGAAATATGCTCCTCAGATAATTCGTTAGGATGCTCTAGCCCCCGGTGTAAGTCTAGCCACTCCTGCTGGCTGAAAGGACGACCGCAGTACTCACACAGATGGGGCGATTGGTCCTCTCCGATTGTATATTCGTGATTGCTCATATGTATGGAAGTGCCACCTCGGGGCGAGTGATGACCCACAGACTGGTCATCGTGTAGAACACCATCACCGCGATAAACGGATACTGTGACCTGATCGCCTGAATCCGACTGGGGAACAGGTCATAGGCCGCCGCATGTGCGACCCAGATAGCAACTAGATGGCCAATAACCACGGCCGCAATACCAACTCCACCGAACCAACTTGGCGGTTGATATACTGGGACTGTGCCGGGATCTGAAAACGGTGAGAGGAGTGCCAACCAGAGAGCTGGTGCGAGTTCAAGAAAATACCCGAGATAGTGAGCGAAGTGATACCCAGCAGCAATTGCAAGCAATGGTGGAGCAAACTGAACTGCCACCATGCGTGACTGGAGATAGGTCTCTGCAGTTCGTCGACTGAGTTCAACCGCGATGAGGTAGATTCCAAAGAAGAGGCCAAAGCCAGCGAGGAGCGCTACCGGATACAGTACTTGTGGAGGGAAACCACCTGCGACAAGAGGTTCCGTCAGGGTACGCCACCCAGGTGTCGTAACGAATCCGTCGAAGGTTGTCCCCCACAGCAACGCTATAATAAATGCGACTTCATCGAAATCGTCTACCAAACGGGGAACGGAAAGGTCCATACCGAACAACCGAAATTTAATTTTCCGTCCAGTTTTTCCGATGGGTGCCACACGACCGTAGTAGCGGAATACTCTCTCTACGGGATCCGCCTTGTCAAACCACGTGTCCCGTCCAAAGATAACGACACCAAACAGGGTCACTACGCTGTACGCGACCACAGCGGTAGCGAGTAATTGTGGGTCAGCAGCTAATGGACTTATGACCTCGATCCAGATTAACGCCAAGAGTCCAATTACGCTAGGCCATGCCCCGTACGAGTCGGGATAGCGTCGATTTAGTGAGGGCAGCACCAGTGCGATGGTAGAAAGTGGGTTGAGAGTCTGCCAAGTGTTCCCAACCAGATAGCTTGTCATCGCTAGTCCCGCCCACCAGCCAACCCACACAAGAAGTATCGCCGCATTGGTTTGTGGTGTGGAGGGACCGATGAATCCGATGACCAGGACAGTAACATAGCCCACCAACCCGAGTACACGACCCGCAGTAACAGCCACGTGACTGTTCTCAGCATGAATCGGGAAGCCCCACTGATGGAGCTGTCTGATAAATTGTCTATCTGTCACAAAGGAGGCTAACAAAAAAGATGCCCCGACTGCCGCTCCGCCCGTACTCAGAAACAGCCATGTCGGAACGCGTATGGGTTCACGTGAACCACTTGAGAGACTTGCTCCGTGAGCAGAGACTGTCCCAGCTGCAAGAATTAAGAGCAGGACGCTCACAATTAGTTGCGTAATCCGTTGCTGGTTTTCTCTCATCATTGGTGTTGATATATTCTACTGGGACTCATCAATCGAAACGTGCATATCTCACAGCAAAAAGATTCGAGTGTTTCACGCAGTCTATTATTTTTTACAGCGGTACTTTGGCCCAACAGTTTGGTCGTCATGTGTCGCGTTAGATAGTCCCCTGTGTAGTGTTGGATTCGTCTTGGCTACATCCGACTTTGGACATGTTCGGGAGATATAGTGGTACCAAATAAAACTCTCAGGCGGATTCCCACCTAATGGGACAGCGAGCTCAAGCAGGGGCTGGATGTATGAGTACGCCGAGGGAAGTGGTTCATCCCGAGTGACCTCGCAGTTGATACATCAACCACTATCGATTCATCCAACATCACACTAAAGGGGCTGATTGGGGGGTTTCCGGTACCAACCACGCCGGGACGACTCGCGTGAGGACCACCATACCCGTCAGCTCGACGAGCGTCTGAGTAACGACCACCGCTGGTGCGAGCCCATAGCCCGATGGCAGCGCGAGCGCCAGCGGAAGAATGACAAGCGAGTTCCGTGTGACAGAGGTGAACACGAGGGCCCGGCTCTCGCCAGCTCCCATCCCGAGCACTCCAGCCACTAACCGACCGAGCAACGGCATAATGACCAGAAACGCAACATAGATCGGGACGACCGACGCGATCTGTCCGATTGAATCCTGGACGCGCGGCAGTTGGGAGGCGATCACGACAAACAGTGTTGCCCCCATCATCGGAACCGGAAACCAGCCCATCGTGTTCTGCCACTGAGCGCCGCGCTCGGACCGGTCAGCCCAGTATTCAGTCGCCCATGCGAGCGTCAGCGGCAGCGCGATAATGACGACGAACGCCTCGATGAACGGCCCTGCCTCGATGAATTCGGCCACCTGCTGGCCCATGAACAGCCAGAGATACAGCGGGAGCAACAACAGCTGGATGAGCATCAGCGCCGGAGTCGCGGCAGTAATCTGTTCGGCGTCACCGCCGGCAAGTTCGGTGAACGTAATGACGTAGTCGATACACGGCGTCAACAACACCATAAACGCGCCAACGAGAATCACCGGCTCCTGTGGCAGGAACTGCGTGAGGCCAAATACGACGACCGGCACGACCACGAAGTTTATCCCGAGCGCAGCCGCCATGAACCGGGCGTTCCGGAAGGCCCGCCGGATTTGGACAAACGGTATCTCGAGGAACGTGACGTACAACAGGACAGCCAACACGGGATTGATGAACGGTTCCAAGAGAGAGCTCGCGCTTGGAAGTCCGAGGCCGACTCCGATCGCTAGTAAGACGGCAACGAAGTAGATACCGACTTGATTGTGCTGAACCCACTGTTTCGAGAGTCGTGTCATAGATTGATTTGAATCATTAGCGAATCATGATTCCCAGAGCGGTCACTACCCCGAGGACAACCAAGACCGGTACGGAGACGGATCGAACGAATCGTTTGCCTCCGGCAGACCAGTCAGGATATCGAACACTGATACCCGACGAAGTGCAAAGACCGGACTAGCACCGGTGAAGACGTCTTAGAGCTCACTCATGTGCTGAAATATTAAGAAGACAGGCGTAAGTTTCCATTGATAGCCACCTCACAACTGTCAGTATAGACCAATGGTTCGTATTCGGGACAGGAGGAATGAGTCACAGATGCGACAGATATCATAGACTTCACCGTAAACGAGTCAACTCTAGCTACACTTCCAACACTACCCATTTCCGACCCGAGAGTGAACAAGCAGCTATGCCCGGCGATTCCCATTCGAACGGTGTCCGCGTCTGGCTCGTCGAGCGGACGTATTCCGACGACGAGCAGAACCTTATCATCCTCACCTATGCGACCCCAGACGGCGAACAGTACTACCGCAAGGAGCGGGCGCTCACTTCCTTCACCGACGTCCGCGACACGACGGCTGCCGTCGATACCGAGCCGGACAATCTCGGTTCGGTCAACGATGCCGATCTGCAGGAGCAGTACGCCGCCGAGGCCCAACGAATGCAGGAGGTACACGACCCCGACGACGTGATCTGACTCTAACCAGTACGATGGAAGCTCCGAGCCGACGTGTTATATCCAGCCACCCTTTACGTGTGAGTATGCGCGAACTCGTCTTCGCCCTCGAATACGAGCCGGGGTGTAACAGGGTCGCGGACGCCCTCGCCGACCATCCCGACGCCCGCGTCCGCTCGCTCTCGCTGCACGCTACTGCCGAGCAGCTCTGGCGAGTCGACCACGCCAGCGGCAGCCCGGACGCACTCGACGCCATCGAGGATGCCTTTCTCACCAGCGACTACTACGCCGACTGTTTGGCTACCGAGGATTGCAGTGCAACCCAGACCACCCGCGTCCTCGATAGCACGGACGACACGCTAGTTCTCTACTCCGACTGGGAGCGAACCCCCACCTGCGCGTCCGTCCCCCACATCGCCCGCGACCACCTCGGTGACGGCGTGCTGTTCGAGACTCGTCACGAGGGCCGCCACTACACGTGGCGGCTCATCCACTCCGGAGAGGGCGACATGGCCGCGTTCTTCGACGCCCTCAAAGTCGCCGTCGGAGACTGCGCTCAGATGGAGATGCTCCGAACCGCGGAGACGACGGCGTCGATGGGGGGAGCTGACGAGAAGCATGGCGTCCTGTCGCCGGAGCAGGAGGCTGCACTCCAAGCAGCCGTCGAACACGGGTACTACGAGTCGCCCCGAGAGGTCGATGTCGGCACGTTGGCCGAGCATCTCGACGTGCCGCGGTCGACGCTCACCTACCGACTCCGTCGGGCGGAAGAACACTTGGCGAAGCAGCACGTCGCCGGCGAACAGTCGCCCGAAGAGACCCCGGCAACACGCTGATTCTCGGTTTGGAATATTCCAATTAAGGCTTATCGAACTGACGCCCCTACAGTGAGGTAATGACAGAGAATCCGAACGCAGCGGGGGACGCGAGCGGGGACGGCCAGCGACGGGAGCTGACCGCTCGCCTCGTCGTTCCCGAGATGGACTGTCCGTCCTGCGCCCAGAAGGTCGACAAGAGCCTCCAGCGCGTCGACGGCATCGTCGACGCCACGCTCCAGCCAACGACCGGCACGGCCAACATCACGTACAATCCAGATCGCACCAGTGAGGCCGACGTGGTCAACGCGATTGAGTCCGCCGGCTATGAGGTCGTTGGAGGGTCAGATTCCGATAACGGTGAGCAAGAGGAGGAGGGCGACGGCGTCGACATCGCGCCGCCGTCGGAGGTCTGGACGAGTCCGCGCGCGAAGAAGACGTGGTTCGGCGCGGCACTCGTCACGTTCGGCCTCCTCTTCGAGTTTCTCCTAATGACACAGAACGTCGCGGTGGCGAGCGTCCTCGATTACCCGCTTCATGTCGCCGACGTCCTGTTCCTCGGTGCCGTCGCCGCCAGTGGCATCCCTGTTGTCCGCAGCGGGTACTACTCCGCAAAGAACCGGAGTCTCGACATCGACCTGCTGATGGGGACGGCGATAATCGCCGCGACCGGCATCGGTTATTTCGTCGAGGCGGCGACGCTGGCCGTCCTATTCAGCATTGCCGAGCTGCTCGAAGACTACGCGATGGATAGGGCGCGGGACTCCCTGCGCGAGCTGATGGAGCTGTCGCCCGACGAGGCGACCGTCGTGCGCGACGGCGAGGAAGTCACAGTGCCCGCTGACGAGGTGGAGGTGGGTGAGACCGTGGTCGTCCGCCCCGGCGACAAGATCCCGCTCGACGGCACGGTCACCGACGGCGAGAGCGCGGTCGACCAGTCGCCGATCACCGGCGAGAGC
This sequence comes from Haloarcula rubra, assembly GCF_019599465.1. Taxonomy (GTDB): domain Archaea; phylum Halobacteriota; class Halobacteria; order Halobacteriales; family Haloarculaceae; genus Haloarcula; species Haloarcula rubra. The sequence continues at coordinate 132,502 of NZ_RKLR01000008.1, forward strand.
GTTCCCGTCGACAAGACGGTAGGTGACGAGGTGTACGCCGGCGCCATCAACGAGGAGGGCTACCTCGAAGTCGAAGTCACGTCGACGGCGGGCGACTCGACGCTCTCGCGCATCATCGAGATGGTGCAGGGCGCACAGACGAAGAAGACCGACAAAGAGCAGTTCGTCGACCGCTTCTCGGGCTACTACACGCCAGTCGTGGTCGTGCTTGCAATCCTGACCGCCGCCATCCCGCCCCTGCTCATCGTCGACCCCATCTCGGTCGACGTGGCCGGGTACGGGTTCAGCTTCGCCGGCGACTGGCAGACGTGGTTCATCCGCGGACTCACCTTGCTGGTGATCGCCTGCCCGTGCGCGTTCGTCATCTCGACGCCGGTATCCGTGGTGTCGGGCATCACCAGTGCCGCAAAGAACGGCGTCCTGATCAAGGGCGGCAACTACCTCGAGGCGATGGGCGAAGTCGACGCCGTCGCGCTCGACAAGACGGGGACGCTCACGAAGGGCGAACTCGCCGTCACCGACGTCGTCCCGATCGGCGGAACCACGGAAGACGATCTGCTCAGTCGTGCTGCCGGGCTGGAGCGGCGCAGCGAGCATCCCATTGCCACGGCGATCATTGCCCGCGCCGACGAGGCGGGTTTGGCCGATTTGCCCGACCTGAATGCCTTCGAGAGCCTCACCGGGAAGGGTATCCGCGGGCAGATCGACGGCGAGACGTACTACGCGGGCAAGCCCGCACTCTTCGAGGAGTTGGGTTTCGACCTGGCTCGGGCACGCCGCGAGACGGACGGTGGCGTCGTGGCGGAAGAGGCGGCCGAGTCCGACGATGGGGCGTTCGCTGAGGGCACGCTCGCTGCACTGGAGCGTGAAGGCAAGACGGTCGTCCTCGTCGGAACGGAGTCGGAGTTGTTGGGTGCCATCGCCATCGCCGACGAGGTACGCCCGGCCTCGAAGCGAGCCGTCCAGCGCCTGCAGGAGCTTGGTGTCGAGCGCGTCGTGATGCTGACCGGCGACAACGAGGGCACCGCGCGGGCCATCGCCGAGGAGGTCGGCGTTGACGAGTACCGTGCCGAACTTTTGCCAGAGGAGAAGGTCGACGCCGTTGAGGAGTTGCAGACGGAGTACGGCGAGGTGGCGATGGTCGGCGACGGTATCAACGACGCGCCCGCGCTCGCCACCGCGGAAGTCGGCATCGCGATGGGTGCAGCTGGCACCGACACCGCACTCGAGACCGCCGACATCGCGCTGATGGGCGACGACGTCGGGAAACTGCCGTACCTCTACGAGCTGTCACACACCGCCAACGGTGTGATCCGGCAGAACATCTGGGCGAGCCTCGGCGTGAAGGCGTTGCTTGCCGTCGGTGTGCCGATCGGGCTCGTCAGCGTCGCCGTCGCTGTCGTCGTCGGCGACATGGGAATGAGCCTCGGCGTCACCGGGAACGCGATGCGGTTGTCACGGATCGAGCCCGACCGGTCCTACGACACCTGACGTCCACCTTCACCTATCAAATAGGTCGCGGCGTGCAGCGAACCGATTCACAATGACGTGGATCGACACGCTAGGCACATTTACAAGCGGTTAAGCGAATGCCCCGAGGCTTGATCCCGAGGCGATTCACTGGGGCGCAAAACGAGGTTTGGCCTGTATTTGAGACTGGCCACTCGATATACTTGTGTGCGAACTGGAGCGTGAAACGTGGGGAGAACGCTGACTCATCGAACATGGCTCGGTGTGCTGAAATTTCGACCCGTGCTATTCAGACACCGGTTTCCCCACTCCAGTATCCGAGAATCGACCAGAAAGAGAATCACAGCCTTTGCAGTGCTCTACGGTGCGATTCTCTAAAGTTAAGACCCATCTTAACCCACGCATAACCAACTAGTCTCTGGTCAGAGAATCTATTGTGGCATCCAAGTCTTTTCTCCGTATATTCTTCATCATCATAATCGGTTTATCCAGTATTGGTTTAGCCTACGGATATACGCTTGGCGCAACCAACGATACCTTCGAGAGCCATCTCACGAACCAGGGGGTTGCGAACCCACAGCAACAGGCCGTCGAACCTCGCGACAATATTACTGTCGTCGCGACTGATTCAAATTCGTGGCGAGGTGAAGCGAGTAGCGGGCCTCGTGCCCGAGCAGAACTTGTCGCATTCAACCCGGACGGAAGTATCCTCTACTACAACGACTCACATACGCGGTACTGGGACGTCGATCCGGTACCTGAAACGAGAACCACTGTAGAGTATATGTTCGCAGACCACCTCGAGCCGTCGGCCTGTCCAAACACCACTAATTTTGTCCAGCGCCGGGTTGACGAGGAAGTCTGGAACGAATATGAGGCTGCTCGCTCGACCGACGCTTGCACGCGCAACGGATACGAACGCGTCAACTTGACGACCGGCGAGGTAACGCGCGTCTGGAGCGAAACCACCCCCGGGAAGGAAGCAACACGCTACCACGATGCCGACCGGCTCAACGAGACACACTTGGCCGTCGCAGATATCTACCTCGACCGGGTATTCGTTGTGAATACCACCTCCGGCCAGACCGAGTGGACGTGGAACGCCAGTAGCGCATTCCCCAGAGAAACGGGTGGTCCATACCCTGAGGATTGGACACATATCAATGACATCGAAGTGCTCGAGGATGGCCGGCTCATGGTGAGTGCCCGGAACCAGGACCGGGTCGTGTTCCTCAACCGGAGTGGTCTCATCGAAGGATGGACGCTCGGCGAGGAGGACAACTACAGTATCCTCTACGAACAGCACAATCCGGATTACATCCCCACTGAGCGTGGCGGTCCCGCAGTCCTCGTCGGAGATTCGGAGAACAACCGTGTCGTTGAGTACCAACGAACGGGAGACAGCTGGGAACAGTCGTGGGTGTGGCGAGACACGCGGATGCAGTGGCCACGGGACGCCGACCGGCTCCCGAACGGTCACACTTTGATTACAGATTCGAACGGGAATCGTGTATTCGAAGTTGACAAACAAGGTGAGGTGGTTTGGAGCGTCAATATCGCTTTCCCATACGAGGCGGAACGTCTCGGGACTGGAGACGAGAGTGCCGGTGGGCCGAGTGCGACGCAAGCGAATCTTGACTCACGAACAGGCAGTTTGCGTGATAGTTTACTTATCATTGCTAAACAGCTCATTCCCGGGAAATACTTGAATGGTCTTATGTACATCACACCGGTCTGGATGGGATTTCTGGAGGTCCTCGAACTCGTGGTCCTCCTCACTAGTTGCCTGCTGTGGGCTGGGATAGAGATAGTCTGGCGACGACAATCTTAACAATTCCAACTTCCAGCTCTGATTGATCTCTGGATAGCACGGTTTTGACTGTCAGAACTAGAAAATGAATGGAAAACGTTGATTTTCCATGTCTAATATATCCCGGTTCACAACAAGCTTGATTTTCACACGACCAGGATCGACCATCTCTCAAGGGACTGTATGACTACCCGAGGAGCACTAGATATGTCACGGTGTACGCGGCGGCCGCGAGCGTAATGGCAGCAAGCGCAGTCGCAACAGCATCGATCAGCTGAATCGATCTATCTTCTCGCCAACCCGAACGACTCGGAGTGCCGATAAAACCGACTGTGAGGACGGTGAATACGAAAGGTGATGCTGTCTCAACAGTCGGTACGGGAATCGCGAAAATCGCACTTGCGTAAGCAACCCCGAGCGCTGCACGCCGGTTGATGTGCTGTTTGAGGCGCCATCCTCGCAGTTGTGCAACGACAAAGAGTCCCATCCAAATAATCGTGAGCTCAATGAAGAAGGCGGTGAGAAGATGTAGTGTCGGATCGGGGTTGAGGATAATCTGGCCGTTCAATACACCGGATTCGGTAGGAAGTGGATAGAATAACGCCGGCGACGGGCCGGCTAACACATCTCCGAACGGGTGCGATAAGAGCCCGAGGGCTCCAGCACCGAGAACGGCTCTCGGGCCGAGACCGACGCGCTCGGCAAATGTAACCAACCCGACTCCAGCAAGAACGAACACGGCGACCACAGCGCCCGGAGCTATCCCGCCGACGACCGTCACGATGAGGACCAGGCCGCCGAGGATGAGGCCACCGAGTGTGCCGGCCCCAGAATTGTAGCCATCGCGAGCGCGCCAAGCGGCAAACCCGATTGCTGCGAAGACACCGACGATCAGCGAGTGGGTGGCCCCGCGATGGATCTCGTTTGCGATAGCCCAGAACGCGTCGGAGGTTACGAAGGCGCCTTCCAGGCTTCCGACAAGCCCAACTACGGCGTACAGCATATCAATATCTGGGAGCGTCGCGAACGAGCCAGCCACCGCCCCGACCGCAAGCGCGCGCTCTTCTGGCCATCCCCGCCATACGGCGACACTCGCCGCTATGGCGAACGCAGCCAGAAAATGTCCGATGAACATACCATTTGTACGTCGTCACGGAAGATAAGTATAGTATGAGTGAGTGCCTCAACCATATGTGTAATAGGGACGACGACGGCTTGGAGAATTGAATGTCGGTTGTCCGCTTACCTCACTCGCACTGTCCCGACCATTCCAGACCCCTCATGTGGGATACAGAAGTACCCGTACGTTCCCGGCTGATCGAACGTTTGCTCGTAGCTCTCTCCCGGAGCGATGAGCCCCTCGGAGACCCGGTTCCTCGCGGCACGCTCTGACTCGAAGCCACCACTTGCGAAGTACGCCGCCGCGTCTGGAATCTCGTCTTCATACGCCGTAACCGTGTGCTCGATCTCACTCTCGTTCGTCCACGTAACCGACCCACCAGGTTTGATCATCGCGGTCTTCGGGTCAAATTTGAGGTCGCCGGGCATCGTGACGGTCTGTACCGACGAGGATTGTCCACCCAAACACCCAGCCGTGCTGAGCGTCGCCATGGTGGCAGTGCTGAGTCGTAACACCGTTCGCCGATCGTAGATTTCGAGTGACATTGTAACAGAAATGGGTAGTGCTTATTAGAGCGCCACGAAAAGGTCGGTCACGTACATAATGCCGAGTCCGAGCAGAAATGCAAGCAGATTCGTGGCACTGGCCACGCGACCCCCTGCATCACGAACCATGCTCGCAATCTCCCAGTTGACCTGCAGGATAGCGCCAACACCGATCGCGAGGAAGAAGGCGCCGATCGTCGGTGAGTAGGCGAGGCTGCCGATCCAGCCACCGAGGATGACGGGTGCCCCGGCGATGACGCCGAGCGCGGCGAAGTGCTTGAGCGCCGGACGTTCCCCGCGGGCGACCGGCGCAACGACAGCCGGACCTTCCGTCACGTTGTGAAGCATGAACCCGATTACGAGGAATGCACCGAGTGACACACGTCCGAGTGCAAACGAACTCCCGATAGCAAGCCCCTCCGCGAGGTTGTGCAGGCCGATTCCTACCGCGACCAGATAGGCGATCCAGAGGCCGCTGCTCGCCCGGCTATCACCAGCGGCGACGCGGCCCTCACGCCACGCGCTGATCGCCTGGACGAGGAGAAGAGCGCCGAAGATTCCGAAGACGACCAAGAGGTTACCCTCGTACGCGCCTGGAACCCGCTCGGCGAGTTCGAACGCCTCGAACCCGGCGTCAAACGCCAAGAAGCCCAGTACGCCGGCCGCAAATATGAGCACGGCGTGTAGCCACCGATCGCTCATCGTCTTGATGTAGGGGAACCAGAGCATCCCCAAGGCGACCGGGATTACGCCGACGAACAGCCCGATGACTGCCAGCGTTCCGAGCAGACTGAGACTAAACCCGGGTGACTGACTCGGAGCGACGATCGTGTTATGGAACGTCGCCCCGTCAGACAGTACGAGAGCGACTTCGAGATCCCATCCCGGATTCCAGTGATACGGGATCACAATCTGTGCGCTTTCCATCGGGGCGAGCGTTTGGTCACCACCAGCTCCTTCAACCCGGAAATCCCAGTAGGCTTCGTCGACGAGGACCTGTGATATCGTCACGGATTCGGGCCCGTTGTTCGTCACGTGCAGTACGACCGTTTCGTCGCTCGGAAGCGTCGTATGCGTGACCGTCACGTCTGGGAGCGGGGTGCCGCTCTGAACACCGGCGAGCGGTGATGTGAACGCGAATAAGCCCAGGACGAGCACGAGCAACACGATCGGGAGTAACGCGCTGACCCATCGCGGAAGCCCGAGCGGTTGTATGCTCTCGTTCTCGGCTGGTACACCACCGTCCGTCGTCGAATCTCGTGTCTTGTCCGTCATATTAGACCACCTCGAAGAAACTCATCCAGCCGAGTTCGGCGAACTCGGACTGGTGGGCGTGGAACATGTACAGTCCTGGCTCGTGGTTGGAGTAGTCCATCTCGATGATGCCGCGCTGTGCTTGGCACTGCATAATCGTGTCCACGGTTTTGCTCGTCGGCGTCAGCGTTGTCCCGTGGTCGTAGTAGTCGAAGAACTGCGAGTGCGTGTGGAACGAATTGATGAGATCGAACTCCGTCGCATTGGAGAGGTACACGCGCTGGCGTTCATTCTTGTCGATTTGGATGGGGCGTTTCGTCTCACCCGCCGTCCAGTTGCCCTGTCCGTCGGTGTCACCGACTCCATATCCGAACGCCCGTGTGTTCGCCGCGTAGACCTCGTTTCCGCCGTCGAAGTTGGTATCGAACGAGTTCATCACCATCACCATCTCGTTCACGGCGTCGTTTTCGGCGTACTCGTGATTCCGGCTCTTTGCCTCTTCGACGAGCTGCGCCCGGAAGTCGTCGGTAATCGGACCGGGGTAATTGACGTAATCGCGTGGGTTTTCCCTGACGCGGTCGGGGTCCGGATCAACGATGATCGTGCCGTAGAGTCCGCGATGGATGTGCTCTTTCAGGGGGAGCGAGTGGCAGTGATAGAAGTGCGTACCGGCGGGCTGGGCGATCCACTCATAGGTGAAGGATTCACCCGTATCAAGGACGCCGGGGCCGTTCTGGGGAATCCCGTCCATTCGCGGGTTGAGGTTCTTCAGGTGTGGATGAATCGTGTGCGCGTGTCGTCCGAGATTCGTAAACTCCACGCGAATCAGGTCGCCCTCGACGGCGCGGATCGTCGGACCCGGCACTTGGCCGTTGTACGCCCACGCTTGAAACTCGACGCCCGGCGCGATAGTTATCGTCGTGTCGACGGCAGTGAACTCGAATTCCCGTACGGTTCGGCCGTCCTCTTCGTAAACCTGTTGAGGAATGTTATCCTGCCCACTCTCTCCTGTATTGAACGCGGTGAGAAACTCATGCGGATCGAAATTCAAATCTCGATATTCGCCCACCGCACCGAAGTTACCGTGTTCGTCTTCATCGTCGTGACCGGACGAGGCACTTGCTCGGGAACTCCCCAGTCCAACTGCTGCACTCCCGGCAACACCGAGACCGCCGAGGACGGTGCGGCGACTGACGTTCGTTTCACCGGTGAGTGATTCGACCAGTCGCTCTTCGAGGCGTTCTGTGACCTTCGCTGCGCTGTTGTAATCTATCGATGGCATGATCTCCTCCGCTGGTCAAGCCTTAGCATAGCCATGTACGCTTATTCCTCGCCCAACATATAAATTAGACCCATCTAAAGTTAGAATGAGTCTAAACTAAAACTCGGTCTGATGGGCCTCAATATGTTTGGTTTGAAGCCCCAGTGAGAGTGTGACCGGTAGACCCGAGTTTTGAACTAGCCCTGAAGCTCGCCACCGAATTCGATTATCAGGTCGAGGACCTGTTCTGGTGGGGCTACCTCAACCGTGACCTCAGGATACTCGACCCTGCTGCTGTGTACGGCCAACTTCGTAATTTCCCTCCAGTAGCGTCTCGACGAACGGCGAACTGTCGAACAGTTCCTGAATGTGCAAGACGCCCGCTGGTTGTGACGATCCCACCAGTTCCGATGTAACTTGAACTGCAACGAGTGCCGTCGCGCGGGCCTGGTCTGGCCCACGAACCCATTGTTCGATGCGGCTGAGGCGACCGTTCTTCGAGCCGCGAACCGCCGTCTTGATGACCGATTCGTCGGAACCAACCGGAAGGGTGTCGGCCAGTTTCACGATAATGTTGACGCCGAGCATCGACACGACCGGCTGGAACAGCCCAGTCCGACGTAACGCTGCCAGGTAGCGGGTGACAACACGAGAGTCGTAACAGAGTCGGCTTTCCACCGTGGGGATGTCCGTAGTCCGGGCGAGCACCTGTTGATCCGCGAGATTCGCTCGATACGCCCGCCGTCGCCCCCACTCCGGAATCCTGACCATTCGCGGCTCCGTGAGACCAGTCACAGAAATTGATTGCTCGGAATTCTGCACTGAAAAGCGCCCGAACGCGTCTTCGACGGTCCATTTGATCGTATCCGGGCCGAATGCTTCGCCGAGACCGAGGAGCAACGTGATGTCGGCCCTGTCGACGGTATCGAGTTCGGCAGCCGCATCGGAAACAAACAGGTTTGTCATTCCTGGGGACAGACCCACGCTGAGGACAGCTGTAGATCCGTTCTTACGGGCGATGCCATCGGCTGTTTCGATGTCTCGGAGAAGTGAATCGTCCGGTGAGATGTCGACGTAGTCGATACCGCGCTCGAAACAAGATCTGGCGAACGTGGCGTCCGCTGCATCGAGACACATGACGACCGTTCCGACGCCAGCGAGGGACTCATCGAATGACTCCTCGTTCACGTCGAGCGTACGAGCATTCACTCCTGCAATAGTGTCGGCGAAGCGATGTGCCTTTTCGGGGGAACGGCCAGCCGCAATAACCTCTTCTGACACGCTATTGGCCAATTCATTACAGACCGTGCGGCCGATGGTCCCGTATCCGCCGACAACGAGAATCGCGTCACCGGTAGCAGTCATACTCCCAATTTAGGACGGTTGCTAGTAGCTTTAATCCCGAGTATTCTTGGAGTATATATAAAATCTACTTAGTCACCGAGATACTGGAGCAGGAATTTTGATTCGATGCGCTGGAGCTGTTCAGAGATCGTCGCCGGGGACCGATAGACTTCGGTAGCGATCTGTTCGTGCGTCGTTTCCCGTGGGACTTCGTAATACCCGACCTCGACGGCAACCTCGAACACGGTCTGTTGCCGATCAGTCAACAGGCCCGATAGCCCAGGCCGTTCGGGGACGTATTCCCCGACTTGTTCGGGATGCAATTCGATTCCGTGGGGCACCTCTGCAGAGATAGCAGTAATCGCGGACTCGGTGCCAGCCACTGTGAGTCGAATGCCACGCTTGCCATAGTTGTCTGTGTACTCTATCGGTGGCACGACGATGAGTGAGTATGCGGCGAGGACATCGAACATGCTCGTCATTGACGGCGACGGCTGGTACTCAAGATACACCAGTCCAGTTTCTTGTGTAATTTCGAACTCTAGCACTGTCGCTTCTTCCGAGAGTTCGCCAGCGGTATTATCGATTGTCTCCGATGTCTCCTCTAATCGCTCAACTGCAGCGATTTTATGAACCGTCTCAGTCTTGCAGATATCACTAGCGAGCAGCTCACGATTGTTACTAAAGGGTCTGCGACCGGCTGAGGCGGTACTTTCTCTGCACGGAAAGCAGATCCAGGGATGATCCACAGGGTTGGCTCTGTACTCCCGAACTCCGAAGTAATCAACTTCCCACAACTTCGGAGGATGGATTTGATGCGTGCCTTCTATTCAAAATATCTAGAACTGAATCAAAAATTGGAGGGGTAAGTTCTCTCCTATTCAGAGGCGGCCTCGGAGGAAGACCGGCTCGGCGTCCTGTTTCGCGCGTTCATACTGGTCTGTCGCCCAGTCGAGCGCGTCGTCGGTATCGTTCACCAAGATGCCACCCAGCCCTTGCTCGGTGAAGACAACGATTCCAACCTCGTCCGCATCCGCAATCCAGAGCCCGAACGAAAACGGGATCGACGCTCGATACAGACGCACGTTCCCGTCGCTCATCAGCTCGTTTGTGAGCGTTGGAAACGCTACATAGACCTGTTCAAACACCTTGGCTGGCAGGACCATCTCCAGCGTGTAGTTGTCGCCGATCCGTACGCAGTCGTAGAACTCCTCGGCGAAGCCAGTAACGACGACTGGAGTAGCGGCGCACACCTCTGTTGCGTGCTCAACCGACTCGAGAAGCGTCTGTATGACTGCATCCGGCATCGCTGGGTCAGCCTCGTACACGTCAGCGTCGTCGAGGAACGCACAGCCAACCGAACCGTCGACCGGGAGGTTGTTGAGGAGTGGGGCTGCTTCGGCGAGTGTGGTGAGATGGTCACGATACGTTTCCTGCGCTCGGTAGCTACACCAGCCAAGCAATGTGGGTGTCCAGACTCCATCTTCGTATCGAGCGAGATTCGCATCAGCGAGGTCGCGGAGGGCACGGTCCAGCGTCGACCGCGAGGAGGCTACCGCGCTTTCTAAATCGCGTTTCGAGCGAGGCTGCTCGATGAGGGCGCGGAGGTATGAGCGTCGCTCGGTGAGGACGGTGGCGAGGTCGAGATCGCCACCGGATGGGCGGGGCATACATGCGTGTTACGAGTGGAGCATCTTTAATCTCGTCTCAAAGAGGATTAACTAAACACCAGCCGATGTGGGTGACATCCATGGCGTGGGGGAGGGTCTCACCTCGTGGGGGGATGGGGGTATGGACTGGGGTGGGGGTAGCAACCAATGGGGAGAGGCTCCCTCGCATGAAAAATTCATCAGTCGGTGAGATGAATACAATTGCCGAGTACGTGGCGGATGTGGTGTATCCACATGCCAGATGACCAATACAGGCAAACAATTAGTCGACGAACCGCCTTAAAACAACTTGGTGCCGCTGGTATACTTGGAGGAGTAGGGTTTTCGAGCGTAGGCTCTGCTCAAGCATCTTCTGGAAAGGGGCCAGTCCGTGCTCGCGGAAATATACTTAACGAATATACATTTAATCAGGATACGATTGTTCACGAAGAGTGGTATATCAGCTCCAATCTCGAGGAGCGGTACGGTTCCCGTCGTATCCGTTTTGAACATCTAGAGATGGACCGAAACCAGCTCGAAGAGGCAACCGGACATGAGTTTCCCGATGAAGGAAAACGAGTCTACCGGTCAGAGCTTGACAAACTCGTCGGAACTGAAGACGAATGGAGGGAACACTATCAAAAACAACTGGCAGCAGAAATAGGAGAAGAGGCCAGCATTCGGTCGAAGTCTGAGTATACAGGCCCCATCTGGGAATACAAAAAGAGTGGCAGCGGGCAATACACGAAGTCGGCACCAATCAATGTTGTCTGGGAAACCCCCTACAACTCATTCATTGATGTCTACAACGAGATGAAATCATCCTCTAGGTGGAATGATCCGGGAATCTGTGCGGAAGATCGATACATCCACTATGTTGACCTGTATAATAGCTATTTTATTAAACAAGACGCGCAGGTCAGCACACAGAATTTCTGTGGGGATCAACAGGATCACGTCCGTATGTGGCAACATCGTTCCAATTTTGGAGGATCTGATGGGCAATTTGAAATTGGTTCAATCCACCACGACCCATACGGTCACGGATATGGCTGCGATATCTACGGAACGTTTACCTTTGATCCGCCTGAGAGTCGGCTAAAGGATTGGTGGCGAAATAACACTCTCGCCACGGTCGGGAGAGTTAACCTCGATAACGCTCGAAGCTGGAGCGGATGTAAGGATTCTAACGATAGGTACGCTGGCTATATCAACTGGTAGGCTCGAAAGCCATATTTATTTGTAAAACAAATCAATAACCGAGTTATGTCCACAGAAGAGTCCCCCGCCGACCCGATGCGACGGATGCTTACGCTGGCAGGTGGTATGGGTGTTTTAATGTTTATTGTATCAATTAGCGCGGCGATTGTTAACAGAAGCTCATATGCGTCCTCATTATCTGGACCTACCGAACTCCTTGTACCCCTTATTGTCGTCGGGTTAGTCGTGCTTGCGCTTGTCAGCGCAGGAATTAACGCATATCTTGGTGGTAATCTCTTCGTGAGTGTCACACTTGTGTTTTCTGTACTCCTTGGGTTTGCTCTCGCCACCGAAGTACAAACCTTGATGGGCATCAGGCCGTACACTGATTCGCCTGCCGTGCCCGTCTTTTTGACTTATGTCGTAATCACACTCATGGCCGGTGTAATGGCGTGGCTCGTTGGTACTGGGGCACGACGTATATTCCAACATTCAAGTGTAACAGTTGCCCGCTAATCCCTACACCGTTCAGGTTCGGCTACGCTTCCTTCTCCCGTGAACAGCGATACGGAGTCGTTGAGAATACTGGATACGAGACTCATCTCGGATCCGAACTCGAACGGGAATTGGAGCGGATTCAGCCGATGACATCGCCGTCTGCCGATTCGTGTTCTCAACCGAACACGGATGGTCGAACAACACTAACGCGACGTCGAAAGTATCAATCTCAACAACACAGAAGACTGGAATCAGTGTAAGCAGGCAAACGATGACTACGCAGCTTGCGTGAACTGGTAAGTGCATCCGTGTTCGGTTAAGAATATGAATCGATAGACAGCGACGATTTGGTCTGAATCCAGCCAGGGTGGCCTCCAAAATCGGAATCCCCCGAGCTGTGCCTCGAAATCAGCGTTCTCGACAGCGTTGTATCGGCCGTCGACGGGATGAGGGACCGTAACCGAACACAAATGCTGGTAAGTGTAATAAGGAAGCAATCTTTTGACACGAGCGAGCTTAACAACACAAACGATGATTGATCCCATTAGTCATGCCCGTGTTGGTAGATGGGACACGACCACGAACCGATACCTCAAGTACGCCGGAGGGCTGTTCGTCCTCGCGTTACTCAGCATCCCAGCAAGCCTCGCCGTCGCTGGTGGATTAAAATCAACCCAGCCTGAGGTCGCCGACGCAATTGCTATTGGCGGCGGTGGGGGCTTAATGACGTTGTCGCTCGGAATGGCGATACTCGCTGCATACCGCCACGGGGGATACCTCTCAAGCGTCGCTCTTTCGCTGGCTGTTCCTCTTGCTGTGGCCATCCTCTATATTGTTGCTGGGGCGATGGATCAGCTCGTCGCTGATATTCAGCTCTGGATCGTTATCGCCTTCCTCATCGGTGGAGCAGTACTTCTGGGAACACTCACGTTCGCGATTGGAACATCATTCCGTGCGATCGGCTCTGGTGAATCACTAGACGGCGTCGGAATCGACCGTCAGAACTAGGGAGTTGAAGCGGGAAATCGGCGATGATTCATGTCGAAGATCTCCCGCTTCACGCAGAAAGCGGTCACGTTAGCTAAAAATGCTGTTGGTGGGCGAGGCGAAGTCGCCGCCCCCGAAGGGGGTGGCGGCTTCGCCGATTACGCGGTTGTGTCGCTGCACTGTCTGCGGGTGTACTTGGAGAAATCGTACCGGGAGACACTTGATCTGCTGAGCGAGATGCCACAAATTTTGGCCGAGATCGGCCTCGTCGAGGCCGATCTCCCAGATCACTCGACGTTAGTAAAGGCGTTTGACAGACTCAAGACGGCGCTGTGGCGAGTGCTGCTCCGACTCTCGTCGGAGCTGCACGACCCGAGCGGTCACGCCGCAATCGACGCGACGTTTTTCGACCGCGAAACCGCCAGCAAACACTACTGTCGCCGGACGAATTACCGCGTTCAGACGCTCAAAACGACCGCGCTGGTTGACACAGAAACGCAAGCGATTTTGGACGTTCACTGCTCGACCGGGAAACCGCACGACACGCAGCTCGGCTGGCAGGTCGCCCGCCGCAACGCGGGCGACCTGACCAGCCTCGCCGCCGACAAGGGCTACGACTGGATGGAATTACGCGAAAAACTCAGGGAGGAGGGCGTGAGACCACTGATCAAGCATCGGATCTTCCGGCCCATCGACCACGCGCATAACGCGCGGGTCGATGGGCCTCGTTACCGCCAGCGATCGATGTGTGAGACCGTCTTCTCGACGATCAAACGCACGCTCGGCGACGCCGTGCGTGCGCGAGCGTGGTTTCGTGAGTTCCGAGAAATCGTCGTGAAATGTATCGTTCACAACATCAAGCGAGCCGTCACACCGTGAAATCAACCGCTGTATGGCGATTCACCAGAGCCCTGTTTTTCGATAACGACGTCCTCGAGCACGAGCACGTCAAGCCCCATCCCGAAGAAGTCCTTGAGCGCCTCGGTTGGAGTGTTCACGATCGGCTCCCCGTGGTCGTTAAACGACGTGTTCAACACCACAGGAACTCCGGTGAGGCTCTCGAATTCTGAGATCAATCGATAGTATCGCGGATGTTGATCCTCGCGAACAGTCTGTGGGCGGGTCGTATGATCGGCCGGGTGGAGCACTGCAGCTATCTCCTTCTGTTTCTCCTCTCTAACATCGAATGTGTCGATCATAAATGGTGACGCCGTCGCATCAACAAAATACTCGTCGACTGCCTTCTCCAACATCGAGGGGGCGAATGGTCGCCATCCCTCACGATGCTTGACGAAGCGATTCACCCGATCACGAGAGTCGACCGATCGGGGATCCGCGAGGATACTTCGACCTCCCAGGGCACGGGGCCCCAATTCGAGTCGACCCTGGAACCAGCCGACGAGTGCCCCATCTGCGAGTCGTTCAGCTGTATATCGCTCGAGATCGAGCGGTTGCGAGAAATCAATCTTGTTCGTTTCCAGTAGGTCTACGATCTCATCGGTGGTGTACTCGGGTCCGAGGTACACTGTGGTCATCTCTGGCACGTCTCGGGGGTTTTGCTCCAGCCACCCTGCACCGAGCGGTAACCCGGCGTCGTGTGCGACTGGTTGGATAAAGACGTTCTCGACGGCTTCTGACTCTCGAATTTGCTTGTTCAGTTTGCAGTTGAGCATCACACCACCAGCAAGCGCCACATTGGACGTCCCGAGGTGGTCAGTGTAGGTCTCGACGATATCCAGCACGGTTTCTTCGAGTAGTTTCTGCGCAGTGTAGGCGAAATCCTTCTCCCACTGATCGAAATCGCCGGGCGTCTCGTTCCGCGGCCGATCGAACAGTTCCTCTAGTCGTCCCACTCCGTATCCCGCGCCCCAGCGCTGTGTCAACGAGGTAACGTCGTATTCACACCCCGTTTCGATGACCTCACGAAGAACGGACTCGATCTCTGGATTCTCGTTGCCATAGGGGGCTAGTCCCATTACTTTGCCCTCACCGTTGAACATCCGATAACCGAGGTACTCCGTAACGACGGCGTAGAACAACCCTAGGCTATTCGGGTGGTCGTACGTCCGGATCCGTTCGAGTCCAGATTCGTCACCACGCCAGACAACGGTTGCATCGTATTCGCCCTTCGCGTCGATGGTGAGGACGAGGGCTTCGTCGAATCCCGACGGCTGGAACGCACTCGCGGCGTGACACGCGTGGTGCGGGCGTGTTTCAACGGGGGGGATAGGTGTGCCGATCGTCCGCAATCGGTTCTCGATCTGTTTAGTGGGGAAGAACTGCGCCTGTAATTGGGATTTGACTGTCCACTCGAGATGGCTCAACTTCGGGCCGAGACCGTCAAGACGAACCGTATCAAGCAGGTAGTGGTCCAAAATTTCCGACTGAAGCGACGGATCGTATGGGAGGAGTATCCGTGAGAGGTCACTCAGTTCGAGGTTACGGTAGTCAAGACAGGCCCGAATGGCCTCTTCTGGAAATGTGTTCGGGGCGTGCTTGTCTCGGGTTAATCGCTCCTCTTCGATGGCGAAGATGAGGGTCCCATCTTCGAAGAGGGCAGCGCTCGGGTCGTGTTGGCCGTACAACCCAATTGCGGGTTTGAACGAGAGTGTGTGCGTCGACATGGGATTTGATTAGTGTTCGTTATCAGGTGCCTGGTCAGTATGCACGTATACCCAGATGAGGTCACCATTCCGTAGCTGGTACTGCTCTGGGTTCACGTCAGCCGTGCGTTGCCGGATGATGATCTCCGTTCCGCCCGTACTGGAACGGTAGGTTCCACCGAACTTTTCGCCCGCATCATATTGAATCACGTGGCCTTTCTTAGATTCCTGTGAGTACTCAATCGATGGAATCGTATTGAGCGCGGTTGCGAGTGTGACTGGCTCACCGGTGTTGAACCACGTGTATGGGTTGTCGTCGTCACGAAACTGAAACTGTTCTGTACCCGCTTGCTCGTAGTTGCTCCCTTCAAAGTTCAGCCGCCGGTTATTGACGTCGAACACGAGCTTGCCTGTGCGAGTATTATCTCCCGAAGTAGTGGCAGTCGCACTCTTCGTAGTAATTCGCACCCAGAAGTTGTCGTTATGTTGGACCTCGTACGTCGTTGGATCGATCGTTCGAGTCCCTTCATGGATATCGATCGTTACGCCGCTGTCTGTCGTCCGGTACGTCGTCCCCTCGTACGTGATGACGGGCTCACCACGCCCATCTTGAGAGTAACTGATTCCGGGCAAGAGGTTGAGCGCACGGGCGAACGTGATGACTTTCTTCTCGTTGCTCCACTCGTTCGGTCCGTGAGCCGAGTCGTGAAAGTGGAAGTAGACCGTCTCCGGATGCTTCTTTTCGATAGTGTCGAGGTAGTACCGCTGCTGATCGAAGTCCACCAACGTACCATCAATCTCGAAGAAGAGGCGACCGTGCCAGTGCGAGTCCTTATAGCCCGGTGCATCCTTTGACGCTTCTTCCGTGGTCGTCGATTCTTCAGTCGGTGTCGGTTCCTCTGTGGTAGTCGTAGTGGTTCTGGCCGTGGGCGATGGGGTATTCGTACTCGTCCGTGTCGAAGTCGGCGGGGTATTGGCTCCATCAGAACCGCTCGCACAGCCAGCGAGCCCACCTACAATTGGAACTCCAGCAAAGCGTAACAACTGACGCCGAGACCACTTACTACTAGGCATGCATCGGCACGTAAGCGAGGATCCACCTTACTTATACAGTGTATAAGCACCGTGTTGGGACGCAGAACACACGATTGGTAGTTTCAACCGATTGGGAGAGATAATGATAATCTCCAGCCACGATCAAGCAGTTGAGCAGGGATTAAATCTGTCGACCTGGTCGGTTCACAACCGAGAGATCTTCTCGTTATTGCCTCACGGATGCTTAGTACGAGTGTCCATGAGCGTAATGAGGCCGGTGAGATATAGTAGTCCAACAGCCAGAGCGAATCCTCCGAATAGGGCAGCCATTCCTTGGAGTAATGAGAGGGAGTCTAATCCGCCAAGATACACCTCAATAGCACTTGTGGCAGCAAGGAGAAGCCACACTATGCCGATAAGCTTCTGACGGGTATCGTCCATTTCATTATCATCACCTCCATCGTCTTGCAAACCCATCGTCGGTCCGAGAATGATGCTTGTCCGTGTGTGTATTCACAACGAGTTGACGATCGGGGCTCTGTTTAGTAACCAGGAAACGCAGGCCAGTATTCTGTTCTCTGTACTCGAAGGAAATCTTCTTCATTCACTCCACAACTGAACATGGACTGTCATCAACGCTTATGAGCCTGCCAATCTGATGTACCAAACACGGACCCCCCAACCATGGGCGAACTCGCGACTGGCCTGCGAACACTCGGCACTCGATTCGATATCAATGAGCGTGACGTGGCGGTCTGGAGTGCGATCCTGCTCGCGGAGTTTCTCGCCGTTCTCACGTACGTGGGCATGACGTCGACGACGATTACAGAGCCTCGGTATGCGGTGTACCCATTCATTTGGATCAACGTTGGGCTCCTTGCGGTGTCACGAACGGAACTCTCAGACCGAAGCTGGCGCATCCAAACTCTTGCCCTAGGAGCGACTGGCATCTATCTGCTTGTGCTGTTGTACCTCGGGGGTCTGGTTCGATTCGGCGTCTTCACGCCGCTCGGACCCGGAACCGAGTTCCGTATTTCGTGGGCACTCCCCGGGTGGGGTCCTGTCGTGGTCTTTCGCAACCCGTGGCTTCAGACAGTGGCCGTCCCGTTCAAGGCCGCCGGCTATCTCTCGTTCGCGTATCTCCTCTACGCTCGATTGCTTGACGCCACGAAAGGGGTCCTTTCGGGCGTGTTCGGCCTCGTCTCTTGCGTTGGCTGTACGTTTTCGATTCTCATGCCGTTGTTCGGCGCGTCAGCGTTCAGTGCGGTCACACAGCTGTCGTGGGACCTGTCGACGGTCGTCTTCTTGCTCACGGTCGCTCTGCTGTACTGGAGTGCTGAAGTCGAAGCGGTTCTATCGGCGCGGATTCGGCATCTGTCTTCCTGATCGACACCACAGCTTGAGCCCCTCTCTGAGAATAACAACGTTGTCGTTTCCCCTGTCGTTCGCTACCGGTAATTGTGCCACACTGATCGAGCATTCACATCCAAGGATAGCTACATTCGTCCATGTGCTCACGACCCCCAGAGCTGGTTGTGGGCCGTCATGTTCACCCGAACTTCCCTATATTATGACACAAAAAGCACTTACGGGCGAACGTAAATCGACTAGCTACCGTGGAGTTCCTCCTCGTCCTGAGATACCTCTTGATGCTCGCGGTATTCACCTCGCTCGGTGCGCCGATTGCCGCGTTAGTCTTTCGTGAATTTCCACGCAGAGGCGCGGCGTTCTCATTGCCCACAGCGCTGATTCCCTTCGCTATCGTCGTTTTTTGGATCGGACAGCTCACCTTTGGGCTTCACACGATTCTCATCGGCATCGTCGTGCTGATTGCTGGCGCGTTCATCGCTCACCGGCTCGGTGGCCAACCAAAATGGGACTCAGTCGCTGTGATGTACGGCGTTTTCATCGTGGGGTTTTCAATCCTCGTCGTGGTTCGCGCAGCAAGCCCGAGTATCACGCCGGCCGGCGGCGAGCAGTTCCTTCACTTCGGATTGGTGAAGTCGCTCGAACGGGCCCCTGGCCTCCCACCGGAGGACTTCTGGTATGCCGGCGAGCCACTCAAGTACTACTACGGGGGTCAGCTCCAGGTTACTAGCTTTTCGATGCTAACTGGGACCAAACTGCGATACGGGTTCAACTTAGGGATTGCGACGTTCTATGGTGTGATGTTCGTTGTCGCGTACGGACTCACTGGTGCGATAGTCGAGAACAGGGGATACTCCCATCGATTCGGTGGTGCCCTAGGGACGTTCTTCGTTGCGGTCGGGGGCGGAACGACGACGGCTACTCGTCTACTGACGCCATACCTCCCCGACGGCGTCGCTGACGTGGTTTCTCCGGCTGCCTTCGGATTTGTCGCCACCCGCTTCAACAACGGGGCCTTGAGCCGGACAATCGCCGAACTCGCAACCCCCTCCGAATGGTCGTGGTGGTACACCCGATACGTGGTTCCCGGTACTCTCCAGGAAGTCCCGCTCTACTCGTTCGTCAAAGGTGATCTCCACGGACAAACGCTCTCAACCGGCTACGTTCTATTCGCCGGTGCAGTTGCCTACGCTTACTACACGGCACCGAAGAACGCGCGCCGGCGACGTGCTACGATCCTGTTCGGCGGCTTGGGAGCTATCGGTGGCGTCTTCGGCTTCATGAATACCTGGGCCCTCCCGACGGTCGGCGGCCTAACGGTACTCACGGTTGGGGCGGCCGAGGCACATCCGGCCACGTTGTTGCCCGAACGCTATGCGGATCGGCTCCACATTGATATTGGTAATACCGACACACGTCCTGGGTGGCTGATTGCGGAGCTTTGGCGACTTCTCCTGGCCGGAGTCGGCGCCGTCATCGTTCTCCTCATCTCCATCACTATCGCCTCGCCGTTCCTGCTGTTTGGTGACGTGCCGACGAACAACGGCATCGGGATCTTTCCCCCACGCAGTCCACTGGGACCGTTTCTCGTCATTTACGCTGGCCTGTTTGCGCTGTTCGCAGCGTACGGCATCACACGTGGCTGGCCCATCATCGAAGGAACCAACCGGCGAAGTCTCACACTGGGGATTCTCGCGCTCCTTGTCACGATGGTCGGGACAGTTGTGTGGCTCGACTTCGCCGTTCTCGCGGTGACCGGGCCACTCCTGCTTGGCGGATGGCTGCTGGTACGCTCGGGTCGGGGGGACTTCGCGCTGATCTTGCTCATCGCGGGTGCCGGTCTTCTCCTGTCGTTCGAGCTGGTCTATGCACGGTTGCCGCAAATCGGTAACCCCCGCTGGAACACGTCGCTAAAGGTCGCCGTGCAGGGCTGGACGCTCGGAGCTGCTGGAGGTGGTGCAGCAGCCGCGATTCTGGTGACGCGAAGCTGGGATCGACTTTCCGACTTCAGGGTCCCGAACAGTGCCCTCGCTGGAGATGGCACGCTGACGAGTTGGCGTGTTGCACTCGCTTCGAGCGCAACCATCGCCCTCGTTACGATGGTCGTCCTCGCGAGTCTCGCCTTTCCGGTCATGGCTCTTAATCAAGAGGTTGCAAGAGACGCCGTTGAGGGAGACTACGACCCCACACTGGATGGGCGAGCCGACCTCGAACAACGGCGTCCCGCACAAGCAACGGCCATCGATTGGCTCGACGACCGACCGGGGACCCCGACTATCGTTGAGGCGCCTGGGCCTTCGTATCAATGGACAAGTCCCGCCTCGACGTTCACCGGTCTGCCGTCAGTCATTGGTTGGGATCACCAAGAGGAGTACCGGAGCCCCGAGGCATACACACGCCGAGTTACTGCTGTGGACGAGATTTACACTGGTGAATGGACAGACGCTGCGCAGTATCTGGATCGCTACGAGGTCCAGTACGTCTACGTCGGACCGAACGAACGGGAGCGATATGGCGACGAACTCCGCTCGTTTGATCGCTCGGTTTTCACCGTAGCCTTCGAGAACGAGGCCGTAACGATCTACGCTGTGGAGGAGACGCAGTTGTTGAACCCTTCGATGGAGGATTCGAAACAGCTCCGAGCGTTCCTCTCGAAGAATCCTTGAGTGGGTCAGACGGTGACGAACAGCCCCGTCACGTACATGAAGACGAACCCGACGAGGAACGCCCCGAGGTTCAGCGGCGTCGCCGCCCGCCCAGTGTCGCCTTGAGCCATCTTCGTTAGCTCCCAGACGACCTGTAGAATCGCACCGACACCGATCGCGAGGAAGAACGTCCCGAGCGTCGGTGAGAACGCGTAGCTACCGATCCAGGCACCCGGAATCACTGGCCCGCCCGCAAGCACGCCGAACGCAACAAAGTGTTTCAACGCGGGCCGCTCCCCCCGGGCAACCGGACCGACGATCGCTGGCCCTTCGGTCACGTTGTGAATCATGAACCCGATGACGAGGAACGTTCCGAGCGCCACCCGACCGAGAGCGAACGCGCTCCCGATAGCGAGCCCCTCCGCGAGGTTATGCAGGCCGATACTGATGGCTACCAGATAGGCGACCCAGAGCCCGCTGCTCGCCCGTTCGCTCCCAGCCGCCGCTTTCTGTTCGCGCCACGAACTGATCGCCTGCACGGCGAAGAATGCGCCGACGACGCCGAGGACGAAGAGCAGACTTCCTTCGAACGCACCCGGGACTCGCTCGAGGAGTTCGATCGCGTCAAACGTCGCGTCGAAGGCCAGAAACGCCAGGACTCCGGCGGCAAACACGATCACGGCGTGCAACCAGTGCTCCGAGAGCGAGCGGAGATACGGGAACCAGAGGATTCCCAAGGCGACAGGGATGATACCGACGAACAGTCCGACGACCGCGAGCGTCCCGAGGATGGTGCCAGTCACCCCGGGCGACGTGGAGGGTGCGACGATCGTGTGGCTGACCGTTGGTCCGTCCGAGAGGACCAGCGTAACGTCGAGGTCCCAGCCGGGATTCCAGCGATACGGAATTTCGATAGTCGCGCTCTCCAACGGTGCGAGCGTCCGGTCGCCACCACTTACCCCAAAGTTCCAGTACGCGTCGTTGACCAGCACCTGCGAGACCGTTACCGCATTGGGGCCGTTGTTCGTGACGTGGACGAGGATCGTTCCCTGATCCGGAAGTGTCGTGTACGAGATTGTCACGTCGGGGAGAGGTTCGCCACCTGTGCCGAGGGCCGCAAAGGGATTTCCGACGAGGAACAGCCCCAACACGATCGCAAGCAACACGACCGGTAGCAGGGCGAGGACCCACCGCGGAAGGCCGAAGGTTTGACCCTCCTCGACGGTGACACCGCCATTTGGTTCGGATCGCTCATCGCTCATTTAGACCACCTCGAAGAAGCTCATCCAGCCGAGTTCGGCGAACTCCGACTGGTGGGCGTGGAACATGTACAGTCCCGGCTCGTGATTGGAGTAGTCGAGTTCGAGAATGCCACGCTGGGCCTGACACTGCATCACCGTATCGATGGTCTGATGTGTCGGCGTAAGCGTCGTCCCGTGGTCGTAGTAATCGTAGAACTGTGAGTGGGTGTGCAGCGAGTTGATGGGATCGAACTCGGTAGCGTTCACGAGATAGATCCGCTGGCGGTCGTTCCGGTCGATCTGTATCGGGCGTTTCGTCTCGCCAGCTTGCCAGTTCCCGTTGCCGTCGGTCCGACCAACGCCGTATGCGAAGGCCCGGGTGTTCACTGCGTACACCTCGTTGTCGACGTCGAAGTTCGTGTCGAACCCGTTCATCACCATCACCAGCTCGTTGAGATCGTAGTCGTTGCGCTGGATGAACTCGTAGTTGCGACGTTTGGCCGTCTCTACGAGGTCCTCACGTAGCGCGTCGGTGATCTGACTCGGGTGGTATGGGACGTACTCCTCAGGGTGTTCTCTGACCCGCTCAGGGTCCGGGTCGACGATGATTGCCCCATAGAGGCCACGGTGAACGTGCTCTTTGAGCGGCGATGAGTGGCAGTGATACAGGTGGACACCCATCGGGTTGGCCTGCCACTCGTACGTGAACGACTCGCCAGTATCGAGTTCGCCGGGACCGTTCTGCGGAATGCCGTCCATTTCGGGGCGGAGGTTCCGCAGGTGCGGATGGATGGTATGCGGGTTCGATGAGCCGTTGGTGAATCTAATCCGGACGAGGTCACCCTCGGTTACACGGAGCGTCGGCCCGGGTACCTGCCCGTTGTATGTCCACGCCGAGAATTCGACGCCGGGGGCGATCTCGACGGCCGTATCGACGGCCGTGAACTCGAACTCACGCACCGTCTGGCCGTTTTCCTCGAACACGCGTTGGGGAACGTTGTCCTGGCCGTCCCGCCCGGTGTTGAATTGGGTGAGAAACTCGTGCGGGTCAAACCTGGTGTTCTCGTACTCGCCGCGCGCTCCAAACCCACTGTCGTCATCATCACTACCAGCGCCCTGTCCCATAGCCGAGCCACCGAGACCGGTGAGGGCAGCGCTACCAGCCAGCCCTAATCCCCCAAGTACGCTACGTCTGCTCACGGGGAATGCTGTATCGAGGTGGTCGACAAGTCGAGCCTCTAGCGCCTCCGTGTAATCCGCGGCCCGGGTGTAATCGAGTGAGGGCATCACGCACCCCCTCTGGCGTTGGTGGCGGCCTGTTCCGGTTCGTCATTCAGTTCGCGGACACGAATCGTCCGGGCGACGTCCATCGGAAGCGAGACCGGTGTGTCGTCGGGTTGTGGTTGAACAGTGATCAGATCGATCGGGGCAATCTCGGTGACGACCAGATTGGTCCCCGGCGTGATTCCGGCTTCGTCGAGATACGCTAACTGTTCAGGATCGCGGTCGCTCACTTCAACGACGACGAGATGCGCTCCGTCTTCACATTCGCTCAAATACGTGTCGGAACGGGAGGCGAGAGCGAGCGTTTCGCTCGGGATCGGTGCGCCATGCGGGTCAACAGTTGTCTCATCCAGCGCCTCCGCGAGTCGTTGTTCAAGCGTCTCGCTAATGTGGTGCTCGAGTACGTCCGCTTCCTCGTGAACCTCGGCCCAGTCGTAGCCTAACTGTTCGACGAGATAGGCTTCGAGTAGACGATGATGGCGAATTACTTCGATGGCGACGGTCTCGCCTTCATCGGTGAGCCTCACTCCGTTGTATGCTTCACGTTCGACGAGTCCGCGCTCGGCGAGTTTCTTTGTCATGGTCGTCACTGTCGGGGGCTTGACCGAGAGCTGTGACGCGATTTCGGAGGTCGAGACGAGCTCCTGGTCGGCATCCTGAAGCTCGTAAATGGCTTTGAGGTAATCCTCCATCACGTTGGTGAGCATATCTGGTTTAGATGGAGCTAATAAATAAAATTGCCGACTCGAATACCAGGTAGTCCTTGTGTCTACTTATCAGAGAGACATTCATAGGGATCTCAAGGTGGATACCTGCGCCTTCAGGCTCAGGAGGAAACCGACATGGTGGTGTGACTGTTCTCCGTCGATGGCTAGCCGACTCCCCATCCCTGTATTAACATTCAAGTACATTGTCTGTCTTGTGATGGTATGGAGGTCCGCCGGACCGTCCCCGTCAAACTCGACGTGGAGAGTGCCGACGCGAACCTCCTCCACGAAACGATACGGCAGTTCCTCAACGCTGCTGACTACGTCGTGGACGTAGCCCAGGACGGTGAATGGGTCGAGACGCGCAAGTCTGTCCTCCACGACGAGACCTACTCTGCCATCCGCGACCGAACCGACCTCCACAGCAACCACGTCCAATCGGCACGAGACCGCGCTGTGGACGCGCTCAAGAGCGTCGTGGCGAAGTGGAAGCGGGGAGAGTACGCCTCGCTCCCGGCGTTCACCACGCCGTTCTGTGAGTACAACCAGCGCAACGCGACGTTCTACGACGACCACGCCACGCTCTCGACTGTCGATGGGCGCGTCACCGTCGAGTACGTCTTCCCCGACGAGAACCGCGACACGCCCCACTCGCAGTACCTCCTGAACGACGACTACGAGACGACCGGTGCCACCCTCCACGAACGCGAGGGTGAGTTCTACCTCCACATCCGAACAAAGGCGGATGTGGACGTCCCCGACCGCCCCGAGAACGGAACGGTTCTCGGTGTCGACCTCGGGGTCGAGAATATCGCCGTCACGTCGACGGGGACGTTCTGGAGTGCGGACGAGTTCACCCACTGGCACCGCGAGTACGAGAAGCGTCGTGGGTCGCTCGCGCAGTGTGGAACGCGGTGGGCGAACGAGAATATCCAGTCGGTCGGTCGGACGGAGACCGGCCGGTTCGAGCAGCTGCTCCACCGTGTTGCCAACGAGGTAGTCGTAGAGGCCGTCGAGACGGGTTGTTCGTACATCGCCTTCGAACAGCTTACGAACATCCGCAAGCGGCTGCCACACGCGAACTGGCACCACCTCTGGGCGTTCCGACGGCTCACGGGCTACGTCAAGTACAAGGCCGAAGTTCGCGGTATCACCGTCCGGTTCGTGAATCCACAGTACACGAGCCAGCGGTGTTCGACATGCGGGTTCACGCACGAGGACAACCGGCAGACGCAGGAGTCGTTCTGCTGTCAGGACTGTGGGTACGAGAACCACGCAGACTACAACGCGGCGAAGAACATCGGTCTGAAGCTCCTTCGGAGCCAAACTGGAACCGAGGGAGGCGCACCCGTAGGCGTGCGCTTGAACAGCGGGATGCTGAACACGAACGGGGTTGTTCCCGTACCGGGTTCGGTTAGAGTGGGAGTCCATGCTGAATGCCACGGCCTTTAGGTCCTGGTAGCTTACTAGCCCTTTCGGACCACTACCTGCGCACAGCGCCGTCGTTGTTTGCCCGAACGCCGAATTTGGTATAATTAAGGGGCATCCAACATTCAAAAGACATCCTCCACCCATCACCGTGAACTGAGTGTAGATCTCACATTAGCCCAGGGTTTGCCGATGCTTCACGACCCGTTTTGCGAACGCACCCCATTGTAGTGCAAGGACAATGACCACGAGACCCACGAAGTAGAAGCGGAACCAGTTTGGGTCTGACGGGGGTGGGTTCTGGAAGACGAGGTTACGGAGGCTGAGCTCATAGTGGAGGAAAATAAAATACGCTGCGTGGAGACCGGCGAGATAGAAAATCACATACGCTAATCGCTGGACGTACTTCCATTGCTGATACCCTAACGCGTGCATCGCCCGGTCGGACGAGATAGCGGCAAGGACAAGAGCCAGAATGAGGGCAACGGTACCGATGAGGTTGGCAAGCCCAAATCCTGGGTTCGTCAGGACGAGTTCTTCGATGCCGACTGCAGAGAGATCCTCAAACCCGAGGAAGCGTCTCACGGACCACCGTGCCCATCCATCCCACACGAGGTAACCGTGGATGGTGGCTGTGAGCGCGAACCAAATCCCCAACGGACGTCGCCATTTTAACAGGGATGTCGCCTGCCGCCGAAGTTCGACGAGGGGTCCAATCGCGAGAGCCATCGCAAGCAAAATGAATGATGCGTCCCCCAATGCACGCCAGAACCGCATATCGGACGACCACTCGCTGTGGCCAAGCAGAGCGAAATATATAAGAAAAATAGTAATTATAGCGACACCAAGGTGTTGATATATGACTTGGGTGCGTGAGGCTGATACTGTCCGACTCTCGTCTGCTTGTGCTGCTTCTGTACCCATGATCCGGTCGATCCCAATTTATCGATCGGTGAAATAAGCCTTTTGAGAGTGGGTTAATGGCGTGCCGCCGAAGATGGCGTCTGTGAAGCTATATGCCGTATAATTGGCCTTGCAAAATGGATTAGCTGAAAGTAGGCGCTAAGCCCCCTTCCTCAGCGAGCGCCTACTTTCAGCGAAGGGAAGGCGCGAGCAGGGAGGGGATACAGCGCCGGACAGTTCTCATACACGATTCGGTGACAGTCCTACAGACCCACGCAGTTGCAATGTTTTTGTAATAGGGTAGCATAGTATTGACTGAACCCAATGGAATACGACCTCGATTCGGGAGCGCACTCGACGTTTTCCCTGCACTATCACCTGATACTCACCACGAAGTATCGACGCGGAGTGCTAACCGAGGAGCGAACCCAATTCATTCACGGGGTCATCAGCGGGTTCACGGACAACTACGGTGTCGAACTGACGAACCTCGACGGCGAGGACGACCACGTACACATCCTGTTCCGAGCGAAGCCAACCACAGACCTCGTGAAGTTCATCAACACGGTCAAGGGCGCGACCGCTCGCCGTATCCGCAACGAGTACGAGGATGAACTGAAGACCGAACTGTGGGGCGACTCGTTCTGGAACGACTCCTACTGCCTCATCTCGACGGGGCAGGTGTCGCTGGATGTGCTGAAACAGTACGTCGAGAACCAACGAGAGTAACAGATGTACTACGCCTACAAGTACCGTCTCAAGCCGTCCGACGCCCACCACGAGGAGTTGGACCGCCACCGAGACATTTGTAGGCAACTGTACAACCACACGCTCTACCGCCTCAACGAGCACCAAAACGAACACGGCAAACTGCCGTCCATGACCACCCTGCGGTCGGAGCTCCCCGACCTCAAGAAGTGGTGGGACGGCCTCTCGGACGTGTACTCGAAGGTTCTCCAAACCGTCGTGGAACGTCTGTTCGACAACCTCAAAGGCCTCTCCAAACTCAAGGAGAACGGCTACGGCGTCGGCCAACTCAAGTGGAAGCCACCACGCGAGTTCCGCAGTTTCACCTACAGTCAGTCTGGCTTCAAGCTCGACAAGAAGGGCGGCCAGACTGTCCTGTCCCTCTCGAAACTCGCGAACATACCGATCCGGCTTCACCGACCCATCCCCAACGACGCCCAACTCAAGCAGGTCACACTCAAAAAGGAGCCGACGGGCGAGTGGTTCGCCACCTTCGGCATCGAAATGGACAGCGAACCGCCCGAACCACCCGAGAAACCCGAGAAACCCGAGAAGTGCGTCGGAATCGACGTAGGGATTCTCAAGTACGCCCACGACACCGACGGCACGGCGGTCAGGTCACTCGACCTCTCCACCGAACGAGAACGTTTGGAGCGTGAGCAACGGAAGCTCTCGCGGAAGCAACACGGCTCTGCCAACTACGAGAAACAACGGCGTCGGATCGCGGAGTGTCACGCCGACCTCCGACGGAAGCGCCGCGACTTCTTGCACAAACTCTCGAACTACTACGCGAGAGAGTACGACCTCGTAGCGGTCGAAGACCTGAACGTGACGGGGATGATGGAATCGTCGTCGAACAGCCGCAACACCGCCTCTGCCGCGTGGCGAACGTTCCTCTCATTGCTCGAATACAAGTGCGAACGCAACGGAACGCACTTTGTCGCCGTGAACCCCCGAGGAACAACCACAGAGTGCGCGTCTTGTAGCGTCTCGACGGAGAAGCCGTTGTGGGTCCGTGAACACGCCTGTCCCGCCTGCGGGCTTGAGGCGGACAGGGACGCCAACGCGGCGTGGAACATTCTTTCTCGCGGCCTCGAAGCTGTAGGAGTGGGACACTCCGAAGCAACGCCTGTGGAGACTGCGCTCCCTGTGGATTCACCTGTATCTGCAAAGCGCGTCGTGGAAACAGGAAGCCCTACCCACAAGGAGCGAACGGCGTCAGCCGTGAGCAAGTAGAGTAGGGTAGTTCACTAATCGTATCTACTAAAGTGGGGGCTCAATTTGATATCGCAATGGCGGTGAAGATGCTAAGCCTCCATCCTCAACGATCGACCGTAGGGAGTGAGTAGGGCGCGGGAGTTCACTGCTATACCTGCTTACTCGCTAGCAGCGAACGATCTCCAGGTCCGCCGGTCCAGTAGAGGCGGACCACTTGTTGGCGGTCTCCTCTAACGACGCCGGAATCACCCTGCCTGATGAGTCCGGACCACGTTACACGTCGTTCGATTCCATCCACCGTTACAATGAGTTCCGACGCGGAGACTGGCTCACCACCGTCGTGTGTAATCTGAACGTGTGTGGCGTTCATACGGTTGAGCGTCCAGTTAATTTCGGGCTCGTCTGCAGATTGTTGTGATGGCGGTTCATCGCAGCAAAAATGAGGATTCCGATGCCTAGGAGGATGAAGACGACGAGGACGATTCCGATGAGATCCAGTATTCTCTCGCCATCGTCGATCATCATTGCCCCCAATTGATCGAAATCGCCATCGTATGCTTCTCCCCTGCCTACCGGGGAATATCACGAGAACGTTTGTGTTTTCGGGGCCTAACGATATCCATTATTGTGAGAGAGTGCCGCCACAGCGGCACCGCCCGCTGTCGAGCAGTTCTCGAAGCCTGTACGAATCACCACAGTTCTCACAGGTCACACGCACCGACATGACGAGATCCAGTTTTCCGGTCTTGAGTTTCTCGCCTCTCCGGAGCTGTTCGAGCGTCTCGGCGATGACCGCCTCACTCCGTGATTGCAGCCGGCGAATGCGGGTGTCAGCATCCGACGCGTCGAGTGTCTTTCGCGCCCCAGTATCGACGTCAAGTGCCTCTCGAAGATGCTTTCGAACGGTTTGGTACGTTACGAAATCACTCTCCAGCTTGTCGACGTCGATACCGGCGTGTTCGAGTCGGCTCCTGATTTCAGCGCGTTTTCCTTCGCTCACGTCGTCTCCTGTCAGTATGCGATAGACACTTTCGACGCCGTCGAGGAGAACGATATCTGTGTCCTCTAATACACGGTCTAACATCCGCATGTTCACATATGCTTCGAGGTCACGAAGACTGGCCCCTCGCTCTTGATGCCGGTGGTAGAGTTCCTCGTTCAAATCGGTGAGCCCGTACTCCTCGGCTTTTCGGTCGACCTTGCAGCCACAGTCGTTGAAGCGTTGCATTCCTTCTTACAGAGACCCGGACTCGTCGTCGCCGGGAAGACTCGTTCTGAGTTGATCGACCGGCCATTTTGGATGACTCATTATATCGGTGCTGTAGTCTCCGAGAAAGCAAAAATGGTGGGATTGATCGATACAGCCATACGACGAACATGTACCCAGGGGATGTATATTTCATATATAATTTCTAATATTATTGGTTCCTGAGCAGGGAGCACCAATACACATATGCGGTTACATAACCGTTCACCACGTATGAGCGTCGATCCATCCCCCGCGGTCGTGCTCGCCCTCGGCGGCCTTGTGGGTGTCGTGGCCATCGGATTATCTGTCCTTGCGTATCACGAGTTCAGAGACTCAAATTACCGCCGGATGTTGCTTCCAGTACTAGCGGCCACAGTGGTTTTTACAGTCTCTCATGGGTTGCTGTATTTCTGGCCCCAACACCCGCCGATTGTCAACGCACTTGAACCGCTTTCGTACACCGTGTTAGCACTCGGTGTCTTTCGGCTCGTCGCCCTCCATCCCGACATAGCCGTGGTTGTACGTGGTGATCGCAGATGATCGTGGACATGTTTGAGCTGTATGAGGGGCTGGTCGGCCTCGGCATACTGGCGGGAATCGCCTTCGTCCTGCATTCGGATCGCTTCCTCGTGATTCATCGTGAATTCCTCCTGCTGATCGCTGCCGGGACCGTATTGTCGATCACGGCACAGATGGCGTTCTTATACTACTGGCCGAGCGGACTTCAGCTGGCACATCTCCTGTTCATCCTTTCGATAGCAGCTGGGTTGTATTCGCTGGTTGCAGCCCGGCATGAGACGTTGCCGTCCATCAACCGTCTCTCCGGCCCGTGAGTTGAGAAAACCAATCATATCGCTCGTCCAATAACTCGTCCCGCGTCTGTTGTTGACTAGGCCAACAGTTCGGGGACGATAGCGACCAGAAGGTTACCCGCGACTCCCAAGACCAGTACCGATGCGACGACCTGCGAAATTGCATGAAAATGCTGTCCACGGGCTGCGGAGACACGAAACAGAGTACCCGCCCCACCGCCGATGAGAGCCATTGTGGCAACAATCATAACACCATATACCACTACGACTCCGGGCAGAAGGGCCACATCGGTCTCCGCCAGCGCGACCGAGATGAACGCGAGCATCGATACCGGCGGCGAGAGTGTGAACAACGCACCGACGAAGCCGATCTTGAGATACCCGATGATCCCGTGGCTATGCGTGTGTTCGCCGTGGTCGTCGACAGAGTCCCCGTTGGGGTCTGTTCTGGAACGAATCGATGGTGGCAAATGCAGATGGTAGTGCGCGTGTGGGCCTTCACCGTGGTCATGAGTATGCCGGTGGATGAGTTTTCGAGTGCCGGTGATCCCGAGGTAAAGCCCTAGAACCCCCAACGAAATGCCGACGAACACCATTCCAGCCTGTTCGAACACTGGAGGAAAGGTTGCCGTCTCAAGCAGGACGTACGCGATCGCGATCCAAACGACAACGATCGCAACGTGGCCGACAGCAAAACACCCGCCGACGAGGGCTGAGAGTCTCGGATCACCCCGTTCGTGAGTCAATGCTGTGATACCAGCGACGTGGTCGGGTTCGATCCCATGCGTGATTCCGAGAGTACCGGCTGTAAGTAATAGTCCCGCTCCGGTTGTGAACTCCATCGTCGCGGTGATAACAATATGGAGTTATAAAACCACTCCGTCGGCCCACGAAACCGGCGTTAATTTAAGGCTCGGCGAATGTCGTATTCGTTCCCAGTCGCGATATACGCGACATCCTCGATGACCTCGAACAACTCAGGATTGACGCGGAGTAGCGCCCAGACTAATCCGACGAGCACGACGACGGAGAGGCTCTGCGAGATGATGCGATCCGAGACGAAATAGGAGACCAGGTACGGATCTGAGGCTCCGAACAGGAAGAGGATTTCCTGAACGTAGAACTGGAACCACTGCTTGCCGAACGCTACAGCGATAAACGCAACACGAAGGATATTTGCGAGATAAATCACGGGGATCGCGATCGTAACAGCCTGGAGTTTGCGTGACAGAGATGCCTCCGTCGACGTGATAAGTCCCGAAACGACGGACATGCTTCCGATTCCCGTACACGCGAGAATGACACTCACTTCGATACGGTGGCTATTCGGAAGGACAAACTGGAAGGTATTCTGATACCCGAGATCCCCTGCAACAATAGCTGGTGAGTATCCAAGCACCGCGAGAAGCCACTCGGCATTGTTCGTGGTCGTCTCGATCAGCCACTCCTGTAGAGGCGCAAGTGTGAGGAACGGTACATAGATGAGTCCCATGAGAGCAATCGACCGAGTAAGCGTGGAGAGATCCCGCTTTTCAGTCCAGACGAGATACGCGGTATACAGGCTTGCGGGAACGGCGGCGGCGCTCAGAAAGCCTTCAATGTAGCTTTTCTGCACGAAGGCGAAGTGGGGAACGAGCAGCAGCCAGAAGATCGCAAAGAGAATCCACGCACCAGTTGCTGCATATCGAGGCGAGAAGACCGGCACACCCTTTCCGTAGAGTGAACGCTT
Source organism: Haloarcula rubra (assembly GCF_019599465.1). GTDB lineage: Archaea > Halobacteriota > Halobacteria > Halobacteriales > Haloarculaceae > Haloarcula > Haloarcula rubra. The sequence goes on from NZ_RKLR01000008.1 coordinate 164,609, forward strand.
GCGAACGAGTGTAGCAATGACGAAAACTGCAATAACGACCCACGCAAACGGATCCGTAACCTCTGGAACACCCGGGATAACACCGCCTAAATGGCCTGGCATAGCTGACGGTTTGTGATTTTTTCGAGTGGCATATAACCTTTCCGTCAACGAAATCTTCGGTGTCAGGAACCGCTTCAGAACTCTGGTGGATCAGCCCCATCGAACAATAATCCCGCTTAACGAGGGGCCTGATTGAGACTCAGAGACGACACACTAGTGAAGTCTCACAATTCTCGTGGTCGTTTATCGGGTGTATAAGCAAGTAAGCAGCTGTGCTAAGCTGGATTGCTATGGCATCGCACTCACGGCGTCAGTTCCTACTGGCGTCCAGCAGCGGAGTTCTCGCCACGCTCGCTGGCTGTTCCGCGTTGGGAAGTCAAAACGACGATACAACAACGCCTACAGCGACCGACAAAGAAATTACGACCACCACGACGACTAATGGGGGGACTACAACCACCACGTCGTCGACTCAGAAGACGACAACCGCCACGCCCGAGGAACCGATGGGCTCGCCCGGGGGTCAATCTGGAGAGCACTGGCATGGCCAGCTCTTCTTCGAGGTTAACGGCGAGCGGATTAACTTCGAGCAGTCCAAGTACGAAGAACTCGACGAGAAGTTCCACTTCGCGTCGGATGGGGATCAGTACAAGTGGCATAACGAGCAAGATACCGTCACGCTGCAGTATGCACTCAACACCCTGCCAGACATTGAATACCAACACGAGGGGCAGGCCCACATCATCACCTTCAGAGGTACGACCTACCAATCGAGCGACTCAGACACGTCAATCACCACCATGCGTGGAGAGACGAGCATCGACCCGTGGATATACACGCTTCGTGACGGTGACGTCATCACCGTACGCATAGACACCGACGCCACAACGAAAAATGAAACAAGTACAATGTGATGGCCGACTTGCCTCGGGCTTTCTGTAGGGTAGCCCTGGTTGTGACACCAGCTGGAGTCAGGGGAGGCATCCGAATACCGAGATTATCAGCCATAGGAGCCCCTACACGGGAATCTTTGTGAGATGAATCGTCCTGGCCAGCAAAGGAATTTCGATAAGAAGACCTCGGAAAGACGGAGAACCGACAAAGAAGTCATACGGGGGATAAATAACTGCCCTACGTCTGAAGTTCGTCGGCTGAGAGGCGCGTATACTTATCATCGAGAGCCGCTGCGTCCTCGGGGAGTAGGGCAACGATGAGATACGGAACCGTATCAGCGACATACTCGACCAGTCGAGCAATCCGGGATGCGTCGATCGCTTCGACTGAGTCCAGCAGGACCATGGGTACCGTTTCGTAGACGTCGTGAGCAACATAGCCCGCAAGCGCTACGATGAGGCCGGTTACCTCACGTTCGCTTTCACTCAGGTGGGCCACCGTATCCTCGTACACGGTGCCATCCGCTGTCGTCCGAATGACGTGAAGATCGAACGTACTATCCGGGATACCGGTCCCGGAACCGGACCCATCGGTTTTCCGCTCGATCCAGACGCGTTCGAGGTTCTCGTACTCCAGTAATTCGAGGATGTCTGCCATCCGGTCGTTGAAGACCTCCACGACCTCCCGTTCGAGATCCTCGACTCGTGTCCGGAGCGACGAGAGTTCAGTCTGGAGTTCGTCACGCTGTGCTTCGAGCTGGTCGCGTTCATCCGCTAACTCCTCGATCTGTTGCAACTCGTCCCGAACGTCAGTGAGTTCTTGCTCTACCTGGCCACGTTCGTACTCCAGTTCGCTAACCGTTTGGTACTTCTCCAAGAGATCGCTGTCGCGGAGGTCTTCCGTCTCCGCGATCTCTTGCTCGAGCTGGGTTACCCGCTCTTCGAGGTCGGCTTCACGTTCCTGCAGTTCCGCGATCCGGTCCTGTCGATCCTGAATCTCGGTCTCGATCTCCTGACGTCGTTGTTCGAGTTGCTCCCGCTTCGTGGAGAGCGTTTCGAGCTGTGCTTGTCGATCACTGATTTCCTCGATCCGTTCCTGAGCAGCCTTTCGGTCCGCCCGTCGCTCTTCGATCACGTCTCGGAATTCGTCGACGCGTTCACCGATCTCCTGGCGCTTGACGTCGCTCCCACACGTCCAACATTCGATCGTTTCGGACGTTGGATCAAGCTGTGCGGTGACATCGTCCGACTCCGTCCGACCCAGTAGTTCGTCCGTTTTGGTTCCGCCTTCGAGCAATTCCTCGTTAAATTCGACGATGGCCGAGAGATCGCTGATAGCGTCGGCCAGAATGCGCTTTCGTTCCCGGAGTCGCTCTAATTCCGTCTCAATCTCCTGCACCTCCCCGGATACGTCGCCATCCACCTCCTCGAGTTCAGCTTCGACCTCGTCGCGTTCGTCCCGAAGTGCCTCCAGACTCGTCTGTTGTGTTTCGAGTTCTTGACGGGCATCAGAGAGCTTCGCCTGCGTCTCCTGGTGTGTCTCGACGACATCTTGGGCGGCACTCGCCTCTTCTCGATCGGCCTCGTGTGCCTCAATTTCCTGACGGCGGGCCGAGAGTTGCTCTTCGACGTCTTCCAATTCCTCCTCAAGGGTCGTCCGTCGTTGCTCTAGATCAGGCAGACGGTCGCGTTGACGTTCGATTGTAGACAGACGCTCTTCGAGTTCGCACCGTTCATCCTCGAGTTCTCGAATCTGCGTCTGTAGTTCATCAATGTCGACTGGCCGCATAACGAGTTCCCGAAGGTCATCACCACGTTCGACGGCCTGTCGCGCAGGATTCGACTCCAGAAGGCAAGCGAAGAGATCGACGAGCGTCTCGTCGGTCGTATACGGCTCTCCTTCGACACGGACCCCACTGTTCTCACGAATGAATCGTCGGGTGTAGGTGTCCCCGTCGAGTTCTAGTGTGACTTCGCCCCGGTCGGCGTCGCCTTTGAGCGCCCCGGCCGAACCACCTAATGCACTTGCAACCGCAGTGAGTAATGACGTTCGATTTGTCGCATTGTGGCCCGTAAGAATCGTCACGTCTGGTCCGAACTCGACGTTGCAGGTGTCGATACCGCCGAGATTCTGAACGGAAACTGACACTGATTTGTTGTCAATCTGTTGTGGCATGTTACTGGGTCGTCGTTCTGAATGGATTATTCACGATGCACTGCAGGATTCGAGGCGAATGTCGGTTCTGATTCGATCGCAGCTCATGTTCGAATCTGATCACGGTTGGTTTCATTGGATGGATTCTTCGGGCTCTTGGCTAGCTTTACCACGACACTGGCAGTGTCCTTGGTTCAGAAGGTCTGCGAGACGATATGAGTCACCACAGCATTCACAGGACACGCGCATCGAGAGTACGACATCGAGTTTCCCCGCCTCAATGGTCTCGGCCCGACGTAGGTGTTCAAGTGTCTCCGTAATGACGGCTTCACTTCGAGACTGGAGCCGGTGAATCCGTGTATGGGCATCGGAGACGGTGAGGTCCGTCCCGCCACTGGTGTCAACACCGAGCGATTGACGCAAATGCTTGCGTACCGTTTGGTAAGTGACGAAATCCGATTCGACTTGGGAAAGATCGACTCCAACTTGTTCGAGACGTGTTCTGAGCTCTGCTCGGTCGCCAGCACTGACATCGTCGTCGGTCAGCCGTTGATAGAGGTCGCTGACATCACCGAGCGTTTCGACACCTACGTCTTGTAAGGCACTCTCCAGAATCCGTCTGTTCACAACGGTTTCGAGTTCGCGGAGGCTGGCTCCTTCGATCTGATGGGCGTGGTACAGTCGTTCGTCCAGCTCGTCGAGCTGATACTGTTCGGCGGCCCGACTGATCTTACATCCACAGGCAGTTCCAGTGCGATTCTCCATTCGTTGTACGCTCGGCATTTCTCGTGCCTAGTTTATATGGGGTAGAGTTTAAAAAATTAACTGAGAAGTATGCCCCACTAGCGGCGGAAATCTACAGACTTCTCAAAGCAATTGCGGGACTTGATCTCAAAAGACTTTCTATTCCAATGCTATTGTGGATTGAAACCTTTGAGACATATACTTCACAACTGTATGAGTGTGAAACGCTGAGTGCGATAGGCGAATTCGTTGATTGGACCACCATGGATTCGAACGAGTCGGACGATCTGGCGGACAAAGGTTGGTGAATCGCCTCGGGGTCAAGCCCCGAGGCTTCCCGTTTCTACGACGTGACTTGCAGACACACGCTGGAAATCAGCGGTATCCGTAGCGGTCACAGTCTCCACGGGCGTTGATTCGGGCCATCCCAGCCCTAGTTCAGAAAAGCCTCTCTTGAGAACGTTCATCGCCGCGTTCGCGTCTCTATCCGTTTCAAACCCACACGACGGACACGAATGCTCTCGAATCCAGATTGGTTTCGCTGTTTCCACGCCACACGACGCACATTCTTTGGTGGTTCCTCGTGCTTCGGCCTGTACGACGTGACAGCCGTACAGGTCGGCTTTGTATTCGAGCAGGGTGATGAATTGTCGCCACGCCGCATCCTGCTTGTTGCGAGCGTTATGCGACTGTTCGAGCATCCCCTTCACGTCCAAGTCCTCAACGAATACAGCGTCGTACTCTTTGACGAGCCACGTCGTGATTTTGTGCTGATAGTCCAGCACTCTGCGTCGAATCCGACGCTTGACCTTGGCGACTTTCAAGCGTTGCTTCTCGTAGTTGTTCGACTCTTTCTGCTTACGAGACAACTTCCGTTGTTCGCGTCGGAGTCGGTCGTAGTCGTCTTCGAGGTTGAGCCAGTCAACGGTCGTACCGTTCGACGTGTGGATGTAGTTCAGGATGCCGAGGTCAATTCCAACGCTATTGCTCGCATCAAGCGAGTTCACATCGTGCTTCTCGGGTAGGTCATCATCGTCGGTTTCGAGGCCGAAGGAGACGAACCACTCGCCAGTCGTTTCCTTCTTGAACGTGATCTCCTTGATGGTGGCGTGGTCAGGAATCGGGCGGTGATAGCGAATCTTCACCCAGCCGATTTTGCTGAAGCGGACGTATGCAATCCTGTCACGGTCCCTCTTTTCATCGAGGTCGAACCCGGACTGGTTGTACGTCACACTCCGATACTCGGTGGGTGCTTGCCGCTTGAGCCGACCAACGTTGTACCCCTTCTCTTTCTTCTTACGAAGATTCGAGAGGTTGCGGTGGAAGCGTGCGACGGTGGCTTGTGCGGCTTTCGAGTATGTGTCCGCGAATATCGGCCACTTTTGTTTCCACTCGGGGAGTTTGTTGTTCTGGTCGAACTCGGTTGGTTTGTCGTCTTCCGGGGCTTGTTCATAATCCCATCGGACGTGGTTGTAGAGTTGGCGATGAACGTTCAGATGATGTTCCAGCCTCTCCGCTACCTCTTGTGTTGGGTAAGCGTGGTAGCGGTGACTGTATTCCATCGCTATCCTTTGATTAGGCGTATTGTCAGTTAATGGTTTGTATCCCTAAGTGTCGGCTTCATCCCCGAGGTCAAGCCTCGGGGTATTCGCCTTGACCGCTAATAAATCCCGTGTTCCAATAGAGGATGTGGGACGGCCATCCCTTGGTAGGCTGACCGCTGTCTTGCACCCCAAGCCCCGAAGCCCCTCTCCCCCACCATGGCCCATCCCACACTCGATTTCGGGACAGCAAAGGTTCCAAGATCTATACGGATAGATGGAATCTGACTTCGAATGTTCGAAATTGGGTCGGAGCTTGGAGAACATATTTAGTCCCGGAAGATGAAAGAGAAACGTGTACTAGGTGGAGGTCATGCCCAACTGCAACCACTGCGGCAGGCACGTCTCTGAGCGGTTCGCTCGCGTGTTTGCTGACACACAGGGACGGATATTGGCTTGCCCGAACTGTTCGGCGACGGCGGGTATTGCCCAAACCGTCCGTGAGCGAATTCCGAGTGCATGATCGCAACACCGAAGAACGGAGACTCCAACATCACCCAACTCAAAAGAGATCAACAACCCCGGGTCGGGTGACCCGTGGAATCCTGCCTTGTATCTTTGAATAGATTTGGTTTACAACCCGTTCACGTCGCAGAGCCAATCTTCTGTACGTTGATTCCTCGCGAGAACTGGAAACAGGACACGCGAACCGCCTCCGGGCCGAGTGGTTCGAGACGCCGACGGTGTCTCGTCATCACGGAAGATCTGCGGTCTTCCAAACGACCCCGAGGCTCACGCCTTGATCTGTAGGGATTGAAGGCCTAGGCCAGGACAGGGGGTATTTATAGGGATTCAGTCCGGTGATATCGTAATGCGAGCCGTGTTCAAGCGTTCCCTTCGACTGACGAGAGCCGAGTTGGCAGTCCTCATTGCTGGAACGACCAGCATGGGGCTAGAGATTCTCGCGGGGAGGATTATCGCACCCCAATTCGGAAGTAGCATTTACACGTGGGGAAGCATCATCGGTGTCTTTCTGGCAGCACTGAGCCTCGGATACTATCGTGGCGGCAAAGAGGCCGAGACAAACGCTACCTACGGCCGAATAACGTCGCTGCTGCTCTTTGCCGCCGCCTATGTCGCCTTCCTCATCTTCGCTGGCGAACTGATGCTACGCGCCTCCAGTGTCGTTCCCGTCCCCGCCCGATTTGCATCACTCGTTCCAGTCACAATCCTTTTTGGGCCCCCAGTGTATATGCTCGGGTTCATCAGCCCGTACGCAGCAGAACTCTCAGAGAAACAAAACACAGGTGATGCTGCCGGGCATGTGTTTGCTCTGGGGACATTCGGGAGTATCGTTGGCGCGTTCGCGACGACCTTCTTTCTCATTCCATCACTGAGCGTCGACCTAATCGGGTTTCTGTTCGGTAGCCTCTTGATCCTCGCCGCAATTCGGGTTGCGCTTCCAACGATTCCTCGGCAGACACTGACCACGATCCTGTTCGTCTCCATACTTCTTGTCGGAGCGGTCGCCGGGAGCTCGGCCGGAGTGGTTGTCTCCGGAGACGTCGTCTCCCAAACCCAAACACCCTACCAGGAGTTGCGAGTTGTCGATAGCGATGGCGTCCGAACCCTCTATCTCGGAGGGCAGCGACACAGTGCGATGGATCTCGATCAGCCGAACGAGCACGTTTTTGACTATACCCGGTACTTCCATCTCCCTCTACTGATGCGTGAAGATATCGACCGAGTGTTGTTCATTGGTGGCGGCGGATTCACTGGTCCGAAAATCTTTGCCGAGAAGTACAACGTTACCGTCGACGTCGTTGAGATCGACCCGGTTGTCATCCAAACCGCGAAAGAGTACTTCCGTGTCCAAGAATCAGAGCAACTGAACATCTACAACGCCGATGGCCGCCAGTTCCTCCAATCGACGAACAAGACGTACGACCTGATCATCCTCGACGCCTACCAGAAGGACAAAGTCCCATTTCATCTGACAACGAAAGAGTTCATGCAGCTTGCATCCAGCAAATTAGACGAAAACGGCATCCTGTTTGCGAACGTGATTTCGGCACCTAGCGGCCCAGGCTCGGAATTCTACCGAGCGGAGTACAAGACGATGGCACAGGTGTTCCCACAGGTCTACAGTTTCCCCACGTCTCGGACGGGATTCGTCCAGAACATCGAGCTGATTGCAACCAAAAATTCTCGACGAGTATCGAAGGCTGAACTCTCGGAGCGAAACCGGCGGCGCGACATCGGCCTCAACCTCAGTCACGAAATCAGCTTCTACCGGACGGACGTGAAGACAGGCGACGTTCCAGTCCTCCGGGATGATAAGGCTCCAGTCGCCCAGTTACTCGATCCGATGCTCGGCCGTAAGTACGTCATCGAGACAAACGAAACGGCATCACCTGCGTGAGCCCAGACAGCTCTCATCCATCGGTATCGGTGCCATTCGAATTATAATAGATCAGAAGGGCAATCAGCGCACCCATGATTACGACAGTCGCAACGGAGATCACAAGTGGGTTATCGAAGAGAGAAAGAACTAGCAGCCACCCACCGACCAGTACGCCAACGAGTAGTGTGTAGACAGCATAGTGCATGTATGACTATCAACCTCTTTGAGATCCGTTTTTAATTGCCGTGTCAGATGCGAATGGTCCCGCTATCTTGTATGTATCGTTCTCCTTAACCGACCTCGAGCCAACAATGTAGCTGTTTCGCTGACCACCCACGAACACAGAGTTCGACCAATATGTGACTTCTCACATCGCCCATGTGATATCCAAACTGATTCGTAGTGGTACTCGTAGAGGTACATGTGACAGTGGTAGCTTCTCACGATATAGGTACCAACGGATGGAGATGGCGCTTTGCTTGGGATCCAGGGCAGATTGTTTTGAACGGGTTTCTGCTCGGCTTTTTCGCCGGTGCGATAACCTTACTCCCGCTTGGGATCTTGCTTGGGAGTGTGGCTCTCCTCGTCGCGGTCCTTTTGCCAATAGTGGGTGCGATTGGCGGAGTCATCGCGTGGAAACTGTCGGTTGGACACGTCAGAGACGCGTATCAAGAGGTGCTTGAACAGTTCTACGAGTCGCAAGCAACCCGAACCGGAGACGAAGACATATGGCTCACACCCCTGAAGGGGGTTGACTCTCAATACGGGCTTGAAGCGGCGGGCACGTACGATTTCACTCGTGTCCAGAAGACATCCGACGAGGTTACGATGGCCGATATCTCACTTGATTTGGCTAGTCTTGAAACGACTGAACAAGCAACGATCCTCCCTGTAGAGAGAGTGAACTCGATCTCGTATGAGGACGATACGCTCATCGTCGATGCACGGACTGGAACATGGTGTTTCGAGGGGATAGTGAAAAATCCGCAAGAAGGAGACTCACAAGCTGTCGAGACGGATACTACTGGGCTTGATCCCGAGGCGGTTGTCGGAAGCTAATACAGGTATCTGAAAAGAAGTGTTGAACAGGATTGTGAACCAGAGTGCCGTACTGGAGGTTATGATCGCAAGAGATTCGAATTAACCGAACAGGAGACAGCAGAAGTTCTCTGAAAATCTAGGTAGATCAGTTCGCAATTGTTACCTGACTACCGTTCGTGGTTTGGTTATGGCCTCGTGGCGACGCATCTGGATAATCGTGGGAGGATTGTTAATCGTCACGGCGGCGGTACTCGTAGGGGTAAATCTAGGGCTCCTGTCTACACCTTTCTCAGACGATCAGAAACGCGCTCAAGTAACGATCTCGAATGAAGACGGAACAACGCTAGCCACAGTCGATGCTCGGGTAGCCGACACACCGACGGAGCGATATCGTGGCTTGAGCGATACGGAGCGCCTCCCGAACGGAACGGGCATGCTGTTTGTGTTCGACCGTGAAGGCGAGCGCACCTTCGTAATGCGCGATATGGACTTCCCGCTCGATATCATCTTTATCGATGCTGATGGGCAAATCACACGCATCCATCACGCTTCCGTGCCCCCACCGAATACGAGCGAGGGAGAACTCACGCCCTATCGGGGCCAGGCAAAATGGGTGCTCGAAGTTCCTCGTGGATACACAGAGCAAAACAATATCACCACGGGAGATCTCGTGGAGATCACATACCGAGAGTGAACGCATGGATATGACGGTGCTCCACGGTTCGAAGTTCACGTTTGCGTATGGCCCAATCGTTGAGCCATCGAATCTATTATTTGACATCCTCCCCGCGCTAAAGCGCGAGGATTCCCGACCTCGTTGGGATATTAAGGTTCGCGGTTCACGACCTGTTCTCGTGGGGCGAAAACACCCTCACTACGGTCGAACAGGTGAACCGCTGGCTGTGCCAACCAGCCGTTATCCCTATCACCGCCATCCGTGGCGAGACTCGGGAGTACCTTTTGCCGAATATTCTCCGCGCCGTTCACGTCCGCGTTCGCAACCGAATCGCACGCCTCACAGACGTACAGGCCACGTTCAACGCGCTGATTGCCGTCGGTGTGACCGCACGCCGAACACGACTTCGACGTATCGCGTTCCGACACCAACTCCACCTCGATGCCTTCGGCTTCCGCCTTGTAGTCGAGAAGCGTCGTGAAGCGGTCGAACGCCCACCCGTGCAAGTCGAGATTGCCGTGGTCGCCCCAATTCCGAGGTTCGCCGTTTTCATCGTCCTCACGGATGCCGCCAAGGTCTCCAACGACAAGCGTCCCAACACCTCGTTCAACGCACTCCTCCACGATTGCTTTCGAGAGTGCGTGCAAGAAGTGTGTCCGACGGGCGGTTCGTTTTCGGTCGAGACGCTCCGCTTCGCGTGAAGCCGAATCGTCCGTCTCGGCATGCTTCTTGCCGAAGTAGTATTCGTCCTCTTTGAGTGCGCCACCGGGATACAACACCGATTCACCGCCGAACGAGACGGCGGCGAAGTTGCAAATCCCGAGGTCAACACCGGCCACCCCATCTCCCGGCGGTTCCGGGCCGATGGTGGTGCGACAGACGAACTGTAGCCGCCACTCGTCGCGTTTGTAGACGGCGCGAACCTGTTGAATGTCCCACTCAGAGAGGTCAACATCCGGGCGAGTCTGGTACTCACAGAGGATGAAGTCCGAACGGTGTTCTTTGAGGTTGCGGCCTTTCGAGAGGCGGACACGGGTGAACTGTGCGTCGTGCTTGAAGCCAGCCGCTTTGAACGACACGGTTGAACGCGGGTGGGAGTCTCCGTGTTTACGGTAGCCGGGCGGGCGGGCACGGTCATCGCCGTTCCGACGCTTGCCGAACCAGCCGTTGAACGCTTCAGCGAGTTCTTCGAGAACGCGCTGACTGGATTGAGAATGTAAGTCCGTGTAGCGTTCGTGGCCTTTGAGTTCGGCTTTGAGTTCCCCGTCATCGGGAATCTCGCCCGTTTCGTCCCACTGTTCTTGTGTGTAGTAGCGACCGACGTTCCAGAGTTTTGAGGCGGCCCATCCGAGTTGGTTGAGATCGTCACAAACCTGTTGCTGGTTCGTGATGGTGGCCTCGAAGGTTCGGATGGTTCGGCTAATTTCTGGCTTCATAACTGGTTATGGACGCCGTTCTCTTAATAGTGTCGGTTAGCGTGGAATATCCGGCCTTGCCATCGACGGTGGATTGTGTAGGAGTTGTCGGCTGTATCCCCGCCCTGAACAGTAGTTGCCGAATCAAATCGACGGTGGAGGAGAAGCGATCACTCCGTTAGGTCAGCTGGGGTTGGGCTGGTACAGAGACTCACGAACCAGAATCGAAGACCGAAGGACCGCCGCCGCTCGGCGGCGGACCTGAGCTGCCACTTACCACGGACGTTCTGACCGGTTGTCCCGGTCGGAGTGACCCAGCCGCTAGCCGTAGTCTGTCGAGAGGACGAACGTGCGGAAGATTCGCGTCGATATCGGTGGCTTCGTTGATTTTCTACCAGTTGAGACGAGAACGTTCGCTAACACCCACAGATTGTACAGCGCGACGGCGAACAGAAAGTAGAACAACCGCACCGAGAACGTCGGCGAGGACGTTCTCGGAAGGAAGTCGCCGATCTGGCGATACGAAGTTTCGATCCCCCAGCGGCGGCGGAACGCCGCCGCGTACGCCCTGGCCGTCTCATTCTCCACGTTAAGGTTCGTCACGAACCAGACGTGCTCATCCTCGCTCGTTCGGTGTGGGACCGCGAACACGGTGACATCAACCGCCGCGGTCGGTGGGCGTTTTCGCTGCATCTGGTACGCATCCACGACCGTCTCAGCGCCGGCGCTGAGACGGGCTTTCATTCCCGTACTCGGCCGTGCACGCACGATGTAGTCGATTTCTAGCCGTTCCAGCTCCGCGACAACATAAACCTGATAGAAGCCTCGATCCAGGTAGACGTGTCTGATCGGCACGTACTGGCGTGCTTCGACGATGAGTGAGCGAACGGCTTCCTGCTTCGCACGGAAGCCGTTCGCATCCATCGGGAGGACAGCGAGAGTAAATCGAACGCTGGGAGCGACGATACAGAGCGTCGCAAAGCAGTACGCTCGGTTCGTTCCGCGGTCAGGGTAAGTGATGAGGACGTGGTCGGTGTCGGCTGCGCCGTAGAACCGCCACTCGTGAAGATCGATCGCCACATCAACATGGTCAGGAAGCAGTCGTTGTGCCCGAAGGACCTGAAAGAGGCGGTTGCGGACGCCATCGAACTGGGCGTCGATGGCGTCCGCATCAAGGTGACGAAGGTGGTAGAGCAGGGATTTCGCGAGTGGATTCCGAGCCGTCGACGTGATGTCGACCGGCTCGGACCGACCGAGTTGAACGGTCTTCCCACCTGTATTCGCGAACTCGTGGTCGAAGGCGATCCGAGAGAGGACGTGCTCGAAGTCCGCTCTCGTGTAGGTTCCACATGGTTTGACGCCAAACTCTAGCGCCGGGTAAATGAGCGTTGAGGCGGCACGGCAGACCTGTTTTGCTTCGGTTGTGTCGACCATACCGACGACTACGAATCGAGTCGTCAGTTAAGTTCGGCAACTACTGTTTAGGGCGGGGTTTTAGCCTTGCAACTTCCATAATTCGTCTCTGTAGGTTGTTCTATGGATCGGAGACGGTTCCTAGCGACATCAGTAGCATTCGCCACAGTATCGATTGCCGGCTGTACGGGCGGTAACGGAAATAACGAGGGAACTGAACCGGGAGACGGTGGACAAAACGAGAACGGAGGTTCCGAAGCCGACGCGACAGTTACGGCGGTCGACGTGACGTTCGATCCAATTCGACTAGAAGTCGAACCTGGCACAACCGTCGAATGGGTGAACGAGGATGATTTCGCCCACGACGTGACGAGCGAGCAATTCCACGACGCAGCGGCTGACTGGGACGTCGCAAAGGATCTACCAGCGGGTGCTACAGTCTCGAACACGTTCGATTCGGAGGGGATCTACGAGTATTACTGTACAATCCATGGCCAATCCAATCAGTGCGGGGTCGTCCTTGTCGGAGACGTCTCGTTGGATGCAAGCCTCCCGTGTGAGTAACTGGCAAGTACAGCTCACGTAATCGAACCCACGGGTCTTCCAAGACCCATTCTGTACGGATGGGAAGCCAGCCGAGACGAATTGTGGTATACCGTAGCACTATTTATTTCCGTTACCAGCGACTCTTCGCTCCTATGAGTCCCACCAACGCGAAATACAGAGACAGATACATCGGGTATCTGGATCAGTATTCGGAGTACGCACTGCCCGTGATGCGTATCAGCCTCGGTGCAGTCATCTTCCTCGCCGGCGCGCACAAGCTCGTCGCCCCCGACGCATGGACCAAGTATGCCGCCCCTTGGGTCACGGCGCTCTGGCCCGAATCGATCGTATCGTTCGAACTCGTGATGATGGCCAACGGCGTGTTCGAACTCCTGTTCGGCGTTGCACTCATCGCCGGCTTCTACATGACGATCGTCGCGGGTGTTATTACGCTCTCGTTGCTTGCGGTGGTGTTCGACCTAGTGACGGGGGTGATACTGACTGGGAAATTCGTCGACATCCTCATCAGGGATCCTGGCTTGGTCGCGCTCGCACTCGGGGTGACGCTCCTGTCCGCCCAGCGGTCCGATTGCACTCGCTGATGGTCACGGGTGAAAACAGGGCTTATTCGGCGGAAGACCAAAAATCCAGATCGAATCATGGCACAGGCCGATCTTCCTGAGACTGCTCCGCCACGAAATGAACTTGACGGACTTTTTTCAGTGTACGAGATTCGAATCCGCGAGGGTCAGCTCCGCTACTACGGTGAGCCGCTCGCCTCCAGGCAACAGATCCTCGAGTCGTTCTGGCCGGTGTTTCGTGATCGGGGCTACGAGGTCTCACTCACCACCGAGCTGGGCGAGCACGCCCTCGTCGCGGAGCCACGACAGACAGAATCCAGCGGACTTCCCTGGGTCAATATCCTGTTGGCCGTTGCGACCGTCGGAACGACACTCTTTGCTGGAGCACAGTGGTACCACATTTCGATTGCGAGTTCACCGTTGAATGTCATCGATGCGTGACCGTTCGCAGCCGCAATCATGGGCGTCCTCGGCATCCACGAACTCGGTCACTACGCCATGAGTCGCTACTACGATGTCAACGCGACCCTTCCCTACTTCATTCCGATTCCGACGTTCATCGGAACGCTCGGCGCCGTGATCCGGATGCAGGGGCAGATGCCGAGTCGGAAGGTGCTCTTCGATATCGGCATCGCTGGGCCACTCGCCGGGCTCATAGCGACCGTCATTGTCTCCGTTATTGGCCTCTTGTTAGCACCGATAACGGTTCCGGAACACGCGGCGACCTCGGCCAACGCGATACAGATCCGTCTCGGATTTCCGCCGTTGTTGCAGTTCATCGCGTGGGCACCCGGACAACCGCTCCGCTACACCGACCCGAAGAAAGCGGTCAATCCAGTCGTAATCGGCGGCTGGGTCGAGATGTTCGTGACGTTCCTAAACCTCCTCCCAGTCGGGCAACTCGACGGGGGCCATATCCTTCGTGCTGTACTTGGTGACAGTCACGAGACGGTTGCGAAGGCCGTCCCGTTCGCGCTCTTTGGTCTCGCGGGATATCTCTTCGTTACTCGAGGCGATGGGAACGCCGTTGGACTGTGGGCATTCTGGGGGCGTTCACGCTCGTGTTTGTGAGGGCGGGGTCTGCGACTCCGATTCTGGAACGAGAACTCGGAACAGGGCGGAAGATACTCGCGATCACCACATTCGTCCTCGGGATACTCGCTTTTACGCCGGTCCCGATCCAGATCGTCTCCTGATACGGTCGTGCGTAATTCGTTTTCGGTTCACGGATCAAGGTCCGTCCCATCGGTCTTGACACGCCGGTTTTCCGACGATCGCTAGAGATAGTTACGCACGACCCTATGAGACAACCTGCGTCTCATTACTCGAACTGATTAGCAACTCGGACAACTCACGGACGCCATTCACCGTTCGAATTTCAGTTCCTTTTCGTACGATGCAGATAACCGAATAAGCGGATTTTTTGAACAGGAGAGCAACGATCGAGTATGGATCTGCGAGTCAAACACCGCGTCCCGGAAGTCGCGGGAATTCTGACAGTTGTCTCGCTTGCCCTCGTGTTTGGTGCGGCACTCGGGACGATTCCGAAAACACTCCTCCCACAAGCTCCGTCGTGGGTTCTCAACGCGATCCCACTCGTTAACGCGATCATCAGTGGGCTCGCAATTCTGATCATCGGGGCCGGTTGGTATTGGATCCGTGCCGGACAAATCAAACGACATCGGGCAGCGATGCTTAGCGGAGTCATGCTATTCGCGACATTTCTGATTCTCTATCTCTACAAAGTGGCATTACAAGGGCCAACGCCCTTCGCGGGCCCAGAGGTCATACGTCAGTTCGTCTATTTGCCGCTCCTCTCCATCCACATCTTGCTCGCTATCATCTGTGTTCCGTTACTATACTATGTCCTTCTGCTGGCGGTCACTCGACCAATCCACGAGATACCACAGACACGTCATCCGAGGATAGGACGGATCGCCGCTTCGCTGTGGCTCGTCTCGTTCGCCCTCGGCCTCATCGTTTATTTACTTCTCTATGTGGTATATTGAGAGGCACAATAGGTAGTGAGTCACCCCGGTCGACACGTCTATACCGTTCGCAGATGAGTCCCGAACCGGTGAACGGATGTCCGACACCTCACACCACCGACTTGCTGAGTGGGCTGCCCTCCTCGATGAGGAACTTCCGGAAGAATACGCTGTGAATGACGAAAAGAAATACTGTCCGACTCGGTCGGGATGATCGAAATCCCAGTCCCGGAACGTTGAAGCCCTCGCATTAACCACTTCAGATAAGTTATGGCAATGAGTAGCGAGCGGATCGCCCCCGAACGAGCGTGGCTCGGCGCGTCCATCGTTGGTCTCGTCGTCCTTATCGGGGGGTCACTCGCGTTTCCCCGATGGGTGTATGACCGATTTATCTGGCAGTATTTCTGGGGCCCAGTCTATGCAGACGCGCAGAGCGCACAATGTGCCGTCTCAGACGGCGGCAGCGTGAGATTGCTGAACAGCGCCGATGCGTGCCAAACAGCAATCGAACAGGGAGCTGTGGTCGCCGAGCCTGGATACACAGTCGTCTCCGAGATCGGCTACATGGTCATTCTCCTGTTCATGCTGGTGGGCGTCCTATTCCTGCTTCGGCGACTCGATGTCGGTCGAGACAGGGAACTCTTTTTCGCACTCATTCCGTTCATGTTCTTCGGTGGTGTACTCCGCGTCGTTGAGGATGCCAACGATGCCGTTCCGTCCGGATTCGACCCCCTCATCGCGTATCCTTTGAACACCCTCATTATCAGTCCGATTATCTACTTCACGATGTTCGTGATCGTGCTCGTGGCACTCGTCGGGAGTGTCGTCCCTGCCCGACGAGAGTGGGTCGACAGCTATCGGTCGCCGTTGACTGCCATCGGGACGATAGTGCTAGGCGCGACGATTGTCTATCTTCTCTGGCTCGCAATAGCGACGGAGTACGTCCAGCTCTATCCGCAGATTACGCTCATCACACTCCTCGTGGCTACAATTACGACAGGTGGGATCTGGATCGGGCTCCAACGATACGCGCCGACAGTCAACCATGGAACCGGTTATATTGGTCTGGCCGTGCTCTGGGGCCACGCCGTCGACGGGGCCGCGAACGTCATTCTCACCAATTGGGCAACGGCACTGGGCCTTCCTTCGAATTACTTTCCCAAGCACCCAGTGAACCGAGCCGTTATTGACATCACGGGTCAGCTCCTCCCACCATCGATTACGTCGGTTATCGGAACATCCTGGCCATTCTTGCTCATCAAGCTCATCGCGGCAGTCGGCGTCATCTGGATCTTCGACGAAGCTATCTTCGAAGAAAGCCCGCGATATGCAGTTCTGCTGTTGATCGCGATCCTCGCAGTCGGATTAGGTCCTGGTACTCGAGATATGGTCCGGGCCACATTTGGGATCTGAATTACGGTGATCTAACCGATGTGAGGATCATGAGCCAGTATCAGTGTTAATGGAAATACGAATCTCGTCGCCGTCTTTGAGTACATACTCACCGGGAACGATCCGCTGGCCGTTGGCTTCGTACGTGAGCGTCGTGTTTTGATCGGCCTCGCGGTAGGTCGTTCCATCGTATACCACACGTTCCTCGCTGATCTCAACCCCAACGGCGTTCATCGCCTGTTCGAGAGAGACATCTGCAGTCTCAACGTGCCACTGCAGACTATCTCCGTGGAAATGGAAGACTGCCGAGCCTTGCTGTTGTGCAGTGGGAACACGCTCTCCATCGATGATCATGGTGATCGTACCGTGGATATGGGTGGGGCCTGCCTGCTGTCCTTGGTCGCTAAATACAGTGAGATACGTGACGAATATCCCGGCCACGAGAATGATCCCGACCAATACGACTGGCCCTGGCTCAAGATCTATACTCGAGTCTTCGTTTTGGTGCTGTTCGACACGGCGCCGATCAATCCGGCCGAGGTCGTCACTGTGTTCGTCGCCGAGATGAGTGAGATATGCGTCCTCATCCCCGAACGATGCTCCGCAGTAGTCGCATTCGGGCATGCTGCTACTGGGACGGTATACACCCCGTCGTCATAAGATTCCGGTCAAACAGTGATACGATTCAACCTCCTTCATAACGAACACATTGTATAGGGTTCGTTCGATGGGTAGTCATCCGTGTTCGGTTAACACTGCCAGTAATATTCTTAGGTCGGTCGCAACTCCGAACGACTGCTGATGAGCCCGAATTCGGCCTTTCGAACCAGCTGAGCCAATCCTTGAATCCCTGGGATTCAACACTTGCGGCCTTAACCGAACACGAATGGATGGGTAGTAGATCTCGACGAGAGTGGGCGTTCTGGGTTCATTCACGTGCCTCGTGGTCTGCTGGGTGGGTGTTATCAATGAAAATCACGATCTCCTCATCCCAGAGTTTGAAATCGTGTTGGTAAACGGTATATCCCGGTAAATTAGGTGCGAGCGCTTCCTGATCCCAGCTGTACGCAATGACGATAGGGGGTGCGTCCTCGCGTAATTCGGTTGGATTCATTTCAGGGCTTGTACTCATCACGGTCGCGTTGACCCGTTCGAGATACCACGGGAGCGGAAGTCGACTGTGCCAGTTGGGCCCGCCCGGCGGCGGTTGCCGAAGGCTGCTCTCATTACTGACGTAGAACAAGACTTCGTCTTCATTGGTCGGATTTCTGGTCCCGTAGAAGAGTACGTCGGTCCCATCGTGCGCTGCTGAGATGACCATCATGTTCTGGAGTGTGGGTTTCATTTCGTTGCTCGGTTGTGCCCACTGCAATACCTCTTTGTTCGTCTCGGAAGAGCTGTTGAGATACGCGACGTCCACTGCAGGAACGGCGATACCACCGACAACGACCAACACCAAGAGGACGGTGAGACTACTATCGAGACTATTTCCGCTCACAATAGCCCGTCGCGCTCGTCGGTACAACAGCCCTGCACCGACCGCCGCAGGTATCGCCAGCGGGACAATCGCGTTAATAGTCGTCCACGGCGCTTTGATGTCGGTTGCGAGGGGGTATCCGAGGATGCTGGCGAACCCCCAATAGCCAGCGAATGCAACGAATTCCCGTGGAGTCTCCGCAGCATATCGATTCGCAAGAAATCCCGCGACAGCGAGGAGACCTAATGGTGCAGCACCGAACGCAAGCGTTTCGAGGAAGTCACCCAGATACGGCAGATACGCGTTCCCCTCGCCACTGATCCACGTCGTGTAAATCTTGTCCCAGGTTCCGATCGTGGCGGTTTCGATGACTGCCGGGAATAATGTCGGTCGAGTAAATGCTCTCCAAACTCCCGGACGGGGAGCATAAAAGAACATGACGAGTACTACGAACAATCCTGTCGACCCGATACTATGGATTCCCCATCCTCTGACTCCGTGAACAATTCGAGCAACGTGCTCGCTAAGAATCGCCTGCCAATCACGGTCTCGATACCGGGCCATGACCAGCCGATAATCGAGAAGTAACCCAATCGCTCCGAGCCAGACAATCGGGAATAGCAGCGCGTTTTCCTTGGTCGTAAATCCTAGTCCGAACACCCCCGCGCTGGCATACAGATATCTCGGCTTTCGAGTATCGTAGAGTCGCACCCCGAATCCAATGGTGAAGAGCATGAAGGTTGCGAGGAGAACGTCGTTGCGCATGAATCGAGAGTAGTACAAGAGAAGTGGATTGGCTGCCAGCAATAGCGCTAGTGCGACGAGTTCAGAATCCCGCAGGTGTTCGCGAAACAACCATGCGGCAGCTGGGAGCAGGCCGCCGACAAGTGCGACGACGAGCCGGGCGCTAAAATCACTCGGGCCGATCAGCGTGAATACCTGACTATTGACCAGGGGCAGGAACGGACCGTGGATGATCGGTCGGTACTCAAAAACACCACTCTCCATGTACCGGAGCGTCCAGTAACCGACCCGACCCTCATCCCAATGAAAGACTCGTTGTCCAAGTCCGACAAGACGGGCGACCAGTGCACCGGCGGTGATCGCTACCACGGCAATCAGAGTCCTCGGTACGCGCCGCTCGGGTATGAGGCGGCCGTCACTCCAATCCATTACCGAATACAGAATCTTCTACCGGAATAGAGATATCGACTTCGACACGGCTACTGCACGATACGGCCGAGAGAGTTGCTACACCTACAGGAGGAACAACGCTATGCACGAATCCAGCGGACACCGGCAAACAAGAGGAGAATCACGTGACCTGAAAATAGAGCGCAGTAAATAACACTGCATTGTAAACTCCATGTATCACCGCCGGAATCACGAGATTTTCCGCGTATTCATATACGGCACCGAGAACGAGTGCGAGGACGAACACGACGGCCATGTATGTGAGTTGGCCGTCTCCACTAAGGGCTGCTGCGTGGCTCACAGCGAAAATCGCACTCGCAATGACGATCGCACTCCACGGTCGAAAGGCTCGTCGAAGGGTTCCTTGCACGAGTCCCCGGAAAAGGAGTTCCTCACCGGGGCCAACGAACAGCAAAGAGAACGGGACCAACAGTAAGAGCACTTCCGGATTTTGTGCTCCGATTTGTGCGACCTGATTCTCCGCGACGGGGACACCGAGCGTCGAAATGACGAGATTCAATGCACCGTAGAGGATGAAAAAGCCGACGAGTCCCCCGACAGTCCAGCCAGCGTCTCGGACGGTCGGGCGGCGAAGTGCAAGGAAACCAAAACCGAGGCCACTCAGTTTGAGATAGCCAATCGCTAGAAGACCAAATGTGACTCCCTGTAACATCACCGTCGAAATGACGAGGAGGACTGCTGGCGAGTTCATCACATCGACACCTGCGACGATGAGTACCTGGGCTGTGAGAAAAACAACGATTGCTCCAACAGTGAACCCGCTCACGGCTAACGCAATGGCCGTAAGTAGGCTCCGGCCTCGTTGCCGTAGCTCCGTATCCATGACCTCGGGGTTTGAGTTAGCGACGCTTGTACCTTCCTGTCTGTCGATTCGGGTTCCCAGCGGCGTTGGTGTACGCAGGGTGCGAGTCGGCTCGGGGGGCAGCCGCGAGGCATGCTCCTTGAACCGCTGTAAATCGAAGCCGAGGAAGAGCACACATCCGAGCTAAGCGTACCGTCGGGGAAAGAGATCACCTGAGCAGATGTCGGGTCTCTGACACGAGATTACGAGATTCGATGATTCATCGAGAAGAGCCGCTCCCGGACGATGTCGTCGACGAGTCCGATGGCCTCGTCTGCACGCGCAGGAGACACCTCGCCGCCGTATACAGCGAGCTCATAGATAGCGAGTATCCGCTGCAGTCGGTCGTCTTCCCGTCCGGTAGTCCGAAGCATTCGTATGTATTCTCGCCTCGTCTCTCCCGACCGACGCGCTCGATATTGACGAGCCAGTACCTGTTCCAGACGATCGAAAGCCCGTTCGACATCCGCCTGAGGAGAATCTGTCGAAGCTTGCCACCCGAGTTCGACGAATTCATAGCCTCGTCGTAGCAGGCTAAATCGGTTGATTCCGAGAGCAGCACCGATGACGCCCGCGACAATTGCTACTTGATCAGTATCTGAAAAGTTGGTGAATAGTGAACGCCGGCTAACCCCTGTCGTCTCTTGGCCGTTCTGCCGGAGGGCACCCGCTCCTATCGTTGTCATCTCGGGGTCCGACGCGACCGCTCCCCGTTGTTCGTCGACCTGCGTCAGATTGGTATCAGAATCATTCCCCGACGCTGGGGAATCGATATCTGGTGCCTGTGACGCTCCAGTTTCTGCCGTGGTCGTATTGTTCTGTGAGGACGACACCGTCGACAGTGAGGGCGTAGTCGTAGGTCGTGTTCGACTCGTGTCGATACCGTCCGTATTCGCGGCTCGAGCGTCTTCGAGCTGCTGCTGTCGAGCTGCCTGCCGTGGCCCGCTCGGTGTCGGGTCAAAGGATACCCAGCCAATCTCCGGGAAGAACACCTCGACCCAGGCGTGGGAATTGAATCCTCGAATCACCCACTGGTTGTCAGCGACCGATTGCCCAGTCGTGTATCCCACCGTGAATCGGGCTGGAATACCGAGTGTCCGAAGCATGGTCGCCATAGCAGTCGCGTAATAGACGCAATAGCCTCGTTCCATCTCGAAAATGAATCTGTCTGCGATATTGCCGTCGGGGCGTGTGAT
>NZ_RKLR01000009.1 GCF_019599465.1 Haloarcula rubra
TGCATTCGCTGTGCTTCGGCCGCGTATTGCTCCTGGAGGTCGGGGTCATCGACCATGCCAAGATTGCCGGGTTCAGCATCGACTGCTGCTGTCGTATCTCGGACGTCGGTGAAGGACGTGAGTGCGCGTTCCTTCCGATAGTACTGTTCTCCATCGGGTGTTGCGTAGGTGAGGATGATCAGGTTCTGCTCGTCATCGGAGTACGTCCGTTCGACAAGCCAAACACGAACGTCATCTTCAGACTGATTTGACATACTTAGACGTCCCCCGATATCCACTAAGGGATTGGTGTTACGGCTTGCCGAGACTCGCTGTCTCGAAGGGTGATTCTCCGGTCGGAATGAGCAGCTCCTGTCGGTCTCC
Organism: Haloarcula rubra; assembly: GCF_019599465.1. Classification (GTDB taxonomy): domain Archaea; phylum Halobacteriota; class Halobacteria; order Halobacteriales; family Haloarculaceae; genus Haloarcula; species Haloarcula rubra. Next base: position 364 of record NZ_RKLR01000009.1, read on the forward strand.
GACCCGCTCAGCGAGCTTCCGTTTCAGATACTGTATCGCCGTTGACGGCGTGAAGACGCCCTTGTCGAGCATATCGCCGACGACGTCTTTGAGGGCCGCGAACTGGCCCTGCAGGTGGCCGTCGCCGACCGGCTCGCCGTCGTACCAGCGCACCGTCGCGAGCGCGCCGTTCCCGACTGTCTCTCCCTGTTCGACCGTCTCCGAGTCGTACTGGAGCCCGAACCACAGCGTCCGATAGGCGGTCACCTCGAACGTCGTCGACACCACGAAGAACCCCTCGTGGTGGAGGTAGTCGAGATGGTCCGCGACGATCTCGTCGAGGGTGAGCCCGGTGGCGCGGGGTTTCGGCTCGACGACCGTCGACTGTCGGTCCTCGTCAACGAGGTAGCCGTCGACCGCATCTGCCTCGAGGCCATCGGCAAGCTCTGCGAGGAGCTGTTTCGCCCACTTGGAGTCGGTGTCGTCGCCACCGAACGGCGACTCAGCCGAGATTCGGTGCTTGAGCTTCAGGTTCGCTGCACCCCAATGGCTGTAGTGGTGTGTATACTGTCCGTCCGTGCGTTCGTACGCAACGAGTGCGCGATGTCCCATCAAGCAATCACCTCACAGGGCGACCGCGACTGGATCGCCCCGCACCCCTCCCGGGGGACGAACAACTCTACTCGTCGATCGGGTCGAGGGAACTGAGGTCCGCGTGGAGGACTTCGCCGTCGCGAACGACGTACCGCTTGGCCAGGACTGGGAAGCGGCACTTGGTGAACCCCGCCGTCTGGATATCGAACTCTTCGTCGGCTTCGAGGTGGTTGGCGAGTTCTCGCAGGAATTCGTGGGTCACGATGCCGCCCTCGTAGTCTGGGAGGCCGTTCTCCCGCGCCTCGTACACCTCAAAGTCGTCGTACCCCCAGATGGTGAGCTCTCCGTCTTCGGTCACCTCCCAGTCGAGCGTCCCGAAGCAGTAGCTCTCACAGAGCTCGCGGACTGCCTGCGGATCCGATACGATCGCGCCAGTCGACGTCGTCGCAGCTTGCAGTGTCGCCATGTCTGGAGTTCACGGGGTCGCCCCCGCACCCCTGTCGGGGGCGATAAACCGACGCGAGAGGTGCCTCCCTGGTCGTGGCCGGGGACTCCAGTCAGGAATCTGCGTGGGCGTCCGCCCCGGCTCCGTCGCTCGGCCGCGTGAGAAGGCTCACCTCTTCCAGGAGGTCTCTCGCGGTCTCGACTCGCTCTCGATCCGCGTCGTCCAATCGGTCGACGTCGAGTCGGTTGAGATTGCTGAGTATACGATGCATCCGGTAGCCCTGTTTGAACTCTTGCTCCATCGGAAGCGCCTCACCACTCGCCGGCGCGGAAAGACACCCCATCGAGACTGGCGTCGGGCTTGCAGGAGCTCGCTGCCTTAACCAACGACCCTCGACGCTACTCGCAGGGTGTTGGTTAATCAACGCCCAGCACTGGCGCTACTCGAGACTGGGTCCGTAGCGAGCCGCGCCACACACCCGACACTCCCAGATCGGTTGTCCCGTCCACGCCTCATCCGGGACCGACTCGTGGGTCTTGAACCGATGGTCGGTCGCCCGTCCACAGGTTTGACAGTCGAGTTCCTGCGTCGTCGGTACCGACGACTCTTGCCGATCAGCCCCAGCTTCGCCGGCGGATTCGGTCAGCGCCATCGCTGGAACCAGCCACACCGCGTCGACGGCGTCGTCGAGGACCGCGTCGAGACGCGACGCGTCGCGGATGCCGTCCCCACGCTGGTCGTAGAGCCGCGTCGGGGCCTGCTCCTGACGCTCCGACGCTTCCTGCCTGTGCCACCCTGTCCGGTCACGGGCGGCACTGAGAAGCCGCTCTCCCTCTCCTGACGATACCTGAATCGCGTCGGGAAGTGAGGGCCATTGCTCGGCCAGCTGGCGCGCTGGCGCCTCGTCGAGATCGTAGATGAGCGTGTAGTCGTCGACGGCCGGCTCCGCCTCGTTGGCGGAGAGGAGGTTCGCCGCGGCGCCGCCCTTCGCGACGGCGCCGTAGAACGTGGTCGACTCGACGACCAGGTGGATGATACCGAGATACGTCGTCGACGCTGACTCAACCGAGCTGGTGGCGTCACTCTCGAGATGGTTGGTGAGACAGAACCGGCATTTCGTCTGGCCGTCTGGGACTGACGCCCCACAGGACCGGCACTCGCCATCGGCGGCCGTCGGCGCATCAGGGTAGCCACCAGCGCTTGTTGCGACGCGTTGCCGCCGGGGGGCACCCTCACAGCCGTCGTCCAGCCTCGTGTCCGGAATGTGGGACGCCTCGCCGGTCGGCCGCAGTTCGGCAAAGTCAGTATATCGGTTGTGCATCGGTTGGCTCATAGTTTCAGTCGGTTTCGTATTTCAACGTCCGGACGCCTTCGCTCGTAACAAACTCTTGATTATGCGAGATAGTACAATCATATATGGGAGTTCAGCGCCAACACTGTCGCAAGAGGTGCCAAGCATGTCCGAATCCTCGCGAGATGGGGTCCAGTCGTGGACTGAGTCGATGAGCGCCCGCGACCGCATTCGAGCGGTCACCGAGACGCTTCGCGAACCGCGGTCGGTCAACTGGATCAGCGAGCAGGCCGACGCCGCCTGGAGTACGACCAACGACGAACTTCAGGATCTCGTCGACCAGGGCCAGCTGCGTCGCGTCGAGGCCGGTGAGACGACGCGCTACCAGCCGGACTACACGCGTCTGCTCTTCGAGGAGATCCGGACGCTCATCGAGGAGAACACGCGCGAAGAGCTGCGCAGCGAATTGGCCGCGATCACCGAGGAGATCGAGGAGTGGCAGGCGACCTACGACGTCGAGACGTGGGAGGAGCTCGAACAGTCGCTCGCCGACGGTGACCTTGCAAGTGCGGAGCTCCACGAGCGCCGTGAGGTGATCACGCGGTGGGAGGAGAATCTGGAAGACCGTCGCCTCATCAAGCACGCGTTGACGCTCTACTCGGATGTCGAAGCCGCTCGTGAGCAGATGATGGACGTGGCTGACCGCTCCATGCGCTAATGCCGTCTCACGGCGGGTTTGATGCGCTATTCAGCTGGTCCATGTTGTCGTCCTCGTACGCTGCTCGCCACATTGTATGGACTGCACGAGTCACGAGTGAGACCTCGGTCACGTCGATACAGGACGGTTCAGCTGCCGTCGTGGCAGCCTCGGGCGAGGGATGAAAGTGGGTCTCGGGAGAGTGTGTATTCGGGTGGCGATCGAAGCGCCAATTGACGTCGTCGCTATCGACGTAATGGAACGAGTACATCCCCAATTCGCTCCATTGGATATCGAGTCGAGCGCTCTCGGCGTTGCCAAGCCCGTCGCTGAGACTGATCTGCAGTTCCGTGGGGGCGACGACGTCGTCGTACGCTGTTTCGTCTACAAGCGGTTCGAGTTCGAGCCAGAGGTCACGAATCCGCTGGAGTGCCGGAAGATAGATTGGTCCGAACTCGCCGGCGCGGTCGTCATCGCTCATACAGCGAGCTGGTGGCTGGCCTCGTCGTAGGCGAGTGCTGCTTGGGCAACGGCGAGATTCTGCCGCGTCGTTCGCCACGCGGTGAGATCGTCCCAGCCCGCTGTCTCGTCGGCGTCGAGTTGCTGGGCGAGTTCCTCCGGTGACACCACGTCGTAGCGGTCCTCGTAGCGCCGGATATCGGTCTTCATCTCCTGGATGCTGTCGAGTAACTCCGGCCGATCGACTTCCTCTCGGAGCTCGCGGATCCGGGACATCAATATTCGGTCGCTGTTGCGCTTGTACAGCGTTGTTTGGCCGTCCGGTTCCGTCTCGGCGAACCCGGTGTTCACGAGGGTCTTACAGTGGCGACGCGCCGTCGGTTCGCTCACGAGGGCACGGTCGGCGATCTCGACCGCCGACTGCCCGTCGTGGGTCTGTTCGACGATTTCGTACACTCGCTCGAACGGCGTGGTGTCGTCTTTCCAGTCCGCCTTGACCTGCTCGTTGACGTCGTCCCACGTCTCGGTCATACTGGGTGCTATGCGGGCTAGGAACAAATAATTTTCTGAGAAAACTATCTCTTTTTGTCTGTGTTCGTGCAGGAGCGTTCTCAGGCTACCTGCTCTTTTAGTGTCTCGTAATGCGCCCGGACAGTCGTCGGCGTGACGTTCCCGGACTCGGCGACAGCACACTGCGTCACCCACCGCCCCTGTTCTTGGCCGGCCGTGTAGAGACAGGCTGCGGCGAAGCCGGCCGGGTGGACGCCGGTCGTCACCCCCGCCTCCTCGGCTGCTTCGGCAAGTACTCGCGCCCGGCGTCGGATCCGCTCCGAGCAGTCGAGGTCGGATGCCAGCCGCGGAATGTACATCGTCGGCCTCACGGGTTTGGCTGGGAGTCCCAGCTCCTTGTTGAGTGTCTTGTACGCGTTCGTGACCCGCGATTCCCCGACCGTCGCCACCGCCACAATGTCGTCGAGGAGCTGCGACCGGCCGTTGCACCGGCAGGCCCCGTAGACGCTGGCCGCGGCGATGGCCTCGATGGATCTGCCACGAAGCAGATCCTCGTTCTGGGCGCTCCGGAAGAGCTGACACGCCTGGTCACGGACCGAATCGGAGAGGTCGAGCGCGCTGGCCAGACGGCGCACCTCGCCCAACCCGTGTGCGAGATTCCGTTCCGCTTTCGACCGCCAGCGCCCACGGGTCTGCTCACGACGCATCCGCGCGAGTCGCCGTCGCTTCTGCCCAGAGATCTCGTTCCCCTTCGCGTCGGTACCGCGACCGATCTCCGTCGACAGGCCGCGATCGTGGCGGGCCGCAGTGAGTGGAGCGCCCGTTCGCTCGCGCTCCTCGTCGTCGTACGCCCGCCACTCCGGCCCGTGATCGATACGCTGTTCGTCGATGACCAGGCCACAGTCCTCGCAGACCGTTTCGACCGCGTTCGTGGTGACTCGACCGTCGCACTCGGGACACTGGTTCGCACTCGATTCCGTTCGGACGTCTTCGTCGAAGCCCGTTTCGTAGATGTCTCTGGTTGCCATGAATACACACGAGGGGACGCACGCGAATCGCGCTCTCGGAATGCCCCTCACCCATCACGGGGCAAATACACACCACACGGGACGGCGCTGACTCCGATGGACTGCGGTGGCGAAAGCCCGGCCGCGCAACGGCGCGCAGCGCCGTGAGCAGCCCGGACCGTGGAGGTGGTGGGAGGTGGCGGTGACCGCTACACACCAGCAAAAAAGGGGCGCGTCGCCCTGGCTCCTCCTCGACCGGGATGTCTGAATCCCAACCAGACTACATTTATTGGTGCCCAAGTCGTAGTTTTCCCGTTATGAAACCCGATACGCGCGAAATCATCAACGAGGAGCTCTGGCGGAGCGTCGTCTGGCTGGCCATCGGCCTGTTTGGCTGGTCGCTTATTCTCACGTCGACGGATGTGCTTGCGGCATCAGCACTCACCGCGCTGGGATTACCTCTCCTCACGGCTGCGGTGCTGGCAGCCCTAATGGTTGGGATCCGTCTCGCGACTGGCTTGGAGTTAAAAGCGAAGACCGAAGGCAGCCAGCTCCTCTGGTTGATTGTCGGGAGTGTGCTCGGTGGATTCGTCGTGCTCTACGACGTGCTCGTGAACGGACGTGGCCCACTCATCATCCTCGGCTACGCTGTCGCTGTCGGGTTCGGGGTCCTGATCTGGCGTGTTGCTCGGCGACAACAGTCGACAGTGTGAGAATGGATTGGCTCACTGCATACAACGGCCTCCTCGTTCGTATGGGACTGTATCTTTTGATTTTCTGGCCGACGGTCGGGTACTATGTGTACCGGGATTCGGTGAAACGAGGATTGTCCTCGCCGCAACTTCGCGGGGTCACGTATGGGTTCCTGGGAGTACCGGGGCTGCTCGTCTATTTGTACCGGAAATCTCGTGCAGAGACGCAGTCAGCGTAGCCGTCGAGGTATAGCCACAGAGAACGGTTCGAACAGCAGCATCTGCGGACAGTTGGACCCTATCAAACGAGCGCTATGTACGATAAGCCTCCCTCAACTCACCATCGCCTGTTTTCATCCCATAACATCGACCGACCACTCTAATTGGTAGTTACAGGGTATTGAGTGAGCCATCTCAATTGACAATTGACGGCCCATACTGAAGAACCAGCCCAGGAATAATTACGCCGACGAGAATGAGGACGCCGACAAGCACCGTATACGGAAGAGCAGTGAAGGTACTCAATCCGAGGAAGAGGGCCACCGCTACGAATACACAGACTGAAATCACAACGTTCTCGCGGGAAACAAGTGGTTCGTTCCGTACAATGATGACCATCGAAACAGCCAGCAGTACTAAAATCGCGATTACTGCAGCGGTGAACACCTGCATTGAGTCGATTGCAAGTCCGTAGAACAACCCCAGACCGGCGAGCACGTACGCAAGCCCCAAGGCTGCGAGCCCGGCCAACTCTGTGCGTGAACGGTCGGTTTCCTCGTTGTCCACAGTTGTTGGCATGTGATTATTTTGATGGCCACGATATAAAACACCCTGTGCATTGTCGGGGAATTGATCGCTGAGACCAGCCTACAGTATTCGTTTGATAGAATCTCCATGTTGCATACAGGGAAAGTATTTCCCTCTCACAGACAAGTATTAAGATATGCGATTTATGGGACTGGGGAAGTGGGAGATCGCCTCGATTCTGGCAATGGCGGCCGTTGCCGGTATTTTCGCGTATTCCCGGGCGGGGATGGGAGGTATCTCACTCCTTGTTAACGTACTTCTACAAGTCGTGATAGTTCTCGTCGTTGGAATCGGGTTCTTCCTGCTATTACATCATCTTGGCTTCTATCCCGGCATTGCGGACGACTACTTCGCTCGTCGAAAAGAGGACAAGAAAAAATAAGCACGCTCTACGTACCAGTCACGTCAGGAAGCATAGATTGATCTCGACCTCTGGAGGGACTGTCTATGATCTCCTCTGTTAGTCCGTCTACAAGGTCGTGGCTGCGCGCGCAGCGAAGCGAGCACGGAGCGGAGGGTGGGGCGGTGGGGCTTGGGTCGGTCTGGCACACAGCAAAAAAGAGGGTTGCTTCGACTGGCTATTCTTCCCACCACCGACCGCGCTCTGGGAATTCGATCCGACTCCAGCCCGTGATCGCGAGACTGCACCGACCTTGGTACCAATTTCTTAGCGTACTTGAATTGGGCTTCCTCAATTCTTGAACCACCGCCTGCTCCGAAGGATGTTCTTCCTTGATATTCTGTAGATCAGGTACTATACAAATCTATGAACGGATTGTGGGAGAAGCTGTCAGTTCCGGTGGGTATTTCTAAGCCCGTGCTGTATAAACAGCGCATATTCAGCACGGAGGGGATGTCAGAATCATGCTGTCCGAATCGCTCAGTGTAGAGCCTACATTCAGCACGACTAGTCCTTTATTTCACCCACTTCCTTCTGAACCAGCCGTTAGGTAGGTGTGCGAACTGAACGAGATGGTTCACCAGCGACGAGCGACTTCATAGGCTACTGTGGTTGGGAGGAGGACAACCAGTAAGACGAACGTGATTTCACCTGTTGTTGGGCCAGACTGCGTGAGGGCACTATAGACATAGAGTGCGGCGACAGCAAGCACACCGACGATAGCTGTGACGTATTGAGGGTCGCTCCACGAGGACGGAAATTCTGAGCCGGACATACCTTTCTAGTCTCCCGCTGATATGATATATCCTTCCTCTGTCTCGGTCACGACGCTTCTGACGGGAATCAGGGATGTTATGACCTAGTTTGTTCTATCGTTCATCTGTACTCACCTTTCGTTTGGTGGTTGCGCTGAAGGGTGTGCGAACTATCTCATTATCTGCTCTCAATTAGTGCATTTATGCTGCTGAATCCGTTCCGGTAGTCCGACTTTCCCACAGATAGGACACTCTTGCAGCGGTGTCGGCGGCAAGTTCTCCCATTCTCGCAACGCAGCCTTGAGATGCCACTGGACATCGTCTGATTCTGTACGAGTCAGTGCCTGCACGAGATACATTCGCAGCCGTTCGCGGCTTGTCGTTGTCTGTTGATCACTCATAACTGGGTCCGAGAGGACGAATTGTATCGCCCTCCACCCTTTTGAGGGCAGGACAAACCTCACGCTGCACGCTCACCTTCCTCGTCTTGGGAGCGCGTACACCGAAGCAAGTACTGAGTCGAGCTCGATCTGACTACTTCGGTGAGTACTCCATCCCCCAGAGTTCCTCGAAATACTCGAGTGTGTATTTCCCTCGACTGCCACCTTTGTACGAGTTGAACCGGTCGACGTAGTACATCACCTCAAGAAAGCCTTCTTTCTCGTGATGGACGCCCTGGTCCATCCGGGGCAGAATCTCGTCGAGGAGGAGATCGACCTGTTCGCGCTTGACGATGAACTGATCGCGGAGCGGGGTCAGGAGCGTCCGTGTATTGCTGATACCCTGCACGCCCCAAATGTACTGATCGCTCCGGTTCTCATTGGATTCGAGACTGGACACATGACAGTTCACGCCGCGAGCATCACAGTACGCACAAAGCGCCTCCATCAGGTGGTCACGATACGTCTCGGTGACCTCGATCTGCGGCTGAAGTCGATGGTCGACTCGATACTCACTATTCTGATCTACTTTCACGCCAATCCAGCCTTCTGCGTCGAGAGTTCCAGTCAACTGTTCGTGGGTGATTCGGAGCATTGGTGCAAGTTCAAAGCCGGTACTGTACCGCTCTCGGTCGGCAATTGAGATACGGATACAGCCCTCGCCGTCGAAGAAGCCAGTGAACCACGCATCGAAATCATGGGTCTCGGATGAACTGTTGGACATCGCGCTGCGCCCATCGGCGGCGCGGACAAACTCTCACTGCTACACATTGACCTCCCAGAAGAGGTCAACTCACCTTCCCATCCTACCTCACGGTCGTGGCTGCGCGCGCAGCGACCATTGGGAGCGAGCACGGAGCGGAGGGTGGGGCGGCGGGGCTTGGGTCTGGTCCGGCACACAAAAAAGAAAGAGACTGCGTCGCTCGCTATTCTTCCCACCAACGGCCGCGTTCTGGGAACTCGATACGCGACCACCCGGTCAGCGCGATTGAGCACCGGCCTTCGTACCAGTTCTTGGCTGCTGCCCGGAACCGGACCGTTTCGCCTTCCTGCACCACTGTCTGCTGCGATTTCTCCCAGCAGGTGAACTTGATTTTTCCACTGTCATCCGCTATCAGCCCGACTTGCTGGATGCTTGAGGAGGAAGGCTCCCAGAGGGTCTCGATTGTTCCTTCGACCGTCACTTCCCCGACGGGCACGTCCGGCACATCTGCGACGGGCACGATTGCACCGGGAACTGCCTTCAGTTCCTCCAACGTCTCCAGCACCGCCTTGGTCACGTCCCGCCCGCGCTGCACCTTCTCGGCCAGTTGCTTCGCGACGACCGCTCTCGACCAGCCGCCCTTCACTTCGTCGCTGATCCGCATCGCCTGCTTGTTGACCGCCGCGAGTTCCTCCTGCGTCAGCTTCTCTCGGGGATCCGTGCACTCCACCGGTTCGGGCTCGTCCCGGCCACACTGCTCGACGACGACCTCCCGCGTCCGCTTCGCGCGTCCCTCCTGCTGACTGAGTTCCGCCTGGGCACTGATGTGCTCCAGCTCGGCTTCCCGGGCCTCGATACGCTCCTCCTGTTCGAGAGTCTTCCCGAACATGTGATCCGGGCCCTCCTCGACCCGCGCATCTGGGTGGTTGGAATCGACTTTCGCCTGTACTTCCATGTCGACCGTCGCTCGGAACTCCGGGGTCTCGTCGACGACCTCGAACCCATCCTCGTCGACCTCAGCTTCATCGTGTTTCTCGAAAGCCTGTTCATCGACCGAAACTACTTCACTGGAGACGTTCTTACTTGACATTGGAACTCACTGGTTCCTGAAGGCGCTCACGCGCCCGACACCGCGATGCTCCTACATCGCGGATTTCCTCGACGACAACGACCGACAGACTCGTCTGCGCGCTCTCGCTCGCGCCTTCGCGAGCGCCCTGTGGGCGCGAGCGAGAGCGCGCCCGAGGCGGACGATCATCCAGCACCGCGCGCCGACCCGCCCGGAGCGAGCGGCCAGCTTTAAGCCGTTTCTCGCGTCCGGCCCGGACTGCGGGTCCGTGTCCAGGGCGACGGTCGTGAGCACGGCGAGTCGGGGTGTGACTCGCCGCGTGGAACGGCCCAAAGCGCTGGAACGCGAAAGCCCGCGAGGGGCGCAACCGAAAACGCGCTTAATGCTGGCGTCGAGACCAGATTCACTTTAGCCCGGAACGGGCGCGGGCGGTGCGGAGAGCGCCCGCACGCCCGGAATGGTCGGTCGCGAGCGACGCGGAGGGCGGAAGCGGCGAGCGGGGCGTGCCGTTCGTCCCACACCAGCCAGCCGATTGAGATTGCTGACCAGCAATAGATCCCGGGCGGGACTGAAAGGGGCCGGACGCTTGACGTACCTCGACGACGCAAGCACCGCAGGAACGAGGCGCACAGCGAGTCGCGGCCGGCGAGCGTCCGGGGGCTTTCGAGGTACCCGCACCAGACGCTAGCAACTGTTTGTCTCTCTAGAAGAACCTGTGGTAACGGTCATTTCAGCCAGCGTTCTGGATGAAGAATCCGTACTGCCAACTACTGTAATAGGGTTCTAAATCTCACTCCGACTTATCTGTCAAAGAATCAAACGTTGGCCTACTGGTAAAGAGTAATGTTAGGTCAAGCACTATAGTGCCGTATGTCGGCCCTCCATCGGTGGTTCTCGGTGTCGGAAACATGGAAGCGTCCTCTCGCTATCAGTATCGTAGTCACCGTCCTCTATTCACTCGGTGTGTTCGCGTATAGCCTCCTTCCAACCTCGAATGTTTCAATCTCAGGAACGCTTTGGGACGCACTTGCGCTATCTATGGCGTTTGGGTTGGTAACAATAGGGATTCCCGTTTTTCTCTGGCTTCGATATGAAATCCGTAGCCCGGGGATGCTATTGATAGGTATCCTCGTTTTCTGGCATATACTCGTGTATATCCCACCAATTGGAAGTGGACAAGGGGATTCGCCCGGGTTCCTCTTTGTGTTTGTGTGGGCACCATTTTATCTCGCTGCCTACGGTATTCTGGCGGCGATAGAATACTGGCTCCGTGGTCGTAAATTCTCGCAGACTAGTACGATTGGCTGATTGGCAGATATACGTGATCTCCCTTTAGACCAACTTCGGAGGGGCCATATTGTGTCGCTGACGACCATGGATCTTGCTGGCGTACGGAAGGAGGACGCTCCAAACAGGTTTAGAATACTCGTTTGACTAAACGACCACAAAGGTGTGCGACAGTCCCAATCGCAAGAAGGACTCCGGCAAAGGCGAGGAATATGAGCCACGTCGGAGAGTCAGTACTCGGAGGCAAGACGAGGTGATACCCGATTAAATACACGAAGAGCCCGGCAACCGGCCCTAACGAGACGAGAATTGCCGTTCTGATGTCGTGACCGGTTGCTGACGCGTAGAAGGCACTCATCCCGACGACTAGGAGGACACCACCCATCACATACGCCGGTAGTTCTCCAAGTGATTGACCTGCCGTTTCAAACAGAAATCGGTCGATCCCGAATGTTGCTAGCGTTACAACTCCCAAGATTGCAGAGAGACCACGATAACCAATTTGAAGGGGTTTGCCTGGCTTGTGGAGGTTTTTCAGGGCGCTCATATACCAAAGATTCCACTCGTATGACTATATTCCTTCGGGTCATCCAGGCTGAATCCTCAAGGCCGCGGGTTTAAGCAATTCACTAAATATCGGTGCCACCCTTCCGTCAAAGAACCAAACATAGACCGTTGGGGAGCGCTATCGGACACGACGGCGCGTCGTTTCCGAGGAGGCCAGTATCACGCGCTTGCAGTTCGGTGTTCTCTAGTCAGTAGCCTTATTCTGGAGATAGAGCTGTACTTGGAGTACGTCCGAGTAATGCGAGCGTCCAGCGGGTCGACATCCACTCCATTCGTAGGAGCGTCCGCTCGCTAGCGTCGATGACGCTACGGCGGCACCTTGGCGGGTTTATGCGCTATTCGTTGGGCAACACTGCGGCACCCTCGACGGGATGCCACTGATGATCGTCCCACTGGAACCGCACGGGCCGTGCCGTCGGCCTGACTGTCGGGCTCGTCGCCTGCGCAAGCAACGCTTTCGACGCAACGAGATCAGCGTGTCCCTCGAAGCCACACGGGCAGGTGAGTGTCTCTTGATGCCGGAATGTTCGGTCCCGCTCGCCACACTTCGGACAGGTCTGGGACGTCCACGCCTCGGAGATTGTTTCTACGTCAATCCCGTACTCTTCGCAGACGGATGAGAGTCGATCAATGCACTGTCGGTGAGCCCAGAACGACCGTGCCTTGAGGTTCGCCTCCACCGACCAGTACTCACCGAGAACGCCGGTGAGATCGCCGTGATAGAGCGTCGTGACACCAGCCGCCTCTAAGCGCTCGACTAAGTCCCGAAGGAGTGCGTTCACTGCGTGGTCACGTCGCCGCGAGCGTTTGCGATAGAGCCGTTTGATTCGCTGACTCGTGTGTTGTCCGTCGGGGAGTTTCGCTTGGGCGTTGGCGATAGCGTTAGTCGTCTCTCGGAACTGCTCGAACGGATGGTGGCCACTGTAGAGATACTGCCCACCGGTTGTTGCCGTACAAGCAACGAGCACGTTTGCGCCGAGATCGAGTGCAGCGGCCTCAGAGCCATCTGAGTCGCTTCTTCTGACGTCGTCGACGGTTATGGACTGATGCACACGGTACGTTTCTTCGACTGGGTCGTACGAGATTTCAAGGCGTCCAGCGTCTCCACTCCATTTTGGATCCCCTCGAACCGGTAGCCGAAGCCGTTCGTACATTCCGAATCCGTACTCGTCCTTGAGGTCCATGCCGATGCGGATTTCCAGTCGGGACCGCCTATTCCACTGAATGGTGTACGAGTCGTTTCGAATGTAGGTTCGGAGTTCTCGACCATCGTCTTGATTCCCCCAGTAGCCCGGTGGACTCGGGTCGTATTCTGGCTTGTCGAGAAGTTCGAAGAAGGATCGCCACGCAGTATCGTTCACGCGGGCGATCTGTTGGGTTGTCGCCCCGCTCAGTACATCGACATACTCGTCGTAGTAGCCATCGCACTTCCAGACACTTTCTCCTTCGAAGAACTGCTGTCGGCGGTCGTAGGTGAGTTTGTTCCAGAGGCTTGCTGACGCATCCAGCACTCGAACAAGAATCTCTTCTGTCGGTTCAGATTGGGGGACGATATCGAACGTATTCGTTCGTTGCATTTTCATTCCTCTCTGGTGAAGGCACGACCACGTCGCGCCTCCGCCCATCACGGGCGCGAAAAAACGACACCAGAAGCGGAATCGGGTTCATATCACCGGTCGCTGTGGCCCCACATCCGCGGGACGTATCCGAGATGCTCGATGTCGTCGGCGTAGTCACGAAGGAGTCCGACGAGAACGATCTCGGGAACACCCGCTTCGGCTTGGTCGACCAACCACTGCTCCAGTTCGTCTTCGGCCTGCTCAAACCCGTCAAGGTCAACCGCCATCTTGTCGATCCCCCACTGATTGACGATACACCTGTCGCTGGTGGTGTTGTTCCATCAGAAATCACCTAGTCCTATGCAGGCGTGTTCAAGTCGCGCCTGCACCCATTGCAGGCGCTAAAAAACCCTATCGGCGTGGTCAGTAGAGGGCAGGTCAGATATCGATATGCCCGCTCGTGTCCGGCCCGATGTGCGGGTCCGTGTCCAGGGCGACTGTCGCCGAGAACGCGCGCCGCGGTGTGGCGCGCGACAGCGCAGGCGGCACAAAGCGCTGGAACGCGAAAGCCCGCAAGGGGCGCAACCGACGGGGATACCCGCTGGCGCCGAGGGCACATCCATTTTAGCCCGGAACGGGCGCGGGCGGTGCGGAGAGCGCCCGCACGCCCGGAATGGTCGGTCGCGAGCGACGCGGAGGGCGGAACGCGGCGAGCGGGGCGGGCCATAACGGACACACCTGTCTAGCCGGCCGCGACACTCGGCGATCCAGCTACCGTCCTGGCGGACTCAGAAAGGGCGAGGCCGTCTCGGTCGTCCCCCGACCCCGCAAGCACCACAGGCACGAGGAGCGCAGCGGTGGTCGCGGGATGCCGAGCGGCCGAGGGCTTTCAGAAACTGTATTTCAATCGTCGTGCTGCGCGTTCAATTCTGTAAGGAACTGGCTGGCTGCTGTCCCGATACGAACACCGTCGACGTTACGCATCTCGAGGTCATGCGTGGCAGTCCGAAAGGGGTGGTGGTCGACGAGAACGCGATGGATAACAGTTCGGACGGGGCCGGTCCCGTACCTATCGACAACAGTAGCCATCATCTCGTCGAGATGTGCATCCCGGTGCTCCGTCCGGGGATGCTGTGCGCGCTTGAGTACGAGTTCGACCACGTCATCAACTGATGCGTGCTCGGGATTCTTCGTTCGTTCACAAACGTCGTAGAGAGCGTCGTTATCGGACATTCCAAATCACTTCGAAGGATCCTCCACGGTGTTAGGTCTCCTCGAGCAATGAGCGAGCTCGCTGCACGTAACTGTTCGCGCCCCAGCTACGGGCGTCACTGATCGCATCGAGGAGCAACCGCGCATCAGCAGCTGATAGGTGTTCAGTTCGAACGAGAACCGAGAGCAGTGTCGGTGTTGTGACGAGCCGGGTATCAGCGAGTGAGGCGTGGATCAAGCCAAGTTGGTTGAACTCGTCACAGAGGAAGAGCGCAGCATCGAGATCGTTCGCGAGCGTGACCGCCGCGTTTTCACCGTCATCGAGGGGAAACTCGGCATCGAGTTCGACCGACTGTGTCGTGAATGCATCCACCCGGTCGAGGACGGCGGACGCGGCGTGTCCATGGACGTCATCGTAGGAGGCGATCTCTTGGAGTTCATCGATGACCGCCGTTGGGATGACAACCTCGTACCGGGAGAGACAGAGTGCGAGTGGATCGGGGTCGTCGTCAGTAACGATCCCGAGACTCACGAGGGCGGAGGCGTCTGCGATAAGCCGCGACATCTACGCGTCGGCGACCTCGTCGATGAAGTCCTCGTCCAACTGCTGTTTCAACACTCGGAGGTTTGCCGCCTCCTCGGCGCCGACGAGCGCTTTGAGTTGCTCGAAGGTGATCTCATCGTCGTAATAGGCGGCAGCGATCTCCTGGGTGAGTGCGTCGTCGTGAGTAGCTTCTTGGAGGTACTCCCGAAGCGCGGTCACGAGGACGTCTGTTCGGTCTTCCCCGAGGACTGCGGCCAGTGCGTCGGCCCGGTCGATGAGGCGATCGGGGGCCCGAAACTGCACGCGCTTCTTATCGGTGCTCATGATGTGTACATTGTGAGCCAACGCACTTAGCCGTTTTCGTGTGTACGATGTGAGCCTCACTCGGCCAAGCGTCACCCGTCCACGAGATGCTCCTCGAGGTCACGCGTCCAGTACGTCGCGAGCCCACCAGGGCTACAGCGAGCACACAGTTGGAGCGGCCCCTCGAGATGGCCGAGTTCGACGCGGAACCGGGTAAGTGCCGCGAGGGCGTCGACGACCAGTCCGCACCCGTCGCAGGCGTGGTGGTCGCGCTCGTCGGGATCCGACCGCGTCTGGGTGGCGCAGTCGACACAGATTGGGTGCGTCACCCGTTCGTCTTTCCCCCACGTATGCGCCTCGCCCATCTCTGCACCGGGCGGTGAATCGCAGAACGCACACCCAGAAAGCGTCTGTTGCATCAGTTGTCCTCCGGGTCGGCGTCGGTGGCGGCCTGCCAGCCACGATGGAACACAGCGAGCTGGGTGATCGACTCGAAGGGCTTGCTACTGGGCTCGTGGACGAGAATGCGTTGGTCAGGGATCGGCGTCACCACATCGTCCTCGACAAGGTCGCCAACGAGACGGCGGGCAGTCGCCTCATCGATGTCCGCCGTCGCGACTCGGGACGCATCCCGATCCTGTGCAACGAGTTCGTTTTCGAGTCGTTCGTAGTCGTCTGTCGTGTCGTCGATGATATCTTGACCAGGCATAGGAACTCACGCTTCTGCACGCGCTTCGAGCGCGCCTCACGCCTCCTGGCGCCGATAGACACACCTGCGGTGCGGGCACGATGTCCTACGTCAGCGATCTGCCTTCAGCTAGCCTCGTTCCTGGTTGGAAGGGAGCATGACGCTACTCCAACACCTACTGTGAGCCACCCCTTGCTGTCGGTCCCTGTCGGTCTGTTAGAGTGCGATCACGAGCCCGGTCACGAGTGTCACGAGCCCGAGTGCCAGCCACGTCGTCCGCGCTGCAAGGCGCTGCCAAACCCGCCTCCCCAGCTGGCGGAGTTGATCACGGAGGGCTGCCCGTCGTTCCGTTTCCAGGACTGCGACTTCGTCGTAGTAGTCGCGGCGATCTGCGGGAAGCGTCCGGAGTGTCGTCTGGCACTCGCTGCAGGTGTATTCGAACTCTGCCCGGACGTGCTGGCGGCGGAACTCTTGCTCGCCGCCCTCGTCGTAGCCTGTGACCTCGTACACGAGGAGTTTCGAGACGAATCGACGGTTCCCACACTCCGGACAGTGGTTCATTCTGAGCGTTGGCGTTCCATCCTCGCTGCTTGCATCGTCTGGCCAGGATGTCTGTGGCTCTGTGTCCTCGGTCTCTCGGGGTGGGCTCGTGTGGTTTTCTGACGGCGATGCACTCGCTGTCTCGGAGTTACTAAACGTAGACATGGATTCACCTGTGACCGCGCTCAGTTGACACCAGGCTGGACACCACGGCGGCTCTCGTGTGGTGCCCATCGGGCTGAGCGCCGTCACCCTTGGTCGGCGCGATAAACGCCACTGCGAGGGAGTCGTCTAGTCGTCCCACAGTGCTGCAATCCGGTCTTCGATCTCGTCGAGGACCAGTTGCAGGACATCACGATGATCGGTCGGCCACGAATCATCGTCACCGGGCGTCGGGGCGGTGGGCGGGGGATGGAAGTGGTCGCGCGTATTGTGGGGGTTCGGATGCCGATCCCATCGGCATTCCCAGGTGTGCCCCGAATGTAACTCACGATAGTGGATTGTGAAGTCGTCGTTCGTGTACCAGCGGACAGTCAGGGTTGCGTCGTCGACGGGCGCTGGGTAGTATGACGATGCAAAGACGACCTGAAGCTCGAAATGGCCGCTTGCATCCGTGATGGCCGCGTGGGAGACCTGCCTCGTCGCATGGAGCCGTGTCTGAAGGAACTCGAGGATGGGACGATCGATGGGGGCCGGGCTCCCACCATCGCCTGTCGGTGGCACCATCGAGCGGGCTACCCGGATGCCTGTTCGCGTTCGCTACCCGTGCGTTGCTGGCGCGCCCGTTCGTAGCAGTCTCGCTCTTCGCGGGCGGTCGCCCAGTCGCCGAGGTCGCTGTACACGTCGTCGATAGTCCGCTCGTCGCTGCCCTCCGCGGCGGCGACGGCATCAACGACGGCCGGTGACGCGGCGTCGTACGCCTCCTCATACTTGGTGATGCGCGTTGTGAGCTCACGAACACGTTCCTGCAGTTCCTCAACGGAGTGGTCTACTGCGAGCTGGTTGATGCGTCGCCACTCGAAATACGCGTCATTGCGTTCGTACGTGGCTGGATGACCATCGTGTCGGGTGACGATGCCGAGGTCGTCGAACCACCCCAGATACTTCCGGGCGGTCTTGGGGTCACAGTCGGCGGTGTCGGCGATCGCGCTCGCCGTCGTCGGCTCGCGGGTCTGCAGGATGGTGCCGTAGATGCGCTGTTCGACGTCGTCGCTGCTGAACGGCTCCTCGAAGGGGGGCGGCCCATCGGGGGCGTCTGTCTCGAACATATTCAGGATTGCAGCGTGAAGGATATAGTTCTTACTTCGGGGAATAGTTTCCTGAACTGCCGGATCCTGCGGTAGCCCCGTTTTGTGGCGAGATTGAGCGTAGTTAACCAACAAACAGCGTATAACACCGAGTCTGTTGGTTAATCTTCTCGGCTCGCAGAATCAGAACGCTCGAGAGAGGTTTTCGGATGGCGGTGAAGCGGCGCCGCTACTAAGATTGGCCACCGAAGAATCGACTCAACAGAGAGGATGGCTCTGAGTCATCACCGGTCTCGCTCGCAGTACCGGAGTCTTCCTCGTGGGACTGCTCAGTTTCCCCGTCACGGGCTGCGAGTTCGTCGGTGAGGCGCTCGATCTCTGTTTCGAGGGTTTCGATCCGCTCAGTCTTCTGTTCGAGTGTTGCCTCGAGTTCGTCGACGCGCTTACTCAACAAGCGGTTTTTCTCCACCAGATACGCACGACTCCGGTCTGCCTCGTCAGGCGTCCCGCCAGTTGCGACCCTGTCAGGTGTGCCGTGGGGATCTTCGGTATCGCCGCCGGCGTCCGGGTCGTAGAACTCCGACGTGGTCGCAATCGCTCGCTCGATGGTCTTCTCGCCGTACGTCGACCCGTCAGCGTAGTGGACCTCGTCCCACTTCTCCCGCATCAATCCCGACTGGCGGAACAGCTGCTCCATTTGGGTCCGGTCACCACCGGTCCAGAACGCCAGCAAACAGCACAGCGCCATGTCGGCCTCGGACTGACTGTCGTAGCCGACCGTATTCCCGTTCCAGAGCCGCTCGAACTTCTCGCCGTTGGATGCGTTTCGCGCTTTCTCGAGGAGGTCCTCGTCTTCGAGGTCGACGTCAACGTCAGCTGCATCGGTCGTCGGTGACCGGTCGTCAGCGTCACCACGCTGTTCGGACTCGGGTGCTGTGTCACGCTCGGTGTCTTGGACGTACTCGCGGTGAATCGCTGTGAGCGAGTCCTGTCGACGTGCAACGCGCGTCGGTGTCCGCTCAACGTGGTCGCCAGTAACGGTGAAAAAGCGTGCCGTGTCGTACAGTTCGACGCTCCCGCGCCGGTTCCGTCCCTCGGGGAGTGCGCCAGTGATCAGGACGTGATAGCCGGTACCGGACGGTGACACCTCCGTATAGGAGTCGAGTCGTTCGATGATGTCCAGCGCTGCGTCGTCGACGTCGTCTGTCTCGGGATCGCGGCAGTCGTCCAGATCGACACCGACGATGGGATCGTCGTCAGTAAACACGAACCCAACGCCATCGGCGTGCTCCGTCTCGGTGTAGTCGAGTGCTGCCTCGAAACTCGCCCAGGTCTCCGACTCTGTTGCTGACGCGAACCCCCCTGCCCCTGGCGTCACCGGAATCTTCGTCGGTTTGCCGTCTCGCTCCTCCTCGCGCCAGCACACCCACTGGTCGCGTTCGCGTAACGTCTCCGGAATCGCCTCCGGCTCGTTGACGATAGGGTCACTCATCCTCACGTAGCACCTCGCATGGCTCTCACTGGCTCTGAGCCAGCACAGAACGCTCTCTGCTGTACGTCGCGATCCAATCCCTTGGTCCCAACGGGGACCCCCCGTTCTATCCTAGTTGGTTGTTGGGTGGAACACCCGCTATAGCAGGTTAAAAATCGCTGGACGTGAGCGTGTTCCACCCATTTCGGCCGTTTCGTAGCTGTTCCACCCATTGAAGATTTGGGTGGAACATGCCGCAGTCGGGTGATTTCCGACCTTCGAGTTTGATTGGATGAGGTCATGATTCAGCTTGGGTGGAACAGGTCTCAAGAAGTCCCGATGATATCGGGAATTGGACCGTGTACGTCCATTTCATGGCTGAAAGTCCTCTTCAGACCGGATGCGGACACCAGTGTAATGCGGGACGGGTTCCCCGTCGATTCGCTTCTTCGTGGAGTACACCTTGATGTGGGTGTTGAGCTTCCGGGTGAACCAACTCTTATTCAGCGGATCGTCGATTCCGTGTGCCTCTGCCCAGTCGTTGTAGAGACCGAATACATCGTCTTTCGGCACGGCTTCATCCGCGTCTTCGACGAGATATTCGTCGACAAACGCTTCGAACGACGGTGGCGATTGGTCTTCCTCGACTTTCTCATCGGCCTGGTCGGTCTGACTGGGTGGTTCGTCAGCGGCCGCTGATTCAGGCGATGCGGGACGGAATGCCCCGTCAGTGATTGCCGAGAGTGGCCGCTTCTCACCGTCTTCATACACGACCGATTTCGCCTCATCGTGAAGGATAAGGATGCCGTACGTCGAACGTGTGTAGTCTGGTACGGGGAGGTCGGCTTCGGGGACGAATGGCTTCTTGACACGTACCCAGTCGTCCTCGAACGCCGATTTCGTCTCGTAGATGTGTTGCTCACCGTGCTCGTATACGACGTACTCGTCGGCAGCGTGGTCGTAGCTGTAGATGGCTGGAACACGATCTTTCGAGAGTGTTCCAAGCGACGGGAGGCGGATGTGTTCCGTCCCGCTGGTATCACGAAGGACGATCTCGTCGCCATCACGCTGCCAGATATTCTGGGTCCCGTTCTCGTCGTCGGTCGCCGGTCGCACGGCCGTCACTCCACCTTCTTCGGTCGCTCCACCGTTGAACGTGAGATTCGAGTCAGTCGTGTAGAACCGTGTCTCACCATTCTGGAGGGTACGGACGGGTGGTGTGAGAATGCCGTCGACACGCTCGGCCCACTCAGTTTCGTCGTTTCCTGGGCGAACGACAAACAGCGGGATATCCCCTGCTTCTTGGGCTTTCCGGAGATTCGTGAGCACCTTTGCGGGATTCTCGGGTGTCGTCGTTTCGACTTCGATGGCGAACCGGTCGGCAACGTCGGGGTGGCTCGCCCTCGCGTCAGGTTTCTCGCTGCCATCCTGTGCGAGGATCGAGACAGTGAAGCCGAGTGCGGTGAGCTCTTCTTCGATCTGGAGGAGTGCTGCGTCGTGGACACTCCCACCAGCGGCCTGCACGCTACCAGTATCGGGTGTCGAGACATCCTCTCCGGCGTCAGTGAGCCGGATGCGGAGCTCGTCGGCGTCGATATCGACGGTCGTATCGAGGTATCGTGATCGTTCGCGAATGTCCGCGAGTGCATCATACGATGGCGGCTCGGCGTCGACGTCGTCAAAGAGGCGTCTGAGTTCGTCGTCAACCGCTTCAACGGCCACCCAGCCGTTCTCCTCCCGGCACTCCTCTCGAAGCTGGAGACTCCGGACCACCGTCGCAATCGCGACGTCCAGGTCGTCGCTCGCGATATCGAGCACTCCGTGTCCGTCGGTCGGTGTTCTCGTTGTTGAGGCGTCTGTTGCGGCCGGCACGCCGTGTTCGTCATTGATGTCCTCGTGCATCGAGGAGAGTGTCTCAGTGAAATGCCCCTCTTCACGCTCAGTGAGCGGGGATTCGCTCTCGGGGTGGCCCGGTGGAATCGGGAGTGGTTCGAGACTGAACGGATACGGCCCCGTTTCACCGAACGTCGGGCTTGGCAGGCTGGCGATCCACTCCCCTCGTGGCAACGAACGAATCCGATTGGCGAAATCCACGGGGTCCATCTCTTCGTGGGCCATCGCTCGCGCCAGTTCCCGGTCGACGTTGATTTTCCCGATGAGTGAACTGCCGATGTTGTTCAGAGCATTCAGGTAGATCTTCCGCCCACCTTCAGCCTCCATCTGTTCGGGGAACTGCATCGACAGGCCAACAGAGAGCCGGAATCCCCGGCCTTTCTCGAGGAGATCATTCATGATGTCGGAGACCACGACCGACGCTGCCTCGTCGACGAGCAAGTTCACGACGTAGTCGTCCGAGTGCTGGGAGAGGGCCTGTTTGCGGTCCTTGAGAGCTGCATCGAGATTGGTCAGGATCACACCGGTCATGATCCGGGCAGCGTCGTCGCGGAGGTTTCCGAGGTCGAAGAGGATGACCGTATCCTCGTCGAGGACATCCCGAAAGTCGAACTGGTTCTCGGTATTGTTGAAGATCTGCCGTAGGTGTGTATCCTGTGAAATGTACGCAAGGCGGTTTCCGACACCACCCATCACGTTCGCGAAGGTGTTTGGATCTAACTGGAGCTGCCGTCGAATCGTCCGCGTGACTTCCTCGTCGCTCGACCGTGGGGCGTCGCCGATGTTCTCGTTCGGTGGCCCGGCCTCCCAGAGCTGGTCGACGACGTGTTCGAGCTGTCGGTGGGCGAAGTAGTCCGTCGACGCTCGGTACAGCCCGTTTTCACGCCCGTATTCCTCGTCGAACAGTGCCTTGATGAGCGTCTTGATGAGAGTCGGGGCCACAGTCGCCCGCTCGTAGCGGTCGGTTCCCATCACGAGCTTCAAAATCTCTTCGTAGTGGTCGGCCTTCCGTTGGACGGCGTCTTCGCGGCGCCGTCCGCTCTCCATCGACGGTTCGAGATCGAAAAACGAGAACCCGGGGAGCACGTCCGGGATTGGGAAGTGGACGACGTTCTCTTCGAGGTCGGTCATTCCGAACCGACGCGCGTGAGCCCGCATATAATTCTGGGCCATATCGTCGTTCTTCGGGATGATGAGGATCGTCGGACCCTCGGTGTTGTCGTACAGCGACAGCATATCGTTGATGAGGGCTTTCGATTTCCCAGAGCCGGTTGTTCCGAACCGGCCGTAATGTGTGGGCAACAGTCCGGGTGGAATGTGTGTCGGCACGTCTTCGGCCTCGCCGGTGTCGTCGAGGGCATACCCGATTGCCATCCCGTCTCGGAACTCACCCATAAGGTCCTGGTGCGGACGGGGCAACGGATTCCGACTCTGCTGTTCCGCACGCGTCCCACGTGCCCCCTCGACAGTAAGCTGCTCCGAGGAGGGGACGAGTACGAAGTGCGCGAGTTCTCGACCACTCAGGACGAACTCCGGTCGGGTCGTCCCACGACCGGTCGTGATCTCACGATCCAAGAGCCGCTGCAGCGCCGCTCGTGCGTTCCGTTCTTTTGTGGCTGCCCGCAAGCCGCTGTCACGTATTCGTTCGGCCGCAACCTGGTAGTACGGTCCGTCAAGCGGGTCGAATACCGGGACAAGTGATTGCATCCGATCATCGAGATCATCGCGACCGTCGTCCCCGGACGGAATCCCGATCGCTCGGATGTTCGCGGTGAACGAGCGCTTCGGATTTGTCGCCTCGATTGCCGCGACACGATTTGCAACCGCGTCGCTCAGCTGGTTTCTGTCCCGGCTCTCCGGCTGATCGTCGAGTTCGAAGAGGGAGCCAATAATCTCCTGAGCGAGTGTGTCCCGTCCGTCGATGACGTCCTCCTTGCGAAGGTCGGCATCAGACTGCCAGCTCTCGCGTCGCTGAAAGACCACCTGGAACGCTACTGGTGCTGTCGCCTCCATCAGATGGTCGACGAGCGACGCGAGCGCACCTCCTGGCTGATCGACGGCTGGGAGTTCTGCTTCGTCGTCGGCAGTGAATGGTGAGAGTGAGGTCATCCAGTCCTGCTTCCGAGTCGCCGACCCTTGCCACCGCACGCCGAGTGGGGAGACGGTCTCGGTCGCTGGCCGGGCGAGTATCGTCCCTTCTGATGTTACCGTTGGTTTGGCAAGCGTGGTGAGTGGCTCATCATCGGGAATCGTATCTGGTGGGGCGAGTTCGAAGGCAGTATCGCCGATCTCGATGAAGTGGTCGGGGAACTGGTCGCCGACCGTTCCTCCATCCGCGACTGATTCGGCGTCCCCTGGCCCCGCTTGACTGTTGTCGTAAGTGCCACACTCGTATTGCTCGTCAGGACCGAACTCGTACGTGAGCTCGCCTGACTCATAGTGCTCGACGAATGTCTCGCGGTCGAATTCGACAGGCTGTACGAGTCGGGATGCGATGTCGACCTCGGTACGCTCGATGTCGAACGTCTCGGGATAGACCGACCGGAGCCGTTTCTCAAGGGTATCCAGATGGTCGTCGGCACCGTAGTAGAATTCGACGGGGTCATCTTTCCCCTCGCTGAGCGCGAGGAATTCGAACCGGGGCGGTGTCTCGCTATGTAGTGGATTCAGTTTGTCGACCAGCCCTGTCGAGTCCGTTGCGGTCAGTTTGTGGAGGCTTTCCAGTGCCTGGGGCACACGCTCCGGCGTGAGTTGTTCGGATGTCGGCGTCACGCGAAGGTACTCACGCATCGTCGTCACCTCCCGCTGCGCCACCATCAGTCTCTGCTGGCGTCTGCTCAGGTGGGCGTTGTCCGTTGTCGGTCGCTCGGCTTTCAATATCGTCTTGGAACGCCTGCACCTCCGCGTCCACAGCATTCTCACCAGTCCCCGGGAGTGAGTCTCGCCGTTGCTCGGTTGGCTCGAAGTCGATGACCTGCTTCTCCTTGGGCATCGCTTTGACCTGGATGCCGCGCCACTCGCCGTCGACGCCCACCAGGGCCTCGGAGAAGCCGGCGTCCTCGTTGCCGGGGACGGCGTCTTGGACGAACCGCATCTGTGCGTAGTTCAGCCCGAACTCGTCGGCCCACTCATCATCCATCCCGTCGAGGCGGTGGAACTGCTTGACCGCACACTGGTCCAGGATGGCCTCAGATTCGGCGTGCTCGAAGAACTCGTCGACGGTCTGGGTGACCAGCCGAATCGAGAGGTCGTGGTGTCGGTGGTGCCGGAACACCGTCTCGAGGAACGCCAGACTCGCGGCGTCCTGCATGATGTAGCGCGCCTCGTCGATGTAGAACACTACCTCCTTCTCCGAGACCTTCGCCCGCTCGTAGACCAGCGAGATCAGCAACTGCATCGTCAGTGCCGTGCTGCTGTCGACGCTGCCCTCCTGCTGAGCGAGGTCGAGGTAGATGACCTTCTCGTCCCGAATGTCGAAGTCGGACTCCTGGCCGAGGTTGGCGTGGCGACCGTCGTCCTCGAAGGGGCGGAGCTGGTCGAGGAGCCACGTCGCATCCTCCTTGATCTTCCCTGCCTCTTCGTCGGACCGGACGACGAACTCCTCGGGGTCGTCGACCATATCCTCGAACACGTCCATCATGTCGCGGATGGTCGGACTCGGATTGCTGTGCGTCGAGATGTCGTCGGTGATGCCGTTGCGCTGGTAGGCACGTTTGAGGGCGAGTTCGAGCGTGGTTCGCCGGTCTCCCAGTGAGATACCACGGAGGGCGAAGAAGTTGGTGAGGAAGCTCATCGCGTCGTCGAGTTTCTCGTTGAACGGGCTCGCGTCCTCGCCCATCGCCCGCTGGACGTGCTCGGGCGTCTCCCGAATCTCTAGGGGATTGAGGCCGAGCGTCCCGCCGACCGTGATGCGTTTGGCGTCGAGCGCCTCTGAGACGCCCGCCCAGTTGTTCAGGGGTTCGAGGATGATGCCGATACGGTCCTTGCTCTGCTCGATGGAGCGGATGAAGTTCTGCTTGGAACTGAACGACTTCCCCGAGCCGGTATCGCCGACGGTGAACATCGCGTACCCGTTATCTCGGGCAAAAGGATCGATGACCACCGGGCTCTGGTTGTCTTTGTGAATCCCGAACTCGACGCCGCCCTCCTCGAGAATCGTCGCGTTGTGCGGCGAGGAGAGTAACGCCCCGACGGCGCCGCCGAGCGCGATCGACGTCCGGCCGAACTCGTTGTCACCGATGGGCGCGGCGGACTGGAGAGCGAGATCCTGCCGACAGATCGCCGTCTTCGGCGTGAGGTTCGCTGGGTCGTCGCGGAGCGCGCTCTTGACCGTCTGGACGGCATCTCTGAGTTCGTCTTTCTCGTCGGCCCGCACGGTGATGAACATCCCCTGGTCGAAGACGTTCGCGCCGTTCTCGACGGCCTTGTACGTCGCTGCGGCCTCGTTCGCGCGCTCTTGGAGATACGCGCTCCGGATACTCTGTTCGAGGTCAGCGTCCACCTGAAGGTCGTCAGCGATGTCCTGCAGTTCGTTCCGGGCCCGCTCCTGATTTTTCGGCGTGATGTGGGCCGTCAGATCGAACTGGACGTCGGTCATCTCGAAGAGGTCGCTCAGATATCCGTCATTGGGATAGTCGGCATAGTTAGCGATGTACAGCGTCGTCGTCCACTGCTCGCCGACCCGTGCGGCGCGCGTTTCCCACTCGACAGCTCCGGGCGCGGTAACGGTCTTGTGCGACTCCGATATGTCGTCGAGGAGCTTGCGTTCGGCCTCGCCTTCTTCGAGTGTCTCCTCCTCGAGGACATCGGTGAAGTCCACGTCTGGTTCATCATCCGCAGTGAAGCGGTCCCAGAGGTACTTACTGCCGACGCCAAGGCCGAGACCCATTGCAAGGGCAAGTACTGCACTCTCTGCTGGCGTCAGATTCTGGAGCCACCCGGCGACGGAGCCAAGCGCGCCACCACCCGTCTGGAGGATCACGTTACGCATCGTGTGGGTCCTCCCGGCGCGAGTGGCCGATGATCGATTGGTCGCGAACCACACGCTCCGCCTCGTCGTAGTCATGTTCGCGACCGTTCCAGAAGTCCATATTCAGGACGAACAGCTCGACCGTGCTGAGGCGGCGTGCGGACCACCCCGACGCCTGCTGTATGAGTTCGGAGCGAACGTCGTTCACGCGACTGTCGAGCTTCTCGAACATCTGCGCACGACGTTCGACGTCGGTGAGGTCCTCGCGGCGGGTGACGAACGGGTTGAACAGGAACCCGATGACGGGGAACTGGGTCAGCTTCTCGGCGGGGGTGCCCTCGTCGCGGAAGCGGTCGTACACTTCTATCGGGCTGACTTCAACGCCGATGTAGTACCGGACCTGCTGAATACCCCGGTCACGCATTTCCTTCGGCCGTGTCTCCCGGTACTCTTCGAGGAGTTCCCGGAAAATCGGGTTCTCCGTGACGTCTTCGTCAGTGAGTCGATCCTCGATGGTCTCGGTGATCTGCTCGACCGGGAAGGAACGGGTTGTGGCGTGGAGTTTGAGCTTCGAGTCCAGCTCTTTGTTAGCGAACTCTTCGCCGGCGTCCTGCAGCTGCGCCCAGTCGTCGGACATCGCGAAATCCATGTTGGCCGGATCGATCTCGATGAACGCCTCCATCGCGCCGTCTTCACGCTGGATCGCGCCAGCGCCCGGCCACGCCCGCTTGATGTTTGTGAGGTCCTGCGTTCGCTCGTCCGGCTTGAACGGCGTGTAGTTCGCGAGTCCGCCTTCGTTCCGCTCTGACTCGTTGGTACTCGTGTCGGCGTCGGCGGGCGCACTGAACGTGACCTGAGGGCGTTTGAGGTACCGATAGACGTCTTTCGTCCACGTCCAGGCGTTCAGGTGGGTTGGTGAGACGTAGATGACGGCAACGCCAAAGCCAAGCCCGCCAGCAACGAACGGGAGGGCAAGCGACTCGATCCCGGTGAGGCCAGCGATAAACAGCCCAATAATGGGGAAGGCGATGAGCATGCCGACGTCCCCTTCCTCGATATTGAGATACGGGATGCGACTCTCCTCGCCGAACTGATCCATGATGCGCCGTGCGGCCGCGTCTTGATCTGTTGACATTGTTAGTGGATTCCTCGATCAAAGTCCATCCCGCGTCCGTCACTCGCCGATTCCGCTGTTGCTCCACCTGGGTCATTCTCCGTTCGACGGTACGACGGCGTGCCGCCATCGTCCGCTCCGTGCCCACCGCGGGCAGCTGCTTTTTGCGCGACGGCGTGGCCAGCGGCGGCTTTCGGCCCCCACCGGGCGGCGGTCGTCGCGACGCCGGCGCCACCGACGTAGGCCCCGGCGGCGACACCGCCAACGAGGGCTGCGCCTTTCGTCGCACCGCCGACGACTTTGGCCGTCAACGGGGTCGCGTATTTGAACGTCTTCCACGTGATGAAGAGTGCGACCAGTGGGAGGGACGCAGCGACGAGATATTTGAGGAACGCTGATTCTGGTGTGAGCGTCCCACCAGAGTAGATCAAGTCGTATCCCTTGAGGACCATCGCTGCCGGCAGCGGGAGGACAGCCAACGGGACAAACCGTTTGCAGAACCCCATCGCGATATCGGATACGACCGGAATGTTTCCGTAGGCCAGTGCAATAGCAATCGGCATTCCGTACAGGTAGACATAGAGCAGGATCACCCGGATGTAAAACAGCGCCTCCAGAGCCCACATCGAGATTCCACCAATCACGGCGAACAATAGCCCCAGTCCGGGGTTTGTGATGGCTGCTCCCAAGAACTGAAGCATCGCTGAGGCTACGGAGGAAAGCTCCGGCATCAGTGCAATGGTAAACCCGTCGACGAGGTAGAGCGCGAGAGTTCCAACCCAATACCACGTAATGATTAGAAAAGCTCCGACCCAGGCTGTTTTCTTGGTTTTTCGGGCTTCGTAGGTACTTCCGATATTGAAGATTCGAACTGTGTGACGCCCTTGGACGCTCATCACGAGGAGCAAAAGGGCAACCAGCATGATTTCGCCGCCGATGAGAGCATCGTGAATCGCTGGCCAGGGTGCATTGGTTGGTTCACCGAAGACAAATGCTCCGTTCGTCTCTGGGGTCGGGGTTCCGAACATTCCCTCAGTCAGAGTCTCATACCCCGACCTGAGACCGTCCATGAACAGCCCGATGAACCAATCAACGACGCCTTTGATACCCTCAAGAACGACGTCAATGAGATCAACCATCGTCAGGCCTCCGTGATCGTGACCTCACAGTCAGTCATCTCGTCAGACCCGGAATACTGGACATTGTAGGTACTCGTGACCCGATTGCCACTGACTTGGGTCTCGACGATAACCGTGAACTGCCCGCTGTTACCATCTGGGGAACACCCCATTCCGTCCTCACTCTCTGAACCGAACGGGAACGAATTACTGAACAGGTCGGCCGTCTCACCAGGGGAGATTACTACCCGGTCGGTTTCGTGCATTCCACTGCCTCTGGGGTTCTCAATTGGATTGGGAACGTCTCCGGAGAAGATTAGTTCAGTTATCGCTTCCGGACCACTTCCTGTGTTCTCTACCGTGACGAATGCCTCGCCATTCTTGATCCGGTCAGTCTCGCTCTCACCATAGACTTCGTCCCACGGCTTATCTGGATTATTCCGATAGAGTCCAACATCCTGTATCTGAATCTCTGGACGGAGTTCAGTCGTGGTCTCAACTACTGTCTCCTCGCCTTTCAACGCGAGTACGCGGTACTCACCGGGCGCATACGCGGTGCTGATCTCGAACGAGACCTGTTGAGCACCCGCGGCTACGTCACGCTTCCCGAATAGCTCGCCGTTCGGTTGGATGAGGTTGACCTGGTCAATGTCGGCCTCTTCGGAGAGTTCGACGACGAGTGTTGTCCCCTCGACAGCGATACGCGTGAGTGGACCTTTGCCATCTGGAGAGGTCGTTCCGTCACCAGGCGGCCCAGAACCGCCATTGTCGTTCAGACAGCCCGCGACGCTCACGAGGGCAGCACCTGCGACTGTTCGGAGGGCGGTTCGCCGACTGATGTGTGGGTGGTTTCTAGTCATGGACTATGGGTTCCGTTGGAAGATGTCTTCTGGACCGAGCATTCGGAGGAGCCGCTTGCCTGCGTAGAACATCACAATAAACGGGATGAGCTGCCAGCCGACCTCGAAAATGAAGGCGAACCAACCGTCGATGGTGCCGAGCGGGTGCCAGCGAACAGTTGCCGTCGCACTCACATACGCGGGGTCGTGCCCGAGCCACGAACCTGGGTGGTACCGAGCCGTGTAGATGCCCGGTTCGTCGATCGTCACAACCGCCACCCCGGAGGCGTTGGTCTCGACGCGTTGCTCTGCGACGGTGATGTACCCGTTGCGAGTGTTCCCACCGATTGGATATCGTCGGTCGGGATCGCTGAGCACGATTGGTGCGCCGGTCTCGTTGTCTCGGAGTTCGATGCGGAGTGTGGCCTGACTTTCGTTCTGCTGGAGCACCTCAACAGTCAGATTACTGCGCCGGAGCTGCCGCTCTGAGCCAGCGTCAGGTGCCACAATCGAGGCGTTCACACCCCGCACGATCCCCGCTACCTGGAGCGCGTTGCGGTCGACGTTCTCCGCGCGAACCGCAACACCGTACGTCGTTGTGTACGACTGGTTGACGATGTCGATGTTGATGTTCTCACCGAGCGTTCCGTCCGGAGACGGTCGGTTAGTGCCCCATGTATCGATGATCTCTGGGCCATCGCGAACTGGTTCAGCACGCGGGCCGATTCGCGACGGATACGCGTGAACATAGACCGGAATCGCGTCAGACTTGACGGTGGCGCTGTCGGTCCGGTTCGACCTGACGAGTGTATCCCAGTTGGTGTTCCGAGCGGTGTAGAACCGCCAGACGCCACGCACTCGTGCGCTTCCATTCTCCGTCAGCGTGTACCCTTGCCACGGTCTGGACTGGAAGATAGCCACACCAGCGTCACCATTGGGATACTCGGCGTAGTAGGGGTACGCCGAGAGGTCGTAGATCTCGACGGCAATCGAGTCCGAGACGTTGAGCGACTCGGTACGATACGTGACCTCGACATCGGTCTCGTCGCCTCGGTCGATTCGCGTGGTCTTCTTCAACCGGACGCTGATCTCGGCTTCAAGCGTGAGATTTGCACTCCAGTCATCCTCGATCTGGTAGTCGAGGGCCGGCGTGTGCGAGCCATCACGTTCGACGATGGTTTCACCGTCCTTCTTCAATCGAACCTCCTCGACCTCGTTGCTCGCGAGCGACCACTCGATCGTCGTGTTCCCTGAAGAGCTTCCGTTCGGGACGCGAACACGATAGTCAACGAACCCCCGCATCGTGCCGTTCGGTGCGATATAGAGCGGTGTTTCACCCGACTCCAAGTGACCTCGCGTCGACGGCTGCACAGCGAACACCGTGGCGTGGGCGTCCTCGATGAACACCCCGTCTTCGAGCGACGCGTGGCGCGGATGCACGGACGTATCCGACCCACCGGGTTCGAGATCAGCGAAATCGTTTCGCGTCCACGTTGCAGCTGTCGCCGGCGGGCGCTTGAACGTGATGTCCGTCCCGTTTGCGAGTTGGTGCATCGCGGTCCGGCTCTCGCCGTATCGCTGCTGGTACTCCTCCTGGCTGATGTAGCTGTCCGCGTCGCGAGACCACAGCGTGGCTGATTCATTCTCTGTGAGCCCATTTCCCTCCGTGCCTGGCCGTGGCGGGCTTGCAGTGACGAGACCCGTGACTAAGCTCGTCACGAACAGGGCGGCCATTAGCACGGAGAGCTCTCGTTGTGTCATGGGGGCTCGCGACGGGGGTGGTAGTCGCCTACCAGGGGGCGAGGTCGACGCACTGCGCCAACGGGAGGTTCATCATCGACCCAGCGACGGTGTAGAGTGGCCCGAGGGCGACGAGGACGACCGCGGACTTCATCGCCGACCGTTTGTGGCGCTTGAGTCCCTTCTTCTGGTCGGGCGTGATCGTGAACATCTCGATAAGCGAGTCGGCCTGCCACACGACTGCGAGGCCGACAATGCCCAGCGCCGTGGTAAGCTGGAAGAAGCCCTCGATCATGCTGGGAAGGTTGTCCGCACTACAGACGGCATTCGTCTGTGCGGCGGCGGGTTCCACAGCGAACAGGCTCAGGACGACGACGATGAACATAGCTTGCCTGGGAAGCCTACTTGCCGCCGTGGACTGGCTGTCGGCGCGATTCGGGGCCGTCTCGGAGGGCGTATTGTCCTGTGACATAGCGGGTTACTCCTCTGCGTCGTCGACGAGTGCCTTGAGATCGGCGTAGCGGTTGGTCTCCTCGACGATCTCGTCTTTCGTATGGCCCTGTTCGCGGGCCCGTTCGAAGAGATCTCGAAGCTCGTCGGGGTCGACGTCGCGAAGCTCCATCTCATCTCGGAGGGCGCGGCGATAGAGGGCGGACCCGTTGATATGGCTGTTCCACGTCAGGTACAGATCATCGATATCTTCGATGGTGACTGCCCGTGTGATCATATGTTCGGGGTGGGTATGCACCGGTTGAGCCCCGGTCCATGGTGGTGCGATAGCTAGAAGATCGGTATATGCTTTCTGGCCACCAACCGGCGCAAAAAGCTAAAGTAAATTATAACCGGAGAGTTCGTTCACCTCGCAAAGGTACCGTTAACCAACAATGGGGTTAGATTCCGTTGACTGTTGGTTAAGGTTAGGATGGCGCTCTACTCGAGTTCCACGACCCCTCCACGCCCGTTGTCGAGGATTTCTCGCACCTCGGCCAAGAGTTCCTGGCCTTCCTCGTGGAGCCTTGTCCCTTCATCGAGGTCACATTCGTCCGCATCGAGCTGCTCAATGATTTCTTCGACACGGGCCAGCCGGTCGTGGATCTCTTGATCGTTTGCCACGCCTAGATCACCCCCAACCAAAGCCCAGTGATGGCCAACAACAGCAACAGCAACACAGCGATTGCGGCCTTGTAGTAGACCGGCGGGAGCCCCTCGGATGCGGCCGCCTCGTCGACTGCTTCGGCGAGTTCCTGTTCGTGTTCGTGCTCCTGCTGGAAGGTTTCGTACGCGGCGTCGAGTTGCTGGGCCAGCGGCTTGACCTCGCCCGCGAAGAACTCCTCGCTGGAATTCACGATATACTCGCCAGCGGCCGTCGGCGTGATCGTCGCTACATCCGCGACCTGATCGGCGATTAACCGGTCGTCAGTATGCCCGATCGCCGTGACGATCGGGGTGTTCGCTGTGAAGATCGCCTCCGCGACCCGCTCGGTGTTGAACGCTTGGAGGTTCGAATCACTCCCGCCGCCACGGCCGACGATGATCGAGTCGACCTGCTCGGAGCGGTCCAGATGGTGGATGCCATTCGCGATGGACGTGGGCGCCTCAGACCCTTGGACGGTGGCGTCCTTCACCAGGATGTCGACGGTAGGGTCCTGTTCGTGGATCGCGTTCTGGATGTCATAGCGGGCATCGCCACGGAGGGAGGTTACGACCCCAACCCGCTCTGGGAACGCCGGCGGGCGCTGTTTCTGCTCGTCGTCAAACCACCCACGCTCTTCGAGTTCGCTTCGCAGTCGCTCGACGGCAGCTGCCTGGTCGCCGTCGCCGACGACGATCACCTCCCACGGTTTGAGGTCGATTTTCCCGCCCTCTGTCCAGTAGTCGATATCGCCTTCGAGGATGACCTCCGTCCCGTCCTCGAGGTCAGCGTCCATCTTCTGATAGCGGTTCGCCCAGATCATACAGGGAAGCTCGGCCTCGCCGTCGGTGAGCGTGAAGTAGAGCGCCGTACTGTTCTTGTGGAGGTCAGTGACCTCCCCGATACAGCGGACGCCGTTGAGGGCAGGCGTGTCTTGGACGACCGACGCAATCCGGTCGTTCAGCTCTGTAACGCTGAGGACCTCTCCTGTATCGGGTTCAGTTGCCTGCCGTTCGGTATCCGGTGCGTCCGCCATCTTCGTTTCCTAACGTCTGAACAGGAACCTCAAAAAGCTACGTTCGAGTGATGGGGTTGGCTGTGTTACGCAGGCCTACAGGTCGCGGGGCTGGACAGTCTTTCGGTCGTTGGCCTCGGCACGCTTTGCGGCGTCGTCGAGCAGTTCGGCGGCCGCTTCGTTGAGCGCATCGTAGAAATCCGCCGAGACGTTGTGGTCCGAGAGTGTGTCCTTCACGGCTGCTTTGACGATTAGGTCAGACATTCCATCGCGGACTTCTCTCGTCTATATTATAAAGGTTCGAATTTTCGATTTGCCATTTTGAGCATCAGTGAGTAACACAACAGGAAGATACGGAAAATCAATGCGCCAGTGTTGAACGTGGCGATAACCGGACCCATCTCAGAATTACGCCCACAGCTGGCAACATCAGAAACCACCCCGTGGCAAACTATAAACTTAGCCCCATCTAATTTCGCTCTAATGCTGAGCGCCATCATGGAGGACTATCTCAAAGCGATCTATTACCTCCAAGACGAAACGGATGAACGGGTGCGGACCTCGACGTTCGCTGAGCATATGGACGTAGAACAACCCTCAGTCACCAGTATGGTGAAAAAATTGGCCGAGCGCGATTTTGTCCATTACGAACCTTACAAGGGCGTTGTACTCACAGACACTGGAATTCCTATCGCTCTCGAAATCATTCGCCATCATCGGCTCTTAGAACGATACCTGACGGAGCGCCTCGAGTACGATTGGGCTGAGGTACACGACGAAGCAGATCGCCTCGAACACCATATCAGTAGTCAATTTGCCGACAGAATTGCAGAGCAGTTAGGGAATCCGGCAGTTGACCCGCATGGCGACCCGATTCCCACAGCGGATCTGGACGTTTCACCGCCACAATCCGGTGAAACACTCGCTGATCAGCAGGTTGGCGAAAAGGTTCGAATCGAACGGGTGCCAGACCATGACCCAGATCTACTCCGGTACCTGTCTGAACACGGGATTACCCCAACAACGGTAGTCGAAATTGTTGAGACCACCTCATTTGGGATGGTGACGCTTGATCCTGATGGCACTGACGAACGAGTTGCACTTCCTGAGGAAGTTGCCCGAATTATAACCACTCAAACGCTCACTGGAGCTTCAAACTAAACTGATGAGCCTCCATGAGCGAGGATATTAGTTTAGACTCAATCTAAGTTTAGATGGGTCTAATTTATGTATTGGGTGGGACAATGGACGTGTATGGGTATGCGAAGGCTTGACCAGCGGAGGAGATCATGCCATCGATAGATTACAATAGCGCAGCAGACATCACAAAACGGCTTGAGGAGCGATTGGTCGAATCACTCACTGGTGAAACGAGTGTCAGTCGCCGCACGGTCCTCGGCGGGCTCGGTGTCGCTGGGAGTGCAGCTGTCGGACTCGGGAGCTCCCGGGCAAGTGCCACCCCCGATCACGACAATGGGGATGAACACGGTAACTTCGGAGCGGTGGGCGAATATCGTGATTTGAACTTCGACCCGCACGAGTTCCTCACTGCGTTCAATACCGGAGAGAGCGGACAGGATAACGTTCCCCAACAGGTCTACGAAGAGGACGGCCGAACCGTACGGGAATTCGAATTCACTGCCGTCGACACGACGATAGCAATCGCGCCGGGCGTCGAGTTCTCGGCATGGGCGTACAACGGCCAGGTGCCGGGGCCGACGATTCGCGCCGTCGAGGGCGACCTGATCCGCGTGAAGTTCACGAATTTGGGACGACACGCGCACACGATTCACCCACACCTGAAGAACCTCAACCCGCGAATGGATGGGATCCCACAAAATGGGCCTGGCGTTCTCGATACGGGTGAGTCATTCACGTACGAGTGGATCGCACAGCCCGCCGGTACGCACTTCTATCACTGCCACTCGCTCCCCCTGAAAGAGCACATCCACCGCGGACTCTACGGCACGATCATCGTTGATCCGGACCCTGAACGCGTTAGGGAGAGCCCACGCGAGTACGTCAACTACCCGGGCCCGATTACTGATGATTTCCGAGAGCAACTCGTCGCTGAGGCGAAGAGTCGTAACCACGAGTACGCCGAAAACGACGCCGTCAACGAGATGGTGATGGTGATGAACTCGTTCGATACCAACTTCGACGGCGGAAACGAGGTTTACGCAGCGAACACGCGGGCGTTCGGATACGGCGTCGGTGCTACCGATGGCAACGGCAACTGGACGGCGGGCGAGACCAAACGCCCCATCCAGATCGACAAGAACGAACGCCAGCGAGTGTACCTCTCTAATGCGACGGAGTTCGATCTCATCAATTCGTTCCACACACACTCGCAGTTCTTCGACTACTACGACCATGGGACGACCCTGACGCCGACGAACAAGACTGTGGACACGATTATGCAGTGTCAGGCCCAGCGCGGTATTCTCGAGATCGACTACTCGGATCACGAGCCCGGGCTGTACATGTTCCACGCCCACCAGTCTGAGTTCGCCGAACTCGGCTGGATGAGCTTCTTCGAGGTGGTCTAACATGACGGACAAGACACGGAATTCGACAACGGACGGTGGTGTTCCAGCCGAGGAAGAAATTACACGACCGCTTGGCCTTCCGAGATGGGTCAGCGCGTTACTCCCAATCGTGTTGCTCGTGCTCGTCTTAGGCGTGTTCGCGTTCACGTCCCCGCTCGCCGGAGTACAGAGCGGCGAACCACTTCCCGACGTGACGATCACGCACACGACGCTTCCGAGCGACGAAACGGTCGTCCTGCACGTGACGAACAACGGGCCCGAATCTGTGACGATATCACAGGTTCTCGTCGATGAGGCCTACTGGGATTTCCGAGTCGAAGGAGCCGGTGGTGACCAAACACTCGCCCCGATGGAAAGCGCACAGATCGTGATTCCGTATCACTGGAATCCAGGGTGGGATCTCGACGTCACTCTCGTGCTCTCCGACGGAGCGACATTCGATAACACGATCGTCGCGCCGAGCCAGTCCCCCGGGTTTAGCCTCAGTCTGCTTGGGACGCTCGCAGTCATCGGACTGTTCGTCGGCGTGATCCCGGTCGCCTTAGGGATGCTCTGGTTCCCCTACATCAAGACGATGAGCGATCGGTGGCTACACGCCGTGCTCTTGTTCGCGGCTGGCGTACTGGGCTTTTTGGCGTTCGACGCCGGGTTCGAGGCGTTCGAACTCGCCGAACGAGTTCCGGGTGCGTATGAGGGCAACCTCTTGATCGTCTTCGGAATATTCGGCGCACTCCTCTTGGTACAGGCGATCAGTGCGTGGCGTGAGGGGCGTGTCGCCGCTGGTGATAAACAGGCGAGTAGCGGTCTCTGGATCGCCTATCTAGTCGCTGTCGGGATCGGTCTACACAACCTTGCGGAGGGGTTGGCAATCGGGAGTTCGTTCGCACTCGGGCGTGTGTCGCTCGGCGCATTCCTCGTAATCGGGTTCATGCTCCACAACGTGACGGAGGGTCCGGCTGTCGTCGCGCCAGTCGCCCGAGGAGAACGTCCGGCTCTCAAGCACTTCGCCGCGCTCGG
The DNA here is from genome assembly GCF_019599465.1 of Haloarcula rubra. Classification (GTDB taxonomy): domain Archaea; phylum Halobacteriota; class Halobacteria; order Halobacteriales; family Haloarculaceae; genus Haloarcula; species Haloarcula rubra. The sequence goes on from NZ_RKLR01000009.1 coordinate 37,016, forward strand.
CGTAATCGCCGGCGCACCAGTCATCCTCGGTGGCTGGATTGGTAGTCTCGCATACTCGCCGACGATCGGTGCCTTCTTCCTCGCGATCGGGGTTGGTGCAATCCTACAGGTTGACTGGGAGATCGCGCGAATGGTTCGCGACGCCGGCGGTCGGGTGGCGAGTGCGACGAACCTACTCGCATTTCTGCTCGGTCTCGGCATAATGTACGTGACCGACCTCTTCGTGGCGCTCTAATCGGCACTACTCATCTCTGTATCAATGACACCCGAATTCTACGATCGGCGGACGGTATTGCGACTCAGCACTGCCACCCTAGCGACGCTCAGCACGGCTGGGTGTTTGAGTGGGCAGACGTCGTCAGGCCAGACCGTCACGATGCCCGACAACCTCACGTTCGAGCCGAAGACTGCGACGGTAGAAACGGGGGAGACGGTAACGTGGACGAACGAGAGCGAAATCAAGCACACAGTCACAGCATATGAAGACGAGATTCCGGACGAGGCCGCGTACTTCGCAAGTGGTGGCTTTGAATCAGAGCGGGCTGCGAGGAATCGGGTCACCGAGGGGCTCATCGCTCCGGGTGAGAATTACGAGCACACGTTCGAGGAACCAGGCACGTACGGGTACTTTTGTATCCCACACGAGGGGTCCGGAATGGTCGGGACGGTTCGGGTAAAGTAATCGAACAATCAAGTTCCCGTTCCAACGAAACACGTCCGCAAACTCGTCACGATCCCTCCGCTAGTAGATTATCGACGAGGCGGGTGAATCGGTCGATCATCCGATCGGACAGCGAGGGTGTAATCTCTTCGAGGAGACGAGCGGTCTCAATCGGCTCGGCTGCGACCAGCGTCACGTGATTATTGGCATCTCGGTGTTTCTCGATGAGATTCTGCTCCGTCAAATGATTCAAGTGCCATTCGAGGGTTCCCCGAGCAATCCCGAGTGACTCTGTGACAGCGTTCGGTCTGGATGGCCCCTGTTCGAGAACACAGAATAAAATATCGCGTGCTGTTTCCCGGCGAATGACAGCGATTGCTCCCCGCTCCCACGCATCATATTCAGGTGTGTAATAGTGGATCCGGCCATAGAGAGGCAGTTCCACCACTCTCCCTTGATTCTGGAGTTCCCTGAGATGGTACTGTACCTGTCCCGGTGCAAGGTCGAGTCTCCGCGTGAGTGCGTTGAAGTGTTCTCCAGGATGGATGGCAATATACTCGTGAATCCGGTCACGTTGGTGTGTCATGTGTCCAAATTGGTCTCGTTCGAAGTGGTTCGAGAGTGATAGACCGCAGCAATAACGAGCGCAACAAGAATAACATCAAGTCCGTGTTCGAGTAGGTGATGTTCGGCGTGTGAAAACAGGCCGACGATGGTGATCCCCGCAACTGCAGAGCGTCCAAAAAGGGCAGCTAGCGCAACGACAACTAACAGATATGGACGAGATTGGCGCTGAACGAACGCGCCGATCGCTAGTCCCAGAAGCACCGCTGTACCGGCAGCCGCGATGGTGAGCACCGCGAGCAACGGAAGGGACCACGGATCGATGAACCCACTATGAAGTGGGATAAATCCCGCCATGTGGGCTGAATTTGAAACGCAGTTACCTGAGAACGTCGATTCGAATTACCCCCGGATGTTAGAATTATAGCGAGTGGGTGGTGGTTCCAAACTTCTTCTGAGGGGGCAGTCTCTGGGCACGAACCACGATTGACTCACTTTTTTGTCCTGCACAATCACCACATAAACATATGTACTCGTTCTCAGATCGCGCGCTGCTGACGGCAGTCGTCGCGGATGTCACGCTGATTTTCGGGTACGCCATCAGTGCGGTTCATCCTGACCGTCGAGTGTGGCCCATCGGCGACAGCTCGTGGCGGTGGTGGTTCAATTGGTCAGCGCTCTCCGTCGTGTTCGCTGGGTTTCCCGTGCTGGCCGCGCTTGATCGGGATTCATTCATTTTCACCGAACGCTGGAGCAAACTCGCAGGTAGCGGTATCGCCGCACTCGGTATGGGATTTGCCCTCTCAGCACTCTTTGAACTCGGGTGGATGGAAAGCAGTGGAAGAGAAGGGGAGCTTCGGACGGACGGTATCTACCAGTACACGCGCAACCCACAGAGCGTAGGATTCATTACGTTCATCGTCGGCGCGATCATCGCAGTGAACTCCAGGAAACTGGCTGTACACGGCGTCTTGACCATCCTTGTGTACGCACTGTTCCCGTTTGCCGAAGAACCGTGGCTGCGAGAGCAGTATGGCCAGGAATACGATGAATACCGCGAGCAGACCCCCCGATTTATCGGGTGGAACTTGGTGAAGAAGCTCTTCACCAGATAGTCCGCTACCGGCCTTGAGGGGAGGATTCAAGAACTCTACCAGAACCGCTTTTCCGTTGACTTCCTAATTGCCGGGTAATGAGTGATGAGAGAGGTATCCCTCGCCGAGAATTCCTCAAGTCGGCCATCGCTATCGGAGGAACAGCGGCATTTAGTGCCTGTCTAGGCCGTGAAGAGGTCGATGTCCCGACGGGCCCGGACGATCTCTCGTCGTATCCACAACGTCAACACGCTTGGAATGAGGTCCTCCCACGGGACGACCATGGGAACATCATCGCTCCGAGCCATCGTGTGCTTCTCTATTTGAATTACCGACGAGACGGGCAACCGAACGAAGACGACCGCGACCAAGTTGAAACAGCTCTCCGTGGCATCGAACACGCCTACGAGCGAAGCGGGGACGGGTTATTGCTCACGGTGAGTTATTCTCCGGCATACTTTTACCGATTCGACGACTCGCTTCCCGACGACGTTGACCTCCCCGATCCGGAAGCACTTGCTCCGTTTGAGGAACCCGAGTTCGATACGCCCGATGCGGTCGTCCATCTCGCAAGTAACACGGCACAGGTGGTGCTCGGTGCCGAAGAAGCCCTCAAAGGGAACAAATCGACTCTCAACGGTGTCGATCAGCCTGACGCTGCACTGACCGATGTCTTCTCACTCGCCGACCGGCGAACTGGATTTATCGGGGATGGACTCCCGGCGGAGAATGCAGACGATGCGGAGGGTGTTCCGGCCGACAAAGTCCCGGAGGACGCACCCCTGTTTATGGGATTCAAATCGGGATTCAAAAAGAACCAGGCCAGTGAAGACCGTGTCACGATCCAGTCGGGGCCGTTCGCCGGTGGCACGACTCAGCACATCTCCAAGCTCCAGCTCAACCTCAACCAGTGGTACAATCAGGACGATCGTTGGCAGCGTGAGGCGAAGATGTTCTGTCCGTACCACGCCGAGAACGACGTCATCGAGGGGGCTGGAGACAATCTCGGGACCAGCAGCAAAATCGACGACTGTCAGCCGACGGATGAAACGGCCCGCGAGATGGGCGTCGTCGGCCACTCTCAAAAATCCGCCCGCGCTCGCGACGACGATGACTCACCGCTCATCCTTCGGCGTGACTTCGATTCTACCGACGGTGGAGCCGCTAGTCTCCACTTTTTAGCGCTCCAGCGACGGATCACCGACTTCGTCGACACGAGAGAAGCGATGAACGGAACTGATGTTACCGAGCAGTCGGCCGTCGGTCAGCGAAACAACAACGGCATCCTGCAGTACATCCGTACGGAGCGTCGCGGTAATTTCCTCGTCCCCCCGCGATCGTTGCGCGCGCTGCCGCCTGGACAGCCGGCTGGGGACGCACAGGAGGTGACGCATGAATCGTCGTGACGTACTTCGAGCGGTCGGGGGCACGTCACTCATAGGGCTCGCGGGGTGTGCCGGCCTGTTCGAGACGCGATCAGCGCGGGCACCACCGCTCCCCGAGAACCGGCCGGACGCAGTATACTATCCGACCCACTATGAGGGCATGAAAATGCCCGGGATGAAGGAACAGGGCGGGTACAGGTGTGCGATCACGTACTCGTATGCGCACCGGTTCTGGCTGATGAAGCCGAATGGGATCACGAAGGTCGAGATTCAACCCGAGGATTCGATTCATCTCATGCCGGTCGTTTGGGAGACACAGACGGGGATTATCCCACCCGATATCAATCCACAGCTCACGATTACACAGAACGGTGAGTCGATTGATCAGTTCGCGCCGTGGCCGATGCTCTCCCAGCCGATGGGTTTTCACTTCGGTGATAACGCACAACTTCAGGGCGACGGCACATACACTGTCGAGGTCAGCATCGGCGGGCCGTCGACGCGACGGACCGGCTCGCTGGCCGAGAACCAAGGAAACACATCGTTCACGTTCGAGTTCGAGTTCAGCGAATCGACGCTCAATGAGATCTCGTACACGGATATCCCCGACGACAAGGAAGGCACGAAGGGTGCTGTCGACCTGATGGACATGGAGATGTTACCGAACTCGCAGGTGCCGACACCAGACGCACTCCCCGGCGACGTGCGTGGCTCGGAGACGAGCGGAGACGCGAAGTTCGCGATTACGGTCGTCGAAGACGCGTCGCGTTTCGGTGGTGACGAGGAGCAGAAGTACCTCGCTGTGTCTCCGCGCACGCCTTACAATCGGACCATGCTGCCGATGATGTCACTATCGGCAACACTACAACGCGACGGTACGTCGGTATTCGACGGAATTCTGCAGGCAACCATCGATTCAGATCTCCGCTATCACTATGGGACGACGGTTGCGGACGTACTGACGGGAGATGAACTGACGATCACAGTCGATTCGCCCCCACAAACGGCTCGCCATGAAGGATACGAGACAGCCTTCGTTGATATGCCAGATGTGCAGGTGACGTTGTAGTTTCAAAGGTGTCTTTAGAAATCCAATCGAAGCCAAACCCATGGAAGAGAAACACCTCTTACTGGCGGCGTTACTCGGCGTCGTCTCACTACTGGTACTCACCGGATTCGTCGTTCGCCTGGCGTAGACAGTCACAAAGTGACCGAGGCTGGCAGTTTCAGATACTTCCGGTTGATGACAGCGAGGTCGACTCAATATGAACCAACCAAACATACCATCGCAGATGGGACGATGAATCGACGAACGTTTCTCAGACAGGGAGCCGCCCTCTCGGGAGGACTGCTGCTGTCTGGTTGCTTGGGTCAGCTCGGGTTCGAGACGCAGTCCGCGTGGCGTGATCCACCGCTGGTGGAGGATCGACCTGACGCAGTCTACTATCCGGCAATCATCGAAGGGATGGGAATGTACGGAACGACGACGGCCGGCGATCTCGGATTTGCACTGATGCATTCCTTCCCGCACCGTTTCTGGAATCTCACTGGCTCACGAAAGACGAAAGTCGTCGTTCAGTCGGATGATTCGGTGCATCTGATGGCGAGTGTCTGGGACACCGAGACGGAGACGATCCTCCCGGTCGACGTCTCTGTCGAAATCAGTAACAGCGACGGTCGAGTGTCTTCGACCAACCTCTGGCCGATGATTTCGCCGAATATGGGGTTCCACTACGGCGACAATATCGCGCTTCCGGGGGAAGGACAGTACGATGTGACGCTCCAGATCGGCCCCTTGCAGACAGCTCGTACGAATCCATTCGACGGGCGATTTACAGAGGGACAGTCTGCCACGATGCAGTTCACGTTCGATACGGATGAGACGTACAATTTGGAGATTCGCCGGTTAGGCGACAAAGCCGGTACCCGTGGGACAGTCGATCTAATGGACATGGAAATGGTCCCTGAACCGGTCGTACCGACAAAATCCGAGCTTCCTGGTCGACTTCTCCACGAAGGGCAATCCAGTGATGCGACGATACTCGTTGCTCTCGTTGACGGTGACCATCGGTTTAGTGATAGTGACGGTCCCTTCCTGATCGTCTCTCCTCGAACACCGTACAATCGCGTGATGCTCCCGAGGATGGCTCTTTCAGCAACACTCGACCGAGGAGGGGACACAATCACACAAGGGACACTCCAAGCGTCCCTCGATCCCGACCTCGGGAGTTTCTATGGGATGGGTCTCGATGAACTCGAGACGGGCGATACGGTCAGACTCACCGTCGAGACACCACCCCAACTGGCGCGGCACGATGGCTACGAAACCGCATTTCTCGATATGGATCCGGTTGAGTTCACTGTCGAGTGAAGTTCCGAAGGGTGGCTTCTGTCAGCCAGTGTGCGACCAGCTGTACCCTCGAATCCACCAGAATCAGGGTAGATAAGGGGGCGTCGCTCCTGGAAGTGAGAGAATCCAGAGGCTAATGACGGTGTAACCGATCATCACAAGAATGAATGGGTACTGGCTCCGGATCGCGACGAGACGACTCGAGAAGAGTTCGTAGGCGGTCGCGTGCGCTGCCCAAATAGCGAGGAGATGCCCAACGAGCACGTAGGCGATACTCAAGCCCTCGAACCATCCAGGTGGAGACAATGTCAGGGGATTCGCTGGAGGCGACAGTGGGGAGACAATCGCCATCCCTAGAGCCGGACTGAGGGATACGGCCAGTCCAGTGTAGTGAGCGAGGTGATATCCCGCTGCGATAGCCAATAGCGAGGGTGCAAACCGAAAGGCGATGCGTTTCGCTGAGATGTATGTCCCAGTCCGTCGCCGAGAGAGTACGCCAGCATACCAATACGCGCCGAAGAAAACGACGTAGCCACTGACGAAAAGGAGCGTGTAGATGAGGATCGCACGAATTTGTACAGCTCCCACTCCGATATTGGAGTGGCTGACGAGTGTCTCGATAGTTGCTGCGCCCGTCTGCGTCGTGATGAAGCCACTGTACGTGAGTTCCCAGATTAGCGCAATGACGAACGCAACATCGGATGTGTCAGTGATTACGTCTGCGTTGGTCAGGTCACTACCGGGCAGTTTTACAGTAAGCTTCCCATCCCGCCGTTTTACAGGGGCGACAGCCCCGAAGAATCGGAACAGGACGGATAACGGATCTGCGTTCCCGAACCATGCATTGGGACCGACGAGTACCGCGCCTGCGATTGTGACGACACTGTAGCCGAGGATCGCAATCGAAAGAACGGACGGAATCGTGCTGACAGGAAAAATCACCTCAACCCACACGAGAAGTAATAGGCCACCAACAGCTGGCCATCGGGCTAATCCTTCTGGATACGTCCGGAATCCAGTTGGAAGTAGCGAGACGATTCCTCGCCAGGGGTTCAGCACTGGCCAGAGATTGCCTCCGAGATACGTGAGCATCGGCAAGCCTGCACGAACGACGACGAACGTGACCAAGATGGTGAAACTCGCTGTCGGGAGTTGAGGGCCCGTCACTCCGAGGTACACTGCCAGTCCGAGGACGACGATCCCGAGTCCACGTCCGGTCCACACAACAGGTGTTCGCCAGTCATCAATCGTTGGGCCAGGAACCGACCAGCTGTGGAGATAACGGATAAACGCCCGATCAGTGACGAAACTCGCCAGCAAAGCGGAGGCTCCGATTGTGGCACCACCGGTGGCAAGGTACAGCCATCGGGGAACGGCGAGGGTATCCCGTGGCTGCTTCGAGAGCGTCATTCCGTTCCCGGCAGCGACTGTTTCGGTAAACAGCGTCAATACCGAGACCCAGGTTACAAACTGAATCAGGAGTCTGAGCTTTGTGTTCGATACGACCCAATTATGAAGCCTCGACTCTAGCCCTGAGTCTGTGTCTCCCTCCCTGCGTGCTCCAGAATTCGTGTCTGAGTCAGGCGACGATGGCATATAGCATTAAGAAACCGAAGTATAGGAGCACAAGGGCTCCAAGTGCTTTCAGACGCAGCGTGCGTAACTCGTCTTCTTCGTCCGCTCTGGCAGAGAGGAACGCGTCTTCCTCGTCGGCATCCAACTCTTGGGGATGTTCTAAGCCTTTGTGGAGGACGAGGCGGTCGGTCGTTGGGAACGGATGCCCACAGTAATCACACTCCCCTGCAGGAGAGTCACGCTGTGGAACCGTAGTGCCTTCGTATGACATACTCTCGAAAGCTGTTAATCGGCCGTAGGCCAGTCAGCGTTGAAACCGTTCTGGTTCGACGTTCGAACTTCTCCGCTCGTATATCGACTTACGTGGCGATATCAGCGGGCAGAATGGTCGGCTACAACAGATCTACTAGCGAAGAACGAAGCTGTACAAACACTCCCTTTGACGGCGTTGAAGTAGCCTTTTGTTCAGAGTGGTTGTCCTCGGCCGGGGACTGACTCTTCGCTTCTCGCTCTTCTTCGTAGGCGTCGCAGTAGATGCACATGAAAAAGAGTAGGCAGAGCGTCTCTATAAAACCATTTGACCGTAAGATGGGATATCGCGGAGAATTAGGATGAAGAAGCATTACCGGCTTAAGAGTGAGACGTTATATCGCACGAATATTAACTAACGTCTGAATCACAGCCATATTCTATTAACGATGAAGGGATCAATAACAGCCGATTTATTATATCGTGAAACTCAATTCGAGATAATGAGCGATCCATCTGACTCGGACGCAACCTTCACCGGGTCGAGTCCATGGCCACTCTTCGTCGCGATTGGATTTGCTCTCTCGGAGGTCGGTGTTGTTCTCGGCCTTCGTCCTGTATCCGTTGCAGGACTTTTGTTGTTCGTAGGGTCTGTTGCTGGCATTCTTACGGAGGCGGGGTATATCTCTGGCCCAGCGAAAGCTGCAGGTATTCAAGGATTCGTCCTCATCGGCATCGGAATCCTGTTGATCACAGAAAATCAGATTGGGACAACAATCCGTGGTCAATCGATTGCTATCGCTGGCATCATCTGTCTCGTTGGCGCAGCTCTCTGGGTCGGCTTCGTTCGGAAGAAGACCCGCGCCAAAATGTCGAAGACCGAGACACCGGAAACAACATCTGATTGAGCGACAGTACCGTACTACAATAATATTCGATACCACAAGAGAGAGATCACGTTCGTGGTTCTACTTGCTATCAGAATCAGGAGGGGACGATACTGAATCCGATGAGTACCAGTGGTGATGTGGTCAGCGTCGGTCTCACCGTGTGTGAAGTCCGTACCTTCTCCTCGGGATCAAACACGGCGAGTATCGAGCAATTCGGACTTAGGTCCGGAGAATGGGACGGATTACCGGCCGAATTAATAACTCGGCCCGAATATTTTATTAGAGACTGCCATAATAAGGCCGTTTAGTAGCAGTCGATTTAATAAGTCTGTAGTAGCTAGCGGTATGTAATGACCTCACCTGACGAGGAATCCCACGATGGAAGTGGTGAACCACCGGATCACACCCACGACCACGGAGAGGATTCTCACGAGCAGGCTCATACACATGACCACGAGCACGAGGAGCACGAGCATATCCGGCACACAGGACAAGACGGTGATGACGTTGCCCAATCGATAGATCAAGGGGATGTTGCACAGTTCTCCGTTCCGGAGATGGACTGCCCATCCTGTGCAGGAAAGGTCGAAAACAGCGTCGGAAAGCTGGACGGAATCAATAGCGTCGATCCACAGGTGACGACGGGAACACTGACGGTTTCGTACGACCGCGAGCAAACGAGCGCCACCGCAATAGCTGAACGTGTTGAAAAAGCTGGATACACCGTCGAGAACACTGGCGAAGTGACCTCGAAATTCACCGTCCCAGAGATGGATTGCGCTTCGTGCGCGGGTAAAATCGAAAACGCCCTCAACCGGGTCGGTGGAGTCACAACATACGAGACGCAGCCGACGACCGGAACCGTCGTCGTCACGTACGATTCGTCGCGGGCTGGGCAAGCTGATGTCATCAACGCGATCGAAAGCGCTGGGTACGAGGTCACAGCCACGACAGGTGACGAATCAGGACGGCAGGAAGCGGGCGGAGAGCGCGAGGGTATCTGGACCAGTTCGCGCGCACTCAAGACGTGGGTGAGTGGTGGATTCGTCGCCCTCGGCTTACTCTTCGAATTCTTCCTGATCGGCCAGAATATACAGATCGCAGGCCTTCTCGGTACTGATCTGCTGGTCGCCGACGTACTGTTTCTGATTGCAGTGGCCACCGGCGGCCAGGAGATCCTTCGCAACGGCTACTACTCGGCGCGGAATCTGAACCTCGATATCGACTTTCTGATGTCGGTGGCTATCCTCGGCGCACTCGTTGCGAGTCTCGTCTTCGGTGAGGCACTCTACTTCGAGGCCGCCACCCTCGCGTTCCTGTTCAGCGTCGCGGAACTGCTGGAGCGGTACTCGATGGATCGCGCCCGGAACTCCCTCCGCGAGCTGATGGACCTCTCTCCGGATGAAGCGACGGTCAAGCGTGATGGAAGCACGGAGACGATTCCCGTCGATGAGGTCGCCGTGGGAGACATCGTCGTCGTCAAGCCGGGGGAGAAAATCCCGATGGACGGGGCCGTCGTCGACGGTGAAAGCGCAGTCAATCAGGCACCGATCACGGGTGAAAGCGTCCCCGTCGACAAGACGACGGGCGACGAGGTGTACGCCGGCACCATCAACGAGGAGGGCTATCTCGAAGTGGAGGTCACCTCTGAAGCCGGTGATAATACGCTTTCGCGCATCGTGGAGCTGGTCGAAGATGCACAGTCGAACAAGACCGAACGCGAGCAGTTCGTCGAGCGCTTCTCGACGTACTACACACCAGTCGTCGTCGCCTTCGCCATCCTGACGACGGTGGGAAGCCCATATGTCCTCGGCACAACCTGGTCCACGGCCGTCGTCTACGGGCTGACGCTGCTGGTATTGGCCTGTCCCTGTGCGTTCGTCATCTCGACGCCTGTCTCGGTGGTGTCGGGAATTACGAGTGCCGCGAAGAACGGCGTCCTGATCAAAGGCGGTAACCACCTCGAAGCGATGGGTGCGGTCGACGTCGTCGCGTTCGATAAGACGGGAACCCTGACGAAGGGTGAGCTCACCGTCACGGACGTCGTTCCTCTGAACGGGAATTCGGAGGAGGACGTGCTCCGGTGTGCACGGGGACTCGAACAACGGAGTGAACACCCCATCGGCGAGGCGATCGTCGCCGAAGCCGGCAGCGCAGGGGTCGCCGAGCTCGAGATCGATGACTTCGAGAGCATCACCGGCAAGGGTGTTCGTGCCGACCTCGACGGGACTCCACACTTCGCAGGCAAACCGGGTCTGTTTGAGGAGTTAGATTTCGATCTTTCGCACGTTCACGCGACGACCGACGGTGGCGTCGTGACACAGACAGCCCGGCAGATGTGTGACCGGAACAACTGTCTCGATCTCCTCGAAGAGACCGTTCCCGAACTCCAGGCTGAAGGCAAGACCGTCGTCCTCGTTGGGACCGAAGACGAACTCGAGGGCGTCATCGCGGTCGCCGACGAGATTCGGCCGGAAGCGAAGCGAACGGTGACGCGACTGAAGCAACTCGGTGTCTCCCGAACGGTGATGCTGACGGGGGACAACGAACGGACTGCCCGCGCGATCGCCGACCAGGTCGGTGTCGACGAGTATCAGGCCGAACTACTCCCCGAAGAGAAGGTGGCCGCGATAGAGGAACTCGTCGATGAGTTCGATGGGGTTGCGATGGTCGGTGACGGCATCAACGACGCACCGGCGCTCGCCACCGCCACAGTCGGTGTGGCGATGGGGGCTGCCGGGACGGATACGGCGCTGGAGACCGCGGACATCGCCTTGATGGGCGATGACCTCGCAAAGCTCCCGTACCTCTACGAACTCGCAAACGATGCGAACGGTGTCATCCGGCAGAACATCTGGTCGAGTCTCGCTGTCAAAGCCGGGCTGGCCGTCGCAGTCCCGTTCGGATACGTCCCAATCTGGCTGGCGGTCCTCGCTGGCGACGCCGGGATGACGACGGCCGTTACCGGGAATGCGATGCGACTCTCTCGAATTACGCCAGACACAGACACCGAAACCAACGCTTCGGAGGGGTAAGATGGGTGCTGAGAACGAGGGAAATGCAACATCCCATACGGAGTCAGATCAGCAGGAATACCCGTTCGGACTCTCGTCTCCGCAGTTTGCTGTCCTCGTTGTGCTCGTTGGGCTCATCGGTCCCGGTTTGCTGGTATACACCCTCGAACAGGCGAATCTCTCTGCCGTAGCTGATCTCGTGTGGATCGTCGGCTATGGTACAACCATATTTGTCGTTTGGTACATCTGGCTTCGTCCGCTCGACTTCAGTGGCTCCTCCGCCCAGGATATATCGCTCACCGAGGAATCGGAAGATTCCGACACAGCAGCTGAGGAACGGGATAGCGAGTCTGACTCCTCGGATCGTACTGAATCCTCTACGGAGGATTCGACGTTGGCGACTGAAGATAGGTCGGAGGAGTCTACTCAGGAATCCTCAGATTCCCCGGAATCGAAATAGCACTCCCTCCAACGTGAATGTATGACGCTCCACGAGCACGCACAAGAGGATACGGCAGAACACGAACACCCGTCTGAAACAAGTGGTAGTACGCGTCGGCTTGCGCTCGTCGCGGTCGTGAATTTCCTCGGATTCGTCATCGAACTGGCTGGTGGACTCCTGTTCGGGTCGGTCGCGCTCATCAGCGACGCACTCCACATGCTGTTCGATATGCTTGCGTACGCGATGGCGTTTGGCGCGAGCTACACCGCCGAACGGTTCGAGGGTGGCGAGGCGTGGTCCTACGGTCTCCACCGACTGGAGCCGGTTGCGGCCTTCCTGAACGGCGTCTTGCTCCTTCCAATGGTCGGATACATCGTCTGGGAGTCCTACCAGCGGTTCCTTGAGCCAGTGGCGATCAATCCAGAGTTGACGCTGATCATCGCGACGGGTGGACTGCTGGTGAACATCGGCTCCGTGTACGTGTTGCAGGGTGGTGAGATGAGTCTCAACGAGCGCGGGGCGTTCTACCACCTGCTCGGTGACGCCGGTGGCTCTGTTGCGGTAATCGTCTCGACCGCCGCCGTCGCAGTGTTCGACCTCCCTATCGCAGACCCTGTGGCGGCCGTACTCATTGGGCTGCTGGTACTCGCGTCGGCTGGGAACGTCCTCCGGGAAAGCACCTCGATCCTGCTGGAACGGAGCCCGGTGTCGTCTGAAGAACTCCGGGATGAATTGACGACACTCGACGGCGTCGACCAGATTGAGGATCTCCACGTCTGGCAAGTCTGTAGTCAACTCACCGTCGCAACCGTCCGGCTCACCGATACGTCGACCACACTTGAGGAGCAACGGACAATTCAGTCACAGGTCCACAACCATCTCACGGATCGAGGAATCGACCATGCAACCGTCGAGCTCGTCGGGCATACCGATCCAGATACCGACCCTGTCGGTACTACGAATCACTCCCACTAGCGATGTCCCACACAGCACCCAATCGAATGTTCGAGGTGTTGGACGAGACGAACGAGAACCTCATTGCGATTCGCGTCGGGCAGGGCACGCGAACAGGCTATCAAGAGCTGTACTCGCTGCTCGTCGAAAAGAGTGACCAGTACGGGCACATCCACGTGTACGAGGAAGTTCCGAACTGGACGTTCAGGACGTTTCTCACACACCTCCACGGAGTGGTTCCCGATCTCCGGTACGGCCCTGACTTCGATATCGACCGGTACGCCGCAGTCGGCGATACACGATGGGCGAAACTCTTGTTCGACTGGTGGTATGCAATCCGGCCGATCTGGCCAGTTGCTCCCAACGAAATGCGATACTTTGAGGTCAAGAAACGCGAGCAAGCTCTCAACTGGCTTCGAGAGGAAATTTAGTTACGAATTCGGTTACCTCCGCCGACGGCGATGAGGAGTGCGGAGACAAGCGTCAGTCCGAGTTGTGGTTCCCGGAACCAGAACGGCGTTGAGGGAACGACTGCCCGAAGCCCGACCAGTAGTAGTGAGAGGCCCGGCACGCCGGCGTCAGGGCTGTCGACGCTGCTGCCGTTATTCGTGTAGGTCGGGGCTCCGACAGGCTCGCCATATGGCAGCCGGTCGGCTTCGTATGGGATACGCTCTGTTCGAACGCTCCAGACGACAGTCCCGGATTCGTCGACCTCTACGAGTCGCCGATTGAGGGTGTCGGTGATGAGCGTGTTTCCGTTCGGGAGGCGATCTGCATCCCGAGGCCAATCTAATGCGACCCCCTCTACCTGATCTACGGCCCACGCTGGCTCCCACTCACCGGTCTCCGTTCGATGGAGTTCGACGACACGGTCGTTCTCGCTGTCAGCGACGAGGACAGCACCATCACCGAGCCACTGGGGGTTGTGCTGGTGGTTGAGCACGTCGGGGTCACCACATCGAATATCGCCATCACTGTCATAGTCGGCTAGCTGATCTGACTTCCGACAGTTGGCATCGTTTGAATCGGTCGTGTCCTCGTTGATGACGTCGACGACGCCCTCACCGCGTTCGATGACGAGAAGTTGGTTGGCATTCCGTACTGAGACGAGATAGCGCCCGGTGCTGATGACATCCACGTCGTTGATGTGCAGCCAGTCGGTCGTCGTCGGATCTTGTGGGGCGTCGTAGAACGAACTCGCATTCCACTGCCACGTGACTTCGCCGTTCTTGACAGTAAATATACGCTCGTACTCCATATCCGTCACGAGGTATTCTCCTGTCTGAAGTCGTTCGACATCGTGGACTTCGCTGTTCTTGTTCGTTCGGACCGGGAAGCTATACTCCGAAAGCACCTGTGGGTCTTGTCCGGGGTCAATGACTCGGAATCCCGTTCGGGTACAGGGAGATTCGTACGGTCCGCACGAAGTATATCCGCTATCCATAAACCCAGCTAACACTGTTCCGTTCTCCGATTGTGTGACGTCGAAATAGCTATCAGCACTCGATTCACGCCAGGTAGTGTTCGTACCGTTGAGAAGGTAGACGCTGCCGTATTCGTGCCAGCCCGGGCCACCCCCCTGAGACCCGACTAACGTATGTGGCTGGTAATCGAGTTTCGTTGTTCGGTCTATTGATGGGGCAAGCGCTGCACTCACGGTGAAGGTACCTACTAGGAGAATGATTCCCCCGACGAACAAGAAGGTGCCAAGGGAGATAGATGAGATCCGATTCCAAATTCTTGAAACTCCAGAACGATCAATCATTGTCTCTTGAGACCATCAATGTTCCAAATCCCTTTCGACGAACGAAGTCTAAATGTTCCCGACTCAAATGACTGTGATATAATCTGTTGAGATGGAATCCTCTCAGATTTCGTGGAAGGCTCCAAATTAGCAAAATCAATAGTTATCTCCTTAATCAGTGTATACTCGTCAGCCGCCTCAACGTAGGTTAGCGTATATTTTTGAGCCGGATCGACGCCATACTGTTCGCC
The DNA here is from genome assembly GCF_019599465.1 of Haloarcula rubra. Taxonomy (GTDB): domain Archaea; phylum Halobacteriota; class Halobacteria; order Halobacteriales; family Haloarculaceae; genus Haloarcula; species Haloarcula rubra. Next base: position 52,189 of record NZ_RKLR01000009.1, read on the forward strand.
TGAGCCATTCAGTTCAGAGGTCCAAACCTGCATCTCGTCTTCAGATAGGTTACGCCAGTTGGTCATGTCATCGAGAACTTCTTGATAGGTAGTATTAACTGCTGAACAGGAGCGTCGCCAAATGATAATACTGAGTGAAACTCCAATAAGCGGGAATAATATAAAAACAACAAGAGCATACGAATCGACCACCCATGCAAGCGGGATTAAGAGTACGCTGGCCAGGACAAAACTGGCCACAAAATATCGAATCAATATGTCTATTGGGTTCCACGCCTGTTGCCACTGCCGATGCGAGATATCGGTTTTTTCTGGAATCGTGATGCGGTGCATTAGCTGAATTCTCGTTCGGGGTTAGTTCTTGGAATTAGCCCCAGAGTTAGATATTGAGCCACGATCATTGCTGTATGTGGAGAGAGTACATGATGACCGCGAGGCCAAGGGCGACGAACAGGCTGTTAATGAGAACGCCGAGGGCCAATCCGACAGAAAAGAACTGATTGGCCACGCCAGTCAGGATTGCCCCGAGTGTGATGATACCGAACCCGACACCAAGGACGCGTAGCGAGTCCTCACCCGTCCGTCGATAGGCTTTAAATGCAATGTAGGTGATCCCGCCACCGAGAAGCAGAATTACAAATTTGACGACTGCAATCGCCGTGATGACGCCGTTCATACTTCGTCCCCCATCATCGACCAGATATCTGCAAGCCGTTCGTCGGTAGATTGCGGCGGTCGGTCGACACTCACCGAAAACGTCCCTGTGTCGTCCATAGAGATTGTGACGTCCTCGAACGACCGCTCGTAGTAGGTGACCCGTCCACCTCCGGGGTTGATCGTCTCCTGTTCTCGAACGAGGGAAGCGGAACTGAGGAGTTCTAATTTTCGATACAGCGTCGACTTGGGGATGTCACATGCGTCGAGGAGTTCGTTCGCAGTCATTGGTTCGATAGTTTCCTGGAGAATAGCCCGACACGCGGGATCATCCAGCGCATCAAGGACATCTTGTACCTCCGGAGTGTCCTCGGACGACACTGAATCATCTCCCATTATTCGATAATACGTGGTCCTCGGGATATGGTGTCCGATTGCTGGAGAGGCATCCCATTGGTCCCACGAACTCAGTCGGGATCGTGGTTCCAGAATCATGACGGCCGATCCATCGAAAGAGGGGAGACATGGTGACACAGTTGTGAAGCGGTTATGAATCGTGCTGAATTTCGAGTCGTTGTTCGCCTGCGTCTGTGATCTCGTAGAGACCCCTCCCCAGTGGAACAATACAGCCCTCACTATGGAGGTGAGCACACGTTTGGTCAATGGTGATCGGGTGTCCATCGACGGCGTTAGTGATCTCCATCACATGGCACGGTGACTCTTCCACGAGCAGCTCCAATACTTCGAGCTCGGTCTGTATTGAGAACTCGCTCATGGTAAATATCGTGTCACGACCCAATCAGTGGCCGAATTTCGCCCGGCAGGGGCTATCCGGTCAGTCATGCTGCGCATACACCTCGAGAAGCTCTTGGTATCGGTTTCGGATCGTGACTCGACTGACGTGGGCGACCTCACTCACCGTCTCCTGTGTGAGCTGCTCGTTCGTGAGGTGGGTCGCAGCATACAGAGCGGCAGCCGCCAATCCAGCTGGACTCTTTCCACTGTGGACGGCATTATCTGTAGCTACCTCAAGCAGTTCTCGAGAGCGCCGTTCTGCTTCGTCGCTCACGTCAAGCGAGGACGCGAATTGGGGAATGTATTGCATGGGATCCTCTGGCTCGATCTCCAGCCCAAGTTCTCGGGACAGATATCGGTACGCTCGCTGGATCCGGATTTTCTCGACACGGCTGACATCGGCGAACTCCGTAAGCGGCCGTGGCATTCCATGCTGTCGAGCAGCCGCGTACAACGACGCCGTCGACATGCCCTCGATCGAGCGACCTGGGAGCAGGTTCTGCTCTACAGCACGCCGGTACAGCACGCCTGCAGTTTCCCGAACCGATTCCGGAAGTCCCAGAGCGGAAGCCATGCGGCTTATCTCCCCGAGCGCTTGCTTGAGATTCCGCTCGTGGGCATCCTTCGTCCGGAACCGCTCGTCCCACGTCCGGAGGCGCTGTAATTGAGCACGTTTGCGACCGGAGACAGCCTGTCCGTAGGCATCCTTGTCCTGCCAACCAATAGTCGTACTCAGGCCCTTATCATGCATCAGCTGCGTCGTCGGAGCACCGACCCGACTCTTTTCATCGCGTTCGTCCGACGTGAATGCACGCCACTCCGGGCCGTGGTCAATTGGATCATCTTCAAAAACCAACCCACAGCTTTCGCAGGTCGCCTCACCGCTGTCGCTATTCAGGGTAATATGGCCCTGACACTCTGGACAGGTGTTGTCGTTAGCAGACTTCACCTCACGGTCGCGTTCATCTATTGATCGTTCCTGGGTATGTTCTTGAGCCATCATACTATCGGCGTATAGGGGGTTTCCCTACAAACCGTGGGTCTTCTTAACAGTGCCGTGGGACGGCTCCTCAATGAATAGCAGGCGGTGTCCCACTCGCTGGGAATCCGGCCTAACACTTTGCCTCCAAGACATCAACTAGTCACACCGCCAGTCAGCGTCCCTACCCAATATTATGTCTCAAGCCCGACTCCGCTGGCACGACGTGCGAGCTACGATTTCAAGGATTCCGATCGGGTACAGACATATCGCCGGCTTCACGCTACTAGTGACGTATATCGTGATGCTTCTCGGAGCTTACACTAGTGCAATCGGTGCTGGACTTTCCTGTCCTGATTGGCCGACCTGCTACGGGACGTGGGTCCCCTTCCTCCAACCCGATATCATTACTAACTCGCCATACTCTGCACTCCAAATCTTCGCAGAGTGGGCTCACCGTGGACTGGCGATGACGGCCGGGGTTCTGATCGTCGCCACGACTTTGGGAGCGTGGGTGACACACCGGAATACCCCGATTGTCAAATGGTCGGCCACGGCTGCTCTTGTCCTGCTTCCGTTACAGGTTATCCTCGGAGGACTGACCGTCACGGAAAATCTCCAACCGATCATCGTGACGACTCATCTCGGCGTGGCAATTCTTATTCTCCTCTGTCTCCTGACGACCTTCCTTGTCACATATCTCCGCCGCTGATGACACCTTCCGTATAAAATAATGCCACAGACACCGACGATTCAGCTCACTACGAGAGCACAACACGGAGCCTATGAAATCTGCCACCTGGAGTAGTGATCACGAATGACTGCCCATACCTGCCCGATCTGTACAGATCAGTTCGAAACAGCTGGAGCAGCGCGTGACCATACATGGAACGATCACAGCGCCTGCCACTATTGTGGTGAACAACTCGGTGACGAAACCGACGAGCAACTCTACAGACACTGGCTCGCCGCGCATCCCGACGACCTCTCACGTGTGGACTACAAACGGGCCGATACAGTCGTTGATTCAATCACCTTCTCAGAGCGGCTCTCCGAGGGAGGTGTCGGAGCTGCTGTTGGAGGACTGACCCGCCGGCAACTTCTCCTCGCCGGTGGTAGTGCCGCCACTGCCGGTCTCGTGATCGGCGCCACCGCTCTCTCTACCAATACGGGTACTGAACCGGATGGCGGTGCGAATGCTGGAGGTGAGGGGGGCGCCGTCGCCACTGCCCCGATTCCCGAATCGTCGAGCGATTTCCGGTATGCGACGATGGGGTCCGCTGATGCTGATATCACGGTAACATACTTCGGGAGCTGGAAGTGTCCGTACTGCGCCCAGTTCAGTACGGGGATGCTCTCACAGCTCGTGACGGACTACGTGGAACCAGGCACGATCGCGCTCGAGTTCCGCAATCTCGCATATATCGGTGGCGACCCGTTTTTGGGCCCCGATGCCCCGGCAGCTGGACAGGCCGGATTAGCCGTCTGGAACACCGACCCAGCCTCGTACTGGTCGTTTCACGAATACGTGTTCCGGAATCAGCCACCCGAAAGCGACCAGTGGGCGACCGCCGAGAGATTGGTCGAGTTTGCGCAGTCGGCAGGCGTCTCGGAAACTGCGTCGATCCGCACGGCGATCCAAGAAAAGCAGTACGACGACGCGCTGCGGGCGACTGACAGGGCTGCGAGCGATGCCGGTGTTGACGCCACACCCACGCTCCTCATCAATGGCACGACGGTCAATCCACTCGGAAACGAAGAGCGAACAAGACAGTTGATCGAAGATGCAACTGGATCAAACTGAATCATGGATGTCCGAAGGACGATTCTGGCTTGCAGGCGGGGCATGCGTCGCGGCGGTTGCGACCCTGGGAAGCCTCTGGTTCAGTCTCGGCCTCGGTCTCGTTCCGTGTACCCTCTGTTGGTATCAACGTATCCTCATGTATCCGCTTGTCGTCGTTCTCGGCGTTGCCGCCCTCGAGAGTCACAACACAGTCTGGCGAACAGTTGTGCCACTGTCCGTGGTGGGTGTTTTAATCGCGGGATATCACTCCGTGCTCCAAGCAACGACGGCCTCATGCACCTTTGCTGGCCCCTGTGCAGTCGTCCAATGGCAGGCTCCGGTGCTCGGACTCACGATTCCGAATCTCTCACTGATCGCGTTCGTACTCGTGACCATTACAGTCCTCGCTGGATCGAACCTCGTCGAACCTGAACATCAGCCATGAATAAAATTACTACCGCGGGAAGTCCTGTAATGGATAGTGCCGGAGTCGACCTATTACAGCCAGCTTGTAGGGTGGAGCCCTACGCACACATCTGAGTATGTCGTCGATATCTCGTTTCCGGTCTGTCGCCTCGGCGATTGGTCTCACGTATGGATCATACGTCGCGGGGGCTATCGTAATCCTTGCCGTCGCGACGGTCGTCGGAGTGTTCGGAGTCGACCTCGCGTCACGTCCAGCCCTCAGGTTGGTCTTGAGTACGTTCTTCCTCCAAGGAGTGACGTTTGGGGGCATCGCCATCCTCTATCTCAAAGGCCGTGATCTCGGATTTGGATTCGTTCCAGTTCGTCTGCCTGACAAGCGTGAGGGAGCGGTGATTATCGGAGGGAGTATAGCGATCCTTGGGTTGCTCTTTGTGGCGTCCTCAGTAATCACGGCCCTGGGTCTGAACTCGGCTCAGAATCAGATCGTCAAGGTCGGGCGACAAAATCCGAGTGTCTTCCTTCTTCTGATCCCGCTCCAATTTCTGTTGGTCGGCCCGGGAGAAGAGCTGTTGTTCCGGGGCCTCGTCCAGGGCACCCTCCGTGAAAGTCTCCATCCGGCTCGTGCAATCATCCTCGCAAGCGCTCTGTTCGCATCGATCCATCTCTTCTCGTTGTCAGGGGAAGGCAAACTGGTGTACATCGGTATCGCATTCGTCCTGGCCTTGGTACTGGGAGCAGCGTACGAGTACACGGACAACCTCACAGTTCCGGCTGTGATTCACGGGACGTATAACGCGGTGCAGTTCGCAGGGGCCTATCTGACGGCGACAGGCGGACTCTAAAAGTCTGATCGCTTTCAACCTCAGTTTCGGACTCCTAACGGCGAACAAGTATAGGCGAAAGGCCGCGATCTTCATTCGCCTTTTGCCGAACATATCCACGCGCTGTCCCGTGAATTGGGACGCCGCAGTCGCCCTATGTTTAGGCCAACCAAAATACCGAGTGTATCATGACTACACGTTTCGGCGCACCCGGAACCGGACTGTCCCGGCGTGAGTTTCTCGCGGCAACTGGCGCGACTGGTCTCGCTTCGTTATCAGGCTGTTCTGCGGGCGGAACCAACGAGCCAGCAGCAACGAGCGACAAGCCCACGCAGGCACAAACTGACTCGCCTAATCTCCCATACACCAGCCCTCCAACAGTCGTCAACGTCGACGAGCAGGGCGGCGAAGTGACGGTGCGGACTCAGCAGGCCCGCCACGCCGTCCACCCGCTCGATACAATGGGTGGGCCCGTCGAATTCCCACGCGTCTGGGCGTTCCAGGCCGACGACAACGACCCCAGCGTCCCCGGCCCAATTCTTAGAACGACCGAGGGTAACGCGATGGAGGTGACACTCGACAATACCGATGGCCGACGTCCCCACACGATTCACTTCCACGGGGTTCGCAAGACGTGGAAGAACGACGGTGTTCCGACGACGACCGGCATTCAGGTCCCGCCAGGGGAGACACACACCTACGAAATACCCGCTAACGTCCCTGGGACGCATTTCTACCATTGTCACTTCCAGACCCACCGACATATCGACATGGGCATGTACGGGGTCTACCGAGTCGATCCCGAAGGCTACGAACCGGCGGACCGCGAGTACTTTATGACGATCAAGGACTGGGATTCGCGGGTTCCACGGAAGTGGGCCGGTGAGGCGGACTTCACCTACAATTCGGCAAGTCGAAATCCAGACGTGTTTACCGTCAATGGGAAGAGCGCGCCCCGGACGCTGCACCCCGAAGAAGGGTCCCCGATCATCGTCGACGAGGGCGATTCAGTTCGTATCCACCTCGTCAACGGCGGGTACATGTCGCACCCGATGCACATCCATAACCACCGCTTCCAGCGCGTCGAAAAGGACGGCGGGACGATTCCGGAGGCTGCCCGACACGACATGGACGTCACGAACGTTGCCCCTGCTGAACGACACACGATCGAATTTACTGCCGATGCAGACCCCGGCATCTACCTGATGCACTGTCACAAAGTCAACCACGTGATGAACGGCACATTCTATCCCGGCGGGATGCTTACTGGAGTGGTCTATCGGTCCGTCATGGATACGGACATCTTCAACCAGCTTATGGAGTACGCCGGCTACTCCACGTAGAGACGCTCTATACGACGACCCGGACTGGATCTAACTGAACGATAGTGGTTAACCGCCCCTGGTGGACTACCGTTGGTTCGACACCGCCCCGTTGAAACAGCCGTCGCCAGGACTGCGAATCGGTCATCGAAATGAATCGGAATCAACACAGCTGGAGGCTAGCATGGATCGCAATCTGGCGGATTTCGGCTACTGGGTCGGCCTGTTACGGACTGGCGCGGAACTCGCCGTGTTTCATCCCGAAGAAGAACGCGATGACTGAGAAGACGATCATCGAGGGCAGAACCATCATGAAGACTGTCGAGGAGGTCATCACGGTCGTGAGCGCGATCGCCGCGACGGCGACAATTACGACAAGGGGAGCCACCGAGCGCACAAAGTCGAATTCCATATGTACTGTTGTGACCGGATAGACAAAACCGTTAACAAAGTGAACCACCTCGGGGTCAAGCCCCGAGGCACTCGCCTTGCTTTCTCTGTAGATTTGCTGAAAACCGACACTGACGACTGAGTAGGAAGTGAAAGAAGGAACTACTCATATTGGGAAATGATTTCCAAGATATCGACAAACGTCGCCAATACCGGATAATCAACCTCCAGACCCTCATAGAGATACGAACAGAGATCAGTGTGGGTATCCACGTCTGCCGATCGATCGATTCGATGAGTGTGGATTTCCTCCTGCCGTTGCTGGATCCAACTCTTACATTCACTATTCAACGTGTGAAGCGTGTCGTATCGGTCGGTCAGTTCAGTATCTGAGCCCCTCTGTAATTCCGTAGAATCAAGTTCTGCTATCGCCTCTCGAATCTCCTGAACTGTAGATTGCGCATCTTTGAGCGTAGTGAATTCATCCTGGAGGCTCTCCAGAAAGACCTGGCGGTTGTCAATACACTGCTGTGCGGCCTCGAGGAGTCGTTGTTTGATGACTGGTGAGAACGTAGTCGCTTCCGAGATTAGAACCAACACATCGACCCCGAACTCGGCACTGAGGCTCGCCTCGAACGAATCACCGTACACGTCGCCGTAGTGGTCGACTGCCATTACAGTATCATGATACCACGGCTCGATGGCATCACGGATCGACTTCTCTTCGGATATAAAGTTCTGATTCACTCCAACAACGGACCGTTCGAACCGAGGAGTCTGTGTGTCGACTGTCTGAATACGCTGGCGAAACCGTTGGAAGGCTCGACATTCACGTTCGACCTCACGTCGTTCTCGCCGAACACTATCGAGGGCAGCATCCGTGTATGTCGGCCACGAGCCTTGTGCGAGCGTCATCGACAGCGTATGTCTCCATACTGGAAGTCCGAAGCAGAGTCAATGTCGGCCATATGGTGTACAAGCGATTCCAGAGCGCACAGCTCGCAGTATACGCGGCCGCCTACCCGGAGAACGAGCTGTATGAGACGCTGCCCTGATCGACGATGGTCTGGCTTTCGGGAACGTCTCCGTCCGGCGGCATACTCCCCTCCGCGGGACCGCCGGGTTCGCCAACGACAATCCGACCAACCATCCCCAGGGACTTGTGCGGGATACAGAAATAATCGTACGTCCCCGTGGTCTCGAACGTATGCTCGAACGTTGCCCCCTGTTCACTCAGGATTTCGCTATTGAACGTTTCTGCTCCCTCGGGAATCCGTGTCACCTCTGCTGAACTCGTTCCTTGTTTGTAGGCAGTTGCCGAGTGACTCCCACTCTGGATTTCGAACGTGACTGTCTCCCCGGATTCGATGAACAGACCGATGGGATCGAAATAATACTCGCTCCCTTCGGTAACCATCATAACGGTATTCGAGTCTCCTGACCCACCAGTTGTCTCCTGCGTTTCAGTCGTGGTTGGCTCACCGCCACTATCTCCGTTCCCCGAACTACTGCATCCGGCGAGACCAGTTACGCCACCTGTTGCGAGAAGTCCGGCTGTCTTGAGGACCTGTCGACGCTCCATACCCACTTATCAAACTCCCCAATATAAGGGTCGAAGGCGGATTCCCAATACATAGGACACCGCCTTCGTTTGACGTACCGAAGTCGCAAAGTCGGAGTGATGGCATTCCGCTTGGCATGGCCCCATTCTTCATTCGATCTCTGGGCCACCGTTCAGACCAATAGCTACCTCTGTCGAGGTGAGCCCGATGGTTGATCCCGTTCTTGCGAGCCGACTCCAGTTTGCGCTCACCACGATCGTTCACATCATCTTCCCAGTGATGAGTATGGGACTTGCACCGTTTCTCATCTATTTTACATGGAAAGAGATTCGTACAGAACAGCCAGTGTACGAACAGTTACGTCGGTTCTGGACGCGCATCTTTGCGGTCAGCTTCGTCGTTGGCACAGTGACCGGACTCGTCCTCGAGTTCGAATTCGGAACGAACTTCGCCGCGTTCTCGACTACCGCCGGGGAGCTGTTTGGCGGCCCGCTCGCGCTCGAAGGGATGATGGCGTTCATGCTGGAGGCGACGTTCCTCGGCATCTTCGTCTTCGGCCGTGACCGCGTCTCGGACCGCCTCTACTTCCTCTCGAGTATCGCGGTCGGGCTCGGGACGTGGCTCTCGGCCGTGTGGATCCTTATCGCGAACTCCTGGATGCAGACGCCTCGGGGCTTCGAGATCGTCGTCGAGAACGGCCAGCGAGTCGTAAAACTCACCGATCCGCTCGCGGCCTACCTCAACCCGAGATTCCCCTATATGTTCGTCCACATGCAGAACGCCGCAGTCGAGTCGGTGGCGCTCTTCATGGCCGGCGTCGCGGCCTACTACGTGTTCCGGCACCACGTCTGGGGCTACCCAATTGAACACATCAATGTCTGGGAGAAGACGCTCAAAATCGCGCTCGTTGTTCTCCTCATCACGGCTCCACTACAGGTAATTCAGGGCGATGAGTATGCCCGCCACGTCTCTGAAACCCAACCCCAGAAATTCGCCGCGATGGAAGCCGTCTGGGAAACAGACTCCTACGTCCCCGAGTATATTGTCGCGTTCCCCACGGACGTCAACGACCTGCTGAACCCACGCACGAAAGAGCTATTTGGCATCGGCATCCCGGGGGGAGCATCCTGGCTCGCGAGTGGCGGAAACCCACAGGCGACAATACGTGGCCTCGAATCCTTCTCGACGAAAGCCCCACCAGTGGCGATCGTCTTCTGGGCGTTCCGAATCATGGTTGCGCTCGGCTTCTGGTTCATCCTGTTGGCCGTCTGGGGTGCCTATCGATGGTGGCGTGGGGAACTCTTCGAGGACGACCTATTACACAAGGCTTTGATGGCCTCATCTCTCTTAGGGTTCCTCGCCGTGGAAGTCGGCTGGATCGTTACCGAGGTCGGGCGACAACCATGGGTCATTCAAGGAGTGATGAAAACAAGTGCTGGCGTTTCCTCCGATTTAACAGGTGCAGAAGCAACGTTCACGCTCATCGGCTTCGCCACCGGGTACGCCCTGTTGTTGAGCCTCTACACGTACGTCGTCAGTCGCATCATCAGAGAAGGGCCACCATCCTACAATGAACTCAGACTGAGTGACCGCGCCCCTCCATCGAAAACGGAGGTGACATCTAGTGACTAGCGTCGGATCGCTGGCCACGAAGCCGCTATTCGGATTACCACTCGCCGAGCTCTGGTTCGCGCTGCTGTTCTTCATATTCGGGATGTTTCTCTTTCTCGACGGGTTCGACTTCGGCGTGGGCGTCCTGTTTGCGACCCGTGACGACCACGAGAAAGAACAGCTGTTGGCGGCTGTTGGGCCGTTCTGGGACGGGAACGAGGTCTGGCTCGTCGTCTTTGGTGGAGCACTATTCGCGGCGTTTCCGTCCGTCTACGCGAACCTCTTCAGCCGGTACTATCTGTTGATGTTCGCGATTCTCGCCGCACTCGGGCTCCGAGGGCTCGCTCCCGAGATGTACGAGGAGCGCGAAAATGACCGTTGGCGGACACTCTGGGGCTACTCGTTCGTCATCGGGAGTACCGTGACGCCGTTTCTGCTAGGGCTGTTCGTGATGAACTGGCTGCTCGGGGCGACCAGCCTGATCACCCCAGTGGGGGTCCTCGGTGGTCTCACAGTCCTCACCCTCACGATCGTCGACGGGGCGGCATTCCTCGGGCTGAAAACCCGCGGCGCGCTGCGAGGCGAAATGCGGACCTACGGTATTCGAGCCGCCGTGGGTTATCTTGGTGGAGCAATCATCACTCTCGGAGCGATATACGTGACCGAACCAGGGCTGCGCTCCTCTTTCCGATCCCCCACCGTCGTTGCACTTATAATTCTCACTGCAACTCTGACGGGAATCTACGTCGTCGCGCTCCGCAAACGTCGGTACTACGCCGCGTTCGCGGCGACAGTCGCGCTCGTCTTCGGATTCGTAGGGCTCGTTGCGACCCTACTGTTCCCCGTCGTCGATCGAACGGCTGGACTCACCATCCGAGATGCGATCATCTCGACGCTTCCGCTCAATCTCATGTCGATCATGGCGAGCGTGCTGCTGCCGATTGTGCTCATATACTTTATCGTGCTCTATTCAGCGTTCAGTGGTCCCGTCGATACTGAGGGAACGTACGGATGAGACGCATAATCAGGCAACAGCGTGTCGTTGAATTGTGAGGATAGAATCCAATGAGAAATCAACATCAGTTCGTGAAGATGGTGACCTGAGACGATGGTATCAATACAATCCAGTTCGGAACCCCGATTGCTGTCTCGTATCGTAGTGACGTGGGTTGAGCTTACGGTTGTCGGGTTCGGAGGAGGTGCGATTGGCACATCGATTGGTGGCCCGCCAGGATTGATTATTTATTTTGTCACAACACTCGTCTCGGTTGGAATTCTCTTCTACAACGTGAATGAGCTCATCAAACAATGGGTGATCGATACTACAGATTCCACGTAGGCGCCTGAGTATATCGAACCGTTTGATGAAGTGGTCAGGCTTAACAGGAGTGACCAGCGAGTTCAAGATGCTCCGTTGGTGTAGCTCGGCCAATCATCTCGGCATCTCTCGTCGAGGACCGGGGTTCAAATCCTCGACGGAGCATCCCTGATCCGTTCCACTGCTCTACTCATAACTATCACAGATGGCCACCGCACAACAAGAGACCGAAGAACACATTTTGACCCGCTATCTCTCTGTAGAAATCGGTACACTCACTAGCCCGTGTCTGTTTGTTCTTGCCGCCGCCACGGTCGTATATAGCTGGCCACCAGCTGTACTCGGATGGTTTGTATCCGGCTTACTCGGACTTCTTGTCGCAGTAGCTTCCGGCCGGACGTCAGCGGTCAAGCTCAGTCTCATCAAGTGGCCCCGACCTGAGTCGAAAGGCGATTTAGCGGTGAATGCGATCGCATACAACGGCGTTTTGATTATTGGAACCGTACTTGGACAGATTGTGTGGACGGCATCGAATAGTCTCCCACTCGCTGCAGGGGTTGGGGCCGTTCTTCCGGTCTGGTTCCTCAAGCACATACAGTTCCTCGTGTTTCTGGACGGCGAGTGAATTCACCGTGTTGGTCATACTTTCGGAGGAGGGTATTTCCACACCCTGAGGATACAAGACAGGCAAATCCGGGATATCAGAGATAAATCAGTCAGGTAGAAGTGGCTCCCTATCCAAGGTCGAATAATGTCACCGGAAGAGCGCCAACAACGGGGGGAATCCTCCCGTGGACAGGCCTCTCGAATTGGGTCTGTTCGGCCACTCTCTGTACTTCTCGCCGCGATTGGTACGCTCACTCAGGTTCCAGTCGCGTCCGCCCACGGTACAACCGGAAGTGGTGGACTCTCGCAAGGACACGGTGTAATTATTGCACTCGTTGGTGCCGTTATCCTCGGTGGATTCATCCTTCTCAAGCGGACAGATCGGATTACGGCGACAACCGCTCTGTACGGCGTGTTCGCCGGTATCGCTATCACTGCGCTTGGAGCCGTACTCTTCGAAGGACTCTCTCCCGATCCGACGTACACTGCGAACTCAATGCCGTTTCCCCGGTCGTGGTATCAACCACTTGCCCTACTGAGTGGCTTGGGCATCATGGTCGCGAGCTTCGTCGTTGGGTGGCTCCGCTGGCCATCCCGGCCACGGTACACGTTCCTTGGTATCCTCATGGGACTGTGGATCTCGTACCCTTACTTGCTTCCTGGACTGGCAAGCGATACCCATCCACTCGGGTACGCCATCGTCCTCGGCACGCCACTCCTGGTCGGGTATGTCGTCTGGAAGGACGCAGGGAGTGTCATTCGCGCAGTTATGCGTGATCCGGTTGCGCGTCGCTTCGGCATCGGCGTCGGCATCGTGTTAGCGCTCTTTTTCGTTACCGTGACGGGCTACCTCTCGTTTTTCCCCGAGGAGGGCTTCCCCGAGGAGGTGACGGTCGTCGTGCTGCCCGCGATCTATCAGCTGGTGTCGTGGCCCACGCTCGAAATCGCGATTCCGCACCTCCCGTACGTACATATCCCGTTCTTCCTGGCCGTGTCCCCCGGCCAGGTCATCATCGTCGGGCTGCTGAGCGCACTCATCGGGCTGAACGCCGCTCTCATCGCCCGGCACTGGCGTGTTGAGGAACGGGCTGGTATGACCGAAGGAACCGCGGGAAGTGCTGCAATCGTCGGGACGTGTACCTGTGGGTGCTGTGGGCCACTCGTCGCGAAGATCGCGGTGCTTGCTGCCGGGCCATCGATTGCCGCCCCTCTCTACTGGGTGTTCGTCGATTCCGCTTCGCCGCTCAGTGCGGTATTCATTGTCGGGAGCTTCATCCTCTTCACCGGGAGTCTACTCTACTCGGTCCAAGCAGCCCGACAGCCCGATCAATCGGCCGCCATCATCCCAGCCGACTGAAATGAGAGATCTACCGTGAGAACACGGTTGACGGATGTCTCAAGATATGGAGAGCAAACATCGACGCTACGGATTGTTTGGACTGGCAGCGGTACTGATCGTTGTCGGTACCCTTGCGACCGGCTTCCTGCCGTCGACGCCGTTCTACCAGATTCTCTCTGGAGGCATCATCGTAGCAGGCTTTGTAGTCGGGTACGCGGGCCTCGGTGCCTTCGAGTTCCTCGAATGAAGCAATAGGGGCCGTCTTCATCCGGTTACAGTAGGTATCTGCCGCTTCGTAGGATTTGATCCGCTACTCGTGAAGCAGGTCTCGAAACGAGTTCGCCGCGAGGAGACCGCCGGTCGCCACGACCGCACCCATCGCGAACACCGGATTCAGCAACCCCGTCGCTGCGAGGGGCATCGTGACCAGATTATAGAGCAGCGCTAGCCCGTTGTTCTGTGTGACACGCCGACGAGCTGCATCTGCGAGATCGAACGTCGTCTCCACCGCCGCGAGGTCGTCATCGACGATAGAAATATCCGCGGCATCGGATGCGAGTGCCGTCCCCCCACCGAGCGAGATTCCCAGGTCTGCGGTCGCTAGGGCCGGCGCATCGTTCGTTCCATCACCGACCATCGTAACCTGTCCCCGGGACTGCAACCGCCGAATCGTCGCGGTCTTGCCTGCGGGTGGGACCCCCGCGAACACGTGATCGACGGCAGGGTGGCTGTCGAGAAAGTCAGTGGCGGCCTCGTCATCGCCGGTCAGAACGACGATCTCGATATCACGATCACTCAGTTGCGTGAGTGTGTCATCCCAACTCGGGCGTGGTTCGTCTCCCACGACGATGACGCCCTCTGCATGACCGTCACGGCCGACGACGACCGGTAGCTGACCGGCCGTTCGTGCCCCTGTGGCCCGCGTCGCGATCTGCTCGCTCACCGACCACCCCAGGTCCGCGAAGAGATCGAGATTCCCGACGAGAACGCGCGTGTCCGCGACGACTCCTTCGACGCCGGTCGCGTGGCTCGTGAATTCAGTGATGTCCGCTGCGTGCTCGTGATCACTTCCATCGGTAACACCCCCATCGGCTCTCGATCGGTCGCCGTCCTGACTCCCTTTTCCTAATGTATTCACGATCGCGGCGGCCGCCGGGTGGGATGCTCGCTGTTCGAGGGCCGCGACGGTTTCGAGGAGATCCGACGGTGCATCCGCCTCGAGGACATCCATCTGGCCGGTCGTGAGAGTCCCCGTTTTGTCGAAGACGACGACATCGACGTTCCGAAGGCGCTCGAAGACGGTCTCGTCGAAGATGACGATGCCCCGCTCTACCGCTTGTTCGATACTGGTTGCCACCGAGAGCGGGGTTGCCAGGCCAAGTGCCCACGGACACCCAACCAGGAGAACTCCCAGCGCCGTCAGGACGGCGACGGGAATGCCAGTCCCCACCAGAAGCGACCCCAATCCAGTGAGTACCGCCCCACCGACGACGACCGGGATGATAACCGACGCGAGCCGGTCGGCCTGCCGCTGGACGCCGTGCTCCCCGCTCTGGAGATTCCAGACCGAGGTGATGAGGCGATCGATACTACTGGTTGTCCCATCGCTCACTGTGAGAACAGCAGCACCATTTGTGACGACTGCCCCGCCGACGACGTCGTCGCCCGCTCGCTTCGATACCGGGAGCGACTCGCCCGTCACGATCGCTTCGTCGACCGTGCACTCACCCTCAGCGAGAACTCCATCGACCGGGATTCGTTCGCCCTCGCGGACGAGGACACGCTCCCCGGGTTCCAGATCGTGTACGTCGACCATCGTTGTCATCCTATCGGCGCCATACCGCCTGGCCTCGGTGACGTGAGAGATAGTGAGATTCGTCAGGCGATCCATCGCTCGCTGTTTGCTCAGGGATTCGTAGAAGATAGCAGCCACCACACTCGCGGCAACCAGAATCGTGAGGTCGTAGAAAACATCGATCCGACCGAGGAGAAAGGCAATCGTACTGTACACGTAGGCACTCACGATGGTAAGTGCGACGAGCAGGTCTGTGTTCGGCTGTCGCATCTTCAGACTAACATACGCACCTTGTAACAGTGGGAGGCCAGTGAATAACAGAACCACCCCTGTCAAAACGAGAAAGAGTGGCAGGATCAACAGGCCATCTCCACCGCCGAGTCCGGACGCACTCGCGTACATATCGAGCGTCCCATCGCCAAAGAATGACGAGAGCTGCGCCGGGTAGAGGAGAACCGCATACGGGAGGAGCATGAACGTCCCAAAAATGACGCCAACAGCGTAACGGAATCCCAGCACCTCGTCAATCCCTCGTTCATTCGGCTCGTCAGATCGCCGTGACTGTCCGATTACAGTCGGTGAGCCATCATTCCCTCCAGCACGAAGGGTAGCCGAATAACCGAGCGTACTCAGGGCATCACAGAGAGTCTCCTTTGAGGCACGATCAGGGTCGTATGTGATACGGACCGTCTCGGTAACGTAGCTTGCTGCCGCATCGACGACGCCTTTGCAATCCTTGGCGGCCGATTCGAGAAATCCCTCACACGTCGCACAGTGCATCCCGTCGACTCGGAGGAAGACACGGTCCTCAGCTCCTAATCGATGCATGGCTGCCTCGCGCTCGTCCGTTCCAGACTCAGGCTTGCGCATGATATCGTCCGTCGGAGCCATCCGACTGTGATCTCCATCGCTACCGAGCACTCGATGGACGTTTCGACATCCATCACAGCAGAAGACGATGTCGTCCTCAGCCACGACTCGATCCTCGGAGACAGCCCTACTACAAAGCGCGCATGTGGAAGATAGTGATTGAGACGAAGACACAATTGATTACCACCAGCTGACAGCGAGCCGAGCACAGCCACGGAGCCGCAAGGGCGACCTCGGCCGAAGTGTCATTACCGGTGATACAGATGCCTCGATATTAAACGCTGTTCGGTGACGAGTATACGAGTAGATACCCTTGGTCCGAATCTCCGCCTTTGAGCACCAGAGAGAACATATGCCACCCCTCAAAAATAGGGAGCACACGGATGCACGATCTAACTGGGTTCCAGCGAGATATCTTGTACGTGATCGCCGGGCTCGAGGAACCACACGGGCTCGCAGTAAAGGCCGAACTCGACGACTACTACGAACAAGAGATCAATCATGGGCGGCTCTATCCAAACCTCGACGACCTCGTCGGCAAAGGCCTCCTGGAGAAAGGTGAACTCGACAAACGGACGAACGTGTACACGGTCACACAACGCGGAGTGCGGGAGATCGAGGCGCGACGTGAGTGGGAAAGCCAGTATTTAGAGGACGTGAACGCACCCACTACGTCGTAGAACCAGGCGAGTAGAACTCAATATAAAAGCGGGACTGCTTTACCCACTTCTCACGAATACGCATTGAGATGGCTCGGCTCGTCTTCTATCATCACCCACAGGCCGAGAATTTCTCACTCAAATATAGCTCGGCATCGGTAGCAGAGATCCGGTCTCAGCGAGAGCAATCCGACGAGTTGACAAAGCTCATCGGATACCCCTTCGAATCTCCGGTCTATGTGCTCTATGAAGGCGATTCAGAGATCGAATCAGCCCAAGATATTGACTTCGATCAGGAATGGCTGAGCGACCGTATTCGTGACCTTCCTCGTGCTGGGCAAGTTGTCGCATTCCGATTAGTGGAGTTGCTCGAAGCAGCTGTCGATGTTCGAGAGGAGGATGAGTTTCGGCTCTACAAGGAGTTCGAACCGCAAAAAATCCAGCAGGCACTCGATCACGTGTCCTGGGGAGCCCCACTTCCGACCGTCGCTGGAGAAGTGATGTCGAATTTGATTCTCCGACATTCCCTCCCGAATGCGAATCATCGAACTGGCATCGCTATGCTGCAGTTCTGTATTGAGAGTGTGGACTCGGATTTTGCGATGCCACGAACACACGTCGACGACGATACCTGGCGAGAGTGGGTTGACCCCTACATCATTGATTCCAAGCGGCTCATCACGGTCCGCCGGAACAACCTCCGTTTCAAGCAACTCGAAGACCTGGATGTCGACCTCGTCGAACGGAAAGACGGGATCCAAATTCGATTAGCCGAGTTCGAGTTGGATATGCATTGGCGAGAAGCCCTTTCGCAGTACGCTGAGCAGCATGAATCCCACTGTACGGACTTTGCGCAGGCAGTTCTCGAACGAGCAGAACGGGACGATCTGCTCGACCGTCAAGGACCAACGAAACAAGAGTTCATCACGTATCTGGAGGGCGGACTCGTCGAACGGGACTTCAGAGAAATGTTCTGATCAGTCGCGAAGCTCGGCGACCGACTGTCCGACCTCGCGAACGTGTTCACTTCGCTCGAGGTCGAGTTCCTCGGCGAGGTAGTCAACCGTCTCTTCGAGGCTCATATGCGAAGAAAGTCCGCGAAGCGGTATAAACCTAGTGCTGAACGCTTCAGCACAGGCTGGTTGTGATCAATCTCTCATCTACCGAATCCGAGAATATCGATACCTGTCTTTGATTCGGCGATGGTGATACTTTCCGTGAGAGGATGCCGCCATCAGTCCTTGATAGATCTTCTTCGGGACGTTGTAGTACTGATAGACTCGGCGACCGTGGAATTCTATCTCGAGAGTGTTCGAACTCTGATCGTAGCCGACACTTTTCAGGTTACTCGACGAAACGGGTTTTCGGTTCATAGCTGTGGGATATAGCGGGCTACCGTACTCTTGATACGAGCGAGTAGGCTATGCTCATTGGACGGTTCATCACCTTCAGGTTCAGCCTTGTCCTTGGCTGGCTCTTTCTCGACGGCAGCATCGAGACCCAGTTCTGCGACACTCCCTGTCTCGACAGTCGACGGCGTTGTCCGATACAGTCCAGTCTTCGCTATTGGGACGCCACGATCGCCGGTAGCTGTGAACGCCCCATTACAGAACTGGCAGTCGGGAGCAGCCTCTGCGTCGCTCACAAGGCGGTCTGAGGTTGCGCTGTACGTGCCGGTTTGGAATCCGTGCCGGTCGGCGAGGAGTCCCGTGAGGAACCGGTGCAGCGCGAACGTCAACCGTTGTACCGGTTCCTGATTGATCGTGATCACCGATGGTTGTTCTCCGGCAACGAGGTCAAGTCCATACTCGAGATTGTCTTCGTCTTCGCCTTCGGCATCGATCCGATCTTCGTTAATCGCATCCAAGCAGTCCAGACACGCCCGGTTCGCGCCGGACACTTGGAAGCTGGTCGCGATGCTTCGGAGTCCAGCGTCGTCGTCAACGTCGATATCCGTGCCTGCGTTGAACAGTGGCCGAAGGTACTGCTGGGCGGCCTCCGACACGAATCGACGTGACGTGGCGGTATCGGTGCCAGTGACAATCACGTCCGCAGCGACGACCTGCTCCAGCGCTCCCGGAGCCTGAACTTCCTCGTAGATGCCGTGATAGTAGATCGACGGATCGATATCGGAGACAACGCGTCCCAGGACCTCCGCCTTGGGCGTCCCACATCCGTCGATGGCCTCGGCCCACGCAGCTGGGACGACACCATCCTCGTCGGGCGTCCGCTCGGGATCACCAGCATCGGCTGGGCGTGCGCCGACGATTCGCGAGCGGTTGGATTCTTCCACGACGTCGGGATCAACGACCGTGATTTCGCCAACGCCGAGGTGAGCGAGCGTCTGGACGATCGGTGCCCCGAGTCCACCAGCACCGACTACGGCCACGTGAGCGTCCCGTAGCCGAGTGTTACCGCCGGCTCCGTGGAGCAACGCCTGCCGGTCGCGCATCTCGTCCTCGCCGTTTGAAGCCGGAGGGAGTCGTGAATCCGTCGTCCGAATCCGCTCTAGTTCACGGTCGTGAATGACAACGAGTTCATCAATCGGCGACGCGGCGGCCGTGATCGGCTCATGCCTGATCGTCGGAACGTCAGAGAGCCACGCCCGGCCGGTCAGACCCCCTTGACCAAAGATGAGACTTCCATGCGGACCAGCAGTTCGACCGGTCAGCGACGCCATATGGGCCGGTTCGTTCTCGTCGTCGGTGCCCGAGTAGCACGGCTGGCTCGAACGGGGATGGCTATGGCACATCAGGAGGGCCATATCGTCGAGATACCGATGGTCCGTTTCGGTCGCCCGCATCATCGACCGAATCGTCGTGTGATCGAATCGGACGATTCCGGTCGACTGATCGAGATATTCGTCCCGATCCAGCAGGTGGACCTCACGAATGAGATACTCGAAGACCCGCTGCCCACGATGAGTGTACTCCTGTGTACCGGCAACGAGATAGGCGGCATGTTCTTTCGGACACTTCTGCTCTGGACGCACGAGGTGCTCGCGCAGCCGCTGGTAGTCGGCGCCTCGGATCCGAACCCGTATCCGGTCAGCGACCGGCCACTCGTGATCAGGGTCTTCTAGTACGGAGCGAAGCCAGTGAGATACTCGCGACTTGCTCCTCGTCGCTCGCTCTCGGCTGCCGTCAGTCTCATGTCCCTGCATAGATGTAATGTGGGTGGATTAATCGCCAGCGGGAGGGGTCGCGTCAGTCACCCTGTCGGAGTCGTCCGTTCGCGACGGTCTCCAGATACCACTCGAGATCGGTCTCGTAGGGTTCCCACTCGATGCCGTCCAGTTTGTTGATGTGCCAGGAAAGAGCCAACCAGCCCCGGACTTGGTCGTCGCGAGATTTCCGAAGCTCGCCGCCTCCTTCAAGCCGGAGATCCTCGTCGACGTAGACCCAGTCCGGAGCCTTCTGGGGGTAGTTCTCGTGGACGCGGATCATCACGTCTGTCGTGTCCGCATTGTAGGCATCCGACGGGATCTGGTAGTCCCGAACGGTGACGTGGACGAACTGCGCCTCGGCCTCGGTATCGACATCGACCTCGTGGTTTTCTCGAAGGGCTTCGATGTCCGCTGCGAGCACGTCGTCGAGCTGGGTGCTCCCGTAGGCAGTGTCAACGGGGATTGCGTCGAAGACGTTCTCTTCGGCGAGGTTGATGTCGCTGTCTTTGGGGACTCGATCGTCCTCGTCTGGAGGGTAGAGGACGTACTGGTTGGGATCGTACTCGAACGTGCGCAGCAGTTCGATCGGCTCGATGTACTGCTGGTCGAGTACTTTCGTTTCCCCACTGACGGTCACCTCGTAGCCGTCAATCTCCTCGTCGTCCTCATCATCATCACCTTCATCAACATCTTCGAGCGCCTCATCAAGGCCGTCCTCGACTTCTTCGATGGCCTCTTCGAGTGCTTCGAGTTCCTCAGCGTAGCTAACATCGAACCCAGCCGCGTCCTGGAGGGTGTCGATGTCGTCTTGTGCTGACTGAATGTAGTCGGCCGCCCGATTGAGCGCGTCGTAGCGGGATCGATCCTCGTCGGTGTCTTGCCCCTCGTCGATGGCGTCCTCTGCGGCTTCGAGTGCGGCACGGAGGTCGTCGGCCGTCTCTTCGTCGAGAGACTCGAGCTGAGCGTTCAGTCCTCGGTAGCGGTCTTGGGCATGCTGGGTTGCTTCCTCGAGATCAGTTGGTTGCATGCACATTCGCCTAACAGCGTCATCCCCTTAAGCACCACGCGGTCTCTAACATCAGTAGCGGCATTAAGCACACAATCCGCACCAAACGCATAAACCACAGAATCACCAACAGCGATACATGCGCCCCAGTGAACGAGTTCATATCGCGCCGCTCGGGTTCGAGCGCGATCGTGTCGTCGAAGCCGCGAAGCAATTGAAAGCTGATCGATTAATCCTACTTGAATGGGGTGAGGGGGAACGGCCGCCATTTGTCGAGGAGCTGTATGAGGATATCGAGGCAGCTGGGATTGACCGAGAGATCCGATCCTGCAACATTTTCGATCTGTATGAGGTTGTCCGGGTGACGGCACGAGAAATCCAACAGCACGCAGACGATGACGTGTTCGTGAACATTGCAACCGGGAGTAAAATATCCGCAATCGGCGGGATGATCGCGTGTATGGTAACCGACGCTGTGCCGTATTACGTTGAGCCAGAACGATATGGTGAAAAAGACGCTCAACGGGTCAAACCGGTTTCCCACGGGGTGAAGAACATCAAGGAACTGCCGGCGTACCCAATAGATGCCCCCGAGACACAGCTCATCTACGTGATGGAGTACATTTACCGAAATGGTCCGGTCACGAAGAAAGAGCTAATCGAATTCGGCCAAGGGAACGGTAAACCAATTCAAGCAGGAACACCACCGGAGGGATTGCCCTTCATTACGGACCATGAGGCTGATTCGGACCGAGCCCGCTACCGATTACTCGAAACGCATATACTCGAACCGCTAAACGAGAAGGGTTTCATCGAAACAAAGAAGATTGGGCGACGGACGGACGTGGATCTTACTGAGGAAGGGGAAAATACACTCTCTGCGTTTAGACACCTCATCGAAACGTGATTAGTATCGTTAGCGGTCGGACGAGTCGGCCTCTTCGAGAGCTTCTGTAGCAACGTCTCCCAACTCCCCAGTCTCGATATGTGAATACCGGTCATGGACCATCTCCTCAGAGTTGTTGAGATAGCGGGCTGCAACGGGCTCCCCGAACGCCTGCACGAGAGTGTGCTCTGCCCGACCACGAGGGTGGGCAGCCCCAAGATCACTCGGTATATACCGCCGGCTGGACCTGAAATTGCTGTCGACATTCGTCGCTACAGAAATAGTACGTCTTCCCGCCGTACTGAACCGTTGCGGCGGCTTCGCCAGACAGGAGTTCCATTCCACAGACCGGATCGGTAGTCATTCATCAGAACGCTTCGGTGCCCACCCGAATGGTGATTTCGGAACGCCTCCAACACGTATCTATTAGGGAACGACGGGCGAATTCGGCGGTAACTCTGATGATTCGATTTCCTCTTCGACTCCTCCGGATTCTGGGCAAACTCGTCCCGTTTGTGATACTCTTTCTTCGCGACCGGCGTCGGTTTTTGCTCTTCGGACGCTCCCGCCCGATCTCTCGCGAAACGCACGCCCAGCGCGCCCGCCGGCTTCGCGACACCATGCTCGATCTCGGGCCGACGTTCGTGAAGATCGGGCAGGTCCTCTCGACTCGCCCCGACGTCGTTCCACCAGTGTACGCCGAGGAGTTCGTCACGCTGCAGGATGCAGTCCCGACGGGGCCATATCGCGAGATGATCCCCGCCCTCGCTGACGATGTCGGCTATCACTCCTACGATGACTTCGACCCGGAACCGATTGCAGGTGGGTCACTGGCGCAGGTCTACCGAGCGACGTATCAGGGCGATCACGTCGTCGTGAAGGTTCGACGACCTGGCGTCAAAGATCTCATCGAGACCGACCTTCGCATCACCCGCCGACTCATCCCGCTCGTCATGTTGCTTGCCCCGGAGCGCCTCCAGTTTTCGCTCCGAAACATGGCTGACGACTTCGAGCGCATCATTCTGGAGGAACTCGACTTCGAGCGGGAAGCCCGAATGATGGCGGAGATTCGCTCGAACTTCGAGGGTGACGAAAACGAGTCGGTCGTTATCCCTCGCGTCTATACCGACGTGTCCTCGGAGCGTGTCCTCACTATGGCCTACGCTGAGGGGACGAAGATCACCGACGTTGACGAACTCGAATCGAAGGGCCACGACCCGAAACGGGTTGCGAGAGATGTCGCAAACGCGTACTTCACGATGGGGCTCGAACACGGGGTGTATCACGGAGATCCCCATCCCGGCAACCTCGCCGTCGACGAGGAAGGCCGTATCGTCTTCTACGATTTCGGGATGAGTGGCCGATTTACGCCGACCATGCAGAACAGCGTCGTAAACCTCTATCTCGCTGCTGTCAATCGGAACGTCGATGGAATCATTGACGAACTCATCGCTCTCGGAGCCCTCGACCCCGATGCTGATCGAGCAGCTGTCGGGCACGTCCTTGAGTTAGTCATCGACGACCTGGAGGGGAGCGAGACCGTGAACTGGCAGCAGATCATTAGCGAAGTGACCGGAATGCTCCACGAGTTCCCGTTTCGCATCCCGCCTGACATCATGCTCGTCCTCCGGGTGGGCTCGATCAGCGAGGGGGTTCTCAGACAGCTCGATCCGGAGTTCGACTTCCTCGCTGCCGCACAGGCGTTCCTCCGCGAGCACGGGTTCATGGAACGGGCAGCTCGGATGAAACTCGCGGAGATGCGAGGCGAACTGGAAACCTCACTCTGGGCACTCCTCCGACTCCCAGCGAAATTCGAGCAAGAGCTTGACGCCCGTCAAGAAGAGCGAATGCAAGCTGTTGCCAGGACTCAGCAACAGGGATCACGTTCACTCGGGTATGCGATTCTAGCAGCGGCGTCGCTCATCGGTAGTGCCCTGCTTGTCCCAGTAGACATAACGTACTCGCTACTGGGAATGATCGTCGTACTCGTCTTTCTCTTTTTGTTCGTCCGATCACCAGACGATGGCAGACGATGATTAGTCGGCTATCCTCACGCCTGTAGACCCAGATGATTCTATACTTATACGAGGGCGTTCGAACCCACAATCATCTGACCGAGTCGCGGTAGGCAGTTCGTCCACCTCGGTAGACGATGAGCGTAGCAACGCCGAGCGCGGTCCCAAAGAGGAGCGTGAGACTGAGGTCGTGGAGGATTCGAATATCGTACGTTTGACTAATAGTCTTGCTCGCTACTGCGACGCTATCGAGGAGTAGCATCACCGCAAAGTAGCTCATCAGTGCGCTCTCGTCGACGACATCTGTCAGCCGGGATCCGGCATAGGACCCGAAGACACTCCCTCCGAGCAGTGGGAGTACGACTGAGAAATGGACGGCTCCTTGCTGGAGGTAGCGAACAGAGCCGAACGCACTCGATCCCGCGATTTGAAAGATATCCGTACCAACCGCTATCGATTTCGAGATACCCATACCATAGACGAGACTCGGAACCATCAGAAATCCGCCGCCGACTCCGAGAAAGCCGGAGAGCGTTCCGATAGCGATGGCGACGACGAGGACGAGCCACACGGAGACCTGCACGGTAGACCGGAGTTCGACTAGCGGTGGAAATCGGCTGAAAGCATATTGCTCGAACACCGGGGGAGTACGTTGTTCGATGGAGCCGACGAGTCGTTCATTGCGAACTCGACGGAGAATGATCACACCGACCACTGCCAGCAATACGACGTAGGCGATGCTGATGACGGTATCTGCAAGTCCTCTCCCGGCGAGCCAGAAGAGTATCCGCCTGCCGGCCTCGATGCCAACTGCCATCCCGAGGATAAGCAGGCCACCGAGCTTGTAATCGATGTGTCCAGCAGACCGGTGGGTGACGGCTGCAGCGAGTGACGTCCCAAAGACGAACACAAGACCGGAGCCCACAGCGGCTTCGGCGGGATGGCCGAGCACGAGGAGCGCCGGGGTGACAAAGAAGCTCCCACCCAGTCCAAAGAAGCCGAAGAGAATCCCCACTAGGAACCCGAATCCCACGAAGAACAGTGCCTCTATTTCTACGGGCGACATCGCTTTTAACCAGCCTCCATCTGATTTGAGGGGGAGTTCGTGACCGGGATTCCGCACGAATGCAGAAGGCTACGACAGCGCAACAGAGAGAAGTCCACCATCGTTGCTTTGAGTACAGTATGTGTGTGCAAAAGGCTGCGGTGTGCCCAATTCTTCGGCGGTGGACGCTCTATACACTTTCGGACGCTCGCTGGAAGGTCCGACGCGACATACGTCAGTGGTTTTCCATGAGGTGGCCACGGCGGCGTTCGAATTCTTCGTCGTCGATCTCACCGCGAGCGTACTGCTCACGGAGAGTCACGAGGGCTCTATCCTCGTCGGGTCCGTCAGCCTGAGATCGGGTAGCCAACCAATAGACGAGATAGATGGGTAGACCAATGATGAGGGCCATCCAGAGGATGCCGAACAGCATCATCCCCCATCCCCATAGCCCCCAGCCGGTCATGTGGCCGTCGTCCCACATTCCGTAGTGCCAGTCCCACATCACCGCGTCCGGGACGGCTGCGTGCGTCAGGGCCATACCCCCGATAACCGCGACCGTCAGCGCACCGACGACGATCAGTCCGAGGGAACGAGTACCGCGTGGTTGAATTGAGTTTGTCATGTGTATTTCTCCTGAAATGGTTCGGCGTGGTTAGCCGAGGATGTACTCGAGGACGGGGTAGCGCTCGACGAGCGCCTCGCCGCCGACCTCGTACTGTTCGATGTACTTGTCGAGCCCGAGGATGCGGCCCGCACCGAACGCCGCAACCGCGAGGAACACGAGCATGTACGCGAAGTCGCCATTGATGACGCCGTGGGCGATGTCCCAGTTCCCGAAGTAGAACATGACCATCATGAGCGCGCCGAAGAACGCCGCGAGGCGGACGACAGCGCCGACGAGCAGTCCGAGACCGATGAACAGCTCGCCCCACGGGACAGCTACGTTCGCGAACTCGACGAACCACGGGGTCGAACCCATCCACGCGAACAGTCCTGCGAGGGGGTTGCCGTTGGTCGCCGCGACGTTCGAGAGGTAGCCACCCGCCGCGAATTCGCCCGTGATCTTCGTGAACCCGGAGTACGCGAACGCATACCCCATCATGAGGCGGAGTGCGAGCACGAACCACGCGCTGAGGCTGTGGACGCGGCCACCGACGGTCAGGCCACCGACCTTGCTCTCAAGTTGGTTAACGCCAGAGGGAATCGTAGACATTGTTACTTCACCGAGTTAGAGTACGCAGGGAGAGACGATATACCGGTGAGCCAGTGTTCTGAGTCAGAAAACCGGGCGGCTATTTTACCCCACTAGGACGAGTATGCGAGTGTGACCGAGGAGTTGAGCCCATCAGCCGTCTTTGCCACACTCGACGACGAGTACGCTCGCGATATTCTCGTGGCGACGAAGACGGACCGTCTCTCTGCAAAAGAACTCAGCGAGGAATGCGATATGTCACGCCCAACCGTCTCTCGTCGCGTCAACACACTCGTCGAGCAAGGACTTCTCGAAGAGTACACGCACGTCGATCCCGCTGGTCGGCACTATCGGGAGTATGAGGCACGTCTCGAACGTATCGAAGTCCTCCTCCAAGACGAGGGGTTTGACATCCAGATCGATGTCCGGCCGGATCCCGCTGACCGGATTACATCCATCTTCGAAAACATGCGAGGAGACTGATTCATGGAACACACATTATTCGTCATCGCCAAGTTGTTCATGACCGCGTTGGCTCTGGTTATCGCGTACCAAGCCTATCGCGGCTACCAACGCCACGGAACACAGCTGATGCTCTACGTCGCCCTTGGATTCGCACTAATTGGCCTCGGTGGACTCCTCGAAGGAGTTCTATTCGAACTGCTCCAGGTATCAATCTTCCAGGCAGGTCTCGTGGCTGCACTAGTCGCGGCAGCGGGAATGCTTTCTATCCTGTACGCGCTCTATGCGCCGAACCCCTGAACTCCCGATTCAGCAAAGTATCTTGGTATCGTGAATTAGTGATACGGTCGTTCACTTATCCTCGTAGACGTTGCGCGACGGTCGTGGCCTGCTCCCAGAGGAATTCGGCGTCAACGCTCTGGTTCGTCGTTACAATTGGCACGTCACGGAGATAGGCATCCGTCTGAACGACCTCGAGGAGGAAGTCTGCAACGTCAGCGCGTGAGATCGGACCAGCGGTGGCGTCGATGTCGACCCCGTGTTCGTACTCCCCGGTTTGGGGTCCATCTGTAAGACCGCCGGGGCGGACGATCGTCCAGTCGAGACCGCTTCCAGCGACGAGTTCCTCCTGTCTGGCTTTATCGGCCATCAGGTCATGGAGCACCGTCACGTTCGCAAGGCGGACGTACCACGGAACCTGCTGGACGCTCGATCCTAATCCCATTGATGTCAGGACGACCAGGCGTTCGATCCCCCGTTCCTGCATTGCATCGATAATGTTCGCAGTCCCCCGAGAGACCACGTCGGAGGGATTGTTCGACGTTCGGCCGAGAAGACAGATGACCGCATCTGATCCGTTTACGGTGGCTTCGACCGCGTCTAGATCGAGTACGTCCCCCTCCACGGCGGTGACTGCCTGGTTCGGAGGGAGTTTTGCAGGGCTTCGGGTGAGCGCGCGAATCGAGTGATTCACTTCGGTCGCTTGCGCCGTCAGTTCACGTCCGGTCCCGCCTGTCGCACCGAAGAGTGCCAGTTTCATATGGTCACCTACGTTTTCATGTTGGTTGTCGTTCCCCTCGTTTCAGTCGATTACGCTTACAGTTCTAAAGGACGACCGAGCGTTCGCTCTGGACGCTCGATTACCAGAGAACCCCGAAATTCGATTCGACAGATTGGGATCATCGTCACTACAGCTACGGATCGGTTTCACATTCTAACGAGAGGTGTTCTGTCAGGCCAGTATTGAAACCACAATCGCAGTGAAATAGGCGATCGTAGCCGGGTTTACAAGTATGATAGACGTATCCGACGTCCGCTAAGGCGTCAAGACTGTTCTGCAGCCGCGAGCGCTTGTTCGAGGTCCATCCGAAGGTCGGTAACGTCCTCCAGACCGACGCTCACGCGGACGAGGCCGTCAGTGACGCCAGTTTCCCGTCGTACCTCGCGTGGTACCGACGCGTGGGTCATCGTCGCGGGTTGTTCGATGAGGCTCTCGACACCACCGAGACTTTCGGCCAGTGTGAACACCTCTGTATTCGAGACGAGTGACCGCGCCATCTCCAGGGTGCCGTCGAGTTCGAAGCTCAACATCCCCCCGAAGTCAGCCATCTGCGTGGTGGCTAGGTCGTGTTGGGGATGGGAGTCGAGTCCCGGATAGTGAACGTGGTCGACTGCTGGCTGATCATCGAGCCACGCCGCCAGCTCGCGGGCGTTTTCGCAGTGGCGCTCCATCCGAACGGGGAGGGTCTTCGTTCCCCTGAGGACGAGAAAACACGCGAACGGGTCTGGCGTCGCACCCACGCTATTCTGGTAGAACCCGAGCTGCTCGTCCAGATCTTTGTCGTCGGTAACGAGGGCTCCGCCGACGACGTCGGAGTGACCGCCGAGGTACTTCGTCAGCGAGTGGGCGACGATATCCGCGCCCAGCTCCAGGGGGCGCTGGAGATACGGCGACGCGAACGTGTTGTCCACCGCACAGAGTGCGCCATGTTCGTGGGCGATCTCCGCAATCTCTGCGATATCGACGACCTGCAGGAGTGGATTCGTGGGCGTCTCGAGCCACACGAGTTCTGTCGCCGAAGTGACGGCGTCCGCGACTGCGTCGCGGTCGGTCGTGTCCACGAAGTCGAACGCGAGGTCGTAATCCTCGTACACCTGCGTGAACAGCCGGTGGGTTCCGCCGTAGACATCCTCCCCGACCACCACATGGTCGCCCGCCTCTAGCAAGTTCAGGACCGTGTTGATCGCGGCCATCCCGCTGGCGAATGCCCGCCCGTACGTTCCACCTTCGAGGCTGGCGAGGTTTGCTTCTAATGCCGCCCGCGTCGGATTGTCGGTCCGTGAGTACTCGTAACCACGGTGATCGCCGGGGGCGTCCTGCGCGAACGTCGACGAGGCGTAGATGGGCGTCATGACTGCGCCAGTCTCGGGATCCGGATGCTGCCCTGCGTGGATCGCACGCGTCTCGAATGCGCCAGTGTCAAGCACGTCGTCTCGGTGGTCGTCGCTCATGCCTTCCCCTCCCAGGCGTCGAAGGACCCGTAGATGTTCTTCGAGAGGTATCGGTCGCTCCCGTCGGGAAACACCGTGACGACAGTCCGGGCAGGAACGTCCAGTTCACCGGCCGCGATCTCTTCGGCGACCTCGCGTGCAGCGACGCTCGCTGCACCGGAACTGGAGCCGACGAGATGGCCCTCCTCGGCGGCGAGACGCTGCACTTCGGCGTGTGCCGCTCGGTCGCTGACCGTCCGAACGTCGTCCAGCGCGTCGGGATCGAGCAGTTGGGTCACGTCCGGGTCGTGCGTGCCGATTCCTTCGGTCTTGTATGGCGCCTCCTCAGGCTCTCGATTCAGGAGTTCGCCGAACGTCGAACCGGAGGGTTCGACGGCCACGACGTGGACGTCAGGAACGCGCTCGCGAACAGCCTGGGCGATCCCCATCAGCGTGCCGCCGGAGCCGATACCGGCGACTATCGCGCCGATGTCTTCGCCGAGCACGTCGAGGATCTCCCGGCCGGTCGTCTCGTAGTGTGCCTCGACATTCAACGGTGTCTCGAACTGCTGGGGGACGATAGCGTCGTCGCGCTTGTCCGCGATCTCGTGGGCCATTTCGGCGGCCTCGCCCATTCCTGTGTCTCCGGGGGCGTGAACGATCTCCGCACCGAGCGCGGTCATCAGTCGTTCTTTCTCTTCGCTGAATCCTCGCGGAACGACGAACACCGTCTCCAGCCCAAGTCGGGTGGCGGCAATCGCCATCCCGATGCCGGTATTCCCGGCGGTCGGTTCGACGATAGTGCCGTCGGGCGGGACGTCGCCGCGTTCAAGCAGGCGTTCGAGGATGTGTTTACCGATGCGGTCTTTCACGCTCCCGCCAGGGTTGAACGTCTCCAGCTTGGCGTAGACGGAGACGTCGTTGGGCGTCGCATCGAGTTCGACGAGCGGGGTGTTGCCAATCGTTTCGAGGAGCGATGCGTCGGGGTCGGTGTGTCGAGTCATGTCTCTGGGTCGTGTGGGGAGCAATCTGTAGCCGGTGCGCTCGCTGACGGAAATCCGTCAACAACAGCGACAGCCCGAAGACCCAGCGCAGAAACAGTCCGCGACGAGAGCAGAACGTGAGTGCGGTCGCTGTGTCACCCGCCGCTGCCGACGGGACGCCGAGCCGTGGTCGCGGAAACGCCGTGACTGCACAGTCACGGGAGCGCCCACGACCTGTGTGGCTCGCCTCATAGGAGAACCTATGGGACGGCCTCTTTTGTGGTTTCCTCTTTGAAACTGAAAGTCAGCACTCCCCGTTTTGCTCGAGTCTGTTCTCAATCCGCAGGAATAGTCGATGTGAAGTAAATACTTGCTGCCAAAGTGAAGGATATATGAGTCGTAACGTGACCCGACGAGGATTACTCCGGGTCGGCGGGACGGCAGTTGCACTCGGAATTGCCGGCTGTCTGAGGTCATCGGACGAAGACCAGTGGGCGATCGAGGGGACACTGTCTGTGACGAACGCCCAGCAATTCAGTTCTCCCGGCTGTAGCTGTTGCGGCCAGTACGCGTCGTACCTGCGGGAGTATCTCGACACGACGCTCCGAGAAACCGAAACTGAAGACGTAGCGGCCCTCAAACGCCGACACGACGTTCCCACAGACCTCCAAAGTTGTCACACACTCGTTCTCGACGAGTACGTCGTCGAAGGACACGTCCCTGCCGAGGTAATCGCGACGCTGCTCGATGAAGAGCCGGCCATCGACGGCATCGCGCTGCCCGGGATGCCGGCCGGGTCGCCGGGCATGGGCGGGACGAAGTCCGGGTCGTTCACCGTGTACGCTCTCGATGACGGGAAGACAGGTAATGTGTACGCTGAAATCTAGCGTCCAGATTGAGCCATGTGGTCAAGATACTTTGTGACCGCAGCCGACAGCCTGAATGATGATTAGACGACTCCTCCACGACTTCGGCTACGTGGTCGCACACGTTCTCTTCCTCGGCGCGAAGACGCCAGAATCGATCGTCAAACGACTCCGCATTGCGTACCGTCTGGTCGGCGTCCGAATCGTCGAGACACCGGAGATTGATTCGGTCGAGCGGACGATCTTTCTCTGCCCATACCGAAATCTGGGTGCGAGCTGGTTCGGGGAGAAGTGGATCTGTCACGACATCCTCGATCGCGTCGACGACGGATACGTGACGTACCTCCGACGGCACAAAGGAATCGACTACCAGCGCCCCCGCGGGTGTACCGACCTCGCATACTGCGACGAATCCGAATACTGCTACTCGGAGGTTTCCGAGCTGGAGTAGGTGCCCGATGGATCAGAGCCCTCTCCGCGAGCGGATCACCGACCAGTTCTCCTACCGCGGCGAACGAGCCGACATCTGGCGGGCGTTCGACCTCCTGCTCGACACTGACGCGTTCCTCAACCTCGGCTACTCCGAGTGGTACCAGCCACACGTCGTCGGATCGAGTCAGCGCCGCCTCGTCACGGAAGTCGGAGCGAGGCTCGCGTCGCACCTGCCCGCCACGGATGGCGTTCGCCTCCTCGATGTTGGCTGTGGCCGGGGCGGTCCGGCGATCCATCTTGCCGATCAGTTCGGTTTCCGCGTTACCGGACTGGACCTCGTTCCGTACAACATCGAGCGAGCAACCGAGAACGCACGCAGGAAGCACGTCAAGCCCGAGTTCGTCGTCGGTGACGCAACACAGCTCCCGTTCATGACAGATTCGTTCACCGCGTGTACAGCCATCGACGCGCTCGTTTATCTCCCCAACCGGAACAGTGTCTTTACCGCGGTTGCAGATATCATCGAATCAGCGGGGGTTTTCGTTCTCTCCGACCTCATGGTGCAGTCCGACGTGAGCGAGACGGAACGAGCGTTCGTTGATTCGTTTGCAGCGACGTGGGATATGCCGTCAGTCGGCACTGTCGAGCAATACAACGCCGCGCTCGACGATGCGGGATTCGAACTCGAAGCGGTCGAAGACATCACGCGACACAGTGTCGGGCAGTTCCGGAAGTGGACGACGCTGTACCTCCAACTCCTCAGGACTCCGGTTCGCTCGCTTCTCGAACGACTGTTGCGAGCGTACGACCTCGATCCATCGGCCATCACCGAGCAGGTAAGGGCTGCCCATCACGCGCTGCCGTTCCTCCAGCACGGCATCCTCGTTGCAAAGACGTGATCTCGTCATCGCCACTTACACAAGCTGAGAGAGTTGCGAGGCCTCGCTCGGCGTTTGAGCGTTCCACGGACGATTGGAACAAGCTGTGGGATGTTCTCCAGTCGCGTGTAATCGACGAGTTCGAATCGCTCGTCGTCCCGGAATATCTCGTGGGTGTTGCGATTCAGGTGACAACCGCCAGCGACGGTATGCCACGCTGGAGCGAGTACGTCGTGTGCGACACCGATAGCACCATCTCCGCGGACGTGTTCGAGGAACCGGAACTCGCCGCCCGGCTTCAGTACCCGTGCAACCTCGGAGAGCGCAGTATCGAAATCGGGGATGGTGCAGAACACGAGTGATGCGATGACGACATCGAACGAGTCGTCCGCGAACGGGAGTGTTTCCGCTCCGGCACTCTCTATCTCGATATCGAGTCCCAGTTCGCGTGCTCGTTCGACTGCTTGCCGGCGCATGTGGGGGTCTGGCTCAATCGCGAACAGCGTGAGATCGTCACCATCAGTAGCGGCTTCTGCGAAGTACGGAAACATCGCGCCCGTCCCCGTACCGAGGTCCAGAACCCTTCCGGCGAGCTCGTCCACGAGGTAGCGTCGATGGTCGGCAAGTACCGATAGCTCCGCCGGCTTCATCACCGGATCGTACAGTCTTGCGAATATCGGATGAGATGGGTCAGTCATCTGTTTTCCTCCCGTTCATTTTCTGATATATTTCTTGCATGTTTTGACTCAGTTCCATGTCCATGTGTTGCGTACCACTGCGACTCGGGCCACTGGAAACCGCCTTCACGGTAGACATCGAAAACGCCCCGCTCGATGTCGTCTCGTATGATGTCAGCGGTCGTCTCGTCGACGCTCACGAAGTGACACAGCGGGTGGCCCGGATATGCGACTGCATTTTCAAGGACCCCCACGACGAGGCCAGTCGACGGCGCACGAACGACTTCGACTTCGTCTTTGAAGTGATCAGAAATCGTGAACAGCGGTTCGCCATCTTCAACGAGGGGGTGTGGGCCCCACTTCATCTCGACGAGCCCACCAGTGTCGGCGCGGAGCCACGTCTTCTCACCATCACGGGCGATGACGCGTGTCCAGCCGGGCCAGGAAACCGGTTGGTTGGGAAGCACCTCGTGTTCGGCGAGGACGCTCGCGACGCAGTGGAGCGCTCGGTCGAGGTGCGCGGTCTGGAATCGATGGGCGCGCCCCATCTCGACCGTGACCGTGGGGATACCGTCCTGACAGGCCACGCGTCGGAGTGTCCCTCCTGAACCCTCGCCGTCGAGGATGACGCTCGTGCCGAACGCGCGGGCGAGTCGTTCGACAGCGGGGTCGTTCATGTCGGCGCGGACGTGATACATTGTCGTTCGGTTGCGCGTCGACGTGTGGAAGTCGAGACCGAAGTCACACTTCGAAACGAATTCCTCGTAGATGGCGTTGGCGAGTCGTTTTGCGGTCGTACTCCGTGAGTTGCCGGGGAACGAGCGATTGAGATCTTCGTCGTAGATGGGGATATAGCGCTGTTGGGCGAGAAAGCCTGGTACGTTCAACACGTGCAGGCAGACGAGCGCTCCGTGAATGTCCTCGGGAGCGTAGTGGCCCGCGACTTCCTGGATTATTTTGATGCCGTTGAGTTCGTCGCCGTGAACTGCTGCAGTCAGAAAGCCTGTGGGTCCAGATCGTGTGCCGTTGATGACCGTGACCGGAATCTCAATCGGATCGTCGTTAAATGTCGTTCCGACGGCGTACCGGAACTGAACCTTCCTGCCTGAAGGGACCGCGCGGCCCCCCACTTCGAGCGACTGGTGGCTGTCGACAGTCATGGATCATCTCTCCGTGAGGTGTTGGTGCGTTCCTGTGGTTTTTGTCGCTGGCTCGGACGACCGATGAATCTGGGAACTGACTCACGGTACGTTTCGTACGCTTCTCCGTACTGTTCGCTGAGCCACGGTTCCTCTGCGAGCGGTGCAAGCAGGAACCAAGCGATACCGGGCAGGGCGAGTACCGCCGTCATCCAGGACCCAGCGAGAACCGCCCCGCCGACGAGCATCGCGATGTAGCTGACGTACTGTGGATTCCGAGAATACTGATATGGTCCAGCGGTGTTCAACTGCCCTTCGAGACCGGCACTCTCGTGGAACCCGAGCCGCCACACAGCCCAGAGTGAGACGGTGGCACCGGCCAAGAGCAACAGGAGACTGGTCATCTGAATCAGTATTGATGGCCGGTACCAACTCCACAAGTCGAGATACGCAACACCGAACAGACTGCCGCCGTAGACGACCCAGGCAGTCCAGCTGAGCCAGAACGTCCAGTTGCGGGTGCCGTGGGGCCAGAACCGGTGAGACTGGCTCTGGATACTCACGAGGAGCCCACCGAGAAGTATCCCTCCAGATAGGAGTCCCAGGCCGAATAGCGATGTCATGATGGCGGGCATGGTTGTACTAGTAGGCTACGCAGCCACCGAGAGATCGACGTTCCGCAGTCTGCGCGCATTAATCGCGACGATGATCGTCGATAGCGACATGAACACGGCACCGATCGCCGGTGAGAGGAGGATACCGATGGGCGCAAGTATCCCCGCTGCCAGGGGGAGGGCGAATACGTTGTACCCGGTCGCCCAGACGAGGTTCTCCTGCATCTTCCGGTAGCTCGCCTTCGACAGCCGGATGAGGCGGACGACATCCAGGGGGTTGTTGTCGACGAGAATGATGTCGCCTGACTCGATGGCCACGTCCGTCCCCGAGCCGATGGCGATGCCCACGTCGGCGCGGGTGAGCGCGGGGGCGTCGTTGACGCCGTCACCGACCATCGCGACCAGCTTCCCCTCTGACTGGAGCTGTTCGACTTTCGTGTCCTTCTCCTCAGGCAGGACCTCCGCGAAGTACTGGTCGATGCCGAGTTCCTCGGAGACAGCCTTCGCGACGTCCTCGGAGTCACCAGTCAACATCGCCACCTCGATATCCATCCCGTGTAGCGCCTCGATAGCCTGCCGGCTCTCTTCGCGGATGACGTCCGCGAGGGC
The DNA here is from genome assembly GCF_019599465.1 of Haloarcula rubra. GTDB lineage: Archaea > Halobacteriota > Halobacteria > Halobacteriales > Haloarculaceae > Haloarcula > Haloarcula rubra. The sequence goes on from NZ_RKLR01000009.1 coordinate 87,582, forward strand.
GAATGCTGCGACAACTTCGGATTCGTCGTGAACCAGGTAGATAACCGTCTCTGCGTTCGAGCCAGCTTCCTCCGCGAAGGCAGCGATGTCGTCAGATCGTTCGATACCGAATTTCTCAATCAGGTTCGGTCCACCGATATGAACCGTCTCGCCGTCCACGGTGGCTCTGACGCCGAGACCGCGGAAATTCTCGAAGTTCGAAACGCTCGCTCGCTGGATGTCCCGTTCCTGGGCGGCGTCCCGGATGGCGCGAGCGATCATGTGCTCGGAGTCACTCTCGACACCAGCGGCGACTTCGAACGCTCTCTCTTCACTCCAGTCACTTGCCGTCTCGACACCGACGACGCCCTGTTCGCCCTTCGTGAGTGTCCCGGTCTTGTCGAACATCACCGTGTCCAGATTACGGGATTCCTCCATGGCAATGCGGTCGCGGATGAGCATCCCGTTCTGCGCAGCTGTGGAGGTGTTGATCGCGACGACGAGGGGAACAGCGAGCCCGAGCGCATGGGGGCATGCGATGACGAGGACCGTCACGACGCGTTCGAGGACTGCAATGTTGAATCCGACCGCGACGACCCACGCGACGGCCGTGATAGCAGCGACAGCGAGTGCAACGTAGAACAGCCAGCCTGCGGCCCGGTCGGCCAAGAGTTGCGTCCGTGATTTCGACTGTTGGGCTTCCTCGACCAACCGCATGATACCCGCTAGCGCTGTTTCGTCGCCGGTCTTCGTGATGCGGACCCGGAGGCTCCCGTCCTGATTGACCGTGCCAGCGACGACTTCAGATTCGGGTTCCTTGCCCACAGGGCGGGACTCGCCAGTGATCATCGACTCGTCGACCGAGGACTCGCCCTCGACGACCTCACCGTCTGCAGGAACTGACGCGCCCGGCCGAACGAGAACAACGTCGCCTTCGCCAAGTGTGGAGACGGGGACCTCTTCCGTATCCCCGCTTTCAGTGACGAGTTCTGCAGTATCGGGCATAAGCTTCGCGAGCTCGTCGAGCGCGCCGGAGGCTGCCCGGACCGACCGCATCTCCACCCAGTGGCCCAACAGCATGATGTCAATCAGCGTCACGAGTTCCCAGAAGAACGGCGTCGTCCCCTCGAGGAACAGACTCGCAACCGAATAGACGAACGCGACGGTAATCGCCAGCGAGATGAGCATCATCATCCCTGGCTCGCGAGTCTTCAGTTCGGTACGTGCCATCGAGAGGAACGGCACGCCACCGTACGCGAAGACGATCACCGCGAGAACCGGCGTGATCCAGACGCTGCCGGGGAACGACGGCGCAGTGTACCCGAAGACATCCTGGATGAACTCGCTGAAGAAGATGACTGGTAGTGAGAGTACGAGCGACACCCAGAACCGCCGCCGAAACATCTGCTCGTGACCAGTGTGATCCGTGTGTCCGCTATGATCGTCGTGTCCGTCCTCGTCGACGTCTGCACCGTGATCGTGCCCGTCGTGAATAGGCTCTGTCTCTGCAGAAGGTGGCGATTCAGTGTCGGCGTGATGGTGACCGTGTTCGGCGTCGTGATCGTGCTGTGCGTGTTCCTCCGTGGAGTCGGATTCAGTACGAGCCTCGTCCCCTGTCGCGTGAGCATCGTGTTCTGGGGAATGTGAGTGCTGCTCGGATGTCGCACGAGCCGTTGGACGCGCTTCTTCGTCTGCGTGTAACTGGCAGACTCGGCAGCAGTAGACGGGGCCGTCGGTCTGGGGAGATGTCTGAGAATCCGATGCGGATGTATCGGATTTCTCGTGATTTGGATTGTTGCTCATTTATTGTGTATTGGTGCCGTCCCCCATGATTTAGTCCTGCCCCCGACATCGCGAAGGAGGTCAAGAAGATCCGGAGTCGAAGGAACGGCTGGGCCTCCGGTGACGACGGTTCGGTGGTTCTCAGGCGTGTGCCGTATATCCAGCGTCTTCGATGGCCTGGACGAGTGCCGTGACGTCAGCGTCGCCGTCAACGTCCGCCTGCCCGGACTCGTGATCGGCGCTCGCATCAGTTACGCCGCTAACCTCTCGAAGCGCATCTTCGACAGTCTGTTCACAGTGCCCACAACTCATCCCTTCGACGGTGATGGTCTGACTCATATCCAATAATGAATAGGGGCTGTTGTTCTATGTGGTTTTCTGCTTAGAATCCAAAGTTTGATAGGCCATAGATCGGTGGTGTCGAAGGCATTTCGTGGGCAACAATAATGTATTCTGCGAGCCGAGACATCGGTATGCGCAACTTAGATGAAACCGACCTAGAAATTCTCTCGTTACTAGCTGACAATGCTCGCCGCCCATTCAGCGATATTGGTGAGGAGGTCGGTCTTTCGGGGCCTGCCGTTTCCGATCGAGTCAAACGATTACAGGAGGCGGATGTCATCAACAACTTCACGATCGATGTCAATCGAGCCCATCTCCGGGCCGGTGTTCCAGTGTTTATCCAAGCCGAGATCGGCCCGGGAGTACTGGAGGCAGCCCGTACCCAGGTTCGCGAGTCAGACGGCGTCGAACACGTCTTTACGACATCTGAAGGGGATCTTTGGTTCTACGCCCGCGTCGAAGCACAGAACATTCGTCGGTGGGTGAATGGACTCTTCGACGAGATCGAGATAGCAGAGTATACAGTCACACTCGTCGACGACATCGAATGGACGCCATCGGTCGATGGCGTCGAATTCGCGCTCACGTGTGCTGAGTGTAACAATACCGTCGATAATGAGGGGGAGACGACGCGAATCGACGGCGAGATCTACCATTTCTGCTGTCCATCCTGTCTTGCACGGTTCGAGGACCGATACCAGCGATTAGAAGAAGGCGCATAACGGGCCTTTGGAATCCTAATTTTGTTGGGGCTCATACCCGGGCTCTCGTAACAACAAATCGTCTAAACATGGACCCCGTATAGTAAAACCAGCATGACAAGCCGAACAACCCATCTCGATATCACAGGGATGACCTGCGCCAACTGTTCGGCGACAGTTGGCGACGCGCTAGAGTCCCTCGACGGCGTCGTCGAGGCGAACGCGAACTTCGCCACCGACGAGGGGTCCGTCGAGTACGATCCTGGCGAGGTAACGCTCGAAGAGATATACAAGGCGATCGAAGATGCCGGGTACGGGGCGGTGTCTGACACGGTGACTATCGGCATCTCCGATATGACCTGTGCCAACTGTGTACAGACCAATGAGACTGCCCTAGAGAACACACCCGGTGTCATCGCGGCCGAGGCGAACTTCGCCACCGACGAAGCCCAGGTCCGGTACAACCCCGCGGACACGTCGCTGGATGCACTCTACGATGCCATCGAGAGCGCGGGCTACTCGCCCGTCCGAGAGGACGGCGACGACAGCGACTCTGGCGAGGACGCGCGCGACGCCGCGCGACAGGCTGAAATCCGTAAGCAGCTTCGACTGACCCTGTTTGGTGCGGTGCTGTCGGCACCTCTCCTCTTTTTCCTCGCCGAGAAGTTCCTCCTCGGCGGTGGCGTCCTCCCGGAGACCATTCTCGGAATCGAGTTCGGCTGGGCAGAGTTCCTGCTGGCGACGCCCGTCCAGCTGGTGCTCGGTTGGCCGTTCTACAAGAACTCGTACAATGCGCTGGTGAACAACAAGCGCGCCAACATGGACGTCCTGATCGCGCTGGGCTCGACCACTGCGTACGTCTACTCTGTCGCAGTCCTCTCAGGGCTCATCGCGGGCGGCCTGTACTTCGACACCGCCGCGCTCATCCTCGTGTTCATCACCCTCGGGAACTACCTTGAAGCCCGCTCGAAGGGCCAAGCCGGCGAGGCGCTCCGCAAGCTGCTGGAGATGGAGGCCGAGACGGCCACCGTCGTCGATGAGGCCGGCAACGAGGAGGAGATCCCACTTGAGGACGTCGAGGTCGGCGATCGGATGAAGGTTCGGCCTGGCGAGCAGATTCCGACCGACGGGGTCGTCGTCGATGGCCAGTCAGCGGTCGACGAGTCGATGGTCACCGGCGAGTCTGTCCCCGTCGAGAAGAGCGAGGGTGACGAGGTCGTCGGCTCGACTATCAACGAGAACGGCGTGCTCGTCGTGGAGGCGACGAAGGTCGGGAAGGACACGGCGCTTCAGCAGATCGTTCAGACGGTCAAGGACGCCCAGTCGCGCCAGCCCGACATCCAGAACCTCGCCGACCGCATCTCGGCGTATTTCGTGCCGGCAGTCATCGCCAACGCCGTTCTCTGGGGTGTCGTCTGGTACTTGTTCCCCGGAGCGCTCGCGAGCTTCGTCGAGTGGCTCCCGCTGTGGGGTGCCGTGGCAGGTGGACCTGCAATCGCTGGAGGGACCGTCACCGTCTTCGAGTTCTCGATCATCGTGTTCGCGTCGGCCGTACTGATCGCCTGTCCCTGTGCGCTGGGCCTTGCGACGCCTGCCGCGACGATGGTCGGGACGACTATCGGTGCACAGAACGGCGTCCTGTTCAAGGGCGGTGACATCCTCGAACGAGCGAAGGACGTCGACACGGTCGTCTTCGACAAGACAGGGACGTTGACGAAAGGCGAAATGGAGCTCACCGACATCGTCGTGTTCGACGGTGACGGACAGCCTCTCACGGATGGCGGCGATACTGCTGCAGATGGTGGCCAACTGACCGCTCGTGACCGTCTCGGTGAGGAGGATGTCCTGCGGCTCGCGGCCACGGCCGAACATGCGAGCGAACACCCGCTCGCCCGTGCCATTGTCGACGGCGCCGAAGAACGGGGGATCGACGTGAGCGACCCGGACCACTTCGAGAACGTCCCCGGCCACGGCATCAGAGCGACTGTCGGCAACAGTGAGGTCCTGGTCGGGAATCGGAAGCTCCTCCGTGACAACGATATCGACCCCTCGCCCGCGCAGGACACGATGGAGCGCCTCGAGAACGAGGGGAAGACGGCAATGCTCGTCGCCTACGAGGGCGAACTCGTGGGTGTGGTCGCCGATGCCGACACAATCAAAGAGAGCGCGAAGGACGCTATAAGTCAGCTCCAAGAACGTGGTGTCGACGTGATGATGATCACCGGCGACAACGAGCGGACCGCCCGCGCGGTCGCCGAGCAGGTCGGCATCGCTCCCGAGAACGTCCGCGCGGGGGTTCTCCCCGAGGACAAATCCGATGCCGTCGAGAGCATTCAGGACGAAGGCCGGAAGGCGATGATGGTGGGCGACGGCGTCAACGATGCGCCCGCCCTCGCCGTCGCGTACGTGGGGACGGCCATCGGCTCGGGGACGGACGTGGCCATTGAGGCGGCGGACGTGACGCTGATGCGCGACGACCCCCTCGACGTCGTGAAGGCCATCCGCATCTCGGACGCGACGCTCGCGAAGATCAAGCAGAACCTCGTCTGGGCGCTCGGGTACAACACCGCGATGATCCCGCTGGCGTCGCTGGGCCTACTCCAACCGGTGCTCGCTGCCGGTGCGATGGCGTTCTCCAGCGTGTCGGTGCTGTCGAACAGCCTGCTGTTCCGACGGTACACCCCCGATCACGACTACAAACTGCTCGGGAAACTGCGCTGAATACCAAAGCCACTTGATCCATGTCCTCTATTTCCCGCCGCAAGGTGCACGCGTACCTCGTCGAGACGGCCGATACTGAGCCCACGTACCTTCGGGCTCGGGATATCGCTAGCGACCTCGACGGATCGCCGAAAGCCGTCGCACAGTATCTGAGCCAGCTCCAGGACGACCTCACCGACGTGTCGCTCGAACAGTGGGGACGCTCGAAGAGCACGACGTGGCGACTGGAGGTGAGCGAGTCGTGAGCACCGTCACTCGCCGCGTCGAAACCGCCCTCCCCGCCACTGGAACTCGGGAGTGGTGGGTCCTGTATCTGCTCGCCCCGGTCGTTCTCGTCGGTGCAGCACTCCTCGCATTCCCGACGCTCGTCTACGACCGATTCGTTTGGCAGTACCTCTGGGGTCCGGTCGTCGCCGACGCTGCCGGCCAGCCAGTCACGCACGAGGGAATACGGGCCGTCCGCGGATACAACGCCGTGAACACGGTGACGTACCTCGCGGCCGTCGTGTACAGTCTCCCCGGGCTCCGAGCGTATCTCGACTCCCTCGATGTCACGTACGACGCTCGACTCGCGTACGGGTTCGCGCCAATCATCGTTGCTGGCGGAGCGATGCGCGCCCTCGAGGATATCGGCCTGCTCGGTGACTACGCCGTGCTGTTCATCACGCCGTCGATCTACTTCGTCGTCACCGCCGTCACCGTCCTCTCACTCGGCGTCGGCGCACTCGCGCGTAACCGGAATATCGGGTCCATCCCGTCGATAGTCGGTCTCGTTGGAACGGTCTGGGCGATTGGTGCCGTCGGGTGGGCGCTCTGGCACGGGCTCTCGACGTCGGCTCCACTCCGCGTGTGGGTGCCGGTCGCGACGACGGGGATCGCCCTCGGTATGACCGCGCTCTACTACTGGGGAGCGAGCGTCGTCGATGTCGCACACCTTCGACACCCGTTGTTCCTGCTGGCCGTCTTCGGCCAGATGTGGGATGCGGCGCAGAATCTCATCGGCGTCACGTTCCTCGGCTATTCACCCAAGCTGGTTGTGACGAATCTCGTGTACCAGGCGACCGGATTCTCGGGGTCGACGTTCGTCCTCAAACTCCTCGTGACTGGCGGTATCGTGTGGTACCTCGCGGACGCGAAAGACGAAATGAACCACACCTGGTGGTGGCTCATGACGTTCTTCATCGGAGCGATTGGGCTCCCGATGGGCGTCCGTGGATCGCTTCGGATGATGCTCGGAGTCTGACAATGGAGACGATGAACACAAACGGTACGACACGACAGTACGGCGCGGCAATCGCACTCGTCTCGGGAGTCTACTCGCTGCTCTCCGCGACAGGTGGCACCGGGATGATGGGCTCGAACAGCGGGCTCCTCATGGCGCTTCTCGGCGTCGTCGTGGTCGTCCACGGCGTCGTTCTGCTGACGCCCTATGCGGATCGGCTCGGGAACGCGAGTGGTCCCCTGATGATCGGCTACTCGCTCGTGATGTTGCTCAACCAGGCGCTGGTCGGCGTCACCGGGAGTGTGAACTGGGGAATGGGTAGCGGGATGGGGTCCGGTATGAACGGCGGGATGAGCGGTGGCATGGGCTCGTCGATGACTGCCGGGATGGGCTGGGACCTCGGAATGGTCGCGCTCGCAGTCCTGATGTTGATCAGCGGCGTGATTATGGCGAATCGGCGAAACAACAGCTCAGGGATGTGATTTGGCGAGACGAATGACGTCCGCACCTACAGCGACCACGAATCGGCTGCCCAGCTACCTTGCCCCACTCCCCCGGCGCGTTGAGGACCTCGCACTTCGGTACGCGTGGGTCATCGTCGCGATTAATCTGGCCGGGACTGCGTTCGGGTTCTGGTACTACCGCTTCCAGCTGGCCCAAACCCCGATAGTGATGTGGCCGTTCGTCCCCGACAGCCCCACCGCGACGCTGTTCATCGCGCTTAGTCTCACCTCGTGGAAACTGGACTACGACGTCGAGTGGCTCCATATGCTCGCGTTCTACGGCAACATCAAACTCGGTCTCTGGACGCCGTTCGTCCAGCTGGTTCTCAACGGACCGGGCGGTATCGAACCCTGGCTCTACTGGTTCCTCATCGTAAGCCATCTCGCGATGAGTCTGCAGTCGTTCCTGATCTATCGCTACGCCGAGTTCTCGGTCGGTGCGGTCGCCGTCACCACCGTCTGGTACGGCCTCAACGACATCGTGGACTACTTCGCGCCGCTCGTCGGGGAGTTCCACCACACGTTCCTGCGGGCCGAACTCGTCAACGGCGCACTCGATCACTCGATGCGAGCGCACGACCTCGCGGCGGCCGCGGCCGTGACGCTGACGCTCGCCGCGACGTTTCTCGCACTAGCGACACGGGTGAAGAAGCTCGAAACAACTGAGGAGTCCTCCGCACGAGGGGTGCGCCGATGAACGGCTGTTCACGACGGTCGGTACTTCGCCGGAGCGGGAGTATGCTAGCAGTCGGGGCAACCGCGATTGCTGGCTGTCTCGGAGGTAGCGGCCCGTCGGGTCCGACGGTCACGATGACGGGCGACCTCCGATTCGATCCGGCTGACGTCGCAATCGACCCCGGTCAGCAGGTTACGTGGGTGAACGAGAGTGGAGTCCCCCATACCGCATCGGCATACGGAGAAGGGATTCCCGACGAGGCGTCGTACTTCGCAAGCGGCGGCTACGAGTCCGAGCAGGCCGTCCGGCAGAGTACGTCAGCGAAAGGGTTTCTCGAACGAGGCGAAACCTACAGTTACACGTTCGACGTCACGGGGACGTACCAGTATTTCTGCCTGCCACACGAGGAAAGCGGGATGGTCGGACGTGTCATCGTCGAATGACCACGAGAGTCGACCTCACTCGATCACTGACGGTGGGTCGATGGGTATCCCGGCATTCCATCAGCTATCCATAGCCAGAGCCCCAGTACCGTGACGACGGTCTGCCCGAGTACATACGGGGTCGGAGACACCAGCGCGAGCAGATCTCCGATCGTCTCGACGTGGTGATAGTCAGTTACGACCGGCCAAAACAGAAACAGTAGCGTCTCCTCGGGGACGAACAGGTAATCCACGAGGTCCGCAGCGAGGTGTGATCCATATCCGAGCGCGTACGCCGCGCCGACCTCCCACCGGTCTCTGTGTTTCGTGACGTAGAATACAATCAGGACGACGAGTGCCGCGGCGAACACCGAGTGCGCGACCGACCGACTCGGGAGCGATGGAAGGACAAACGCGAGTGGTTTGTCGACGAGATCCGGGAGCAACGCACCTCCGAACAGGGCGATGATCGGGACATCGTCACATCGGTCAGTAGAACCACCAGAAATGCCTCGGTAAACGAGATACGCGACTGCAGCGTGGACCCAAAAGAGCACACTCGACAATACTGTCCAGGTTACGTAAACCGTTCACGCACTGCTGCCCCGTCAGCATCACACGCCATCGATTTCGGAGCGAATAGTCTCACGCTCGAAGTAGAGGATTTCCAGTCCCAGGAGGACGACCGTCACAACGAGAACCACACTGAAGACGGCGGGTTCCATCATGGCGAGGTGGTACACTAACGAAGGGAAGAACAGTACTGCACCCACCACGCCGACGGCGGGGAGGGTCCCTGTGCGAAGCCCCGCTCGATGCCTGAACGCGAGGAAACTCATCGACCCAAAGACGGTGATGAAGGCAAGCGACGCGAACGACGTGATTCCCTGAAGACTACCGTAGGCGGTGAACGCGGCCGTTATCAGGCCCAAGACGAGAAGTGTTCGCGTAGGAGCACCGTCGGCATCGGCATCTCCGATCCGGTCGGGAAGTAGGTCGTCTTCAAGCATTCCCGTCGCAAAGTGGGCCGCCGAGAACAGCGTGGCGTTGATCGCGCTCCCAGTCGAGAACAGTGCCGCCACGGAAATGAGGATGAACCCCATCTGCCCCATGAACGGTTCGGCCGCGATGGCGAGTGACACCTCGGGGTTCGCGGCGATCGTTTCGGGCCGAAGCAGACTCGTCGTGACGACTGCCACGAGGACGTACAGCCCAAGAGACGCGGGAATTGAGAAATAGATCGCCTGCGGGATGGTCGTCCGGGCGTTCCGAAGACTTCCCTCGTCGTAAAAGAGTAGCTGCCAACCCTGAAAGGCGACGAACGAGAGGGCGGCGGACATGAGCAACCCGCCCGTCGCAACGGAGGAGAACCCGGTCGTCAACTGTCCTGTCCGCGCTCCAAAATAGAACCCCCACACACCGAAAATGAGGAGAATCCCGACCTTTGCCGCGACGAGGAGCACCTCGGTCACGCCACTCGCCCGGGCGCCGAGGACGTTCAGCAGTACAAACCCCAGGACGCTGAGAACCGACACGACGGGGCGGAGTGGAACCCCGAGGGCTGTTTCGACGCCGAGAAGTTTCGTCGCGAAACTACCGAATGCGAACGCGTACATTCCCATCGACCCGATATAGCCGAACAGAAGCGTCCAGCCGACCATCCCAGCGACCGTCGTCGACTCACCGAACTCCTGTAAGAAACTGACCGAGCCGCCGGACACGTCGCCAAGCCGCTGGAGACGAACGTACGAGTAGCCAGCGCAGAACGCGACGACACCGCCGCCGGTAAAGGCGAGCCACGCCGCAGGCCCCGACATTTCCGCAACGACGCCAAGTACGGCGAAGATCCCACCTCCGATCATACCCCCGAGCGCAATCGAGACTGCACCGAGACGGCCCAGCTTCTCGCTCATCGTCTCTCCGTTGGGGTGCCATCTTTAGACGTCTTGTCGTTACGAATCCAAACCACCTCAGCCCGGGGAGTAGAAACCGTCTGCTTCCATGCTCAGGTTCGGAAGAGCGAGTAGAACCACGCTTCAGTGTCCGGATGGAGACCGTTATGGACTGTCCGGACCGCCGCAGCGATTGATACTGCGAAGATAGCGTGAAGAAGATGTGTCGGAACCCAGCCGACCACTACCGCACTCGCCCCGAGGACGGCAGCACAGAGCGCTCCAACGCCGATTCTGAAAAAGAACGGGCGCTGAATCACCAACACGGTGTCCCCGTAGAGCAGGATGTAACAAAGGAACGCAAGCCCACTAGCGACGACTGCCGAGAGTAACGAGAACAGGAGTGCCGTCATCGGGGGTCTCCCTCGGAATATCTAAGGCGCGGGTGAATGTATCCGAGTGCGCCGAGTACGGCCACGAGACTAAGGAGAGCACCGGTTTCCACTGCAGCGAGCAGACCATGCGGAAGCGGCGTGAGCATCCCGAGATGGGCGATCCCGAACAGTAACCCAACGAGCGGTACGCCAACGAGTAGGTGCCCATATATTCCCTCGTACTGGTGCCAGATAGCGGGCGTTTTGCTCACTGTGTACACGGTGCTCGCGAGAACGATACCCGTCACGAGAAGTTCACTGAAGGACGTGTGCATACGGCTATCCTCCCCCGCCAGCCACAAGTCAATTACTCCGCACCCGAAGTGGCGTATCCCTTGATTCCAAATTCCACTAGGGTTGTGACGCCGGTATCCAAAGGATCACAAACGAAATATCCCACAGATGTAGCCACAACCGCATTAGGAGAGGAGCCCCTAGATGTAGGCCACCAAGACAATGGACAGATCAGATTACGCGATCCTCTCGGTCATCGCCGTAATCACCGTCGCCATCGGCATCGTCACGACGACGAAACCGCTCGGGACGTTCGTCGTGGAGAGCACGAGGCAGGCCGCGACGACGACCGCCGCGATGGCGTGGATCACCTGGTGGGCGCTCGTCATCGGGTTCGCTATCGCCGGCGGCGTCGAGGCATGGGTCTCGACCCAGCAAATCTCGGAGCTGCTCGAAGGCCACGGACCCCGCTCCATCGGCCTCGCGACGTTCTTCGGGTTCGTCTCCTCGTCGTGTTCGTACTCGGCGATCGCCACGGCGAAGAACCTCTACAAGAAGGGGGCGTCCGCGGCGGCGGCGCTGGCGGCGTTCCAGTTCGCCTCGACGAATCTCGTCATCGAAATCGGCATCGTCATCTGGCTGCTGCTGGGCTGGGAGTTTCTGCTGGCCGACGTGGTCGGTGGCCTGCTCCTCATCGGCCTGATGTCGGTTGGCTTCGTCTACGTCGTCCCCGACAAGATCCTCGACGAAGCACGCGAGAACGTCACCGACGACGAGGGCATCACTGTCCAAGACCCGGTCTGTGGAATGGAGGTCGACCCTGAGGAAACCGACTACTCCATCGAGCACGAGGGCCAGACGTATTACTTCTGCTCGCAGTCCTGCAAGGACTCCTTCGACCCGGAGGAAGCGAACACGTCGATTCCGGAAAAGGCGACCTCGTGGTCGGGGTGGAAATCGCTCGCGGACAAACAGTGGAAGGAGTGGGCGATGCTGTGGGACGAGATCGCCATCGGGTTCATCTTCGCCGGCCTCATCGCCGGGTTCATCCCCGAGTCGGTCTGGACGAGCGTCTTCTCCGGAGCCGTATTCGGTTTGCCGGTGTACGTCCTCTGGACGGCCGCGCTGGGTGCGATCATCGGCGTCGTCACCTTCGTCTGCTCGGTCGGGAACGTCCCGTTCGGGACCGTCCTCTGGACGCGCGGGCTCCCCTTCGGCTCGGTGCTCTCGTACATCTTCGCGGACCTCATCGTTCCGCCGATCATGAAAGCCTACGACGAGTACTACGGGACGACCTTCGCGGCGGTACTCAGTCTGATGATCTTCGTCACCGCCGTTATCGCCGGGTTCGTGGTTCACTTCCTGTTCCTGGGCCTGGGCCTCATCCCGTCGCGGGCCTCCGCGCAGATCGCCGAAGTGTCCATCGAGCTCAACTACAAGCTCGTGTTGAACGTCCTCGCGACGGCGTTCTTCGCGTTCCTCTACTGGCTCCACAACCAGGATTCGGTGGCTGGTGGGGAACGCGGTGACGAGAGACATGCGGCAATGACGGACTGACGGGTATCTACCTTCTCACGTAGTTCACAATATGAATTTCGTCTATCAATAATTCGACGACACAGACAAGGAACATCTACGGTGTCGGGCAATTAATCCCTGACTCCCTTTCACTGCCCAACCACAGTTTCGATACGAATACCATTCATTCCAGAGCGGTCTCGTCGAAGTCATGGGTCTTTGAGATCGTCACTGCTGCTACGAGACTCAGCCACGAGATCGCGCCACTGCTCCCAGCGGGGGATAAACATCGGCACTTTGCGCTGATAAGTGCGGTAGTCCTCACCGAATGTATCGATCATATCACGCTCTTCTCTCCGTGCAAGCCACGTAAAAATCACAACGACGAGCGGAAATAGAGCGACAGAGAAGATTGTCGGCCAGTGAATGATGCCCTCGCCAAACAGAGCGATGAACAGACCGGTGTATTGTGGATGGCGGACGTACCTGTAAAGCCCGTCTGTGACCAGTCGGTCGTCCTGTCGGGCACGATAGACTTGTCGCCATCCCTGAGCAAACAGGCCGATGCCGACAAACGCCACAGCGTAGCCGAGGAGCATTGATACGAACATACCCGTTTCGCCAAACCCGATCAGTGTAGACCAGAGATTGGTACTGACGTACTCGCGGTCCAGACCGAAAAACCGGACCAGCAGATAGATCGTCAGTGGAAACCCGTACATCTCCGCATATAATGCGATGATGAACGCCTGTACCACTCCTGCGCCGACCCACTCCCGCCAGCTGTCAGGAGCGAAGTACCGATAGAAGAACCAAGAAACGACGACAATGAAGATAATCGCGAGGCCCCAAGCACCGGGATTCGTAATAGTGGTATCTATTGATGACACGCTTACTTACCCGAGTAGATACTGAGTCCAGGGATGCCGTTCGACAAGCGGCACTCCACCAACCTCGTACTGTTCAATGTACGCGTCAAGGCCGAGTATCCGTCCCGCACCGAACGCGGCGACTGAGAGGAACACGAGCATGTACGCGAAATCACCGTTGATGTAGCCATGTGTGACATCCCAGTTGCCGAAATAGAACATGAGCATCATAAATGCCCCCCAGAACGCAGCGAGCCGAGTGAGGGCACCGAACAACAACCCGAGGCCGATAAGCAGCTCTCCCCACGGTACTGCAACGTTCACGAAGTCAACAAACCACGGCGTGTTCCCCATCGCGACGAACAGATCAGCGAGTGGACTCCCGCTATTCGGAACGGCCCCGGTGAGATATCCACCGGCAGTAAAACTCCCCGAGAGGACCTTGTCGAGACCACTCTGGAAGAACGCCAGTCCCATCATCAACCGAAGCGCGAAGATAAACCAGACACTCAACGTGTGTAGTCGACCGCTTGCGGTGAACCCCCCGATCGTACTTTCTAATTGGACTTCTTGAGATGCCATATCGTGCTAATTCCCGGGAAGGTGTTATAAAATCGCGGTGGGATCTCGCCATACCGGAATAGAGAGCCCTTTTCGGGGTGATCTCTCCGATATCGTCATACTGGCTGAATAGTATCGTATTCCCAGGCGTCTGTGACGGCGGCATACGTCTGCTTGATTACAGCCGGGTTGGAGAAGATCCGAGCAGCCACCCGTGGATGCCCCAAGAAGCGACGAAGAACCGCCCGTGGGGATCGATCGATGTCTTCGATGTCGATTCCAGACACCACTTGGACGGCATCACCGAGAACGGTCATCTGACGCGTCTCGACGAGGTGCCGCATAATCCGGGCGAGCAGGTACTCCCCTTTCATCGTCCGATAGAGTCGGTCTGGATACTCCTGAAGGCTTCCCTCCGCCGTCAACTTGGCTGCGAGATACGACGACTGAATTGCTTGCGAGATCCCCTTCCCGGTCAGCCGATTCGCGAGTCCAGCCGCATCCCCGACACGAACGACGGGCCACTCAGGTAGATAGGTCAGCGCAGGATCGAGATTCGGTCCTTCGGGGATGATAGCGATATTCGTCTGACTCCGAGATGGTATCGGCCAGCCGTTTCGTTCGCACGCCGCCTCAAATTCGGCTATGTAATCGGCTGGGCGTTCGCTCTCAGTCCACCCGATGCCGATGTTTGCCCGCTCGGGCGATTTCGAGAACGCCCACGCGTACCCGGTATAGCCCTCAAGAACGATCTGGCTATTCGGGTAGAGATCTGAAAAGTCGCCCTCCACGTCAGCATTGAGGGCGATCATCCGACCCGCGTACTCGTCCGTTCTCCCTCGAACTTTGCTGGTAATCGACGGTTGGCCAGTCGCGTCGACCAAGAGGTCGTATTTATCGGCCAACGTCCGGAACTCCGCCTTCGTGATCTGGTGGTTCTCGTGAATCGAAACGCCCTTTTCAGCGAGGCGTTCGGACCATCGTCGTTCAACGATGTTTCGGTCGGTGATGTACGTATCGGAGGCCGGGAATCTCCCACTCCCGGTGTGCTGTCTGCTGGATGTCGTTCCGTCGTAGATATCCACACGTAACTCCGGAAGAGCATTGACGAACCCATTCGCCGACATCGAACGGAGTGGAATCTTCGAGACGGCCGTCATCGCTTCCCCACAGTTGACTCGTTTGTCGTCGTACGACTGACGTTCGAAAAGGTCTACTTCGAAACCTCGCTTGGAAAAGCCTTCAGCAGCGGCGAGACCGCCGACTGCTCCACCGAGTACTGCCACGCGTTGGATTCGCGGTAACGGTTCAGACGACTGCTGTGAGCGAGAGTGGAAACTTTCAGATCGTGAAGTGGTTGTCTCTAATACCATTTGTCACTCAGGATAGTTGCCCCTTATTCGTCCTCGGTGAGCAGTCGGCGGAGTACTAGATGCAGGATTCCGCCGTTCTCAACGTATCGAACGGCTGCGGGCGTCCCAACTTGTGCCGTGACCGGGAACTCGACTCTCGAGCCGTCGTCCCGCTCTGCGACGACGGTCAACTCGTCGTTCACGTCTAGGCCGTCGTCCAATCCACGAATCTCAATCCGCTCCGACCCGTCGAGACCGAGGGATTCCCACGAGTCATCGTCAGCGAACTGCAGCGGGAGGACACCCATGCCGACGAGGTTGTCACGGAAGATGCGCTCGTAGCTCTCCGCGATGGTTGCGCGAACGCCCAAGAGGTCAGTCCCTTTTGCGGCCCAATCGCGGCTCGACCCGGTGCCGAGTTCTTCGCCGGCGAACACCACCAGCGGCGTAGTATCTTCCCGATAGCGGCGGCTCGCCTCGAAGACGGTCGTCTGCTCGCCCGTCGGCTGGTGAATCGTGTAGCCGCCCTCGACGTCGTCGAGCATCTCGTTCTCGATGCGAACGTTGGCGAAGGTGCCGCGCATCATCACCTCGTGGTTGCCCCGGCGGGCACCGTAGGTGTTGAACTCGTGAGGTTCGACACCCTGATCGACGAGCCACTCCCCGGCCGGTAGCTCGCGAGAGAACGGTCCCGCTGGGCTGATGTGGTCGGTCGTGACCGTGTCACCAAGCAACATGAGCGTCCGAGCATCCTCGATATCCGCGACGCCCGGTTGCTCCAGCGGGAAGTCCTTGAAGAATGGCGGTTCGCGGATGTACGTCGAAGAATCGTCCCACTCGTAGACGTCACCGGTCGGCGCGTCGAGTGCCTCCCACCGTTCGTCACCCTCGAACACTTCGGCGTACTTCTCCTCGAACATCGAAGCGTCCACGCTCTCATGGATCGCCGTGTGGATTTCGTCGGCGTCCGGCCAGATGTCGGCGAGGTAGACCGGGTCCCCGTTATCGTCCGTCCCGAGTGGGTCCGTTTCGAGGTCGATGTCCATCCGACCGGCCAGCCCGTAAGCGACCACGAGCGGCGGACTGGCGAGGTAGTTCGCTCTGACCTTCGGGTGGATGCGCGCCTCGAAGTTCCGATTGCCCGAGAGGACGCTCGCCGTCCAGAGGTCCTCGGCGTCGATGGCGCGCTCGATGGGTTCGGGGAGTGGCCCGGCGTTTCCGATGCAGGTCGTACAGCCGTAGCCGACGACGTTGTAGCCGAGGTCTTCGAGATACGGCAGTAATCCCGAGGCTTCGAGGTATTCGGTGACGACGCGGCTCCCGGGCGCGAGGCTAGTCTTGACGTACTCGGGGACATCCAGGCCGTACTCGACGGCGTTGCGGGCGAGCAGGCCTGCGGCGAGCATTACCGAGGGGTTCGACGTGTTCGTACAGCTGGTGATGGCGCTGACGACGACGCTCCCATGCCTGATTTCGGTTGTCTCGCCGTCGAGGTCGACGTCGACCGTGTCGTTTAGTTCGCCCACGTCCGGTTCCGGGAGGTCGGCGTCGGGGCGGTCAGCGGCGACGCTGCTCTCGCCCAGCCAGCGGGTGAGTGCGTCCTCGTCGATGTCGTCGAGTTCGTCTTCGAACTCGCCGTGGACCAGCCCCCGGAAGTGGGTCTTCATATCGTCCATCGGGACACGGTCCTGGGGACGCTTTGGTCCCGCGAGACTCGGCGTGATCGTCGAGAGATCGAGCTCGACCGTCTCCGTGTACTCCGGATTCTGTTCGCCGAACAGTCCCTGGGCGTCGAGATATTCGCGAACGAGTTCGATGTGTTCCTCGTCACGACCCGTGAGTTCGAGGTAGTCCAGCGTCGCCTCGTCGACGCCGAACATCGAGATGGTCGAGCCCTGCTCGGGGGCCATGTTCGCGATAGTCGCCCGGTCGGGGACCGTGAGATTCGCCACGCCAGGACCGAAGAACTCGACGAAGCGATCGACGACGCCAACCTCGCGAAGCTGTTCGGTGACGTGAAGCACGAGGTCAGTCGCAGTTGCACCCTCGGGGAGTTCGCCGGTGAGGCGAACGCCGACGACTTCGGGAAGCTTCATCGTGATGGGCTGGCCGAGCATCGCAGCCTCTGCCTCGATGCCGCCCACGCCCCAGCCGACGACGCCGATGCCGCCGATCATCGGCGTGTGGCTGTCAGTCCCGACGAGCGTGTCGGGGAGGAGCCAGTTCTCGCCGTCGCGCTCACGAGCGTGAACTACCTGGCCGAGATATTCGAGGTTTACCTGGTGGACGATGCCCGTCCCCGGTGGGACGACGCGGAAGTCGTCGAAGGCCTGCTGTGCCCACTTGAGGGCGCGATAGCGTTCGCCGTTGCGCTCGTACTCCAGCTCGACGTTCTTCTCGTAGGCATCCTCGGAGCCGAAATAGTCGACCTGGACGCTGTGGTCGATCACGAGGTCAATTGGAATCTCTGGCTCGACGATCGCGGGATCCTTGCCTTTCCGGTCAACCGCTGATCGGAGCGCAGCGAGGTCGACGACGGCAGGGACACCGGTGAGATCCTGAAGAACGACTCGTGAGGGAGTGAACGGGAGTTCGACGTCCGGCACGTCAGGTTGCCACGACGCGACGTTCCGAACGTCCTCGGCGGAGATCGTGTCGCCGTCGACGTTCCGGAGGACGGATTCGAGGAGGACACGGATGCTGACCGGGAGACGGTCCAGTTCACAGAGTCCCGCCTCTTCGAGGGCGGTGAGGTCCGCCATCCGATAGGCATCTCCGTCGAACTCGAACTCGCGTATCGCGTCGAAAGGATCGGTTTCGGCCATACCCTGAGCTACGGCGACCCGGCTCTTGAATCGTTTCCCGTGGGCGATCTGACGACTGGATCATCGCTCCCATGGATTTCGTCGGCCGTGGGGCGCTCCGGTCACAGAATCCGGTCGAGTGCATCTGTAATCGAGGGAGATTCGACGATTCGGAACCCTTGAACAGCCACGTCCGTCGGTTCGCCCGCCGGGACGATCAGCTCCCGTGCGCCGACTGCTCGCGCCGCGCGGGCTTTCGTCTCGATCCCGCCGACGGGGAGCAACGTGCCCTCGTCGTCGACGATCCCCGTGATGAGCGTCTCCTGTGAGAGTGACTCCTGACGGAAGCTGGCGACGAGTGCGACGGTGAGACCGGCCTCCCAGCTCTTCCCGCGGAGTGCGAGTACACCAGAGGCGGGGGGCTCGAACGTGACGTGCGTCGCCGTGTTGGTGAGCGACCCCCCTGTGAGACGTGTGGCCGTCTCCCTCGCCTCTCGGAGCGCGAGCTGGAGGTCGTGACGGATTTCGATCCCGTTCAGGTTCACGAACAGCTCACCCTCCCCGTCGGTGAACTCCACCTCGAACGGGACGATGAGACCGTCACCGAAGCTGTCGACCGCTGGAAGATAGTAGCGTGTTGTCGCGGGAAGCGTGGCCCCACCCGCAAGCGTCGCCAGCGACTGAAAACCCTCCCCCGCTCGCGTTAGACCGAGAACCACCCCAGCGCCGCCGACGCTCCCCAGGCCGAGTCCTGCGAGGAACCCCCGCCGTGACAGAATTGTCTCTTCCACCCGTCCTACAACGTCTCTTTCCGTATCGGACGGGCGAGAGACGGACGCGGAGTCATCGGTGGGCATAGCAGTATGGTGCGTGGCTACGCTGGGTTCCCGTGGTACCATGTAACAGGGGTGCAGTAATAAAGGCTCTTCGTGTACGCGTTTCGAACGGGTACGCCTATTTCGGTGCACGCTGACGTATAGACACTGTCTCGTCACCACTCATGACGCTCCAGTATCGGTCACTGGTCGGGCTCGTGGGCGTGAGCAGCGTCGTGACCGGGGTTGGCGTGTGGATCGCCTACCAGTTCGAACTTCTCTTGCTCGGAGTGACGACCGTCGCGACCTGGACACTTCTGGTCGGACTCGTCGAGGAGGCATTTGTCCGGTTCGTCCCATTGATACTTGTCTTCTACGGCTGGAGTTACTGGCGAGGCCAGCTCCTCTCGAAGACCGAGGGGTTGCTCGCGACCGTGGCTTCCGGGCTGACCGTTGCGCTCCTCGAACTCGTGCTCAAACTCGAGTACCTGTCGCGGCTGGAGGCGACAGTCCAGTTCGACTCGCTCGTGCTCCCGCTGGTGTTCGTTCACCTGCCGTTCGCGTTACTCGCCGGGCGGTTCGCGTACGCGCTCGGCGAGCGGATTCACGGCTCCGACGACATCGGGCTCCCATCACTCTCTCGGCGAACCCTGGCGGCACTCGTGCTCGGGTATCTCGCCCTCGCGTTCGCCCACGTCGGGTACAATCTGCTCATCTGAGAGCCGCTCGAACAGAGGGGAGTACTGCAAGACCGACGATCACCACACCCTGGACGAGGTGGGGATACTGCAACCGTTTCCCGAATCCGATGACGATCCCTTCGACGAGAACCCAGACGACGAGCGCGACCCCGACGGCGATGGCCGCCGGCCACGCCCATCGTTTTCGACGGTAGAGACCGTACACGACGACCAGTGGGAACACACCGAGGATACTGAAGAGGACAACCCCGGGGACCAGATAGCTCTCGAACGGGGAGCCAGCCAGAAGCGTCGGCGAGATTCCAATAAGCCGCCCCGAGGGAGCGAGGATGAACTGGCCGCCGCCGGCGAGTCCCGACACGCCGAGCACACCAATCGTCGCGATGAGTGCCCAGAGCGCGAGTGGTCGATCTTGGTGCTGTGTTGAAATACCCATCCGTCGACGCTCCTCCGTCCTGATGAGAAGTGCTTGCTACGGTGGGAAAGCTATGTGGGTCTACTGGCTGTCCTCTTCGTGGTCGTCGCCGAGTGCCGTCCGAATCATCCCGTTCAGCTCGTCGAGTTTCTCGCGGACGCGCTCGGGCTTGTCGGCCGGCGGCTCTTCGAGTGCGACCTGCTCGTGGGGGTCCGGCTCACCGACGATGACGCTACCGATCATCCCGAGGCTCTCGTGGGGCGTACAGTAGTAGTGGTAGACACCCTCGGTCTCGAAGGTGTGTTCGAACGTCGCACCCTGCTCGGAGACGATGCCGCTGTCCCACGTGGCTGCGCCGTCGGGGACGAGCTGGGGCTGGTCGTTGTCGGGGTGGTAGGCGGTCGTCGAGTGACTCCCACTCTCGTTGTTCCAGGTGACCGTTCCCCCGACGTTCACCCGCACGACGTGGGGCTCGAAGTGGTAGCCCCCGTCCTCGGTGATCATCCGCACCTCGGCCGTATCGGACGGTGCCCCGACTGCTTCGTCGTGGCCATCCTCGTCGTCGCTGTGACCGGACTCCGTGCCGCCGTCGTCGTGGCCACTCTCGGTCGGCGTTCCGTTCGTCGCTCCGCCGTCGTTGTTCTGCGTTCCAGTGCACCCGGCAAGCCCAACGACTGCCGCACCGCCAGTCAGCTGGAGCATCCGTCGACGCGTGAGTGAATCGGTCATGGCATCGGTCACCTTACAGGTGAACCTACACGGTCTGGGCATATAGTCCGGAAAGCAGATTTGCTGGGTCAGCAAATCGGCGTTCCTTTATATACTCACCCACAACAACACGGACTGTGAGTGAGGAGCGAGACATCTCGGGGATTCTCGAAATCCTTGACGACGACTATGCACGCGCGATCCTCGAGGCGACTCGCCGAAAACAGCTGTCCGCCAAGGAACTCAGCGAAGAGTGTGACATGTCAGTCTCGACAGTTTCCAGACGGGTCAACACGTTACTGGAGTACGATCTGCTTATCGAGCGAACGCACGTTGATCCCGACGGTCATCATTACAGCGAATACGAAGCCCAACTCGACCGCGTCGAGGTCCAGCTCCTCGAATCAGGATTCGACGTCCGTATCGAACTTCGAGAAGACGCGCCCGACAGATTTGCTCGGTTGTGGAACACAATGAGGACCGAATAACCATGCACCCCGGACTCATCGTCGCAAAGCTCGTCACAATGGTTCTGGGATTCGTGATCGCCTATCAGGCCTATCGAGGGTACCGACGTAGCAACAGTCAATCGATGCTGTACCTCGCGGTCGGGTTCGCCATTATCAGCTTCGGCGCGATCGTCGAAGGAATCTTGTTCGACGTGGTTGGCCTGACCTTACATAATGCGGGAACGGTGGCAACAACCATCGTCGCGATTGGTATGCTCACGATCCTCTACGCTCTATACGGACGTGACCCGCAGAAACTGGAGGACTGACTAATGGTGGATACGACAACAGCCGTTCTCGTGGCCGTCCGCCTGGCTGTCCTTGCCCTCGGTATTCTGATCACATACTACAGTTTCGAGGCGTATCGACGAACAGGGACGTACTATATGAGAAACGCTGCAGTTGGCTTTGGAATTATTACCCTCGGTGTGTTCATCGAAGGAGTACTGTTCGAGTTCGGGGGGCTTGATCTCGCCCTTGTCCACATCATCGAATCGGTCGCCATCGGTCTCGGATTCGTGGTTCTTCTCATCTCGCTTCGCCGGTAGCTCGAGCCACGGCTATACTCCTCGAATGGTCAATACTGGCTCGTCCGAGTTCCGAAGAACCCGTTCGGTCACACTTCCGATGATCCGTCGTGAAAGGCTGGACCGTCCGTGTGTTCCCATCACGACGAGGTCGATTCCGTGTTGATCGCAGTAATCTCCGATTGCCTGATGAGGAACACCGTGGGTGATCTCAGCAGCGACTGAAACACCGTCGGCAGTTGCCCGGGACTGGACATCTTCGAGGACAGTCTCTCCGTTTTGCTCCAGTACTTGCTGCAGTTCGTCCCACGTCCATCCCGGACGAGACGCGTAGGCACCTCTATCCACAACGTAGAGGGCATGAAGTGTCGCATCGTACGTCCGAGCCAAATCAAGAGCGTGCGTGACTGCCTCTCGTGCGGGCTTACTCCCGTCAGTCGGGACGAGAATAGTCTCAAAGCCTCCCCGCATTCCGGGTTCTGATAGCGCCTGTTTTGCTTTGACACTGAGCACGGGGATATCGACAGTACGGACGAGTCGGGTCGTTACACTGCCGAGCAGGACTCGGTCGAGACCGGTGTGTCCTCGGGTTCCCATACAGACGAGGTCGATCCCGGTATCGGTGATGTAGGAACGAATTTCACGCGCTGGAATGCCACGGCGAACCTCAGTTACTGCGTCGAGACCATGTTCTGCAGCTCGAGTTTCGATCTGCTTGGTGGCGGCATCGCCAGCCTCATACCACGTGTCTGGGAGTGTCTCCAGGTCGGTTTCCAGCGCAGTCAGTTCCAGCTTTCGCTCGATGGGCGAACTGTCGACGACGTGGAGCGCGTGGACAGTTGCGTCGTATCGGCGAGCGAGCTCAAGTCCGTATTGGATTGCGGGCTCGACGTTATCGCTGCCATCAGTCGGGATGAGGATGTCGGTATACATGGTTGGATGAGTGCGTTGATGTTGCTACGGACTCTCGTCCGTCGGTTTTGGGGGCTTATGGGCTGTCGACTCGATGCGTTCCTTGAAGAAGACGAGCTCCTTGTTGGTGTGGTCGTAGAGCTTGGCCTTCCCGTCAAGAACGGTGGTAAAGAGCCGCTTTAGCAACCGGCCCCGGCGGTTATTCGGGAAGTCCATCCAGACGGCGTGTGACATCCGGGTTCCATCCTCGGTCTCTTCGAGCCGAATCGTACCACCTTCGGGGATTCGAACGGTGACAAGTCCACGAAGAACCGGATAGTACGCTGTCCCAGTCCAGACCGCCACGTGTGGATGATCGATGTACTGAAATCGGCCGTGCAAGTCGGCGTACATCCCAGCGACCTCTTCGGCCTGGTGGAACGTCGCACCTTCTTGTGGGCGATTATCGGGTGTGTCGTACTCGAGTCCGTAGTGTTCCTCGGGGTTCGATGCCGTCCAGTGGACGGGGTCTGTTACGTACTCCCAGATTTCCTCGGGCGATGCGTCGATGACGATTTCGGCTTTGTCGGTGACGTACATGGCTTGATACCTCGATTCAGCGTGCGAAGGTGTTGTACAGCCATGCGAATGCGTACATCACGACGAAGCTGATCACCGCTGCTTCGACCATGCCAGCCACCGTCCCGATGACGGTCGGCTCGAAGAACAGGTGCCACTGCTCCATCGCTTCGACTGCGCCCTCGTAGACACCGATCGCTCCGAAGACACCGAGGAGGAGCATCACGATGGCAGAGACGACTGCTGCTGCGCCCGCCAGTGCCTGCGAATCGAGCTGCATCACACTGGTCGTGGATTCCGGTTCGTACGCGTCTTGGTTTGTGGTAGGCGTGCTCATGCCTAGAGATACGCTCGACTCCTTCATTCGGGTTTCTCTTACAATTCCAAAGGGAGAGTCGCTCTATCAACACTGCACGGGACTATGGCGCGAAAAATAGAGGTACTACGCTCATCTCTGCGGAATCTCTCTACGAAAGAACAAGCAACAATCAGCGAACCGAATCAGTGACGCGCATCAACTGTTGAGCGCGAACGCGGTGCTCGAACGGTTGGCCACAGCTAATAGCACGGATTGCCTTTGAATCCAAGAATTATCCCGCGGAACTACCGCCGTTTCTTAAGAACAACTAACAAAACAGATGGCTGTGATGGTATAGATATGCAAGCCGCCCTCGTCAACGGAATTCTTGAGTCGCTACGGATCGGCGTCGGGTTCCTCTGGACAGCGGCTTGGGCGATCATCATGGGGCTCGTCATCACGAGTCTCGTCCAGGTCTACGTCTCCAAAGAGCGGATGGCTCAGGTTCTCGGAGAGGGAAACTTGAGTGGTCTCACGAAGGCAACAGTGTTCGGCGCCGCGAGTAGTGGGTGTAGCTTCGGCGCGGTCGCCATCGGCAAGGGGCTGTTCAAGAAGGGAGCGCATACGGTGAACTTCCTCGCGTTCATGTTCGCCTCGACGAACCTCATCGTCGAACTCGGGCTGATGATCCTGATCCTCCTTGGCTGGGAGTTTCTAGTTGCCGAACTCCTCGGTGGGGTCATCCTTATCGCTGTCATGGCACTCCTCGTCTATCTGACCCTCCCGGAGAATCTCTTTGATGAGGTCCGACAGGAGCTGAATCAGCGCGATCAGGAACATGGCATTACCGAGGATCCGACGTGTGGGATGGAAGGCAAAGACGAGTACTCGATCACGACCGATGGCGGCGAGACGTTGAAGTTCTGTTCGGAGGGGTGCATGGAGACCTACCAGCAGGAGGCCGCTAGCAGCGGCGGCTGGCGCGACGAACTCCTTTCGTGGGGCGGCTGGTACAAGATCGGGAACCAGTACCGCAAGGAGTGGTCGATGATCTGGAAGGACGTCGTTGCGGGCTTTCTCATCTCGGGATTCGTCATCGTGTTCGTCCCGCAGTGGGTGTGGAACACGCTCTTCCTCCGAGGCGATGGGCTGCTCGTGAGTGCCGAGAACGCGATTATGGGGGTAGCGATCGCGGTCATCAGCTTCGTGGGGAGCATGGGGAATGTCCCGTTCGCCGTCGCGCTCTGGGGCGGGGGCATCAGCTTTGCGGGAGTCATCGCGTTCGTCTACGCCGACCTCATCACCATCCCCGTCCTGAACGTTTACCGGAAGTACTACGGCTGGAAGGTCATGCTGTACATCCTCGGCATCTTCTTCGTGACGATGGCGTTCACGGGCTTCCTCATGGAGGAACTGTTCGCGGCGCTTGACATAATCCCGAACCTCGCTGGCGGGCAGACAGCCTCCGAACAGACGTACTTCGAGCTGAACTACACGTTCTATCTAAACATCATCGCGTTCGCCCTCTCTGGGTTCCTTCTCTACGTCTACCGGCGCGGGCTCGGTGCACCCGGGCAGTACCGCGACCCAGTCTGCGGAATGCGAACTGACGATAGCGGGCCGAGTCTCACCCACGACGGCGAAATCTACTACTTCTGCTCGAAGCGGTGCAAACGCTCGTTCGAGAACCATCCCAACGAGTTCGCACAGCATCACCTAGGGGTTGCAGGGGCGGAGTCTTCACAGAGCCATGAGCATCACTGAGCACCGCGTCTCGACTCCGAAGAGCGTGCGCGGCGTCTGGGGTCCTGCGAACCCAATCACAACTGGTACAGCGATGTCTGGCCAATTCACAGGCATGAACGAGTATCAGAGCAACTCGAGGTGGGATGGATGAATCGACGGCGAGCCGATGCAATCGTCGGTCTCATCGTCACTGCCGTCGTTATCATCGGTGGAGCACTCAGCTGGCAAGCGTACCAGCAACAGCAGGCGTTCGAGCAGATGGGATCGATGATGGGGACGTCAATGGGAGCAGTTCACGGCACGAATCCGCTCTGGTACGTCCTCGGAACCATCCTCGTCTCGGTTGTCATCGGCGGAGGATATCTGATGATTCGCGACGACGTCACCAGCACGGAGGCGGTCGATCGGCAAGGGAGTGATGTCTCGAATCAAATCGACCAGGAACGCTCTGAATTCGAATCCGAACCGTCGACCAACACCGCTCAACCAAGTGACGGCATCAATCCGGAAACTCAGCCTCGGGCCCGCGTACTGGACCTGTTGCCGGACGACGAACGCCGCATCCTCGAGCCGGTCCTCTCCTCACCCGGTATCACGCAAATCGAACTCCGGGATCGGTCGGACTTCTCGAAGAGCAAGGTGAGTCAGACGGTCAGTTCCCTCGAGAAGCGCGGGCTGCTGTACCGCGAGCGCCAGGGGCGGACGTATCGTATCTATCCGAGTGACGAGTTGCTGAACCCGGACGGGTAGGGGTAGCGACCCGTCTCACGGGTTCACAGTCGGTTTCTTTGCGACGTAATGGGGGTCGACTTCGACGTATCTCAGTATCGTCTCGCGCTTCCCGACGACCGCGAGCACGTTGAACCCACACTGCTCGAGTTGTCGTCGTTGCTTTGCTGGGCTGGAGAGATAGACCAGTGTCTCGCCGACCTTCACCTCGACAGACGTATACCTGTCCCGGGGGTCCAGCACGCGTTCACGGTCGAGAAGGGGCTGTAGTGCGCTCTTTCCTTCGAAGATCGTCGACGGGAACGCGTTCCACCAGTTGTGAGAGCTGAAGACGAATATCCCACCTGGCTTCAGTACTCGATAGATCTCCTGCAGCGCACGGATCCGGCGCTCCTCGGGGTGGATGTAGTCCAGCCCGTAATATGTGAACAGGACGTAGTCGAAGGTGTTGTCCTGAAAGTGGAGGTCGGTCCCGTCACCGACGGCGAAATCGATCTCGGGGTGAATCGAGGTCGCTTCGCCTATCATCGCCTCGCTGGGATCGACACCGACGACGTCGTACCCCATCTCGAAAAGATGGTGCGTCACTCTCCCGGAGCCACAGCCGAGATCGAGAACGCGGGCATCCGACTCATCGAAGTATCGATCGATCGCCTTCTGCTCCTGTGCGAAGAGTCCGTCTGTCGCTCGGTCGGTGTACTGGTCGATGGCGTTCGACGACGAGAACGTCTCGATGTTCGCTTTCGACGCTGCACTCAGGCCGACCGCCCCGGAATCGAGGGTCGGTTCGGTCTCGACGCGCGCACGGGGTGGCTGGACGACGTAACTCACTGTGAGGCCGACGAGGCCAGATAACGCGACCGTCCCGGTCCAGATCGTCGTCCTCCACGCGATTGCATCGACGAGCGAAACCTCGAGGAAGTAGAAGACGAAGAGTACGGTCGGCACGGCAAATGCAAAGAGCCGGAAGGCGTTGGTCGCGCTGAAGCGAGCCTGTGCCCACACGTAGAGCCCATCTGCCGTGAGCCCCGCGGCGACGATGACGGGGAGAAAGTGGAGTTCGTTCACGAGCAGGCTCACCAGTGCAGCGTGGATACCGAAGAGGAGAGCGAACGAGCCGAACGGGAGCGAGAACCGCTGGACGAGAGCGAGGACGACCAGCATCAGGATTGCGGTCTGGAGCAGGATACTGAGGACGCCGAGTTCTTGGGTCAGGTGGAATGACGGTTGTATCGACGGGATATTGGCTTGGAGATGCGAGGAGTCGGAGATTGCGGCGAGCGGATTGACGAACGGATTGATGACCATCGTCACGAACGACGCGACCGAGAAAAGAGCGCTCGCCAACAGCAACGTCGGAAGGTGCATCCACCAGCGACCACCGTCTGGCTCGGCTCTGGCGTCTCGCCACTGCGACCGGAGCGGCCCGCTCACGATGAGGCCGCCACTGACGAGGAGGAGGAGATGTGGTGGGCTAAACACGGCCCAGACGTCCGCGCCCGCAAGCGAACTCTGGTGCCAGTAGAGATCCATCAGCCCGCCGATTCCGAAGAGAGCGGTTCCGACGAGTGAATAGCGGTACTCGTTCGGGATGCCCCACGTCGTCTCGTTCGTTCCGTCCCAGTTCGAGGCGAACAGGAGGTAGAACATCGTCGCGAAGAGCGGAAATGTGGTGTAGAGTACCGCGTGTTCGGGGGTGAAGAACTGCCAGTGACCGCCAGCGAGATGGCCTCGTCCGTCGAGGTACAGCCCGACGACCCACCAGATCGAGAGGAGGGCCAGTAACGCGTCGAATCTCGCGCCGGGCGACGTCCCGTCTTCCCCACACGAGATGACGATGCGGTCGGCCAAGGCAGACATACCACAACCCACGGCTCTGTCGCGTAAGAGGGTGACGGGAACTCGTCATTCTCGGAGAACTAGTATCGGTCTCGGGCTGTGACGGACACTCGAACCAGCCTCGTAGTTTATCGAACAGTTATGAGCGTGGGAATCGTACTCCCTCCCATGTGTAACCGCCACGTCGCCCATATGATTGCGGACTACGAAGCGGCGAGGCTCGACGAAGACAGGGAGGCGACCGAGGGGTCGAAGTCCCGCGACGCGGAACAGACGGCGAGAGGGCAGCCCGGATTGCTGGCGACGCTCAGAAGCCGCCTCGCTCGATAGTCCCCGACCAGGTCGACCTCACTCGCTGTCTCGAAGGCTGGATTCGGGAATCTAACCGCTCGAATCCGCAGACTTCTGATTTGAAAGAACAACTGCAATCAAGCATTCCAGCGTAACTCGTTGGTATGGGAGCGGATGCCCTCCATCCCGATCGGTTCGACGACAGTGGCGGAGATGAGTCGCGCCACCAGCCGTTACCCACCTCACTCGCACGGATGACGACATCGGGTGTGTACACACTCGTCGCCGGCGTCTTCCTCATGGGACTGTCCTTCCTCACGAATCCCGTCCCCGACCCGTCGTTCCCGTGGGCGACGCTTCCCGAGTCACTCAGAGTCGCCTCCACTCAGCCACGGATCGAACACTGGCCCGTCACCTACACCGTTGGCCTGTGGCTCGTCGTCTTCACGCTTCCGCTGGTGCTGTTACATGCCTACCACCGATACGGATCACGGTTCTCGTTTCAGCCGAGTACGTGGCTCGCAGCCTTGCCCGTGACGGTGATGCTCGCATTCACCACCTACTGCCGGTTCTTCTGGCCCAAACTCCAGCCGCCGACGTGGAACGCCCCCTCATACACGCTCGTCTGCTGGGGCTACTGTTCGACATACGACCCGCTCTGGAGCAACCTAGCATACGCGGTGGCAGCCCTCGGGGCGGGTGCTACGTACCTCGCCTATCGAGAGTCGTCGTACGCGAAACACGCGCTCGCGACGTTCGGGATCCTCGCATTCCCGCTCGGTGTACCTGCCCTCGTCGACGCCTATGGCCGACATAGAACGTAGGATGACCCCGCAAGGGCAAGCAGGATGATGAACTCGACGGGCATCGTACGATGACGTGTAATGTCCCTTGCAGAAACGGTCTCCAAGATCGACCGGCTGAGCGACGAGGAACGCGAGTGCATCGAGATCTGTAACGAGGCAGCAGAGGTCTGTGAGTGGTGTGCCGACGAGTGCCTCGGTGACGAGGAGATGGAAGAATGTGCCCGGCTCTGCCGTGACGTCGCCGATATCGCCTCGCTGCACGCCCGATTCATGGCTCGCGATTCAAACTACAGCCCTCAGCTCGCCGAGGCCTGCGCCGGTGCCTGTGAAGAGTGTGCCGAGGAGTGCGAGCGCCACGACGCCGACCACTGCCAGGTCTGCGCCGAGGTCCTCCGGGAATGCGCCGAGAGCTGTCGGAACATGATGAGCGCCTGATGGCCGTCTGAATAGCACTCGGATCGGCGATCGGTGCGATGCTGATTTTTCGCGATTATACCCAGGGCAGTACAGTCAGGAGGTACCGGAACCCCCTCTCCGAACTGGCGACAGTTAGACGCGGTTAGAGTTCCGGAACTGCTGTAAACAGGAGAACGAACGCGTTCACGGTCAGCAGCGCCAGCACGACCCACTGGAAAATACGCTCAGGTATGTGGTCGAAGATGTAGACGCCGACCCACGCACCGAGGAACACCATCGGAACGGCTATTGCGGCCTCAATCATCAGCGGCGTCGTCACGGCCCCCGTGTACGTGAGGCTCCCGAGACGATACAGCATGAGTGTCCCGAAGAAGGCGGTGAACGTCGCCTTCATCTCTTCACTGCTCCAGAATCCGCTGGCGGACATGAACGCGCCGTAAACGATCATCGGCGGGCCGGGGACGGCGACGGCACCGCCGAAAATCCCCGCGAGGAGACCGGCCATCGCGCCGACGATCTTCCCCGGTCGGTAGTCCCGTGCTTCGATCCAGTCAGTGACGACGTCGAGTTGCTGGGTCGCCCCGACGATGATGACCGCGAGCACGAGAACCGCCCCGATAGCGACGCGCATCTGTGCCTTGTTGAACTGGCTGAACACGTAGATGCCAAGCGGCATCCCGACGACGAGTCCGCCGACTGGAACGATCCACTTGCGCCAGTCGAACGCGTCCCGGACGCTCCACCAGACGCGGGCGTTGCTCACGACTGCCGTCGCGGTGAAAATGATCGAGGCACTCGAAGGCGACCGGAACAGCGGCATCAGACCCATCGACACCTGCGCGAAGCCGAACCCGGCGATCCCGTGAATAACGGACGCGACGAGGATGACGACCGCAGACAGCCCCGTCGTTACCCAGTTAGCTGTCATCGAGACCACCTCGACGTTCGAACAAGCGCGTACATCTCTGCTCGGCCAATACTACGGCCTTCTCCCTTAGGGAAGTTCTCCCTAAGAAGCGTAAGGCCAGTGTCTCACTCATCCTTTGCACCTGCCACTAGAACGCACTACGAGACTGATTTGCAAACCGAACTCGACCGCTCTCGGCTTTCAATCGACTATGTAGCCGATAGCGAACCCATCCGTGGTCTTGTGCGGTCTTTCGAATTTCAACCACAATTTATGAACAGCCAACGGTCGTATCTCCAGTCGCATCACGATGAACCAGGACGAGACATCCGTCGGCGAGTGGCAATCCCTAGACGGTGACCCTGCGCGTGACAGCACAGACGACCCAGACGTCGTCTTCGCGCACGTCAGCGACCTCCACGGACAGCTCACGCCACGCCACCAGGTCTACTACGACAACCCAACGTCGAAACCGAACTTCGAGTTCAGAGACGACGACCGCGTCATCAAGCGCGGTGGCGGGGTTCCCCTGCTCGCGGCCAAACTGGACGAACTCCGCGAGGACGACGAGGTCTGTACCCTGATGAGTGGTGATACGTTCCACGGCTCCGCCGTAACCACCTACACCGACGGGCGGGCAATGCTCGAGCCCATCAACGAGCACGTCGCGCCCGACGTCTATGTCCCCGGGAACTGGGATTACTCGAACGAGGCCGTCGAGGACGGCAACTTCGTGGAACTCATGGATGACCTTGACGCCCCGATCCTCGCGAACAACCTCTACGACTGGGAGACTGACAAGCGGCTGTACGACGCGTACAGCATCCTTGAGGTCGGTGGACTCTCTGTAGGCGTCGTCGGCATGACGAACGTCTACGTCGACCGGATGGCTCCTTCGTTCTGGAAAGGGAAGTACCGCTTCGGGAAGCATCCCGCGCTCCTCGAAGAGTCCGCACAGGCCGCCCGCGATGACGGCGCGGATGTCGTAGTCGCAGTCACCGAAATCGGCCTGCCGTGGATGGTCCAGGCTGCGAAAGACTGTGAGAGCGTGGACGTGATGTTCAGCGCGCACACCCACGAGTATACGTACGAACCTATCGTCGTCGAGGAGACCGAAACCGTGGTCCTCGAATCCGGCATGGGCGAAGCGCTCGGCCGTGTCGACCTCCGAATTCGAGACGAGGAGATACAGTTCAGACACCACCTCTACTGCCTCACCGAGGACGGCGAGTACACGCCGGACCCGGACGCCGATGCACAGGAAACCGTCGAGTCGGTGCGTGCACCGTTCTTCGAAGAAAATCCAGAATTCGAGCGTGGAGCCGGCACGCTCGAACGCCCCCTGGATACGACCGTCGGGCAGACGGACACGCCACTCTATCGGCAGTCGTTCCTCGAAAGTGCCTGGAACACGCTGTTCAATGACGCACTGCAGGCACACTTCGACACCGACCTCGCCGTCTCACACGGGTTCCGGTACGGGACCGCTATCCCACCCGGTGACATCACGCTCGGCGAACTGTACACGTTCTTCCCGATGGCGACGCCCGTTGCCCGCGGCGTCGCGTACGGCCAGCAACTCACGAGCCACATGGAGGAGTTCCTCGAAGACAACTTCACGCCGTACCCCTACGACCAGGAGGACGGCCGCGTCCGAAATTTCTCCTCGAATGTCGAGGTGACCGTCGACCCGACCGCCAAGCGCGGCCGTCGCCTCGTCGAGATGCGTATCGACGACGAGTTGGTCGACCCGGAGGAAACGTACTCGGTGGCGACGTTCCGCCGTCCTGGCGACCCAGAACGTGACCTCGGCAACTGCGGGTTCCCGTTCCAGGACGTTGAGGTCGACGACGGGACGATACCTGTCGACGTCATCGTGGAGTACCTCGAAGAGCACTCACCAGTCGACTACGAGGTGATGGGGCTGGTCGAGACCGCAGACGACGGCGGTCGGGCACAGAACACGCCCGCCGACGGGCCGTATCCGTTCATCCAACCGGGCGTCGACTACCGGGACGGAGAGGCCTACTGCGAGACGTCCATGATTCCCCGTGGGAACGTTTTCCCCGAAGAAGGGCGTAATCGAATGCGTTAGATAGCGACGGTACACGCGACAGATCCAACGAACGGCGAACGGACACTATACAGGTGAGATACGATGGTCAAGAACATTACCGCGGAACAACTCGCGGACAAGATCGACGCCGACGAACAGTTCACGCTCATCGACACGCGTCCCGAAGACAGCTTCGAGGCCTGGCACGTGCGTGACGCGGAGAACGTTCCGTACGACCCTGACGAGGGGTTGAGCGAGGACCAACTGAACGAGGTGAACGCGATGGTGGACGACCGGCCGGTCGTCGCTATCTGCGGGAAGGGTCTGACGTCGACACCGTTCGCGTTCGACCTCGACGAGCACGGCTACGACGACGCCGAGGTCGTCACCGGCGGGATGGAAGAGTGGAGCAAAGTCTACGAGGTCGTCCCCATCGAGACGTCCAGCGACGACCTCGTCATTCGGCAGGTCCAGCGCCGGGCGAAGGGCTGTCTCGGCTACGTCGTCGGCTCGAAAGAGGCGGGAGAAGCCGTCGTAGTCGACGCAACCAGACAGACCGACCAGTTCAAAGTCGCTGCTCAGGACGCCGGGCTCTCCATAACACGCGTGCTCGATACGCATGTCCACGCCGATCACATCTCAGGCAGTCCGGCACTCGCCGACGAGGTCAGCGTACCCTACCACCTCGGCGAAGCAGCCAGTGAGCGCGGTGTCGAGTACGAATACGAACCGCTATCAGATGGAGAAGTCATCGAAGTCGGCGACGTCGAGATCGAGGCGCTCCACACGCCGGGCCACACCTCCGAGATGATGAACTACCTCGTCGACGGCGAACTCCTGTTGACGGGCGATACGCTGTTCGTCGACTCCGTCGGGCGGACGGAACTCCAATTCGGGGAGGACGATGCCTCGCGTGGAGCGGAACTGCTGTACGACTCGCTCCACGAGACGATCCTCGACCTCCCGAACGACACCACGATTCTGCCGGGCCACATCACCGTCACGAGCGACGGGCGCTACGAGAACGGCTCGCCCGGCGACCCCCTCGAGGCCCAGCTTGGCAATCTACGCGAGGAACTCGACTTCCTCGGGCTCGACCGCGAAACGTTCATCGAGCGATTAACCGAGGATGCCCCAGAGAAGCCCCCGAACTACGAGACAGTTATCGCCATCAACACCGGCAAAGAGACCGTCGACGACGAGGGCGAGGCGACAGAACTTGAACTGGGGCCGAACAACTGTGCCGCATAGAGAACAACGGTCGCTCTCGCGCCGCAGGCTCCTCCAACTGACAGGGGCAACCACCCTCGGAGCGTTCGCGGGCTGCGCCGGTCAGCTACCGGACACCGGGAATGACGGTGGTCGTGAGGTAACGCCACGCTCGACCGTCACTGACGAGCCAGATACGTCCGTCAGCCTCACCGCGGCGTCCGGAACCATTCGACCGTCCCCCGAGACGTCGACGGCCAACTGGACGTACAACGAGCAATTCCCGGGACCGGAGCTGCGCGTTCAGGAGGGTGACGTGCTCAGTGTCGAACTGACCAACGACCTCCGAGAGGAGACCACGATTCACTGGCACGGTATTCCGGTTCCGAATCCGGTCGATGGCGTGCCGAACGTGACCCAAGACCCGATCGCGTCCGGTGAGACGTTCACCTACACGTTCCGTGCTGAACCCGCCGGGACGTACTTCTATCACAGCCACGTCGGTCTCCAGCTCGACCGTGGGCTGCTCGGTCCACTAATCGTCGAAGAACCCAACCCGCACGTCGAGTACGACCGCGAGTACGTCGTCGTCGTCGACGATTACCTCCCCGGAGAGCCACGCCTCCCGTCGGACGGAGGGATGGGTGGCGGTGGTGGAATGGGTGGGGGAGGCGGGATGATGGGCGACGTTCGGCCGCCATACGAGGGACACCTGATCAACGGTCGACTGCCCGATGACCCTCAGACGTTCGACGTAACTGAGGGCCAGCGGGTTCGCTTCCGGTTCGTGAATGCTTCCAGTGCGACGGTCTTTGGGGTGCGGATCGCCGGCCACGAGATGACGGTGACCCATGCCGATGGCCAACCCGTCGAACCCGTCGACGCAGACTCGTTCGTCTTCGGTGCCGGCGAGCGGTACGACGCCGTCGTCGAAGCGACGAATCCGGGGAAATGGTTCGTTCAGGCGGACGCACTCGACGGGAACGAACCACCAGCTAGAGCCGTCGTCGAGTACGGGTCTGCAGGTGATTCGGGCACCCCACAGCCTCCATCGTCTTCGAGTAACCGATTGCAGTACGGCGACCTACGAGCGGTCTCCGCACTCGACGGTGTGAGCGGGCGTCCCGACCGGACGTTCGATCTGACGCTGTCTCGCGGCAGGGATGAGTACGTGTGGACGATTGACGGACAGGCGTATCCGGACGCCGACCCGCTCCAGATTCGGCCCGGAGAACACGTCCGGATTCGGATGACCAATCAGAGCCCGGTCGTTCACCCGATGCACCTTCACGGCCACTTCTTTCAGGTTGGCAACGCGATCAAAGACACAGTTATCGTCCCCGGACATCGGGGACAGGTAACACTAGATTTCCACGCAGACAATCCCGGCCGGTGGCTGTTCCACTGTCATAATCTGTACCATCTTGATGCGGGCATGGCACGCGTCATTAAATACGTCGAGTGACCGGGTCTCGACGTTCGCTCCCCTTCTCCGCATGGCCGTATAGAGTGAGTTTAGGAGGTGAATAGTATTCCTTTCGACGCGTGTACCACAAACCGTATATGCTATTTCGTAGACTCGGTGCGAAGCTTCCGATAGTTCTCGCGGCGATAGCGGTACTGCTCGTTCTAACGAGTGGTGTCGCCCTCGCCGCTCCCGGTCACGATGATGGGTCGACAGCGACGGACGACGGTCATCAGGACGGTTCCGGTTTGGCGTGGACGGTCAGCATCGCGGGGTTATTCGTAGCAATCACGGCCGTCCCTGCTGCCCCGACGTACTGGTTTGGGAAACAGCGTGACCGCGTCTCCGACCTGGAGAGTATCCATTTCCTCGCAGTGGGGTTGATACTATTCAGTGCGGCCGTCCACCTGTATCTCTACTTCCAGCACGGCGAACTGCTGATGTTATTAGCTGGTGCGGGCTTCCTCGGAGCAGTTGTACTGTTCTTCCTCGGATTCAGTCGTCGGATACTCTACCTCGTCGGGGTCGCCTTCGTCGCGGTACAGCTCGTCCTCTGGGCAGTCAGCGGTATGCCTCATCTCCAGAGTTACGGCCTCCTCGATAAAATCGCACAGGTCCTGCTCCTCGGTGTGCTCGGCTACCTCCTCTGGGGAGAGCAGTTGGCGAACTCAGTATAACACACTGGCCGATACTCCGGGCCACTCGCGTCTGGAGTTTACTTATGAGCCAGCCGCTTTCCGACTGCGAGCGGTTGGACTGGTGTCACGGTGTTCCAGCATTCGCCGAGGCCGTGACGACGGGGTACCGAACTAAACTACAATTCTCTTTGTGGATTGTTCTGTGGGTAAGTTCCAATAACGGCGATCAGTATCCACTGAATACCGTGTAGATGCTTGGAAGCGGATTATATTTAAATTACCTGACCCCAGCACTTACTGTGTACGGAACCGAGTGACCCCATATGATAGATGTATTCGCCATGTCGTCGAACCAAGTTCTTCGATTAGATGACGAAGAAACCCAACCCGTACTAACCGCCCTCTCCTCCGAATCGGCTCGACAGATACTGTCAGTCCTTAACGACCAACCAGCAACGGTTTCAGAACTAGCTGATCATACCGGACTAACCCCTCAAAACGTGTCCTACCATCTCAACAAACTCACCGACGCAGAACTTGTCATCGAAAACGGATCACGAGGGTCTGGTGCGAACGAAGCGACTGTCTACACCGCCGAAAAGAATATTGTTCTCTCGACAGATGACGGTGTCGGCCAGCGCACCCCATTCTTGGGTGTACTGTGTCTCACGATCGTGGCGCTCTTGATTGTCGCTTGTTTCCACTCGTTTACAAATCTTCCAGTGGAGCTTGCTTCGATGGTGATTGGGGAACTGAATCTTCCCGAGATACTATTCTAGAACATCGTTCCACCAACCAGTCAGTGGTTAGTCTATTCTGTAACCACAACCGTCAGCAGACCAAATGGCACGTTGGTTATAGTAGTCGGCATTCTCGCACCGCACGTGAACAATACAGTTACCCAATTCAGGACTGACCGTCTAGTCTAGGTAGCCAAGTTGTCGAAGGTGCTCGTCAACGTCTCTCGCTTCCTTTTGATTGGGCGGCTTCAACGTCGATTCAAACGTCTCTTCGTCAGTGGCTGTCGTCTCGGCCCACGGTACCCGCCGAACCTCTGGAACAGGCACTGCATAGCGGTGCATATACATGCCCCATTCACCGTAGGCATTGCCGTGATCGGCGCTCAGAGCCACCTTCTCGGCGTCTAAATTCTTCAATAGTATTTCGACTTCGTCCAGCACCCAGCGAAGATTATCGAGATATGCATCCCAGACTTTCTCGTAGTCACCGCCGCTCTTGAGATACTCGAACGGTTCAATTTCCCACGGTTCGAGCGTCTCTCGCCCCTCCGCTATCGCTCGCGCGGTGAACGGGTGATGTGGCTGTTCGTAGTGGACGACCAACCGGCGCGGATTTCGTTCTCGACCGACGCTAATTGCTCGGTCCGTCACTGGTCGTGGGAGAGTCAACCCGACCGGAGGTGGATCGGCGTATCTCCAGGGCTGGTCGATATATTCGAAGTCCTCGTGGCTGACCGTCTGCCAATCGGTCCACGAAATACCGCGACCGTCTTCGGGAAATTCTCGATTCCAGAGGACGCGCTCGGTGAACGCGTTCGCGGAAACGAGAGCCGTCTGTTCGATATCCGAACGGTATCGTTCGGTGAACGTCTGGGCGATCCACTCAGCAGACGCCGACCCCACCGACCAGATGGTATCGATGTCTCCTATGAAATCATACTCCGGGGCCACCTCCCGGAGCGCATCCACTCGACACGTATCGAGTATGACGAGCGCGTCCCAGTCTCGTTCATAGACGTTGGTCCCGATAGGATATCGGGACAGGACAGACATTGCTGCGCCCACGTACTGGTAATATGCACGCTTGAGTAGGGATGTCACAGGACTAGCTCTCACAGACTAGCAGTATCGTTATTCACTTCGTGTGTCCTTCTGAAAGGCACTAACGCCGAGATTTTTTCCACCAAACCACATTCGAATTAGTAAAACCGTGTCAGATGGCCTAAAAAGAGATTGGTAGTAATTAGCGCCTCTACGTGGAGTTTGGTTTCGCAGACGTAGATAGTCAGTCGTTCCTGAACGCCTTTCACGCTGTCATTCCGCTGGAAGAGTTTCGTCGTGCCACTACCGCTGGCTCTGAACCGTTCCACGACATTGACCGATGGCTACGATTGCCTGACGAATTTAGCTGGGATGGACGGTCTTGTTCCTGAGAAACGATTAGATGGCGCTATACACGTTCTTGGACGTTCTCCTGCGTGGGTTCACACCCATCGCGATAACCCTCGAGCGGTCCTACGACTAACTGAGGCGAAAGACAATGACCAACTACACCATCGGTCGCTGGCTGCTTGTGGCGCTTGCGATTGTCGGACTCGCGTTCGCCGCCCCCGTGGTCAGCGCACATGACAACGACACGACCGCAGACGACGCGCCCACTGACAACGCTACCGCTGATGACTGGGCGGCCTGGATGGAAGGCCACATGACCGAGCACATGGGCCCCGGTGCCACCGAGTGGATGGAATCGCACATGGGTGTGACCGTCGACGAGATGGCCCAGGACATGGCTGACGACGACTACAACGGCGGAATGTACGGGCAGGGCCACTGCTGATAGACCCTGACCGTTTCGATCGCTTCGACCGAACACCGCGACTACCCAATACACGACAATGACGCAACTCACCACTAACCTCGGACGCACTGCTCGTCGACTAACCATATTCGCCGTCCCGCTGCTAGTCGCAACGACTGGAACGGCTGCCGCAATGGGCGGAGGCTACGGCGGCGGTATGACGGGTGGCGGCTGGGGCGGTATGGGCGGACTCGGCGGCTTCGGGATGCTCGGCGGCGGGATGTTCCTCTGGCCGCTCCTCCTGATCGGACTCATCCTGCTCTTCGTGTACGGGACTAACCGCGAGGAACCGTCCTCTGGGCAGGATACTGCACTCGCCGAACTCCGCGAGCGATACGCACGGGGTGAACTCTCGGACGAAGAGTACGAGTCCCGACGACGCTCGCTCACACAGTGAGTCCGTCCACCCCCCACGTGCTGTTCCGTGTCTTCCACGCGGATTCGTCTCGCCGGCGTGCATTCGCGGGAGGACAGGACAACGAGAGAGTATTCTTAAATGACGGAGCGATTTGCTGGGTCAGCAAACGGACTTGGCCGGTTATGTCTCCAGCAACCGTCCAAAGTATTGTGAAGAAAAGGAGCGGACACACAAATGGAGAATAAGCAGCTGAGCTAACCTGACGACAAGGTCTCTCCAACTCCGTCGGGGACGAATCAAGCAATCTGAACAAAACTCGACATACGTCGGCTCCAGTCACGTACTGACTCGAAACGCGTGTCACGACAAAACCGACCACCACCACAATGAACGACTCGCAACACACAGGCCGAATCGACTCACGAAAACAGCGCAGACAGGCTACCGAACGCCAACGACTCCATGCATTCACCGCCTCAGATGCGTCTGGCGGCGCTGGATTGACCGAAGAGGAAGCAACGAAGCTCATCACGGGCTTGGAAAGTAAAAACACCCAATAGACCGATGACGTATACCATTACCACAACGATTGATGCACCGTTCGACGATGTCGTAACCGCAGTCACGACCGCACTAGAGGACGAAGGATTCGGACTCCTGTGTGACATCAACGTCAAGACGACCCTGAAGGAAAAGCTCGATGTCGACGTCGACCAATACCGAATTCTCGGGGCGTGTAATCCTCCACTCGCCCACGAGGGGCTCGCCGAAGAGCCAGAATTGGGGGCCCTGCTCCCGTGTAACGTCATCGTCTACGAAACAGATGGCGGTGACGTCGTCGTGAGCGCCGTCGACCCCCAGCAACTGGTCGGCATCACGGAGAATCCTGATCTCGACGAGATCGCGGGCGAGGTGCACGAACGATTCGAGCGCGTCATCGCAACGGTCTCAGACGAGTTGGGAACGGTCTCCGGGGTTGAGTAATCATGTCTTCATCGAATCAACTCGACACCACGACCATCGTCCTGCTCATCCTCGGGGCAATCATCGTCCTCCCCTTGCTCACGATGGGGATGGGATTCGGCGGGACGATGGGCTACGGTGGAATGATGGGCGGATACGGGACGACCAGCGGCTGGTGGCCACTCGTTGGGATGCTTGTCCCGCTGGTCTTTCTCCTCATCCTCCTCGGCGGGGGCTACCTCGTCTTCCGACGAGCGAATGAAAGCCAGACGTCTCGAAACCCCGCGATAGAGGAGCTGCGTATGGCATACGCTCGTGGTGATCTCACCGAGGAAGAGTTCGAATCCCGCCACGACAAACTCGAACGGTCGGAGTAAAACCAACGAGTACACACCACGATGCGGATACCACAAGCCCGTGTACTCGATTTCGTTCGTCAGGCTACGTCCTATCACACCTGTGTGAGCGTGTCTTCGAATCGAAGAAATGGGCCTTTCTCAGCTTACGATTCTGAGTAGTAATGTGGTTAAATTACAAGACCATAGTTTACAATGTGACTGAATTAATCCTCTTCACCCAAGAGACGTGCGGAGCATGCGCAACACAGCGGGAGAAAAACGACGGGCTCGAGGACAAGTATCCGGACGTGGAGTTCCGGGAGGTTGACATCCAGACGGATCTCGAAACGGCCGAGGAATACGGTGTCCGAAAGACGCCAACGACGCTCGTCTACGCGAACGGAGAACAGACCGCCGAGTTCATCGGGATCGTCGACCGGAACGACCTCGAATCAGCTATCGAGCGCGCGACCCAGCAGTCATCTGGACTCGCCCAGCGCCTCGGCGATTTCGTGTGAAAATAACAACCAACAGACCGATTCAAACCACATGACGACCTATAATCGACGTCAGTTCCTGGGAGTACTCGGTGCCGGCGCAGTCGCCGGTGCGGGGATCTCTCAGCCAGCGAGCGCACAGGAGACGCCCGTCGTGAAGATGGGCAACAACTACTTCGACCCGATCGGGCTCCACGTCGAACCCGGCACGACCGTCCGCTTCGAGATAGCAGCCGGAGCCCACTCGGCGACGGCCTACCCGGACCGCGTTCCCGCCGACGGCACCGCCTTCGACAGCGGGACCATCTCGCAGGGGAGCTTCGAGCACACATTCGAGTCGCCAGGCACGTACGACTACTACTGCATCCCGCACAAGTCGGTCGGGATGGTCGGCCGCATCGTCGTCGGCAGCCCCGGCGGCCCGGCCGAAGAGAGCTCAATCCCCGACGGCGAGGTCCCCGATAGCGAGACGATCGTCCAGAACGGCGCCGTGGCCATCGGCTCGGACGTCGACGGAAGCGGGAGCACCGATGGCGGCATGATGGGTGGCTCGAGAGGCGGGTGGGGCGGCGTCCCGTTCGTCGGCGGGGCACTCGGAATGCTCGGCTTAGCTGGCGGACTCCTCTATTGGGCACTAGGACGAGGTGA
Organism: Haloarcula rubra; assembly: GCF_019599465.1. GTDB lineage: Archaea > Halobacteriota > Halobacteria > Halobacteriales > Haloarculaceae > Haloarcula > Haloarcula rubra. Next base: position 128,542 of record NZ_RKLR01000009.1, read on the forward strand.
CGCATCTCCCGAGAGCGATGATTCCGCGATGGAAACCCTCCAACGCCGTTACGCACGAGGCGAGATCGACGAAGAAGAGTTCCAGAAGCGTCGTGAGCGGTTGGAAGACAGGTGAAACGCCTCGTCGATGTTCGGTAAGTCAGCGAATCGCGTCGGGTGCCCTCGATCGATCCGTCCGGCCTCGGATACCACCTTCGTTCGAGCGCGTCGTCACGTCGTTCGAGTTCCGCGGTAGTACACCCACACGGCGAGGAGTCCGACGACGAGGAGATAGCCGGCCCCCCAGCCGAGCGACGCAGCCGTGTCCAGGTCCGTCGTGAGTCCGGTATCGACCATCACGCGGACGGGATGGTAGCCCGGGAAGAGTTTCATCCACCACTCGGGTTCAGACTGGACGAACAGCGGGTCCTGGAACAGTCCGATATCGATCATCGGGAGGATCAACATAATCCACAGGCCCGCGAGGCGGTTGAAGGCGGCGCCGACGAGCATCCCAATAAGTCCGTAGGTAACTGAAAGGACGAGCATCGCGGCGATGAACCACCACAGCTGTTCGGGCTGGAAGTCGATGAGCATCACCCCGACGGAGACAGCGACCACGACAAGCGTGATGACTGCAAGGACGCCGAATCGTGCGGCGATGACCTGCCGTGCTCGGTAGCCGACGACAGCGAGGCGGCCGTCCGTGTCTCTCGCCTCGCGCATTAGGAATAGACCGGCGAGGCCGGCGATGAACGAACTCGTGATCGGTGTCATGATCACGCCGTGGACCTCGGGCATCCCCCGCATCACGGTCGTCGTCTCGCCGTCGACGACCGTCCGGACCGGCATCTGGACGTCCTGGGTGACCGCGAAGGCGAGCGTGATGAACGACACTGGGAGGACGACCAGGAGCGCCACGAGGACGTAGTTGCGGGCGTGTTCCCGGAGCCCGATACCGAACGCCGTGGCCGTTCGGTTCACGCTGACCACCCCCCGGCCGTGCGCATCGTCGCACCGAATACGGCAGTCACGAGGACGAGCAACACGAGAAGGTACCCGCCGACGAAGGCGAGGTCACCCGCAGCGAACGTACCGTCGAAGGCGGCCGACTGGAGGAGTTCCTTCGGATGATACAACGGGAAGTACTGGACGAAGTCGGGGACGTCCGCGGCGAGCGGGCTGTCGCCACTGAGGAACACGTCCATCATCGCGAGGAAGACGACGACGAGCGACCCCTCGAACAGTCGCGGAAGCACTGCGCCGACGAGCGCACCGAGGAAAGCATAGACGACGCCCGCGAGCGCGAGGAACGCGAACACAAACAGGGGTGCTTCGACGTCGATCGTCAGCCAGAGGACGCCGAAGTTCACCCCCGCAACGACGATCGTGACACCCGCGAGAGTCGCCAGCCGCGTCGCGAGCAGCGTTCGTGGCGCGTACCCGGTCTGAACGAGCCGTCGGTCAGCCTCCCGGGCACTGATCATCTGGACCAGTCCCATCAGCCCGGTGATGATGGCGACGCCGAAGATCGCGCCGAGGAGGCGTCCCAGGTCGAGCGGAATCCCCTCGACGGTCGGCATTGACGGCAGTCCGGCCATCGCCTGGCCCCACCCCTCGATGACCACGAGCGGGAGCACCAGCGCAAGGACGACGTTCAGAGGCGTCCGGACAAACGTCTGGAGGTTCGCCCGAACGCCGACGACGAACCTATTCATGTTCCCCCTCCGGGTCGCTCCTGAGTTCGCTCTCGGTCTCTTCGTCGGTCACGTCGTGAACCAGTCCGTCTCGCACCTCGAAGACGCGATCGAGTCGACTCCGCTCCTCAATTAGGTGGGAGATCATGACGACGGCAGTGCCGTCGTTCGCGAGGTCCTGGGCCATGTCCCAGAATCGCAGGTAAGTCTCCCAGTCGAACCCCGTGTAGGGTTCGTCGAGCATGAGGACATCCGGGTCGTGCATCAACGCGACACTGAGGTTGACCTTCTGTCGGTTCCCGCCGCTGAGCTGGTCGACCCGGTAGTCAAGGTACTGCTCGAAGTCGAGTTCGTCCGCCAGTCTTTGCTTCGCCGCGTCGATTTCCTCGCGCGTCATGTCGTAGCCAGCGCCGAACAGCCGGAACGTTTCTGAGACGGTTAGCCGATCGTAGAGCAGGGGTTCCTGCGGACACCATCCGACGGTTCCATGCCGTTGGACCGTGCCCGCGTCGTGGTCGAGAACCCCGACGAGAATCTTCATCAGCGTGGACTTGCCCGACCCATTCTCGCCGACGATGCCGACGATCTCGCCAGCATGGACCTCGATATCCGCACCGGTGAGAACGGGTGTCGACCGTCCCAACGGGAGTCGTGACCCGTAGGTTTTCTCGAGGGCGTTGCCTCGAACGAGCGTCTTGCTACCACCGAGCGTCTCCGTGGGCGCCGTGGTCGTGTCCATACGTAGAAAGACGTTCTACTCATTCAATCGAATTGTTGTTAAGAATCGAAAGTTAACTCCGTCAAAGTACCCAGAGATCGGGTTGTATCCCGAAGAGAGCAATGGGTAGCCAACGATTTGGCATTCATTTTGTCTCCAAACAGGAGTAGACTTGGTCGGTAACCGTGATGAAGATCAGCCACCTATCAGGCGCCGAGCATAGCGTTGATGCGGCTTGCGAGTTAACGTTCGAGTATCCATGGTTCAGTGCTACATCTGTGACTCGGAATGCGCTCGCGACGACGAGGTGTTCGTCTGCGAGCACTGCGGGATCTCCTGCCACCGACACTGTATGGAGAAATACGACACCGATGTCTGCCCGAAGTGCGTCGGCGAGCCGATGATCGGTGCGATCGAGTTCTAGTTGTTCCTTGTCACTCACACACCGCCTTCAGCCCGGAGGTGGAGTATATCGATGGTCAGCTGGCGAAATACGTTTTTGACTCGTGCCCGTAGCACAGGTATGTCTACGACTGTCGAACTCCCCAACGTTGATGAGACGTGCGCCTACTGCGGGTCGCGTATCTTCGACCACGACCCGATCTGTGTGCGCGACTGTACCGACGACTGCGGATCGCCGACCTACTTCTGCAACTACGCGTGTCTCTCGACCTACGTTGACGAAAACAACTTGACGACTGGCAACGCGTGCGAGTGGTCGCCCGACGACCCCGACTGCTGCTGAGTGGACTCACCCCAATCAAGACACAGAGCGATGTATTGGCCGCCGTCCAGCCTAAGAACCACCAATGGAGCAGTACTGGCCGTTCAACTTTATGAACGCAGCCGACGAAGTCTATAGTGGTTAACTATGTCGACAGAGCGCACGTCCGACGGCTTGCTCCGCATCGTCCTGATCGTCCTCGCAGTGATCGTCCTGTTTCCGATGTTAATGATGGTCTTCGCCGCTCCAATGATGGGGATGATGGGCTGGTGGTGGGGCGGCGGCACGGCCGGCGGCCTCTCGCCACTGTGGGGCATCGGGATGATGCTCGTCTGGCTCGTCGTCCTCGTCGGCATCGGCTACCTCCTCTATCGCGGCCTCGTCGGTGGTGTCGGGTCGTCGCTGACCACAGACAGGGCGCTCGAGGAACTCCGAGTGGCGTACGCACGCGGCGATCTCTCCGACGAGGAGTTCGAGGAACGGCGTGCGAAACTCACCCGCGAGGAGTCGCAGTAGTCTGCAATCATGTCCCCGACAGTACAGCGACGCGAGTTTCTCACTGCGCTCGGAGCCGGCATCGCAGGTCTAGCGGGCTGCGTCGGCAATCTCCCGGGAAGCAGCGGCGGGGTCGATCGAACGATCTACGTCGGCGCGTATCACTGGGGCTTCATCATCGTCGACGAGTCCGGCGAGGAACAGGACCGCATCAGCCTGCAACGGAACGATGTTCTCCGTGTCGTATCGTTCAACACGCTCGCGAGTCAGGCCGTCCAATCCCTCCCAGCGTCGATTCGAGACGTCCTCCCCGACCACGAGGCCCTCGAAGAACGAAACGCGGAACGCATCCCGGCCCCGTCCGACGGCGACTTCCACGAGCTACTTGAAGAAGCGAATGAGCAGTACCCAGACCACAGTCTCGCGATCACGCCCTCCGGACAGGTTCACATGGGCGGCGGAATGATGATGCACCCGGTTACACTTCCGCAAAATGCCACCAGACCCATCGTTCGACAGTTAGGGGCGACGCAACGGGGCGATTACACGCTGAGTTGCCTGACCTACTGTGGCTATGGACACCCGTACATGGAAATCGACGGTGGCATCGTCATCAGATGATGGGACTAACAACCTGACCACGAAACACACCTCCCGGAACCGAGAATGCAGCCGTGGTTGCTAATTTTGTGCCAATAATATGCTAGATATTGTGGATAGATGGCCGGGTAGCTGATACGGTGTTTAATAAACCTCGTTCGAGTACGACCTGTCACGAATGACCGACGAGAGTGGCGTCGCCCATCACGACCACGGGGACGAAGCCCATGGGCACTCGCATAATCACGATCCTGGCCACGGGCACGGGGGGTCGGCTAGCAGTCGAAAGCTGGCACTCGTCTCCGCCATCAACATCGTCGGCTTCGTCGTTGAACTCGCTGGGGGACTCCTCTTCGGCTCTGTTGCGCTCATCAGCGACGCCGTCCACATGCTATTCGACGCGCTGGCGTACGTGATGGCGTTTACCGCCTCCTACGTCGCGGATAGATACGAGGGGTCAGAGTGGTGGTCGTACGGGCTCCACCGGCTCGAACCGCTGGCTGCCTTCCTCAACGGTGTCCTGCTCATCCCGATGGTCGGGTACATCCTCTGGGAGTCCTATCAGCGGTTCCTGACTCCTATCGAGATCGGGACTGTCCCGACGATCGTGATCGCAATTGGCGGGCTCGCAGTGAACGTCGGCAGCGTCTTCATCCTCCAGGGTGGGGAGATGAGTCTCAACGAGAAGGGCGCGTTCTATCATCTCCTCGGGGACGCTGGCGGGTCGATCGCCGTCATCATCTCCGTTGTTGTGGTCGAAGTCACCGGAATCACCGTCATCGATCCCATCGCTGCTGCGCTTATCGCTGGCATCGTCCTGTGGTCTGCCGGAAAGGTCCTGCGTGGAAGCGGCGCTATCTTCTTCATGAAGACACCGTTCCAGCCCGAACACGTCCGGGAGGATATCGAAGCCGTCGACGGTGTCGACCACATTGATGACTGGCACGCGTGGCAGATCTGTAGTCAGATCACGGTCGCGACGGCACACGTCGAAACGTCGGTCGAGACGATGAGCGAGGCCGACACAGTCACCCAACAAATCCATCACGTCCTCGAGGAGCACGGGGTTGATCACGCCACCATTGAATTGAGCCCGGCATACGGCGACCGTCGAACCCATCTTAGCTCCCACGCCCACTGATACAAGGTGAACACTCCAAGAGGCGAATCCACGCCCGTATATTGCTCGCAGTGTGCTCTCAACTGATTGGTTATCAGCAATCCACGGCTTTAGTCGGTCGTCATTTGTCTCGCTTGCTCGATCCAAGAGGCAACCCGTGACTCGCTCAGCCCGAGCCGAATGGCGAGAGAAGTAGCTTCTTCACCAGCGAGTTGCGTCACCGTCGTGATCCCTGCATCGTGGAGACGCTCCTCGTACGTCGGACCGATTCCGTCGAGCGTCTGCAGCGACCGATCCTGGTCAGTCTCCGCTTCAGCTTCACTTTGGTCGACCGTGGCCGACTCCTCTGACTGTGTTACCGACCGCTCACGGAACCACGTCGCGACACGAGGCCACAGTTCCGCGTGGGCCTTCCCCGAGACGGCCATCCCGATGTGGCCGGTCGGGAATTCGTAGATGTCGGTGTCCTCACTTGGAATAACCTCGGTGAAGGGCTTGCTCGCCTCCGGCGGGATGAGGTGGTCGAACGAGCCGATAATCTGTAACACCGGCATCGTGAGGTTCCCGATGTCGACGTGGTCGCCATCCAGGACGAGCTCGTTCTGGTAGAGCGCGTTCTCCTGGTAAATCTCCTCGATGAACTGGCGGTAGGCCTCACCAGCAACGTCAACCCCATCGCGCACCCAGCGTTCCATTCGGCCGAAGTTCTCGACGGCAGTCTTGTCCTCGAGGTTGTCGAACAGGATCGTGTACTTCCCGGCGTAATTCTCGATAGGATTCATCTGGGCGAACCCCGTCGCGAGAAACTCCGCCGGGACGTTTCCGTACGTCTCGGTAATCGCTCCTGGATCGAAGTACTCCTCGCTTCCCCATTGTTCGAGGATACCACCCGTATCGTCGAAACACAACCCCGTCGCCATGAGGCCGAGATTACGGACCTTCTCCGGATGGAGCGCCGCGTACATCGTGCTCAGCGTCCCGCCCATGCAGTAACCGAGGACATTGATTTCGTCAGTTTCAGTTCGATTGCGGACGACATCGACGCAGTTGTCGATGTATCGATTCACGTAGTCTCCCAGCGTCAGCGACGCGTCGAGTCGGGACGGTTCCCCCCAGTCGATGAGATAGACGTCGAAGCCGTCCTCAAGAAACCGTCGTACTACGCTCTTGTCCGGCTGGAGGTCGAGGATATATGGTCGGTTGATCAACGCGTAGACGACGAGCAGGGGCGCGTCGTGTCGGTCGTCGGTCAGGGCCTCGTAGTGCAGGAGGTCGAGTTTATTCTCCGAATGGATGACCTCACTTGGCGTCTGGCCGACCTCGACTGAGGCGAGGTCGTCGATTCGCTCCGGAAGGAGACGCATCGTCTCGACGGCATCTGCGCCTCGTTCGAGCGTTCGACGCTGCAATTCGAGAGGCGCTGTAAATGGGTGCATTGTCATCACTGGTGTCGAACGTGCTGGTGATCACTCCGGGATAGGATCGATCAGAACCGTCGCCGTTCCATCCAACACGATTTGGTTGGCGTCGTTCTCGATTCGAGTTGTGAGGCGATACCGGGCACCGTCGAGTTCGTCGACGATTTTACATCGAGCCGTCAGTGTCTCGCCGATGTCCACGGGCTGTTGGAACTCCAGGTTCTGCGAGATGTAGATGGTCAGCCCGGGAAAGCACGCCAGTGCCGCGCTAATCAGTCCCGAGACGAGTGTCCCGTGGACGATTCGGTGGCCGAACCGTGTCTTCTCCGCGAACGCGTCGTTGAGGTGGAGGGCGTTCGTGTCGCTGGTCGCTTCGGCGAACTTCCGGACGTCGTCGTCCGTAATCTCCTTCGAGAAATTGACGCTGTCGCCCTCCTGCAGCGACGTGGGATCTGCGATATCGATGTCGAATTCACCTTTCGCACGGCCGTATGGCAGACGAGGGATGATAGCACCGCTTGTCTCGATGAGATGGGGGTGCGGCGTCTCGACGTACTTCTCGGGAGCGCTATCAAACAACGCTTGGCAGTCGTTCGAGCAGAAGTGGAACGACTCACCTTCGTACTCGGTAGTCGCTTCGGCAGATTCGAGTGAGATTTCCATCCCACACACGGGGTCAACTGGCATGGGTACGCTGAATTGAGGGCTGGTTCACGGATGGGTTCGGGATCAGGATCGTTCAGTCGGTCTGCTAGTGAATAACGTAGTCACTCACTATCAACGTACGTGTCGCTCGCATCGTCAACCAAGAACAACTGTAGAGGGCGATCACTTCCCAAGATGGTCAACCTCGTCGAGAGCTTCAGTCGCCACGTCTCCAAGTTCGCCTGCCTCGATGTGGGAATAGCGCTCTCGAACCATCTCTTCGGAGTTATCGAGATATCGGGCTGCGACGGTGTAGCCGAATGCTCTGACGAGGACCTCTCCCATGCCCCGTCGACCGCCGTGAGGAGCGAGGTAGTCGTGTTTCGGGTGGACGATGTCGACCTCCCCCTCCTTGGAGAGTCGTTGGAGAATCGACCGTGCACCATCGGTCGTGATCGACGGCGGCCGAATGTCCCCATCGAGCGCCAGCAGGAGATCGCGAGCGTATTCTTCACGGCGTTCAGTAATTGCTTCTGGGCGTTCCCCTCGTTCGGCTAGCTCTTCCCGGACGAGCCCTGCAAGCGTCCGTTGGTCGAACGTTGGAAACACCGGCCAGCGCTCCGTCGCCGGGTCCATCAGCTGGCGGTAACTTCGCAGCGGCGAGATCACCGGATCGGGAAGGCTGGCGGCGTCCCATTGCTGTTTCTTCCGGTAGACGTCCATACTCCCGTCCTCAATTGAGAGGTCCTCCCAGCGGACGCCACGTCGACGCGGATCGTTCGGGTCCCGGAGAAGTTCCCCGACACGGACGGCGGTGTACGCGAGGACGAACACAAGGGCCCGGTCACGAGCCGCCTTCAGCGCCGCGTAGCGCGCTCGTTGTTTGTCGAGGGGGTCAGTATCCTGTGGGAGTGTCGTGTACGCCTCGACGGCGTCGCGGGCCCGTTCGTCGACGTAGCGGGTGAGGGTGTGGCGCTGTTCGGACGTCCAAGCCTGCTGGTCACCGGGCTTGCGGCCGTCGTCTTCTGGAAGCGGCGCCATCGCACTCGCCCGCTGCGCGTAATGCGCTTCGAGATATCCCTCGTTGACACACCACCCGCACCACGCAGAGATATAGCGGTAATAGGTTTGTACCGTGTTCTGTTTGAGTCCTCGATCGCCGGCGAGATACCGGGCGTACTCCCGGAACACGCGTTCGTCGAGGTCCTCGAAGATCGGTTCCCGATCGACGTCGTCGGGGACGATCCCGGTCCAGTCGTCGCCCCCGCGGTCGCCGGCGGCCCACTCAGCGAATCGTTCGAGTTCGCGGGCGGCGTTGCGTCGATAATTCCCGCCGTCGCCTCCACGGCCTTTCCCCTTGTCCTGGAGGTAGCGCTCGAACGACTCGGAGAGTGAGGTCAATGGCGTCCGTTCCGTCGGTGTATTCCGGTCCATAGTGCTCTCCTGAACTGTTGAACGTAGTCAGTCACACAGACAGACGCCGCCTTCCCGGATCTGGCTCACTGCGAACTGATGGACAGCGCCGGCGAGGTCAGTCATTGCTTCCGCCTGCTCTTCGGTTGGACGCCCCCCGCCGTAATAACTCTCTGTCCGGTTCTCGCTGTAGAGGTCCTTCATCGCCTCTGCAGTCTCCCGCTCAAACAGCCCGATCTGGTGGGCACGCTCGTAGCTGAACTGGTGGTCTTGAAAGTCCTGAAGCGTATCGTTCGTCATCGCGAGCGCGTACGCCTCGATCGACCGTTCGATCGCGCCGAAACAGACCTCGATGACGGCCGTGTAGTACCCATCCTGTGACTGGAGAGTGCCAACGACCTCAAGGAGGCGGCACGCTTTCGTCAGCTGTGTCTTCCAGTCTTCGTCGGCACTAATCCCGTCCTCGAACGCTGTACGACCGCGTCCGACCATCTCGAAGGCATCCTGTGCACGGTCGAGTGCTGTGAGCACAGCAGTCGGGTCCGAGCCGTTACTCATCAGTGGCTCCTTCCTCCAGGAGGAGGTTCTCGACGGTTTCGAAGTCACTCGTCTTGTAGACCGGAATCCCTGAAACGACGATCTCTCGGATGTCTTCGGTGTACGCCGGGATCGCCTGGACGGCCTCGACATCGATATCGTAGGCGTATCGGTCACCGTCGAACTCCGTATCTTCGAGGTCACGGGCAATGGCGTTCGCTTCTCGTTGGCTTTCGGCCCGCCCAGACCGGGTTAGCACCCAGAGATCAATATCACTCCGTCGGTCAGCCTCGCCCCGAGCTACACTCCCATAGAGGATGATGCCGACGACGTCGTTGATGTTCTCACGAAGCTCCGTAACCGCAGCTTTGACGGGTTGATGATACTCTGGTTGGGGGATCCGAAGGATCGGATCGTCTGGAATCGACAGGCGCTGTCTGTTGATCTGAACGAGTCGCTGGTTGCTTTCGGGCGATTCGACGACCAAGTCGTTCGCGCTGAGAACGTTTACTGCCCGTCGGACGGACTGGTGTGAGTGACCGATCTGTGTCGCGAGTTCTCGCAGTGAGAAGTCACTGAATCGGTGGTTTGTTAAAAAGAGAAGGACGTCGCTCGTCGCCTTATGTTTGAATAAAGTCGGATCTGAAGGGGGTATTGAAAGAGAAATAGCTGTCCCAGACGAATTCGTACTATCCGTCTCGCGGTTCATATGCCGTATCACGGACCACTACTATAAAAACATTATACGTGTGTCGGAATCAGCCTAAATATTCATCTGCCAGCAACGGACGTGCGGAGAACGAGGTCCGTCACCTCCGGGCCTCACCACGTTCGGTCGCTGGGGCTATAGTAGCGTTTGCAACTCTTTTCAGCCTGCATCGCAGTGGAAGGCTTGAGACGACTGTACGACGAGGTTTGGCCAAATGAGTGAGCAACTACTTGCAAACGCTACTATAGAAAGTCCCACTCTCGGATGGCAAAACCCACAATTTCGATTCGCCGTTGAAGCTGTTCCCACTCACGCGCGAGCTCTCGGCGACGATCCTCTTCGGTGACGTCGAGTACCTGGTCAGCGATCGTCCCGCGAAGTTGGTTCGGTGACTCGATATCGAACTCGTCCTTCCATCCTCGGATCTGAGCGTTCATCTCGGTGAGCCGTTCGGTGAGGTCTTCGACGGTGTGGTCGCTGTCCCGAAGGCGTATAGCCTCCATGAGTGCTTGACGACGATAGTCGGGGAAGTATGTCGTGTGGCCCTCGGTGTCGTCACGGTGGAGGATGCCGTCGTCGACGAGATGTTCGAGGACGCGCTTGGTCGGCCCGTGTGACCAGTCCGCTTCGGAGGCGATCCAGTTTGCCGTCCGCGGCTCTGAAACCTGTCGGGCGACCATCCGCACCCGGTCTTCACCCGTGGGTTGGCGTTCCATCGGGCCCTCGGAAATCGATTCACCTCCAGTCATACAACCCCGTTCGTGCTGTGTCATAAAATAGGTCACAGGCTTCTAGTCTATCACGAGGACTGCCCTCGCCATCTCCGCGGACTCGGCTGAAAAGAGTCAGAGAAATCTCGAACCCTGTTCTGGGCGGCTCTACCCCGGGGGAAGCGTCTTTCTGAGCCGATTGCAGCATTCGTGCTTCACCGACGGCGTCGGGGCACTTCAAAGTGGTCGTGATTACCGGCGTAATCAGGACCACCGGTGATAGAAGTCTCATAACCATTTTTCCTATGATAGAAGGGTTATATCCCCCGAAATTCGGATTTGGCCAACGGTATGAATCATATGCCGCTATACCAAAGCCGCGACCGCCGTTCGGACCCGGTTCCGAGAATAATCGCGAGACTGCAAGCAGATGGCTTGCTACACAATCTGCATAATGTACAATGCGCCCGAAATCTGAATGATGAGGGAAATCACCCAAACCCAATGTTAGTCGTTCGTAGCTTGCTCGCTCAGCATCTCCACAACTTCCTGAACACGTTCCTCATCGGCTTCGATACCACGCTCCCGGAGGATCTGGAGGGCGATCTCATCACCGTGGTCCGCAATTACCCGGAGACACGCATCTTGAAACTCTCTTCCCTCAAATTCGGGAACATCAAACATAGAGCACGCAGCAGTTACCGATGATCGCATCCGGGTGACGCCATCCCACGTGTCCTCCCGGACATAGAAGCCGTGCATATCGGTCTCATCAAAGGAGAAGGCCGGTCCACCGGTGGATTCGTCCACATCCTCCTCATCCTGCTCAGGAATGGACTCAATCTCCGACTCTGTGTCCTCAGTAGTTATCTCTTCATCCGGTTGCGGTTCATCCTGGGTGTCAGTACGTTCGTCGTCATCCGATTCGGCTCCTTCCTCCGTTTGTTTGAGCTGTTCAGCGACGTCCCCGAAACGGTCGTCCTCATTAGGCATGGCTGTGTTCCTCCACGAGGTCCGCTAAGTGGTCGAAATTCGGGATCTGGTCGCAATCTTCGTCGAACTCCGAGACCGGCATTCCTTGCTTGAACGCGCGAGAAATCGCGGTCCGTTCGCGAATCCCTGGCTTCGGAATACTATCGATGGTGCGTCCCGAATCATCGAGGGCATCGAAGATCTCCGGGTCCACACGAGCGTACTCGGGGACGAATGAACCGAACTCCCGGTTGAGATTTTCAACGAGAGTCCGATGCTCGTTGCGTTGTCCCATTGTTTCGCGAATCATATTCGGAGTGACTGCGAGGATATCCAACCCGATATTCTGCCGGATTGGGGAAATCTGGCGTTCAATCATCTTATTGAGGCCGTTGATCGAGCCAGCACGCGGGATTAGCGGGATTATGACTCGCTGGACGGCGATGAGGGCGTTGTCGGAGAGTTTCCCACGGCCGCCTGCGGCATCAATTATCACGTAGTCGTATCCGTTTTGAATGAGCGGATCGACAACGTTCCGTCGAAGCTTCACGTCTGCGAACCGTTCGTCCTTCAGCCTCGTCTCGACGTTCTCGAGCTCGTTACTCGACGGGAGGAGGTGAACACCGAAGTCCGTCTCGATAAGCAGGTCTTCGGGGTCCTCACCATCGATAAGGGCGTCACCGAGGTTCGCATCTCGGTCGTACGCATCGTCGTATCCCAACTGGGTCGTCATGTGCCCGTCCTTATCCAGATCCAAAAGTACCGTCTCATGGCCACGAGCAGCGAGTCGATCAGCGATGTTGAGCGCGATCGTGGATTTCCCTACCCCTCCCTTGAGCAACGAGACAGCTGCTCCGGGGAGCCCTTCAAACTCGTCAGCACTCATAGCTCAGCACCCCCGTAAGAAGCAGGTTTTGTACATTTTGTAGATAATGTACATTGGGTAGATGTTGAAGGTTTCGCGAGTTTTGTCGATAGTGTGAGTTTCGCACTGATCATACGCGGTTAATGAAGCTCGTCCATCTTAATTCTGTGTCAGACAGATTTCGCACGCCATCTACACAACCTACATTTTGTACATTATATAGATTGTTGTCACAATCTTAATTGTCATAATCACCGTCGACCCTACGCAATCCACATAATTTAGATTATCAGCATTTCATACGTATTCATCGCAATCTTTGCCACCCACACGAACCAATTGAAGAAGCCCAATTTGCATTATCTACATTATCCACATTATGCATATTGGCTATGAGACCTACATTCTTCAGTCATTCAATGGGAGAGTCCTGAGTGATAGAACTCAGGCAGAGCCGTTCTACCCCGTCCTCTAGTAAGAGTTTTAACTGTTACCGGATTATTGGTAACTACCAGATGTACGAGGTTCTCGACGACACCGCGGCGCAGGTTATCCTCGCTATCGAGAGTGGTGACTCCATTCGTCGTGTCGCCCAACACCTCCACACGCCGTACGAGACGGTGAGACAGGCCGTCAACCGACTCGAAGACGCAGGCTACGTCCGCTATGACGACGGGCTCTCAGTCGTCGACGAGCGCGTGAGGGACGCAGCACGAGAGCTCGTCGCTGCCAGCGCCGGCGTCAGTCCACCATCCATCGAGGAGGCCTACGTCATCCCGCAGTTCGGTGACTGGCCGTTCGCATTCACACGGATCGACGCCGTCTACGTGTGGACCCAGGGCGGCTACCAGGTCGGTCGCGAGCCCAACGACTATCCACTGTTTCTGGCCGTCCGTGAGGAGGACGTCGACGCTTGGGAGGCGTTTTTCGAGTCGTTCGATCTCCCGACCGCATTCGAACGACAGCCCCGAGACGAGCTGGACGGACCGCTGCAGATCGTCCTCGAGCCACGCGCGTCACTCGATATCGAGCACGTCGAAGGGTACCCGGTGATCCCGAGAGCAGAGACAATCGAGTATATGCGTGAGAACTACGCCCAGTTCCAGTCGGCGCTCGCGATGCTCGACCGGATGTACGAGGACCTCGACCTCGGCGTCACGTATCGAGAGACCGAACGGGCACAGCCATGAGCTTCAACAACCGAAGTGACGCGCTCATCGAACTGCTCGAGGAGCTCACCCAAGAGGGCCATGAGTACGTCCTTGTCGGTGGTTACGCTGTCTCAGCGTTCAATGCTCGCTTCTCCACGGATCTCGATATCGTCGTCGCGCCGGACTCCAAAGCTGACTTCGTCGAATTCCTCGAACGTCGGAACTTCGAGGAAACGGACAGCCACGCCAAGGAGTGGTTCTACGATACAGAGGTGATCGAGTACGAAAAGCGGCTCACGCCGCAACAGCCGATCGGCTTCGACCTCTTGGTGAACGGACTCGGGTGTCGTCAGACCGAGGCACAGTGGTCGTTCGACTACCTGTACGACCACAGCCACCAACAGGAGGTGAGCGGGGGCACAGTGACGACGACGGCTAGAGTCGTCGATGGGGCAGTCCTCGTGGCTGCAAAGCTCCACAGTGGCCGAGAAACGGACCTTCGGGACGTCTTGGCAGTGGCTGAAGAGATCGACCTCGACGCTGTCACACCCCACCTGCGGCGAGGGGACGACGATGAGCTCCGGGAGCAACTTGAGCGTGGACTGGATATCTTGGAGAGCGACGAACTCAAGCACGGATTTCGGAGTGACTTCGGGGCCTCAGCTGTCTCAGAAGAAACGGTCACCGCTCTCCAAGAGTATCTGTCTGCACAGATTGACCACCTGAGCTGAATCGGTCGGGACTCCCTTGATCGGAAGTGAAGATAGGGCCTTCAGCGGTGCTTACACTCAGTCAAAAAATTGGAGGGGCGGTGTCAGTCGACCGTCGCTAACACACGGACATCCGTAGCTGAGTATCGTTCCCGTTCAGTACGAGCACCATGCTCGCGGAGGAACTCATCAATACGGTCGGCAAGGGATTCCGCATCTTCCCTATCGACGTGGACGATCAGCGTCGGATGTTCCTCGTCGCTGTTCTCAATCACGAGCGAGACATCCTTGAATTCGTCTGGCTGTCTATACGCCTCGAACTCATCGGCGACCTGGTCGGCCAGGTCGTCGAGTACCTCAATCGGTTCCTTTGTCATAGATTGAATTCCGAGCTACGAAGGTTGTGCAATCGCGAACGAACGGAGAGGGCGTGACGTGTCTTTCAGAATCACCTCCAGCAGACAAATTCGTACGGACCCTTCTCACACCGATGGTTTATCGACAAGAAGACCGATCCACAGAAGGTATACTGTAGATTTCGTAGGGGAACAGTTCCCAGCCACCCAAGAAAGGGACTGCTGGAACTCCTGTTACATCGACGTCGTCCAGTTCCCAGGCGGCTGTCGCGAGATCGAGTTCCACATCGGGGGCTCCCGACACTACGACGTTGATGACCTGTACCATCGTGAACTCCTTCGTGGTCGAGAAGACATCTACCACCGCATATGACGTGCAGATGATCTGCGTACCTAGCCCGACTCAGCTCACTCTAAACGGTTCTTGACGCTTGTAAATGCCTGCATTGGAAAGCATCAATAATCGGAAATGTACGCTATAATCAACAATGCCAGGACGCTACTCACTCCGCTTGACGAGGTCGTACTCTTCAGCGTACTCGAAAATGACTTGCAGTATCTCCCACGATTTGCCAGTTTGATCGTCTTCGAAGTACCATTCAGCCTGTTCACCGATGGCTGAAGAAACGGCTTCAGCATCGAGAAAGTCCTCTGGGTCGTCGAAGCCCATGCCGATCCAGTCCTCGCCAGCAAGGTTTGCAGAGAGGTCCCGTGTGATAGCGTCGATCACTGCTCGTTGAAGGTCTGCCGTGAAGTCTACTTCATACCGCTCTTCGGGCATTTCCTCTTTCAGTTTCGGGAGCAACTGCTCGGCGATCTCTTGGTGAGACGATTCTCCACTTCCCGCCCAGTCGTTCAGTACGGTGTAGTCATTCGTCATCGTTTGAGTCTGTCTTATTCGTGTATATTGATCGTAGTACTGTCCGTGTTTTCTGGCGCTTATCCTGATTGGCTCTCTTGGTAAACCTGTTGACGGAGATGTTTTGTGATTGCTTCCTGAACCTCGTCGTTGTCCATGAACTCTGCGAAGAGCTCCTGATTCTGGTCCATTCGATCGATGAACATGCTGGTTAGCGCATCATCGAATTCAAGTGCGAAGTTTTCGCGACTATTTGCGCGCGCCGAGCGTCGGAGGTGATCGTCTTCTAAGGCGTCTTCCTTGAGCTGCTCAAGGAACAATTGGTCGGCTTCGGTGAAGTCAGTCCCAAGCTTCTCGTTGATTTTTTCGACGATAGTCGACAGTTCGACTTCGTCATCTGCTTCTGAACCGCCCGTCCCAGTCTCTGTCGGGCCTTTGACCTCACCAGCGTTTGCGCTGAGCCCGATGGAACCTTCCTCGGACTTCTCAAGACGATAGTACTGTAGAGCGAGTTCGTCGTCGAATTCCACGGTGGGGTCATACGATTGTCTCGGGAGTTCCTTGTACAGGAACCGTCCGAACGTGTAGAGCTTCTCGAGGTGGGTATCCGCGTAGCTGACGATCTGCGACTGGAACTTATACAGCCGCAGGAACGACCGAAGCGTTGAACGGAAGTCTTCCTGGATCTCCTCCTCCTTCACAACGAAGCGGTCCCGAGCTGGCTGAACGATACTACTGAGCTTTCCATGGGCACCTTCCGTCCCCGTGTTGGACGGGTCAAAGAACACCTTCGCGAAGCGGTCGACTTCCTCTTGCTCGTAGATGCGAAACGCATCAAGTTCGGAGGCTAACTGTTGGAGATGCTGTGGGTCCATCTCCTCCGTCACGGTTGTCTTGCCGTAGAACGGTTCAAACGCTTCCTTGATTTCTTCCTGCTCGTTCTCGAAGTCCAGCACGAACGTATCCTCTTTGCCGGGATGCTGTCGGTTCAACCGGGAAAGTGTCTGGACAGCCTGGATCCCGGAGAGCTTCTTATCGACGTACATCGTGTGGAGAAGCGGTTGGTCGAATCCGGTCTGGTACTTATCGGCGACGACGAGGACCTGATACTCCGGAGTGTCGAAGACGTTGGGGAGTTCCGACTCTTTGATGCCGTCATTCATCCCCTTTTCAGTGTAGCTACTGCCATCGTCCTCGACCGTCCCACTGAACGCGACGAGCGCGTTGAGGTCGTATCCGTTCTCCTCGATATATTCGTCAATCGACTTCTTGTACCGGACTGCGTGAGCCCGAGAGGACGTCACGATCATCGCCTTGGCCTTCCCACCGATCTTGTGCTGCGTGTGGCTCCGGAAGTGTTCGACGATGATCTCGACCTTCTGTGAGACGTTATGGGGATGGAGTTTCAGGAACCGCGATATCGCGTTCACCGCCTTCTGCTCGGGCACCTGTGGGTCCTCCTCGACGACCTTCGCGACGTTGTAGAACGTCTCGTACGTCGTGTAGTTTTGGAGGACGTCGATGATGAACCCTTCATCAATCGCTTGCTGCATTGAGTAGAGGTGGAATGGTTCGTGGCCACCGTCTCCATCAGGTTCACCGAAGGCCTTCAAGGTCTTTGCCTTCGGCGTCGCAGTGAAAGCGAAAAAGCTGAGGTTGGGCTGTTTGTTCCGAGAGTTTGCATTCTCCGCCATAGCATCCTCCCAATCCTCGACATCCGCCTCGTCGACACCCGAGAGAATGCCCTTCATTTCCGCGGACATCTCGCCACTCTGACTGCTGTGGGCTTCGTCGACGACAACGGCGTAATCCCGCTCCGGAAGTGACTGTGCGTGCTCAATGACGTACGGGAACGTCTGGAGTGTCGTGATGATTACTGGCTTGCCCGCTTCCAAGGCCTCTGCGAGCTCCTCGGATTTCGAGCGGTTCTCACCTTTGATCGGGTGCACGACGCCAGTCTTGTGGTCGAGCTCGTAGATCGTGTTCCGGAGCTGTTCGTCGAGGACGGTTCGGTCAGTGACGACGACGACGCCGTCGAATACCGCGTTATCTTGGTCGTCGTGCAGCGACACGAGCCGGTGGACTAGCCATGCGATTGACTTGCTCTTCCCACTCCCGGTGGAATGCTGGATGAGGTAGTCCTCGCCCGGGCCCTCCTCTTTCGCGCTGGCGACCAGCTGGCGGACACACTCTAACTGGTGATAGCGCGGGAAGATGATCGTCTCGTCTTCCTCGACGGTGATACCGTCTTTTTTGATCTCCTCGGTGTCGATGTGAATGAACCGTTGGATGATCTCCATCCAGCTATCTTTCTCCCAGACGTCCTTCCAGAGATACGCAGTGCGGTGGTCGTTCTCTCGTGGGGGGTTGCCACCGCCCTTCTCGTGGCCTTTGTTGAACGGAAGGAAGTGGGTGTCCTCGCCGGCGAGTTCGGTCGTATAGTGTACCTCGTGCTGGTCGATAGCGAAATGCACCAACGCACCGCGTTTGAACCGGAGGACGGGTTCGCTCGGATCGCGATCTTGGCGGTACTGCTCTCGGGCGTCCCTGTTTGCCTGGTCGGTAAAGGTATTCTTGAGTTCCGCCGTCGCGATGGGAATCCCGTTGACGCTCAGTGCGAGGTCTACACTCAGTTTCGAATTCGTCGCTGAGTAGTGGAGCTGTTGGGTGACGCCGAGGCAATTCGCTTCGTAGCGAGCCTGCAGTTCGGGATTGATTCCCGTGTTGGGTTGGAACGTCGCGAGCTCGATTTTGGTGCCGGTGGTGCGAAGGCCATGACGCAGGAGTTCGAGTGTACCTTGTCGTTCGAGTGCGCTGGTCAGTTCCTGGAGAAAGCGCTCACGAGCGCTGCCCTTGTGGGCGGTTTCTAACTGCTTCCAGGCCTCCGGCTGGGTTTCCTGGACGAATGAGACGACCTCGTCGGGGAAGATGCCCCGTTCGGCGTCGAAGTCGTCGCTGGGGATACGTGTGTAGCCGCGTTTCAGCAGGGCGGCGGCGATCACGTCCTCGAAGGCCGCCTCGTCGTACTGTTTACTCATGTGTGACTGGCCTTTGCTTCATTTTTTACTTCTGAAACATCAATCTCACCCGTGACCGCGGCGGTGATGAGCCCTTGGCGTTTCTCTTCGAGGAGGCCGATAGTTTCCGTAATCATACTTTTAAGCTCTGAAGTCTCTTCTCGGAGCTGATTTATTTTTTCGAGAATCTTTTTCTGCTCATCTTGTGGTGGGAGAGGCATCACCCAGCTTTTGAGATTTTGCTGAGATACCTTCACCATAGAGCCGCTTGACCCGTGAGCATCCATCCGAATCTGTGCTCTAGCCGGTGGAGTCACCAGCCATTCGGAAAGAAAATTCGGATAGATCTGACTGGTATCTGTTTCTATTAGAAACATCAAATCCGGCGCGATTAGTCTACGATTGTGCTGATCTACGGTACATGCATCTGCAACCAATTCAGGCGTATTCGCCCGAGTCACGAGAACATTTCCTCTTTCTACTATCGAACTATCGGGGACTTCGGTGGTTGGTGGGAGTGCTTTGTTGTGCTGCGGTTTGAATTCACCTTCTGAAGCTGCAGAGAGTTTTAATACGCCATACTCTTCCCCCTCAGCAGCGCGTGAACTAGCGTTAGGACTCCATCCGTTCCGCAACGATCGAATGAGCCATCCAATCTGTACCTCTTCCCAGTGTTTTGGAAGGAGGTCCACCTCTGGGATAGAGGTGTCCGACATTTCTACCTCTGACTGGTTTTGTCCTGTTATATACTGGGTTGAAATTGCGCGTCGACGTTCGCTTAGTAAGCCCCTTAGGTCCTTCTTTTGAACAACTGTCTCTGAGAGCAAATCAGTTCGATCACTAATGAAATTCGCAATCTCTTTTTGTTCATCTATTGGGGGAAGAGGCATCTGTAGAGAGCGGATATCAGGCATATATATTGTCTGATGAGTGGATCCTTGCATTAGACGTGAGAACTCTTGCTGCATCGCCCGAAACACGTATGCTAAATACTCAGGTACAACCTTGGGACCACAAACCCAGTTTGCGAAATCTTGAGACGTTGCCATTTCCTGCCCCATCACACCAGAGAATCCGACAGAGGCCGTTCGCGATAGAAAAACGGTGTCCTTGGGAAGGATACGGGCGCCAGAGTTATTGAGGCCTTTCTCGCTGATTTTGTTTTCAGTATCTTCCAGATATAGTTTATTGGTATTTCTAAACTTTTTTATATCTTTTGTAGTTACCCAAGGAATGTTACAGTCCTGCCAATATTCATCGACAGATCTACTGGGCGTGTGACCAGATTCAAGTCTGGCGACAAATCGTATCCGTGTGGTATCCCAATGTTCCGGAATTTGGCCAATCCAGTCGACCCCGGAATTAATTAAGTTCGTATCCATGTCTCCAGGAATCATATAGAATCCTCAATTAATGCTGAGATTTTCTCTTCCAACTGGAGAATTTCCTCATTGATCGTATTTACACTGCGTAATTCATCATATTCATAGAAGTACCTGTCAAAGTTTATCTCGTATCCCACGACTCCAAGCTCCCCATCCTCGTCGTCGTGATACTTCTTACTCTCGTTGATCCACGCGTTCTCTAGATACGGTGCGACCTCCTCTTCGAAGTACTCCCGTGGATCCGTCCCGAGAGGCACACGTTCGCGTTCGCGTAGGTCGCCGTCGTGCTCGGGGTTGCCATTCCCGTCCCGGCAGATTTCTGCGTCGTCGTTCTGCTCGCCAAGCGCGCGTTCTATCGCGTTGTAGACGCTGTTACGCACGTCGACGCCGTGCATGTTGAACGTCAGTTCCACCTCGTCAATGAACTCGTCGCGGTCCATCCACTGCGTTTCCGAGTCCAACTCGTAGAGCGCCTCCTTCACTGCTTCCTGCACCTCTTCATCCCGGTTCGTGAACGCCCGCTCGTCGTCGAGGCTCTCGATACGCTCCTCGGTGGCCTGGAAGCTCATCCGTAGCGGCCGATCGATGACGATGCGACGGTAGCCGAACTCCTCGGTGGGGACGACCTTCGAGCGGCCGTTCGCCTCCAGGTCGCCGAAGATACGGGAGATCTCGTCGATGTGCTCCTGTGTGAGTTCGTGGCGCTTCTCGCCCAGGCTTTCGTCCATCTCAGCGTACAGGTCTTGGGCGTCGATGAGCTGGACGACATCCTCGCGCTTCTCGGGCTTGTCGTTCGAAAGCACCCAGATGTAGGTCCGGATGCCCGTGTTGTAGAAGAGGTTCTCCGGCAGGCCGACGATGGCCTCCAGCCAGTCGTTCTCCAGAATCCAGCGTCGGATAGCTGATTCCCCGCTGTTGGGTCCGCCGTTGAACAGCGGCGAGCCGTTGAATACGATGGCGATACGGGAGCCACCCTCTGCGGGCCGCTTCATCTTGCTGATCATGTGTTGGAGGAAGAGGAACGCGCCGTCGTTGGTTCGGGGCGTCCCCGCACCGAATCGGCCGGCGAACCCTTCTTCCTCGTGTTCGCGCTCGATCTCGTCTTTGACCTTCTTCCAGGAAACCCCGAACGGCGGATTCGAGAGCATATAGTCGAAGGTCCGGCTCGGGAAGCCGTCTTGAGTAAAGGAGTTCCCGTAGATGATGTTCTCGGGCTCTTGGCCCTTGATGAGCATATCCGAGTTACAGACGGCATAGGACTCGGGGTTCAGCTCCTGTCCGAAGACGTGGAGGTTCGCGTCGGTGTTGAGTTGGCGGACATACTCCTCGGCGACACTAAGCATCCCACCGGTCCCACAAGCTGGGTCGTACACAGTGCGGATAGCGTCCTGCTCGGTCAGGGCCCCGTCATCTTCCTGGAAGACGAGATTGACCATCAGTTCGATGACTTCCCGCGGCGTGAAGTGCTCGCCAGCCGTCTCGTTGCTCAGCTCGTTGAACTTCCGGATGAGCTCCTCGTAAATGTAGCCCATCTCCTCGTTTGGGACCTCCTCGGGGTGGAGGTCGATTTCGGCGAACTGGCGGACTACCTTATACAAGAGATCGGCATCGGCAAGGCGGTCGATCTGGTGGTTGAAAGCGAATTTCTCGAAGATCTCTTTCGTCTCCTCGTCGTACTGGTTAATATAGTACTGGAGGTTTTCTGCGATATCGTCGGGGTCGTTACACAGGGATTCGAAAGTGTACTCGCTGGTGTTGTACACCTGTGCATCGGCGGCCTTCTTCAGCGAGGGGGCGACGTTCTCGATACCTTGTTCCTGAAGCTGTTCGTAGCGCTCCAATACCTCGTCCTTGTTCCGCTCAGTCACGCAATCGAGCCGTCGAAGAACAGTCAGCGGCAAGATAACCTTCTGATATTCCGACTGCTTGTAGTCCCCTCGGAGAAGATCTGCAATAGACCAGATAAAGTCCGACTTCTCGTTGAAGTTATCGACCATTGTACGGTGGAAGGTAAGTGTGTATGATAAACGCCACGGAGTACTCACCAAGAAAGCCCGTTATCGACGTTAATTCACTGTACACAATTCGGCCACACTGGCCCTCCCGAAGCGAAGATTGATGACTCGGTGGGAGATCTCATCTCTTTTCAGCTATCTCTGGGAATGGTGATCACTGTTCCGACCTGTTTCATTACCTCACGGTTCACCGACTGAGTTACGCGCGAATACAGTTCGATGGATGAGGACTTGCGCCCGCGATCTATCGGGTTTGAAGCCACAGAACGACAGGATCTCGCGGTGACTGTCAGTGTTCATTACTGAGTGAGGAGAGCGACTCAACCCAGCCCAACAACCTCACTCCCCTCTCAAGGAAGGCCGTGCTCTCACCTGGTCTTACCAAACTTTTCCCCTGTCTCGCTCCGTTATTTGGTAAGACAACCGAAGAGATACATCACAGAATTATGTAGGGGTGGTGAGGAGACCTGTATGAGACCGAGTTTATGAGCAATCGAAATTGGCGAGGAGGGCTCTCGGCATGGGTTCATTCCCTCATAGTTCGATATTTCCTCCTCACGCTTACCGCGGTCGGGGTAGTTGCGATGCTCACTTCTCTCCTCAACCCGGCTGTTGAGATCGAGAATATCAGGGCGGTACTGACGACCTTAGCGACGGCAGAAGCCTCGGTTCTGGCAATCGTGTTTTCCGTAACTGTCGTCGCCTTGCAACTCGTTGTGACGCGGTATTCAGCCCGCCTCACCTCGCTGTTCGTCAAGGAGCCGCTGTTCCGCACGACGTTCGCGCTCTTCGTTGGCGCCATTGCGTTCAACCTTCTCGTCGTCTATCTGCTCCCGATACAGAACAACCGCCTACTGAACGCGGCCGTCGGAATCGCGTTTGCACTTGCTGCTGTCTCCACGTTTGCGCTCTACCAATTCATCCAGCTGATGATCCAGCGCAGCTCTCCAGACGATCTCATCTCGGTGTTGATTGAGCGAGAACTCGCACCGGACGAATACCTTCCAGCGACCGCAACGGAATTTGCCGAAATCGAGATACATCCGATTCGCCCACTGTACCGAACGATTGCTCGGGCGATTGAGCTGGGCGAATACCAAACCGCAGCACAGGGGATCGCCGGACTTCGGACGGTTCTCATCCGGACGTTCGAGTACCTCGAGAGCGAGCACTCCGAGGAAGACGCCGCCCAGTACGCATCGGCTGTTTCGACTGAGATCCTCACGGAGTATGTCCCCCCGATCTTAGAGCAGGCATACACCCACGAGCAATACGAGCTGGTTTCGGACGCAGTCGACGATGTCGAGGCGGTCGCTCTCGACGGGCTCGACCACGACTTTACTGACGTCGCCGAGGACGCTGCTGAGGGACTCGGAGACGCGTTCGATGCGGCGCCCTTGACATGGGAGGGGAACCGCCTTCGAAGCCCGGTCAAAGAGTCACTACTCGAACTGACAAAAGCTACAGCCAGCGATGCTGAGTATACGACGTTCTTGGCGGTATCGCACCATCTGGATCATCAGATGGCTGTTCTTCTCCGACGACGACCGGACACGAACGTCACACACCGGCTCGTCGGGGACTACTACACCCGAGAGATGGGCGAGATATTCGAAGTCCTCGTTGACCGGTACGGCGACGACGTGCAAGACCAAGATATCAATTGGATCTCTCCTACTGAGGGTCGAAAGTGGACGCTCCCCGATGAGGCGGAGCCACTGCGACACGTCTTGCGCGAATATGCCAGCTTCACGCAGACCGTTCTCCGATATCGCGTCTCGGAGGCGGAGTACCCGTTTGTCGAAGGGTCAATCGACGATGGCTGGAAGCGAATCACCGAATCTGCTGCCGATGCTGGGATAGATGGCCTAGCAACGCTGTGCTGTATTACGACGATCCAACTCGCCTATCGTGTCAATCAGCTCGAGGGCGGCCGTCTCGGGATGTGGACGAACAACCTTGGACTCCTCAGGCGGGATTACGATCCAGCCATCGTTGACCGAGCATTTGCGCTCCTCAAAGCCGGTGAGCAGCCGGAGGGATGCAACATCTCAGTTCGAACCTTCGATCCGACCTCGGATGACACAGACGAAGGATTCATCGAACGGTTCTTCGGAACTGAAGAGGAAGATACCCTGTTCGAGGATTGGCTCGTCGAGTTCGAGAAAGACGTCCACGAACGAACGGAGTACCTTCGGGAGCGAGAATGACGGACTACCAGTTCGAAAAGGGTGATCGCGTCCGAATCGATATCCCTAATGAGATAGATCCGGACTACAGGCGGCTCCACGGGCGGTATGGCGAAATTGTCGCCATCTTGGAGGATGATGCCGGCGCCGTTACGGGCGATGATCGTGACGCCGTGCTGTACCGTGTTCGGCTCGATGACGGGACAAATACGGATGTTCGTTGGCGCGATCTCCGGCCACCCTAAGATATCGTTCTAGTGTGATTCCGTAAGTTTCCAGAATCCTGGGATTTCCACAAAAGAATCGCGTTACACCACCGGGATAGCCACGGACTATCGTGCTAATCGAATCGTTTCCGGAAGCAACCCAGTCACGTTTTTAGTACTAGCCAGAAAACCAGTCTATCAAGCAACGATGATCCGCGATGCTCGCGTTCTCCGCGCCGGATTCGTCCCTCGGGAAGTTGAGCATCGCGACGCCGAGGTCAACCACCTCTCTAGCGTTCTCGAGCCCATCACGAACGGAGAACCAGCCGACACAGCTATCGTCACCGGACCCAGCGGAACGGGGAAAACGTGCATCTCTAAATTCGTCACGGAACGACTTCGAGAAGAGGTCCTCGACGTCGAGGGCATCTATGTCAACTGCTGGCGAAACTACACCCGGTTCCGCACGCTCTACCAAATTCTCGACGACCTCGGCGCGACCATCGACATCCACCGGCAGTCGACGCCCCACGACGAACTCGTCGACCGCCTCCAGCAGCATGACGGCCCGCGAACCGTCGTCATCCTCGACGAGGTCGATCAGCTCGAAGACCCCAGCGTCATCTACGACCTCCACAGCCTCCCGCAGTTCGCGATCATCTGTATCGCGAACAAGGAAGAGGAGCTGTTCAGCCGCGTCGACGACCGCCTCGTGAGCCGCCTGCGCTCCAGCGAACACGTCCGGATGGACAAGTACCACGACGAGCAGCTGTACGACATTCTGAGTGCGCGGGCGAAGTGGGGCCTCGACGAGGACGTCATCACCGACGACCAGCTCTACCGGATCGCCGACGCGGCCGCTGGCGACGCCCGCCTCGCTATCGGCATCCTCCGAACGGCTGCCGGCAAGGCAGATCGCGAGAACCACGAGCGCATCACCGACGACATTCTCCTGGACGCTGCCGAGGATGCTCGGGCCCAGATCAAGCAGAAGAGCCTCGACTCGCTCACGCCGCACCAGCGCGTCGTCTACGACATCGTTCGCGAACACGGCCCAGTCGGGCCGAGCGAGATTCACGAGCGCTATACCGAGGACGTCGATGATCCGCGGACGAAGCGGACTATCCGCACGTACCTCTCGAAAATGGAGCAGTACAACCTCCTCGAAGCGGAAGGGACGAGTCGGGACCGAGAGTACTCGCTCGTCGATTCAGCGGCGGCGTCGCCGATGCAGTAACGGTGACCCCGTCAGCTATCAGGGACTGAACTCGCCGAGGCCCGATTGCTCATCGTCCAGTGGCTCGATGACCTGGGGATCGTCGTTGCCGGGGTTGTTGACCCGCGTCGAAATCTCGTAGGCGTCCAGATCGTCCTTCGGGTACGGCTGGCACAGTTCCTTGCGGGTGTCCGGGTCTGCGGCGAGCCAGTCGGACTCAGCGTCCTTCGGGAGGACGACCGGCATCCGGTCGTGGATTGAGTTCATCAGGTCGTTCGGCTCCGTCGTGAGAATCGTGACGCACGAGATCGTCTCGTCGTCGCCCTCCCAGACGTCCCAGAGCCCGGCCATCGCGAATACGGGGTCGTCCTCCCGGTAAATCCGGTAGGGCTGCTTCGACCCGCCGTTCGGCGATTTCCATTCGTAGAACCCTGACGAGGGGACGAGGCAGGGACGTGCTTCCCACGCCCGCTCGAACACGCGTTTCTCGTCGGCAGTCTCGGAGCGAGCGTTGATGATACCCTCCTCGGGTTCGTCCGCCCAGAACGGAATCAGCCCCCAGTGGTAGGCGTCGATCTCGTCTGAAGCCTCGTTCGTGACGATGCTGAGGTCGTCGCCAGGTGCGATGTTGTACCGGGGTGTGTACCCGCCGTCTGCGACGACCTCGGCGTCGAAGCGAGCCTCGAGGTCTGCTTGGTCGATGAAGAGCGAGTTCCGGCCACACATATCGAGGAGTTCGGAGGGAGGCATCTTCAACGTGGTCGCACAGGAACTTCGTGGAAACAACGTACTTAACCAACATACGCGCCGTCATCCATAGAGTGTTGGTTAACGGAGGCAGTACGAGACAAGTCTGATTCTGGAAACTTCACGGAACCGGACGCACGATCCCAAAATTCGGCGACTAACTCACCCACACCGTAACTTAGCAGCTCAGCTAGGCCTTCGAGTTGATCCGGGGCAGGATACACCCGGAATTCGATGGGCGACGACAGAGTATAAATACTCATCTTCCGTTCTGGTGACCATGTCCAGACAGGTCTCGGATTATTTGTCTGAAATAAACGACCATATCTTTCTTCCCGGCCTCCAGCGGGAGTTTGTCTGGAATCCCAGGCAGATTGAGGAACTGTTCGATTCATTGATTCGAGACTATCCAATCGGAGCCATAACTGAATGGAGAGTTCGAGCGGCCAATATCAGCGACTACAACTCGTATAATTTCCTGCGGATGTACGTTGCCGATGACTATCGGCCACCGGATCCAGTTTTGACGGAATACGACCTCTACAATCAGGAGGTTGAAGACAAAGAACCGGAAATTCTGATTATAGACGGCCAGCAGCGCTTGAACTCGCTCTATATCGGTGTCGAGGGTGGAATTACAGTATATAATGGCGGACGGGGGAAGCCCAGCGATCAGCTCCAGTACTGGGAAGGCCAGCGGCTGTGTGTTGACCTATTCGGTCACCCAGAATACGATCGCGACGATACAACAGGCGACTACGAGTTTGAGTTCAAATCGACAGGGAAGTTTGGAGGAACGGACGAGACCGGCTATTCCATGACCGGCGACACGCGACACCTGTGGATGCCGGTCGGGGAGTTATGGAACGGAGGCGACGACGGGGGCTCCGGGAACTCCACAGTGCTTGAGGGAAGAGCACTTAGCGAAGTCGTTGATGAATACGTGGACACCGCCGAATTGAGGGCGGACAACGAAACCCGCTACCAGCTGCGCAGTATTTCGATGGCCGTCGCGAGAGACATTACGAGCAACGTTCTACAGGACGATCTCGAAACAGACAGCACGAACAAGGATAGGTCCGAAATTCCCGAGATATTTACGAGGCTAAACATGGAGGGCTCTGATCCGAAGCCCTACCAGCTCCTCCTCTCAAAACTAATGAGTTATTGGCCGTACGCGGAAGAGGAGGACGAGCGAATCAATCCAAGGGAGGTCATCCAAGATTGGATTGACGAATTTAAACAGAAGTTCCCTGAGTATGAGCAAGAAATCGACCGGAAGCTGTTTCTCCGATATTCAGCATACTTAGTCGGAACAGACCTGCTCCGCAGCAATCTCAGCAGTATCGATGAAGATAGAATGGACGAGATGCGCGAGCGGTGGCTGTATACTGAGCCCGTCGTCGCCGGGCGGCGCTTCGAGTGGTTTCGGAAATCGCTTGAGAAGGCTTTCCAGACGATAATAGAGAGTGGGATCCGGAGTTCGGTGATGAACACGATGCCGATCTTCGCACTACTTGGCGTGTTCTATTACCAGAATCCGGATGCTGAGGTCTCCGACGCGAACCGCGAGAGTGTTTTCCAGTTCGTCGCAAGAGCCCTCTTGCTGAACAAGTACTACCAGGTTCTGACCTACGGCAAGTGCCGCAACTGGATGCGATACCTTCGTGAATGGGAACCAGACCCCAACGAACCAATCGTTTTCCCCGGAGACGAACTATTTGAATCGGAGAACATCAGCCCATCTGCTGAAGACATCCGTCGAGTCGTAGCCAACGCTCGTTACGAGAGCAGTCCAGGAGAGCCTGTATTTACCGACACAGACGTCACGGCAGTACTCGGCCTCATCGAGGAATCGTATACACAATCGACGTCCACCAGTATTGGCGACTACTCGGTTGACCACATCTACCCGAAAAGCAGGAAAGAGTCCGTATCTGAATCTATTGGCGAGACTGTTGATCTTAATCGAATCGGGAATCTACAGCTGTTGCCACACGAGATGAACGAAGAGATCAAAAGCGACGAGTGGCCCCACGACTGGTTGGACGACCTCGGCAACGCCGAGGCTGAGCGTATCCAACGTGTCAATCAGTACCCCGATATCGAGCCGACCCCGGAGAACGCACAGGCGTTTATTCAGGCTCGCGAAGAGCAGATTACCGACTACTTGATAGACAAATACGTGAAGTAAAGAGAGAACTGCAAGTCGCAGTTTCCTTAGAATTTTCACAGAAATCAAACTGAGACACCGGCCTACTGAGCTCCCCACATATTAACCAACAGACAGAGGGCGTATGCATCCACTTGTTGGTTAACCGAGGAGGCGCCTCATATCGGAATTGTTCTCGGAAGTGGTCATCCTAACACGAAAACACGCAAACAGCGACGCCACTCGTTGTATTTTGATCGGTTCCCTGAAACGCGGAAGCGACACGCCGCGGCTTATCGGGAATGTAGACCTCTAGTCGTGTATGGAAAAACACTCAACGTCGGACCGATTGGCGGTGGACCAGCCGACACGGGACGCTGACCGCAATCGGTCCCTCGCTGACCAGGCCGATCCGGCTACGGACGAGATGTTGTTGCCGCAGCTCGACGACGGAATCACGCTGCTCGACGTCGAGGGAGGCCGCGGCGTCCCGATCCTGCAGTCGCTCGTGCTCGACCATCTCCTCCTGCACGACGGGCCCGCCTTCTGGGTCGACGCAAACGGACACGCGACGACGACGACACTCGCTCAGATCGCGCCCAGTCAACGGTTGCTCAACCGAATTCACGTCGCCCGCGGATTCACCACCTACCAGCACTACGGCGCCGTCTGTGATCTCCCGACGGCAGTGAACAAGTCGATCCAGATGTCTACCACTGACGCCGGGGCGGCCGGTCGAGGGGAACCAAGTCGTGACGAGGACACGTCGCCCCACACACCCGCCCTCATCGTCGCGCCGGCCATCGACGCCCAGTACCGCGCCGACGATACCCTCGGCGAAACCCACGCGGAAACCCTTCAGGCTCGAACTCTCGCCCAGTTGGCGACCTACGCTGAAGGATACGACATCCCGGTGCTCGTTACGCGAAACGAACGAAACGAATTCACCGAGCCGGTCGCGACGGTCGCCGACCATCACCTCGAGTGCGAGCAAACTCGGATGGGGCCACGGGTCGTCGGCGAGGACTTCGAGACGCTCGTCTACCCCGTCGACGACGGCGCGTACTACCAGACGACGTTCGCGTACTGGCGGCAGCTGCTCGCGGCACGCGCCACGCAGGTCGGCGTGGAACCGACGACGCCGACGCCGTCGACGCCGACTCCGGAGGGTGTCGGGACAGGCGTCACAGCTGACGGTGAGACGGTGGCGGCCACCGCAGATCCCTTGCTCGATGCGTGGACCGCAACCGGGGCAGGAGGACGATAGCGATGGGGCGTACGAACCCAACCTACCGAGATGCGCTGCGGGCAATCGAAGAGCGCTGGGCTGAGTTCCGCCGGGCACTGCGGCGTCGCGACCAACCGCACTTCGACCAGCTGTTCGAGTACGCCCGCGACCACGCCGACGCGAGCGGGCTGTTGAACCACCAAAATCCGCTGCTGCCGGCGCTGCTCAGCATCGATCTCGAACAGGAGGCCCGCCTCGACGACCACGAGGAACGCCTCGAAGAGCTCGAAGCCGCGGTCGCAGCACGCGATGATCAAGAGAGTGCCCCACCGGACTCGGACCCGTAACGATGCCGTTCAGCATCGACTTCCTGGACGACGGCCGCGTCCTGGAGTGGGAGGCAACCGCTGACGGCGCCGTCGCGACCGAGCGCGATGACTACACCCCACGCTTCTACGTCGCCGCTCGCGACCCTGATGCCGACCTCGACCTCACGACACTCCAGTCGGTGTACGACCAGCACCCGGACGTCGTCGCGACCGAGACGGTTGCGCGACGCCCCGGCTTTCGACGGGACGAGGAGGCCGTTCTCGCGGTCGATGTCGCCCACATCGACCGCGTCACCCAACTCGCCCGGCAGGCACGCCAGCTGTCGGACTATCCAGTCGGGGATCTCGCCTGTTTCAACGTCGACTTCTCGCGAGAGTTCCGGTACTGTCTGGAGACCGGCGCCGATCCGACGCCGGCGAGCGAGTTGTCGACGCTCCGGCTCAGCGTCCCGGTGACCGAAACGAGCAACGACGTCTACGAGGAACTGTCCGTCGCCGGCGACACCGTCACCGGCTCGCCGACGGATATCCTGACCGCCGTCCAAGGGGCACTCGAAGCGCACGATCCGGACGTCCTGGTCTGCTCGACGAGCGAGATCGTCCCGACCCTGTACGAGATGGCGACGGACGCCGGCGTCGACGACTTCTCGCTGAGTCGGTGGCCGGACGTCGACTACCAGCAGCTCGCGAGCCGGTCGACGTACTCGAGCTACGGCCGCGTCGGCCACTCGCCGGCGCGGTACAACGTGCCCGGCCGGGCGATCATCGACGAGTCGAACACGTTCTTCTGCGGGGAGACCAACCTCGACGGCGTTCTCGACCTCGTGTCGCGCTCGAAAAAGCCCGTTCAGGAGCTCGCGTGGGCGTCGATCGGGAACGTGCTGACGGCGATCCAGATTTGCGAGGCCCACGACCGCGGCGTCCTCGTCCCCTGGAACTCCTGGCGTCACGAGTTCTACAAGCCGATGGGGACGCTCCACGACGCCGACCGTGGCGGCTTCATCTTCGCACCCGAGGTCGGGCTTCACGAGAACGTCCACGAACTCGACTTCTCCTCGTTGTACCCGAACATCATCTGCACCCGGAACGTCTCGCCGGACGTCATCCGGTGTGACTGCCACAGCGACCGCGACGACGTCCCCGGCCTCGGGTACTCGATCTGCGACGACCGGGGCTACCTCGTCGACGTGCTGCAACCGATCATCGACGCTCGCGACGAGATCAAGGCGGCCATCCGTCGGGAGAAGGAACGAGACGACCCCGACAAGGACCGGCTGGCGGAACTCGAGGGACGGTCGGGAGCGCTGAAGTGGATCCTCGTCGCCTGCTTCGGCTATCAAGGGTTTAGCAACGCGAAGTTCGGCCGCATCGAGTGCCACGAAGCGATCAACGCATTCGCTCGCGAGATTCTGCTGACGGCGAAACAGCGGCTGGAAGCTGGCGGCTGGCGCGTCGTCCACGGCATCGTCGACTCCATCTGGGTGACCCCGGACCCCAACGTCGACGACGAGGACCGCGAAGACCTCCAGACGCTCGCGACGGAGATCACGGAGCGCGTCGAGATTCGCCTCGAACACGAGGCCCACTACGACTGGGTCGCGTTCGTGCCGCAGCGCGAGAGCGACGCCGGCGCGCTGACGAAGTACTTCGGAAAGGTCGCCGGCGACGACGACTTCAAGGTAAGAGGTATCGAAGCCCGACAGCGTTCGACTCCGCCGTTCATCGAGGACGTCCAGCGGGACTGTCTTGACCGGCTCGACGCGACTCGATCTCCGGACGCCGTCCTCGACTGTCTTCAGGACGCAATCAAGCGCCTCCACGCTGGAACGGTGCCGGTCGAGCAGCTCGTCGAACGGAATCGTGTCTCCAAGCCGCTGGAAGGGTACACGCAGAACACGCAGAACGTGGCGGCACTGAAGCGGGCTCGGGACCAGGGCCTCGCTATCCACCCGGGACAGGACATCGAGTACGTGGTCGTCGATGACGAGAAGAGTTCGCGAGAGCGAGTCGCGTTGGCCCACGAAGAGGTAGAGTCGTACGATGCGTCGTACTACGAGACGCAACTCGTCAGAGCTGTCGAGAGTGTGCTGGCACCGCTTGGCTGGGATCGGACGGAGATTAAACGCGAGATCGCGGAAACTCGGAAAACGGACTTGGCCGCCTTCACCGAGATTGAGAGAGGTTAACCAACACTATCGAGGTATCGGGAGGTTTGTTGGTTAATGCTGAGTGGAGACACGAAAGGGACTTGGAGAGAATACCTCGTCCACACACCCCTCGTCCAGAGTGAAAACCAATCAGAGGTGTGGGGTGAGGTCCACGGGAAATAGGGGTTCTCGTGGGAGAAGATCAGCAAGAATCACGGAAAGACTGCCTGAGACGGGAGAACACGGAGGAAATGAAACAACGAACACGAGCAGCGGTTCGAAACCACCCAGACGAATGCCGCCTTCGTCCTCTTCTCTGTGCTGAATGCACTTGAGGAGTGGTAGGAGGTAGGTAGTAATAAAACTTCTAGGTAATACTATGCAGGTTGGCATGTTTGAAGATCTTCGACTGTGTAACGACTGCTGTTCGAGGGATACTCGTCTCACGTCTTGTGATTTTGGTACTTCCCAGCCGACTCGTCGTGTGGTTTCCGCCGGGTCAACCGAGGGACTCTCGTAGCGTTTCACTCTGGACGAGGGGTGTGGGGGTTCGATTCCATCGTCCGCGTATTATGAGACGTTGAAGGAACAATCGTCATTCTGACTATTCGCCAACCAGCAAACCGGCATCAAAGCCGAAATCGAGATTAGTATCTCCCGATCTCCCTCGTCAATCGGAATCAAGATACCCGATCCCGACAGTCCCGATTGTACCCTGCTTTGCTTCGGCTGGAGATCTGACCTGCGTCTTCACTCTTGATTGGGGGTGCCGACGAACGCTCGTCAACATCACTCGAGGTTCACACTCCACTCCAGCTCATCACACCAGCGCTTTCACTCTGGACGAGGGGTGTCTGCCGTGCGTCAGACGTCCAGGGCCGATGTGTCCTCTCATAGAAATGATTGATTACCCGGTTCGGGAGATACACTCTGGACGGGGGGTGTCGTCTCAACCAAGTACGCTGCTCCCGGATGGAGGGCTATTCACTCTTGACTAGGGGTGTGTCAAACCCGCTCCAGTCTGGCGTTTTCACTCTGGATTGGGGGTGCCGGTCTGCGTCGGTAACTCTCGCTCCGAATCCGATTTCACTCGGGACCGACTCGATCCTTTGTGAGGATGATACGCCAGCGACAAAACATCAGAAGACGACCATAGCCCGATTTACACTCTGGTCGAGGTAGCCAAATCATTAAGTAGGTCCCATCCGCGATGTCTGATATTGATGGCTGAGGAACCGTCCCAACTCTCTGACTTCGACGGCCGCTACGAGGATCCCGCTGACGATCCCCTCTTCGACTTTGATGAAGACGACCCCGACCGAGCCAACATTTTCGCTCGCAAGGAACTGCTGAAGGTTGGCCACGTCCCTGAAAGCGGACGTATCGTTGGCCGAGATGGCGAGATCAAGGCCGTGGCTGCTGAACTCAGGCCAATCGTTCGTGGCGATCCGCCCAACAACGTGATTATTTACGGCAAAACGGGAACCGGGAAGTCACTAGTTGCTCGCCACGTCACAGAACGAGCGCGCCGAGCCGCGGAGTCGAACGGTGTGTCCGTGGGCACGGTCTACGTCGACTGCGCGCAGCACAACACACAGACACGCGTCGCGAGGACGGTAACTCGTTCACTCAACGAGACGGACGAGACTGACCTCGATATTCCACGCGCAGGGATTGGCAGCGGTGAATACTACGACTATCTCTGGGAGATTCTGGATACTGCCTACGAGTCAGTCATCATCATTCTCGACGAGGTGGACCGACTCGATGACGATGATATTCTTATGCAGCTCTCGCGGGCTCGCGAATCGGGGAAAGCGGATTGCCACCTGGGCGTCATCGCAGTCAGCAACAAAATCGAGTATCGCGACCAGCTGAACGAACGCGTCAAGTCCAGTCTTCGCGAGGAGGAGTTCGTCTTCCAACCCTACGACGCGAATCAACTGCGCGAGATTATGAAGCACCGACGGGACGCGTTCCACGATGGCGTTCTCTCGGATGATGTGATCCCGCTGACGGCGGCACTAGCCGCTCAAGAACACGGTGACGCCAGAAAGGCCATCGAAATTCTACGTCACGCCGGCGAACTAGCCGAACGAGAAAACGTCGACACAGTCGTCGAGGAACACGTTCGTGATGCTCAGGAATGGGCTGAAATCGACCGGTTCGAGGAGCTTCTCCGTGGATCGACGACCCAGGTCAAATTCATCCTCTATTCTCTCGCGCTGCTCACCGAAGAGAATCCGAACGAGGATGGATTCTCTACCAACCGGATTTACGAACGGTATCAGGCGACGACAGAGAAGGCTGACGCGAAGACTCTCAGCGAGCACCGCGTCTACGAGCTGTTGAAAGAGCAGGCGTTCCTCGGTGTCGTTGAATCAACTCGGACCGGTGGTGGCCGGGGTGAAGGCAGTTATCTCGAGCACCGGCTGGTTCAGGATACCGGCATCGTGCTGAAATCTGTCCTCCGGGACAGCCGGCTGGAAGATCTGGCCTAGCTCCCGTTTCGGTCGCTGACCACACCCCTGATCACGAGTGTATCTCTCGATACGTCGGAAACGTGGGGTGGGTGATCCGAGGTCGTCTTCTACTCCCAATAATCGACTTTGGGCGGGGTGACGAAACGACGGAAACGTGGGGGGTCTGATCCCCTCGATCGTGGCTGCGTTCCGTCCACGGACCTCCAGTTACGACGGAAACGTGGGGTGGGTCTGTTCTCTCCGAGTGTTACCTGTCTGGGCTGACCGGACCCATTCACATGAGGGGTGTGGGATGGGTTGAACCCATTCACACTCTGGGGGGTGTCCTCTGATACGCTACTAATTGCGCTCGACAAACACCCGGTTACGGTTCACCACCGTCTATTCGTCGGGACTGACGGGGCCTTTATACTGGGAACGAACTTTCTCGCCTTCTCGCCACTGCCAGTAGTAGTAGCGGTTGTCGTTAATCTCCTTGATCGTGATCGTGGCCTTCGCTGGGACGTCGTCCGGAAGATCGTCTGGTCGCTCTTCGACCTCTTCTTGATCTGCCGACTCCTCGAGACGGGCCTCCCGTTCCTTGTGCTCGGCGAGCGCTTCAGCGTACGTCGCAACATCTCGGAGCTGCTCCGGATCCGACTCGTTGAGCGTGTTGACGATCTCCGTCGGGAGGTTCGCCGGTGGGGTCGGGGGTTCGTAGGACATCGGCTACTCTCGTGTTAACCAACACGACCCACGAGCCCATAGTTTTGTTGGTTAAGACGATGGAGACGACTCTCGTGCCTGCTGACTGTAACACTACTCGAAACTTCTTTATATACAAGTTTCGTACTATGTTACACCGTGCTCCGGCGCATCGAACTGGAGGTCCTCGCCACGGTCGACCGCGGCGACACGATCTCTGAGCTCGCGACGAAGCTCGACCACAGCGAGAGTTACCTCTCTCGTGCTGTCGCCGACCTCGTCGAGAAGGGGCTCGTCTACACGGAACGCGACGGCCGCCGAAAACGAGTCATCCCGTCGGATGCTCGTGCCGTCGAACGCTACCAGGATCTTGTCCGCCAGCACTCCCATATCGACTTCCCCGAGCTGCTGACCGGCAAGGCACTCGAGGTGCTGTACTACCTCGACCAGCCGCGAACCGTCTCCGAGATCGCCGACCGGAGCGACAACTACCGCAACACGGTCAACCGGGTCCTCAAGCGGTTTCGTGACCGTGGGCTCGTCGGGACGGACGACGGCCGCTATGACTTTAATGCAAACTTCGACCGCCTCCACGCGTTCGCCCGTGAACTCGCACACCATCTGCATCGCCAACGCCTCGAAGCCGTTGCCCCGAAGGGCACGATTCTCTGGGAGGACTACGACGAATTCCTCGTCCAGACCGAGACGGAGATCGACGCGGAGGCGTTCCACGAAACCGGCCTCGCTCGGTTCGCGGTCTTCGACCTCCAGTTCCTGCTCACCGGCCATAGCTACTACGTCTACTCCGAGGAACTTGACGAAGTCTCGCCGGCGGAGCTCTGTTGTCACACCCTCTTGATTGACGACGGTAGCCGCCACCGCTCGTACTGTCTCCTCCTGCTCAGCCACGTCGACGTCGACGAGGCGGACCTCCGAGCGCAGGCGGCGAAGTATGGGCTCGAAGACGAAATCGACGCCTTGCTGCGCTACCTCGAGACGCACGGCGAGGTCGACGACGAGCGGCTCCCGGAGTGGGACGAGTTCCAGGAGCTGGCGGCTGACTACGAGGTGCGACTAGCCTGAGACCGAACGTTGTCGCCAGCCGTGGCGTCTGCCAGGGTTAGTTCGGGTCGTAGGGATTCGTTGCTGTCTCGAGCCGATAGACATCCTCGACAGCGTCAAAATCGTCGTCAAACGCATACAGGTAGCCGAGCCCCTCGGTTTGCATATACGCGATAATGCAGGCGTCGACGAAGGAGAGCGGTTCGTGTTGGCGAAAGAGGGCCTTCCCGGTCGCGAGGGCGTCGGTGGTGAGTGAATCGATGTGGAAGCGGGCGTTTTCTTCGATTCGATCGAGGAGATCGACGGCTGCGTCGTGGCCGGCGTGGGTCGTGAGGCCGTTTAGCGTTTCCGCGAGCACGTAGTCGAGGACGACTGCCTCCGGGAGCGCTCCATTGTCAATGCCTTGGAGCACGGGAAGCGCGGCATCGTGGGATCCATCCCGCCGGTATGCGGCGGCAAAGAGGACTGTCGTATCGATCAGTGCACGGGGCATTTACTCGACGTCGACGCCCCAGGCGTCGTGCTCGCTCGTGACATCGGTCGGCTCCTCACCGGCATAGCCGTCGAAGTCGGCGAACGTGCCGGTTTGCTGTTGGATGACGTGGACTCGGATGCTCCCGTCGTCCTCGAGCTGCCAACGGAGCTGATCACCATCGTCGATATTGAGTTCACGCCGAATCCGGGCGGGGATATTTGCCTGGTTTCCAGACACCTTGCTTTCGGCGTCAATTCTGTCGCTGCTCATACCTCCCGGTATGTGACCGACCGTGAAAAGCCTAGTGTGCCGCCACACTACCCAGTATCAGAAGAGCGATTCCGACGAGAAAGATGGCGATTTACCCTGAGGTCGTTGGGAGCCGACCATCCGGACGTGGAACACGACCCTGTTTGATCTCGTGATCGACGCGACGCAGGTGCTTACAGCCGCCTTCGGGTGAGCGCTGCTGCCAGTCGGGACAGGAACACGACTCGTCGACGACGTCAACTTCGTACCGGTTTCCGGACGCGGACTGTACTTCGTAGCGGCCACCTTTCGAGAGGAGCGAGACGTCCATCGCTTCAGCGACGGCACGCGCCGTGCGGGGCTCGAGATCGTCCTGCGACTGTGTATTCTCGTCGACGACCAGCCGGTCGCGAACGTCGCCCGTTCGGCCCCCGTCCGGAGCGACGGATTCCGCAGGGCCACTGAGCCGCTCGTGGAGTACTTCCTCCACCGGATGGCCTTCCGGCCACAGGTAGTGGACCTCACGGCGCTCGCGATGATCGTAGGAGCCACAGGCGGCAGCGCTCCCAGTCCAGACACGCCACGCCCCGAGTGCTGCCATCACGTCGACGATGACTCGCGGAACAGCCTCGTGCTTGTCGGGGTAGAACATCCGAAAGCGAGTACATTCCGCCTGCGGCGGAACCGTCTCCCACCACTCGACGTCGTCGTCCCAGCTCTCGTACATCGCCTTATCCTTCCCGTATCCGACGGACAGGCCGTCGATCTGCGGTATCTCCACCGATGTCTCGTCAGCCTCTTCTTCGAGCAGCCGAAGGACGGCGTACCGGAGATACTCGTGATTCGGATTGTCTGAAGATTGGGCGACCTGCTCGTGGTGCTCTGCGACTCGCTCTGCCTCGTCGAGAACGGTCGTTAGATATTGGTCGGTCATGGGTCGGTGGAGACGGAAGTGCGCCTCCGCCCCTCGGCGGGCGCTGAAAAACTTAACCAACAAATACCGATCAATCGTATCCTCTGTTGGTTAACCCCTCTCTGCTCGAATGCTGCGCCGGATCGGACTACCGGAACCAAGAATAGTATATCTGTATAGAGATAACTCTATCGGGAATACGGGGGACAAGACTAATACAGTTAGATGCGATACCGATAACTAGCGATGATGGAGTACGTCGACGAGACCGCGGCGAAGATCATGGTCGCGGCCCGGCCGGGCGACTCGATCCGGCGAATCGCCCAGAAGATCGACGGCTCCTACTCGTGGGTCTACGACTGGATCGAGCGGTTGGAGGACGCAGGCTTCATCCGACGTGAGGACGGCGTCTACATCGAGAATTACGCTGTCAGGGATCGCTACTACGATCTCGTCGCGGCCATCTCTCGCGCTGTTCCCCCCTCGATCGACGACGGCTACGTCATTCCGCACTTCGCCGGGATGCCTTTTGCGTACACGAAAATCGACGCCGTCTACGTCTGGACCCACGGCGGCTATCAGATCGCCCGCGGCCACGACGACTACCCGATCTTCATCCAGGTCGCCGACCGGGATATCGGACGGTGGACGGCGTTCTTTGATGAGTTCGGGATTCCGAGCCGGATCGAAGAGCGGCCGGACGCGACCGACTACGACGCCACCGTCTCGTACGTGTTGTTCCCGACGAGTGGGGAGATCACTCGCGAGTGGGTCGACGGCAATCCGGTCATTCCGTTAGATGAGGCAATCGAGCACATGTTGGAGTACCGGGTGAACTACGAGCCGGCGTTGGAGATGATCGCCGACGAGTACGACCGCGATATCGACGCGTCCCACGAGGATCCGCGTCTCAATGCATGAGCCTCGGTGAACGCGAAGACGAACTACTGGATACGCTGGAGGCAGTCATCGACGCTGACCTGCCGTACGTGCTCGTCGGTGGGTGGGCGATCGCGGCGTTCAATCAACGCTTTACCACGGACGTCGACGTCGTCATTCCGGCCCAAGCGGTCGACGACTACACGGACCTTCTCACCGACCGCGGCTACGAGAAAACGGCCGATGTCGAGCGAAACGAACTCTACGAGGGCCGGACTATCCGGTTTACGAAAGATATCGGGAATCCGGTTCAGTTCGACGCGATGGTGGACGCGCTGGGCTGTCGCCAGACGGAAGCTGAATGGTCGTATCGCTATCTGGCCCAGCACTCTGTCACCGAGGAACTGCGAACCGGACGCCCGGTAACAGCCAGGATTCCGGAACGGGAGTTGCTGTTCGCGGTGAAACTCCACAGTGGCCGCAAGGCAGACTCTCGGGATCTGGTGGTGCTGGCTGCTGGCGCAGATTTCGACCGGATCGCGACTCATCTGCATCGCGGAGAGTCCGAGAAGCTCGCTGGTCGCATCGAGACTGTCCTCAACCGCCTCACGTCGGAGGATTTCGCAGATGCATTCAAAGGAGTCTTCGAACAGCAAACGGTTCCCGAACAGGATATCGATGCCGTCGTTGAGTTCCTTCGTGACCAGCAGCGCCGAATCGATTCTGAACGATAACATCGACTGTCGATGGGTATGTCTCGGGACCGATCGAAACACACGGGATCGGGACGCGGAACGAATTAACCAACAATGTCGACAGAGTACCCTCCAGCGTTGGTTAACAGCCGGGAAGGGGGTGTTCAGCCCTCTACAACTGTGTCGATGATCTCCTGAGCGGTCGAACTGATCCGGCCGAGACGCTCCTGAATGCTCTCCGCATCGTCGTCCTGCCACGCGGCAAGATAGAACGCTGAACCGCTCGTATCCAGGTCGAAATACCGCCCGACGATGTACGCAACAGCTTCGGCTTCGATCTCGCGTTTTGCACGCTCGGGTTCGTCGTCGACATCGAAATGGAGCAGTGCGTGGGCGTACTCGTGAATCAGCGTCACGGCGAGATCGGCCTGATTCGAGCGGGCTTTCGCTTCGACGACGGGTTGGAACTCGTGGAGATTCCGGTGTTTGCAGACGCCTTTCGCGTCGCCATGCTCCCACTCAGCAGCGTCGACGACGCGGACGTCGACATCGAGCGTAGCTGCCGCATCAAGGAGCGCTGGCACCAGGTCGTCGGCGTTACCAGTGGCCTCGGTTTCCAACTCGGGGAGCGGTTCGCCCTCGGTTTGAGACACATCGAAGACTGCTGTTGGTTTGAATCCAACCAGTCCTTTGGACCACTCCTCGGGTGGCGTCTCGTCATAGTCACAGTCGCTTTGCTCGTGGTAACTCGGCGAATTCTCGCACTCCGGACATTGCTTGGTGATGATCGGTGCCCAGATCCAGATCGCCTGTTCGCCCTCTTGGACGTGCCGGTCGAACTCCGATCTCCACGTATTGTAGCCCGCCACGCGGGTTGCCTCGGGACACTGGCGCTTGATGAGGAGCGTGTTCCGATACGAGTAGTCGTGGAATCGACTCTGGACGTCAAGCCACTCCTGGAACTCCGCGCTAGCCTGCGCGTCGTCGACGCCGGCGGCGAGGTCGTCGATCCACTGTTCGATGGTGCTGTTCATCTCGTCATCTCGCGTGTCGGTCTCCTCGAAGGAAACCGACGAATTACTGGTCGTAGCCATTGTGTTCACCGAATCGAGTTTACCGGGACTGCATCAGTTCAGAACGCGCCGCACCCCTTCGGGGGCGAACAAAAACCACCCTCTCGGTTATCGGAGTTCGTGGGTCTCGTCAGCGAAGCCGACCGTGACGAGGTACTTGAGGAATTCGTCGAACCGCTCGACGTCGCTAGGCGTGTCGGTCGCCAGATGACGTGCCCACTCGATAGCCCACCGGAAGGCAGGATCTGTTCCGCCCTTGCCGTGAATGTACCACCAGCGACCCGCCTTGAGGACGACCAGTGGGTTCGTCGGGGGCTGTTCGCTTGCTAAACCACGGGTTATCGACTCGATTTCTCCGGGCACGTCGGCTGGTTCTATCTCTCCGGACTGGGTGTTCGAGATATCGATCGGGATCTCATCGACTGAAACGTCGTCTACAGTTTGTTGCTGGCTCACGGAAAGTCACCTCTGGACGAAGGCTCACGACCGAGCCTCCGCCCCCTCCCCGGGCTCGAAAAACAGCACGCTGCGTCACGCTGGGGGGATGTAGACACTCTGTTCGCCAGCGATCTCCTCGAGGTCCTTCCGATGGCGATGGGTGAAGTAGCACTCGTAACTGCAGTACCCACAGACTGCACCGGTATCGTATTCAGCGACGAAGGGGCCGCGACGTGTTCGCCAGACGTTCGCTCCGCATTCGGTGCAAGCTCCCTTTTCGAGATCGGCAGGACTCGGTCCCTCGTACTCGAAGTGTAACCCAGCGTCCTCTGGTGTCGTCTCGGGCCAGATCCCATGTGACTGCCAGAACTCGCGGATGCGAGCGAGACTATGGCGCACCGTCTTTCGCACGGTGACGTGGTCGGCGTTGCGACCGCTGTCGTCCCAGCCGTCAGCCGTCCAGAACTCACCGAACTGTGCGCCACGATGGAGTCCGTTCCAGTCAACGCCGACGATGTCGGCTGGTGGCTCGTCGGTGAGTGTCGGCCTGGTCAGCTGTCGAATGGCGTGGAGCTGCTTGGGCGGACTCCCGCCGAGGATGTGGACGCGCCGCCCTCTCCAATCGGCAGGGTCGGAGAACTCGTGGGCCAGGCGGTCGGCGTATCCTCGTGAATACCCGAGGACGAGACCCTCAGGAATCGCGTCGATCACCGCTCTAGACTTCGGGACGATGATGAGCTCGGCCTCGGGGTAGCTTGCTTGGATCTCACGGGCAGCAGCGACGTGGGCGTCGACGTCGTCGATCTCGTCGACGTCCCCGATGACCCCGACCTCTGGTTCGTACTCGAAGAAGCGGTCGACGAACCGCTCCAGATCGGGATTCCGGAAATCGTTGTCGAGCATCCCGACGGGAATATCGAGGTCCAGGTACTGATCCGTCTGATACCCACAGTCTTCCCGAAATCCGGGGAGAAATCCGAGGGCTAGAGCATCGGCGACGAATGGGGCCCGATGGAGGAACGCCACATGGTCCGCTTGTCTGGCGACAGCGATGTCGCTAGCCGTGCTGGAGTCTGAACTCAAATCGAGGGACATAACGGAACTCGCGAGGCGGCTGTTGGTCGCCCCGCGCCCATTCAGGGGCCCGAAAAACCGCGGCACAGCACATTAACCAACAATAGGGAAACTCACGCGGAGTGTGTTGGTTAAGAACAGCGCTTACCCTTCGTCCTCACGTAACTCTTCAGCTTTCCACTTGAGCCGGTGCAGAATCTGCGTCCGATTCTGGTGCGCGTTCTCGTAGGCAACACACTCTCGGAGTGTCTCCATATCCGGAATCGTCTTGATCCCGGCCTTGATTAGGCGCGTGTTCGGTGCTTCAAGCCGCTTCTCTGGCGGGAATTCGTCGCTCTCTTTGTCGTCAGTGGACCCCATCTCAAAGAGCCTTCACCCCTTTGAGGCCGACACAAACAACTCTCCGGACGATAACGCCTCATCTCTAATAGAGATAATACCGGTATAACAGCTACCGTAATGGTCATTCCCCGCGAGTGTTTACAGGCCCGTATGGAGCGAAAGACGATCTCCGTCACCGGGATGTCGTGCAACGGGTGCGAACAGAACGTGGAGACCGCCCTGCGAAACCTCGACGGTGTGAGTCGGGTCGAGGCCGACCACGAAGCTGACACGGTCGACGTGGTTCTCGAGGATGGAGTCGCAGACGACGACGTGAACGCGGCAATCGAACAGGCTGGCTACGACGTCAAGGCCTAATCGGCCGCCGCTCGGCCGTCTTCCCGCTCGCCGTCGGTGCGTTCGTCGAGGGCGAATTTGGTGTTGACACCCTCGCCCGAGAGGAGCTGACCAGCGAAGCTGTTGGCGAGGACGGCCGAGACAGACAGCACCATCGCGAGCATCGCGAACACTGGGTGGACGAGCCCGGTCGTCGCGGCGGCGACACCGACCCCGTTGAACGCGAAGGCCGTCGCGAGGTTCTGGCGGGTCTTCCGGTAGCTCTCTTTCCCGATCTCGTAGGCGTCCATCACGCCACCAAGCCGGTCACCCATCAGGACGATATCCGCCGACTCGATGGCGATGTCGGTCCCAGCGCCGATGGCGATGCCGATGTCCGCCTGCGTGAGTGCAGGAGCGTCGTTGATGCCATCGCCGACCATCGCCACGCGGTGGTCGGCTTCCTGCAGGCGCCCGATCTCCTCGCGTTTCTCGTCAGGGAGGACGTCGGCCATAACCCGGCCGATGCCGATCTCTTTGGCGACCGCGTTCGCGGTGCGTTCGTTGTCGCCGGTGATCATCACGGGCGTGATGTCGGCGTCGCGCATCCGCCGGATCGTCTCGGCGGCATCGGCTTTGA
Source organism: Haloarcula rubra (assembly GCF_019599465.1). Lineage (GTDB taxonomy): Archaea > Halobacteriota > Halobacteria > Halobacteriales > Haloarculaceae > Haloarcula > Haloarcula rubra. Next base: position 172,173 of record NZ_RKLR01000009.1, read on the forward strand.
TTTCGTCGCCGATGCCGATCAGGCCGATGAGGTCACCGCCACGAACAACTCCAGCAACGGTGAGGCCGCGGCCTTGGAGTCGCTCAATATCGGCGTCTCCCTTCGACAGGTCGATTCCCTCGTCGCTGAGCCATCCCGGTTTCCCGACCAGTACGTCGTCGCTGGCCACGGTTGCCCGGACGCCCTTGCCGGTCACGGAGCCGAAGGCATCGGGGTCAGCGTACTCGACATCTTGCTCGTCGGCGGCCTCGAGGATCGCATCGGCGAGCGGGTGCTCGGAGAAGGCCTCTGCACTGGCCGCAGTCGTGAGTACATCCACCTCGTCGGCACCCAAGGCGACGACCTCACTGACGGCGGGTTCGCCAACGGTGATGGTGCCAGTCTTGTCCAGCACGATGTGGTCGACGTCGGGGAAAATCTGGAAGGCGTCACCGGAGCGCATCAGGATGCCTCGGTCAGCGGCCTTCCCGCCGCCCCGAATTAGCGCGAGCGGTGTCGCCATCCCGAGCGCACATGGATAGCCGAGCACGAGGACCGCCAGCGCTGCGAACGCCCCGCGCTGGATGTTCGGACCTCCGCCCCACGCGAGCGGTGCGATCATCCAGAAGAGGAATGAGAGTGCAGCGATCGTCAAGACGCCCGGGACGAAGTACTTGAGCACGCGGTCGGCGAGCTGGATGATGCCGGGCTTCATAGCGCGTGCTTCCTCGATTTCGCGGGCTACTTGATTGAGAAATGCGTCCTCGCCGGTGGCAGTTACCTCGATGAGCAGCGTCCCGGTCTCGTTGACACTGCCGCCGATCACCTCGTCGCCTTCGGCCTTCTCCTCGGGGATGGACTCGCCGGTGGCAACCGACTCGTCGACTGCGGATTTACCCTCGACGACCTCACCGTCGACAGGGATGTTCTCGCCGGGCTTGACCCGGACGTAGTCGCCGACGTCGAGGCCGTCGAGGGGGACTTCCTCGACGTCACCGTCCTCACCGATGCGGCGTGCCGTGTCGGGCTGGAGGTCGAGAAGGCCTTGGACGGCTTGGGAAGCCCGCGTGCGGACGATGAGGCTGGTGTACTCCGAGAGGATGTGGTAGGTGGTGATGAACACGGAAACGGCGAAGAAGTGGACGGTCGGGAAGCTCGGGAACACGAACAGGCCAAGCAGTCCACCGACGAGCCCGGCGAACGCGCCCGCTTCCAGGAGGACGTGCTGGTTGAAGATCCCCCGGCGCAGGCTCTGGAACGCCTTCTGTTTGATATACCGTCCAGGAACGAACATCGTCCCCAGCGCCAGCCCCAGCGTCACCAGATCCATTACGAGAGATGCCGACTCGAAGCGTCCCATCACGACGATCATCCAGCCCATCAGCGCGGCAACGACGATGGACGCGCCGCCGGCGAGCAGGAGACGGTGCTTGCCGTCGGCGAGTTCGGCCTGCTGTTGCTCGTATCGCTTCGCTTTGTCCGGGTCGCGGATGGTATAACCGAGATCCCGGAGCGTGCCCTTCACTTCGACTTCACTCAGGATGTTGTCGTCGTACTGAACGAGGACCTCCTCGTGGGCGAGACTCACGTCGACGTCCTCGACGCCGTCGGTCCGGCTGTAGGCCTTCTTGATGCTCTCGGCACAGAACGAGCAGGACATCCCCCCGACGTTGAATTGTTCCTGTGTTGTTCCCATCGTGGTCGCTAGTTACCCAGCGAATTGGATAACCATTACGACTAGAGCTATAGCGGTATCGAATAACTAAGACTGCTGTCGAGTGTGTTGCGTTACTCTTACTATCGTCGTTCCCCTACGTCCTCACAAGAATGGCGCTCCTCGAATCCGACGTGCCGATCCGTGAAGTCGTGACGACGGCCCCGGAGAAAGCGAAAGCGTTGGAGAACGACGTTCGGGCGAAGATTCTCGATATGCTCGCTGCCGAAGAAATGACGATCGAAGAGATTCACGACGAACTGCATCGTCGCGGTGAGGAGAAGGCTGAGACGACTGTGCGCCACCACGTGAACGTTCTGAAGGATGCGGGGATGATCGAGATCGCCCGGCTCGAGGAAGCCGGCGGCGGAACGCGGAAGTTCTACAAGTCGAACACGCGGGTCTTCTCCTATGAGCTCCCGGAGGAAGCAGACGAAACCCTTGCGGGGGCGCAGTCCACCACGTCCGAGGAGTTGGCATCCCTCATTGAGACGCTGTATACGAAACACGGTACTGAGATCGAGGCGGTCGCCCGCGAGATGAAGCCCTGTGAGTACTGCGACACCCAGCACTACGAGGAGTTCATCGTTCGCGAACTCCTGAACCGTGCCCTCATCGAATTAGGCGATAGCGGCACACTTGACGACGTATTCTCGACCGACGACTAAGGCTCACTCGATACAGCAGCTCATCTTGGACGTATCCCGGCGGAAGGCCTGACAGGCTTGTTTGAACGCCTCGGAGAACGTCGGGAACGGGTGGACAGTATCGATGATGTCGTCGACGGTGAGACCGAACTTCACAGCCAGCGTGGCTTCCATGATCATGTCGGCGGCGCGGGGGCCGACCATGTGGACGCCAACAATCTCGTCGGTCTCGTGGTGCTTCACCACCTGGACGAGTCCATCCGTGTTCTTGACGGCCTTTGCCCGAGGGACATCTTCCATCTGAACCGTCCGGCAGGAACAGGTACCGTGTTCGTCCATATATTCGCGTTCAGTTGTCCCAACGACTGCTACCTCGGGACTGGTGAACACGACTGCGGGGACTGCATCGTAGTCGATGCTGACGCCCTCGTCCCCGAAGGCGTTCTTGACGGCGTGATTGCCCTCCTTGGCGGCGACCGTCTCCAGTTCGGGCTCGCCGATCACGTCGCCAGCCGCGTAGATGTCGGGATTGGTCGTCTGGAAATGCTCGTCGACGCGAATCGCGCCATCGGATTCGGTCTCGACGCCGACTGCTTCCAAGCCGATGTCCTCGCTGTTGGGCTGGACGCCGGTTGCGACGAATAACGCCTCTGCGGTGAACGCTTGCTCCTCGCCCTCGATGACAGTCTCCACAGCGACGCACTTCTGACCAGGGTCAGCACCACTGTCGGTAGCCACATCCTGAACCTGCTGGAAGTCGTTACTGGTCACGACGTCGATTTCCTCCTCATTGAAGGCTCGTTGCATCTCCCGGCCGAGCTGACCTTCCATATCTGAGAGCACGTGACCGGAGCGCTGGAGGATGGTTACGTCGACGCCGACACGGTGGAGGATCTGGCCCCACTCCAGCGCGATGTATCCGCCACCAAGGATCACGATGCTCTCGGGGAGGTCGCCCTCCTCGAGGATGGTCTCGCTCGTGTAGTAGTCGACGTCGTCGAGCCCGTCGATGGGCGGCGCCCACGGTGAACTGCCCGTCGCGACGAGCGCCTTCTTCCCAGTAATGTGCGCGCCCTCGTCGGCGCCGTCGACGACCTCGATGGTCGTATCGTCGACCAGCTGGCCGTACCCCTCGTAGATGTCGGTCTCGAAGTGCTCAGCGACGTCGACGTAGTTCTCCTGCCGGAACCGTTCGATGAGTTCGCCGGTGCCGTCGAGGGCGTCGGCCCAGTCGACAGTCGGCTCTTCGGGATATGTGACGGCGTCGAAGGGGTTCTCCGACGCTGCAGCACTACTCTCGGCGACGGCGAGCAGATGCTTACTCGGGACACAGCCGACGTTCACGCACGTCCCGCCGATGGGCAAGCCCGTATTCACCATCGCCGTCGAGAGGTCCCGCCGGCTTGCTTCAGTGATGGCGGCGAAGGCAGCGGCTCCGCCGCCGAGGATCACGAGATCATAGTCGGAGGTGTGAGTCATCTATACCGATACTTTACGACAGGAAGTTCTTATACTCCAGAGTCCGAAGCTATGGAGTAGGTTGGAGGCCACGAAGCTATGGCAGATACTACTTCATCGGCGCCCGCGTGCGATATCGACGGCACGTGCTACTGCCCGCTCACAGGAGTTATCGACACGTTGAGCCGGAAATACGCGATGCAACTCGTCAGCATCATCGGCGCACACGATGCACTGCGGTTCGCGGAGATTGAGGAGCACCTCCCGACCGCGAGTACGTCCACGATCTCGAAACGCCTCGACGAATTCGAGGAGGCGGGTCTCGTTTCACGGACGCAGTACAACGAAATCCCGCCACGTGTCGAGTATGCGCTGACGGACGACGGCGACGAGGTTCGAACACGCCTGGAACCGTTACTTGAGTGGGCAACAGAGAACAGCTGAGATATGAGGGAGTTCGAGCTTCAGCTCATTGCCTCTTGGAATCACTCTCGTCATGCGCCTTGGGCCCCTCTCACGGGCGCAAAAACAACTACTACTTACCCAACAGCTCCCCCGATATCCCAGCGTTGTTGGTTACTCTCTTGAATGGTCTCGACACCTGTCTTTGATTCTCTGACTTACTCGTCGGCCCTACGTCGGCGACGTACCTGCTCTGGGTTCGGTACCCACGGATGGGCGTTCCAGCAGTGGAGCGCGTGGTTTCGTGCCGAGTCGAACAGTGCCTCGCACGATCCGCACTCGTAGGTCGTCTCGGGCCAGCGTTCCGCAACGAACATTGCCGTCACCGTCGATCTAACTGGAGTGGGAGCAGCCCCCCGCCGAACGTAGTCGTAGCCGACCACCGTCCGTCGTCGAAGCGCTGCCCGCGCCAATCGTTCGGGTTTGTCATTCGGGAGGTACACCCAGCGTACGAACGCCGTTTCTGAGTCTTTTGCGGACGGTTGGAGAACGAACCACCGGTCGTGTTCGTCACGGAAGAGGTACCGCTCCGTGCCTCGGTTCTGGAGATAGAGTGAATCACCTCGACCGGGAATCAGCCGTAGTCCGACGGACGGTGAGATCGGAGTGAGAAGGCGTTCTTCAAGTGAGGGCGAGCGGGACTCACCGGACGACTCCTCGACCTTGAACTCACCGAGAGTCGCTTCGCTGGTCATGAGTCGTCGGTGTCTTCCTCAGCTGTTCGCTCGTGCCGGTCGTTGTATCGTTTGAGTTCCCGGCCGATGCGCTCCAGCGCCTCGACAGGGCGTCCGATGAGCTGGAATGCGCTTCGGGAGAGGCGAAGGGTCTCCATCAGGCTTCTTCCTCCGGCTCGACGAGGTTGTTGCTCTCAGTGACCAGTTCCTGCACGGCGGGAGCAGGAGTAGTTCCGACCGGCAGGGTTCGATGATCGAGCGGGGCGGGATACGCTCTGTCGCCCTGCGCACAGAGTACGATCAGCCACTCTGTACTCCCTTCGCCAAGGACGACGTAGTGGTCGATGTCTCGACGCTGGAAGACCGTCCGATCTGTTCGGTTTACGACACTCCAATTCGCCGGTAGCGACGACGACGGGATGCCACCGTCCGGCGTGAGAGCGTGGTGCTCGTTACAGTCAGCGAGTGCAGCCTCGATGTCGTTGCCGGTGAGATGCCAGCAATTAGCTGGTCCAGTGCACTCCAGCTGGCTCACCACGTCATCGCAAAATTGGATGTAGTGCTGGGAGGCGACGGCTTCGTCGTCGTAGTAATCGAGGAGGAGTTCACAGGCGAGCTGTGCCGAACCACTGCCAGTGTCGCCCCATTCGAATCCCGACAGGCTCTGTCGTATGAGATCGAGGCTTCGGTCGGGGGCGAGTCGTTCGTGTTCGGTGAGGTTGAGTACGACCGCTCTGTCGCCGACGCGCATCCCCACATACTCGACGTGGTCTCTGTTCGTCGGGCAGGGGTCGCTCTCAGTCTGTACTTCTGTTCTGGGACCGTCGGTCAGATCTGTTTTCATGTGTCGAACGCGGGTGGTCGAGTACCCCGCACCCCTACTGGGGGTGAAAAACAGCCTCCATGAGCAGTGATTCAGTCCTGTGAGCGGATTTCGTCGGCCTGCTGCTTGAGCTGGCGAAGAATCCGAACACGCTGCTGATTCGTGTTCTCGTAGGCGACACACGCTCGCAGCGTCTCCATATCGTGAATCGTCACGATACCGGCGTTAATGAGGCGCGTGTTCGGTGGTTCGAGACGCTGTTCTGGTGTTAGGCCACCCGATTCTACAGATTGATCTGATGAGTCACTCACTGGTGTTCGCCTCCGCGCCCTCAAGGCGACGACAAACAGCACCTGCTCATTTCCGTCCTAGCGCAACTTCGGCGACGGCCACTCACAGATACCGCCGCTGTTGCTGTCACAGTGAGCGCTATCTCACTCCTGTTGTCGCTTGAGGAATTCGAGCAGCGTCTCGATATCCTCTGCCGAGGCTGATGATTGACCGAACATACTCTTGAAGCGGTGATCGAGCCCGCCCTCTTCGATGAACGTTTGTGCCTCACTGAGCTGATCACGAAGGGCGTCAGCATCGCCGCGATGCAGGTGCGTCTCGACCATGTCGAGGTTGATCGACGGGATCGCAGCGAGGACGTCAGCGAGATCCGTTTTCCGACCACTATGGAGCTTGGCCGCGACGAGTACTTCCCCGTCGGCTGCTCGTGCCGTCGTCGACTGAGTGCCGCCTGATATCGTCGTCGGAGAACTGTGTGTGCGCAGATAGTCGAACGACCACTCTGCCTTGGTTTGTCGGCAGCCGAGGCGGTCGAGGTCGGTCGAGAACCGCGCCTCGAACTGACTGATTGCGTAGCCGCCAACGAGGACGAATCCGATATCGGACTGTTCCAGCTCTTCGAGCACTTCGATGAGTGCCTCGCTTCGGTCTTCTTGACTCATGTTCAGGCTGGCTCCATCCGGTAGGCTGCGTCAGTGTCGATGTCGTCGTACATCCGGCCGAGCATATCGAGTGCCGACTCGAAGGTCGCGTAGTACTCGTTTGCGAACGCCACGGTTTCCTGAAGCGGGATGACGGGCCGTCCGTCGACCATCTCGGCCTCGATCTGTGACCGTGGCTCCAGAACGACTTGGATGGTGCCATCGAGATCGTCAGCGGGCTGGCGCTCTTCTGTAGTCGGGATTCCGAATTGGTTGAAGAACGACGTCCAGGCGTCGAGTTCGGATTCGTGGACGGCGATGAACAGCGGATAGTCCTCTGTGTCGCGAGCGACCTGGTAGCCACCGCGGGTCCAGACGTAGACCGCATCGATGGCGGTGAACGCGTAGTTCATGCCAGCGAACTGCGGGAGGACGTACGCCTCCGAGATCGACGGCGGCGAGATGTCTGCTGCGGCCGCCAGGAACTCGAGACCGACGTCGCGGAGCGTCTGATCGAGGAGCTGGAGGCCATGATCGTACGCGACGTAGTCCGCCTCCTCAAGGCGATTCACGACGCGCCGAATCGTCTCGCGGTTCTCGTCGATCTTTCGCGCGACGCCGGAGATGGAATCGCCTTGATCAAGCGCGAGGATGACCTTGAGTTCCTTTTCACCGCATACTTCGTACATCCTATGATTACACAATTCTGTGCAACACCCAAAAGAATTACTATTCGTGTAGATCTGCTGGCTGGATTTGGCGAGCGTCCTCAGCAAGATCGTGGATGTACTCCCGGAGGATTTCCATGTCCTCGCGGGCATCTTCGAGCGTCTTGCCTTTCGCTTTGGCCACGATTTTGTCCTGATCGCGGGTGCCAGTGCCGCGAGTGAGCTTCACGGTGAGTGAGACGCCGACATCGCTTCGCTCGACGTACTCGGTTGGTGCCTGTCGCTCAGTGTTCTCCGTCGATTCGGCGGGCGTGTGCGACTGCTGAGTGGGTTCTGCCATGGATTGCTCTTTGTGATCGTTAGTTGATGGTCGGTGCGACTGGCTCGCCAGTCGTCTCACGAAGGGCTGCGTCGATCTCGCTAGAGGTGAGTCGCCAGTACTCGTCGGACCCCGCGCAGCCCAGCTGGCTCACGACCTCGGTTTTGAATGCCTGGTAGTGGTCGAGAGCGAACGCTTCGTCATCCGTGTAATCGAGGAGGAGTGCGAGCGCGAGTTGTGCCGGACCACTACCACCGTATCCCCATTCGAATCCCGAGGGACTGTGGTTCACCAGCGCGAGACTCCGCTCTGGCGTGAGCCGTTCTTGGCCGGGACGTTTCTCAACGATAGCCCGCCCGCTCTGCCGATACCCGACGTAGGCGATTTCGCAGTCGTTCGCTGGGTGTGTCTGTTCGTGCGAGTGTGTGTCGCTAGGTTTACTCATCGGTCTGTTCGGGAGCTGCTCGTTCGAGCACCCCCGCACCCCTCAGGGGGTGAAAAACAGCCACAGGACCTGCTTTCCCCTACGCGAGATGGGAGATATCGGCTGGTTCGTCGACATCGTCGAACTCGCCTCGTTCGACCGGCTCCCAGTCATCACCGGGTGCTGGACTCCACCAGTCGACCTTGTAGGCACCTGGTGCGCCGAGGATCTTCACCCGTGCCGACCCATCGGGTAGGTCGCGACGGAGCTTCTCGTCGACGTGGAGGTTCCACGTTGAGTGGGTGTCGAAGCAGGCGAGGACGGCCTCCTCGTAGCCACGTGTCTCTCGGGATTCTTGGAGTTCGACCTGCGTGTTGCAGTTCTTGCAGAACACACCTTCGAACGGAATGTGACTGAATACCTCGTGCCCGCAGACGGGACACCAGAGGAACTCGAACAGTGCTTCGCTGTGGCGGTCGATGACTCCCAGACTCATCTGTGGATCTGGCCCGATTGAGACGGGCCACCCATCCCGGCCCAAAATAAACGTCACCGCAGAAACGTTCCCATCAATCAGCGCTCGGCGCCGTACACGATTCTCGAGGATGCTTCGTATCCACAGCTCCGACATTCGACCCAGCGCTGAACCTTCGCGCCGTCAGCCGTTTTTCCGCCGATTGCCACGTCGCTGTTCAGACACTCGGGACAACTCAGTTCGGGCGCTGGCCGGTCACGGAGCTCGTCACGGAACGATTTCACGTCCTTCGTCTCGTACCCCCGCGACCACACTGGGTAGCCGTCGACGAGGATTACGCCACGCCACTTGTAGCGGTACGAATCCGGTGCTCGGTGTAAGACCGCCCGAGCGCCGGTCTCGGTATTCCGGTATGCGAGTGTGGGCGTGCGGCTCTCGCGCTTCCAATTTGTGATCCGGGACATCTGTTAGAAGTGGACGTCGGCGGGCACGATCCAGAGCTCCTCGCTCTCCTCCAGCACTCGATCCAGTTGCTCGCGGTGACGGATACCGTTCGCATATTCGTTGTACAGGAAGATCGTTGGCCCGTCGTAGGCGCCGACCTGGTGGAAGGCGTGCCGAGCGAGTTCTTCGTCGCGCATGATCTCCTCATCGGAAAGTTCGTCAAGTGCCTCCCTCACCCGTTCGAGATTCCGCTCGAACTCCTCTTTCGTCGCCTCCCAGCCACGCTCAAGCAGGTCTTGGCCATCGTCGGAGTCGACGGGGGCTGCAGTCGGCAACTCACCCCATCGGGCCTTCCCCGCAACGGACGTGTCTTCCTCATCAAAAGTCACGTGGTAGTCGAAGACTGCGCCAGCGTGTGGGTCCGCGCCGACCAGGCGGTCGAACACCGTCTTTCCGGTGGATAGTGCTTCGTCTTCTGTCGATGCTTCTACCAGGCTGTAAATGACCATGTGCATCTCGAACACCTCGAAGCGCCGACGCACCGGGAGTCGTTGCTCGCTTGCTCCTGCTGCGCCGGCACCCATCGCCGGCGCTCGAAAAACCTGATCTAGCGGTCGATTCTTAGGAGTCGTTCGCTCGGTCGACAGTGATGGTCAGGTCCCCAGACTCGTAGTCGGCCTCGAAGTCGACGGTGAACGCATCCGAGTCGTACGCGGCGTGGTAGGCACGGTGTCGTTCGAGCGACCCCGTCGCCTTGAAGTGGAAGAACGCAGCTGCAGTGTAGGGCTTGCTCTGCGTCTCGATTTGCGTTTCGACTGACGCCGGAAGTGCGATCTGTGGCGTGTCGGTGTCAATACTCGCAGCGAACGCCTTCGCTTCCTCGACGCTCGCCTGCGAATGTACGGGCGTCTCGCCGGTGAGCACGTTTACCGGGGTTTCCGTGTCGTCGGTGAACAGGACATCGTGGAAGGTGTGCGTCCCGAGGACTGCGTCGGGACCGAACTCACAATCGTGGAATGGATCGTCGTCTGGATTCTCGCGCATCAAATCAGAGCCCACGGTGGGGCTCAGTCCTTTCTGCCCCAGACAAACCACAACTTGTCTCGATGTAGCGGAGGTAAGTCCCGAAAGAAGAGCGTCCTGCCCGCACTTCCCGCCGCAGAGTCAGGCGTCGATGATTCGATCGGGCTCAATCCGGGACAACCGCATCGCGTTCCCGGTGACGCCGAGGCTCATCCCCATATCTCCGACAACGACTGCCAGCGCAACGCTGACCAGGCCCAGCGGCACGCCTAGCGCGAGCAGGAGCTTCACGCCGAGGCTGGCCCAGATGTTCTGCCGGATCACACCGTTGGCCGTATGCGACAGATCGTACAAGTACGGGAGTTTCCCGATGTCGTCGCCCATCAACGCAATATCAGCCGTTTCGAGGGCGGTGTCGGTGCCGGCGGCGCCCATCGCGATGCCGACCTCCGCAGTGGCGAGCGCGGGGGCGTCGTTGATGCCGTCGCCGACCATCGCGACCTCCCCGTACTCCGCCTGTAACTCTTCGACCGCGTCGACCTTCTCGTCGGGTAGGAGTTCGGCGCGATACTCATCGACACCGACCTGCTCGGCGATGGCGCGGGCGGTGCCCTCGTTGTCGCCGGTCAGCATCACCACGCGCTCAACGCCCAGCTCGTGCAGGCGTTCGACAGCCCGCTTCGAGGCCGGGCGCACCTCGTCGGCGATGGCGATTGCACCCAGCAGTTCCGACTCCGTCCCGACGATAACGACCGTCTTGCCCTCCCGCTCCAGTGAGGTGAGCGCGTCCTCGGCGAACGCCCCGTCGTCGGCCTCGGTCGCCTCTTCCGCCACGACGCCGCCGTCTGTCTCGCGGCGTGCTCGAGCGAGGTCGAAGCCCAGCTCCTCGAAGAGCGCGGGCTTGCCCGCATAGTACGTCTCGCCGTCGATCTCGCCCCGGATGCCCTTCCCCGTGAGGCTCTCGAAGCCACTCGGGTCGGGCAGGTCGCCCACGCCCGCCTCCTCAGCACGGGCGAGAATCGCCGCAGCGATGGGGTGCTCACTGCGCCGCTCCAGCCCGGCGGCGCGACGGAGCAGATCATCCTCAGTGGTGTCGCCGACCGGGACGACATCGGTGACGGCGAGTTCGCCCTTCGTGAGCGTCCCCGTCTTGTCGAGCGCGACGGCATCGACTTCGCCCATCGCTTCGAGGTAGTTGCCGCCCTTGATCAGGACGCCGTTCTTCGCGGCGCTGGTGATGCCCGACACCACCGAGACGGGTGTGGAGATGACGAACGCACAGGGGCAGGCGATTACCAGCAGGGTGAGCCCGCGGATGAACCAGGTCTGCCAGTCGCCGGCGAAAGTGAACCCGTACCCGGCCACGTCCACCGAGATGGGGTCGGCGATAACCAGCGGCGGGATAGCGGCGGTCAGGATTGCCAGCACGACGACGAGGGGTGTGTAGTAGCCGGAGAAGCGGTCGACGAACTGCTCAGACTCGGTCTTCTTCGCCTGTGCGCCCTGTACCATCTCGATGATGCGCGAGAGCGTCGAATCGCCAGCGGTCGAGGTGACCTCTACCTCGAGGTACCCCTCTTCGTTGATCGCGCCGGCGTAGACCTCGTCGCCGGCAGTCTTGTCGACGGGGACGCTCTCGCCCGTGATCGGCGACTGGTCGACTGCACTCTCGCCGTCGATGACCGTTCCGTCGAGCGGAATCTTGTCGCCGGGGCGGACGACGACGGTCTCGCCAACGTCGACCTCCTCGGCGGGAACGGTCACTTCCTCACCATCGCGAAGGACGGTCGCCTCGTCGGGCGAGAGTTCCATCAGCTCGCGCAGGGAGTCCCGTGCCCTGTCCATCGCGTAGTCCTCGAGCAGCTCGGCGATGCTGAATAGGACGGCCAGCGTGGCGGCCTCGACGAAGTAGCCGATACCGGTCGCCGCGATGATCGCCGTCCCCATCAGCAGGTCGATGTCGAGGCTTCGGTTCTTCGCGGAGTAGTACCCGCTACGGACGACGGGGATGCCGCTGGCGGCGACGGCGCCGAGGAACAGGACATCTGCGATGTGGAGCGGGTACTCGAGGACGCTCGCCACCGTGACGTTCTGTCCGGTGAGGAGGAATTCGAAGAGGAGGCCGAGCGTGACGAACGCCGCGCCGAGCCACGTCTTCTTCGCGCGAGGACTCGTCCAGACCTCCGATGGTGGCGCGATGTCGACGCCGTCGGTCGCCTGGTTGTCCTCATCATCGCCCTCAGCGTCCGAGCCCCCGACGACCTCGTAGCCGGCGCCTTCAATCGCCTTGATTACGTCGGCTTCGCTAGTCCGATCAGGGTCGTACGTGACGTTGGCCGTGCCGGTGGTCGGCTGGAGCGTGGCGTCAGTAATGCCGTCGACACGCTGGAGGCTCTTGTCCACCTTTTGGGCGCAAGAGGGACAGTCCATCTCGGGAACGGCGAGGCGGGCGGTCAGCTCACGTCGCTGTCCGCCGCCGCTCGTTTCTCCTGCTGCGTCCGGATTCTCTGTCATTACCTCACGGTAGGAGTGGGAGTTCCATATGTCTTTGTTGGAATATTCCAACTGCGGCCCTCAGTGCGATGCCAGCCGTTCTTCCGCTACCCGCTCGCCGGCGACATGTTGCTTCGCCAAATGTTCTTCCGCCCGACGGAGTCGGTAGGTGAGTGTTGACCGTGGCACGTCGAGATGCTCGGCGAGTTCGCCGACGTCGACCTCGCGGGGTGACTCGTAGTAGCCGTGTTCGACAGCGGCCTGGAGTGCGGCCTCCTGTGCTGGCGGCAGGCCGCTCGGTGTCCCGTCGCCTCCCCCAGCTGATGTCGTCGTATCCGCGGTGCGGAGCATCTCCATCTGGGCGCATTCCCCGACGGCAACCCCGAGGGAATCGAAGAACGCCGCCACATCGCCCTCGTCGGAGTGAATGAGCCGCCACGTGTAGTGGCGGCCCTCGTGACGGGTCTCGAACAGCACACCGTCGCCGAGGTGGTCGCGGGCGATGTGGGGGACTGAGGCACAGGCAGGGGTCCGCTCCCAGTCGGAGTAGAGGATGAGCGTGTCGTCCGTGCGGTCGAGGACACGGGTGGTCTGGGTTGCGCCGCAGTCCTCGGTGGCGAGACAGTCGGCGTAGTAGTCGCTGTTGCGAAACGCGTCCTCGATGGCGTCGAGTGCGTCCGGAGTGCCGGTGGCATGGTCGACTCGCCAGAGCTGGTCGGCAGTGGCGTGCAGCGAGAGTGAACGAACGCGAGCGTCGGGGTGGTCTGCGAGGGCGTCCGCCACCCTGTTGCAGCCGGGCTCGTATTCGAGAGCGAAGACGAGTTCGCGCATACCCCGACTAAGGCCTGCCACGACATAACCCATGGCTTGGGGCGATGTCTACTGGCGGGTATCAGATCACGTCGTCCGGGTCGTGAACCTCCTGCATTCGCTGTGCTTCGGCCGCGTATTGCTCCTGGAGGTCGGGGTCATCGACCATGCCAAGATTGCCGGGTTCAGCATCGACTGCTGCTGTCGTATCTCGGACGTCGGTGAAGGACGTGAGTGCGC